>JAFKFH010000022.1 GCA_017307375.1 Alphaproteobacteria bacterium
GTGCCGGTGCAATCGCCGGTCCAACCGGCGAAGACATAGCCGGTGGCGGGGGTGGCGGTGAGGGCGACGGCGGTGCCGGCGGTGTAGCTGGCCGAGCAGGACGTGCCGCAGACCAGGTCGCCGCCACCATCCCGCACCGTCCCGTTCGATGGCGACGCGATCGTCAGCGTCCGGCGCGGCACGACATCGCCGATGACGACCGCGGCGCGGGTTCCGGTAAGTGGAGCGGTGGGCTGGGTCAGGCCGGCGTCCGTGAAGCGGGCGGCGACATATATGTTCCCATCCGCGTCGATTGCGCCGCCGCCGGCCATGATGTTTGCGCCGGCACCGCCGAAATTGCGCGCCCAGTTGATGGTGCCGCCCGAGTCTGCCGACAGGACGAAGCCGTCCTCGGTGCCAATCCGGCTCAGTGCGGCCGCGGCCGGCTCGGTGAGCCCGCTATATGCGATGCTGCCGGTGACAAACGGGCGCGAGGCGGCATCAAGGCCGATTGATCGGACGGTCACGTTGCCCCCCAAGCCACCGAACCTGGTTGCCCAGGTGACGGTACCGTCGAGCGTCAGCTTCCCGATGAAGCCGGTATAGTTGCCAACCGCTCCCAATGGGACGGGCGCCGTGATTCCGCCATTAAAAATGCCGGCGAGGTAGACGGCACCCGCACCATCGACCGCGAGGCCACCGCTCTGCAGCATCGCATTGCTGCCCGAGAACGACTGGATCGTCGTGCCGCCGGTACCGTCATAGGCCAGCTTGATCACGGCAAGATCGCGGCTGCCGCGCAACGTCGCCGCAGGGCTGGTGAGATTGCCGCCATTGAACTCCGCCATGGTCACGAGCGATTGCGAGGCCGGATCAAGGGCCAGCCGGCTGATCACGTTGTTTGTGCCGGTGCCGCCGACATGCCGAATCCATTCCCCGGCACCGTTGTCCTGGCGCAGGCGCGCCAGGACGCCGTCGAAACGGCCGATCACCGTCGTGGGCGCCAGTGGCGAGAGGGTGATGCTGCTGCCTGCCGAGCCTGCCACGAACACCGCTTGGGCCGTGCTGTCGACGGCGATGTCGGAGAATTGAGCATCGACGGCCCGCAGTTCGGTCGCCCAGACCAGACTCCCGGTGGCGTCGAGTCGCGTGACAAAGCCGGATTGGCTACCAAGCGATCCGAGGCTCAGGTCGGCAAACGTCCCGGTATAATAGCCGACGAGATAGCTGTTGCCGGCCGCGTCGACGGCGATCGCCTGGGCCGATGGCGTCACTCTTCCCGTGCCGGTGTTGTTGCCGAACCCACGTGCCCAGGCCGTGGTGCCGTCCGCGTTCAACTTCGCGACGAAGATGTCGCGTGTGCTGGTGGTCGATTTCGTCAGCTGGGCAGTGCCGATCGTGAGCGTTGAACCGGTGAAACCGCCGAAAATGAAAGTCGCCCCGGCACTGTCGCGTGTCATGGCGTCGATCGTGGTCGTGCCCGTCGCGCTCGGCTGGGCCACGACATAGGCCCCGTCGCGTGCCAGGGCGCGGGCTTCGCCAGCGGTGACGATGGCGGTCCAGGCGATGATGGCGGGAAGCAGATGCCGGACGAGACGGGCAACACGCGGGTGAGGCATATCCGAGGCTCCTGGCTTGCGGTCGTTGCAAGCCTCTAGCAACCGTGCGGTATTGCCCGCATCCCACGTTCTTGGGGGGTCGTACAAAATCCTTGTGACCGCCGTCACAACGGTCGGCCTTGACATATCGATATTGATAATCATTCTTAATTAAACCAATTGCCGAGGATCGGTGTCATGGTCGGGTTGATACGGCGTGCTGGTGGCGTGGGGCGGGAGCCCCGGGTGATGGCGATGGCCATCGCCGTCGTCGTGTTGACGGTGGCGGGCTGGGGATTGGCGCTTGATGCGTCGGCTTCGGCGCCGGCGCTGCTTGCCGCCTTCGTCCTGGCCTACGGGCTCGGCCTGCGTCATGGCTTCGACGCCGACCATATCGCGGCGATCGACAATGCGACGCGGCTGCTGGCGACGGCCGGGCGGCCGGCGGTGACCGCCGGATTCTTCTTTGCCGTCGGCCACGCGCTGGCGGTGCTGATCGGCACGCTGGTCGTGGTCGGCGCGATCTGGGCGCTGGATGGGCCGGGCCTGGGGCTCTATCGCGAGATCGGCGGGCTGGCGGGCACGGCGCTGTCGGCCGTCTTCCTGCTGGGCCTCGGCACCGTCAACGTCATCGCCGCGCGCGACATCGTCCGTGCCTTCCGGTCGGGGCGCGATGCGGTGGCGGCCCAGGCCGCGTCGGGCGGGCTGATCGCCCGCCTGCTGGCGCCGGCGCTGCGGCTGGTGCGCGCCGGCTGGCACATGCTGTTCGTCGGCCTGGCCTTCGGCCTCGGCATCGGCTCGGCCTCGGAAGTCGCCTTCCTGGCGCTGACCGGCGAGGAGGCGCGGTCGCAGAACCTGGGCCTGGTGCTGCTGTTCCCGCTGCTGTTCCTGGCCGGGATGATCCTGGTCGACACCGTCGACGGCGTGGTGATGGCCCGCGCCTACGACTGGGCCGATCGCGATCCCGCCCGCAAGCTGCGCTACAACTTGGTGGTCACGCTGATGTCGGGTACGGCGGCGCTGCTGATCGGCCTGCTGAAGGTGGGCGACCTGGCGGCCGCGCTGTTGCCGCTGGGCGAAGTGCCGCTGGCCGTGCTGGCCGCCGCCAATGACGGGTTCACCGCGATCGGCGTCACGCTGGTTGCCGCCTTCGCGGTGGCCTGGGCGGTGTCGGGCGCGCTGTACCGGCGCGCCCGCCCCGTCGTTCAGCCGGTCATGATGAAGATGGAGTTCGAACCATGCTCGTAAGCCGTCGCCTCGGCCTCGCCGCTCAGGCCGCCTTCGCCTTTGCCAGCTCGCGCTCCAGCAACCGGCCCAGGCGGCTGATGCCTTCGTCGATCGTTTCCGGGCTGGGCAGCGAGAACGACAGCCGGATGGTGTTGCGGGTCGACCGATCGGCATAGAAGGCCGAGCCCGGCACGAAGGCGATGCGCTCCTCGGCGATCGCCTTGGCCAGCAGGTCGGCGCCGTCGATGCCCGGCGGCAGGGTGATCCAGACGAACATGCCGCCGTCGGGCCGGGTCCAGTGCAGGCCTTGGCCCTTCGGCAGATGGCGGTCGAGGGCGGCGAGCATCGCGTCGCGCCGCGAGCCGTAGACCTGGCGCAGCCGGGCTGCGTGGTCCTCGAGGATCTCGTCGGCTACCTCGCACATCACCATCTGGTTGATGGTCGCCGAATGCAGGTCGGAGGCCTGCTTCATCAGCACGAGCTTCTGCAGCACCGGCGTCGGTGCCACCACCCAGCCGATGCGCAGCGCCGGCGCGATCGACTTCGAGAAGGTGCCGGTATAGATGACGTTGCCGGCCGAGGTCGCCTCCGACAGCGGCGACTGCTGGTTCAGCCGCTTGCCGTCGAGCGCCAGGAAGGTCGGCACCGCCTCGCCGCTGTAGCGCAGCTGGTCGTAGGCCTGGTCCTCGATCACCGGCACGCCGTACTGATAGGACATCTCGAGCATCTTGAGCCGCTGGTCCAGCGGCAGGGTGACGCCCGACGGATTGCCGAAATCGGGGGTGAGGTAGACGAACTTGGCGCCGCGCTTGAACTCGCGCTCGAGCCCGGCGAGGTCGATGCCGGTATCGTCGAGCGGCACCGGTACGACCTGCGGCTCGTAGAGGCTGAAAGCCTGCAGCGCGCCGAGATAGGCCGGCCGGGTCACCACGATGCGGTCGCCGGGATTGATGAACAGCTTGGCCAGGAATTCGAGGCCCTGCTGCGAGCCGTTGGTGATCATCACGTTGTCGCGGTGGGTGGCGACGCCGACACGTGCCAAGTACTTCACGATGAAGTCGCGCAGCGGCGGATAACCCTCCGAAATCGAATACTGCATCGCCTCGCCGCGGCGCGCCGGGTCGGCCAGGATCGCCTGGTAGGCCTGGGCCAGACGCTCATAGGGGAACAGGGCGGGATCGGGGATGCCGCCGGCGAAGGAAATGATGTCCGGCTGGTTCAGCAGCTTCAGCAGTTCGCGGATTTCCGAGGCGGTCAGCTGCACCGCCCGTTGCGCGAAGGTCGTGGTCCAGTCGATGCCCATGGCTGTTTCTCCCTTGAAACTTTCCTCAAGGTTAGCCGGGGCTTTCGGTAATTTCCAGCTTTTTATGGCAGTGTCGCTGCCATAATTGTAGGGCTACAATGAACAGGATGCAGCGCAGGGCCAGCATGACCACCGCCGCTTCGTCGAGCGTGTCGCCGCCGGTGCCCGGCAGTTCGATCAGGGCGAGGCTCGATCCCGGCCGGTCGACCGGCACCATGATCAGGGCCGTCACGTTGTTGGCGGCATGCGCGCCGATGGCCGCGCCGATATTGCCGGTCGCGGCGATCGCCGCAAACATCGCCAGCGCCAGCACGATGCGATAGGCGACGCCCGGCCAGCCTTCGCCCAGGCCATGCAGCAGGCCGAACGCAATGGCGGTGACCAGCGCGGCGATGGCCGCCGGCATGCGATTGCGCAGGCCTTGCGGCAGATAGGCGCGAAACACGACTTCCTCGGCCGCGGCGATGCCGAGCATCGCCACCAGGCCGCAGCCGGCATAGACCAGCCGCAGCGGCGTGATCCGCCAGACCAGCGCCGTCCCGTCGATCCAGAAGGCCGCGCCCAGGAAGGCCGCGCCGAGCGCGCCGAACAGGACGAAACCGAGCCCGACCGATCCGGCCGAGAAACCCGGGCCGGTGAGGCTGGCCAGCCGCCGTCCCTGCCGGCGCGCGATAAGGAGGACCGCGCCCGCCCCGGCCAGCGTCGCGACCGTCGCCAGGCCCAGCATCAGGAAGGTGCCGGTCGTGCCGCCCGGGGGACGGCCGGCCCACAGCCAGGTCGCCGGCAGGGCCACGGCGACGGCGACCGCAATCCCGACGGCCAGGCCGATCAGGTGGCCCGAAAGGCCGGGCCCGCGGGCATCGGGCGGGCCAAGGAATTGATGCAAAGACATGGGGCGCGATCCTGCCGCCGGGTGGCGCCCCGCCGCAAGGGCCGCCGGATATCCGAATCTTTTCCGTTGACCGCCGGCGGCCTGCCCGGCATGGTGTCGCCGCAATGATCGCGATGGCCCTCTCGCTTCGACTTATCTGACCGGCGCCCACGGGCGGCCGGCCATAGGCGTTTCCAGCGCCGTGTCGAAGACGATCAAGCCACAGACCGAGCCTCCGATGTTCCGCGATCGCGCCTTTTCCCAGCCTTCAGGTTCCTTCTCGTTCAGTTCCTTCTCCTTCGCCGGCACCCTGCGACTTAGCCGCGGCTGCTGACGGGCGTTTCACGCCCGGCTTTCAGCGGCCGCCCGCCTGCCATCGTCGCCGTCGATCTCCGAGAAAATCCTGTCCCGCGAGGGGAAAACCGCCATGAACGCCATGCCGATCCACAAGTACCGCCCCTACCAGCCCGTCGACCTGCCGGACCGCCGCTGGCCGTCGCAGGTCATCACCAAGCCGCCGATCTGGTGCTCGGTCGATCTGCGCGACGGCAACCAGGCGCTGGTCGAGCCGATGGGTCCCGATCGCAAGCAGCGGATGTTCGAACATCTGGTCAAGCTCGGCTTCAAGGAAATCGAGGTCGGTTTCCCGGCCGCCTCGCAGACCGATTTCGATTTCGTCCGCCAGTTGATCGACGAGAACCAGATTCCCGACGACGTGACGATCCAGGTGCTGACCCAGGCGCGGCCCGAGCTGATCGAGCGGACCTTCGAGGCGATCTGCGGCGCCCGCCGGGCGATCGTCCATCTCTACAATTCGACCTCGACCGTCCAGCGCCGCGTCGTCTTCGGGCTGGAGCGCGACGGCATCACCAGGATCGCGGTCGATGGCGCCCGGTTGATCAAGAAGCTGACCCAGTCGATCCCGGAGACCGAGGTCGTGCTGCAATACAGCCCGGAAAGCTTCACCGGCACCGAGCTCGACTATGCCAAGGAGATCTGCGAGGCGGTGATGGACGTCTGGCAGCCGACCGCCGAGCATCCGATGATCTTCAACCTGCCGGCCACCGTCGAGATGGCGACGCCCAACGTCTATGCCGACCAGATCGAATGGTTCAGCCGCAACGTCCGGAACCGCGAGGCGATCATCCTGTCGGTCCACCCGCACAACGACCGCGGCTGCGGCGTGGCGGCGGCGGAACTGTCGATCATGGCCGGATGCGACCGGGTCGAGGGCACGCTGTTCGGCAATGGCGAGCGCACCGGCAATGTCGACGTCGTGACCATCGCGTTGAACATGTTCAGCCAGGGCATCGATCCCGGCCTCGACTTCTCCGACATCGGCGAGGTCGTGCGCACCGTCGAATACTGCAACCAGCTGCCGGTCCACCCGCGCCATCCCTATGGCGGCGAACTGGTGTTCACCGCCTTCTCGGGCTCGCACCAGGATGCGATCAAGAAGGGCATGGCGGCGATGGCCGGTTCGAATTCCGGCATCTGGGAAGTGCCCTACCTGCCGATCGATCCGCAGGATATCGGCCGCGACTACGAGGCGGTGATTCGCGTCAACAGCCAGTCGGGCAAGGGCGGTATCGCCTATCTGCTGCAGCAGGATCACGACTTCGACCTGCCGCGCCGCCTGCAGATCGAATTCGCCCAGGTGATACAGCGCATCACCGACGAGACCGGCAAGGAGATCGGCTCGCGCCAGATCGTCGACGCCTTCTCGTCGACCTACATGGCGTCGGGCCGCATCGCCTATGCCAGCCATCGCGACCAGGCGATCGCCCGGGCGGAAGGCGGCGGCCGCAAGGTCGATGCCGTCGTCACCGTCGCCGGCCGGCCCCATGCGATCGAGGGCCAGGGGTCGGATGCCGTCGACGGCTTCGTCGCCGGCATGCGCGCGTTGTTCGGCACCGAGGTCGATCTGCTGGACGCCCGCAGCCACGCGCGGCCGGCCCGCGGCGGCCATGCCGCCTATGTCGAGCTGGCGGTAAATGGGCGCAGCTGGTTCGGCGCGGCCGTTTCGGACGAACCGGAGGTGGCACAGATCGAGGCGGCGATTGCGGCGATGAACCGCGCCATGGCGTAAGGTGGTGGCCGGATCGCACAGACTGGGGAGGGCCGTCCGGCCATGTCGACGCCTTGGGATGAACCGCTGCCGTTCGCGAAGCTGATCGGTCTCGAACTTACCGCCGTGACACCCGAAAAGGTCGAGGCGAGCTTGAAGATGCGCGAAGAGGTCTGCACCCGCCCCGCGGTGATGCATGGCGGTGCGATCATGGCGCTGGCCGATACGCTCGGCGCCATCGCGACGGTGGCCAACCTGCCCGCGGGCGTCGGGACGACGACGATCGAGAGCAAGACGAACTTCTTCGGCGCGATTCCGATGGGCCAGACCGCCAGGGCCGAATGCACGCCGCTGCATCGCGGCCGCACCACGATGGTCTGGCAGACCAGGGTGATGCGCGAGGACGGCAAGGTTGCCGCGATCGTCACCCAGACGCAGCTGGTACTGCCGGCCGGATAGTGACAGGCTCGCCGCCGTCTGATCGTTGACCCGAGGAGACCATGACCATGAAGATCGAATTGACCGGCAAGATCGCCGTCGTCACCGGCTCGACCGACGGCATCGGCCATGCCGCGGCGCTGGGCCTCGCCCGCGCCGGCGCCCATGTCGTCGTCAACGGCCGCAGCCCGGAGAAGGTTGCCGCGGCGATTGCCGCGATCAAGGCCGAGGTCGCGGACGCCAGCCTCCAGGGCGTGCCCGGCGATCTGTCGGACGCGGCCGGCTGCGACCGCTTCGTCGCCGCGGTGCCCAAGGCCGATATCCTGGTCAACAATCTCGGCATCTACGAATTGAAGCCGTTCTTCGACATTCCCGATGCCGACTGGGAGCGTTTCTTCCAGGTCAACGTGATGTCGGGCGTCCGGCTGGCCCGCGCCTACATGCAGGACATGATGGCCCGCGGCTGGGGCCGGGTCGTCTTCATCTCGTCGGAATCGGGCGTCAACATCCCGGTCGAGATGGTCCATTACGGCTTCAGCAAGACCGCGCAGCTCGCCGTGGCCCGCGGCCTGGCCAAGGTCGCTGCCGGCACCGGGGTGACGGTGAATGCGGTATTGCCCGGCCCCACGCTGACCCCGGGGGTGGAGGCGATCCTGAAGCCGCAGATGGAGAAGACGGGCAAGTCGGTCGACGAGATCGGTGCGGCCTTCGTCGCCCGGGCCCGGCCGTCGTCGCTGACCCGCCGGCTCGCCTCGACCGAGGAAGTCGCCAACATGATCGTCTATGCCTGCTCGGCCCAGGCCTCGGCCACGACCGGCGCGGCGCTGCGCGTCGAGGGTGGCATCGTCGATACGCCGATCTGAAGTCGACGCGCCTTGAAGTCAGCGGCGCCCCGGTGATCCGGGGCGCCGAGCGAGGACGTTATTCCGCCGCCAGCCGGCTCGGCCGCAGCATGCCCGCGGCTTCCAGCCGGGGTTGGACGGTCGCGGCGATATGCGCCTCGATGCGCTTCAGGTCGCGGGCGAGGTCGAGATGCAGGCCCGACGTCTCGACGCTTTCCGGCCGGCCTTCCCGCAGGCGGGCGAAATGCGCGGAGGTCGCCTCGCGCTCCAGCTCGCGGAACCGTTCCTTCTCGGCCACCAGCTTGGCGGCGGCACCGAGGTCGCCTTCCATCAGCACGGCGACGGCGATCCGCAGATGCTCGACCAGCCGGCCGTGCATCTCGATGATCTCGGCCTGGCCTTCCGGCGAGAAGTTGAGCTGCAGTTCCAGCTTGCGGCGCAGCAGCTTGACCAGGCCCTTGTCGATGATGTCGCCGATATGTTCGAGGTTGATGGCGAAGGCCATGATTTCGGTCAGCCGCCGCTGCTCGGCCTCGGTCAGGTCCTCGCGGCTCAGCTCGGTCAGGAACAGCTTCAGCGCCAGATGCAGCCGGTCGAGCACCGTGTCCATCTGGGCGATCTCGCGCAGCCGCTTGCGATCCTGGTCGACCAGGGCCGACAGGGCACCGCGCAGCATCGATTCGACGATGTCGGCCAGCCTGAGCGCCTCGCGCGCGCCGGAGGCCAGGGCCACCGCCGGCTCGGCGAAGGTATGGCGGTCGAGATAGAGCGGCATGCCCGGGTCGGCGCTGGCCGGCGCATCGGGCAGCCAGCGTTGCAGCAGGCGGCCGAGCGGTCCCAGCAACGGCAGGAAGACGATGGCAAGCGCGACGTTGAAACCAAGATGCAGCGTGACGATCTGGCGCGCCGCGCCCGGCACGAACTGGGCGATTTCGGCCATCAGCCAGGGCAGCAGCGGCAGCAGCACGACCGCGCCGAGCAGCCGGGCGCCGAGATTGGCCAGCGGCAGGCGCAGCCCGGCCCGGTCCTTGCCGAGCGCGTCGACCAGCGGGTTCAGGCTGGTGCCGAGATTGGCGCCGAGCACCATGGCCGCGGCGGCGGCGGGGGTGATCACCCCGGCACCGGCCAGCGACATGATCGCCAGCACCATGGCGACCGACGAATGCGCCGCCCAGGTCAGGATCATCGCCAGCGCCAGGTTGACCAGCGGCTCGCCGGTCAGGGCGCGCAGCAGTTCGACCGTCGTCGCCGACTGTGCGGCAGGGGTGACGGTGCCGGTCAGCAGATGCAGCGACAGCAGCATCAGGCCGAGGCCGATCGCGACCCGGCCGAGGTCGCGCACCCGCGTCTGGGCGCCGCGGCGGAAGGCCACGAGGCCGATGAAGATGAGAACCGGATAGACCAGCCCGATATCGAAGGAAAGCAACTGCACGATCAGTGCCGTGCCGATATTGGCGCCCAGCATGATGGCAAGCGCCGGGGTCAGCGCCACCACGCCCGCCGCGACGAACGAGGTCGCCATCATCGCCGTCGCCGTCGAGCTCTGCAGTGCCGCGGTCACCCCGATCCCGGCGAGCATCGCCCGCATCCGCCCCTTCAGCGACCGTCCCAGCCAGCGCCGCAACTGCATGCCGAATGCCCGGACCATGCCGCTATGCACCATATGGATGCCCCACAGAAGCAGCGCGATTTCGCCGATCAGCTGGATGACGGCGTGGGTGACGGTCACTGGTCGATACCTCCATTCCGCCCCGGAAAACCGGTCGCGGCAGTGTTTGTTTCAGATATTTGACAATTCAGTGACATTGCCCCCAATGGGGAAGCGTCGCAAGTCCTTAGGCACGGGCCAGCGTCAGGCTGACCGCCAGTCCCCCGGCCGGCTGGTTGGCAGCCACGATCGCACCGCCGCAGGCTTCCAGGTTGCGCTTGGCGATCCACAGGCCGAGACCGTAATGCTGACCGGGCGGCGCATCGGGACGATGCGACAGGTGGCGCTCGAACAGCCGGGGCAGCATCGCTTCCGGAGCGCCTGGCCCCTGGTCCTGCACGGTTACGGTAACCCTGCCTGCCAGCGCGATCGCCGCCAGCCGCACCCGTCCGCCTTCGGGCGAGAAGGACAGGGCGTTCTCGATTACCTGGCCGAGCGCCTCGACCACCAGGTCGCGGTCGGCCAAAACCTTGAGATCCGGCAACGCGTCGGTCTCGATCAGGATCCGGCGTGCGGCAGCCGTGGCGGCGTGGCGGGCGGCAGCCAGCCGGACCCAGTCGGCCAGATCCAGCGGCGCGATGCGCGGGTCGAGGCGGGCGGCGGTCGCCTGGTCGAGGCGGCGGGCGGTCTGGATCAGTTCCTCCAGCCGGTCGAGGGCGCCGTCGGCGGCGGTCAGGGCGCGCTTGCCGCGCTCGTCATCGGCCGGCACGCGACGGCGCAACGGTTCGACCGCCTGGCGCAGCGTGCCGATCGGGGCTTTCAGGGCGTGTGCCGTTTCCTCGGCGGCGTCGCGCAGCTCGGCGGCCGCGGCCCGCAGCGAATCGACCATGCTGTCGAAGGCGCGGGCGGCCGGGGTCAGTTCGGGCACGTCGGTCGCGGCGGCGAAGCGGCCGGTCTCGCGCCGCCCGGCGATCGCGCCGGCGAGGCGCACGAAGCGGCGCAGTGCGCGGCCGACGTCGAACACGATCGCGACCACCAGCGCCACGAAGGCGAGATAGAGCAGGGCGGCGGTACGCACCTCCGGGGTCTGCCAATAGGGCAGGCCGAGCTGGTGCTCGGTTTCACTGTCGAGCGAACGCGAGACGGCGAGGGCGAAGCACCCCTGCGGCGTACGGGTGGCGACGATCGCCGAGATCAGCTCGGTGGCGCCGTCCGAGCGGTCGAGGCGCAGGGCGATCGGGGCTTCCGACAGGCAGCTCGACGGCAGCGAGGCCAGCACCCCGGCCTTGTCGAGGCGGGTCTTGGCCGCCTCCATGTCCGCGGGCGCCAGCGACGGGGCGGCGGCGACGACCAGGAAACCCGATCCCGCCGGGCTGTTCGGCCGCAGGAACAGGCGCAGGGAAGTCCCCTCGGTCTGGTAGCGGGCAAGGAGTTCCGAGAGGCGGTAGAGCGGCAGGTCGCCAGTGGCGGCCAGCCGCTCCTGCAGCGCGCGGCCGACCACCAGCCCCTGGGCCTGGATGGCGGCGCGCAAGAGGTCCTGGCGATGGGCGTCGGCCAGCCGGAAGAGGTCATAGAGAACCAGCGGCAGGGTGATCAGCAGCACCGCGAGAATGGCGGCGCGCAGCGACAGCGAACGCCACAGCCGGGCGAGGCGCTGGGCCGGCGTCATGCCGCCGGCGGCTGCAGCGGCCAGCGATAGCCGAAGCCGGAATAGTTCTCGATCGCCTCGAAACCGTCGTCGACCTGGCGGAACTTCTGGCGGATCCGCTTGATCATCGCCCGCACGTTGGTGCGATAGCCCTGGTCGCCCTGGCCGGCGACGAAGCCTTCGCCGCGCATCAGGTCGTAGATCTCGCGATAGCTGACGTTCTGGCCGCAGGCATCGATCAGCCGCGCGCAAACGCGGAATTCGCCGAGCGTCAGATCGACCGGCTGGCCGGCCCAGGTCAGCGTGGCGCTGTTGCGATCGAGGGCCAGCGGCCCATGGGCATCCTCGGCCACCACCTCGGGCTTGGCCGGTGGGCGGGCGTAGGCGATCGCGTTGCGGACCCGGTGCAGGATGATCGCCGCGCTCTTGGCCTTGTCGACGAAATCGACCGCGCCTAGCGCCAGGCCGGTTTCCTCCAGCAGCGGCAGCGCATGGCCGGTCAGGAACAAGGCCGGCACCTCGATGCCCGCATGGCGCATCGCCTTCAGCACGTCCGGGCCGGGCGGGGTCATCTGCCAGTCCAGCACGACGACGTCGGCCTGGTTGCCGGCCGAAAACCAGGCCAGTGCGGCGTGGCCATCGGGAAAGCCCGCGACATCGTAGCCCTCGTCGGCCAGGTTGTCGGCCAGGAGCTGGCGGAAGGTCGCGTCGTCGTCGACCAGGACGATGGTGGCGGATGTCTCAGTTGCTGTCATCGCGGCGCAGGTGAATGAGGCAGGCATCGGCGGCGGGGCCGCGGGCGGGGCTGCCGTCGACTTCATATTGCAGGGCGACGAAGTCGGCACGGCCGGTGTCGTAATAGAGATAGACGGTCAGGGCGCAGGTGTCGTCGCGGAAAGCGAGCACTTTGGCCGGTGCTGCATCGCGTGCCTCGCGAGGCGGGCCGAACAGCCGCACCAGCTCGATCTGGGTGAGACCCGCGACCACGGGCGGCGGTCCGGCCTTTATCGCCGGCACCGCTGCGGCCGGCGGCGGGCGTGACGCGGTTTGTGCCGGATCGGCAGGCTTCGGGACCGGCGCCGCCGGGCGTGGCCTGGGCTGCGGCGGCCGGGCCGTCGGGACCGGCGGGGGGGCCGCCGCCGGGGCCGACGCGCCCGGCAGGGTCGGCGCAGGTGCCGTGCAGGCCCCCGCCGACAGCACGACGGCAAGCACCGCCAGCCGCATCCAGGAGGTTCTCCGTGTTGTTGCCGTCCGCCAGGAAATCATTGCGGCCACTCTAGGATTGCGGGCCGGCGCAAGCAATCCCGGCCTGGGCGATCGGCCGGCGATAGCGGCCGACTGTGACATGAAACGGATGGCCGGGCAGTGGCCTGTGACAAGAAGAAGATGGTGTTGGATTGAACTTGTTCAATCGAAATCTGTGCACCATGTTCCTTTCATCAGCCACCGGCCAGCCAAGAGCGGATCGGTGGAACCGAAGACTAGGCAAGTGTCTTTTACTACCAGCCGCTGCGGTTCTCGGCGGAACCGAAGTCGGAGCCAAGGAGAAGATCATGCGTAAGCTCAGTATTGCCCTGATGGTTTTGTTCGGATTGGCCGTCTCCGCCTGCGACGACGTCGGTGTTGACCCGAACCGCCAGTCTGCACCCAGCGATGCGCCGGCTCAGGGGGCTCCGCGCCCGGTCAGCCCGACGCAGAACCAGTAAAGGCAGGAGATATCGCGATGACCACGACCCTCAACGTTGTTCGCCGCCTCGGCCTGGCCGCGGCCATGACCGGCATGCTGGCGCTGGGCGCCTGTAGCGGGATGAACCACACCCAGCAGCGCGCGCTGTCGGGCGGCGCGATCGGCGCCGCTGGCGGCATGGCGATCGGCGCGCTGACCGGCGGTGCGTCGTCGGCGGTCGGCGGTGCGCTGATCGGCGGCGCCGGCGGTGCCGCGATCGGCGCCCTGACCGCCAAGTAACGCCGGCGATCGAGATTGCCTCCATCCGCCGTGACGAAGTCTGCGCGGCCCGCCCGCAAGGTCGGGCAGGCCGCGATGACCTCGGCACGCTCTGGAGGGAGACGATGGCCCGGTGACAGCCGTCTCGCTACGGCGCCGCATCAAGGCACCTGGGCCGTCGGACTGGCGATCGTCGCCTTTGATGCGGCCACATTCAGACGTCGGGTCTGCGTTCCGGGAACGGCGTCCGCCGATCCTCCGTACCCGGTGCATGCGTGGGCCTGACGGGCAAAGCGACGATTGCCGCATTTTTGGAAAAAACGGTGCCGACGCGGAACCGCCCCCCGATTCCTGCGTTCTGAGCGCACCACTCGCCCGTCCGCGGGCCGACTGACCGGTCATGCGTCCCCAGCGCCACCACGTAGGGAACGCTTCGCCTCCTCCCCCCAAGGGATCGGTCATGGCGGACTGCGACGGGACGACCTGCGGAGGCGGTTTCGACCGCCTCCGCACTTTCTTTTCCAGTTTCCTCCCCTAACTCATTTGTAAGTTCGTGGTAAGGTGAGGCATGGTCAAGGACCGGGTGGCCCTGCAGGAAGGACGCATCAGGCCGGCGGCGGTTGCCGATGCCGGCGCCCTGGCCGCGGTGCACGTCGCGGCGTGGCGCGAGACCTATCGCGGCCTGTTGCCCGATGCGGTGCTGAACAATCTTTCTCCCGAACGCCGCGCCATCGAATGGGCCGATCGCCTGGGCCGAGGCGATACCGAGATGGTGCTGGTAGCCGAGGACGAGGCCGGCGCGATCGTGGGTTTCGGCGCCTGCGGGCCGCAGCGTCCGCATGGCCTGCCCTATGGCGGGGAATTCTATGCTCTCCATATCCTGCGCCAGGCGCAACGCCGCGGCTTCGGCCGGCGGCTGATGCGGGCGATGTCGGCGCGTCTGGCCGAAGTCGGCCACGGCACCGCGACACTCTGGGTGATACGTGAAAATCTCGCGGCGCGGCAATTCTACGCGACGCTCGGCGGCAGGCGGATTGCCGACGCGGCGGCCGAAAGGGTCGAGTCGCGTACCGGTTATCGCCTGAACCAGGTCGCCTATGCCTGGAACAAGCTGCCCCTGACGTCCGATCGCTGATGCGAGGCTGAGATCGGAGCGGCGCGCCGGCGCGCCGCCCCGATGCCGGGAGAGGTCAGGCGGCCTGGGTGCCGCCGACGGTCAGGCCTTCCAGCTTCAGCGTCGGCTGGCCGACACCGACCGGCACGCCCTGGCCGCCCTTGCCGCAGGTGCCGACGCCGCGGTCGAGCTTCATGTCGTTGCCGATCATGGTGATCTTCTTCAGCGCTTCCGAGCCGGCGCCGATCAGGGTCGCGCCCTTGATGGCGGGGCCGAGGCGGCCGTTCTCGATCATGTAGGCCTCGGTGCAGGAGAAGACGAACTTGCCCGAGGTGATGTCGACCTGGCCGCCGCCGAACGACACGGCATAGATGCCGCGCTTGACGCTGCCGAGGATTTCGCCGGGATCATGGGCCCCGTCGAGCATGTAGGTGTTGGTCATCCGCGGCATCGGCATGTAGGCGTGGCTCTGGCGCCGGCCGTTGCCGGTCGGGGCCATGTTCATCAGCCGGGCATTCAGGCGGTCCTGCATGAAGCCGACCAGGATCCCGTCCTCGATCAGCACGGTGCGTGCGGTCGGCGTGCCCTCGTCGTCCACGGTCAGCGAGCCGCGCCGGTCGGTGAGGGTGCCGTCATCGACCACGGTTACGCCCGGGGCGGCGATACGCTGGCCGAGCAGGCCGGAGAAGACCGAGGTCTTCTTGCGGTTGAAATCGCCCTCGAGGCCATGGCCCACGGCTTCGTGCAGCAGGATGCCGGGCCAGCCCGGCCCCAGCACCACGGTCATCTCGCCGGCCGGCGCGGGTACCGAATCGAGATTGACCAGGCCCTGGCGCAGCGCCTCGTCGACCTGCGCCTTCCAGGATTCGGTGCGGATGAAGTCGTGGTACAGCGTCCGGCCGCCCGCGCCCTCCGACCCGGTTTCCTGGCGATCGCCCTGGCCGACCATCAGCGAGACGTTGAGCCGGACCAGCGGGCGGATGTCGTCGACCACGCGCCCGTCGGGCCGCAGGATGGTCACCGCCTGCCAGGAAGCGGCCAGCGAAGCCGAAACCTGCCGCACCCGCGGATCGCGGGCGCGGGCATAGGCGTCGATCTCCTCCAGCAGCTTGACCTTGTCGGCGAACGGCACCTCGTCGAGCGGGTTCTGGTCGGTATAGAGGCGGGAATTGGTCGCGACCGGGCCTTGGGCAAGCTGGCCGCCATGCCCGGTCTTGACCGCGCGGACGGTGTCGCCAGCCCGCCGGATCGCTTCCTCGGACAGGTCGGAGGCATGGGCATAGCCGGTGGCCTCGCCGGCCACGGCGCGCAGGCCGAAACCCTGCGACGTGTCGAAGCTGGCCGTCTTCAGCCGGCCGTCGTCGAACACGAAGTTCTCGGCCTGCGACAATTCCAGGAACAGTTCGCCATCATCGGCGCCATCAAGGGCATCCGCGGTCAGGCGCTCGACCCGGGCGCGGTCCAGACCGCCTTGCGAGAAGAACAATTCGGAAGCGGTGACGGGCGCGGCCATGGCGAAACTCCTTCGGACGAAGCCAGATGCCCTACTATATGGCGCCGCGACGGCGATTTGCCACGGCGCCCGCGACTCGCGAGACGTGAAGCTACCGCCCCGATTGCTCAATGGTATTCAGGCACCTTATTGGGGTGCGTCGTCGCGCCGTTGCGGCAAGATGTCGCAGGGGGTGCGACATGGGGCCACGGATTTGGTTGGCTGGCATAATGTTGAGGCTGGATTTCACCGGTGACGGCCGATATACGGTCGCATCGTAGAGGGTATTCCCGCAGTCGCCCCGAATTTGGGCGTCTTCAGGGTATTCCGATGATTTTTGGGGCGGCTCCCATAGGGTTCCGGCTCCGGGGGAAGGGCCAAAATGGAGAGAGTGGCGTCCGCGATGACGAAAACGACCACACCAATCACGTTATCCAAGCTGCCAGCCGCCGTGCTGGCCTGGGCGGCGCTCTGCGTGCTTGCCCTGGTGATGTTCGCCGTGCCCGATGCGTTCGCCCAGGTCGTGGGCGCGCCCGAGCCGTGGCAGTTGAACATGCAGGCGCCGGCGACGCCGGTGAAGGACCGGATCGCGCAGTTCCACGACCTGCTGCTGATCCTGTGCGTCGCCATCTCGGTCTTCGTGCTGGTGCTGCTGCTCTACGTGATGTGGCGCTTCCGCGCCTCGGCCAACCCGGTGCCGTCGAAGACCTCGCACAACACGCTGATCGAGGTGGTCTGGACGCTGGTGCCCTGCCTGATCCTCGTGCTGATCGCGGTGCCGTCGTTCCGCCTGCTGTATTTCGAAGATCGTCAGATCGACGCCGACATGACCGTCAAGGTGGTCGGCTCGCAGTGGTACTGGACCTATCACTATCCGGATTTCGGCGATTTCTCCTATGACTCGATCATGATCGAGCGTGCCGACATCAAGCCGGGCCAGCGCGCCCTGCTCGACGTCGACAACCGCCTCGTCGTGCCGGTCGGCGCCAAGGTGCGCATCCAGCTGACCGCCAACGACGTGCTGCACGCCTTCTACGTGCCGTCGTTCGGCGTCCAGCGCACCGCCGTCCCCGGCAAGATCAACGAGACCTGGTTCCAGGTCGAGAAGCCGGGTGTCTATTACGGCCAGTGCACCGAGCTCTGCGGCATCAAGCACGCCTACATGCCGATCGCGATCGAGGCCATGCCGAAGGACAAGTTCGACCAGTGGGTCGCGGCGGCCAAGCAGAAATACGCGCGACTGGACGATACGGCGGTCAAGGTCGCCGCGGTCCAGCAGTAAGCGGCGAGGAAGGGAGACCAACATGGCCTACGGCAACGCGCACGCCAATCACGACCACGCCCATGGCGATCATGCGCACCACCCGACCGGCTGGCGCCGGTGGCTGATGTCCACCAACCACAAGGACATCGGCACTCTCTACCTGATCTTCGCCGTCATCGCCGGCCTCGTCGGCGGCGCCCTGTCGGTGCTGATGCGCATGGAACTGCACCATCCCGGCGGCGGCATCCTGCCCTGGGGCGGCGACGCGCATTTCTTCAACGTCGCGATCACCGCGCACGGCCTGGTCATGATCTTCTTCATGGTCATGCCGGCCCTGATCGGCGGTTTCGCCAACTGGTTCGTGCCGATCATGATCGGCGCGCCGGACATGGCGTTCCCGCGCATGAACAACATTTCGTTCTGGCTGCTGCCGCCGGCGCTGATCTTGCTGGTCGGCTCGATGTTCATCCCCGGCACCACCGGCGGCAATGGCGTCGGCGCGGGCTGGACCGTCTATCCGCCGCTGTCGTCGTCGATCGGCACGCCCGGCCCGGCGATGGACATGGCGATCCTGTCGCTGCACATCGCCGGCGCCTCGTCGATCCTCGGGGCGATCAACTTCATCACCACCATCTTCAACATGCGCGCCCCCGGCATGACCATCCACAAGATGCCGCTGTTCGCCTGGTCGGTGCTGATCACCGCGTTCCTGCTGCTGCTGTCGCTGCCGGTGCTGGCCGGCGGCATCACCATGCTGCTGACCGACCGCAACTTCGGCACGCATTTCTTCGATCCGGCCGGCGGCGGCGATCCGATGCTGTTCCAGCATCTGTTCTGGTTCTTCGGCCATCCCGAGGTCTACATCCTGATCCTGCCGGCCTTCGGCGTGATCAGCCACATCGTCTCGACCTTCTCGAAGAAGCCGGTGTTCGGCTATCTCGGCATGGCCTATGCCATGGCCTCGATCGGCGCGGTCGGCTTCGTCGTGTGGGCGCACCACATGTTCACGACCGGCCTGCACGTCGATACCCGCGCCTACTTCACCGCGGCGACGATGGTCATCGCTGTCCCGACCGGCATCAAGATCTTCTCCTGGATCGCGACGATGTGGGGCGGGTCGATCGAGTTCAAGACCCCGATGGTCTGGGCGATCGGCTTCATCTTCCTGTTCACCGTCGGCGGCGTGACCGGCGTGGTGCTGGCCAATGCCGGCGTCAACAACGCGCTGCACGGCACCTACTACGTCGTGGCCCATTTCCATTACGTGCTGTCGCTCGGCGCCGTGTTCGCCATCTTCGCGGGCTTCTACTACTGGTTCCCGAAGATGACCGGCTACGGCTACAGCGAGTTCCTCGGCCAGCTGCATTTCTGGATCATGTTCGTCGGCGTCAACCTGACGTTCTTCCCGATGCATTTCGCCGGCCTGGCGGGCATGCCGCGCCGCATCTCCGACTACCCGGACGCGTTTGCCGGCTGGAACGAGATCTCGTCGATCGGCTCCTACATCTCGTTCGCCGGTGCGATCTTCTTCCTGTTCGTCGTCATCCATGCCTTCGCGGCCAAGCGCCGGGTCGGCGACAATCCGTGGGGCGAGGGGGCGACGACGCTGGAATGGACGCTGTCCTCGCCGCCGCCGTTCCATCAGTTCGAGAACCTGCCGATCATCAAGTCGACCGGCAATCACTGAGACTGTTGCTTGAGGAGTAACCCGAGGTGAGCGATCTCGTCGCCTATGACGAGCGGGTAGCCAACCTCGACGCGGCGGCGGTGGACAACACCGCCGCCGTCGTCCGGCGGATCGACCCGACCGTGTCCGACTACGTCGCGCTGCTGAAGCCGCGGGTGATGTCGCTCGTCGTCTTCACCGGCGTGGTCGGCATGGCCGTCGCCCCGGGCAATCTGCATCCCGTGCTGGCCTTCGTCGCGCTGCTCTGCATCGCGATCGGGGCCGGGGCGTCGGGTGCGATCAACATGTGGTACGACGCCGACATCGATGCCGAGATGGCGCGGACGCAGGGCCGCCCGATCCCGCAGGGGCGCATCCTGCCGGGCGAGGCGCTCGGTTTCGGCGTCGGGCTTGCCGTCGCCTCGGTCGCAATGATGGGCCTCGTGGTCAATGTCGCGGCGGCCGGGCTGCTGGCGCTGACCATCGGCTTCTACGTCTTCGTCTACACGATGTGGCTGAAGCGGCGGACGCCGCAGAACATCGTCATCGGGGGCGCCGCCGGCGCCTTCCCGCCGATGATCGGCTGGGCGGCCGTCACCGGCGACGTCAGCCTCTATTCGATCCTGATGTTCGCCATCATCTTCATGTGGACGCCCCCGCATTTCTGGGCGCTGGCCCTGTTCCGCTGCGGCGACTATGCCCGCGTCGGCGTGCCGATGCTGCCGGTCGTCGCCGGCCCGCGCGAGACGCGCCGGCAGATCCTGATCTATTCCGTGCTGCTGGTGCCGCTCGTCGTCGCCCCCTGGGGGCTCGGCTATGCTGGCCTGCTCTACGGCGTCGGGACGATCCTGCTGGGCGCCGGCTTCCTCGGCTTGGCCTGGCGGGTCTGGCGCGACCAGGACGATACCGGGGCCACCCGCGGTACCGACAAGCCGGCCAAGCAGCTGTTCGCCTATTCGATCCTCTATCTGTTCCTCGTGTTCGCGCTGATGGCGGCCGAGCGCTGGCTGGGCCTCGTCGCATGAAGCCGGGGTCGGAGGAGTATCGCCGCCGCGCCCAGCGCAATGTCGCCCTGGCCCTGACGCTCGGGGCGCTGGTCGTGCTGTTCTTCGTCGTCACCATCGTCAAGCTGAAGTCGGGGTCGTGATGGCGGACGAGCACGATCCCCGCCGCGACCCCGAAGCCCGTGCCCGGATGCGCATCGCGCTGATGTGCTCGGGCCTGGTGATCGGCATGATCGGGCTGTCGTTTGCGGCCGTGCCGCTCTATGACATGTTCTGCCGCGCCACCGGCTATGGCGGCACGACCCAGCGGGCCGAACGTGCGCCCGACAAGCCGGGTGAGAAGGTCATCACCGTCCGCTTCAATGCCGATACCGCCCGCGGCCTGCCGTGGAAGTTCGAGCCGGTCGAGCGCGAGATCCGCATCACCGTCGGGGAAGAGCGCCTGGCGTTCTACCGCGCCACCAACACCTCGAACCGGCCCATCGTCGGCCAGGCCAGCTACAACGTCTCGCCCGACAAGGCGGGCATCTATTTCAACAAGGTCGCCTGCTTCTGTTTCACCGAACAGCGGCTGGAACCCGGCGAGACCGTCGAGATGCCGGTTTCGTTCTTCGTCGATCCGTCGATCGCCACCGAGCGGTCGACACGCGACGTCAATACGATCACCCTGTCCTATACCTTCTTCGAACTGCCGGAAAAGCAGGCGGCGCTGAAGCAGGGCCAGGGTACGGGAACAAACTGAGGAGGAAGCTTCCGGCCGACCCGAGGGGATCGGCCGGCGGCAATGTCAAAGGAGTGAAGGGGGCCCATGGCTAGCCAAACTACTCAAGGTCACGACTATCATCTGGTCGACCCGAGCCCGTGGCCGCTCGTCGGCTCGGTCTCGGCGCTGCTCCTGGCCCTCGGCTTCATCGCCGGCATGCAGGGCTACGGCTATGCCTGGATGGTGCCGGGCCTGCTGCTCCTGGGCTACGTCATGTTCGCCTGGTGGCGGGATGTCGTCCGCGAGGCCGAGCATGAGGGCCATCACACCCCGGTCGTGCAGCTCCACCACCGCTACGGCATGGTGCTGTTCATCGCCTCGGAAGTGATGTTCTTCGTCGCCTGGTTCTGGGCCTATTTCAACGCCGCGTTCTTCCCGACGGCCGAGATCGGCGGCACCTGGCCGCCGAAGGGGATCGCGGTGTTCGATCCCTGGCACCTTCCGTTCATGAACACGCTGATCCTGCTGCTGTCCGGCACCACGGTCACCTGGGCGCATCACGCGCTGGTCGAAGGCAACCGCAAGGGCTTCATCCAGGGCCTGACCGTGACCGTGATCCTCGGCGCGTTCTTCACCTGCGTGCAGGCCTATGAGTATCACCACGCCGCCTTCGGCTTTAAGGACGGCATCTACGCCTCGACCTTCTACATGGCGACCGGCTTCCATGGCGCCCATGTGATCATCGGAACGATCTTCCTGCTGGTCTGCCTGCTGCGCGGCCTCAAGGGTCATTTCACCCCGACCCATCACTTCGGCTTCGAGGCGGCGGCCTGGTACTGGCATTTCGTCGACGTCGTGTGGCTGTTCCTGTTCGTCGCCATCTACTGGTGGGGCGCCGGCGGTACCGCGCACCACGGTTGATGATGACTTGACCGACCAACCGACTGCGCCGGTTTCGGCGCTGCGCTCAGGGCTCCTCTGCCGCTGTCCCAATTGCGGCGAGGGGCCCTTGTTCCGAGGCTTCCTCGACGTGCGGGATCGGTGCGGGGTCTGCGGTTTCGACCTCGCCCGGGCCGATTCGGGCGATGGCCCGGCCGTCTTCGTGATCTTCGTCGTCGGGTTCATCGTGGTGTCCCTGGCGCTGTGGACCGAAGTCCGCTTCGAGCCGCCCTACTGGGTGCATGCCGCGCTGTGGCTGCCGCTCACGGTCATCCTGACCCTCGGTCTGATCCGGCCGTTCAAGGCGACGCTGATCGCCCTGCAGTTCAAGCACAAGGCGACCCAGGACATCGAGCTCGCCGACGACGACGAGGCGAAAAACCCGTGATCCAACGCTTGCTCGGGACCCGGCCGCGGTTGTGGCCGACCCTGTTCACCATTCCTTCGCTGATCATCCTGTTCTGCCTGGGCAGTTGGCAAGTCAACCGGCTGATGTGGAAGCGCGACGTCATCGCGACGATCGAGGCGCGGGTCCACCAGCCACCGGCGCCGCTGCCGGCCTGGCCTTTCGACCCCGAGGAGTGGCGCTACCGTCCGGCCTCGGTGACCGGCGAATTCCTCTACGGCCGCGAGGCGCATCTGATCGCCTACTCGCTGCACAACCGCCAGGGCTACCAGATCATCCTGCCGTTCCGCCGCGCCGACAACGACCAGATCATCCTGGTCAACCGCGGCTGGGTGCCCGAGGCGCAGCGCGACGCCGGCAAGCGCGCGGCGGGCCAGGTGGCGGGCAAGGTGACCGTCACCGGCCTCGTCATGCCGCCCTGGCCCAAACCTTGGCTGGTGCCGGCCAACGAGCCGGCGCGCAACCTGTGGTTCCACCCGAATCTGGCGGAGCTGAACCGTTATCTCGGGGTCGAGGCCCCGCCGTTCTTCCTCGAGGCCGACGCGACCCCGAATCCCGGCGGCCTGCCGGTCGGCGGCCAGACCCAGCTGGAAATTCCCAACAACCACCTGCAATACGCGATCACCTGGTATTCGTTCGTGATCACCCTGGCGGTGGTCTACGTCTTCTGGCATCGCAACCTCGCCCGCGAGGAGCGGGAAGGCAAGGCGCCGAAGACGAAGAAGAAGGGCTGACGCGATGACTGCCTATGACGATCTGCAGGCCCGTTTCCACCGGATCGGAGCGATCGACGGCGCGCTGTCGATGCTCGGCTGGGACGAGGCGGTGATGATGCCCGACGGCGGTTCCGAGGCCCGCGCCGAGCAGGTCGCCACCCTGCGTCAGATCCAGCACGAGATGCTGACCGCCCCGACGGTATCCGACCTGATCGCGGCAGCGGCGGGCGATGCGCTCGATCCCTGGCAGGCGGCGAATCGGCGCGAGATGCGCCGGCGCTGGCGCCACGCCACCGCGCTGCCGGCCGATCTGGTGGGGGCGTTGAGCCGCGCCACCGCCCGCTGCGAGATGGTCTGGCGCACGGCGCGCAAGGAAGACGACTTCGCCGGTTTCAAGGCGTCTTTCGCCAGCGTGCTGCAGTTGAGCCGCGAGGCGATGGCGGCCAAGGCGGCGGCGTTCGGGATCGACGGCTACGATGCGTTGCTCGACCAGTACGAGCCCGGCATGACGGCCGATCGCCTGGACGTGCTGTTCGGCGAGCTGGCCGAATTCCTGCCCGATCTGCTCGATCGCGCGCTCGCCGTCCAGGACGAGCGGCCGCAGCCGCTGACCCCCTCCGGCCAGTTTCCGATCGAGGCGCAGCGCCAGCTTTCCGTGCGGCTGATGCAGGCCCTCGGCTTCGACTTCAACCACGGCCGTCTCGACGTCAGCCATCATCCGTTCACCGGCGGCATTCCCGACGATGTCCGGCTGACCACCCGCTATCGCGAGGACGAATTCGCCCAGGCGATGATGGCGACGCTGCACGAAACCGGCCATGCGCTCTACGAGCGCGGCCTGCCCGCATCCTGGCGCTACCAGCCGGTCGGCGAGGCGCGCGGCATGGCGCTGCATGAAAGCCAGAGCCTGCTGGTCGAGATGCAGCTTGCCCGCGGGCCGGCCTTCATCGGTTTTGTCGCCCCGCTGATCCGCGAGGCCTTCGGCGTCGAGGGGGGGCCGTTCACCGCCGACAACCTGCGTCACTGGCTGACCCGGGTCTCGCCCGGGCTGATCCGGGTCGAGGCCGACGAGGTCTGCTATCCCGCCCATGTCATGCTGCGCTACCGGCTGGAACAGGCGCTGCTGTCGGGCGACCTGGTGATCGACGACCTGCCCGGCGCCTGGGCCGACGGAATGATGACGCTGTTGGGCGTCGAGGTGCCCGATGATCGCGACGGCTGCCTGCAGGACATTCACTGGCCGGGCGGCGCCTTCGGCTATTTCCCGACCTACACGCTGGGGGCGATGGCCGCTGCGCAGCTGTTCCAGGCCGTGCGCGATGCGATTCCCGACCTCGATGTCCTGATCGGGCAGGGCGACTTCGGGCCGCTGTTCGCCTGGCTCGGCACCCATGTCCATGCCCAGGCCTCGTTCGGCACGACCGACGAGATCCTGACCGGGGCGACCGGGGCGCCGCTGTCGGCCGACGCCTTCCGCCGCCACCTGGAGGCGCGCTACATCGGTGACTGAAACGCTGCCCTGGTCGGTCTTCCTGGCCGTCCTGTTCGGGGCCGCGCTGCACGCCGGCTGGAATGCCCTGGTCAAGTCCGGCACCGACAAGCTGCTGGACATGCTGATGGTGTCGCTCGGCTCGGGGCTGCTTGCCGCCATCGCCTTGCCCTTCCTGCCGCTGCCGCCCCTGGCCAGCTGGCCGTTCCTTGCCGCCTCGCTGGCGCTGCACGTCGTCTACGCGGCGCTGGTGGTCAAGACCTACCAGACCGGCGATCTCAGCGTCGGCTATCCGCTGATGCGCGGCTCGGCCCCGCCGCTCGTCGCCTTGATCGGCTGGCTCGTGCTCGGCGAGAAGATCGGCACCGTCGGCTGGATCGCGGTGCTGCTGGTGTCGGGTGGCGCGCTGACGCTGGTCATATCGGAGCGGCGCCGCACCGGGCGCTTCGGCCGCGCCAGCGTCTATGCCCTGACCAATGCCCTGGTCATCGCCGGCTATTCGATCGCCGACGGACTGGGGGCCCGCGCCTCGGGCCATGCTGTTGCCTATGTCCTGTGGCTGTTCCTGCTCGACGCGGTCGGCGTGCTGGCGTTGACGATGAGCCGGCGCCGCCTCGGCCCGATCCTGGCCTACGGGCGGACCCGCGGGCGCATCGCGCTGCTCGGCGGCGCCGGGTCGCTCGGTTCCTACGGCCTCGCGATCTGGGCGGCGACCCAGGCGCCGCTGGCGCTCGTCGCCGCGCTGCGCGAAAGCTCGATCGTCTTCGGCACCCTGATCGGTGCCTTCGTGCTGGGCGAGCATGTCGGCCTGCCGCGCTGGACCGCCGTCGTCATCATCGCCGGCGGGGTGATTCTCTTGCGCGCAGGCTGACCGGAGCCCCTCGGGACGGCGGAGCGCTGCCGCACCCGTCCGTCTTGGGCTTGAGGCGTGGCGGCTAAGGGGGTAACGTCCCGGCCTCTTTCCAAGACCCGAAGGTCTGCCGTGCGCTATGTATCGACCCGGGGCGAGGCCCCGACCCTCGACTTTGCCGATGTCCTGCTGACGGGCCTGGCCCGCGATGGCGGGCTTTACCTGCCGGAAACCTGGCCGCAGCTCGATCTCGCCGCGCTGAAAGGCAAGACCTACGCCGAGGTCGCGGCGGCCGTGATGCTGCCCTTCGTCGCCGGCTCGATCCCGGAGGCCGATTTCCGCAAGCTGGTCGACGAGGCCTATGCGAGCTTCGCCCATAAGGAAGTGGCGCCGCTGCGCCAGCTCGGCCCCTCCGACTGGGTGATGGAACTGTTCCACGGGCCCACGCTCGCCTTCAAGGACGTGGCCCTCCAACTGCTCGGCCGGCTGTTCGACTACGAGCTTGGCCGGCGCGGCAGCCGCACGCTGATCGTCGGTGCCACCTCGGGCGATACCGGCTCGGCCGCGATCGAAGCCTGCCGCGGCTCGGCCGCCATCGACATCTTCATCCTGCATCCGCTGGGCCGGGTGTCGGAGGTGCAGCGCCGGCAGATGACCACGGTGCTCGACGCCAATGTCCACAACATCGCCATCGAAGGGACGTTCGACGACGCCCAGGCGATGGTGAAGGCGCTGTTCAACGACCACGGCTTCCGTGACCGGTATTCGCTGTCGGCGATCAATTCGATCAACTGGGCACGGGTGATGGCCCAGATCGTCTACTACGTCACCGCGGCCCTCGCCTTGGGCGCGCCGGGGCGCAAGGTCTCTTTCTCGGTGCCGACCGGCAATTTCGGCGACGTCTTCGCCGGCTATGCCGCCAAGCAGATGGGCGTGCCGATCGAACGGCTGGTGGTCGCCACCAACCGCAACGATATCCTGGCGCGTTTCCTGGCCAGTGGCGAATACCGGATGGACGACGTCGCGCCGACGATGTCGCCGTCGATGGATATCCAGGTCGCCTCGAACTTCGAACGGCTGCTGTACGACGTTTTCCAGCGCGACGGCGCCCGGGTGCGCGCCGCACTCGATTCGCTTGCCCAGGCGCGCGGTTTTTCGGTCAGCCCGGCGGAACTTGCGCGGGCGCGCGCGGATTTCGACGGGGCACGGGTCGACGAGGCCGAGACGCTCGCCACCATGGCGCGCGTCCGGCGCGAGGCCGGCTTCCTGATCGATCCGCACGGCGCGGTCGGTGTTGCCGCCGCGTCGCGCCGCGTGGTCGACCCGGATGTACCGATGGTGACGCTGGCGACGGCTCATCCGGCAAAGTTCGGGGCGGCGGTGGCCCAGGCGACCGGCGAGGCGCCGGCGCTGCCTCCGCGCATGGCGGATTTGCTTGCGCGCGAGGAGCGCTATACGGTGTTGCCCAACGATCTCGCCGCGGTTCGGGCGCATATTGCTGCCCGGGTCGGCGGCTGAGCGGAGAGTTTAGAGAATGGGCGTTTCCATCACCACCCTCGACAACGGCATGCGGGTCGTCAGCGAGACCATGCCGCATGTTCGTACCGCGTCGGTCGGGGTCTGGGTCGGCGCCGGCACGCGCGACGAGCCGGCTTCGATCAACGGCGCCGCCCATCTGCTCGAGCACATGGCCTTCAAGGGGACCGAGCGGCGCTCGGCCCTGTCGATCGCCGAGGAGATCGAGGCGGTGGGCGGCCACCTGAACGCCTATACCAGCCGCGAGCAGACGGCCTATTACGCCCGCATCCTCGGCGAGGACCTGCCGCTGGCCGTCGATATCCTGGCCGACATCCTGCAGCATTCGACCCTCGACCCCGAGGAACTGAAGCGCGAGCAGGATGTGGTGCTGCAGGAAATCGGTCAGGCCAACGACACGCCCGACGACATCATCTTCGATTTCCTGCAGGAGGCCGCCTATCCCGGCCAGGCGCTCGGCCGGCCGGTTCTCGGGACCGAGGCCAGCGTCAAGGCGATGCGCCGCGAAGAACTGCACGATTTCATGCGCGCCCATTACCGTGCGCCCGGCATGGTGCTGGTCGGCGCGGGGGCCATCGAACATGACGCGCTGGTGGCACTGGCTGCCGAGCGCTTCGGCGCCCTGCCGCGCAGCTACAGCCTGGTGCCGGAAGTGGCGCGCTATCATGGCGGGGCCTGGCGCGAAGAACGCGACATCGACCAGGCGCATGTGTCGATCGCCTTCGACGCGGTCCCGCACGAAGATCCCGATTATTACGCCGTCCAGGTCTATGCCACGCTGCTGGGCGGCGGCATGTCCTCGCGGCTGTTCCAGGAAGTCCGCGAGAAGCGGGGGCTGGCCTATTCGGTGTTCGCCTCGGCGGCGTCCTATCGCGACGGCGGGCTGTTCACCGTCTATGCCGGCACCGATCCGGGCCAGGTTGCCGAACTCGTGCCCGTCATCGCCGGCGAAATGCTCGATGCCACCGCCAAGATATCGGACGAGGAAGTCCGGCGCGCGGCCGCCCAGCTCAAGGTCGGGCTTCTGATGTCGCTCGAAAGCTCGGCCGCGCGGATCGAGCAGCTCGGCCGTCAGATGCTGATCTTCGGCTATCCGCTGGAAACCGAGCAGGTGATCAACGCGGTCGACGGTGTCGACGCCTGGGCGGTCAAGCGGGTGGCACGGCGCCTCTTGTCCAAGCCTCCGGCGCTGGCGGCCGTGGGGCCGCTCAGCCGGCTTGAAAGTCACGACCGGATCGCGGCAAGATTTGCTGCCTAGGGCAGCGGACTCCTTCCCTGCCGTCCAATCCTGATCGGCAGGGGGTCGGGGTGTTCGACCGCTTCACCTTTCTCACGCCCGACCCGGTGCTGCGCGGCCCCGCCGTGCATCTGCGCCAGCCGGTGATGGCCGACTGGGCGGCCTGGGCCGAGTTGCGCGGGCGGTCGCGCGCCTTCCTGACGCCCTGGGAACCGGTATGGGCGGCCGACGCGTTGAGCCGCACGTCGTTCCGGCGGCGCCTTCGCCGCTATGCCGAGGAGGCGCGCGGCGGTATCGGGCAGTCGTTCCTGATCTTTCGCAACGAAGACGAGGCGCTGGTCGGCGGCCTCACGCTGTCCAACATTCGCCGCGGCGTCGCGTGGTCGGCGACGCTGGGCTACTGGATGGGCCGGCCCCATGCCGGCCGCGGCTACATGAAGCAGGCCGTCGCGCTGACCGCCGAACATGTCTTCAACGATCTCCGCATGCATCGCCTGGAGGCGGCCTGCCTGCCGCGCAACGGTGCCAGCCGTGGCGTGCTGACCGGCTGCGGCTTCACCGAGGAGGGACTGGCCCGGCAGTATCTCTGCATCAACGGCGTGTGGGAGGACCATGTCCTCTATGCGCTGCTGGCGGCCGATCCGCGCCCCGATCCGCGGGCGATGGAAACCATGCCGGGCAGCGGCCCGACACGCTTCGCACGTTATCTCGACATCGAGGGGTGACGCGCGCCGGCGGCGACGTCTTCAGGCGTGGCCGGCGTCGGTCGACAGCAGCGACAGGTCGATGCCGAGCTTGCGCACAGCCTTGGGCCACTTGTCGGCCTGGTTGGTCGAGAACAGCAGATCCTCGTCGGCCGGAACGTTGAGCCAGGCATTGGCCTGGATTTCGGCGTCGAGCTGCCCCGGCGCCCAGCCGGCATAACCCAGCGCCACCAGGCGCGATCGCGGCCCCTGGCCGGCGGCGATGTCGCGCAGCACCTCGATCGTCGCGGTCAGCCCGACGGTATCGTCGATCAGCATCGTCCCGTCGCGGCGATAATCGCCGGAATGGAGCACGAACCCGCGGCCCGGCTCGACCGGGCCGCCAAAATGAATCTTGGTGCGGCCCGAGCCGGGCGGGCTTTCGATCTCGAACTGCTTGAGCAGTTCGTTGAACGACAGCCCGCTCAGCAGCTTGTTGACCACGAGCCCCATGGCGCCTTCCTCGGAATGGGCGCACATGTAGATCACTGTCCGTTCGAACCGCTGGTCACCCATGTTGGGCATGGCGATCAGCAACTGGCCGGTCAGATAGGGATTGTTCGAGGTCAGAGTCTTGCTGGACAGATCCATTCTCGCTTGTTCAATGGGTGGTCACGAAAGCGTAAATGGTGACTCCTACCGCTGCCGTCCAGTCTACGCTACTTTGCCGGCGACATGATCGGAAAAACCATTCTTCGCCTCAGCCTCGCCCTGGGCATCCTCGCACCCGCGGTCGATCCCGGTGATGCGCTGGCCCAGGGCGCCGGGCAGCCGCCGCCGGCGATCGCCCGGCTGGTTTCCGCCACCGACAGCCTCGGGCCTGACGGCCGCGTGGTCCTGGGTCTCGCCATCGATCTGGCGCCGGGCTGGAAAACCTACTGGCGCAGCCCGGGAGAAGGCGGCGTCGCGCCCGAGTTCGACTGGTCGGCCTCGTCCAATCTGGAACGCGCCGAGGTGCGCTTTCCCATCCCCGAGCGCCAGGTCGTCGGCGGGGTGACGTCGATCGTCTATCCCGGCTCGGTGACCCTGCCGATCGACGTCGTGGCACGGGACCCGAAACAGCCCTTGCGGGTTTCGCTGATATTTCGTTACGGCGTTTGCCACGACATCTGCGTCCCGCGCGAAGATCGGCTGGCCCTCGAACTGTCGCCGGGCGCCGGTGCGCCCGGACCGGCCGCGGCCGCGATCGAGGCTGCACAGGCCCTGGTACCGCTACCTTTCGCCCAGGCCGGGCTGACCCTGAAGAAGGCCTGGACCACGGCCGGCCCCAAGCCGACGCTGAAACTGTCGATCGAGGCGGCCGAGCCGCTGACCCCGGCCGACATTCTGGTCGAAGGGCCGGAAACCGTGTGGTTCGAACAACCCCAGCTGGCCGTGCCCGACCTGGCGCCGGGGGGCAAGGGGGGCGTGATCCTGGCGTCGATCCCGCTCGGCCCCGCCGGCGCGCCCGAGCTGCTTGCCGGCCATCAACTTACCGTTACGCTGCTTGCCGGCCCGCGCAGCGCCGACACCACCGTGACCCTGCCCAAGTGACACGTCGCGGTTGACCTGCGGCGCGCGCTGTACCACATGACGGCGGTCTTCGCCGCGGCGACCGTAACCGGCCGCGGCACAACCCTAGGGGAGTGAACGACGATGACGATCAAGGTTGGCGATACCCTGCCGGCGGTCAAGCTGATGACCATGGGCGAGAAGGGCCCCGAGCCGCTCGACACCGCCGAGCTGTTCAAGGGCAAGGTGGCGCTGTTCGCGCTGCCGGGCGCCTTCACCCCGACCTGCTCGGCCCGCCATCTGCCCGGTTATGTCGACAACGCCGAAGCCCTGAAGGCCAAGGGCGTCGACAAGATCGTATGCCTGTCGGTCAACGATGCCTTCGTCATGGGCGCCTGGGGCAAGGCCCAGAACGTCGGCGACAAGGTGGTCATGGCCGCTGACGGCAACGGCGACTTCACCCGCGCCGTCGGCCTGGTCATGGACGGCAAGGGCTACGGCATGGGCGAGCGTTCGCAGCGCTATTCGATGCTGATCGAGAACGGCGTGGTCAAGCAGCTCAACGTCGAGAAGCCCGGCTCGTTCGAGGTCTCGAACGCCGAGACCATCCTGGCCCAGGCCTGACGCACCCAGGCGGAAGGCCGGCGTCAGCCTGCCTTCCGCTGCTTGGCTTCCTCGCGGGCGAGCTTGTCGACCCGCTCGTTCTCGACATGGCCATCATGGCCGCGCACCCAGCGCCATTCGACCTGGTGGGGCAGGGTAGCGGCATCCAGCCGCTGCCACAGGTCGACATTCTTGACCGGCTCGCGCGCCGCGGTCTTCCAGCCACGCGCCTTCCAGCCCTTCACCCATTTGGTGATGCCGTCGCGCACGTACATCGAATCGGTCCACAGCGTCACGCGGCAGGGGCGCTTCAGCAATTCCAGCGCGGCGATCGCCGCCATCAGCTCCATGCGGTTGTTGGTAGTCAGATCCTCGCCGCCGGCGATTTCCTTCTCGTGCCCGCCCGCGCGGAGCAGGGCGGCATAGCCGCCCGGCCCGGGGTTGCCGAGGCACGCACCGTCGGTAAACACTTCGACGTCACTCAAGGCCATAGGCCCCCGACGAATCGACGCCGCGATGGAAGATCAGCTTGCGGGCGTATTCCAGCGGATCCTTCGGCTTGACCAGTGCGCCCGGCACCTGGTTCAGCCAGTCGTAGAGCCGCGTCAGCAGGAAGCGCAGCGATGCGCCGCGGGCAAACAGCGGCAACAGGCGGCGTTCTGCCGGCGACAGCGGCCGCACCGCCTGATAGGCCCGCATGAGGGCCCGGCCCTTGGTCGAGTTGAATGCGCCGTCCGCCTCGAAACACCAGGCATTCAGGGTCACGGCAAGGTCGTAGACCAGGAAATCGGTGCAGGCGAAATAGAAGTCGATCAGCCCGGAAACCCGGTTCTCCAGGAACAGGACGTTGTCGGGGAACAGGTCGGCATGGATGACGCCGCGCGGCAGTTCCGGCCGCTCGCCGGGCCAGGAGGGGCCGAGCGTCGCGATTTCCTCGTCGAGCATCGCGGCCAGGCCCGGCTGGACCGTGTCGGCACGGGCGCGGCAGGCATCGACCAGCTTGCGCCAGCCATCGACCGACAGGTCGTTGGGCCGCGTCATCGCGAAACCCTTCTGCGCCTCGTGTAGTCGGGCGAGCGCGGTGCCGACCTCGGCGCATTGCGCGGCATTCGGCCGCCGCGGCCAGACCCCGTTCATGAAGGTGACGATCGCGGCCGGGCGTCCGGCCAGCCGGCGCAGCGCCTGGCCGTCACGCCCCTCGACAGGCTGCGGGCAGCTGACCCCGGCCTTGGCCAGGTGTTCCATCAACCCGAGGAAAAAGGGGATGTCGGCCTCGCGCACCCGCTTTTCATAGAGGGTCAGGAAATAGGGCCCCCGGTCGGTGACCAGCAGGTAGTTGGAATTCTCGACTCCCTCGGCGACGCCTTTGCAGGACACTGCCCGGCCGATGTCGTATTGCTCGAGAAAGGCGGCCAGCGCCTCGTCGTCGACTTCCGTGTAGACAGCCATCTTCGCTAGAGGCCCCCAGCCCCGATAATACCTGCCGGCGTCGCGGCCTCGTCCTCCAACGCGCGGGGCAGCTTGAAATGCACGTCCTCGCGTGCCGTCACCACCTCCTCGATGGTCACGTCGTAGCGGGCGCGGAACGCGTCGATCACCTCGGTCACCAGCACGTCGGGCGCGCTGGCGCCGGCGGTGATGCCGACCGTGCGCAGCCCGGCCAGCGCGTCCCAGTCGATATCGGCGGCACGGCGGACCAGCGCGGTGCGCGCCACGCCGGCCTTGGCCGCGACCTCGACCAGCCGCACCGAGTTCGACGAGTTCGGCGCCCCGATCACGAGCACGGCGTCGCAGCGTGCCGCGATCGACTTGACCGCGCCCTGGCGGTTGGTGGTGGCGTAACAGATATCTTCGCGGCGCGGCCCGGCAATTGCCGGGAACCGGTCGCGCAACGCCTCGACGATCGCCGCGGTGTCGTCGACCGACAGGGTCGTCTGGGTGATGTAGGCGAGCCTTTCGGGATCGGCCACGGCGAGGCCGGCGATGTCGTCCACCGTCTCGATCAGCGTGACCGAGCCGGCGGGCAGCTGCCCCATCGTGCCGATCACCTCGGGGTGGCCGCGATGCCCGATCAGCAGGATATGCAGGCCATCGCGGTGATGCCGCTCGGCCTCGCGATGGACCTTGGAGACCAGCGGGCAGGTCGCGTCGAGATAGAACAGAGCCCGGCGCTCGGCCTCGTCGGGCACCGACTTGGGCACGCCATGGGCGGAGAACACCACCGGCCGGCCGGCCGGAACGGCATCGAGTTCGTCGACGAAGACCGCCCCCTTGGCCTCCAGACCTTCGACGACGAAGCGGTTGTGCACGATCTCATGCCGGACATAGACCGGCGCGCCGTACTTCTGCAGCGCCAGCTCGACGATCTGGATCGCCCGGTCGACGCCGGCGCAGAAGCCGCGCGGGGCGGCCAGCAGCAAGGTGAGGGCGGGTCTGGTCATGCGGTCCGTATCTGCGGGCCTTGTCCTGCGGTTGATTGTTTTCGGTGCATCGCGGCAGCGGCGCCGCTTGTGCGTGCCCCGGCGCTTGCCTAAAGTCGGATCGACCATCGGTTTAGCAAACCCTGGCCGCAGAGGAAAGCCGCGCCATGCAGCCTTCGTCGACCGGCATTGCGGAAGCCGAGGCCTTCGAAAGATGTGAGGACGTGTTGCGTTTTTCCCCGCTTAAGCTCCTGGCCCGGCCGCGCGCCGCCCTGCATCCTCTCGCCTGTGCCGCTCTGGCGGTGTTCGTTGCCGGCTGCTCGACCTTCAACCGCGAGCCGCCGCCGCCGTGCCCCCCGGTCGCCATTCTCGGCGAAACCTCCAGCCTGACGCAGTTCCGCCAGGGTCCGGGCCGCGATCTCACCGACGTCGAATACGGCGTCCAGATCCTCGACTATCGCGGCGGCTGCGAATTCTCGTCCGACAAGCGCACGGTCACCATCAACCTGACCACCGACATCATCGCCCAGCGCGGCCCGGCGATGACCGGAACCGCGATCACCGTGCCGTATTTCATCGCCGTGCTCGACCGTAGCCAGCAGATCCTGACCAAGCAGGTCTTCGAGACCCGGATCGATCTGCCTGCGGGGCGGCGCCGCGCCGGGGTGGCCGAAGGGTCGCAGCCGATCATTCCCTTTGCCGAGGGCAAGGGACCGAAGGATTATTCGATCATGATCGGGCTGCAGCTCACCGACGAGCAGCTCGCCTGGAACCGCCAGGCCCGCGGCGGCAACTGACAAGGGCCAAGACCAAACGGGAGGATCGGCGATGAAGCGCATTCTTGGACCAGCGGTCGGCATTGCCCTGTTCGCTGCCGGCTCGGCCGCCGCCGCGACCGTCACCGTGCCGATGACGCTGATCTCGGCCGACGGCATCGGCAAGGCGATCGGCAGCGTCACCCTGCGCGATTCGAAATACGGCCTCGTGATCGAGCCTAAGCTGTCCGGGCTGCCCGCCGGCTGGCGCGGCATGCATGTGCACCAGAACCCCTCCTGCGCGCCGGGCGACCAGAACGGCAAGGCGGCGGCCGGCTTTGCCGCCGGCGGCCACCTCGACCCGGCTGCCACCGGGGCGCATCGCGGCCCGCTGGACAAGACCGGCCATCTCGGCGACCTGCCATTCCTGACCGTCGATCGCGACGGAACCGCGACCGCGCTGGCGCTGGCGCCACGGCTGAAGGTCCGCGATGTGGCCGGCCGTGCGCTGATGATCCATGCCGGGGGCGACAACTATTCCGACCAGCCCGAACCGCTCGGCGGCGGCGGTGGGCGGATTGCCTGCGGCGTGATTCCCGGGAAGGCGGCGGCACCGAAGAAGGCGGCGGCGCATCAGCACTGAGCGGTGCCGGCCCGATGCCGGCATTCGCTACTGGATTACCGCCGTCACCACGGATGACGCCGATTTTACCGCGTTCCGGCCGCCTGCCGGCCTGACGTCGCGTAACCGCGCCCTTTGTCCTTGACGCCCTCCGGCAGCCACACCTAAACCGCATGGTTGGCAGCGCAGCCTGCCTATTCCATGATAAACGGAAGGCGTAGGGCCGATCGCATGCGATGGGCCGACGTCGCCAGGCAAGGTGGACTTCCCGCGATGATTTCGGATTCAGACGGCCGAACGCCGGTCGACCAAGCTGGGTCGGAAGCGATGATTGCGGCGCTGTGGCGGCAGTTCGAGGAAATGCTGCCGTCCCTGGTCGCCGCCATCGTGGCGGACATCAAGGCACTTGGCGAGGATGGGGCCGAGCGGCCCGCAGTGCTGGCGCGGCTGCGCGCGGCGGTCCATGACCTCAAGGGCCAGGGATCCAGCTTCGGCTATCCGCTGATCACCGAATTTGGCATGTCGCTGTCCAATCTGCTCTACCGGATCCGCGACATCGACGAGGCGACGATGGCGCGTATCGTGCTGCACGGCGATCTGCTGACCGTGGTGGCCACGCACCGCATCAGGGGCGACGGTGGCGAAACGGGGCTGGCGCTGCGCGCCGGTCTCGCCCGCGCGATGGCCTGACCCCGATGGCGGCCGCGGGCCTGCACCCCATTCTGCAGCAGCAGATCGCGGCCGCGACCCGCGACGGGGTGCTCGACGTCGATGCCCTGCTGGCCCAGGTCTCCGCCCGCTACGGCGCCATGGCGCTCGATCGCGACGCCGAGATCGTCCAGGCCGCGCTGGAAGGCGCGCGGGTGGGGCTCTGGCAATGGGATGTCGACGCCGATTTCCTGGCCCTGTCGCCGTCGTTCTGGATGCTGCTGGAATTCGAGGACGAGGCCGCGATGCGCGCGGCGATGGCCGGCAGCATGAAGAACCTGCTGCATCCCGACGATCGCGCCGCCTATCTCGCCCGCATCGAACAGATGCAGGCGGGCGAGCCGTTCTCGCTCGACTATCGGCTGCGTACCGGCACGGGCGGGTATCTGTGGGTGGCCGGCATCGGGCGCCCCCAGCGCGACGCGCAGGGCCGGGTCGTGCGTGCCGCCGGTGCCGCCGTAGACATTTCCGCCCGCCGCATCGCCGAGCAGGCGCTGGCCGACTCCGACAACCGTCTGCGTGCGCTCAACGACGGGTCGCCGGCAGGCATCTTCCAGATGGACGATCTGGGCCGGCTGTCCTACGCCAATCGCCGATCGCTCGAGATTCTGGGCCTCAGTTTCGAGCAGGTGCTGGAATTCGGCTGGACCCAGGGTGTCCATCCGACCGACAAGCGGCGGCTCTACGAGCATTGGACCGCGGCCGTCGCCAGGGACGGTCATGTGCGCGGCGAGTACCGGTTCGTCCGGCCGGACGGCCGGTCGATCTGGCTGGAGATCCAGGCCCAGCGGTTCCGCGAGGGATCGACGCCGCATTCCTGGCAGTACATCGGCTCGATGACGGACATCACGCCGCTGAAGGAGGCGCAAGGCCTGCTCGACGACGCGATCGCGAGCCTGTCGGATGGTTTCGCTCTGTTCGATCGTGACGATCGGCTGATTGCCTGGAACCAGCTCTATATCGATTGTTTTGTCCATCTCGCCGGTTTCGTCAGGGTCGGCATGACATTCCGCGAGATCGCGGTCCATTCCGCCCGCTTTCTCGATACCGATTCCGAAGAGGCGCGCGCCGCCTGGCTGGCCTGGCGGCTGGACGAGCATGCGCGCCGGTCTGGGGCGTTCGAACAGGTGCTGCCGGATGGCCGCTCGTTCGAAACCCGCGAGCGGCCGACAGCCGCCGGCGGCGTCGTGCTCACCGTGCACGAAACGACGGCCTTGCGCCGCAACGAGGAGGTGCTGCGCCAGGCCAAGGCGGCGGCCGAGGCGGCCTCGCAGGCCAAGTCGGAATTCCTCGCCAACATGAGCCACGAGGTCCGTACGCCGCTCAACGGCATCCTCGGCATGCTCGGCCTGTTGCAGGACGAGACGCTGTCGCCGACCGGGCGGGAGTTCGTGACGTCGGCCCAGGCCTCGGCCCACCACCTGCTGACCATCGTCAACGACATCCTCGACCTGTCCAAGCTCGAGGCCGGGCGCCTCGATATCGAGGCTTCCGCCTTCTCGCCACAGGCCCTGGTCGAAGCGGCGGTGTCGCTGCTGGGGCCGCAGGCCCATGCCCGCGGCAATCGGCTGTCCTGGGGAATCGCGTCCGACGTGCCGCGCTGGGCCACCGGCGACGAGGGGCGCCTGCGCCAGATCCTGGTCAACCTAGTCGGCAATGCGATCAAGTTCACCCGCGGGGGCGAGGTGCGGATCGCCGTCAGCGCGACCGGCCAGACCGAGGCCGGTTTCCGTCTTCATGTCGAGGTTTCCGATACCGGGATCGGGATTCCCGCCGCAGCCCTGCCGCGCCTGTTCCAGAATTTCAATCAGGCGGACGGGTCGATTTCGCGCCGCTTCGGCGGTACCGGGCTGGGCCTGTCGATCTGCAAGAAGCTGGTCGGGCTGATGGGCGGGCAGATCACGGTGACGAGCCGCGAGGGCGAGGGTTCGACCTTCCGCTTCGAGGTGCCCTGCGGCCCGGCTGCCGCTCCGGCCGGCGCCGTCGAGGAAGGACCGTTGTCGGTCATCGAGGCCCGTCCTTTGCGCGTGCTGGTGGCCGAGGACAACCACACCAACCAGATCCTGATCCGCCACCTGCTGGCCCGCGAAGGTCATCATTGCGACATTGTCGCCGACGGCCGCGAAGCGGTCGACGCCGTGGGCGTCAGGCCCTACGACATCGTGCTGATGGATGCGCAGATGCCCGAGATGGACGGGGTCGCCGCGACCCGGGCGATCCGTGCCATGCCCGGCGAGGTGGCCGGCATTCCGATCGTGATGCTGACCGCGAACGCGATGTCCGGCGATCGCGAGCGCTATCTCGGCGCCGGCGCGACCGACTACGTTTCCAAGCCGATCGACCCGGCCGTGCTGATGCCGATGCTGCAGCGCCTGGCCGGCCGGGCCGTCGCGGCGCCGGGGGGCGGTTTGTCCGCCGTGGTGGCCCCCGCCCCGGCGTTGAGCCAGGCCGCCGCCGCCGATGTCGATGCGTTGCTTGCCCGCATGCGGGCCCTGGAGAAGCCCGGCGCCGGCTGAGCGGTGTCGCATGCGCGCCGCCATCCTGTCGCTTGCGGGCTTGCGTTGACTTCCCGGTGGGCTCGGCCCATAAGGGATGCACTGCGTCGCGCGGGAGAGACCGGTTCGCTGATTCGGGTTACCGAATCGACGTACCGGCGCCGAAGGAGCAACCGCCCCGGAAACTCTCAGGCACAAGGGACCGCGCGGGACGTGACGACTCTGGAAAGCAGGCGGCGAGCGATCGGCTTGCCACCTCACCGACGGAGTAAGCCGCGCGGCCGGTGACCGGCCCCTGGCGAATCTCTCAGGTTCCCGGACAGAGGGGGCAATGCTCAAGGCAGTGGGTCCGTGCCCGCGCCTTTGCGCGGGGCGACCCTGTCCGGAGGCAACCTGAATGGCCGACAGTAGCGGCGACACCGTCCTCACCACCCCCCTGAACGCCCTGCATCGCGAACTCGGCGGCCGCATGGTGCCGTTTGCCGGCTACGACATGCCGGTCCAGTTTCCTGCCGGCATCATGGCCGAGCACAACCACACCCGCACGGCCGCAGGGCTGTTCGACGTCTCGCATATGGGCCAGGTCCGCATCACCGGCCCCGATCCGGTCGCCGCGATCGAGCGGCTGGTGCCCGGCGACATCGCCGCGCTGCAGCCGGGGCGGATGCGGTACACCATGTTCACCGACGATCGTGGCGGCATCCTCGACGACCTGATGGTGACGCGGCGCGAGAACGATCTGTTCGTCGTGGTCAATGCCGCCTGCAAGGCCCATGATATCGCCCATCTGCGTGCGGGGCTGTCCGACCACACCGTCGAGGAACTAGCCGATCGCGCCCTGCTGGCGCTGCAGGGGCCGGCGGCCGCGGCCGTCATGGCGCGACTGGCGCCTGAAGCCGTCAAGCTCGGCTTCATGAGCGGCGCCGAGGTGACGGTCGCCGGCCATGCCTGTTTCGTCACCCGTTCGGGCTATACCGGCGAGGACGGCTTCGAGATTTCGGTCCCGGACACCGCCGCCGAGGCGCTCGCCCGCCTGCTGCTGGCCGAGGCGGAGGTAAAGCCGATCGGCCTGGGGGCGCGCGATTCGCTGCGGCTCGAGGCCGGGCTCTGCCTCTATGGCCACGACATCGACACGACGACCAGCCCGATCGAGGCCGCGCTGGCCTGGACGATCTCCAAGCGCCGGCGCGAGCAGGGCGGCTTCCCAGGGGCGGTGGTGATCCAGGACCAGCTGGCCCGCGGCACCGCGCGCAAGCGCGTCGGGATCCAGCCCGAAGGCCGCGCCCCCGCGCGCGAAGGCACGCCGATCCTCGATCCGGCCGGCAACCGCATCGGTACCGTGACCTCGGGCGGTTTCGGCCCCACCGTCAATGCCCCGGTCGCGATGGGTTATGTCGCGACCGGACATCATGCGGCGGGCACGCCTGTTGCCTTGGAAGTTCGCGGCAAGATGCTGCCCGCCAAGGTGGCCGCCATGCCGTTCGCCCCGCACCGCTACGCCAAGTGATCAAACCCCAAGCCCAGAGAGCCAGCAGATGAGCAGGATCGCTTTCACCAAGGACCACGAGTGGATCAGCGTCGAGGGTGACGTCGGCACGGTCGGCATCACCGACTATGCCCAGTCGCAGCTCGGCGACATCGTGTTCGTCGACCTGCCGGAGGTCGGCAAGACCCTGGCGCTGGGCGACGAAGCCGCGGTCGTCGAATCCGTCAAGGCCGCCTCCGAGATCTACGCGCCGGTTTCCGGCGAGGTCATCGAGGTCAACGGGGAATTGTCGGGCAGCCCGGCGCTGGTCAACGAAAAGGCCGAGAGCGACGGCTGGTTCGTCAAGCTGCGGCTGAGCGATCCGGCCGAACTCGACTCGCTGATGGACGAGGCCGCCTACAAGGCATTCGTCGAGGGGCTCTGACATGCGTTACCTGCCGCTGACGGCGGACGACCGCGCCGCCATGCTGGGCGTGATCGGCGCGGCCTCGGTCGACGACTTGTTCGCCGACGTGCCGGTGCCGGCACGGCTGCCCGGGCCGCTCGACCTGCCTGCCCACCAGGGTGAATGGGAAGTCGAAAAGGCCTTCCGCGCCCTCGCCGCGAAGAGCCTTTCGCCGGGCGAGGTTCCGTCGTTCCTTGGTGCGGGCGCCTATCGCCACCACATCCCGGCAAGTGTCGATCACCTGATCCAGCGGTCGGAATTCCTGACCAGTTACACGCCGTACCAGCCCGAGATCGCGCAGGGCACGCTGCAGCATCTGTTCGAGTTCCAGACCCAGGTCGCCATGCTGACCGGCATGGAAGTCGCCAATGCCTCGATGTACGACGGCGCGACCGCCTGCGCCGAGGCGGTGCTGATGGCCAAGCGCCAGACCCGGCGGCCGCGTGCCATCCTGTCGGGCGGGCTGCATCCGCACTATCGCGATTGCACCCGGACCATGGCCGGCTTCGTCGACCATGGCGTCGAGACCCTGCCGCTCGATCTCGACGGCACGGAAGACCTGGTGGCGCAGCTGGGCAAGGACGTCGCCTGCGTCGTCGTCCAGTATCCCGACGTGCTGGGCCGGGTGCGCGACCTGACCGCGCTGGCCGAGGCGGTGCATGCGGCGGGCGCGCTGCTGATCGTGGCGGTCACCGAGATCGTCTCGCTCGGGGCCTTGCAGCCGCCCGGCGCGATGGGCGCCGACATCGTCGTGGCCGAGGGACAATCGCTTGGCGTGCCGCTGTCGTTCGGTGGGCCCTATGTCGGCCTGTTTGCGACGCGTGAGAAGTTCCTGCGCCAGATGCCGGGCCGCCTGTGCGGCGAGACCGTCGACGCCGACGGCCGCCGCGGCTACGTCCTGACGCTGTCGGCCCGCGAGCAGCATATCCGGCGCGAGAAGGCGACCTCCAATATCTGCACCAATGCCGGGTTGTGCGCGCTGGCCTTCTCGATCCATCTGAGCCTGCTGGGCGAGGCCGGTTATGTACGGCTGGCCCAGATCAACCACGGCAAGGCGGTGCAGGCGGCCGACAGGCTCGCCGCCATCCCCGGTGTTTCGCTGGTCAATCAGGGCTTCTTCAACGAGTTCACCCTGAAGCTGCCCAAGGATGCCACCCTGGTCGTCGAGGCGCTGGCAAAGAAAAGAATCCTCGCCGGCGTGCCGGGCGCGCGGCTGTGGCCGGAAGACCCGCAGGCTGCAAACCTGCTGCTGGTTGCCGTCACCGAACTGAATGACGACGGCGATGTCGATGCGTTGGTCGCGGCGCTCGCCGCGGAGGTGAAGTGATGTTGAACCGCCAGGGACGTGCGACCCAGCCGGCGGCCGTGCCCGTGACCGGCCCAGGCGCGGATGCGACCTTCGCCGGTGATGCCGGCAGCATTCTCGGCCATCGCGGGCTCGACCACGAGGAACGGCTGATCTTCGAGATGGGCGAGGAGGGCCGCAGCGGCGTCGACCTGCCCGAGCCGCCGAAGGTCGAAAGCCGCCTGGGCGGCCTCGCCCGCCAGGGCCGGATCGGCCTTCCGGGCCTGGCCGAGCCGCAGGTGGTGCGGCATTTCGTGCGGCTTTCCCGCCGCAACTATGCCATCGACCTCGGGCTCTATCCGCTGGGCTCCTGCACGATGAAGCACAACCCGCGCCTCAACGAGAAGATGGCGCGGCTGCCCGGGCTGGGCGACGTGCATCCGCTGCAGCCGCAATCGACGGTGCAGGGGGCGCTGGAACTGATCGAGCGCCTGGCCGGCTGGATCATGACGCTGACCGGCATGCCGGCAGTGGCGATGTCGCCGGCGGCCGGCGCCCATGGCGAATTGTGCGGCCTGATGGCGATCCATGCCGCCCATGTCGCCAAGGGCGATGCCCGCAAGCGCGTGCTGGTCCCGGAATCGGCGCATGGCACCAACCCGGCGACCGCCGCGCTCTGCGGCTACACGGTCGATCCGATCCCGGCGACGGCGGACGGCCGCATCGACCTCGAGGCGTTCCGCGCCAAGCTCGGCCCCGACGTCGCGGCGGTGATGCTGACCAACCCGAATACCTGCGGCCTGTTCGAGCGCGACGTGATCGCGGTGGCCGAGGGCATTCATTCGGTGGGCGGCTATTTCTACTGCGACGGTGCCAACTTCAACGCCATCGTCGGCCGCGTGCGGCCGGGCGATCTCGGCATCGATGCGATGCACCTGAACCTGCACAAGACCTTCTCGACGCCGCATGGCGGCGGCGGGCCGGGGTCGGGACCGGTGGTGTTCTCGGACGCGCTGAAGGATTTTGCGCCGCTGCCCTTCGTGCGGCGCGAGGGTGATGCCTTCCGCCTGGTCGAGGACCCGCGCGAGGCGCCGAAGTCGTTCGGGCGGATGAAGGGTTTTCACGGCCAGATGGGCATGTTCATCCGGGCGCTGGCCTACATGATGAGCCATGGTGGCGACGGCCTGCGCCAGGTGGCCGAGGACGCCGTGCTGGCGGCGAACTATGTCATGGCCTCGCTGAAGGACGTGATGACCCCGTCGTTCGACGGTCCGTGCATGCATGAGGCGTTGTTCGACGATCGTTTCCTCAAGGATACCGGCGTCACCACGCTCGATTTTGCCAAGGCGATGATCGACCAGGGCTTCCACCCGATGACCATGTATTTCCCGCTGGTCGTCCATGGCGCGCTGCTGATCGAGCCGACCGAGACCGAATCCAAGGATTCGATCGATGGTTTCGTGGCGGTGCTGCGTGGTCTGGCCGAGCAGGCGATCGCCTGCCGCGGCGGCCAGGGCGATCCCGCGGCGTTCACCGAGGCCCCGCGGCTGGCGCCGCGCCGGCGGCTCGACGAAACCAGGGCGGCCCGGACCCCGGTGCTGCGCTGGAAGCAACCGGCCTGATCGCGAACGATCCCCCGGGCGCGGATACCGCGCCCGGGGTCCTTTTGCCTAAATCGAAAGCATAAATCTTCGCCGTTCGGATTAGGGCAGCGTGCATGCCCATTTCCGGCTTGTCCTGGCGTGGACAATAGTCATAGTGAGCGCCTATTGCGTGCTGGCATACCAATAGCAGGCACGAATCAGAGGAGGAAACAACGCTATGAAGCGTCGTCAGTTCATCAAGTCGGCCGGTCTGGGTCTGGCCGCTTCGACCGCCGTCGCCGCCCCGGCACTCGCCCAGGGGCTGCCCGAGGTCAAGTGGCGTATCGCGTCGAGCTTCCCCAAGAGCCTCGACACCATCTACGGCGCGGCCGAAATCGTCGCCAAGCGCGTCGCCGCCGCGACCGACGGCAAGTTCCAGATCCGCGTCTTCGCCGCCGGCGAGATCGTTCCCGCGCTGCAGGTCGCCGATGCGGTGCAGAACGCAACGGTCGAAGCGGGCCACACCGTCTCCTATTATTATATCGGCAAGGATCCGACCTTCGCCTTCGACGCGGCCGTCCCGTTCGGCCTGAACACCCGTCAGCAGAACGCCTGGATGTACTACGGCGGCGGTCTCGAGCTGATGCGCGAGTTCTTCAAGGACTACAACATCGTCCAGTTCCCGGCCGGGAACACCGGCACCCAGATGGGCGGCTGGTTCCGCAAGGAGATCAAGACGGTCGAGGACCTGAAGGGCCTGAAGTTCCGCATCGGCGGCTTCGCCGGCCAGGTGCTGGCCCCGCTCGGTGTCGTGCCCCAGCAGATCGGCGGCGGCGACATCTACCCGGCGCTGGAAAAGGGCACGATCGACGCAGCCGAGTGGGTCGGCCCCTATGACGACGAGAAGCTCGGCTTCAACAAGGTCGCCAAGTACTACTACTATCCCGGCTGGTGGGAAGGCGGCCCCCAGGTCTCGATGTACGTCAACTCGAAGGTCTGGGAAGAATTGCCGGCGGTCTACAAGACCATCTTCGAGGATGCCTGCGCCTACGCCAACACCTGGATGACCGCCAAGTACGACACCGAGAACCCGGGCGCGCTGCGCCGCCTGGTCGCGTCGGGCACGCAGCTGCGCCCGTTCACGCGCGAGGTCATGCAGGCCTGCTTCAACCAGGCCGTCAAGCTCTACGACGAGACCAACGCCAAGAATCCGAAGTTCAAGAAGGTCTATGATTCGTGGGTCAAGTACCGTGACGAGGAGAACCTGTGGTTCCGCGTCGCCGAATCGACCTATGACAACTTCCTGAACCAGGCGCTGGCCAACCAGAAGAAGGGCTGATCGCCCGGAAAAGGGCGGTCCGATGCGGGGCGGGGGTGGCGAACCCCCGCCCCGCTTGTTTTCGGGGGAGTGAACCGCCGGTGACGCCGCAACCGATCCACGCCCCACGGCTGTCGACGCTGATCCTGCTGTCGGCGGTCGGCGTGCTGCCGATCAATATCTTCCTGCCGTCGCTGACCAACATCGCGACCGAATTCGATGTCGACTACAGCGTCGCCGGATTGACACTTGCCGCGTATGCGGCGGTGTCCGCGTGTCTGCAGGTCGTCATGGGACCCCTGTCCGACCGGTTCGGACGACGCCCGGTCATCCTGTGGGGTGTCGGCATCTTCGTGGCCGCCACGTTCGGCTGCATCGTCGCACCGGATATCCCGACCTTCCTGGCCTGCCGGATGTTGCAGGCGGTGATCGCCCCGACCTACGCGGTGTCGCTGGCGGTGATCCGGGATACGACCAGCAAGGAGGAGACGGCCTCCCGCATCGGCTATCTCGCCATGGCCTGGGCCTTCGCCCCGATGCTCGGCCCCAGTTTCGGCGGGCTGCTGGATCAGGCCTTCGGCTGGCGAGCCAATTTCTGGTTCCTGGCATTGGCCGGCGGGGCGGTGTTCGCGCTGTGCTGGATCGACCTGCGCGAAACCAACCGTGCACCCTCGGCCACGATCGCCGAACAGTTCCGCGCCTATCCCGAACTGCTCGCCTCGGCCCGGTTCTGGGCTTATGCCGCCTGCATGGCGTTCTCGATCGGCGCGTTCTTTGCGTTCCTGGCCGGTGCGCCGCTGGCCGCCCGTGCGCTGTTCGACATGTCGCCCGCGCGGCTCGGCCTGCTGATGGGCACGATCACGGTCGGCTTCATGGTCGGCAGCTTTCTGTCCGGGCGGTTCGCCAGCCATTTTCCGCTGACGACCACGCTGATCGCCGGGCGCGCGCTGGCGGTCGCCGGGCTGCTGGTCGGCCTGGCCCTGTGGGCGGCCGGCATCGACCATGTGGTGGCCCTGTTCGGCCCCTGCCTGTTCGTCGGCCTGTCGAACGGCCTGACCATGCCCGGCGCGAATGCCGGCGCGATTTCCGTGCGCCCGAAACTGACGGGCAGCGCGGCCGGGCTGGCCAGCGCGATATCGATCGCCGGCGGGGCGCTGATGTCCTGGGTCGCCGGCGCCGTGCTGACGCCCGACAATGCCCGGCATGCCTTCCTGCTGGTCATGCTGGCTGCCGCGGTACTGGCACTCGCCGCGGCGATCGCCGCGCGCCTGCTCGAGCGCGGCTCATGACGGCCGGCGCCGCAGTACCGCCCATGGCGCCCAGCCCAGCGTCGATCCGGCAGCCGCCAGCAGGATCAGCCCCGTACCCGCGAGTTGCAGCGGGTCGAGCCGCGTACCGAACGCCACGAAATCGACCAGGATCGCGACCACCGGATAGATGAACGACAGCGCGCCGGTCAGGCTGGTCGGCAGCTTCTGGATCGCACCGTAGAGCAGGATGTACATCAGGCCGGTATGGACGACGCCGATGGTGGACAGCAGCACCCAGCCGTGCGCGTCCGTCGGCAGGCTGGCGAAATCGGCCAGCGGCGCCAGCATCAGCACACAGACGCCCAGCTGGATCAAAGCGATCAGGTGGGGCGACAGGCCCTGCAGCCGCTTGGTCACGATCGCGGCGACCGCGTAGCAGAAGGCGGCAGCCAGTGCCAGCGCGATGCCGGTGAGATAGTCGCTGCCGGCCTGCGGCTTGCCCTGCACGACGGCGAGCATGCCGAGAAAGGCGAGGCCGAGCCAGCCCAGCGCCGACAGCGTCGGCCGTTCCTTCAGCAGGATCGCCCCCATCGCCACCAGCATGAACGGCTGGACGTTGTAGACGGCCGTGGCGATCGAGATCGAGGCGCGCGGATAGGCAGCGAACAGGAGGATCCAGTTGACGACGATGGCGATGCCGCCCAGCGCGGCGAGGCCGAACTGGCGGCGGTTTACGATGCCCCGGCGAAACAGCCCCATCGCGCCGCAGATCGCGGCCAGGGTCAGCGCGCCGATCGCACAGCGCCAGAACACGACGTTGAAGACCGGCTGATGCGTCAGCACCACAAACAGCCCGATGGTACCCGAGATCAGCATGGCGCCGCTCATCTCGATTGCACCGCGCGACCGTGTCTCCATCATGGCAGAGGCCTCCATCTCCGTTGGGGCGGATGATAGGAGGTGCATGATCGCCGGCACATGGCTAGCGTAAGGCTGCTTTGTCCAATTGCGGCGAAAAATTAGGAAGATCGAGGAATGAGCCTAATCGTTAAGAGCGGCCTCGACGAAGTCGACAGGCGCCTCGTCGAAGCGCTGAGCGCCGATGCCCGGCTGTCGCTGAAGGAACTGGCCGGAATCGTCGGGCTGTCGTCGCCCAGCACGTCCGAACGGCTGAAGCGGCTGGAGGACCGGGGCGTCATCAAGGCGTTTACGGTCGAACTGTCGCCCGCAGCGCTCGGCTATACGCTGCAGGCCATCGTCCGCGTCCGGCCGCTGCCGGGCAAGCTGCACGTCGTCGAGCGGCTGATCGCCGCGATGCCCGAGGTGGTCGAATGCGACAAGGTCACGGGCGAGGACTGCTATATCGCGCGGCTGCATGTGCGCTCGATCGGCGAGCTCGATACGCTGCTCGACCGGATCGCCGACAAGGCGGAGACGAACACCTCGATCGTGAAGTCGCAGCCGGTGGGTCGGCGCAATCCGCCGCTCTGACGTTCCGTTTCCGGCGTTTCAGTGCGGCATGGCCCGTTCGACGATCCGGCCCAGATCGGCATGCGGGTCGAGCGTGCCGTAGGCGAAGCTCGCCTCGGGGCCGAGCCGCGCTTCGGCGAACAGATCGCCGATCCGGTCGGGCGCGGCCTTGATCAGCTGCGCTGCCTGCAGCACCGTCGCGGTGCGCTCGACCACCGCACGGCTGCGCCCTTCCAGCGAATTATGGTCGTCGAAGGCGGCTTTGAGCCAGGCGATCTGATCGTCGAGCGCCCGATTTTCACCCTTGACCCCCTGCAGTTCCGCAAACAGCGCCTCGCGTGTCTCCGGCTCGCGGCGCAGCGCGCGCAGGACGTCGAGGCACTGGACGTTGCCCGATCCCTCCCAGATCGAATTCAACGGCGCCTGGCGATAGAGCCGCGGCAGAATATTTTCCTCGACATAGCCGATGCCGCCCAGGCATTCCTGCGCTTCGTTGACGAAGCCGGGCGCGCGCTTGCAGACCCAGTACTTGCCGATCGCCGTGGCGATGCGGGCGAAGGCGGCCTCGCCGGGATCGCGCTGCGCGGCATCGACCGCGCGGGCGACGCGCATCGCCAGCGCGACCGACGCCTCGCTTTCCAACGCCAGGTCGGCCAGCACGTTCTGCATCAGCGGCTGGTCGGACAGAAGCCGGCCGAAAGCCGACCGCTGGCGGGTGTGATGGATCGCCTGGACGAGGGCCTGGCGCATGATCGCGGCCGAGCCCAGCATGCAGTCGAGCCGGGTCAGCGCCACCATCTCGATGATGACCGGCACGCCGCGCCCTTCCTCGCCGATGAGCCAGGCGGTGGCACCCTGGAATTCGACCTCGGAGGAGGCATTGCTCCAGTCGCCCAGCTTGTCCTTGAGGCGCTGGATCCGGACCGCGTTCAGCGTGCCGTCCGGCAGGACGCGCGGCATCAGAAAGCAGCTCAGCCCGCCTTCGGCCTGGGCCAGCACCAGATGGGCGTCGCACATCGGGGCGGAAAAGAAGAACTTGTGGCCGACCAGTTCGTAGGTTCCGTCCGGCTGCGCCAGTGCGCGCGTCGTATTGCGACGCACGTCCGAGCCGCCCTGCTTTTCCGTCATGCCCATGCCGAAGGTGCAGCCGGCCTTGGCCGCGACCGGTGCGACCTGCGGGTCGTAGTCGGCCTTCAGCAGATGGGGCAGCCATGTCTTGGCCAGCGCCGGGGCGTTGCGCAGTGCCGGCACCACGGCATGCGTCATGGTCAGCGGGCAGTTGGTGCCGGAATCGGGCTGGCCGTTAAGGTAGATCAGCCCGGCACGCACGACATGGGCGCCGACGTCGTCCTGGTGGCGCCACGAGAAATTGTGCACTTCCGCCTGCATCGCATGGCGCATCAGCTGATGGTAGGCCGGGTGGAACTCGACCTCGTCGATCCGGCGGCCATAGCGGTCGAAGCTGCGCAGGACGGGCTTGTTGCGGTTGGCCTGATCGCCCAGTTCCATCATCACACTGCCGGTGGTGGCGCCATGCGCCGCCAGTGCCGCAGCCCCCCAGCCGCCGCCGTTCCGTTCGACCGCGTTCTGCAGGGCCGGATCGGTCGTCCAGGCATTGTAGGCCGGCAAGGCCAGCGGCTGGTTCTCGACGACATGGGTGACGAACTGCGCCTTGACCGACATCGGCTTTCCCTCCCGATCGACGGAACGTTACAACATCGTGCTCAAATCCGTCATTTGATGTAATATCTTAGGCCTGACTCGCCGGTAAGTCAATCGAGGCCCCGATGATCCCCACGCTGGACGGACTGCCATCGCCTACGGCCCGCCAGCTGCTGTTGCGGCTGTTGATCGCAGTGGAAGGGGGCGAGCTGGAGGCGGCTGAGGCGATCCGGGCCTGCGCGCTGTTCGACATTTCGACCAACAATGCCCGGGTGGCGCTCAATCGGCTGATGGCCGCCGGTGTCATCGAGAATACCGGCCGTGGCGCCTATCGCCTGCGGCCGGCCGGTCGTACCCTGCGCCGCGACGTCGGCGCCTGGCGCGAGGCAGAGGGGCGGGTTCGGCCTTGGGACGGGGGCTGGGTCGCGGTGACGACCGGTGGAACAAGGCGCAGCGATCGCCCGGCGGTGCGCGCGCAGAAGCGCGCGCTGGCGATGGTCGGGCTGCGCCAGCTCGACGATGGGCTGTTCGTCCGCCCCGATAACTTCGAGGGCGGCATTCCCCTCACGCGCCAGCGTCTGCAGGCGCTCGGCCTCGATCCGGCGATACCGGTCTTCGCCGCCGCCGCCTTCGACCAGACGCTCGAAGCCAGGGCCCGCAGCCTGTGGGATGGCCGCGCGCTGGAGCACAGCTACGACGAGGGCTGCGCCCGGCTGGCGGCATCACTGGCGCGCTGCGCGGCCATGGCGCTTCCTGACGCTGCCCGTGAATCCTATCTGCTGGGCGACCAGGGGATCAGGACGATCGTCTTCGATCCGATGCTGCCGGAACCGCTGGTTTCGGTCGCGGCCCGTCAAGCCTTCGTCGAGGCGGTGCGGCGCTATGACGAAACCGGCCGCCGGATCTGGCGCGACTATCTTGCCGGCGTGTCCTCGTCATAGAGGATGCGCTCGGCCGCACCGTCGAGATCATCGTACTGGCCGGTGCGCAGGCACCAGAGGAAGGCGCCCAGCCCGGCAAGACCCAGAAGCAGCGAGATCGGAATCAGGTAGAAATAGTCGCTCATCGCGGGCACGGCGCGCTGGCGGCAGCCATGACCGAAGGTGTTCGATCGGTCATGAAGGCGGCTGGATCGCGCGCCAGGCAGCCCAGGTGCCATGGCCGAGCACCGGGAAGACGACGATCAGCCCGAGCAGGGCGGTGGCCAGGCTGAACACGAACAGGGCGAGGACGATGGCGCCCCAGGCCAGCATGACGCCGATATTGTTCCATACCAGCGCGACGCTCGACCCCATCGCAGTCAGTGCGTCGACCCGCCGTTCCAGCAGCATCGGGATCGAGAAGGCCGAGATCGCAAAACCGAAGCTGGCGAACAGGGCGCCGACCGCGCTGCCGACGCCGATCATGGCCCAGCCGGTCGGGGTCGCCGCCAGCATCTCGGCAATCTGGCCAAGCCCGGGGAAGGGACGCAGGCCGAAGAACAGCGCATAGACGATGACGGCGGCGCGCCACCACAGCAGCATGACGAGGCAGAGCAGGACGCCGGTGAACAGGACCTGGCCGCCCGAGGCCAGATGCACGAACAGCATCGCCCGCAACGTCACCGGCTCGCCCGCCGCCAGCCGGCGGCTCTTCTCATAGAGGCCGAGGGCCAGTATGGGCCCGACCACCATGAAGCCGGCGAAGGCGGGAAACAGGATGTAGTCCCAGCCGAAGGCAAACAGCCCGGCGACGATGACGGCGGAGACCACGAAGACCAGCAGGCCGTAGGCCAGGCTCAATGCCGGCCGGGTCGCGAAGTCGCGCCAGCCCTGGCCGAGCCAGGCGAAGGCCATGCCGGCCGGCACATGGCGGCTCCAGTCCCGGGCCGGCCGGGTGCGAGCGACGATGGCGGGAATGGTTTCCATGGCCTATCTCCCGCTGCCGGGGGTGCACGACGATTGGGCGGCGCCGTAGCCCGCGCCACTGCTGCCGGGCCGGACATGGGCGACGCAGTCGGGTTGCGAGGTGACCGCGACATAGACGAGATGGGCATTGGCGCCGAGCACCAGCAGCAGGCCAAGGGCAACGGTCAGCCAGATCGTCCTTCGGCTCATGAGCCCCGCTTTCGCAGATCGGTGAGGTAGAGCGCGAGGATCTTGATGTCGGTCGGCGACAGTCGGCCCTGCCAGCTCGGCATATGGCCCTGGCGGCCGCCCCATACCGTCGCGAACACCGTTTGCAGGTCGGAACCGTAGATCCAGTACCGATCGGTCAGGTCGGGGGCGCCGACCTGCTGATTGCCCTTCGCGTCCTCGCCATGGCAGGTCGTGCAATTGGCGGCAAAGAGCGCCTTGCCGGCCTCGATCTGCGCCTGCGTCCCGGCAGGACGCAGGTTCGAAAGGCTGCGGACATAGGCTGCGACGGCCTCGACATCGGTGCGCGGCAGGATCTCGTCGCGACCGAAAGCCATCATCTGCGACGTGCGGCTGTCTGGGTTGGCCGAGTTGATGCCGACCCGGATGGTTTCGGCGATGTCGGCGGGATCGCCGCCCCATAGCCAGGAACCGGCGGTCAGGTTGGGAAAGCCCGGACCGCCCTGCGCGGTCTGACCGTGGCAGGCGGCGCAGTTGTCGCCGAACAGCGTGCGGCCGGTCTGGCGGATATCGGCCATCAGCCGGGGATCGGCCAGGATCACCGGGAAGTCCTTGTTGGCGATCTCGCCGAGCCAGGGACGATCGGCCGCGGCCTCGGCGATCGACTTGGCCACGATCTCGCGCTGGTCGAGGCCGAGCAGGCCTCGGGTATAATCGCGTCCCAGCGGCCAGGCCGGCATCAGGATCCAGTAACCCAGGGAAAACAGCGCGGCCAGGCCGAGGAAGAACCACACCGCCCGCGGCACCGGCGTGTTCAACTCCTTGATGCCGTTCCACTCGTGGCCGGTGGTCATCCAGCCGGAATAGGGGTCGCGCTCCTCTACTGCCAAGGCCTGTCCTCCTCTTCGAGGATTGCGGTCGCGGCGCGGTCGAACTTCTGCCGGTTCGACGGCCAGCAGGCATAGATGACGACGATCAGCGACAGGCCGATCAGGTAGAACAGCCCGAACGATTTGGCGAGCCAGACCAGGGTGCCGTGGGCGATGTCCATCGTGTCAGCCTCCTACCGGCCTATGGGCTGCGTCGGTCAGACGGCCGAGGATCTGGAGGTAGGCGACCAGGGCATCCATCTCGGTCAGCCCCCCGTTCGGCGTGGCGCCGAATGGCCTGATGTTGGTTGCCTCGCCATAGCGCTTGGCAACGCCTGCGGCGAAGTTCGTGTCCGGGGCTGTCTGGCCGTAGGCGTCCGCCGATGCGCTGGCGATCATCTCGTCGGTGTAGGGCACGCCGACGGTGCGCAGCGCCTTGAGATGGCGGCCGAGATTGTCGGTACGCAGATCGCTACGGGCAAGCCAGCCATAGGACGGCATCACCGATTCGGGCACCACGGCGCGCGGGTCCATCAGATGGGCGACATGCCATTCGTCGGAATATTTGCCGCCGATGCGGGCAAGATCGGGGCCGGTCCGCTTCGAGCCCCATAGCATCGGATGATCGTATTTCGATTCGACGGCCAGCGAATAGGGCCCGTAGCGCTCGACCTCGTCGCGCAGCGTGCGGATCATCTGCGAGTGGCAGGCGTAGCATCCCTCGCGGATGTAGATATTACGCCCGGCGACCTCGAGCGGGGTATAGACCCGCATGTCCGGCACATCCTCGACCGTCTGATGGATGGTGAACAGCGGCGCGATCTCGACGATGCCGCCGATCGAAGCGACGAGCATGATGCCCAGCACCAGGCCGATCGCCTTGCGTTCCAGCCGGTAATGCAGGCCAAACATGGGTCTACTCCCCCGCCTGCAGCGCGATGGCCGGCTGGTCGCCCCCGGCATCGGCCGGCACGGGGGCCGGCATGCGGACGGTCATCCAGATGTTCCATGACCCGACGATGGCGCCCAGCAGGAACATCAGCCCGCCGATCGCCCGGGCGATGTAGTAGGGGCGCATCGCCACCACGGAGTCGACGAAGGAATAGGCGAGAGTGCCGCTGTCGTTGTAGGTCCGCCACATCAGCCCCTGGATGATGCCGGAGTTCCACATGGCCAGCACGTAGACCAGCGTGCCGCCGAGCGCGAGCCAGAAGTGCACTTCCACCGCGCGCGGGGAATACATGCCTTCGCGTTTCCACAGCCAGGGCACGAGGGCGTAGATCGAGCCGAAGGTGATCATCGCCACCCAGCCAAGCGCCCCGGCATGGACATGGCCGATGGTCCAGTCGGTGTAGTGCGACAGTGAATTGACCGAGCGGATCGCCATGAAAGATCCCTCGAAGGTGGTCAGGCCGTAGAACACGGCTGCGACCATCATGAAGCGCAAGGTCGCATCGTCGCGCACCCGCCCCCAGGCGCCGTTCAGCGTCAGCAGCGCGTTGCCGGCCGAGCCCCAGGAGGGGATCAGCAGCATCAGCGAGAAGGTCATGCCCAGCGTCTGCACCCATTGGGGCAGCGCGGTGTAATGCAGGTGGTGCGAACCGGCCCACATGTAAAAGAAGGTGATGCCCCAGAACGAGACGATCGACATCCGGTAGGAGAAGATCGGCCGGCCGGCGCGCTTGGGCAGGTAATAATACATCATGCCCAGGAAGCCCGAAGTCAGGAAGAACGCGACCGCGTTGTGGCCGTACCACCATTCGGTCATCGCATCCTGAACGCCCGAGAACAGCGAATAGCTCTTCGCTTCGTAGAACGAGATCGGCACCGCCAGATTGTTGACGACATGCAGCATCGCCACGACGACGATAAAGGCGAGGTAGTACCAGTTGGCCACATAGATATGCGGCTCGCGCCGGCGCGCCAGCAATCGCAGATACAGGACCAGATAGGTGACCCACACGACGACGAGCCAGAGGTCGACGTACCATTCGGGCTCGGCATATTCCTTCGACTGGGTCAGGCCCATCAAGTAACCGGTCACGGCCAGGATGCAGAACAGGTTGTAGCCGAACAGCACGAACAGCGGGGTCAGCTGGTCCGGCAGGCGAGCCCGGCAGGTACGCTGCATCACGTGGAACGACGTGGCGATCAACGCATTGCCGCCGAAACCGAAGATCACGCCGGTGGTATGCACCGGCCGCAGGCGACCGAACGAAGACCAGCCGGCGTCGAAGGTCGCGTTGGGATAGGCAAGCAGCCAGGCGACCCAGTCGCCGACGAACAACCCGAATACGGCCCAGGCCATGGCCAGGCCGATGCCGATCTTGGAGGGGGTGTCGTAGTACTCGCCGAACCGGGCAAGAGTGGGTTCGGGGGCGAAATAGCCGGATATGACGGCAAAGATGCCGGCCAGCGCAGCGATCGCAACCAGGCCGCCATGGATGCCGAAGGGATCGGCATAACCGGCGACCGCCATGACAAGGCCGACCACCGTCAGCACGGCCAGGATGACGAGCGCGCCGTTGCGCTCGTTCTTCGTAAGCTCAGCGATCATCGCGTCCCCCCGGACCACCCTCCCACCAGAGGGTACTCGCGACAACGATAGTCACTCTTACATGTTACGCTTTTCCGGGCAACTCACCCCGCTACCACGTTTAGCACTTTAGGGTTGGATCGTCAAAAGGAGGCGTCAATCATACGCAGGGTCGTCCTGTCGAGGCTCTGCAGCAATGCCGCCTGCGGCCCGATCTTGGGCAGTTCCCAGCGGAAGAAATAGCCGCAGGCCGCGAGCTTTCCGGCCAGGAACGGATCGTCGCCGCCGGCCGGCTGCAGCTTGCGCGCCGCGATCGCCTGCTTCAACCAGATCCAGGCGACGACGACGTGGCCGAGCATTTCGAGGTAGACGGCGGCATTGGCCAACGCCACGGCGGCGCCTTCTGCCTTGGCGGCATGGGCCAGCACCGCGGTGGTCTCAGCCACCAGCCGGCGGGCATCGCTCAACGCCGCGGCATGGGATTTCAGTTCGGGGTCGGTCTCGGCCGCGCCAATCTCCCGGTCCATCGCGGCGCCGAGGCGGGCCAGAGCTGCGCCACCGTCGCCCAATACCTTGCGGCCCAGGAGGTCGATCGACTGAATACCGAAGGTACCCTCGTGGATCGGGTTCAGCCGGTTGTCGCGATAGAGCCGCTCGACCGGATACTCGCGGGTATAGCCGTAGCCGCCATGGACCTGGATGGCGAGGTCGTTGGCCGCCAAGCCCCATTGCGACGGCCAGGATTTGATGATCGGCGTCAGGAAGTCGAGCATCGCTGCCGCGTCGCGCCGCTCGGCCTCGGTTTCGGCGGTCTCGCTGTCGTCATGCAGGCGGGCGCCGTAGAGGCACAGGGCCAGGCCGCCTTCGGCATAGGCCTTCTGGGCGAGCAGCATGCGGCGCACGTCGGGGTGGCCGATGATCGCGATCGGCGGGGCGGCCGGGTCCTTGTTGTCGATCGGCCGGCCCTGGACCCGGGTGCGCGCGTAGTCGACGGCGATGCGATAGCCGGCATAGCCGAGCACGGCGGCGCCGAGGCCCACGCCGATCCGCATCTCGTTCATCATGTGGAACATGCAGGCCAGGCCCTTGTTGGCCTCGCCGATCAGATAGCCGACCGCCCCGCCGTTCTCGCCGAAGGACAGCATCGTCGAGGTGGTGCCGCGATAGCCCATCTTGTGGATCAGCCCGGCCAGGGCGATGTCGTTGTGGGGGCCGAGGGTGCCGTCATCGTTGACGAGATAGCGGGGGACGATGAACAGCGAGATCCCGCGGGTGCCGGCGGGCGCACCCTTGATGCGGGCCAGCACGAGATGGACGATATTCTCGGACAGTTCGTGGAAGCCGGCGGAGATGAAGATCTTCGATCCGGTCAGGCGATAGCTGCCGTCACCCGCCGGCTCCGCCTGGGTCCGCAGATCGGCAAGACCCGACCCCGCCTGGGGTTCGGTCAGCGCCATGGTGCCGAAATAGCGCCCGGCCAGCATCGGCTCGAGGAACAGGCGCTTTTGCTCGGCGGTCCCGAACTTGGCGATGACGTTGGTGGCGGCCCGCGTCAGGAATGGATATCCGGCGGTTCCGACATTGGCGGCGGTAAAGATCGCGGCTGTCGTCTGGGCGACGATCTGCGGCAACTGCAGGCCGCCATGCTCGGCATCGGCATGCGCGCCCATGAAACCGGCCGCGATGAAGGCGTCCAGCGCGGCCTTGACCTCCGGGATGATTTCGACCCGGCCATTGACCAGCGTGGGCTCGTTGGCGTCGAGCTTGGCGGCGTGGCTGGCGAAATGCTCGTCGGCCACGGCCTCGGCGGTATCGATGATCTGCGCGATGGTCTCGCGCGAATGATCGGCGTGACGCGGCCGGCGGCACAGCGCCTCGGTGTCGAGGACGTCGTAGAGCAGGAAATCGAGATCGCGGCGGTCGATTGCGGGCATCGGACTCTCCCTGGAAGCGGGAGGAGTTTAGCCGCCGCGGCCGCGAAGTCTACCGCCGGGTAACTAACGGCATTGCCTGCGGTTCAGGAATACCCGACGTTCAGGCTGGCGGCCTGGATGGCGTCGTGGATGTAGACGCCCTTGCGCACGATGTCGTCGACCGCGCGCCCCTGAACCAGGTCGATGCCATGGCGGCGGGCAAAGACCAGGCCCACCACGGAATCGCAGCGCGCCAGGATGAAGCGGCAATTGTTCTGGCTCGACAGCATGTCCTTGAAGGCACGCAACTGGTCGCCCTGCAGTTCCAGCAGCTCGGGCGTCCAGAAGATCTTGGCGTGCGCGCACATCATGTCTTCGAAGTCGAGCTTGGTCGCCAGATACGGCGTCAGCCCGTCGATGGTGATCTTGAACTCGCGTTCCTGCGCCATCTCCGCCACTTCGCGGTAGATGCCCATGTTTTCCAGGAAATCGATCTTGGAGATTTCCAGGATGACATTGCCGCGGAAGGCCGAAGGCAGGCGGTTGTCGAACTTCTCGAACGCCGACGACATGATCGTCGTCAGGTTCAGATTGATGCCGATGCGGTGGCCCTGCATGAAGCTCAGGTCCTGGTTCAGGGCCTTGAGCATCGACATGTCGAGATTCTGGGTGAAGTGGTTGAACAGCCAGCGATTGGCGGTCAGGTCGAAATCCGGCGACAGGCGGTCGGCGAGGCTTTTGATCGAGATGTAGAGCTCGTAGTACTCGGCGTGGTTCTCGCCGCGCTTGGACACGTCCATGATCGCCTGGTTGCGGATCATCGGCGACAGGTCGAAGATCTGCATCGAGCGCTCGATCTTGCTCATCTCGTCGAGCGTGATCGGCGGCTTGTCGGACGCCGCAGCGCCTTCGACTTCGGTCGAGATCGATTCGATGAAGGCGATCACGTTGATGAAGCTGAATTGCAGCTCCATGATCGTATAGATCGAATCCTCGTTATAGATGTTCTTCCGCTCGAGCTTGTTGCGGCTCAGAATCAGCGAGCCGATCTTCTCGCAGACGTTCTTGACCGAATTCAGCGAGATGCCCTTGTAGATGAACATCACGTCGCCGTTCGAAATCATGAACGTCAGGAACAACTGGGCGTTGGCCGCGACTTCGGGCAGGATTTTCTTCAGGATCTCGGCGGCGCTGTCGTCCTTCTCCTTCAGGCAGGAGAAGTGGAAGTGCACGATGCGCAGGCCGGCCAGTTCGCCCGACGCCTTGCGCAGGAAAGACAGCAGCTTCAGGTCGTCATACTGCTTGGGCCCGACGCCGGCGAGGCGCCGTTCCTTCGGCTTGGTGACCCAGTTAGCTGGCGTCCGCTGACCACCCATTAGCCTAAGCCTCGCTCCCCAAAGCAGGTCTCGCGCCTGGCGAGACTCTTTACCGGCAATACCAGCCGGTCAACCCCGGATCTGTTCCCGACGTTACTGTGGGCCGGAGGCCGTTAAAATTTCCGTAACGATGGCGTGAATGCCTACAGCTGTACAAGAAAAAAGCCCTGCAAATGTATTGCAGGGCTTTCGATATTCCTGCTTGCGGACCGGGGTCCGCGGCAGTGCACGTGTCAGTTGAGGCGGCCACCCACGTCGGCGATGGCCTGATCGACCACCTGCGAGGCGCGGGGCCCGGCAAGCTCGGCCCGCAGGACCTGCTCGGCGGCGGCGACCGCGAGGTCGACGGCGGCGACACGGACCTGGCGCAGCGCCTCGGCCTCGGCCTGGGCGATCTTGGACTCGGCCATCGCCTGGCGGCGGGCGATCGAGGCCTTGAGTTCGCTCTCGGCGCTGGCCATCAGGCGCTTGGCCTCGTCCTCGGCCTGGGCGACGATCGCCTCGGCTTCCTTGAGCGCGTTCTGCTGCTTGGCCTGGTATTCGGCCAACAGCTTGATCGCGTCCTCGCGCAGGCGCTTGGCGTCGTCGAGGTCCTTGGCGATCTTGGCCGAACGCTCGTCGAGCAGGCCGGCGATCTTGCCCGGAACCTTCAGGTACAGAACCAGGCCGACGAACAGGACGAAGCCGACGAAGACCCAGAAGGCGGGATCATGAAACATCGGCTACCTCACTTGCGCGCGGCGTTGGCGACGGCAGCGGCGACCGCACCCGGCGCCGGCACCTGGCCGAGCAGACGCTCGACGATGCCGGTCGCGGCTTCGGTGGCGACGCCGTCGATCTTGGCCAGGGCCTCGTCGCGGGCGGCGGCGATGCGGCCTTCGGCTGCACGGACGTCGCCGGCAAGCTTGGCCTCGGTCGCCGAACGCTGCGAGGCGCTCTCGGTGTTGACACGCGTACGGGTATCGGCGGAGATCGCCTGGGCGCGGCTGCGGGCTTGCGCCAGCGCGGCCTCGTACTGGGCGATCACCGCCTCGCTGTCCTTCTTGGACCGTTCGGCGGCTTCGAGGTCGTCGGCAATACGCTTACGCCGCTCCTCAAGCACCGATTCGACCCGCGGCAGGGCCACATACGCCATCAGGATGTAGAGAATGGCGAAAGTGACCACCAGCCAGAAGATCTGCGGCGGATAATCAGCGAATATGAGCTGCGGCATCGTTGCATCCCCTCGGACGGTTACGCCTTAACGGACGGTCCTACCCGATGACCCGATGATTAGGTGAAGAGGATGAGGAACGCGATGACGAGGGCGAACAGCGCCACCGCCTCGGTCAGCGCGAAGCCGAGGAGCAGGTTGCCGAACAGCTTCGGGGCGGCGGTCGGGTTGCGCAGGGCCGAACCCAGGAAGCTGCCGAAAATGTTGCCAAGACCAATGCCGACGCCGGCGAGGGCGAGGGTGGCGATACCGGCGCCAATCATCTTAGCGGCTGCGAGATCCATGATGGATTCCTTTCTAAGGGGTACTGATGGGTTGAAGGACAGCGAGGAAAACTGGTTGGTGGACCGGACCGCCCACCCCGGGCGAACTCAGTGCTCGAGGTGGATGGCGTCGGACAGGTACAGGCAGGTCAGGATCGTGAAGACGTAGGCCTGCAGGAAGGCGATCAGCAGTTCGAGGCCGGTCAGCGCCACGACGAACAGCAGCGGCGCCCAGCCGGCGACGAAGCCCAGCGCGACCACGAAGCCCGCGAACACCTTCATCATGGTGTGGCCGGCCAGCATGTTGGCGAACAGGCGCAGCGACAGCGAGATCGGGCGCGACAGGTAGGACAGGATCTCGATCGGCACGATCAGCGGCGCGAGCCACATCGGCACGCCGGGCGGCAGGAAGTACGAGAAGAAGTGCAGGCCGTGGCGGGCCAGGCCGATCAGCGTCACGCCGACGAACACGAACAGCGCCATCGCGAAGGTGACGATGATATGGCTGGTGGCGGTGAACTGGTAGGGCACCATGCCGAGCATGTTCGAGAACAGGATGAACATGAACAGCGAGAAGATGAACGGGAAGTACTTCTTGCCCTTGGAGCCGATGTTCTCCTGGACCATGCCGGCAATGAATTCGTAGGCCAGTTCGGCCGTCGACTGCAGGCGGCCCGGCACCAGCGACCGGCGGCTCATGCCCCAGATCATCAAGGCCGAGATCAGGATCACGACCACGACCATCGACACCGACGAATTGGTGAACGAGGCGTCGACGCCGCCCATGTCCAGGTGGAAGTGGCGCTTGATGGTGAATTGCTCGAGAGGGCTATGAGATTCTGCTGCCACGGCAAGCCGCCTTTCCGAAACCCTATGCGTCACGCCGGCAAGCCTGCCGGCCATTCAATTCTTGCGGGCCTCAGGGATCACTCGCCCTGCGGCCGGTCCTCGTCTTCGGCGGCCCGCCCGATGGCAGCCGCCGTCTTGACCGCGTTCCAGATCCCGGTGGCTGCGCCTAAGAGAAGGAACACGAGCAGAAACCAGGGGCCGGTGCCGAGCCAGCGATCGAGCCCCCAGCCGATGCCGAGGCCGACGACCAGCGCCGCCACCATCTCGACCGTCAGCCGCCAAGCGCGGCCTACCGCGGTCCGCTCCAGCTCGCGCCGGCGCTTGGGCGCCGGGTTGCTGGCCAGCCGCGCCGCCTTGAGGCGGGCGTCGAGGCTCTCGAGCGTCGGCGGGGTATCGGTGGATTGACGATCGGATGGATGCTGATCGGACATGCCGCCTCTTCGCGTTCAGGCCCGTGTCCCCACCCGGTCCGGAAATCCCCCAAAACCAGAGCCCGCTGTCGCGCCGAACGAAGGCCGGAACATCTGCCAAACGCACGCGCGCCAAGCGTTTTCGGCCGCCGCGGCCACCGAAAGCGCGCGCACCTTAGGTGTGGCTTCCCAGGCTGTCAAGTGCCGTCGAACGATGATTTTTGTGGTATGGATGGGGGTATATAACCAGCTGAATAATAAGAAAAAAATCAAAAAGTGGCAAGTTTGCAACAGCTTTTTGCAACACCCCTTTTCAGCCGGCCGAGAGCACGACTCCGTCCGGTCCGGCAAGGCGCGTGAATCGTAGGGCGAACACGCGATCGAGGATATCGGTGTCCGCAAGGGTTGCCGGCGCGCCGGCGAAGGCCGCCCGCCCCTGGTCGAGCACGATGATCTCGTCGGCGAAGCGCAAAGCGAGATTGATATCATGAACGACAACCAATACGGCATGTCTCGCCGCCAGCCGGCGTAGCAATCGCATCGTCGATATCTGGTGACCGATATCGAGGCTGGCCGTGGGCTCGTCGGCCAGCAGGGTATCGGGTTGCCCGGCGATCACGGCGGCGCAGGCGGCGCGCGCCCGCTCGCCACCGGACAGGGTCGACAGGCGGCGGTCGAGCAGGGGCGCCAGGTCGAAGTCCGCCACCACGGTCGGCGGTAGCGGCAGGTCCGGCATGCGGCCAGGCAGCCAGCCGATCGCCGAGCCCCGGGCCATGCCGAGCGCCAGCAGCGCGCGCACCGTGAGGTCCCAATGGCTGACGAAATCCTGCGGCAGGTAGCCGATGTGGCGGGCCCGTTCGACCGGCGAGATCTCGTCGGCCGGCCGGCCATCGATCAGCACCGCGCCCGCAGCCGGCGCCAGCACCCCGGCCATCACCTTGACCGCGGTCGATTTGCCCGAGCCGTTCGGTCCGACGAGGCAGGTCAGCCGCCCCCGCGCGACGGCAAGGTCGAGGCGATCCAGCACGAGGCGCGATCCGCGCCGCAGGCTGACCTGATGCAGCGTCACGGTCATGCCCGCCCCCGGCGCCAGAGGATCAGCAGGAAGAAAGGGGCGCCGATGACCGCGGTCAGCAGGCCCAGCGGTATCTCGGCCGGGGGCAGCACGGCGCGGGCGAGGCCGTCCATCGCCATCAGCAAGGCGGCGCCGCCCACCGCCGAACGCCACAGCAATCCGCGGTGATCCGGCCCGCCGATCCAGCGCGCCACATGTGGCACGATCAACCCGACGAACCCGACCAAGCCGCCCCAGGCGACCGCGACCGCGGTTATCGCGGCGGCAATCAGCACGGCGCGGGCGAGAAAGCGGCCGACGGGCACCCCCATATTGGCCGCGACCTCGTCGCCCAGGCCGAGCAGGTCGAGGCCGCGGGCGAGGCCCAGCGCCAGAATGACCGACCCGGCCGTGAGCGCGGCGAGCAGCCCGAGATCGGCCCAGCCCGGCGTCTGGATGCCGCCGAGCGTCCAGCTCAGCACCGACTGCAGGTTGACCGTCTCGTCCGACAGGGCGAGCAGCAGCAGGCTGCGCAGCGCGCCGAGCAGTGCCGATATCGCGATGCCGACCAGCAGCAGCCCGGCGGCGTCGACGATGCCGGCAAGCCGCGACAGCCCGATCACCGCCCAGCTCGCTCCCCAGGCACCGGCAAAGGCCAGTACCGGCAGGCTCAGCATCTGCGGCATCGGTAGCGGAACCAGCAGCGCAACGGCCGCGCCGACCGCCGCGCCGGGTGCGCTGCCCAGCAGGTAGGGCTCGGCGAGCGGGTTGCGGAACACGCCCTGGAAGATCGCGCCGGCAAGACCCAGTCCCGCCCCGACGAGGCCGGCGGCAAGGACGCGCGGCAATCGCCAATGCAGGACCAGCTGCCCGAACGGGTCGCCCGCATCGGCCAGGGCGCGGGCCAGCGCGGCGGGGCCGGGCATCTCGGCGCCGAGGGCCAGCCCCAGCGCCGCACCCGCGACCAGCAGCAGGACCGGCAGAGCGGCTCTCATGGCAGGTCCGGATAAAGGATGCGGCCGAGCCGCTCGACACCGTCGATCACGCGCGGGCCCGGGATCAGCAGTTCGGCACGCGGCACGGCATGGACCCGGCCCTCGCGCACCACCCGGATCCGGTCCCAGCCCGGGCGGCGGCGCAGCTCGGCGGCCTGTGCCTCGGTTCCGGCGACGAGGATGATGTCCGGGTCGGCCGCCAGCACCGCCTCGCCTGAAACCTGCGCGAGCAGATTGCGGCCGGCAAAGACGCTGTCGCCGCCGGCGGCGCGCAGCGCGTCGCTGGTGTAGGTGCCGTCGCGCACGGTCTGGAAACCGCCACGGCCGCTCGATGCGGTTTCGAGATAGACCCGCCGGCGCGGGCGATCGCCGAGACGGGCGGCGGCACGCGCCAGCCGTGCCTCCATGCCGGCAACGACGCCCTCGGCCTCCGCCTCGGCCCCGATGGCGCGGCCGAGCAGCCGGAGATTGGCGAGGATCGAGCCGAGGTCACGGTGGTCGAGCACCAGGACCGGCACGCCGATCACCGCCATCGGTCGGACCAGTTGGTGAGCCGCCTGGCGGGCGGCGGTCATGACGACGAAGTCGGGGTTCAGCCGGGCGATCGCCTCGGCCGAGAAGCCGAGGCGGCCGCCGATCTGGGGCCGGTCGAGCACCTCTGGCGGGTAGCGGGTGTAGGCCTCGATGCCGACGATTCTCAGCGCCGCGCCGAGTGCCGCGAGCAGTTCGACGTTCGAGGCGAAGATCGCCACGATCCGCTCGGGCCGTGCCGCCAGGGTGACGGCACGGCCTTGCGCATCGGTGAGGGTTTCGGGGTAGGCGAGGGCGGGGCTGGCCGCCGATGACGCCATCATCGTCATCCCGGCGAAGGCCATGAACCAGGATGAGCGCCGCCCCGCCATTCTCAGAACTTGACCTGCAGACCGACGATGAACTCGCGGCCGCCCAGGCTGTTGCCGCGCCCGCCGTTCGACGAGACCGGGTTGGAGACATAGGGCTGCTTGTCGGTGGCGATGTAGAGCGGATGGTCGTTCACGTCGAACAGGTTGTTGATCGCCCCGAACAGGGTGACGCCCTTCGTCGGATAGGTGTTGAGGCGCAGGTTGGTGATCCAGAAGGCACCCTTGCGATGGACATAGCGGTCGCTCGGCTCGCCCTGGGGAATCAGCAGCGCTTCCTCGGTGTCGTAATAGACCGGGCCGCGCAGGATGTTGAAGACCCAGAGGTCGAAGACCTCGCGCAGCCCGACCACGCCGCCGATCGCGGCCTGGTATTCATACATGCGTTGCGGCCTGGTCCGATAGGGGCCGGTGGCGCTGCGGTCCCAGCCGTCGTCGGTCATGTCGAAGTTCCATGACGCGTTCCCGAACAGCCGCAGGGTGCTTCCGGTCAGGCCGAACTGGCGGGCGGCGTCCCACTCGCTCTGCAGTTCCAGGCCGCGCACGGTCAGGTCGCCGGACGCGTTGACGTACTGGCTGCGCGTCGAGGTCAGCGCGCGGGTGGTGATGCGGTCGCTGATCCGGTTCTGGAACAGCGCCAGGTCGACGAAGGCGGTATCGATCGCCGCGGTCGCGCCGATTTCCTGCTGCACGTTGCTCTCGGGCTTCAGGTTGGGGTTGCCCAAGGTCTGGCTGCCGCCGACGGCGGTGAAATCCGCGCCGAGTTCGGAGCCGGTCGGGGCGCGAAAGCCCGAGGCGACGCCGCCGCGCAGCTTCAGCCAGGACAGGGCCTGATAGGCCGCGCCAGCCGAATAGGTGACCTTGTTGTAGGTCTGCGTATTGGCGATCAGCAGCGGCTGGTAGGGCGTGGCCTCGAGCGACTGGCGGCCATAGGACCAGCGCAGGCCGCCGCGCAGGGTCAGCCGGTCGTCCAGCAGCCGCTGGACCGCCTCGCCGTAGAGCCCGAGCGAGTCGTTGTTCTCGTTGTTGTCGAAGGGCGCAACCTGGGTATTGGCGGCGCCCGGCATGGCGATGCGCAGCCGGGTCGAGCGCAGCTTGGCCTGTTCGGCGTCGAGGCCGAACAGGATGTCGGTCGTGCGGGTCGGGTGGAATTCCGGCAGCAGTCGTACGCCGACCGCCTGCAGGTCGCGGCGGTTGTGGTCCCAGCGGTAGCCCGGCGCGCCGGTGCGGAGGCGTTCGGAGCCCCAATGGAAATCGTCGACGTCGTTGAAGGCATAGCCCTGGGCCGACCAGTTGAACAAGCCGGACGGGGTCGTGCCCGACCAGACCATTTCGATCGACTGGTTGTAGCGGGTGTCCTTGTTGTTGTAGTCCCATTGCGAGCCGCGGAAGCCGGCGTCGTAGATGCCGTCCGACCGGGCGGTCACGTCGACGCGGTTGTTCTGGCCGAGTTGCACGCCCAGCGCGGCCAGGCCGCCATGGCGGCTCCAGCCGGTATTGGTTTCCTTGGCCGACGGGGACGACATGTCGCCGCGACGGCCGTCATTGGCCCCGGCATACCAGTCGACGCCGTCCGCCTTGTCCGCGGTCGAGCCCACCGCCTGGGCCAGCGACCACGACCCGGTCTGGCCCATCAGCGAACTGCCGGCGGTGTTCTGCCCGTTGCGGGTGATGATGTTGATGACCCCGCCCATCGCCTGGCTGCCATAGACCACCGAGGCCGGGCCGCGCACGATCTCGATGCGCGAGACGTCCCACGGCGACAGCTTCTGCAGGTTGGCGGTGCCGGCACGGCGGCCGTTCATCAGGACCAGCACCTGGCTGCGGAAATCGCGGCCCTGGCCGTCGGTCGCGCCGCCGCGGATGTTGAAGGCGGTCTGGGCCGTCGACCATTCGTTGAAGAATCCGACGGCGTTCTCGGCCAGGATGCCGGCGACCGACTGGGCCGACGAATTGCGGATTCGGTCTTCGGTGATCACCTGGATCGTCGAGGCGACCTGCGACAGCGGCTCGGGCCTGCCTGAGGCGGTGACGACGATCTCGTCCAGACGCTGTGGCTCGGCCACGCGCTGGACTTCGGCCTGCGCCCAGACGGTTTCCGGGGCCAGAGCCAGTGCGCAGGCGGCGAGGATGCGGGTCTTCATCGGTCGGTCTCCCCCGAAGCGGTCCAGATCAGGATGGCGCTGCGCTTGCGCGCCTCGGCCTGCAGCCCCCCGGCCACGGCCTTCAGATGCGGTGCCAGCACCGCGTCGAGCGCACGGTCGTCGCCGAGGCGGTCGCCGTACTGGTCGGTGAAATAGCGCCGCGCCGCGGCCTGGTCGGCGAACAGCGCGCGGAACGTCCAGTCGACGTCGATGCGCTGGTCCGGCCGCTCGTCAGATGGTAGCGCGGCAAGCGTCAGGTCGACGCCCGGCGTCTCGTCTTCGCCGTGCAGATGCGCCGGCAGCAGGCCGGCGAGGCAGGGGCCGCGCGGGCCCGGCTGGGCCGGCACCACCCAGGCGACCGCACGCCGGGCCAGCGGCCGGCAGACCTGCAGCAGCATCCGCGGCCGGTCGATCGGACCCGGGATGTTGGCGCAGAGCACGACGTCATGCCGCGCCAGTTGCGGCAAGGATTCCCAGGCGGCGTCGATCACCCGCGGGCGGACGACTCCGGCCGCGCCTGCGAGGCGGCCGCGCATGTGCGCATTCGGCTCGACCGCGGTCCAGCGGCCACCCGGTTGCAGCATCGCTCGGCCGAGCAGTCCCGAGCCTGCACCGATGTCGAGCAGCGTGGTGGCCGGCGCCAGCGCCTGGCGCAAGGCGCGTCCCACTGTCGCGGCGTAGTCGGAGCGGTCGAGGCATGCGGCATAGAACGCAGCTGCCGCATCGGGCCAGACCGCAGCTGGTCGGGTCACGCCGGTACCTCCTGGAGATCTGAAATTTTGTAATGTTATAACGTTACATATCATCATCCGCAACCCTCAGGCTCGAGCAACACGACGGACCGTGAGGGGATTGCCGGATACGGCGCCGCGACCCGCGCATCGCGGAGCGGACGGCACAATTCACTTCCGGGGAGGATGAACCTATTCACCTCCGGCGGACGGCAACCCACGCACAGCGCGCGTCACCGCACCGGAGAGTTCCGTCCCATCGGGGCACCCCGCCCGAGGAGAAGTGACGCCTGCCCGCCGGCAGGTCTCCTGGCTCGTGGGTCGTCGTGTCGGATCGGCCTTCCCGGATTGCTCCAGTGACCACTAGTGATCCGGCACTCGCCACTCACAGTTGCGGGGGCAGCCAGGGCCTCCGTCGATGACGGTCCCTGTTCCCTCTCTCGTCCCTTTCGGGAACCGGCGGTAACGACATTGATAATGGTTCGCGCGGTGCTGTCAATCGCCGCGTGCTTGTAGGAGGATGTTCCTTGAGTGGGCCGGCTCAGCTGCCGGTGCGGATCAGGCGGTGGGGCATGTTGTCCGTGCCGACCGCGTCGGCCCCGACGATCCGGCCGGCCGCATCGGTCGAAAAGCGCCAGCGATAGGGCAGGTCGAACCCCTCGGCCCGCATCGCGGCGCCCGGCCCGGCCGGCACGACGACGGCGCGGAAGCGGTTGGTGCCATCCGGCACCAGCTCCTGGTAGAGCCCGGTCGATTCGAGCTTGAGACCCAGCCGGTCGGGCTGTGCCCAGATCGCGACCGGGCCGAGGGTCGGCGAGTCATAGCTGCCCGCGAAATCGCCGAGCGGGCGCTGGATGTCGAGCAGGCGGTCGCGCAACCAGGCGATCAGGGCGTTGGGCACGCCTTCGTTGGTCAGGTTGGTCAGGATGCAGATGCCGAAACCCGCTTCGGGCGCGACCAGGATCGACGAGCCGTAGGTCGAGGTGCCGCCGTCATGGCTGAGCTGCCGCTGGCCTGCGACGGTCTCGACACCCCAGCCCAGCGCGCTGCCACCGCCGCCGATCAGCGGGTCGCCGCGCGGCTTCCAGGTTTCGGCGAGATTGTCGGGCGAGACGATGCGGCGGCCGTCGATTGCGCCGCGGCCGAGCTGCAGGCGGATCCAGCGGCCCATGTCGGTCGCGGTGGCGTTGAGCGCACCGGCACCGCCGATCGCCGGCGAATACCAGAATTGGGCGCTGTAGCCGACGGTGATGACCTTGCCGCCGTCGTCGCGGCGATGGCCGACTGCGGCATTGGCGTTGCGCGGCATGCTGTCGGCTGCGGTCGAGCTGGACAGCATGCCCGCCGGGACCAGCAATCGTCGGCTGAGCGCCGCATCCCAGGAGGGCTGTGCCAGGGCGGTGGCGACGATCGCGCCGACCGCCGGGTGCATCGCGTTGTTGTAGGACACCGCATGGCGAAACCGGCCGACCAGCGGCACCTGGGCCAGCGCGGCGCCGATCTGTTCGGCCGAATAGCCCATCGGTGCCATGTCCTCCAGCGCATGGCCGGGCAGGCCGACGACATGGGCCAGGATGTCGGGAATGGTGACCTGCGCCGCGATCGCCGAATCGGACAGGCGGAAGGTCGGATAGCGGCCGATCACCGGGTCGCTCCAGCCGAGAACGCCGTCGTCGACCGCGATCGCCGCCGTCGTCGCTAGGAATGCCTTGGTCAACGACCCGATATGGAACAGCGTCGCGCCATCGACGGCCGCGGCCTCGCCCAGCCGCCGGGTGCCGTATCCCTTCACATAAAGCGGCGCATCGGCGGTCGCGACCACGACCGCCAGGCCCGGAATGTCCGCTGCCGCCATCTGGCGCCGGACCTCGGCTTCGAAAGCGGGCAACACGGCGGTCAGCCGCGTGGCGACGTCGATCGGTTGGGCGCGGGGGCCACCGGCGGTCAGCACGAGCATCGCGAGGCCGAGAACGAGGTTGCGGAGCATTGGCCGATCGCAACGTCTGCCGCGCTGGTTGTCAACAATCTCCGGCGCTAGAAAGCCAGGCTGGACGCGCGTGCCAGGCGCCGGGCCACGTCTTCGACCGGTGTCGGCGCCCCGTCGACGGCGTCGGCCAGCGTCGCGATGAGCGGTTCGATGGCGTGCATGGCGAGATTGTCGCCGTGGATGTCGGCGCGATAGACCACCTCGTGCAGCCGCGTGCGGCCGGTGGCCGGGTGGTCGGCCGCCAGCATCAGCGCGACGGCCTCGCTGCGGGCCAGGCTCGAGACGACGCCGAAGCCGACATGCCAGGGACCGATGGCCACGAAGCGGCCGGCAAACAGGGCGCCGGCGGCGACGTTGGCCGCCAGCCCTTCGTCCATGATGTGCAAGTCGGGTCCGCCTGCGATCAGGTCGCGGGCGCGCACCCCGCCGGCTTCGTGGCCGTCCAGCACTTCGAAGACCGAGAAGAACGCATGCGGCAGGCGTGCGGCGATGGCAGCGTCGACGGCATCGTCGTGCTTCGCCTCGCCGGCCAGCCGGTCGATCGCTCGGCTGCCGCTCGCATCGGCGGAAAACAGCGCGACGTCGATCAGCAGGGTCACCGTCTGCTCGTCGGTGCCCTGCAGGTCGGCGTCGTCGAGTTCGAGGATGTCCTGGGCCAGCGCGACATCGTCGGCCGTCACCGCGCCGGCCAGGCGATGGAGCACGCGGTTGAAGGCCTGGCGGAGTGCCGGATAGCCGCCGCGCCCGATGTCGATGACGGTCGCGTCGCTCACGCGATCGCTTTGAGCGCTGCGGCACCGGCCAGGTCGACCGAGACGAGGTGACTGACACCACGTTCGGCCATGGTGACGCCGAACAGGCGGTCCATGCGCGCCATCGTCACCGGATGGTGGGTGACCACGAGATAGCGCGTGTCGCCCGCCTTGGCCATTTCGTCGAGCAGGTCGCACATGCGCTCGACATTCGCATCGTCGAGCGGCGCGTCGACCTCGTCCAGCACGCAGATCGGCGACGGGTTGGTCCGGAAGACCGCGAACAGCAGCGACAGCGCGGTCAGCGCCTGCTCGCCGCCGGACAGCAGCGACATCACCTGCAGCTTCTTGCCGGGTGGCGAGGCCATGATCTCGAGGCCGGCTTCGAGCGGGTCGTCGGATTCGACCAGCTGCAGATGGGCGCTGCCGCCGCCGAACACCTTGGTGAACAGTTCCTGGAAATGGCGATCGACCTGCTTGAAGGCGTCCAGCAGGCGTTCGCGGCCTTCCTTGTTCAGGCTGGAGATGCCCTGGCGCAGCCGGTCGATCGCCGCGATCAGGTCTTCCTTCTCGGTGGTCAGCGTGGTGAACTGTTCCTCAACTTCCTGCGCCTCGATATCGGCGCGCAGGTTGACCGGCCCCATCCCGTCGCGCTCGCGCTTCAGCCGGTCCAGACGCTGTTCGACCGCCGGAATCTCCGGCAGGGCCTGGTCGGGCTCGATCTCGGCCATCGCGTAGGTTTCTTCCGGCGCGACGTCGAGTGCCTCGCGAATCCGGCCGACCAGCTCGGTCAGCACTTCGGCGGCGTGGGTCGCATCCGATTCGCGCCGGGCGCGCAGCTCACGGGCGGTCGACAGGGCCTCGGCGGTCTGGCGCGCCTCGCGCTGGCAGCGGGCCAGCGTCTCCTCGGCTTCGGCCAGGGTCCGCGCGGCCGCGCTGCGCTCGGCTTCGGCCGTGGCGATCGATTCGGCCAGCGTCTCGCGCTTGCGCGCCAGCTCGGCGGGCAGCGCGGCATTGTCGGTCCGCTCGGCATGGGCCAGTGCCCGGCGCTGCTCCAGCTCCCGGATCTGGCGCTCGGCATTGTCAGAACGGTTGGCCCAGGACCGGCGCTCGATCACGATCGCCTCGGCGCGGCGGGCGCGGTTCATGGCCTCGCGGCGCAGCGTTTCCAGCATGCCGCGCGCTTCGGCCAGCAACTGCCGCTGCTGCTCGAGCTTGGGGCGCTGGGCCGCCAGCAGGCCGGCGACTTCCTCCGGATGCGGCAGGCGGTCGAGCGCCTCGCGATCGGCATTGAAGCGCGCCTCGGCCTCGTCGAGGTCGCGGCGGGCCTGGCCGGCGGCCTGGTTCAGGGCTTCGAGGCGGGAGGCGCGGGCGGCAGCCTCGCGCACGACGTTGGCATGATGATCGCGGGCCTGGCCCAGCGCGCTTTCGGCGAGACGCAGCGCGTCGCGCCGGCGGCCCAGCGCCGCTTCGGCGGCCCCGCGTGCCTCGGTCTGCATCGACTGGGCGCGGTTGCGCGCCTCGGCCTGCTGCGACTGGGTGCGGCCGCGGGTATCGTCGACGGTGGCCTGGGCGTGGGCGCGCGTCTCTTCCAGCAACTGGCGGGCGGTATGCCGGGCCTCGTCCAGCGCGGCCTGCGCCTCGCGGCGGGCGGCGTCGCGCGCGGTCTGCGCGGCCTGGCGGGCCTGGGCCAGCAGACCCTGCGCGGCATGGCGCGCCTCGGCTTCGGCGGCGCGCGCGGTCTCGGTCGCGCCGGCGGCGGCGCGATAGGCGGCCTCGGCGGTTTCACGGGCCGCGCGGGCGCGGTCGAGTTCCTCGCGCAGTTCGGCCAGGCGGTTCCGCTGTTCAAGGCGTGCCGCGGCCGCGGTCGGGGCGCCGGCGGCCATCGTGTAGCCATCCCAGCGCCACAGCGCGCCGCTGCGGCTGACCAGCCGCTGGCCCTGGGCGAGGCTTGCGCGCAGGCGTGGGCCGGCGGCATCCTCGACCACCCCGATCTGGCCGAGGCGGCGGGCCAGCGCGGCAGGACCGGTCACATAGGCCGACAGCGGTTCGACGCCGGCCGGCAAGGCCGGCGCATTGTCCAGCGGCGGCAACTGGTCCCAGTGGGTTGGCGCCGCCTCGTCCGTGCCGGCGGTCAGATCGTCGCCGAGCGCGGCGCCAAGCGCATGTTCGAAGCCCGGCGTCACCGTCACCGCATCGATCAGCGGCGGCCACAGATCGCCGTCCTTGGTGGCGAGCAGCTTGGCCAGGCCCGCTTCCTCGGCGGCCAGGCGGGTGACTTCGGCCACCCCGGCGTTCATCGCCTCGCGCGCTTCCTGCAGCCGGCTCTCCGCCGCGATCCGCGCCTCTTCGGCGCCTTCCAGGGCTTCCTGGCCCTGCAACTCGGCCAGTTCGATGGTGGCCGCGGCCTCGGCGTCGGCGGCCTCGATCCGCTCGCGCGAGCGGGCTTCCGCCTGCTCGGTCGTCGCGGCCGCTTCGCGTTCGGCCGACTGCACGGCGGCGCGTGCCGCCCCTTCGGCGGCAGCCAGCGCCGCGCGCCCTTCCGCCTCGGCGGTCTCGATCAGCGTGCGGGCTGCGGCATCCGCCTCCTGCACGGCATCGCGGGTCTCGCCCTCGACTTCGTCGAGCATGACCCGCGCCTCTTCGGCGGCAAGCGACAGCCGCTCGATCTCCTCGCCCAGCGCTTCCGCGCCGGCCCCGTCGGCGGCACCGCCGAGCGCGGCGATCTCGGTTTCGAGTTCGGCCAGGCGGGCGCGCAGCCGGCTTACGCGGTCCTCGGTATCGGCGACCAGGCGGGACAGCCGCTGGCGCTCCGCCCCTTCCTCGGCCGCGCGGCGGGTCAGCGCGTCGAGTTCGGCCTGCGCCGTCTCGGCCGCCTGCTGGCGTTCGGCCACCAGGTCCTCGACCGTCGCCTGCTCGGCGCCCTCGTCGTCGCGGGCGATCGCGATTTCCTCTGCTTCGGCATCAAGGCGCTCCAGCGCCTCGGCCGAATCGCGGTGCAGCGCCTTCTCGCGCGCCAGGTCGGCTTCGGCCTGGTTGATGCGATAGCCGATTTCCTCGAGCTTCTCGATCGCGCGCCGTTCCTCGGCATCGATGCCGTCGCGGGCGACGGTCAGCCGGTGCAGGCGGGCCGATGCCTCGGCCTCGGCCATGCGGGGGCCGGGCACGGCCTCGGCGGCATTGGCCTCGGCGACCGTGGCCGACGACGCCGCCTCGGTCAGCTGTGCGACGGCCATCGTCGATTCGTTCAGCCGCGCTTCCGCCTCGGCCTGGGCGGTTTCGGCGGCCTTGTAGCGCAGGTGGAACAGCAGCGCTTCGTTCTTGCGGATCTGTTCCTGCAGGTTGCGGTAGCGGCTGGACTGGCGCGCCTGGCGCTTCAGGTTGCCCAGCTGGACCTCGAGTTGGGCCAGCACGTCGGAGACGCGCTCCAGGTTGGTTTCGGCAGCCTTCAGCCGCAGCTCGGCCTCGTGGCGGCGCGAATGCAGCCCGGCGATGCCGGCCGCTTCCTCGAGCAGCGCGCGCCGTTCCTGCGGCTTGGCGTTGATCAGCGCGCCGATGCGGCCCTGGCTGACCAGCGCGGTCGAATGGGCGCCGGTCGCCAGGTCGGCGAACAGCAACTGGACGTCGCGGGCGCGCACGTCGCGTCCGTTGATACGATAGTTCGAGCCCGATTCGCGCTCGATCCGCCGGACGATCTCCAGTTCCTCGGCATCGTTGAAACCGACCGGCGCGCGGCGCGACGAGTTGTCGAGGTGAAGGGTCACCTCGGCCAGGTTGCGCGCCGCGCGCGTCGTGGTTCCGGCGAAGATGACGTCATCCATCGCCGAGCCGCGCATCTTCTTGGGGCTGTTCTCGCCCATGACCCAGCGCAGCGCCTCGACCAGATTCGACTTGCCGCAGCCGTTCGGACCCACCACCCCGGTCAGGCCGGGATTGATGAGGAACTCGGTCGGTTCGACAAACGATTTGAAGCCGGACAGGCGCAGGCGGGTGAACTGCACGGTCGATCTACTCCCCGAAAATGGCGGACGCCGATCCGCTTACTTGATCAGCGGATCGACGATCTTCTTCAGATCGGCCAGCGACGCCGCGCCCGGATAGTTCTTGTCGTTGATGATCAGGGTCGGGGTCGAGTTGACCTTGTACTTGGTCTGACCTTCCATGCGCGAGTTCAGCACGGCTTCCTCCAGCGCCTTGTCGGCCAGGCACGCATCCATCTGCGCGTCCGACAGGCCGCCGAACTTGCCGATCTGCTTCAGCGCCGCCAGCGGATCCTTGGCGGCCGCCCACTGCGCCTGCTGGCGGAAGAAGACGTCGACGAAGCCGGCGGCGCGGTCCGGACCGCCACAGCGCGCGATCTGCGAGGCGCGCAGCGCAATGCCATCCAGCGGGAAGTCGCGGTAGACGATCTTGACCTTGCCGGTCTCGATGTACTCCTTCTTGAACTCGGGCAGCGTGCCGGTCTGGAACGTCGCGCAATGCGGGCAGGTCAGCGACGCGTATTCGATGATGGTGACCGGCGCCTCGGGCTTGCCGACGACGATATCGCCGGTGAAAGCCTGGGCGCTGGCGGTGCCGGCGCTCGCGGCGAAGCCGACGAAGGCAAGCAGCATAAGAGCAACAGTGCTCAACATGCGCGACATGATTAACCTCAACCTACAAGATGTAGGGGCAGTATAGGGGCTGCCCCGCTACCCCTTCAACGCGACTCCCGGGCCTTATCCACAGGAATCAGCGCTTATCCACAGGATTCTCGGGCCTCTTTGCGGCGTGACAATGACCGGCCCAGCCGTTGCATCTGCGCGCGCAGCCCGGGGTCGGCGATGCCAGCGGTCATCGCGATCAATCGTTCCTCCGCCGCCGAATCGAGCGGCACGGACGACGAGACCGGCTTGGGCGGCGGCACCGGCAGCGGGCCATGCACGAGCTTCAGCCGGCCGACCGCATGGAAACCGTAGAAGACGTTGATCCGCTCGACGATCAGCGGCTCGAGATGCTGGATGTCCGGCGCGTAGCCCGGCGCGACCCGTAGGGTCAGGGTGGCATTGGCCGCGGCGCCCTTGGGAAAATGCAGCCGCTCGGGTGCCGACATCCGCGCCAGTTCGGCCCCCACCACCTCGGGCCAACGGGTCAGGACCGCGCCGGCGAAAAAGCCGCGCGCCTTGAACGCCGGCTTGGTCAGCCGGGTCAGGAACCGGGCCAGCTTGCGGCCGCCGGGCGCGCGGGGTATGGAGTCGTCCTCGTCCATGCGCGCGATTATAGACGACCGCGCCCCGGCCCCCTAGTTTGCCGGGCGATGACCCTGTCACATCCCCGCGAGATCGCCCCGCTGCTCCTGGACTGGTACGACCGGCACCGCCGCGACCTGCCCTGGCGCTCAGGCCCCGGCCTGCCGGCCGACCCCTACCGGGTCTGGCTGTCGGAAGTCATGCTGCAGCAGACCACGGTGGCGACCGTCGGTCCCTATTTCGCCCGCTTCCTGGCCCGCTGGCCGACCGTGAAGGCGCTGGCCGCCGCCCCGCTCGACGACGTGCTGGCCGAATGGGCGGGGCTTGGCTACTACGCGCGCGCCCGCAACCTGCATGCCTGTGCCAGGGCGGTGGCCGAGGTGCACGACGGCGTCTTCCCCGATACCGAGGACGGGTTGCGCGACCTGCCGGGCATCGGTGCCTACACGGCGGCAGCGGTCGCGGCGATCGCCTTCGACCGGGTCGCGACCGTCGTCGACGGCAATGTCGAACGGGTGGTCGCGCGGCTGTTCGCGGTCGAGGAACCGATGCCGGGTGCCAAGCCGCGGCTCAAGGAGCTGGCCGCGACCCTGACCCCCGATCGGCGGCCCGGCGATTTCGCGCAGGCGATGATGGATCTGGGGGCGACCGTCTGCGTGCCGCGCAATCCGCGCTGCCTGGCCTGTCCGCTGAGGCCGCATTGCCGGGCCAGTGCGATGGGCATCGCCGAGGATCTGCCGGCCAGGTCGCCCAAGAAGGCGCGGCCGACCCGGCACGGCCTGGCCTTCGTGCTGGCGCGCCCGGACGGCGCGGCGCTGATCCGTCGCCGGCCGCCGGAAGGCCTGCTGGGCGGGATGGGCGAATTCCCCTCGACGCCCTGGCGCGAAGGGTTGGGCTGGACACTCGACGAGGCGCTGGCCCATGCCCCGGCGCCCGGCGACTGGACGCTGCTTCAGTCACAGGTCGAGCATGTCTTCACGCATTTCCGGCTGCTGCTGGCCGTTGCCGTGGCCGAGACCACATCACCGCCGCCCGGCATCTGGGCACGCCCCGCCGAACTCGACGATCACGCCCTGCCCACGGTGATGCGCAAGGTGGCGGCGACCGCGCTGGGGCTGTCCCCGAAGCGCGGCCGGCCACGCAAGGCCTGAAGGTCAGTTCATCGCCGCCGGCATGTCGGCCCGCACCTTCTGGCGCAGGATGTCGATCGGCACCAGCTTGCCCTCGACGTCCATGTGCCAGAAGATCCAGCCGTTGCAGGCCGGCGCGCCCTGGACATGGGCGCCCATCCGGTGGATCGAGCCGGCGGCGTCGGCGCAGACCAGGCTGCCGTCGGCGCGGACCTTGGCGCGGTGGCGCCGATGCGGATCATAGAGCACCGTGCCCGGCGACAGCAGGCCGCGTTCGATCAGCGAGCCGAACGGAATCCGCGGTTCCTCGCGCTTGCCCTTGGTCACCTCGAGGTCGTCGGGCGCCATCGTCTGGACGCGGCTGATCCGCCGCTCGGCCAGGTCGGCGTATTTCTGCTCGCGCTCGATGCCGATGAAGCGGCGGCCGAGGCGTTTGGCCACCGCGCCGGTGGTGCCGGTGCCGAAGAACGGGTCGAGCACGACGTCGCCGGGCTTGGTCGAGGCGGTCAGCACCCGGTGCAGCAAGGCCTCGGGCTTCTGCGTCGCATGCGCCTTGGCCCCGTCGTCCTCCTTCAGCCGCTCATGGCCCGAGCAGATCGGCAGCAGCCAGTCCGAGCGCATCTGGACCCCGTCGTTCAGGGCCTTCATCGCCTCGTAGTTGAAGGTCGGTTTGGCATCCTGGCTCTTCGATGCCCAGATCAGCGTCTCGTGGGCATTGGTGAAGCGCTTGCCGCGGAAGTTCGGCATCGGGTTGGCCTTGCGCCAGACCACGTCGTTCAGGATCCAGAAGCCGAGATCCTGCAGGATCGCGCCGACCCGGAAGATGTTGTGGTACGAGCCGATCACCCACAGCGCACCGTCGTCCTTCAGGACGCGGCGGGCGGCCTTCAGCCAGGCATGGGTGAAGCGGTCGTATTCCGCGAAGCTCGAGAACTTGTCCCAGTCGTCGTCGCAACCGTCGACGATGGTTTCATTCGGTCGGCGCAGTTCGCCGCCGAGTTGCAGGTTGTACGGTGGGTCGGCGAACACCACGTCGACCGAGTTCGCCGCCAATTCCCCCATCCGGGTGACGCAGTCGCCGACCAGGATGCGATCGAGCGCCGAGCGCTCAGCTAATTTCTTGATCCCCATGGGGACCAAAATGCCGTCAGGCCGTTAAGGAACGATTACCAGCGGAATCAATCTGTTAGCCCGAGTCGTCCACAGATCGCTTTAACGGTGCGAAGCTCAACCGGTGGTGTGGCCCGGGCCCATGCACCACTAGGGATTCCAAATGGCCGGGGGTGCCGTACCCCTTGTGCTGGGCAAAACCGTAGCGGGGGTCCTCGGCATGCAGGGCCACCATCAGCCGGTCGCGGGTAACTTTTGCCACGATCGAGGCCGCGGCGATCGACGGCTCCAGGCCGTCGCCGCCGACGATGGTTTCGACCGGGCAGGGCAGGCGGGGCGCCCGGTTGCCGTCGATCAGGGCCAGGGCGGGCGGCTGGGCCAGCGCGCTGAAGGCCCGCTGCATCGCCAGGAACGTGGCCTGCAGGATGTTGATGCGGTCGATTTCGTCGACCGAGGCCTGGCCGACGCCGATGATCGCGCAGGATTGCAGGGCGGCGAACAGGGTCTCGCGCTGCCCCTCGTCGAGTTTCTTCGAATCGTTGAGCGGCAGGTGACGGGCCTCGGGCAGCAGGATCACGGCGGCCGCGACCACCGGACCGGCTAGCGGGCCGCGCCCCGCCTCGTCGATACCGCAGATGATGCCGTCGCGCCGCGCGGCGGTCGCGAACAGGTCCGGCACCCTGATTGTCTTCGTCGCTCTTCCCCGTGCCATGCCGCTTCCTTAACATGGCCCGAGGGAGACGAGGAGAGCATGATTCCCAAGGAACTGACGGGGCCGGATATCGCCGCTTTCGCGACCCTGGCCGGCGGCTGGATCGGCTATGCGATCGTGATCGACCGCATCGTCTCCTACCGTGCCGGCATCAACTTCATGATGCGCGGCATCAGGGTTGCCTGGATGCGCCAGATGATGACGCGGGGAATGACCCGCAACGGCGACGCGATCCTGATCGGCCATGCCATCCATTCGGTCACCTTCTTCGCCTCGACGACCGTGCTTGTGCTGGCCGGGCTGATCGGCGGCTTCGCCGCGCTCGATGCCGCGCATGCGACGGTGGTGAAGCTCGAATTCGTGACCGCGCAGAGCCGCGAGGTTTTCCAGTGGAAGCTGCTGCTCCTGATCGCGACCTTCGTCTGGGCGTTGCTGCAGTTCACCTGGTCGCTCCGGCAATGCAACTATACCATCGCGCTGATGGGATCGGCGCCCGACGAGACGGCGACGCCGGACCGCATCGAGGCGCGCGCCCAGGTGATGGCGCGGATGCTGACCCTGGCGCTCGGCCGCTTCAATGCCGGCATGCGCGCCTATTATTTCGCGCTGGCGGTCATCGCCTGGTTCCTCAGCCCCTGGGCCTCGATCGTCATGACCGTCCTGATCGTCGCCATGCTGGCCCATCGCCAGCTCGCCTCGCAGGCTTACCGCACGCTCAAGGAGGGTTTTGAGCCATGACCACGCCCCACGGCCGCGTCTACCTGGAGCGCCACGGCGAAGTCGCCGAAATCATCATCGACCGGCCGGCCAAGCTGAACGGCTTCACGCCGCAGATGCTGGGCGACATCGCCCGGGCCTATACCGAATACGAGCATGATCCGGGTTTGCGCTGCGCCGTGCTCGCCGCAGCCGGGCCGCATTTCACCGCGGGCCTCGACCTGCCGGCGATGGCGCCGGTGATGGCCGAGAACGGCCTGCTGATTCCTGACGGCATGGTCGATCCATTGATGACCCGGCCGCCGTTCCGGACCAAGCCGGTGGTGGCGGCGGTCAAGGGCATCACCTACACGATCGGCATGGAATTGATGCTGGCCGCCGATATCGTGATCGCGGCCGACGACTGCCGCTTCTCGCAGCTCGAGGTGAAGCGCGGCCTGATGCCGACCGGCGGCGCGACCTTGCGCTTCGTCGAGCGTGCCGGCTGGGGCAATGCGATGCTGCATCTCCTCACCGGTGACGAGTTCGGACCGGCCGAGGCCTATCGCTGCAACTTCATCCAGGAAATCGTTCCCAGCGGGTCCGAGCGTGACCGGGCAATGGCCGTCGCCCGGGTGATCGCTGCCCAGGCCCCGCTTGCCGTGGCCGCGACCCTTGCCAACGCCCGCAAGGCGGTGTGGGAGGGGCAGGCGGCCGCGGTCGCCGATTTCACCCCCGTTCAGGCCGGGCTGCTCGCCTCCGACGACTTGAAGGAAGGCGTCCGCAGCTTCGTCGAGAAGCGGCCGGCGCGCTTCAGCGGCCGCTGATGCCCGCCGGCGACGTGACCGGCCCGGACCTGCCGACCAGCCGCCGCCGCATTCTGGCGGCTGCCGCACTGCTGCTGTCGGGTGCTGCCTGGCCGGCGCGGGCGCAGGCCGCGCCGCGGCGGGTCGGCGTCATCCTGGCCTATGCCGAAACCGATCCGGAGGCGCAGGACCGGGTCGCCGCCCTGCTGCAGAGCCTGCCGGAAAACGGCTTGCAGCCCGGGCGCAACATCCTGCTCGACGTCCGGTATTCGGCCAGCGACCTCGCCAGGACCGAGCAATACGTCGCCGATTTCATCGCCGCCCCGGTCGACCTGATGATCGTCAACGGCACGCAGGCTTCGACCGTCGCCAGCCGGGCCACCCGGCAGATACCTATCCTGTTCGTCGGGCTTGCCAATCCCGTCGGCGGCGGCTTCGTTCCCAATCTGGCCCATCCCGGCGGCAACCTCACCGGTTTCAGCACGTTCGAGCCCGAGATCGGCGGCAAGTGGTTCGAACTGCTGCGCGAGGCGGTGCCGGCCTTGCGCAAGGTCGGGCTGGTGACCGATCCCGTGCTGCGCGGCTTCGAAGACCTGCGCGACGCGGCGGCCGAGGCCGCGCGAAAGAACGGCGTCCTGCCGGTCCTGATCGAGGGATCGACCCGGACCGAGATCGGCCAAGTCCTCGCCGGGCCCGCGGCGGCGGATGTCGACGGCCTGATCGTCATGCCGGCATCGACCAATGGCACCGCACGCGATCTGATCATCGGCTGGGCGAACCAGCGCAAGATTCCGGCGATCTATCCGTTTTCCTTCTATGGCGACAGCGGCGGGCTGTTGTCCTACGGCTTTGATTCGCGCGATCTGTTCCGCCGCGCCGCAAGCTACGCGGCCCGCATCCTGGCCGGGGCGGCCCCCGGCACCTTGCCGGTGCAGGCGCCGGTCAAATACGACCTGACCATCAATCTCGCGACCGCGCGCGCCATGGGGCTGACCATCCCCCAGTCGCTGCTGCAGCGGGCGTCCGACATCATCGAGTAGCCTTTTTCAGTCGATGATCTCGTCGGCGCGGGCCATCAGCCCCATCGGCACCGTTAGGCCGATCTGGCGTGCCGCCCCGGTATTGATGATGGTTTCGAACCGCGTCGCTTCCTGGACGGGCAGGTTGGCCGGATCGGCGCCGCGCAGGATCTTGTCGAGATAGGTGGTCGACTGCCGGTGCAGGGCCAGCCCGCTCGGCCCGTAGGAGGCCAGGGCGCCCTGGTCGGGAAAGAAGCGCGACCAGTAGACCGCGGGCAGCTTCATTTCGGTGCACAGCGACAAGATCCGGCGGTGATGGATCAGCGAAAACTGGGCGGCGGAAATGATCGCACCGGCGCTGCCACCGGCGGCGAGTGCGCGCAGGGTGACGTCGATCGAGTCTGCATCTCCGACGGGCAACTGGGAGGGTGTCACGCCGTACGCCCCGGCCGCCGCGTCGAAATAGCGGCCGAAGCCATTGAAGTTGTGATTGGTCGGATCGCCGACCATGCCCACGCGCTTGAGGCCCGGCGACAGTTCCATCAACAGGTCCAGCCATTTTCCCGCCACCGGATACTCGAAAGGCGTGAACCCGGTCATGTTGCCGCCCGGACGCGACAGGCTGGTCACGAAGCCGCCGGCGACCGGGTCGGTCACATTGACGAAGACCACGGGGATCGACCTGGTCGCACCATGCATCGCCTCGGTCTGGATGGTGCCCAGGCTGATGACGACGTCGGGCTTGCTGGCGACGATCGCCGCCGCGGTCTCGCGCGCCTTCGCGAGGCTATTGCCGGCGAAGTAGTAGTCGTAGCGGATATTGCGGCCTTCCTCCCAACCCAGGTCGCGCATGCCTTCCTTGATGACTCGGATGCGGTCCTGTGCGTCGATGTCGGTACCGTTTCCGCCCGACGCGATTGCCAGGACCCTGGGGCGCGGTGTCGTCTGGGCCATCGCACGGACAGCCGGCAAGGTGGCGAGGCATCCCAGCAGGAATCGGCGGCGATTCTGTCCCATCGCTAGCATCCCGACCTAGTCGATGACCTCGGTGGCGCGACCGACGATCGACAGCGGAAAGGTCACGCCCAGCATCGCCGCCGTCTTCTGGTTCAGGACCAGTTCAAACTTGGTTGCCTGTTCGACCGGGATGTCTTCCGGCCTGGCCCCCTTGAAGATCTTGTCGACGAAGATCGCCGCGCGCCGCCACATCTCGACGAAATCGATGCCGTAGGCCATCATGCCGCCGGCCCCGGCGAATTCGGAGACGCCGCATGACCCGAGCCGATTGTCGAGCGCCAGCCGGGCGATTGCCTGGGAATTGTAGATCAGCATCGGATCTTCCGGCACGATGATGCCGCCTGCGCCTTCCGCGGCAAGTTCGGCAAAGGCCTTTTGCAGTCCGCCGGCGTCGGCCACGCCGCGGTCGACCAGTGACAATCCGAGGGGCGGCGCAGCCTGGCGCAGGGCGGCAAGAATGTTTTCCGCCGACTTGTTGCCGCTGTTGAACAGGATCCCGGCGCGCGTCAGGCCTGGCATCGCTTCCTTGAGCAGGGCCAGCCGCATGGCCACCAGCTCGTTGATGAAATAGGACGTGCCGGTGACGTTCCCGCCGGGGCGGCCCAGGCTTGCGACCAGGCCGCCTGCGACCGCATCCCCGACGGTCGCGAAGACGATTGGGATCGTCGTGGTCGCCTGTTTGGCCGCGGTGACGCCCGGCGTCGCGTAGGTCACGATCACGTCCACCGCCATCGCCGCCAGTTCGCGTGCCGCGGCCTGGAGACGGTCGTATTTGCCGCCGTCGAGCCAGCGGCTCTCGATCGTCAGGTTCCGGCCTTCGACATAGCCGAGCGAGGCGAGCTGTGCGCGGAACGCGTCGAACCGCGTGGCCTCGGCCGTCGGCGATCCGAGGCTGAGATAGCCGAGCCGCCAATGGCGCCCCGTGCCCTGGGCGCGAACCAGTCCCGGAAGCGCGACCAGCCCCGCACCGAGCATCGCGCCGAACCGCCGCCGTTCCATATCGTCCCCCCGCCGTTCTCGTCGTAATCGAGACTACCCGGTCGGAAGGGGCCGGGCCAGCATGGTCCCGACGATTACGGATTCTGTCATCGTGTCGCGGGCAAGGACGTAGGAAGTTTGTCGGATTGCATCTTGAAGATGGGCGCGGCTTCGGCTTTGGTCATGCGCGGCCGTGATCTGTCGAATCCGGGGAGGCGCGCTTGTCGGCTGAGATGATCGACCGGGGTCAGCCACGTCATGTCGGGGCGGAATTGATACTCATTCGCGTATTGTGGTCGGATGACAGCGAAAGCCTGGCCGGATGAGCCAGGCCGACGCCGCGCCCGATCCCCCCGTCCCCCCGTCCAGGCCGCGCCGGATCGCCCTGGCTGTCAAGCTGGCGGCCGCGCTGGTCGGGCTGGTCGTGCTGGTCCTGGCCGTCAACGGCGTCGTCAACGTCTGGCTCTCCTATGGCCAGGGCACCCGGTCCGCCCTGGAGGTGCAGCACGAGAAAGCACTGGCCGCGGCCGAGCGCGTCTCGCAGTTCGTCACCGAAATCGAGAACCAGATCGGCTGGACCACCCGCATCGAATGGAGCCGGATCGGGGCCGAGCAGCAGCGCTACGATTTCATCCGGTTGCTGCGCCAGGTGCCCGCCATCACCGAGCTTGTCTATATCGACGGCACCGGGCGCGAGCGCCTGAAGGTCTCGCGCCTCGAGCCCGACGCGGTCGACAGCGGCCGCGACTTCTCGGCCGATCCGCGCTTCACCCAGGCCGTGGCCGACAAGGTCTGGTTCGGCCCGGTCTATCTGCGCCGGGGGTCCGAGCCGTACATGACGATCGCGATCGCCCATGCCGGCCGCAAGCCCGGCGTGACGGTCGCCGAGGTCAATCTCAAGCTGATCTGGGACGTGATCACCGAGATCCGCGTCGGCCAGAGCGGCTATGCCTTCGTCATCGACAAGACCGGCCGGCTGATTGCCCATCCCGACCTCAGCCTCGTGCTGCGCGATACCGATCTGTCAGGCCTGCCCCAGGTGCGCGAAGCCCTGGCAAGGCCCGCCGACGGGGCGGTCGCCAAGGCCGAGATCGCCACCGCCTATGAGGGCGGGTCCGTGCTGACCTCGCATGCCGCGGTGCCGCGGCTCGACTGGATCGTCTTCGTCCAGCTGCCCTTGGCCGAGGCGATGGCGCCGGTGCGCGCCGCCGTCACCCAGACCTTGATGCTGCTGGGCCTCGGGCTGTTGCTGGCGCTGATCATCGGCGGCCTGCTGGCCCGCAGGCTGGTGGTGCCGATCGGCAGGCTGCAGCAGGGGGCCGAGCGCTTCGGCGCGGGCGATCTCTCGCAGCGCATCCATATCCGCACCGGCGACGAGATCGAGACGCTGGCCGATCGCTTCAACCAGATGGCCGGCCGCATCCAGGAAAGCTACGAGACACTGGAAGCCAAGGTCGATGAACGCACCCGCGATCTCAACGAGGCGCTGGTGCACCAGACCGCGACCGGCGAAATCCTCCGCGTCATCGCCTCGTCGCCGACCGATGTCGGCCCGGTCCTGGATGCGGTGGCCGAAAACGCCGCCGAACTGTGCCAGGCCAGCGACGTCGCCGTGCTGTTGCGCAAGGGCGAGGATCTCCATTTCAGCGCCCATCGCGGCACCATCCCGATCGGACTGGACAAATGGCCGCTGAACCGGCACTGGACCGCCGGCCGCGCCGTGCTCGAAGCCCGGGTCGTCCACGTCGAGGATCTGGCCGGGCCCGAGGGCGAGGACTATCCGGAAGGGCGCGAACTGTCGCAGCGCATGGGGCATCGCGCCATCCTCAGCGTCCCGATGCTGCGCGAGGGCAGCAGCATCGGGGCGATCGTCGTTCGCCGCACCGAACCGCGTGCCTTCTCGGACAAGCAGATCGCGTTGCTGCGCACCTTTGCCGACCAGGCGGTGATCGCGATCGACAATGTCCGGCTGTTCGAGGAGGCGCAGGAGCGGACGCGCGAGCTGGCCGCCTCGCTGGCCGAGCTTCGTACCGCCCAGGACCGGCTGATCCAGTCGGAGAAGATGGCCTCGCTCGGCCAGCTCACGGCCGGCATCGCGCATGAGATCAAGAATCCGCTCAACTTCGTCAACAATTTCGCCGGCCTTTCCGGCGACCTGCTGGCCGAGCTGAAGGAGATTCTGGCCGGCCTCGTCGGGACCGCGGATGCCGACACCGCCGCCGATATCGAGGATCTGATCACGACCCTCGAGGGGAACCTGGAGAAGATCGCCAGCCACGGGCGGCGGGCCGACGGCATCGTCAAGAGCATGCTGATGCATTCGCGCGGCGTCAGCGACGATGTCCGCCAGGTCGAGGTCAATGCGCTGGTCGAGGAGGCGCTGACACTCAGCTATCACGGCCTGCGCGCGCAGGACCGCAATTTCAACATCACCCTCGATCGGCAATACGATCCCGCCGCCGGGGCGATCGAGGCGGTGCAGCAGGACCTGTCACGTGTGCTGATCAACATCATCGGCAACGGCTTCTATGCGGCCGGCAAGCGTGCCCAGGCGGCGGGTGCCGCATTTTCGCCGACCCTCTCCGTGGCGACACGCGACAGGGGCGACGGCGTCGAGATCCGCATTCGCGACAACGGTACCGGCATTCCCGAGGCTGCGCGCTCGAAACTGTTCACGCCCTTCTTCACCACCAAGCCGACCGGCGAGGGCACCGGCCTCGGCCTGTCGATCAGTTTCGAGATCATCACCCGCCAGCATGGCGGCAGCATCGACGTCGACAGCGAGGTCGATGCCTATACCGAGTTCGTCATTCGCCTGCCCAGGCGGCAGGCCGCCAAGGCGACAATCAGGCGTACGGAGGCCCAGGGATGAGTATCGGGATTTTGGTGGTCGACGACGAACCCGACGTGGTCGAGCTGTTCCGGCAACGCTTTCGCCGCGAAGTCCGCGGCGGCGACTACACCCTTCATTTCGCCGGTTCCGGCCGGCAGGCGCTCGACCTGATGTCGGCCGGGGTCGAGCCGGAGGTGCTGATGATCCTGAGCGACATCAACATGCCCGAAATGGACGGGCTGGAACTGCTGCAGGAGGTCAAGCGCCGGCGCCCCGATCTCAGCGTGGTGATGGTCACCGCCTACGAGGATGAAGAACGCCGGCGCGCGGCCGACCGCTATGGGGCCACGGACTTCCTGAGCAAGCCGATCGACTTCGAGCACCTGAAGGCGCGCATCAGGTCGATCGCCTCGGGGGCGAACCCCGGATGACGCCGACCAAGATCCTCGTCGTCGACGACGAGCCCGATATCGAGCCGCTGGTCACCCAGCATTTCCGGCGCCAGATCCGGGGCGGCAGCCTGAGCTTCCGCTTCGCCCGCGACGGTCGCCAAGCCCTCGACGTGCTGGCCGCGGATCGCGAGATCGGAGTCGTCCTCTCCGACATCAACATGCCGGTGATGGACGGGCTGACGCTGTTGTCGGAAATCGCGGCCCAGGCCCTGCCGGTTCGCGCCATCATCGTGTCGGCCTATGGCGACATGGGCAACATCCGCATTGCGATGAACCGGGGCGCCTTCGATTTCCTGGTCAAGCCGATCGACATGACCGATCTCGACCTGACCATCAGGAAGACGCTGGACGACATCGAGCGCGTCGCCGCGATGCGGCGCGAGCGTGACGAGGCCCAGCGGATGCGGTCGAACCTGGCGCGCTATTTCTCGCCCAAGATCGTCGACATCCTGGCCGCGCGCAACGAACCGCTCGGCCCGATCCGTCGCCAGGACGTCGCCGTGCTGTTTTCCGATATCGTCGGCTTCACCGGCCTGGCCGAGGGGCTGGCGCCCGAGCGCATCATGGAAATCCTGCGCGACTATCACGCCCGGATGTCGGCGGTGATCTTCGATTGCGGCGGGACGCTCGAGAAATTCATCGGCGATGCGCTGATGGCGACGTTCGGCGTTCCCGATCCGTCGGCCGACGATGCCCCCAACGCGCTGCGCTGCGCCTTCGCGATGCGCCAGGCGCTGCGCGACTGGAATCGTGACCGCGCCGCCCTCGGCGAGGCGCCGATCGAGATGGGCATCGGCGTTCATTTCGGCCCGGTGGTGCTGGGCGACCTGGGCGGCGAGCACGGCATGGCCTTCACGGTGATCGGCGATACGGTCAATACCGCCAGCCGCCTGCAGGACATGACCCGCAGCCTCCGCGCCCCGATCGTGGCAAGCGAGGCGGTGGTCGGCATTGCGCGGGCGTCGGCCGAGCCGGCGATGGGCGGCTTGCTGGGCCGGCTGAAGCCGGCAGGCGACCATCCGGTACGCGGGCGGGCCGGTACCGTGACGGTCTGGACTGCAAGCGACCTGTCGTCCGCCTAGCCGCGGCCGGCCATCGCCGCCAGCTCGATTTCCTTGTTGCGCAGGATAAAGCGCTGCAGCTTGCCCGACGGGGTCTTGGGCAGTTCGCTGACGAATTCGATCTCGCGCGGATAGGCGTGGGCCGACAGGCGCCGCCGGACCAGCTGCTGCAGGTCCTCGGCCAGGGCGGCGCTGCCCTCGATGCCCGGGCGCAGCACCACGAAGGCCTTCACCAGCTCGGTCCGTTCGGGATCGGGCTTGCCGACCACGGCGCTTTCGACCACGGCGTCATGTTCGAGCAGCGCGCTCTCGACGTCGAACGGCCCGATGCGATATCCGGCCGAGGTGATGATGTCGTCGGAACGGCCGACAAAATCGATCGCTCCGTCGGCGTTGAGCGCGACGGTATCGCCGGTCCGGTACCAGTCGGCCGTCAGCGAAGGGGTCTGCTGGCGCCAGTAGCCCTGGAACCAGAACAGCGGCGAGCGCCTGACGTCGACGGCAAGGATGCCGGGCTCGCCCGGCGGCAGTTCGTTGTTGTCGGGATCGAGCACGGCGACGCGGTAGCCCGGCATCGCATAGCCGGCCGACCCCGCGCGAACCGGGTGGCGCAGGCCATGATGGTTGTTGACGACCATGCCGGTCTCGGTCTGGCCGTAATGATCGTTGATCGGGCAGGCGAGGTTATCGGCAAACCAGCGGATCACCTCGGGGTTGAGCGGCTCGCCCGCCGAGGAAACGACCCGCAGGGCGCCGCGGACCTCGGCCGCCGCCTCGGACCCGGCGGCGATCAGCAGGCGATAGGCGGTCGGCGCGCCGGCCAGGTTGGTGATGCCGAGCTTGCGGATCAGGCGATAGGTGCTCTCGACCGTGAACGCACCCTCGTAGAACGTGGTGGCATGGCCCATCAGCAGCGGCCCGGTGACGGCGTAGTAGAGGCCGTAGGCCCAGCCGGGATCGGCGATGTTCCAGAACCTGTCGTCGGGCCGCAGGTCGACGGCGTCGCGCATGTAGCCGTAAAACGACAGCAGCGCCTTCAGCGGCACCATCACGCCCTTGGCCGGGCCGGTGGTGCCCGAGGTGAACATCATCAGGAAGGCGTCGTCGCCGCGCCGCATCACCGGTGCGAACTCGGCCGGCTGGGCGTCGACCGCCGTGGCGAAGTCGATATCGCCGGCCCGGTCGGCACCGATGGTGGCGATGGGCGGGCAGTTTGCGACATCGTCGAGCTTGGACCGGTTTGCCGGGTCGGTCACCACCAGCCGGGTCTCGGCCGCGGCCAGACGGTATTCGATCGCCTTGGGACCGAAGGCGGTGAACAGCGGCTGATAGACCGCGCCGGCCCGCCAGGTGCCGAGGATGGTGACCAGCAGTTCCGGACAGCGCGGCAGCAGTCCGGCGACGCGGTCGCCCGGCTGCACGCCCTGGCTGCGCAGGAAGTTGGCGAAGCGGGCGGAGCGGTCGCGCAGTTCGGCGAAGGTGAAGCTGCGCCCGACGCCGTCGCGCGATTCGTGACGGAGGGCGATACGGTCCCCTTCGGCGTAACGGTCGCAGCATTCGACGCAGGCATTGAGCCCGCTTGCCAGGTCGCCGCTCAGGATCTTCGCGGCTTGGGCCAGGTCGAAACTGGCGGCGGCGGTCCGGTAGTCTGGCAGGTGGGTCATGCTTATGCTCCTTAAGTATCGGGCAATGCTATAGCAAGCCTTGACCCGCCGGCCTAGCCGCCGCGTCGTTCGAGAGCCGTCCGCAGGGCCTGCGACAGGTTGGCGCGATGGAACGGCTTGTCGATCAGGATCGCGTCGGCCTCGGGTGCGATATCGCCCGACAGCAATTCCGGCGCGAAGCCCGACATGTAGGCGACGGCAAGGTCGGGCCGCAGCAACCTGGCCTGGCGCACGATGTCGGGGCCGCGCAGGCCGCGCGGCAGCACCACGTCGGTCAGCAGGATGGCGATGTCGCCGATCCGGTCCAGCGCCTCCAGCGCCGCGTGTCCGTCGCCGACGGCATGGACGCGATAGCCGAGGCTTTCGACCATCGCGACCGCCATGTCGCGCACCGCGGCATCGTCCTCGACGATCAGGACCAGATCCGGCGGCGGCGTCGGGGTGGGGGCGGCCCCCGCCTGGCCCGCGGCAGCATCCTGCGCCCGCGCCGTGTCACGGTTGAAATAGAGCTTCACCGTCGTCCCGCGCCCGACCTCCGAATAGATCTTCACCTGGCCGCCGGACTGGGTGACGAAGCCGTAGACCATCGAGAGGCCGAGACCGGTGCCCCGCCCGGTCTCCTTGGTCGTGAAGAACGGTTCGAAGGCATGGGCGATCATGTTGGCGGTCATGCCGGTGCCGGTGTCGCCGACGGCGATCTCGACATAGTCGCCGGCCGGCAGCCGCCAGATGCCGTCGCGCATGTCCTCGGCCAGCGACAGGTTGCGGGTGACGATCAGCAACTCGCCCCCGCCCGGCATCGCATCGCGCGAGTTCAGCGCGAGATTGAGCAGCGCGTTCTCCATCTGGCCGCGGTCTATCACCGCAGGCCACAGGTCGGGCGCCAGCCGCAGATGGATCGCGATCATCTCGCTGAGCGAGCGGCGCAGCAGGTCGCCCATGCCGCGGATGATCTCGTTGACGTCGACGGCGGCCGGCTTCAGCGCCTGGCGGCGGGCGAAGGTCAGCAGCCGGCGGGTCAGGTCGGCGCCGCGCTCGGTGGCGCGCAGGGCGGCGTCCGCCAGGCCGCGGGCATCGTTGCCGAGGTCGCGTTTCAGCGTCATCAATTCGAGATTGCCGGAAATCACGGCGAGGAGATTGTTGAAGTCGTGGGCGATCCCGCCCGTCAGCTGGCCGACCGCTTCCATCTTCTGAGCCTGCCGCAGCTGTTCCTCGGTGGTCAGCCGGTCGGAAATGTCGCGGATCACCCCGACGAACAGTTTCTCCGTGCCGCGCCTCGCCTCGCCGACCGAAAGGTCCATCGGGAAGGTCGTGCCGTCCTGCCGGCGGCCGACGACGGTGCGGCCGATGCCGATGATGCGGCGTTCCCCGGTATGGTGGTAATGGGCGAGATAGCCGTCGTGCTCGTCGTGATAGGGTTCCGGCATCAGCATCTTGACGTTGTGGCCGGTCACCTCGGCCGCCTCATAGCCGAACAGCCGCTCGCAGGCCGGATTGAACAGCTCGATCAGGCCGGTCTCGTCGATGACGATGACGCCGTCGACCGCGGTATCGACGACGGCGCGCAGCATCGCTGCCGATTCCTGCAGCGCGGCTTCGTCCGCCTTGCGCCGGGAAATGTCGCGGATGATGCCGATGAACAGGCTGTTGGCGCCTTCGCGCGTCTCGCCGACCGACAGATCCATCGGAAAGGTGCTGCCGTCCTTGCGCCGGCCCACCACCTCTCGGCCGATGCCGATGATCTTGGCCTCGCCGGTCCGGCGATAGTTCGCCAGATAGCCGTCATGCTCGCCGTGATAGGGCTCCGGCATCAGGATCCTGACGTTCTGCCCGATCACCTCGGCGGCGCCATAGCCGAACAACCGCTCGCAGGCCGGGTTGAACAGCTCGATCCGTCCGGTGGCATCGATGATCACCATGCCGTCGACGGCGGTGTCGATGACCGTGCGCAGCTGCGCTTCGATCGACGGTCGGGTGGCGCTCTTGTCTGACATGGCGTGTTGCCCCGCGAGGTCGCCACGCCACGCTACAGCAGCCGCCGGCCCCCGCCAATCGGCCCTAAGGTCAGGGGCGGCCGGTTGCCTGCCGCGCGCGGAAGCGGCGTACCTTGGTCAGGGTGCCGCAATCGGCCATCGTGCACCAGCGGCGCGACCGGTTCTTGGAATGGTCGAGGAACAGCCAGCCGCAGTTCTCGCCGGCGCAGAGCTTGAGCCGGTCCAGCCCGTCGCCGCCGAACAGCCGGACGGCATCCTCGACGATACGATGGTACAGGCGACGCCAGTCGGCGCGCGTTTCGTCGATGACCGTGACGCGGCCGCCCTCCAGCACCACGCGCTTGGCGGCCTGTGCCTCGGTCCAGGCGGCAGCGAGCACCGCGACCGCGTCGGCCGGCAGCGGGGCATCGCCGGCCCGGGCATCACCCAGCCGATGCAGCGCGTCGCGCAACCGGCGGATGGCGGCGAGCCCGTCTTCGTCCGGCCGGTCGCCGGCCGGCAGCCCGCGCGCCGCCGCCCAGGCCTGGAACCCGGCGGGCGCGGCCAGCCGGTCGCGCGGCGCCGGATCGAACCGGCCGGCAACCGTGTTGCACAGATCCAGTCCCAGGTTGCCGGCGAGGAATTCAGGGGCAGTCATTCGCGTAGTGTAGCATCGAAACCGGCATAATCAATTTGACTGGTTCCACGATATGCCGTTATGTAACCGGTATAACAAATAATGATGGTGACGCGATGGAACGGCATCCCTACCTTCTGCTGGCGATCGCCACGCTCTGCTCGGGCGTCGCCCCGGTGCTGGTCCGCTACACCGGGATGGACGCCTCCGCCATCGCGTTCTGGCGCCTCGCCCTGACCTTGCCGGCGGCCTGGCTGCTGATCCGGCGGCTGCCGCCGCTGCCGCGGCGCGATGTCGGGCTGGCGCTGCTTGCCGGGGTCATGCTGGCCCTCGACCTCGTGCTCTGGTTCGGCGCGATCCGCCGCACCACGATGCTGGAGGCGACGCTGCTCGTGATGCTCTACCCGCTGCTGGTCGCCGCCGCCGCGGTGATCTGGGAGGGGCAGAAGCTCGGTCTGTCGCTGGTCGGCGGTTTCGCGCTGTGCTTTGCCGGCATGGTGGCAATGTCGGGGATCACGCCGTCGGCCGGGTCGGACGCGGTGGGCAACGGCATGGCGCTCGCCGCCGCCGCGGCCTATGCCGTCTGCTTCATGCTGCTGGCCCGGCTCAGCCGCCAGCACAATGTCATGCTGGTCACCTTCTGGCTGCTGGTGGGGGCCTCGATCGGCGCGCTGCCGGCGGCGCTGGTCTTCTCGACGACTTTCCTGCCGCCGACCGGGGCCGATTGGGGCCTGCTGGCGGTGCAGGCGGCCTTGTCGCTCGCCTCCTACAACGCGTCGAACCTCGCTTTCCGACGGCTGCCGACCGCGCTTGCCGCCGTCACCGGCTATGGCCAGCCGATCATCGCCACCGGCATTGCCTGGATCGCCTTTGCCGAGCGGCCGGGCCTGATGGCGGTGACCGGCGCGGTCGTCATCGCCCTGGGCGTGTGGCTGACCAGCCGCCCTGGACCGGCGCGGACGGCACCGGCATCGGCCGCCGGCGGCACCGCCGAATGAGGCCGTGTCGGCCCATGGGCTGACAGCCGCGGCCCGCTGCGGCATGGTGGCCGGCGGGCAGCATCGGTGGAGTCGCATGGCGGTCGAGCGGGATGGGCGGTCGGATTGGCTGGTGGTCGGTCTGGCGCTGGTGGCGGGCGTCGTCGGCGCGATGCATCTGGGCAAGATGGGACCGGCACTGCCGTCGCTGCGCGAAAGCCTCGGCCTCGACTACGTCGCCGGCGGCCGCATCGCCTCGGCCATCACCGTGCTGGCCTTGTGCACCGGCCTGTTCGCCGGCCTTGTCGCCGCCCGGCTGGGCGCCGGGCGCAGCGTCGTTCTCGGGCTGCTCGTCATGGCGGCGGGCGGCACGCTCGGCGCGCTGGCCGGCGGCGACGGTCTGCTGCTGGTCGCCCGGGTGATCGAGGGGGCGGGCTACCTCGCTTCGGGTACCGCGGCGCCGGTGCTGGTCGCTGCCGGCGTCGCCCCGCGCCAGCGCACGCTGGCGCTAAGCCTTTGGGGCACGACCGTGCCGCTCGGCAGCGCCCTGGCACTGATGATCGCGCCACCGGTCATCGGTCTGGGTGGCTGGCGCGACCTCTGGCTCGTCGTCGCCGGTCTTGCCGTCGTCACGGCGCTGGCGGTGATCCTGGCGCGCCGCCGCGTGGCGGCGGTGGCGCAGGCGGCGCGTGGCCCGGCCGGGTCCGCGCCCGCCCGCGGCCCGCTGATCGCGCTGCGCAGCCCGGCCGGCTGGATCGGTGCGCTGATCTTCAGCGCCTATTCGCTGCAGTTCTGGGCCTTGCTGAACTGGCTGCCCACCGCGCTGGGCGAGGTGGGCGGGCTGTCGCTCGGCATTGCGGCGATGGTCACCGCGGCGGTCGTCGCGATGAACGCGCTGGGCAATCTGGCCGGCGGCACGCTGCTGCGCCGCGGCTGGCAGCGCCCGGTACTGATCGGTGCGGCCAGCCTGGTCATGGGCCTTGCCGGCATCGCGATGAACCAGCATGCCCTGCCGGACGGGGTTCGCCTCGCCGCCTGCTTCGTGCTTTCGGGCGTGGGTGGCGTGATTCCCGCCGCCCTGGTCTCGTCGGCGCCGCTGCTGGTCGAGCGGCAGTCGGAAACCGGCTATTTCCAGGGTTTCTTCATGCAGGGCGCGGCGCTGGGCCAGTTCGCCGGGCCGATCGCCGCGGCCGCCGCGGTCGCGGCCGCCGGCGGCGACTGGGCCGCCACGGTCTGGGTGACGGCGGGGGCGGCGGCGATCGCCATCCTGCTCGCCGCGCTGCTGTCGCGTACGGTGCTGGGCCGCGCCGCGCTCAGAACAGGCTGAGCTGCGCGCTGGGCAGCACCGGCGCCTTGAACTGGCTGGTGTCCAGCGGGGTCTTGCGCTCGCGATACCCGTTGCGCTTGGCCGACAGGCGGAAGCGGGTGCCGATCAGTTCGGCGAAGGTGCCTTCGCCGGTCATCCGCTTGCCCCAGGCCGGGTCGTAGTCGCGGCCGCCGCGCATCTCGCGCAGCAGTTTCATCACGCGGCCGGCGGCGTCGGGGCGATGTTCGCGCAGCCAGTCCTGCCACATGTCCTTTAGTTCCAGCGGCAGGCGCAGCACGATATAGCTGGCGTCGCGCGCTCCTGCCTCGTAGGCGCGGCGCAGGATGCGCTCCATCTCATGGTCGTTCAGCCCCGGAATGACCGGCGCGAGGTTGACGCCGACCGTCACCCCGGCCTCGGCCAGCAGCGAGATCGCCTCGAGCCGGCGTTCCGGCGTCGAGGCCCGCGGCTCCATCGCGCGCGCCAGGCCGCGGTCGAGGGTGGTGACCGAGATATGCACCCGCGCCAGGTTGCGGCGGGCCATGTCGGCCAGGATGTCGATGTCCCGGGTGATCCTGGCCGACTTGGTGACGATGCCGACCGGATGATTGTGTTCGTTCAGCACCTCGAGGATGCCGCGGGTGATGCGCCAGTCGCCCTCGATCGGCTGGTAGGGATCGGTATTGGTGCCGAGCGCCATGGTGCGGCAGCGATAGCCGGGCTTGGCCAGTTCCTTGCGCAGCAGCGCCGCGGCTTCGGGCTTGGCGAACAGCCGCGCTTCGAAATCGAGGCCGGGCGACAGGCCGAGATAGGCGTGGGTGGGGCGCGCAAAGCAGTAGATGCAGCCGTGCTCGCAGCCGCGATAGGGGTTGATCGAGCGGTCGAAGGGAATGTCGGGCGACTCGTTGCGGGCGATGATCGTGCGGGTGGCATCGACCTGCACGGTGGTCTTGAGCGGCGCCGGCTCGGCGTCGGCCGAACCCCAGCCGTCGTCGATCAGGCTGCGCCTTTCCTTTTCGAACCGCCCGGAAATGTTGGTCGCCGCCCCGCGCCCGCGGCGGGCATCGGGCTGGACGGCCACCTCGTCGAGGGCTGCGGCCGAAAACGGGTCGATGCCCGGCGGCGGGGGCGGGGCAGGGGGCTTCTGACGGGGCGAGGTCGCAGCGCGGGGTGCCATGCCCCGATCCTCGCGCCATCATGAGAACAATTCAAGAACTTTCAGGAGGCCGGGCGGCGTTCGTGCTCGCGCAGCCGCGGCAGCAGCTCGACGAAATTGCAGGGGCGGAAGCGGTAGTCGAGCTGGTCCTTGAGGATCATGTCCCAGGCATCGCGGCAGGCGCCGGTCGAGCCGGGCAGGGCGAAGATATAGGTGCCGCGCGCCACGCCCGCGGTGGCGCGGGACTGGATCGTCGAGGTGCCGATGGTTTTGTAGGACAGCATCCGGAACAGCTCGCCGAAGCCGGGAATCGGCTTCTCGAACAAGGCCTCGACCGCCTCGGGGGTCACGTCGCGCCCGGTGACCCCGGTGCCGCCCGTGGTCAGGATGACGTCGATGCGCTCGTCGGCGATCCAGGCATCGAGGAGGGCCTGGATCTGGGCGACCTCGTCCTTGACGATCGAACGGGCGGCCAGTTCGTGGCCGGCCGCGGTCAGCCGGTCGACCAGCGTGTCGCCGGAACGGTCGGCCGCGAGGTCGCGGGTGTCGGAGACCGCGAGCACCGCGATGCGCACGGGGATGAAACGGCGGCTTTCGTCAATTCCGGGCATTCTGGACCACACGATTCGGATCGGGGCCGCCATCATAGATGGGCCAGCTGCCCCCCGCCATCGCGTCGAGCGACCCGGTCGGCAGGCCGAGCCGGATGCGATAGACCCAGTAGTTCAGCAGGATGCGCTCGACGAAGCCGCGGGTTTCGGCGACCGGAATCGCCTCGACGAAGATCAGCGGGTCGTTGTTGTGGACGACCTGTTGCTGCCAGCGCTGCAGGTTGCCCGGCCCGGCATTGTAGGCGGCGGCGAGATGCACGAGGTTGCCGCGCACGATCCCGTTGTCACGCAGATGCATCAGATAGCGCTGGCCGAGTTCGAGGTTGTATTCGGGGGCCAGCAGGCGCTTCTCGCCGCCGCGGCCGTGGCTGCCGTCGGCCATCAGGCTCGCCGTCTTCGGCATCAGCTGCATCAGACCGGTGGCACCGACCGGCGACAGGGCCCGGGCATTGAAGCCGGACTCCTGGCGCATGAAGGCGAACATCAGCGCCCGGTCGATCTGATAGCCGCTTTCCGGCTCCCACGGCGGCACCGGATAGAGCGCGGCGTCGTAGATCGGGCCCTTGACCTCGCGCCAGACATGGCCCAGCCGCAGCTGGGCGGCGGGGATTTCCAGCCGTGCCGACAGCCCGAGCAATGCGCCGCCGAGGTCCGAACGGGCGACCGCCTGCAGCCGCGCGATCTCGCGCTCGGCCAGCACGTATTCGCCGACTTCCGTCAGCGCGATGGCGCGGCGGGCGCCCGGCAGCTGCATCAGCCGGCGGACCTCGTCCTCGCTCAGCGGCGGCAGCTCCCAGCTGTAGGGGTGGTTGATGCCGAGGGCGCGGGTGGCGAGCAGGCCGTAGAAGGTGCGCGGTTCCTGGGCCGCGATCTTCCACTGCTTCACGGCCTCGCGCGGCTGGCGCAGCTTGGCGGCGACCCGCCCGGCCCAGAAGCCGCCGGCGGCACGGTCCCAGTTGATCGCGTTGCGGTTCTGGCCCAGCTCGCCGAAATGATGGGCGGCGTTGTCGAAGCGGTTCAGGCGCCAGGCGGCCAGCCCGGCCACCCAGTCCGCCAGCGGTACCACGCTGCGCGACCGCTGGGCCGCCCCGGCGGCGAGCCGCAGGGCGTTTTCGTCGTCGCCTTCGAGGAAATAGCCCCAGGCCACCCTGCGCCGCCAATCGTCCAGTTCGCCGGTCGACAGCAGGTCGCGCATTTCCGGGCGGTCGAGCCGCTTTTCGGCCTCGGCGCTCTGCCCCGCACGGATGGCGCGGGTGATGGCGATGCCGTGCTTCTCGACCGCGATGTCCTGCGCGGCGGAACGGGGCTTCCTGGGCGGGGCGACCCGGCTCGGCGGCAGCACCAGCTTGTCGCCGCCGCCGAAATCGCCGGGATCGGTACCGATCGGCGTCGGGATGACCGGCGCGTTCTTCTTCGGCTTGCCGCGCAGCTTGACCGCCATCTGGTAGAGCTGGCTGGCGTCGGGCAGGTCCTTGTTGGCGGCAAGCCAGTGCGAGAGTTCGCCGACGGAGGGCCGATAGCTGGCTTCGAGATAGCGCCGTGCCATCGCCACCCCGACCAGCAGGCGGTCTTCGAGCTTGGCGATTTCGCGATCTGCGTCGGCATAGCGGCCCGCCCGCTGCAGGTCGAAGATGCGCTGATAGCGCTCGACATCGCGAGGCGAGAGTACTGCCGGCAACGTGGCATTCCGCGTAGCCTCGGCCGTCCGACCTACCGCTTTGCTCTCGCTAGCAGGCCTTACGCCCGGTGCCTCGTCCGCCGCCCGAACCTGGGGGGCAGCGGCAAAGCACGCCGCCGTAAACACCAGTCCTGAAACAAAACCCTTGAAAGACCAGCGTCGCCGGCGAGGCCATAAACAGTTGGCCGCGCACATGGGGTGACGCATATAGCCGGACAAAGAGGGTTAGGCAAGCCGAAATCTACAAGGCTGTATTTCCGTCCGGTAACAGGAATAACTGCCTATTCTTGCTATTCGCTGATGTTTATTTTGTAGTTGTGGCGAATATTTTTGCTTTTCAATAACTGAAGGATGGCGCAATCAAGGCGAAAGTATTGGGGTTCGCCACAAACTTGACGCAAACTTTTCAGATCTTGAGCTCGTTCAACCGCGCTTCGAGACTCAGGAGGTCGCGCCAGGCTTCGCGCTTGGCGCCGGGCTGGCGCAGCAGGAAGGCGGGATGATAGGTCGCCATCGCCGGAATCACCTGATCGGCAATGGCGATCTCGCGCCACTTGCCGCGCATCCGGGTGATGCCCTCGGTGGTGTCGAACAGCGTCTTTGCCGAGATGTTGCCCAGCAGCAGCAATACTTTCGGGCGGATCAGCGCGATGTGGTGGCGCACGAACGGCAGGAACAGAGCAATTTCCTCCTGCGTCGGGTTGCGGTTGCCGGGCGGTCGCCAGGGCAGAACGTTGGTGATGTAGAAGCTGCTGCGGTCGCGACCGATCGCGGCCATCATCCGGTCGAGCAGCTTGCCGCTCTCGCCGACGAAGGGCAGGCCCTTCAGGTCTTCCTCGCGCCCCGGCGCCTCGCCGACCAGCATCAGCCGCGATTCCGGGTTGCCGTCGGCGAACACGATGTTTGAGGCGGTGGCCTTGAGCCCCGATCCCTCGAAACCCGCGATCGCGGCCTTCAAGGCGTCGAGGTCGCCGGCCGCGCGGGCCAGCCGCTCGGCCTCGGCCAGGGCGATGTCGCCGCCGACGGCCACGGCGGGCCGGGCCGGGCCGGGCGCGGGGGCGCGCGGCTCGGCGGCAACCGCTTGAAGCCGTTGCGTCATCGGCGGGGGCGGCGGCGCGGTGGTGCGGTCGAGCGGCATCTCGTCGATCGCCTCGTCGACGCCGGCATCGAGATAGAAGCGCAGCGCCGCCAGCGCCGAACCGGGATTTTCGCCCACCGGGTTGTGCATGGAGGCGGACCTTAGCAGCCGCGCTAGGTGTTGTCACAGGGCCTGCATTGCCGCTATGAACGGCGGGCCCTGTGCCAAAACAAGGCTTTGGTGCAGCGGCCACAGGCAGCCGCGGTAGAATTGAGAGAGCCACCAGGGGGAGAGTGATGGAACGCGAATCGATGGAGTACGATGTCGTCGTCGTCGGTGCCGGCCCGGCCGGACTGTCGGCGGCGATTCGCTTCAAGCAGCTCTGCGCCGAACACGGCAAGGACTATTCGGTTTGCGTGATCGAGAAGGGTTCGGAAGTCGGCGCCCATATCCTGTCGGGCGCGGTGATGGATCCGATCGCGATGGACGAGCTGTTTCCCGACTGGCAGGAGCGCGGCGCGCCGCTGAAGGTGCCGGTCACCGAAGACCGCTTCTACGTGCTGACCGAAGCCAACCATATCAGCCTGCCGAACTTCGCGATGCCGCCGCTGATGAACAATCACGGCAACTACATCATCTCGCTGGGCAATGTCTGCCGCTGGCTGGCCGAGCAGGCCGAGGCGCTGGGCGTCGAGATCTTCCCGGGCTTCGCCGCCGCCGAGGTGCTCTATAACGAGGACGGCTCGGTCAAGGGCGTCGCCACCGGCGACATGGGCGTCGGCCGCGACGGCGAGCACAAGTCGTCCTACACCCCGGGCATGGAACTGCACGCCAAGTACACGCTGGTCGCCGAGGGCGTGCGCGGTTCGCTGGCCAAGGAGATCCAGGCAAAGTTCAAGCTGCGCGACGGCGTCGACCCGCAGAAGTTCGGCATCGGCATCAAGGAGCTGTGGAAGGTCGACCCGGCGGTGCACCAGGAAGGCCTAGTCGTGCACACGATGGGCTGGCCGCTCGATTCCGCCACCGGCGGCGGTTCGTTCCTCTATCACCTCGAGGACAACCAGATCGCGGTCGGCTTCGTCGTCCACCTGAACTACGAAAATCCGCATCTCTCGCCGTTCGACGAGTTCCAGCGGATGAAGACGCATCCGTCGATCCGCCACTTCTTCGAAGGCGGCAAGCGCATCGCCTATGGCGCGCGCGCGATCAACGAGGGCGGCCTGCAATCGGTGCCCAAGCTGACCTTCCCCGGCGGCGCGCTGATCGGCTGCTCGGCCGGCTTCGTCAACGTGCCGCGCATCAAGGGCAGCCACAATGCGATGAAGACCGGGATGCTGGCGGCCGAGGCGGCGTTCGAGGCGCTGGACGAGGGCCGCGCCGGCGACGAACTCGTCGCCTATGGCCAGGGCTGGAAGGACTCCTGGGTCTACCAGGACCTCTACAAGGTGCGGAACGTCAAGCCGGCGCTGAAGCACGGCATGTGGCTGGGTACCGCCATCGGCGGGGCGCATATGTGGCTGAACGACCTCGGCCTCGGCTTCCTGGCGCCGTGGACGACCCGCCACGGCAAGGCCGATCACGAAAGCTTGAAGCCCGCCGCCGAGTGCAAGAAAATCGCCTATCCGAAGCCGGATGGCCGGATCAGCTTTGACAAGCTGTCGTCGGTCTTTATCTCCAATACCAACCACGAGGAAGACCAGCCGGTGCATTTGCGCTTGGCCGATCCCTCGATTCCGATCGAATATAACCTGAAGGTGTTCGACGAGCCGGCGCAGCGCTATTGTCCGGCGGGAGTGTACGAAGTCGTGCGAGACGACGCGGGCAACAATCCGAGGTTCCAGATCAACGCGCAGAACTGCGTGCACTGCAAGACCTGCGACATCAAGGATCCGCGGCAGAATATTACCTGGACGGTACCGGAAGGTGGTGGTGGTCCAAATTATCCCAACATGTAACGATTGGCGTCGCCGCTTGGCGCGGCCTGTCGTCCGGCAGGCCGCCCGCCTCGCGGCCTTGGCTCTTGCAACCAGCCTGGTCGCCGCCTGCGCGGCCAATGGCGGGGCGCGCAGCGCCGCGCTCCAGCCCGACGATCCGGACAGCGGGCCGATCGTCACCGAATCCGATCTCGGTAACTATCTCGCCGGGCGCTATGCGCTGGCCGAGCTCGACGTCGACATCGCCGCCGACCTGCTGACCGCGGCGGCCCGGGCCGATTCCGACCAGGTCCAGCTGTTGCAGCGCGCGCTGATCGCCAACGTGGCGGCCGGGCGGATGAACGAGGCGGCCGAGTTCTCCAGGCGCCTCCAGCAGGCCAATCCCGGCGACCCGGTCAGCCAGTTCGTGCTGACCGCGATCGACCTCAAGGCCGGGCGTTATGCCGAGGCCGCCGCGCGGGCCGACCGGCAGAATCGCGACGACCAGTCGGGCATGATCAGCATCCTGACCGTCGCCTGGGCGCGCGCCGGCCAGGGGCAGGGCCAGCAGGCCGTCGCCGCGGCGCAGACGCTTGCCAGCAAGCAGAATTTCGGCGGTTTCGGCCTGTTCCACCTCGCCCTGCTGAACGACTATCTCGGCAATGCGATGGCGGCCGACCGCGCCTATAAGGACGTCATGCAGCAGACCCAGGGCGGCACGCCCCGGGTGATCGACGCCTATGCCCGCTTCCTGGCGCGCAACAATGCCACCGGCGACGCCCAGGTCCTGCTGATGAACGGCATGGCGCTGCCCGGTGCGGTGACGCTCGAGGCCGATCTGGAAACCCTGCGCGGCGGCGGCACGCTGGCTCCGCTGGTGCCGACCCCGCAGGCCGGCGTGGCCGAGGCGCTGTTCAACGCCGCCACCGCGATGGAGCGCGATACCGGCCCCTGGGGCATGGTCTACCTCCAGCTCGCGCTCTACCTGCGCCCCGATTTCGACGTGGCCCAGCTGACGCTCGCCTCGCAGCTCGAATCGCGCAGCCGCTTCCAGGAAGCCAAGGCGATCTACGAGGGGATCGAGCGCTCGTCCCCGCTCTACGAGGCGGCGCAGGTCCGTGCGGCCTGGTGCCTCTACGAGCTGAAGGACTACGACAAGGCTTCCGCCCGGCTCAAGGCGCTGGCCGCCAGCTACCCGAAGTCGTCGTCGCCGCTGGTGGCGCTGGCCGACCAGCTGCGCTCCAAGGACCGCTTCGCCGAGGCCGCCGACATCTACAGCCAGGCGATCGACCGCTACGACCGCGAAGGCGGGCGCAGCTGGAACCTCTACTACGCCCGCGGCATCGCCTATGAGCGGTCCAAGCAGTGGCCCAAGGCCGAGGCCGATTTCGTCAAGGCGCTCGAATTGTCGCCCGACCAGCCGGAAGTCCTCAATTACCTCGGCTACAGCTGGGTCGAGCGCGGCGAGCATCTGGTCCGCGCCCAGCAGATGATCGAGAAGGCGGTCGAGCTGCGCCCGCGCGACGGCTACATCGCCGACAGCCTGGGCTGGGTGTTCTACAAGCTCGGCAAATACAACGACGCGGTCACCTGGCTGGAGCGGGCGGTCGAACTGTCGCCCACCGACCCGGTGATCAACGACCATCTCGGCGACGCGCTGTGGCGCGTCGGGCGGCAGACCGAGGCGCGTTTCCAGTGGTCGCGCGCCCTGAACCTGAAGCCCGAGGCCGAGCAGGAGCCGATCATCCGCGCCAAGCTCGAACGGGGCCTGACGACGGATGCGACAGCGGTGTCCAAGGCCGGCGCGACGAATGGCGGTGGCTGAGCGCCTGGCCGGCCCGGTGACGGCGCCGGCCAAGCTCAATCTCTATCTCCACGTCACCGGGCGGCGGGCGGACGGCTACCATCTGCTCGACAGCCTGTTCGTCTTCGCCGATATCGGCGACCGCGTCAGCGCAGCACCGGCCGACGACCTGTCGCTGACGGTGACCGGCCCATTCGCCGGCGCGCTGGCGGGTGAGGGCGACAACCTCGTGCTGCGGGCCGCGCGCGCCCTGGCGGCCGCGGCCGGCATCGCGCCGAAGGCCAAGCTGACGCTGGAAAAGAACCTGCCGGTGGCCGCCGGGCTCGGCGGCGGCTCGGCCGATGCCGCGGCCGCCCTGCGGGCGCTGTCCGACCTGTGGGGGCTCGACCTGCCGCTTGCCGACATCGCGCTGCAGCTCGGTGCCGACGTGCCGGCCTGCCTGCACGGCCGGCCCTGCCTCGTCTCCGGCATCGGCGAGACGATCGCGCCGGCCCCGTCGCTCGGCGGGCCGCTGCATGTCGTGCTGGTCAATCCCGGCCTGCCGCTGGCGACAGCCAGCGTGTTCGCCGCCCGCGCCGGCGCCTTTTCGGCTGCCGCGCCGCTCGACCGGCCCTGCGCCAATGCCTTCGATCTCGCTCTGGCGCTCAGGCCGCGACGCAACGACCTGGAGCCGGCGGCGCGTTTCCTGGTGCCGGAGATCGACGATGTGCTGGCCGCGCTGGCCGATCGCAGCGGCTGCCTGCTCGCGCGGCTTTCCGGTTCGGGACCGACCTGTTTCGGCCTGTTCGCCGACGCCCGTTCGGCCGACCTGGCCATCCGGCGCCTGAGCATGGGCGAGACCGGCTGGTGGGTGGCCGGGGCCACGATCCCGGGCTGAAATCGCTGGATTAACCGGACGGTTTGCCCTATATCCGGCCGCGCTCGTGTTGGGGCGTCGCCAAGCGGTAAGGCACCGGATTTTGATTCCGGCATGCGGAGGTTCGAATCCTCCCGCCCCAGCCAGTATCCCGGCAATGACGGCTACGGGGGCGGGCTTCTCAGCCGCGCTGCTAGGCGCCCGTCGATCGCCACCAGTCCCGCCCCGATCAGCGCCATGCCGGCGAAGTGCCCGGCATCGAGCCGTTCGCCCAGCACCAGCCAGCCCAGCAGGATCGCGCTGACCGGCAGCAGGAAGGTGACCAGCAGCAGGTTGGTCGCGCCCGCCGTCGCCAGCAGGCGGAAATAGATCGCATAGGCCAGCGCGGTCGACAGCGCGGCCAGCCCGACGATCGCGGCCCAGGCAGTGGCCGGCGGCGCAGCCAGCGTCCAGGGCTGGTCGACGAGTGCGACCAGCGGGACCAGCATGATGGTCGAGGCGGTGACCTGGCCGGTGGCGGTCGCCAGCGGCGCGATGCCTATCCGGCGGAAGCGACGCCCGAACACCCCGGCGAAGGCATAGGAGAGGGCGGCGGCAAGGCAGGCGCCCTGGGCCGCGACGTCGAGACCCAGCCCGGCGAGCGCCGTCGGCCCGATCATCACGGCGACGCCGGCGAGGCCGAGCAGCACGCCCGCCAGCCGCCCGCCCGTCATCTTCTCGTCGCCGGTCAGCAGATGGGCGACGATCACGGTGAACAGCGGAGCGGTCGCGTTCAGGATCGAGGCGAGGCCCGAGGCGATATGGGTCTGGCCCCAGACGATCAGCCCGAACGGGACGACGTTGTTGAGCAGGCCCATGCCGGAGAAGGCGAGCCAACTGGCGCGGTCGCGCGGCATGGCGACGCCTGCTGCCCGGATTACCGCCCACAGGATCACTGCGGCGAGCCCGACGCGCAACAGCACCAGCGTCAGTGGCGGAAACGCACGCAGGCCGAGCCCGTTGAAGAAGAACGATCCGCCCCACAGCACCGAGAGGACCAGCAGCAGGCCCCACTGGCCTGCCGTCATCGCGCGGTTGATCGGATCGGGCGGCGTCATCGGCATCTCCTGGCGGCGGAGGTGCGATCATGGCGGGGGCGGCGGCCTGCCGCCGCCCGCTTCGTGCCGCCCAATTGCCTCAGGGCCAGTTGATGTCGGCGGCCGCGGCGAGGGTGTTGAAGCCCGGTCGGGCGAACAGGAAACCCTGATAGCGGTCGATGCCCATATCCTCGAGCACCGCGAATTCCGCCGCGGTCTCGACCCCCTCGGCGATCAGCTTGATGCCGAGTTCGCGGGCGGTGCTGACGATGCCGGCGACGATGGCCCGGCGGACCGGGTCGGTATCGATGCCGCGTAATATGGTCATGTCGATCTTGATCTTGTCCGGCTGGAATTCCACCAGCAGGCCGAGCCCGGCATAGCCGGAGCCGAAGTCGTCGATCGCCGTGCGGAAACCCAGGGCGCGATAGGTGGCGACGATGCGCCGCAGATGCTCGTGCTGGGTCACCCGCTCGTTCTCGGTCATCTCGAAGGTGATGCGCTCGATCGCCAGGCCGTGCCGGCGCGCGGCGCTCAGGCTGGTGCGGATGCAGGTCTCGGCGTCGTAGACGGCGTTCGGCATGAAGTTGATGTGCAGCTTGGCCGCGCCGTCGCCCTGGCCCAGCAGGCAGAAGGTCTCGATCGCCTTGACCCGGCAGGCCTGGTCGAAGGCATAGCGGTTCGTATCGTCGACCCGCGCCAGCATGCCGCGGGCCGGTTCGCCATTGGGCCCGCGCACCAGCGCCTCGTAGGCGACGATGGTCCGCCGTGCCGGCTCGACGATCGGCTGGTAGGCCATGGCAATGGGAAAATCGAGGCCATTGCCGTCACGGCAGGCGCCGCAGGCTTGGCCCGATGTCGAAACGGTCATGGGTTTCCGGAAGCTCGGCATCGCTATTGAATGATTCAAATATCAGAATAAAAGACTGGTTCCCAGCACGAAATTCCGGCGGCGATTCTGGTTGGCCGGCTGCCCGGCATAGCAGGCTGACTTGACCGCCTGGAGGGCATGGCGGCGCTTGCGGCGCGGATCACCGCCCGCTTCGTGCCGCCCGATTGCCTCAGGGCCAGTTGATGTCGGCGGCGGTGGCGAGGGTGTTGAAGCCCGGTCGGGCGAACAGGAAGCCCTGGTAGCGGTCGATGCCCATGCCCGACAGCACCGCGAATTCCGCCGTGGTCTCGACCCCCTCGGCGATCAGCCTGATGCCGAGTTCGCGGGCGGTGGTGACGATGCCGGCGACCACGGCCCGCCGCACCGGGTCGGCGTCGATGCCGCGCAGCAGCGTCATGTCGATCTTGATCTCGTCCGGCTGGAATTCCACCAGCAGGCCCAGCCCGGCATAGCCGGAGCCGAAGTCGTCGATCGCGGTGCCGAAACCCTGGGCGCGATAGGCGGTGACGATGCGCCGCAGATGCTCGTGCTGGGTCACCCGTTCGTTCTCGGTCAGTTCGAAGGTGATGCGCTCGATCGCCAGGCCGTGCCGGCGCGCGGCGGTCAGGCTGGTGCGGATGCAGGTATCGGGGTCGTAGACGGCATTCGGCATGAAGTTGATGTGCAGCTTCGCCGCGCCGTCGCCCTGGCCCAGGGTGCAGAAGGTCTCGATCGCCTTGACCCGGCAGGCCTGGTCGAAGGCGTAGCGATTGGCTTCGTCGACCCGCGCCAGCACGCTGCCCGCCGGCTCGCCGTTCGGCCCGCGCACCAGCGCCTCGTAGGCGACGATGGCGCGTCGTGTTGGCTCGACGATCGGCTGGAAGGCCATCGCGATCGGGAAGTCGAGGGCCCGGCCGTCGCGGCAGGCGCCGCAGGCCTGGCCAGGTGTCGAAGCGGTCATCGGTGTTCTCGGACTCTCGTCGTCACTGTCTGGCGGTGCATACGATCAGAATGAAAGATTGGTTCCCAGCACGAAGTTCCAGCCCCGGTTCTGGTTGGCCGGCTGGCCGGTATAGGACGTCGCCTTGAACGCCTGGATACCCGAGGCGAGCTGGATGCCCGGTCCGAGCGCATAGGTACCGCCGACCGAGAGCATACGCAATCGATCGTCGCCGGCCGCGGTATTGGCGGCTGTCCTCACATTGGCGGTCGTGTCGTGGTACTGGAAGCCGAGCACCCAGCTGCCGAAGCCGTAGGTCGCGCCGACCTGCCAGTCCGTCTGGGTCTTGGGCAGGTCGATGGCGGCGCCGGTCGCGTCTATGCCGCCGTACTTGTTGCCGAGATTGTTGAGGCGATAGTCGGCGCCGAAGGTCCAGCCGGCCCAGGTGACGCTGGCACCCAGGCCGATCTGGCTCTGGTTGCGCATGTTCGCATTGGCATATTGCTGGGCGGAAAGCCTGGCCATGCCGCCACCGACATAGGCGCCGACCGTGGTGCCGCCGCCGTAGTCGCGCACGTAGTTCACGCCGGCCTCGACGATATCCTGCTGTCCGCCCGGCAGGTCGGCGCGGGCCAGGCTGTTGCCGATGCTGCAGTAATACTGGCTGTTCGGGTTGCCGGCCGGGACCGAGCCGATCATGCAGTTGTTCGGGGTGTAGGAGGCGCCGAACTGGAAGCCGGCCACGCGCGGCGAGAAATAGCTGACCTTCTCCATCCGGTCGTACATGAAGCCGGGGCCGAAATTGATGTAGGAGACCGGCGAGGAAGCGAAATTCCCGCTGGGCAGCACCGCCGTCATCATGTTGGGCGAATTGGCGCCGAGGCCCGGAATCGGCGTCGGCGCGCCGTAGAACATCTTGTAGGCTGCCGAAAAGGTCTTGCCGATCTCGGCGCGGCCGAAATCGCCGGTGAAATGCGCGAAGGCACCTTCGATCTGGTCGGTCGTGTGGGCCTCGCCGCGCAACTGCACGGTGAACCCGGCCTTCAGGCCGTTGTCGAGTTCGGCCAGGGCCGCGAATTCGATGCGCGAGCGGCGGAAGATCGCGTAGTTGCGCAGGCCGTAGCCCGGCTGCGCCTGGCCGTTGACGATGCCGTCCTGGTCGCTGTTGGTGACGAAGTAGCCCTGGAAATAGCCGCCGATCGCGATGCTGGAGGAACCGGCGCGCGCCGGTGGCGGCGCCGCCATCACGCCCGCGACCAGCGCGCTCGACGTCAGCAATGCGATGCGAAAACGGCGCCTGCCGCCTTGTCCAGCGCTCATGCAATCCCCCCTGCGGCGCATGCCGGAGTCAACCCCTGGCGGTCATTCTTAACCGATCGCTCCGGTCCGGCCAAGCGATCCGGCGGCAAGCCGCAAGGCTCACCCCTGCGACAACGTCACGCGTACGACCGCGGCGGAATGGCCACTATGGTGACTTGGGGGTAATATCGGTTTGGATGCTGATTATCCGCCGTCTGCAACCCCTGGGGGAAGCATGGAACGATCTGCGGTGTCAGTCACGGCCGAGCCGGTGGCCGAGCGATCGCTCGGCGTCATCGCCTGCACCGCGCTCGTCATCGGCAACGTCGTCGGTTCCGGCTTCTTCCTGTCGCCGGCGGCGCTCGCCCCATACGGTACCGTGGCGCTGATCGGCTGGGGGCTGATGTCGGTCGCGGCGATGTGCCTGGGCCTGGTCTTTGCCCGGCTCGCACGCATCGCGCCCGAGGCGGGCGGACCATATGCCTATACCCGGCTCGGCTTCGGCGACTTCGCCGGCTTCCTGATCGCCTGGGGCTACTGGATCTCGATGTGGGTGTCGCAGCCGGCGATGGCGCTGGCCTTCGTCGGCTATCTGCGTGTCTTCATGCCCTCGCTCGCCTCGCACCCGCTCGCCAGTCTCGGGCTGGCGCTTGCGGCGATGTGGGGCGTGGCGGCGGTCAACCTGCGCGGCGTCGGCGAGGCCGGACGGCTGCAGGTGCTGATGGTCTCGGTCAAGCTGGTGCCGTTCCTGGCCGTCGCCATCCTCGGGCTGTTCTGGGTCGACTGGCATCGCTTCACCCCGGTCAATCCGACCGCCGATCCGTTCCTCGTCGCGCTGTCGGCGACGATGCCGCTGACCATGTTCGCCTTCCTCGGCATCGAATCGGCGACCGTGCCGGCCGGCAACGTCCGCGATCCGCGGCGCACGATCCCGCTCTCGACCATGCTGGGCACCGGCATCTCGGCGCTCGTCTTCATCCTCGGCACGCTGTCGGTGATGGGGGTGATGACGGCTGCCGAACTGGGCCAGTCGGCGGCCCCCTTCGCCGATGCCGCCACCAAGATGTGGGGCGGCTGGGCCGGCTATCTGATCGCCTTTGCCGCGATGCTCTCCTCGCTCTGCGCGTTGAACGGCTGGACCTTGCTGATGTCGCAGGTGCCGATGGCGGCGGCGCGCGACGGCACGCTGCCGGCGGTGTTCGCCCGGCTGAATTCGCGCGGTGTGCCGGCATGCGGCATCTACATTTCGGTCGGGCTGTCCTCGGTGCTGCTGATCCTGCAATCGACCGGGGTCTCGCGGCTGATCGCGATCTATGACTTCGTCGTCGAACTGTCGACGGTCGCCGAGATGGTGCCCTATGTCTTCTGCTCGCTGGTCGAGGGGGTGCTGCTGGTCACGCTCGGCCGCCGCGAGGGGCTGGGCAGCCCGCGCACCTACGTGCCGCTCGCCACCGTCGCCTTCATCTTCTCGCTATGGACAATCTTCGGCTCGGGGCCACAGGCCGGCATGTGGGGGCTGCTGCTGCTGCTCGCCGGCCTGCCGCTCTATGTCCTGCTGCAACGCAACAAGACCCGGGCCCAACATCGGAGGAGCGACCTGCCATGACCCCGTCCATCGAAGCCCGCCTGGGCATGCGGATCCTGATCGTCGACGACGAACTGGCCGCCAGCAGCGCGAACGGCCGTGCCGTCCGGGCGATCTGCGCCGACCTCGCCGGCCGCGGCGTCGACGTGGTCGAGGCGCTGGCCCCCGCCGATGCCCGCGCCATCGTCAATTCGGATTCCTCGATCCAGTGCGTGATCCTCGACTGGGATCTGGTCGACGATGTCGACCACCAGGGCGAGAAGGCATTGCTGGGCGAGATCCGCCGCCGCAATGCCGCGCTGCCGGTATTCCTGCTGACCACCCGTTCGGCCGCTTCGGAAATCCCGGCCGAGGTGATGCAGCAGGCCGACGATTTCATCTGGCTTCTGGAAGATACCCCGACCTTCATCGGCGGCCGGATCGTGGCGGCGATGCAGCGCTATCGCCAGCAGGTGCTGCCCCCGTTCTTCGGCGCGCTGGCGCGCTTCTCGCAGGTCCACGAATATTCCTGGCATACGCCTGGGCATACCGGCGGCACCGCCTTCCTCAAGCATCCGGCCGGCCGCGCCTTCTTCGAATTCTTCGGCGAGGAACTGTTCCGTTCGGACCTGTCGATCTCGGTCGGCGAGCTGGGCTCGCTGCTCGACCATTCAGGGCCGATCGGAGCGGCCGAGCGCTACGCCGCCCGGGTGTTCGGCGCCCATCGGACCTATTTCGTCACCAACGGGTCGTCGACCTCGAACCGCGTGATCCTGATGGCGAGCGTGACGCGCAACCAGATCGCGCTGTGCGACCGCAACTGCCACAAGTCGGTCGAGCATGCGATGACGCTGTCCGGCGCGATTCCGACCTACCTGACGCCGTCGCGCAACCGCTATGGCATCATCGGGCCGATCCTGCCCGAGCGTCTCGACGCCGCTGCGATCGGCCGGGCCATCGCCGACAATCCGCTGGCGCGCGGCAAGGGCATCGACCAGACGCCGGTGCATGCGGTGATCACCAACTCGACCTATGACGGCCTCTGCTACAACGTCACGCGGGTCGAGCAGTTGCTGGGGCAGACGGTGGACCGGCTGCATTTCGACGAGGCGTGGTACGGCTATGCCCGCTTCAATCCGCTCTATCGCGACCGCCACGCGATGCATGGCGACCCGAAGGCCCATGATCCGAAAGGGCCGACGGTCTTCGCCACCCAGTCGACCCACAAGCTGCTGGCCGCCCTGTCGCAGGCCTCCTACATCCATGTCCGCGACGGGCGCCGCCCGATCGACCATGGCCGCTTCAACGAGGCGTTCATGATGCATGCCTCGACCTCGCCGCAATACGCGATCATGGCGTCCAACGACGTCAGCGCGGCGATGATGGATGGCAATTCGGGCGAGGTGCTGACGACCGAATCGATCCGCGAGGCCGTCGGATTCCGCCAGATGATGGCGCGGCTGTCGGCCGATTTCGCCGATCGCGGCGAATGGTTCTTCACGCCCTGGCAGCCCGACCGGGTCAAGGACCCCGCGGCCCGCAAGCCGGTGCGCTTCCACCTGGCGCCCGAGGATCTGCTGGTGCGCGATCCCGCCGCCTGGGTGCTGCGCCCGAACGAGACCTGGCACGGCTTCGGCGCGATCGAGGACGACTACTGCATGCTCGACCCGATCAAGGTCTCGATCGTGACACCGGGCGTGGCCGACAAGGGCGGGCTGGCCGCGACCGGCATTCCGGCGGCGCTGGTGACGGCCTATCTGGACCAGCAGGGCATCGTCGTCGAGAAGACGACCGACTTCACCATCCTGTTCCTGTTCTCGCTCGGCATCACCAAGGGCAAATGGGGCACGCTGGTCAATGCGCTGCTCGACTTCAAGCGCGACTACGATGCCAACGCGCCGCTCGAACATGTGCTGCCGGCGCTGGTGGCGGCCTATCCCGACCGCTATGGCCCGATGGGGCTGAAGGATCTGGCCGGCGAGATGTTTGCGGCAATGGCGCGCTTCCGCACCACCGACTTCCTGTCGCAGGCCTTTTCGATCCTGCCGCGGCCCGATCACAGCCCGGTCGAGGCCTATGAGCATCTGGTCCGCGGCGAGGTCGAGAAGGTCGGGCTGGCCGCGATGGCCGGCCGCACCGTCGCGACCGGGGTCGTGCCCTATCCGCCGGGCATCCCGCTGCTGATGCCGGGCGAGAATGCCGGGCCGGCCGACGGCCCGCTGCTCGGCTATCTCAAGTCGCTCGAAGCCTACGACCGGCTGTTTCCCGGCTTCACCCACGATACCCACGGCGTCGAGGTCGAGGGGGGCGAGTACCGGGTGCTCTGCCTGCGGCCGAAGGCCGCGGCGCGTCGGCGCTGATCGCGGCGGAAGGGGGACAGGAACATGGCAAGCGGCAACAAGATCGGACTGGTGCCGGCAACGCTGATGGTCGCGGGCAACATGATGGGCTCGGGCGTGTTCATGCTGCCCGCCAATCTCGCGGCGATCGGCGGGATCGCCATCTTCGGCTGGGTGATCACCGTGGTCGGCGCGCTGGCCCTGGCCCTGACCTTCGCCAAGCTCGCCGCCATCGACCCGGCGGCCGGCGGCCCCTATGCCTACGCCCGCAAGGCCTATGGCGACTACATGGGCTACCAGACCAACCTGATCTACTGGCTGGCCAATGTCGTCGGCAATGTCGGGCTGGCGGTCGCGGGGCTCGGCTACCTGACCAATTTCTTTCCAGTGCTGAAGGAACCGCTGGTCGCGGCGCTGGCCCAGGTCGCGGTGGTGTGGTTCCTGATCTATGCCAACATCCTGGGGCCGAAATTCGTCGGCCGGCTGCAGTCGTTCACCACCGTCTTCGCGCTGGTCCCGATCATCGGCATGGCGCTGCTCGGCTGGTTCTGGTTCTCGGGCGGCACTTATGCCCAGGGCTGGAACGTGTCGGGGCATGACAGCATGGGGGCGATCGGCGCCACGCTGAACTTCACTCTCTGGGCCTTCATCGGGGTCGAAAGCGCCTCGGTCTCGGCCGGGGTGGTCGAGAATCCGCAGCGCAACGTGCCGATCGCGACCGTGGTCGGCGTCGTCCTGGCCGCGGTCTGCTACATCCTGTCCTCCAGCGCGATCATGGGCATGATCCCGAACGCCGAACTGGTGAAGTCGTCGGCGCCGTTCGCCGATGCGGCACGGGTGGCGCTGGGGCCGGTCGCGGGCAACATCGTGGCGCTATGCGCCGCGGTCGGCTGCCTCGGCTCGCTCGGTGGCTGGACCTTGCTGGTCGGGCAGACGGCCAAGGCTGCCGCCGACGACGGGCTGTTTCCCAACATCTTCGCCAAGGTCAATTCCAAGGACGTGCCGTCGGTCGGGCTGGCGCTGGTCGGCGTCATCATGACGGTCCAGATCATCCTGACGATGTCGCCCACCGCCTCCGAGCAGTTCGGCAAGATCGCCTCGATCGCCGTGATCATGACCTTGCTGCCCTATATCTACTCGGCGATCGCGATCAAGGTGCTCGGCTACAAGAAGCTGCCGCCGAACGAATATGGCCTCTATGTCGTCATCGGGCTGGTCGCGGCGGTCTACAGCCTGTGGGCGATGGTCGGGTCCGACGGCCAGCAGACCCGCTGGTCGCTGATCTTCGTGGTCGCCACCATCGTGTTCTATGCCCTGGCCCTGACCCACAAGCGCGAGGTCGAGGAAGCCAAGGTGGCGGTCGGCGGCCATGCGCCACGCTGGATCCGCTATGCCACGCTCGTCATCACGATCGTCGCGTTGGCCTTGATGTTCTGGGAATCGGTCGGTAAGCATCGTGGCCTGAATCTGTTGAACCGGGCACCGCCGCCGGCGGTGACGGCATCCCCAACCGGCTAGAGGCCATCCAGCCAGCTTCATGCGCAAGAAGACCGACCCGAAGCTGATCGGCGCCGCGATCCTGGGGACGCTGGCCCTGGTGATCGCGGCCATCGTGCTGTTCGGCTCGGGCCGGGTCGTCGATGACCGGCCGCGCGCCGTGATCTTCTTCGATGGTTCGGTCAACGGCCTGGCGCGCGGCGCGGCGGTGACGCTGCGCGGTGTCCAGATCGGCGAGGTCGTCGATGTCCGCCTGCGTGCCGATTTCGGCGAGCGGCTGGTGACGATCCCGGTCTATGTCGCCTTCGATCGTGGCCGGGCCGACGTGGTCGGCAGCAACGGCCGGCCGTTCGCGATGGCGCTCGACACGGCAATCCAGCGCGGCCTGCGGGCCCAGCTGCTGCCGCAATCGGTGATCACCGGGCAACTCTACGTCGAATTGAGCTTCCTGCCGGACGTGCCGATCCGCCTGGTCGGCGCCGATCGCCAGACGCCGGAAATACCGGCGGCGCCGCGCATCCTCGACCAGTTGAAGAACGAGCTGGCGAGCCTGCCGCTGCAACAGATCGGAAACGGCGCGCTGCGCGTGCTCGGGCTGCTCGACGGGTTGCTCAACACGCCCGAGCTGTCGCGCACCCTGGCCGACGCCGCGCAATCCTCGGCCGAGCTGCGCGACCTGCTGGGCGAGGTCCGCGGCCAGGTCGCGCCGGTCGGCGACAGCGTCAACCAGGCCACCGTCGCGGCCGCCCAGGCGATGGCCGATACCGATGCCGTCGCCCATGAATTGAAGTCGGAACTGGTGACGACACTGGCCCAGATCCGCCAGACGCTGAAGGTCTACGAGACGCAGGGCCAGGCGGTCGGGCGCGACATCCTGGGCCTGCTGCGCTCGGCCGATCGCAGCCTGATGCTCATCGACAACGTGGCGCTCGGCATGGCCGGCACGGTCGGCGAGGGCAATGCGCCGCGCGCCGACCTCGACCAGACCATCCGCAACCTCGCCGCCGCGACGCGGGCGCTGCGCGGCCTTGCCGAAACGCTCGAACGCAATCCCAACGCCCTGATCACCGGGCGACGTTGAAAGGTAGTTCCACGATGTCCGCCAGCCGTCTTCGCCAATCCTTCGCGTCGGGCGCCGCCGTGGTCAACGGCTGGCTGGCCGTGCCCAGCCTGTTTTCGGCCGAGATCATGGCCCGCGCCGGCTGGGACGCCATCACCATCGACATGCAGCACGGCGCCGTCGATTACGGCGATGCGCTGGCCATGCTGACCGCGATCACCGCCGGCGGCCAGGCGGCGCCGATGGTGCGGGTGCCTTGGAACGAGCCGGGTGCGATCATGCGCATGCTCGATGCCGGGGCACTCGGCATCATCTGCCCGATGATCGAATCGGCCGAGCAGGCGCGCGCCTTCGTGCGGTCCTGCTGCTACCCGCCGCGCGGGGCGCGCAGCTTCGGCCCGATCCGGGCCCGGCTGGTCTATGGCGACGGCTATGCCGCCACCGCCAATGACGACGTCATGCCGTTCGCGATGATCGAAACGGCCGAGGCGCTGGCGCGAGTCGACGAAATCCTCGATGTCGAGGGGCTGGCCGGCGTCTATATCGGACCGGCCGATCTCGCCTTCTCGCTGGGCGAGACGCCGCGCTTCGATCCGGTGGCGCCGCGGGTCGTCGAGGCGATCGATCGCGTGCTGGCGGCGGCCAAGGCCCGCGGCCTGGTCGCCGGCATCCACAACGGCACGCCCGCCTACGCCCGGGCGATGATCGCCAAGGGTTTCCAGCTGGTCACCGTGGGCAGCGACGCGCGTTTCATCGAGACGGGCGCCAAGGCGATGCTGGCGGAGATGCGGGCCTAACGCGAGACGCGGTCCAGCGGCACCTCGGTGATGCCATAGCCGGCCTCGGCCGGAATGCGCAGCACCGCGCCGCCGGGCGCGTCGTTGTCCAGCTCGGGCATCACCGTGACCACCTTGCGGGCCTGGGCCGACGACAGCGCCTCGGTCACGGTGGCGCTGTCGGCCAGCATCTTCAGGTTCATCCGGGTGGCGAAGACGATGGTCGCCTTGCCGTCCTCGGCGTCGGCCAGCGCCTTGGCCGGATTGACCCACAGCGAATCGACCGATTCGCTGCCGTCGTGGCGGGCGATCTGGTCGGCCGGCGCGGCGGCGGCGAAGAAATGGGTGTCGAAGCGCTTGGGCATCACGTTCGGCGTGACCCAGTGGGCGAACGGCACCAGCCGGTCCAGCGCCAGTTCAAGCCCCTCGGCGGCGAGGAAGGCGCGCATCGTGATGTCGCCGCGGTCGAGCAGCTTGCGATAGCGGTCGAGATGGGCCAGCCGCTCCGGCCCGACCATCCGGCCCTCGGCCCGGCGGTCATAGGCCAGCAGCAGCCCCGATTCCTCGAAGGCCTCGCGCACCGCCGCGACGGCAAAGCCCAGCGCCGCGGGCGGCAGCAGGTTTAGCCCGTGGCAGAGTTCCGACAGCACCGGCTCGTCGTCGCCGGCGGCCAGCTTGCCGCCGGGGAACACCAGCGCGCCCGAGGCGAAGTCGATGGCGTGGTGGCGCTTGACCATCAGCACCTCGAGGCCGTCGGCGCCGTCGCGCAGCATCAGGATGGTGGCGGCGGGAATGATCTTCTGGTCGGTATCGGACATGATCTCAGGGACTGTTGGGTCGACGAACGATCCTGCCCCGTATCGCGGTGCGGCAGCAAGCCCCGCGCCTCATTCCACCTTCATCGCGCCGAGAATGGCGCCGCCATGGCCGTTGTAGCCGGCCTGGACCAGCAGGACGGCGGGCCGCGGCAGGTCGTCGGGCAGGGCGACGGTCAGCGCCTCGCCGCTCCATTGGCCAAGCTTGGTCCAGCCGCGGACTACCCATTCATAGGTGAGCGTCTTGCCTGCATTCTCGCCGCGTTCGATGGCGACTTCGGCGCGCGCCTGCAGCGGGCAGAGCCAGACGGTCGCCGGCATGCCCTGGTAGGGGCCTTCGCCGATGTCGAGCACCCGACCGTCCGGGGTGTCGCGCAGGGCCAGGCGCAGATGGGGCAGGGTGGCGGCCTTGGCGATCAGCCGCTCGATCGCCGGGCGGTCCGATCCGACGGTCTGGCTGGTCCCCTGGATCACCGCCTGGGGGGTGTAGAGGTAACCGGTGCCCATCGTCTTCTGGTAGGCCTTCTGCCGCCGCGTGTGGCCGGGCAGGCCCAGCGTATCCTTCCAGCCGAGATGGTCCCAGTAATCGACATGCAGCGACATGGCGATGACGTCGGGCCGCCTGGCCAGGTCGGCCAGGACCGCATCGGCCGACGGGCAGGAGGCGCAGCCTTCGCTGGTGAACAGTTCTACCACCACGGGTCCCTGCGCGGCGCCTTCCTCGGGCGAGCCGGCACGCAAGCCGGTGCCGGGAACGGCACAAAGCAAGGCGGCAAGCGCCACGAAGGCGGACAGGGTCGATCGCATGGTCGCAACCTTACGGCCGGGGCGGCCGCTGCTGCATCTCACGAGCGGGTGATGCCCGTCAACTCGGCGTGACGCGCGACCTTTGACTTTCGCATCCATATTGTTATCTTGGTACATAGATAACGGGATTGATGATGGCAAACCACGAGATCGAGCGGGTCCAGACCGGGGTGCGGCTGGAGAAGCGGCTGCTGAAAGTGCTGAAGGCGCTGGCCGAGCTGAAAGACATCAGCCTGGGCGACCTGATCGAGGGGATCGTCTTGCATGCCTTCGAGGGCCGGGCGCCGTTCGGCACCGAGACGCTGGCGCAGATCGCCGCGCTGAAGGCGGTCTACGGCCTCGATCTCGACGCCGGGGCCAGCCATCGGCTGATCGAGACGGGAAAGGACGGGCGATGACCGACGATGAGTTCCTGGCGCGGCTCGAGGACGGCAGCCTGCCGGCCGAGGCCTTCCGCCATCGCGACCACCTGCGGGCCGGCTATCTCTACGTCCATCGCCTGGGCTTCGCCGGCGCGATCGCGGCGATGTCGCAGGCGTTGCGCGGCTTTGCCGCGGCCAAGGGCAAGCCCGGGCTTTATCACGAGACTATCACCGTCGCCTTCATCGCGCTGATCCACCGGCATTATGCCGAGGATGGCTGCGGCGGCGATTTTGCGGCTTTCACCAGCCGTCATCCCGACCTGTTCAGGCCTGGATTGCTCGAGCGTTTCTATCCGCCCGGCCAGCTTACAACGACGGAAGCAAAGGCGGTGTTCGTTCTGCCGGATCGCGAAAGATTATTAAATACACGATGAGATACCTCGAACATATATAAAAATTTACCAGAAAAGACGCAGCAACATTACCTGCCTCGCCATAATCTATCCGTCGTGGCTTCAACGGGTGGGGAAAATCATGGGTTTCATCAATCAGCTGAAGATTTACCAGAAGGTGCTGGTCGCCTTTCTGCTGGTGGTATTGGCGGGTGCCATCGCCAATGCCGTGGTCTGGCGCCAGGTCGCCGACATGGACAACGCGGGCGACTTCGCCAATCTGACCAACGAAATCATCATGGCGGCCGAAGGCGCCTATACCGCGGTGGTGGCCCAGCAGGCCGGCCAGCGCGGCTACGCCCTGGCCGGCAAGGAAGAATACCTCGCACCCTACCGCGACGGCGATACGGCCTATCGTGCGCAGATGGACAAGCTGCGCCGGCTGGTCAAGATGCCGGAAGTGCGCCGGATGCTGGACGAACTGGACGTGCTGGTCGCCGCCTGGCGCACCGACATCGCCGAGAAGCAGAATGCGATGATCCGCCGCAACGACATCGACGCGGTGCGCGCCCATGTCGCGACCGGCGAGGGCAAGATCGCGATGGACAAGATCAAGGCCAAGGCGCGTGAGATCCTCGACTTCGAATACAAGCTGCTCGCCGAGCGCCAGGCCCAGGCCGATGCGGCGACCGAAACGGCCAAGCAGGCGATCATCGGCGGCGCCGTCGTCACCGCGGTGCTGGCGGTGCTGCTGGGCTGGATGCTCACCCGGATGACCGCGACGCCGATCGGCGCGATCACCGGGCTGATGGGCCGGCTGGCCCAGGGCGACAAGGCGATCGACGTGCGCGGCACCGAGCGCGGCGACGAGGTCGGCGCCCTGGCCCGCGCGCTGGAAGTCTTCAAGCAGAACGCGATCGAGGCCGAGCGGCTGGCCGCCGAGGCCGAGGCCAATCGCCAGCGCGAGATCGAGCGCCAGCGGGCCGAGGAACAGCGCGAGCGGGCATTGGCCGAGGAGCGGCGCGAGCGCGAGGAGACCGAGCGCCGGGCCGAGGAGAAGCGCCGCCACGACGCCGAGGAGGCCGAGCGCCGCCAGGCCGCCGAGCGCCAGGCGCAGGAGGAGCGGGCGCGGATCGAGGCCGAGCAGCAGCGCAAGGCGGCGTTGCGCAAGATGGCCGACGATTTCGAGGCGGCGGTAGGCGGCGTGGTCAACGCCGTGGCCGCGGCGGCGACCGAGATGCAGTCGACGGCAGGCTCGATGACCGGCATCGCCAATTCGACGACGCAGCAGTCGCTGACCGCGGCCGCGGCGACCGAGCAGGCGGCGGCCAACGTGCAGACGGTGGCGTCGGCGTCGGAGGAACTGGCCGCGTCGATCCGCGAGATCTCGACCCAGGTGACCAGCGCCAGCCGGATCGCCCAGGGCGCGGTCGATCAGGCGCAGGCGACCGACGCGATCGTCCAGGGCCTGTCGGCGGCGGCCGACAAGATCGGGGCGGTCGTGGCGCTGATCACCAACATCGCCGGCCAGACCAACCTGCTGGCGCTGAACGCGACGATCGAGGCGGCCCGCGCCGGCGAGGCCGGCAAGGGCTTCGCGGTCGTGGCGTCCGAGGTCAAGTCGCTGGCCAACCAGACGACCAAGGCGACCGACGAGATCGGCCAGCAGATCGCCGAGGTCCAGGAGGCGACGCGCAAGGCGGTCGAGGCGATCCGGACCATCGGCGGTACCATCGGCCAGATCAGCGAGATCAACGGCTCGATCGCCTCGGCGGTGGAGGAGCAGGGGGCGGCGACCAACGAGATCGCCCGCAATGTCGAGCAGGCGGCATCCGGCACGCAGGAGGCGTCGTCGAGCGTCACCAGCGTCAACCGCTCGGCTGGCGAGGCCGGCGCGGCGGCCAACCAGGTGCTGACGGCGTCGTCCGAACTGTCGCTGCTGGCCGAGCGCCTGCGCGGCGAGGTCGGCAACTTCCTGGCCCAGGTCCGGGCCGGCTGACGCCGCCCCGCGATCCCCGGCGGCCACAAAAAAACGGCGGGGCCAAAGCCCCGCCGTTCTTCGTTTCAGGCCCTTGCAGATCAGGCGGCGAGATTGCGCAGCACGAAATGCAGGATGCCGCCGTTCTTGTAGTAGTCGATCTCGTCCAGCGTATCGATCCGGCACAGCGTATCGATCGTCCGCTTCTTGCCGTTGGCGTAGGTGATCGTCACCGGCAGGGTCATGCGCGGCTTGACCTGACTGATGCCAGCGATGTCGAAGGTTTCCGAGCCGTCGAGGTTCAGGTCGGCGCGGGTCATGCCGTCCTTGAACTGCAGCGGCAGCAGGCCCATGCCGACGAGGTTCGAGCGATGGATGCGCTCGAAGCTTTCGGCGATGACGGCACGGACGCCGAGCAGGGCCGGGCCCTTGGCCGCCCAGTCGCGCGACGAGCCGGAGCCGTATTCCTTGCCGGCGACGATGACCGACGGGGTCTGGGCCGCCTGGTAGCGCATGGCGGCGTCATAGATCGACATCACCTCGCCCGACGGCTGGTGCTTGGTGATGCCGCCTTCGGTGCCCGGGACCATTTCGTTCTTCAGGCGGATGTTGGCGAAGGTGCCGCGCATCATGACCTCATGGTTCCCGCGGCGCGAGCCGTAGGAGTTGAAGTCGGCATAGGCGACGCCATGCTCGGTCAGGTATTTGCCCGCCGGGCCGTCCTTCTTGATCGAACCGGCCGGCGAGATATGGTCGGTGGTGATCGAATCGCCGAGGATCGCCAGCACCCGGGCGCCGGTGATGTCGGTCACCGGCTTGGGCGCGGCGCCCATGTCGGTGAAGTAGGGCGGGTTCTGGACGTAGGTCGACTTGTCGTCCCAGCCGAAGGTCATGCCGGTGCCGGCCTTGATCTTCTTCCAGTTGGCGTCGCCGTCGAACACGTTGGCGTACTGGGCCTTGAACATCGCCGGGGTCACGCATTTGGAGACGACCTGGGCGATTTCCTTGTTGCTCGGCCAGATGTCGCGCAGGAACACCGGGCGGCCCTTCTTGTCGGTGCCGATCGGGTCCTTGGTCAGGTCGACGTTCATCGAGCCGGCCAGCGCGTAGGCGACGACCAGCATCGGCGAGGCGAGATAGTTGGCCTTGACCTGCGGATGGACGCGGCCCTCGAAGTTGCGGTTGCCCGACAGGACCGAGGCGACGACCAGGTCATGGTCGGAAATCGCCTTGGCGACCTCGTCGCGCAGCGGACCGGAATTGCCGATGCAGGTCATGCAGCCATAACCGGCCAGGGTGAAGCCGAGCTTGTCGAGCGGCGCCTGCAGCCCGGCCTTGGCCAGGTAGTCGGACACGACCTTGGAGCCCGGCGACAGCGAGGTCTTGACCCAGGGCTTGACCTTCAGGCCCAGCGCCACGGCCTTCTGGGCGACGAGGCCGGCGCCCAGCATGACCGACGGGTTCGAGGTATTGGTGCAGGAGGTGATCGCCGCGATGGCGACGTCGCCATGGCCCACGTCGAACTTGGTGCCTTCGGCCGGCACGCGCAGGCCGGGCTCGCTCGCCTTGCCGTAGGCGGTGGTCAGGGCGGTGTGGAATTCGGCGGCGGCCTGGCTCAGCGGCACGCGGTCCTGCGGGCGCTTCGGGCCGGCCAGCGACGGCTCGATCGTAGAGAGGTCGAGTTCGAGCGTGTCGGTGAACACCGGATCCGGGCTCTTGGCCGTGCGGAACATCCCTTGAGCCTTGGCATAGGCCTCGACCAGCGCGATGCGGGCGGGGCTGCGGCCGGTGGCCTTCAGGTAGCGCAGGGTTTCGGCATCGATCGGGAAGAAGCCGCAGGTGGCGCCGTATTCCGGGGCCATGTTGCCGATCGTCGCGCGGTCGGCCAGGGCCAGCTCGTCGACGCCGGGGCCGTAGAATTCCACGAACTTGCCGACCACGCCCTTCTTGCGCAGCATCTGGGTCACGGTCAGGACCAGGTCGGTCGCCGTGGTGCCCTCGCGCGGCTTGCCGGTCAGCTTGAAGCCGATGACCTCGGGGATCAGCATCGACTGCGGCTGGCCGAGCATCGCGGCCTCGGCCTCGATGCCGCCGACGCCCCAGCCCAGCACCGCCAGGCCGTTGACCATGACGGTGTGGCTGTCGGTGCCGACCAGCGTGTCGGGATAGGCGATCTCGGTCTTGCCGTCCTTGCGGGTCCAGACGACCTGGGCGAGGTTCTCCAGGTTGACCTGGTGGCAGATGCCGGTGCCGGGGGGCACGGCGCGGAAGTTGTCGAACGCGGTCTGGCCCCAGCGCAGGAAGGTGTAGCGCTCGCCGTTACGCTCGTATTCCAGGTTGACGTTCTGCTTGAAAGACGACTTGGTGCCATAGGTGTCGACCATGACCGAATGGTCGATGACGAGGTCGACGGGCACCAGCGGGTTGATCTTGGTCGGGTTGCCGCCCAGGCGGGTCATCGCGTCGCGCATCGCGGCGAGGTCGACCACCGCCGGCACGCCGGTGAAGTCCTGCATCAGCACGCGGGCCGGGCGGAAGGCGATTTCGCGGTCCGAGCGCTTCTTCTTCTGCCAGTCGGCGACCGCCTTGATGTCGGCCTTCGTGACCGAACGGCCGTCCTCGTTGCGCAGCAGGTTTTCCAGCAGCACCTTCAGCGTGTAGGGCAGGCGGGTGATGTCGCCCAGGCCGTTCTTGGCGGCGGCCGCCAGGCTGAAGATCGTGTAGGTCTTGTTGCCGACCTTCAGGCTCTTGCGCGCGCCGTAGCTGTTCGGGGCGACGACGGCCGCGGCCTTGGCCGGCGCCTTGCGGGCGGCCGCCTTCTTCGGGGCGGGGGCCGTCTTCGGCGCCGCGACCTTGGCCGGGGCCTTGGCGGCAGCCTTGGCCGGCGCCTTCGCGGGGGCCGGGGCCTTCGGGGTCACCTTGGCCTTCGCCGGTGCCTTGGCGGCGATCCTGGTCGCCGCCTGGGTCTTGGTGGAGGCCTTGGTCTTTGCCTGGGCCTTGGTCTTGGCTGCCACGTCGTATCTCCTTGACGCAATCGCCGCCGCGAGGGACGGTCGAAATTCCTAGTGGGTCGAGGCGTCGGCGGGCGCGCAATGCCCGCGCCCCGCAACTTCTGGATTAGTGCCGCAAAATCTGTGGCTTGCCAAGGCGAATCGCGGTCACATAGGCAGGACTAAGCCGCGCTTAAGCGGCACTTTCATGGCCATCGCTGGGGAGGGCTGCGCCAATGACCGTCAGGACCGAAAAAACCGGGCCGGTGACCACGGTGATCCTGGACCGGCCGGATGTCCGCAATGCCGTCGACCGGCCGACCGCCGAGGCGCTGGCCGGCGCCTTCGCCGCCTTCGAGGCCGACGACGAGGCCCGGGTCGCGGTGTTCTGGGGCGCCGGCGGCACCTTCTGCGCCGGGGCCGACCTCAAGGCGATGGCCGATCCCGTCCGGCGCAACAACGTCGATCCCGGCGGCCAGGGGCCGATGGGGCCGAGCCGGATGATGCTGTCGAAGCCGGTCGTCGCCGCCATCGCCGGCCATGCCGTCGCCGGCGGCCTCGAACTGGCACTGTGGTGCGACCTGCGCGTCGTCGAGGCGGACGCGGTGATGGGGGTGTTCTGCCGCCGCTGGGGCGTGCCGCTGATCGACGGCGGCACCATCCGCCTGCCGCGGCTGATCGGGCTGTCGCGCGCCCTCGACCTGATCCTGACGGGGCGGCCGGTCGACGCGGACGAGGCCCTGGCGATCGGCCTGGCCAACCGGGTCGTCCCCCGCGGCGAGGCCCGTGCGGCGGCCGAGGCGCTGGCCGCCGAGATCGCGCGTTTCCCCCAGGCCTGCATGCGCGCCGACCGCCTGTCGGCCTATGCCCAGTTCGATCTCGACCTGCCTGCGGCCCTGCGTGCCGAGGGCGCCGGCGGGGTGGCCGTGCTGGCCGACGAGGCGATCCCCGGGGCGGCGCGTTTCGCCGCCGGAAGGGGGCGCCACGGCCGCTTCGACGAGATCTGATCGCGGCGGGGCGGTTGACACCCGCCGCCGCAGCCGCCATACCGGAACGATGACGGGGGACTGGACATCGGGGCTGCGGCGGGCCGGCGCGTGGATCGCGCTCATCGGCATGCTTGTCGCCCTGGTCCTGCCGCTGGTGCCGCGTGCTGCGCTCGCCGCGGCGGCCGGGCTCGATGCCACCGTCATCTGCACCCCCTACGGCATCAAGGTGGTCGCCCTCGACCAGGACGGCAAGGCGACCCCCGACCAGTCCGGCGGCGTGCACTGCCCGCTCTGCGTCGGGCCGGGCGGTGGCTGGGCCATGCCCGCGCCGCTGCCGCTGCCGTTCCGCCTGCCGCTGGTGAGCACCCGCCTGCTGGCCGTGCTGGCGCCGGCCGACCTGCCGCCGCCGCTCGATATCGGCGGCGCCCCCAACGCGCCGAGACCGCCACCCGTCCTCTGATCCGCGACTGACCGCGCCAGCCTCGCCGCGCACCGGCGGGGCATGCCGTTCCCCCGGAACAGAGGATATCCATGACATCGTCGTTGACACGACGTGCGTTCGCCGCGCTGGCGGCGGGCGCCGCCGCGGCATCGGTCGCCGGCCCGGCGGCCGCGTCGCCCGGAATCGAAGTCGCCATGCTGGTCCATCCGGACATGGTGGCGCTCGACCTGATCGGGCCGCAGACCGTGCTGGGCCTGCTGCCCGGCGCCCGCATCCACCTCGTCGGCCGCAGTCGCGATCCCGTCTCGACCGATATCGGCATCGCCGTCGCCCCGACCACCGATTTCGCCGGCTGCCCGGCGGCGCCCGACATCCTGTTCGTGCCGGGCGGGCTGAAGGGCTCGATCGCGGCGATGCAGGACGCGGCGACGGTCGCCTTTCTGGCCGACCGCGGCAGCCGGGCCGGCCATGTCACCAGCGTCTGCACCGGCGCGCTGGTGTTGGGGGCCGCGGGCCTCTTGCGCGGCTATGGCGCCACCACCCACTGGTACGTGCGCGACCTGCTGCCGCTGTTCGGGGCGATGCCGGCCGGGGGGCGCGTCGTCGCCGACCGTAACCGGATGACCGCCGGCGGGGTCACCGCCGGCGTCGATTTCGGCCTGGCCCTGGTCGCCCGGCTGCAGGGCGAGGAAACCGCCCGCCGGCTGCAGCTCGTCCTCGAATATGCCCCCGCCCCCCCATTCCAGGCCGGCACCCCGGAGGAGGCCGGACCGGCGCTGACCGCCGAGGTGCTCGGCCGCCGCCAGGCCGTGCTCGCCGCGGCGCGCGCCGCCGCCGTCGATGCCGCGAGGAAGATGCCATGAACCGTCGCAGCCTGCTGCTGGCCGCCGCGGCGCTTGGCCTGGCCGTGCCCGGCGCCAGCGCGGCAGCGCCGGATGACGCCGCCGCGATCCGCCACCGGATGCTGGCGCTGTTCGACAAGCCCGACCAGCCGCTGGTCGTCGATCCGATCGCGGTATCGGGCGACTACGCCGTCGCGTCCTGGACCCAGGGCGAGATCGGCGGCCGGGCGCTGCTGCGCCGCGATGCCGGGGCCTGGCGCATCATCCTGTGCAGCGGCGACGGGCTGACGACCGCCCCGCTGATCCGCCAGGCCGGCGCGGCCGACGCGGTCGCAGCCGACCTGGTCGGGCGTCTCGCCGCCGCCGAGGCCGCGATCGATCCCGCGCGCCGGGCCCGCTTCTCGCTGTTCCAGGGCGTCGTCCCGGTCGATGACGGGGGGCATCACCATGGCGGCTGAAAACCGGCGGGCCGCCGGCTGGCGACACATGCCGCTCGACGGCGTCAGCCTCAGCCCGCGCATCTCGCGCCGGCTGGTCGCCGCCGGCATCCGCACCCTGGGCGACCTCGCGGAATGGTCGCCGCAGGCCCTGCGCACCCTGCGCGGCATCCACGCCGTTTCGGTCCTTGAAATCGAGCTGTGCCTGATCCGGGCACAGAACGCGAAGCGCCCGCCTGCCGGGCAGACCAACCGCCGGCTCGGCCCGGCTTGAAGGAGGGGAACATGTCACTCATGCGTATCATCGGCGGCGGGGCGGCGGCATTGGCCGCCGCGGCGCTCGCCAGCGGCGCGGCCGCCCAGTCGGCGACCGGCATCAAGCTGCCGGCCGTCACCGTCGAGGGGCAGGCCGGCGGCTCGCTGACCGTGCCCGGCGTCGACCAGCAGCGCGAGATCCTCGACGAGACGGTCGGCTCGGTCGGGTTCGTCGACAGCGAATCCTACAAGGGCCGCTATTCGAACACGCTGCGCGAGGTTCTCGACAATTCGCCGGGCGTCTATGTCCAGAACCGCTACGGCCAGGAAATGCGGATCTCGATCCGCGGTTCCGGCATCGCCCGCGGTTTCCACCTGCGCGGTCTCGAACTGCTGCAGGACGGGATTCCGCTCAACCTCGCCGACGGCTCGGGCGATCTCTACCAGATCGACCCGCTGGCCCTGCGCTCGGCCGAGATCTACAAGGGCGGCAACGGGCTCGCCTACGGGTCCTCGACGCTGGGCGGCGCGATCAATTTCGTCACCCCGACCGCCTATACCGCGATCGCACCCAACGTGCTGCGGCTGGAAGGCGGGTCGTTCGATACCTTCCGCGGCAATGCCCAGCTGTCGCGCAAGGTCGGCGACCTCGATTTCCTGGTCAACCTGACCGGTACCTATTCGGACGGCTATCGCAACCATTCCGACCAGCGCTCGACCCAGAACAACGTCAACATCGGCTATCGCTTCAACCCGTCGGTCGAGACGCGCTTCTACGGCGGGCTCTATATCGTCAAGCAGAAGCTGCCGGGGTCGCTGACGCTGTCGCAGGCGCTGAATACCCCGACGATGGCGACGCCGGCGGTACTGATCGGCGACCAGGCGCGCAACACCACGGTCCAGCGCATCGCCAACCGGACGTCGTTCCGCCTCGACGTCGGCCAGCTCGACGTCGACTCCTGGGCGATCCACAAGAAGCTGTTCCATCCGATCTTCCAGGTGATCTCGCAGGACGGCTGGACCTACGGCTTCGGCCCGCGCTATTCGGCGACGATGTCGATCGGCGGCTTCACCAACGAACTGCTGGTCGGCGGCCGGATCTTTGCCGGCAACAACGACGCCCGCCAGTTCGTCAACGTCAACGGCCACAGCGGCACCCAGACGGTGAACGCCAACCAGAAGGCGACCAACTACGAGGCCTATGCCGAGAACCGCTTCTGGGTGAATTCGAGCGTCGCGCTGATGCTCGGCGCCAAGGCGTTCTCGTCGGATCGCGACTACACCGACTACTGGCGCCCGCAGAATTCGGCCAGCAAGACCTATAACGGCGTCAACCCGAAGGTCGGCGTGCTGTGGCAGCCGAAGCCCGACATCCAGGTCTTCGCCGACGTCACCCGCTCGCAGGACGTGCCGGACTTCTCCGACCTCGTCCAGACCCAGGTCAACGGCGCCACCGGCTTCGTGCCGCTCGATGCCCAGAAGGCGGTGACCTTCGAGGTCGGCAGCCGCGGCAGCTACGGCCGCTTCGGCTGGGATGCGACGGTGTTCCGTTCGCAGATCGACGGCCAGATGCTGCAATACACCACCTCGCCGAACTCGATCCCGGCGGCGACCTTCAATGCCGGCCGCACCGTCAACCAGGGCTTCGAGCTGGGGCTGAAGGCCGATGTCGTGCGCGACATCCTGGGCAAGGGCGACGGCATCTCGGTCTACCAGCTCTGGAACTACAACAACTTCCGCTTCAAGAACGATCCGCAGTACGGCAACAACAAGATCGCCGGCCTGCCGACCAACGTGCTGCGCACCGCGGTCACCTACAGCCGGCCGGACGGCTTCTACCTGACCCCGACGCTGGACTGGGTGCCCCAGGGCGCCTATGCCGACTACGCCAACACCCTGCGCTCGCCGGGTTATGCGCTGCTCGGCCTGCAGACCGGGATGCAGTTCCAGAACGGCGTGCTGGTCTATCTCGATGCCCGCAACCTGACCGACGAGCGCTACGTCTCCGACGTCGGCACGATCACCAATGCGCAGAAGGTCTCGACCTCGATCTTCTATCCGGGCGACGGGCGCTCGGTGTTCGCGGGCGTCCGCGTCGCGTTCTGAGTGCCTGAAGGCATGGGCGGTCGCGCGCCGCCCATGCCGTCATTTCCGATTGGCCGGCACCACCATCTGGCGTGCTGCCCGCTTCAGTTCCTCGATGCAGTCGGCGACGATGCGCGACGGCTTGCGGTTCGGCGGCAGAATCAACAGCGTCCGCGCATGGATGCCCGGTTCGAGCCGCCGCCAGGTCAGGTTGCGGCCGAGATACGGCTCGGCGGTCAGCGGGCTGATCATGCCGCAGCCCAGCCCGGCCTGGACCATCGCGCAGACCGTGGTCGAATAGGGCGTCTCCAGCACGATCTTGGGCTTGACCCCCCGTTCGGCCAGCACCCGTTCGAGCTGCTGGCGCGAGGTATCCTCCGGGGCCAGCGTGATGAAGTTCCGGCCGTGCAGGTCCTCGGGCCTGACGACGTCGAGGGCGGCCAGCGGATGGTCTTCCGGCATCGCGATCACCAGGCGCTGGCGATAGAACAGGCTGGCGTCGACGCCGGTCAGGTCGATCTCGTCGGCGGCGAGGCCGATGTCGAACTGTCCCGACGCGACCAGGTCCTTGACCAGCGACGACATCCGGGCCTGGAAGGTGATCGTCACGTCGGGATGGCGCAGCTGAAAGGCGCGCAGCGCGCGCGGAACCAGGTTGGTACTCAGCGCCGACAGGCTGACCAGGCGGATTTCGCCCGATCCGAAGTCGCGGATCCGCGCCGCGGCGGCACGCAGGTGGATCAGGCCCGCGAAGGAGGCCTGCACCTCCTGGAAGAACAGCCGGGCTTCGGCGGTCGGGATCATCCGCCGCTTTTCGCGATGGAACAGCGCAAAGCCGATCTGCCGCTCCAGTTCCTGGATCGCCTTGCTGACCGCGGGCTGCGAGATCCGCAACACCTCCGCCGCCCGCGAGGCGGTGCCGTTTGCCATCAATGCCTGGAAGACCTCGACCTGCCGCAGGTTCATCGTCGCCTCGTCATAACCCAGGCGAATAATCTACCCCGATTTCGACATTGGACGGAATAGATGGCCGGGCGGCATAAACGAGGGGTCCAGTACGAGGGTTGCCCCATGCAAGATGCCACCAGGATCGTCGTCAACCCGCCGGTGCGGGCCGATGGCTTCGACAGCCTCAGCGTTCCGACCTATCGCGGCTCGACCATCGTCTTCGCCGACGCCGAGGGTTACGCCACCCGTGGCGAGCGCGGCCATGCCGGCTTCACCTACGGCCTCTACGGCACGCCGACGACCCGGGCGCTGGAACAGAAGATCTCCGCCCTCGAACACGGCGCCTGGACCTTCCTGCTGCCGTCGGGCCAGGGCGCCAACGCCTTCGCCATGCTGCCGTTCCTGGCCCCGGGCGATCGTATCCTGCTGGCCGACACGGCTTATCCCCCGGTACGCGACTTCGCCAATCGCGACCTGGCCCGCTTCGGTGTCGCGGTCGGCTACTACGATCCCGTGGTGCCCGCCGATCTCGAGCGTCAGATCGACGGGCGGACGCGGATGGTCTGGTGCGAATCGCCGGGTTCGACCACGATGGAAGTCCAGGACCTGCCGCGCATCGCCGAGATCGCGCATCGCCACGGCGCGCTGGTCGGCTGCGACAATACTTGGGCGACGCCGCTCTGCTACAAGCCGATCGACCATGGTGCCGATCTCGTGACCGAGGCGCTGACCAAGTATTTCAACGGCCATTCCGACCTGCTGATGGGGTCGATCACGGTGGCGCGCGACGACCTGATCGCGCCGATCCGCGGTGCGCTCGGCCGCTACGGCATCGGCGTCTCGCCGGACGATGCCACGCTGGTGCTGCGCGGCATGGAAACCATGGGGTTGCGCATGCAGCACGCCGCACGCGTCGCCCAGGCGCTGATCGGGCGGTTCCAGGGGCACGAGGCGGTCGACCGTGTCCTCTACCCGGCCTTGCCATCGTCTCCCGACCATGCGCTGTGGAAGCGCGACTTCCTGGGCGCCAGCGGGGTGTTCAGCGTGGTCTTCCGGCCCGAGGCGAACGCCCATGTCGAGCCGGCGCTGAACGTGCTGGAAACCTTCGCGATCGGTGCCTCCTGGGGCGGCACCCGCAGCCTGGTGGCGCCGATGCCGGTCCGGCGCAATCGCACCGCGCGTCCCTGGACCGGCGACGACCTTATCCTGCGCATCTCGATCGGCGTCGAGGCGCCCGACGACCTCGGCGCCGATATCGGCCGCTTCCTCGACGAGATTGCCGCCCGGCTCGGCGCCGACCGCGCCCGCCGCTCGGCCTGACGATACGAACCGAAAAACAGGGGCTTTGACAATGACCATCGGATATCTGGGATTTGCCGGCGCAGTCGCGGCAGGCTTGCTGCTGGCCGGCGGCGCCTTGGCCGCCAGTACGCTGGACACTGTGAAGGGACGGGGCAAGGTGATCTGCGCCGCCTCGACCGGCACGGTCGGCTTCGGCGCGCCCGACGACAAGGGCTATTGGCGCGGCCTCGACGTCGAGACCTGCCGGGCGGTGGCGGTCGCCATCTTCAACGATCGCGACAAGGCCGAATTCGTGCCGCTCAGCGGCCAGCAGCGCATCCCCGCGCTGCAGACCGGCGAGATCGACATCCTGCCGCGCACCCTGACCTGGACCCTGCAGCGCGATGCCAACGGCATCAACTTCACCACGCCGAACTACTACGAATTCACCGGCTTCATGGTACCCAAGAGCCTCGGCGTCACCCGCGTCCAGGACATGAAGGGCGCGGCGGTTTGCGTGCAGACCGGCTCGACCACCGAGGTCGTGGTCGCCGATATCTCGACCGAACACAAGCTGGGCCTCAAGACCGTCGTCTTCGACAGCATCGAGGCGACCAAGCAGGCGCTGTTCTCCGGCCGTTGCGACGCGCTGATCACCGATGCGGCCGCCCTGGCCTCGACCCGCGCCACCCAGGCCAAGAACCCCGACGACTACATCATCTTCCCGGCCACGCCCTACATGGATGCGCTGACCCCGGCGGTGCGGCACGGCGACGACCAGTGGAAGGATATCGTCAACTGGTCGTTCCAGGCGCTGATCGCCGCCGAGTTGTTCGGCATCACCCAGGCCAATGTCGACGACAAGCTCAAGTCGCCGGACCCGCGCGTCAAACGCTTCCTCGGCGTCGAACCCGGCAACGGCAAGGCACTCGGCCTCGACGACCGGTTCGCCTACAATATCGTCAAGCAGCTCGGCAATTACGGCGAGATGTTCGAACGCAACCTGGGCCGGGGCAGCCCGCTCAAGCTCGAGCGCGGCCCCAACGCCCTCTACAGCCAGGGCGGGCTGATGTTCCCGCTGGCCTTCCAGTAATCGCGCAAACGAAACGGGGGCCGGCCGATGCTCTCCTCGCTCTGGGACAACCAGCGCCTGCGGTCATGGGCCGGCCAGATCCTGCTGCTGGCCCTGTTCGGGGCGACCATCTGGTGGCTTGCCGACAACACGCTGACCAATCTGGCGGTACGCAGCATCCGTGTCGGCTTCGACTTCCTGTGGCGGCAGGCCAACTTTCCGATCTCGGAAAGCATCGTCGCCTATGATCCGTCCGACACGTTCTTTCGCGCCTATCTCGCCGGCATCGGCAATACCCTGCTGATCTCGGCCGTGGTCATCGTGCTGGCCACGCTGCTCGGCCTCGTCGTCGGCCTGGGCCGGCGGTCGCGGCACCCGCTGGTGGCCGGCTTTGCCGGCGCCTTCGTCACGCTGATGCGCAATGTGCCGCTGATCGTCCAACTGCTGTTCTGGTACGCGCTGCTGACCACCGCCTTGCCGCCGCCGCGCCAAGCCTGGCAGCCGCTGCCCGGCGCCTTCCTCTCGCTGCGCGGCCTCTACCTGCCGGGGGTCGAGGTCGACGGGCATGGCTGGCTGTTCTGCCTCGGTGCCGTGGCCGGGGCCGTGCTGTGGTGGCGCGGAGCGGCGCGGGTCGAACGGCGCTTCGACCTGACCGCGCCGCGCGTCGCCGCGCTGCTTGCCGCCGCCTATGCCGGGTGGCTCGTGCTGCTCTGGCTCGGCTGTGGCATCGGGCTGCGGCCCAGCCTGCCGCGGCTCGCCGGTTTCAACTTCGAAGGCGGGCTGCGCCTGTCGCCCGAATTCACCGCGCTGACCATCGGGCTGGTGATCTATACCTCCGCCTTTATCGGCGAGATCATCCGGGGTGGCGTCGACGCAGTCGCCCGGGGCCAGTGGGAGGCCGGCCGCGCGGTCGGCCTCAGCGACCGGCAGACGCTGTTCCACATCGTGATTCCGCAGGCGCTGCGCATCATCATCCCGCCGCTGACCACGCAATACCTGTCGACGGTCAAGAATTCGACGCTCGCCGTCGCCGTCGGCTTCCCCGAGCTCGGCCTGGTCGTCGGCACGGTGATCAACCAGACCGGCCAGGCGATCGAGAACGTTCTGGCCCTGCTGCTGGTCTTCCTCACGATCAGCACCAGCGTCTCCTTGCTGATGAACTGGTACAACGCCCGCGTCGCCCTGGTGTCCCGATGACGATCGCCTGCGAACCTGCGCCGCCGCCCAGGCCGCAACGGCCGCCGTTGTGGCAGATACTGTTCGGCGATGCGGGCAGCGCGGCGCTGACCATCGTGACGCTGGCGATGCTGGTCGGGCTGGCGCCCGCGCTGAATTGGGCGGTGTTCGACGCGATCTGGCAGGCCGATACGCCGGCGCGCTGCCGCGAGGGAGGCGCCTGCTGGGCTTTCGTCGCCGCCAAGCTGCGCTTCATCATGTTCGGCGTCTATCCACCCGACGAGCAGTGGCGGCCGCTGGTCGTCACCGGGATGATCCTGGTGATGGTGCTCGTCTCGCTGCCGCCGCGGTTCTGGGGCCGCCGGCTTGTCGCCGCCTGGCTCGTCGCGACTGCGGCGATGCTCGCCCTGATGTGGGGCGGCTTCGCCGGGCTGCGGCCGGTCACGACGGCCAATTGGGGCGGCCTGCCGGTCACGCTGCTGCTGGCGCTGCTGTCGCTCGGCCTCGGTTTTCCGTTCGCGGTGCTGCTGGCCCTCGGGCGGCGCTCGCGCGCCCCGGTCTCGCGGCTGCTCTCGATCCTGACGATCGAGGTGGTGCGGGGCCTGCCGCTGGTCGGGCTGCTGTTCGTCGCCTCGATCATGCTGCCGCTGCTGCTGCCGGCGGGCTGGACGATCGACAAGCTCGGCCGCACGCTCGCCGCCCTCACCCTGTTCGCCGCCGTCTACCTCGCCGAGGTGATCCGCGGCGGCCTGCAGGGCGTGCCGCGCGGGCAGGTCGAGGCCGCCCAGGCGCTGGGCATTCCGGCCTGGAAGATGATCTGGCACATCGTCCTGCCGCAGGCGATCCAGAAAGTGATCCCGCCGCTGACCAATACCGCGATCGTGATGGTCAAGAACACCAGCCTGGTGATGATCGTCGGTGTCTTCGACATGCTGTCGGCCGGACGCTCGGCCGCGTCGGATCCGAACTGGCCATCGCCCTATGCCGAAACCTATGTCCTGGTCGGCACGGTCTATTTCGCGATCTGCTTCGGCATCTCGCTCTATGCCCGCTGGCTGGAGAAGCGGGTCCAGGAAAAGGAGTATCGCTGATGGGCGAACCCGCCATCCGCATCGAGGCGGTCGACAAATGGTTCTCGGCGTTCCAGGTGCTGCGCAACGTCTCGCTGTCGGTCGGGGCGGGCGAGCGCATCGTGGTCTGTGGCCCGTCGGGATCGGGCAAGTCGACCCTGATCCGCTGCATCAACCGGCTGGAGGAGCATCAGCGCGGCCGCATCACCGTCAACGGCGTCGAACTGACCGAAAGCCTGAAGAACATCGAGGCGGTCCGCCGTGACGTCGGCATGGTGTTCCAGCATTTCAACCTGTTCCCGCATCTGACGATCCTGGAGAACTGTGCGTTGCCCCAGATCCTGGCGCGCGGCACGCCGCGGCGTGCCGCCGAGGCCCGTGCGATGGAGTTCCTGGCCCGCGTGCGGATCCCCGAGCAGGCGGCGAAGTTTCCCGGCCAGCTTTCCGGCGGCCAGCAGCAGCGCGTCGCGATTGCCCGGGCCTTGTGCATGACGCCCAAGGTGATGCTGTTCGATGAACCGACCTCGGCGCTGGACCCGGAGATGGTCAAGGAGGTGCTCGACACCATGGTCGGGCTGGCCGAGGACGGCATGACCATGATCGTCGTGACCCACGAGATGGGCTTCGCCCGCCGCGTCGCCGATCGCATCGTGTTCATGGATGGCGGCGAGATCATCGAGGTGGCCGCACCGGGCGACTTCTTCGACCGCCCGCAGAGCCCGCGAACCCGTTCGTTCCTGCAGCAGATCCTCCATTAGTCGCCTGCCATAGCGATATCGAGGATCGCGTCGCGATCACGATGGACCCGCCATGCCGCTGCCGGTATGGTCGATCGTGCAGCAAACGGGGGGATCGTGCAGCGACCGCGGCCGCGTCGGGGGTGGTTCTGGAGACTGACGGCTTTTGCCGCCGGCCCCCTGGTCGCCCTGCAGCTTCTGCTGGCCGGCATCGTCGCGGTGCAGATGGCGGCCGAACTGCCGCCCGATCCCGCGGTCATCTGCTATGGCGCCGGCCAGCCGGACGCCGACGATCCGGCGTCCGGTGCCGGGCATGCCGTCCACACCGCCTGCGCCCTCTGCGCCTTCGCGGGGCTGGCACCACTTCTCGCATCGGGCAGCCCGGCGCAATTGCTGCGCAACGCCTTCGCCCGCCGGTCGATCGACACGGCCCTGCCGGTCGCCGTCGCGGCACTTGCCTACAGCCCCCGTTCCTCGCAAGGCCCCCCACAGAACGCCTGATCCGACAGTTCCGATCCGGTCTCGTTCTGCCCCCTTGCGGAGAAACATCGCAATGCCACGCCTTCTGCATGCGGCCCTTGCCGCATCCGCCGCCGTCGCGCTGCCGGCGACGGCCCTTGCCCAGTCCGCGGCCACGCTGCCGCCGGTCGTCGTCCAGGATGACGGTAGCCAGGTGCCGATCGACGCGACGACCGCCGGCGAGGTCCAGGGCTATCGTGCCCTGACCGCCACCTCCGCGACGAAGACCTCGACTCCCATCGAGCAGATCCCGCAATCGATCCAGGTGGTCCCGCGCGAGCTGATCGACGATCAGCTCGCCGTCTCGGTCAGCGAGGCGGCCCGCAATGTCAGCAACGTCCAGCCGCCGGACGCGCTGATGGTCGGCAACACCGACCAGACGCCGCTCAAGATCCGTGGCTTCCCGGCCGAACAATGGCGTGACGGTCTCGTCAACCTCTACGACGCCGGCGACCGTGACGGCATCGTCAACGTCGAACGGCTGGAAATACTGAAGGGGCCGAACGCAATTCTCTACGGCGGCGGCACGGGCGCACCGCTCGGCGGCACGATCAACGTGATCTCGAAGCTGCCGACCGACAAGGCGCGGGCCGAAGTCGGCTTCAGGCTCGGCAGCTACAGCTACTGGGCGCCGTTCTTCGACGTGAACCAGCCGCTGAATGCCGACAAGACCATCCTGTTCCGGCTGACCGGCGAGTATACCGACAACCGCAGCTATATCGATGTCGTCAGGTCGAAACGCTACAACATCAATCCGACGCTGACCTTCACCAATCGGCTGGATACCAGCCTGACGATCCAGGGATATGTTTCCCGCCAGGAGCAGCAGGCTTACCAAGGATTGCCGGTTGACGGCACGCTGATCGGCGACTTCCGCGTCCGGCGCAACCTGTTCATCGGGCCATCGGGCATTCAGCCGAGCTATTCGAAGACGCAAGGCATCGCCGCGACCTTCGACCGCCAGTTCAACCAGGTGTGGTCGGCCAACCTGAAGGCGCGGTGGAGCCAGTCGCAGTTCGACCAGATGGCGCAGAACATCTTCGGCAGCGATGCCACCGGCGCGCTGCCGGCCTTCCCGCCCTCGACCTGGCTGCTGCAGAACCTCGAAGTCCGCCAGAAGCAGCAGGAATACACGATCAATCCGAACCTGCAGGCGAAGTTCGCCGCCGGGCCCAGCCGCAACACCGTGCTGGTCGGCCTCGACTACAGCCGGGTCAAGGACAAGGGTTTCATGACCGCCGACTATCTCGGCAACATGTGCTACCTGATGACCTTGGATCCGCTGACATGCCCGCCGGCGACCATTGACCTCAACAATCCGTCGTTCCCCATTCCCTATGCCAAGCCGAGCCCTAGTGCCGGCATGGAATATGTTCCATTCTACGATTTCAACAACGACTACGTGACGAAAGGTGCCTACGCGCAGATCCAGTCGTCGCTCTACGGTCGCGTGCATCTGCTGGGCGGTGCGCGGCTCGCCAACATCGATATCGATTATACCGAGAACGCGTCGATACCGTCTGCGACCTATACGACCAGCAAGACCAAGCTGCTTCCCCGCGTCGGCGCCGTCGTCGAGCTGACGAGGGGCCTGTCGGCCTATGCCAGCTACAGCCAGGGCATGCGCTGGGCCGGCTTCACAACCGCGGTTCGCGGCCGGAACCGGAAACCTCCACCTCGCTGGAGGCGGGCCTCAAGGCCAACTTCAACGACCAGCTTTCGGGCACCGTCTCGGTCTTCGATATCAGGCGCAAGAACGTTCCGGTGACGATCGCGCTGGGCCAGGCCGGTCTGAGCGAGCAGCAGTCGCGCGGTTTTGAGGCCGATCTCGTCTGGCAGCCCGACCGCAACTGGAGTTTCCTCGGTTCCTACGGCTTCACCGACGCCAAGTTTTCCGATTCCTTCCGCGGCTTTTCCGGTCAGACGGTGCCGGCCGGCAACGCCCTGCCGTTCGTGTCCCGCCATTCCGGCCGTGTCTGGGCCAACTACAAGTTCAGCCCCGACGTCCTTCCGGGCTGGAGCATCGGGGCCGGTGCCTATGCCGCATCGGGCCAGTATGTCGACAACGAGAACCAGTGGAAGACCAGCGGCTACTACACGATCGACGCCAAGATCGGTTACGAGCGCGGTGGTTTCCGCGCGGCCATCACGGCGAAGAACCTGACCGGCGAGAATTACTACACGCCCTACAGCTGGCTCGGCGGCCAGGTCGCCCCCGGCGCCCCGCGCATGATCTATGGCCAGATCAGCTATGCCTTCAACTGAGGGAACGAAGATGTCGATGACAAGACGCGACTTTGCCATTACTGCGGCCGCGGCACTGACGACGACCTCGGCGATCGATCGGGCCCAGGCCCAGGCGACATCGGGCACGGCGCAGAACCATGCCGATCACGACATGTCGTCGATGCCGGCGCACTGGATGGGTAGCGAGCAGATCGCGTTCCTGATCTACCCGCAGTTCACCGCCCTGGACATGGTGGGGCCGCACCATATGCTGACCAGCCTGATGGGGGCGACGGTGCATATGGTCGCCAAGACCCTGGATCCGGTGGTCAGCGACGCCGGGCTGATCGTCTCTCCGACGAAGACCTTCGAGCAGTGCCCTGCGGATCTCGACGTCATCTGCGTGCCCGGCGGGACCAGCGGCACACTAGCGGCGATGCAGGACGAGGCGACGATGCGGTTCCTGCGCGATCGCGGTGGCAGGGCGAAACATGTCACCTCGGTCTGTACCGGTTCGCTGCTGCTGGGGGCGGCCGGCCTGCTCGACGGCTACGAGGCGACCTCGCATTGGGCGGCGCGGCCGCTGCTGCCGATCTTCGGCGCCCGTCCGGTCGACGCCCGCGTGGTGCGCGACCGCAACCGGATCACCGGCGGCGGGGTGACCGCCGGTATCGATTTCGGCCTGTTCCTGGTCGGCCAGCTGCGGGACCCGGAGTATGCCGAGGCGGTGCAGCTCATCGCGGAATATGCGCCCGATCCGCCCTATGATGCCGGAACACCCGCTCGGGCCCCGGCGAAGGTGAAGACCATGATCGACGACATGTTCGTCGGCTTCATTGCAGAGGCAGAGACGGTAAGCCGCACCGCCTTCGCGTCGCGCCGATAGCGCGCCGGGATGGCTGTCTGCGCAACCGTTTGACCTCGGCCTCGGTTCCAGTCAACCATGGGCTGTCGCAACGAACGACCGCGGAGGAACGCCATGACCGTGCAGAGAATGCTTGATGCCAAGGGCAAGGAGGTCGCAACGATCCTGAGCAACGCCACGGTGGGTGAGGCCACCCGCCGCCTTTCGGAGCTCAAGATAGGTGCCCTGATCGTTTCCGACGACGGCCGCTCGATCGCCGGCATCCTGTCCGAGCGCGACATCGTTTCGCATCTGGGCCGGGAGGGTGCCGCCGCGCTCGAACGCAAGGTGTCCGAGGTGATGACCACCAAGGTCATCACCTGTTCGCCCGGCAATACCACCGAGGAAGTGATGCAGGCGATGACCAAGGGCCGCTTCCGCCACATGCCGGTCGTCGCCAACGGCGTGCTGACCGGGGTCATCTCGATCGGCGACGTCGTCAAGCGCCGCATCGCCGACGTCGAGACCGAAGCGGCCGAGCTGCGGCGTTTTATCGCCAGCTGAGTATAACGCTTTCCAATACCCGTCGCGCTGTGCATCCTGACGCCAGGGAGTGACGCGCGACGGGCCGGCGACAGACCGCGCCCGCGACGAGACGGGAGGCGGACGGGATGCGCCAGCAGGCAGCGACCACGATGATCGTGCGCGGCGGCAACAGGGTTATGCCGTGACCGCGCGCCCGCTTGCTACCTTCCCCCGCTACCTTCTGCGGAACGCGGCCGAGCGCGGGGGCCGTCCGGCGTTCCGCGAGAAGGAATACGGGATCTGGCAGGGCTGGACGTGGTCCGAGGTGCTGGCGGAGACGCGGGCGCTGGCCTTGGGCCTGGCGGATCTGGGTGTGGTGCGGGGGGA
>JAFKFH010000023.1 GCA_017307375.1 Alphaproteobacteria bacterium
GTGGTGGTGAAGGCGGTGGACAAGTCGACCCCGAAGCTGTTCGAGAGCCTGTGCAAGGCCGATTCGAGCCTGGGCGACGTCAAGCTGCACTTCCTGCGCCAGTCGGGCGGCAAGCCCGAGAAGTACATGACGATCGAACTGGGCGAGGCGATGGTCGCCCGGCTCGAGACCTTCGTCCCCGGCGACGAGCAGGACGACCCGACGAAGAACAACGTGCCGCTCGAGAAGGTCTCGATCAGCTACAAGACCATCAAGTTCACCTACGCCCCCCAGAAGACCGACGGCGCGATGGGCGGCAACGTCCAGGCCGGCTGGGACGTCATCGCCAACAAGGCGGCCTGATCTCTTCGCATAAAGGCGGGGCCGGCGTGAGCCGGCCCCGCTTCAGCTCATCACCTTCTCGAAGCGGAAACCCTCGCCATTTCCTCCCGGCAGATCGCCGGCGTCATGCGGATCGGGATGGCTGGCGCAGAAGAATTCGACGATCCGGAAACCGCATTTGTTGACGTAGAAGTGGATGTTGCGCTTCTCGAAATAGGGCGTATGGGTCTGCCAGACGCGCGTGCGCGGATACATCCGCTCGATCGCGATCCAGGCGTCGAACCCGAGGCCGCGACCGTGCTGGCCGACGGCGATGAAGAACAGATCGAGCGCGTTATGCTGGGTCGCCTCGTCGATGGTCACGACGGCGCCGCCGACTTTCCGGCCAGCGCGAAGGATGCGCAGCACCACCGCCCCGGGTGCCGCCATCGCCGTGTCGAGATCGTCGTCGTCCGGGATCGGTCCGCCGGGCAGTTGCCCGAATTCCGCGACGACCGCCAGCGCGAAGGCCTCCTGCAATTCCCGCTTGAAGGCCGGGAAGTCCTCAGGTTCAGCGACGGCGAGGGTGACGAGGTTCGTATTCATCGTGCGCTTATAGCCTTTCCCGCCGTCCGACGCCGCACGGCAGACATTCCTACCGGCCGGTAACGCGGCTGCGGTGTGACCTTCATCACATCAGCGTCATTTGCCGCCAGCCGCCGCCTTGTTTCCGCCGCTTGCGGCGAAACCTACAGTCGGCCGCGCAATCATCGGAGAACCATCCGCGATTACGTGGTAACGGTTGTACAGGACAGGGCCGGCCGGCGGGCCGCCCCCGGGGGTAACGGGTGGGATCATGCAGAGCATTCGTCTGATCGTCGCGGCGGCCGGGGCGGCCGCCACGCTTCTCGGCTTCGACGCCACGGCGCAGGCTCCGGCGGGGCCGCCACCGGTGACGGTCGCCAAGCCGGTGGTCAAGGAAATCACCGAATACGACGAATATATCGGCCGGTTCGAGGCGATCGACCAGGTCGACCTGCGCGCCCAGGTCTCGGGCTATCTCGACAAGGTCAACTTTACCGACGGCACGCTGGTCAAGAAGGGCGACCTCTTGTTCGTGATCGACCAGCGCCCCTACCGGCTGGCGCTGGAGGAGGCGCGGGCGGCGCTGGCTTCGGCCAAGGCCGAGCTCGATTTCGCCACCACCGATTTCCGCCGCGCCGAACAGTTGAAGCAGGGCGGCAATGTCACCGAGCAGATCTTCGACCAGCGGCGCCAGCGGGTGACGACGGCGCGCGCCGCCGTCGACCGGACCCAGGCGGCGCAGAACCGCGCCCAGCTCGACCTTGAGTTCACCGAGATCCGCGCCCCGATCGACGGCCGCGTCTCGCGCCGGCTGGTCTCGGTCGGCAACCTGGTCAAGGCCAACGACACGCTGCTGACCAATATCGTCTCGGTCGCGCCGATCCAGTTCTATTTCGACGTCGACGAACGCTCCTACCTCGCCTATTCGCGGATGGCGCTGGACGGCCAGATGAAGTCGAACCGCGACAACCCGAACGACGTCCGCGTGGCGACGACCGACCAGCGGATCCCGAGCCAGCCTGGCCACATGGATTTCGTCGACAACCGCGTCGACCAGGCCTCGGGCACGGTGCGGGCCCGGGCGATCTTCGACAACCAGGACATGCTGCTGGTGCCCGGGCTGTTCGGCCGCCTGCTGATCGCCGGTTCGCCCCGCTACCAGGGTATCCTGGTGCCGGAGGAAGCGATCGGCGCCGACCAGGACCGCCGCGTCGTCTATGTCGTCGGGCCGGACAACAAGGTAGCGATGCAGCCGGTCCGCGTCGGGCCGCATATCGACGGCTACCGCGTCATCCGCTCGGGGCTGAAGGGGGACGAGACCATCGTGGTCAACGGGCTGATGCGCGTGCGGCCCGGGGCGCCGGTGACGCCGCAGCTGACGACGCTGCCGCCGGTGCGCGAGCGCCGGAACTGAGGCCCGGGATCACAGCCATGCGCTTCGCCCATACCTTCGTCGATCGCCCGGTCCTGGCTTCGGTCCTGGCGATCGTCATCATGCTGATCGGCTCGATCGCCTATACGACGCTGCCGGTGACCCAGTATCCCGAAATCGTGCCCCCGACCATCGTGGTCCGGGCCTCCTATCCCGGCGCCAATGCCGAGACCATCGCGGCCACCGTCGCGACCCCGCTGGAACAGCAGATCAACGGCGTCGAGGACATGCTCTACATGTCCTCCTACTCGACCGGCGACGGCCAGGTCTCGGTGACCGTCACCTTCAAGCTGGGCACCGATCTCGACAAGGCCCAGGTGCTGGTCCAGAACCGGGTCTCGATCGCGACCCCGCGCCTGCCCGAGGAAGTGCGGCGGCTCGGCGTCACCACGCTGAAAAGCTCGCCCGACCTGATGATGGTCGTGCATATGCTGTCGCCCGACGCGACCTACGACCAGCTCTATGTCTCGAACTACGCGCGCAACAACATCCGCGACGAATTGCTGCGGCTGGAGGGCGTCGGCGACCTGATCCTGTTCGGCGAGCGGCAGTACAGCCTGCGCCTGTGGCTCGACCCCGAAAAACTGTCGTCCTTCGGGCTGTCGGCCGGCGACGTCGTGCGCGCGGTGCAGGAACAGAACGTCCAGGTCTCGGGCGGCGCATTGGGGCAGGAGCCGACCAATGCCGGCAACGCCTTCCAGATCACGGTGACCACGCAGGGCCGCTTCGACGATCCGCGCCAGTTCCGCCGCGTCATCGTGCGCGCGACGCCGGACGGCCGTCTGGTCCGGGTCGAGGATGTGGCGCGCATCGAACTCGGCGCCCAGGACTACGTCACCAATTCCTATCTCGACGACAAGCAGGCGGTGGCGCTGGGCATCTTCCAGCGCCCGGGCACCAACGCGCTGAAGGCGTCCGAGCAGATCATCCAGGTGATGGAGGAGGCCAAGAAGTCGTTCCCGCCCGGGCTGGAATACCGCATCGTCTACAATCCGACCGAATTCATCGGCGAGTCGGTCAAGGCGGTCTACGACACGCTGTTCGAGGCGGTCGTGCTGGTCGTGCTGGTCGTGCTGATGTTCCTGCAATCCTGGCGCACCGCGATCATCCCGATCCTGGCCATTCCGGTCTCGCTGATCGGGACCTTCGCGCTGATGGCGGCGCTGGGCTTCTCGCTCAACACCCTGACCCTGTTCGGCCTGGTGCTCGCGATCGGCATCGTCGTCGACGACGCGATCGTCGTGGTCGAGAATGTCGAGCGCAACATCGCCGACGGCATGAACCCGCGCGATGCGGCGCACGAGACGATGGACCAGGTCGGCGCCGCCGTCATCGCCATCGCCCTCGTCCTGGTCGCGGTGTTCGTGCCGACCGCCTTCATTCCCGGCATCACCGGCCAGTTCTATCGCCAGTTCGCGCTGACCATTGCGGTCTCTACCGTGATCTCGGCCCTGGTCTCGGTCACCTTGTCGCCGGCGCTGGCCGCCCTGCTGCTGAAGCCGCACGGCCATGCCCGGCCGACCAACATCCTGTCGCGGGCCGGCGCGAAATTCGCCAACGCGTTCAACCGCGGCTTCGACTGGATGTCGAACAAATATGCCGTCGTCATCGACGCGGTCGTGCGCCGCCAGGTCATCGTGCTGCCGATCTATGCGCTGCTGCTGGCAGGTACGGTCTGGATCTCGAACGTGGTCCCGACCGGCTTCATTCCCGCCCAGGACCAGGGCTATGCCATCGTCGTCGTGCAGCTGCCCGACGGCGCGTCGCTGTCGCGCACCGACGCGGTGACCAAACGCGTGGTCGACATCGCGCGGGGTACACCAGGTGCCAGCAATGCCGTGTCGTTCGCCGGCTTCTCCGGCGCGACCTTCACCAACGCGACCAATGCCGCCGCGGTGTTCGTGACCTTCGCCCCGTTCAAGGACCGCATCAAGGCGGGCATATCGGGCGACCAGATCGTGCGCGACCTGTTCGTGCGCATGCAGGTGGTGCAGGAAGCCTTCATCATCGCCATCCCGCCGCCGCCGGTCCGCGGCCTGGGCAATTCCGGCGGCTTCAAGCTGCAGGTCCAGGACCGCACCGGCGGCGACGTCCGCAAGGTGCTGGCCGCGACCTACCAGCTGATGGGCGCCGCGCGCCAGAACCCCCAGCTTTCGGGCGTGTTCACCACGTTCACCGCCGGCTCGCCGCAGATCTTCCTCGATATCGACCGGCAGAAGGCGCAGATCCTGAACGTGCCGATCGCCAACATCTTCGAGACGCTGCAGGTCAATCTCGGCTCGGCCTTCGTCAACGACTACAACGCCTTCGGCCGCGTCTACCAGGTGCGGGCCCAGGCCGACCAGCGCTTCCGCCTGACCGAGGACGACATCAACCGGCTGCGGGTACGCTCGGCCACCGGCGCGCTGGTGCCGCTGGGCACGCTGGTCGAGATCCGCGAGACCACCGGCCCCGACCTGGTCCAGCGCTACAACATGTATCCGTCGGTGCCGCTGCAGGGCAATGCGGCGCCCGGCGTCTCGTCGGGCCAGGCGCTGCAGGCGATGGAAAAGCTCGCCGCCGAGGTGCTGCCGCAGGGCATGTCCTATCAATGGACCGAACTTGCCTTCCAGCAGCGCTCGGTCGGCAATACCGCGGGCTTCATCTTCGCGCTGTCGGTGCTGTTCGTGTTCCTGGTGCTGGCCGCCCAGTACGAGAGCTGGTCGCTGCCGCTCGCCATCATCCTGATCGTGCCGCTGGCCGTGCTGTCGGCCCTGGCCGGGGTGATGCTGCGCGGCATGGACAACAACATCCTGACGCAGATCGGCCTGGTGGTGCTGGTCGGGCTTGCCGCCAAGAACGCGATCCTGATCGTCGAATTCGCCCGCGAGGCGGAGGGGCGCGAGGGCAAGGATCCGGTCGCCGCCGTGGTCGAGGCCTGCCGGCTGCGCCTGCGCCCGATCCTGATGACGGCGCTGGCCTTCATCCTGGGCGTGGTGCCGCTGGTGATCGCCAAGGGCCCCGGGGCCGAGATGCGCCAATCGCTCGGCACCGCCGTGTTCTTCGGCATGTTCGGCGTGACCATCTTCGGCCTGTTCCTGACGCCGGTGTTCTACGTGGCGATCAGGAAGCTCGTCCTGCGCTTCCGCAAGGCCGGGCCGGCGCCGTCAAAGGGACATGAAGCGGCACACTGAGGCGATCTGGTCGAGCAGCATTTCGCGGCCACGCACCACCGCGCACCCCTGCTCGACCGCCCGCGCCAGCAGCGGCGTCGTCTCCGGCACCATGATCACCTCGGCCACAGTGGTCGGCGGTGCCAGACCGGCGAGATCGAGCGGCAGCGGGTCTTCGGGCTTGAGGCCGAGCGAGGTGGTGTTGACGACGATGTCCGCATCGGCGGTCGGAATCGCGCCGGCCTGCACGCGGGTCGCGGGAAAGGCGTCCTGAACCGCGGCGGCGAGTTCCTCGGCCTTCGCCACCGACCGGTTGACCAGGTTCAGGCTTGCCACCCCGGCCTCGGCCAGCGCGAAGGCCACGGCGCGGCCCGCGCCCCCTGCCCCAGCCTGCAGCACGCGCGCACCTGCCACGGCGACGCCGTTGCGCCGCAGGCCGGAAACGAAACCGACGCCGTCGAGATTGTCGCCGGTCAGGCTGCCATCGGCCTCACGGCGGACGAAATTCACCGCCCCGACATGCTCGGCCCGCGCCGTGCGCCGGTCGAGCAGCGGCAGCACCGCGATCTTGTGCGGGATGGTGACGCCGAAGCCGGCGACGTTGCGCAGGCAGCGGATCGCCGCCACGACCTGGGCCAGGTCGCGCGGCGCGACGTGCAGCGGCGACACCGCGGCATCGATGCCCTGGGCGCGGAAATGATCGTTGAAAAGCGCGCTGCCCAGGATATGGGCGACCGGATCGCCGAGCATGAACAGGATTCGGCTCTTGCCGGTGATGCGCAGCGTGTCGGTCATGCGCGGCCCTCCCAGACCACAGGAAACAACGGATGGTCGAGCGCGGCGCCGGCCGGCAGTTCGTCGGCAAGCCCGGGAAAGTTCGGCGAGGTCCGCCAGGGCCGCGGCGCGTGGCGCATGTCCTCGCCCAGGAAGCGCAACGAGATGACCCGGCGGCGGCCGGTGGAGCCGGCGGCGCCATGCAGGGCCAGCATGTGGAAGAAGATCGCGTCGCCCGGTTCCAGCGCCCAGCCGATGATCGGGAAGGCGCCGCGGTCGGCCTCGATGTCCGGCAATTCCTTCAGCGTGCCTTCGGGGAACCACTTCGCCTGATTGTCGCGAAACGACCGCGGCATCAGCCAGCCCTGACGGTGCGATCCGGCGACGAATTCGAGGCTCGAGTCGCGCGGCACCGGATCGACCGGCAGCCACAGGCTGCAGTTCATCGTGCCGTCGACGTTGTAATAGGGCTGGTCCTGGTGCCACGGCGTCTTCTGCCGGGTGTTCGATTCCTTGACCAGCAGATGGTCGTGATAGAAGCGCACCGGACCCGCCGTTCGCATCAGGCGCGCCGCCGCCGCGGCCACCGGGCTTTCGGCCAGGAAGCGGCGATAGGCGGCGATGCGCTGCCAATTGCAGAAGTCCTCGAAGAAGCGGCCGGGATCGTCGTCGCGGCTGGCGATCAACGCGTCGGCACCGGGGTGGGCAAGGTTCTCTTCGATCCCCTGTTCGAGCAGGGCGATCTCGTCGCCCGAAAACAGGCCGCGCACGCAGACGGCGCCGTCACGGGCAAAGGCGTCAACCAACTCGGCCGGGATGGCATTGCCCGCCCGCTGTGCCAGCAGTTCGGCCTTTCCGACGTCGATCATTCCTACCTCGTACCGTCACATCGCCGGCGCATTCTGTCGGGCGCCGGGGGCCATCGCCAGCCGATTCTACAGACTGCGATCGGATTGATCATGATCACAGACGACGGGTCCAGATCAGGGCACATTGGCCTCAAGTAAAACGCGTACCCCGAACCCGATACAGCCAATCAATTCTCCAAAAGGAACCGTGTCATGTCCGACCTGATCATCATGGATTGCAAGCATGAAGGCGAAGCCACCGAGACGGGCTTCGAGAACAAGATCGCCTGCCTCGCCGCCAAGTATTCGGCGGAAGTGCCGATCACCTACGACCGTACCAAGGGTGGCCGTACCGCGGGTGTCGCCGTCCACAAGCCGGTGACGGTGATCAAGGCTGTCGACAAGTCGACTCCGAAGCTGTTCGAAAGCCTGTGCAAGGCCGACAATTCGCTGGGCGACGTCAAGCTGCACTTCCTGCGCCAGTCGGGCGGCAAGCCCGAGAAGTACATGACCATCGAACTGGGCGAAGCCATGGTCGCGCGTCTTGCCACCTACACCAGCGGCGACGAGCAGGAGGATCCCTCCAAGAACAACGTGCCGCTGGAACAGGTCGAGATCAGCTACAAGACCATCAAGTTCACCTACGTGCCGCAGAAGACCGACGGCTCGATGGGCGGCAATGTCCAGTCCGGCTGGGACGTCATCGCCAACAAGTCCGCCTGATTACTTAGTTGTCAGGTTTACCGGGCGGGGCCAGCAGTCTGCTGGCCCCGTTTCCATTTGCCGCCGACATCGGCATGTCATCCCGCACAGGCAAAACAACATTCAATTCTCGGTAAAGTCGTGGGGGCGAATATCATGTTTTGACAACTGGTCAGAGATTTGACTGACCAAGGCTGTCGACAGACTTTTTCGAACGCGCTGGAATCCGTAGCCAAAACACGAGGATTAGTATACCAGCTTCAGGCAACGTCTGATGGGCATTTAAGAATGGGCCTCGATGGTTTCTTCTGACGCGACGCGACGGGCAAATCTTGTTCTGGTAGCCGAGGCCATGGAGACCCTGCTGAAGGGCGCCAGCATTCCTTCGGACGACCTTCCGGCCATCGCGGCCGCCTTTCACGAAATCCTCACCGGCCCCGCCGCCCCGGCGGCGGAGCCGCCTGCACCGATGATCCCGCAGAAGAAGCCGCGCGCGCCTCGCGGCACGATGCCGCCGCGGGCCTCTGCCGTCCGCACGGCACCGGCCACCCCGCTCGAGCGTCTGGCCGCGATGTTGCGCCGCAAGCCGGTGCGGCTCGACGATCAGGCGGCGATGGCGGTTGCGCGGGCCTCCGGCAAGGCGGTCGGCCGCGACCGGCTGGAGCGGCTCGAGCAACGCGACGGCCAGCTTTTCCTCACCTTCGGGTTCGAATTCGGTTCGGCCAAGTTCACCGTCCAGTTCGACCCGTCCGGCGCTCCGGGGCAGACTGCGGTCGCCGCGCTCACCGCGTTGCTGCCGCCGGAGTGACGGGGCGCCAAAAGAAGGTTGGCAGGGCTGCGGGTCCACGCCAATAATTCCCGCGCATGCCGGTCGCGGGGAGTAAACGCATCATGGAGTTTCGTCTTGTCGGGCTGGTCGCGCTCGGCCTGATCGTCGCGCTTGCCGCCGGGCCGGCAGCGGCGCAGCAGCAGCCCGCGGCCGCGGCCAAGCCGAAGGAAGGCGTGGCCCTGCTCGAATATGCCGGCCGTCCGCATACCGGCGACCTCGATGCGCTGGTCAAGCGCGGCACGATCCGGGTGCTGACCACCGTCAGCCTGGGCCAGTACTACATCAACGGCATCGAGCAGAGCGGCGTCACCTACGAGTTGATGCAGCGCTTCGAGAAATACGTCAACCAACAGCTGAAGAAGTCGAAGAACCGCAGCCGCGTCCAGATCGTGATGATCCCGGTGGCGCGCGACGATCTGCTTCCCGGGCTGATTGCCGGACGCGGCGACATCGCCGCCGCACGCCTGACCCAGACCACGGCACGCGAGCAGAAGGTGGACTTTGGCGCACCGCTCGTCACCGAGGTCAAGGAACTGGTCGTGACGGGGCCGGCGGCCCCCGACATCAAGACCTTCGACGACCTGGCCGAAGTGCCGATCCATGTCCGCCGGTCGTCGTCCTATTACGAAAGCCTCATCCGGCTGGACGGCGAGCGGCAGGCCGAAGGCAAGAAGCCGTTGCAGATCGTGGCCGCCGACGAGCGGCTGGAGGACGAGGACCTGCTGGAGATGGTCCATGCCGGGCTGTTTCCGGCCGCGGTCGTCGACGACTATATCGGCAAGTTCTGGGCCAGGGTCTATGACGACATCGTCGTCCATGACGATCTGGTGCTGCGCGAGGGCGGCGACATTGCCTGGGCGATCCGCAAGGACAGCCCGGCGCTGAAGGCGATGATCGACGAGTTCATCCCGACGGTCGGCGAAGGCACCGCCTTCAACGACCAGCTGGTCGGCCGCTATCTGAAGTCGACCAAGTGGGTGACCAACGCGCTGGGCGAGAACGAACGGGCCCGGTTCACGCAGGTGGTCGATTTTCTGAAGAAGTATTCCGACCGCTATGGCTTCGACTGGCTGATGATCGGTGCCCAGGGCTACCAGGAATCACGTCTCGACCAGGGCGCCCGCAGCCAGAGCGGCGCCGTCGGCGTGATGCAGTTGCTGCCCTCGACTGCGGCCGACCAGAAGATTTCGGTCAAGAATATCGAGATCCTGGAGAACAACATCCACGCCGGCGTCAAATACCTGAACCTGCTGCGCCGGAATTACTTCGACCAGCCGAACCTGACCCCCGCCGACAAGGTGTTCTTCTCGTTCGCCGCCTACAACGCCGGGCCGGGCGGCGTCTCGAAGGCGCGCGCGAAAGCCAGGAAGATGGGGCTCAACCCCGATATCTGGTTCGACAATGTCGAGATCGCGGCCGGCCGCACGCTGGGGCGCGAGCCGGTGCAGTATGTGCGCAACATCTTCAAGTACTACGTCGCCTATTCGCAGGTGATGGCCGGCACCGAGGCCCGCAAGGCGGCGACCTCGACACCCTAACCGCGGGGGCGCGGCCCCAGCGGCACCCGGCTGTGATCGTTGTTGATATCGACGATCCGGCCGAGCATGCGGACGAACGCCCGGCGTTCGTCCGGCGGCAGCGGGGCCAGGATGCGCTCCTGGGCCCGGGCCACCGCCGGCTCGATCCGGGCCAGCAGCCCCGCCCCCGCGTCGGTCAGGCGCAGCAGCTTGGTCCGCCGATCCTCGTCGCCGGGCCGACGGTCGATCCAGCCCTTGGCCTCGAGCCGCTCGATCACGTTGCCGAGCGTCGAGCGGTCGAAGGCGATCAGTTCCGACAGCCGGGTCGCATCGATGCCGGGATGGGCGCCGATCGCGGTCATCGCGGCATACTGCACCGGCGTGACGTCATGGCCCAGCGCGGTCGCCTCCTCGATGAACAGCCCGACCGCGATCTGCTGGCATCGCCGGATCAGATGCCCGGGCTTGGCATGGAGATCATCGAGGGACATGAGACGGTTAAGGGCTCCGAAGCTTGCGTCCGGGCGACACAATCAACCATCAGGGGCCGCCTGCGCAACCGGCAAGGTCTCACCATCCTCCAGGCCGATACCGGCTTCCGCGGCCGGCGGCCGACTGATCCATCCTATGGCGCGTCGGCGTCGGGCTGATGCCGGGGTAGCGGCGGCACGCCGGGCCGGTCTTCGCGGCGGTCGCGGTAGAGTGCCGCGCGCGCCAGCAGCATCAGGCTGACCGGCGTGGTCAGCACGATGAAGACCGCGATCAGCAGTTCGTGCACGACGGGCCGTGCCTGGATGATCGAGAAGAACAGCATCGATGCGATCAGCAGCAGGCCGATGCCCAGCGTGGTGCCGAGGGTCGGGGCATGGACCCGCTCATAAAAGGTCTCCAGCCGCACCAGCCCCACGCTACCGATCAGCGTCAGCGAGGCGCCGGCAAGGATCAGCAGCGCGACGGCGACTTCGGCCCAGGCCGGCAGGTCGACCGGCGGCATCATTCGATGACCTCGCCGCGCATCAGGAACTTCGCGCAGGCGGCGGTCGAGACGAATCCGAGCAGTGCGATCACCAGCGCGGCCTCGAAATAGAGGGTGCTGGCGGTGCGGATGCCCATCGTCACCAGCAGGCACATCGCACCGACATAGAGCGCGTCCAGGCCAAGCACGCGGTCCTGCGCCCGCGGGCCGCGCAGAATCCGCCAGGCGGCGCAGGCCATGGCCAGGCCCAGCATGATCTGGGCCGCGACGATCGACCAGCTCAGCAGGGAGGACGTCATCCGAAGATCTCCATCAGCGGCTTCTCGTAGCGTTCCTTGACGACCGCGACCCAGTCCTGGGCGTCGGTCAGATCGAGCACATGCAGCAACATCGTGTTGCGCGACGAATCATATTCGACCCAGACCGTGCCCGGCGTCGCGGTGATGATGCAGGCCAGCGCCGCCAGGCTGTAGGGATTGCGGGTGTCCAGCGGGATCTGGACAAACCCCGAGCGGCGCGACGTCCGGCCCCGCCCCAGCACGATGCGGGCGACGGCATAGTTGGATCTGACGACTTCGGCCAGCACGGTCAGCATCAGTTTGAGGAAGATGCCGGGTCGCCGGGCCACGAGCCGCGGCAATTCGAGAACGGTGAGCGACCATGCGGTGACGACGGCGACGACGGCGCCGAGGACGAGACTACCGGGGCTGACACTTTCGCTGGCGAGCAGCCAGGTGCCCAGCAAAGCCAGCGACAGCAACGGGAACGGCAGCCATCGCGCCATCACCGGGCCTTCCCTTCCCCGGGCGGCGGGCGGTCGGTCGGGACCCCGCCGGCGTAGTCCTGGGGCTGATGCAGCGACGCCGCGGCAGCCCCCAGATATTGCATCACCGGTTGCGGCTTCGCGGTCAGGGCTATGCAAAGGCCGAGCAGCAGCAGCACCGGCCCGATTTCGACGAGGCGGATCCGCGCCACGCTGTCGGGCGATGCCCAGAAGACGTCGATGCCGGTGCGCACCATCGCGATCGTGGTCACCAGGCCCGAGACCAGCAGGGCGCCGAGCAGGACCCAGGCGCCGGCCGACGGGGCCTCGCCGGGTGCCAGCAGCGGCACCAGCATCGCCAGCTTGCCGACGAAACCGGAAAGCGGCGGCAGCCCGGCAAGGATCAGCGCACAGGCGATGAAGCTCAGTCCCAGGACGGCCGTGCCGACCGGGATTGCGATGCCGGCCGACTCCTCGCTTTCGGACAGTACCTCGTCCTCCTCGCCGAACGCTTCGCGCGTCACGGCCAGCACGTCGGCGCCGGCATCGCGGCCGCGCTCGAACAGTTCGATCAGCAGGAAGAAGGCGGCAATGCCGAGGACCGAACTGGCCAGGTAGAACAGCGCCCCCTGCGTCACCCCGACCACGCCCATGGCGATCGCGGCGAGCAGCGTGCCGGAAGAAACGAGCACGCAGCCGCCGACCAGGCGCGCCGCACTCTGCGCTGCCAGAACCACGACGGATCCGAAGCCGATGGTCGCCAGGCCGCCGACCAGCAGCCAGGTTCCGCCGAAACCGGCCGACGCCCCCGCATCGTCGCCGAACAGCAGCAGCCAGAGCCGCAGGATGGCATAGATGCCGACCTTGCTGAGGATCGACAGCATCGCGGCGGCCGGCGCGCTGGCGGCGGCATAGGTGGTCGGCAGCCAGAAACCCAGCGGCCAGATCGCAGCCTTGATCACGAAGGCGACGCCGAGCACGGCGCAGCCTGCCTCCATCAGCCCGCGGTCGGCGGCGGCGATCGAGGGGATGCGGCCGGCCAGGTCGGCCATATTGAGCGTGCCGGTGACGCCATAGATGACGCTGACACCGATCAGGAACAGCAGCGAGGCGACGAGGTTGATGACGATGTAGTGCATCGCCGACTGTACCCGCAGGCGGGTCGAGCCATGCAGGGCCAGCCCGTAGGAGGCGGCCAGCATCACTTCGAAGAAGACGAACAGGTTGAACAGATCGCCGGTCAAAAAGGCGCCGTTCAGCCCCATGATCTGGAACTGGAACAGCGGGTGGAAATAGGTGCCCGCGCGATGCCAGCGCGCCAGGGCGAAGACCAGCGCCGCGAGCGCCAGCACGCTGGTCAGCACCAGCATGACCGCCGCCAGACGGTCGAGCACCAGCACGATGCCGAACGCTGCCGGCCAGTCGCCCAGCCGGTAGACCCGGACCATCGCGCCCGGCTCGGCGGTGCCGGCGATGCCGAGCAGCGCCAGCGCCAGCGCAGCCACCGCCAGGGTCGAGACCACGCCCAGCGCGGCCAGGGTGCGCCGCCGGCGTTCGCCGATCAGGATCATCACCGCGCCCGCGATCAGCGGCACCAGGATCGGCAGGATCAGCAGGTGGTCGCCCCAGCCGCTCACGACCCCTTCTCCCGCCCGTCGACATGGTCGGTGCCGGTGAACCCGCGCGCGGCCAGCAGCACGACGAGGAACAGCGCGGTCGTGGCAAAGCCGATCACGATCGCGGTCAGGACCAGCGCCTGCGGCACCGGATCGGCATAGCCGGCAAGCGTCCCGGCCTCGCCCGGCGCCAGGACCGGGGCCGCGCCGGTGCGCAGCCCCCCGGTGGAGAAGATGAACAGGTTCACGGCATAGGACAGCAGCGACAGCCCGATGACTACCTGGAAGGTGCGCGGCCGCAGCACGAGCCAGGTACCGGACGCCGCCAGCACGCCGATGGCGATGGCCAGGATGGTTTCCATCACTCGCCCCCTGCCAGCGGCGATGGCGGTGCCGGACCGGCCCCGGCGTCGCGCGGCAGGGCGCGATGGGCACGCACCGACTGGTGGGCCAGCGCCACCAGCATCAGGGCGGTCGCGCCGACCACCAGCGCGAACACGCCGAGGTCGAAGACGAGGGCGCTTGGCGTCGGTATCGCGCCGAACACCGGCACCTCCAGATAATTGAAGTAGGATGTCAGGAACGGGCGCCCGAACGCCCAGGCGCCGAGACCGGTGGCGGTGGCCAGCAGCAGCCCCACGCCGATCCAGCGCAGCGGCCGGATGGTGACGCGGTCCTCGAACCAGCGGATGCCGCCGATCATGTATTGCAGGATCAGCGCCACGGCGGCGGCCAGCCCCGCGGCAAAGCCGCCGCCCGGCAGGTCGTGTCCGCGCAGCAGCAGGAACAGCGCGATCAGGCAGACCACGGGAAACAGCAGCCGCGAGATCAGCCCGGGAATCAGCAGCCAGTCCGCCGCGGTGTCGCCATCCTTGCGATCGGGCTGCAGCGTGTCATAGGCGCTCTGCTCGCGCTGCTGCTCGGGCACCTCGATGCTTTCGGTGGCGGGGCGGAACCGGCGCAGCAGCGCAAACACGGTCAGCGCGACGATGCCGAGGACGGTGATCTCGCCCAGCGTGTCGAAGCCGCGGAAATCGACCAGGATGACGTTGACGGCGTTGGTGCCGCCCCCCTCGGTATAGGCGCGGGCGAGGAAATCCTGGGCCAGCAGTTCAGGCGGCGTCCGCGTCATCACGGCGAAGGCGAGGCCGGCAACCGTGCAGCCCACCGCCAGCGCGATGCCGAGGTCGATTGCCCGCCGCGTCCGGGTGACCGGCGCGGAGGCGGCCGACCCTGCGGTCTCGAACCGCTTGGGCAGCCAGCGCAGCCCGAGCAGCAGCAGCACCGTCGTGACCACTTCGACCAGCAACTGGGTCAGGGCGAGATCGGGCGCGGAGAACCAGACGAAGGTGACGCAGACGGCAAGGCCCGCCCCGCCGAGCGACAGCAGCGCCGCCAGGCGATGGAATTTGGCATGCATGGCGGCCCCGACGGCACAGGCCCCGCCGATCAGCCAGACCAGGGCCAGCACCGGATCGATGGCGGAATGGCCGAGATTGCCCGGCCCCAGCCCGCGAACCAGCACCGCACCGACGGCGGCAAGCACCGCGGCCCCCAGCACGAGGCGCAATTGCGACTGCAGCCGGCGGGTGCCGAGCAGCCGTTCCAGCAGGCGTGCGACCCGCCAGGCCAGGAAGACCATCGCCCGCTCGAACAGGCGGCGGCCGTCGAGCAGGCGCAGCACGGGCGCCCCGTCGATACCGGCGAGATGGCGTTGCAGCAGCGCATAGAGCGCAACGCCCAGGCCCAGCGCCGCCGCGCTCATTGCCAAGGGCCAGTTGAGGCCGTGCCAGACCGCGAGGCTGTATTCGGGCGTATCCGTGCCGAGCACGGCCTGGACGGCGGTGGCCAGATAGGGCCCGACGGTGGCCGCCGGCAGGATGCCGACCATGATGCAGATCAGCACCAGGACTTCGACGGGCGCCCGCATCCAGGCCGCGGGCTCGTGCGGCGTGCGGGGCAGTCCTTCCGGATCGGGACCGAAGAACACCGCGTGGATGAACCGCAGCGAATAGGCGACGCTGAACGCGCTGGCGACGACCGCGGCGAACGGCATCAGGTCGAAGATCAGCGGATGGGGGGCAGGCGCCCACAGCGCCTCGGCGAAGAACATCTCCTTCGACAGGAAGCCGTTCAGCAGCGGCACCCCGGCCATCGCCGCCGCGGCGACCATGGCCAGCCGCGCGGTGAACGGCATCAGCCGGTTCAGGCCGGACAGCCGCCGCATGTCGCGGGTGCCGGCCTCGTGGTCGATGATGCCGGCGGCCATGAACAGCGACGCCTTGAAGGTGGCGTGATTGATGATGTGGAAGATCGCGGCGACCAGCGCCAGTTCGCTGTTGAGGCCGAGCAGCAGCGTGATCAGGCCGAGATGGCTGATCGTCGAATAGGCGAGCAACCCCTTCAGGTCATGCTGGAAGATCGCGACATAGGCGCCGAGCAGCAGCGTCGCCATGCCGGCGGTGCCGACGATCCAGAACCAGGCATCGGTCCCGGCCAGCGCCGGCCAGAGCCGCGCCAGCAGGAAGACGCCGGCCTTCACCAGCGTCGCGGAATGCAGATAGGCCGACACCGGGGTCGGCGCCGCCATGGCATGGGGCAGCCAGAAGTGAAAGGGGAACTGCGCGCTCTTGGTCAGCGCGCCGATCAGAATCAGCACCAGGGCCACGAGGTAGAGGGGATCGGCACGAATGACGTCGCCGCGGTCCAGCACCAGATCGAGACCGTAGCCGCCGGCAATGTGCCCTAGGACCAGGATGCCCGCCAGCAGGCTGAGCCCGCCGGCCGCCGTGACGGTGAGCGCCATGCGCGCGCCGTCGCGCGCCGCCGCCGACTGGTGGCGATAGCCGATCAGCAGGAAGGAGACGATGCTGGTGATTTCCCAGAAGAACACCAGCTGCAGCAGGTTGCCGGACAGCACCATGCCGAGCATCGCGCCCATGAACGCCAGCAGGAAGGCGAAGAATCGCGGCACCGGGTCTTCGCCGGACATGTAGTAGCGGGCATAGAGCACCACGAGGCTGCCGATGCCGGTGATCATGCCGGCGAACAGCCAGGCCAGCCCGTCCATCCGCAATTCGACGTCGAGGCCGAGCGACGGCAGCCATTCGGCCTGCCAGCGGATGATGCCCCCGGCCTCGATCGTCGGATAGGCAAGGAAGACCAGGATCAGCCCGGCGACCGCGACCCCGCCCGCCAGCAGCGCCGCGGCATTGCGGGCATGGGTCGGCAACAGCCCGGCAATGGCGGCGCCGAGATACGGCAGGGCGACGAGAAGCAGCAATGCGTCCGGCATGATCTCCTGCAACAGATTGGCCCGTCGGCCCTGCCGGCCGGGCCGAAGGATCCCGGTCCGGATCTATTTATCGACGGAAAGACCTGGTTCGGCGACCGGGAATCCATTCCCGCGGAGCAGTGCGGCGATCTCGTCGGCACCGGCGGCGGCCCGCAGGCCACGGCGTAGCGCCTGGTCCTGCAGGACGCGCGCGATCTCGGCCATCGCGGCCAGCAATTCCTTGGTCGCGGCGGCCGGCCACAGCACCATGACGACGAGATCGACCGGTTCGCCGTCGCGCGCGTCGAAATCGACCGGCCGTTGCAGACGGGCGAACAGCACGAAGGGGCGCGCCGCCTCGGCCAGCTGGGCATGCGGCATCGCCGCGCCATGGCCCAGCGCCGTCGATCCCAGTGCCTCGCGGCCTTGCAACGCCTTCAGGATCTCGTCGCTGGAATGGTCGATGCGGGTCGACGCCTCGATCGCCAACGCCTCGAGCAGTGCGGCCTTGGTTTTCGAGGTGATGTCGAGACAAATATCGGAAGAACGAAATTGAATTGACGAAGCCATCGTGTGTCCAGGGTAGCGCAATGGGCGCGGCGGTGCAATAACTGCACGGCAATCAAATCAGTACCAAAGTTATCCTAAAGCAGGCTTGAAATTATTGAGACGAATCCCAGCCCCGGCATTCGATCTTTCCTTCAAGCCGGATGAATCAGTCCGTGCACGAAGCCCAGCTTGGCGATGACCTGCGGCGTCAGCACGAATGGATAGAGGTCGGGCTGGCCGAGGCTGCGGTTCAGGCTGTTGACCGCAAAGGCCAGCGGCAGCCAGGCCTCGACCAGCCGGTCGATGGTGGCCGCATGGTGGGGATCGAAGTCGATCCGGGTGGCAAGGCTGAGATCGTCGCCCGCGGTCGGGCGCACGCGCAGGCCGAAGGCGGCGGCGGTTTCCAGAGCGTCGACAATATGGAGGTAATGCGCCCAGGTTTCGGCGAAATCCTCCCACGGATGGGAGGCGGCATAGCTGCTGACGAAGCTGTCCTGCCAGCCCGGTGCCGGACCGTTCTGATAATGGACCGCCAGCGCTTCGCCGTAATCGGCGCGCTCGTCGCCGAAGATGGCCCGGAAATCGTCGAGCGCCGGCGTGTCGCGCACCAGCAGGTCCCAGTACCAGTGGCCGATCTCGTGCCGGAAATGGCCGAGCAGCGTGCGGAACGGCTCGCCCATCTGGCTGCGGATGCGTTCGCGCTCGGCATCGTCGGCCTCGGCGATGTTGATCGTGATCAGCCCGTCGGCATGGCCGGTCATCACCCGTTGGGCATGGCCCTCGCTGTCCGCGTCGGCCAGGAAGTCGAAGGCGAGGCCATGCTCGGGGTCGTCGGCCCGCGTCGCCCGGGGCAGGCGCAGCGCGATCAGCGTGTAGATCAGCCGCCGCTTGGCGACCTCGAGCTTCTGCCAGCGGGCGAGGTTTTCGGGAATCGCCGGATCGGGAACGGTATGGTTGTGCTGGCAGGCCGGGCAGAACGTCTCAGCCCCGTCGGCCGGAACCAGCCAGTTGCAGGCGCCATGGGCAGCATTGGCGCAGTAGCGCAACGGTCCCGGCGCCGGCACCATCGCCGTCCAGACGCCCTCGTCGGCCGGGGCGAGCGCCGTGAGCGTGCCGGGATCGGGCAGATAGCCGAGCGCCAGGCCGCAGCGTTCGCAGCGGACGTTCTCGAAATAGATGAGCTGGCCGCAGTTCTGACATTCGAAGAGCTTCATGGCCCGGCAAACGCCGGGCCGGCCCCTGGCGTTCCGGCGCCCTTAGTTGATCGCCTTCCAGGAGCCGTCGGGCTGCATGCAGGCGGTGCCGAAGCCGGGCTGCGGCTGGCCGCCGATGATCACGGTCTTCTGGTACTCGCGGCAATAGGGCTGCTGCTGGGCCACCGCCGGCCGCTGGGGCGCGACGTAGTAGTTCGGCGCGGGCTGCTGGTAGACCACGACGGGCGGCGGCGGGGGCGGGGGCGGCGCCACGACCACCGCCGGCGGCGGATAGTAATAGGCGGGATAACCGTAATAGCGCGGCCCGTAATAGCGCGGGTAGTAGCCGGGCCCATACCAGCCGGTACCGATCGAGACGCCGACCGCCACCCGCCCGCCGGCCTCGGCCGGAGCGGCAAGACCAGTCGCCAGCACGGCCGCGACGGCGGCGATACCGGCCAGGACAACGCAACGAAGGGGTTTCATAATCGCTACTCACCGCGGTTCGAGGGCTTGGGTGCAGTCTACTCCAACCCCCGCAGGCCGGGAATTGCAGATTGGTAACAGATCGTCGGCGCCGCCGCCTTCCCGCCGCAATTGGCAACCGCAGCCGACAGCGTTCGCTTGCATCGGAACCAACTTGCCTATACAAGTATAGTCATAGCCTGCCAGCAGGGAAAATCCGAGGAGACGGCCATGACCGCAAGCCCGAACCGCCGTATCAGCAACCGTGTCGTCCGGGCCCCGCACGGCCCCGAGAAGACGGCCAAGAGCTGGGGGGCGGAGGCCGCCATGCGGATGCTGATGAACAACCTGGACCCCGAGGTGGCCGAGCGGCCGCAGGAACTGGTGGTCTATGGCGGCATCGGCCGGGCCGCGCGCGACTGGGATGCCTTCGACCGCATCGTCGCCGCGCTGCAGACCCTCGAGGAAGACGAAAGCCTGCTGATCCAGTCGGGCAAGCCGGTCGGCGTGTTCAAGACCCACCCGGACGCGCCGCGCGTGCTGCTGGCCAATTCCAACCTGGTGCCCCATTGGGCGACCTGGGAAAAGTTCCACGAACTCGACCGCAAGGGCCTGATGATGTACGGCCAGATGACGGCCGGCTCGTGGATCTATATCGGCAGCCAGGGCATCGTCCAGGGCACCTATGAAACCTTCGTCGAGGCGGGCAAGCAGCATTACGGCGGCGACCTCGCCGGCCGCTGGATCCTGACCGGCGGCCTCGGCGGCATGGGCGGGGCCCAGCCGCTGGCCGGGGTGATGGCCGGTGCCACCGTGCTGGCAGTCGAATGCCAGCAGAGCCGCATCGACATGCGCCTGCGCACCCGCTATCTCGACGTCCAGGCCAAGGATCTCGACGATGCGCTGCGCCTGGTGCGCGAGGCCTGCGAGGCGAAGAAGGCGATCTCGATCGGCCTGCTGGGCAACGCCGCCGAAGTGTTCCCCGAGCTGGTGCGGCGCGGCGTGCGCCCCGACATCGTCACCGACCAGACCTCGGCCCATGACCTGATCAACGGCTACCTGCCCGCCGGCTGGACGGTCGAGCGCTGGCGCCAGGCCCAGGAAGATCCGGACCAGCATGCCGAGCTGATCGAGGCGGCCAAGGCGTCGGCCCGCATCCATGTCGAGGCGATGGTCGCCTTCCACCGCGCTGGCATCCCGACCGTCGACTACGGCAACAACATCCGCCAGGTGGCGCTGGACGAAGGCTTCGCCGACGCCTTCGCCTTCCCCGGCTTCGTGCCGGCCTATATCCGCCCGCAATTCTGCGTCGGCCGCGGCCCGTTCCGCTGGGCCGCGCTGTCGGGTGACCCCGAGGACATCTACAAGACCGACGCCAAGATCAAGGAACTGTTCCCCGAGGACCGGCATCTGCATCGCTGGCTCGACATGGCGCGCGAGCGCATCGCCTTCCAGGGCCTGCCCGCCCGCATCTGCTGGCTGGGCCTGGGCGAGCGTCATCGCGCCGGCCTCGCCTTCAACGAGATGGTGGCCAATGGCGAGCTGAAGGCCCCGATCGTCATCGGCCGCGACCATCTCGACACCGGTTCGGTGGCCAGCCCCAACCGCGAGACCGAGGCGATGAAGGACGGTTCGGACGCGGTGTCCGACTGGCCGCTGCTGAACGCGCTGCTGAACACCGCCGGCGGCGCCACCTGGGTCAGCCTGCATCACGGCGGCGGCGTCGGCATCGGCTTCTCGCAGCATTCCGGCGTCGTCATCGTCGCCGACGGCACCGAAGCCGCGGCCAGGCGCCTCGGCCGCGTGCTGTGGAACGACCCGGCCACCGGCGTCATGCGCCATGCCGACGCGGGCTACGAGAGTGCCCAGGCCTGTGCCCGCACCCACAACCTCAACCTGCCCTCGCTGAAGGACTGAGCCCATGGCCGCCCGCCGCTTCGACCAGCTCTGGACCGGCGTCAACCTCGCCACCATGGCGGCGGCGGGCGAGGCCTACGGTGCAATCCCGGACGGCGCCCTCGGCGTCCGGGACGGGCGCATCGCCTGGGTCGGCCGCCGTGTCGATCTCGACGACGCGGCGGCCAATCTCGCCAGCGAGGTGATCGACGGCGAGGGCGGCTGGCTCACCCCCGGGCTGATCGACTGCCACACCCACCTGGTCTACGGCGGCAATCGCGCCCGCGAATTCGAGATGCGGCTGCAGGGCGTCGCCTATGAGGAAATCGCCCGCCAGGGCGGCGGCATCCTGTCGACGGTCAAGGCCACGCGCGCGCTGGACGAAGACGGGCTGGTCCGCGCCAGCCGCGGCCGGCTCGACGCGCTGATCGGTGACGGCGCCACCACGGTCGAGGTCAAGACCGGTTACGGCCTCAACCTCGAGGACGAGCTGAAATGCCTGCGCGCCGCCCGCCGGCTCGGTGACGAGGCCGGTGTCGAGATCGCGCCCACCCTGCTGTCGGCCCATGCCGTGCCGCCCGAATATTCGGGCCGCGCCGACGACTACGTCGACCTCGTCTGCAACGAGATCATCCCCGCCGCGGTCGGCCTGGCCGAGGCGGTCGACGTGTTCTGCGAAGGCATCGGTTTTTCCGCCGCCCAGACCGCGCGGGTGTTCGACGCGGCGAAGAAACACGGCCTGGCCGTCAAGGGCCATACCGAGCAGCTGTCGAATCTCGGCGGCTCGGCGCTGGCCGCCGCCTACGGCGCCTGGTCGGTCGACCATGTCGAATATCTCGACGACGACGGCGTCGCCGCCCTGGCCAAATCGGGCACCGTCGCCGTGCTGCTGCCCGGCGCGTTCTATTTCCTGCGCGAGACCAAACAGCCGCCGGTCGCGGCCTTGCGCGTGGCCGGCGTGCCGCTGGCCATCTCGACCGACGTCAATCCCGGCACCTCGCCGTTCGCGAGCCTGCGGCTGACCCTCAACATGGCCTGCACGCTGTTCCGCCTGACGCCGGAGGAGGCGCTGGCCGGGCTGACCCGCAACGCCGCCCGCGCCTTGGGCCGCGCCGCGACCCACGGCACGCTCGAGGTCGGCAAGCATGCCGATCTCTGCCTGTGGGCCGTCGCCCACCCCGCCGAACTGGCCTATGAATTCGGCGCCAACCCGCTGCGCCGCCGGGTGTTCAGGGGGCGGTGATCAGTTCGGCCGCCAGCCCCGCGGCCAGATCCTCGACGCCGGCGAGGTGGCGCACGCCCTCGACCTGGGCGGCGCCGCCCAGCCCGAACACCGCACGGCCGAAGCGCAGGGCCAGCGCCACTTCCGACAGCGTGCCGAGGCTGTTGCCGACCGCGACGAGACAGCGGCAGGCGCGGGCCACGATGGCGTTGCGCGCCTCGCCGATGCCGGTGGCGATCGGGATGGTGACGTAGGCGTTGGCACCGCCGATGTCTTCCTCCGGCAGGATGCCGACGACGATGCCGCCTTCCTGGGCCGCCCCGCGGCTGGCCGCCTCCATCACACCCTGGCGGCCGCCGCAGAGCAGGGTGAAGCCGCAGCGGGCGATCAGCGCGCCGGCGGCCTCGGCCAGCGCCAGGGTTTCCCCCTCGGCCTCGCGCGGGCCGATCACGCCGATCGGCATGCGCAGCGGCGCGGCGCCCTGGCGCTGCATCGCCAGCATCGCGGCCTCGGGCGGCAGGGCACCGCCGCGGCGGACCAGGCGGGTGACGGGATCGAATTCATACATGGCGAGACTCCGCGCGCGCCGCTACGACCTCGGCGACGCCCATCAGCAGGGAACAGGTGGCGAGCAGCACAATCGAGGTCGCGGCCGCCAGGGGGAAATCGGCGCCGGCATCGGCGACCATCGAATAGAGCCGCAAGGGCAGGATGTCGAGCTGGGTACCGACCAGGGCCAGTGCGGTGCCGTAGGTGCCGATCGCGACCGCCGCGACCAGGCAGAAGGCGGCGAACGCGGTCGGCGCCACCTGGGGGGCCAGGATGTCGATCAGGGCCCGCGCCCGGCCCGCCCCCATCGATTCCGCGGCGTCGATCTGGCGCTGGTCGAAATTGGCGAAGACCGGCAGCAGCATCAGCACGACGCGCGGCGTCAGGTAATAGGCATAGGCCATGACGAGGCCCGCCGGCCCGTAGAGCAGCGCGGCGACCTGGCCGGGATCGACGCCGATCTCGGCCAGCAGCAGCGTGACGAAGCCGGCGCGGCCCAGCACCAGGATGAAGCCGTAGGCGATGATCAGCCCGGAGAAGGTCAGCGGCAGCGCGATGACGAGCTGCAGCAGCGCGCGCCGCGCGGGCGGCAGGCGCGACAGGTGCAGCGCCACGGCGATGCCGACGACGAGCGAGACCCCGCCCGCCCCGATGCCCAGCAGCAGCGACCGGCCCAAGGCGCCGATCAGGTCCGCCGAGGCCAGGAAGCGGGCGAAGGCGTCGCCGGCGAAGGCCTCGCCGGCGACCACCGCGAGCGGCAGGATGAAGAAGAAGCCGAGGGCCGCAAGGCCCGGCGCGGCCAGCGCGATCAGGCGCAGCCGCGGCGTGCGGATTTGCGGCCCCGCCATCGTCACTTGCCCAGCGCGGCCTTGGCCCAGCCGGCGTCGATCTCGGCCTTGCGCGCCGCAGCGGCGGCGACGTCGAGCGGCTTGACCTGCGGAGAGGCCGGCAGCTTGTCGGCCACCGCCTCGGGCAGCGCCACGCCCGGCACCGCCGGCCGCACGAAGCCCTGGGCGAAGATGCCCTGCCCCATCTCGGTCATCACGAAGTTCAGCCACAGCTTGCCGGCGTTCGGGTTGGGGCCGTTCTTGACCAGGCTGATCCCGTAGGGGGCGGCCACCGAGGCCTCGGCCGGGATCACCACCTCGACGGCGTCGCCGAGGCCGTCGGTGTACTTGGCCTTCAGCCCGTCGTTCTCGTAGGAGATCCAGATCGGGATCTCGCCCTTGACGAACTTGGCGTAGGGGGTGGTGCCCTCGACGCGCTGGACGTTGCCCGACTTGTGCAGCTTCTCGATGTAGTCGAAGCCGGGCTGCAGGTTGTCGATCGAGCCGCCGTTGCCGTAGGCGGCGCCGATCATCATCACCTGGCCGATGCCGGCCGAGCGCGGGTCGAGATAGACCACGGTGTTCTTGTATTCCGGCTTCAGCAGGTCGGCCCAGCTCTTCGGCGGGTTGGCCACCAGCTTCTTGTTGACGACGAAGGCGATGGTCAGCGAGTGGATGGTGAACCACTTGCCCTCGGGGTCGCGGAAGACGTCGGGCAGCTTGTCGAAGTTGACCGGCTTGAACGGCGCGACCACGTCCTTCTTCACCGCATCGATCGCCGAGGCCGCGAAATAGTAGGCGGTGTCGGCCTGCGGGCGGTTGCGCGCCTTGTCCAGCGCCACGACGGTCGCGGCCGAGCCGAGGTCGTTATAGGTGATCTCGACCGCCGGATAGCGCTTCTTGAAGGCGGCGAACTGCGCCGCCCAGTTGGCCCAGGTAGGGCCGGTATCGAAGGAGACGACGATGCCTTCCTTGGCCGCGGCCTCGTAGAGCGACTTTTCGCCGGGATAGAGTTCCGGGCCTTCCAGCGTCTGGGCGGCAACCGGGCCGGTCAAGGCCGCGGCGAGGGCTGCGGCAAGCGTCAGGCGGCGTGTGATCATGGTCATGATCCCCTGGGGTTGGTCGTTTCTGGCGGAAGCAGACGGATGGACGCGGGCGGAATCTCGATGGCCGCGACCGCCTCGCGCGAGGCGGTCTCGACCATGACGACGCCGTCCCCCACGGCGACGTCGAAGCGGCGCAACGAGCCGAGGAAGCGATCGCGCAGCACCGCGCCGGCAAACCGGTTGGTGCCGCCGCCGGCCGGGGCCGGCCGCACCGCCTCGGGGCGGAACAGCGCGACGACCGCGGCCCCGATGGTCTGGGTCCGGGTGTCGCAGGCCAGGGGGCCGATCGCGGTGGTCACCACGCCCGGCGCGGTGACTGTGCCGTCGAGCAGGTTGGCATGGCCGACGAAGCCCGCGACGAAGCGGTTGACCGGCGCATCGTAGAGCTCGCGCGGGCTGGCATGCTGCTGCAGCCGGCCGCCGCGCATCACCGCGACGCGGTCGGCGATCGACAGCGCCTCCTCCTGGTCGTGGGTGACATGCAGGGTGGCGATGCCGAATTCGCGCTGCACGCTGCGGATCTCGTCGCGCATGTCGGCACGATGGGCGGCGTCGAGCGCCGACAGCGGTTCGTCGAGCAGCAGGGCACGCGGCCGGAACACCAGCGCGCGCGACAGCGCCACGCGCTGCTGCTGGCCGCCGGAAAGCTGGGCGGGATGGCGGTCGGCCTCGGCCGACAGCCGCGCGCGTTCCAGCATCTCGCCGGCCCGGCGGCGCCGCTCGGCCCGGCCGACGCCGCGCAGCTTCAGCGGATAGGCGACGTTGTCGAGCGCCGACATGTGCGGGAACAGCGCGTAGTTCTGGAAGACGATGCCGAGGTCGCGGGCGCGCGGCGGCAGGCTGCCGGCATCGGTGCCGCCGATGGCGATCCGCCCGGCCTGCGGCAACAGGAAGCCGGCGACCAGCTTCAGCAGCGTCGACTTGCCGCAGCCCGACGGCCCGATGACCGCGCAGAGCTCGCCGGGGCCGACCTCCAGCGTCACGTCGTCGAGCCCGGCGGTGCCGGCGCCATAGCGGAAACCGAGATGGTCGACCGCGATGCTCATGCCATCAGCCTTTTTGCGCGATTGGCCGCGACCGAGGCCAGCGAGGCGACCATGGCCAGCAGCAGCAGCACCATGGTGGCGGCGCAGGCAAAGCCGGTGGCGCCGTAGAACGCCTGCAGCAGCACGACCGGATAGGGTCGCGACAGGAAGCCGGCGATCAGGTTCGACAGCTGGAATTCGCCGATCGACAGCGCCGCGACCATGATCAGCCCCGACGCCAGGCTGTGCCCGAGGCTCGGCACCACCACGTCGAAGAAGCGGGCGGCAAAGCCGGCACCGAGCGATTCGGCCGCGGCCTCCAGCGTCGCGAGGTCGAGATGCCGCATGTCGGCGACCAGGGTCTGCATCAGATAGGGCAAGGTCAGCACCACATGCCCGGCGATCAGCAGCCAGGTGGTGCCGAGCCAGGGCAGCGTGTCGGACGAAAACACCAGCACGAAGCCGAACCCCAGCACCAGCGCCGGGGCCGCGACCGGCATCAGGTAGAGGATGCGGGCGGCCACCCGGATGCCGCGCCCGGCGGCGGCATAGATCGCATAGGCGAGCGGCAGGCCGATCAGCGCGGCGGCAGCGCAGGTGGCGAGGCAGACCACCAGGCTGACCCGGAAGGCCCGCGCGAAGCTCGGATCGGCCCACAGCGCCTCGTACCAGCGCAGCGTCGACCCGGTGGGCAGCAGCGTGTTGGTCCAGCCGTCGCCGAACGACCCCAGCGCCAGCAGCGCGATCGGCGCGGCCAGGTAGAGCAGGTAGAGATAGGTGACGACGCGCATCGGGGCTGACGTACCGGTTTGTGGTGCAAAACGTACATACGATACCAATATGATCGTTTTATGACACCAAAATTTGGGCATCCGCCAAAAATTCGCGCAATACCGGGCTTGCACCGTCGCGATGAATGTAAGATATCTTCCATAGCTTACATCGTGCGGAGCCGCCTTCATGGATGACCAGACCGCCCTGACCGACCGCCAGCGCCGGATCGTCGAGATCGTGCGCGAGCTGGGCTTTGCCACGGTCGAGGCGCTGGCCCGCGAATTCGACGTCTCGGCCCAGACCGTGCGGCGCGACATCATCTTCCTCGACGAGCGCGAGCTGCTGCAGCGTTTCCACGGCGGGGCCGGCCTGCGCGAGACCACGGTGCGGCTCGGCTATGGCCAGAAGCAGTCGGTGGCGGCCGAGGCCAAGGCGCGGATCGGCGAGGCGGTGGCGGCGCTGATCCCCGAGGGCGCCTCGGTCTTCCTCGACGTCGGCACGACGGTCGAGGCGGTGGCGCGCAGCCTGCGCCTGCGCAGTTCGCTGCACGTCTTCACCTCGAGCCTGCCGGCGGCGACGCTGCTGGCCGGGCGGCCGGGGATCGAGCTGTTCGTCACCGGCGGCCAGGTGCGCGGCCTGGACGGCTCGCTGGTCGGCGAGACGACGACGGCGGCGCTGGCGCGTTTCCGCCTCGACTATGCCGTGCTGGGCCTGTCGGGTTTCGACGACGACGGCTGGATCATGGATTTCGACCTGCAGAAGGTCGGGGTCAAGCAGGCCGCGCTGGCGGCGGCGCGCCAGGGCATCGCGGTGGCCGATGCCGGCAAGTTCGAGCGCAGCGCCATCGTGCGCGTGGCCCCGCCCGAGCGGTTCGCCCGCCTGGTCAGCGATGCCGCGCCGCCGGCCCCGCTGGCCGCGCTGTTCCGCACCGCGGGCCTCGACCTGACGATCGCCTGAGCGGGGGCCGGCGGGCGCGCGGCGCGGGTTGCGCGGCGGGCCGTTTCGGGGTCAGATCGCGGCCCCTGATTCACCCTGACGAGGATGCCCGGTCATGATCCGCGACCCGGAAAGCTTTGCCCTGCTGATCGACACGATCCGCCGCTTCGTGCGCGAGCGCCTGGTGCCGATCGAGCACGAGGTCGCCGAGACCGACCGGATCCCCGATTGGGCGGTGGCCGAGATGCGCGAACTGGGCCTGTTCGGGCTGGCGATCCCCGAGGAATATGGCGGGCTCGGCGTGACCATGGAGGAGGAGGTGGCGATCGCCTTCGAGCTGGGCCGCACCTCGCCCTGCTTCCGCTCGATGATCGGCACCAACAACGGCATCGGCTCGTCGGGCATCGTCATCGACGGCACGCCCGAGCAGAAGCAGAAATACCTGCCCCGGCTGGCCGCCGGCGACCTGATCGGCTCGTTCGCGCTGACCGAGCCGGAGGCCGGGTCGGACGCCGCCAGCCTGAAGACCACGGCGCGGCGCGACGGCGACCATTACGTGCTGAACGGCACCAAGCGCTACATCACCAACGCGCCGCATGCCGGCATCTTCACCGTGATGGCCCGCACCGACCCCGCCAACAAGGGCGCCTCGGGCATTTCGGCCTTCGTGGTCGAGGCCGGCACGCCCGGCCTGTCGATCGGCAAGACCGACCGCAAGATGGGGCAGAAGGGCGCCCACACCGCCGACGTGATCTTCGAGGATGCGCGCGTTCCCGCCGGCAACCTGATCGGGCTGAAGGAAGGCGTCGGCTTCAAGACGGCGATGCGCGTGCTCGACAAGGGCCGGCTGCATATCGCGGCGGTCTGCGTCGGCGTCGCCGAACGCATGCTCGACGATGCGGTGCGCTATGCGGTGGACCGGCGCCAGTTCGGCCAGCGCATCGCCGATTTCCAGCTGATCCAAGGCATGCTGGCCGATTCCAAGACCGAGATCTACGCCGCCCGCTCGATGGTGATCGACGCCGCCCGCCGCCGCGACGCCGGCGAGGACATCACCACCGAGGCATCGTGCTGCAAGTACTTCGCCTCGGAAATGTGCGGCCGGGTGGCCGACCGCGCGGTGCAGGTGCATGGCGGGGCCGGCTATATCGCCGATTACGGCATCGAGCGGTTCTACCGCGACGTCCGCCTGTTCCGGCTCTACGAGGGCACCAGCCAGATCCAGCAGATCGTGATCGCCCGCAACCTGATCCGCGCGGCGGAGGCCGGCTGAGCGCCGGCCGCCCCCCTCACTTGTAGGCGATGACGACCCGGTCGGCGGCCGCCTTGGCGGTCGCGCGGGCCTCGTCGGTGTCGCGGCCCAGCGCCAGTGCGACGCCCATGCGGCGATAGGGCCGGGTGGTCGGCTTGCCGAACAGGCGCAGGTCGACCGCCTGGTCGGGCCGGCCGGCCGACAGCGCCTCGGCCACGCCGGTAAAGGCGAAATCGGTCGCCTCGCGATCGGCCAGGATGACGGCCGAGGCGGCCGGGCCGCGCAGCGTGACGCCGGGGATCGGCAGGCCGAGGATGGCGCGGGCATGCAGGTCGAATTCCGACAGGTTCTGCGAGGCCAGCGTGACCATGCCGGTATCGTGCGGCCGCGGGCTCAGCTCGGAGAAGATCACCTCGTCGGTGGTGACGAAGAATTCGACGCCGAAGATGCCGTAGCCGCCGAGATCGTCGACCACCTTGCGCGCCATCTCCTGCGCCGCGGCGAGCAGTTCGGGGCGCATCGCCATCGGCTGCCAGCTTTCCTGGTAGTCGCCGCGCTCCTGCCGGTGGCCGATCGGCGGGCAGAACACCACGCCCTGGCGCGTGCGCACGGTCAGCAGGGTGATTTCGTATTCGAAGGGAACGAATTCCTCGACGATGACCTTGGCGCGGTCGCCGCGCATGTTGGCGACGGCATAGCTCCAGGCGGCCTCTAGCCCGGCGGCTTCGCGCACGGTGCTCTGCCCCTTGCCCGACGACGACATCACCGGCTTGATCACGCAGGGCAGCCCGGTATGGGCGATGGCGGCCTCGACCTCGGCCAGGCTTTCGGCATAGCGATAGCGGCTGGTGCGCAGGCCGAGATCGACGGCGGCCAGCTCGCGGATGCGGTCGCGGTTCATCGTCATGATCGTGGCGCGCGCCGACGGCACCACCGTATGCCCCTCGCCCTCCAGCTCGGCCAGCATCTCGGTCCGGATCGCCTCGACCTCCGGCACGATGAAATCGGGGCGGTGCTTCAGCACGGCGGCGCGCAGGCGTTCGCCGTCGAGCATGGGGAAGACTTCCCGGCCGTCGGCGACCTGCATCGCCGGCGCATCGTCATAGGCGTCGCAGGCAATGACCTGCGCCCCCAGGCGCTTCGCGGAAATGACGAATTCGCGGCCGAGTTCGCCCGAACCGAGCAGCAGGATCTTGGCGGTGAACGGCATGGCAGAGGCCCCTGAAGTTGCGCGGGCCGGAAACTAGGGCTTCAGCGGCGGCGGCGCAACCGGCCGGAAACAGGTTGCCGATACAACAATATAAACTAATCTGGCGGCGCTCGATGCTTCGGGCATGGGGAGGCACTTTGTTGCCAGACATGAATATCGACCGGTTCCGCGATCAGTTCGCGGCGCTGACCGGCTTTTCGCCGATGCGCTGGCAGAAGCGGCTGTTCCGGCGCTTCCTCGACGGCGACCTGCCGTCGGCGGTCGATCTGCCGACCGGCCTGGGCAAGACCGCGGTGATGGCGATCTGGCATCTGGCCCTGGATACCGGGGCCGACCTGCCGCGGCGCCTGGTCTATGTCGTCGACCGGCGCGCCGTGGTCGACCAGGCGACGGCGGAAGCGGAGAAGATCCGCAGCCGGCTGGCCCCGGACGCGTTGCGCCTGTCCACCCTGCGCGGCCGCCACGTCGACAACCGCGACTGGCTGGCCGATCCGGCGGCGCGCGCGATCATCGTCGGCACCATCGACATGATCGGGTCGCGCCTCCTGTTCAACGGCTATGGCGTGTCGCCGAAGTCGCGCTCGTACCAGGCCGGCCTGCTCGGCGCCGATACGCTGGTGCTACTGGACGAAGCCCATCTCTGCGCCCCGTTCGAAAGCCTGCTCGACAGCATCGCCAGTGACCCGGCCCTGCACCCGCAGCCGGCGCTGGGTCCGGCCGTGCCGCGGCTGCGCCTGCTGCCGCTGTCGGCAACCGGCCGGGCCAGGACGAACGCCTTCCGGCTTGAGGACGACGACCGCGCCGACCCCGTTGTCGCCCGGCGTATCGGTGCCGCCAAGCGACTTGCCCTTCACGCTCTTGCCGAAGGCGACAAGCTCGACCACGCGCTGGCCGAACGGGCACGGGCGCTGGCCGTCGGCGGCGGGCGCATCGCCGTGTTCTGCAACTCCCGCGAAACGGCGGCCGAGATCGCGGCGGCACTGGGCAAGGGCTGGCCCGGCCGCGTCGCCCTGTTGGTCGGGGCGCGCCGGGTGCGCGAGCGCGAGGCGCTCGCCGACCAGGTGGCCGGGCTGGGTTTCCTCGCCGGCACGGCACCGCCGGCACAGGAAGCGCCGGAGCAGGCACCAGCGTTCCTGGTCGCGACCGCGGCCGGCGAAGTCGGCATCGATGTCGATGCCGACCACATGGTCTGCGACCTGGTCGCCGCCGAGCGGATGATTCAGCGGCTGGGCCGGGTCAACCGGCGCGGCGATGCCACGGCCGCCCAGGTCGATGTCGTGGTGGCGCCCCCCGGCCCCAAGGCCGATCCGGCCATGACGGCACGGCTGGCCGCGTGCCGCGCTGCCCTGGCCAAGCTGCCGCCGGGCGATGACGGCCGCCACGACGCCAGCCCGGACGCCATCCGGGCCTGGCGGGCCGCCCATGCCACCGAGGTCGAGGCGGCAACCACACCCGCACCGCTGCGCCCGGCGCTGACGCGCGCGCTGGCCGATGCCTGGGCCATGACCAGCCTGCCCGACCGGAGCGACCATACCGGGCGGCCCGCTGTCGGCCCATGGCTGCGCGGCTGGGAAGACGGTGACGAGCCGCAGACCGGCATCGCCTGGCGCGCGCTGCTGCCGCTCGACGATGGCGGCGACGCGCTGCCCGATCGCGACGTGGCGGCGTTCTTCGAGGCGGCGCCGCCCCAGGCCAGCGAAATGCTGGAGACCGAAACCTGGGCAGTGGTCGACTGGCTGACCCGCCTGCGGCTCGATGCCAGCCTAGCCGTCGTCGGGTTCGTGCTGTCGCCGTCGGGCGATCTGCGCCGCTTGCTGACCCCCGGCGACCTGGCCCGCGGCAATGGCGACAAGCTGGCGCGCTGGCTGACGGGCATGACCGTGGTCATCGACGCCCGCGTCGGCGGGCTGGCCGAAACCGGCCTGCTGGACTGGCGGCACGCCGACCCGCCCACGACGATCGACACCGCGGCGAGCGGCTGGCTGCCGCCGCCGACAGACGATCAGCCGGCCGTGCGTTTCCGCGTCTACCGGTCGGCCGGCGAGCCGGAGCGGCAAGCGGGCTGGTACGAGCGCAGCCGGCTTGCGATCGGCGAGATGGCCGACGGCCAGCCGCGATGGCTGATCGTCGACAAATGGCGCGACGAGGCGACGACCGAGCATGACCGGTCGACCGGGCGGCAGCAGGAACTGGCCGAGCACCAGGCCTGGACCGAACGCGAGGCGCGCAACCTCGCCGCCGCACTGAACCTGACACCCGAGTTGGCCGAGACACTGGCAGTCGCGGCGCGGCTGCACGACGAGGGCAAGCGGCAGGCAAGCTGGCAGCGGGCGGCCGGCGCCCCGCCGGGCGGCGCGATCTATGCCAAGACCCGCGGCCGGTTCAGGCACGAACACCTGCACGGCTATCGCCATGAGTTCGGTTCGCTGCCGCTGGTCGAGGCCGATGCGGCGTTCCGGGCGCTGCCGGCCGAATTGCAGGACCTGGCCCTGCATCTGGTTGCCGCCCATCATGGCGGGGCACGGCCCCACATCGCGACCGAGGGCTGCGCCGATGCGCCACCCTCGGCATTGGCCGAGCGCGCGACCGCCGTGGCGCTTCGCTTCGCCCGGCTGCAGCGGCGCTGGGGTCCCTGGGGCCTGGCCTGGTGGGAAGCGCTGCTGCGCGCCGCCGACCAGCGGGCATCACGCCTGAACGACGAACGGGAGGACGGCTAGATGGCCCGGGCGCGCATCCCCGTCGATCTGTTCAATCCGGGCCAGGTCTTCGCCTGTCTGGGCCTGATGGAGGCTGCCGACCAGTTGCTCGGTACCGCCAGCGCCGGCTTCGACTGGCACGACCCGGCCGATACCGGATTCCTGCTGTCCGCCGATGGCGATGCCGACCCGGTGGCGCATGTGCTCGAATTCCTCGGGCAAGCGGCGGTGGCGGCGATCGCCCCGGCCGGTTCGGCGCACGACACGCGCAAGTGGAACGTGCCGACAGAGCCTCTTGCCGTCGGCGACGACTGCTTCCCCTTCCCGGATCCGTCCAGCCCGGCCACCCTGCCCGCGCGCCTGACCGACCGCGCCGGCCGCAGCCTGACGATCGAGCATTGGGGCGACGCCACCGACCGCGACAACGTCAAGTTCTGGGCGGGGGCGGGCGGTTATCCCGGCGTCGCGCTGCTGCGCGATGCGCTCGACCTGGTGCGCCACCGCATCGGCGGCGCCGTGACCGACCCGTTCGCACTGGCCGCCCCGCAAAGCTCCAGCTTCCGTTTCGACTGGCGGCGCGACTACATCCCGATGGATGTCGGCTTCTCGCCCAACGATCATCCGGAATTGACCATGGTGGGATTTCCGCTGGTCGAGATCCTGGCCGCCATCGGCCTGCAGAACGCGCGCCCCCGGCGCCTGGACAGCAAGCTCGACTATCGTTACGCGGTGATCGCGCCGCCACCGGGCGGCGCCCTGCTCGATCCGATCTTCCTGCGCGCAGCCCTCGGCGGCGCCACCGAACCCTTCGCCCATCGCTGCTTCCGCATGCGCCTCGGCTGGCCCGGCCAGGAGAACCAGGCGCGCTGCATCACCGCCGTCTTCGAGGAGAACCCCGCGCGATGACCCAGCTCCTGTCCCATGCCGAAATCGACGCCTGGGCCGACGACCCCCGCGGTCCGGTCGCACTGCACCTGAAGCAGAAGCTGTTGCCGGTCGAGGGCGAGGGCGGGGTGATCTTCCCGCCGACCTATGCCGATATCGGCTACAACATCGACGAACTGGCCGACGGCACCCGGGTCGCGACGATCGACAGCGTCGGCGCCCAGGCCAACCGGATGGAACCGATCTTCAAGACCGCCCCGGCGGGCCGGCCGGAAAACCCGCTGTCGCGGCTGGTGCCGCAGATCGACATCGCCTACGGCAATGCCAAGCTGGTTTCGATCCTGGAAGCCGGGCATCGGCTGGGCGACGCCATCGTGCGCGCCTCGGAGCTGAAGGACGAGGCGCGGGCTGCCTTCGACCTGCATCTCGACAACAACGATTCCTCGGCGATCGCGCGGCTGGCGCCGACCTCGCTGGTCTTCGGCGTGTGGGATTCGCGCGATACCCAGGCCAAGCTGCCGCGCATCGTCCAGGCGGTCGTCCGTGCGTGGGACGTGGCACCGCTGCGCCGGTCGGCCCAGTACAACCCGCCGATCGACTACGCCGCACTCGAAGTCTTCAGCCCCGAGGAAAAGGCCAAGCAGGAAGGCGATCCCAAGAGCCCGCTGGCCAAGCGGGGATTCGTGCACGTTCCGGCCGGCGCGGCGCCCGGCGGCATCGTCGCCCGCGGCCCGATCGAGCGCGACGTGACGGTCAACCTGGTCGCGCTGCGCCGGCTCGACGGCGAGAAGGGCCGCGAACTGCGCCGCTACATCCTCGGCCTGGCCCTCGTCGCCGCGGCGGAACCACCCGAGGCGTTCCTGCGCCAGGGTTGTCTGCTGACGCCCGATCCGGATCACCCCGGCGCCTGGACGGCGGTGGGGCGCGACGGGCGGCGCATCCCGGTCGCGCTGACCGCCGAGGGAGCCCTGGACTATGCCGCCGCCGCGGCCCGGGCCTTCGGTGTCGGGCGCAACCGTACCGTCGAATTCAGGAAGGCCCTGGCCCAGGAAGACCTGGCGGAAGGCGACAAGAAGAAGGCCGGGAAGAAGGCCAAGGCGGGCTGAGCCGATGGCAGACGGCCTGCTTCTGTCCGTCCGATTTCTCGACGGACGCTATCACGGCAGCGGCGACTGGCCGCCCGCCCCGGCGCGGCTGTTCCAGGCGCTGGTCGCCGGTGCCGCCCGCGGGCAGACGCTGGCCGACGACGCGCGTGCGGCCCTCGCCTGGCTCGAAACCCTGCCGGCACCGATCATCGCGGCCCCGGTGGCCCGGCCCGGCCAGCCGTTCACGACCTTCGTGCCCAACAACGACCTCGACACCCTCGGCGGCGATCCCCGCCGCATCGGCGAGATCCGGGCGGCCAAGGCGGTCAGGCCGATCCTGTTCGACGAGCGTGCGGCGATCGACTACCTCTGGCAGTTCGATCCCGACCCGGTGGCGGCGCGGCAGGCCGCGGCGGCCTGCGCCCTGGCCGACCGCCTCTATCAGCTCGGCCGCGGCGTCGATGCCGCCTGGGCGCAGGGGCGGCTGGTCGACTGGACCGCGACCGATGCGGCATTGGCAAACGACGGCCGGGCCGTCCACCGCCCGGCAGGAACGGGCGAGCACGGCACGCTCGCCTGCCCGGTACCGGGCAGCCTGGCCAGCCTGGAGGCGCGCTTCGCCGCCGGCCGGACGCGGTTTCGCGCTGCAGGCGGCAATCGCCGCCAGCAATGGCTTTTCACCCAGCCGCCGAAGGCTCGCTTCGCCATGGTCGCCTATGACAGCCCGCCGCGCCGGCAGCTGTTCGAGCTGCGCGCCGGCAGCGGCGACGATCGTTTCGTGCCCTGGCCGCTGACCGATGCCGCCGCCCTGTGCGAACGGGTCCGCGACCTGGCCGCGGCACGGCTGGCACGCGCCCTGCCCGCGCAGTCGGCGATGATCGACCGGCTGCTGGTTGGGCGCGGCGCCGGGCCGGCCGACCTGCCGCGGCGGGTCCGCATCCTCGCCCTGCCCTCGATCGGCCATCGCCATGTCGATCAGGCGATCCGCCGGCTGCTGGTCGAGATCCCGGCCGATTGCCCGCTGGCCGCCGACGACGTCACCTGGGCCTTTTCCGGCCTGGCCCTGCATGACGCCGACCCCGAAACCGGCGAGGTGCTGCACGACGGCGCGCTGCTCGTCGCCGTCGACGATCCGCGCCCGCTCGCCCCCTATCGCATCGGTGCCGGCAACGCCACGGTGTGGCGCAGCGTGACGCCGCTGGCCCTGCCGGGGGGCAGGCGTGGCGGCCGCGACGGCGCCGCCCGGTCGCTGCGCGAGGCGCAGGCGACTGCCGCCGTCGCCCGGGCGCTGCGCCAGGCGGGCATCGGCCGCACCGCGGCGACGATCCGGGTTCAGCGCGCGCCGTTCGGCCGCCGCGGTCGGCCGGCCGCCGATTTCGCTGCGGCCACACGCTTCAGCCCCGACCGGCTCTGGCATGTCGAAATCGGTTTCGACGGCCCGGTTGCCGGGCCGCTGGTGCTGGGCGACGGCCGGTTTCTCGGGCTGGGGCTGATGGCACCGCATGACGGGCGGGACCAGGACGCCGTGGCCCTCGCCCTGCCCGCTGACGCCGCCATCGACATGGCCGACGCGCCCGCCTTGCTGCTGGCCGCGCGGCGCGCCCTGATGGCGCTGGCCCGCGACGACAAGGGCGGGGTGCCCCGGCTGTTCTCGGGTCACGAGCCGGACGGCAGCAAGGCCCGCTCGGGCCGGCATGAGCATATTTTCCTGGCCGCCGATGGTGGCCGGCGGGTCCATCGCCTCGTTGTGGCGCCGCCCTGGACCGCCGATCGCGGCGTCACGGCCCGGCCGGACCAGCGGGCTCTGTTCGACCGGGTGGTCGGCGCCCTGCGCCAGTTGCGGGCCGGCCGGCTCGGCCGGCTCGACCTAGGGCCAGCCCTGGCGCTGGCAGCCGCCGATCCTCTGGTCGCCGCGGCCCGCTGCTGGGAATCGCGCACCCCCTATCATCCGCCGCGCCAACTCCGCCGCGGCGGCGATCCGGCCACGGCAATCGCCGAGGCCCTGCGGGCCGAATGCGCGGCCCGCGGCCTGCCGCGGCCCGAGGTCGAGGTGATCGAGGCCAGCGCCGGACCGCGTGGCGGCAACCCCGTGGCCCGGCTGCGCCTGCGCTTCGCCACCGCCGTGGCCGGGCCGCTGATGCTGGGCCGCGACAGCCATCGCGGCGGCGGCCTGTTTGCGGCGCTGCCGGACATGGATATACGGGACGGTTGAGGCCGATGCCTCCGCCCGGCGAACAGCTCAGCCTCGATCTCCCGGCGCCGCCGGTGGTCGGCGAGGTGCCGCCGGTGCCGGCGCGGATGGTCAACGAATACGCCTATTGCCCACGGCTTGCCTATCTGATGTGGACGCAGGCGGAATGGACGGACAGCGGCGACACGGTCGATGGCCGGCGCGTCCATGCGCGGGTCGACCGCGCCAACGCGCCGCTGCCGGCACCCGAGGCGGTCGAGACGGCCGAGGCGCGCATCACCAGCCGGTCGCTGCAGCTTTCCTCGGCCACCCTCGGCGTCGTCGCGCGCATCGACATCGCCGAGGCCGAGGGCGGGGTCGTCACCCCCGTCGACTACAAGCGCGGCAAACGCCCGCATGTGGCGCAGGGGGTATACGAGCCCGAGCGGGTGCAGGTCTGCCTGCAGGCGCTGCTGCTCGAAGAGCATGGCTATCGCGTCGACGAGGCGGCGATCTACTACGTCGAGAGCCGCGAGCGCGTGCGCGTCGCCCTGGACGACGATCTGCGGGCGAATGCCCGCGCGGCCGTGCATGGCCTGCGCCTGCTGGTTTCCCAGGGGCGGATGCCACCGCCGCTGACCGACAGCCCGAAATGCCCGCGCTGTGCCCTCGTTTCGGTCTGCCTGCCCGACGAGGTCGCGGCCCTGAACGGCTCGGCCCTGGCGCCCCGCCAGATCGCGGTGCCGGCCGACGATGCCCTGCCGCTGATCGTGCAGTCGCAGCGCGCCCGCATCGGCAAGGAGGGCGACACGCTGAGGATCGTCGACGAGGAACAGGGCGAGACCACGGTCCGGCTGATCGACGTTTCCGACCTGGCGCTGTTCGGCAACGTCACGATCACCACACCCGCGCTGGCGGCGTTGATGGAGCGCGAAATCCCCGTCGCGTTCCACAGCCATGGCGGCTGGTTCCGCGGGATGGCCCATGGCCTGGGCCATCGCAACGTCGAGATCAGGACGGCACAGTACCGCGCCAGCTTCGACGAAGCGTTCTGCCTGCGCTTCGCCCGCGACCTCGTGGTGGCCAAGATCACAAACCAGCGCACCATCCTGCGCCGCAACTGGCGGGCCGAGGCCGGCGACCGCCAGGCCGCGCTCGACCGCCTGTCGGCGGGCCGCACGGCCGTCGAGGGGGCGACCGGCGCAGCCGCGCTGCTGGGGCTGGAAGGCGAGGCCGCAGCCATCTACTTCCGCGCCTTCGCCGGGCTGCTCGCCCCGCCCGCGGCGACCGACCCGGGGGATGGCGCAGCCCTCGCCGCCTTCCGGTTCGACAGCCGCAACCGCCGCCCGCCCGCAGATCCGGTCAACGCCATGCTGTCGCTGGCCTATGCGATGCTCGCGCGCCATCTGACGGTGGCGCTGACCTCGATCGGCCTCGATCCCTATCGCGGCTTCTATCATGCGCCGCGCTATGGCCGGCCGGCCCTGGCCCTCGACCTGATGGAGCCCTTCCGGCCGATCATCGCCGATTCCGTCGTGCTGTCGGCGGTCAATACCGGCGAGATCGGCGCGGGCGACTTCGTCGTCGCCACTACCGGCACCGCCCTGACCCAGGCCGGCCGGCGCCGCTTCGTCGAGGCCTTCGAACGGCGCCTGTCGCAGGAAACCACCCATCCGCTGTTCGGCTATCGCCTGTCGCTGCGCCGGCTGATCCTGGTGCAGGCCAGGCTGCTTTCGCGCTTCCTGCTCGGCGAATTGCCGCGCTATCCCCACTACCTGCCGCGCTGAGGCCGGATCATGAGCGACGAACGCCTGTTCATCGTCACCTACGACATCGCCGACGAGCGCCGCTGGCGCCGGGTGTTCAAGACGATGAACGGCTATGGCGAATGGATTCAGCTTTCGGTCTTCCAATGCCGGCTGACGCGGCGGCGGCGTGCCGAACTGGAAACCCGCCTGCGCGAACTGATCAAGGCGGGCGAGGACCACATGCTGCTGATCGATGTCGGCCCGGCCGACCAGATCCACCTCGCCGTCGAAAGCCTGGGCAAGAGCTTTGCCCGCATCGAACGCCATGCCGTGGTAATATGATCGCCGACATGCCGCCGCGCGGATTCGAGCGGCTCAGTGACGCGGGAAACCCGGGGGTCGCTCGAATCCCGCCAAGTATTTGAAAATATTGGCTCTTGGACATCGTGAACCAATTGTATGGCCATGTCTGGGCTGCGGAATCGACCGCAACCGCGACACCGCTCGAAAACGTCGCGAATTTGCCTTGCAGATCAACAGGCTGTAAGGTGGCTCTCTCCGAGGCGGAAACGCCTCGGCCTCATTGAAGCCCCGGGTGATGCAACGGGGCGCAACGGCTGCAACACAGCTCTCCGAGGCGGAAACGCCTCGGCCTCATTGAAGCGCGTCGTAGCTCGTGGTGCCAAGCATCATTGCCAAGCGACTCTCCGAGGCGGAAACGCCTCGGCCTCATTGAAGCGACGATTTTGTGATCATGACCGATCGGCCCAGCATCCTCTCCGAGGCGGAAACGCCTCGGCCTCATTGAAGCCCCGAGCGTCAGGTCGATGGCCTCCTCGAGACGCCGCCCTCTCCGAGGCGGAAACGCCTCGGCCTCATTGAAGCCCCAGGTCGGGGGTGTGCATCGGGCCTTGCTCGATGCCGGCTCTCCGAGGCGGAAACGCCTCGGCCTCATTGAAGCTGCGAGGCCGCCAAAGCAGTATTCCACCCCTGCTGTCTCTCCGAGGCGGAAACGCCTCGGCCTCATTGAAGCAAGCTCGGCGCGATCCAGATGATCCGGCGCTTGCACCTCTCCGAGGCGGAAACGCCTCGGCCTCATTGAAGCCTTCAGCATTGCGGCGAACTCCCGGTCGGGCGCGGCAACCTCTCCGAGGCGGAAACGCCTCGGCCTCATTGAAGCCATGACGCACCTTTACGCAAATTGCCGTAGACCGCCGCCTCTCCGAGGCGGAAACGCCTCGGCCTCATTGAAGCTTCCGGCAACGATACCGAGCGGCACAAGATGGCCGCGCTCTCCGAGGCGGAAACGCCTCGGCCTCATTGAAGCTGGAGGGCGCCCATCACGCCTATGGCGGCATCGGCGGCCCTCTCCGAGGCGGAAACGCCTCGGCCTCATTGAAGCATGAGCGTCGACACCGCCCAGGAACAGGGCGAGGAAACTCTCCGAGGCGGAAACGCCTCGGCCTCATTGAAGCCGGCCTACGCGCGCTGGGCCACCTGGGCGATGAACCCTCTCCGAGGCGGAAACGCCTCGGCCTCATTGAAGCGTCGTGGTTCAGCGCGATGTGAACCGGGTAGCCGGCTCTCCGAGGCGGAAACGCCTCGGCCTCATTGAAGCTAGAGGGCACCCGAGGGCAACCCCGCGGAACTCGTGGCTCTCCGAGGCGGAAACGCCTCGGCCTCATTGAAGCGACCATTGCTTGATGTCGCTCGGGTCCAGTTCGTCGGGCTCTCCGAGGCGGAAACGCCTCGGCCTCATTGAAGCGAGAAATCGCGCATGAACGTCTCGTATGTCATGCCCACTCTCCGAGGCGGAAACGCCTCGGCCTCATTGAAGCGCAAGCGTGAAGACCCCCTTGTTGACCGCTTCCACCGGCCTCTCCGAGGCGGAAACGCCTCGGCCTCATTGAAGCCCCAGGACATTGGCCCAGCTCGCGCTGCCCAGCGCCCTCTCCGAGGCGGAAACGCCTCGGCCTCATTGAAGCGGGAACTTCGCGAACCGCGCCCGTGACATGGATGGCCTCTCCGAGGCGGAAACGCCTCGGCCTCATTGACGCTCCCCTCACCCCTCCCAGCGGGGCAGGCCGAGCCGTTCGACCGGGAGCAGCAGGGCGGCGCCGATCGTCACTTCGCCGAACGAGGCGTGGCGGCTTTCGGCGTAGCCCATCGCCTGGTTCGGGTTCTGCGACCAGACCAGGACATGGCGATCCTCGCCGAAGCGCGAGGCGGCGACCGGCGAACTGGCATAGCGGGCGACGCGCACCAGCACCGAGAACGGCCGGTCGGCCGACAGCACCGGCGCGTCGGCGGTGACGTAGACGAGTTCGCCGGGCCGCCGCCGCTCCTCCTCGATCTGGCGGCGCAGGCCGTCATGCTCGCGGGCGCGGTCGGCGAAGCGGCGTTCGGCCTCCTTCTTCGACTTGGCCAGTTCGTTGGCGCGGTCGCGGATCGCCTCGCCCCGCTCGCGCAGCGTCTTGCGCGCGGCCTGCAGGCGCTCGTAGTGGCTGGAGGCGATATGCACGCGCCAGCCCAGGTCGATCAGCAGCGCGGCGGCGGCCACCAGGCCGAAGATGGAGACGAAGAGGAGACTGAAATCCATCAGGCCGACATCGCCTCCGGTTCGGGGTCCTGGCCCTGCACCTCGGCCGCGGCCGGGGTCGGGTCCGCGAACTGGATGACACGGTCGCGATGGCGCAGGTGAAGCGGGAACGAGGTGGTGGCGAAGGCCAGGCTGTAGCCATGCGCCGACGGAAAGCGCGACATCGCGCCGGCCACCGCCGCACTCTCGTTCTCGGCGTAGATGATCAGATAGTTGGGTACCGCCCAGACGCTGGGGGTGCCGCCGGCCAGCCTTTCGAGCCGCGCGACGTAGACGCGCGTGGTATCGGTTTCCGACAGCACCACTTCGCGCGCCGGCCACACCGGGCGGCGGCGCAGGGAAGCGAACTCCTCGCGCAGCTGGGGGATTTCACGGCCCAGCGAGACGAAGCGGGAATCGATGTCGCGGATATCGCCGTCGACCTTTTCGAGCAGCTTGCGCGCCTGTTCGAGCTGCTGGGCCTCGGCCGCGATTTCGGCCTCGAGCGCCGAAAGGCGCAGATGCCGCCGATGGGCCGCCGGAATCGAGAGGCGTGCGACGATCGCGCCGAGGAGGGCTATACAGGCCGCAACCGGGAACCAGAGCATCAGCCACCCATCCGCCACACGCATCATTACAAATGATGAAATAAATTTATAGTTATTTTGATCCAGTATCGGCCGATTCCGTATACTCAGGCAATGGCCAAATCCTTGCAGGTTGCGGAAGGTTCGCCGATCGTCACATCTGTGGGGTACAGGATTATCCGCCCATCGCCGCCGGCCGATGCAGGGCTGATCTAGGGGGACGTGGTGTCGCTTGGTGGCCGGCCGGGCGATTGCATTCTTGTCCAGTAGATGGCGGAATTGACGACATGACAGTACACCAGAGTTCGTTGGATATCGGGGCGGCGGCCGAGATCGCGCGGCTGCAGGCGGAATTGCTCCACAGCCGCAAGATTTTCGATCGTGCCTCCGAGGCCGCGCGCATCGGCGTCTGGGAATGCACCCTGCCCGACGAGGCGCTGAGCTGGACGGATGTCGTGTTCGACCTGTTCGACCTGCCGCGCGGCTGCACGCTCGATCGCGGCCAGATCCTGGCCTGCTACACCGAGGCATCGCGCGAGGCGCTGACCCGCCTGCGCGGCCAGGCCATCGCCGAGCGCAGCGGCTTCACCCTCGATGCCGAGATCGTCACCTTTCGCGGCCGGCGCCGCTGGATCCGCGTGACCGCGACGGTCGAGAGCGAGAACGGCCGGGCCGCCCGCATCTTCGGCATGAAGCAGGACATCACCGAGGAGCGGCTGCTGTGGGAACGCACCCGCTATCTGGCCGAGTTCGACGTGATGACCGGCCTGGCCAATCGCAGCCAGTTCCAGACCCGGCTGGCCACGGCCGACAGCGGGCACGACATCGGCGCGCTGCTCCTGGTCGACCTGGACGGGTTCAAGCAGATCAACGACAGCTTTGGCCATGCCGTCGGCGACGACGGGTTGCGTGAAGCCGCGCGGCGCCTGGCGGAAACCTGCCGCGGGGTCGAACTGGTCGCCCGCATCGGCGGCGACGAATTTGCGGTGCTGCTGGGCACGCACGCCACCCCCGCCGCCTGCGATGCGCTGGCCGCGGCGATCATCGCCGGGCTCAGCCGCCCGCTCGACATCGACGGGCGCCGGCTGACCATGGGGGCCTCGGTCGGCATTGCCCAGGCCGATGGTTGCAGCGCCGCCGACCTGTTCGTGCGCGCCGATGCCGCGCTCTATGCCGCCAAGGCCGCCGGGCGCAACACCGCGCGCGCCTTCGGCCGCCTGAGCTGATTTCGGTCGCCGACGAAATCGTCGACGGCAGGGTCCGGCGCGAGGTCAGCGGCCGGCCCTGACGAAACCGGCGATGGCGGCGACGACGCCGGGGGCCAGCGGCAGGCCGGGATCGGCATAGGCGGCGAGATTGGCGGCGGCATCGTCGGTCGCCACCGCTTTCAGCACATGGTTGACCCCGGGCAGCAGCACCAGCCGTGCCCGCGGATCGGCGGCGGCGAGCGCGCGGGCATCGGCCGGGCCGACCTGCAGGTCGCGTTCGCCCTGCACGATCAGCGCCGGGCCGGCCCAGCCCCGCAGCAGCGCGGCGGGATCATAGGCCATCGCCGAGATCATGAACCCCTGCACCGACGGGCGGAACAGGCCGAGCAGCGCCGGCGGCATGCCCGCGGTATCGACCCGCCGCCCGGCTTCCAGCGCGTCGATCGCCGGCATCGCGGCGGCGAGCAGCGGGGCATTCGCCGGGTTCGCCCGCAATTGGGCGCGCAGCACGGCGCCGAGCGGCCGGCCCGCCGTCGCCACCAGCACCAGGCCGCAGAGGCCGGCGGGCTGGCGCGCGGCGACCAGCGCGATCAGCCCGCCCTCGCTGTGGCCGAGCAGCCAGACGCAGTCGAGGCCGAGCCGCCCGCGCAGCAGCGCGGCCCAGCCCAGCGTGTCGGCGGCATAGTCGGCAATGGTCACCGCATCGGCATCGGCCAGCGCCGCCTTGCTGCCGAACAGGCCGCGCTTGTCGGTGCGCAGCGTGGCGATGCCCGCGGCCGCCAGCCCCTCGGCCAGCAGCCGGTAGGTCGCCGCCCGCACGCCGAGCGGGTTGTTGCCGTCGCGATCGGTCGGGCCGGAACCCGGAATGATCAGCACCGCCGGCGCCCCGGCCCCATCGGGCACCAGCAGCGTGCCGCGCAGCGGCCCTTCCGGCCCCGGCATCTCGACCGGCTGGGCCAGGACCGGCGGTGCGGGCAGCAGCCCGGCCAGCAGCAGCAGAAACAGCAATGCCCGCGCGATCATCGGCCCATTCTGGGCGATCGCGGCCGCCGCGGCTAGCCGGCCGTCGCCACCGGCCGGCCGGGCCGGGCATAGACATCGGCGACGCCGTCATAGGCGCGCACGGTCGCCGGCCGCTCGCCGATCGCGGCAAACCAGCGGCGCAGGTTCGGGAAGGCGGCGAGGTCCTGGCCATGGGCGCGATGGGGCACGATCCACGGATAGCAGGCGATATCGGCAATCGTGTAGTCGTCGCCGGCAAGATAGGCGCGATCGGCCAGCCGGCGATCCATCACGCCGTAGAGCCGGGCGGTTTCCTTCTCGTAGCGGGCGATGGCGAACGGCACGGTCTCGGGCGCGTAGACCTTGAAGTAGCCGGCCTGGCCGGCCGTCGGGCCCAGCCCCGCCATCTGCCAGAACAGCCACTGCAACACCTCGTTGCGGCCGCGCAGGTCGGGCGGGATCAGCCTGCCGGTCTTGTCGGCGAGGTAGAGCAACATCGCCCCGGATTCGAACAGCGCCAGCGGCGCCCCGCCATCGGCCGGCGCATGGTCGACCAGGGCCGGAATGCGGTTGTTCGGCGCGATCGCCAGGAAGTCGGGCCGGAACTGCTCGCCCTTCGTCAGGCTGACCGGGACGATGCGGTGGGCCAGGCCGGTCTCGGCCATGAACAGCGTGAGCTTCAGCCCGTTCGGCGTCGGCGCGAAATAGAGATCGATCATGCTGGCGGCCCCGCTGGTTGACGGGGCCGACCCTGGCCGATCCGGCGGCGGGGAAAAAGATCCGCCTGCCCCGGTTCACGGGGTGCCAATCGCAGTCGCTTGACAGCCTGCCGACCGGAATTAATATGTATACAAACAATCGCCGCTTAGCCAGTACGGGAGGCGCGAGCGCGGCATGGGCCAGTACAGCCGACCCGATACCCTCGACGAGGCGCTGAGGATCCTGAGCGCCGGCGGCCGCACGCTGCTGGCCGGGGGGACCGACCATTACCCCGCCCGCGTCGACCGCTTCGCCGACGAAGACATCCTCGATCTCACCGCGATCGGTGCGCTGCGCGGCATCGCCGAGCTGGCCGATCACTGGCGGCTCGGCGCCCTGACCACCTGGACCGAGCTGGCCGAGGCCGCGCTGCCGCCGCTGTTCGACGGCTATCGCCGCGCCGCCCGCGAGGTCGGCGGCCGCCAGGTGCAGAATGCCGGCACGCTGGGCGGCAACCTGTGCAACGCCTCGCCGGCGGCCGACGGCACGCCGAACCTGCTGGCCCTCGACGCGCGGGTCGAGCTGACCTCGGCGGCCGGGCGGCGCGAACTCGCCATTCCCGATTTCGTGCTGGGCAACCGCCGCACCGCGCGCCTGCCCGACGAGATCGTCACCGCGCTGATCGTGCCGAAACCGGCGGCCGCGGCGCGCACCGCCTTCGCCAAGCTCGGCGCCCGCCGCTATCTCGTCATCTCGATCGTGATGGTCGCCGCCCGGCTGGAGGTCGAAGGCGATCGCATCGCCCGGGCCGGCATCGCGGTCGGCGCCTGCAGCGCGGTGCCCCAGCGCCTGCCGGCATTGGAGGCGCGTCTGGTCGGCCAGTCGCTGGCCAGCGGGCTGCACGATCTCGTCGCCGCCTCCGACATCGCCGGGCTGGCACCGCTCGACGACGTGCGCGGCAGCGCCGCCTATCGCCGGGCCGCCGCCGTCACCCTGCTGCGCGACACCCTGGCGGGCCTGGGCCAGCCGATCACCGAGGCCGCCTGATGAACCCCATCGCCCTCACCGTCAACGGCGCCGCCGTCGAGGTCGCCGCCGCCCCGGCCACGCGGCTGGCCGACGTCCTGCGCGACCAGCTGGGCTTGACCGGCACCAAGGTCGGCTGCAATGCCGGCGATTGCGGCGCCTGCACCGTGCTGCTCGACGGCGCGCAGGTCTGCGCCTGCATGGTGCCGGTGGCCCAGGCGGCCGGCCGCGCGGTCACCACGGTCGAGGCGCTGGCCGCCGACGGCGGGCTGTCGCGGCTGCAGGCCGCATTCCTGCGCCATGGCGCGGCGCAATGCGGCATCTGCACCCCGGGCATGCTGATGGCGGCCCACGACCTGCTGGAACGCAATCCCAGCCCGGCGCGCGCCGAGGTCGAGGATGCGCTGGGCGGCGTGCTGTGCCGCTGTACCGGCTACGTCAAGATCGTCGAGGCGGTGATGGATGCCGGCGCGCCCGCCACCCTGCCGGACGGGCCGGCCGAGGGGGCCGCCGTGGGCGCCCGCACCGTCAAGGCCGACGGCCGCCCGCGTGTCACCGGCGAGGCGCTCTATGGCGCCGACGGGATCCCGGCCGATGCGCTGGCGCTGCGCGTCGTGCGCTCGCCGCATGCGCGGGCCCGCTTCACCCTCGGCGATCTCGGGCCGCTGCACGCGCGCTGGCCCGGGCTGGTGCGGGTACTGACCGCCGCCGACATCCCGGTCAACCGCTATGGCATCTATCCGGTCGACAAGGACCAGCCGGCCCTGGCCGATGGCGGCATCGTGCGCTATCGCGGCGAGGCCGTGGTGGCGCTGGTCGGCGAGCCGGACTGCATCGCCCGCCTGCCCGATGCCGAGGTGCCGATCACCTGGGAACCGCTCGATCCCGTCACCTTCGCCGCCGCCCGCCGCGGCGCGGCCCCGGCCCTGCACGACCACCGCCCGGACAACGTGCTGACCCGCGGCCGGCTGGCCCGCGGCGACCTCGCGGCCGGCTTCGCCGCCGCGGCGGCGACGGCCGAGATCGCGGTCGAGACCAGCTTCGTCGAACATGCCTATATCGAGCCCGAGGCGGGTTATGCCCGCCGCGTCGGCGACCGCATCGAGATCGTGGCCTGCACCCAGTCGCCCTACATGGACCGCGACGAGGTCGCGCATGTGATGGGCATGGCGCCCGACCGCATCCGCATCATCCCCACCGCGACCGGCGGCGGTTTCGGCGGCAAGCTGGACCTGTCGATCCAGCCGGTGGTGGCGGTCGCCGCCTGGCTGACCGGGCGGCCGGTGCGCTGCGTCTATTCGCGCCCGGAATCGATGAAGGCGACCACCAAGCGCCATCCCGCCGCGATCACCGCGCGGGCCGCCGCCGATGCCGCGGGCAACATCACCGCCTTCGACTTCGCCGGCGATTTCAACACCGGCGCCTATGCCTCCTGGGGGCCGACGGTCGCCGGGCGGGTGCCGGTGCATGCGACCGGCCCCTATCGCGTCGCCGCCGCCCGGGTCGAGAGCCGCGCGATCTATACCAACGATCCGCCGGCCGGCGCCTTCCGCGGCTTCGGCGTGCCGCAATCGGCCATCGCCGGCGAGGCGCTGATCGACATGCTGGCCGAGAAGCTCGGCATCGACCGGCTGGAATTCCGCCATCGCAATGCGCTGCGCGTCGGCGACATCACGCCGTCGGGCCAGATGCTCAAGGCCTCGGCCGGCCTGGCCGACTGCCTGGCGGCGCTGCGCCCGCACTGGCAGGCGGCGCAGCGGGCGGTGGCCGAGGCGAATGCGCGGGGCGGCCGGCATCGGCGCGGCGCCGGCATCGCCTGCCTGTGGTACGGCATCGGCAACACCGCCCTGTCGAACCCGTCGGCGATGCGGCTGGGCCTGCGGCCGGACGGGCGGCTGATGCTCTATAACGGCGCGGTCGACATCGGCCAGGGATCGACGACGATCATGCCGCAGATCGCGGCCGACGCGCTGGGCGTGCCGGTCGACCGCATCGACTTCCTCATCGGCGACACCGACCTGACCGAGGATGCCGGCAAGACCTCGGCCTCGCGCCAGACCTATGTCTCGGGCAAGGCCGCCGAACTGGCCGGCCGCGACCTGCGCGGCCAGATCCTGCGCCGGGTCAATGCCGGCGACGATGCGGCGATCATCCTGCACCAGGGATACCTGGTGGTGCGCGACGGGGCGGGCGAACACCGGCTGGACCTCGCGTCGCTGAAGCCGGACGAACGCGGTGACGTGCTGTCGGGCCACGGCCGCTTCGACCCGCCGACCACGACGCTCGATCGCGACGGCCAGGGCGAACCCTATGCCGCCTATGCCTTCGGCGCCCAGATGGTCGAACTCAGCGTCGATGTCGCGCTGGGCAAGGTCACGCTGCACCGGATCGTCGCCGCCCATGATGTCGGCCGCGCGGTCAATCCGCAGCAGGTCGAAGGCCAGCTGCACGGCGGCATCGCCCAGGGGATGGGCCTGGCGCTGATGGAGGAATACGTGCCCGGCCGGACCGAGAACCTGCACGACTACCTGATCCCGACGGTCGGCGACATGCCGCCGATCGATTGCATCCTCATCGAAAGCCCCGATCCGCTCGGCCCGTTCGGCGCCAAGGGGGTGGGCGAACCGGCGCTGGTCGGCATTCCGCCGGCGATCTTCGCCGCGATCCACCAGGCGACCGGCGTGCGGCTGACCCGCGCCCCGGCGACGCCGGACCGCATCCACGCAGCCCTCGTAGCCGCCGGGGTGACGCCATGATCGAGGTCAACCCGGTCGAAACCGTGCGCGACGGCGACGTCGTCGTCTGCCAGGCCTGCCCGGTGCTGTGCCGGATCAAGCCGGGCAAGACCGGCGCCTGCGACCGCTATGCCAATGTCGAGGGATTGCTGCACCGGGTCGATCCGCTGGTCCTGCTCGACCGCAGCGGGGCCGAGGTCGTGCCGTTCCTGGCCAACGACTGGACCGGCAACCCGGTCGAGCCCTCGGCCGCCCCGTTCGTGACCGGCATCGGCTCGGGCACGACCTATCCGGACTACAAGCCCGCCCCCTTCATCGTCGGGTCCGAGGTCGCCGGGGTCGACATGGTCACCGTGGTGACCGAAGGCATCTTCTCCTATTGCGGGCTGAAGGTGAAGATCGACACCGACCGCTTCGTCGGCCCCGAACAGGCCGTCGTCACCGCGCGCGGCGAACCGGTCGGGCATGTCACCACTGCCGAATACGGCTCGCAGATGCTGTCGCTGGGCGGGGTGCGCCACCTGACCGGCGGGTCGAAGAAGGAAGGCGTCGTCACCTGCGACACCCTGCTGGCCCTGGCCAACGGCGCGGCGGTCGAGCTGGCGGTCGAGGGCGGCGCCCGGCTGGTCGTGCAGGCGGGCAAGCCGCCGGTCATCAACGACGTGCTGGAACAGCGGATGCGCGTCGGCTGCGGCAGCGCCACCATCGGCATGTTCGCCCAGCAATGGCACGGCCATGTCGACGAGGTCATCGTCGTCGACGACCATATCACCGGCGTGCTGACCGAGCATCAGGCCGGACGCGGCCTCGACATGCGGCCGGCCGGCATCCGCGTCCGCGGCCGCAAGTCGACGCCGGGCCGCTATTTCCACGTCGCCGACCCGGGCTCGGGCTGGGGCGGCACCACGATCACCGATCCGCTGACCATCATCGAGAAGATCGACCCCAAGCTCGCCTGGCCGGGCATGCGGCTCCTGATGGTGTCGACCACCGGCGAGGATTCGATCTGGCTGGAACTCGACAACGATCTGGTGCCGCGCCCGGCCGCGATGCCCGACCCGATCGCCAAGGTCGTCGCCCGCATCGGCGAGAATTGCGAGCCGGCGCTGTCGACCGTGCTGTTCATGGCCGGGGCGGGCGGGTCCCTGCGTTCCGGCGTCACCGAGAACCCCATTCGCCTGACCCGGTCGGTACGCGAGGCGCTCACCCGCGTCACCTCGGGCGGGGCGCCGGTCTATGTCTGGCCGGGCGGCGGCATCACCTTCATGGTCGACGTCACCACCCTGCCGGCCAATGCCTTCGGCTACGTGCCGACGCCGGCCCTGGTCGCACCGATCGAATTCACCATGCGCCGCGACGACTACGCGGCGCTGGGCGGCCATATCGGCCGGATCCGCCGGCTGGACAGCATCGCCGCCTACGGCCAGCATCATCGCAGCGCGCGCAGCGGGGCCTGACCATGGGTCCGGCCGGCCGCCCGCTGCCCGATGGCCGGCTGCATTTCCAGCACGGGCCGATCGACCTCGTGCTGCGCGCCTGGGGGCCGGATGCCGAAGCGGCGCACCGGGCGGCGTGGCAGCGCTTCCAGGACATCCTTGACGGGCTGTGCGGCGAACTGGCCCTGCTGCGCCGGCCGCTGGGGCCGACGCCACCCGACCTGCAGGGGCCGGTGGCCCGGCGCATGCTGGCCGCCTGCTGGCCGCATCGCGACGTCTACCTGACGCCGATGGCGGCGGTAGCCGGCAGCGTCGCCGACGAGATCCTGGCCGCGATGCGCCGGGCCGCGCCGGGCCTTGCCCGCGCCTTCGTCAACAACGGCGGCGACATCGCGCTGCATGTGACGGGCGAGGCGACGCTGACCGCCGGGCTCGTCACCGACCTGGCCGCCCCGGCGATCGACGGCGAGATCACGATCCGCGCCGCCGACGCCATCGGCGGCATCGCGACCTCCGGCTGGCGCGGCCGCAGCCAGAGCCTCGGCATCGCCGAAGCCGCGACCGTGCTGGCGCGCGATGCCGCGGCGGCCGACGCGGCGGCGACGCTGATCGCCAATGCCTGCACGGTCGATCACCCGGCGGTGCAGCGCCTGCCCGCCACGGCGGTGAAGGACGACAGCGACCTGGGCGACCTGCCGGTCACCGTCGCGGTCGGTCCGCTGCCGCCCGATGCCGTCGCCGCGGCGCTGGCGCGCGGGGCGGCGCGCGCCGAACAATTGCGCCGCGACGGCCATCTCGTCGCGGCAAGCCTTGCCTTGCAGGGCCGTTTCCGCATTATCGGATCCAAAGCCTCGCCTGTCGCCCGGGAGCGCGTCGCATGTCGCTGATCGAAGTCCGCCGCAAGCATTTCATCTACGAGGAGGTCCGCCACGAATTCGGCCCGGCGCCGGGGCGGGTCCATCATCGCGGCGCGGCGCTGGTGGTCCTGACCAATCCCTATGCCGGGCGCTACGTGGCCGACATCATGCCGATGCAGGACGCGCTGAAGCCGCTGGGCCTGGAAATGGCGCTGGACCTGATCCGCGGCATGGGCGGCGATCCCGCCGCGATCGAGGGCTACGGCAAGGGCTCGATCGTCGGTGCCGCCGGCGAGCTCGAGCACGGCGCGCTGTGGCACGCGCCGGGCGGCTATGCGATGCGCGAGGCGCTCGGCGGGGCCAAGGCCATCGTCCCCTCGGCCAAGAAGGTCGGCGGGCCCGGCGCCCGCCTCGACGTGCCGATCACCCACAAGGACGCCTCCTACGTGCGCGGCCATTTCGATGCGATGGAAGTGGGGGTGCCCGGCGCGCCGGCGGCCGACGAACTCGTCTTCGCCCTGGTGATGACCACGGGGGCGCGCATCCACGACCGGGCCGGCGGCCTGAAAGCCAGCGAGATCAAGGGAGAGGACGGACTGCGATGAGCGCCGATATCCGCAAGATCGTGACCATCGTCGACGAAATCCGGCGCGAAATGGGCCGCGAGGTCGATCCGCCGGCCCGCCGCGCCGTCGCGGCGGCGGTGATCGCCAATCCGTTCGCCGGGCGCTATGCCGAAGACCTGGCCGAACTGACCGCGATCGGCGAGGAACTGGGCGAGCTGCTGACGCAGCGCTGCATCGCCGCGCTGGGCATCGACGGGGCCAAGGCCGAAAGCTATGGCAAGGCCGCGATCGTCGGCGAAGGCGGCGAGCTCGAACATGCCGCGGCGATCCTGCATCCGAAGATGGGCACGCCGGTCCGCCGCGTGCTGGAAAAGGGCGCGGCCCTGATCCCCTCGGCCAAGAAGATCGGCGGGCTGGGCACGCCGATCGACGTGCCGCTCGGGCACAAGGATGCGGCCTATGTCCGCAGCCATTTCGACGCCATCGAGCTGCGCGTGCCCGACGCGCCGCGCACCGGCGAGATCGTCGTGGCCATCGCGGTCACCGCGTCGGGCCGGCCGCTGCCGCGCGTCGGCGGGCTGACCAAGGACGAGATCAAGGGTGAGGACGGCCTGCGCTGAAGCGCTGCGCCTGGCCGCCGCGGCGCTGATCGCGCTGGCGGCGGCGGCACCCGTCGCGGCCCAGCAGAAACCGCCGCCGCCACCGCCGCCGGTGGAAGGCGACCGGCCGGTCGAGGCGATTGCCCGCGACCTCGGCGTCACCCCCGAACAGTTCCGCGAAGCCTTCAAGAAGGTGACGCCGGCCCCGAAAGGCCAGCGCCCGACGCCGGAACAGCGCGCCCGCAACCGCAAGGTGCTGTCGGAAGCCCTCGGCGTCTCGCCCGAAAAGCTCGACGAAGTGATGGACAAGTACCGCCCGGAGGGGCCGCGGCACTAATCAAGCTACCCATGTCAGCTTGATTAGGCTCTAGATGGTTGGCTCCAACGGCTCATTCGTAGAGTCCAAGAATGCGCTCGAGATGGCGGCGCACTTCTCGACGATCGATATCGGACAGCACTCCCAGCCGATCGACGTCGCGCGCATCGAGCGTTGCCAGTTGGCCGTCCTGACAACCGACGGCGCTGGTAGTCCGGCCTGGCGGATGTCGGTGACAAGAATGTCGCCGGGCCAGCCTCGATTTTCGGCACTCGTGATCATCATCGCCCACAACAGGTGCGGTGCCAACAGATGGGTTCCTGTTGCGACGACCAACGCCGGACGACGCTGTGTCGTCGTCAGGTCGGTATACGGGAACGGAACCTTGACGACCGACCGACGCTCAAAGGTCGGCATAGGCGCGCCGATCGGCTTCGCTATCCCATTCACCAAAGGTCTTGAAAGGATCTTCGCGCGCTTCCCGGCGCGGCGCCTTCATCAAGACGACACGATCCCCCTCGATCAGATAGGCGATCTCATCGCCCTCTTCCAGGTGCAGCACGTCACGCACCGGCTGCGGTATCGTTGTCTTTGCCTCGCTCGCCAACCGGCTGGTAATCATGGCGGAGACCTCAAAAATAGGTTCTGGCTACCATCAGGGCAAAATATAGTTGCCTGCCAGCATCTATCCAGCAGGTTTTCCCAAGACGCAAAATCGAACCATGATCAATGCCCCACCACCTCCGGCACGCGTTCGGCCGGCGGGGTATTGCGGCTGCGCCCGGCGCGGATGATGCCGTCGATGACGACCATGCCGACACCCGGCAGGTCGCCGACCTCGAGGCATTCGAGCGTGTCCTTGCCCGCCGAATGCTGCGCCTTGTCGAGGAACACGAAATCGGCCGGGCGGCCGGCTTCGAGCAGGCCGCCGGCGAGGTTGCGGATGCGCGCGGTGTTGCCGGTGGCCAGGCAGATCGCCTCGGCGCCCGACAGGCCGCCCAGCCCCGACAGCAGCGCCATCATGCGCAGGATGCCGAGCGGCTGGACGCCCGAGCCGGCCGGGCTGTCGGTGCCGAGGATCACGCGATGGAGCTGGCCCAGTTCGCGTGCCACCTTCATCGCCGCCAGCGCCACGCGCTCGTTGCCGTTGTGCACGAGTTCGATGGCGCGGGTCGAGCGTTCGCAGAGTTCGCAGACATGCCCCTCGGGCAGCGAGGTGTGGCCGCCGTTGATATGGCCGATGACGTCGGCGTCGGCCTCCAGCACCACATCCTTGTCGATCAGCCCGGAACCGGGGATCGACGGGCCGCCGGTATGGATCGTCGACTGGATGCCGTGCTTGCGCGCCCAGGCGACCATCTGGCGGGCCTCGGCCCCGGCCTTGACCGAGCCCAGCCCGACCTCGCCCAGCAGCCCGACCCCGGCGGCCGCCAGTTCGCGGAAATCATCCTCGACCATGCCCTTCTCGATCACCGGGGCGCCGGCCAGCACCTTGACCCCGCCGGGGCGGAAGGCGTCGAAGGCGCGCTGGGCGGTGATCGCCAGCGCCTTCAGCCCGACGATGTCCTTGGGCCGGCCGGGCAGGTGCACCTCGCCGGCCGAGACCATCGTGGTGACGCCGCCATGCATGAAGCTGTCGATCCAGTTCAACTGGGTCTGGCGCGGCGTCCAGTCGCCGAACACCGGATGGACATGGCTGTCGATCAGCCCGGGCGCCAGGGCGCAGCCGTGGGCGTCGATGATCTGCTTTGCCGCCGACGTGTCGACATCCTTGGCACGGCCGACCGCTTCGATCTTGCCGTCGACGGCCACGAGGGTGTCGGCATCGAGGATCGGCTGCGCCAGATCGCCCGACAGCATCAGCCCGACGTTGCGGATGACCAGCTTGCCCTTCATCGGGCCCGACGTCACGTCCAGCGCCATCTGGCTGCCTCCTGTTGTTCGTATACGAACGAGTGTGGACGTTCAGCCCAGGCGTTTCAAGAGGGCGATGAACTGCGCCTGCTCGTCCGGTTCGAGCGGCGAAAGGGTCTCGCGCGTCACCGCGCGGGCGCGGTCCTCCATCGCCTCGTAGGCCTCGACGCCGCGCCGGGTCAGGCGCACCAGGAAGCGCCGCTTGTCGACCGGGTCGGGCACGCGGTCGACCAGCTTGCGTTCGCCCAGGCGCTGGACGACACCCTGGATCGTCGCCGGATCCATCGCGATCAGCCGGCCCAGATGGTTCTGCGACAGCGGCCCGCGTTCGGTCAGCATGGCCAGCGCGGCGAACTGCGTCGGTGTCGCCGCATCGCCCATGTTGTCCTGGAAGATCGCGCTTTCGCGCTGATGGGCGCGGCGCAGCAGGTGGCCGACCTGCTCGGTCAGGCGATAGGGCGGCAAGGTCGCCGCGGCCGGGGCCGGCGCCGCCGCCTGGACGGGATTTTTCGTCTTCGCCGCCATCCCTGCTCCCCCGGGGTTTCGATTAACCATCCGGTCAGGTTTTCGTTACTAAGGACTAGGCGCCGGCCATGGCCGGTGCTAGCAATTATGGTTCTGGGAGTAAAACACGCTGGGGAGACAGCATCCATGCGCATTCGTGCCACGCTGACCGCCGCCGCCGCCGCGCTTGCCCTCGTCGCCGCGTCGGGCGCCGCACGGGCTGCCGATTTCGAACCGGCCGTCATCTTCGACATGGGCGGCAAGTTCGACAAGTCGTTCAACGAATCGGCCTATAACGGCGCGGAACGGTTCAAGAAGGAAACCGGGATCGCCTACAAGGAATTCGAGGTCACGAACGAAAGCCAGCGCGAGCAGGCCCTGCGCAACATGGCGCGCCGCGGCGCCACGGTGATCGTCGGCATCGGCTTTGCCCAGGCGACCCCGATGAAGACGGTCGCCCCCGAATTCCCCAACATCAAGTTCGTCATCATCGACGGCGTGGTCGAGGCGCCGAACGCCCGCTCGATCCTGTTCAAGGAACACGAAGGCTCGTTCCTCGTCGGCATGATCGGGGCGATGAAGTCGCAGACCGGCAAGATCGGCTTCGTCGGCGGCATGGACATCCCGCTGATCCGCAATTTCGCCGCCGGCTATGTCGAGGGCGCGAAGTATTCGAATGCCGCCGTCGAGGTGTTCCAGAACATGACCGGCACCACGCCGGCCGCCTGGAACGACCCGGGCAAGGGCGCCGAGTTGGCCAAGAGCCAGATGGATCGCGGCGCCGACGTGGTCTATGCCGCCGCCGGCGCCACCGGCCTCGGCGTGCTGCAGGCCGCCAAGGATGGCGGGAAGTTCTCGATCGGCGTCGATTCCAACCAGAACTACCTGCATCCCGGCTCGGTGCTGACCTCGATGATCAAGCGGGTCGACAACGCCGTCTACGACTCGTTCAAGTCGGCCAAGGACGGGACCTGGAAGGCCGGCATGGTCTCGCTCGGCCTCAAGGAAGACGGCGTCGGCTACGCGCTCGACGACTACAACCGCAAGCTGATCACCCCGGAGATGGAAGCCAAGGTCAACCAGGCCAAGGCCGACATCATCGCCGGCAAGATCGTGGTGCAGGGCTACAAGTAACCCTCGCCCCGGGGCCATGACCCCTCATGCGAAGGCGGCCGGCGGTGCGGATGCATCGCCGGTCTCCCCTCCCCTCGTCGAACTGATCGGCATCGACAAGCGCTTCGGCGCCGTCCATGCCAACCGCGACGTGTCGCTGCAGATCGGGCGCGGCTCGATCCACGGCATCATCGGCGAGAACGGTGCGGGCAAGTCGACGCTGATGTCGATTCTGTACGGCTACTACACCGCCGATGCCGGCGAGATCCGGGTCGACGGCCAGCCGGTGTCGATCCGTTCGTCGCAGGATGCGATCCGCGCCGGGATCGGCATGGTCCACCAGCATTTCATGCTGGTCGACACCTTCACCGTGCTCGAGAATGTCTGTCTCGGCGTCGAGGGCGGCTTCCGCCTCGGCGAGGGCATGGCCCGTGCCCGCGAGACGCTGGCCGCGCTGGAGCGCGACTACAAGCTGGAAGTCCCGCTCGATGCCGTGGTCGGCGACCTCGCCGTCGGCATCCAGCAGCGCGTCGAGATCCTGAAGGCGCTCTATCGCGGCGCCCGCATCCTGATCCTCGACGAGCCGACCGGCGTGCTGACGCCGCAGGAAGCCGACCATCTGTTCCGCATCCTCAAGAGCCTGCGCGACGAAGGCAAGACGGTCATCCTGATCACCCACAAGCTGCGCGAGATCATGGACGTCACCGACCGGGTGACCGTCATGCGCCAGGGCGCCGTCGTCGCCGAGCGGCGCACGACCGAGACCAACCGCCAGGAACTGGCCGAGCTGATGGTGGGCCGCAAGGTGTTGCTGCGGGTCGAGAAGGAGGCGGCGACGCCCGGCCCGCAGATGCTGATGGTCTCGGGCCTGTCGGTGGTCGACGAGGCCGGCGTCGCGCGGGTCAAGAACGTCTCGTTCTCCGTGCATGCCGGCGAGATCGTCGGCATCGCCGGGGTCTCGGGCAACGGCCAGTCGGAATTGCTGGAGGCGCTGACCGGCATGCGGCCGGCGACATCGGGCCATATCGGCCTGCGCGGCGAGGACGTGACGGCGCGGCTTGCCGCCGGCGCCGCCGATTTCCGCCGGCTGCGCGCGGCCCACGTGCCCGAAGACCGCCACCGGATGGGGCTGGTCAAGCCGATGGCGGCCTATGAAAGCTACATTCTCGGCTATCAGGACGACCCCGCCTACAACGGCTCGATCCTCAACCGCCTGGGCGCGATCGTGCAGCGCTGCGCCAAGGCGATGGCCGGCTTCGACGTCCGCCCGCCCAACCCGCATCTGCGGTCGGCGGCGTTCTCCGGCGGCAACCAGCAGAAACTGGTGCTGGCGCGCGAATTCGAGCGCGACCCCGATTTCCTGGTGGTCGGCCAGCCGACGCGCGGCGTCGACATCGGCGCCATCGAGTTCATTCACCGGCGGCTGATCGAATTGCGCGACCAGGGCAAGGCGATCCTGCTGGTCTCGGTCGAACTGGACGAGATCCTGGCGCTGTCGGACCGGATATTGGTGATGTTCGACGGCCACATCGTCGGCGAATGCCTGCCGGCCCAGGCGACCGAACGCCGGCTGGGGCTGATGATGGCCGGCGTCGCCGACGTGGAGGCCGCCTGATGCAAGCCTCGGGCGGCGGCGGCCTGCCGCGCTGGGTCGATATCGGCCTGATCCCGCTGCTCAACCTCGCGGCGGCCTTCGTCTGTTCCGGCCTCGTCGTCGTCGCGGTCGGGGAAAATCCGTTCAAGGCGATGATGCTGCTGGTGCAAGGCGCCTTCGGCTATCCCGACCTGATCGGCTGGACGCTCTATTACGCTACCAACTTCATCTTCACCGGGCTCGCCGTGGCCGTCGCGTTCCACGCCGGGCTGTTCAATATCGGCGGCGAGGGCCAGGCCTATCTCGGCGGGCTCGGCGCGGGGCTGGTCTGCCTTTATCTCGGCCCGCATCTGCCGGCGCCGGTGATCATCCCGCTGGCCATTCTCGCGGCCGCCGCCTTCGGCGCCGGCTGGGCCGCGATTCCCGGCTGGCTGCAGGCCCATCGCGACAGCCATATCGTCATCACGACGATCATGTTCAATTTCATCGCCGCGGCGCTGATGACCTATCTGCTGGTCAACGTGCTGATCAAGCCGGGCCAGCAATCGCCGGAATCGCGCGAATTCGCGACCTCGGGCTGGATCCCGCAGGTCCACGAGGTGCTGGGATGGATCGGCATCAAGATGCCGCCCTCGCCGCTCAACCTCGCCTTCGTGCTGGCGATCGTCGCCTGCATCGCTTTCCAGCTGTTCCTGTGGCGCACGCGCTGGGGCTACTCGCTGCGGGTCGTCGGCCACAACGAGACGGCGGCGCGTTATGCCGGCATTTCGCCCAGGCGCATGATCGTGCTGGCGATGCTGCTGTCAGGCGGTTTCGCCGGGCTGGTCGCGGTCAACGAACTGATGGGCGTGCAGCACCGCATCCTGCTCAACTTCACCGGCGGCTACGGCTTCGTCGGCATCGCCGTGGCGCTGATCGGCCGCAACCGGCCGCTCGGCATCGTGCTGGCGGCCATCCTCTTCGGCGCGCTCTACCAGGGCGGCTCCGAGCTGTCGTTCGAGATGCCGAACGTGAAGCGCGAACTGGTCGTCGTCATCCAGGGCCTGGTGATCCTGTTCTGCGGCGCCCTGGAACAGCAATTCCGCGGGCGGCTCGCCGCCTGGTTCAACCGCGCGCAGGGGTGAGGCGATGGACGAGATCATGATCACCGTCGCCTCGCTGGCCGCTTCGACCCTGCGGGTGGCGACGCCGATGATCCTCGCAGCCCTCGGCGGCCTGTTTTCCGAGCGGGCGGGCATCGCCAACATCGCGCTCGAGGGCAAGATGCTCGGCGCCGCCTTTGCGGCCGCCGCGGTCGCGGCGCTGTCGGGCTCGGCCGTGATCGGTCTCGGCGCCGGCATCCTGGTCGCCGTGCTGTTGTCGCTCGTCCATGGCTATGCCTGCATCACCCATAACGGCGACCAGGTGGTCTCCGGCATGGCGATCAACATCATGGTGGCGGGCCTTGCCCCGACGCTCGCCCTGGCCTGGTTCCAGCAGGGCGGGCAGACGCCGATCCTGTCCGGGGCGCAGCGCTTCGCGCCGATCATCCTGCCGTTCAGCGACGTCGCCCGCGACGTGCCGCTGTTCGGCCCGCTCTATGCCCGGGTGCTGTCGGACCAGACCGTGCTGGTCTATGTCGCGCTGCTGGCCGTGCCGCTGGCCGCCTGGGTCCTGTACCGCACCCGCTTCGGCCTGCGCCTGCGCGCGGTCGGCGAAAACCCGCATGCCGTCGATACCGCCGGCATCTCGGTGGCCGGCATGCGCTTCCGCGCGCTGATCATCGCGGGCGTGCTTTGCGGCATTGCCGGCGCCTACATGTCGACGGCGCACGGCGCCGCCTTCGTGCGCGACATGACCGCCGGCAAGGGGTTCCTGGCGCTCGCCGCCCTGATCTTCGGCAAGTGGCGTCCGGTACCCACGATGCTGGCCTGCCTGCTGTTTGCCTTCGCCGACGCCGTGCAGGTGCGGCTGCAGGGCACCGTGCTGCCCGGGATCGGCGTGGTGCCGGTCCAGGCGATCCAGGCCCTGCCCTATGTGCTGACCGTCGTGCTGCTGGCCGGCTTCGTCGGCAAGTCGGCGGCGCCGAAGGCAATCGGCCTGCCGTTCGTCAAGGACCGTTGAGAAGCCCGGCGGCCTCGGCCTATAGTCGTGTCCGACAAAAAACATCGATCGCCCCAGGGGATACACAAGGAATCGATGATGAAGCTGTTACGTCCTCTCCTGCCGGCGACGCTCGTCCTGCTCGCGGCCGGTCCCGCCCTCGCCCATACCGGCACCGGCATGCTCGACCATGTCCATGACGGTTTCCTGCACCCGATGCTGGGCGCCGACCACCTGCTCGCCATGGTCGGCGTCGGCCTGTGGGCCGCCCAGATCGGCGGCCGCGCGCTATGGGCCCTGCCGCTGTCGTTCATCGGCTTCATGGTCGGCGGCGCGGCGCTGGGCATGGCCGGGATCGCGCTGCCCCAGGTCGAGACCCTGATCGGCGTCTCGCTCCTGCTGTTCGGCATCGTCGTCGCGCTGGCCTGGAAGCCGGCGACGCCGCTGGCCATGGCGATCACCGCTTTCTTCGCCCTGGCGCATGGCCATGCCCATGGCGCCGAACTGCCGGAAGCGGCGACCCCGGTGGCCTATGCCGCCGGGTTCGTGGTTGCCACCGCGCTGCTGCACGGGGTCGGCCTCGCCGCGGGCCTGTTGCTGAAGGCGCGCGGCGCCCTGCTGGTCCGCGCGTTGGGCGGGCTGGTCGCGCTGGGCGGCGCCTATTTCCTGATCGCCTGAACCGGCGGGCGGCCGCGTCGTCATTGACCGCGGCCGCTTTTTCGGGTTATTGATCGACCGGTCGGCCGGTCAATGATGCCGGCGATTGGGAGAGAAACGATGGATGGGTCGACGATCGCGGTCCAACGCGTGGACGGCTATGCGCTGATCACGCTGAACCGCCCCGACAAGCTGAATTCCTTTACCGAAACGATGCATGGCGAACTGGCCGCGGCGCTCGACGCCATCGCGGCCGACGACACGATCCGCGCCGTGCTGCTGACCGGTGCCGGCAAGGGGTTCTGCGCCGGCCAGGACCTCGCCGACCGCAAGTCGGAACCGGGCAAGGCCCCCGATCTCGGCGATACCATCGACCGGCTCTACAATCCGCTGATCCGTCGCATCCGCAATCTGCGCAAGCCGGTGATCGCCGCGGTCAACGGCGTCGCGGCCGGGGCCGGGGCCAATATCGCGCTCGCCTGCGACCTGGTGCTGGCCGCCCGCTCGGCCCGCTTCATCCAGGCCTTCGCCAAGATCGGGCTGGTGCCCGATTCCGGCGGCACCTGGACGCTGCTGCGGCTGGTCGGCGAGCAGCGCGCCAAAGGCCTGGCGCTGCTGGGCGAACCGCTCGGGGCCGAGCAGGCCGAGGCCTGGGGGCTGATCTGGAAGGCTGTGGACGACGACAAGCTGATGATCGAGGCGCGTGCGCTGGCCGCGCGGCTGGCGACCCAGCCGACCTTCGGGCTCGGCCTGACCAAGCACGCGATCCACGAGGCAGCCGCCAGCGACCTCGACACCCAGCTCGACCGCGAGCGCGACCTGCAGGCCCAGGCCGGGCGCAGCGACGACTATCGCGAGGGTGTCGCCGCCTTCCTCGAGAAGCGGCCCGCCCGCTTCACCGGGCGCTGACCATGACGACCGACGCCGACCGGCTTGCCCGGGAATGCGCCGAGGCGATGTGGAAGAACGACCACGCCTCGCAGGGCCTGGGCATGAAGATCGAGGAGATCGGCGCCGGCCGCGCGGTGCTGTCGATGACGGTGCGACCCGACATGGTCAACGGCCATGCCATCGCCCATGGCGGACTGATCTTCACCCTGGCCGATTCGACCTTCGCCTTCGCCTGCAATTCCTATGACCAGCGGGCAGTGGCGCAGCATTGCGCCGTCACCTTCGTCAACCCGGCCAAGCTGGGCGACCGGCTGACGGCGACCGGCCAGGAACGCGGCCGGCAGGGGCGCGGCGGCATCTACGACATCACCGTCACCGATCAGGACGGCCAGGTGATCGCCGAATTCCGCGGCCATTCGCGCACCATCAAGGGAACCGTGCGCGGCTAGAACAAGAAAGTCACTGGGAGGAACCGATGCTGCCCGACCTGACGCCCGACCGCGCCAGCCTCGATCCGATCGAGATCGCCTCGCGCGACGAGATCGCCGGCCTGCAGCTGGCGCGCCTGCAATGGACGCTGCGCCACGCCTACGACAACGTCCCGCTCTATCGTGCCAAGTTCGACGCCGCCGGCGTCCATCCCGACGATTGCCGGCGGCTGGAGGATCTGCAGCGCTTTCCCTTCACCACCAAGGCCGACCTGCGCTCGGCCTATCCCTACGGCATGTTCGCGGTACCGCGGGACCAGATCAGGCGCATCCATGCCTCCTCCGGCACGACCGGCAAGCCGACTGTGGTCGGCTATACCGAGAACGACATCAGGACCTGGGCGCAGGTGATGGCCCGCTCGATCCGCGCCTCGGGCGTGCGGCCGGGCCAGCGCGTCCATGTCGCCTATGGCTACGGCCTGTTCACCGGCGGGCTCGGCGCCCATTACGGCGTCGAGGCGCTCGGCTGCACGGTGATCCCGATGTCGGGCGGCCAGACCGAGAAGCAGGTGCAGCTGCTGGTCGATTTCGAACCCGATGCGATCATGGTCACGCCTTCCTACATGCTGGCGATCCTCGACGAGTTCCGCCGCCAGGACGTCGACCCGCGCGCGACCGCCCTGAAGGTCGGCATCTTCGGCGCCGAACCCTGGACCCAGAGCATGCGGGCCGAGATCGAGCAGAGCTTCGGCATGCATGCGGTCGACATCTACGGCCTGTCCGAGGTGATGGGGCCGGGCGTCGCCAACGAATGCGTCGAGACCAAGGACGGCCTGCATGTCTGGGAAGACCATTTCTATCCCGAAGTGATCCATCCCGAGACGGCGGCGGTGCTGCCCGACGGCGAGAAGGGCGAGCTGGTCTTCACCTCGCTGACCAAGGAGGCCCTGCCGATCATCCGCTATCGCACCCGCGACCTGACGCGGCTGCTGCCGGGCACGGCGCGGACGATGCGGCGGATGGAGAAGATCACCGGCCGGTCCGACGACATGATGATCGTGCGCGGCGTCAACGTCTTCCCGACCCAGATCGAGGAACTGATCCTGGCCTGCGACGGCCTGTCGGCCCATTTCCACGTCGAGCTGACGCGCGAAGACCGCCTCGATGCGATGACCGTGGTCGTCGAGGCCCGCGAAACCCACGCCGCCGACGAGGCGCGCCACGCCCAGGGCCAGGTGCTCGGCGCCCGCGTCAAGGAACTGATCGGCGTCTCGGCCGCGATCCGCGTGCTGGCGCCGGGCGGCGTCGAGCGATCGATGGGCAAGGCCCGCCGCGTGATCGACAAACGGCCAAAGGAGTGATGCCGGCCGATGGCCCGCCTGCGCGCCAAGGATTATGACGACAAGCGGCTGGCGATCCTCGAGCAGGCGGCCGGGCTGTTTGCCACCGAAGGCTTCGCCGCCGCCTCGCTGAGCCGGCTTGCCGCCGCCTGCGAGACGTCGAAGGCATCACTCTACCACTATTACCAGAGCAAGGAGGCGATCCTGTTCGACATCCTCGACGGCCATATCCGGCTGTTGCTGGAAACGGTCGAGGCCGCGGCCCGTGAGACAGGGGCCGAGCCGCGGTCGCGGCTGAAGCATATGGTGCGCGCGCTGATCGGCGCCTACGACCAGGCCGACAACGAGCATCGCGTGCTGCTGAACGAGATCACCCGGCTGGCACCCGAGCAGCAGCAGCAAATCAGGACGATGGAACGCGCGATCGTCGCCCGCTTCGCCGAGGCGATCGCGGCGGCGCTGCCCGAGATGTCGGACCATGCGCGCTGGCGCACGCCGGCGACGATGTCGCTGCTGGGCATGCTGAACTGGCACTATACCTGGTTCCGCCGCGACGGCTGGCTCAGCCGCGAAGCCTATGCCGATTTCGCCTGCGCGCTGTTCCTCGACGGGATGCCGGCGGCGCTGTCACAGGCCGCCGAAGCGGCGGCGGAAGTCTGACGCGGCGTCCGGCAGCGGGCCGCCGTCGCGGCCTTGCCAGTGAGCGGAAATCCAGCCCTCCGCCGCGAAGGCGATCGCACGATAGAGGCTGGCGGCCGCCTTCAGCGCCGCGCGGCCCGACCAGTCCGGCGGCATCAGCTCGGCCGGCAGCAACGGATCGCGCAGGATGACGCGGCGATAGTCGTGGACCAGCATGACCCGGGCGACGAGGCAGTCCGGCGGGGCGAGGGTGTCGCCGGCGGCCAGTGCCGCGCCGAGCGCCGCGATCTCGTCGCCGAAGCGGCGATAGGCCTGGTCCAGCCCCGAGAAATCCCAGCAGCGCGCGACCAGGCCACGCAGCGCCTCGGGTGACGGATCGAACTGGCTCGGGCCCGCCACCACGACCGGGCGTTCCCCGGCCGGCCAGTCGGCGACGAGTTGGGCCAGCGAGTCGGTATCGGGCGCGGGATGGACCAGCACGGCCGGGGCGAGCTGGCCGAAGCCGAGCCATTGCAGCTGCCGCACCAGTTCGGCCCGCCGGTCGCGCGCCACCTCGGGCAGCACGGCGACCGCCCAGGCCCCGTCCCAGTCCGAGACACCGTCACGATAGATGCGCCGTGCCGCCGCCTGGAAGCGGCGGGCCCCGGCATCGGACAGACGATAGAAGCTTTGCCGCCCGATACGCTCGGCCACCAGCCAGCCGTCGGCGACCAGCCGCGACAGCGCGGTGCGGGTCTGGCTGTCGTTGACCCCGAGCCGTTCGAGCAGCCCGAACAGGTCGGCCAGGAACAGCCCGCCGCCGCGCGGGGCGGCGGCATCGCCGAACACCGTCACGATGAGCGAACCGGCGCGCAACGGCCGGCGACCGGCAAACTCGGCCCTCAGCCTTTCGAACGCCTGCGTCGCGGCGCCCGATGCAATGCCGGGCATAGCCATTACCGCTTCGGGCCCTTAGAGTACCGCATACATCCTGCTTACCGGCGGAGGCCATGAACCGTCAATCGCGCAAGCCGCCGCGCCTCCGCGTGCCGCTGCATGTCAGCATCCTGACCCTGTTCCTCGGCCTGTTCGCCGTGCTGCTGGGCGGGCTGATCATCTTCCAGCATCGCGAATCGACACGGATCGCGCTCGCCGATGCCTCCGGCGATTTCTCGGCCGCGGCGCGCTCGGTCGTCGGCGATCTGGTCGACGCCTACCGGCCGATCGCCTCGATCGTCGACGTCACCGCGCGACTGCCGGAAATGCGCCGGCCGATGGGCGACGGGCAGGCGCTGCCCTTCGACTACATGCTGACCCTGCTGCGTCTCGCCCCGCGGATCTCGATGCTCTATGTCGGCTATGCCGACGGCGGCTCGGCCGGGGTGATGCGGCTGGGGCCGGACGGCGACAGCCTGCCGCAGACCTTCACCCCCCCGCCGGGCGCGCGCTACGCAATCCAGGTCATCGCCGTCCTGCCCGACGGAACCCGCCGGATGTCGATGCGCTATCTCGACGACGATCAGGTCGAACTGGCGCGGGCGGACGACCTGCAGCCGGATTTCGACCCCCGCACCCGGCCCTGGTACCAATTGGCCCGGGACAGCGACACGGTCGTGCGCACGCCGCTCTACCGCTACCTCTACAATGTCGCCGGCATCACCTTCGCCCGCCGCCTGCCGGGGCCGACCGCCGGCGTCGTCGCCGCCGATATCGGCTTGGTCGGCATCGCCAACGTGCTCGACGACCTGCGCACCACACCCGGCACCCGGCTGATGCTGTTCAATGCCGAAGGCGGGCTGATCGCCCATGCCGGCAGCGGCGCGGCCGCGATGCCCAGGGCCGACGATGCGACCGGCGGCCTCAAGCTCGCCCATGTCCAGGACCTCGCCGATCCGGTGCTCAGCGCCGCCTACGAGCAGTACCGGCGGGCCCCCAAGCGCGGCGAGATCGCCTTCGAGGCGCGCGGGCGCAGCTATATCGGCGCCCTGTTCCCGTTGCCGGCCGATATCGGCCCCGACGAATACCTGTCGATCATCACGCCGCTGGATGAACTGACCGCGACGGCCGATGCGATTCGCGAACAGGGCATCCTGCTCTCGCTCGGCCTTGCGCTGCTGGCCGTGCCGATGATCATGGTCGCGGCCCGTCGCATCGCCCGGCCGCTGCGGATGCTGGCCGACGAGGCCCAGCGGATCCGGCGTTTCCAGCTCGACGGCCGGATCGACGAGACCTCGATCATCCTGGAAGTCTGGCGGCTGGCCGAGGCGATGACGCGGATGAAGGACGCCCTGCGGGATTTCGGCCGCTATGTGCCCGGGCAACTGGTCGAACGCATCGTCGCCTCGGGCGAGACCCCGGCGCTGGGCGGCGAGCGGCGCGAACTGACCGTGATGTTCTCCGATATCGCCGACTTCACCCCGCTGGCCGAGGCGCTGGAGCCGGAGGCGCTGATGCGCCAGACCTCGGTCTACTTCACCGAGCTTGGCGCCGCGGTGGTGGCCGAGGGCGGCACCATCGACAAATATATCGGCGATGCGCTGATGGCGTTCTGGAACGCGCCCGACGCGCAACCCGACCATGTCTCGCGCGCCTGCCGCGCGGCCCTGGCCATCAAGGCACGGTCGGCCGCACTGAACGACCGATTCGCCGCCGAAGGGGCGCCGTTGATGTCGACCCGGATCGGATTGCATGCCGGCGAGGCGGTGGTCGGCAATGTCGGGTCGCTCGACCGCATGAACTACACCGCCCTCGGCGAAACCGTGAACCTCGCCGCACGGCTGGAAGGGCTCAACAAGGAGTTCGGCACCACGATCCTGGTCTCGCAGGCCGTGCGCGACGCGGCCGGACCGGAATTCGTCTTCCAGGCGGTCGGGTTGGCCCAGGCCAAGGGCGTGTCGCGGCCGGTTCCGGTCTACGAGTTGCAGGGCGTCGTCTGAACCGCACTGTCGGTGTTGCGAAGGGGATTGAAACTCATTCGCATTGCGGCTAATTATCAGGCACATCAGTTCGCTGGGGGTCACGTCGCTCCGATGTACCTGTGCCTGTGCAACGGTTTTACCGACAAGCAGACGCGCCACGCGGTGGAAGGCGGCTGCGATTCCGTCTCCAAGGTCTACCGCCATTTCGGCTGCCGGCCGCAATGCGGCAAATGCGTGCCGGAAATCCGCGAGATGGTGAAGACCGGCCATTCCACGGCACGTGCGACGACCCGGGCCGGTGGCAGCGGCGACTGAAAATACCTTGCATTTGCGCCGGCAAATCCAATAGGCCAAGTCACCGCAAAGAATACTGACTTGCAACGCGACTGAAAAACGCTCGCAAACCCCAGTATTTTATTGAGTTTTCAGCGTTCCCGCGCAATGTAGCCTCGATATCGGCGACGAGCGCAGGAGCAGGCCATGAAGGGCGACAAGAAAGTTATTCAGCATCTCAACAAGGTGCTGACCAATGAACTCACTGCGATCAATCAGTATTTCCTGCATGCCCGGATGTGGCAGGCCTGGGGCTTCGAGCGCCTGGGCAAGCATGAATACGAAGAATCGATCGAGGAGATGAAGCACGCCGACAAGATCATCAAGCGCGTGCTGCTGCTGGAAGGCATTCCGAACCTGCAGGATCTCGGCAAGCTTGCGATCGGCGAAGATGTCCCGGAAGGGCTGAAGGGCGATCTGGCGGCCGAACACAAGGCGCGCGGCGACCTGGTCGCGGCCATCGCGGTCTGCGAGGGCGCGGCCGACTATGTCAGCCGCGACCTGCTGCGCGACATCCTTGAGGACACCGAGGAACATATCGATTATCTTGAGACCCAGCTGGAGCTGATCGGCAAGGTCGGGATCCAGAACTACCTGCAGAGCGCGATGGGCGAAATCGGCTCCTGAACGCGCCTCCGCTTGCGACGCCGGCCGCTCTCCCTCTCGGCCGGCGTCGCCCAGCGGATTTTTTCTACCCTCAAATTGCAAATGATTATCAATTGCCATAAGGTCCTCGAACAGTTTCCGAAGGACCCGTGCCATGCGCTTTTCCGATCCGCGTCTCAGACCCGACCTGGTGCCCGCCGCCCGTGGCGGCGAGGCCTCATCGTGGCCGACCCGGCTGGCCGAACTGGCGCCGGCCGAACGGCTGGTGATCTCGGCGTTCCGCTACTGGGTCGGCAGCCCGACGGATCGCCAGGCGGTGCTGCCGCTGCATGCCCATCAGGCAGGTGAGGCGGCGGCCCCGGCGCTGGCACAAGCCTTCGCCGGCTACGTCGAGTTGCTGCGCGACGGCGCAGCCAGGACGATTACCTATCACCAGCCGGGTTGCGACTGCCTCGGCCCTGACGAAATGCTGGTCATGCTGATCGTGATGGCCGAGCAGGCCGAGCTGCCCGATCTTGCCCGGCTGCTCGCCTCCTGGCTGGTGCGTCCTGTCGTCGTGCCCGGGCTGATCCAGGCCGCGCGCGCCTATGGCGATGCCCTGGCCCGGGCCGGCGTCGCGCTGCCCTGGCGACCGCTACGCCCCGGACGGCTTCTGCACTGAACCCGGGCGGTTACCGGCCGCAGGCCGGCGGCAATGCCGCCAGCACGCGGCTGCGCAGCGTATCGAGCGGGCAGCCCTCGGGGCCGCAGCCGGGGAAGGCCACCGGCAGGCTGCGCACCGATGCCGGATCGAGCTGCCGCATCCCCTCCAGCTCGGCATAGAACAGCCGCAAGGCGACGGTCACGTTGCCCGTCGCGGCATCGCGCCGGCGTTCCAGGGCGAAGGCCGTGGCCGGCGCCGTCGCGTCCGGCTGTCCGGGCAAGGTCCAGTCCACGCCGAACACCCCGGCCATGTTCGACAGATTGTCGTCATGTCCGGCAAAGGCGACGAGCTTGACGTCCGCTGCAATCGCCGGCGCGGCGGTGCGCGCCTCGCCGGACAGCACCGTCAGCATCGCGCGCGCCATCCCGGCGCCCTGCCGGACCGCCAGGTAAGGCAGGCGGCGGGTCAGTTCGGACAGCCGGTTGCGCGGGGCCAGCAGCGGCGCCAGCGCCGGCGCGGTATTCGCCCCGCCCCAGGCGATTTCGGCCGCCGGCATGTTGTTGGCATATTCCAGCAGGAAGATCTCGCCGGACGGGGCCGCGATGGCCAGCGGGCCGGAAATCACGATCTTGTCGGGATCAACCCGGAAGGTGCTGGCCTGCGCCGGGGCGGCGGCATCAGGCCGCAGGATGCGGAAGATCGCCGGAATCGCGGCCTTTGACGGTGCGTCCGCCAGGTCGCCATCGGGACCGAGCGCGGCCCGCATCGCCGCCGTGCCCTCGGCGGCATCGAGGGTGCAGGAACCGCCGACGCTGTCGAACAGGCTATCCTTGGCGCCGGGCGTGCCCGACTGCATCGGCAGCCCGCAGCCCGGCGCCAGCTGGGCGGCAAGCTGCTGCCCGCTGTCGCGGGTCCGGTCATCCTTGCTGTCGGCCCAGACGACGACATCGGACGACGGACAGGCCCCCGCCGGCAGCAGACCCTGCGCGACATAGTGCTTGCGGATGCCGCCTGCGATCATCGCGACGACCTGGCCGCCGCGTTCGGTCAGCTGGCCGGGCGCAACCGGCCAACGCGGCCAGCCCCGCGCGCTCCATTCCGCCAGCATCTCGGGCGATTGCGTCGGTGCCCGCACGCCGTGCCGCTGCACCAGGACCACCCGGTCCAGCACCGGCTCGGCCCGCACATGCTGAATTGCCGGCACGCCGGCGACGAAGGCGACGCATGCCAGGAGGCGCATGGCGGTGCGGGAAACGAGACGACGGGTCATGCTGGCTCTCATGCTGCGATTCGCCGGCATCTTAAACCAAAGTCTAATGATGTGAAGGGCTTAGAGCCCGCGATGCGCAGCCAGAAAATCCTCGAACGCCGCGTTGCCGTCGGCAAACGTCCGGCCGGCGGCGATGTCGCGCACGGCCGGCAGCGCCGCATTCAGAGCGTCGGGCGTCAGCTCGGCCGGCGCGATGCCCAGGCCCTCGACCACTGCCGCCCGCCTCACGCGGCCGGCACCGGCGACAAAGATGTCGCCGTTGACCGGGCAGGCCTCCGAGGCGAGCCAGGCGGCGACGGGCGCGACCAGGGCGGGATCCAGCCGCGGCTTCAGCGCGGGCGGCAGATGCGCATCGGTCATGCCGGTGGCGGCGAACGGCGCCAGCGCATTGCAGCGCACGCCCTGCGCCGCCCCCTCGATCGCCACCGTCCGCATCAGCCCGATCACCGCGGCCTTCGAGGCGCCATAGGCCGGCAGGCCGTGCACGCCGTGCAACCCCGCCGCCGAGGTCGAGACGACGATGCGGCCATAGCCCGCGACGCGCATCGCGCGATAGCACGGCAGCAGGATGTTCAGCGTCGTGCCGAAGTTCGCGGCAAAGACCGTGGCGAACTCGGCAATGGTCTGCTTGTGCAGGCTGCGCGCCTCGGGTGCGCCGGCATTGGCGATCAGGATGTCGCAGGCACCGAACCGGTCCAGCGCCGCGGCGCAGAGGCCTTCGCCGACCGCCGGATCGACGAGGTCGCCGGGATGGCTGATCGCCTCGGCGCCGAGATCGGCCGCCGCCGCGACGACCGCCGCGCAATCGGCCGCCGACCGGGCATTGACGACGAGGCGGGCGCCGCGGCGGGCGAAATCCAGCGCATAGGCGCGGCCCAGGCCGCGCCCGGCGCCGGTGACGATGGCAACGCGCCCGTTCATGGCCGCGGCCAGGGAAAGAACCGCGGCGTCACCGCGGCATAGGCCGCCCATTCGTCGGGCCGGGTCTTGCTCATGTGGCGTTCCTTGAAGGGCGCGGCCGACCCGAAGCCCATGAACCAGGTGACGTAGAGCGGCCCGACGATCGCCAGCAGGCCGAGCGGACTGCCCAGGGCGAAGCAGAAATAGCCCCACCACATCGCCGCCTCGCCGAAATAGTTCGGGTGGCGGACCACGGCCCACAGACCGCCGCGCAACAACCGGCCGCGATTGGCCGGATCGGCGCGGAACCGCGTCAGTTGGACGTCCGCCCCGGCCTGGAAGACGAATCCCGTCAGCCACAGCGCCAGGCCGATCGCCACCGCCACGATTCCGGCCGGCATCGTGAAGGCCAGGGCGAAGACGAGCGACCAGATCCACACGGTGACGCCCTGCAGCAGGTAGACCTGAAAGAAGCTCCACCAGATCCAGTCACCCTCGTGCCGCCGCCGCCAGGTGGCATAGGGTTCGCGCTCGGCCCTGATGTTGTGGCCATAGGTCTGGACCGACAGGCGGATCGCCCAGGCCGCGACCAGGACCAGCAACAGCATCTGCCCGGGCGCCAGCGTCGGCTGCAGCGCCGCGGCGGTCGCCGCCGCGGCCAGCGGGGCCAGCGGATAGGCAATGTCCATGACACCATGGTTGCGCAGCCGCGTGCCGATCGCCCAGGCCGTCGTCAGCACGGCGAGGATGGCGACGGCCTCGGCCATCCACACGGCCAGGAACGGGATGGGCCACCAGGCCCAGGCCGCGATCGCGGCGAACGGCAGCAGGGCGTGGACGACACTCCACCGCCGGCCGCGCGCGTTGGCCGGCATCCGGAAGATCCAGATGCCGGAAACCAGCGCCCAGGCCAGCAGCGCCACCAGTGCCGGCATCATCTCAGTAGGTCAGCGACTGGTCGACGACCCGCACCCATTTGCCGTTCTGGACGCGGTTCAGGTAGGTGGCCGTGCCGCCGCGATGATCGGAGGCGCTGAAGTTCAGCACGGGGCCGCCGAAGATGTCGCGATAGCCCTGGATCGATTCCAGCCCCTTGACGAAGCTGTCGACCGTCAGGTTGCGCCCGGCGCGGTCGAGGCCCAGCGCAGTGAGGTCGGCGCCGACCCAGCCGTAGATCACCCCGGCATTGAGGTCCTGCTTGGTCCGCTCCTTGTAGACCTTGGCGAATTCGGCCACCGCCGGCGTCATGGTCTCGGGATAGGGCAGCACGATGCCCGAACCGGCATAGAGCCCGTCGGTCGCCCCGCCCGGCGCCGCCGCAACGACGTATTCGTAGGCCGACGAGGTGCCGAGGAAGACGGCGTCGTTCCATCCCATGCGCTTGGCGGTGCCGATCGGGATGATCGTCGTGCGGATGATCGTCGCCATCGCGATCAGCCCGCAGCCGGACTGGCGCAGCTTGGTGACCGGCGCGGTGAAGTCGGTATCGCCGGGCTTCACGCTGACCATGTCCGCGACGGTCAGGCCCATCGCCTTCGCCTGGTCGCGCGCCGCCTCGATCACGTCGGCGCCGTAGTCGGTATCCTCGTAGAAGACGCAGAGGGTCTTCGGGCCGCCGTTCTCGACGAGATGTTTGATGCCGGCGCGGATCTGGTCGTAGAACGACGTGCCCAGCGCGAACTTCAGGCGGTCGAGCGGCTCGAACATCGAGCGAACCGCGGTGATCGGAAACAGGTTCGGCACGTTGGCGGCCGACTGGTCACGCCAGCCGGCATTGATGATCGACGATCCGGTGCCGCCGAGGATCGCGAAGACCTTGTCGCGGTTGATCAGCTTGTTGATCGCGGCGACGCCGCGCGGCACCTGGAACTGGGTATCCTCGACCACGAGCTTGATCTTGCGGCCCTGCACGCCGCCCTGCTCGTTGATCAGGTCGAAGCGCATGCGGGCGGCCTGCGAGACCGCGACGCCGTAGAAGGCGGCGGGCCCCGACAGGTCGGTATGCATGCCGATCACCACTTCCTTGTCGGTCACCCCGCGCAAGGTCTGGGCGGAAGCGCCCGAAACGAATGCGGCTGCCGCGGCAGCCCCCAGCAGCCAACGCGAGACTGAAGCGATCATGGCGTTTCCCCCGTTATTGTTATGGCAGGCGGATCAACTTGCGGCCGAAATTCTCACCCTTGAACAGACCGATGAAGGCGCCGGGCAGTTGCTCCAGCCCGTCGACCACATCCTCGCGATATTTCAGCCGGCCCGAAACGATCCAGTCGGTCATCTCGGCCCAGGCCTGCGGATAGGCCCGCACATAGTCGAAGGCCACCAGCCCGGCCATGGTCAGCCGGCTGGTGATGAAGAACTGCGTGTTGACGATGCCCGGCCGCTCGGCCCCGGCGTTGTAGTCGGCGACCTGGCCCGACACGACGATGCGCCCGCCCCGCCGCATCAGCGGCAGCATCGCATCGATCAGCGCATTGCCGACATTGTCGAAGAAGACGTCGACACCATCGGGACAGGCACGGGCGACGGCGGCGGCGATGTCGGGCTCCGCCCGCCGGTCGATGGCCGCGGCAAAGCCCAGGTCGTCGGTCAGCCACCGGCACTTCTCCGGGCCGCCGGCGATGCCGACGGCGCTCGCCCCCTTGATCGCGGCGATCTGCCCGGCGGCCGACCCGACGGCGCCGGCGGCCGACGAGACCAGGACGGTCTCGCCTTCCTTCACCCGGCCGATTTCCTGCAGGCCGAAATAGGCGGTGATGCCGGGGATGCCCAGCACGCCGATGGCGGTCGAGGGCGGCACGCGGTCGTCGGCCAGCTTGCGCATGCCGCGCCCGTCGCTGAGACCGAATTCCTGCCAGCCGAAGGCCGAGGCGACCCAGTCGCCGACCATGAATTTCGGATTGTTCGAGGCCACGACCTGACCGACGGTCGCCCCTTCTACGACGGCCCCGATCGCCAGCGGCGCCGCGTAGGTCTCGGCCGCCGAGAGGCGCGAGCGCATGCCCGGATCGACCGAGACGAAGCGGTTGGCGACGATCACTTGGCCGTCGCCGGGGGCCGGCAGGTCGACCGTCTCCAGGCGGAAGTCTTCGACGACCGGCAGGCCCTGCGGGCGGCGCGCGAGAACGAAGCGGCGGTTTGCGGTCATCGCGCCCTCCTAGAGTTGCGTGGCATCGGTCGGCAGCCCCATCAGGACCCGGCCGGCCAGTTCGAGCGTCGGCGGCGAAACCATCAGATGCTGGGTGCCGACATGGCCGTCGCGGAAGCGGCGTTGCAGCGACGAGGCCAGGAACACCGACGATCCGCCGCCCAGGTCGTACATGTCGCGCGTCACCCGGGCCGCGGTGCGTGCCGCATGGGTCGCGGCAAGCCGCAGCGCCGCACGCTCGGCCACGCCGATCTCGCCGTCGCCACGCGCCTTCTCCCAGGCTTCGGCCACCGCCTCGTAGAAGAAGGCGCGCGCACCGCGCAGGGCGGCCTCGGCCTCGGCCAGCGTCACCTGGGCGGTGGCCCGTTCGGCCAGGGTCTTGCGCGATCCCTGTGGCTTCTTGCCCCCGGCCAGCTCGACCAGATCGTCGATCGCCCCGCGCGCATTGCCCAGCATCACCGCGGCGATGCCGAGGGCCAGCAGGCCGAAGACCGGAAAGGCATAGAGCGCGCCGGAGGCCGTCGGCCGGTCCGTCATCAGCGAGACCGAGCGGGCGCGCGGCACCAGGATGCCCTGCACCTCCATCTCGCCCGACCCGGTGCCGCAGAGGCCCGAGACGTGCCAGGAATCGATCAGCGTCGCCTCGCCGGCCGGGAAGATCATCATCCGGGCGTCGGGCATCCCGTTCGGCAGCAGGCGGGGCTTGCCATCGTCCAGAAGGACGCTGCCCCCCATCAGCCAGTGGCAGTTGGCGCTGCCCGAGGCCCACTGCCAGCGCCCCGAGACGCGATAGCCGTCGGGCTCGACGGTCGCCCGGCCCATCGGGGCGAACACCCCGCCGGTGATGGCCAATGGGTCGCCATAGAGCCCGCGCGCTTCGTCCGGTGCCAGATAGGCGGCGGTGACGCCGGTGGTCGCGCCGATCATGACGCACCAGCCGGCCGAGGCATCGGCCCGGCCGACCGCCTCGATCGTGCGGAACAGCGTCGCCGGCTCGACCTCGAGCCCGCCGACGGCGGCGGGCACCGCCATCCGGAAGAAACCGGCGGCGGCGAAGCGCCGGGCGATATCGGCGGGCAGCCGGCGCGCCGCCTCGATTTCGCCGCTGCGCGCGGCAATGTCCGGGGCCATGGCCCGGGCCTGGGCAACGACATCCATGATCAGCCCTCCTTCCTCAATTCGGTCTTGAGGACCTTGCCGACGGGATTGCGCGGCAGGCCGGCGACGAGATCGAGCCGCTCGGGCAGCTTGAACTTGGCGATGCCGAGATCGGAAAGATGGCCGACGATGTCGCCCAGGGTCGGACGCGCCTCGCCGCGCGGCACCACGACGGCCCTGACCCGCTCGCCCATCACCGGGCAGGGGTAGCCGACCACGGCGACCTCGGCCACCGCGGGATGGCCGGCGACCAGCGCCTCGATCTCTTCCGGCGCGATGTTCATGCCGCCGCGGATGATCAGGTCCTTGGCCCGGCCGACGAACCGGTAGTAGCGCGGCCTGCCGGCATCATCGGTCGCGATCTCGAACAGATCGCCGGTGCGGAACCACCCGGCCTCGTCGAAGGCGGCGGCATCCGCTTCCGGATTGCGCCAATAGCCCGAGAACACCATGGCACCGGTGATCAGCAGTTCGCCGGGCTGCCCGGCCTCGACGATCTCCACGCCGGTCGCCGGATCGACCAGCCTGGTCGACTGGGTGTGGGCGACGCGCAAGGCCCAGTCGAAGCCGCCGGCGCCGAAGCGCGGGAACACCTGGGCACGCGCCGTCGGATCGGCCACGTCGGCCGCCCCCGACAGCAGGCAGACCCCTTCGTTGGAACCGAACATGTTGTTGATGGTGATGCCGAAGCGGTCGTGATAGCCCTGCACCATCGGCGGCGGCAGCGGCGCGGCACCGGAACCGACGATCTTCAGCGACGAGAGATCCGCCCGGGCCAGCAGCGCCTCGTTCATCAGCAGCATCGTCAGCAGGGCCGGCGGCGCCACCGTGTAGTCGGGCCGCTCGGTCGCGATCTGCTGCAGGAACAGCGGCAGATCGAGCGGATGATGGTTGATCAGGGTGGCGCCGGTCATCAGCCAGGGCACGATCATCCCGCCGATGCCGGCCATGTTGACCAGGGGAAACGGATTGAGCAGCCGCGAGGCGGCCGACAAGCCGGCACCCTCGACCGTGCTCCAGGCGATGGCGATCCATTCGTTGTGGCTGCGCGGCACCCCCTTGGGCGTGCCGGTGGTGCCCGAGGTGAAGCACAGCGTCGCGATGTCGTTGGCGTCGACGTTGTCGCTGGCGGCGCGGGGCGTCGCCGCGGTCAGCGCGGCGTCGAGGTCGACGGCGCCGGCCGGCACGCCGCCGCCCAGCGCCAGCACGGCCTGCAGGCCCGGCAGCCGGTCACGCAGCGACAGCACCAGTGCCGCGCGCGGCTGGTCGATCAGCCGGGTGGCGGTGACGAAAACCTTGGGACCGGCGAAGGCGCAGAGCTGGGCGAGCTCATATTCGCGGTACTGCACCGCGAACGGCATCATGATCGCGCCGAGCCGCGCGGTGGCAAGGTAGAGCGCGACCAGTTCGGCGATGTTGGGCAACTGCACGGCGACGATATCGTCGCGCCCCACGCCGTGGTCGACCAGAACGGCGGCGAGCCTTCCGGCAAGATCGTCGACACCGGCCCAGTCGAGCCGCCGCGGCGCACCGCCGCACAGCGCCTCGCGGTTGGGCGGATCGACCAGCGCCTCGGCGGTCGGCCGCGCCGCGACATGGCCGGCGGCGAGACCGGCCAGGGTGCGACGGCCCCACCAGCCGCGGGCGGTGTAGTCCCTGATGCGTTCGGCCGGTGCCAGGATCATCGGATCAAGCCTTTCTGCCTTCCGCCACCGCGGCGGCGTAGTCGCGGGCGAAGCGCTCGACGATGGCGGCCGCCGGCTCGATCGCCGTTATCGAGCCGACGCCGTGGCCGGCCGACCAGATGTTCTTCCACGCCTTGGTCGCACCCTGCGGATCGCCGATCTCGACCCGCTCCTTCGGCCGCAGGGCCGCCGGATCGAGGCCGGCGGCGCGTATCGCCGGAATGAGCATGTTGGCCTTCACGCCGGTGAAGGCATCGGTCAGCAGGATGTCGTCGAAGCCGGCAGCGACCAGCATCTCGCGATAGGCCGGCGGGGCGAGGCTCTCCTCGGCCGCGATGAACGGGGTGCCGACATAGCCGAGATCGGCGCCGAGCACCTGGGCTGCGCGAACGGCCCGGCCGGTCGCAAGCGAGCCGGCAAGGGCGATGATCCCGTCGAAATGCCGCCGCACCTCGGCGACGAAGGCGAACGGCGACATCGGCCCGGTATGGCCGCCGGCACCCGCCGCGACCAGGACCAGCCCGTCGACGCCGGCATCGATCGCCTTGCGCGCGAAGACCGGCGAGTTCACGTCGGCCAGCACGATGCCGCCATAGCGGCGGACGACGTCGACCATGCGGCGCGGGCTGCCCAGCGCGGTGATCACGATTTCCGGCCGGTACTCCTCGACCAGGGCGACTTCCTCGTCCAGCCGGGCATAGGTCGGATGCACCATCAGATTGGCGGCCCAGGGGGCGTCGGCCGGCCCCAGCGTCGTCTTGAGCCGGTCGAGCCAGAGCCGCAGATCGCCGGCCGTGCGCGCATTGGGAAAGGGGAAAGACCCGATCACCCCGGCCCTGCAGGCGGCGATGACGAGATCAGGGCCGGAAACCAGGAACATCGGGGCCGCGACCAGCGGCAGGCGCAGCCGGCTGGCGAGCGGCCCCGGCAATCGCCCGGTCATTCCGGCAGCCTCAGCCGACCGGCGATGTTGTTCTTCTGCATGTTCGACGAACCGCCGACGATCGGCATCACGCAGATGTCGCGCACATAGCGCTCCATGTCGTAGCCCTCGGCGCAGCCATAGGCGCCCATCACGCGCTGGCAGGCCAGCACGATCTCGACCGCGGTATCGCCGATGAACAGCTTGGCCATCGAGGTCTCGACCGAGCAGGGGCGGCCCTCGGAAGCGAGCCAGGCGGCGTGGTAGAGCATGTGGCGGCAGGCCTGCAGCCTGGTCTTCGCCTCGACCAGGGCGTGACGCACCGACTGATGGGCGCAGATCGGCTTGCCGAACTGCACCCGTTCCTGCGCATAGGCCCAGGCATCGTCGACGGCCGCGGCGGCGATGCCGTAGGCGCAGGCCGTGATCTCGAGCTTCTCGACATCCAGGGCCGGGCCCGCCAGCATCTTCCAGCCCTGGTTCCAGCCGGCCTCGCCGCCCAGGACATGATCGACCGGCACGGCGACATCCTCGAACACCACGTCGGTCGTGGCCGCGTAGCGGATGCCGATATGGTCGATGTCGTGGATGGTGATGCCCGGCAGTCCGGTCGGCACCAGCACGAACGACAGGTTGCGATAGCGTCCCGCCGTCGGGTCCGACTTGACCAGGCAGATGATGTAGTCGGCAAAGCGCGCGCCGGTGCACCAGCGCTTGGTCCCGTTGAGGATCACCGAGCGGCCGTCGTCGCTCAGCCGCGCGGTGGTGCCGACCGAGGCGAGGTCGCCGCCGACATCCGGTTCGCTGAGCCCGTAGGCGAACAATACCTCGCCGCGGGCGATGCGCGGCAGCAGGTCGCGCTTCTGCTGCGGCGAGCCGTTCTCGCCGACGTTCAGCCCGCCATAGAAGGAGCAGTGGATGAACGGCCCCGACATCGACGCGCCGCGGCGTGCCAGTTCGTCGATCACCGTCACCGCGGCGACCAGGTCGCGTCCGGCACCGCCATATTCCTCGGCGACGGTCAGCCCGCACACCCCCATCTCGGCCAGCTTGCGGAATGTCGCCATCGGAAAGGTCCGGTCGCGATCCCACTGCCGCACCTTGTCGCGCGGCATTTCGCGCTCGACGAAGCGCTTGACCGAATCCCGCAGAAGCGTGATGTGCTCGGGTTCGTCGGCGAACAGGTACATCGCGTCAGCTCCCGCTGAACTTGGGCTTGCGCTTTTCGCGGAAGGCCGAGACGGCTTCCTGGTGGTCGGCGGTGAGATTGGTCGCCATCTCGTAGGCAACCGAGGCGTCCATCAGCTCGTGGGCCAGGCGGCGCAGCGGGATGTTGGCGACCGTCTTGGTCCAGCGGATCGCCCAGGTCGCACCATTGGCCAGCTGGTCGGCCATCGCCTGGACCCGGGCGTCGAGCTCGGCTGCCGGCACGACGTAGTTGATCAGCCCGATCCGCTCGGCCCGCTCGGCCGTCAGCATCTCGCCGGTCATCAGGAATTCCTTGGCCCGGGCGAAGCCGATCAGCTGCGGCCAGATCACCGCGCCGCCGTCGCCGGCGACGAACCCCATCTTGACATGCGGATCGCCGATCACGGCGGTATCGGCGGCAATGATCACGTCGCACATCAGGGCGATGGTGGCGCCGAGGCCCGCGGCTGCGCCGTTCAGGCGGCAGATGATCGGCTTTTCCAGTTCCAGCAGGCTGAAGACGATGCGCTTGGCCGCCGGCGCGATGCCGCGGAATCGCCCGGGCTGGTCGATCATCGCCTGCATCCACGTGGCATCGCCGCCGGCGCAGAAGGCCTTGCCCGCCCCGGTCAGCACGACGACGTCGGTCTCCGGATCGTTGTTGATCTCGTCGAACACCCGGGAAAAGTCGTGGTGCATGTCGTCGTCGATGGCGTTGTAGGTCGCGGCGCGATCGATCGTGACCTGCAAGACCCGGCCGCGCCGCTCGAAAGCGAGCGTCTTGTAGCCGGCATAGGCGGCAGCTTCCTGCATCGCCTGTTCCTCCCAATCTTGTTCGTTGAAACTGAGGCTACCTCAGTTTCAGGCGTTGTCAACCGCCGGCATCAGCCAATATTCTGTTTGCAATGCAGCAAATCTCGACCTTCGGATGATGTGAGCATGGCTCAGGAAGCGGTCCAGGAAGGCCGCCGCGGCGCGCGGCAGGGTGACATTCTCAAGGCGGCCCGGGCCAGGTTCGTCAAGGAGGGGGGCTACGCGAAGGCGACGATGGCCGACATCGCGCGCGACGTCGGCGTCGCCGAAGGCACGGTCTACCTCTATTTCGCCTCCAAGCGCGAGCTGGTGCTGGCGGTGACGGTCGACTGGTTCGGCGAGATCACCGAGCGCACGGCGCGCGAGGTGGCCGCGATCCGCAACCCGCTCGATCGGCTGCGTTTCCTGGTGCTGCGGCATTTCGACGTGATCCTCGACAACCCCGAGCTTTACCTGATGTTCCTGCGCGAGGTCCGCGCGACGCCGGGCTACCGGCGCTCGGAAGGCCGCGCCTTGAATCGGCGCTACACCGACCTGCTGAAGGAAGCGCTGGGCAGCGCCACCGGCGGGCTGTCGCCGTCGGCGATGCGCGATCTCGTCTATGGCGGGGTCGAGCATGTCTGCCTGTCGGCAATCCATCGCGGCGAGGCGACGGCCGTCGACCGCCAGGCGCTGGCAGCCCCGATTGCCGAGGCCTATGCCCGCGCCTTCGGGCTGGCCGACGCCCAGCCGCTGGACGACCGGCTGCGCCGCATCGAGGAACGCCTCGGCCTCGAAGATCGGCGCGAGGCTGAATAAAAGCCTGAAGCGCATTCGCGGAACCGATTTCGGGCTGGCGCATTCCTTCGTGCGAGACGCCGCTGCAGCGGCGCGAGACGAAGACCAGCATGAAGGAGTTGTTCCGATGAATACCGACCAGATCAAGGGCGAGTGGAAGCAGGTCGTCGGGCGGGTCAAGGCCGCCTGGGGCGAGCTGACCGACGACGACCTGGCCCGGATCAACGGCAAGCGCGACCAGTTGATCGGCCGAGTCCAGGAACGCTATGGCATCGCCCGCGAGGAGGCCGAACGCCAGGTCAAGGATTGGGAACGCCGCGTCCAGTAACGCGCCGCCCGCCAGACCGATCACGCCATCCGACTCAACTCGCAGGAGCACGCCATGAAGCTCAGCCGCCTCGGTGCCACGGCCGTCACCGCCATCGTCATTGCCCTGGGGGTCGCCCCGGCGATCACCCTGACCGCTACCGCCGCCCAGGCGCAGGACGGCAAGGTGGTCCCCAGCTGGGACCGGGTAAAAGGCAACTGGAACAAGTATGCCGGCCAGGTGCGCCAGGAATGGGGCAAGCTGACCGACGATGACATTGCCGTGATCAACGGCCAACGGCAGGAACTGGTGGGTCGCCTGCAGATCCGCTACGGCCTGGCCAAGGAAGAGGCCGAGAAGCAGGTCGAGCGGTGGGAGAAGACCGTCAACTGACCCGCAAGGGGCTCGCCAGATGGATGATTTTTAATGAATCCGCCCCTGGTATCGACAGGCCCATGTCCCATATGACGTTGTGACAGCGACAGGCCGGCAACGAAATCGCCCCGGTTCCCCCCTCCTGGCCGATGGAGCCAGCCGGTCGCCCGACGTCGGATCTCCCCCCGTCCGACGTCCTCCGTGTGACCACGGACCCTTGCGCCCGGCCCTTCTCCCCCGAGGGCCGGGCGCAATACTTATCGGACGGCCTCGAAGCCCTCCAGCACGGCGGCGAGGTTGGTGCCGAGCAGGTCGGAAAGATAGCCGCCCTCCTGCACCAGGACGGTAGGCAGGCCGAGGCGGGCCAGCGCCTCGCCGATCCGGCGGAACCCTGCCGTGGTCACCTTCAAGCCCGCCAGAGGATCATGCTCGGAGGCGTCCAGGCCTAGGGCCACGACCAGAGCGCCGGGGGCGAAAGCCCGGATCGCCGCAGCCGCCTGGTCCAGGGCCGGCATGTAGCCGGCATCGTCGGTGCCCAGGGCCAGCGGCAGGTTGAGATTGGCGCCGAGCCCGGGCCCTTCGCCCCGCTCATGCGCATAGCCCCAGAAGAACGGATAGTACCGGCTCGGCTCGGCATGGATCGAGACGGTCAGCACGTCGGGCCGGGCATAGAAGATGCCCTGGGTGCCGTTGCCGTGATGGACATCGACATCGAGGATGGCAACCCGCTCGTGACGCTGGCGCAGATGCGCCGCCGCGATCGCCGAATTGTTCAGGTAGCAGAACCCGCCGGCCATGTCGCGATAGGCATGATGGCCCGGCGGGCGGCACAGCGCGTAGGCGGCATCCTCGCCGCCCAGCACCATCTCGGCCGCCGTGACCGCGACGTCGGCTGCGGCGCAGGCGGCGGCGAAGGTGCCCGGCCCGATCGCGCAGGCAGTGTCGGCGGCATGCCAGCCCAGCCGGCCGACGATCCCGGTCGGGTAAGTGCCCGGCTGCTGGCGCACCGGGTGCATGTTCGGGATCATCTCGTCGCCGGCATCGGGCAAGGCCCGCCACTGGTCCCAGGCCTCGGCCAGGAACGCGAGATAGTCGGGGCTGTGCACGCGGGCGCGCGGGCCGCCGCCGAAGCCCTCGGCGACGATCAGATCATGGCGGCCGAGCTTCAGCCCCGCCATCAGGCGATCGGCGCGCTCCGGCTGTTCGGTGGTGCGTACGACCTTGCCGCGCACCAGGAAGAATTGCGGGTCGTGACTGCGATGGGCGTCGCTGAAGACGGCTTTCACCTATGGCCTCCCCTGGGGTCTGCGGGCATGGCGCGGACCAGCCCGGCGACCCCGCGCCAGGCATCGCCGAGATGGAATTCGACAGCGGCCGCGATACGCGCATCGTCACCGGATTCGATGGCGTCGAGCAGCGGCTTGTGGGTATCGGCAATGCGCTGCGGATCGTCGTAGAGACGCCCGATCAGCCCGATCACGATGCGCAGTTCGGACGACAGGTCGTCGAACAGGCGCAGCAGGCGGCGGTTGCCCGACATTTCGCAGATCAGCCTATGCAGGCGGTAATCCTCCTCGACCTGCGCCGCCGGGTCGTGGCCCTGGGCGGCGGCGTCGAGCACGGCCAGCTGGCGGCGCAGCGCCTGCGCCCCCTCGGGCGTCAACCGCCGGGCCGCCAGCACGGCCGCATGCTTCTCGATGCAGATGCGCAGGTCGTAGAGGTCGTCGATATCCTCGGGCGAATGGGCGCGCACGAAAAAGCCGCGGCCGGGATGGGTCACCAGCAGCCCTTGGCTTTCCAGCAGCCGCCCCGCCTCGCGCACCGGCGCCCGGCTGACCCCGAGTTCGCGGGCAACCGCGGCCTCGGCCACCTTCGATCCCGGCGGCAACTGGCCCGAGACGATCGCCTCGGTCAGCGAGCGGGCGATCTGGCTGACCAGATCCTGGGCGGCGACCGCGGTCAGCCCGACGGGCTTGGATGCATGACGCATGGGAAAGTTTCCTCGCTGGCGCGATCAGTACCGCCTAAAACGTCGACTGTCGACAGTTTTGAATTGCACCGTGTGTAGCCCCATGACACAGTTCGCCAAACACCAGCAGGGGTGGCAGATGACGGTCGCGATCAGGACGGCCTCGAACGACGGCGATGCCGTGTGGGCGACCAAGGTCGACCTGGCGGCGGCCTACCAGTTGATCCATCGCCTGGGTCTCGACGATTCGATCTACACCCACATCTCGGCCCGGCTGCCCGGCCGGCATGACCGGTTCCTGATCAACCCCTACGGCGCGCGGTTCGAGGAGGTGCAGGCCTCCAATCTCGTCACCGTCGACCTCGACGGCGACGTGGTCGACGATCCGATGGGTCTGGGCATCAATCCGGCCGGCTTCACGATCCATTCGGCGATCCACGGCGCCCGCCCCGACCTGGTCTGCGTGCTGCACACCCATACGGTCGCCGGCGTCGCCGTCTCGTCGCAGCGCGACGGCCTGCTGCCGCTGAACCAGTGGTCGATGCAGTTCACCGACCGCATCGCCTACCATACCTACGAGGGCATCGCCCTCGACCTCGACGAACGCCAGCGGCTGGTCGCCGATCTCGGCCGGCACTACGTCATGATCCTGCGCAACCACGGCCTGCTGACTGCCGGCCGTTCGGTCGCCGAGGCGTTCAAGCTGATGCACAACCTGGAACGCTCGTGCCGGGCGCAGCTGGCAATCCAGTCGGCCGGTGCCCCGATCATGCAGCCGCCGGCCGGCATTCCGGCCCATACGGCCGCACAATACGACCGCTTCTACGCCGAGACCGAGGCATCGGGCGTCGACATCGAATGGAATGCCTTCAAGCGCTACCTGGAGCGGCAGGGTACCGACTATCGCAACTGATCCACCAAGGATCGGGCAAACCAACGATCACGAAAAACAGAAGGGGCTTTACGGTGCAGACAAGGACCTTGACCGGATTCATCGCGACCTTCGGCCTGGCCACGCTGGTGACGGCAACGGCGCTCGCCCAGGGCAAGCCGGGCGGCGTCGCCAACGCGATCATCCAGCCGGAGCCGCCGGGGCTGATGCTCGGCCTCGTCCAGAACGGGCCGACGCAGATGGTGTCGGGCAACATCTACGAAGGCCTGCTCCGCTACGACGCCAAGCTCAATCCGATGCCGTCGCTGGCCGAGAGCTGGACGATCTCGGACGACGGCAAGGTCTACACCTTCAAGCTGAAGCAGGGCGTGACCTGGCATGACGGCAAGCCGTTCACCGCGGCCGACGTCGTCTTCTCGACCGAATTCCTCAAGCAGACCCACCCGCGCGCCCGCGCCAACATGGCCCAGGTCGACAAGGTGGAGACGCCGGACGACCACACCGTCGTCTTCACCCTGAAGCAGCCATTCGGCCCGTTCATCGGCGTCTTCGAGGTCGGCTCGATGCCGATGATCCCGAAGCACATCTACGACGGCACCGACTACAAGACCAACCCGGCCAACAACACGCCGGTCGGCACCGGCCCGTTCATGTTCAAGGAGTGGCAGAAGGGTTCGTTCATCAAGCTGGTGAAGAACCCGAACTATCACGTCAAGGGCAAGCCGCTGCTGGACGAGATCTACTGGCATGTCGTGCCCGACGCGGCCGCCCGCGCGGTCGCCTTCGAGACCGGCAAGGTCGACATCCTGCCCGGCGGTTCGGTCGAGAACTTCGACGTGCCCCGGCTGTCCAAGCTCAAGGATGTCTGCGTCACCGGCAAGGGGTGGGAGTTCTTCTCGCCGCTGTCCTGGCTGTGGCTGAACAACCGCCAGGGCCCAACCGCGAACAAGCAGTTCCGCCAGGCGGTGATGTACGCGATGGACCGCGACTTCGCCAAGAACGTGATCTGGAACGGCCTGGGCAATGTCGCGACCGGCCCGGCCTCGTCGTCGGTGCGTTTCTACACCGACGACGTGCCGAAATATCCCTACGATCCGGCCAAGGCCAAGGCGCTGCTGAAGGAAGCCGGCTACAAGGGCGAGAAGGTGCGCCTGCTGCCGCTGCCCTATGGCGAGACCTGGCAGCGCTGGGCCGAGGCGGTGCGCCAGAACCTGCAGGACGTCGGAATCAACGTCGAGATGGTCGCGACCGACGTGCCCGGCTGGACGCAGAAGACGGCCGAATGGGACTACGACATCGCCTTCACCTACCTCTACCAGTACGGCGACCCGGCGCTGGGGGTGGCGCGCACCTACGTCTCGTCGCAGATCCAGAAGGGGTCGCCCTGGAACAACGTCGAAGGCTACAGCAACGCTGCGGTCGACCAGTTGTTCGCCGATGGCGCCAACGCCTTTCCCGATCCCAAGCGGAAGGACATCTACGCCAAGGTCCAGAAGACACTGGTCGAGGACGTGCCGGTGGCCTGGCTGCTGGAACTCGAGTTCCCGACGATCACGCGCTGCAAGGTCAAGGATCTCGTGACCACGGCGATCGGGGTGAACGACGGCTTCCGCGACGCCTGGATCGACAAGTAAGCGCGCCCGGCCGCGATGTCCTTCATCGTCCAGCGTCTGGTCAAGATGGTCGTGGTGCTGCTGGCCATCGTGGTGCTGAACTTCTTCCTGATCCGGGCTGCGCCCGGCGACCCCGCCCTGGTGATGGCGGGGGAAGCCGGGGCGTCGGACGAGATCTTCGTCGCCCAGCTCCGCGAACGCTTCGGCCTCGACCAGCCATTGCCGGTGCAGCTGGCGCTGTACGTGAAGGGCATCGCGACCCTCGACCTCGGCTTTTCCTTCCGCCAGCAAATGCCGGTGGCCGACCTGATCTTCAGCCGGCTGCCGGCCACCCTGCTGCTGACGCTTTCCGCCTTCGCCATCTCGCTCGCCCTCGGCGTCCTGTTCGGCAGCTTGGCCGCCCGGCGGGCCGGCAGCTGGTCGGACACGCTGATCACGGTCGTCGCGCTGGTCTTCTACGCCACCCCGCTGTTCTGGGTCGCGCTGATGGCCGTGCTGGTGTTCTCGGTCACCATGGGCTGGCTGCCCGCCTTCGGCTACGAGACCGTCGGTGCCGGCCTGACCGGCGTCGCCCGCCTCTCCGACATCGCCCAGCACCTGGTGCTGCCGGCGACGACGCTGGGGCTGTTCTTCATGGCGACCTATGCCCGCATGACCCGCGCCTCGATGCTGCAGGTCTCGCGCCTCGATTTCGTCAAGACCGCGCGGGCCAAGGGCCTGGGCGAAGGCGTGATCCAGCGGCGCCATGTCCTGCGCAACGCCCTGCTGCCGGTGGTGACGCTGGCCGGCCTGCAGGCCGGCACGCTGGTCGGCGGCGCAGTATTGACCGAGACGGTATTCGCCTGGCCCGGCATCGGCCGCCTGATGTACGAGGCGCTGCTGCAGCGCGACTACAACCTGCTGCTCGGCATCTTCGTCGTCTCCTCGGCGATGGTGCTGATCTTCAACCTGGTCACCGACCTGATCTACCGGCTGGTCGATCCGCGCATCGAGATCAAGGCATGAAGACGTTCTGGCGCAACCTGCTGCGCAACCGCGGCGCCGCCCTCGGCCTCGTCGTACTCGCCGTCGTGCTGGTCGTGGCGATCGCCGGCCCGATGCTGTTTCCGAATTCGCCCTGGCGCATGGTGCAGCGCCCGTTCCTGCCGCCGATGACGGTTCCGGGCTTCCTGCTCGGCACCGACGCGCTGGGCCGCGACGTCACCGCCGGCCTGATCCACGGCGCGCGCGTCTCGCTGATCGTCGGGCTGGTCTCGACCCTTGCAGCCCTCGCCATCGGCGTGCCGATCGGGGCGATGGCGGGATATTTCGGCGGACGCGCCGACGACGCCCTGATGCGCTTCACCGAATTCTTCCAGACGATCCCGAGCTTCGCGCTGGCGATCGTGCTGGTCGCGATCCTGCAGCCGTCGATCTATTCGATCGTCGGCGCCATCGCCATCGTTTCCTGGCCGCCGGTGGCGCGGCTGGTGCGCGGCGAGGTCCTGTCGCTGCGCGCCCAGGAATACGTCCAGGCGGCGATCGTCACCGGGCACGGCCATGGCTGGATCATCTGGCGCGAGATCCTGCCCAATACCCTGTCGCCGGTCATCGTGCTGGCCTCGCTGATGGTGGCGACCGCGATCCTGCTGGAATCGTCGCTGTCCTTCCTGGGGCTGGGCGATCCGAACCTGATGTCCTGGGGCTACATGGTCGGGGCCGGGCGCACGGTGATGCGCCAGGCCTGGTGGATCACCGTGTTCCCCGGCTTTGCCATCCTGCTGACGGTGCTGGCGCTGAACCTGATCGGCGAAGGGTTGAACGACGCCCTCAATCCCCGCCTGGCGCGGGAGCGTTGAGATGGCGGAACCGGTCGTCTCGATCCGCGATCTGACCCTCGACCTGCCGCTCGGCGGTGACCGTGTGCACGCGGTCGACGGCGTCTCCTTCGATCTGATGCCCGGCCGCATCCTCTGCGTCGTCGGCGAATCCGGCTCGGGCAAGTCGATGTGCGCCCACGCGCTGATGGGCCTGCTGCCCTCGGCGATCAAGGTGATGGGCGGCGAGATCCGCTTCGACGGCCGCGACCTGCTGAAGCAGGATGCCGCCGCCTGGGCGGACCTGCGCGGCCGCCGGATCGCGATGATCTTCCAGGAGCCGATGACGGCGCTGAACCCGCTGATGCGGATCGGCGATCAGATCGCCGAGATGTTCGAGGCGCACGGACTGCTGACGCCGGCGGAGCGGCGCGCCCGCGCCCTGGCGCTGGCCGCCGAGGTCGGCCTGCCCGACCCCGAGCGCATCATCCGCGCCTATCCCCACCAGCTGTCCGGCGGCCAGCGCCAGCGCGCGATGATCGCGATGGCCCTGGCGCTGGAACCGGCCGTGCTGGTCGCCGACGAACCGACCACCGCCCTCGACGTCACCACCCAGGCGCAGATCCTGCGGCTGATCGCGGAATTGCAGGTCCGCCGCAACATGGCGGTGATGTTCATCACCCATGATTTCGGCGTGGTCTCGCGTATTGCCGACGAAGTCGTGGTGCTACAGCACGGCCGGGTCGTCGAGCAGGGTGCGGCGGACGCGGTGCTGACCCGCCCGACACATCCCTATACCCAGGCGCTGCTGGCGGCGGTGCCGTCGCTGGAACCGCCGCCGCGGATGCCGCTGCCCGCCGAGAACCCGGCGGTCGAGGTCACCGGCCTGTCGAAGACCTACGTCTCCTCGGCCGGCTGGTTCCGGCCCAAGCGCCGCGTGGCGGCGGCCCGCGACGTCGCCTTTGCCATCCGGCGCGGCGAAACGCTCGGGCTGGTCGGCGAATCCGGCTCAGGCAAGTCGTCGATCGCCCGGCTGCTGGTGCGGCTGATCGAACCGGATGCCGGCGCGATCCGGGTCGGCGGCAGCGACTTCGCCGCCTGTACCGGCCCGGCACTGCGCATGGCGCGACAGCGCATCCAGATGGTGTTCCAGGACCCGTTCGCCTCACTCAACCCGCGGCGCAAGGTCGGCCGCATCATCGCCGACGGGCCGGTGGCCCATGGCGTTGCCCCCGACGCGGCGCTGGCGCGGGCCCGCGACCTGTTGCAGCTGGTCGGGCTGGATGCGGGCGCGATCGACCGCTTCCCGCACGAATTCTCGGGCGGCCAGCGCCAGCGCATTGGCATCGCCCGGGCCCTGGCACTGGAGCCGGAGGTGCTGGTGGCCGACGAGCCGGTCTCGGCGCTCGACGTCTCGGTGCAGGCCCAGGTGCTGCGGCTGCTCGAGGATCTCAAGGCCCGGCTGGGCCTGTCGATGCTGTTCATCACCCACGACCTGCGCGTCGCCGCCCAGATCTGCGACCGCATCGCGGTGATGCGCAAGGGCGAGATCGTCGAGCTGAAGACCGCGGCCGAGCTGTTCGCACGGCCCGAACACCCCTATACTCGCGAATTGCTGGCCGCGGTGCCGTCGGGCGAGGCGGCGTGACCACCACCCGCTGCGTCCTGCTGTCGGCCGCTTTCGACATGCACGAGTATTTCGGTGCGGTGATGGCCGAGCACGCCCCCGCGGTGACGCTGGTCGGCCCGGACACCGCCGAGCCCGAGGCCGTCACCCTGGCGCTGGCCTGGCGGCCGCCGGGCGATGGCTTCACCCGCTTTCCCGCGCTGCAGGCGGTCTGCGGCATCGGTGCCGGCATCGACAACATCCTGTCCTGCCCCAGCCTGCCCGCCGGCCTGCCAGTCGTACGCGTTCTGGACCCGCGGCAGGGCGCGGCGATGGCCGAGTACGTCCTGTTCCACGTGCTGTGGCACCACCGGCGCTTCGGCCGGTTCCTCGAACAGCAGCGCCAGGCGCGCTGGCAGCGCTTTGTCGCCCCGCCGGCCGGCGAGATGACGGTCGGCATCCTGGGGCTCGGCCGCATCGGCGGCGAGGTCGCCGGTACCCTGCAGGGCCTCGGCTATCGGGTCGCCGGCTGGCGACGGGCGGACGGACCGGCCGGGCTCGATGCCGTTCTCGCCCGCTCCGACATCCTGGTGAACCTGCTGCCCTTGACGCCGGAAACCCGGGGCATTCTCGACCACCGGCTGTTCCGGCGAATGAAACCCGGCGCCAGCCTGGTCCAGGTCGGGCGCGGCGAGCATCTCGTGGAAGCCGACCTGCTCGCGGCACTCGACAGCGGCCGGTTGTCGGGCGCGGCGCTCGATGTGTTCCCCGACGAGCCGCTGGCCGCAAGCCATCCATTCTGGCACCACCCCGGTATCGTCGTCACGCCGCATGTCGCAAGCGAGGCTTCCCCGGTCGAGGTGGCCCGCACCCTGGCCCGGACGGCCGCCGAACTGGCGGCGGGCCAGCCACCCTCGGCGGCCATCGATCGGCGACGCGGCTATTGAGATATCAGTTGAATCAATAGCTTGGCCCGGTATGCAGGGATCGCACCCCAGGCCGGCGCGCGATAGGATTTGCCTGGACGCGCCAGCCGCCCTATAGGAGCGGATCGGCTCTTTTCGGGTTCGGGATGGATTTCGCCAACGACAACGACGATGACGACGACCAGGGTCTGCTCGCCCTGCCCGCCAACCTGCGCCCGGTGGTGCGGCTGGCCCGGCATGTCGAGGGGTTCCCGTGGTTTGCGGCATTGGGCCAGCCCGTCGGCCTGGATGAAGAGGCCGACGCGGTGCTCTACGGTGCCGGGCTTGGTTTCGACCCGGTGCATATCGCGGTGGTCGAGACCTGGGCCGATGCCGCCCTGTTGACCGCCGAGCTGGAATCGGATGCCGAGACCTGGGACATCGAGGAGCAGATCCGGGCCGATCTGCTGGCGGTGGTGCGGGAAACCCTCGACGAGGCCGAGCTAGGTCTGGCCCTGACCGCCGTCGCCACCAAGGCGGCCCAGGCCGCCCGCGAGGGCGCGCAGGCGGCGGCCCGGGCCGAGGACGACGGCGTCGACGAGGCGCTGCTCGACCAGGCGGTCGAGGCCGCGGCGCTGACCGCGCGGCTGGCCGCTCTGGCGCTGGCCGCCGATGCCGACGAGGACCACCCCTTCCTGCTCAAGCTGCGCCTCTACGAGGCCGGGCGCTGGCCGCTCGGCCTGGTCGGCCAGACGCTCCATCTGTTCTGAAGGCTGCCATTCGCCCATGCCCAAAGCCAAACCCGGCCCCGCCTCGCCCGCCCCGTGGCGCGTGCTGACCTGGAACGTGAACTCGATCCGCCTGCGCGGCGAAGGCGTGAAGGATGTCGTCGGCCGGTACAGCCCCGACGTCATCTGCCTGCAGGAAACCAAGGTCACCGACGACCTGTTTCCCCATGAGCTGTTCGACACCCTCGGCTATACCCATCGCGTCATCCGTGGCCAGCCCGGCTACAACGGTGTCGCCATCGCCTCGCGCATACCGTTCAGCGCCGATCACCGCCGGGTCTTCTGCTCGAAGGACGATTGCCGCCATATCGGCGTCACCCTGCCGGGCGGGGTCGAACTGCACAATTTCTACATTCCCGCGGGCGGCGACATTCCCGACCGCACGGTCAACGACAAGTTCGGCCACAAGCTCGACTTCGTCGCCGAAATGACCGACTGGTTCGCCGAGCGCCGGCAGCGCGACAACCGCATCGTCATCGTCGGCGACTTCAATATCGCGCCGCTCGAAAACGACGTCTGGTCGCACAAGCAGCTGCTGAAGATCGTCAGCCACACGCCGATCGAGCTCGAGGCGATCGAGAAGATGCGCGCCGCCCACGACTTCGTGGACGGCGTGCGCCACTTCGTGCCGGCAGACCAGAAACTCTATTCGTGGTGGAGCTATCGCAACCGCGACTGGAAGGCCTCCGACCGCGGGCGGCGGCTCGACCATGTCTGGGTCACCCCCGCGCTGCAGGACCGGCTGATGGCTGCCGAGATCTACAAGCCCGCGCGCGATCACAGCCCGCCCTCCGATCACGTCCCCGTCGTCGTCACCCTTGCCCCGGTCGTGGAATAAGCCGTCATGACCCATCTCGCCTTCCTGCATACCGCCGCCCAGCATGTCGCCACCTTCGAAGCGCTGGTCGCGCAAGGCTCGCCCGGCCTGATCGTCCGCCACCATGTGGCCCCCGACCTGTTGCGTCTGGCCGAGGCAACCGGCGACAGCCCGGCGCTGCACGAGGCGCTGCGCCGCTCGCTCGGCGGGATCGGTGCCGCCGGTGCCCGCCACATCGTCTGCACCTGTTCGACGCTCGGACGCACCGCCGAGGAGATCGGCGAAGCGATCGGCCTGTCGGTGGTGCGCATCGACCGCGCGATGGCCGAAGCCGCCGTCGCCATCTCGGACAACCTGCTGGTCGTCGCCTGCCTCGCCGCCACCGTCGCGCCGACCGAGACGCTGTTGCGCAGCGTGTCGCCGCACCGCCCGCTCAATCTGCGCAGCCTGGTGCTGGCCGAAGCCTGGGGCCGGTTCCGCGCCGGCGACCAGGAAGGCTATCGCGATGCGCTGGCAGCGGGGGTGCGCGCCGCCTATGCCGGCGAAGGCGCCGTGGTGCTGGCCCAGGCCTCGATGGCCGCGGCCGCACCGCTGCTGGCCGATCTCGGGGTACCCGTGCTGTCGAGCCCGGCGCGCGGGGTTGCCGCGGCCCTTGCCGCGGTCGGCGCCCCCTCGTCGGCCTGCGCCTGACCGGCTATCGCATCCGCCAGGCCCGCCGGGCCGAATTGCAGCTTCTGCCGGCGATCGAGCGGGCAGCCGCCGCCCGCTTCGCCACGATCGGCCTGGACCAGGTCGCCGCCGCACCGCTGACGTCCGACGAACCGCGGCAGCACGGCGACCTGACGCTCGTGGCGACGCGGGGAGACGAGATCGCTGGCTTCCTGCTGGCCCGCCGGCAGGACGACGCGGTCTTCGTCCGCGAACTCGACGTGCACCCCGACGATGCCGGCAACCGGCTGGGCGCTCGGCTGCTCGATGCCGCCGGCGATTGGGCGGCGCGGCATGGCGCGCGCTGGCTGACCCTGACGACCTTTGCCGAAGTGCCGTGGAACGCGCCCTACTATGCGCGCCTCGGCTTCGAGATCTTCTCGCCGGGCAGCGACGCGCCCGACCTGGCGGCACGGCTGGCGGCCGAGGAACCGGTCCTGTCGGGCTATGGCCGGCGCGTGGCGATGCGGCGGACCGCGGCTCAGCCGTTGCGATAGAAGAAGTACCGCCCCTCGCGCACGCCCTCGGGCAGCGGCAGGGCGGTGAACCCTTCGGCCGACAGCGGCTGGTCGGAAATCACGATGGCGCCCGGACGCAGCAGCGGCCGCAGCGCCGGGCCGAGCCAGGCGGCCTGGGCCGCCGTCGCCTTCACATCGCCCGAACCGGTATCGCAATGGGCCAGCGCCACGGTGGGGCCGAGCCTGTCGACCGCCTCGCCGATCGTTGCCGAGAATTCGCCGAGGAACAGATGGCCCGGTGCCGGCTGGCAGTCGGGATGGGCGTTGTTCTGGCGGTCGAAGGCATAGAGGGCGCGATCGGGCAGGCGGTCGCGCAGATGGTCGAAGGTGCGGCCGTTGCCGAGCCCGAGTTCCAGCACCGGGCCGGGCAGATCCCTGATCAGCGCCGCGGCGGCGTCGAGGCAGGCCCGCTGCGCCTCGAGCCGGCGGATGAACGAATCGAGCCGGCTCAACTGATGCCTGCCTGGCGCAGCCGGGCGGTGGCCTCGCGCAGGTCGGCCGTCGTGCGTTCGAGGCGCTGGCCCAGCACGCGCATGATCTCGACCGCCATCTGCGGGAACTCGGCGGTCAGACGGAAGAACAGTTCCTTCGAGATGCGCAGGGTGGTCAATCCGGTGATCGCCGCGACGGTCGCGGTACGCGGCACGTCGCAGAGGATGGCGATCTCGCCGACGAAATCGTTCTTGCGCACCACCGCCACCCGCAGCGGGCCGTCGGCGGTGTTGACCAGGATCTCGGCCTCGCCCTCGACAATGATATAGGCGGAATCGCCGGGATCGCCCTGGCGGAACAGGACATCGCCGGCCTTGTAGGCCAGCCGTTCGCTGGTGAACGCCAGAAGCTTGAGCTTCGACGGCTCGATCCGGGCGAACAGCGGAATGCGCCGCAGCAGTTCGACTTCCTCGTGCAGGCTCATGCCACCACTCCTTCGCTTCAGTTGCCGGCCAGCAGGCGGGCCAGCGGGCGACCCTCGCGGGTCAGCTCTTCATACGTACCCTGCTCGACGACGCGGCCGTTCTCGATCAGCACCACCCGGTCGAAGCCATCGGCCAGATGCGGGTTGTGCAGCGCCCAGACCAGGCCGCGGTCCTTGAACTCCTCGCGCAGCGCCGCCAGCAGCTGGGCCTGCGTGACATTGTCGTAACCCGAGATCGCCTCGTTCAGGATGATCAGGTCGGGCCGCTTCAGGATTGCGCGGGCCAGCACCACCTTCTGGCGCTGGGCGCCGGAAAGCCGGGCGCCGGCGATGCCGGTCTCGTAGGCCAGGCCGACCTCGATGACGATGTCGCGGAGGTCGAGCTCGTCGATCAGCGTCCGGACCAGCCGGCCGATCTTCTCGGCGGCCTGGGCCTGGCCGTAGGCGATCTTGCCGAACAGGATGTTGTCGAGAATCGAGCCGCCGAGGGTGTAGTGCTCGGGGTCGAAGAAGGCGACCGCCGAGCGCAGCTTCTCGGGCAGCCCCTCGGCGAACAGCTTGCGCGCCTGCAGGACCGCTTCCTGGAACTCGTCGTCGATATGGCCGAGGCGGTGACGGGCGACGATCAGCTTGAACGGCAGCGACATCAGCCGGTTGCGCTTGGCCGCGTCGAGCTGGTCGACCTTGTCGGCCGAGACCTGGTTGACGATCTCCTGGTAGTCGGGCAGCTCCTCCGACGAGATGAACGAGAACTGCTGGAAGAATTCGTGGTCCGGCGGCAGGTCGGCGAACAGTTCGACCATCGTCGAGGCGACGTCGTAGCCGACGGCCAGGAACCGGGTCTTCAGCCCCGCTTTTTCGAGCACCTCGAGCATGTAGGCATTCTCGGCCAGGCGGTCGGGCGCGAACTTGTCGCCGATCGGCAGGCCGAACATCAGGTTCTCGGCCACCGTCGCATTGCGGTTGTAGCGCTCGGCGTGCCAGTCCTCGATCAGGTCGGCATAGGCATCGTCGTGCATCTTGCCCTTCAGCGCGGCGCGCGCCTCCAGGATGCGGGCCGCCGCATCCGGCGCGCGCGCCGGATCGACCGAGCCGCGCAGGCCCAGCTGGTAGATATCCTCGTCGAGCTGGACGAGCTTCAGCGCCCGGATCATCGCCTCGCGCAACGAATCGCTGTCGGTGGCGCCGGCCGCGGCGTAGTCGGTGAAGTCGGCGTCGTAATCCTCGAGCGAGTTGCCGGACGCCTGGGCCTCGACCATCTCGCGGCGGAACCGGCGCTCGGCCTCGGCATCGCGCGCCACGGACTTCAGCGCCCGGTGGCGCAGCGAGAACAGCAGGTTATCGCCGATCGTCGAATTGAAGACATAGCCGGCGGGGCCGACATAGGCGAGGCGGCGGCCGGTCACCGCCTCGGGCAGCTGGCCGAGATTCTGGCCGGCGATCGAAACCTTGCCGCGCACCGGCTCGATCAGCCGGGCCATCAGCAGCGCGATCTCCTCGCGCCCGGAACCGCCGACCAATGCCACGTGCCGCGGCATGTCGAGCGTCAGCGAGAAGTTCTCGAGCACGTGGGCCCCGGTCTCATCGGCATAGGACACGCCGGCGAACTGCACTTCGCCGACCAGCGAGACCGGCTCGGCCGGTTCGGTGGTCTGGTCGGCCTCCTCGCGCATGCCGTCGGGCGCGAATTGCGAGACCACCTGGTCGTACTTGATGCGCGCGTCCTCGCGCTGCTGGTAGTGGTTCAGCAATTCCTTCCACGGCGCGCCCATTTCCTTGTGGGCGGTGACGGCGGCGATGACCTGGCCGAGATCGAGCTGGCCCTTGATCACGAGGTAGCCGCCGATCGAGTAGAAGAAGAACGGACCCAGCTGCTGCAGGAAGTTGTTGATGAACTTGATCATGAACTTCCGCTGGAAGATCTCGTAGCGGATCCAGTAGATCTTGCCCAGCCGGCGGGTGAATTCGGACTTGAAGCGGTTCGAGGCGTCGTGGGTGTGGATCTCCTGGACGCCGGAGATCGATTCGTGGATGCGATCGGCCAGCTGGCGCGCGGTCTTGACCCGCTCCTTGCCCAGGCGATTGACGATGCGCTGCAGCTTGGGGATGACCCAAAATTGGAAGGGGTATAGAGATACCGCGGCAATCGCCATGATCGGGTTCTGCACGATCAGGAAGATGAAGGTCGTCAGCAGCATCCCGCCCTGGAAGATCGGCAGGGCGAAGCTGTCGGCGATGAAACCGCCGAGCGGCTCGACCTCGGCCGTGATCATCGGGATGATCTCGCCCGCCGACATCTTCTTGAACGTCGGCTGGGGAAAGCGCAGCACGCGGGAATAGAGTTCGTAGCGCAGGCGGCGCAGCATGCGCTCGCCCGAGATGCCCTGGAACACGTTGATCGCGTATTTGAAGCACTGCTGGACAATGACGAGCAGCAGGAAGCCGAAGCACAGGACCAGCAGATAGCTTTCGGCGTTCAGCGACACGATGTGCAGGCCGAACAGGTCGACCGGATAGGTGACGCCCTTGCCGGCGATGCCCTGGTTGACGATCGTCTTGGGCATCGACAGGTAGTAGTAGTAGGGGATGAAGGACGTCAGCGCCAGGATCGTCAGGATGATCTGCTGGCGCAGGCTGTACTTGATGATGAATTTGTAAAGGCTGTGCTCCATCGCCCCTCTCGCCCCCGGGTCCGGCCGCCCGGTCCTGACGGCAGGCCGGCCGAGGGCGGACTGTACACGACGCGAACGGCCGAGGTAAGGGTTTGGGCGGGCGAGCAGATTCCGGCCCGGCAGATTCCGCGTGCCTCGGCGCGGCTGTCTGCTATAGTCCCGCGCTTCCGAGCAACCTTGGATACCCGCAAGACCGGAGAGGACGATGTCCGTCGCCCCTGTTGCCATGCCGATTGCCGCGGCCGCCGACCAGCCGCTGCCGCGACGCACGTTCGCCATCATCGCCCATCCGGACGCCGGCAAGACCACGCTGACCGAAAAGCTGCTGAAGGTCGGCGGCGCGATCCGCCTAGCCGGCGAGGTCAAGGCACGCGGCGAGCGGCGGCGCACCCGGTCCGACTGGATGGCGATCGAGCAGCAACGCGGCATCTCGGTCTCGTCGTCGGTGCTGACCTTCGAGTACCGCGACATCATGTTCAACCTGCTGGACACGCCGGGCCACGAGGACTTCTCGGAAGATACCTACCGCACGCTGACCGCGGTCGATTCCGCGGTCATGGTGCTCGACGCGGCCAAGGGCATCGAGGCGCAGACCCGCAAGCTGTTCGAAGTCTGCCGGATGCGCGACATCCCGATCATCACCTTCATCAACAAGATCGACCGCGAAAGCCGCGATCCGTTCGAACTGCTGGACGAGATCGGCTCGACCCTGGCGCTCGACGTCACCCCGATGAACTGGCCGATCGGCATGGGCGTCGACTTCAAGGGCGCCTTCGACCTGCGACGCAACAAGCTGATGCTGCCGAGCGCGGGCGGTGGCGAACTGCCGCAGAGCCTCGACGTCTCCGGCCCCGACGACGCGGCGCTGGACCAGCGCATGCCGGCCGAGCGGGTGGCCGAATTCCGCGAGGCGGCCGAGCTGGCCCTGTCGGCCTGCCCCGCGCCGGACATCGACAGCTATCGCGGCGGCCACATGACGCCGGTCTATTTCGGCAGCGCGCTGAAGGATTTCGGCGTCGACGTCCTGCTCGACGGCCTGGCCGACCTCGCCCCGCCGCCACGCGCCCAGCCGGCCGAGCCGCGCGCGGTCGACCCCGACGAGCCCAAGGTCACCGGCTTCGTCTTCAAGGTCCAGGCCAACATGGACCCGAACCATCGCGACCGCATCGCCTTCCTCCGCCTCTGCTCGGGCCGCTTCCGCCGCGGCATGAAGCTGAAGCAGAGTGCCACCGGCAAGGTGATGGCGATCCACAACCCGATCTTCTTCTTCGCCCAGGACCGCGAACTGGCCGAGGAAGCCTTCCCCGGCGACATCCTGGGCATCCCGAACCATGGCACGCTGCGCGTCGGCGACACGCTGACCGAGGGCGAGGCGCTGCGCTTCACCGGGATCCCCAGCTTCGCACCGGAAATCCTGCGCCGCGTCCGGCTGGGCGACCCGATGAAGGCCAAGCAGCTCAAGCGCGCGCTGGAGGACCTGGCCGAGGAAGGCGTGACCCAGCTGTTCAAGCCGATGATCGGCTCGGCCTGGGTGGTCGGCGTCGTCGGCCAGCTGCAGCTCGACGTGCTGTCCTCGCGGATCGTCGCCGAATACGGCGTCGACATGGGCTTCGAGGCCGCGCCGTTCGAGACCGCACGCTGGATCTCGGCGGACGACAAGGCCGAGATCACCCGCTTCATCGAGAAGAACCGCGGCGCCATGGCCGAGGACCGCGACGGCGCCCCGGTCTACCTCGCCCGCAATGCCTGGGAACTCGGCTATACCGAGCGCGAATGGCCCAACATCCGCTTTGCCGCGACCCGCGAGCGGAGCTGATCGCCCGCGGTCATCGCGCATAACGGTCTTTGCTGCTATCCTCCCCGCCAAAAGAGGGAGGAAGGCCTGACATGACCAGGATCTGGCGCGTCGCGTTGCTGCTTGCCGCCTTGACCGCGGGCGGCCCCGCCCTGGCCCAGAACGGCTATTCGTTCCTTGACGCCGACGCCTCGCCCCTCGACTACCGCCAGGCCTCGGTCCGGCCGCAGCGCGGGTGCGACAGCCTGCGGTCGCTCGGCGAGACCGATGTCACGATCATCGCGGCCGAGACCATTCCCGCCGCCGGGGCGGTACCCGAACATTGCCGGGTCAGCGGCCTGATCAGCCCGGAGATCCGTTTCGAGGTCAATCTGCCGGTCGTCTGGAACCGCCGCTTCTACATGTTCGGCAATGGCGGCGCCGCCGGCGAGACGCCCGAGACCGCGGCCCGGCCGCAGACGCGGGCGACGGCCTTGACCCAGGGATTTGCCGTCGCCTCGACCAATACCGGCCACGACGCGACGCGCGAGCCGCTGGCGAGCTTCGGGGGCAGCGAGCAGAAGAAGATCGACTACGCCTTCCGGGCCGTCCATCTGACCGCGGTGCATGCCAAGCGCCTGACGGCGGCCTACTACGACCGCGCCCCGGCCTATGCCTACTGGGACGGATGCTCGACCGGCGGGCGCCAGGGCCTGATGGAAGCCCAGCGCTTCCCGGGGGATTTCGACGGACTGGTGGTCGGCGCGCCGGTACTGAACTTCACCGCCACCAACCAGTTCGACCTGTGGAGTGCCAGGGTGCTGGCCGAGAACCCGATCGGCGAACCGCAATTGCGGCTGATCGCGGCCAAGGTGGCGGCGCTGTGCGGCAATGCCGACGGGGTGGTCGAGGACCCGCGCGCCTGCCGCTTCGACCCGGCCCGCGACCTGCCGATCTGCGCGGCCGGAACGGCCGCGTCGGACGCCTGCGTCACCGCCGGCCAGGCTGGGGCACTGGCCAAGCTCTATGCCGGCCCGATGGCGCAGGGAAAGCCGTATTTCTTCGGGATCGAACCGGGCACGGAAGCCTGGGGCACGCCGTCCTTCGGCCCGCCGATGCCGGAAGTCTCGGGCTGGGACCGCTGGTTCCTGGCCCCGGAAGGCCAGCGCAACATCCATCTTGCCTACGGCGAGAGCTTCACCAAGTTTCTGGCCTTCCCCGCCGTCGATCCGAACTTCGACTGGAAGACCTACGATTTCGACCGCGACCCCGGGCGCAGCGCGGCCTGGGGCCGGGTGGTCAACGCCACCGACCCCGACCTTTCGGGGCTGCGCAGCCGGGGCGGCAAGATCCTGATGTATTTCGGCTGGGCCGATCCGGCGCTGATGCCGCGCATGGGCGTCGACTACTACGAAAAGGCGGTCGCGGCGAACGGGCCGGGCACGCGCGACTTCTTCAGGCTGTTCATGGTTCCCGGCATGTTTCACTGCCGCGGCGGCAACGGCACCGACCGCTTCGACGCGATGACCGCGTTGATCAACTGGGTCGAGAACGGGCGCGCGCCCGACCGTATCGAGGCCGCACGGGTGATCGATGGCCGGTCGGTACGGAGCCGGCCGCTCTGCCCCTATCCGCAGGTCGCCCGCCACGACGGCCGGGGGCCGGCCGACAAGGCGGGAAGCTTCGCCTGTCGCGATCCCGGCTGACCCCGGAGGGGCGAATCCGCACGGTTATCGACCCCCGTGGACGCGGCCGTCGCGACCGTTGCGCCCGGCCCGGGCGCGCCGCCGCTTACATTCTTCCCCAAGCCACTGAAATGAAACAATTTTCCGCGCCGCAAAACGATAGGGCGGCATCCCGCTTTTTTTGACGCAAGAAAGGCCCGGATTTGCTAGTATTTGCGGCCCTTTAGGCCGGGTTTGAAGCGGCGGTCCCGAATCGGGGAACCGGAAGCGATCATCCCACATGGAATTGGTGCCTGGTGACGTCATGAAGCTCAGAATCGAACGCGCCGCTCTGCTCGCCTCGCTCGGCCATGTCCAGAGCGTCGTCGAACGCCGCAACACCATTCCGATCCTGTCGAACGTGCAGATCGAGGCGTCGGAGGCGATGCTGGCGCTGACCGCGACCGATCTCGATCTCGCCGTGGTCGACAAGATCATGGCGACGGTCGAGCGCCCCGGCGCCACTACCGTGCCCGCCCATACGTTCTACGACATCGTCCGCAAGCTGCCCGACGGGGCCGAGATCGAGCTGACCTACGACCAGGCCCAGCGCCGCCTGGCGATCCGGGCCGGCCGCTCGTCGTTCCAGCTGTCCTGCCTGCCCAAGGAAGACTTCCCCGTCATGGCGACGGGCGACCTGCCGCACCAGTTCAGCCTGGGGGCCGAGGCGCTGAAGCGCCTGATCGACAAGACCCGCTTCGCCATCTCGACCGAAGAGACGCGCTATTACCTGAACGGCATCTACCTGCATGCGGCGGCGACCGCCGGCGTGCCGATGCTGCGTGCCGTCGCCACCGACGGCCACCGCCTCGCCCGCTCGGAGACGCCGTTGCCGTCGGGCGCCGCCGGCATGACCGGGGTGATCATCCCGCGCAAGACGGTCAACGAATTGCGCAAGCTGGTCGACGGTGCCGAAACCGACGTCGCCATCGCGCTGTCCGACACCAAGATCCGCTTCACCTTCGACCAGGTCGTGCTGGTCTCCAAGCTGATCGACGGGACCTTCCCGGATTACGAGCGGGTGATTCCGCAGGGCAACGACAAGCAGCTCGAGGTCGACGCCAAGAGCTTCGCCCAGGCCGTCGACCGCGTCGCCACCATTTCGACCGAGAAGAGCCGGGCGGTGAAGATGGCGCTCGACAACGGGCGTATCACGCTGTCGGCGACCAGCCCCGACCAGGGCTCGGCGATCGAGGAACTGACCGCGTCCTATGCCGGCGGCGGGCTCGAGATCGGCTTCAACTCGAAATACCTGCTCGACATCACCGGGCAGATCGAGGGCGATACCGCGCAATTCCGCCTGGCCGACGCCGCCTCGCCGACCCTGGTGCGCGATGCGGGCGACGAAAGCGCGCTCTACGTCCTGATGCCGATGCGGGTTTGAGTGAAGAAGACCGCCCGATGACCGCCGTCGCGACGTCGCGCGCGGCGACCGCCAGCTCGCCTACGCCGGCCAGCGTCAGCCTCTCGCGCCTGACGCTTACCGACTTTCGCAACTACACGGCGCTGCGGCTCGAGGTCGATCCCCGCCCGGTGGTGCTGACCGGCCCGAACGGCGCCGGCAAGACCAACCTGATCGAGGCGATCTCGCTGCTCAATCCCGGTCGCGGCCTGCGCCGCGCCGCACTGGCCGAGGTGACGCGCCAGGGCGCGGCCGGCGGGTTCGGCATCAGCGCCCGCCTCGGCACCCCCGCCGGCGACCTCGATCTCGGCACCGGCATCCAGCCGGCGACCGCCGGCGAGCCGGAGCGGCGGCTGGTCCGCGTCAACGGCGCCAATGCCTCGGGGCCGGCGGTGATGGCCGAGCATCTGTCGCTGGTCTGGCTGACGCCGGCGATGGACCGGCTGTTCGTGGAAGCGGCGTCCGAGCGGCGCCGCTTCCTCGACCGGCTGGTCCATGGCGTCGACCCGGGCCATGCCCGCCGCGTCTCGGCCTACGAGAAGGCGATGCGCGAACGCTCGCGCCTGCTGCGCGAAGGGCGCAACGATCCGCGCTGGCTGGGCGCGCTGGAAGACACCATGGCCGGGCATGGCATCGCCATCGCGGCGGCGCGCCGCGACCTGATCGCCCGGCTCGATGCCGCCCTGGCGCTGGGGTCGAGCGTGTTCCCCACCGCCGATCTCGCCATCGACGGCCTGCTGGAAGGCTGGCTGGGCGAGACCACGGCGGTCGACGCCGAGGACCGGTTCCGCGCCCGGCTGGCCGCCAATCGCGGCCGCGACGCCGAGGCGGGCGCGGCGACCAGCGGCCCGCACAAGAGCGACCTGCAGGCCCGCCACGTCCAGCGCGACATGCCGGCAGCGCTGTGCTCGACCGGCGAGCAGAAGGCGCTTTTGATCGCCATCGTGCTGGCCAATGCCAAGATCATCGCCGCCCGCCGGGCACAGGCCCCGATCCTGCTGCTCGACGAACTGGTCGCCCATCTCGACCGGGTGCGGCGCCAGGCCCTGTTCGACGAAATTGCCGCATTGCGCGCCCAGGCGTGGATGACCGGCACCGACCAATCCCTTTTCGACGACTGGGGCGATCGCGCCCAGTTCCTCGCCGTCCTGGGCGGCGAGGTGGTCGTCGATCGCAAGCCTTGAAGCGGAGTAGCCAGTGATGAGTGACCAGCGTAACGAGCCGGCCGAGACCAACGGCGACACCTACGATTCCTCGTCGATCAAGGTGCTCAAGGGCCTGGACGCGGTGCGCAAGCGCCCGGGCATGTATATCGGCGACACCGACGACGGTTCCGGCCTGCACCACATGGTCTACGAGGTCGTCGACAACGCGATCGACGAGGCCCTGGCCGGCTGGTGCGACCTGGTCGAGGTGCGGCTGAATCCCGACGGCTCGGTGATGGTGCGCGACAACGGCCGCGGCATCCCGGTCGACATCCACCCGGAAGAAGGCGTCTCGGCGGCACAGGTCATCATGACCCAGCTGCATGCCGGCGGGAAGTTCGACCAGAATTCCTACAAGGTCTCGGGCGGCCTGCACGGCGTCGGCGTCTCGGTGGTCAACGCGCTGTCGACCACGCTGGAGCTGCGCATCTGGCGCGACGGCCGCGAGCATTTCATGCGCTTCCGCGACGGCGATGCCGAGGCGCCGCTGAAGGTCGTTTCCGAACAGGCACCGGAAGGCGCGCGCGGGACCGAAGTCACCTTCCTGCCCTCGCCACGCACCTTCACCAAGACCGAGTTCGATTTCGCGACGCTCGAACACCGCCTGCGCGAGCTGGCGTTCCTGAATTCCGGCGTGCAGATCGTGCTGGAGGACATGCGCGGGGTCGAGCCCCGGCGCGTCGAGATGCGCTATGACGGCGGCATCCTAGAATTTGTCAAGTATCTCGACCGCAACCGCCAGGCCCAGATGCCCGAGCCGATCCTGGTCAAGGGCGAGAAGGACGGCATCACCGTCGAAGTGGCGATGCAGTGGAACGACGGCTATCACGAGAACGTCCTCTGCTTCACCAACAACATCCCGCAGCGCGACGGCGGCACGCATCTCGCCGGCTTCCGTGGGGCGCTGACCCGTTCGGTCAACAACTACGCCACCGAATCCGGCATCCTGAAGAAGGAGAAGGTCGCGCTGACCGGCGAGGACATGCGCGAGGGCCTGACCTGCGTGCTGTCGGTCAAGGTGCCCGATCCGAAGTTCTCGTCGCAGACCAAGGACAAGCTGGTCTCGTCGGAAGTCCGCCCCGTGGTCGAGAACCTGGTCAACGAGAAGATGGCGATCTGGCTGGAGGAACATCCGGCGATCGCCAAGATGATCATCGGCAAGGTGGTCGAGGCCGCCGCCGCCCGCGAAGCCGCGCGCAAGGCCCGCGACCTGGCCCGCCGCAAGGATGCCCTCGACATCGCCGGGCTGCCCGGCAAGCTCGCCGACTGCCAGGAGCGCGACCCCGCCAAGTCCGAGCTGTTCCTGGTCGAGGGTGATTCGGCCGGCGGGTCGGCCAAGCAGGGGCGCAACCGCGCCAATCAGGCGGTGCTGCCGCTGCGCGGCAAGATCCTGAACGTCGAGCGCGCGCGCTTCGACAAGATGCTGTCCAGCCAGGAGATCGGCACGCTGATCACGGCGTTGGGCACCGGCATCGGGCAGGACGAGAAGGACGGCTTCAACCTGCAGAAGCTGCGCTACCACAAGATCATCATCATGACGGACGCCGACGTCGACGGCGCCCATATCCGCACGCTGCTGCTGACCTTCTTCTACCGCCAGATGCGCGAGCTGATCGACGCCGGCCACGTCTATATCGCCCAGCCGCCGCTGTACAAGGCGACGCGGGGCAAGTCCGAGCGCTACCTGAAGGATGAGCGGGCGCGCGAGGAATATCTGATCGGCGAGGGCCTGGAAGGCGCCGTGCTGCAACTGGCCGACGGGTCCCAGCGCGCCGGCATCGATCTGCGCGGCCTGGTCGATCATGCCCGCCAGGCCCGCACGCTGCTCGATTCGATCGGCCGCCGCTACAATCGCGCGATCGTCGAGCAGGCCGCGATCCTCGGCGCGCTGACGCCCGACATCCTCGGCAATCCCGAGCTGGCGGCCGAGCGTGCCAAGGCACTGGCCCGTCGCCTCGACGACCTGGCCGACCCGGTCGATCGCGGCTGGCAGGGCGAGGCCACGACCGACGGCGGCGTCAAGCTGAGCCGCACGCTGCGCGGCTTCACCGAGACCCATGTGCTCGACGCCACGCTGATCCGCGCGGTCGAGGCGCGCCGCCTGGCCGAGATGCAGGCCGAACTGGCCGAAGTCTTCCACACCGCGCCGACCTTCCGCCGCAAGGACGTCGAGGTGAAGGTGCACGGCCCCATCGATCTGCTGGAGCAGGTGATGGCCGCCGGCTCGAAGGGGTTCACGATGCAGCGCTACAAGGGGCTGGGCGAAATGAACCCCGAGCAGCTCTGGGAAACCACGCTGGACCCGAACGTGCGCTCGCTGCTGCAGGTCAAGGTCGCCCATGCCGACGAAGCCGACAATGTCTTCGAGACGCTGATGGGCGACATCGTCGAGCCGCGACGCGATTTCATCCAGCAGAACGCGCTGCAGGTGGCGAACCTCGACGTGTAGGCGCGCGCCGCCCCCTTCAGTCGATTTTCGGGCCCTGCCAGTCGTTGCGACCGCCAGGGCCCGATTTGTTTAACGGGCACGAAATCAGGAGAGGTCGGCCATGGCCGCGACCATCACCGTCATGGCGGACAGGCTCGTCGCCGCCGTCGCCGCCATTTGCCTGGCGAGCGGCAGCGATGCGCGCGAGGCCGACCTGGTGGCGAGGAACCTGGTCCTCGCCAATCTGAGCGGCCATGACAGCCACGGTGTCGGCATGCTGCCGAACTATATTCCTGCCGTGGTCGAGGGGCGCCTCGAGGTCAACAGGCACGTGCGGGTCGACGGCGACGTCGGCGCCATCCTCAACCTCGACGGCGGCATGGGGTACGGCCAGGTCATCGGGCGCGAAGCCATGGCGCTCGGCATCCGCCGCGCCGCCGAGATCGGCGCCTGCGTCGTCGCGTTGCGCGACAGCCACCATCTCGGCCGGATCGGCGAGTGGGGCGAGCAATGCGCTGCCGCCGGCATGATCTCGACCCATTACGTCAACGTCGTCGGCCGGCCGCCGATGGTGGCGCCGCATGGCGGCTCGGATGCGCGGTTCCTGACCAATCCGTATTGCTGCGCCATTCCCGCCACCGAGCCCTGCGGCGACCCGATCGTGCTGGACATGGCGACGTCGCGGATCGCGATGGGCAAGGTCCGCGTGGCGATGAACAAGGGCGAGCAGGTCGCAAGCGGTACGCTGATCGATGCTCACGGCCATCCGACCACCGACCCGCGCACCGCCTTCGTCCCCCCGACCGGTGCCATCCTGCCGTTCGGCGAGCACAAGGGATATGGCCTCGCCGTCATCGCCGAACTGCTGGCCGGCGCCTTCACCGGCGGCAGCACGATGCAACCCGGCAGCTGGGCCCGGAATACCATCACCAACAACATGCTTTCGATCATCATCGACCCCGCCAGGCTGGGCGGTGCCGATCAGTGGCGCGACGAGGCCCGGGCCTTCGTCGATTTCGTCCGCGCCTCGCCGCCGGCGCCTGGGTCGGACGGCGTGATGATCCCCGGCGAGCCCGAGCGCCGCACCCGGGCGACCCGCAGCCGCGAGGGCATTCCGATCGATGCCGCCACCTGGGCCGAGATCGTCGCGGCCGGCGAGCTGGTCGGCGTCGATGCCGATCGGACCAACGCTACGGCGGGCGCGCCGTCGCAGCACGATTCACAAGGAGGAACCCATGCCTAAAGGTTACTGGATCGCCCTGGTCGATGTGAACGACCCGGAGGGCTACAAGGCCTATGTCCGGGCAAACGCCGCAGCCTTCAAGAAGTATGGTGCGCGATTCCTGGTGCGCGGTGGCGAGGGTGAGCGGGTCGAGGGCAGCATGCGCGCCCGCATCGTCGTCATCGAGTTTCCCGACTACCAGACCGCGGTCGACTGCTACCATTCGCCGGAATACAAGGAAGCGCTTGCCCTGCGCCTGCCCTATTCGACCGGCGACGTCAGCATCGTTCGCGGCTACGATGGCCCGCAGCCGGGTGACGGATGACCCTGGCGACCGTGCCGGGACAGTCGTCCTAGGCAAGCGCTGCGTACTGCCGGTGGAGGGGAGGTACCGCGATGTCGCTATCCCTGCTTGCGGCCTTGACGATCGGCATCGTCGCCGGGCTGCGCACGATGACGGCACCCGCGGCGGTGAGCTGGGCGGCATCGCTTGGTCACCTTGACCTCTCCGGCAGCTGGCTCGCCTTTCTGGGCCATGGCTGGACCCCCTGGATCCTGACCGCCTTTGCCGCCCTCGAACTGGTCGGCGACAAGCTGCCGTCGACGCCGAGCCGCAAGGTCCCGCTGCAGTTCGGTGCCCGCCTGGTCTCCGGCGCCCTGGCCGGCGCCGCGCTCGGCATCGGCTCAGGGGGGCCGATCGCGGGACTGGCGGCCGGCCTGATCGGCGCGATCGCCGGCACGCTGGGCGGCAGCGCCCTGCGGGCCAGGATGGCGGCCGCCTTCGGCCGCGACCTGCCGGCGGCGCTTGTCGAGGACGGCGTGGCCGTCATCGCCGCCATCCTGATCGTCGGGGTGCTGGCATGATGCGGTTCGACGCCATCGTCATCGGCGCGGGCCAGGCCGGCCCGGCGCTGGCTGCGCGCCTGACCACGGCCGGGATGACGGTCGCGATGGTCGAACGCAAGTTCGTTGGCGGTACCTGCGTCAATGTCGGTTGCATGCCGACCAAGACGCTGGTCGCAAGCGCCCGGGCGGCCCATGTCGCGCGCCGCGGCACCGATTACGGCGTGCTGTTCGACGGCCCGGTGCGCGTCGACATGGGCAAGGTTCGGGAGCGCGCCCGGACCGTGGCCCTGAACGCCCGCGGCAATGTCGACGCCTGGCTGCGCGGGATGAGGGGCCTCACCTTCTTTGCCGGCCATGCGTGTCTCGAAGGGGCTGACCGGGTCCGGGTCGGCGGCGACCTGCTGACCGCGCCACGCATCTTTCTCAATGTCGGCGGACGTACGGCGATACCCCCGATGCCGGGGTTGGACAAGGTGCCCTACCTGACCAGTTCGACGATCCTGCAGCTCGACCGGCTGCCGCGCCATCTCGTGGTGGTAGGCGGCAGCTATATCGGGCTCGAGTTCGCGCAGATGTATCGGCGGTTCGGGGCGGCAGTGACGATCATCGAGCGCGGACCACGGCTGGTCGCCCGCGAGGATGACGACGTTTCCGAAGCGATCCGCGGCATCCTCGAAGGCGAAGGCATCACCGTGAGGACCAGCGCCGGGCGGACGAGCTTCGCACCACACCCGGATGGCATTGCCGTGACGGTCGACGACGACGACGCCATCATCGGCTCGCATCTGCTGATCGCGGTCGGGCGCCGGCCTAACACCGACGATCTCGGCCTCGAATCCGCGGGCGTCGCCACGGACGAGCGCGGCTACATCACGGTCGACGATGGGCTCCGGACCAGCGTGCCGGGCATCTGGGCGCTGGGCGACTGCAACGGCCGCGGTGCCTTCACCCATACCGCCTACAACGACTACGAGATCGTCGCCGCCAACCTGCTGGACGGCGAGGCGCGCAAGGTCTCGAGCCGAATTCCCGGCTACGCCCTCTATATCGATCCGCCGCTCGGTCGGGTCGGCCTGACCGAGCGCGAAGCGCGGGCATCCGGCCGCCGCATCGAGGTCGCGACCCGGCCAATGACCCGGGTAGGCCGCGCGGTGGAGCGGGGCGAGACCGCGGGCTTCATCAAGCTCGTCGCCGATGCCGACAGCCGCCAGATACTGGGCGCGGCCATCCTCGGCATCGAGGGTGACGAGGCGATCCACGGCATTCTCGATGCGATGAATGCCGGGACGCCCTATCCCGTGCTGCAATGGGCGGTGCCGATCCACCCCACGGTGTCGGAACTGATCCCGACGGTGATCGGCAGCCTGCGACCGGCGGTCGGCTGATCGGCAACGATCGAGGCCCGCTTCAGCGCGCTCAACCCGGTCGGCGCGGCGCCGGCGCGATAGCCGGCCGGGTTACGCGGCGGCGACCAGGGTGTCGATCTCGTCCGCCAGGCCATCCGACAGGGAGAACTGGATCCTGACCCCGTCGGCGTCGTGGCCGGCAACGCGGCCCGGCAGCGGGCGTGCAAGGCCCACGACCCGCAGGGTTGCCGCCGTGCCCGGCAAGGCACCGGTGACGGCACCGGCAACAAACCGGGCGCCGCCCGCGCCCAGGTCGCTCAACCGACCATCGATCTCTTGCCCCGCAATCACCAGCGTCGCCTGCCGGTCTGACTTCACGCGGACGAAGCTGCGCCGTTCGCCGGCCGATTTGACCGCGGCGAGGAAGCCTGCCACCTGCCGGCGCAGATCGGCCGAGACCTCCTCGACTCGCGCCGATTCCGCCCGCACGGCATTCGCCGCCTCGAAGGACCGGCCGGCCGTCGAGACGACCGCGACGGAGGCCTGCGAGACCCGGCCGACGGCCGCAGCCGCCTGCTGGATATTGCCGCTGATCTCGCGGGTGGCCGAAGATTGCTGCTCCACGGCCGAGGCCACGGCGGTGGCGGCCTCGGTCAGCTGGGTCACGGTCGACGAGATCCTGACGATGGCATCGACCGCCTCGTCCACCGAAAGCTGGATGCCGCCGATCAGGCTGCCGATCTCCTCGGTGGCGCGGCCGGTCTGCCCGGCAAGAGTCTTGACCTCGCCGGCGACGACGCTGAAGCCCTTGCCCGCCTCGCCGGCGCGGGCGGCCTCGATCGTGGCGTTCAAGGCCAGCAGGCTGGTCTGGCCGGCAATCGACCGGATCAGGGCGACCACATGGTCGATCGACCGGGCCGTTTCATGCAGGCGGCGAATGCGCATGCCTGCCTCGGCCCCCTGCTCGGCTGCCACGCGCGACATCTCGGACGTGCGCGCGATCTGCCGCGCGATCTCGCCGATCGACGCCGACAGTTGCTCGGAGGCGGCGGCGACGGTCTGCAGGTTGCCGTCGGTCTGCACGGCCGCCGCCGAAACGCTGGTCGCCTCGCTGTTGGCCGCATGGGCCAGGTGCCCGATATCCTCTGCCGTATCGCTCATCCGGTCCGCGGCGGTCGCCAGCGTGCCCATCACCCCGGTCATCACCCCGTCGAAGTCGGCGATCAATTCGGTCAGGGCCAGCGTCCGCCGCATGCGCTCGGCGGCGTCACGGCGCTCGCTCTGGCTGCGCTCGTCCTGCTCGCGGGCAGCCCGCTCGATGTTTTCCAGGCGCTCGGCCTGCAAGGCTGCCTCGGTCGCAAAGCGCTCCCGCTCGCTTTCGGCCTGGACCTCGGCATGGCGACGCGCCTGCTCCTCGCGCTGGCGACGCTCGCGCTCGCCCCGCGCCCGCACCGCCTCGCCTTCGTAGAGCGAGAAGCCAAGCCGGATCTGCATGTTCTGCAGCGCCTTCACGGCGCGGCCCAACTCGTCGTCGCGCTCGATCTTCAGCCGGCTGTTGAAGTCGCCGGCGATGATGCGGTCGAACCCGCGGTTCAGTTCGGCCAGCGGACCGGTGATGGAACAGCACAGCCGCCAGGCCAGCACGGGCAGCAGGGCACCGGCCACGACCAGCGCGCCCCCGATCGGCCCCGGCTCCTGCGCGCCGGCCATGACCGCGCAGCCCAGGCCGACGGTGACGATCAACGGCACGGAGAAGGTGGCGGCGACGCGGCGACGCATGCTGCCGCACAGCACCTGCATGATCCGCGCAGAGACGCCGGCCCGGCGCACGCGGCCGTCGACTATCCTCAGTCCCCTCGCCGTCCCCTCGCGAAACCGGCGATAGACGGCGTCCGCCTCGGCCTTTTCCGCCATCGTCGGCTTGGTGCGGATCGAGACGAACCCCTCGATGCCATCGGCCCCGAAGATCGGCGACACGCTGGCCCGGACCCAATAGAAATCGCCGTTCTTGCGCCGGTTCTTGACCAGCCCGGTCCATGGCCGCCCGGTCTTCAGCGTCGCCCACAGGTCGGCAAATGCCTCTGCCGGCATGTCGGGATGGCGCACGATGCTGTGCGGGGCGCCGAGCAGCTCGTCCGGCGCGAAGCCGGAAACCTCGACGAACCGGTCGTTGAACGAGATGATGCGACCGTGCCGATCGGTCTGCGAGACCAGGTGGATGTCGTCTTCCAACTCGAGTTCATTGGCCGAAATCGGGAAATTCCGCCGCATCTGACGCCAACCTTTCCAAGCGATTCCGGCTGTCGGAAAACAATCCACAGGATCCGGTCCTGCGCCGGCTCCGCAGCGGGCCAAGGTATCCATGCCTAACGGCTGGCTAAATAGAAGAAGCCGGATATTCGATCAATTTCCAACATGTCGCCACGACCCGGGTGCGACATTATTTCCACCTGCTTCGGCGCCCAGCTATCGCCGAAGCAGCCATTCCGCGGTCAACGACCTGCCGCGACTTCAGCGCACGGGCCAGGCCCAGCGTGCGTCGCCCGCTTGGTCGACGCGGGTCTCGCCGAAATCTTTCTCCAGGCGGAATGTCGCCACGGTTTCGTCCTGCCGCAGCGTCTCGACGAGCGGATGGCTGTGGGAGACAACGACGATCTGGCACTGGCCCGCCGCCTTGATCAGCAGGCGGGCCAGGGGTTCGAGCAACTGCGGATGCAGGCTCGCCTCGGGCTCGTTCAGCACCATGATCTCGGGCGGGCGCGGCGACATCAGGGCGGCGATCAGCAACAGGTAGCGCAAGGTACCGTCGGACAGCTCGGCGGCTGCCATCGGCCGCAGCAGGCCGGTCTGGCGCATGCCCAGACCGGCATGATCGCCGCCACCGATCTCGAGCGTCGCGCCGGGAAAGGCGTCGTCGATCGCCTCGGCCAGGCCGTGGGCATCGCCGATCGCGCGGATCGTCGTCAACGCCGCGGCAAGATCGCCGCCGTCGCTTGCCAGGACCGGCGTATAGGTGAGCACGTGGGGCCGCCGCGCCGGCGCTTCGCGGTCGGTACGCAGCGAATCGTAGAAGCGCCAATTGCGCATCCGGTCGCGCATGCGCAGCAGTTCCAGGCCATCCTCCGGGTCGGCACAATGGGTCACCATGCTGTCATAGGGGGCCAGCAGGGTCGCGAGACGCCGCCAGTTGCCGGTGGCATGGCGGCGCAGGCGGACTGTCGGCCCCCGGCGCTCGGCGAACATGTTGGCTGGACGCGCCGTCTGCCCGGCCCACATCGCCTCGACCTTGATCTCGGGATCGAGCGGGAACGGTCCCCCGACCGGCAGGCCGAGGTCGACTGCATAGCCGAAATCATCGGTGGTGAAGCCAAGCTTCAGGCTGATCACCGCGGCGCGCCTGGTCCCCTGAACCGGGTGCTCGCCGGCCCGCATCGACCGGCTGATCTGCTCGGGCCCGGCCCACAGCACCGAGGCGAGGCCGCCTTCTTGTGCCAGGGAGGCGACAAGCCGGCCCTGCGCCGTCTCCGACAGCAGCCGCAAGGCCCGATAGAGGCTCGACTTGCCGCTGCCATTGGCCCCGGTGATCACGTTGAGCGGGCGCAGGCCGAGGGTAAGGTCGCGAATGGATCGATAGCCGGCAATGGCAAGCTGGGTCAGCATGCCCCGACCATAGCATCACGCCCGCGGACCCGCACACGGCGCAGGTCCGCGGGTCGGGCGCTCAGTCCTTCTTCAGGTCGCCCCAGGTCGGGGGCCGCTTGGCCGCGCCCCCGGCCGTGGCCGTCAGGGCACTGCCCGGCGGGTTGAACAACTGGCATTTCGGCAGGGTCTTGTAGTCCAGGTTCCAGACCTGGTCCCAGGTCTCGGCCCGGTTCGGCTTGCGCATCGCGAAATCGGTATAGTTCTGGCTGACGATCGGCGCGAAATACTGCTGCGGCTGCGCGCCGGAGCCCGGCGGAAAACCCGGGAAACTGGAGAAGTAGAACGAATGCGGGTGTCGATAGGGCTTGGCGTTCCTGTCGACCGCGTCGGGGGTGGCCTGGGCGTAGAAGCCATAGCCGAACATGATGTAGCCATCGACCGTACGGTCCGGGCTGACGCCGGTCTGCATGATCTTGCCCGTCGGCTTGGAGGCCGGATCCATCCAGAACGAATAGCCCTGCAGCCTGGGCTTGCCCTTGCCGTCCGGATTGGTGCGCATGCTGTCGGCCAGGCTGTAGGGCAGATGCTTGATGAAGTCGCGGGCCGGCGGATGGTTCAGCGGCGAGAACAGGCAGACCTTGGGCATGTCCTTCGGGCGGTCGTCATAGGTCACGAAGAAGGCGATCGGACCGAGCGAGATGAACGAACAGCTGTAGTTGTTCTCCATCGGGAAGATCGGCAGGCATTTCTTCTCGTAATGCTCCTCCATCGCGCCGCGGCCATGTGGTGTCCTGATGGTCGAATCGTAATAGGTCGTGCCGCGGGATTCCTCGTAGGTGGTGCCGGCCGGCGGCTTACCGTCATAGGGTGGCGGGTGTTGCTGGAAGCCCTCATAGACGCGGTACATGTTCCAGCTCGACGTCCAGTACGCCGGCCAGCGCGGGTTGCTCGGCTCGCCCTTGCTGCGCCTGTAGACGCAGGTCTTGGGGTTCTGGCAATTGGACTTGTCCGGCGGGTTGTGGGCGCCATAGGTCGAGTAGATGTCGCCGTCGTCGGCGCGCGCCGCGGGCGCGGCGAGGCCGAACCCCGCGGCGATGATGGCCATTGCGGCCAGGAACCGTGTGCCACGCATGGGATGACGTCTCCTCCGGTCGCTCGATGTCAGGAAGCGTAGGGCTGGTAGCGGAAGGCCAGGCCGGTCTGCAGCGCCGCGTCGCCCGGCAGCGGTATCGACAGCACTTCCTGCGCCTGCAGCCGCAGGTCGTACATCAGGCCCATCACCCGATCGAAGGCGCGGGGATCGCCGTTGAACGTGTCATGCAGCGCCCCGAGGAGCTGGGTGTAGGTGTAGGCGAACAGGATCGAGACATGGCGCGCCCGGCTGCCGGCCGGCAGCCTGTCGGGGTCGGGATTGGGCTGCATGTTCCAGACCGCCCGGTCGTCGAGCGCCACGACCGCGCCGCGGAAGGCAAAGCCGGTGGGCTCGGTACGATCCTGCACCAGGAGGCGCCCCTTCACGATCTGCTCGAAGCGATAGTAGTGCGCGACCTCGCCCTGGGCATCGAGCGGCGAGGTCGGCGTCCCCTCGCCCTGGCGGACGATCACCTGGATGGCGTCCGAGGCGCTGCGCGGGCTGGTGATCGGAAACAGCTGATCGGGCGGGAACCAGCTGTTGTCGACGAATTCCTCGTCGAACCGGCCGATGAACGCCGACTGGCCCAGCTCGCGCAGCTTGGCGTCGATCGCGGCATAGAACTCGCCGATCGTTGCGTATTGCGCGGTGGCGTCGGCCTTGAGCAACGTCGGAAACTCGATCGGATGCTCAGGCTTCTCGATTTCCATGAACACGTTCTGGATCAGGTCGAGCGAGCATTTCTGCAGCGGCACCACGACATCGCCGATATTCATCGGCAGCGGCCCCGGATAGACCGGGACGAAGCCCGGCTTGTCGATCACCGGATGCCCCCCGATCGCGATCATCAGGTTGGAGGCGATGCACATATGCAGCATCTCCTCCATCACCACGCTGCGGATGATCGAGGCCACCTCCTGGTTGGTGCCGGTCTTCAGCGTGAAGTAGGCGCAGAGATAGGTCGGGATCGTCGAATGTTCGAGCTCGATCGCCTTCTGCACGGCGTCGTAGAGGTCGGCCGGGACCGCCGCCTGGCGGACCTGGTCGACATACTTGCGTTCGATCTTCAGCATCGTCCGTCTCCCGCTTCAGCCCGCCGAACCGGCGATGTCTTCGAGGTAGTTGCGGATCGCCGCCGTCTTGCCCTCGTTGCCCGGCCCCAGCCGGTCGATGGCGGCCTTGGCGGTGGCCGGTCGGAGGCGCCGCGGATGAGCGGCCGGCGTGACCGGCGGCAGGGCCGGCGCCGTGAGCACGGCGCCCTCGGGCAGGACCGGCAGGCCGGCATCGACGGGAAGTCCGCCGGGCAGATAGCCGGCCAGCCATTCGACCAGCATCCGCATCTTGCCGGCCGACATGTCGCGCGTCGCCGGCATGTAGTTGGCATCGTCGATCGAGCGGGTGAAGGCGAAGAACAGCAGGCGCGCGTTCGCCGTCACCGTCGCGTAGTCGGCGATGTCGAACAGCCCGCGGCTCATGATCGGATAGAGATTGCCGTATTGCGTCAGGATCGGCGCCACGTCGGTCGCCCAGCTCGGCGTCGCGGGCGGCACGAAGGCGTCGCGAATATGGAACCAGATGCCTTCGAAAATCGGCATCGGCGACTGGGAGGGCAGATCGAAGGAATAGCTGAACTGGTAGATCTGGCCGTCGATATAGCCGCGCGGATTTTCGGGGTTGCAGTATGAGACGGCCATCTCGGCGATACCGTCGGCGCCGGCTGTCATGGTTGGCTGCGGCATCGATATCTTGTCGGCCGGCACGTTGTTCGGCGGTATCGGCGCCTGCGGCGGATCGGCGGCATTGCCCCCGTCACCGCCATTGCCGGTGGAAACGGGATCGAGCGAGGCGGTGAGCGACGCCCCGGCATAGGGCTGGCCGTAGCGCATGGCATAGAGGCTGACCGACGCCGGCAGCCAGCCGGTCGGGGCCGCGTCGAGACGCTGGACAAAATTGTCGGCGCGCACGAACAGCCCGCCGATCGTCTCGCGGATCAGGACGACGTTGCCGTTCTTGAGGATCGCCAGCGGATGGTCGGCGATCAAGGCCTTCGCCGCCGCAGGGATCGCGAAATCGGCGATGCCGCCGGTTCGGCGCAGCCAGGCGACGTCATAGCCGGTCAACGTGCCGATTTCGACGCACAGGTCGGCCGCGAGCGTGGCTCCGGAAGCCGCCAGCGGCGAGGCGGCGTCGGAAGAGCCGTCTTTGTCGGCATGCGTCAGCACGACGACGGTGAGCGGCCCAAGATCCTGCGGCACGATGATCTCGCCGTCCGGTCCAGGCGAGGGCAGCAGCCACATCGGCAGCGAGTTGCCGAAATCGAGGCTGAGCGTCGACTGGTCGGCCGATACGGCCCCGTCCATCCAGTTGATTCCCCCGGGAAGCTGGCCCGTCGGGGCGAAGCGGCGCGACCGCGCGAACATCAGCGGGTCGCCGTTGAACCACGGACCGATCGAACCGATCACGGTGCCGAAGGTGAAACCCTCTGCCTGCGGTGTCTTGCTGTAGCCGTAGGTCAGCAGGCTGCAGCCGAGACGGCCTTGATTTGCCTGCGCCTCGGCCTGCAAGGCCTGCAGGGCCGGATAGCGCGCGGACCCCGCCCCCCAGACGATCTGGTGCAGGGTGCCGGTGAACCGGGCCGACGCCCCCGGGCTCTGCGGCACCGGCTGGCCGGTCCCCTTGTCGATCACCCGGGCAAAGTAGATGTCGCGGAAGCAGGTCGGCATCAGCGTCGCCGCCATCAGGGTCTCGGCCCCGTCGGTCAATTCGATCCGCAGGCACCATAGCGCCGAGGCGAATTGGAACTGGGGATCGAGGTCGACGATCTTGGCGGCGGTTCGGCCGACCTGGGCATTGAGGCGCAGCGCCAGTTCCGGCGTGCTCGCCGTATCGCCCCCCGTCACCGCGCCGGTGACCACGCAGTTCAGCAGGCGGAAGGCATTCGACCCGTCGGGGTTCCACCAGCCATTGTACTGGGTCTTGCCATCGTCGGCCGGGCGCTGCGGGGTCTGGAAGCGCGGCTCGAAGGTCGGCACCGAGAAATTGCGGACATCGTTGTTGACCGTGTTGACGTCGGCCTCGAACAGGCCGGCAAACGTCAGGCGCGGCAGGTTCAGATAGCTCATGCCATCCCCCTTCGGGCGTGGATCCGGAAATTTGTCGCGAACGCGGACTCGACGCGGCGGATACAGCCTTTCGACACGTGAAAGCTGCTCTTATGTAATTTTAATGCCGGTGCGGTTGCGTTCAGGATGTGTATTTCTGGGCAAGTTGGCAACCCAAATTACTACCTATGAGATGTTATTTTCACGTAATGTCTCGTTAACGCATTGCAGAGCGTGGCGTCGTTGGCGATATTGACGATTATCTGACGTGCTGATGCAGCAACGATGCAACCAGGGGATCGTGTCATGCAGCAGGCCGCGGCCATCGTTCGCCAGCGCTTCGCGGTGACCTACGACTATGCGGTGGCTTTCACCCGCGGCTGCTTCGACCCGGGAAACGGCACGCTGGCGACGGTGATGGACTGTGCGGCCACGCTTCCCCGGCCACGTTGTGTCGTCTTCGTCGATCTCGGTGTCGCCAGTTCCCGCCCCGACCTCGCCGCCGCGATCACGGCCCATTTCGGCACGCGCAGCGACCTGCCCGCCCTGGTACTGCCGCCGCGGATGATGCCGGGCGGGGAGACGATCAAGAACGAGGCGCATCTGATCGGGGAGATGCACGACATCATTCTCGACCACGGTATAGACAGACATTCCTATGTCGTGGCGGTGGGTGGCGGCGCCTTCCTCGATGCCGTGGGCCTCGCAGCCTCGACCGCGCATCGCGGCGTCCGCCTGATCCGCGTGCCGACCACGGTGCTGGCGCAGAACGACGGCGGGGTCGGGGTCAAGACCGCGATCAACCGCCGCGGCGCGAAGAACCAGATCGGCACCTTCGCCCCGCCATGGGCCGTGGTCAACGACGCCGATTTCCTGGACATGCTGCCGGCGCGCGAGCGCATCGCCGGCATGGCCGAGGCGGTCAAGGTCGCCCTGATCCGCGATGCTGCCTTCTTCGACTGGCTGGAGACGTCGGCCCACAGGCTTGCCGCCCTGGCGCCGGAGGCGCTGGCCTGGCTGGTCCGCCGCTGCGCCGAACTGCATATGCGGCAGATCGCACAAGGCGGCGATCCGTTCGAGCAGGGCTCGGCCCGGCCGCTCGACTTCGGCCACTGGGCCGCGCACAAGCTGGAGAGCCTCAGCCGCCATCACCTGCGGCACGGCGAGGCGGTCGCGATCGGCGTGGCGCTCGATACCCGCTACTCGGTGCTGGCCGGCATGGCGCCGGCGGGCATCGAGGAGCGCGTCGCCACCCTGCTGGAACGGCTGGGCTTTCGCCTCTGGCATCCGCTGCTGGCCGAGCGCGACGCGAGCGGCCAGCCGGTCGTGCTCGCCGGGCTGGAAGAATTCCGCGAGCATCTCGGCGGGCGGCTGACCGTGACGCTGCTGGAAGCCGTCGGCATCGGGGTCGAGGTCAACGCGATGGACGATGTCCTGGTCGGTCGCGCGATCGACTGGCTGGCGGCGCGCGAGGCTGCGTGATGCTCGGCTATTGCCTCAACGTGCATCCGACCCAGACGCTCGCCGAAGTCGCGGCCGCGCTGCGCGGACCGGTGCGGGTGGTCAAGTCGCGGGTCTCGCCCGATGCGCCGCTCCCCGTCGGGTTGCGCCTGTCGGCCGAGGCCGCGGCCGATCCCGTGGCGGCCGCAGCCCTGCTCGGCCGGATCTTCGCCGAGGAGGGCTATCTCGCCTACACGATGAACGGCTTTCCCTATGGCCCGTTCCACGGCACGCCGGTCAAGGAAGCGGTCTACGAACCTGACTGGACGACGCCGGAACGCCGCCGCTACACCGCCGATCTCGCCGCCGTCATGGCCGCGCTGGTGCCGGAGGGCGAGATCGCGACGATCAGCACCGTGCCCGGCGGTTTCGCCCCGAAGGCGCAGGGCCGGGCCGCCGAGATCGCCGACGGACTCCTGCACATGGTCGCCGATCTCGTGGCGCTGGAGCGGGCGACCGGCCGCACCGTCGCGCTGGCGCTGGAGCCCGAGCCCTGGTGCCTGCTGGATACCACGGCGGACGCCATCGCCTTCTTCCGCGACCATCTGTTCACCGACGCCGCGGCCGCACGCCTCGCCGCCAGCGCGGACCTGTCCGTCGCCGCCGCGCGCGATGCCCTGCCCCGTCACCTCGGCCTCTGCCTCGATGTCTGCCACATGGCCGTCGCCTACGAGGCGCCGGGACCGACCTTGCGGGCATTGGCCGGGGCGGGCGTGCCGATCCATAAGCTGCAGCTCAGCGCCGCGCTACGCGTCGAGCGGCTGGACGATGCGGCGCGCACCCGGCTTGCCGCCTTCCGGGACGCGATCTACCTGCATCAGGTCGTCGTCCGGGCGGCCGATGGCACGATGCGCCGCTTTCTCGACCTGCCCGAGGCGCTGGCGGCGCGCGATCTCGACCCGGCCGGCGAATGGCGGGTGCATTTCCACCTGCCCGTCTTCGCCGCGCCGATACCGCCCCTCGGTTCGACCCGGGACGTGCTGGAACGGGTGCTCGCCCTACACCGCGATCGGCCGATCGCCCGGCATCTCGAGGTCGAGACCTATACCTGGGACGTGCTGCCCGCCGAATTCCGCCAGCACGACGTGGCCGACGGCATCGCCAAGGAGATCGCATGGGTGTCGCAGGAACTTTGCTGATCCGGCCGCGGGCCGCGCTGGTCCTGGGTCGCGTTTCCAACCTGCCGACGGTGGTCAGCAACGCTCTGGCCGGGTTGATCCTGGCGGGGGCGCCCGCCGAAGGCCTGCCGCTGGTGCTAGCGGCGCTGGTGCCGTTCTATCTCGGCGGCATGTACCTCAACGATGCCTTCGATGCCGAGGTCGACGCCCGCGAACGGCCCGGCCGTCCAATCCCGAGCGGCACCGCCACGCGGCAGGCGGTCTTCGCGGCCGGCTTCGTGCTGATGGGGCTGGGTCTTGCCGTGACCGTCGGCGCCGGGGCCGAGCCGGCGGGACTGGCCCTGTTCGCGGCGATCCTGGTCTACGATGCCGTCCACAAGCACACGGTGCTCGCCCCGGTGATCATGGGGGTGTGCCGGCTGCTCTGCTATGTCAGCGCGGCGGTGATGCTGTCCGGTCAGCTCGACCGTCCGGCCCTGATCGTCGGTGCGGCAGGATTGTTTGCCCATGTCGTCGGGCTGACCTACGCGGCGCGGCAGGAAGCCTACGACCGGCTGGAGGCCGCCTGGCCGCTGGCGGTACTGGCGGTGCCGCTGGCCTGGGCCCTGTGGTCGGCGCAGGACAGCCTGCTTGCCCTGGCGCTGTGTGCCGCCCTGGCCGGGGCGACCGGCTACGGCCTGCGGCTGCTGTTCCGCCGCGCCCCCGGCGACGTGCCGCGCGCCGTCGGCCTGCTGATCGCCGCCATCCCGCTCTACGATGCGGTACTGATCGCGGCCGCGGGGTCTGCGGCGATGGCGATCGTCGCAGCCCTGTGCTTTCCCGCCACCCTGGCGCTGCACCGGGTGGTGCCGGGAACCTGAACCATGGGCTCAGCCGAAGACATGGGCCAATGCCAGATCCTTGAACGCGGTCGCCGCCACCGGCCCGTCGGGCAGCAGATGCGGCGCCGACGAGATCACCAGCGGTCCGGCCGCCGGGTCGCCACCGATACGGCCGTGCGAGCCACGTACGAGGTGGGTATCGCCGGCGGATATGACATCGAGCAGCCGGCGCTGGCCCAGCGCCCGCACCCCCAGCCGCCACGCCGCGGCGAGCTTGGGCCAGCGCAGCGCCGGATCGAAGAACAGTTCGACCGGGTCGTAGCCGGGCTTGCGGTGGATTTCGACGGTGCGGGCGAAATCGGGGGCGCAGGCGTCGTCGAGCCAGTAGTGATAGGCAAACCAGCTGTCCGCGGCGGCCAGGGCGACCAGTTCGCCGCTGCGCGGATGATCGAGGCCGTGGGCGGCCTTCTCGGCCTCGCCCCACACCGCCTCGACGCCGTCGAGCTGCCCGAGCAGTGTGCGCGCCGGCGGGACATCGGCGGGGTCGCGGACATAGACATGGGCGACTTGGTGATCGGCCAGGGCGAAGGCGCGGCTGGCTCCGGGATCGAGCATGTCGCGGCCGAGTTCCCGCCTGACCGCGATCAGCCCGGCGGCGCGCAGCGCCCGGTTGATGAAGACCGCACGGCTGACCGGCGTGATGCCGTATTCGGAAACCACGATCACGCGGGCGCCGCGCTGTTCCGCGGCAGCGATCAGGCGGCCGGCCAGCGCATCGACGTCGCGCAGGGACGATCGCACGGCCCGATGGCCCTTGTCGGGGCCGAAGCGCTGCAGGTCGTAGTCGAGATGCGGCAGGTAGGTCAGCGTGAGGGTCGGGCCGCGGGTCGCCATCACGTGCAGCGTGGCGTCGGTGATCCAGCGGCTGGAGGTGATGTCGGTCATCGGCCCCCAGAACTTGAACAGCGGGAACTGGCCCAGCCGGTCCGTCAGCTCGTCGCGCAGTTCCATCGGGTGGCTGTAGCAGTCGGGGATCTTGCGGCCGTCGGCCGGATACATCGGCCGCGGCGTCACGCTCCAATCCACCGACGCGTACATGTTGTACCACCAGAACAGCTTGGCGCAGGTGAAGCCGGGATCACGCCGGCGGCCGGCCTCCCACAGTTTCTCGCCGCCGACCAGATGGTTCGACTGGCGCCACAGCCAGATCTCGGCCTGGTCGCGGAAGTACCAGCCGTTGGCGACCGCGCCGTGCCCCGATGGCGGCAGGCCGGTGACCAGGGTGGACTGCACCGTGCAGGTGACTGCCGGGACGACGGTGGCAAGCGGACGCAAGCCGCCACGACCGGCCAGCGCGGCCAGATGCGGCGTGTCCGGCCCGATCAGATCCGGGGTCAGCCCGACGACGAGGATGATCAAGGTTGGCTGCATGCCGCGATTGTCGGTCAGCCGAAAACATCTTACAACTGTCTATTATGAATAATAATCAATCTATAGGGGATCTTCTCTACCGATGGATCGACCGGCAGGCCACGGTCGACGGATTGTCCGTCATGCTCGGCGAGATGGCGGCGGGGCCGGACGACGCCCGGCTCGACCTTGCCTTCGCCCGGTTGCCGCGCCTGGTCGGTCGTGCGCCGCTGACGCTTGCGCCGGCGGACGAGGCCGCCGCCGAAGCGGCAAGGCCGGGCTGGCGGCCGGCCGGATGGCCGGTCGACGCGGCCGCCCGCATCCTGCTGTTGCTGCATCTGCCGCGGGCGGGCTTCGCCGACCGGTTCCGGCGGCTGCGCCGGGTGGCGGATACCGCCGAACTGGTCGCCCTGTTTCGCGGCCTGCCGCTCTATCCCGATCCGGAGCGGCTGGAGGACGAGGCCGGCGAAGGCCTGCGCAGCAACATGCGACCGGTATTCGAGGCGGTCGCCCATCACAGCCCCTACCCGCGCGAAGTCTTCGGCGAGCACCGCTGGAACCACATGGTGCTCAAGGCCCTGTTCGTCGACAGCCCGCTCGCTCCGATCCAGGGGCTGGACGAACGGGCGAACCCCGAACTGGCCATGATGCTGCGCGACTACGCCCGCGAGCGCCGCGCCGCGGGCCGACCGATCTCGCCGGAACTGTGGCGCTGTCTCATTCCCTTCGCGCAGGCGGTCGGCGCGGAAGCGGACGTTGCCCTGGCCGATCTGGAGCGCATCCCATGATGTTCATCGACCCGCATGCCCACATGATCTCGCGGACGACCGACGACTACGAGGCGATGGCGGCGGCCGGCATCGTCGCGGTGATCGAGCCGGCCTTCTGGGTCGGCCAGCCGCGCACGCATGTCGCAAGCTATGCCGACTATCTCTCCGCCATTCTCGGTTTCGAGCGCTTTCGCGCCGGGCAGTTCGGGCTGCGCCACTACTGCACGATCGGGCTCAACTCCAAGGAAGCCAACGACGAGGCGCTGGCCGAGGCGGTGATGGAGATCCTGCCGCGCTTCGCCATCAAGGAAGGGGTCGTGGCGATCGGCGAGATCGGCTACGACGAGCAGACCGCGCTGGAGGACCGCTATTTCCGCCGCCAGCTGGAACTGGCCCGCGAACTCGACCTGCCCGTGATGATCCACACGCCGCATCGCGACAAGAAGCGAGGCACCACGCGCTCGATGGATGTATGCGAGGAACATGGCCTCGATCCGTCGCGCGTCGTGGTCGATCACAACAACGAGGAGACGGTGGCCGAGGTGCTGCAGCGCGGCTACTGGGCCGCCTTCTCGATCTATCCGTCGACCAAGATGGGCGATGCCAGGATGGTCGAGATCCTGAAGCGGTACGGCGCCGAGCGCGTCATCGTCAACTCGGCCTGCGACTGGGGAATCTCCGACCCGCTGTCGGTGCCGAAGACAGCCAAGCTGGCCCTGGCCCAGGGCGTGGCCGCCGAGGACGTGCGCCGGGCCTGCTACGCCAATGCGCTGGCGGCCTTTGCTCCGTCGGGCCAGATCGCCGAGAGCGACTGGCTGAGCGGCCCGGCGATCGACCAGCGCACGCTGTACGAGGGGAACTCGATCCTGCGCGGCGGCCGCGATGCCCGGGTGACGGCGGCCGAATAGCGTCTCAGGCCTGCGAACCCCAGCTGTCCGACAGGGCAAAGCCGTCCGGGAACGGATCGCGGTCGTCCAGACGCAGTTGCTCGCGTCCGTAGATCCAGGCCTGACCGGTGATCCGCGGCAGGATGGCCGGACGGTCGCCGACGGTGGTCTCGCCGACCACTTCGGCGAGGAATTCCCCGCCGATGATCGAGCGCGAGCGCCGCCCCTCGCCTGCCCTGATCCGGCCGCGGGCGTGCAGGGTGGCGAGATTGGCCGAACTGCCGGTGCCGCAGGGCGAGCGGTCGACGCGGCCGGGCCTGAGCGTCGTGCAGGTTCGCACGGCACCGTCGGGTTCCCGGCCGCGGAACATCACATAGGCGATCTCGTCGAGGCCGGGCAATGTCGGATGGCTGACGCGGACCTGCCGGGCCAGCAGGGCCTTCAACGCGATGCCCGCCTCGGCCAGGTCGCGGGCCTGCGGCGGCGCGATGGCGAGCCCGACCTGCTCGACATCGATGATCGCGTAGTAGACGCCGCCGAAGGCGATATCCGCCGTGATGCGGCCCCAGCGCGGGGTTTCTACGGCCATATCCAGCGTCTCCACGAAGCAGTCGACATTGTCCAGGCTGACCGACAGGCAGCGGCCGTCGACGCAGCGGGCGCGGGCCACGATCAGCCCGGCCGGCGTGTCGATGCGGACCGTGGTTTCCGGCTCGACCATCGGCACCCGGCCGGTTTCGAGCAGGGCGGTCACGACGCAGATGCAGTTCGACCCCGACATCGGGTGGGCGCGGTCGGCCTGCAGTACGATGAAGCCCGCATCGGCCTCGGGCCGGCAGGGCGGGACCAGCAGGTTGACCGACATCGCCACATGGGCGCGCGGCTCGGAAGTGACGAAACGGCGCAGGCGGTCGTCGCCGGCATTGATTCGATTCATCTTGTCCAGCAGCGTGGCCCCGGGGATCTCGGGCGCACCACCGACGATGACCTTGCCGATTTCGCCCTGGCAATGGACCTGCAGCAGGTCGAGCGAATGTTCCCAGTTCATTTGATGTACCAGCCCCAGGGATCGTCGCTGACGTAGCGTGTGATCTGCTTGGTTTCCAGATAGTTGTCGAGGCCCCAGCGTCCGAGTTCGCGGCCGATGCCGGATTGCTTGTAGCCGCCCCAGGGCGCCTCGGTGAAGGTCGGCTGCGAACAGTTGATCCAGACGATGCCGGCGCGAAGCGCCGCCGCTACCCGCTCGGCCCGGTCGAGGTCGGCCGACATGACCGCGGCCGCGAGGCCGTAGCACGACGCATTGGCAAGGCGCACGCCTTCGGCCTCGTCGGCGAATCGCCGCAGGCAGACGACGGGGCCGAAGATTTCCTCGCGCCAGGCCGCGCTGTCCAGCGGCACGTCGGTCAGCACCGTCGGCTCGACGAAGTAGCCGCGCGGGAGGCCGGCGGGCACACCGCCACCGGTCGCGACGGTTGCCCCGTCGGCGCGGGCGCGGGCAACCGCCGCCAGCACCTTGGTCCGCTGGGCATCGGAAACCAGGGGGCCGAGCAGTACGCCGGCATCGAGCCCGTTGCCGATCCGGATCCGGCGCGCCTCGGCCACCAGCCTTTCCACCAGGCGGTCATGGATCGCCCCATGCACCAGCACCCGCGACGTGGCCGAGCAGACCTGGCCCTGGTTCCAGAAGATGCCGAACATGATCCATTCGACAGCCTTCTCGATATCGGCATCGTCGAACACCAGGAATGGCGACTTGCCGCCGAGTTCGAGGCTGATCTTCTTGATGTCGCGCGCGGCGGCTGCCATCACCTTGGCACCGGTCGGCACCGAGCCGGTGAAGGCGAGCTTGTCGACGGCCGGGTGATCGCAGAGCGGCTGGCCGGCGTCGGTGCCGGTGCCGGTGACGATGTTCAGCACCCCGGCCGGCAGCCCCGCCGCCTCGGCGATCACGCCGAGTTCCAGCGCGGTCAGCGGCGTCAGCTCGGACGGCTTGAGGATCATGGTGCAGCCGGCTGCCAGCGCGGGGGCGACTTTCCAGGCCGCCATCAGCAGCGGGTAGTTCCAGGGAATCACGGCACCGGCGACGCCAAGCGGTTCGCGTACCGCCCGGGCAACGAAACGCGGATCGGGCAGCGCGATCTGCTCGGGGCCAGCCCCATCCATCGCCTCGGCGAGGCCCGCGTAGAACTCGAAGCAGCCGGCAGCATCGCCCACGTCCCATTCCGCCTCCGGCAGCGGCTTGCCATTGTCGAGAACTTCGAGACGGGCAAGCTCGACCAGACGGGCGCGGATACCGGCGGCGATCGCCCGCAGGGCCTGGCCACGCTCGGCGCCGCCGGCGCGCCGCCAGGGACCATCGTCGAAGGCGCGGCGGGCGGCCGCCACCGCCGCATCGATGTCTTCCGCCGTGCCGGCCGGCGCCTGGTGAATGACCGCCTCGGTCGCCGGGTCGATCACCGCAAGGCTGCCGCCGCGCTTCGGCGCGACCCAGCGGCCGTCGATGAAAAGCCTGTCGCGCATGGCGCCCTCCTCAGAAGCGGTCGATGCGATAGGGTGTCATGTCGAGCGGCGGGGCCACACCGGTGACGAGATCGCCGATCAGCCGCGCCGTGGTCGCGGCCTGGGTGAGGCCGAGATGGCCGTGCCCGGTGGCGTAATAGACGCCGCGCGTCGTCGTCGACGGGCCGATGATCGGCACGGTATCGGGCAGGGCCGGCCGGTGCCCCATCCATTCCGACGTGTCGCGCGCCTGCAGCCCCGGCAGCGCGACGCGGGCGCGGTCGACCAGCGCCCGGGCGCGGCGGTAGTCCGGCGGGGCGTCGAGGCCCGCCATCTCGACGGTGCCGCCGACGCGGATGCCACCGGCGGTCGGCGTGACCATGAAGGCGCGGGCCGGCCAGATCAGCGAATGCCGCAGGGCGATGCCCGGTGCCATGATCTGGGTGTGGTAGCCCCGCTCGGTCTCCAGCGGGATCGGCTCGCCCAGCATGCGGGCCAGCGCCCCGGTATGGGCGCCGCCGCACAGGATCGCCGCGGTCGCCCCGATCTGCCGGCCATCGGCCAGGCGCAGCGCCGTCAGCCCGTCGTCGCGGTCGAATCCGACGACATCGCCGGTCGCAAACCTGCCGCCCATGGCTTCGAAACGCTCGACCAGCGCCACCACCAGCCGATGGGGGTCGCGCACCGACCGGTTCCGGGGGAACAGCACCGCGCGCCGGATGCCGGCCGAGATCTCCGGTTCCAGCGCCCGCAGCCGATCGGGTCCCAGCACCTCGTGCGGCAGGGCGAAACGTTCGAGCAGCGCAAGATGATCGCGATCGGCTGTGAACTCCCGGTCGTCGGCATAGAGGCTCAGGCACCCTTCGGCCGACAGCATGTCGCCCAGCCCTGCCGCGTCGAGCAGCGGCAGCAGATCGTCATAGACCCGGCCGCAGAGCGCGGCGCCGGCCGCTTCCAGGGCGCGTACCCGTGCCGGCGTCCCGGCCATCAGGAAACGGAGGAACCAGGGCATCGCCTCGAGCAGGTAACCCGGCCGCACCCGTACCGGGCCCTCGGGATCGAACAGCCAGCCAGGAATCCGTGCCCAGATGCCCGGCCGCGACGACGGCAGGAATTCGGTGACCGCGATGCTGGCCATGTTGCCGTAGGAAGCGCCGCGGCCAGGCGCGCCCCGGTCGATCAGCAGGACGTCGCGGCCGCGGCGCCGCAGCTCGAAGGCGATCGCCGCCCCGATGATGCCGGCGCCGACGACCGCGACGGTCATGCCTGTGCCGCGGCGAAGACCGCCGAGAACGCGGTCTTCTCTTCCGCCGACAGCGGCATCAGCGGCCGCCGCGTTTCGCCGACGGCAAGGCCCGCGAGTTCGCAGCCATATTTGACCTTCTGCACGAACTTGCCCGATTCCAGATCGGTCATCGCCGGATAGATCCGGCGCATCAGCGCCTGCGCCGCCGCCAGATCGCCGGACACGAACGCCTCGTAGAACTTGACCGCGGGCGCCGCAAAGCAGTTTGCCGGGCCGCAGATCCAGCTGGTCGCGCCCCACATGAAGAAGTCGAAGGCCTGATCGTCGCTGCCGCAGGAAAGCGCGAGCCGGCCGGCATAGCGGCGGTTGATCTCGAGGGCGCGCAGCAGGTTGCCGCTGCTTTCCTTGATCGCGATCACCCTGGGCTCGTCGGCCAGCGCGTCCATCACGTCGAAGCCGACCTCGACGCCGGCGCGCAGCGGAAAGTTGTAGAGCACGATGCGCACGTCGACGGCATCGAGCACGGCGCGATAATGGCCGAGCAGTTCCTGCTGCGTCGGCAGGCAATAGTATGGCGGCGGCAGCAGCACGGTGTCGTAGCCGAGCTTCCTGGCCGTTTCGGTATGGCCGATGACCTCGCGGGTCGAGCCGCCGTTGGTGCCGGCGACAAGCTGCCCGCGATCGCCGACGACCTCCCGGACGCAGCGCAGTACATCGGCCCGCTCGCCCGCGGTCATCGCGTAGTACTCGCCGGTCGAGCCCATCGGCACGAAGCCGTGCACGCCCTGGGCCAGCAGATGCTCGATCAGCTTTTCCAGCGTGGCGAAATCGGTATTGCCGGCCGCATCGAACGGCGTCACCAGCGCGGGGAGAATACCCTTGAGGGCCATGGCCGGCTGCTCCTTGTTGTCGGCACAATGTCGCCTCTGTATATGTCGGCACAGTGTCGACAATGTCAACGGCGAAAAACAATGTGTCGACATGCGCCGGCCGGGGCACTATGCCGGCGCGGGCAACAAGGGTGACGGGCTTGAGCGACGAGAGCGACGGACGGCGGGCCAAGGGCAGCGGCTGGAAAAGCGTCTACGAGACCTTGCGCAACGAGATCCTGACGCTGGAGCTGGCGCCGGGCCAGTTGCTCGACGAGACGACGCTGGCCGACCGCTTCGGACTGTCGCGCTCGCCGGTGCGCGAGGCGCTGATCCGGCTGTCGGGCGAGGACCTCGTGGTCACGCTGGCCAATCGGTCGACGATCGTCGCCCCGATCGAGGTCGCGCCCTTCCCGAAATACGTCGAGGCACTCGACATCGCCCAGCGGGTCAACTGCCGGCTGGCCGCCCAGTTGAGGACCGAGGCCGACCTGAAGGCCATTGCACGCCGCCTGAAGGAATTCGAGGCAACGGTGCGAGGGGGCAGCCATCTCGCGATGTCGGAAGCCAACAAGCAGTTCCACATGGCGATTGCGCATGCCGGCCGCAATCCGTACATGGCGTCGTTCTACGAGCGGCTATTGAACCAGGGCCAGCGCATGCTGCATCTGCATTTCGACTATCTCGAACGCACCAACGACGGCTACCTGCTGACCGACGAGCACCAGGCGATGCTGGACGCCATCCGCGACCGCGACCCCGAGCGCGCCGATGCACTGGCCCATGCGCATACCCGGCAGTTCCGCGATAATTTCATCGCGTTCATGCGCGAGAACTACACCACCGACATCGCGCTGGGGCTGGTGCCATGATTCCCTGGGTCGAGCTGGCACGCACCACCATTCCCGGCGGCGGCGAAATGCGGCTGAAGCGCCGCGGCGACGAATTCTCGATCATGCTGTCGAACAACGAGCTGATGAACAGCCGCTTGTGGGGATCGGAGGAGGCACTGGCCACCCTGACCTGCGAGCGCCTGGCCAGGCGACGCAAGCCCCGGCTGCTGATCGGCGGGCTGGGCATGGGCTTCACCCTGCGCGCCGCCCTGAAGGTGCTGGGTCCAGACGCCGAGGTCGAGGTGGCTGAACTGGTCCCCGCCGTGGTCGACTGGGCGCGCGGGCCGATGGCGCAGATCTTCGGCGACTGCCTCGACGATCCGCGGGTGACCATCCGCCTCGGCGATGTCGGCGGCATGATGATGGCGGCCAAGGCCGCCTACGACGCCATCCTGCTCGACGTCGACAATGGCCCGGACGGCCTGACCACCGAGGACAACGATGCGCTCTACGGCGCCATGGGCCTGCATTCGGCCCATGCCGCGCTGAAGCCCGGCGGCATCCTCGCCGTGTGGTCGGCTGCGCCGGACGGCCGCTTCACCGCGCGGCTGCGCCGCCACGGCTTCACCGCGGAGGAAGTCACCGCCCGCGCCCGCGGTGCCAAGGGCGGCCGCCGCCACGTCATCTGGCTGGCGACGAAACGGTGACAGTCGCGGCATAGGCGATGGGACACGCGTCAGCGTGGGGCGACGACGGTGTCGATCACCCGCTGCAGTTCGGCCTGATCGAAAGGCTTGGCCAGTCGGGGCAGGCCGGCAGCCCGCCCGGCGGGCAACTCGGCGAACCCGGTCGCCAGCACCACGGGTAGCGACGGGTGGTCGCGGGCGATGCGTTCGGCGAGCTCGGCGCCGGTCATCTGGGGCATCGCGTGATCGGTGATTACCAGGTCGAGGGCCGGCTGGCGCTGCAGGATGTCGAGGGCCATGGCCGCCGACGTCGCCTCATGCACCCGATGGCCGAGATCCTCGAGCATGCCGGCGGTCGAGGTGAGCACCAGTGGATCATCGTCGACGGCGAGGATGGCGAGCGACCGCGTCCCGGCCGGATCCTGCGCCGGCTCCGGGCTGGCCGATGCGGATTCTTCCGTCGTCACCGGCAGCCACAGCTCGGCCGTCGTCCCCTCGCCCGGGCGGCTGGTCAGTACGAGCCGGCCGCCCGACTGTTCGGCCAGGCCATGGACCATCGGCAGGCCAAGGCCGGTACCCTGGCCGACCCCCTTGGTGGTGAAGAAGGGTTCGACGGCGCGGGCCAATGTCGCCTCGTCCATGCCTTCGCCGGTGTCGGTCACGGCGATGCGCAGATAGTCGCCGGGCAGCATCCCGCCGCTCCAGGGCGCGACGATGCTGTCCTCGCGGGCGGAGATCACGATCCTGCCGCCACCCGGCATCGCGTCGCGGGCATTGATCGCCAGATTGAGCAAGGCGGTCTCGAGCCGTTCGGGGTCGGTGCGCACCGCAGGCAGGCCTGGCGCCAACAGCATCTCGACCGCGACATGCGGCCCCAGCGAGCGCTGGAGCAGGTCGCCCATGCCGAGGACGAGGGCGGCGACGTCGACGGCAGCGGGCTTCAGTTCCTGGCGGCGGGCAAAGGCCAGCATGCGCTGGGTCAGCGAAACGCCCCGGCGCGCACCCTGTGTCGCGTTGTCGATCAACCGCCGCATCGCCGGATCGTCGGGCAGGCGCTTGCGCAACAGTTCGAGGCTGCCCAGCACGGCCATCAGGAGATTGTTGAAGTCGTGGGCGACGCCGCCGGTCAGCTGGCCGATCGCCTCCATCTTGCGCGACTGCAGCAGCGCCTCGCGCGCCTGGTCCAAGGCGTCCTGGGCCAGCTTGCGCTCGGTCGAATCGCGCGTGATCTTGGCGAAGCCGACGATTTCACCGGCATCGTCGCGGATGGGATCGATGACGACGCTGGCCCAGAAGCGCGTTCCATCCTTGCGCACGCGCCAGCCCTCGCGTTCGACCCGGCCTTCGCGGCGCACGATGTCGAGGCTGCGCTGCGGTTCGCCCCGCTCGCGGTCTTCGGGGGTGTAGAACCGCGCGAAATGGTGGCCGACGATTTCTTCCGGCCGGTATCCCTTGATCCGTTCGGCACCGGCATTCCAGCTCGATACCATGCCATCGGGATCCAGCATGTAGATCGCGTAGTCGGTGACACCCTGAACCAGCAGGCGGAACTGTTCCTCGGTCCGCCGCAACGCTTCCTGGGCGGCACGGCGCTCGGTCAGGTCGCGCGAGACTTCGGCGAAGCCGGTCAAACGCCCTGCGGGGTCGCGGATCGCGTCGATCACGACGCTTGCCCAGAAGCGGGTGCCGTCCTTGCGGACCCGCCAGCCCTCGGCCTCGAAACGGCCCTCGCCGGCAGCGGTCTGCAGGGCCAGGGCTGGCTTGCCCGCAGCGCGCTCCTCGTCGGTGTAGAAGCGCGAGAAATTCTGCCCGATGATCTCGGTGGGCGTGTATCCGGTATAGTGCTGGGCGCCCGAATTCCAACTGGCCACGATACCGTCGGGAGCGAGCATGCAGATCGCATAGCCGGCTATCGCATCGACCAGGATACGATATCGTTCAGCCTCGGAAACCGGGCCCGCGACCTGCTCGTCCGGCGTCATTTCGCTTTTTCACCCCCTGACCCCAGGCACGCTTAGCATGCAGGCCTGCCGCGGCAAACGCCGTTCAGCACAAAGCGTTCCCGAGGATGCGGTATTATATTGCCGCCACCGGCGGCTGGACAGCCGTTACACATTTTTTCAAACTCAAACCCAAGGCGACGCAGGCTGGGGCTAGTGTGCATCGCACAAGCACCGGCTCGCCACGAGGGTTGCCATGGCTCGACAGAATGTTGCGTCCTACCTTTTCGATCCGTTCGGCCTAGTCGGCGCCGCGCCCGATGACGGGCTGCAGCGCGCGGCCGTGCTGGCCGCACGCGCGTTCGGCGCGGCCCGGGCCATGGTCACGATCGATGTCGGCTCCCAGCTCTATGTGGCCGCAGGCAGCCATGGTATCGACTGCGGCCTGGTCGAGCGCGCGGCCAGTCCCTGTGCCCGCGTCATCGCCAGTGGAAAGCCGGTCGTCATTGCCGATCTTGCCTCGACGGCGGCGTTCTCCGCCCACCCGGCCCTGACGGGGGCGACGACCTATGTCGGCGTGCCGGTCACCGCACCGTCGGGAGCGGTGGTGGCGGCGCTGTCGGTGATCGACCCCGCCAATCCCCATGTCGATTTCGACGAAATCGCCGTGCTGGGCGACTATGCCAAGCTTGCCGGCGATGCGCTGGCGCGGCGCGGCCGAGACATCAGCGATCCGCTGACCGGCATCTTTACCTCGCGATACCTGGCCGACCAGGCCGCCGTCGAATGGCAGCGCTGCGCCCGCGAGCGTCAGCCGATCAGCGTCGCGATGATCGATGTCGATCATTTCCGCGCCTACAACGACGCCTTCGGCCGCAGCCGGGGCGATATTCTCCTCAAGAAGGTGGCGCGGCTGATGTCGGCCCAGTTTCATCGCCCGGGGGATCTGGTCGGACGGCACGAAGGCCGGGAGATCGCCCTGGTGCTGCCGGGCATTTCCCCGATCCAGGCCGAAATGATGCTCAACGATGCTCTGCGGGTGCTGCGGCGAGAGGCTCTGCCGCATCAGGGGTCCGATCACGGTGTGGTCACCTTCAGCGCCGGGGTTTCCGGCGTGATGAACGCGGCCGTCGCCGAGCTGGAAAAATCGGATCTGTTCTACCGGGCCGACGATGCCCTGCAGGACGTCAAGGCCCATGGCGGCAACAATGTCCGATCCTGGGCCGGTCAGGCCAGATCGTAGCGCTTGAGGATCCGGTCGACCGGGGTTCCGTCGCGCAGCGGCACAGCCGCCAGCCGGTCGTAGGTGACGAAGCCGATCTTCTCGTAGTAGGCGAGGCCCCCGGCATTGTCGGCGCGGATCGCGGCATTGATGGCAACCAGCGACCGCTGCCGCGCAGCCCGTAGCGTCGACGGGAACAGCGCCCGCCCGACCCCGGCGATCTTGGGTTCGCGTCGCGCGAAGGTCGCGATGTCGCCCCAGCCTTCGGGCAGGCCGTCATAGCGGCACACCGCCTGAAATCCGATGAGCTCACCGGTGTCCGCTTCGGCAACGAAGCAGGACAGCACGTCGCTGCCGGTCAGGAAGCAATCGGCAAAGGCCTGGTCGGTGAACGGATCCTCCATGGCGGTCGTCCCGCCGGCATGGATGATGGCATTCAAGAGCCGGGCGAGCGGCGCTGCGTCCGGCGGCCGCGCGGCGCGAATGTGGAAGGCGTGAAGCATGCCGCGCCAGCCTGTCCGATCACGCCGCAAATGGCAACGGGGCCGGCTGACGCCGGCCCCGCCTTGTCCGAAAAGATCAGGCCGCCTTGTTGGCGATGACGTCCCAGCCGGCCTGGACATTGCCGCCCATCGCGCCGTCGGTCTTCTGGGGGGCGTAGGTGAACTTGATGGTCTTGTAGCTGATCGAGACCTTCTCGAGCGGCACGTTGTTCTTCGTCGGATCGTCCTGCTCGTCGCCGGGGACGAAGGTCTCGAGCCGGGCAACCATCGCCTCGCCCAGTTCGATCGTCATGTACTTCTCGGGCTTGCCGCCCGACTGGCGCAGGAAGTGCAGCTTGACGTCGCC
>JAFKFH010000005.1 GCA_017307375.1 Alphaproteobacteria bacterium
GCCGCCATCATCGTCGCCATGCAGAACTATCTCGCCTCCATCGGCGAATGGGTCCTCGTCGTCCAGGGCATCGTCTTCGTCGTCATCGTCATGGCCTTCCGCAAGGGCATCGTCGGCGAGATCGCAGACAGGTTGAAGCGCCGCTTCGCGGCCTGAATTTCTGCCTATGACGCGGCCGCGCGGTGTTCGCACATCGCGCGGCCGTTCGATTCTGGCACCGGCGGCCAACAAACGATTTGAAGGACAACCGTCGCTGGGCTATCATACCTGCAGAATAATTCCGCGAACGCAGTGCACGATAGTGCTCATGCAGAATAGTTCCAGGCAACGCTCGTCGAACGGGCGGTAAAGTACCGCTCGTCAAACGAGTACCCACGGGGAGGAAAACAGAATGTCGTTGAAAACGGTGCTTTTGGCCGGCTCGGCCCTGCTCGCCCTCGGCATCTCGCCGGCTTACGCGCAGAGCGAAGTCAAGATCGGCTTCATCACCACCCTGACCGGCGGCAACGCCAATATCGGCCAGGACATGCGCGACGCGGTCGAACTGGCGCTCGACCACATGGGCCGCAAGATGGCCGGCAAACCGGTAAAGGTGATCTACGAAGACGACGACCAGAAGCCCGAGGTCGGCAAGCAGAAGGCCGAAAAGCTCGTCCAGAGCGACAAGGTCGATTTCGTCTCCGGCTTCATCTGGTCGAACGTGCTGCTGGCTTCGGCCAAGCCGGTCACCGACGCCAAGGTCTTCCTGGTCAATGCCAACGCCGGCGCGACGCAATTCGTCGGTGCGCAGTGCAACCCGTATTTCTTCTCGACCTCCTGGGGCAACGACCAGATGCCCGCGGCGATGGGCGAGCTGATGAACCAGAAGGGCGTCGCCCGCGCCTACGCGATCACCGGCAACTACGCGGCCGGCCGCGACATGGTCAAGGGCTGGCAGGATGCGTTCAAGGGCCAGGTGGTCGGCACCGACCTGACCAAGTGGCCCGACCAGCTCGACTTCTCGGCCGAGATCTCCAAGATCCGCAATTCCAACGCGCAGGGCGTGTTCTTCTTCTTCCCCGGCGCCCACGGTATCCAGTTCATCACCCAGTACACCCAGGCCGGGCTGAAGGACAAGATTCCGCTCTACAGCGTGTTCGCGATCGACCAGCTCTCGATGCCGCTGCTCAAGGACAACGCCGTAGGCGTCATCCAGACCGGCCCGTGGACCGCCGACCTGCCCTACGCCGCCAATCAGAAGTTCGTCACCGACTTCAAGAAGAAGTTCAACAAGGTGCCCACCTTCTACGCCGCGCAGACCTACGATGCGATCAACCTGATCGCCTCGGGCGTGGCCGGTGCCAAGGGCGACCTGAAGGACAAGGAAGCGATCCGGGCGGCGATGAAGAAAGCCAATATCCAGTCGGTGCGCGGGCCGTTCAAGCTCGGCCCCAACCAGGTGCCCGTGCTCGACATCTACCAGCAGGTCGTCGAGAAGGCGGCCGACGGCGACTACCAGCAGCTCACCGTCTCGACGGTGCTGAAGGACAGCGTCTCGTCCGCCGCTTCCGCCTGCAAGATGCAGTAAGGCTCGATCGGGCGACATCCCTGAGGCTTCGGCCGGCGGGGATGTCGCCCCTTTTGTTGCCCATAAGCACATGATCCTCTTTATCGAGCAGATTCTGAACGGCGTGCAGATCGGCCTGCTGCTGTTCCTGCTGGCTGCCGGCCTGACCCTCGTGTTCGGCATCATGGACCTGGTGAACCTGGCCCATGGCTCGCTCTACATGATGGGCGCGTATTTCGCCGCCGTGCTGACCAAGCTGACCGGTTCGTTCTTCCTCGGCGCGCTGCTGGCCCTGCCGGCGGCGCTGCTGCTCGGCATCGTCGTCGAAGTCGTGGCGCTCAGATCGCTCTACAGCCGCGACCATCTCGACCAGGTGCTGGCGACCTTCGGCCTGATCCTGTTCTTCAACGAGGCGGCACAGCTGGTATTCGGCGTCGCCGGCATGACCATCCCGCTGCCCGAGGCACTGCAGGGCCAGATCCAGATCATGCCCGGCCTGCCCTACCCGACCTATCGCTTCGTCGTGGTCGCGGTCGGCCTCGCCTGCGCGCTGTCCCTCTACTGGCTGGTTGTGCGCACCCGCGTCGGCATGCTGATCCGCGCCGGCGCCTCCAACCGCGAGATGGCCGGCGCGCTGGGCGTCAACATCGCCCGGCTCTATACGCTGGTCTTCGGCCTGGGCGCGGCGCTCGCCGCCCTCGCCGGGCTGATGGCCGCGCCGATCACCACCGTCCGCGTCGGCATGGGCGAGAACATCCTGATCCTCGCCTTCGTCGTCATCGTCATCGGCGGCATCGGCTCGGTCCGCGGCGCGTTCGTCGCGGCCTTCCTGGTCGGCCTGCTCGACACCGTCGGCCGCGCCTTCCTGCCCGATATCCTGACCCTGTTCATCAATCCGATCCAGGCGGCGTCCCTGGCCCAGGGACTGTCCTCGATGCTGATCTACATCCTGATGGCCCTGGTGCTGGTCGTGCGACCTGCCGGGCTGTTCCCGGCGCCGGGGCGCTGACCGCCATGGCCATCAAACCGACCCCGACCGTCGCGGTCGCGACCATCGTGCTCGCCGGCTTCGCGCTGCTGCCGGTCTATGCCGTGCTGGCCGGCGATTCCTTCGTTCTTTCACTCGGCACCCGCATCCTCGTCATGGCGCTCGCCGCCGCATCGCTGAACCTGATCCTCGGCTATGGCGGCATGGTCTCGTTCGGCCACGCCGCCTATCTCGGCGTCGGCGGCTATGTCGTCGGCATCATGGCCTATCACGGGGTCACGTCGGCATGGGTGCAGTGGCCGGTCGCCATCCTGCTGTCGGCCGCAGTGGCGCTGTTCATCGGCGCGCTGTCGCTGCGCACCCGCGGGCTCTACTTCATCATGATCACCCTGGCCTTCGCCCAGATGATCTACTACGTCGGCGTCGGCCTCTACGACTACGGCGGCGACGACGGGCTGACCCTCAATGCCCGTTCCGACTTCGGCGGCTTTCCCAGCCTCGACGACCGGCCGCAGTTCTACTATCTCTGCTTCATCCTGCTCGTTGCCGCGCTCTATCTGATGAAGCGCCTGGTCGGTTCGCGCTTCGGCCAGGTGATCCGCGGGGCCAAGTCGAACGACCCGCGCATGCACGCCATCGGCTTTCCGACCATGCGCTATCGCCTGACCGCCTTCGTCATCGCCGGCGCGGTCTGCGGCCTGGCCGGCGTGCTGCTGGCCAACCAGGCCGATTTCGTCAGCCCGGCGACGATGCACTGGACCCGGTCGGGCGACCTGATCGTCATGGTCGTGCTGGGCGGCATGGGCAGCCTGATGGGGCCGGTCTACGGCGCGCTGACCGTGCTGGCGCTGGAGGAGTCGCTCTCCAGCCTCACCCACTACTGGAAGATCATCTTCGGGCCGTTCCTGGTGCTGGTCGTGCTGTTCGGCAAGGGCGGCATCGCCGGGCTGATCGCCCGCTGGGAGCGGCGCAAATGACCGGCACCATCCTGTCCACCAACGGCCTGATCAAGCGCTTCGGCGGCCTGCTGGCCACCGACAATGTCAGCCTGGAGATCGCGACCGGCGAACTGCATGCGATCATCGGGCCGAACGGCGCGGGCAAGACCACGCTGATCCGCCAGCTGTCGGGCGAGATGCGGCCGACGGCCGGCAGCGTCATGCTCGACGGCCAGGACATCACCGCCGCGCCGATGCATCGGCGCAGCCATATGGGCCTGGCGCGGTCCTACCAGATCACCTCGATCTTCCCCGACATGACCGCGCGGGAGAACGTCGCCCTGGCCGTGCAGGCCCATGACGGCCATTCCTTCCGCTTCTGGGCGCCCGCCGCCGACGATGCGCGGCTGGCCGGACCTGCCCTGGCGGCGCTCGACCAGGTCGGGCTCGGCGCCCGCGCCGACATCCCCGCCAGCGCGCTCAGCCATGGCGAGCATCGCCAGCTCGAGATTGCCATGGCGCTGGCGACGCGGCCCCGGCTGCTTTTGCTCGACGAGCCGATGGCCGGCATGGGGCCCGATGAATCGGCCCGCATGGTCGCGCTGCTCAAGACGCTCAAACGCAGCCTGACCATCGTGCTGATCGAGCACGACATGGACGCGGTGTTCCAGCTGGCCGACCGCCTGACGGTGCTGGTCTACGGCCGGGCGATCGCCACCGGCACGCCCGAGGCCATCCGGGTCAACCGCGAGGTGCGCCAGGCCTATCTCGGCGACGGGCACGGAGGCTGAACATGCTCGAAGTCCGCGGCATCGATACGTTCTACGACCGCAGCCAGGTCCTGTTCGGCATGGAACTGGAGATTCGCGAGGGCGAAGTCGTCACCCTGCTCGGCCGCAACGGCATGGGCAAGACCACGACCATTCGCTCGATCATGGGCCTGACCCGCGCCGCCGCCGGCTCGATCCGCTTTGCCGGCAGCGAAATCCGCGAGTTGCCGTCCTATCGCATCGCCCAGGCCGGTATCGGCCTGGTCCCCGAAGGACGGCAGATCTTCCCGAACCTGTCGGTGCGTGAGAACCTCGTCGCCACCGCGATTCCGCGCGATCGGGCCTGGACCTTCGAGCGCGTGGTCGCGCTGTTCCCGCGACTGGCCGAACGGCTCTCCAACATGGGCGGCCAGCTTTCCGGCGGCGAGCAGCAGATGCTGGCGATCGGTCGCGCCCTGATGACCAACCCCCGCCTCCTGATCCTGGATGAGGCGACCGAGGGTCTCGCGCCACTGATCCGGGAAGAAATCTGGGCCTGTCTTACGCAGTTGAAAGCTCAGAATCAGGCAATCCTGGTGATCGACAAGAACCTGGATGCCTTGACACGTATCGCCGACCGTCATTACGTGATCGAGAAAGGTCGCGTCGTCTGGTCGGGCAGTTCAGCTCAGCTCCTGGCCAATCCGACGGTGCAGCACCGCTACCTGGGAGTGTGAGGCGTACTGGTGATCGTCCAGGATGGGGACTCAGGCGAGGACGCCCGCGGGTACGGTACCGCGGCGATGGCGTCGATGGCCCAGTTCAAGGTCGCGCCGACACCGCGGAACTATGCCCTCTGGTATGCCTATCACGCCGGCCGCGACGGCAAGCTGGCGGCCGCCGTCGACCTGCTGATCAAGAACCGGCAGGAGTTCAACGAGCGCCTCTGCGACGAGCTCTACGACCAGTTCGTCTCGACCGACCAGCCGCAGAAGGTACTGTCCGAGATCGGCCATCGCCTCGAGGACGTGGTCGGCCGGATGACCGCGATGATGGGCGAGGCCGAACAGGGCACCCGGCGCTACGGCGAACGGCTGGAACGCTTTGCCGACGCAGCCGAGGGCACCACCGAGAAGCGCCAGTTGCAGACCCTGGTCGGGCAGGTCCTCGCCGAAACCCGCCACGCCCTGACCGAGGTGCGCAACCTGGAGACCCGGATCGATTCCTCGTCGAAGGAGATCGCCAGTCTCCGTACTAACCTCGATCATGTCCGGCGCGAGGCGTTGACCGACGCGCTCACCGGCATCGCCAACCGCAAGCTGTTCGATTTCCAGCTGGTCGAAGCGGCGCGCGTCGCCATCGACGGCGAGGTGCCGCTGTCGCTGCTGATCTGCGACATCGACCATTTCAAGCAGTTCAACGACAGCTGGGGCCACCAGCTCGGCGATCTCGTGCTGAAGCTGGTCGCCAGGGTGCTGGCGGAAGGCCTGAAGGGACGCGACCTGCCGGCCCGCTACGGCGGCGAGGAATTCGCCGTCATCCTGCCGGGCACGGCCCTGGACGGCGCGGTCGCCGTGGCCGACCAGCTGCGTCGCACGCTGCAGAGCCGCAAACTGGTCAAGAAGGCATCCGGCGAGGACATGGGGCGGATCTCGATGTCGATCGGTGTCGCCGCCTACCGTCCCGGGGAACCGCTGTCGCGCTTCATCGAGCGTGCCGACAAGGCGCTCTACACCGCCAAGCGCCACGGTCGGAATCGCGTGGTGTCGGAAGTGATGGTCGACAGTCTCCAGCCGCTCGGCGAACAACACTGAAAGGGATTTCATGGCCTACGAGACGATCACGCTGAACCTCGAGGACCATGTCGCCACCCTGACCCTGAATCGCCCGGAGCGATTGAACGCGCTGAGCGTCGCGATGATCGGGGAATTGCGCCAGGCGGTCGCAGAGGCCGTGGCCCAGGGCGCCCGCTGCCTGCTGGTCACCGGGGCCGGGCGCGGCTTCTGCGCCGGCGCCGACCTGTCGCAGAACATGTCCGCCGATGGCGGCCCGCCCGACCTGGGCGCGGTGCTCGACGCCCATTACAACCCGTTCATCAAGCAGCTCCGTGCGCTGGAAATCCCGGTCGTGGCGGCAGTCAACGGCCCTTGTGCCGGTGCCGGCATGTCGCTGGCCATCCTGGCCGACATCGTCATCGCCGCCGAAAGCGCCACGTTCCTGCAGGCGTTCTGCAATATCGGCCTGGTGCCGGATGCCGGTTCGACCTGGGTCCTGCCCCGCCAGATCGGCCGGGCGCGAGCCGCGGGCATGGCGCTGCTCGGCGACAAGCTGCCGGCGCGCACCGCGGCCGAATGGGGCCTGATCTGGCAATGCGTCGCCGATGCCGAGCTGATGCCGCAGGCGACGGCGATCGCCCGCAAGCTCGCCGCCGGCCCCACCCGCGGCCTCGGCCTGATCCGCCAGGCGCTGCAGGCCTCGCAGACCAACAGCCTGGAAGCCCAGCTCGACCTGGAGCGCGACTCCCAGCGCGCCGCCGGCCGTACCGAAGACTTCTTCGAGGGCGTCTCGGCCTTCCTGCAGAAGCGGCCGGCCCGGTTCAAGGGGCGCTGAAAGCGCTGGCATCGGCCGCCCGGCTTCCTTAAACCGTCAAAGCGTGAAGCATCGCTCGAGGAAGCCCCAGCCCATGTTGGTCGCGCACATCACCGACACGCATATCTCCAAGCCGGACAAGTCGCCCGAGGTCACCTACCAGACCTCGTCGCATCTCGCCCGCGCGGTGGCCCATATCAACGGGCTGACCCGTCGCCCCGATGCGGTGCTGATCACCGGCGATCTGGTCGACGAAGGTTCGGCCGAGGAATATGCCCGTTTCAAGGACCTGATCGCGCCGCTCGGCATGCCGGTCTACCTGATCCCCGGCAATCATGACGAGCGCGAGGCGCTGCGTGCGGCGTTCGGCGGTGCCGGGTATTTCCCGGCCTCGGGCTTCCTGCAATACACGGTCGAGCACCTGCCGGTACGCTTCGTGGCGCTCGACACCAACAAGCCGATGGCCACCGGCGGCGAACTCTGCGGCGAACGGCTGGCCTGGCTCGACCGGACCCTGGCCGAGCAGCCGGCGCGCCCGACCGTCGTCTTCATGCACCACCCGCCGTTCCGGACCGGCGTGCATCGGATGGACGACTGGGGCCTCGACAATGCGGACGCATTCGGGGCGGTCATCGCCCGGCATCCGCAGGTCGAGCGCATCCTGTGCGGCCACCTGCACCGGCCGATCCAGCGACGGTATAATGGCACCATCGCCCAGACCGGGCCGTCGACCGCCCATCAGATCGGCCTCGACCTCTCCGACAACCGCGCCACGCTGGCGCTGGTGATGGAGCCGCCGGCCTGCCTGCTGCACTACTGGACCGGCGAGGATCTCGTGACCCACACGAGCTACATCGATCCGTTCGAGGTGCGCGACGTCGTCGACTTCACCAAGCTGGGAATGTAGCCCCGTCAGTGCGCCCGTGCTGCGGCCGCCTGCGGCCGCAGCAGCAGCCAGACATGGCGCAGCATCATCACCACGACGATGGCGGCCAGGGCCACGCCGATGAACAGCACCGGGCTCTCGCGGCCCTCGGTATCGATCAGCCAGTTCGGCAGCTTGACGCAGTAGAGGACGATTTCCAGCAGCAGGCCGAAGCAGAGATAGCCCAGGCCGTAGGCATGGCAGATATGGTCGATGCTTTCCTGATCGTCGGTGCGCAAGGCGGGGTACAGCCCCACGGCCTCGAAGATCGACGCCCGCTCCTCGACCACCACGCCATAGCCGATATAGATGACGCCCAGGCCTTCCATGATGTCGATGATCTCGTGGAAGTCGTTGCCCGGCGAGCGCAGCAGGCCGACGATTTCCCACAGGGCCATCGCGCTGATCGCCAGGATGGCGATGTTGTAGAGCATGATCAGCGGACGGCTGAGGAAGAAACGGACGAGGCCGCCGACCAGCGGCGACGCGGCGCGATTGATCATCTGTGCGTGCCGTTCAGAGCATCATGTTGCGGGTCGCCGCCGGCAGCCGGACGGTCAGACCGTCGAGCGCCGGGGTCATCAGGATCTGGCAGCCGAGCCGCGAGGTCTTGGTCAGGCCGAAGGCGAGGTCGAGCATGTCCTCCTCCTCCTCGCGCGCCGGCTCGAGCTTACCGTACCAGTCCGGGTCGACCACGACATGGCAGGTCGAACAGGCCAGCGACCCTTCGCAGGCACCCTCGATATCGATGCTGTTGCGATGGGCGATCTCGAGCACCGACAGGCCCAGCGGGGCCTCGACCTCGAGCCGCTTCCCCTCCGGGGTGATGAACGTCATCTTCGGCATTAGGGCACGCTCCTCAAATCGACCGAAGGATATATCGCCGCCTCAGCCGCGGCGCAACCGGGGCACCGCCATCCAGCGCGCCAGGAGCGGCCGATAGTCATCCAGGCGGCGCAGCGCGGCGTCCGGCAGGGCCGCGGCATCGTCCCAGCCGCGCAGGGCCAGCGCCGCGGCAAAGCCGGGCAGGCGCTCGAAGGCGGCGCATTCCGCATCGTTCAGCGGTCCGCCCTGCAAGACGAGCGAGGCGCGCGACCGCGGGTCGAGCCGGCCGATCGCCTGGGCATCCCGCGCGCAGACGTAACGCTTGGCCTCGATATGCAGCCCGACGGGTTCGGTGACCGCGGGCGGCAGCCACAGCGCGAGCCAGCCGGCGCCATAGGCGGCGTGTTCGACATCGCGGTCGTCGTCGAAGCCGTCATCGACTGCGAGGGCATGGCCGATATCGTGCAGCAGCGCCGCCAGCACCATCGGCTCGGCCGCACCGTCGCGTTCGGCATGGGCCGCGGCGGTCAGGGCGTGGCGCAGCATGGCGGGATCGCCGTCACGCAACCGGCACAGGATGGTCTCGGGGCCGGGATTCACGATCAGGCGGCGGTCCGGCGGCGCCAGAGCGTGGTCCAGGCGGCGATCAGGCGGTCTACCTCGTCCGCGGTCGTGGCCCTGCCGAAGCTGGCCCGGATCGCCTCGCGGGCGGCATCCTGAGGCACCCCCATCGCGAGCAGCACGTGGCTCGGCCGCACCTTGCCCGACGAACAGGCCGCCCCGGACGATACCGCGAGGCCATCGAGATCGAAGGCCATCACCTGGGTCTCGGCCGACACGCCGGGCATGCCGACCAGGCTGGTATTGGGCAGGCGGGGTGCCTCGGCCCCGTAGACCGGCGCGCCCTGGCAGACCGCGCGCAACGCCGCCTCGTAGCGGTCGCGCAAGGCGGCGACGTCGGCCCACTGGTCGATCTCGGCCCGCGCGAGGCGGGCGGCGACGCCGAAACCGACGATGCCGGCGACATTCTCGGTCCCGGCCCGGCGGCCCATTTCCTGGCCGCCACCGCGGATCAGCGGGTCGACGTCGTGACCGGGAGCCACGATCAGCGCACCCACGCCTTGCGGCCCGCCGATCTTGTGGGCCGACAGACTCAAGGTGTCAGCCCCGAGTGCTGCCAGGTCGAGCGGCAGGCGCCCGGCCGCCTGCACCGCGTCGCAATGCAGTGTCGCACCGGCGGCCCTGGCGATCGCCGCTGCTTCGGCGACCGGATGGATCACGCCGGTCTCGTTGTTGGCCAGCATCAGCGCGACCAGCGCGGGCCGCGGCAGTTCGGCCAGCAGCCGTTCCAGCGCCGCAAGGTCGGCCCGGCCGTCGGCCAGCACCGGCAGCAGCCGCATCGGCAGGCCGGCGCCATGGGCGGGCTGCAGCACGGCCTCATGCTCGGTGGCGCCGACGATCAGCGACGCGGCGTCGGCACCGCGCAGGGCCAGGTTGTTGGCTTCGGATCCACCCGACGTGAAGATGACCTGTTCGGGGGTCACTGCGACCAGCGCGGCGACGGCGGCGCGCGCCGCTTCGATGCGCTTGCGCGCCCCGCGCCCGAACCGATGGATCGACGACGCGTTGCCCGGCCCGGCCAGCACCTCGGTCATGGCCGCCAGCGCCTCGGGGCGTAGTGGCGCCGTCGCGTTGTGATCGAGATAGGCCGGGGTCATTCGGCCGCGTCGGCCTGCAGCGGCCGCCTCGGCTGCTGCGCCCCCTCGCATTCGATGGCGGCGCCGGCGACGACATCGGCCAGCGAGACCGAGCGCAGAAAGCTCTGCACATGCTCGGCCAGGGCACGCCACAGGGCGCGGATCGCGCAGTCGCCCACCTCCTCGGTCGCGGCCTCCTCGTCGGCGCAAAGGCGATCGTCGACGGCCAGGATGATGTCGGCGATCGGAATCGCCCGGGCCTCGCGGCCCAGCCGATAGCCGCCGCCAGGGCCGCGCACCGAGGCGACGAGGCCGCCGCGCCGCAGCTTGCAGAACAATTGTTCGAGATAAGCGAGCGAGATGCCCTGCCGCTCGGCGATTTCGGCCAGCGAGATCGGGCGGCCGGCGCCGCTCCGGGCGATGTCGACCATCGCAACCACGGCATACCGGCCCTTGGTGGTGAGCTTCACGGCCCCGCCCCCTCAGCGGGACCGGGCGTGCTCGGCTTCCCGCGTCACCGGCGTCTGCGCTTCGAGTTCCTCGACGCGGGCCTGCAACGTCGCCACCTCGCGGCGCAGCGCCTCGAGGGTCTTGGCGACCGGATCGGCACAATCGCCGCCCGGCAGGCCGTACGGCGCGAACTCGGGCAGCGCTGCCGTCGCCGGCTGCGGCCGCGAGCGGTTGGCGATGCGAGCGGGAATGCCGACCACGGTCGCGCCCGGCGGCACCTCGTGCGTGACCACCGAATTGGCGCCCACGCGGGCGCCGGCACCGACGGTGAAGCCGCCCAGGATCTGGGCGCCCGAGCCGACGATGACGCCGTCCTGCAAGGTCGGATGGCGCTTCTTGTCGACCTGGGCGGCCGAATCCACCGACGGCAGGATGCCGCCGAGGGTGACGCCCTGGTACAGCGTGACGTCGTCGCCGATCTCGGCGGTTTCGCCGATGACGACGCCCAGGCCATGGTCGATGAACAGCCGCTTGCCGATGGTGGCGCCGGGATGGATGTCGATCGCGGTCAGCATGCGCGCGACATGGGCGACGAAGCGCCCGGCCAGCCGCCAGTCATGGCGCCACAGCCAGTTGGCCAGCCGATGCCCGATCAGCGCATGCAGGCTCGGGTAACACAGCAGCACCTCCAGCCGCGAGCGCGCAGCCGGGTCGCGCTGCATGATCCCGTCGATCTCTTCGCGCAGGTGCTGGAACATGGGAGCATTTCCCTTGAAATCCGAGGGTTGGCCTATGCTAAGGTCCGCGCGCGGGCAACCGGGCGCCAGACCCCGTGTCCGCCAGTTAATATTGCCCGACTAAACCAGTCAAGTATTCAGCGCGCCCTGGCGACGACGGAGACCAATGCCCGATTTCATCTTCAATGGCCCGGAAGGGCGCCTGGAAGGCCGCTACCACCCGGGCACCGAGGCGAACGCGCCGATCGCGCTGGTCCTGCATCCGCACCCGCTCTACGGCGGGACGATGAACAACAAGGTCGTCTACAACATCTTCCACGCCTTTGCGAAACGCGGCTTTGCCGTGATGCGCTTCAACTTCCGCGGCGTGGGGCGCAGCCAGGGCACGTTCGACAACGGCCAGGGCGAGTTGTCGGATGCCGCCTCGGCGCTCGACTGGCTGCAGGGCCAGAACCCGAATGCCGGCCAATGCTGGATCGCCGGGTTCTCGTTCGGCGCCTGGATCGCGATGCAACTGCTGATGCGGCGGCCCGAGATCGCCGGGTTCATCTCGGTGGCCCCGCCGGCCGGCATGTTCGACTTCTCGTTCCTCGCCCCCTGCCCGTCTTCGGGCCTGATCATCCAGGGCACCGCTGATACCGTGGTCGCCGAGGCCGAGGTCCAGAAGCTGTCGGATCGCCTGCAGAAGCAGCGCGACATCAAGATCGACTACCGGAAGGTCGAAGGCGCCGGCCATTTCTTCGACGACCGGCTGGACGAGCTGACCGGGCTGATCGATCGCCATCTGAAGGTCGCGCTGGCCGCCCCGCCGCCGGAAGCCTGAACACCGTGCGCCGATGCGATGCCGATACGGCATCGCATCGGGCACGATATGATCCCTTCCGTTCCCGATGCGGCGCCGTGGAAGATCGGCGCCACATTCGCTTCGAGGGGACGGCAGATGACCGATAATGCGATGATCCAGCCGGAATGCGACCGCGTCGGGTTCCGCTACAAGACCCGCGGCCGCACGATTTCCGAGGCCGACATCATCTTCCATGCCGGACAGACCGGCGACCAGTTCCCGATCCATCTCGATGCCGAGGCCGCAAAGGCGACCCCCTACGGCCAGCGTGTCGCCCATGGCACGCTGACGCTGTCGGTCGCCGTGGGGCTGAAATACACGACCGACGGTTCGGGCCTGCGGCTTTCCTACGGCTATGACCGCGTGCGCTACCGCAAGCCGGTGTTCATCGGCGACACGATCCATGCCGAGGTCGAGGTCACCTCGTCGGCGATCGACAAGGCCCGCACGAACATGCGTCGCGTCATCGAAACCACGACGGTTCTCAATCAGCGCGGCGAGACCGTACTCTCGCTCGACCATATCCTGATCCGCTGGCTCGAGACGGAGGGCTGATGCATGCCGCGGTCCTGAAATACATCGTCGAGGTCGCGCGCCAGGGCTCGATCCGCAAGGCGGCGGCCGCCCTCGGCGTCGCGTCGTCGGGCATCAACCGGCAATTGCTGCGGCTGGAGGAAGAGCTGGGCGTGCGGCTTTTCGACCGGACGCCCGAGGGCGTCGCGCCGACCGATGCCGGCTGGCTGCTGATCAAGCATGCCAGCCAGACGCTGCAGGGCTTCGAGACCCTGCGCCCGCTGATCTCAGACGTGCGCGCCCTGCGTGCCGGCCATGTCAGCGTGGCCTGCATCGATTCGCTGAATTTCGCGGTGATGCCCGAGGTGCTGAGGCGTTTCCTGGCCCTGCATCCCAAGGTCGTCGTCACCATCCGCCAGGCCGCGCCCGACGCGGTGATCCAGGCGGTCGAGGATGGCCAGGCCGATATCGGACTGACGTTTACCCGATTTGCCCGTCAATCGGTGCGGCTGGCCGGCGACGCGCCGGCCCCGTTCGGCGCGGTCGTCCCGAATGGCCATCCGCTGGCCGCGTTCGACAGTATCGCGCTGGAAAGTTGCCTCGCCTACCCGATGGTCAAGCACTACGATCCCGACGGGCGGCACCTGTTCCTCGACGAGATCGCGCGCAGGGAAGCGCTCGACATCGACGCGGCCGTCCACACGAACTCGATGGTGCTGGCCAAGAACGTGATCGCGCAGGGCCACGCGATCGGGATCTATATCCGCTACAGCCTGATCCGCGAGATCGCCGCCCGCGAGATCGCTTTCGTGCCGCTGACCCATCCGACGCTGGCGGCGCATCGCATCGGCATCTACATCCCGGCCAACCGCAATATCAACTCGATCGAACGCAAGCTGGTGGAGATCGCCGCCGCCGTGCTGGCCGAGCATGGCTGACACGATTCAGGCGCTCAGGCAGCATGGAGCTGCCCCCCCGCGATCGGTTCCGGCACCCCTGTCGTGGAGGGTACGCTGAGCGGCAGGCCGCGGCGCACGCGCTGGGCCAGGAAGGCGAAGGCCTCGGCCTCCAGCGCGTCGCCGTCCCAGCCGACCGCTTCGACCGGCGCGACCTCGACGCCGACCCTCGCGGCGAGCTCACGCATCAGCGTCGGATTGTGGCGGCCGCCGCCGGTGACCAGCCAGCGCCGGGCAGCGGCCGGGAAATGGTCGGCAGCGCGCGCGATCGAGGCCGCCGTGAAGGCCGCGAGCGTCGCCGCACCGTCCGCCAGATTCAGCGCCGCCACAGCATCGAAGCGGAAATCGTCGCGATCGAGCGACTTCGGCGGCCGGCGGCCGAAGAACGGGTTGTCGAGCAGCCGCGCGAGCAGGGCGCGGTCGACCCGGCCCGCCGCGGAAACCGCGCCGTCGCGGTCGAAGCTGCCGGCATCGTGGCGGCGCAGCCAGTCGTCGAGCGGCGCGTTGCCCGGGCCGGTATCGAAGGCGGCCAGCGCATCGGGGCCGTCGCCGCCGATCCAGGTGACGTTGGCGACGCCGCCGATATTGACGACGGCGAGCGGCCGGTCGAGCCCGGCGGCCAGCGCCTGGTGATAGAGGGGCACGAACGGCGCGCCCTGCCCGCCGGCCGCGACGTCGGCCGAGCGGAAATCCCAGGCGACCGGGCGGTCCAGCAGGGCCGAAAGCCGCCGCCCGTCGCCGATCTGCCAGGTCCGCCGCTGATCCGGCCGGTGCAGGATGGTGTGGCCATGAAAACCGATCATGTCGATCCGGTCGCGGGTCAGGCCATGTCGCGTCATCAGGTCGCGCACGGCCGCCGCATGCGCGTCGGTGATCTCGGCCTCGACCTCGGCGATCGGTCCCTGGCCGCCGAGGCAGGCGCGCAGCCGGTCGCGCAGCGCGGGATCATAGGGGTAGGTCGCGCGGGGTCCGCGGGCGCCGATGCCGACGCCGTCGGTCTCGATCATCGCCACGTCGATGCCGTCGAGCGACGTACCGCTCATCAGCCCCACGGTCCACTGCTGCATGCGCTTTGCCCTCCCCCCGCGACGTGCTAAACGAACCGACTCCAGATGGGGTCCGAGCCATGATCACGTACAAGTCCGATTTCCTCAACCGCCTGCAGAGCCGCGGCTTTATCCACCAGTGCTCCGACTTCGCCGGGCTGGACGAGAAAGCCGCCAAGGGCGAGCTGGTAGCCTATATTGGCTTCGATGCAACCGCGACCAGCCTGCATGTCGGCGGGCTGATGCAGATCATGATGTTGCGCCACCTGCAGCAATCGGGCAACAAGCCGATCGTGCTGATGGGCGGCGGTACCACCAAGGTCGGCGACCCCTCGGGCAAGGACGAGGCGCGCAAGCTGCTGACCGACGCGGATATCGCCTCCAATATCCAGGGCATCAAGCAGTGCTTCGGCCGCTATCTCGGCTTCGGCGAGGGCCGGACCGACGCCGTCATGGTCAACAATGCCGACTGGCTCGACCGGCTCGCCTATATCCCGTTCCTGCGCGACGTCGGCCGCCACTTCTCGGTCAACCGCATGCTGTCGTTCGACAGCGTGCGGCTGCGGCTGGAACGCGAACAGCCGCTGTCGTTCCTCGAATTCAACTACATGATCCTGCAGGCCTACGATTATCTGGAGCTGTCGCGCCGCTACGGCTGCAACCTGCAGATGGGCGGTTCGGACCAGTGGGGCAACATCCTCAACGGCGTCGAACTGATCCGCCGCATCGACGAGGGCGAGGCCTATTGCCTGACCAGCCCGCTGCTGACGACATCGTCGGGCGCCAAGATGGGCAAGACGGCATCGGGCGCGGTGTGGCTGAACGCCGACCGCCTCAGCCCCTATGATTTCTGGCAGTACTGGCGCAACACCGAGGATGCCGATATCGGCCGCTTCCTCAAGCTCTACACCGAACTGCCGCTCGACGAGATCGCCCGGCTCGAAGCGCTCGGCGGGGCCGAGATCAACGAGGCCAAGAAGGTCCTGGCGACCGAGGTGACCGCCTTGCTGCACGGCCGCGCCGCGGCCGACGAGGCGGCCGAGACCGCCCGCCGCACCTTCGAGGAAGGCCAGCTCGGCGCCGCCCTCCCGACCGTCGAACTGCCCGCGGCCGAACTGTCGGCCGGGGTGCCGGCCTTCGCCCTGTTCGTGCGCGCCGGCCTTGCCGCGTCGAACGGCGAGGCGCGCAAGCTGATCCGCGGCGGCGGCGCCCGGCTCAACGATGCCGCCATCTCCGATGAAACGCTGTCGATCGGCCTGGACCAGCGCAATGCCGAGGGCGTGATCAAGCTGTCGGCCGGCCGCAAGAAACATGTCGTGGTCAAGGCGGCGGGCTGAGGCACCGGCTGCGCGCCGGCGCTGACCGGCGCGCTATTTGTCGCCGCCGACCGGCTTCGGCATGTTGTCGGGCACGGTTTCCGCCGGAGCCGTCGACGGCTCGAAGATCTGGCGCAGGAAACCCGGCGTCAGGATGGTCAGCGGGTTGACCGAGATCGCCGGCTTGTCCATCGGCCCCTTGGCACTGAAGCTGATGGCGACGAGACCGCCGGAATCGGTGCCGACCAGCAATGGCCCGATCAGCGGGATCGCACCGAGAAAACGGTTCAGCATCGTCGCCGGGGCGACCGTTCCGCGCAGATCGACCTGACGGGCGGCCGTGTCGATCACGCCGTCGGCCCGAATCCCCAGCGCCGGGCCGAAAGCGCGCGCCTGCTTGAGCGTGACGCGCCCGCGCGCGATCTCCATCGGCAGTTCCGCCTTGGCGAAGAACACCCCTTCGCCGCGCAGCGTGTCGCTGATGCCGGTGAACGACGCCAGCGTAAGGATCTGGGCCAGGCCGATATTGCCCTGAATGCGGAAATTCTCCAGCTGGGCATCGACATCGGCCGGCGCACGCGGGTCGGTATTGCTGTTGATGCGGCCGGTGACACGCAGATGCCCGCCCCTGATATCCTCGAAACCGAGATAGTGGACGATCGGCTCGGCATTGTCGGCGACGATGCTGAGGCTGCGGCCATTTCCCTCGGGCACGAGACGCATGTCGATGCCGCCGCCGCCCTGCTGGCGGGCATCGAATTCCACCCGCATGGCGACGCCGTGCCGGCGCTCGTACCGGGCGGAAACCTCGGTCACCGAGGTCGTCTCGGACAGCCGTGCCTTGTCGAAGCGCGCCGTGACGGTCATGTCCGGCGGCGGCTTTTCCTGTATCGCCTCGGCCGCGGTCGCGGACGCGGCGTTCGAGCTGCCGACCAGCGCATCTTCGAGAAAGGGACGCAGATCGATATTCCGGCCCCGCAGGTTCAGCGTACTCGCCCCGTCCGCTGCCCGCACGATGCGGGCGCTGATGTCGCTTTCCCCCCAGGCGAGGCGCTGCAGATCGCCGGTAAAGCCCCCGGCGCGGTGGAACACGGCGCTGCCGTGGGCGCGCAGGTCATCGGCGTCGACGGTGATGGGGTCGAGGCGGATATCGCCGGTCTTCGGCACGTCGATCGCAACGACCGCCCGCCCCGGCTTGCCCGCCGCCTTGCGCCACTTGAGCTCGTCGACCAGCACCGCGGCGCGGCCGAGATCGAGCGCCAGCCCGAACTTGAGGTCACCGCCGCGCAATTCCTCGATCGTCAGATCGGCACCGACCAGTCCGGCGACATATTCCGGCAGGTCGTAGCCGAGCGCCTGCCGGCCGGTGGCATCGATGTCGCCGCGGGCCCGCACCTTGGCCTGGACGGGCTTGCGGGGATCGAATTCCTGCCGCCAGGACACGTTCATCGGCACGCCGGCGATCGTCGCGTTGCCGCCGAGGTCGAGACCCGAGTTGTCGACGGTGAGGACCAGCACGCCGTCACGGGCGGTATAGCGATCGAGCAGTCCGGTCATCGCCAGATTGCGAATATCGGCGGTGGCGCCGACCTTGACGTCGTCGGCCTTCAATGTCTTTTCCAGCGGAAAGACCAGCTTGGTCCGCACCGTGGCGCTGCCCGACGTCGCGTCCGGCTTGATGCCGAAACGGCTGACGAAGCCGAGCGGCTTGGAATCGACCAGCCGCAGCACCTCGCGGACACCGCCGGCCGCCATGAACGAGATATCGGCGGCCTGGTCCTTCTTGTTCAGGCCGTCGAGCAGCACGTCGCCGTTGGAAAGCTGCAGCCCGCCGGCCTGCCCCGAGGCAACGGCGAAGCGGATGTTCTGGGGCGTGAGCCGCGCGGTCCCGGTGACGCCGGTCAGGCGCGGCATCGGCTTGAGATAGTCGATGCCCAGCCCGGCATAGTCGAAGTCGAGCGTGAAGGCCTCGGGCTTCAGCTCGCCGCTGCGCATCTCCTGGGGCGTGATGTTGACGACGGCCTTGGCGCTGCCGACCCCACCGTCGCGGATGTTGGTGAAGATCCAGTCACGCGCATCCGGCGCCAGCGCGATCGGCCACAGCTGGCGCAGCTGCTCGAAGGGCAGGTCGGTCAACGTCGCCTGCGCCTGGATCCCGAAAGCGTCGGGCTCGCGGTCGATCGTGGCCCGGGCGTTGAACGCCACCCGGTCGGTCTTCAGCGCCAGGCTGTCGATGACGATGCCATGGCCGGAATCGACCAGCGCGCCCTTGATCGCCAGCGACGTCACCCTGACCGGGGCAGGCAGCAGCTTGGGCAAGGCAATCTCGCCCTTGTCGCCGGTCAGGTTGAAGGCGACGTCGGACAAGCGGTTCTGATCGATCAGGATCGCGACGTTGACTTCGCCCGACAGCGGCAGGTTGACGCCGGCGAGTTCGTGCAGACGCGGCAGGCGTTCGGCGAAAGGCGCGGGGTCGAGACCGGCGAAGCCGAAATTGAGCGCCAGCCGCTTGTCGTCGCGCCGGTATTCGGCTGCGGCTTTCAGCGCGGTGCGCCGGTCGGCACCGAAATCGAGGTTGATCTGCAGATCGCCGGTGACTCGGCCGACGTCGCGCCGCAGCAGCAGGCGCGAGTCGACGGCATGCCAGTTGCCGCCGGTCGGCTCGTCGCGCAGGGTCAGGGACGATGCCTGGATACCGACGCGCGAGAGTTCGCTGATCGTCGAATCGGCGGGCGGATCGCTCAGCAGGGCCAGCGCACGGTCGAGCAACCGACCGGCAAGCGGTTCCTCGCCGGGCGGCGGCGGTCCTGCAGCGGCCTCGGCCGGATGGGTGAAATCGAGATTGATCTGGCCGTCGGCGTCGCGAACCAGGTCGAGCTCGACGCCGAGCAGGTCGATCTCGCTGGGCGCCAGCCGGCCTTCCAGCAGCGCCTTGGGGCTGAACGAGACGGCCATCGCGGGAATCACCACCAGCGGCGCCCCACCCGATTCCTCGCTCAGTCGGGCATTGCGGACACGGACTTCGATCGGCCGGCCGAAACCGGCCCAGACCAATACGGTGTCGTCGACGGTGACATAAACGCCGAATCCGGCGCGGTTGAGCGCGTCGGTCAGGTAAGGCGTCAGGAATGCGAGCGAGATCGGCCCCTCGCTGATCCGCCAGCCCAGGGTGACAAGAACGATGGCCAGCGCGCCGATCAGGGTCGCCGCGGTACCGACCAGGAAGCGCGACGTGCGCAGAATCACGACCGTCCACCTGTATCGACAACACGCGCGGCGCGGGCCGCTTGACGCTCAAACCGCATTTGCGCACTGTGCACGAAAGCCGGGGCCAAGGGAATGAACGACGTCAACTTATTGAACCGCCTGCATGATCTGCCGCGGCCCTACGACGCCGAAGCCGTGGCCCGCGGCCTCGACCAGTGGCGCAGGACGCCCCAAGCCGCGCTCGCCAACGATCCCGCCGGGGAAAAGTTGCTGGCGGCGCTGTTCGGCAACAGCCCGTATCTATCCCAGATCGCGCTGGAGGACCCCGATTATCTGGCCGAGATAGTGGCGGAACCGCCGGAATCGAGCCTGGCGCGGCTGTTTGCCGCAACCCGGGCCGATGCGGCATCGGCGAGCCGAACCGCCGATCTTTTCCGGCCGTTCCGGCGCGCGAAGGCGCGCCTGGCCCTGCTGACCGCCGTGGCCGATATCGGCGGGGCCTGGCCGTTGCAGGCGGTCACCGGTGCCCTTTCCGATTTCGCCGAACTGGTCCTGCAGCTCGGCGTCGCCCAGTTGCTGCGCGAGGCGGCTGCGGCCGGCGAGATCGAACTTCCCGACCCGGCGAACGATCCGGCCCGCGGTTCGGGCCTGGCGATCATCGCCATGGGCAAGCTCGGCGCGCGCGAGCTGAACTATTCGTCCGACATCGACCTGATGATCTTCTTCGATCAGGAGGTGACGCGCTATACCGGCCGCAAGACGGCTCGCGACTGCTTCATCCGGCTGGTCCAGCAACTCGTCCGGCTGATGCAGGAGCGGACCGGCGACGGCTACGTCTTCCGCACCGACCTGCGGCTGCGTCCCGATCCGGCATCGACGCCGGTGGTGATCTCGATGGCCGCAGCCGAGCACTACTACGAAAGCCTGGGCCAGAACTGGGAACGGGCGGCGATGATCAAGGCGCGCTGCCTCGCCGGCGACATTCCGGCCGGCGAGGCCTTCCTGTCGCGCATCGGTCCGTTCATCTGGCGCAAGCATCTCGATTTCGCCGCGATCGAGGATATCCATTCGATCAAGCGCCAGATCCATACCCATCGCGGCCACGGCGCCGTCGCGGTCGCCGGCCACGACGTCAAGGTCGGGCGCGGGGGCATTCGCGAGATCGAGTTCTTTGCCCAGACCCAGCAACTGATCGCCGGCGGCCGCGACCGGCGGCTGCGGGTGGCGCCAACGCTGGCCGCGTTGCGCGCGCTGGCCGAGACCGACCGGATCGACTGGTCCGTGGTCGACATCCTGACCGAGGCCTACGGCTTTCTGCGGCGGCTGGAACATCGCATCCAGATGGTCGCCGACGAGCAGACGCAGAAACTGCCCGAGGATGACGAAGGCCTTGCCCGTATCGCGGCCTTCATGGGGTACCCCGACCGTCCCGCCTTCGATGCCGCGGTGCGCGAGACCCTCGAAACGGTGCAGCGCCACTATGCCGTGCTGTTCGAACAGGCCCCGGCCCTGGACGGCGCAGCGGGCAGTCTGGTCTTCACCGGCACCGACGACGACCCCGACACGCTCGAAACCCTGCGCGCCTACGGTTTTGCCGAACCGGCGAGCGTGGCCGCGACCATCCGCGGCTGGCATCACGGCCGCTACCGCGCGATGCGTTCGACGCGCGCCCGCGAATTGCTGACCAGCCTGACGCCGCGGCTGCTGACCGCGTTCTCGCGCACCGCCCATCCGGGCGACGCCTTCGGCCGCTTCGACGACTTCCTGGCGCATCTGCCGGCCGGCATCCAGCTGTTTTCACTGTTCTCGGCCCATCCGGAACTGCTCGACCTCGTCGCCGAGATCATGGGGACGGCACCGCGGCTGGCCGAGTATCTCGCCCATGATCCGTCGCGCTTCGATGCGATGATCTCGGGCAATTTCTTCGCCCCGACCCCGCCGGCCGACGTGCTGGCCGCCGAACTCGACGAGATGCTGCGCCCCGCGCGCGATTTCCAGGATGTGCTGGACTGGTCGCGGCGCTGGGCCAACGACCACAAGCTGCGCATCGGCGTGGCGCTGCTGCGCGGCGCGACCGACGGGTTTGCCGCCGGCGCCGCGATGGCCGACCTGGCCGAGGCGATCCTGCGCGTCCTTGCCCCGCTGGTCGAGGCGGAGGTTGCCAAGGTGCACGGCCGGATCCCCGGCGCCGGTTTCGCGGTCGTCGGGCTGGGCAGGCTGGGCAGCCGGGAGATGACCCTCGAATCCGATCTCGACCTTCTGTTCATCTATGACGACGTCGAGCAGAGTTCGGACGGTCCGAAGCCGTTGTGGGTGAGCCAGTACTTCGCCAAGCTGGCCCAGCGGCTGATCGCCGCCCTCACCGCCCTGACCCCCGAGGGGCAGCTCTTCGAGGTCGACATGCGCCTGCGCCCGTCCGGCAATGCCGGCCCGGTGGCGGTCGGCCTGTCCGGTTTCGCGCAATATCAGCGCACGGAAGCCTGGACCTGGGAACACATGGCGCTGACACGTGCGCGCGTCGTCGCTGGCCCGGCCGATCTGGCCGCGCGCATCGGCGACACCATACGGTCGGTGCTGACGAGGCCGCGTGACGCCGCCAAGCTGAAGACGGATGTCGCCGACATGCGCCTGCGCATCGCCGCGGCCAAGGGCGCGGCCAACCCGTGGGAGGTGAAGACCGCACGCGGCGGCCTGATCGACATCGAATTTGTCGCCCAGTACCTGCAGTTGCGGTTTGCCGCCGAGACGCCGGAAGTCCTGGACCAGAACACCGGCGCCGCCCTGCGCAAGCTGGCCGCCGCCGGCTGCCTCGATCCCGACACCGCCGCCGAGCTCGGCCAGGCCTATGGCTTCCTGGCCCACATGCTGGCGCTGATGCGGCTGGTCCATTCCGCCAAGTTCGATCCGGACCAGGTTTCGCCCGGTCTGGCCCGCGCGCTTGCCCGGGCCGGACGGCTGCCTGATTTTGCGACGCTGTCCGCCGATCTGGCAGCCCGCGAAGCACGTACTGCAAAGCAGACCGACGCCCTTCTTGGCCTTTCATCATGAGGACAGCCGATGACCACGGATCTGCAACCCGGTGACACTGCCCCGGCCTTCACCATGGCCACCGACGGCGGCGGCAAGGTTTCGTCCGCAAAGCTGAAGGGCAAGCCCGTCGTGCTCTACTTCTATCCGAAGGACGACACGTCCGGCTGCACCCGCGAGGCGATCGACTTCACCGGCCTGCTGCCCGAGTTCGAGAAACTGGGCGCGATCGTCATCGGCTGCTCGCGCGACGGGGTGGCGGCCCACGACAAGTTCAAGAAGAAGCACGAGCTCGGCGTCGTGCTCGCGGCCGACGATGATGGCAAAGTGACCGAAGCCTACGGCGCCTGGGTAGAAAAGAGCATGTATGGGCGCAAGTATATGGGGATCGAGCGGTCGACCTTCCTGATCGACGGCAAGGGCAAGATCGCCAGAATCTGGCACAAGGTGAAAGTGCCGGGGCACGCGGCAGAGGTGCTGGCCGCGACGCGCGAGATTTGCTGACAGCAACAGTCAGGTCACTAAACAACTGTACTAAAAAGGCTTTTCGAAGAGTGACCGGCGGGTAACCGGATAGGCCGCAGTCCGTAAAAAAAGGATTAAATTCAGCAGTTGCCAAGCCCCCCGGTTTCGTGCGGAATCCCCGCGCCAAACCAGGGGGGGAGGCTTAAGGTCATGCAACGCCAGTACTTTGGGCGCCGCCAATCCTGGCTCGCGCGTATCCTCGCCAGCCGCCAGCTCTTTCCCGAGCGTCAGATCATCATCCGCGCCAAGGGCGAGGTCAGCTATCTGTCGCTGTCGCGGTCCATGCAGGCCGGCGCCGCCGTCGCCGCCGTCGTGGCCGGGTTGTGGCTGGTCGCCGGCAGTGGCTACATGGTCTATTCGGCGATCGACCGGCAGTCGCGCGAACAGCGCCTGAACGACCTCATCAACGACAAGGACCGCACGATCGGGGAATTGTTCGCGTCCTACGAGACCGTCGCCACCGAGTTGCAGAAGACCCGCGAGAATGCCGGCGGCCTGACCCGGGAGATGGAGGAGAAGGTCGACCGCATGCGCCAGCTGGCCAACCAGTTCGGCAAGCTGCGCCATGATTTCAGCCTGGCCCGCAACGAACTCGACCTGGTGGTGCGCGAGCGTGACCAGGCCAACCGCCTGCGCGACGAATATGCCGCGGAGACGGCGAAGATGCGCGAGGAGACGACGCGCGAAGTCGCCCGCCTCAAGCAGGACCAGACCACGACGGTGCAGCGCCTGCGCGAGGAGCAGACGGCAACGGTCGAGCGGATGAGCAAGGAGCACGCCGCGACGGTCGAGCGCATGGCCCGCGAGCGCGACGCGACCATCGCCGCGCTGAAGCAGGAGAATGCGGCCACCGTCGCCCGGCTGACCGAGAACAGCGCCGGTGCGGTCGCCAGGCTGCAGGACGAGAATATCGCCGCGCTGTCGCGCCAGCAGGCGGCCGATGCCGAGCGGCTGGCCAAGCTCGCCCGCGACCATGCCGCGGAACTGGCGCAGATGCAGGACGATCACGCCGCGACCGTCGAATTGCTGCAGAGCCAGGTGGCGCAGAGCCAGAAAAGCCAGCGCGACATGCTGGCCCGCCTGCAGGAGCGGGCCGTGCAGTCGATCACCGGCCTGGAAAAGGCGATCAAGCTGACCGGCATCGACCCGAGCGATCTGCTGCAGCAGGCCGGCGCCCAGATCACCGGCGGGCAGCCGGGTCTCAACCCGGCCGGCGGCCAGGGTGGCCCGTTCATCCCGTTGTCCAAGATTAAGCCGCGCGACACGAAGAACGAGACGGTCGAGCAGATGGCCGCCCGCCTCGAGGCCGCGATGACCCGCTGGGGCGGGCTGCAGGCGCTGCTGGCCCGGCTGCCGGTGGCCAAGCCGGTGGAGAATGTTTCGCTGTCGTCGGGCTTCGGCCGCCGCGTCGATCCGATCACCCGCCAGGCCGCTTTCCATTCGGGCCTGGATTTCCAGGGATCGGCGAACACCCCGATCATGGCGACCGCGCCGGGCGTGGTGACGATCGGCGGGCGCGACGGCGCCTACGGCATCACCGTCGAGATCGACCACGGCTACGGCTTCAAGTCGCGCTATAGCCATTTGCGTCAGGCGCTGGTAGAGGAAGGGCAGACGATCTCGGCCGGTCAGCGCATCGGGTTGATGGGCGCCACCGGGCGGGCGACGGGCGTGCATCTGCATTACGAAGTGCTGTTCAACGACGAACCGCTGAACCCCGCCAATTTCCTCGAAGCAGGCAATCATGTTCTCAAGCTCGAAGAGGCCGAAGGGCCCCAGCGTAAAGCCAAGAAAAAATAGCGCGCCCCCTTCGATCATCAGTCTCGGGCTGACGGTTACCGGCAATCTCGTAACCGAAGGTGACATCCAGGTCGAAGGCGCCGTTACCGGCGACATCAGCGCCGGCCACGTCACGATCGGCGAAGGCGCGCGCATCGACGGCGATATCAGCGCCGACGAAATCCTGGTGATGGGCGAGGTCAACGGCCGGCTGAAGGCGCGGATCGTCGCGCTGACCGGCTCGGCCCGCATCAATGGCGACGTCATCCATACCACGCTATCGGTCGATTCCGGTGCCCGGGTCAACGGCATGGTCCGCCATCTCGAGGACCCGCATGCCCAGGCCGACCAGCCCGGGCTGTTCGAGGCCGGCGTGACCCAGCTGCGCGCCGCCGGCGCCTGACCGGCAAACTGGCGGCGGCCGGCGAACCCGGCTAGGAAAGGCGGCATGGACATCCTCGTCGGTCTTGCCGCCGTGATCGTTGCCCTCGACGGCGACCGCCCGCTGGTTCGACTGGCGCGCAGCGACGGCACCTTGCCGCCTGCCCTGCCGTTCGGGCCGCTCGACCCCGTGCGGCACCGGACCCTCGATTCCGGCCTGCGCGCCTGGGTCGAGGAGCAGACGGGCCTGACCCTCGGCTATGTCGAGCAGCTCTACACTTTCGGCGACAAGGGCCGTGACCCGCGCGAGCGGCAGGGCGGCCCCCGCGTGCTGTCGATTGCCTATCTCGCCCTGACCCGTGCAGCCGAGGCGGCCGACCGCGACTGGCACGACTGGTACGATTTCTTCCCGTGGGAAGACCGTCGCGCCGGCCGCCACGCGTTGCTCGACCAGGTGATCCTGCCGGGGTTGGCGCAATGGGCGGCGGCGGGCGGCGCCGAAGGCGAGCGCCGACGGCAGCGCATCGAGCTGGCGTTCGGCACCGGCGATGCCGCCTGGGACGGCGAAAAGGTGCTGGAACGCTACGAACTGCTCTATGAAGCTGCGCTGGTCGCCGAGGCCGCGCCGCAGGCCGCGCTGGCCGGGCGCGCCATGCGCCTCGACCATCGCCGGATCCTGGCGACGGCGATCGGCCGGCTGCGCGCCAAGATTCGCTACCGCCCGGTCGTGTTCGAGCTGATGTCCGAGCATTTCACGTTGCTGCAGTTGCAGCGCGCGGTCGAGGCGCTGGGCGGCGAGCGGCTGCACAAGCAGAACTTCCGGCGCCTCGTCGAGCAGACCGGTCTGGTCGAAGGGACCGGGCGTCGCGAAAGCCAGACCGGCGGCCGCCCGGCCGAGCAATTCCGCTTTCGCCGCGACGTCCTGCTCGAGCGCCCCGCCCCCGGTGTTGCCCCGCGGCCGCGGCGCGGCTGAGATTCTTGCTTGACGATCCATTATGCTCATATTTAGCATTATATATGCTCAATCAGACCATAAGCGGCTCGCCGCTTCTTTTTGGGCGCCCCATATGCTCAAAAGGAGTATTAAATGACCAGCGCCGCGACCGCCCGCTACCAGCGAGTCCGCCACGTCATCCCGCCCATCGAGTGGGCGGTTTTCGAGCCCGACATCGAAGCCATCCTGCGACTGAAGCGCGAGCGCGGCGCGCTGATCCTGGCCCATAACTACCAGACGCCGGAAATCTTCCACGGCGTTGCCGACATCGTCGGGGATTCGCTGGCCCTGGCGCGTGAGGCGGCACGGGCCGAGGCCGATATCCTGGTGGTCTGCGGCGTGCATTTCATGGCCGAGACCGCCAAGCTGCTCAACCCGGCCCGCACCGTGCTGGTGCCGGACCCGGCCGCCGGCTGCTCGCTGGCCGATGCGATCACCGCCGATGACGTACTGGCCCTGCGGACCCGCCACCCCGGGGTGCCGGTCGTCACCTACGTCAACTCCTCGGCCGCGGTGAAGGCGGTCTCCGACGTCTGCTGCACGTCGGCCAACGCCCGCGCCGTGGTCGAGGCACTGGGCGTGCCGCGCGTCATCATGGCACCGGACGGCTATCTCGCCCGCAATATCGCGGCGACGACCGACGTCGAGATCATCGCCTGGGAAGGACGCTGCGAGGTGCATGAACGGTTCACGGGCGCCGATATCCGCACCCTGCGCCAGGATCATCCGGGCGTCGTCGTGCTGGCCCATCCCGAATGTGCCCCCGAGGTGGTGGCCGAGGCGGACTATGCCGGGTCGACCCAGGCCATGGCCGCCTATGTCACCGACCGCAGGCCGGCCCGCGTCGCCCTGATCACCGAGTGTTCGATGAGCGACAACGTCGCCGCCGGCCATCCCGACATCGCGTTCGTGCGGCCATGCAATCTCTGCCCGCATATGAAGCGCAACACGCTGGGCAAGATCCGCCGCACGCTGGAAACGATGACCCATGAGGTCACCATCGATCCGGCGATCGCCGCCCCGGCGCGGCGCGCCGTCGAACGCATGCTGGAAATCCTGTGAGCACCGCCACTGCCCTGACCCGGCGCTACGACGCTGTCGTCGTCGGCGCCGGCCTGGCCGGTCTCAGCGCGGCGCTGGCGTTGCGGCCCGCCCGGGTACTGCTGGTCGCGGCCGGGCCGATGGACCAGGCGGCGTCGAGCCTGGCCCAGGGCGGCATCGCCGCAGCCTTCGACCCGGCCGACGATGCCTCGGCCCATGCCGCCGATACGCTGGCAGCGGGGGCCGGCCTGTGCGATCCGCGCATCGTCGCGCTGGTCACGGCTGCCGCCCCGGCGGCGATCGGCCGGCTGATCGATCATGGCGTCGCCTTCGACCGCGACGACACCGGCCGGCTGGCGCTGGGGCGGGAGGCCGCGCATGGCCATGCCCGCATCGTCCACGCCGGCGGCGACGGTACCGGATTTGCGGTGACCGCGGCGCTGACCCGCGCCGCCGCGGCGGCCGACCACATCACCTGGATCGCGGCCAGCGCCGCCGCGCTCTGGACTCGCGACGACGATGTCGTCGGCCTGGTGCTCCGCCGGGGCGAAGCCACCGAGGCGATCCGCGCTGGCGCCGTGGTTCTGGCGACCGGCGGAATCGGCGCCCTCTATGCCGAGACGACCAACCCCACGGCGGCGCGCGGCAGCGGCCTGGCGCTGGCGGCCCGGGCCGGCGCGGCGCTGACCGACCTGGAATTCGTCCAGTTCCACCCGACGGCGATCGCCGCCGGCGGCGATCCGCTGCCGCTCGCCACCGAGGCCCTGCGCGGGGCTGGCGCCCGGCTGGTCGACGAGACCGGCACGCCGATCATGGAAGGCATCGATCCCGCCCTCGACCTGGCACCGCGCGACGTCGTCGCCCGCGCGGTATATGGCGCGCGGCGGCGTGGGCGAACGGTGTTCCTCGATACCCGGACCGCGATCGGCGACCGCCTGCCCGCCCTGTTTCCGACGGTCGCAAGCCTGTGCCGCCGCGCCGGCATCGATCCGCTACGCCAGCCGATTCCGGTGGCGCCGGCGGCGCATTACCACATGGGCGGCATCGCGGTGGACCGACACGGACGCAGTTCGCTCAAGGGCCTTTGGGCCTGCGGCGAGGTCGCCGGCACCGGCCTGCACGGCGCCAACCGGCTGGCCAGCAATTCCTTGCTGGAAGCGCTGGTCTATGGCGAGCGGGTGGCCCACGACATCCTCGGCCGGGCGGGCGATCGCGCCGCCGCCGGCAAGGCACCGAAGACGGTGCCGGCGCGCCCGGCCCCGTCGCCCCGCCTGCGCCGGCTGATGAGCGACCAGGTCGGCGTGGTGCGCCATGCCGCCGGCCTCGACGCCGCCCTGACCGTACTGGCGGGCCAGGCGCCCGATGACGACGACGCGCTGGTTGCCCGGCTGATCGCTTATGCCGCCCGCGCACGGCGGGAAAGCCGTGGCGCCCATTGCCGCGCCGACTATCCGCTCGCCGCCACCGCGCGGCGGTTCACTTTCACCCTGGCCGAGGCGATGGCCGACATCGCCGCCGATCCGGCCCTGCCTTCGCGAGCGCGCGCATGACCGACCTGACCCCGCCCCCCGCCTTCCTGATCGAACCGCTGCTGCGCGCCGCGCTGGCCGAGGATCTCGGCCGTGCCGGCGACATCACCTCGGCCGCCGTGCTGCCGCCGGGCCTGCGGGCCCGCGCGGTGATGCGGGCCCGCGAATCCGGCCGCCTCGCCGGCATCGAGGCCGGGCTGATGGCCTTCCGCCTGATCGACCCCGATATGTGCTGTCATATCCGCAAAGGCGACGGCGCGGACATCGCCAAGGACGAGATCGTCGCCGAGATCGCGGGCGACGCCCGTGGCATCCTGACGGCCGAGCGCACCGCGCTGAACCTCGCCTGTCATCTCTCGGGCGTGGCCAGCGCCACGGCCCGGCTGGTCGCGGCGGTACGGCCCCACCCCACCCGCATCGTCTGTACCCGCAAGACCACGCCGGGCCTGCGCATCTTGGAGAAATACGCGGTCCGGCTGGGCGGCGGCGCCAATCACCGTTTCGGCCTCGACGACGGCATGCTGATCAAGGACAACCATGTCGCGATGGCCGGCGGCATCCGCCCGGCCCTGGCCCGGGCGCGCGCCGCGGCCGGTCACATGGTCAAGGTCGAGATCGAGGTCGACACGCTCGATCAGTTGGCCGAGGCGCTCGCGGCCGGCGCCGACGCCGTGCTGCTCGACAACATGACGATCCCGATGCTGGCCGAGGCGGTGGTGATGGCCCGCGGGCGGGCAGCAACCGAAGCGTCGGGCCGCATCAACCTCGACACCGTCGCGGCGGTCGCCGCCACCGGCGTCGACCTGATCTCGTCAGGCGCGATCACCCATTCGGCGCCGATCCTGGACCTGGGGCTGGATATCGACTGAGGGTGATCCGTCGTCCCGGACCTGCTGCGGACGCCGCTGCGCGGATCTCCGATGGATCCGAAACTGCGCCGGGCAGTGCTGGCCGCGCCCGGAATTACTGACGCTCCCTGATTGAAGCGAGTGTTATTCTCCGCTGCGCGCCGGGCCCACCGGCGCGCTCGAGAAATCCATCGGAGTGACATGCGCATGAAGCCCAAGAGAATACTCGCGCTCGCCGCCTTGCTGCTGGCCGGCCTGGCCGTTGCCTTTACCGCTGAGGCCGGCCCGCGGCTGGACAAGATCATGGAGACCAAGGTGCTGCGGGTCGGCACCCCTGGCGACTACCGGCCCTTCTCGATGAAGACGGACGCCGGCTACTCCGGCCATGACATCGACGTGGTCGAGGCCATGGCCAAGGAACTGGGCGTGAAGATCGAATACGTGCAGACCAGCTGGCCGAACCTGATGAAGGACACTCTGTCCGACAAGTTCGACGTCGCGGTCGGCGGCATCACCCGCAACGTGACTCGCATCCGCCAGGTGGTAATGCTTCCGGGCTATGCGCCGTTCAGCAAGGTGGCCCTGGTGCGCGCGGCCGACAAGGCCAAGTTCACCAAGCCGGAAGACCTGAACCAGCCCGACGTGCGCGTGATCAAGAATCCCGGTGGCACCAACGAGGCCTATGTACTGGCCAACATGAAGTCGGCGCAGATCAGCACGCACGAGAAGAACGCCGAGATCCCGGCCATGATCGCCGAAGGCAAGGGCGACGTGATGATCACCGAGACCTACGAGGCCACCCACTACAGCAAGACTGATCCGCGGCTGTTCGCGGCCTACATGGACGCGCCGCTCACGCCGAGGAACTGGATCGGCTTCATGCTGCCGCCGGATGACGCCGACTATGTACGGGTGATGACCTTCGTCTGGGATGTGCTCGATCGGCGGGGTGATCTGAAGGCGGCGTCGACCAAATGGCTCAACTGACCCTCAAGTCGAACTCGATCACGCTTCAGCGCCGCTCCTGGATCTGAGGCTCGATACCGACCGAGCGGCGACCGTAGCCCCAAATCCAGCGTCACCACCGGGCTCGCCCCGGTGGTCAGGCTGGGCAGTCCCGCGGCTCAACTGCACCCGCGGACTGCCCGGACTGATGGCCGGGTCAAGCCCGGCCATGACAAACTTCCCATGGACTATTCGCCTGGCGCCAGTTGCGGCATGCCGCCAATCGGTGCGACCGACTTGGGCGCCGCGGCCTTGGCCGGCGCATCGCGCTTGACGCGGAACCAGGCCGCGTAGAGCGCGGGCAGGAAGAACAGCGTCAGCAGCGTCGCGATGGCCAGGCCCCCCATGATCGCGATCGCCATCGGCCCCCAGAAGACACTGCGCGACAGCGGGATCATCGCCAGGATCGCCGCCGCGGCGGTGAGCGCGATCGGGCGGGCGCGGCGCACCGTGGCGTCGACGATCGCTTCCCATGGCGCCGACCCGGCCTTGATGTCCTGGTCGATCTGGTCGACCAGGATCACCGAGTTGCGCATGATCATGCCGGCCAGCGAGATGACCCCGAGCATGGCGACGAAACCGAACGGCTGGTGGAACAGGAGCAGCGCCGCGGTCACCCCGATCATGCCGAGCGGCGCCGTCAGGAGCACCAGGAACAGCCGCGAGAACGACTGCAACTGCAGCATCAGCACCGTCACCATGATCAGCACCATCAGCGGCATCACCGCGAAGATCGACTGCTGGCTCTTGGCGCTTTCCTCGACCGCGCCGCCGATGTCGATGCGATAGCCGTCGGGCAGCTTGGCTCGCAGCGCATTCAGCATCGGGTTGATCTGGGCGGTGACGACGGGCGCCTGGGTATTGTCCTTGATGTCGGCGCGCACGGTCATCATGACCTCGCGGTTGCGCCGCCACAGGATCGGCTCCTCCAGGCCATAGCGCACGCGGCCGAGCTGGGACAGTGGGACCGCCACGCCCGACGAGGTCCAGACGTTGATGTTGGAAAGATCGTCGAGGCTGAGCCGTTCGTCCGCGGCCGCGCGCATCGTCACGTCGATCAGCTCGATGCCTTCGCGGAACTGGGTCGCGCGCTGGCCTGCCAGCAGCGTATTGAGCGTCAGCGCCAGGTCCTGCGGGTTGACGCCGAGGGCGCGCGCCCGGTCGCGATCGATTTCCAGCTGGACCGACTTCGCCATCTCGTTCCAGTCGAAGTTCACGTCGCGGACATGCGGGTTCTCGCGCATCACCGCGCGGACCTTGTCGGCGATGTCGCGGATCACCATCGGGTCCTTGCCGATGACGCGGAACTGGACGGGAAAACCGACCGGCGGGCCATTTTCCAGGCGCATCACGCGCACGCGCACCGCATCGAACTCGTCGTCGAACGCTTTCTGCAGGCGGTCGAAGACGTGCTCGCGTTCCTCCAGGCCCTTGGTCATCACGACGAACTGGGCAAAGTTCGCCTGGCGCAGTTCCGGGTTCAGCGGCAGGTAGAAGCGCACCGTGCCCCCGCCGACATAGGTCGTGAAGAAGCGCACGTCGGGATCGTCGGCCAGCAGCTTTTCGATCCGCTTGGCCTGAGCCTGCGTCGCCTTGATCGACGCGCCCTCGGGCAGGCGCAGGTCGATCATCAGCTCGGGGCGCGAGGCCGACGGGAAGAACTGCTGCTCGACGAACTTGAAGCCCCAGACCGACACGGCGAAGGTCACGACGGTGATCAGCACGACAGTCTTGCGCCAGGTGACGCACCAGTTGATCAGGGCACGGAGGATGCGGTAGCTGCGCTTCTGGTACGGATCGTGGTGTTCGTGCCCTGCCTTGTTGAAGTTCGGCAGCAGCTTGTAGCCGAGATAGGGCGTGAACAGCACGGCGACGATCCAGGAGATCACGAGGCTCAAGCCCACCACCCAGAAGATCGCGTTGGTGTATTCGCCGGCGTTCGACTTGGCGAAACCGACCGGCACGAAGCCGGCGGCGGTGACGATGGTGCCGGTCAGCATCGGGAAGGCGGTCGAGGTGAAGGCGAAGCTCGCCGCCTTCACGCGGTCGTAGCCCTGCTCCATCTTCACCACCATCATCTCGACGGCGATGATCGCGTCGTCGACGAGAAGGCCGAGCGAGATGATCAGCGCACCGAGCGAGATGCGGTGGAAGTCGATGCCCATCACCATCATCGCGACGAAGGTGATGGCGAGCACCAGTGGCACCGACAGCGCGACGACAAACCCCGTGCGCAGGCCCAGCGAGATGAACGAGACCACCAGCACGATGGCCAGCGCTTCGGCCAGAGACTGCATGAATTCGTCGATCGAAGCCTTTACGACCTTGGGCTGGTCGCCGATCTGGTCGACCTCGACGCCGAGCGGCAGTTCGCGCTTGATCTGCGCCATCTTGGCATCCAGCGCCTGGCCCATGGCCAGCACGTTGCCACCCTTCTGCATCGACACGGCGAGGCCGATCACCGGCTTGCCGTTGACCGCCATGGTGAAGGACGGCGGGTCCTGGTAGCCGCGGGTCACCTCGGCCACGTCCTCGATGCGCAGGGCGCGCCCGCCGACCACGATCGGCACGTCGCGCACCGCGCTCAGGGTGTCGAGGGTGGTCGAGACGCGCACGGCAATGCGATCGGTGCCGGCCTCGGCCACGCCCGACGGCGTCATCGTGTTGAACTTCTGCAGCGCGTCGAGCAGCGTCTGCGGCGTGATGCCCATCGCCGCCAGCTTGCGGTGGGAGAAGTCGACGAAGATCTTCTCGTCCTGCGCGCCGACGATGTCGACCTTGGAGACGTCCTTGATCGACAGGAGCTGCTGGCGCACGTCCTCCAGGATCGACTTGAGCTCAGCCTGGCCGAATCCATCGCCGCGGAAGGCGTAGATCACGCCGAAGGTATCGCCGAATTCGTCGTTGAAGAACGGCCCCTGCACACCCTGGGGCAGCGACCCCTGGATATCGCCGATCTTCTTGCGCACCTGGTACCAGATGTCGGGCACCGACTTGGCCGGCGTATCCTGGCGCAGGTTGACCTTCAGCGTGGATTCGCCGGGCTTGGAATAGCTGGCGATGAAATCGAAATACGGCAGTTCCTGCAGCTTCTTCTCGAGCTTGTCGGTGACCTGCAGTTCCTGCTCGCGCGCCGTCGCCCCGGGCCAGTAGGCCTGAACCACCATCGTCTTGATGGTGAATTCCGGATCTTCCTGGCGGCCGAGCTGGAAATAGGCGACCACGCCGGCGATGGTCGAGGCGATGATGAAATAGAGCACCAGCGACTGATGCCGCAGGCCCCATTCGGAAAGATTGAAACCCTTCACGACTGCGGGGCCCCGTAGATCCGGACCTTCTGGCCGGCATCGAGCTTGTGCACGCCGGCGGTGACCACCAGGTCGCCTTCGTCGATGCCGCTCTTGATCCTGACCTTGTCCTGGCCGTAGGCGACGACCTCGACCCGCTTGAGGGTCAGTCCGCCGGTCTGCGGGTTGACCACCCAGACCGCCTGCTTGTCCTTGTCCTGGTAGAGCGCGGTGAGCGGCAGGGTGACGAAGCGCTGGGCGCCGAGCTTTTCCAGCTGCAGCGTCGCCGACATGCCGATCTGCAGGCCCTCGACCGGCTCGAGAATCGAATAGCGCAGGCGATAGGTGCGGGTTGCCGGATCGGCCGAGGGCGAGATTTCGCGCAGCTTGGCGCGGATCTTGTTGTCCGGATCCGACCACAGGGTAAAGCCGACCTTGTCGGCCTCGGTCGCATATTTGATCCGGCTTTCCGGGATCGCGGTGACCACCTCGAGCTCGTCGGTACGGGCGAGCGTGACGATGGTCTGGCCGGCCGCCACGACCTGGCCGATTTCACCCGACGTCGCGGTGATCACGCCGCGTGCCGGGGCGACCAGCTCGGTATATTCGATCTGGTTCTGGGCCAGCCGGATCTGCTCGCGCAGCTGGGCCGACCGGGCCTCCGCGGCGCGATAGGCCGACAGGCGCTGGTCATAGACCGACTGGTTGTAGGCCGGGCTGGTCTTGAGCTGGTTGTAGCGGTCGAGTTCCTGCCGCGTGCGCTCGAGATCGGCGTCGGACGAGCGCAGCTGGGCCTGGGTCGCCTTGAGGTTCAGCTTCATGTCGGCGGGATCGAGGGTGGCCAGCACCTGGCCGGCCTCGACCACGGTGCCGACATCGACGCGCCGCTCGGCGATCTTGCCGGCGACACGGAAGCCCATCGGGGTCTCGTAGCGCGGCTGGATCACGGCAGGATAGAACTGGCGGTCGCGCAACAGCTTGTAGGAGGCCGCTTCGGCGCGGACCGGCTTGATCTCCTCGGTGGCGGCCTGCTTGTCCTGGGCCTTGGGTTCGCCGCAGGCGCCGAGGCCTAAGACGGCCACTGCCAGCAACGCGGCCCTGCCCCACAGCCCGAACGCCGTCGACGACCCGACCATCTTGATCCCACCCTGTTGAATCTCGCGGTGGCTGCCCGGATCATCCGGCTTACACGGGCTTGCCACGTTAGGTAACCTCAGTTACACTAATAACTGTATTACACATTACGCATTGGTCAAGCCTCTAGATCGTGAGCGGATAAAAAAACACCGCCATCGGATCTATGGGAGTTGGGGGACCGGGAAAGGAGCCGCGAGCAAGTGACAGCAGTCGTCGCGCGTGAGCGCGTGAGCCAGGCGGACCGGCGCGAAGCCCGGCGCCAAGCGATGATGGATGCCGCCCTCGAACTGTTCATGGAGCGCGGCTATGCCGGGACCGGCATCAGCGACGTGGTCCGGCGGTCGGGCGGGTCGCTTTCGACCTTCTACGAACTGTTCGGCTCGAAAGCCGGGCTGTTCCGCGCGATCGTCGAGGCCAAGTCGGCATCGGTCGTCGCGATCTTCGACAACCCGGACATCGACAGGAAATCGCCGCGCGAGGCCCTGACCGAGCTGGGCCACCGGCTCTTTGCCCTGGTGATGGGGCCGGAAGGCATGGCCGCGATTCGCGCCATCATCCTCGAAGGCGCCGAATATCCGGAACTGGCCGATACCTTCTTCCATCATGGGCCCGAGGTCGGGGAGACGCGGGTTGCCGCCTACCTTGCCCAGCAGACCGAAAAAGGCCGGCTCAAGATCGCCGATCCGCAGCGCGCCGCAGAGCAGTTCTGCGCGCTGATTCGCGGCGAATTCCACCTGCGCTCGCTCTGCGGCCTGCCGCAGCCGCTCGATGCCGAGACGCGGGACCGCCATATCGACGAAACGGTTGCCATGTTCCTGCGGGCCTACGCGGCGACCTGACAACAGCCGGGCTAACCGTCAGGTCAGCTTGCAATTCGGTCATGACCGGCGCCTGATGGTATCCAGGGTCAAGGAAACGCCATCAGGAGGCCGGCCATGAACGAGCCGTCACGATTCCTGATTTTCTTCGCGATCTTCATGATCGCGTTGATGTGTCTGTCGGGCTGGGCGATCACCCACCATTGGGAGGCCGAGACGATGCTGCTCAACCTGCTGCATGCCTGATGCGGGCGTGACCGTGCGGCCGGCCGGACGCGAGGATCGCACCGGCTGGGAAACGATGTGGCGCGCCTTCTGCACGCATTTCGGGGCCGAGCTGAGCCCGGCCGTGATCGATGGCCTGTGGCAGCGCATCGTCGCGCCGGACCAGCCGGTCAACTGCCTGCTGGCCTTCGACGGCGCGGGCCGGCCGGTCGGGCTGACGCATTACGTGCTGCATCTCCATACCTGGAGCCTGCGCACGGTCTGCTATCTCGAAGATCTCTTCGTCGACCCCGAGGCCCGCGGCAGCGGTGCGGCGCCCGCGATGATCGCGGCGCTGAAATCGATCGGTCAGACCGCGGGCTGGCGCCGGATCTACTGGCATACCCACGACGACAACTATCGCGCGCGCAGCCTCTACGACCGCGTCGCCAGGCGCACGAACCACGTTCGCTACGACATCGACCTCTGACCCGGTTCAGCGCACCTCGTTGATGTAGCAATGCCCGGCGGTACTCGCCCGGTGATGGGCGATGATCGTCGGTGCGCCGGCCTGGTCGAAGGCCACCTCGTCGATCACCAGCACCGCTGCCGGCAACGCCAGGTCGAGCAACGCGGCATCGTCGCTGTCGGCCAGCGCCGCCGTGACCTGTTCGCGCACCGCCGAGATGCGGATGCCATAACGTTCGAGCAGGTGCAGATAGAGCAGTTCCGGCACCTCGTCAGGCGGGCGGGGAAAGTCGGGCACCCGCTCGGCCGCCAGCACGAAGCGGTCGACCATGATCGGCCGCCCGGCGACGCTGCGCAGGCGACGCAGCCGCAGGACGCCGGCGCCCGCGGCGAGATTCAGCCGCGACGCCTCGTCGGCCGAGGCAGCCCCTTCCTCGATCCCGAGGATGCGTGCCTGCGAACGGACCAGCGCGCCGTCGAGGCCATGCAGGCGGAAATACTGGAAGAAGAAGCGCAGCGAATGATCGGGGCTGCGGCCGGTGACGACCGTCCCGGTCTTGCGCCGGCGGCTGAGCAGGCCTTCCGCAGTCAGGTCGCTCAACGCCCGGCGCACGGTGCCGACCGCGATGCCGAACATCTGGGCCAGCGCCACCTCGCTCGGCAGGACGGTGCCCGGCGGCCATTGGCCCAGCAGGATCGCCTCGGAAATCTGGCGCTTCACCGTCTCGTAAAGCGGCGCGGCCGCATCGCCGTCGATCCGCCGCAGCGGCGCAAGCCCTGGGTTTTTGTCGTTGACAAGGGTCATCACTGAGTTCTTATTTCTATATAGTTTATATTAAACGATCGACAGGGGCAGGGTTGCCGATGCCGGGGGAATTGTCCAGCAGCCTGAAGCAGGCGGTCGCCGCGATCGCCGACGACGTCACGACGATCACTGCCGAGCTGGCGCAGATGATCGCGGCCGACACGTCCTTCCCCCCGGGCGCGGGATATGGCGACTTTGCCGATCTGATGGAGGGGCTGCTGGCCCCGGCCGGTTTCTCGTTTCAACGTGTCAGCGTCCCCGAACATCTCTGGCAGGCCCCGGGCGGGCGGGCTCATGGCGAGCGCGTGAACCTGATCGCCCGCCGGCGCACCGGCCGGCCGGTCTGCAGTCTCTATTACCATGTCGATACCGTCCCGGCGGGCTCGGGATGGACCTTTCCGCCTTTCGCGTTGACGCCGGCCGGCAACAGGCTGCACGGCCGGGGCGCGGCCGACATGAAAGGGGCGATCGCCGCCACCCTCGCCGCGTTGCGCGCCGCGGCGGCACACGGCGTCGCCCTGCGCTTCGATCCTGAGTTCCTGTTGTGCACCGACGAGGAAGGCGGGCTTTATCCCGGCGTCCGCTACCTGGCCGAACAGGGACTGGTCGAAGGCCATATCCTGTCGTTCAACGGCAGTGCCGGGCCGCGCATCTGGGCCGGCTGCTTCGGCAGCATCGATCTGCTGATCACCGTGCGCGGCCGCGGTGCCCATTCCGGCGATCCGGTCGGCGGCATCAACGCCATCGAGGTGGCGATGCCGCTGCTGAATGCGCTGATGGCACTGAAGGGCCGGGTCGAGCAGCGCGTCTCGACCATGCCGCCGCCGCCGCACAACCAGGGCCGGCCGCTGCATGCGCGGCTGACGCTCGCCGCCCTGCACGGCGGCGACAAAGGCTCGGCCCTGCCCGAACGGCTGGAGATCCTGATCAACCGCCGCTACGCGCCGGAGGAGGATTTCGCCGCGGTGCGCGCCGAGATCGATGCGACGATCGCCGGCGCGATGGACGGCTCGGCGGCGCTCGAGGTTTCGACGCAGATGATCGGCCATCTCGCACCGGTCGCCGATCCGACCGGGCCGCACTGGCCGCGCTGGCAGGCCGCGCTGGGCCAGGCCTTCGGCTATGCCCCGGAAGAGTTCCGCGCCTGGGGCTCGTCGACCAGTTCCGACATGGGTTTCGTGCAGGCGGCGGGCGTGCGCGAAATCCTGCTGGGCGGGCTGACCCGGCCCGGCAACAACACCCACGCCCCCGACGAGTTCACCACCGTCGACGACCTCGTCGCCCTCGCCCAGGCAGTGCTGCTGTACCTGGCGCAGGATTTCGGCGCGGCCTGAGACCCTCGACATGCAAAAAGACAGGAGCGACTTCATGAACGGGTTCCCCCAGATCGACCGGCGCCGCCTGCTGGCGGCCGGCACCGCCGGCCTCGGCCTGCTGGCGCTGCCGCAGGGCCTGCGCGCGGCGACGCCCAAGCGGGGCGGTACGCTGCGGGTCGGCGTCGACCAGTCGGTGGCCAAGATCAACCCGACGATCGTGCGGGTGAACCCCGAATACCTGGTGGCCGAACTGCTCTATTCGTCGCTGACGCGGCTAGGCTACGACATGTCGGCGGAACCCGACCTCGCCTCGGCCTGGACCAATTCCCCCGACCTGACCGAGTGGACCTTCACGCTGCGTCCGAACCTGACCTTCCATGACGGCAGTGCCTGCACCGCCGCCGACGTCGTCGCGACGTTCGAAGCGCTGCTCGACCCGGCGACCGGCTCGCCGGCCCGGCCCAATATCGGGCCGATCACCAGGATCACGGCCCGCGATGCCACGACGGTCGTGTTCACGCTGTCGGCGCCCTATGCCGACCTGCCGGTCGCGCTGGCCAATCCGAACGCCAAGATCATTCCCGCCGCCATCGCCAAGGGCGGGCTGGACCGCCTGAACCGCGAGGCGGTGGGCACCGGCCCGTTCAAGCTGGTCACCTTCGAGCCCGAGCGCATCATCGTCGTCGCCCGCAACCCGGCCTATTACGACCCGGCCCGGCCGGTCGTCGACAAGGTCGAGGTCGTGGTCTACCCCGACATGACCGCGCAGGGTTCGGCGCTGATCTCCAGCGACATCGACCTGATGTACATGGTGGCGCCGACCGAATATGCCCGCCTGCAGAAGGCATCGGGCGTCACCGCGCTGCGCGTGCCGTCGGGCCAGTTCTGCAACATCAACATGGCCTGCGACCAGAAGCCGTTCAACGACGTGCGGGTGCGCCAGGCCCTGGCCCTCACCCTCGACCGCGCGGCGCTGGTCGACTTCGTCGCCGAAGGCTTCGGCACGCCGGGCTGGGACTCGCCGCTGAACTCCGCCTATCGCTTCAACACCGCGCTGACGCCCAAGAAGGCCGACATCGCCAAGGCCAGGAAGCTGCTGGCGGATGCCGGCCATCCCAAAGGCCTCGAGGCGACGTTGATCGCCTCCGACAGCCCGGCGACACGCACGCAGCTCGGCGTCGCGGTGCGCGAGATGGCCAAGGCTGCCGGCTTCACGATCAACGTCCAGACCATGCCGCATTCGACCTATCTGGATCAGGTCTGGAAGAAGGGCGCGTTCTACGTCGGCTTCTACAATCAGCAGCCGACCGCCGACGGCATCTTCTCGCTGCTCTACACCTCCAACGCGGCCTGGAACGAGACCCGCTGGAACAACACGGCCTTCGACAAGCTGGTGGGCGAGGCCCGCACCACCGTCGACGAGGCGCGGCGGCGCGCGCTCTACGCCGAGGCGCAGCAGCTGATGTATGACGAGGTGCCGTCGATCATCCCCGTCTTCTTCGACCTGCTGGGCGCCCATCGCAGCTATGTCGAAGGCTACCGGCTGCATCCCCGCGGCGCGGTATTCCGGCTGGATCAGGTCGGCTTCGGCGACGGCGCGCCGCGTCGAGGCTGACGATGTCCCCTGCCTACGCCCTCAAGCGCTGCGGGCTGATCGTCTACACCCTGCTGGTGGTGTCGCTGATCGTGTTCGCCATCACCCAGGTGCTGCCCGCCGATGCCGCGACCATGCTGCTCGGCGAGAACGCGACGGCCGAGGCCCTGGCCGCGGTGCGTGAGCGCCTCGGCCTGGAGGCGCCGGTGTGGCTGCAATATGCCCGCTGGCTCGGCGGCGTGGTGCAGGGGGATTTCGGAACGTCGCTGCGTACCGGCCTGCCGGTCGCGCCGCTGATGATGGAAGCGCTGGGCCGGTCGCTGCTGCTGGCCCTGCTCTCCATCCTGCTGATGCTCGCCATCGCCGTACCGCTCGGCGTCATCGCTGCGGTGCGGCGGGGCCGGGCGGCCGACCTGATCGTCTCGGTCCTGTCCTATGTCGGCGTGTCGCTGCCCGAGTTCGTGACGGCAACGGTGTTCGTGCTGGTCCTGGCCGACTGGCTGCAGATCCTGCCGGCCAGCGGCTATGTCGCGCCGACCCAGGACCCGCTGCGCGCGCTGCAGCACCTGGCGCTGCCGGTGCTGACCGTCTCGGTGATCCTGGTCGCGCATGTCTCGCGCATGGTGCGCTCGGAACTGGTCGACGTGCTGCATTCCGACTATGTCCGCGCCGCCCGGCTGAAGGGCATGAAGCCGCGCACGGTCCTGCTGCGCCACGGACTGCGCAACGCCCTGCTGCCGACCATCACCATCGTCGCGCTCGACGTCGGCTATCTGCTGGGTGGCGTCATCGTCGTCGAGGAGATCTTTGCCATCCCCGGCATCGGCCGGCAGCTGATCGTCGCCATCCAGGCCCGCGACCTGCCGGCGATCCAGGCCGGGGCGCTGATCATGGCAGCGACCTATTCGGTGGCGAACTTCGCCGCCGACCTCGCCTATGCCTGGCTCGACAAGAGAATCCAGTATGACTGACCTGATCTCGCGGCTTGCCCGCACGCCGCAGGGCGCCGCCGGGCTGGCGCTGGTCGGCCTGGTGCTGCTGGTCGTGGTGTTCGGCCCCCTGCTCGCCCCCTACGATCCCGAGGCGATGGCGCCGCTGTTGCGCTACAAGGGCCCGAGCCTCGTGCATCTTCTCGGCACCGACCAGTACGGCCGCGACATCCTCAGCCGGCTGCTGGTCGGGGCGCGCGCGACGGTCGTGATGGCCGTGCTGGCCACGCTGCTCGGCACCCTGGTCGGCGCCCTGCTCGGCACCGCCTCGGCCTTCCTCGGCGGCCGCGCCGACGAGGCGATCATGCGCACGGTAGACGCCGTGATGTCGATCCCCAGCCTGCTGTTTGCGCTGCTGATCGTGAACCTGCTGGGCAAGAGCGGGCTGAATGCCCTGCTTGCCATCGGCATCGCCTTCGCGCCGGGCATGGCCCGCGTCGCCCGTTCGGTGGCCTTGGCCGTGCGCAAGCAGGATTACGTCAATGCCGCAATCGCCCGCGGCGAAGGCGGCTTCCACATCGTCGTGCGCGAGATGCTGCCCAACGTCGTGGCGCCGATCATCGTCGAGACGACGATCCGCGTCGCCTTCGCCGTGATGCTGTTCGCGACGCTGAGCTTCCTGGGGCTCGGCGCCCAGCCGCCGGCACCCGAATGGGGGCTGATGGTGGCCGAAGCGCGCAAATATCTGAATCTCAGCCCGTGGATGCTGATCTGGCCGAGCATCGCGATCGCCATCGTCGCGATCGGCTTCAACCTGCTGGGCGACGGCCTGCGCGACGCGCTCAATCCCCGGACGTGAGACCCGCGATGGAACAGCCCGCACTCACCATATCAGGCTATTCGCTCGACTATCTCACCCCGCGCGGCGTGCACCATGCGCTGGTCGATATCGACCTTGCCATCGCCCGCGGCGAAGTCCTGGGGCTGGTCGGCGAAAGCGGCTCGGGCAAGACGTCGCTGGCCTGGTCGATCATGCGCTATCTGCCGGGCAACGCCCGCGAGAACGGCGGTCGCATTCTGCTGGGTCGGGACGACCTGCGGGCAATGGCACCGGCGGCGATCGAAGAAATCCGCGGCCGCCGCATCGGCATGGTATTCCAGGACCCGTCGACCTCGCTCAACCCGACGCTGAGCCTGGGCATCCAGCTGGCCGAGGTGCTGGAGCGCCATCGCGGCCTGACACGGCGTCAGGCCTGGCGCGAGGGCGAGCAGATGCTGGCCCGCGTCGGGCTGAAGGATCCGCCTGGCATGATGCGCCGCTATCCGCATGAGGCATCGGGTGGCGAGAAGCAGCGTGTCGTCATCGCCCAGGCCTTCGCCTGCCAGCCCGAATGCATCCTGTTCGACGAGCCGACCACGGCGCTCGACGTGATCACCGCGCGCCAGATCCTCGAGCTGTTCGCCGAACTGCAGGCGGAGACCGGCGTCGCCTCGCTCTACATTTCCCATGACCTCGCGCTGGTGTCGCGCGTGGCAGACCGCGTCGCCGTGCTGCATCACGGCAACATGGTCGAACAGGGCCAGGTGGCCGGCGTGTTCGGCGCACCGCGCGAAGCCTATACCCGGCGGCTGGTCGCCGCCGTACCGCGGCCCGACCGGCGGCTGGTCGCCGAGTTGGGGCCGGCCGAGGCGGCGGCGGCACCGCTGGTCGCGGCGCGCGGCGTCTCGGTCGAATACGGGCGGCCGTCGGCGATCGCCCGGCTGTTCGGCCGCGACCGTGCCCCGGTCGTGGGCAATCGCGCGGTCAGCCTGGACGTACGGCCCGGCGAGATCGTCGGCGTGGTCGGGGAATCCGGTTCGGGCAAGTCGACGCTAGCCCGCGCGCTGACCGGGCTGAACCCGTTTTCGGGCGAGATCGTCTTCGACGGTCGACCGGTCCGTGGTATCGCCGACATGGACGGCGCCTATCGCCGTGACGTGCAGATCATTTTCCAGCACCCGGATTCGTCGCTCAATCCGCGCCAGCGGATCGGCGAGATCCTGGCCCGGCCGCTGCGGCTGCACGACCGGCTGCCGGGCGCGGCCGAAGCCGCACGGATCGGCGAACTGCTGGAACAGGTCCGCCTGCCCGCCACCTATGCCGGACGCTATCCGCACCAGCTGTCCGGCGGCGAGAAACAGCGTGTCGCCATCGCCCGCGCCTTCGCCACGGCCCCGCGCCTCGTCATCTGCGACGAGATCACCTCGGCCCTCGACGTGTCGGTGCAGGCGGCGGTGATCGAGCTGCTGCTCGATCTGCGCCGGCGTCACGGCACCGCCTACCTGTTCATCACCCACGACCTGAACCTCGTCCGCCAGATCGCCCATCGCATCGCCGTGATGTATCGCGGCGACCTGGTCGAAGTCCTCGACGCACAGGCGTTCTCCGCCGGCCCGACCCATCCCTATACCCGCTCGCTGGTCGCGGCGGTGCCGGTACCGGTCGGCTGACCCGCATCATCAGTAAAGGAACTCCGTCATGGATCGCGATGCGATTCTTGCCCGTCTCGACGAGAAGGCCAGCCTCGAATTCCTCAGCGCGATGGTGCGCCACAAGAGCTATTCGGAAACCGACGGCGAGCGCGCCCTGGCCCGCTTCATGGTCGAGCGCATGCGCGAGATCGGCCTGTCGGCCGAGCTGGGACCGGTGCCCGGCGAGCGCTTCAATGCGATCGGCCGCCTGGCCGGCGCCGGCGGCGGCAAGAGCCTCCTGTTCAACGGCCATCTCGACACCAACCCGGTGACCGAGGGCTGGACCGTCGATCCCTGGGGCGGACTGGTCGACGACCGCTTCATCTACGGGATCGGCGTCTCCAACATGAAGGCCGGGGACGCCGCCTATTTCTGCGCCGTGCGCACCCTGGTCGAGGCCGGCGTCAGGCTCAAGGGCGACGTCGTGCTGACCTATGTCGTCGGCGAGCTGCAGGGCGGGGTGGGCTCGCTTGCCGCCATCCGCCAGGGGGTCCGCGCCGACTACTTCATCAACAGCGAACCGACCGACCTGCAGGCGCTGACCATGCATGCCGCGTCCGGCATGTTCTCGATCGAGCTGACCGGCGTCACCCGGCATCTGTCCAAGCGCGAGCAGGCGGTCGACGCGATCGCCGCGGCCTGCGACCTGATCCCGCGACTGAACGCGATGACCTTCAGCGGGGCCCGCACGTCGGATCATCGCGGGATCAACCGCTGCCATATCGGCGTGGTGCACGGCGCGCTGGGCCGCGACCTGCAGGAATGGCGTGCGCCGCAAGTCGCCGACTTCCTGCGGCTGAAGGGCACGGCGCGTTACGCCCCGGGCCAGACCGAGGCCGGCGCCCTGGCCGACATCCGCCGCGAGCTCGATGCGCTGGAAGCCCGCTTCCCCGGGCTGAAGGCCGAACTGATCCCGGAGCGGACCGAGAACCGGCCGCAGATGCCGCCGTTCGAGGTGGATCGGGAGTCGCGCATCGTGAAGACCATCAACGCCGCCTACGCCCATGTCCGCGGCGAGGCCCAGCCGACCGGCGCGATCACCCCGCCGGGCTTCTACGGCACCGATGCCGGGCATTTCTACCAGGAACTCGGCATGGAAGGGATCGTCTGCGGCCCGGGCGGCCGCTACAACACGATGCCGGACGAGCGGGTCGACATCGCCGACTATCTCGACATGATCCGCATCTACATGCTGGCGATCCTCGACATCTGCGAGCCGGCCTGAGGGGGCGGATGTTCGACGCCGCCGAATACGATCGCCGCCTCGGCCTGATCCGTGCCGAAATGGCGCGACACGGCGTCGATCTCGTGCTGATCGACCACGCCGAGTTCCTGGCCTGGGCGACCGGCTATACGGTCTCGGAGACGATGTATCGCGCCGCGCTGATCCCAGTCACGGGCACTGCCTGGTTCGCCCTGCGCGCCCTCGACGCCGAACCTTGCCGGCAAGCGAGCTGGATCGGCGACATCATCGGCTTCGCCGATACGCAGGATGCGCATGCAGCCGTTGCCGAAACCATCCGGGCCCGCGGCCACGGGGCGGCGCGCATCGGTCTCGACTTCGCCTCCTACGGCTGTTCCGCCCATGCGCTGGCGCGGCTGCGGGCCGAGTTGCCGCAGGCGACGCTGGTCGATCTGGCGGGTATCAGCGACCGGCTGCGGGCGGTGAAATCAGCGGCCGAGATCGACGTCCTGTCGCGGGCGGCGGCGATCGCCGATTCGGCGATGGCCGCGTTGGCCCGTACCGTGCGGCTGGGTGTCAGTCCGCGCGAGGCCGCCGCCATCGCCGCCGCGACCTTCCTGCGCCTGGGTGCGGACAGCGGCGAGACCGGCCCGATCGTGCGTGCCGTCGGCAACAACGAATTCCTGCACGGCCGCATGGGCGACGATGTGCTGGTCGGCGGCGACATCCTGCATGTCGAACTGATCCCGAAGGTCGCCAATTACAGCGCCCGGCTGATGCGTCCGATCGTGATCGGTGGCGCTGGCGCCACGCAGAAGGCCGTGGCCGAACGGCTGGTCGCGCTGCAGGATCGTCAGATCGCGGCGATGCGGCCGGGCGTGGCGGCGGCGGAGGTCGATGCGATCCTGCGCCGGGGTGTGCTGGCCGAAGGCCTGCGCCCCGACTACGACAACGTCACCGGTTATGCGCTGGGCCTCTATGCCCGCACGCCGCGCACCAGCGACTTTTCCTATTGTTTCCTGCCGAATGCCGGCTGGCGGCTCGAGGCCGGCATGGTCTTCCACATGTATGCCTCGGCGCAAGGGCTCGGAATGTCGGAGACCGTGGTGGTCGGGGAGGAAGGCGGGCGGTGCCTGACCCGGACACCGCGCCGCCTGCTCGAAAGCGCCTGACTTAGGCGGCCTCGCCTTCGCCCTGCGCGTTGCGGGCGTTGTACTCCAGCATCGCGGCCATGAAGTCGTCGAGGTCGCCGTCCAGCACCGCCTGGGCGTTGCCCTTTTCTTCCTCGGTGCGCAGGTCCTTGACCATCTGGTAGGGGTGCAGCACGTAGGAGCGGATCTGGTGGCCCCAGCCGATGTCCGACTTGTTGTCGTGCACCTTCTGCTTCTCGGCCTCGCGCTTCTGCAGCTCCTGCTCGTAGAGCCGCGCCTTCAGCATCTTCATCGCCGCGGCCTTGTTCTTGTGCTGGCTGCGATCGTTTTGGCACTGCACGACGATGTTCGTCGGCAGATGGGTGATGCGCACGGCCGAATCGGTCCGGTTGACGTGCTGGCCGCCGGCGCCCGAGGCCCGGTAGGTATCGATGCGCAGGTCCTTGTCCAGCACCTCGATCTCGATCGTGTCGTCGATCACCGGATAGGCGCCGACCGACGCGAACGACGTATGCCGGCGCGCATTCGAATCATAGGGCGAGATGCGCACCAGGCGATGCACCCCCGATTCGCTCTTGAGCCAGCCATAGGCGCTGGGGCCGGAGATCTGGATCGTGGCCGACTTGATGCCGGCTTCCTCGCCGTCGGACTGTTCCAGCACCTCGACCTTGAAGCCGCGCTTCTCGGCCCAGCGGACATACATGCGCAGCAGCATGTTGGCCCAGTCCTGGCTTTCGGTGCCGCCGGCGCCGGCATGGACTTCGAGGAACGAATCGTTGTGGTCGGCCTCGCCCGACAGCAGGCTTTCCAGGCGGCGCTTGGCCACCTTGTCCTGCAGCGTGTTCAGTGCGGCTTCGGCCTCGGCGACGATGTCGGCATCGCCTTCGGCGTCGCCCATCTCGATCAGCTCGAGGGTGTCGTCGAGCTCACGCTCCAGCGCCACCTGCGACGAGGTCGCGGCCTCGAGCTGGTTGCGCTCGCGCATGACGGCGCCCGCCTTGGCCGGGTCTTCCCACAGCTTGGGATCCTCGGCTACGGCATTGAGTTCTTCCAGTCGCTTTAGGGCGCGATCCCAGTCAAAGAGACCTCCTCAGCAGGCTGAGTGCCTGCTTGATCTCGGTCGCGATCGCCTCGATTTCGGCGCGCATCACCGCTACTCCGTGTCTACGGTTTCAGATTTGTGGCCGCGGACCCTAGTTCAATCCGCCTGGTCAGTAAAGACCGCCGGTACCGCTGCCGGTTCCCGCGCCTTCGGTGGTCCGCCCGGAAACCGCGCCGGTCGACACGCCGGTGACAGCCGGATTGTCGGCAATGCCGGCGCCCAGCACAGGCGTGCCGGCCGAACCCTCGCCCGGCTCGGTCCAGACGCCCTCGACCGGCTCGCTGCCGTCCAGCACGGTCTGGTTCGCGCCGGGCTCGGTGCCCGGCTTGAACGCTTCCATGATGGCGCGGCGATCGCCGGGCTCGGCCAGGCGGCCGGTGGCGGGGTCGACGCGAACCAGACGGACGCCCGAGGGGATACGGAACGGCACGGCCGGCTTGTTCTTCAGCGCCTCGGTGATGAATTCCTTGAAGATCGGCACCGCCGACGAACCGCCGGTATCCTTGGCGCCCAGCGTGCGCGGGTTGTCGAAGCCGACGAAGACGCCGGCGACGAAGTCGGGGCTGAAGCCGATGAACCAGTTGTCGAACGAATCGTTCGACGTGCCGGTCTTGCCGCCCAGCGGCTTGCCGATCGACTTGAGCGAGGCGGCGGTACCGCGTTCGACCACGCCCTGCAGCATCCAGGTGATCTGGAAGGCGGTCGCAGGGTCGAGCAGCTGCGGCCGATCGTCCGGGATGGTGGGTTCGCGGGTCGCACCCCAGGCGCCGTTGCAGTTTTCGCAGGCGCGCGCATCGTGGCGATAGACGGTGCGCCCGTTGCGATCCTGCACCCGGTCGATCAGCGACGGCTCGATGCCCTTGCCGCCGTTGACGAACTTGGCGTAGGCCGAGGTGATGCGCAGCACCGTGGTCTCGCCGGCGCCGAGCGACATGGCGAGGTTCTTGCCCATGCGATCGACCGCGCCGAGGCGGGTGGCATAGTCATAGACCTTGTCCATGCCGATGGCCTGGGCCAGGCGCACGGTCATCAGATTGCGCGACTTTTCCAGGCCCTGGCGCAACGTGGTCGGGCCGAGGAAATCGCCGCCATAGTTCTTGGGCTTCCACAGCGGCAGGCCGGGCCCCTGGTCGTAGACGAACGGGCCGTCCAGCACCAGGCTCGACGGGGTGAAGCCGCTGTCGAGGGCCGCGGCGTAGACGAACGGCTTGAACGACGAGCCCGGCTGGCGCTCGGCCTGGGTCGCCCGGTTGAACTGGCTGGTGCGGAAATCCCAGCCGCCGACCAGTGCCAGCACGCGGCCGGTATGGGGATCGAGGGCGACGATGGCACCGCCGACATCGGGAATCTGGCGCAGGCCGTAGCGCGTCTCTCCAGGCTTGTCCGACAACGCCTCGACCGCTACGACGTCGCCGACCTTGAGCACGTCGGCCGGCGTCTTGGGCACCGGGCCGACGGCCTGATCCTCGAGGGTCGGCCGCGCCCAGCGCAGTTCCTCCATCGGGATCGTGCCCTTGGTGCCGTTGACGAAGCCGACCTCGGCGGCATTGGCCGAGGTCGCCAGCACGACGGCGCCGCGCCAGCTGTCGAGCAGGGCCGGCGGCAGCTGGAAGGCGGTCAGCTGGGCGGTCCAGTCGGCGGCAAGCGGGCCGTTGATGCGGCCGAGCGGGCCGCGCCAGCCATGGCGCCGGTCATAGGCCATCAGCCCGTCCTTCAGCGCCTTTTCGGCGGCGGCCTGCAGCCGCGGGTCGAGCGAGGTGCGGACCGAGAGGCCGCCTTCATAGAGCGCGGCTTCGCCGAAGCGCTGGACCAGCTGGCGGCGGACTTCTTCGGAGTACCAGCCCAGCCGGGTCTGCACCTCCGACCGCGGCCGCGCGACCAGGGCGGTCTGCTTGGCGGCGTCGCCCTCGGCGGCGGGCACGAAGCCATTCTCGACCATGCGGTCGATGACCCAGTCGCGACGCGCCTTGGCGCGCTCGTTGTAGCGGTCGGGGCGATAATTTTCCGGCCCCTTGGGCAGGGCGGCAAGGAAGGCCGCCTCGGCCACGGTCAGCTGGTCGAGCGACTTGTCGAAATAGTTCAGGGCGGCGGCAGCGACGCCGTAGGCCGACTGGCCGAGATAGATCTCGTTCAGATAGAGCTCGAGGATACGGTCCTTCGACAGCGCGCTTTCCAGGCGGAAGGCCAGGATGGCCTCGCGGATCTTGCGCTTGATCGACACCTCGTTGGTCAGCAGCATGTTCTTGGCGACCTGCTGCGTGATGGTCGAGCCCCCCTCCGGCCGGCGATGATTCAGGACGTTGTAGGCCGATTGCAGGATCGCGCGGGCCAGGCCCTGAAAATCCAGGCCGGGATGGCTGTAGAAATTCTTGTCCTCGGCCGCCAGGAAGGCGTCCTTGACCCGGTCGGGGATGGCGTCGACCGGCACGAACAGCCGGCGTTCGCGGGCAAATTCGGCAATCAGTTCGCCGTTGCCGGCATGGACGCGGCTGGTTACCGGCGGCTGATACTCGGCCAGCGCCTTGTAGTCGGGCAGATCCTGGCTGTAGTACCAGATCCCGTAATAGGCGACCCCGAGACCGGCCACGGCGAGGATGACGAACAAACCCGCCGCCCACGCCAGAAGACGCACCATCCACATCTCTAGAAGCTCCGAACCAGGAAGCGCCGCTTCACGTCGGCCAGTATAACGCCGATCGCGCGCCAAGGCTGCATTCGCAGGCGCGGTTATGCCATGGCCGCCCCCGGGCCGCAATGGCGCCGCCGGGCCCGCATGACAGCCATGCCCGGGTGGAATCCCTCGATCTTACAGGCGCGTCAGATGGTTGTCCCAGCGCAACGCCGCGTCGGCGCCGGCCAAAATCGCCTGTTTTCCCTGCGCCGGCCAGACCATCCAGGCCCCGCCCAGCCCCGAGGTCAGCACGAACGAGCCCGCCTCGGGACCGGCGGCGATGCCGCAGACATCGCCCGCGGCGATCTGCCCGACCGGGGTGCCGTCGGCGACGCGCCAGAAGACCGCCAGCCCGCCGCGCGGCGAGGTCGCGCCGAGAATGGCGCCGGACCGGTCCAGCGCGGCGCTGCCGCAATACTGGCGCAGCCCGGCGCGGCGATGATCGTCGAGGTTCAGGAAAGTCAGCCGGTCGGCGCCGCGCCGGTGGCTTGCCACCAGCGGCACCGGGTCGGCCTGCGGCCCTTCATACTGGCCGGCGATCTCGACCAGACCGTCGGCGGTGACGGCGAGATGGCGCAGCGACAGCTGCGACAGTCCGGCCGGCGGTGCCACCTGTTCGACGATCCGGCCGTCGGCCAGCGCCAGATAGGCGATCGACGGCGCCATGTCGCCGGGATTGAGCCGGCCCTGCGGCAGGTCGGGATGGGTCAGGATGCCGCCATTGGCCACCACGAGCGTCGTGCCGTCCGGCATCAGCCTGACGTCATGGGGGTCGAGGCCGCCCGAGGGCACCTCGCCCACCCGGCGATAGGCCTGGCGGGCATCGTAGATGCCGATACGCCCGTCGCCGCTGTCGATCTCGGTCTCGGTGGCATAGAGCAGACCGCCGGTGGCGTCGAACACGCCATGGCCGTTGAAGTGGCGCCCCCCGGCCGCCTCGACCAGATGCCGCCGTCGCCCGTCGGCCAGTCCCAGCACCATCATGAAGCCGCCGGGGCGGCGGCCGAAGGCGATCGCCTCGTCGGCGGCGGGGCGCCGGATCACCTGATGGGCGCGGGCCGGCAGGTCATGGCGCCAGCGGGTGGCGCCGTCGAGGCCGAGTGCGGCGACCAGGGCGCGGCCGTCGCGCGCCATGCCGGCCGACAGGAAGGCGGGTTGCCCGGCAGCGCCGGCAATGGCCGGCGGCGGCAGGCCGAGACCCGCCAGCGCGGCGGTGAAAAGGCGGCGGCGGGCGATCCGCACCGTTCAGTCCCCGTCCAGGCTGTTGAAGCCGAGCGGCACGCCCAGCGCCTCGGTCAGGTCCTCGGCGATCATCCGTTTCAGCTTCTCGCCCTGCTCGACCACGCGCAAGGCTGCCTGGCGCTGATCGGGCTTCAGGATCGTCTTGTCGAGCGGTTCGCGCAGCCGGGCCACCGCCTGCTGGACCGCGGCGAACTGTTTGCGGATCGCGGCGGCGAGATCGGCGCGGCCGGCCGGACCGGACAGAAGCTGGTCCAGGGTCGGATCGCCGTCGCGCAGATAGAGGGCCTCGGCAGCGGCCAGGTTGGCCTTGATCGCGTTCAGCGTCTGGCCCGACCGCCAGGCTTCCATCGTGCGCGGCTGGGCCTTGTCGGCGGTGGCGCCGAGCGGCCGCTTCAGCTTGCGGTCGATCGGCAGCTCGATGGCGGCATGCAGGCTCTTGATCAGTTCGAGCGTCGCATCGGTCGGCACCATGTACCGGCTGCCGACCTGGCCGGCGCGGGCCATTTCCGCCGGAAAGCCCTGCGCCCCCCAGGCGGCCGCGGTGTCGGTCGCGATCGCGGCGAGGTTGCCGGTGATCGCGGTCAGCATGGCACAGCGGAACCTGGCCGCATCGTCCTTCGCGGTCAGCCTGGGCAGGGTATCGTCACCATAGAGCAGCCGTTCCAGCGCGGTGAAGCCCTGCACCGAGACCGACCCCTGGGCAAAGGCCTGGGGCGTGATGCTGGCCGGATCGGCCTTGGCCAGTACCTGGCCGAGCTGCCGGCCCAGCACGTCGCGCGGATCGGGCCAGAAGGCGGTGCGCTGATAGCGGAAGAACAGTTCGACCGGACCGAAGGAGACATGTTGTATCCCCTCCCAGGCCGCGAACCCGGCGACATAGGCCGCCCGCGCCTGGCCAAGCCGCGCCTGATCGGGCTGCTGGCACAGTGCCTGGCCCGCCTGGTCGAGCTTGGCCGTCGCCTCGGCGAGCCGGGCATAGCGCGGCGTGATATGGGCCAGGGCCACGCTCTGGTTCAGCCGAGTGAAATCGGCATCCGACGGCGCGGCAACGGCGGCCGAGGCCAGCAGGATCGCCGCACCGGCGCATGCCAGGCCCCAGGTCAGGCGCCGCGCCGGCGTGCTTGGGTTTTCAGCCATCGTGGGCTTCTCCGCGTCAGAGCGAGTTGACGAAAGCGAGCAGGGCCTCGCGGTCGCGGCGCGACAGCTTGACCACGCGGTCGCGCGCCGGCCCGGCCTCGCCACCATGCCAGAGGATGGCTTCGAGCAGGTTGCGGGCGCGCCCGTCATGCAGGAAATTCGTATGGCCGTTGACCGCCTTGGTCAGGCCGACGCCCCACAGCGGCGGGGTGCGCCAGTCGCGCCCGCCGGCGGCACCTTCCGGGCGGTGGTCGGCAAGGTCCTCGCCCATGTCGTGCAGCAGCAGGTCGGTATAGGGCCAGATCAGCTGGTCGGACTGCTCGGGTCGCTCCGGGTCGCTGGCGGTGCGGAAGCTCGGCACATGGCAGGCGGCACAGCCGACGTCGTGGAACAGCTTCTTGCCGGCCAGCACCTGCGGGGCGCCGGGATTGCGGCGGGCGGGGACCGCGAGATTGCGCGAATAGAAGGTGACCAGGTCCATCATGCGCCCGGTGACCTCGACATGCTCGACCGGATCGGCGCCATCGGGGGCGTCGAGACAGGCTTTCTGCCTGGGCGTGCAGTCGCCGGAGGAAAGCGGCGAGATCGCCGAGGACAGGCCGATGTCGCCGGCGAAGGCATGGGCGACCTGCTGGCGGATCGTCGGTTCGCCGGCCTTCCAGCCGAAACGACCCAGCATCGGCCGGTCGGTCGTGACGTCCCAGCCGGTATTGGCCCGGCCGCGGATCCCGTCGCCGTTGCGATCGTCGGGATCGGCATTGGCCAGGATCGCCTGCGCCGGAATCATCTCGAGCAGGCCCAGCCCGATCATCGGCGGGGCGATGCGCGGCGACATCATCACGTCGGGCCGCATCGGTCCGTAATTGAGGTTGCGCACCGAATAGGTCGGGGCGCGCAAGATGACCACCGTGCCGTCGGCCAGCCTGATCTTGCGGTCCTTGCGGGTGACGACCATCTCGCCCTCGGCGAGAAAGCCGTGGATGGCGAAGTTCTGCAGCTGGCCGCCATAGGTCGGCTCGGGGATCGTCGCCTGGCGGAAGGTCTTCAGGGCGTCGCGCTGCTCGTCGGTCGTCGGCGGTACCGACAGGCGCAGGAACAGGGCCACCGCCTCCTCGCCCGGCGCGGGCGGGCGGCCGCGGCCGTCCTTCAGGTGGCAGCCCTGGCAGGAGCGCGAATTGTAGAGGGGGCCGAGGCCATCCGACGACGTGGTCGAACTGGGGGCGGCCACCCACAGCTTGCGGAAGATGCCGTCGCCGACCTTGAAGTCCAGCTCACGCTCGAACGACATGTTGGCCGAGGAATGGGAGAAGGCCGAGGTGTTGATGTCGGCATGCGAGGTCGCGGCACCGCCGGGATCGCCCTCGCCCGGTTCCAGGCGGCCGTAGTCCACCGCCCAGCCAATTCCCGCAGCCCCGAGCGAGGCGGCCATCGCCACGGCGGCGATCAACGAGGCACGTCCGATCATCATGTCGCAACTCTTGAAAGCAGATGGGTGACGGGCCGCCGGTCGCGGCGGCCCGCTGCCTGGTTCGTTACTTCTTGCCGACCTTGGCGGGATCGTCGAGGCTGTCCGAACCTTCGACCTTGATCGGCTTCAGCTTCAGCGCCGCGACGACACGCTCGAGCGTCCGGGTCTGGGCGGTCAGGGTGTCGATCGCCGCCTGCACCACGGCATTGCCCTCGGGGTTGTTCGGCCCGATCATCTGGTCATAGGCTTCCTTGGTCTCGGCCCGCTGCTTCAGCGCGGTCATCGCCGCGACGGTCGCCTCGAGCTTCGCCTTCATCTCGGTATCGAGCGCCGGATCGGCCTTGGCCACGATCGATGACAGGCTCGCGACCTTCAGCGGCGAACCGTCGGCGCGGGCATATTCGCCGAGATAGACGTTGCGGATGCCGATGACGTCGTAATAGTGCGAATTGTGGGTGTTGTCGGAGAAGCAGTCGTGCTCCTCCTCCGGATCGTGCAGCATCAGCCCGAGCTTCATGCGCTCGCCGGCCAGTTCGCCATAGGACAGGCTGCCCATGCCGGTCAGGATCGTGGTGATGCCGTTGTCGGGCTTGCCCTTGACCAGGCCCTGGCGGGCCTTGCCGTCCTTGGTCCATTGCTTCGCCATCCAGGCGAGGTCGGAAACCAGAAGGTCGGTCGCGGCCTTCAGATACTGGGCGCGGCGGTCGCAATGGCCGTTGGTGCAGCCGTCCTTGGCATAGTCGGTCCAGGGCCGGTTGCCGGCGCCCGGGCCGGTGCCGTTGAGGTCCTGGCCCCACAGCAGGAATTCGATGGCGTGATAGCCGGTCGCGACATTGGCCTCGACCCCGCCCGCCTCATGCAGCTTGCGCAACAGCTTGGCGTCGATCTTGCGGGCATCGACGGTCTTGCCGGCGACCTTGACCTTGGGGTTGGCGATGATGTTGGCGGTGCGCGACGGGTTCTCGTCGGAGGCGTCGCCGTAGCTGCCGGCGTCGACATAGTCGATCAGCCCCTCGTCGAGCGGCCAGGCATTCACCTTGCCTTCCCAGTCGTCGACGATCTTGTTGCCGAACCGGTAGACCTCGGTCTGCTGATACGACGGCCGGGCCGCGATCCAGGCGGCGCGGGCGGCCTTCATCGTCTCGTCCGACGGCTTGGCGATCAGGGCGTCGACGGCCTGCTGCAGCGTCCTGGCCGTGGTCAGCGCATCGCCATAGGCTGCGGCGGCGATGTCGGCATAGCCCGCGACCACCGCCTGTTTCTCGGCGGCGGTCTGGGCGAAGGCCGCCGTCAGCGGCAGCGACACCAATGCCGTCACCGCCAGCAGGCGCGAAATCCGGCTGATCATCTCGATTACCCCTCATGACCGTTCGAACTGACGGCCGGACGCTATTGCAATTGCAAACAACTATCAACAGCGACTGAGGAGTGAAACGAGGTGTTTTGTCGCAACCGTCAGCGGCGGCGGTAGAATCCGGCGCCGATCAGAACCAGGCCGATGCCGAGCATCGTGGCGGCAAACATCGGCGGCACCACATGGGTGCCGCCTTGCGGCAGGCCCAGGCCCAACCCCAAGGTCAGGCCCAGGACCAGCACGATCCCGAGGATTGCGGTCGTCAGCGTGCGGTTCATGTCATACCCCGCGAAGATTCAGATACCGCGGGCCGAATGCGACGGGATCGGGAAAGTTCCGCCCGGATTCAGCGGCGGCGGTAGAAACCCGCCCCGAGCAGCACGATCCCGACCGCCAGGGTGCCGCCGGCGACCAGCGGCGGGACGACATGCGAGGTGCTTTCTGTCGCCTGGATCTTGAGATCGCCGATCTTGGCGACATCCTTGGTCTGCTGGGTGGTGAAGACCGGGATGGCCAGGCCGATGAGGCCGAGAAGGGCCAGGGCGGCGCCGAAAATCGTGACTGCGTTCATGCGGTTCATGGAGAGGCTCCGTCAGGTGGCGTGATGGAGCACAAATGCAGTTCGCCGCCAGGTAGTTCCGTAGACGGGCTTGATCTCGCCCCCGCCCTCGACTAGAACATATCATGAACTAAAGGGTTCGGACATGACGACGGCTGCCTTGGCAACCCTGCGCGCCGAACTGGCGGCCCTCCAGGGCCGGCGGTCCGTCGCCTCCGCCCCCGCGATCGGGCTGGGCACCGCGGCGGTCGACAGCCTGCTGCCCGGCGGAGGGCTGCGGCTCGACGCGCTGCACGAGATCGTCGGCGATGCGGCCGCCACCGGCTTTCTCGCCGGCATCCTTGGCCGGATGCGGCATCGCCGGGGCCTGATCGTCTGGTGCGGCGAGCGCCATGGCTGGCAGGAAGGCGGGCTGCCCTACCCGCCGGCGCTGCTGGCTTTCGGCGTCCCGGCCGAGCGGCTGCTGCTGGTCGAAGTCGACCGCATGGCCGACCTGATGCGCGCGGTCGAGGACAGCCTGCGCAGCCGGGCGGCGATGGCCGTGGTGGCGGAAAACATGGGCCTCGACCTGACCGCCAGCCGCCGGCTGCAACTGGCGGCCGAGGCGGCGGAAACCCCGGTATTCGCCCTGCGCCGCAGCCAGGGGGCACGCATTCCGCCGACGGTGGCAGCGACCCGCTGGACCGTTGCCCCGGATGCCGGCAGCCGCTGGCAGGTGAGGCTTGAACGCTGCCGCGGCACCGATGGCGCGGGGCGGCAATGGTGCCTGGAGTGGAACGATGCGACGCTATGTTTCGATCTGGCTGCCGCGCTGGCCGACCGATCGGGTGCCGCGGCCGAATGACGTGGCGGCGCCGCGGGCGCTGGTGCTGTCGGCCCATAACGGCGTGCGGCTCTATGCGGTCGACGCCGCGGCCTCGTCTCTCGGCCTCGCCCCCTACATGACCCTGTCGGAAGCCCGCGCCCTGGTGCCGGAACTGGCCACCGCCCCGGCCGATCCGCCGGGCGATCTCGCCGCCCTCCTCCGACTGGCCGACTGGGCCGGGCGCTATACGCCGCTGGTGGCGCTGGACGGCATCGACGGTCTCGTTCTCGACATTACCGGCTGCGCCCATCTGTTCGGCGGCGAGGCCGCCATGCTGGCCGATCTGCGCCGCCTTCTCGACCGCTTCGGGCTGACGGCGCGCGTCGCTGTGGCGGCGACGCCGGCTGCGGCCTGGGCCTGGGCCCGCTTCGGCCGGGGCGATACGCCGGCCGATCGCCGCGCGCTGCACGCCCTGCCCCCGGCCGCCCTGCGCCTGCCGGAGGAAATGGCGCTGCGCCTCGACCGGCTCGGCCTGCGCCGGATCGGCGACCTGGCGCAACTGCCGCGCGCCCCGCTGACGGCCCGGTTCGGCACGCTGCCCGGCGAACGGCTCGACCGGCTGCACGGCGACGCCCCGGAGCCGATCACGCCCTGCCGCCCCGCCCCGCCCTGGCGCGTGCGCCTGGCGTTCGCCGAGCCGATCGCCCGGCACGAGGATATCGCCGCCGGCCTCGATCATCTGCTGGCCGCGCTGTGCGGCGAACTGGCCGCCGGCGACCAGGGCGCCCGCGAGATGACCTTCCGCGTCTACCGCGTCGACGGCAGCACGCAAGCCCTGCGCATCGGCACCGCCCGGCCGTTGCGCACACCCGGGCTGCTGACCCGGCTGTTTGCCGAGCGGCTGGGCGAGATCGATCCGGGCTTCGGCCTGGAAACCCTGGTGCTGGAAGCCGGCGTCACCGCCCCGCAGGGACCCGAGCAGGACGACCTCGACGCCCAGTCCGCGGCCGAGCAGGCGACACGTGAAGCCCAGTTGATCGACCGCCTGGTCAACTGGCTCGGCCCCGACCGGGTGCGTCGCCCCTGGGGGGTAGAAAGCCATCTGCCCGAACGCGCCGTGGCCTGGCGTTCGGCCAGCGAACCTGGCCCCCCCGACCGCAGCCATCCGGCAGCCATGCGCCCGCTGCGCCTGATGCCGCGCCCCGAGCCGGCCGCTGTCGAGCAGGCGGAAGGCCGGAAACTCGCCACCCTCCACTGGCGCCGGGTCGCCAGACCGCTGGTCCGTGCCGACGGGCCGGAACGGATCGCGCCGGAATGGTGGCGGGCACCCGATAGCGCGACGCGCGACTACTACCGGGTCGAGGATGCCGCCGGCCGCCGTTACTGGATCTATCGCGAGCCGGCGGGGAATTGGTTCCTGCATGGGCTGGCGCCATGACTGCCTATGCCGAACTGCAGGTCACGACCAATTTCAGTTTCCTGCGGGCCGGGTCCTCGCCGCAGGAACTGGCGGTCGCGGCGGCGGCGCAGGGACTGAAAGCGATGGCGATCACCGACCGCAACACGCTGGCCGGTGTCGTGCGTGCCTGGCAGGCCGGCAGTGAGCACGGCCTGAAAGTAATCGTCGGCGCCCGACTCGATTTCCTCGATGCGCCGAGCGTGCTGTGCCTGCCGACCGATCGTGCCGCCTATGGCAGGCTGTCGCGGCTGATCAGCCTGGGCCGGCGGCGTGCGCCGAAGGGCGAATGCCATCTGCAACTCGCCGACCTGTTCGATCATGCCGGCGGGCAGCAGATCATCGCGCTGCCGGTCGACGACCCGGATGCGGCGTTCGCCGCCCATCTCGCCCGGCTGCACCAGACCTTCGGCGACGATCTGTCGCTTGCCGTCCATCACCATCTGCGGGGCGACGACGAGGCACGGATCGAGCGGCTCGCAGCCTGTGGCCTGCCGGTCGTCGCCTGCAACGACGTGCTCTATCACGGCCGCGACCGCCGGCGGCTGCAGGACGTGCTGACCTGCGTGCGCGAGCATTGCACCATCGACACGGCAGGCTTCCGCCTGGAAGCCAACGCCGAGCGCCATGTGAAGGGCGGGCCGGAGATGGCCGCGCTGTTCGCCCGCTGGCCCGCGGCGCTCGACCGTTCGATCGAGATCGCGCAGCGCTGCCACTTCTCGCTGAAGGATCTGAGATACGACTATCCGCTGATCCACCTGCCGGCCGGCATGACCGCGCACGAGGAACTGGAGGAACGTGTCGCCGCCGGTGCGATCGACCGCTATCCGAAGGGCGTGCCGGAAAAGGTCGACGCGATCCTGCGCAAGGAACTCGACTTCATCAAGCTCAAGGCGCTTGCCCCCTATTTCCTCACCGTGCACGACATCGTCGAATTCGCGATCGAGCGCGGCATCCTGTGCCAGGGCCGCGGCTCGGCGGCGAATTCGGCGGTCTGCTACTGCCTCGGCATCACCGCCGTCGATCCGATGGAGCACGAACTGCTGTTCGCCCGCTTCCTGTCGGAGGAACGCGACGAACCGCCCGACATCGACGTCGATTTCGAGCATGAGCGGCGCGAGGAGGTCATCCAGTACATCTACGACACCTACGGTCGCGAACATGCCGGGCTGGCCGCCACCGTCATCAGCTACCGCCCGCGCTCGGCCATCCGCGACGTCGGCAAGGCGCTGGGCCTGTCCGACGACATCGTCACCGCCCTGGCCAAGGGCGTCTGGGGCTGGGGCAGCGACGGCATCAGCGAACTGCGCGTGAAGGAAGCCGGGCTCGATCCGGACGCGCCGCGCATCCACCTGGCGCTGGAACTGGCCGGGGAACTGCTGGGCTTTCCCCGCCACCTCTCGCAGCATGTCGGCGGCTTCATCCTGTCGCGCGGGCGCCTGGACGAACTGGTGCCGATCGAGAACGCGGCGATGGACGGCCGCACCGTCATCGAATGGGACAAGGACGACCTCGACGCCGTCGGCCTGTTCAAGATCGACGTGCTGGCCCTGGGCATGCTGAGCTGCCTGCGCAAGGGCTTCGAACTGATCGCAACCCATCACGGCCCGAAGCTCGATCTGGCCAAGGTGCCGCAGGACGACCCCGCCACCTACGCGATGATCCAGCGGGCCGACACCATCGGCGTGTTCCAGATCGAAAGCCGGGCACAGATGACCATGCTGCCACGGCTGAAGCCGGCCAATCTCTACGATCTCGTGATCGAGGTGGCGATCGTGCGGCCCGGCCCGATCCAGGGCGACATGGTCCATCCCTATCTGCGCCGGCGCAACGGGCTGGAAGAGGTCACCTATCCGTCCGAAGCCCTGAGAAAGGTGCTGGAAAAGACCAAGGGCGTCCCGCTCTTCCAGGAACAGGCGATGAGCATCGCGATGGTCGGCGCCGGCTTCACCGACGCCCAGGCCGACGGCCTGCGCCGGGCGATGGCGACGTTCAAGCGCAACGGCGACATCGGCAAATACGAAACCATGTTCATCGAGGGCATGGTGGGCAACGGCTATGACCGCGACTTCGCCCATCGCTGCTTCTCCCAGATCAAGGGGTTCAGCGACTACGGCTTCCCGGAAAGCCATGCGGCGAGCTTCGCCAAGCTCGCCTATATCTCCGCCTGGATGAAATGCCACTACCCCGACGTCTTCGCCTGCGCGCTGCTGAACAGCCAGCCGATGGGGTTCTATGCGCCGGCCCAGATCATCCGCGATGCCCGCGACCATGGCGTCGAGGTGCACCCGGTCGACGTCAACCACAGCGACTGGGACTGCACGATCGAGGAAGAAGGCGAGAAAACCGCCCTGCGCCTCGGTCTCCGTCAGGTCAAGGGGCTGAGCGAAGAGGATGGGCGCGCCCTGGTCGATGCCCGGGGTCGCGGCTATGCCAGCCTGCGCGATGCCTGGCGGCGCAGCCGCCTCGATCCCAGGCCGCTGGAGCGCCTGGCCGATGCTGATGCCTGGCGCTCGGTCGGGCTGGACCGGCGCGCGGCACTCTGGGAGGTGCGCGCCCTGAAGGAACGGCCGTTGCCCCTGTTCGACCACGTCGAACTGACCGCCCGCCCCGGCGACAACGCGCCGCCCCCGGAACTGGCGGCCGAGCCGGCCGTCACGCTGCCGGAGATGACGATCGGCGAGCATGTCATCGAGGATTATTCGAGCCTGTCGCTGTCGCTGAAGGCCCATCCGCTGTCGCTGCTGCGGGAAAGCGACGATCTGCGGGGCTGCGTGCCGGCATCGAGCCTGGTCGAGGCCAGGCACAACGCCCGGGTCACCGTCGCGGGGCTGGTGCTGGTGCGCCAGCGGCCGGGCACCGCCTCGGGCGTCGTGTTCGTCACGCTGGAGGACGAAACCGGCGTCGCCAACCTGGTGGTATGGCCGAGCGTGCTGGAAACCTATCGGCGCGAAGTGATGCGTTCCAAACTGCTGATCGCCCGTGGCCGGGTGCAGCGCGAGGGCATCGTCGTCCATGTCGTCATCGACCGGCTGACCGACCGCACCGACCTCCTCCAGGCCCTGTCGCCCCGCTTCTTCCACGGCATCGACCACGCCGTCGCCCATGCCGACGAAATCCGCCGTCCCGGCCACGACCGCCGCGTCAGGGTGATGCCGGCCAGCCGGGATTTTCACTGAAACCTTGCACCGCCCCGGCGCCGCAGCAAAAAGACACCTCCGGATACCGCCAACACAATCTTGTTGTGGCTCGGGGGGTTGCCCGGTACATTCCCCAACGCGAAAAGGCCGTAGTCAGGATTCTCCCGCATGGCGGGAAAATCCGGCGCCGCCGACCCGAGTTTGCCATGGTTTGCGCCGGCCCCGCTCTGAGGTGGGCCCGCGTGCATGGCAGGAACCGCGGTAGGCAGGTTGCTCAAGACAAGGCGGCCTATGTGGAAACTTTGAGGCCGCTCCGACCCATGAAACCGGCGGAGACGAGCGTCGATTGAAATCCCCGTGCGCGGCTGCTGAAGCGCCAGCGCGCCTTGACTAGGATACGCCCGCGCCCGTTTGTTTCGGCGTCGGCGTTGCTGGAACCGGCAGCGGGACGGGTCGATCGCGACGCTCTGCGGCCTCGCAGACAAATGGCGGGGCGGGTTCGATGTTCGCTAGAACCCCTCTCCGTCGCGGAGTAGAGCCGAATGGCCACACGCATGCTGATCGACGCGACACATCTCGAGGAAACTCGTGTCGTCGTCGTCAAGGGTACGCGTCTCGAAGAGTTCGATTTTGAAACCAGTACCAAGAAGACCCTCAAGGGCAACATCTACCTCGCCAAGGTCACGCGGGTAGAACCGTCCCTCCAGGCAGCCTTCGTCGAATATGGCGGCAACCGCCACGGCTTCCTGGCTTTCAGCGAAATCCACCCCGACTACTACCAGATCCCGGTCGCCGACCGGCAGCGCCTGCTCGAACAGCAGGCCGCCGAGGAAGCCCGCGCCGAGGAAGAGGAAGAAGCCCGTGCCGCCGCGGCCGAGGCGCGCGCCGCAGCCGCGGCCGCAGCCGGCCACAGCGACGAGGACGACGACGACGCCCCGGTGGACGTCATCGAGGAAGTGGGCGGCGCGACGCCGGCCGAACTGGCGCCGGCCGACGTCGAGCCCGGCGATACCGCCGAGGAAAGCGCCGACGACAGCCCCGAAAGCGGCACGCCGGACGATTCCACCCCGCCCCCCAGCTCGATCGCCGCCGATACCGGCATCGAGAAGAACGCGATCGCCCGCGTCACCGACAGCAAGGACTGGTCGGCCGAACCGGAAACCCCGGCGGCAGCCGAACCGGCGGTTGCCCCCGACGCCCCGACCGACGCCGCCCCGACCGACGCCGCCCCGACCGCCGCCGAGACGGCCCCGGCCGCCGAACCTGCGCCGCCGATCGAAGCGACAACCGAAGAATCCGCCCCGGCCCCGCACGCCGAAGCACAGCCGGCCGAGCCCATCGCCGAAGCGCAGGCTGCCGAGGACCAGCAAGCGGGTGATACCGCAATCGAAGCCGGCGAAGCCGAGGCGATCGACGCCGAAGGGGAAACCGCGGAAACCACCGAAGCGCGCGAAGGCGGTGAACCGCGCCAGCGCGAGGGCCGCGAAGGTGGCCGGCGCGGCCGGCGCCATGGCCGTCGCGGCGATCGGCATGAGCGCGGCGGCCGCCATGGCGACCGCGGCGATCGTGGCGGAGATCGTGGCGGCGACCGCCGCGAGAGCAGCGAACGTCATGCCGCCACGGCCGGCGGCGAGGCCCCGGCAGGCGCCGACGGCATCACCTCGATCGGCGGCGACGCGATCGATGAAGTGCGCCGCCCGCGCCGCTTCTCGCCGCAGCGCCACTACAAGATCCAGGAAGTCATCAAGCGCCGCCAGATCCTGCTCGTTCAGGTCGTCAAGGAGGAGCGCGGCAACAAGGGTGCCGCCCTGACCACCTTCCTGTCGCTGGCCGGCCGCTACTGCGTGCTGATGCCGAATACCGCGCGCGGCGGCGGGATCAGCCGCAAGATCGTCTCGGCGACCGACCGCAAGCGGCTGAAGAGCATCGCTGCCGAACTGGACATGCCCGAAGGCATGGGCATGATCGTGCGCACCGCCGGCATGGAGCGCACGAAGCCCGAGATCAAGCGCGACTTCGAATTCCTGCTGCGGACCTGGGATTCGATCCGCGAGCTGACCTTGCGCTCGACCGCGCCCTGCCTGGTCTATGAAGAAGCCAACCTGATCAAGCGGGCGATCCGCGATCTCTACTCGAAGGACATCGACGAAGTCCTGGTCGAAGGCGACGACGGCTACCGCGCCGCCAAGGACTTCATGAAGATGCTGATGCCCTCGCATGCCAAGCGGGTGCAGCCGTATCGCGATCCGGTCCCGCTGTTCCATCGCTTCCAGGTCGAGACCCAGCTCGACGCGATGTACTCCTCGACCGTCCAGCTCCGGTCGGGCGGCTATATCGTGATCAATCCGACCGAGGCGCTGGTCTCGGTCGACGTCAACTCGGGCCGTGCGACCAAGGAGCACAACATCGAGGAGACGGCCTACAAGACCAACCTGGAAGCGTCGGAAGAGCTGGCGCGCCAGCTGCGCCTGCGCGACCTGGCCGGGCTGATCGTGATCGACTTCATCGACATGGAGGATCACCGCAACGCCCGCAACGTCGAGCGCCGGCTGAAGGAATGCCTCAAGGCCGATCGTGCCCGCATCCAGGTCGGACGCATCTCGGGCTTCGGCCTGCTGGAGATGTCGCGCCAGCGCCTGCGGCCTAGCCTGCTGGAAGCCTCGACCCAGGTCTGCCCGCACTGCCAGGGCCAGGGCGTCGTGCGCTCGACCGAATCGACCGCGCTGCACGTGCTGCGCGCCATCGAGGACGAGGGCATCCGCGACCGCGCGGCCGAGATCACCGTCGCGGTGTCGACCAAGGTCGCCATCTACCTGCTCAATCACAAGCGCGACGACGTCGCCAAGATCGAGCAGCGCTACCAGATGAAGGTGATCATCGCCGCCGACGACACGCTGGTGCCGCCGGCCCACCGGATCGAGCGCACCAAGCCGCGCCTGCCCGACGCCGCGCGCCAGCCGGTCGCCTTGACGTCGATGCGCCCGATCGTCTCGGAGACCGCGATGGCCGACGAGGAATCGGCGGACGAGGCGGAGGTCGAGGAGGATGTCGCCGAGGAGGCGGCGGAAGCCCCGGCGACGGCCCCTCAGGAAGAGGAGGAAGGCGATCGTGGCGCGCGCGGCCGCTCCCGCCGCCGGCGCCGTCGCGGTGGCCGAGACCGGGACGAAGCGCGCGAGACGCAGGATGCCGAGGCCGAGACCGCCGCACCGGTGGCCGACAGCCCGGCGGAAATCGAAGATGCGCCCGCCGAGGGGCGGGCCGATGACGGCGACGAGACCAACGGCGATGCCGACGGCGAGGATGCCGATGCCCAGCGCAAGCGCCGTCGCCGCGGTCGCCGCGGCGGCCGCCGTCGGCGTCGCGATGCCGACGGCAACGAAATCCTCGGCGAGGGCGACGACGAGGCTCCCGCCCAGGCCGCGACGCCGCAGACCCTGATCTGGGAGGTGCCGCTGGACGGCGGCCTGCCGGTCGAGACTGCGGCGGACGAGGCGGCGCCGTTCGCGGTCCCGCTGGGGTTCGCCCCGGAAGCGGCCTTTGCGCCGGAAGCATCGCTTGACGCCATCGAGCCCGTCGCCGCCGACGTGGTGCCCGAAACGGCGAGTGAGCCGGCGAGCGAAACCGAGGTTGGTGCCGTCACCGCCCCTGCCCCGCAACCCGCGGCGCCGGTCGTCGCGGCCGAACCGGTGTCCGTGCCGCAGGCAGCCCAGCCGGTGGCCGGCGAAATCTCGCTCACCAGCGTGAAGATCGAGGCGCCGGCCACATCGGCCCCGACCCCGGTTCCGCCGCCGGCCCCCACGCCCGAGCCCGAGCCTGCCGCACCGAGCGGTCTGGCCCTGCCGGCGACCCAGACCAAGGTCGAGGCGATCGCCTCGGAAGTGGTTCTGGTCTCCCCGACCGCCGGGACGGATGAGGAAAAGCCCAAGCGTGGCGGCTGGTGGAAGCGCTGATACCGGTCACCCGGACCTGACGGAAAAAGGGCAGCCCGGCGGCTGCCCTTTTTTTGTCGTCAGGGCCAGCGCACCGGTATCGCCAGAGTGACCATCAACTCGTTCTCGCCGGGATTGCGGTCGTGGATGCCGGCGTTCGAGATATGGGCGAAACCGACGCCCAACCGGATATCGTTGTCGAAGCGATAGGCCAGTTCGGCCCCGAGGCGAAACTGGAAACCGCCGCCCAGATCCTTCGACGAGCCGCGGCTATACCCGCCGATTGCCGCGGTCGGGGTGAGGATCAAGCGGTCGATGGCGATGTCGGCATAGAGCCCGCCATAGCCGTAGACGCCGCCCCGGCCGTTTGCCATCACCCCGGCCATCGGCCCGATGCGGAAGAACTTCTCGCCCAGGCGGAATTCCAGGCGCCCCATGCCGGAAGTCGGGTCGCCGTGATCGCGGCCGAGATTGAAGACGCCGACGCCGAAATCGACATGGCTGGGCCCGTCGTCGAGGACTTCCACCTGGGCCTGGACCGGCCCCGCGACCAGCCCGCCGGCCAGCGCCGCTACCACGATCAGCCACCAAAATCGATGCATCCGCCGCTCCCTTGCCGCTCGTTACACGCCGACAAGCGCGCACAAGGGAATTTGTTCCTCCAAAAGACAATCGCCCCGGCCTGAGGCCGGGGCGAATTTAGTCATCTGGCCGAAGGGATCAGTCGTCGCGCAGACGCCCGCCCAGCGCCGCCGACACGCTGGCGATGAAGGCCCCGATCAGCAGCGAGATAAAGGTGACGAACGCCATGACGATCCCGGCCTTGCGGGCGTTGTCTGCCTGATCCTTGATCTTGGCCTTGGCGGCCGCAAGCTGGACCAGCACTTCATCGACGCGCCGCTCGGCATCGGCCTGGGCCAATCCGGTCCGCGCCGAGATCACCTGCGCCACATAGGTACGGTCGGCCGGGGTCAACCGGCCATCGGTCAGGCCGTCGGCGAGAATGCGCGCGACTTCGCCGCGCGCCTCGTTGGCGCTGGCTTGCGCGGTACCGCCCGTCGTCGGCCGGAACATCATGTCGATGAAATAGTCGGCCTGTCCCTGCGCCATGCCCGCAGTTCCGGCCGCGGCACCGCCGGCCACCGTCGCCGTCGCCTGAACCGCCCGCGAAGCGGTGCCGGTCGCCGCGCCGATGGCGATGCAGGCGACGATCAGCGTCGACAGGCTCCAGGTCAGGAAACCGTGCGCGGTGTCGCGGAAGAACACCTCGTCGGTATGGACGTCGGTCCAGCGGGTGCGCAGTCGCCCGGCAATGTAGCCGCCAAGCGCTGAAGACACCCATTGCATGACCACCAGCCAGATGGCCGTCGACACCGCGAAGGTAGTCGCGACGGCCGAGGCCTGTGACCATGGCGACAGCACGCTCAGTCCCAGCGCGGAGCCCAGGATCATCAAGGCAAACGACGTTGCGGTGGCGACGACCGCGCCAGCGATGACGGCCGCCCAGGAAACGCTGGAAATCCGGGATTCGGTCGCAACCGGCCGGGCGGAACTATAGACGACGCTGGTCATTGGCCGGTCCTCCGTCAACGGAACAGGAGGAAAAGAAGGATGATCACCGGGATCGGCACACCAAGCAGCCAAAGCAGAATTCCGCGACCCATGTCGATACTCCCATTGCTCAAAGATGGGGCAGAAACGGTGTCGGGAAGCTTTTGTTCCTGATCTTCCTACTCGACGAGGCGGGCGCGGGGCCAGCGCCGCAGCCAGCCCTTCACCGCGATCCGCTCGTCGAAGGCCCCACGCCGCTCGCGCCCACGCGGTGTGGGCCTGATCACCAGGGCAAAGAGATCGGCCAAGCCAAAGGGCGCGATAACGGTAACCCTGCCATCGGCCCCGAGGCTCAGCGCCACGCAGGTCGGCGTCTCGAGCCAGTGGCGCAGCGCATGGTCGAGATCGCGATAGGGGGCGTCGTCGTTGCGCAGATGCATTCTTGCCTGGTTGCGTACCGACCAGGGCAGCCCGGGCAGCATGCGGGCCAACCGTGCCTCATGCTCGGTTTCCCGGCGCGGATCGATGTCGGCCGGATCATGATAGAGCACGTCGACGTCCTCGACGGCGCTGCGCGTCGCGAACCCCGACAGATGGTCCCAGACCAGGGCCCGCACGAAGCCCGCGCCGATCGCCCCCTGGGGGAGCCCGAGATCGCGCACCGCCGTCAGCGCCGCCATCATGACGGCATCCCCGCGGACCAGCCCGATCAGCGCCGGTTCAAGGTCGCGATCCATGTCTCCAGCCGGTCGCAGGCGGCAATCATCGTCTCGGTTGCGCCGGCGAAGGAGAACCGGATGTAGCGATGGCCGCGATGCGGATCGAAATCGATCCCGGGCGTCGCCGCGATCCCGGTTTCCGCCAGCAGGCGACGGGCGAAGGCGTCGGCATCGTCGGTCAGATGGCTGACATCGGCGTAGACGTAGAAGGCGCCGTCGGCGGGGGCCAGTCGGTCCAGGCCTGCGCGCGGCAGCCGGTCCAGCAGGATCCGGCGATTCTCGGCATAGCGGGCGACATTGGCGTCGCATTCGTCATAGGCGTCCAGCGCGCCCAGTGCCGCCACCTGGCTTGCGGCCGGCGGCGAGATGAACAGGTTCTGGGCCAGGCATTCGACCGGACGGATCAGCGCCTCGGGCACCACCATCCAGCCGATGCGCCAGCCGGTCATCGAGAAGTACTTCGAGAACGAATTGACGACGACGATGTCGGGTGACAGGGCGGCCGCGGTCTGCGGCCGGCCGCCATAGGTGATGCCGTGATAGATCTCGTCGACGATCAGCCAGCGGCCGCGCGCCGCACAGTCGGCCGCGAGCGCAGCCAGCACCTGCGGCTCGATCATCGTGCCCGTCGGGTTGGCGGGACTTGCGACCAGCACGCCGGCAAGCGGTCCGTCGACGCCCGCGACAAGGCCGGTGTCGAGCTGGAAGCGCGTCTCGGGCCCGCAGGGCACGCCGACCGGCGTCACGCCCAGCCCGGAGAGAATGTTGCGATAGGCCGGATAGCCGGGCTCGGCCAGCGCGACGCGATCGCCATGGTCGAACGCGGCAAGGAAGGCCAGCAGGAAGGCGCCCGACGCCCCGATCGTCACCACGATGCGCTCGGCCGGCACATCGACGCCGTAGAAGCGCCGGTAGTGTCGCGAGATACCGGCCCGCAGGTCGGGCGTGCCGAAGGCGTCGGTATAGCCCAGCGGCCCGGCGGCCATTGCGGTGGTCAGCGCCTCGATCGCCTGGCGCGGCGCCCCGGTCGCGGGCTGGCCGACCTCCATATGCAGCACTTCCGCGCCGGACTCCTCGCGCGCGGCGGCCGCCTTCATCACTTCCATCACATGGAACGGATCGATCGCTCCGCGTCGCGACGCCTTCATCGGCCAATCCTCATCTAAAAAGCCCTGTCGATCGGGCGGCCAAGATACCCGGGCGCTGGCGTTTGTCTACTCGACGGCCGCCGCCCTCTCGGCCCGCCCGCAAAGGAAGGCGAGAAACTCGTCGGGAGGCAGCGCGGCAGAGACCAGGAACCCCTGCATCACGTTGCAATGCCGGCGACGCAGCCAATCGGCCTGGGCCGCGGTCTCGACGCCTTCGGCCACGACGGAGAGGTCGAGTTGCCGGGCCAGCGCAATCGCCCCCCGCACCAGCCGGCAGGTCGCCGGGTCATCGGGCAGGTCGCGCACGAAGCTGCGATCGAGCTTGACGCTACGCACCGGCAGGCGCGTCAGCCGCGACAGCGACGAATGGCCGACCCCGAAGTCGTCGATGGCCAGGGTCACGCCGAGCAGCCTGATCCCGGCAAGGGTGCGGCGCAGCGGCTCGCTCTCGGACAGATAGAGGCTCTCGGTGATCTCGAGTTCCAGGGCGTGCCCGGGCAACCCGGTTTCCGTCAGCACGGTCTCGACGATGCCGAGAAAATCCGGCGCCTCAATCTGAGCAACCGACACATTCACGGCGATGCGCAGGTCGAAGCCGCCAGCGCGCCACCCTGCCGCCGCCCGCACGGCAGCGCGCAGCACCGACGCGCCGATGGCGGCGATCAGGCCCTCCTCCTCGGCCACCGGAATGAACTCGTCCGGCGACATCATCTGCCCGCCGCGCTGCCAGCGCAGCAGGGCCTCGGCGCCAATCAGGGCCCCGTCGGTCAGGCGGATCTGGGGCTGGAACCAGACCTGCAAGGCGTCGGCCGCCATGGCGGCGCGCAGATCCTCGATCAGGCGCCGCCGGCTGCGCAGCGCGTCGTCGAGGAAGGGGGTGTAGTGGGTCGGCCCCGCATCGCCGCGGGCGCGGCCGTCGACCAGGGCGGCCCGCGCCCGCGACAGCAGGGTTGCGGCGTCGCGCCCGTCGTCGGGATAGCGGGCGACGCCGGCGGCCACCACCACATGGATGCCGCCGATCTCGACCTGGCCGAGCATGCCGGCCGCCCGCAATCTGGCCTCCAGCGCCTCGACGGTCGGGGTCACCAGGGCCAGGGCGAATTCGTCGCCGCCGATCCGCGCCCCCAGATCGACCAGCTGGTTCAACGCCCCGACCCTGGCAGCGAGGGCGCGCAGCGCGGCATCGCCGGCGGCCTGCCCGTGGGTTGCATTGACGGCGTTGAACCCCTCGATATCGAAACAGACGATCTCGATCGGGCGCCCGGCCCCGGCAGCGATCATCTGGTCGAGACGTCGACAGAAGGTGGGCCGGTTGGCCAGCCCGGTCAGCCCGTCGAAGTCCCGCTCGTAGCGCGCCCGATCGATTTCGGCGGCCACCAGCGCCTTCTCGGCCGCCGTCAGTTCGTCGCGCAGCCGCATCGCGCGCTGGCGCCGCCGCTCGGTACAGCCGGTGTAGGTGAGGGTCAGCGCCAGGGTGAGCAGCATGTAGTTGACGTGGAAGGCCGCGAATTCCGCCGATGCGGAGGCGGCGACCAGGCCGAAGCAGGAAATCGCCATGACGATGGCAGCCAGCAGCAGGTGGGTGCCGAAATTCGGGCTGACGGCGATCAGCCCGACCAGGATCGCCATGAAGGTAGGGGTCGTCGCCGGGTAGTCGCCGTGCCGGATGAAGATATTGCCCTCGACGGCCAGTACCGAAAAACCGACACAGAGCGCCACCAGCGCCAGCAGCAACCGTTGCCGCGACGGCGTGCCGGCCAGCAACGGCATGACCAGCAGCGGCCAGGCGATCCCGGCCAGGAAGATCAGGTCGCCCTCGACCTGCAGGATGTTGCCGAAGATCACTTCGCGCAGATAGAGCGTCAGAACCGCAATGCTGGCCAGCACCACCAGCACGCGGGTCAGTGTCCAGACCTCGACCAGGCGCATCGCGGCATAGCGGCGCGCCTGGTCGGGATCGAGCGGCGAGCGCAGCAGTCCCGTCACGCGCATCGGCATGCCCTGCCGCTGCCCGTCCGATCCATCGGGCGCTACATCTGCCCGCCGTCGGCAAGGCCGAAACCACGCCGGTCGGCCGCAAACCCGCAGGTGCCCGGCGAAGAATTGGCACCATTCGGGCAGCCGATCAGCCCGACCCGGCCCAATGCCGGCACTTCACGCGTGGCAAAGCCCTGGAAGCCGACCTGGGCACCTTGCTCGTACATCAGCGCACCGGTAGGCGAAGGCCGGAACAGCCGGGGCGCCGCGACCGCCGCGGCCGGGGCCTGACGCTGGATCAGCATCTGCCCCAGGACCTCGATCGCCGCCGCCGGGGCGGTCTCGCCGCCCGAACCGGCGGCGACGGCAAAGACCTGGTAGTCGCCGCGCCGCACCGAGGTGACGATGGCCGGCGCCAGGAAGCGGCCTTCGTCGCCGCTGTCCGACGGTGGGGCCGAGACGAGGATCCCGCCCGCTGCGGTCTTGATGCCGAAAGGCTGGCCCATCGACACGGCGCAGGCGACCGCGCGGCCGGCACGGTCCATGGTGACGAACCCGGTCGAGCCGACCGAGGCGAGCGGCGCCGGCGCCCCCTCGACGCCATAGGCACGGCCCAGCGCGGCGATCAGCCGGTCGTTGACGGCCGGGCCGCCCGGGGCGATCGCCTGCCACAGCTGGGTCGCGATACCGCCGACCGGCCCGGCCGGCACGAACACGGCCCGTTCGCCCGGCCCGTCGATGCGCGCCGCCTGGGTCCAGCGCGGCCCGGTCGTACGCATTTCCTCGGCACTGATGCGGCCCCCCTTGGCGTTGGCCCCCTCGATGAACCGGCGCGCGGTCTGGCCGACGTAGAATTCGCCGGCACCGCCGGCCCGGATTGCCGCCAGCACGGTGCCGACGCCATCCTGGCGCATCGGCTGGCCTTCCTGGCGCGGCTGACGGTCCTGGCCGTAGATATAGTCGGCCATGTCGGGTTCGGAACCGATGACGCCCGCCACTTCCTCGAGCGCGCGGACATAGGCGCGCGATACGGGAAATCCGGCGCGCGCCAGTTGTTCGCCCGGCGTCACCACGTTTTCCCAGCGCATCTTGCCGTATTTGGCGTGCAGGACGCCCATGCCCCGAATATTGCCGGGGATTGCGATGGTGCCGCCGTCGCGCGGCATGACCCGAGGAAACTCGAGAAGTTCGGGGACCGCATTGGCCTTGTCGGGGTCGTGCACCAGGCAAACCCCGCCGCCGCCCACGCCTGCGGCGCTCGGATAGGTCACCGCCAGCGCGAAATAGGCCGCGACGGCAGCATCGGCAGCGGTTCCCCCGGCCGAGAGGACATCCAGCCCGATCATCGTCGCCCGCGGCTCGTCGGTCACAATCCCGCCACCGAAACCGCGGACCATGCCGGGGACCCCCGGCTTTTCCGTCTCGGACTTGCCGCAACCGGCCAGGGTGAGGACGATCGACAGCGCGGCCGCGACGGCGCGCATGGATTGACGAGGCCCGGACCTCTCCTTAGCGTGGACGTGAACTGGAGAAAATTCGTTGCTCGTCGCCCGGATCATTGCAGGCGTCATCACTCTTTCCCTGATTTTCAACGCGAACCTCGGGTGGGGACAGTCGCGAGGGCCGTCATTCGTTCGCGACGCGGAGACGGAAGCTATCATCCGGCGGATCGCCTTGCCAATCTTCGAGGCGGCGGGGCTGAGCCCGGGGGCCGTCCAGGTCTTCCTGATCAATGACCGGCAGATCAACGCCTTTGTCGCCGGCGGCCAGCGCATCTTCATCTTCACCGGTCTTCTGCTGCGCGCCCAGACGCTGAACCAGGTCGCGGGCGTGCTGGCCCATGAAACCGGCCATATCGCCGGCGGCCACCTCGTGCGCAGCGAGGAAGCGATCCGCCAGGCCACCGCGCTGCAGATCGCCGGGCTGCTGCTGGGCATCGCCGCCGCGGCGGCCGGCGGCGGCGGCGCTGGCATGGGCCTGGTCATGGGCGGGCAGAGCATGGCCCAGCGCTCGTTCCTCGCCTTCAGCCGAACCCAGGAAAGCTCAGCCGACCAGGCCGCCATCGGCTTTCTCGGCAAGGCGGGGGAAAGCCCCGAAGGGCTGGTCCAGTTCCTCAAGATCCTGGGCACCGAGGAATCGGTGATGGTCGGCCGCCAGGATCCCTATCTGCGCTCGCACCCGGTCTCGGCCGACCGCATTGCGGCGCTGGAGAGCCGGGTGGCGCTCGGCCGCGCCAGGGATCCGGCGCGCGACAAGGCCCTGAACGACGAGTTCCTTCGGGTACAGGCCAAGCTGTTTGCCTTCACCGAACCGCTGACCCAGACCCTGCGGCGTTATCCGGCAACCGACCTGTCGGTGCCGGCACGCTATGCGCGTGCGGTTGCCTACTACCGCGTGGCCGATCTCAATCGCGCGCTGCCCGAGATCGACGGCCTGCTGAAGGACGAGCCGAAGAACCCCTATTTTCTCGAACTGAAGGGCCAGATGCTGCTCGAATCGGGACGGATCAACGAGGCCGAACCGCCGCTGGCCGAGGCCGTGCGGCTGGCGCCGACCGAACCGCTGCTGCAACTGATGCTGGGCCAGATCCTGGTCGAGAAGGGCGATATCCCCGACCTCGGCCGCGCGGTCGACGTGCTCAAGCAGGTCACGGCGCGCGAGCCCGAGAACCCCGATGCCTGGCGCCTGCTGTCGCAGGCCTATGGTCGCCAGGACAAGATCGGCGAGGCATCCGCCGCGGCAGCCGAATGGTACTATCAGTCCGGCGACAACAAAGGGGCCAAGCTGCAGGCCGACCGCGCCATCCGGCTGCTGCCGGAGGGATCACCGGGCTGGATGCGGGCCAACGACATCGCCAACGACGTCTCCAACCAGCGCGACGACAAGAAGAAGAACTGAAATCGTGACCGCACCGCGACATCTGCTCGCCCTCGACCAGGGCACCACATCGAGCCGCGCCATCGTCTTCGACCTGGCCGGTGCCATCAAGGGCGTCGGGCAGATCGAGCTGCCGCAGATCTACCCGGCCCCCGGCTGGGTCGAACACGACCCCGAAAGACTGTTTGCCGACAGCATCGCGGCCGCACGCCAGGCGCTGGCCGCCGCCGGGCTGGAAGCGCGCGATATCGCCGCGATCGGCATCACCAACCAGCGCGAGACCACCGTGCTGTGGGAGCGGTCGACCGGCCGGCCGCTGCACAATGCCATCGTCTGGCAGGACCGGCGAACCGCGCCGCTCTGCGAGAAGCTGCGGCGCGACGGCCACGAGGACCTGGTCGGCAAGCGCACGGGGCTTCTGCTCGATCCCTATTTCTCGGCGACCAAACTTGCCTGGCTGCTGGACCACGTGCCCGGCGTGCGCGAACGCGCCCGGCGGGGCGAGCTGGCTGCCGGCACGGTCGATTCCTGGCTGCTGTGGCGGCTGACGGGGGGGCGGGTGCATGCGACCGATGCGACCAACGCGGCCCGCACCATGCTGTTCGACATCCATCGCCAGCGCTGGGACGACGATCTGCTGGCGCTGTTCGACATCCCGGCGACCTTGCTGCCCGAAGTCCGCGACAGCGCGGCCGATTTCGGCTGGACGGCCCCCGACCTGCTGGGCGCGGCCCTGCCGGTGCGCGGCATTGCCGGCGACCAGCAGGCGGCAACCTTCGGCCAGGCCGCCTTCGAACCCGGCATGGGCAAGGCGACCTACGGCACCGGCTGCTTCGCCCTGGTCAATACCGGCGACAAGCCGGTCGCATCCCGCAACCGGTTGCTGACCACGGTCGCCTGGCGGCTGCAGGGCAAGGTGACCTACGCGCTGGAAGGGGCGATCTTCATCGCCGGCGCCGCCGTGCAATGGCTGCGCGACGGCCTCGGCCTGGTCGGCCATGCGGCCGAGACCGAAGAATTGGCGGCGGCCGTCGCGGATACCGGGGGCGTCTACCTTGTGCCGGCCTTCGCCGGGCTGGGGGCGCCATACTGGGATGCCGAGGCGCGCGGGGCGCTGATCGGCCTGACCCGCGCATCGGGCCGCCATGAGATCGCGCGCGCCTGTCTCGAGGCGATCGGCTACCAGACGCGCGACCTGATCGCCGCCATGACCGCGGACGGCATGGCCGAACCGGCGCGGCTGCGGGTCGACGGCGGGCTGACCGCCAACGGATTCGCGATGCAATTCCTGGCCGACCAGCTGGATGTCGCCGTCGAACGCCCGATCGTGACGGAGACTACGGCGCTGGGCGCCGCCTTTCTGGCAGGTATCGGAATCGGTGCGATCGATGGCCCGGCTGCCGCGGCGGCTGCCTGGACACTCGACCGCGCGTTCAAGCCGGCAATGGCAGCCGACCGGCGCGAAGTGCTATATGCAGGGTGGCGCGACGCCGTCGCCCGCGTCCGCAGTCACTGACGGCCAGCCCGCGACCGTCATTCGTTCAGGAGATCTTCCGATGCCCGTCTTCTCCCTGCCCCGCCTCGCCGCCGCCATGGTCCTGGGCCTGGCGCTGGTCGGCGCCGCCACCCCGACCGTGACCGCCCAGGCGCAGGCGGTCGACGCCGAGACGGCCAAGATCGAAAAGATCGTGCGCGACTACCTGCTGCGCAATCCGGAAGTGCTGCTCGAGGCGATGCAGGCGCTGAAGGAAAAGCAGCAGGACGAACAGGAGCGTGTCGCCCAGGCGGCGATCCGCACCAACCGCGACTCGTTGTTCAAGGACCCGAACTCGTTCGTCGCCGGCAATCCGAACGGGAACTTCACCGTGGTCGAGTTCTTCGACTACCGCTGCGGCTATTGCAAACAGGCCCGGCCGGCGGTGGCCGAGATGCTGAAGCGCGATCCGAACGTGCGGCTGGTGCTGAAGGAATTCCCGATCCTGGGGCCGGACAGCCTGACCGCGAGCCGCGCGGCGGTGGCCGCGCTGATCGGCCAGAAGGACAAGTACTACGCGTTCCATCAGGCGCTCTATGACTACAAGGCAGCGTTGAGCGAGGACGCGGTGCTCTCGATCGCCAAGTCGACCGGCCTCGACGTCGACAAGCTGAAGCAGGACATGAAAAGCCCGAAGGTCGACCAGATCCTGGCCGACAACCGCGCGCTGGGCGACAAGCTCGCCATCAACGGCACACCCGCCTTCATCATCGGCAACCAGCTGCTGCCCGGCGCGGCCCCGGTCGAAAGCCTGATGGCCGCCGTGTCGCAGGCGCGCCAGAGCTGCGATTTCTGCTGACGATCGCGGCAGGCGACCTGGACATGGTCCGGGTCGCCCGCGACGGCATTATCCGCTGACCAGCCGCGCCGCCAGCCGGTTGTGACGCTCGATCACCCGCGGCAGATCGATCGTCCCGAGCTGGCCGTCGCGCACCACGACCCGGCCGTTGATGACGCTCAGCGCGACCGGGCCGGGATTGCAGAACACCAGCGCCGCGACCGGATCGTGCAGCGCGCCGGCCATGCCGATCCCGCCGGTTCGGAAAGCCACGAAATCGGCAGCCATGCCGGGCGCCAGCGCCCCGATGTCGTCGCGGTTCAGGACCCGCGCGCCACCGAGCGTCGCGATCTCGAGAGCCTGACGCGCCGACATCGCATCGGGGCCGTAGCCCACGCGCTGCAGCAACAGCGCCTGCCGCATCTCGGCCATCATGTTTCCCGAATCATTCGAGGCCGAGCCGTCGACGCCCAGCCCGACCGGCACGCCGGCGGCACGCATCCGGCCGACCGGCGCGATGCCGGAAGCCAGCCGCATGTTCGAGCACGGGCAATGGGCGACGCCGGTGCCGCTGCGCCCGAACAGCGCGATCCCGGGATCGTCGAGCTGGACACAATGGGCATGCCAGACATCAGGGCCGATCCAGCCGAGATCTTCGGCATATTCGGCCGGGGTCATCCCGAACTTCTCGCGGCTGTAGGCGACGTCGTTGACGTTCTCGGCCAGATGCGTGTGCAGCGAGACGCCGTAGCTGCGGGCCAGGGCGGCTGCCTCGCGCATCAGATCGCGGCTGACCGAGAACGGCGAACACGGGGCGACCGCAATCCGGGTCATCGCGAATCGGGACGCATCGTGATGGGTTTCGATCACCCGCCGGGTATCGGCGAGAATCCTTGACTCGTCCTCGACCACGGCATCGGGCGGCAGTCCGCCCTGGCTCTCGCCGACGCTCATCGAACCGCGGCAGGCATGAAAGCGCATGCCGACGCCGGCCGCCGCCTCGATCGAATCGTCGAGGCGGCAGCCGTTCGGATAGATGTAGAGGTGGTCGCTCGACGTCGTGCAGCCCGACAGCAGCAGTTCGGCCATCGCGACCTGGGTCGAAACCCCGATCATCTCCGGCGTCAGCCGCGCCCAGATCGGATAGAGCGCCCTGAGCCAGCCGAACAGTTCGGCGTCCTGTGCAGCGGGCACCGCCCGGGTCAGACTCTGGTACATGTGGTGATGGGTATTGATCAGCCCGGGGATCACGACATGTCCGGTCAGGTCGATCACGTCGTCGGCGGTATCCGGCAAGTTGGCGCCGACACCGACGGCGACGATGCGATTGCCTTCGGCATAGAGGCCACCGCCACGGATCTCGCGCCGGGCGCCGTCCATCGTCACCAGCATGTCGGCATTGCGCACCAGCAGCGTCTTCATCGATCTACCTCAGAATGGTCGCAAGCAGCTGCCGCAGCCTGCCGAAATCGAGCGGCTTGGCCAACATCGCGGTAAAGCCGGCGCGCCGGCCATCCTCGGCCGCCGACACCGCCTCGGCCGCCGACAGCGCGACCACCGGGATTTCCATGGTTGCCGGCGAGCCCTTGAGCCGGCGCAGGATCTGCCAACCGGTTTCGCCGGTCAGATTCAGGTCGAGCAGGATGAGGTCCGGACGGCGCTCGCAGGCGAGATGGTAACCGGCAACGCCGTCGGCGATGGCCAGCAGGTCATAGCCAGGCTCGCCGGCGATGAAGTCCTGCATCAGCCCGCGGCTTTGCGGATTGTCGTCGACATAGAGCAGCAGCGGCCGTTCCCGCGCGGGAATGGCGGCGACGCCGTCGGTGGCCGGCAGGTCGCAGGGTATCAGTCGGGCTGGATCCGCCGCCTCGACCGGCAGCTCGAACCAGAAGACCGAGCCGGCGCCCGCCTCGGAAGAGACGCCGATCCGTCCGCCCATCAGGTCGATGAGCCGCTTGGTCAGCGACAGCCCGATGCCGGTACCCTCGATCGCGCGGGCATCCGCGCCGAGGCGCGAGAAAGGGACGAACAGCTCGCGCAGACGGTCGGCCGGAATGCCCTGGCCGGTATCGGCGACATCCAGGCGCACGCAGCCCTGCCCGACGCTTGCCGACAAGGTCACCTGACCGCCCTCGCGGTTGTACTTGATCGCGTTGGACACGAGGTTGAGCACTGCCTGGCGCACCCGGGTGCGGTCGGCCAGGGCGCGCGGCAGGTCCAGCCCCGGCAGCTGGTTGACCATCGTCACCTGGCGCTTCTCGGCCTGCGCCTCCATCAGCGACAGGCATTCTTCGACCACCTCGGCGATATCGACCGGCTCGATCGACAGCTCCATCTTGCCGGCTTCGATGCGCGAAAGGTCCAGCACCTCGTTGATCAGGCTCAGCAGATGCTCGCCGCTCTTCAGGATCAGCCGGATATATTCCTGCTGCTTGTCCGACAGCGGATCCTTGCGGTTGAACAGCATGAGCTGGCCGAAACCGAGCACGGAATTGAGCGGCGTGCGCAGTTCGTGGCTCATGCGCGACAGGAATTCCGACTTGGCAAGATTCGCCGCCTCGGCCAGGGCACGGGCCTCGGATGCTTCGACCTGGACGCGCTTGATCTGGGTCACGTCGGTCAGGACGCTGACGATAAAGCCTTCCGAGGTACGGCGTTCGACCATGCGGAACCAGCGACCGTCGAAATGCAGCATCTCCCGCGCCTCGCCGTCGCAGGCCTGGTGCAGGGCGATCCGTTCGCGCCGCCATAGTGCCGAATCGAAGCCGTCGAAACGCTCGGCCAGGCGGCCGGCGACATGGTCGACGACGGCCGAGAACGGCAGGCCCGGCACGACGTCCAGTCCGGGATAGAGCGCCGCGTAGTCGGCATTGCACATCATCAGCCGGTCTTGCGGGTCCCACATGACGAAGCAGTCGAGCAGCACGTTGATCGATTCGAACAGGCGCTCGCGCGCCGATCGTGCCTCGCGCTCGGCTTCGACCTGCGCGGTAATGTCGCTGCCCGCGCCGCGATAACCGAGGAACCTGCCATCCGGACCGAACCGCGGCAGGCCGGATACGCGGACGATCCGTGGTCCGGTCGCCGTTGCGATCGTGTAGACGAAATCGCGGAACGGCCGGTGCTCGGCCATCTGCTCGCGCTGGGCGGCCCAGCGCGGCGTGCTGGTGTCCTCGGCCGCGAGTTCATGCCGGCGCTTGCCGTAGGTCTTGGCATAGTCCGGGCCGTAGCAGAGCGCAAATCGCTCGGAATGATAGACGAACCGGTCTTCCTCGTCGGTCTCCCAGACCCAATCGGAGGCGGCGTCGGCAACGTCGCGGAAACGACGCTCGCTTTCCTCGAGCCTGGCCCGCGCCTCCTCGGCCTCGGTGATGTCCTGATAGATCTGCACCGCGGTTCCGTCCGGCAGGATGTTGCGGTGGATCTCGATGACGCGACTGCCCATGCGCCGCTTCCATCGGCGCATGTGCGGCGCCATCGCGGTGGCCATCACCATCCGGGTCAGCTGTTCGGGATCGCCGGGCCCGAAATCGCCTCGTTCCGCCTGGTGCCTTACCGCAAGATCGACCGGCGTGCCCGGTTCGTGCAGCACCTCGGGCACGCCGGTCAGGATGCCCAGGCGGCGATTGGTGGCGATCACGCGGCAATCGGCATCGTAGATCATGAGGCCGAGATCGACGCCGTCCAGCGCGGTTTCCAGGACTGCCCGGGCGCGCGCCGCTTCCATCTCGGCCCTGCGGGCCGCCGTAATGTCGGTACCCGCACCGCGATAGCCGAGGAAGACGCCGTCCGGTCCGAACATCGGCACGCCGGAGAAGCGGATGTAGCGGACCCCCGCCGGCGTGCGCAGCGCCGAGACGAAGTCACGGAACGGCCGGCGCGCGAAGATGTCGGCCTCGTGCGCATTCCATTCCGGCGTATCGCGCTCGTTGACGCTCATTTCGTCGATGCGTTGGCCGAGCACGTCGAGGTAGTTGGGACCGTAACTGTCGGCGAAGCGCTCCGACACGTAGGACAGCCGGCGATCGGCATCGGTTTCATAGACCCAGTCGGAAACCGAAGCCGCGACATCCCGGAATCGGCGCTCGCTTTCGGCGAGGCGCGCCCGCGCCCGTTCCTCCTCGGTGACATCGCTGTAGATATGGACGACGTTGCCGTCGGGCAGGACGCTGCGATGAATCTCGATCACCCTGCCGTTGGTCAGGCGCCTGCGCCACAGGCGCGCCTGCAGCCGCTCGGCGTCGCCAAGCGCCTCGCGCGCCCGCTCGACCGGATCGCCCGGGCCGAAATCGCCGCGCTTGGCCTGATACAGGATGCCGTCGATCAGCGACGCGCCGGGCTCCATCAACTGCGGCGGCATGTCGAACATCTCGATGACCGGCCGGTTCACCGCCAGGACGCGCCGGTCGCTGTCGAACACCAGGAACCCCAGCGCCATCCGGTCGAGTGCCGCCTCGATCAGCGCGCGAGCGCGCGCCAGCTCAGTTTCCGCCAGGTGCCGCTGGGTCAGGTCGGCGACCGAACCGACAAAGCCGGTCAACTCGCCGTCGGCGTCGCGCAACGGCGCCCCGGCGATATGGAACCACGCCTCGGTGCCGTCGCGGCGCAAGGCCCGCTGGTCGAACGAGAACGACTGGCCGGTGGCCAGCCGGCTGGTCCAGGCGACCAGCGCCCGGTCGCGCTGGCCGGGATGCAGCCCATCGAGCCAGCCGACGCCCAGCACCTCGGCCGGCGCGAGGTAGAGCATGTTGGCGAAGGCTTCGTTGGCGAAGGTGACATGGCCATCGCGACCGGCCATGAAGATGCCGATCGGGGCAAGATTGGTCAGGCTGTGCAGCATCGCCTGGCTGCGGGCGCGCCTCGTCGATTCGGCGACCAGGAAGGTCGTCGCGGCTCCCAGTGCCAGCACGGCGATCAGCGTGCCGATGGCGATGATCGCGGCATCGCGGCGCCACTCGGCCAGGGCCGCGGTCTCGCCCAGCGCCGTATAGACCACCAGCGGATAGTCGGGCAGCGCCCGATAGGCGATCAGGCGGGCGGGCTGGTCGAAGGTCTCGGCCTCGCGGTAGCTGCCAGACGAGCGTTCGATCAGATGGCGACGGAACAGGTCGGTGTCGGCCATGTTCTCCTCGAACATGGTCGTCGTGCCGGGATAGCGTGCCATCGCCGTCCCGTCCCGCCGCAGCAGCGAGACGGTCATGCCCTCGCGCGCCGCGACGGCCCGATAGAGATTGATGAAATAGGCGGGATCGATGGCGGCGACCAGGGTGCCGACGGCATTGCCGTCGCGATCGACGATGACGCGGCTGACGACGTTGACCCAGCTGCGCAACAGGCCGACATAGCGCGGGCGATCGATGTAGAGCCCCGAGGGCGAGACGATCGTATGCAAGGTGAAATAGGGTGCCTCGCTGCCCGGCCGGTCCGGCCCCGGCGCATCGTGCGAGGCGTTCAGCACCGTGCCCTGGATGTCCAGCACGGCCAGGGCGCGAACCTGGCCCAGCACGCGGACGCGCTCGGCCAGGAAGTCACGCATCGCCTGGGGGTCGTTCTGGACCGAGGCCGGCAAGGCCAGAAGGCGGTCGATGGTCCCGTCGAGCAGCAGGTCGATGCCTTCGACCGCCCGTGCCGTCTGCTCGGCCAGCACGAGGTCGAGGGTGACGATCTCGCGCTCGGCCGCCGCCAGGGCGCGATCATGCGATTGCGCGATGAGGAAGGCGGCCCCGGCGATCAGGCCGACGATCAGTGCCACCCCGAACAGCAGCAGCGCCTGGCCCAGCCGGAATGGTTCGACGGCGCCGAATTGCCGTCCGGCGGCGCGACGTTCGCTGTGGACGTCGACCGCCACGCGCACCCTACTCGGCGTCGGGCTGCCGGTCGGGAGCCGCGTCGGCGAAGGCCGGCAGCTGGTTGCAGGCGTCGACGATCGAGACGACCGTCGGATAGCCGCCAAGGTCGCAGTCGAAGCGGCGGGCGTTGAACACCTGCGGCACCAGGCAGATATCGGCAAGCGTCGGCTGGTCGCCATGGCAGAACAGGCCGGTCGCCGGATTCTCGACCAGCAGCGCCTCGACCGCGGCGAGGCCGGCGGCAACCCAGTGGCGATACCAGCGCAGCTTGTCGGCCTCCGACAGCCCGAGATCCTTGGTCAGGTAGCTCAGGACCCGCAGATTGTTCAGCGGGTGGACGTCGCAGGCGATGGTCAGCGCGATCGACCGCACCCGGCCGCGCCCGACCGGATCGGCAGGCAGCAGCGGCGGATTGGGCCTGACCTCGTCGAGATATTCGAGGATCGCCAGGCTCTGCGTCAGGATGGTTTCGCCGTGGACCAAGGTCGGAACCACGCCGAGGGGGTTGAGCTTGCGGTAATCGGGCCGGTGCTGCTGGCCGCCGTCGCGGGTCAGGTGAATGAACGACTGTTCGTGTTCGATCCCCTTGAGCGCCAGCGCGATCCGCACCCGATAGGCGGCCGAGGAGCGGAAATACCCATAAAGCTGCATCATCGTGCCGGCCTCCCGCCTCTACTTATACACTTGTTCAACAGTGTGCCATCAAGGCCATGGCTCGCCAAGATCACCACTCGCCGTAAAACACCCCCGCCTGCTTGTAGCGATGGGTGCCGGCGGCGACGTCGTCCAGGGTCTGGGTCGTCCGCCGCTTCAGGCCGGTGAACCAGTCGAGCAGCCGCTGGCGCAGCTCGGCCCGCACGGATTCGTGGCCGGGATCGCGTCCCAGATCGAAGAATTCGGCCGGATCGGCCGCCAGGTCGAACAGTTGCGGCGGCAGGTCCTGCCAGTGGACATACTTCCACCTCGCGGTCCGCACCATCCAGGCGCGGCAGCGATCGGCCGGGCGCCCGAGGATCAGCCGGGCCTGGCGATAGGCGTAATCGAGTTCGGAGAACACCGCATCGCGCCATGCGTCGTTGGCGCCCGGCCGGGTCAGCGTCAGCAGCGACCGCCCCTCGACTACGTGGCGCGCGGGATCGAGCGCCAGGGCGTCGAGCGCTGTCGGCACCACGTCGATCGCCTCGACGAAGGCGTCGGATACGGTGCCGCGCGTCGCATCGGCCTGCGGCGCCGGATCATACAGGATGAACGGCACACGCTGGACGGTGTCGTGAAACTGTTCCTTCTCGCCAAGCCAGTGATCGCCGAGATAGTCGCCGTGATCGGCGGTGAACACGATCAGCGTGTCCCGAAAGCGGCCGGACCGGTCCAGCGTCTCGAACAGCCGGCCGAGATGGGCATCGAGCTGGGCGATCAACCCCTGATAGGCCGGCCGCACCTTGTCGGACACTTCAGCACGCATGAAGTTCGCGCATTCCTCCTGCTGGCGATAGGCGGCCAGCACCGGATGCTGATCTTCCAGCTCGGCCCCGTGGCGCTGCAGGGGCAGGCACTGATCCAGCGTGTAGGCGCGGTGATAGGGCGCCGGCGCCATGTAGGGCCAGTGCGGCTTGACATAGGAGAGATGAAGGACCCAGGGGGTATCGCCCTGCCGCTCGATGAAGTCGATGGCGCGGTCGGTCGTGTAGGCGGTTTCCGAATGCTCCTCCCGCACCCGCGCCGGCAGGTGGACATTGCGCATCTTCCAGCCGGAGACGACCTCGCCCTGCTCGTCGATCGCGGAGATGACGTAGTCGGTCCAGGGATCGGGGCTGTCGTAGCCCTGGGCGCGCAACCAGGCGGCATAGGCGCCGTGGGTTTCGGCGTGATGGCCGTCATAGCGGTCGAGCTCGTCGAACCCGCCGCGGCGCAGCAGGGTTTCCAGCTCGCTGTCGCCCTCCATCCGCAATCGGGCCAGACCGCGCTTGTCGACCATCACATGCGTCTTGCCCGCCAGCGTCAGGCCGAGGCCGGCGGCGCGCAGATGGTCGCCGAAAGTCAGCTCGCCGACCGGCAATGGCACGCGGTTCCAGGTGGCGCCGTGACTGGAGACGTAACGCCCGGTATAGAACGACATGCGCGACGGGCCGCAGACCCCGGACTGGACGAAGGCATTGGCAAAGCGCACGCCCCGGGCGGCCAGGGCATCGAGGTTGGGGGTTTTCAGGTAAGGATGGCCGGCACAGCCGAGATGATCGGCACGCAACTGGTCGGCCATGATGAACAAGACGTTGCGCGCACTGGCCTTACGCATGGCTGACCTGCCCTCCCCCAGGCATCGAGTCGGATACCCGGAAGGAGACTAGCGCAGTTCAGCCCTTGGTGGCACCCGCCGTCAGCCCTGCGACGATGTGCTTTTGCGCGGCAAAGAACATGACGATCGCAGGCAGCACCGTCAGGGTGATGAAGGCGAGCACGAGGTTCCAGTCGGTCGAGTATTCCCCCTGGTAGACCATGATGCCGAGCGGCCAGGGATAGAGCCCGTCGCGGTTCAGCATGATCAGCGGCACGAGATAGGCGTTCCAGGAATGGACGAAGACGATCACCGCCGTGGTCGCCAGGATCGGCCGCGACAGCGGCAGGGTCACGTACCAGAAGAACCGGACATAGCCGCAGCCGTCGATCGTCGCCGCCTCGAACAGCTCGGCCGGCAACTGGCGAAAATAGTTGCGGAACAACAGCACGCTCATCGCCAGGCCGAAGGCGACCTGGGGCAGCACGACGCCCCAGTAGCTGTCGAGCAGGCCCAGGTCGCGAACCCGGATGAACAGCGGCAGGATCGCGGTCGCCGCCGGAAACATCAGCCCGAGCAGCAGGTAGTTGAGCAGGAAGGTCGCCCCGAAGAACCTGACATGGACGAAGACGAACGCGGCCATCGCGGCGGCCGCGACCGTCAGGATCACGGTAAGGCCGGCGATGATCAGCGAATTGCCCATCAGCTGCCAGTAGCGCGACGAGGCGAGGATGCCCCAGTAGTTCTCCCACTCCCATGCGGCGGGCAGGCCGAACGGGTTGACGCGCAATTCGCCGAGCGACTTGAAGCCGCCGAGCGCGGTGGCGACGAGCGGCACCAGCACGACGCCGGCGACGAGGAACAGGACGCCATACCGCAGCACCGGGGCGATCGTCACCGGCGTCTCGTAGGGGCTGGGCGCGTCGTCAGTCATGGCGCATCGCGACCCGCTTGTAGTCGAAGGCGAAGGCGACGCAGATCACGAACAGGACGACGCCGACGGCCGAGCCGAACCCGATGCGCATCCGGGTGACGCCGTAGCTGTAGAGATAGGTCACCATCGTCTGTGTCGAATCCGACGGACCGCCCTTGGTCAGCGGCATGATCAGGTCGAACAGCTGGATCGATCCGAGGATGGCGAAGAAGACCGACAGCCTGATCGTCGGGCCGAGCAGCGGCACGGTGACCCGCGAAAAGATCTGCCAGCCGGTCGCGCCGTCCATATGGGCGGCTTCGTACAGGTTGCGGTCGATCTGCTGCAGCCCGGCGATGTAGAGCATCATGTGGAAGCCGAAATACTTCCAGACGATGACGCCGAGGATGGCATGGATCGCGAGATCCGGATCGGCCAGCAGATGCGGCGCCTCGACCCCGAACAGGCCCCAGATCTGCGCGATCAGGCCGTAATCGCCGTCATAGACGAACCGCCAGATCAGTCCGGCCGCGACCTCGGCCAGGATATAGGGCATGAAAAAGATCAGCCGGAACGTCGTCGCCCCGCGCACCCGGTCGGCCAGCAGCATGGCAAGCCCCAGGGCCAGCGGCAGTTGGACCAGCAGCGACACGGCGATGATCAGGCCATTGTTGGTCAGCGCGATCCGGAACGCCCGGTTGGCGAACAGGAGGTCGAAGTTGCGCCAGCCGACGAACTGCGTCGGACTGCCGAAACCGTTCCAGTTGTAGAACGAATACCACGCCGCCTCGCCCATCGGCAGCGCCACGAACAGCGTGAACAGGAACAGGGCCGGCGGCAGGAACAGCAGGGCGACGCCGGCCTTCGGCCCGACCCGCCCCGTGACGAAACGCAGCCACGGCGGGGCCTGGAACGCCATGCGCCCCTGCCCCGCCGCCGGTCCGCTCGCGACCGTCAATTGGCCAGGACCCAGGCCTGCTGCACTGCCTCGGCCGCCTCGGCCGGCTTCATCCTGCCGGCGGCGATGTCGGTCGACACGTCGTTGACGGTCGCCCCGACGGCCGGCCCGAGGGCCTGGTCATAGAAGATCTGGTGATACTTCGACCTGGCGACGTTCTGGGCGATCTGGCGCAGGAACGGATTGGCGATCGCATCCTGCGTGCCGTTGACGACGGGGATATAGAAGCCCCGCTCGGCAGCGATGCGCTGGTTGGCCGCCTCCGAGAAGAAGCGCAGATAGCCGGCAGCGGCCTTGGGTGCGCCCTTGGTCACCAGCCAGCCGTTCAGCCCGCCCAGCGTGTCGCTGGGATCGCCCTTGCCGCCCGGCACTGTGGGGAAGGCGAACCAGCCGAGCTTGTCGTCGGGCAGGCCTTTCTTGTCGGCCGCGTTCACCCGCATCGAGTTCAGGACAAAATTGCCCTGCAGCACCATCGCCGCCTTGCCGTCGCCGAACTGACCGGAGGATTGCGGATAGGTCGTACCGAGGAAACCTGCCTGGAACGGTTTCAGATCGACCAGTTGCTGGAACACCGCGCCGGCCTGCACGAAGGTTTCATCGGCAAAGCCCTTGCCCTTGCCGGCAATCGCCGCGTCGAAGGCGGGCTTGCCGCCCAGCCGCACGGCCAGGTGGGTCCAGTAGAAATGCAGCGGCCATTTGTCGGCACCGCCGGCGGTGATCGGGGTGATGCCCGCCGCCTGCAGCTTCTTCACCGCGGTCAGCAGGTCATCCCAGGTCTTGATGCCGTCGGCGTCGACGCCGGCCTTGGCGAAGAGCTCGCGATTGTAGAAGAAGCCGACCTGCGAGGTGTGCATCGGCACGCCGTAGACCTTGCCGTCGATCGTGTAGGCCTGTACGGCCGCGGGGATGAACCGGCCGCGCCAGTCGGCATCCATCGCAGGCGTCAGATCCTCGATGACGCCCGCCTTGACCTGCTCGCGCAGCACGCCGCCGCCCCAGGAATAGATGATGTCGGGCTTGTCCGACGATTGCAGCAGCGTCGTCAGCTTCTTCTTGTAGGCCTCGTTCTCGAGATACTGCAGTTCGACTTTCGTCCCGGGATTTGCCGATTCGTAGGCGCGGGCGATGTCGTTCCAATAAGCGACGATCGTCGGGTTCTGCTCGACATGCAGCACGCGGACGGTGGTGGTCTGGGCGCCGGCGGCACCGGCCAGCATCGCGGCAAGGAACGCGGCCGCGGGCAACGCCCGGCGGGTCAGGTGGGGCATGGGGCCTCCTTGGTGTTTCCTCGGTTTATTTTTTTCGTTATGCGAATTAAATGATCAAGCCCGATAGCCCGGCAAGTCAAGAGACAATCTGCAGCAGCCGATTTTTTGGCGGCTCCGCCCATTGACAGCCGGACGATCCGGCAAATAACTTCGCTATCCGCATTAATTAGCCGGGTCCGCGATATCAGATGAAGACAGCCGATCCCGAACTGATGCGTGCGATCAACCGCTTCCACGTGATGGATGCGATCCGCCGTTCGGGGCCGATCAGCCGGGTGGAAATCTGCGAACAGACCGAACTGAGCCCGACCACGGTCTCGGCGATCACCGCCGCCCTGCTGGACGACGGGCTGATCACGGCAAGCCCGGTGGCCCCGGCGGCCGACCAGCCTCGCGGCCGGCCCCGGGTGATGCTGAGCCTGAACCCGCAGGCAGCGGCGGTGTGCGGCGCCAAGCTCGCCCCCAACCAGATCACCATCGCGGTCACCAATTTCCAGGCCGACCTGCTGGCGGGGTTGAGCCTGCCGATCCGGGTCGATCGCCAGCCGGTGCCGGTCATCCTCGACATCGTCGAGGACGGCGTGCGCCGCTGCGTCGACGATGCCGGGCTGGCGCTCACCGATCTCTCGGGGCTGTGCATCGGCCTGCCCGGCGTCATCGAGCGCGCGACCGGCATCTGCCGGCAGAGCCCGCTGTTCCGCGAGCGCGACCATGACTTCGGCGCCGACCTGCAGGCGCGGCTGCAACTGCCCGCGACGATCGATGCCGACGTCAATCTGATCACCCAGGCCGAACACTGGTTCGGCCATGGCCGCGGCCTGAATGATTTCCTGGTCGTCTCGGTCGAGCATGTCATCGGGCTCGGCATCATCCATGGCGGCGAGCTGTTCCGCGGTGCCGGCGGGCTCAGCCCGGATCTCGGCGATCTCGTGGTCTGGCCTGGGGCGACACCCGGCCGGCTGTCGGCGACCGCCTCGACCACGGCGATCGCGGCAGCCGCGGCACAGCGCGTCGACGACGCCGCCCTGCGCGGCAGCCGCGGGCTGGAGCGCGCCGTTCAACTCGCCCGCGACGGCGGCGCCACAGCGCCGGTCTTCGCCCTGGCGGGCCAGGCCCTTGGCGTCGCCATCGCCAACCTGATCACGCTGTTCGCGCCACCGCGGGTGATCCTGACCGGATCGGGCCTGCAGGCCGGCGACCTGCTGCTCGGCCCGCTGCGCCAGGCCTTGCGCGACGCCCTGCCCGTCGCGCTCGCCGACGTGGCCGAGGTGGTGGTGCACGAAACCGACGATGCGCTGTGGGCACGCGGTGCCGCGGCGCTTTCGCTGCGCGATCTGTATGGCGCACCGTGGAACACCACGGGGCCGGTGAAGAAATCAAGAAATGGGGGAAGCGACGATGGATAGAGTCGGCGTCGGCATCATCGGCTGCGGCAATATCAGCGAGGCCTATCTGAAAGCCGCGCGCGACTTCCCGATCCTCGACATCCGCGGCCTTGCCGATCTCAAACCCGAGGCGGCCGAGGCGCGCGCCAGCCAGTTCGGACTGCGCGCCCGCGCCATCGACGACCTGCTGGCCGATCCCGCGATCGACATCATCATCAACCTGACGATCCCGGCCGTCCATGTCGCCGTCGGACTGCAGGCGATCGCGGCGGGCAAGCACGTCCATTCCGAAAAGCCGCTGGGCCTGCGCCTGGCGGAGGCGCGCAGGCTGCTCGACGCGGCGGCGGCGCGGGGCTTGCGCGTCGGCTGCGCGCCCGACACCTTCCTGGGCGGCGGGCACCAGGCCTGCCGCCGGCTGGTCGACGACGGCGCGATCGGACGGCCGGTGGCGGGCTCGGCCTTCTTCATGTGCCCCGGCCACGAACGCTGGCACCCGGCGCCCGCCTTCTACTATGCCGAAGGCGGCGGCCCGATGCTCGACATGGGCCCCTACTACATCACCGCGCTGGTCAACCTGATCGGCCCGGTGGCGCGGGTTTCGGGTTCGACGGCCCGGGCCCGGCCGGAACGGCTGATCACGTCGGAACCGCTGAAGGGCCAGACCATCCAGGTCGCCGTCGCGACCCATGTCGCCGGCACGCTCGAATTCGCCTGCGGTGCCGTCGTCTCGATCGCGATGTCGTTCGACGTTCCACGGCATCGGCACGCGCCGATCGAGCTCTACGGAACCGAGGCGAGCCTGATGGTACCCGATCCGAACCGCTTCGGCGGTACCGTCGAAATCGCCAGGGCCGGCCAGGACTGGGAGACGCAGCCGGTCGAGCACGGCTACGCCGAGGGCAACCACCGCATCATCGGCGCCGCCGACATGGCCCTGGCGATCCGTGAAAACCGGCCGCATCGCGCCTCGGGCGACCTGGCGCTGCATGTGCTCGAGGTGATGGAGGCCTTCCAGGTCTCGTCCGACGCAGGCCGCCACGTCACCATAGCCAGCCGGCCGGATCGGCCGGCGGCGATGCCCGTCGCCGGGTTCGCATGAGGGAGGAAAGAAGATGCGGGAAGCGCTGATCGTCTGGGGCGGCTGGAGCGGGCATGAGCCCGAGCAATGCGCCGCCATCGTCGCCGGCATGCTGGAAGAGGAAGGCTTCCGGGTCTATGTCGAGAACTCGACCGAAGCCTTCGCCGACCCGGCCCTCGGCCAGATGAGCCTGGTCGTGCCGATCTGCACGATGTCGAAGATCGAGAAGGAGGAGATCGACAACCTGTCGCGTGCGGTGAAAGGCGGCGTCGGGCTGGCCGGCTTTCATGGCGGCATGGGCGACGCCTTCCGCGAGGCGGTCGAATACCAGTTCATGTGCGGCGGCCAATGGGTGGCGCATCCCGGCAACGTCATCGACTACCGCGTTAACGTGACCAGGCCCGACGACCCGATCATGCGGGGGATCGAGGATTTCGCCTACCGGTCGGAACAGTACTACATGCATGTCGACCCGTCGAACGAGGTGCTGGCGACCACCCGCTTCGGCGGCGAGCACGCACCCTGGATCGAGGGCGTGGTGATGCCGGTGGTGTGGAAGCGCCACCACGCCAAGGGCCGGGTGTTCTATTCGTCGCTCGGCCATGTCGCCGCCGAATTCGACGTACCGCAGATGAAGACCATCCTGCGCCGCGGCATGCAGTGGGCGGCGCGGGAGGCGGCGTAGACATCGACTGCGCCGCCTCTGCGCGCCTCGGGCGTCAGTCCGCCTCGACCCCGCCGGACGGCTGGTAGCGAACGACCTGCTGGTCGATGGCGCCGAAGATCGAGCGGCCTTGCGCGTCGAGCATCTCGATGCGGATGCGGTCGCCGAACTTCATGAACGGGGTTTTCGGCGCGCCGTGATCGATCGTCTCGATCATCCGGATCTCGGCAAAGCACGACCAGCCCTTCGAGCGGTCGTAGTTCGAGATCGTGCCGGAGCCGACGATCGTGCCGGCCCGCAGGTTGCGGGTCTTGGCCGCATGCGCCACCAGCTGCCCGAAGTCGAACTGCATGTCGGCGCCGCAATCGGGCTGTCCGACCAGCGTGTCGTTGTAGGTCGACAGCAGCGGCCGATGCACCTTGGCCCCGGCCCAGGCCTGGCCCAGTTCGTCAGGGGTCACCGCGACAGGCGAGAAGGCCGAGGACGGCTTGGCATGGAAAAAGCCGAAGCCCTTGGCCAGCTCGGCCGGGATCAGCCCGCGCAGCGAGACATCGTTGACCAGCATCAGGAGCTTGATGTGGTCGCGCGCCGGCCCGGCGCTGATGCCCATCGGCACGTCGTCGGTGATCACCGCGACCTCGCCCTCGAAATCGATGCCGTAGGATTCCGACGCGACCGGGATATCGTCGCGGGGGCCGAGGAAATCGTCCGACCCGCCCTGGTACATCAGCGGATCGTGCAGGAATTCCGGCGGCATCACCGCGCCGCGTGCCTTGCGCACCAGCTCGACATGATTGAGATAGGCCGAGCCGTCGCACCACTGATAGGCCCGCGGCAGCGGCGAGGCGCAGGCGGCCTGGTCGAAATCGAAGTCACCCCGCAGGCTGCCTTCGTTCAGCAGGCGATAGACCGCATTCAGTTCCGGGGCCGCCGTCGCCCAATCGTCGAGCGCGGCCTGCAGCGTCGCGGCGATGCCGGGTACCGCGACGGCGCGGGTCAGGTCGCGGCTGACGACGACCAGGCGGCCGTCGCGGCCGTGACGCAGGGAGGCAAGCTTCATCGCACCCTACTCCGCCGCCTGGGCCGGATAGGCCGACGGCCCACCCCAGGATTGCACATAGCCGGTGAACTCGACCTGGGCGGCGGCATCGCCGATCTCCAGCGCGTCGCGGGTATCGATCATCACCGCCACCTCGTCGGTCTCCTTGCGGCCCGATTTGGCGCCGGTCGCGAATGCCTTGGGATGCGGCCCGTGGGGAAAGCCGCAGGGATGCAGCGAGATCATGCCGGGATGAATGTTGTCGCGGCTGAAGAAATTCCCGGCGTGATAGAAGATCACCTCGTCATAGTCGTCGTTGTTATGGAAGAACGGCACCTTCAGCGCCTCCGGATCGGATTCGATCGGGCGCGGGCAGAAGGTGCAGATGACGAAGCGCTGCGACAGGAATGTCGTATGCGCCGACGGCGGCAGGTGGAAGCGATGGCTCATCAGCGGGCGGATGTCGCGCCAGTTCAGCCGCACCGGCGCCAGCGTGCCCTTCCAACCCACCGCGTCGAGCGGATTGAACGGGTAGGTCACGGTCGAAATCGCGTTGCGCCGCTTGATGCGCACCGCCCAGTTGCCCGGCCCCTGCTGGGCCCGGAACGCCTCGTCGAGGCGCGGAATGTCGAGGACGCCGGGATCGAAGATCGCATGGTCGCCGACGATGCCCTTCTCGGGCAGGAAATAGCTGTCGTTCGTCGCCTCGATCAGCAGGGCGACCAGTGGCTCGGACGGTTCGATCCGCCACATCGTGCCGCGCGGCAGCATGACGTAGTCGCCTTCGCCGATCGTCAGGTGGCCGTAGTCGCAATAGAGCTCGGCACGACCCGAATGGACGAAGATCATGTCGTCGCCGTCGCCGTTGCGCACCAGGTGGCGCATCGCCCGGGTGGCGCGCCAGTGGCGCAACCGGACCGCGGCATTGTGCAGCAGCACCGGGGCGGCAAACGGGCACTCGTCGTCCGGGGCGGGCAGCTTGACGGTATCGAAGGCGCGCGGCTTCAGCGGGCCTTCCCAGTCGGTCCAGGCCGTCGGCGGGTTGGCGTGGTACATGTGGGCCGACGGCCCGAAGAAACCTTCCTTGCCCAGTTCCCGCTCATAGGTGCCGGCGGGCAGCGCGACATGGGCCTGGCGCGACGCCAGGCCCTCGACATGCGGCAGATGGATCCAGCTCTTGGCCATGGCGCATCCTTCCCCTTTGCTTGTTTTAGGCCGCCGGCGCTTCGAGAACGCCGCGGCGGATCTGGTCCAGCTCGATCGATTCGAACAGGGCGCGGAAATTGCCCTCGCCGAAGCCGTCATTGCCCTTGCGCTGGATGATTTCGAAGAAGATCGGCCCGATCACCGTATTGGTGAAGATCTGCAGCAGCAGGCCCTGGCCTTCGGTCGGGGCGCCATCGATCAGAATCCGCAGCTTGCGCAGCCGTTCGACATCTTCGCCATGGCCCGGCAGGCGCTTGTCGACCAGGTCGAAATAGGTGTCGATCGTGTCCTGGAACGGCACGCCGTTGGCCATCATGCCCTCGACCGCCTCGTAGATGTCGGACGCACCCAGCGCCACGTGCTGGATGCCTTCGCCATGATAGGCATCGAGATATTCGGCGATCTGCGACTTGTCGTCGGAGGATTCATTGATCGGAATGCGGATCTTGCCGCAGGGGCTGGTCATCGCCTTCGACTTCAGGCCGGTCAGCTTGCCCTCGATGTCGAAGTACTTGATCTCGCGGAAATTGAACAGCCGCTCGTAGAAATCCGCCCACTCCTTCATCCGCCCGCGATGGACGTTGTGGGTGAGATGATCGAGGTAGCTGAGGCCCGCGCCCTTGGGGTTCTGGTCGACGCCGGGGATCGGCTGGAAATCGACGTCGTAGATCGTACCCTTGTCGCCATAGCGGTCGACCAGATAGATCAGGCTGTCGCCGATGCCCTTGATGGCCGGGATGTTCAGTTCCATCGGCCCGACCTTGTTGGCCACGCCCCAGGCGCCCAGTTCGACCGCGCGCTTGTAGGCGAAGGCCGCATCCTTGACCCGGAAGGCCATCGCGCAGATGCAGGGTCCGTGGATGCGGGCGAAGGCCTGGGCGAAGCTGTCCGGTTCCTCGTTGATGATGAAGTTGATGTCGCCCTGGCGGAACAGCGTCACCCGCTTCGAGCGGTGCCGCGCCACGGCGACGAACCCCATCTGCTCGAACAATGCCGCCAGCGCCGCCGGATCCGGCGCGGCGTATTCGACGAATTCGAAGCCGTCGGTGCCCATCGGGTTTTCGAACAAGTCAGCCATGTCTTCCTCCGTCTGTCGGGAGGCGCACGGGGCCTGCCACTTGCCGCCCGGGGGGCGGGGCAAACCGGCGCCAGCGTGCCCCGCGCAGTGCACGGGGCCGTTATGGCGCTCAGTTTAGTTACAAATGAAACTATTTCAAGCAGATTCCCGCAGCTCGACATCCTCGGGCGCCGGGCCGCCCAGCTTGGCCAGCAGCCGCAGCAGTTGGGCCGATTCGGACTGGGTCAGCCGCCCGGCGATCGCCTGGTCGAGCGCGCCGGTCAGGACCGGGCCGGGATTGGCCGCGCCCGGCTTGGCGTAGAGGCTGTGACGGCGCCGGTCGCCGGGGGTGATGGTGCGTTCGGTCAGTGCCTGGCGCTCCAGCCGGTCGACGATCGCGACGACGCTGGCCCGGTCGAGGCCCAGGCTGACCGACAGGCAGGCCTGGCTGATGCCGGGGTTCGACGAGATCAGCGCATGGGCGGCTGCGGCCGATGCGGTCAGGCCGACATCGGTCGCCTCGATTGCGTCCTCCAGGCCGGCGGCGGCACGACGCAGGCCGGTCAGGATCCGCCAGTTGTCGCCGCCGAAGCGCGGCGTGCCCTGGCGGACCGATCCGCAACCTTCCGGGTGGGTGGTGCAGCGGCAATGGGCGTTGCCAAGTTCACGCATGGGATGCTCCCCTGTAAGTCCCGATCAATTGACAATCCGATAATCCGTCACCCGTGCGCGGCCGCCCAGGCGACAGCCCGCCGCGCGACAATTCGGCGCAGGGGTCGACTTCTGCGCCCGCCCGCCCTAGAACCGCCCGATGAAGCAGATTGCGATCATCGGGGCAGGCCCTGCCGGGCTGATGGCAGCCGACCAATTGGCCGGGCACGGGCATCGCGTGACGGTCTACGACCGCATGCCGTCGCCGGCGCGCAAGCTTCTCATAGCCGGGCGCGGCGGGCTGAACCTGACCCATGGCGAACCGCTCGATCGCTTCCTCGATCGCTACGGCCCTGCCCGCCCCCGGCTCGAAGCCGCGATCAGCGCCTTCCCGCCCGATGCGTTGCGCGCCTGGTGCGAAGGCCTGGGGCAGGAAACCTTCGTCGGCTCGTCGGGCCGCGTCTTTCCCCGCGCCTTCAAGGCCTCGCCGCTGCTGCGCGCCTGGCTGTCGCGGCTCGCCGCGCTGGGCGTGGTCCTGAGGACGAGGCAGGCTTGGCACGGCTGGGACGATCGGGGCCGGTTGCGCCTGGGCGAGGAGACGGTCGCCGCCGATGCCACCGTGCTGGCGCTGGGCGGGGCAAGCTGGCCGCGGCTGGGCAGCGATGGGGGCTGGGCGCCGATCCTGGCGGCACGCGGCATCGCCGTGACGCCGCTGTTGCCCGCCAACTGCGGCTTCCTCTCGCCGTGGTCGCCGGTCTTCGCCGATCGCGCCCAGGGCCAGCCGCTGAAGCGCATTGCGCTGAGCTTCGCGGGACGCACGGTGCGCGGCGAGGCGATGATCACCGCCACGGGCATCGAGGGGGGCGCGATCTATGCGCTGTCGTCGGTGCTGCGCGATGCGATCGTGGCAAGCGGCGAGGCGATCGCGCATGTCGACCTGCGGCCAGATCACGACGTGGCCGATCTGGCCGGCCGCCTGGGCCGGTTGCGCGGCGGCCAATCCCTGTCGTCGCATCTGCGCAAGGCGCTCAATCTCGACCCCGCGGCCATCGGGCTGATGCGCGAAGGGCTCGGGGCCACGCTGCCCGCGGCGGCGCGCGATCTCGCCGCGCTGGTCAAGGCCGTGCCCCTGCGGCTGACCGGGATCGCACCGATCGGCCGGGCAATTTCCACCGCCGGCGGCATCGCCTTCGACGAGGTCGACGACCGCTTCATGCTGAAGCGGCTGCCGGGCGTCTTCGTCGCCGGCGAGATGCTCGACTGGGAGGCGCCGACCGGTGGCTACCTGCTGCAAGCCTGCTTTGCCACGGCGGTCGCGGCGGCCGCGGGCGTCGACCACCACCTCAGGGGTTAGGAGGCCCCGGCCATGCTCGTCACCCTTCTCAACGTCGTCTGGTTCATCCTCGGCGGCTTCCTCGCGGCCCTGCTCTGGATCGTCGCCGGCGTGATCATGGCGATCACCATCGTCGGCCTGCCCTGGGCGCGCTCCTGCTTCGTGATCGCCGGCTACACCGCCTGGCCGTTCGGCCGCGAACTGATCTCGCGCAAGGTGCTCACCGGCCAGGACGACCTCGGCACCGGGGCGCTGGGCACGATCGGCAACGTCCTCTGGTTCGTGCTGGCCGGCATCTGGCTGGCGATCTCGCATCTGTGCACGGCCGTTGCCTTCGCCATCACGCTGATCGGCATTCCCTTCGCCTGGGCCCATCTGAAACTTGCGGCCGCCTCGCTCGCCCCGGTCGGCAAGACCGTCGTGACGACCGAAGAGGCCGAGGAGGCCCGCCGGCGCGACGCGGTAGCGGCAGTCGACCGCTATCGCACCTGATCCGGGCGCCGATCCGCTCCGACAGGCGCATCTCTCAGCCGAGCAACCTTCCCTTCAGCATCAGGCGCAGCGTGGCACCGGCCACCAGCACGACGACGAGATTGGCGGCAGCGAACAGACCGGGAGCCAGAATCGCGATGGCCCCGGTATCGCCGCGCTCGACCAGCAGCATCGGGGCCGAGGCCAGCGCCGTGGCGCCGAAGGTGAAGCCCCAGTAGGAGGGGGTGAAAGGCTGCTGCCTGATCCAGGGCAGCAGCCGCAGCAGCAGCACCGCCTGCAGGATGCCGTAGCCGAGCAGCGCATGGACGACGATGTCGGGGCCGCCCGGTCCGACGCTCAGATAGGCGACGGCACCGACGACCGGCGGGGCCAGCTGGATGCCGAGCGCTGGGCGCAGCGGCGGCGGCATCATCGGCGCGGTATAGAGCCGGTGCAGCAGCACCGATTCGATCGCCAGCCAGGAGAACAGCCCGGCACCGAAGGCCAACTGACCCCAATCCTTCAGGCCCAGCGCCGCCAGCGCGGTCGCGGTGACGAAGCCGCCCGCGACCGACGGCAGATACAGCACCGGCGTCGTCGCGCCGGGGTCACGGTCGCCCTGCCACAGCATCCCGGTCCGCCAGAGTGCGAAGGCCAGGGTGAACAGCGCGCCGGCAGCGATCAGGATCGTGGCCGCGGTCTTCGAATAAGGCAGTGCGCCCAGCCCGACCAGCATGGTGGCGACGCCGGCAAGACCGATGAAGCAGCATTGCACGGGATGGCCGGCTTCGGCGCGTGCCGCCTCGGCCGCCTGTACCCATTTCGCCGCATAGAGGACGGCGACGACCAGCCAGACGGCCGCGGCGATCAGCATCACGACCTCGCCGACGACCGCCGGCAGGCCCCAGAGCCGGGCCCCCAGGCGCCAGATGCCGCCGAGCCCGGCCAGGCCGAGGACCATGCCGAAGAAGGCGGCGGGAACGACGGGCAGTCGCATGCGATTTCCCCCAGGGATCAATGCAGAATGGCGCTCAAGGCCGGGGCCAGTTCGCCCGACTGCTTGACGGTGATCTTTTCCAGGCCGAGCCAGGCCGCCATGTCGCGCAATTCGGCGGCGAGCGCCGCGGCCGTTTCGGACGGTGCCGCCGCTTCGCGATGGGCGGACTGCACCAGCAGGGTCGAGGCGGCGCGATCGGCCTTCAGGTCGACACGCGCCACCAGCGCGTCGCCGAGCAGGAAGGGCAGCACGTAGTAGCCATGCACCCGCTTCTCGGCAGGGGTGTAGATCTCGATGCGATAGCGGAAGCCGAACAGCCGCTCGGTCCGCGACCGTTCCCACACCAGCGGATCGAACGGGGCGAGCAGCGCGCGGGCCTCGATACGGCGCGGACGGCGCGCCTCGGCATGGACGTAGGCGACCTTGGGCCAGCCTTCGACCGCGACCGGGATCAGTTCGCCGGCCTCGACCAGTTCGGGCAGGCGCGGCTTTACGTCCTCCGGGTCGAGGCGGAAATAGTCGCGCAGGTCCGAGGCGGTCGCGACCCCGAGCGCGCGGGCCGACAGCCGCAGCAGCTCGCGATGCGCGTCGGCCGCTTCCGGCACCGGCAGCGCCATGATTTCCGGCGGCAGGACCCGCTCGGGCAGGTCGTAGACGCGCTCGAAGCCGCGGCGGGTCGCAGTGGTGATATGGCCGGCCCAGAACAGCCATTCCAGCGCATGCTTGGCTTCCGACCAGCCCCACCAGCCGCCGGCGCCCTTGGTACCCTCGATGGCGGACGCGACCAGCGGACCTTCGCTCGCCACCCGCGCCAGGATCGCCTCGGCATAGCCGCGGCGGTCGGCGATATAGCGGGCCAGGCCGCCATAGATGCCTTCCAGCCGGTCGGCACGCTGCATCCGCCAGCGCAGCAGCGGCCAGCTTTCCAGCGGCAGCAGCGAGGCCTCGTGCGCCCAGTACTCGAACAGGCTGCGCGGCTTGCCCCACGCCGCCGCCTCGAGCAGCGTCGGCGCGTAGGGTCCGAGGCGCGAGAACAGCGGCAGGTAGTGGGCCCGGGCCAGCACGTTGACCGAATCGATCTGCAGCAGCCCGATCCGGCCCAGCACGCGGCGCAGATGCCGGCGATCGACCGGCCGCTGCGGACGCGGGTCGCCCAGGCCTTGCGCGGCGATCGCGATGCGGCGCGCGGCGCTCAGCGACAGTTTGTCCATCACAGTTTGTTCCCGTTTCGAACCCGCAACCTTTATGCTTCCTTACCGGTTTGACAATCGGTAATTGGCGGGACCGCCCAATGACGGAATTCGAGCTGCTGCATCGCCTCGGGGCGGCCCTGGCCATCGGCCTGCTGGTCGGGCTGGAGCGCGGCTGGCGCCAGCGCGACGAGAAGGAGGGACAGCGCACCGCCGGGCTGCGGACCTATGCACTGTCAGGCCTGCTGGGCGGTGTCGCCGGCATCCTGTCGCCGCTCACCTCGGGCCTCGCCGTGCCGGTCACCATCGCCGCCTATACCGTCGCGATCAGCGCATTCCAGTGGCTGGAATCGCGGGCCGACGGCAATGTCAGCGTCACCGGCGTCGTGGCCGGCATCGTCACCGTGGCGCTGGGCGCCTATGCCGCGCTGGGCGACCTGACGGTCGCGGCGGCGGGCGCGGCTGCGACCGCGGGGCTACTGGCCCTCAGGGAACCGCTGCACGCGTGGCTGAAGACCCTGTCCTGGCCCGAGATCCGGGCGGCGATGATCCTGGTGGCGATGACATTCCTGTTGCTGCCCGTGCTGCCCGATCGCAGCCTCGATCCCTGGCAGGCGGTGAACCCGAAGGAAGTCTGGTTGCTGGCAATCGTCATCGCCGCCGTTTCCTTCGCCGGCTATGTCGCGATCAAGATGATGGGCAGCAAGGCCGGCATTGCCGCCGCCGCGCTGGCCGGCGGCCTCGCCTCCTCCACCGCGGCGACGCTGACCTTCGCCCGAATGGCGCGGGAGGGCCGCGGCGACGGCATCAGCCTGCTGGCCGGCGGCGTGCTGATCGCGGGCACGGTGATGATCGCACGCGTGCTGGCGGTGGCCGGCGCCTTGAACCCGCCGCTGGTCCCGACGCTCGGCCTGCCGCTGGGTGCGGCAGCTGCCGTCATGGCCGCAAGCGGCGCGCTGTTGCTGCTGCGCCGGCCTCGCCGACCGGGCGACGAGCCGAAACTGGCAATGAAGACGCCGTTCGAATTCGGCACGGTGCTGAAATTCGCCGCCCTGCTCGCCGTCGTCACGCTGTTCGCCAAACTGGCGCTGGCAAAGGCCGGCCAGGGCGGCCTCTACGCCGTCGCAGCCCTGTCGGGCATTGCCGATGTCGACGCCCTGACCCTGTCGGTCGCCCGCATGCCCGACGGCATCGGCCATCAGGTGGCGGCGATCGCAATCGGCATCGCCGTCGCGGTGAACACCGTCTCGAAAGCCGTGATGTGCGGCCTGTTCGGCAGCAGGGCACTGGCGATGATCGTCGGCGGCGTCAGCGCCGCCGCGATCGCGGCCGGGGGCATTGCCCTGGCCTTCGCGCCGGAATGATCGGTCGACAATAGTTATTGCCGTTATTGATTATACAAGATAACTTTCTCGGACCGACAGCAAGATCGGCACGAGGGAGGAATTCATGCGCGACCACCGCGCCACCGGTCTGTTTGCCCCCTGCATCGTCGAACGCCGCCCAACGGCGGACGGCATGGTGCTGACCTCGGGTCTGGAACCCGGCCAGCCCGCCGACACCGTGATCGACCTGCTCGAAGCCGCCGCGACGGCCGCGCCCGACCGCGCATTCCTGGCCGAACGCGACGGCCATGGATGGCGCCGCGTCGCCTACGGCGACGCCGCCCGCACGGTGGGGGACATCGCCCGCAATCTCGTCGCCCGCGGCCTGACCGCGGAACGGCCGCTGGCCATCCTTTCCGACAATGCGATCAACCACGCGCTGCTCGCGCTCGGTGCGATGGCCGCCGGGGTTCCGGTCGCACAGGTTTCGCCGGCCTATTCGCGGTTCGCCGACCAGGCCAAGCTCGAGCACATCTTCGCCGCGTTGACCCCGGGACTGGTCTACGCCGCCGACGGGACGGCCTATGGCGCGGCACTGACGCTGGCCGTGCGGCTCGGCATTGCGACCGCAACCGATGCCGATTTCGCGGCTCTGGCGGCACCGGCGCCGGGACCGTTGCCGACGATCGGCCCGGATACCGTTGCCAAGGTCCTGTTCACCTCCGGCTCGACCAACCTGCCCAAGGGAGTGATCACGACCCACCGGATGATGTGCTCGAACCAGGAAGCGCTGGCCCGGATCTGGCCGTTCCTGGCAGAGGAACCGCCGATCATGGTCGACTGGCTGCCCTGGAACCATGTCTTCGGCGGCAGCTTCGTCACCAACCTCGTCTTGCGTCACCAGGGCACGCTGCATATCGATGCCGGTCGCCCGGTGGCGGCGCTGATCGACAAGACGCTGGACAACCTGCGCGAGATCGCCCCGACCATCTATTGCAACGTCCCGCGCGGCTTCGACCTGCTGGTGCGGGCGCTCGACCACGACGACGAGCTTGCCCGCCGCTTCTTCTCGCACCTGCGGCTGATCTTCTCGGCCGGCGCCGCCTTGCCCGAAAACCTGTGGCAGCGCCTGACCGCGCTGGCCGAGCGCCATGCCGGCAAGCCCGTTCCGATCATCTCCGGCTGGGGCGCGACCGAGACGGCGCCCTGCGTCACGGCGATCCACTTCGACGGCGCCGGCCCGGGCAATATCGGCGTGCCGCTGCCGGGGGCCGAACTGAAGTTCCGCCCGTCGGGCGACCGCTGGGAAATGCGGGTGCGCGGCCCGATGGTCAGTCCGGGCTATTGGCGGCGACCTGACCTGACGGCGGCCGCCTTCGACGAGGATGGTTTCTATCGGATCGGCGATGCCGGCAAGCTGGCCGACCCGCAGGATCCCGCCCGCGGTATCCTGTTCGACGGGCGGGTGGTCGAGGATTTCAAGCTGTCGAGCGGCACCTGGGTCAATGTCGGCAAGCTGCGGCTTGCCGCCATCGCCGCCGCCAGCCCGGCGATCGAGGATGCGGTGGTGACCGGCCATGACCGCGACGAGATCGGCCTGCTGCTGTTCCCGAGCCTGGCGGGCTGCCGGCGGCTATGCGACGCGCCGGCGGCAGAGCTGGCCGAGCTTGCCGGCCACCCGGCGCTGCGCGACCACCTGCGCACCGCGCTGGCGCGGCTGGGCCGCGACGGCGGCAGTTCGACCCGCGTGGCCCGCGCCCTGATCCTGACCGAACCGCCGTCGGTCGAGCGCGGCGAGATCACCGACAAGGGCTATCTGAACCAGCGGATCATCCTGACCGGCCGGGCGGAGGCGGTCGAACGCCTCTACGCCGGCCAGGACATCATCGAAATCAAGCAATAAACCGGGAGGAATATCGTCATGCAGTCACTCGTCAGCCTCAAGGCCGGGGCGCTGGGCCTCGCCCTGCTGCTCGGCGCCGGTCCGGCGCTGGCCCAGAATGCGCCGCTGCGCATCGGCGTGATGAACGACATGTCCAGCGTCTATGCCGATTTCCAAGGCCGCGGCTCGGTCCTGGCCGCCCAGATGGCGATCGAAGACTACGGCGGCAAGGCCGCCGGCCGCACGCTCGAGGTGGTTTCGGCCGATCATCAGAACAAGCCGGATGTCGGCTCGGTCATCGCCCGCCGCTGGCTCGACACCGACGGTGTCGAGGTGATCGTCGATCTGCCGAACTCGGCCGTGGCGCTTGCCGTCAACGACCTGGTACGCGATCGCAACAAGGTCATGATCGGCTCGGGCGCCGGCACCGCCGCGCTCACCGGCGACAAATGCTCGCCCAATACCGTCCACTGGACCTACGACACCTGGTCGCTCGGCCATGCGTTGGCCCGCGCCGTGATGCAGCGCGGCGGCAAGACCTGGTTCTTCATCACCGCCGACTACGCCTTCGGCCACGACCTTGAAAAGCAGGCGGGCGACGAGGTGACGGCCGGCGGCGGCAAGGTCGTGGGCGCCGTGCGCCATCCGCTGGGTACGCCCGACTTCGCCTCGTTCCTGGTGCAGGCGCAAAGCTCGCGGGCCGAAGTCGTGGCCTTCGCCAATGCCGGTGGCGACCAGACCAACGTGCTGAAGCAGGCGGCCGAATTCAACCTGGGGGCCAGCCAGAAGCTGGTCGGGCTGATCTTCGGCATCAACAACGTGCCGGCGCTGGGCCTGGCCGCGACGCAGGGGCTCCTGACCGTCAATGCCTTCTACTGGGACATGAACGACCAGACCCGCACCTGGTCGCGCCGCTTCCAGGAACGCCATCCCAGTCGCAACATGCCCAACGACATGCAGGCCGGCGTCTATGCCGGGGTCATGCACTATCTGAAGGCCGTCGACAAGACGGGCCAGGCCCAGGACGGCCGCGCCGTGGTCGCCGAAATGAAGGCGATGCCGACCGACGATCCGCTGTTCGGCAAGGGCGCGATCCGGCCCGACGGCCGCAAGATCCACCCGATGTACCTGCTGGAGGCCAAGACGCCGGCACAATCGAAGGGCAACTGGGACTACTTCAACGTGCTGGCGACCGTACCGGCCGACGAAGCCTTCCGCCCGCTGGCCCAGGGCGGCTGCCCGCTGGTCAAATAATCGCCCTCGACCGGGGCGGGTCTTTCCGACACCCTGCCCGCCCCCGTCACGCCGGAGTGAGCATGCCCGTCAACCCATCTTCCCGCCCTCGGCGCAAGCCACCCGCACAGACCGGGCCAGCCGCTTCCGAACAGGTCGATACCAGCGGCCTCGGCGACTTCGTCGGTTATGCGATCAGGCGGGCACAGCTTGCCGTCTTCCAGGAGTTCAAGACCTGGATGGCCGAGTTCGAGGTGACGACCGCGCAATTCTCGGTCCTGCTGCTGGTGCGCGACAATCCCGGTCTGAACCAGAAGACGCTGGCCGGCACGCTGGGCGTGGAGACGCCGCGGATGGTTTTGATCGTCGACTATCTGGAAAATCGCGGGCTGGTGACCCGCCTGGCCTCGACCGTCGACCGGCGGGCGCGGGCCATCTTCCTGACGGCGCCGGGGCGCAAGCTGCTCCGCCAGCTCGACAGACGCTCGGCCGAGTACGAACGACGCATCGTCGAACGCCTGCGCGGCGACGACAAGGAAACCCTGATGCGCATGCTGCGGCATCTGGCCGAGCCGGTCTGACCGAATCGCAGCTCAATTGCGGCAGGGATTGCCCTCGGCAATCGGGGCGAGATCGGGGCCGAGCTTGACGACGGCGGTTTCGTAGGGCGCCACCGCCGCCACCGTCGTCGGCGCCACATGTGGATCGTCGAGCCTGCCGCTGACCCGCAGCGGGACGTCGAGCGCAAAGAAGCTCGTCGAAGCACGTTCGGTGCGCAGGACCACGTCGAGGCGTCGCCTGACCAGGTCGATCTGCCCGCCGCCGATCGCAACACCCTCGGTCGCACGCAGCCGCAACGGTGCGAGGCGCGCGATGCCGTCGCCCAGCACGACGACACCGAGCAGGCAGGAAATCTGCGTCCGCCCCTCGCCCTTTCTCAGCAGCGTGCGCAAGTCTCCCGACAATTTTTCCAGCAGATCGCGGGCGATCAGGCCGCCCTCCATGCCGATGATGGCCTGGCCCTGGGCCGCCTTGATCAGCCCTTCTGTGGTGGCCGCCACGCCCCGGACGCTGGCCCGCGCATCGAAGCGCCCGGCGATCTGGCCAGGCGCCGCGCCGAGGCGCCGCGCCAGCACGTCGGCATCGGCACCCGACCAGGCCAGATCGGCCGAAACACTGACCCCGCCCTCGACATTGGCGGCGCTGGCCGACGCCGTCACCCGCCCGCCGCCGAGCGCGAAGTTCAAGGCATCGATGGCCGCTTCGTCCTTGCCGACCCGCATCACCAGTTCGGCGTCTTCCGCACGCAAGCGGCCGTAATCGGCCTCGTTGGCGGTGACGCGGGCGCGAATGCGGGCGGCATCGGCCTCGGCCGGCAGGCCCAGGTCACCCTGGCCACCGGTGCCGGCCAGCAGCGGGGCCAAGTCGAGATGCGGAAAATCGAGGTTCAGCGCGATATCGTCGGCCTGTCCGCGGCCCCCTTCGTGCAAGGTGATCGTGCCTTCGAACACATCTTCGCCCAGGCGGCCACCCGCCTCATCGAGATGCCAGCGATTGCCATCGCGGGTCAGGTCGCCGACCAGCTTGAGGCCCGGTTCGATCGATGTCCGGGCGCCGAAGACGCGGGTGAGGTCGCCAAGCTTGCGGGCGACGATGTCGAGCCGGCCCCGTGCGCCGTCGATATCGAGCGGCCGGGTGAAGCTGCCGTCGAACGCAATGCGGACGCCGGCATTGGCCAGGGTAAAATTGGCGCCATAGGGCTTTGCGCCGTCGCGCAGCGCGGTGAACGATTGCAACGTCGCATCGAGCTTGGCCGGAATGTCGTTGTAGCTGCCGACGGCGTCGAGCTTGATCGGCTGATCGTCGCCACCGGCACGCAAGTTGAGATCGGTCAGCGCGATATCGAGAAACCGGCCCGACGAGGTGCGGTAGCGGATCAACGCGTCCCGCAGCACGGCTTTCAGCACGGTCGGAACGCTTGCGCGATCCTGCGCGCCGCTCTCGCCGTTCTGCCAGTTCCCCCGGCCCGCACCGTCGCGTTCCATCACCAGCCGAACACCGACCGCCTCGACCCACTGATAACGCATCTCGCCCCGCATCAGTGCCGCGGGGTCGAGCTGGCCGGCCAAGCGCCCGAGGCGCAGCATCTCGGGCGCCGATCCCCAGGGCGCATTGGCGACGGTCACATCGCGCAGTTCGATCGTCAACGGATTGTCCCAGTCGAGACGCAGGGCGCCGATCGCCACCTCTCGCCCTAAAGACGCCGCCAGCCAGCTTTGGGCCAGCGGCCGCAAGTCGACGAATGCCAGGGCCAGCCCCGCGCCGGCAACGAGGATCGCGAGCATGGCGAGCAGCCCCGCCAGCACTGCCGGCACCCGTCGTCCACCCATTGCGTCGAAGCCCTCCAATGGCGCACCAGCGTCCTTAACCCGCTATCGCGAAGGCAGGTTCCGGACGAGAGATCGCAACCCAAATGGTTTGACATACAATCTATAGCTGCGGATGATGCCGTCCGCCTTTTCGCGATCACCGGAGATTCCAATGGCCGCGCCGCTGCATCTGTTTTCCGCCGCCCGTTCGTCCGCCTCCTATCGCGTGCGCATCGCGCTGAACCTCAAAGGCCTGGCCTACGATCAGACCCCGATCGATCTGCGCGCCGGCGAACAGCGTTCGCCTGCCTTCAAGGCCCATAATCCGCAAGGCTTGGTGCCTGCCCTGATCGCCGGCAACCTGACGCTGACCCAATCGCCGGCGATCATCGAATGGCTGGACGAAACCTACCCCCAGCCGGCCTTGCTGCCGGCGGACCGTGACGGGCGCGCACGTGTCCGCGCGCTGGCCGCGATCATCGCCTGCGACATCCATCCGATCAACAACCTGCGGATCCTGGGCTACCTTCAGCACCAGCTTGGCCTCGACGAAGCGACCCGCAACACCTGGTATCGCCACTGGGTCAACGAAGGCTTTGCCGCACTGGAGACCTTGCTGGAGCAAGGCGGCAGCGGTGATTTCTGCCATGGCGAAGCGCCCGGTCTCGCCGATCTGCATCTGGTACCGCAAGTGTTCAATGCCTTGCGCTACGACGTCGACCTGGCGCCCTATCCGCGGATCCGCCGCATCGATGCGGCTTGCCGCGCCCTGCCCGCCTTCATCGCCGCCGCGCCCGAACGCCAACCCGGGTTCTGACCCGGGTTGACCGCCCGGAAGCCGCGGCGGATAATGGTTTCCGTTGCAACTTTTTGGCCGTCCTGCCCGTCATGAACCCATCTCCGGATGCGCCGGCCACCGGTTTCGATCTCGAAGAGTTTCTTCCCTACCGACTGTCGGTACTGTCCAACCGTGTCTCGGACGCTTTCGCGCGCCTCTACGAAACCCGCTTCGGCATCACCATTCCGGAATGGCGGGTGATCGCCAATGTCGGACGCTTCGGCCCGATCTCGGCCAACGGCGTCTGCGAGCGGTCGGCGATGGACAAGGTCACGGTCAGCCGTGCGGTGCAGCGGCTGGTCGACAAGGGGCTGCTCGACCGGCGCACCGATGCCCATGACCGCCGTCGATCGTCGCTGACCCTGTCGGCCGAGGGTGCGACGATCTACGGCGAGATCGTGCCGCTGGCCCTGCAGATCCAGGCCGCGCTGGTCGCCGATCTCGACGAGGCCGAGCGGCGCTCGCTCGACCGTCTGATGGACAAGCTGGACCGACAGATCGCCAAGCTGCCTTGACGGATTCTTTTCCTATCCCATCGCCGCGGCACCGGCCAGCAGCCAGTCGCGGAAAGCCTGCATCGCCGCCGTCTCGCGCTTCGACTTGAGCGACGTCAGCCAGTACTGGCCCAGGGCGATATCGACGCGGAACGGCTGCACCAGCCGGCCGGCATCGAGTTCCCGGCTGAACATTCGCACCGGCAGCAGTGCCACGCCGATACCCTGGGCCGCCGCCTCGGCCATCGTCACCGACGAATCGAATACCGCGCCGCGGATCGTCGGACAGGCCGCATTCGCGGCATCGAACCAGCGCGCCCATTCGTCCGCCCGATAGGAGCGCAGCAGCGTCTCGCCGGCAACATCCGCCGGCGCGCGCAACCGCGCGGCGATCGCCGGGGTGCAGACGGCGGAAAGCGGCGCGGGAAACAGCGGCGCCGCCTCGACCCCATGCCACGACCCGTCGCCGAAACGTATCGCGTAATCCAGGCCCTCGCCGGCGAGATCGACGCGGTTGTTGTTGGTCAGCAGGCGCAGGTCGATATAGGGATGCGCCGCACAGAAGTTCTGCAGCCGCGGCAACAGCCAGCCGGTGGCGAAGGTGCCGACCGCCCCGACCGTCACGACGTCGCGGTAATGGCCGTTCTCGAAGCGGTCGAGCGTCGCGCGGATCCGGGCGAACGAATCCGCCAGTACCGGCAACAGGGCCTGCCCCTCGTCGGTCAGGGCAAGCCCGCGGGACAACCGGCGGAACAGCCTGACCCCCAAGATTTCCTCTAGGCTGTTGACCTGATGACTGACCGCGGCCTGGGTGACGCGCAGTTCCAGACCGGCGCGAGTGAAGCTGAGATGACGGGCCGATGCCTCGAAGGCACGCAGCGCATTGAGCGGCAGATGATTGATCGACATCGGTTGATCCAAATTTTTCTAATGGCTCGCCCGATTTATCGTCGTTTGTCAAGGACCTGGACCGGCGGCAGTCTGCGGCTCGCGACGAGATCGCCGAACAGGATCTGAGGAACGACATGACGATGAACCGACGTGGGCTGCTGATCGCAGCCGCGACCATGACGACTGTGCCCGCGCTGACCGCAACCTTCGGCCGGCAGGCGCGGGCCGCGGCCGGCTGGCCCGCCAAGCTGCCCCAGGCCTTCGCCAGGATCGAGAAGGAGTCGCAGGGGCGCCTCGGCATCTATGTGCTCGACACCGGCGACGGCGCGGCAGCCGGCCTGCGGGCGGGCGAGCGCTTCCCGATGTGTTCGACCTTCAAGCTGGTGCTGGCCGCCCGGATCCTGGCCCGGGTCGACCAGCGCAAGGAACAACTGGATCGGCGGCTGCCGGTCGCCAAGTCGGACATCGTGTCGCATTCGCCGGCGGTCGAGAAACGGGTCGGCGGCGACATCTCGATCCGCGAACTGTGCGAGGCCACCGTCACCTTGAGCGACAATGCGGCGGCAAACCTGTTGCTCGAGACGTTCGGCGGGCCGCCGGCGATGACCGAGTATGCCCGCTCGATCGGCGACGCGACCTTCCGCCTGGACCGCATGGAAACGATGATGTCCGAGGCAAAGCCGGGCGACGTCCGCGACACGACCTCGCCGCAGGCGATGGCCCAGACCCTGCGCCGGCTGGCGCTGGGCGACGCCCTGATGCCGGCATCGCGGGGCCAACTGGTCGCCTGGCTCAAGGCCAACAAGACCGGCGACACCCGGATCCGTGCCGGCCTGCCGAAGGACTGGATCGTCGGCGACAAGACCGGCGCCGGCGGCCACGGCACCAACAACGATGTCGCGATCTTCTGGCCGAAGGACCGGGCGCCGGTGATCCTGTCGGTCTACCTGAACGGCAGCAAGCTGCCGGCGGACAAGCGCGACGGCATCATCGCCGCCATCGCCGCCGAGGTTGCCCGGGCAATAGGCTGACAGCCTTCGCTTGACCTCGGCGCGGCAGCGCCGCGCGAGCCACCTCCGAGCCAGCCCGAACCGGCCCTTACCCCTGGGGCTCGGCCGGCTCGATCTCGCGCGGCGCGACCGGCTTAAGCTTGTCGGCGGCGGTCGCGGCGGCGTTGCTTTCGGCCACGCGCTGCTTGGTCTGGCGATGGACGAACCACATGATCGCAAAGACCAGGACGAAGACGCCGAGCATCACCAGCAGGAAGTTTTCCGCGACCGACGAGACGGCGCGGCCCAGCAGGTAACCGGCCGAGGCGAACGAGATCGCCCAGATGCCGGCGGCTATGAAGTTGAGCACGGCAAAGCGCGGCCAGGACAGCCCGGACATCCCCATGGCGAAGGACGAGAAGTTGCGCACGCCGTAGATGAAGCGGAAACTGAGGATGAAACCGACGTGGTATTTCGTCAGCAGCCGCAGCGCCGTATCGACGCCACCCTGCCATCGCGGGAAACGGGCCAGCAGGCGGGCCCCCCAACGGCGGCCGATGTAGAAATAGCACTGGTCGCCGCAGAACGAACCGAGCCAGGCGGCGGCGATCAGGAAAGGCAGGTGCAGGAGACCCTGGCTTGCCGCCGCGCCGGCGAAGATGACGAAGGTCTCGCCTTCGAGGAACGCCCATATGAACGTGATCGGATAGAACCATTCGCCGTGGTTTTGGATCACCTGGTAGATGTCGAACGATGCGATCGCGTCCACGGTCCTGGCGTCTCCCTGGGGGCGGCGGTGGCCCCTTCTATCATGACCGCCCGCCGCTGGCGAGGCGACGAAGGGTCATTTCTCGTGAAGTAATTGTAACCACCCGCTGCAGGAGGCGCGTCCACCCGATCTGCGCGGCGGGCTTCCACCCGCCCCGGTGAGCCTATATATAGGGGCGCGCAGCAGCGAACGACAGGTATTAAGTGACGAAAGCCATCTACATCCTGAACGGCCCCAATCTGAACATGCTGGGGAAGCGCGAACCGCAGATCTATGGCACCACGATGCTCGGCGATGTCGAGGCCTTGTGCCGTCGCGCGGGCGGGCGCCTGGGGCTCGACGTCGTGTTCCGCCAATCGAACCACGAGGGGCAGCTGATCGACTGGATCCACGAAGGCCGTGATGCGGCCGCGGGGTTCATCGTCAATGCCGGGGCGCTGACCCACACCTCGATCGGCCTGCTCGATGCCCTCCAGGCGGCGGAAAAGCCGGTGATCGAAGTGCACCTTTCCAACATCTTCCGGCGAGAGAGCTTTCGCCACCACTCCTATGTCAGCCTGACGGCCCGCGGCGTGATCTGCGGGCTGGGGGCGAAGGGCTACGAACTGGCGCTCGAAGCGCTGGCCGAGATCCTGGCGTAGTTCGATGCCCACATCCGACGAGAAGGACCGCTCGATGACCAAACTGTCCGTCGACAAGAAGCTTATCCGCGACCTCGCGAAGATCCTGCAGGACACCGGCCTGGCCGAGGTTGAATGGAGCGAGGGCGACGTCAAGCTTCGTGTGTCGCGCGGGGCCATGGCCACCGCCTACGCCGCCCCGATGGCCTATGCCCCGGCCCCGGTCGCCGCCGCGGCACCGGTCCCCGCACCCGTCGCCGCGCCAGCGGCCGAGGCGCCGGCCGCAGCCCATCCGGGTACCGTCAAGTCGCCGATGGTCGGCACCGTCTATGTCGCGCCGGAACCGGGCGCCGCCCCGTTCGTCAAGGTCGGCGACACCGTCAAGGAAGGGCAGACGCTGGTGATCGTCGAGGCGATGAAGACGATGAACCCGATCCCGTCGCCCCGGGCCGGCAAGGTCACCCGCATCCTCGTCGAGAACCAGCAGCCGGTCGAGTTCGACCAGCCGCTGATGATCGTCGAGTAAGGCGGCCATCCCAGTGTTCGACAAGGTCCTGATCGCCAATCGCGGCGAAATCGCGCTGCGCATCCATCGCGCCTGCAAGGAGATGGGCATCGCGACCGTGGCCGTGCATTCGACGGCCGATTCCGAAGCCATGCACGTGCGGCTGGCGGATGAAAGCGTCTGCATCGGCCCACCGCCCTCGCCGCAAAGCTACCTGAACATCCCGGCGCTGATCGCCGCCGCCGAGATCACCGGCGCCGACGCGATCCATCCGGGCTACGGTTTCCTGTCCGAGAATGCCGGCTTCGCCGACATCGTCACCGCCCACGGCATCACCTTCATCGGCCCCAAGGCCGACCATATCCGCCTGATGGGCGACAAGATCGCGGCCAAGGCGGCGATGAAGAAGCTGGGCGTGCCGGTGGTGCCGGGTTCCGACGGCGGCGTCACGTCGGACGACGAGGCACGCGCGATCGCCAACGCCATGGGCTATCCCGTGCTGATCAAGGCGGCCGCGGGCGGCGGCGGGCGCGGCATGAAGGTCGTGCGGTCGGATGACGAGCTGGCCTCGGCCTTGAGCCAGGCCCGCACCGAAGCGCGGCTCGCCTTCGGCGACGATGCCGTCTACATCGAGAAGTATCTGGCACGGCCCCGGCATATCGAGATCCAGGTCATCGCCGACTCCCATGGCAATGTCGTGCATCTCGGCGAACGCGACTGCTCGTTCCAGCGGCGCCACCAGAAGGTGCTGGAAGAGGCGCCGTCGCCGGCACTGAACGCCGCCGAGCGCGACCAGCTCGGCCGGACGGTGACCTCGGCGCTGAAACAGCTCGGCTATCTCGGTGTCGGCACGATCGAATTCCTCTACGAGAACGGCCAGTTCTTCTTCATCGAGATGAACACCCGCCTGCAGGTCGAACACCCGGTGACCGAGGCGATCACCGGCCTCGACCTCGTGCGCGAACAGATCCGCATCGCCGACGGCGCGCCGCTCGGCTACACGCAGGAGGACGTGACCTTCAACGGGCACGCCATCGAATGCCGGATCAACGCCGAGAATCCGCGCACCTTCGCGCCCTCGCCCGGCCGCATCGGCAACTACCATGCCCCGGGCGGGCTGGGCGTGCGTGTCGATTCCGCCGTCTATGCCGGCTACCGCGTGCCGCCCAACTACGACAGCCTGGTCGCCAAGCTGATCGTCCATGGCCAGAACCGCAATGAGTGCATCATGCGGTTGCGCCGGGCGCTGAACGAGATGGTGATCTCGGGCATCGAGACGACGATCCCGCTGCACCTCGCCCTGACGGCGCAGAACGACTTCATCAACGGCGCCTACGACATCCACTGGCTGGAAGAATTCATCGCCAACCAGGGATGACGGCAAGATGTCGGCCCGGCTGACCCCGGAACTGCTGGTCCGCGCCTATGCGCGCGGACTGTTCCCGATGGCCGAGGAACGCGACGACCCGGATATCTTCTGGGTCGAGCCCGAGCGGCGGGGCATCCTGCCGCTCGAGCATTTTCACGTGCCGCGGCGCCTCGCCCGCACCGTGCGGCAGGAGCGGTTCCGGGTGACCGCCGATCGTGCCTTCGGCCAGGTCATCGCCGCCTGCGCCGAGCCCAAGCCGGGCCGCACCCGGACCTGGATCAACGATGCGATCGAGCAGGCCTATGGTGAACTGGCCCGCCATCGCCTAGCCCATTCGATCGAATGCTGGTCGGGCGACAAGCTTGTCGGCGGGCTTTACGGCGTCTCGCTCGGCGCCGCGTTCTTCGGCGAAAGCATGTTCAGCCGCGAGACCGATGCCTCGAAGGTCGCACTGGTCCACCTGGTGTCACGCTTGCGCATCGGCGGCTACCGGCTGCTCGACTGCCAGTTCATCACCGATCACCTGGCCCAGTTCGGCACGATCGAGATCGAGCGCGACACCTACATGCAGCTGCTCTTGCCGGCACTGGCGGGGGCCGGCGACTTCTACTTGGCCGGGGCCGGCTTGGCCGGTTCGGCCGTCTTGCAGTCGGTCACCCAGATATCATAGACCGGATGCTCGAGCGGGTTCAGCGCCGGGCTCGACGCAAACATCCAGCCGGAAAACAGCGCCTTCGGCGCCTCGCCCGGCAACTGCTCGATGATCTCGATGAAAGCGGCCGATTCCGGCGTCTCCTCGACCGGGCGCTTGTTGCAGGCGCGCACGACGATATCGAGCGACCCGAACTTGACCGGCTGGTTGATCGGCGCCTCGAAGGTCGAGATACGCGCCGTCACCTTGTCCAGGCCCTGCAGGATCGCGGCCTGGCCGGGGATCGAGGCGGCACTGGCAGGCAGGGCGAAGACGGACAGCAACAGGCCCAGTCCGAGGCGGCGCATGACGGTTACTCCGGCAGATGGGCAGCAAAACGCAAACGGACGTAGTCGACCGTCCAGGCACCGGTCTCGTCGCGCAAGAGCGGCGCCAGCAGGTCGATCACGCGGTCCTGGGCGGCAACGCGGACCCGTGGGCTCAGGGCGTGGAAGAACACCTGGGCGAAGTTGTCCAGCCAGGCGGCGAGGCTGGTGCCGATCGGCGTCGGCCGTCCGATCAGCGCGATCTGGTCGACGATGAAACCGCCTCGCTCCAGCCGGGCCTTGTAGTCGGCCGCAGTCGGGAAGTACCACGGGCTGATTTCGTTGCCGTCGATGCCGTAATCGGCCAGCACGATATTGAGCGCGACGCGAACGGCCGCGACATTGCCGAAGCCACCCATCTCGCCGACGAACCGCCCGCCGCGCTTGAGGTTGCGGGCGACCGCCGCGATGACCCGATCGGGCCGGGTCATCCAATGCAGCGCGGCATTCGAGAACACCGCATCGAACGGGCGTTCGAAGGCGAGGTCCTCGGCGTCCATCAGCCGGGCGGTCAGGCCGCGACGCAACGAGGCGGCGATCATGTCGGGGGCGGCATCGATGCCGATGACACGCGCGCCGCCGTCGACGATCTTGCGGGTCAGCGCGCCGTCGCCGCAGCCGAGATCAAGGATGTCGAGCCCGGCCAGCGGCCCGAGCAGGTCGAGGACCGGGGCGCCGAGATCCGCCACGAAGCCGCATTGCGCGGCATAGGCGGCGGCGTTCCAGTTGTGGCCCGGCTTTTCCTCGGCCGACATCGCGACCGGCTGCCGGCTACGGCGCCGGCTTGGCGGCGCCGAACACCGCCTGCCCGATCAGATCCATCAGATTGACCGAACCCTGCGTGTGCTTGATCTCGCCGCCGGCAGCCAGGTTCTTCTCGCTCCCGCCCGGCTCCAGCGCCAGGTAATTGGCGCCGAGCAGACCGGAAGAGGTAACCTTGGCCGAGCTGTCCTCGGGCAGCTTGACGTCGTTTGCGATCGTCATGGTGACGATCGCCGAATAGCTCTGCGGATCGAGCCGCTGATTGGTGACCGTGCCGATCTTGATGCCCGAAAGCCGCACGTCGGCACCGACGTTCAGGCCATCGACGCTCGCAAACCGGGCATTGAGCTGATAGCCCGCCATGCTGCCGCCGACATGGGCGGTGGTATAGGCAAAGCCGAGGAAAACGGCAGCGACGGCAATCACCACCGCCCCGATCAGGGTTTCGACGACGTTTCCGGCCATGGTGCTGATATCCGCCTGAACGCTTCGGCCGCCTTACTCGGGCGACCAGGCCTCGTAATCGCCGGTCGCCTGCTGGCGCCGCGCCCCGCGGCTCAGCCCGCCGGGCGGACGATACGCATAGTCGGTGCCGGTGAGGTTCGGGAGATGTTCCTTCTCCCACTTCTGGCGCGGCGGCTCGGCCGGCGGGATTTCCTCGGTGATGTGATGCAGCCAGCGGTGCCAGGCCGGCGGGACCTTCGAGGCTTCGGGCTCGCCCTGGTAGTAGACGAGGCGACGCTTCGGATCGTCCTTGAGGCGGTAGTACTTGTTGCCGAACTGGTCGGATCCGACCAGTTCGCCCTTCCACCACAACATGAACCGGGTTCCCAACGCACTCATGGGCGAATCCTTAGGGTCGAAATCCTCGAGGGGCTGAACGCGCCGGACTATGGCACTGCGGCGCGACCGTGACAAGAAGTGAACATTTCGTCGGGGTCTGCGACGGCAAAATGCCCGATCATGATACCTATGACCCGACTGGCCCCCCTCCTGGTACTGCTGATGCTGGCGGCAGGTTTCGCCCCCGCGCGTGCCGCACCACAGATCCTGCCGGTATTCGGCTCCGACTTCCCGCCCTACGCCTATGAGGACAATGGCCGCGCGGCAGGCAGCGCTACCGATCGGGTGCGCGGCATCCTCCAGGCGGCGGGCCTCACCGCCGTGATCGAGATCTATCCCTGGGCGCGGGCCTACCGCGCCGCAAGGGCAACCCCGGACGCCCTGCTCTATCCGGTCGCCCGGACGCCCGAGCGCGAGGATGAATTCATCTGGCTCGGCGAACTTGTCGACTACGATGTCCGGCTATGGCGGCTCGCCGATCGCCGGGACATCGTGCTGACCTCGCTTGCCGATGCCGAGGGATTCTCGTTCGGCGGCTTGCCCGACGACGCCAAGACCGGGTACCTGCGGGAACAGGGGATGACTGTCAGCCTCCAGTCGAACGAGGACATCCTGCTGACCATGCTGATCAACGGCCGTATCGATCTGATGCCGGCCGATCGGGTCTCGTTCCTGGCGCGGCTGCAGCGCGATGGCCTCGACTCCCGCGGCTTCGTCGCGGCCTTGGCGCTGCCCGCGGTGTCCCGCCCGCTTTACCTGGCGATCAGCCGCGGGGCCGACCCCGATCTGGTCGCCAGGCTCGCTGCGGCATTCGGCCCCACTGCCAAGCCTGAATCCCTTAAATCCCAGTAATTTCAACAAGCTGCACGGGCGTGCTGCGATCTTAATCTAGAATCTCATATTGACCGCCCCAGACGCCTTGCTAACCTTGGTGGCAGGAGCGGCGGGGAACACAAAATCTTGTGGAAAACGTCGTTTCGCCCCGGATTTTCCAGGCCGTGCGGGCGGCGACTCGGGGCAGCGAATCGGCGGATCATTTTCTTCAAGGCAGGGGAGATCGCTTCATGCGCGTCGAGCGTCTGTTCACCATGGCCCATGGCTCGCCTTACGACGGGCTGGAGTTCCGACGCGCCACCTCCGAGATCCGCAATCCGGACGGCTCGGTGGTCTTCCGCATGGACGACATCGAGGTTCCCGGCGCCTGGTCGCAGGTCGCCGTCGACGTGCTGGCCCAGAAGTATTTCCGCCGCGCCGGCGTGCCCGCGGTGCTGAAGCCGGTCGAGGAAGACGCGGTGCCGGCATGGTTGTGGCGACACGAGGCCGACCAGGCCGCGATCGCCCAGATCGATCCGAAACTGCGCAGCGGCGGCGAACGCTCGGCCAAGGCGGTGTTCGATCGGCTGGCCGGGACCTGGACCTACTGGGGCTGGAAGGGCGGCCATTTCGATTCGGAAGACGACGCCCGCGCCTGGTACGACGAGATGCGCTACATGCTGGCCGCCCAGATGGGCGCGCCGAACTCGCCGCAATGGTTCAACACCGGCCTGCACTGGGCCTATGGCATCGACGGCCCCGCGCAGGGCCATTGGTATGTCGACTACCGGACCGGCGAGATGACCCGCTCGGCCTCGGCCTACGAACATCCCCAGCCCCATGCCTGCTTCATCCAGTCGGTCGAGGACGACTTGGTCAACGAGAACGGCATCATGGACCTCTGGGTTCGCGAGGCGCGGCTGTTCAAGTACGGCTCGGGCACCGGCACCAATTTCTCGCGCCTGCGCGGCGACGGCGAGAAGCTGGCCGGCGGCGGGCGTTCGTCGGGGCTGATGAGCTTCCTGAAGATCGGCGACCGCGCGGCGGGCGCGATCAAGTCGGGCGGCACCACCCGGCGCGCCGCCAAGATGGTGATCGTCGATGCCGACCATCCCGATATCGAGGCCTTCATCGACTGGAAGGTGATCGAGGAACAGAAGGTGGCGGCGCTGGTCACCGGCTCGCGCCTCAACCAGCAGCATCTGCAGGCGGTGATGGCGGCCTGCCATGTCGATACCGCCGGCGGCGATGCGCGTTTCGATCCGAAGCGCAACGACCGTCTGAAGCAGGCGGTGCGGGCGGCGCGGCGGGCGCTGGTGCCCGACAACTACATCCAGCGCACCATCGAATTCGCCCGCCAGGGCTTCCGCGAGATCGAATTCCCCGCCTATGACACCGATTGGGACGGCGAGGCCTATCGCACGGTCGCGGGCCAGAACTCGAACAACTCGGTCCGCCTGACCGACGCCTTCCTGCGCGCCGTCGAGCGGGATGCCGACTGGCAGCTGGTGCGCCGCACCGACGGCACCGTCGCCAGGACGCTGAAGGCTTCGGCGCTGTGGGACAAGATTTCCTATGCCGCCTGGGCCTCGGCCGACCCCGGGCTGCAGTTCGACACGACGATCAACGCCTGGCACACCTGCCCGAACGACGGTCGCATCAACGCGTCGAACCCGTGTTCGGAATACATGTTCCTCGACGATACCGCCTGCAACCTGGCGTCGTTGAACCTGATGACGTTCCGGCAGGCCGACGGCTCGGTCGACGTCGCGGCCTTCTCGCATGCCGTGCGGCTGTGGACCGTCGCGCTCGAGATCGCGGTCCTGATGGCCCAGTTCCCGTCGCGCGCCATCGCCGAGCGTTCCTACCGCTTCCGCACGCTGGGCCTGGGCTATGCCAATATCGGCGCCCTGCTGATGGCCAACGGCCTGCCCTACGATTCGGACGCCGGCCGCGCCCTGTGCGGCGCGATCACCGCGCTGATGACCGGCGTCGCCTATGCGACTTCGGCCGAGATGGCCGAGGCGCTGGGCCCCTTCCCCGGCTATGCCGCCAATGCCAGGGCGATGCTGGCCGTGATCCGCAATCACCGCCGCGCCGCCCACGGCCATGACGCCGGCTATGAAGGCGGCGTGTCCCCCGTGCCGCTCGATCATCGCGCCTGCCCCGACCAGGCGCTGGTCGCGGCCGCCACCGCCGCCTGGGATCGCGCCCTGGCACGCGGCGAAGCGCACGGCTATCGCAACGCCCAGGTGTCGGTGATCGCGCCGACCGGCACGATCGGCCTGGTGATGGATTGCGACACCACCGGCATCGAGCCCGATTTTGCGCTGGTGAAGTACAAGAAGCTCGCCGGCGGCGGCTATTTCAAGATCATCAACCGCACCGTCCCCTCGGCGCTGGCGACCCTCGGCTACAGCCCGGCCGAGATCGATGCCATCGTCGGCTATGCGGTCGGCCACGGCACGCTGGCCGGCGCCCCCGGCGTCGGTCACGACGCGCTGCGCGCCCGGGGGTTTACCGACGAGGCGATCGACCGGATCGAGGAAGCGCTGGCCGGCGCCTTCGACATTCGCTTCGTCTTCAACAAATGGACGCTGGGCGAAGAATTCTGCGTCGACACGCTGGGCCTCGATCCCGACGCGCTCGACGCCGTCGGCTTCGACATGCTGGCGACCCTCGGCTTCGACAACGAGGCGATCGAGGCCGCGAACCTGCATGTCTGCGGCGCCATGACGCTCGAAGGCGCGCCCGGGCTGCGCGACGAGCACCTGCCGGTGTTCGACTGCGCCAACCCCTGCGGCAAGCGGGGCGTGCGCTTCCTCGCTTGGGACAGCCATATCCGGATGATGGCAGCGGCGCAGCCGTTCATCTCGGGCGCCATCTCCAAGACCATCAACATGCCGAACCACGGCACCGTGGCCGACTGTGCCGCGGCCTACATGCTGTCCTGGCGGCTCGGCCTCAAGGCGATCGCGCTCTATCGCGACGGCTCGAAGCTGTCGCAGCCGCTGGCGGCCTCGATCGTCGAGGACGATCCGGCCGAGGCGGCCGAAAAGACCGAGGCGCTGGTCGAAGCGATCACCCGCGCCGCCACCGCCGAGCGTGCCCAGATCGTGGCCGAACGCGTAGTCGAGCGCATCGTGGAACGCCACGTCGCCGGCCGCCAGAAGATGCCGCAGCGCCGCAAGGGCTATACCCAGAAGGCGGCGGTCGGCGGGCACAAGGTCTATCTGCGCACCGGCGAATACGAGGACGGCAAGCTCGGCGAGATCTTCATCGACATGCACAAGGAAGGCGCCGCCTTCCGCAGCCTGATGAACAACTTCGCCATCGCCATCTCGATCGGCCTGCAATACGGCGTGCCGCTCGAGGAATTCGTCGAGGCGTTCGTGTTCACCCGCTTCGAGCCGCAGGGCATCGTCGAGGGCAACGACGCCATCCGCATGGCGACGTCGATCCTCGACTACGTCTTCCGCGAACTCGCCGTCTCCTATCTCGGCCGTACCGACCTGGCCCATGCCGAGCCCGACGACCTGCGCCATGATGCGCTGGGCCGCGGCACCGGCCAGGCCAGCCTGCCCGCCCAGGCCGCGCCCGAACAGCCGGCGGAGGTCGAGCCCGCCGTGCTGGCACTGGCTTCGAACGGCTATATCCGGTCCAACCTCTACGTTCTGAAAGGCGGTCGCCAGGCGACCGCCAGCGCCGCGGCGGCGGTATCTGCCGCCCCGTCGGCCGCGGCGATGGGGGCGGCCGCGGTGGCGGTCGAAACGGTCCTGCGCAGCGCCGCCGGCGGCGGCGGATCGACCGGCGATACCCGGCGCGACCGGGCGATGCAGGCGCGGCTGAAAGGCTATGAAGGCGACAATTGCCCGGAATGCGGCAACTTCACCCTGGTCCGCAACGGCACCTGCCTGAAATGCGATACCTGCGGCGGCACCACCGGCTGTAGCTGAGCCGGTGGCGCCGCCTGCCGGTCAGGCGTAGGCGGCGCGCTCGAAGGCGTCGTAGGTCGCCATGAAGCGCGGTTCGGCGAAGGGCAGGCTCTGGGTCATCAGCACGGCGGCGAGGTCGGCCGCCGGGTCGAACCAGTAATGCGAGTTCAGCACGCCGGCCCACCCTTGCGCGCCGGCGTGGCGCATGCCCGGCACGTCTTCCTCCATCCGCATGAAGCCGAAGGAATGGCTCTTCTGCAGGCCGGGGAAGAATTCGGCATCGGCAGTGACCGGCGGTGCGGTCGTGACCAGCCGGCCGAGCCGCAGGTCGCCGATCGCATTGGCCAGCATCGCCTCGACGCCGGCTTCGCTGAGCACCCGCCGGCCATCGAGCGCACCACGATTGAGGAACATGCGCAGGAAGCGCAGGTAGTCGGGCGCGGTCGAATAGAGCGCATGGCCCATGCCGTAGAATTCGGGCCGTGACGGCGGCGCCAGGTCGAAATCGACGAACTGCCCCTCCTCGCCGCGCGCCTTGACCCCGGCAAGCCGCGGGGCCATGTCGGCTGATACTTCGAAACCGGTATCGACCATGCCCAAGGGCTGGAATATCTCCTCGGCGCAGAACTGGTCGATCCGCCGGCCGTCGACGGCTTCGACCGCGCGGCCCAGCCAGTCGATGCCGATGCCGTAGTCCCAGCGTGCGCCGGGGTCGAAGACCAGCGGATAGTTCATCGACGCTTTCAGGCCGGAAATGACGGTCGGATGGCCGGTCGCCGCCATGTAGCGGGGAATATCGGCGTTCCAGAATTCATAGACGAACCCGGAGGTATGCGTCGCCAGGTGGCGCAGCGTTGCCTGCGTCCGGGGCGCCCGCAGCCGCGGCATCTCGCCGTCGAACCCGTCCAGTACCTTGATCCCGGCAAACTCGGGCAGAATCTCGGCAACCGGCGTATCCATCGCGAACTTGCCGCGATCGATCATGATCATCGCCGCGGTCGAGCCGACCGCCTTGGTCATCGAGAATATGCGGAACACGGTATCGAGGGTGGCCGCCTGGCCCGCCGACCGCTCGCCGGCGACACCCGACCAGGTGATGCCGCGCGCATTGGCGGTCATCGCGACGGCGAACGGCACGTCACCCTGCGCCACCGCTCGGTCAAGCACGGTCTGCAACTGCTTCATCGTTTCCTCCTGAGTTTCTTTTTTACTGGGCACGGCAACATTTTAGGCGGTCACGGCAAGATAGGTCTAGGCGCCGGCCGGCGAATTCACGATCTTTCGGATAACAACGACGGGAGGGCGAGGGCTTGCGCATACTGGTCGTGGAAGATGACGCGGTCCTGCGCGACGGCATTGTCCGCCTGCTGACCGCGCAGGGTTACGCGGTCGATTGCGCCGGCTGCGGGGCGGAGGCGCTGGAACTGGCAGCGCTGACCCGCCCCGACCTGCTCGTCCTCGATCTGAGCCTCCCCGACCTCGACGGCTTCGAGGTGCTGAAGACCCTGCGCGACGGGCGCGACCGCACGCCGGTGCTGATCCTGTCGGCCCGGTCCGAACTGTCCTCGCGGGTCGCCGGGCTCGATCTCGGCGCCGACGATTTCCTCGCGAAGCCCTTCGCGACCGAGGAACTGGTGGCACGCTGCCGTGCGTTGATCCGCCGCGCCCATGGCGGCGGCGATACCGTGCTGGTCAACGGTCGGCTTGCCTACGACCTCGCCACCGGATCGGTCACGTTGGGCGACGCGCCGCTGATGCTGCGCCGGCGCGAGCGCGAGGTGCTGGAAGCACTGATGCGCCGGGCCGGCAAGGTCGTGGCCAAGGAACAGTTGGTCGGCCTCCTCTCGGGCGGCGCCGACGACCCGGCCGGGCCCAATGCGGTCGAGATCCATGTCGGGCGGCTGCGCCGCCGGCTCGAGCCCGCCGGTCTCGTGATCCGGACGATCCGTGGCCTCGGCTATCTGATGGACCGGGCATGACCTGGCGGCCGCGCTCGCTGCGCGGGCTGCTGGCCGCGTTCGTGCTGGCGCCGCTGCTCGGGCTGGGCGCCGCCATGGTCTGGCTGTCGGTCGTCCAGGTCTACGAGGCGACCCAGGCCGCCTATGACCGGGCACTCGCCGGCTCGCTGCTGACCCTTGCGGATCGGGTGGTGTTCGAGCAGGACATGCTGACGGTCGACCTGCCCTATGTCGCGCTGCAGTTGCTCGGCATCGGCGGCGAGGACACCGCCTACTACCGGGTCGCGGCCCAGGACCATTGGAACGCCTGGGGCTTCCTCGACTTGCCCCAGCCGCCGCAGCGGCCGGAGACGCTGGCAAAGCCGATCTTCTTCTCGGCTTCCTATCGCGGCGAGAGCGTGCGGATCGCCGCGATGGGCCGCCAGGTGATGGATCGCGACCGGCCGCGCTGGGTGCTGATCGAGGTGGCCGAGACCGAACGCCAGCGCCGCGCCGCCGCCCGCCAGATCGGCTTCGACGAGGCGGCCCGGCAACTTGCGCTCGTCCTGCTGGCTGCCGGGCTTGCCTGGGCCGGCGTGCTGGTGGCGCTGCGCCCGCTCGGCCAGATCAGCGCCGGTATCGCGGGGCGCGGCCCGCGCGATCTGACGCCGCTATCGACCGAGGCGGCACCGACCGAACTGCGCCCGCTGCTCGACAGCTTCAACGGCCTGCTCGACCGGGCGCGCGGCCTGGTCGCGCTGATCGAACGCTTCACCGCCGATGCCGCCCATCAGCTGCGCAGCCCGGTCGCCGGGCTCCGGGCGCAGAGCGAACTGGCCCTGCGCCTCGACGATCCGGCGGAATGGCGCCGCTCGCTCGAACAGGCATCGACCTCGGCGCAGCGGCTGGAACGGCTGGTCGACCAGTTGCTGGCGCTGAGCCGGGCCGAGGCCCAGCGCACGGTGCCGGAGCCGCCGGCCGTCACCGACATCGCCAGGCTGGCCCGCGAGATCACGGCGGACAATGTCCCGCGGGCGCTGGGGCGCGGCATCGACCTCGGCTATGACGGTCCCGCCGACGGTGTCACGGTGCCCGGCGGCGCGGAATTGCTGGGCGAGGCGCTGCGCAACCTCGTCGACAATGCGCTGCGCTATTGCCCGGCAGGTGCCGTTGTCACCGTCCGGGTGGCCCGGAACGGCGAGGCGATCGGCCTGACCGTCGAGGATGATGGGCCGGGAATTCCTGTCGACCTGCGCGCGCGCGCCATCGATCGCTTCTACCGCCTGCCCGGCAGCCCCGACGGCGGCTCGGGCCTGGGATTTGCCATCGCCCGGGAAATCGCCGGCTATTGCGGCGGCGCGCTGACACTTGCCGAAGGCGCCGGCGGCCGCGGGCTGGCGGCGACGTTGACGTGGCCCGGCTTCGTGGCGGCCGACGACGCGCAGCGGTGAGCCGGGGTCCAGGGAAGCCTGTCGCGGGAGCCACGTTCGGCGCTGTTCTGAGGCCATGCGGCCTTGCGTCTATATCCTGGCAAGCAAACGTAACGGCACGCTGTATGTCGGCATGACGAGCGACCTGATGCGCCGGATATGGGAAAGACGGATGCAGCCGAGGGCTTCACCAGGCGGCATGATGTCCATACCCTCGTCTACGCCGAGTTCCACGAGACGATGGAGAGTGCGATCCATCGCGAGAAACAGATCAAAGGCTGGCGTCGGGCCTGGAAGCTCACCCTGATCGAGAGCGACAACCCGCTTTGGGCCGATCTCACTGAATTGGGCGTCACATGGGCCATCGCCCCGCTGCGACGCGAGGCCATGACAGGTACGTGACAGCTTGAACCGCTAACCTCCCGACAACATCGATGGGAGGAAACGATGATGCGACGCCGTTCGCTCGCGCTGCTTTTCGGCGCGGCCCTGGTCATGGCCAGCCCGCTTGCCCGCGCCCAGGATCTGCCGACCTATTACCCTGCCAGCTACAAGGAAACGATCGCCGCCGCCGAGAAGGAAGGCAAGCTGATCATCTATTCGGCGACCGACGCCCAGGCCGCCTCGCCGCTGCTGAAGGATTTCGGCAAGCTCTATCCGAAGATCAGCGTCGAGTACAACGACCTGAACTCGACCGAGCTCTACAATCGACTGATCTCGGAAATCGCGGCCGGCGCCGGCTCGGGCGATCTCGCCTGGAGTTCGGCGATCGACCTGCAGATCAAGCTGATCCAGGATGGCTACGGCCAGGCCTACACCTCGCCGGAAAAGGAAAAAATTCCTTCCTGGGCCAACTACAAGGACCTGGCCTACGGCTCGACCTTCGAGCCGATCGTCTTCGTCTACAACAAGCGCCTGCTGCCGGCCGATCAGGTGCCGAAGAACCACAAGGCCTTCGCCACCTACCTGAATGCGAACGCCGCGGCGCTCAAGGGCAAGGTCACGACCTACGACCCTGAGCGCAGCGGCACCGGCTTCGTCTACGTCACCCAGGACGACCGTAACGATCCGGCGTTCTGGGATCTGGTCAAGGCGCTGGGCCGGGTCGACGTCAAGCTCTACACCTCGACCGGCACGATGCTGGAGCGGATCGGATCGGGCGAACATACGCTCGGCTTCAACATGATCGGTTCCTACGCCGTCAACCGCATGCGCAAGGATCCGTCGATCGCGATCCAGTATCCGGAGGATTACATCACCGTCGTCAGCCGGGCGATGTTCATTCCCAAAGGTGCCCGCAACCCCAATGCGGCAAAGCTGTTCATCGACTACATCCTGTCCCATCGCGGCCAGAAGATCATCGCCGACCAGTCCGGCCTCTATTCGATGCGGCAGGACGTCGACGGCAGCTATACGGCCCAGGCCCTGACCAAGACCTATGGCGAGAAACTCAAGCCGATCCCGCTGAACGACGACGTGACCGCCTATCTCGACCAGCAGAAGCGGCTGGGTTTCCTCAAATCCTGGCGCGACAATCTGCAGGCCGGCAAATGAGGCAAGGCAACGCCTGGCGGATCGCGGTAATTACCGCGACCGCCATTGCGGTGTTCACGCCGCTGGCGCTGATCCTCTACCAGAGCATCCTGAACGCGCCGTTCTTCATGCCGGCGGCCAGGCCGAGCCTCGATGCCGTGGTCTTCGTCTTTACCGACACCGATTTCTGGCATGCGGCCGGCAACACCTTTGCCATCGCCATCGGCATGACGCTGATCGCGGTGCCGCTGGGCGGCATCCTCGCGTTCCTGATGGTGCGCACCGACCTGCCCGGCCGCCGCTGGCTGGAACCGCTGCTGCTGGCGCCGGTCTTCGTTTCGCCGATGGTGCTGGCCTTCGGTTTCGTGGTGACGCTGGGGCCGGCCGGCTTCGTCTCGACCACGATACGCGAAATCTTCGGCGGCGTGCCCTGGACGATCTATACGGTGCCCGCGATCCTGGTGATCGCCGGCCTGACCCATGTACCGCACAGCTACCTCTACTGCTCGGCCGCGCTGCGTGCGCTGGGTTCGGACGTCGAGGAAGCGGCCCGCATCGCCGGTGCCGGGCCCTGGCGCGTCGCGCTCGGCGTCAGCCTGCCGCTGATCTGGCCGGCCATCGCCTATTCGGGCGTGCTGATCTTCTTCCTCGGCTTCGAGATGTTTGCCCTGCCGCTGGTGCTCGGCGACCCCGAGCGCATCCTGGTGCTGACCAGCTATCTGTTCAAGCTGACCAATCGCTTCGGCGTGCCCTCCTACCAGCTGATGGCCGTCGTCGTCGTGGCGCTGGTCTGCGTCACCTTCCCGCTTGTCTACCTGCAGCGCCGCATGCTGCGCGGCACCGAGCGTTATGTCGCGGTCAAGGGCAAGGGGGCGAGGCTGCGGCCGCTCAAGCTCGGCGCCTGGCGCTGGGTCGCGTTCGTCGTGGTCATGGCCTGGCTGATCGGCTCGGTCGGCATGCCGCTCGTCGGAATCACGCTCCGTTCCTTCGTCTCGACCTGGGGCATCGGCGTCGAGCTGATGGAGGTGCTGACGCTGGACCACTATGTCGAGGTCTTCGACTACGAACCGCTGATCCACGGTATCGTCAACACGCTGCTGGTCGGCACGATCGGCGGGGCGATCGCGGTGGCGGTCTACACCGTGATCTGCCTGGCCGCCCATCGCTGGCCGTCGGGCTGGTCGCGGTTCCTCGACTATCTCGTGCTGATCCCGCGCGCCATGCCGGGCCTGGTCGCGGGCCTCGCGATCTTCTGGGTCTTCCTGTTCGTCAAGCCGCTGACCCCGCTGAAATCGACCCTGTTCTCAATCTGGCTGGCCTATTCGGTGGTCTGGCTCGCCTACGGCATGCGCATGATCTCGTCGGCGCTGTTGCAGGTCGGGCGCGAACTGGAGGAGGCGGCGCGCGTCGCCGGTGCCTCGCTGCTGCGCGTCAATTGGCAGATCACCGTGCCGCTGATCCGCTTCGGCCTGGTGTCGTCGTGGATGCTGGTCTTCATGATCTTCGTGCGGGAATACTCGACCGGCATCTACCTGCTCGGCCCCGGCACCGAGGTCATCGGCGCCCAGCTCGTCTCGCTCTGGGGTACCGGCGCGGTCGACGTCGTCGCTGCCCTTTCCGTCATCAATGTCGCAATCGTCGGCCTCGGCATGACGCTTGCGCTGCGCTTTGGGGTGAAACTCCGTGACTAAGCTGTCGGTCGACAATCTCCGCCTGCGCTATGGCGACGTCGAAGTCCTGAAAGGCGTCTCGATGACGCTGGCCCCCGGCGAGGTCGTGGCGCTGCTCGGCGCCTCCGGCTCGGGCAAGACCACGCTGCTGCGCGCCATCGCCGGGCTGGAGGAACCCCATGACGGCCGCATCGACATCGCCGGGCGGACCGTGTTCGACGGCGCCGCAGGCATCGACCTGGCGGTCGAGGAACGCAACCTGGGGCTGGTGTTCCAGTCCTATGCGCTGTGGCCGCATCGCACGGTGGCGCAGAACGTGGCCTTCCCGCTGACCCTGCGCCATCGGCCGGCCGGCGAGGTGAAGGAGAAGGTGCAGGCGGCGCTCGACCAGCTCGGCCTCGGCCATCTCGGCGAACGCTTCCCCCATCAGCTCTCCGGCGGTCAGCAGCAGCGTGTCGCCATCGCCCGGGCGCTGGTCTACAACCCGCCGGTCGTGCTGCTCGACGAACCGCTGTCGAACCTCGATGCCAAACTGCGCGAGGAAGCGCGACTGTGGCTGCGGCGGCTGATCACCTCGCTCGGCCTGTCCGCGATCTGCGTCACCCACGATCAGGTCGAGGCGATGGCCATCGCCGACCGCATCCTGCTGCTCGATCAGGGCCGCATCGAACAGGAGGGCAGCCCGCAGGAGATGTACGGCGCGCCGCGCACGTTGATCGCGGCCGAATTCATGGGCTCGAACAACCGCCTGGCCGGGCGGCTGGTCCGCCGCGACGGCGAGCGCGGCTGGCTCGATCTCGGCGACGGACGGGTGGTCGAGGGGGTCGTGCGCGACGCCGCGCGGCGCGAGGGCGACGATGCCGTGGGGCTGATCCGGCTGGAACAGGTGGGGGTGGCGGCGGAACCCGGCGGCAACAGCCTCGCCCTGTCGCTGGCCGCCCAGCTCTATCTCGGCGATCGCTGGGAACTGGCCTTCGAGACCGGCGGACAGCCGCTGCGCGCCTTCACCGCCGGCCCGGCGCCGGCGGGCGTGCTGCATGTCGACTTCCCGCCACGAGCGCTGTGGATCTTCTGAACAAGGGCCGCAACATCTCTGTCACATAACGGAAAGGAGTCCGTCACACCGCGGTCCTAGTGTTCCCCGGCACGCTACCGGCCTTGCGCCACGCCGTGCTTTCCAGGGGGACGACAATGCGGATACGGACAGCCCTTTTCGGCCTGGCCACGGCCGGCATCCTTTTTGCCGGTCATTCGGCGCATGCCCAGACCATCTATCCGATCGACCGGGCCAGCTTCCTGGCCGGCACGCGCTTTGACTTCAAGGTCGAATTCACCGGCGTGGTCGACCAGTCGGCTACGAAGGTCACCATCAACGGTCGCGATGCCGCCGCCGTGCTGGGGGGCACGGTCGACTACATCGCCCGCGAGGATGGCCAGGACGCCTCCAGCCTGTTGATCCGCGGCGCCACCCTGCCGCAGCCGGGCAGCTACACCATTGCCGCCGAAGGCCCCGGACAGAGCCGCACGGTAACCTGGGACGTCTACGGGACGCCGTCGACCCCGCGGGTCAAGAACGTCATCCTGTTCATCGGCGATGGGATGTCGGTCGCCCATGTCACGGCGGCGCGCATCCTGTCGCGGCAACTGGTCGAGGGCAAGTATCGCGGCCGGCTCGCCATCGACGATTTCCCCTACAATTCGATGGTCGGCACCTCCGGCGTCGATTCCGTCGCCACCGATTCGGCGAATTCGGCCCATGCCTACACGACCGGCCACAAGTCGTCGGTCAACGCGCTGGGCGTCTATGCCAGCCGCGCCAAGGACAACCTGGCGCATCCGCGGGTCGAGACCATTGCCGAACTGCTGAAGCGCACGACGACGAAATCGGTCGGCGTCGTCACCAATACCGAGATCGAGGACGCGACGCCGGCCTCGATGGTCGCCCACACCCGGCGCCGTTCCGACTACAATGTGATCGTCGACCAGTTTCTGGCCCTGAAGCCCGACGTGATGATGGGCGGCGGCGCGTCGAACTTCGTGCCGAAGTCGGCGCCCGGTTCGCGCCGGACCGACGAGGAAGACTATCTCGCCAAGTTCCGCGAGGCCGGCTATGCGGTGGCGGCGACCGCCGAAGAACTGAACGCGGCGGCAGCCAGGCCCGAAACCCGCAGGCTGCTGGGGCTGTTCCATCCGCGCAACATGGACGGCGCGCTGGATCGCAAGATCCTGAAGGGGTCGACGGTCAAGCAGTACCCGAACCAGCCCGACCTGACCGAGCAGGTCAAGGCCGGCATCGACGTGCTGAGCCGGAACCCGGAAGGGTTCTTCATGATGGTGGAATCAGGCCTGATCGACAAGGCGACCCATCCGCTGGACTGGGAACGTGCCGTCTATGACACGATCATGCTCGACAACGCCGTCAAGGTCGCGGTCGACTGGGCCGGCAACCGCGAGGACACGCTGATCATCGTCATCCCCGATCATGCCCACGGCATCTCGATCATCGGCACGATCGACGACGACCTGCCGGGCACCGAGATGCGCGAGAAGGTCGGCGTCTACGACAAGGCGCGCTTCCCGAACTATCCGGCGCCGAATGCCGAGGGGTACCCCGAGAAGGTCGACGTCTCGCGCCGCCTGGCGGTTTTCGTGAACAATTATCCCGACTACTACGAGACCTTCCGCCCCAAGCTCGACGCGACCAACGTGCCGGCGATCCAGGGCCCGGACAAGAAGTACGTCGCCAACGAGAAGTACAAGTCGGTGGCGGGGGCGATGTTCCGCGAGGGGATCCTGCCGCGCGACGCCGATCAGGGCGTGCACTCGGCAGACGACGTCGTCGCCCGCGGCTGGGGCCCGGGATCCGAGATGCTACGCGGTTTCATCGACAACACCTACGTGTTCCGCATCATCGCCACCAACCTGGCGCTGGGTCCGGCCAAGTGATGCCCTGGGCCAGGATCGCCGCGGCGGCGTTCCTGGCCGCAATCTGCCTGCTCGCGATGCCGGCGGGGGCGGCGACGCCGCCTCGGCTCGGCTTTTCCGAGCTCTACGTCACCCGATCGGCCATCGACATCGGCTTTTCCGACAAGGTGAAGGCGCTGGCGGGGCATGACGTGGCGATCAAGGGCTACATGGCCCCGCCGCTGAAGGCCGAGGCTCGCTTCTTCGTCCTGACCCGCGAGCCGATGGCGGTCTGCCCGTTCTGTTCAAGCGATGCCGACTGGCCGATGGACATCATCGTCGTCTACCTCGCCGACAGCGCCGCGCCGACCGACCCGAACCGCCCGATCGTCGCCCGCGGCCGCCTGGAAACCGGCTCCTGGATCGATCCCGATACCGGCTTCGTCAGCCAGTTGCGCCTTCGCGATGCTTCATTCACCGCAGAGTGACGACGGGCGCGGCCTGGCGCTGCAGGTCGAAGGCCTGCGCCTGTCCTATCCGATGGCCGACGGGCGCGAGCTTGCGGTTCTCGATATCCCAGCATGGCGGCTGCCGGCCGGCGCCGCGATCGGCATCGCCGGCGCGTCGGGTTCGGGCAAGACGTCGCTGCTGCATCTGCTGGCCGGAATCGAGAGACCCACGGCAGGCCGCGTCCGCTGGGGCGGTACCGACATCACCGCCCTGTCCGAAAGCGCGCGCGACCGGTGGCGTCGATTGCATGTCGGCCTGGTGTTCCAGGATTTTCATCTCATCCCGGGCATGAGCGCCGAGGAAAATGTCCTGATGCCCGCCTGGCTCGATCACGTGCGGGCGCCGGGCAGATTGACGGCGCGGGCGGCCGAGCTGATCGCGCAGGTCGGACTAAACGATCAGCGCCGCCAGCCGGTCGCGCGGATGTCGCGCGGGCAGCAGCAACGGGTGGCGCTGGCCCGGGCGCTGCTGCGCGACCCGGCCATCATTCTCGCCGACGAACCCACCGCTTCGCTCGATCGCGACGGCGCGGGGCGGGTCGGCAACCTGCTGCTCGATCTCGCCGGCCGCTCGGGCGCCACGCTGATCGTGATCAGTCACGACCAGGATCTGCTGGCGCGCCTGCCACGCCAGGTGAAGCTGGAAGCCGGCCGATCGCTGGCGCCATGAATCCGTTGCCGCTGATCCGGGCCGAGGGACGCAGCGCCCTGCCCTTTGCCGCCGTCTTCATCCTGGTCCTGGCGCTGGCGATCGCGCTGGGCGTTGCCGCCGCCGCGCTGGAACGCTCGGTCCGCAAGGGCTCGGCCGCCGCGGCCGACGATTTCGATCTGGTTGTCGGGGCGCCGGGATCCAGCGCCGACCTGGTGCTGGCCTCGGTCTATCTGCGGCCCGCAGCCCTGCCGCTGCTGCCGGGCAGCCTGCTGGCCCGGCTTCCCGGCGATGCCGGCGTCGCCTGGGCGGCGCCAATCGGCTTTGGCGACAACTGGCGCGGGCGACCGATCGTCGGCACGACCGCCGATCTGGTCACGCTGGGCGGACGCCGCACGCTGGCCGAGGGCCGCGCCTTCGCGGCGCGGACCGAGGCCGTGGTGGGCGCGAAAGTGCCGCTCGCCATCGGCGCGACGTTGAAACCGCAGCACGGCGCCGGTCATGGCAATCCGATCATTCCGCGGCACCAGGATCATGATGACGAGGACGACGATGCCGATCATGCCCACGGCGATGCGGCCTATACGGTCGTCGGCCGCCTGCCCCCCCAGAACAATCCCTGGGATCACGCCATCCTCGTGCCGATCGAGATGGTCTGGGCCCTGCACGGCCTGACCGACGGCCACGCCGCCGACGACGGCCGCATCGGCCCGCCGTTCGACGGCGCGGCGGTGGCGGGCGTGCCGGCGATCCTGATCAAGCCGCGCGCCGTCGCCGACGCCTATGGCTTGCGGGCGCGGCTGCGATCGGAAGGCCAGCTGGCGCTTTTCCCCGCCGAATTGCTGGTCGAGCTGCACCGGCTGCTCGGCGGTATCGGGACGCTCGTCGGCGCCATCACGCTTGCAACGCAGGTGCTGGTCTTCGTCTCGGTCCTGCTCGCGGTCGTCGTCGCACTCGCCGCGCGCCGCCGCAGGCTGGCGCTGCTGCGCGCGCTCGGCGCCTCGCGCGGCTTCATCTTCCTGCTGATCTGGGGCGAGTTGCTGGGCCTGCTCGGCTTCGCCGGGCTGCTGGGCCTGGGTCTGGGCGCGCTGCTCGCCTGGGGGCTTGCGACGATCGGCAGCGCGTCAAGCGGCGTCGGCCTGCCGGTTGCGGTCGGCTGGCCCGAGATTCTGCGCGTCGCCGTGCTCGTGGCGCTGGGCGCCGCGCTCGCGATCGTTCCCGGCTGGCTCGGTTTCCGGCGGCCTGTCGCCGCCGACCTCAGGGGTTGAAGGCAGCCCTGACGGCCGCGCCGCAGGCGGCGATCGCCGGCTGCGCCTCGGGAATCGCCCGGGTCATGTTGAAGAAGCCGTGCAGCGCACCGGGATAGTTGCGGTAGGCGACGGCGACACCCTCGTCGATCAGGCGCTTGGCATAGGCCGCGCCCTCGTCCCTCAACGGATCGCAGCCGGCCGTAACCACCATTGCCGGGCAGACGCCGGCCAGATGCTCGGCCTTCAGCGGCGAGGCGCGCCAGTCGCGGTAGTCGGCCGGGGCGGTCAGATAGCAGGACTGGAAGAAATCCATCGCCGCGCGGGTCAGCAGGCGGTCCTCGCCATAGGCCTTCATCGACCCCGCCGTGGCGGTCTGGTCGGTCGCGGGGTAGATCAGCACCTGCAGGCGCAGCGCCGCGAGCCCGGCATCGCGGGCCATCAGCGCCACCACCGCCGACAGGTTGCCGCCGGCCGAATCGCCGGCGACGGCAAGCCGTTCGGGATCGAAACCGAGCGTGCCGGCCTTCGCCGCGGCCCAGGCCAGCGCGGCCCAGGCATCGTCGACCGCGGCGGGAAACTTCGCCTCCGGCGCCAGGCGATAGTCGACCGACAGCACGGCCGCCCCGGACGAGGCTGCGAGGAAGCGGCACAGCACGTCGTGGGTATCGATGTCGCCGATCACCCAGCCGCCGCCGTGATAATAGACGATCACGCCGGGACGCTCTGACCCGGCCGGCACCAGCAGCCGGGCGGGAATGTCGCCGCCCGGGCCGGGAATGACGATGTCGCGCACCTCGCCCATCGCGGGTGGATCCGCCTCGAAGAACTTGCGGGTGGCACGATAGGCGGCGCGGGCCTCGTCCGGCCCCAATGTCTCCATCGGAGGCCGGCCTGAACTGGCGATCAGGTCGAGGACCGCCTGCGCGGCGGCGTTCGGCTGGTCGACGATCACCCGCGCCTCCGTCCGCTACTTCTTCGGCTCGGGCGCGACCACGCGGATATTCAGTTCGCGCAGCTGCTTCAGCGCCACTTCCGACGGCGCCCCCATCATCAGGTCCTGGGCCTGCTGGTTCATCGGGAACAGGATGACCTCGCGGATATTGGGCTCGTCGGCCAGCAGCATGACGATGCGGTCGACGCCCGGGGCGATGCCGCCATGCGGCGGGGCGCCGAAGCGGAAGGCGTTCAGCATGCCGCCGAAACGCTTCTCGACCTCTTCGGCCGGATAGCCGGCGATCCGGAAGGCCTCGAGCATGATATCGGGACGATGGTTGCGGATGGCGCCGGACGACAGCTCGATGCCATTGCAGACGATGTCGTACTGGTAGGCCAGGATATCCAGCGGATCCTTGGTCTGCAGCGCCTCGAGCCCGCCCTGCGGCATCGAGAACGGGTTGTGGCTGAAGTCGACCTTCTTGTCGTCCTCGTTCCACTCGAACATCGGGAAATCGACGATCCAGCAGAAGCGGAAGATGTTCTTCTCGCAGATGTCGAGCTCGTCACCGATGCGGATGCGCGCCTGGCCGGCCAGCTTGGTGGCGCCGTCGACCTTGTCGCAGGCAAAGAAGACCGCGTCGCCGTCCTTCAGGCCGCAGGTGGTGCGGATCAGTTCGACCCGCTCGGCATCGAGGTTCTTGGCGATCGGGCCCTTGGCTCCGCCTTCGGCGAACTGGATGTAGCCGAGGCCGGCGGCCCCTTCCGACCGCGCCCAGTCGTTCAGCTTATCGAAGAAGCTGCGCGGATGGGCGGCGGCGCCCGGCGCCGGGATGGCGCGCACCACCGCGCCGTTGGCGATCGCCTTGGCGAAGATACCGAAGCCGGAATCGCGGAACGCCTCGGTCACGTCGGCGATGATGATCGGATTGCGCAGGTCGGGCTTGTCCGACCCGTATTTGAGCATCGCCTCGCGATAAGGAATGCGCGGGAACGGATAGGGCGAGACGACGCGGTCGCCGGCCATCTCGGTGAAGACTTCGTGCAGCACCGGGCCGACCGCGTCGAACACGTCGTCCTGGGTCACGAAGCTCATCTCGACGTCGAGCTGGTAGAATTCGCCGGGCGAGCGGTCCTTGCGGGCATCCTCGTCGCGGAAGCAGGGGGCGATCTGGAAATAGCGGTCGAAGCCCGACACCATGATCAGCTGCTTGAACTGCTGCGGCGCCTGCGGCAGGGCGTAGAACTTGCCGGGGTGGATGCGCGAGGGCACCAGGAAGTCGCGGGCACCTTCCGGGCTCGACGCGGTCAGGATCGGCGTCTGGAACTCGGTGAAGTTGCGGGCGTGCATCTTCTCGCGCAGCAGGCGGATGACCTTCGAGCGCAGCAGGATGTTCTGGTGCAGACGGTCGCGCCGCAGGTCGAGGAAGCGATAGCGCAGGCGGGTCTCTTCCGGATAGTCATTCTCGCCGAATACCGGCAGCGGCAGTTCCTCGGCCGCCGACTGGACGGTCGCTTCCGAGGCGTAGAGCTCGATGCCGCCGGTGGGCAGATCCTTGTTCAGCGTTTCCGGCGACCGGGCGACGACCTTGCCGACCAGGGTCACGACGCTTTCGGCTCGCAGCCGCTCCAGCACCGCGAAGGCAGGCTGCTCCGGCTCCACCACCACCTGGGTCAACCCGTAATGGTCGCGCAGGTCGACGAACAGCAACTGGCCGTGATCGCGCTTGCGATGGATCCAGCCGGACAGCCTGACGGTCTGGCCGACATGCTCGGGGCGCAGTTCGCCGCAGGTGTGGGAGCGGTAGGCGTGCATGGGCGACTTCCAAGGTACAGGGGTCAAGGACGCTGAAACCTGCCCATTCCCGGGCGGATGTCAACGGATTTACCGGGTTTAAGGGGGCCGAGAGCGGCTTTTTCGCCCGGCGGCGCTTGTCCTATAATGCCTCAGTGCGTCGGACAGAGGAAAGAAGCGAAAACATGGGGTGGACCATCGGCCGCAGGGTGGCGGTACTGCTGTTCGGGACCGCCGCCGCCATCGCGCCGGTCGCTGCCTCGGCCGTACCGGCGAAGATAATTGTGCTGCGTCACGGCGAAAAGCAGCGCGGGTTCGACCTGTGCGGCGTCGGCATCATCCGCGCCCAGGGCCTCGCCCAGCACCAACTCGGGCGGGGCACACCCGACTCGCTGTTTGCGCCGGGCGAAGCCCCGGCCGCCTTCTTTGCCGTCACCCCCCATACCATCGAATTGGCGGCACCTGCCGCCAACGCCTGGCGCCTGCCAGTCACCACCTATGCCGCGATGCCATGGCCGCAACTGCCGGCGCCGGCATTGAACCGGCTGCTCAACCGACAAACGCAGGCGGCGGCGCGCGATATCCTGGAAAATCCGAACTGGGCCGGAAAGACCGTCGTCATGGTCTGGGAGCACGACCATATCGCAAATGCAGAGGTCGAGGCTGCCGCACGGGACGAACGCGTGACCCTGCGCCAGTTGCTGAATCTGGACCTCCTGCCCGATGCGGAGAGGCAGGTGCCCAGGACCTGGCCCGACAATACCTACAATTATTTCTGGCTGATCGAATACGATCCGGGATCGGATGTGCCCAGGCGCTTCCGCAGCGTCAAGCAGGTCTTCACCGGGTCCTATGCCGATCTGCCCGACAACGATTGGGGCATGCCCGACGGCCTGCGGCCGATCTCGGGCTGCCTGTAGCGCGATGGGCGGGTGGATGATGAAGATTGTCGGCGTGCTGCTCATCCTGCTGGCGCTTGCCGTCCCGGCCCGGGCGCAAGGCTACCAGCTGACCCAGCTCGCCACCGCCGCCGCCTGCCCGCTGAACAACTTCACCGGCCTCGACCTGCCGCATCTGACCACCGCCAAGGATGCCACCGGCCAGACCTGGATCGACGCGCTGGTGCTGGCCAACACCATGCCAACCACCCAGAGCGTCACGCTCTGCGCCTTTGGCGACGACGGCGTGTTCTACGGCGGCTCGACCATCGCGATCGTGCCGAACCGCCGGCTGATGTTCGTCTCGAACTCCACCGATGCCGCCACCAACCTGTCGACCATCCTACTGGCGGCCCAGCAGACCTCGGCGATCCCCGGTTCGGGTGCCGGGCTGGGCGGCACGATTCCGGCCAACGCCGCCTATCACCTGGCCCTCACGAACAATGCGAACGTCAAGATCCAGGGCGGCTTCGTCGGCAACTGGAGCCAGTATTTCATATTCTACGACCCTGCCACCTACTATAGCGGCGAGGGCAACAAGTCGTCGGGCATCATCCCCCATTTCGGCAGCGGCGGCGGGTATTACGGCTACTGCTTCTTCTCGAACGTGTTCACGAGCCCCGCCGGCGTGACGGTGTCGCTGCGCGACGACGCGGGCCTGGTGATCCGCTCGGTCGCGCTGACCGTGCCGCCGCAGGGCCGCTTCGTGCTGTCGATGGCCGATTACGGCTTTCGCCAGTTCGGCCGCGTCGACATCGATACGACCCATCCCGGCACGCGCACCTTGTGCACCTATCTGACGACGACCAGTGCCGTGGGAAATTTCGCGGTGTCGCCGATCGCACCGCAATGACCGTCAATTTTCCCCGGCTGCTCAGCCCACGCCTGGCTCTGCGGCCAATCGAGGTCTCCGACCTGCGGGACCTGCAGGCACTGCTGGCGATCCCGGAGACCACCCGCCATTCGAACTGGCCCGACGCGCCGGGGCAGGAAGACTGCAGGCAGTTCATCGACAATTGGATCGAGATGGCGGCCTCGGCAAAGGGATGCGCCTGGGCGATCGAGCAGCGAGACGAGCCCGGCCTGATCGGCTGCATCCGCTTCAACTACATCGCCCGACCGTCCAATGTCGGCGGCATCGGCTACGAACTGCATCCCGGGTTCTGGGGCCGGGGCCTGATGACCGAGGCCCTGCGGGCCGTCGCGATGCTGGGTCATGACCGGCTGCAGCTCAACCGCATCGAAGCCTGGACCCTGCCCGGCAACCCGGCTTCGGACCGCGTGCTGGAGAAGGCCGGTTTCCGGTTCGAGGGCACGCTGCGCCAGAGCCGGTGGTTCAAAGGCGCCTGTCACGACCTGCGCTGGTTCGGCCGCCTTGCCGGGGACGCCAGATCGGAAGAACAGGCGGTCGGATCAGGGAGCTAGCCCGCCTTCTCCCACCCCCCACTCCCCGTCTGGCGCCAGTAGACCGGCGTCAGGCCGCCGGCCTTGAGGCGCTTCCAGCGTTCGCGGGCCGCGGTCACGGCCTCGGGGTCGTTGCCGTCGAACAGGTCGCAGACCCGCTCGAACGGCGCGATCGCCTCGGGGTCGGCCGCGGCGCCGTCGACCAGGAACAGCACCTGGGCACCGTTCGGATTGTCGAGATAGGGGGTCAGCCAGACCGGCTGGCGGGCATCGTTGCCCTCGCCGCGGGCGCCGTGCGGCAGGAAGCCGTCGCGGCTGTAGGTCCACAGGAATGAATTCAGCGCCTGGACGCGTTCGTCCGACGAGGCCAGCACCACGGCACGCCATTGGCGCGCCAGGGTGCGCTCGAGCAGGTCGGGCAATGCCTCCTCGAGCGTGCGGCGGGTCAGATGGTAGAAGAAGACTTCGGTCACCTGGCCCGCCGCCCGATCAGGTCACTTGCCTTCGTAGTTGTCGGCGATCAGCCGGTCGAGCACGCGCACGCCGTAGCCGGTCGCGCCCTTCGGCACCGTCGGCTTGTCGGCCTTCGACCAGGCCACGCCGGCGATGTCGATATGCGCCCACTTGGTATCCTTGACGAAGCGCTTCAGGAACTGCGCGGCAACGATCGACCCGGCGCCGACAGCGGGGCCGGCGATGTTCTGCATGTCGGCGACCGGCGAATTCAGCCCCTTGTCGTAGGCGTCCGACAGGGGCATCCGCCACAGCGGCTCGCCCTCGGCCTTGCCGGCGGCGAGGATACGGTCGGCCAGCACGTCGTCATTGGCAAACAGCCCGGCATGCTCATGGCCCAGCGAGATGATGATCGCGCCGGTCAGCGTCGCCAGGTCGATCATCGCCTGCGGCTTGAACCGCTCCTGCGCGTACCACATGACATCGGCCAGCACGAGGCGGCCTTCGGCATCGGTGTTGATCACGTCGATGGTCTGGCCCGACATCGAGGTGACGATGTCGCCCGGGCGCTGCGCGTTGCCGTCGGGCATGTTCTCGACCAGCCCGACCAGGCCGACGACGTTCGCCTTCGCCTTGCGGCCGGCCAGCGCCTTCATCGCCCCGATCACGGTGCCGGCGCCGCCCATGTCCCACTTCATCTCTTCCATGCCCGCCGCGGGCTTGAGCGAGATGCCGCCGGTGTCGAAGCAGACACCCTTGCCGACGAAGGCGACCGGCGCGTCCTTCTTCTTGCCGCCCTCCCACGTCATGACGACGAGCTGCGATTCGCGCACCGACCCCTGGCCGACGCCGAGCAGCGCGCCCATGCCGAGCTTCTTCATCTGGGCCTCGCCCAGCACCTCGACCTTGACGCCGAGCTTGGACAGCGTCTTGCACTCGGCGGCCAGTGCCGCCGGGAACAGGATATTGGCCGGCTCGGAGACCAGGTCGCGGGTGAAGTTGACGCCGGCGGCGATGGCGTCGAGATCGGCGAAGGCCTTGCGCGCCAGATCCGGCTTCTCGACGCCAAGCGAAATCGCGGCGAGCGCCGGCTTGTCCTCGGGCTTGAGCCGGGTGCGGTACTTGTCGAAGCGGTAGCTGCCCAGCCGGGCGCCGAAGGCGATGCGGGCTGCGGCATCGGCCAGGCCGGTCTTGACGCCGGCATGAGCCTCGACGGCGACGGCAAGCGTGGTATCGCCGGTGGCGCCGAGCCGCCGCGCGACCTCGCCGCCGACGGCCTCATAGGTCAGCGCGTCGACCTTGTCGGCGGCGCCGAGACCGGCGACCAGCAGGCGGCCGATGGTGGTGCCGGCGGGGGCCGCGATCTCGAGCCACTGCCCCTTCTCGCCCTTGAAGCGCGGCGCCGCGGCCAGCGCCCGGGCGATCTGGCCGCCCGACAGGCGGTCGAGGTCGCGGCCGACGGCGCCGAGCTTGCGTTCGGCGGTCAGGGTCAGCAGCGCGGCGCCATCCTTCGGCGCCTTCCACTCGGTGAACGCAATCTTCATGATGCGGGAATCCTTCGGGGATGTGGTTCTCGGGCCGAAACGGCGTGCGGCGATCTTAAGGAGGGCGGCGGGCCGGCTGTCAACCCTGGCGCGGCATCACGCGCCAGGACGCACCGAAGGCGCCCAGGCCGAACAGCGATGCCACGCCGAACACCACGACGACGGCGCCGGCCAGGACGGACGGTTCGACGCTGCGGCCAAGCCCCATGATCGCTGCGACGAGGCCGGCCAGCGCCGCGCCCAGCGCATAGCCGCCGGTCAGCACCGTCGGCAACAGGCCGGAGGCGCGGTCGCGCTCGTCCGCCGGGGCAGCCTCCATCACCGCCTGGCTGATATAGGCCCAGGAGATGCCGAAGCCGGTGCCGATGCCGATCTGCGACGCCATCACCAGCCACAACGCATCGGCCGCCACCCCCGCCGCGCTGCCGCCGACACCGGCCGAGACCAGCAGCGGGCCCAGCCGCACCATCGCCCGTGGCCAGACCGGCGCGCGGAAACTGGCGATACCGAGCGCCACCACACTCCAGGAAATCGCCATCAGCGCCGAGATCGCCGCGGCAATCGTCGGGCCGTAGCCCCACAGCCGCTGGATCGTCAGGTTCAGGTAGACTGCCGTCGAGGCCTGGGCGACCGGCATCAGCAGGATCACCCAAAGGCCCGCGCCCACGGTGCCGGACAGGGTAAAGGCCTCGCGTGGGAACAGCCGGTCGGTGGCGCGGCGATCGCGCCAGAAGACGGCGGCCAGCAAGGCCAGTGCTGCGGCGACCGCCGCGGCGCGGGCGATCGTGCCGGGCAGGATCCCGGCGATGGCAACCAGCATGATGCCGGCGCCGCAGCCGGCGAGGCGGGCGAAGGGCACGCGCACGGCGGCGCCTCCGCCGACCTCGGCCGGCACCACCAGCGGGACCATGACGACGAACAGCACGATCAACGGCACGTTGAACAGGAACGAGGCGCGCCAGGAAATGAACTCGGTGATCAGCCCGGCGACCAGCGGCCCGCCGAACGCCGCGACAGCCCAGATCGCTGCCTCGACCCCGAACACCTTCGGCACCAGCCGCGAGGGGAACAGGGCCGGGATCAGCACGTAGCACAGCGCGAAGATGACACCATCGCCTGCCCCCTGCGCAGTCCGCCCGAGCAGCAGCACCGGCATCGACGGCGCCAGGCCGGCCGCCAGCGTGCCGGCCAGGAATACCAGCGCGGCCCAGAAGAAGGTCGCCCTTACACCGAAGCGGCCCTTGAGCAGGGCGGCAAGTGCCCCGCCGAGGATCGAGGCGACGAGATAGACGGTGAAGGCCCAGCTGATCCACTCGACGCCGTCGATCTCGATCACCGCATTCGGCAACGCGGTCGAAACCAGGAAGCCGTTCAGCGCGTGCAGGGTGATCCCGAGCGACAGGGTGGCAAGCGCCGCGGCGTGGCGCCGCTGGAACAATTCGGCCCAACTGCCCTGGTTTGCATCGATCTCGGCCATCGCAAATCCTATTAGATAAGAAAAAACTTTCCTAACTGTGATCCGAAAAATTTGAAAAGCAACAGCTTTTCTAATAATCTTGGAGCCATGGTCCGCTCTATCCCCACGGCCGATGCCGGGCAAGAGGCGTCGCAGGCGGCGACGCCAATGGACTCGTCGCGCACTGCCGACCGGCTGCTGCAACGGCTGAAGGCGGTGGGGCCGCAGACGGCCGCCATGCTCGCTGCAAGGCTCGATGTCACCGCGGTCGCGGTGCGCCAGCATCTCGACCGGCTGGCCGAGGAAGGGTTGGTCGCCCCGGAAGATCGGCGGGAAAGCGTCGGCCGGCCGAAACGCTATTGGCAGTTGACGCCGGCGGGCCATGGCCGGTTTCCCGACAACCATGCCGGGCTGACGCTGGAACTGATCGAGGCGGCCGGTGCGGTATTCGGCACCGACGGCCTCGACCGACTGCTTGCCCATCGCGAGGCCGCGACCCGCGAGGCCTACGGCCGGCAGCTTGCCCAGTCCGGCGACCTGGCCGGCAAGGTCGCCGCGCTGGCGGCGCTACGCGAGGCCGAAGGCTACATGGCCGCCTGGTCGGCCGAGGCCGATGGCAGCTTCCTGCTGCTCGAAAACCACTGCCCGATCTGCGCGGCCGCCATGCACTGCCAGGCCCTGTGCCGCTCGGAACTGGCGATCTTCGCCGAGTTGCTCGGCCCCCAAGCCCGGGTCGAACGCATCGAGCACATGATCGCCGGCGCCCGCCGCTGCGCCTACCGGATCAGCCCGACAGGGCTGTAAGCCGCGCCCGATCTCGCCTTGCCCTGCCGGCCGCCCCCGCCTATTGTCGCCGCTCGACCAGGGCTTGGGGGGATCCGTTTGCGCTCGCGCAAGAAAACTCTAGGGGAGACAGAGGGTTAGCGTTTAGATGTCGATCCTGTCCCGTTACCTCATCCGCCAAATGGTCGGCCCCATGGTGTTCGCCACCCTGGCGCTGACCGGCGTGATCTGGCTGACCCAATCGCTGCGCGTGATCGACCGCATCGTCAATCAGGGCCTGCCGTTCGGGTCGTTCCTGTACATGACGATCCTGCTGCTGCCGAACATCCTGACGATGATCCTGCCGATCGCGATGTTCGGCGCGCTCCTGTTCGCCTACAACCGGCTCTTCTCCGATTCGGAACTGGTGGTGATGCGCGCCGTGGGCTGGAACGACTGGGCGCTGGCCCGGCCGGCACTGATCGTCGCCGGTGCGATCACCGCGATCGTGGCGGCGCTGGCGCTGTGGCTGGGTCCCTGGGGCCTGTCGGAACTGCGCGCCACCCAGTACGAGTTCCGCACCAATCTGTCGGCGATCCTGCTGCAGGAAGGCGTATTCAACAACCCGTCCAGCGGCTTGACGGTCTATGTCCGCCAGCGCGATCCCGGCGGCGAACTGCACGGCATCCTGGTCCACGACAACCGCGATCCGCAGAAGCCCGTGACGATCATGGCCGAGAGCGGCGCGCTGGTGCGCACGCCGGAAGGGCCGCGATTCGTGATGGTCAACGGCAACCGCCAGCAGATCGAACAGTCGCGGCACGATATCGGGCTGCTTTATTTCGACAGCTATACGCTGGACCTCAAGCCCTATCTGCAGGACGAAGGTGCCGGCTGGCGCGATCCGGGCGAACGGCCGCTGGGCGAACTGCTCGCCGGCGATTTCACGACCCCGGACGACCGCGCCAATGCCAGCCGCCTGACCAAGGAAGCGCATCGCCGGCTGGCGGCGCCGCTGATGGTGCCGGCCCTGACGCTGATCGCCCTGGCCGCGGTCCTCGGCGGCGAGTTCAGCCGGCGCGGCCAGAACCTGCGGCTGATCGTCGCCGCGCTGGGCGCGCTGGCGGTCGAGGTCACGGCGCTGGCCGCGAACTATCTCGCCGGCAAGACGCTGGCGCTGGTCCCGCTGCTCTATCTTGCGCCGATCGCCTTCATCGCCGGCGCCGCCTTCCTCCTGTTCCGGCCGGTGCGGCCGCGTCGGCGCGCCAATGCCCCGTCAGCCCCGGCGGAGGCGGCCTGATGCGGCTGTCGCCCACGCTGTCCTTCTATTTCGCCAGGCGTTTCCTGGTCGGCGTCGTGATCATCTTCCTGGCCTTCGCCGCGCTCGGCTTCGTCATCGACACGGTCGAACTGCTGCGCCGGGCCGCCGGCCGGCCGGAAGCGACCTTCGGCGTCGTCGTCTCGATGGCGCTGCTGCGCCAGCCGGTCCTGCAGGCGCAATTGCTGCCCTTCGCCTTCCTGTTCGGCGGCATGCTGTCGCTGTCGCGGCTCAACCGCGCCAACGAACTGACGGTGGCGCGGGCGGCCGGCATCTCGGTATGGCAATTCCTTGCCCCCGCCGTGATCACTGCCTTCCTGCTCGGCGTCTTCGTCGTGACCGTCTACAACCCGCTCGGCTCGGCCATGGTGTCGCGCTACGAGCAGGTCGAAGCCCGCTTCCTCAAGGGCCGGACCAGCCTGCTCGCCGTCTCGGGGTCGGGTCTGTGGCTGCGTGATTCCTCGGGCGACGACCAGATCGTCGTCCATGCCCTGCGCGTCGCCCAGAACGGCCTGGAGTTGAACGACGTGATTTTGTTCTTCTACCAGGGCTCGGATCGTTTCGTGCGCCGCATCGATGCCGCCCATGCCGTCCTCGATGACGGACGCTGGCAACTCGACGACGTGCTGATCACCTCGCTCGACCGGCCGGCCGAATTCCTGCCGCACTACACGGTCGAGACCACCCTGACCCTCAGCCGCATCCAGAACTCGTTTGCCTCGCCCGAAACCCTGTCGTTCTGGACCCTGCCCGGCTTCATCGACACGCTGGAGCGTGCGGGCTTCTCGGCGACGCGCCATCGCCTGTATTTCTACAGCCTGCTGGCCGACCCCTTCCTTTATTGTGCCAACGTGCTGATCGCGGCGCTGTTCTCGCTCCGGCTGACACGGCGGGGCGGCGGCGGCTGGCTGGTATCGGGCGGCATCGTCGCCGGCTTCGTCCTGTACGTGATGTCCGACCTGATCCACGCCCTTGGCCTATCAGGCAACATCCCGGTCGCACTGGCTGCGTCCAGCCCGGCCGTGATCGGCCTGATGCTCGGCACCGCCGGGCTGTTTCACCTCGAGGACGGCTGATGCCCCGGCACCGCATCGCAACTGTCGCGCTCACCCTGGCCCTGGCCGCAGGCTGGATCGGCGATGCCGCCGCGCAGCAGCCGGCCAACCGGCTGAAGGTGTTCTCGGGCGCGCAAAACCAGAAGAATACGCGCGACACGCCCGCGCTGCTCGAAGCCGACCACATGACCTACGACCAGGAACTTGGGGTCGTCACCGCCGAGGGGCGGGTCGAGATCACCCAGGGCGAGCGCATGCTGACCGCCGACAAGGTCAGCTGGTACGAACGCGACGGCAGGGTCACCGCGACCGGCAACGTCGTGCTGGTCGAACCGACGGGCGAGGTCGCCTTCGCCGACTATGCCGAGTTGCAGGAGGAAATGAAAAACGGCGTCATTCGCCGCCTGCGCATGCTGCTGTCGGACAATTCGCGCCTCGTCGCCTCGGGCGGGCAGCGCAGCGACGGCAACCGTACCATCGTCGACAACGTGACGTATACCCCCTGCAACACCTGCCGCGAGGACCGGTCGCGCCCGCCGCTGTGGCAGATCAAGGCCAAGCGTGCGATCCACGATCAGGCCAACAAGATCGTGGAGTACGAGGATGCGACGATGGAACTGTGGGGGGTGCCGGTCGCCTATGCCCCGCGGTTCAGCCATCCCGACCCCTCGGTCAAGCGCCAGGAAGGCCTGCTGCCGCCGTCGCCGACCCATTCGACCTATTTCGGGATGAGTTACCAGCAGGGCTACTACGTCCCGATCGACGAATCGACCGACGTGACGGTGACCCCGCGCATCACCACCAAGCGCGGCGCGCAGATGGCCGCCGAGTTCCGCCAGCGGACGCAGACCGGCGAATACTGGATGGATGGTTCGGCCACCTTCGTCGAGAAATACGACGACAACAACAACGACACCGGCGACAAATACTGGCGCGGCCATATCCGCGGCGCCGGCCGGTTCGAGCTGGACGACAAGACCCGCTACGGCTTCAACGTCTTCCGCGCGACCGATTCGACCTATGCCAACCTCTACGGCATCTCGACGCTGAACACCCTGACCAGCCGCGCCTTCGTCGAGCGCCAGGACGGCCGGTCGTTCGGGTCGATCAATGCCTATTCGTTCCAGAACCTGCGGCCCAATGCCGACCAGGGCATTTCGCCGATCATCGGCCCGTTTGCCGCCTACAACTATGTCGGCGAGCCCGACAAGTTCGGCGGCCAGATCGGTGCCGACGTCTCCTACCTGTCGCTCTACCGCACCCGCGGCACCCAGACCCAGCGCGCCTCGGTCAACCCGTATTGGAAACTGCCCTATTACGGCCCGATGGGCGACGTCTACACCCTGCAGGTGCAGATGCGCGGCGACGGCTACTGGTCGGACCAGACGGTGGGCGGCGGCACGCCGACGACCGTCAATACCTACGGGTTCGCCGGCCGCGCCATGCCGCTGGCCATGCTCGACTGGCGCTGGCCGTTCGTTCGCCCCGGCACCGACGTCAACCTGCTGGTCGAGCCGATCGTCAACTTTATCGCCACCCCGAACGGCGGCAATTCGTCGAAGATCCCGAACGAGGATTCGCAGACCTACGAATTCGACGAAACCAATCTGTTCTCGGTCAGCCGCTTCCCCGGCCTCGACCGCTACGATGGCAGTCCGCGGGTGAACTACGGCGTGCGCGCCGGCGCCTACTCGGTCGGGGGCGGCTTCACCGAGCTGATCGTCGGCCAGTCGGCCCGTACGGTCGAAAATACCGCCTTTGCCCCGGGATCGGGCCTGCGCGACCAGATCTCCGACATCGTCGGGCGAATCACCGTCGCCCCGACCCCCTACCTGAATATCTCCAACCGCATCCGCTACAACCCGCATCAGCGGACGATGGAACGTTACGAGGTCATGGCCTCGGCGGGCACCGCGGCGCTGAACGGCGGCGTGACCTATGCACGGCTGAACAAGTCGCTGTTCACCTCGCTCACCGGCGACCAGGAGGCCATCGGCCTGACCGGTTCGGCCCGTCTGACGCGTAACTGGACGGTCAACGGCACCTACCTGACCGACCTGACCGGCGGCGGCACGTTGCGCACCTTCGGCGGCCTGCGCTATACCGACGAGTGTTTCGACATCATGTTCTTCGTCGACCGCAACAATACGGTCGACCGCGACATCCGGCCGTCGACCACCTATGGCGTGCGCTTCATCATGGTAAACCTGGGATAGTCTGAGACCATGCGTCTTTCTGCCGTCATCGTTCTCGCGATCGCCGTCTGCGGCCTGTTGGCCCCGGGCCGGGCGTCGGCGCAGGCGCTGCAGTCGATCACCGCGATCGTCAACGATGACATCGTGACCAGCCGCGATCTCGATACCCGGATGCGGCTCGTGCTGGTCTCGACCGGCCAGCAGCCGAGCCCGGAGAACATGCGCCGGGTGCGCGACCAGGCGCTGCGCACGCTGATCGACGAACAGCTGCAGATCCAGGAAGCCAAGCGCCAGGGCATCACCGTCGGCCAGGCCGACCTGCAGCGCGCCTATGACATCATCAGCCGCGAAAACAACGTGCCGCAGGGCCAGTTCGACAATTTCCTGTCGCAGGTCGGCATCGACAAGGAAAGCCTGGCCCAGCAGATCCGGGCGGAAATCGCCTGGCAGAAACTGCTGCGCCAGCGCATCAGCCCGACGATCCAGGTCGCCGACGAGGATGTCGAGCAGGCGATCGCCAAGGCGAAGGCGAGCGTCGGGCAGCAGGAGATGCTGCTGGCCGAGATTTTCCTGTCGGTCGACAATCCCGACCAGGAGGAGGAAGTCTTCCGCACGGCCGAGCGGATCGTCGACCAGATCCAGCAGGCCGGCAATTTTGCGGCCTTCCCGAGCCTGGCCCGCCAGTTCAGCCAGGGCACCTCGGCCGCGTCCGGTGGCGACCTGGGCTGGGTGCAGCCGGGGACGCTGCCCGAGGAACTGGACACGGCGGCGGCCGGGCTGCAGATCGGCCGGATTTCCAACCCGATCCGCGGGCCGGGCGGCTACTACATCCTCGCCCTGCGCGACCGCCGCGCGATCGCCGGCCCCGACCTCGCCCAATCGACGGTCACGCTGAGCCAGCTGGTGGTGCCGCTGGCCCGCGATGCCAGCCCCGAAGACGTCGAGAAGCAGACGGCGGAGGCCCGCCGCCTTGCCACCGAACTGAAATCGTGCAACGACGTCGACAAGCTGAAGGAGCAGGTCGGCACCAAGGAGAGCGGCAGCCTCGGCACCGTCAAGATCGGCGACCTGCCGCAGGATTTCGCCAGTGCGGTCAAGGACCTGAAGGTCAACCAGGTCGCCGGCCCGATCCGCAACGACAACGGCATGACGCTGCTGATCGTCTGCGAACGCCAGGATGCCGCCTCGAACGCCTTCGACCCCGAACAGGTGCGCGAGGCCATCGCCAATCGCCGCATGGGCATGCTGGCCCGGCGCTATCTGCGCGACCTGCGCCGCGACGCCACCATCGAGATTCGCTGATGTCCGTCGCGATCGTGCGGCCACGGCCCGCGGCGCCGCTCGCGCTTACCATGGGCGACCCGGCCGGTATCGGGGCCGAGATCGCGCTGAAGGCCTGGTCCGACCGCGCCCGGCACGGCCTGCCGCCATTCTTTCTGATCGACGATCCGGCACGGCTGGCGGCCATGGCGCCTGACACGCCGCTGCGGCAAATCGTCGAACCCGAGGATGCCGCAAACGCTTTTGCCGATGCCCTGCCGGTACTGCCGGTCTCCCTGCCCTGCCCGGCCACGGCTGGCCAGCCCGATCCGCGCAATGCCCCGGCGGTGATTGCGGCGATCGACCGGGCGACCGACCTGGCGCTGGCCGGGCGGGTCGGGGCGGTGGTGACCAACCCGATCGCCAAGGCGGTGCTGTACGAGGCTGGCTTCCGCCATCCCGGTCACACCGAGTACATCGCCGAGCGCTGCGGCGCGATCGGCACGATGATGCTGATGGTGCCGGAACTGCGCGTCGTCCTGGTCACGATCCACGAGCCGCTGGCCCGCGCCGTCGCCGGGCTGACGACCGAGGCGATCGTCGCGACCGCCCGGGTTGCCGCCCATGGCCTGGCCCAGGATTTCGGCCTTGCCCGGCCGCGACTGGCGATCGCCGGGCTCAACCCCCATGCCGGCGAAAATGGCGGCATCGGCCGCGAAGACATCGAGATCGTCGCCCCGGCCGTGGCCCGGCTGCAGGCCGAGGGGATCGAGGCACGGGGGCCAGTTCCGCCGGATACCATGTTCCATGCGGCCGCGCGGCAGACCTACGATGCCGCGATCTGCCTCTATCACGACCAGGGGCTGATCCCGCTCAAGACCCTCGATTTCGATCGCGGCGTCAATGTCACGCTGGGCCTGCCGATCGTGCGCACCTCGCCCGATCACGGCACCGCCTTCGACATCGCCGGCAAGGGCATCGCCCGGCCCGACAGCCTGATCGCCGCGATCAGGGCGGCGGCGGCGATCGCCGATGTCCGGCGCCGGGCCCGTATCGACGACCGTGACTGAGACCGACCCGTCCGGCCTGCCGCCGCTGCGCGAGGTCATCAATCGCCACGGGCTGATGGCGAAGAAGACGCTCGGCCAGAACTTCCTGCTCGACCTGAACCTGACGTTGCGCATCGCCCGCACCGCCGGGCCGCTCGATGACGTCACCGTCTTCGAGGTTGGCCCCGGCCCCGGTGGGTTGACCCGCGCCCTGCTGCTGGCCGGCGCCAGGCGGGTCGTGGCGGTCGAGCGCGACAGCCGCTGCCTTGCCGCGCTGGCCGAGCTGGGCGACGCCTTTCCCGGCCGGCTGCGGGTGATCGAGGGTGATGCACTCGAAATCGACGAGGGCGAGATCCTGGGCGATGGACCGGTCAAGCTCTGCGCCAACCTGCCCTACAACATCGCCACCCCGCTGCTGATCAAGTGGCTGCAGCGGCCGCCCGGGCTGTTCGTCGGCTTCACGCTGATGTTCCAGAAGGAAGTCGCCCAGCGTATCGTCGCCCCGCCGGGATCGGAACACTACGGCAGGCTGTCGATCCTGGTCCAGTGGCTGTGCGAGGCCAAGTCGGCCTTCGACATCTCGCCCAAGGCCTTCGTGCCTCCCCCCAAGATCACCTCGACGGTCGTGTCGCTGCGCCCGCGTCCGGCACCGCTGGCGCCCTGTGTCCGGACCGACCTGGAGGCCGTGACCGCGGCCGCCTTTGGTCAGCGCCGCAAGATGCTGCGCCAGAGCCTGAAGGCGCTGGGCGTTCCGGCCGAAACACTGACCGACGCGGCGGGAATCGATCCGACCCGGCGGGCCGAGACACTGACCGTGGCGGAGTTCTGCGCGCTGGCGCGGGCCTTTCAGGCGGCCAAGGCGGCTACTGGCCGCCGATAGGCGTACTCGCGCGAGTTGGACAGATCGTTCAGGGTCCGGATACCCGGCTGGCGGACGAACCCGTTCGCCTCGTAGAAGCGGTGCCCGGCATCGAAGCGGGTATCCGTCCACAGCTTGATCTCGACCGCCCCGCAGGCTGCGGCAAAATCGAGCGCTCGGCCCAGCATCCGCCGGGCGAGGCCCCGGCCGCGCAGTTCGGGCAGCAGATAAACCTTGTGCAATTCCATCACCCCCGGCTCGTCGGAGACGGCGATGGCAAAACTGCCGACGACGCGCCCGCCAAGCTCGGCGACCCAGATCCGGCCGCCGCCGGCGGCAAAATGGCTGGCAATGGCGTCCAGCTCCGGAAACTCGGCCGCGCGATCGAAGACGATGCCGGGATAGTCGGCAAAGCAGCGCGCGATCACGGCTGCCACCGCATCGCCGTCCCGGTCCGTCGCCTCGCGCAGCATGATGTCCATCTCGCAATCCTTCGCCACCGTCGGAACCAACGAATACGGCGCCGGTACCCCGGCGCGCCATGACCCGCTGCTCATCGCAGCCTTGACTTCAACTCAATGCTTGTCGCTCAATCCTGCATGGCCCGCCTGCCGCTGCTCGCGCTCGAATCCTTTGCCGTGCTGGCCCGCTGCGGCAGCGTCACCGCCGCGGCGGCCGAATTGGGTGTGACGCCCGGTGCGATCAGCCGCCAACTGGCGGGGCTGGAGGCACGGCTCAAGGTGCGGCTGGCCGAACGCGGCGCGCGCGGCATCACCCTGACCGACGCCGGCCAGGACCTGGCCCAGCGGCTGGCCGATTCGTTCACCCTGATCACCCAGGCGATCCATCGCTTCGACCAGGGCCGCCCGCGGCGCAGCCTCATCGTCGGTGTTCCGCGCACCTATACCGCGCGCTTTCTGGCACCGCGCCTGAAGACGTTCCTCGATGCCCAGCCGGGCCTGTCGGTCCTGCTCGACGGCAGCCGGCACGATGCCGACCTGACGCGCGGCGAGGCCGATCTGTGCCTGCGTTTCGGCCGCGGCGACTGGCCGGATGCGACGGTGGTCGAACGGCTGGGCGACGAACGCTGTTTCCCGGTCTGCGCGCCGTCGCTGCTGGGATCGCGCGATGCCGAGGCAGCGTTGCGGGAGACGCCCTTGCTGCATTTCGCCGAGTTGGACGACTGGTCCTGGTGGCTGGCGCTGACCGGCAGATCCGGGGTCGACGCGACGCGCGGGCCGCGGTTCAGCGAAACGACGATGGTGCTGGAAGCGGCGACTGCCGGGCTGGGCTTCGCCATCGGGCGCACCAGCCTGGTGACCGACGCGCTGGCGGCGGGCAGTCTGGTCGCCCCGTTCGGCCAGGATTGGCCCGACCGCTATGGCTACTGGCTTACCGGCGGTACCCGCAGCCTGCATCGCCCGGCAGCGCGCGCCTTCTGGGATTGGGTCGTGGCGACGGCCACAAGGTCCTAGTGGATCATCAGCCTCTCCGCCGCCAGGCGCCGGTCGAGCTGCGCGACCGTATCGACGAAGGTGGCGCCGGTTACCGGCCTTGAGAAATGGAAGCCCTGGAACAGGCGGCAACCCTGGGCCTGCAGCTGGCCGACCTCGGCCGCATGCTCCGCCCCCTCGGCCAGGACGGAAATCCCAAGGCCGCGCGTCAGCTCAATCAATGCGCCGCAGATCGCCTGGTTCGACGGGTCGCGATGGACGTCGGCGACGAACTGCCGATCGATCTTCAGGCGATCGAACGGCAGGTCCTTGAGATAGCTGAGGCTGGAATAGCCGGTACCGAAATCGTCGATGGCAACGGCGATGCCGAGCCGGCGCAGTTCGCCGAACACGTCGCGGGTACGCCCGACATCTGCCATCGCCGCCGTCTCGGTCAGCTCGATCTCGATGCGGCCGGGCGCGATCCCGTTCTCGGCGATCGCCCGGGCCAGCCGGTCGATCAGTGCCGGATCGGCGAACTGGCGACCGGACAGGTTGACTGCAAGACTAAGCCCGTCAAGCCCACGGTCGGACCAGTGGCGCAACTGACGGCAGGCTGCGTTGAACACCCACAGCCCGATCGGTTCGATCAGACCGCAAGCTTCGGCAACCGGAATGAAGGCCGCTGGCGGGACCAGGCCACGCTCGGGATGTTGCCAGCGCACCAGTGCCTCGGCACCGACGGTACGGCCGGCGACAAGATCGACGACCGGCTGGAAATGCAGCGTGAATTCATCGTCCTGCAGCGCGCGCCGCAAGTCCTGCTCGGTGGAAAAGCGCTCACGCGCCACCTCGCGTGCCGTCGGCGAGAAGAACATTGTCGGCTGATTGCCGGCCGCGTCGACGGTGGTCAGTGCCGAGAGCGCGTTGTCCAGCAAGGCGGTGGCGTCATCGGCATCGTCCGGATAGATCGCGACGCCGAAAGTCAGTTCAGGCTTGATATCGAGCGCGCCGACCGCGATGTCGGCCTGCAACGAGGCATGGGTCGCCACGATGCGGCGGGCGATCGCATGCACGTCGCCCGGCTGATCGATGACGAAGCCAAGAGTGCCGCCGCCCAGTCGGGAAACCAGCGCATCGACCGGCAAGGCTGCCGTGGCCCGGCGCGCCACGCCGCGCAGCACCGCCTCGGCGGTGCCGAGGTCGAAAGTGGCGATCAGCCGGTCGAAGTTGCCGATGCGCAGCTTGCACAGTGCGAAGCGCTGGTCCGCGAGAATGCGATCGCCGATCCCCTTGATCAAGCCTCGCCGATTGTAGAGGCCCGTGACCGGATCGTGATTGGCCATGGTCTCGATCGCCAGATCGAGTTCGCCCAGGGTCTGCTCGGCATCCTCCATCAGCATGCCGGCTTCGTCGCGATAGCCGACGGGCAGGCCGGGTAGGCGGCGCTCGAGGCGATAGCGCCGCAGGCCGGCTGCCGTCATCAGCACCGGCTGCAGCAGCAGGTTCAGGACCAGGAGGGTGACACCTGTTCCGATCAGCGTCGCGGCCAGCGCCGCGGCAACGACCTCGACGGCGTCACGCCAGTCGGTGGCCGCGATGAAGGCGTAGTACGAGATCACACCCAGCAGGGGGACGTGAACGCCCAGAAACGCCATGACCATGATCTTGCCGCGATAGCTGAGCCAGCCGGCCCGCGACATCAGGTCATAGAACCACAACCTACCCACCCCTGGCCTCACCCTTCTCCGACAGCCCTGTGCCGGGGGCGACCATACCGGATCGATGGCAGGCCGATTATGTGGAATTGTAAGCAATTGCCACGGATCTTGGCCTATCGGGCAAAGCCGAAGACATCCTGGTGATAGCGGCCGGCCGCGCGCAGCCCGTCGAGCCAGCGGGAAGACGCGTCGCGATCGGCGTCGGTCCGGTCGCCATGCATCCGCATCAGCGTTTCGCGCACCGCCGGCGCCATCCAGCGGCCGTCGCCGCAGACGAAGACTTCCGCGCCTTCGCCCAGCGCCTGCCAGACCGCTTCGCGGGCAGCCCACAACGCATCCTGGACGAAGCGATGGGCGTGGCCGGCAACCGCCGAGAAGGCGAGATGCAGGTCGACCAGCCCGTCGGCCGCCCAGCGCTCGATCTCCTCCCGGTACAGCCAGTCATGCTCGGGATGGCGACAGCCAAAGAACAGCATCGCCGGCGCGACGGCGGTTCCGGCACGCCGCTGCGCCGCGCGTTCGGCCAGAAAGCCGCGATATGGGGCAAGGCCGGTACCCGGCCCGATCAGGATCATCTTCCTGAGTGGATCGGCTGGCGGCGCGAATGGCGGATTCGGTTTGCGGATCGTGGCGGACACGATATCGCCGGCAACCAGATCGCGGATGTAGGTCGAGGCGAAGCCCTGATAGCGGCCCTGCCCCGACCAGGCCGGCGCGTCGATCGTGCCGACCAGCAGATGCACCTCGTCCGGCGTCGCCAGAGGCGACGATGCGATCGAATAGAGCCGCGGCTGGACCGGCGGACAGAGTTCGACGAAGACCGGCAGCGGCAGTTCGACGGCGGGAAAGCGCAGCAGCAGGTCGAAAAGGGCGACATGCGTCTCGGTCACGGCGGCATGGAACGCCGACTCGTCGGTCACGAGCGCCTCGATCTGTCCGCGGGTGTGCGGGCAGCGGACATGGTCGAGCAGGCGCCGTGCAGCGCGCCGCGTCGCCGGTTCGCGCAATTCGACAAAGTCGGTCAGCAGCAGCCGCACCGTGACCGGATGGCCAAGCGGCAGATGGCCGAACCGGCCGGCATCCCCCTGCGGCCGGACCAGCGCTTCCGCATCGACACCGAGACGGGCGATGACGGCGTCGACGAGGTCGGGCCGGTTGCGTGCATAGACCGCCAGATGATCGCCGACCGCATAGGTCTCGCCCGGCGGCAGGACGAGGCGGAGATGACGCGTCGGACCGCGCGGCGCCTCGCGGGCGAAATCCCACAGGCCGTCGGCCGGCCGAACCAGTTCGTCGTTGGCCAGGACGGTGAACCGCAACAGCGGGAGGGCTTCTGCCCGCAGGTCCTGCGTCGCCACTGCGGCCAGTTCCAGCGGCGCCGTCGGCTGCGCCTCGGCGCCGAGGACAGTCCACAGCGTTTCGATCCAGTCCTCGACCGCGCCGTCGAAATCACCGTCGCCGTCGGCAGCCCCGCGCGGCAGCAGGGCAATTGCGCCGGTCGCGGCCAGCGCCGCCTCGACCGCCAGCGGGAAGGCCTGGTAGTTCGGCCATTGGCTGTTGCCGATCCCCAGCACCCCGTAGCGCAATCCCGGCCTGGACGGCAGGCCGGCGGCAAGCATGGCGGCAAACCGCTGCGCATTGTCGGGCGGCAGGCCGTTATAGGTCGCGGTCACCACGACCAGCAGACCATCGGCGGGCAGCGCGTCGGCCAGATCGTCCAGCGCCACCGCGCGCGCGGCGAAGCCGGCCCCGACGGCCCGGGCAGCCAGCGCCGCGGCGATCTCGCGGGCGGTGCCGAGGCTGGTGCCATGGGCGACGACCAGCGACTGTCCGGCACCGGCCGGCGCGGCGGTGACCGGCGCCGCCGCCGGGGCCTGGGATATCCCCCGGCCGCGTTCGTGCGCCCGCCGCCGCCGCACCCGCAGGCGGAACGCATCGGGCTTGAGCGTCAGCGTCTCCTTGACGTCGAGGCGATAGTCGTGCGGGTCGCTGAGATCGAAATGCTGCAGCAATACGGCCAGGGCCAGCTTGGCCTCGGTCAGCGCGAACTGGCGCCCGATGCAGGCACGGACGCCATTGCCGAACGGCTTGTAGGCGTGCGGATGGCGCGCGGCCTCGGCTTCCGGCAGGAAGCGGTCGATGTCGAAGGTATCCGGATCGGGCCAGGCCGCCGGATCGCGATGCAACGCCACCATCAGCACGTTGACCGGGCGGTCCTTGGGGATGCGCCAGCAGCCGCCGACGATGGCATCCTCGTAGGGCGCGACCGAATAGGCCGGCGCCGTCGGCCACAGCCGCAGCGCCTCCTTCAGCACGCGATCGATGACATCGAACTCGGCAATGTCGGCATATTCGGCCACCCGGTCGCCCGGCAGCACGCGATCGACCTCGGCATAGGCCTGGGCCAGCACCTGCGGATGGCGCTGCAGCAGATAGAGGGCGAAGGTCAGGAGGCCCGAGGTGGTCTCGTGGCCCGCGACCAGGAAAGTCAGGATCTGGTAGCGGATGTTGACGTCGTCGAGCGTCTCGCCGGTCACCGGATCGACCGCGTCCAGCATCAGGGCCAGCAGGTCGGAACCGCCACCCGGATTGCGCCGACGGTCGGCGATGATGCGGTCGACCAGCGTATTCATTTCAGCGATATCGGCGGCGAACTGACGATCCCGCCGGCCGTTGAAGTGCCGCTGAATCGGCAGTCGGGTCAGCTTGTCCATCGCCTCGCCCAGCGCGCGGACCATCGCCGCGAGAAACGGATCGAGCCGTTCGTCGGCGAAGCTGTCGAAGCGATAGCCGAACCCGGCGATCGCGATCGAATCGAGGGTCAGCCGCGTCATGTCGTCGGCGACCAGCACATCGCCTCCCTCTGCCGCCGACCACTTGGCGACAAGCTGGTCGACCACCTCGCGCATCAGGCCGAAATAGCCCTTCATCGCCCGCTGGCCGAATGCCGGCAGCAGGATGCGATGAGCCTTGCCCCAGTTCGGCTCGTCCTGGAAGGCGGTGAACAGCCCGTCGCCCACGGCAGGCCGCAGCGAGCGCAACGCCGGCCCCGGCATCTTGCGGAAACGCTTCTCGTCGTTCAGTTCGGCGACGATGTCGGGAGTGGTCGCGAAATAGGCCTCGCGGCCGGCGAAATCGATGGCGAACAGCCCGGGAAGGTTCCGCGCCGTCTCGACCAGATAGCGCACCAACCGCCCCTTGGGGATGCGATGGAGGTGGCCGATCAGCGGCAGGCGCGGCGGGCTGGGTATCGGCTGGATCACGCTTGCCATCGACGGCACCGGTCCCTTTGTTCTACAGTGTAGGACAAACGGTATTTCTACGCTGTAGGAAAGTCAATGGCGGCGCGCAAACCAAAGCCCCGGCTGAGCCGAGAGCGCATCGTGGCCGCAGCGCTGGCCCGCCTCGAGACCGAGGGCGCCGAGGCGCTGAGCATGCGCAAGCTCGCGGCCGAACTGGGCGTCGATCCGATGTCGATCTATTACCACCTGCCCGACAAGCAGGCGCTGCTGCTGGCGGTGTTCGACCTGGTACTGGCCGAACTGCCGCTGCCCGACCCCGCCCTGCCCTGGCGCGATGCGCTGCGCGCCGTCGGGCGCCAGTTCCACCGTCTGGCCATCGCCCATCCCCGGGTATTCCCGCTGCTGATCGCCAGCCCCTACGGAACGCCCCGCGAGGCGCAGGTCCATCAGGCGCTGCGCGACCTGCTGCTGCGCGCCGGCTTCCGCGCCGAAGATTGCGCGCGGGTGACCCAGGCGATCTATACCTACGCCGTCGGCGTCGCCCGCACGGCGGCGCACGGGCTGCGGTTGAAACCGTTCTACGAACCCGGCGCCCCGCCGCCGCCGCCGGGACCGCCGATGACCGCGGACGAAGTCGATTTCTCGATCGAACTGATGATCGCCGGCATTGGCGCGGTGCTGGAACGTACTCAGGGCAAGGGCTGAGGGGCTGGATACAGGCCGCGAAAATAGCGCTCGGCCCGCTCCTCGATCACGACGTCGGGCTTCAACCGCTCGATCAACGCCTTGTACAGCGGCAGCGGCACTTTCGCCCAGACGTAGACGACCTCCGAAAAGCTGGTCGACAGATAGGGCATCAGCCCGATCATGAAGGAATCGTGCAGCACCAGCGCACGCCCGGACCCGGCCGCGCAGGTCGAACGCTGGGTCCGGTGCTCGAAGAACGGCTCGAACGCGCCCAGCGGAAAAGCCTGGGTCGTCCCGCCGCAGGCTTGGCCGAGATCGCGCGGCAACGGCCCCTGCTCGCTGATCGACACGGCCATCATCCGGGCGAGATCGCCGGCTTCGAACGTCCCTTGCGGAAAATCGGCATAGCCGTAGTCGGTCCGCGGGGGCAGCGGGCGCCCGAGTTCGGCGAGTCGGGCGGCGATGGCGCGATAGCCGACCCAGGCGCCGTAGGCGTTCCAGTGGGAATCGGTGCGGTAATAGAGCTGGCCGGTCGGCTTGGCCGCCCGCAATATCGGTTCGAGATCGAGATAGGCCGGCCCGGCGCCGAGCTGGGCGGCCGGCCCCAGCATCTGCAGCCGCGACAACGGCGCGGTGACGGTCAGGTCATCCGGCATGAATTCCGGATAGATCGTATGCTTGTCGGGGACCGCGACGAACAGGTAGGTCGTACCCGCCGCCGCCGCGATCGCCTTGCGCTGTTCAAGCTCGCCGGCCCAGGCCAGCGCATCCTGGCCCGACAACGGCTCGGTCCGCTGATAGCTGACCCGGGAGAACTCGTCGGCCAGGAACAGCCAGCCGTCGGCGCCGCGCACGACCTGCGACCGGTCCCGCGTCAATCCATAGGTCAGGCGCGCCTGTAGCCGGATCAGCGGTTCGCGCAAACCGAAGCGATCGGCGATCCAGGCATCGGCCTGGCGCGGCCAGGCCGCAAGGGCCGCGACACTGCCCGGCCAGCCGGGGGCCGGCGCCAGCACCCGGTTTTCGGTCGCGGCGATATCGCCACGGCCAAACAGGCCGGCGAAGCCGAGCGCCAAGGCCAGCACGAACAGGCCCGACAGGAGCAGCGCGTAGGATCGCCGACCCGGCATCGCGTCAGAACCTGAAATAGATGAAGGGATTGTAGGTGCCGGCTGCGATGAAGGCGGTGGCCAGGACGAACAGCGCGCCAATCGCGACCAGCCGGACCAGCCGGATCACCGCCCCTTCGTCCGTCTCGACCAGCGCAGCCAGCGCATTGCCGCGCCCGGAATATTGCGCCCGCCGCATCCGCCAGTCCGAGGCGAGGCGGGCCAGGACCGGCGTGGCGCCGATCGCCGCGGCCGCCAGCGCGATCCAGGTCAGGCCATCGGTGATGTAGGAGACGCCGATCCAGTGCCAGCCCAGCGCACCGCCCAGGCTCGAGAGATAGCCGAGCGCCGCAGGCAGGCCCTCGGCCCGGAAGAACACCCAGCCCAGCATCACGACGGACATGACATAGAGATGCCGCAGCGGCCGTGGCAGCCGCATCAGGATGCGGCCGAACCCGGCGCGTTCGACGACCAGGAACCCGCCATGGATCAGCCCCCAGATGACGAAGTTGACGCTGGCGCCGTGCCATAGCCCGCACAGCAGGAAGACGATGCCGAGATTGGCGTAGACCCGGCCCGGCGCGACGCGGCTGCCGCCGAGCGGAATGTAGAGATAGTCGCGAAACCAGTTGGACAGCGAGATATGCCAGCGCCGCCAGAAATCCTGGACGCTCTGCGCCGCATAGGGATAGTTGAAGTTCTCCAGGAAGCGGAAACCGACCATCCGGCCCAGGCCGATCGCCATGTCGGAATAGCCGGAGAAATCGAAATAGATCTGGCCGGTATAGCAGATCAGGCCGACCCAGGCCGGCGCGCCGGGCAGGCCGCCGGGCGGTACCGCGAAGGCCTGGTCGGCAACGAGACCGAGCGGGTTGGCGATCAGCACCTTCTTGGCCAACCCCAGCACGAACCGCTCGACGCCGCTGGCAAAGAGTTCGGCGTCGACCTTGCGCCGGTCGAGCTGGTCGGCGACGTCATGGTAGCGAATGATCGGCCCAGCGATCAGCTGCGGGAAAAAGGCGATGTAGAGGGCGAAGCGGCCCAACCCCAGCTGCGGCGGGTTGATGCCGCGATAGACGTCGATCAGGTAGGACAGTGCATGGAAGGTGAAGAATGAGATCCCGAGCGGCAGCCGCACGCCCGGCAGCGGCCACGGACCCGCACCGAGCTCGTTGGCGATGCCGACCAGGAAATCGAGATACTTGAAGAAGGCCAGCACGGCGAGATTGCCGATCACACCGACCGTCAGCGCCAGGCGGCGATGCCCGGTCCGCCCCAGCCACAGGCCGATCGCCCAATTGCCCAGGATCGAGACCAGCAGCACCCAGCCGTTCAATGCCTCGCCCCACCCGTAGAAGACGAGGCTGGCGAGGAGCAGCAGGTGGTTGCGCCAAGCCTGCGGCACCATGTGGTGCAGCGCCAGGACCGCGGGCAGAAAGGCGAAGAGGAAGACAGGTGACGGAAAGACCATGGGCGGCAGGCACGCTAGAGCCTGCCGCCCGGTCAGGCGAGCGCTATTTCAGCCCGCGGTCGCCGGGGCCAGGCGTTTCGCTGGCTGGCCTGCATGATCCCGTCCTCATGGCCGGGATCGCGGATCAAGCCTAGCCGCCCGCCCGGCTTGCCGCCATGATGGTCGAAACGCTCAGGGGAATTTCAACGATGCATCTCTCCCGCTTTCCGCGCGTCAGGCTGACCCATGCCCCGACCGCCCTTCACCCGATGCCGAACCTGACCCGGCATCTCGGCGGCCCGCGCCTCTGGATCAAGCGCGACGACTGCACCGGCCTCGCCTCCGGCGGCAACAAGACGCGCAAGCTCGAGTTCCTGATGGGCGAGGCCCAGGCTCAGGGCTGCGACCACGTCATCACGCAAGGTGCCGTCCAGTCGAACCACGTGCGCCAGACCGCCGCCGCCGCCGCGGTGCTGGGCATGAAATGCACGGGCCTGCTCGAACACCGCATCACGACCAGCGACCGCGACTATCTCGGTTCGGGCAACGTTCTGCTGGACCAGTTGTTCGGCGCGACGCTGGAACAGCGCCCGGGCGGCACCGACATGCAGGCAGAGATGGAAGCCCTGGCCGGCCGGCTGCGCAGCCGCGGCGAGAAACCCTACGTGATTCCCGGCGGCGGCTCGAACCGGGTCGGCGCGCTGGGCTATGTCACCTGCGCGATCGAACTGCTGGCCCAGGCCAACGATCTCGGCCTGCGCATCGACCACGTGGTCCATGCGACCGGTTCGACCGGGACCCAGGCCGGATTGGTCGCGGGCCTCGAAGGCCTGAATTCCGGCATCCCGGTGCTGGGCATCTCGACCCGTCAGCCGCGCGACGTTCAGGAGGCGAATGTCTACCGGCTGACCCAGGCCACCGCCGACTTCATCGGGGTACGCGGTGGCATCGACCGGGCGGCGATCAAGGCCAATTCGGACTATGTCGGCGGCGGCTACGGCGTGCCGACGCCTGGCATGATCGAGGCCGTCGAGCTGACCGCGCGGCTCGAAGGCATCCTGCTCGACCCGGTCTACTCGGGCAAGGGCATGGCCGGGCTGATCGACCTGGTGCGTCGCGGCCACTTCCGCCCCGACGAGAACGTCGTGTTCCTGCATACCGGCGGTTCGGTCGGCCTGTTCGGCTATGTCGGCAGCTTTGCGCCGGTGGCCGATGGCTAGACTGCTCGGCATCCTCGGCGGGATGGGGCCGCTGGCCTCGGCCGACTTCGTCAGCAAGCTGATCGCGGCGACGCCCGCCCGCACCGATCAGGACCATGTCCCGTTCCTGCTGTGGTCGGTACCGCAGATCCCGGATCGCAATCTCGCTTTGGCCGGCCAGGGCCCCTCGCCGGTGCCGGCGATGCTGCGGGGCCTGCACGCCTTGCGTGGGGCCGGCTGCGACCTCGCGGTCATTCCCTGCAACACCGCGCACAACTGGTATGACGAACTCGCGGCCGAGGGCGGCCTGCCCATCCTGCACATGGCCGACGCCGCCTGCGCCGGCATCGCGGCGGGCTGCGTCGGACTGATCGGCACCAAGGGCACAATCACGTCAGGCCTCTACCAGCAGCGCCTGGCAGCCCGCGGCATCGACTGTCTGGTGCCGGATCCGGCCGAGATGACCGAACTGGTGATGCCGGGCATCTACCGGGTCAAGCAGGGCGATCCCGCGGGCGCCGCCCCAGCGTTCGCCAAGTTGGCGAACGCGCTGGCCCGGCGGGGTGCCGGGACGATCATCCTGGCGTGCAGCGAAGTGCCGCCGGCGCTTGCCCTGCTGCCGCCGGAGAGCCTGCCGCCGGCGGTCGACGCGACGGCTGCGCTGGCCGCCGCGTGCGTCCGCTGGTGGAACGAGGAGCGGCCGGGCTAGAATATCGTGTCTTCCGGCGCTTCGATCGCCTGCCTGATCAGGCCAAGGCCTCGGCCCAGCATCTCGCGACTGGGCGCAGCACCCAGACAGAGGCGCAAGCCGCAGTCGCGCGCGGCATCGACCACCGTGGCGCCCGGCGGCGTGACGATCACCCCCAGCGCCTGGGCACGGCGCGCGGCACGTTCCGCCGCGGCCTCGGCCAACGGCAACCACAAATGCATCGCCGCAGGCCCGGCGGGCCGCACGCCGGGAAAATATTCCGCAGCGATGGCCTGCCGCGCCGATACTTCGCGGCGCAATGCCTCGGCGACCAGCCCGGCCGTGCCGTCCTGCAGCCATTCGGCCATCACGAAGCTGGTCAGCGGCGATGCGGTCCAGGCGGTCGCCTGCACGGCCGCCGCCGCCCGGTCTTCCCAGCCCGCCGGCACCGCCAGCAGGCCCAGCCGCAACGCGGCGCTGAGCCCTTTCGACAGGCTGTTGATGTAGAACACCCGCTCCGGCGCCAGTTCGCCAAGCGTCGGCCGGCCGGGATCGTCCAGCACCGAATAGACATCGTCCTCGATGACCGGCAGGTCATGGCGGCGGGCCAGCGCGGCGATCTCGCGCCGGCGTTCGGCCGTGAGGGTGCGCCCGGTCGGGTTCTGCATCGTCGGCGTGAGGTAGAGGGCGGCGGGACGGTCCGGGCCCTGCAGGGCGGCGGCCAGCGCCGCCGACATGATCCCCTCGCCGTCCATCTCGATACCGGCCAGGCGCAATCCCAACAGCCGCGCCGCGGCCTTGGCCCCGGCATAGGTCACCGATTCGACCAGCAGGAGATCGCCGGGCCGGCACACCAGGCCCAGGGCGACCATGATCGCATGCTGGGCACCATTGGTCAGCAGCAGGCGCTCGGCCGGCAGGTCGATCCGATGCCCGGCCAGCCAGCGCGCCGCCGCCCGACGATGCTCCAGGCGACCGGCCGGCGGCGGATAGCGCTGGGTGCTGATCCCCGCGGCGCGTGCCGCCACACGCTGCAGGGCGGCGGCAAACTGTGCCTCGGCCAGGATCGGCGGCGGCAGGTTCAGGCTGAGATCAATGAAGGCCGCAGCCTCATCGGGAATTGAAGCACTCACGAAAGTGCCCCGGCCGTGTTCGCCGCGAACCAGACCCTGCCGTTCCAGCAGGGCATAGGCGCGGCCGACGGTGACCACCGACAACTTGAGATCGTCAGCAAGTTGCCGATGCGGTGGCAAACGCGCGCCGGGTCGCAGCCGTTCCGCCGCGATATCCTCGGCCAGCGCGGCGGCCAGGCGCTCCGGGGCCGGGCCGGGGCCGGGGCTCATTCGGGGACTCCAGGCGGCGGGTTGGCGCATCGAGGCTCCGGCAAGTGTTATATGACACTATTAAGTTTGACTCACTACTGCCCCAGATGCAACCTCTGGCGCATGAACCTCGACTTGCTGCCTGCCCTGGCCCTCTTCGCCGTCTCGTCCTCGATCACCCCGGGACCGAACAACGTCATGGTCACCGCCTCGGGTGCCAATTTCGGCTTCGCCCGGACGCTGCCCCATATCCTCGGCATCGCGATCGGTTTCCCGGTGATGGTGATCGCAGTCGGGCTGGGGCTGGGCCAGGTGTTCGTCCAGTTCCCGTTGCTGCATACCGTCATGAAATGGGTCGGGGCCGGCTACCTGCTCTGGCTGGCCTGGAAACTCGCCACCGCACGGCCGGCGGCGATCGACGACGCGGCGCCCGCCCAGGCGCGGCCGATGACGCTGTTGCAGGCGGCGGCCTTCCAATGGGTCAACCCCAAGGCATGGATCATGGCGGTCGGGGCGATGTCGACCTTCACCACCGTCGGGGGCGACCCGGTGGTCGAGGCATCGATCGTGGCGGGGATGTTTGCGGCGGCCTGCCTGCCGTCGGTTGCCCTATGGGCGGGATTCGGCGTCGCGCTGCGCCGCTGGCTGTCCTCGGCCAAGGCGCTGCGCCGCTTCAATCTGTCGATGGCGGCGCTGCTGGTGGTCTCGCTGATCCCGACCCTGGCCTGACGCGGCCTCGGGCGGGGACGCCTAGTTCAGGACACCGAAATCGCGGCGGAACTGGCCGGCACTGATCGCCGACAGGGCGGCATCGTCGCGACCGTCGAGCGCAGCCTGCAGCGCGGTGGCGTCGCGATGCGCCGTCTCGAACTCGACGTTGGTGAAGCTGTAGCCATGCTGACGCCCGGCCTCGACCGGGGTCACGTCCGCCAAGCCCGCGCAGGCCAGCAGGAAATCGTCATCCTCGGACAGGCGGCGCAGGAAGGCAGTGGCACTGGTCAGCGACATCGGCGGCCTCGGCGTCTCTTACGTTTAAGAAAGAACGCATAAAATTCGCCGAAATAAATAGCAAATGGCAGGCCAATGGACAAACCCTTTCACTCAAGCCCGGGTTTGCCGGGGCGTAATAAAATGTAACGCCCCGGTACCTGTCGCGGACCTTACTGGATCCAGGCGATCTCGGGCGGTTCCTTCCACGCGAAACGCTTGAGATGCGAGGCGACGACATGCTCGAGTTGCGGCAGTACCTCGTCGTTCACCGCTTCGACGACGATATGCAATGCCTCGCCATCGGCAGTCATCGTGCAGACACCGCGTTCGGGGAAGACGATGGAACCGGCCGACTCGGCCAGTTCCGTTTTCAGTTTATGCGAGAAATGCTTGCACAACTGCGCCATGTAGCGCGCGGCGAGCGGGGTCGGCACATCGGCCTGCGAACGGACCATGGTGATTTCCTTGCAACGATTCCCCCGGCGCCGCCAAATATGGAATATAAATCTTAAAGAGTCAAACTCCTTATTTTGTCGTGCTAGGTCTAGCGCAGCGATAGCACGGCAGCGAGGCAAGCCTTGGATACCAGGGACGACGATGGCGCAGGCGAACTGGCCGACCTGTTCATCCGCACGGCCCGTCGCCTGCGCCACGAAGCATCGCAGAACCTGGCGCCGTCAGGCGTCACGCCAGCCCAGGCCCGCGCGCTGAAGGTGATCGCGCACGCCCCGGGCGATCTGAAGGTGGTCGAACTGGCCGAAGCGCTGGGCGTCGTGCCGCGTTCGGCGACCGCCGTCGTCGACGCGCTGGAGGATCGCGGGCTGATCGACCGGCTGGCCGATCCCGACGACCGCCGGGCCGTGCGGATCCGCCTGACCGAGGCGGGTCATGCCCGCGTCGCCGAGGTACGCCGCCGCCGCCGCGAGGCCGCGGCCGATCTGCTGCGCCGCCTCGATGCCGGCGACCGGGCGGCGCTGCGCCGCCTGCTCAGCCGGTTGCAGGACTAGAGATCAGGATCCTTCGCGCAGGTCGCGCACGAATTCGATCAGGCCGGTCTGGCGCTCGCGCTTCAGCCGTTCCGCCCGCAGGATTGCCATGACGTTGGCAAGGCAGCGGTCGAAATCGTCGTTGACGACGATGTAGTCGTATTCGGCCCAGTGGCTGATCTCGTCGGCCGCCTTGGCCATGCGCTTGGCCACCACCTCGGCCGAATCCTGGGCGCGGGTCTTCAGCCGCCGCTCCAGCTCGGCGGTCGATGGCGGCAGGATGAAGACGGAGACGAGGTCGTCGCGCATCTTCTGGCGCAGCTGCTGGGTGCCCTGCCAGTCGATGTCGAACAGCACGTCGTGGCCACGGGCGAGGCGGTTTGCCACCTCGGTGCGTGGCGTGCCGTAGTGATGGTCGAAGACGCGGGCATGTTCGAGCAACTCGTCATGCGCTGCCATGCGCTGGAATTCGGCGTCGGAAATGAAGCGATAGTCGACGCCGTCGACCTCGCCCGGCCGGCTTGCGCGGGTGGTCACCGAGATCGACAGGCGCAGATTGTCGTCCTGCGCCATCAGGCGGCGCGAGATCGTGGTCTTGCCCGCACCGGACGGCGAGGACAGCACCAGCATCAGGCCGCGGCGGCCGACGGCAGCGGTCATCGGATCACTCGACGTTCTGAACCTGCTCGCGCAGGCGGTCGATGGCGAGCTTGAGATCGAGACCGATGCGGGTCAGCGCCACGTCGCCCGACTTCGAGCACAGCGTGTTGGCCTCGCGATTGAATTCCTGCGCCAGGAAATCGAGACGCCGTCCGGCACCGTTGGCATCGCCCTTGGCGATCAGCTCGTGCGCCTGGGCGACATGCGCCTTGAGCCGGTCGAGTTCCTCGCGCACGTCGGCCTTGACCGCGAGCAGGGCCAGTTCCTGGGCCAACCGGTCTTCCGACAGCGGGGGTCGCTGCTCCAGCAGTTCGGCCAGCCCCTGGGACAGGCGCGCCTGGCGGCTGTCGAGCCGGACGGCCGCCGTCTCCTCGGCCGCGGCAATCAGCGCGGTGATGTCATGGAGCAAGGCGTTCAGCATGCCGGTGATGCGGGCGCCCTCGGCCGCCCGCCCCTCGCGCAGACGATCCAGCGCGTTGGCCAGATCGACCAGCATGGCGGCTTCCTGCTGGGCACGCTCGGACTCGTCGAAGCGGACCTCCTCCGGCTCCAGCACGCCGCGCAGGGCCAGCAGGCCGTCCAGCCGCGGCGGCGCGGATTCGACCACGCCCTCGGCCTCGCGCACGATGTCGCCGAGCTGCTTCAGCAACGCCTGGTTCAACCGGTATCCGGTCACGGCCGGGCCGGTGTCCAGCCGCAGCGCGACGGTGACGGAGCCGCGCTTCAGCCGCTCGCCCACCAGCACCCGCGCCGGCAATTCGATCGCATCGAGGCCTGGCGGCAGGCGGAACCGCAGTTCCAGGCCGCGGCCGTTGACGCTTTTGACCTCCCAGGTCCAGCTTTGCCCCGCGCGGGCACCGTCGGCGCGCGCGAAGCCCGTCATGCTGAGCAAACTCAAACTCGTCCCCTCCTGGATGCTGGCCCGCGACTATAGTGTTCCCTGCCCGCCCCCTCAACCACCGTCCGGTGACCCGATGGCCCTGCCCCCGCCCCGCTCGATCCTGATCACCGGCGCCTCGTCGGGCATCGGCGAGGCGCTCGCCCGCCGGTACGCCGCCCCCGGGGTCGCCCTGGCGCTGACCGGGCGCGACGCCGCACGGCTGGCGGCGGTCGCCGATGCCGCCCGGAGTCGGGGCGCCACGGTGCTGGCCGAGACGGTCGATGCGGCCGACCGGGACGCGGTGGCGGCGTTCGTCGCCCGGGCCGATGCCGCAGCGCCGCTCGACCTCGTGATCGCCAATGCCGGCATCGGCCTCGGCCGGCCCGAGCCCGCAGGGCTCGACGCCCATGTCCGGGCAACCTTCGCGGTCAACGTGGACGGCGTGTTCAACACGATCCACCCGGCGATCGCGCTGATGGCGGGGCGTCGCCACGGCCAGATCGGCATCGTCGCCTCGATCGCGGGCTATCGCGGGCTTGCGACCGCCCCGGCCTACGCCGCATCGAAAGCGGCGGTCAAGGCCTATGGTGAAGGCCTTCGGCCGTGGCTGAGCGGCCACGGCATCGCGGTCTCGGTGATCAACCCGGGGTTCGTGGTCACGCGGATGACTGCCCGCAACGCCTTTCCGATGCCGTTTCTGATGCCGGTCGACAAGGCCGCCGGCATCATCGCGCGCGGCCTGGCCGGCAACAAGGGGCGCATCGCGTTCCCCTGGCCGATGGCGGTCGTCGGCTGGCTGCTGGCGGCAGCGCCGCAGGGCTTGATGGATTTCGTCGCCGCGCGGCTGCCCGCCAAGCGGTGAGCGCCGGCTAGAGGCGCGTGGCCTGGGCCGCCAGCAGGCGATGCAGCGACGCCGCCTCGACCGGTTTGGCCAGGAAATAGGTCATGCCGGCATCGAGATAGGATTGCCGCTGCGACGGCAGGACATTGGCAGTCAGCGCCACGATCGGAATGTCGCGCACCCGGGTGTTGAGTGCCCGGATCCGCCGCGCGGCGGCAACGCCGTCCAGCCGGGGCATCTGCACGTCCATCAGGACGATGTCGTAGGGAAACTTCTGGACCATCTCGACGGCCTCGACACCGTCGGCGACCAGGTCGCAATAATGCCCGGCACCGTGCAGCAATTCGCGCATCAGGGCCTGGTTGATGATGTTGTCCTCGGCGACCAGGATGCGCAGCGGCCGGACGGCCGGCACCGGTTCCCCGGTATCACGGTTCTGTGCGGTACCGGGCACGCAGCGCATCGAGAACCAGAACCGTGAACCACGGCCAAGCTGGCTGGTCACGCCGATCTGGCCGCCGAGGGCCTCGACCAGACGCCGGCAGATCGCCAGCCCCAGCCCGGTTCCGTCATGGGGGCGCGACAGCGACGAATCGACCTGCGAGAACGGCTGGAACAAGGAGCCGAGCTTGTCCGGCGGGATGCCGGTGCCGGTATCGGTGACCTCGACCTGCAGCATCCGCGAGTCCTCGCCCCCCATCCAGGCGAAGCGGATATCGACACGGCCGTCACGGGTGAACTTGATGGCATTGCCGACGACGTTCAGCAGGATCTGCCGCAACCGGCCGTCATCGGCGCGCAGCCAGGCCGGCAGGCCGGGATCGATGGTCCAATTGAGCCGGTCGCCCTGGGCCGCGGCACGCGGGGCAAACAGTGCCGCCAGCGAATCGACGAGTTCGCCCAGATGGAAATCGACCGGTTCGATCGACAGGCGGCCGGTCTCGAGCTTCGAGAAGTCGAGGATGTCGTTGACGATGGCGAGCAGGTCGCGCGCCGACCGGTCGGCAAGTGTCAGCCATTGCAATTGCTGAGGTTCCAGCGGCGTCTTCAGCGCCAGGCCGAGCATGCCGATGACGCCGTTGAGCGGCGTGCGCACCTCATGGCTGACCACCGCCAGAAAATCGGATTTGGCCGTGCTCGACGCCTCGGCCTGGGCCAGCAGCGCCACCTTTTCGTCGGCAAGGTCGAGCAGGTAGCGGAACTGAAGCCAGTTGCCGCGCAGAAACCAGACCTGGCCAACCAGCATCAGCAGCAGCATGAAGGTCACCGGCCACGCCGCCGGGTCGGGCGACAGCAGCGCGACGCCCAGGCCGGCCAGCATCATCGGCACCGAATAGGCAAGACAGGCCAGCGGCATCGACGACAGCACGGTGACGGCCGCGAGGCAGAGGAAGCCGACGGCGGCAAGCAGCAGCGCGGCCAGCCCGAACGGCGCCGACGGCAGGTAGTAGAGGATCAAACCGGCCCACGAGAGGCCCAGGACGGCCGAATAGACGATGATCGAGCGGATGCGCCGCTTGGATACCGATATCGGAGCCGGCGCGCCGCGCAGCCGGATCCAGGAGCGGATCAGCGGAATTTGCAGCACCCAGGGAATGATCAGCAGCGGCAGCAAATGCTGGAAGGTGAAGATGTCGGCAAAGGCCAGCATGACCACCAGCGCGCCGACACCATTGCCCATGACCAGCATGGGGACATGCCGCACAACGGCGACCGACTGGGCAACGCGGGTCGCGTTGTCCTCGGGGATCCCGAGCCAGTCCTGCCGCCAGTTGAACAATCCCGCCCTCCGCAGGCTGCACGCGTGTCTCGAATGCACGGCAGTATCGACAAGCTACGCCAAATTGCCGAGAAAATAGTTATGTTCGCTAACATCGATTTCGTCATTTATCGTCACCGCCGGGCAGCACGATGACCTGCGACAGTTACGGCGATGCCCGCCTGGCAGCCGTCTACGACGCGCTGAACCCGCCCGGGGCCGACACGGACTTCTATCTCGACCTCGCCGGGGATACGCCGCTTGCGATTCTCGACATGGGTTGCGGCACCGGGTGGCTGGCCACGGAACTCGCGCGGCGCGGCCATCGGGTCATCGGTGCCGATCCGGCCGGGGCGATGCTGGATATCGCGCGCGCCCGGCCTGGTGGCGAACGGGTGAACTGGGTGCAGTCGGACGCCGCCCACCTTGATCTCGCCACCCGTTTCGACCTGATCGTGATGACCGGCCACGTCTTCCAGGTCTTCCTGGACGACGCGACGACGCTGACCAGCCTGCAATCGCTGCGGCGGCACCTGAAGCCGGGCGGCCGGCTTGCCTTCGAAACCCGCAATCCGGCGGTCCTGGAATGGCAGGATTGGACGGCATCACAAACGCAGACTGAAGTGGTCGTGTCAGGAAAGCGCGTCAGCGTGCATTACGATGTCGTCGATGTGGCCGAGACTATCGTGACATACGAAACCCATTTCGCGTTCGGCCCGACGGACAGGAATGTCAGTATTGGACGGGTACGCTTCATCGATGCGGCAAGGCTTGGTCAGCTATTGATCGGGGCGGGCTTCGCCGACCTCACCTGGTTCGGCGACTGGGACCGCTCGGCGCTCGGTGCCGGCAGCCCCGAGATCATCGTAGTCGCCGGCCAGGCTAGAGGCCGGCCGCAATCCCGACCAGCGCCGCGCCGGCAAGCAGCCAAAGCGGGGTGATCCGGCTCTTCAGCACCACGGCGGCGGTGAAGCCGGCGATGGCGACGCCTGCCCAGGCATTGTCGCCTCCGGTCGCCAGCAGCAGGCCGGTCGAGAACAGCAGGCCGACGGTGATCGGTGTCAGCCCGGCCTGGATCGCCACCGCCCAGGGGCGCGTGCCATAGCGCGCCCAGCCGCGATAGGCGAGATAAGCGAGCACGCAGGACGGGCCGCACATGCCCACCGTGGCGACCAGCGCGCCGGCAAGGCCCGCAACCTCCCAGCCGATCAGGCTGACGACCAGGACGTTCGGGCCCGGCGCGGCCTGGGCAAGGGCGAAGACCGCGGCGAACTGCTGCGCGCTCAGCCAGTGCTGCACGTCGACGACCTGACGGTGGATCTCGGCGATGATCGAATTCGCACCGCCGATCGCCATCAGCGACAGGAACGCGAATTGCCAGAACAACTGGGCCAGCACCGGCATGTCAGCGCCGCCAGGCCAGCAGGACGCCGACAGGCCCGAGCACGGCCAGCACCGGCAGCAGCGGCAGATGGGCCAGGGCGACGCAGGCGAAGGCCGCGCCGCAGACCGCCCAGGCAGACCAGCGTCGCCGCAACGGTTGGGCGGTCTTGACCGCCATGGCAAAGACCAGCCCCGCCGCCGCGGCGGTCACCCCGGCGAAGGCATGGCGCAGGATATCCTGGGGTCCGAGCCGGTCGATCAGCGCCGCCAGGGCCAGGACGATCGCCAACGGCATCGCCATCAGGCCAGCCAGTGCACTTGCCGCGCCGAACGGCCCCCGATAGCGGGCCCCGACGCAGACCGACAGGTTGACCACGTTGGGACCGGGCAGCAACTGGCAGAGATTGAGCAGTTCGGCAAATTCCCGGGGTTCGAGCCAGCCGCGATCCTCGACCAGCATCCGGCGGGCCCAGGGCAACGCCCCGCCGAACGAGGAAATGCCGACGAGGAAAAAGCCCCTGAACAGATCGGGGCAGGTGACGGCCGGGCTGGCGGAGATCGCTGGGGCTTGGGTCATGGCCACAGCATGATCCCGGCGGGCATGATCGACAAAACGAGTAATACTGGCGAACTTTGTGAGTTATCCTCACAAGAATGGAACGCAAGCTGCCACCGCTGAACGCCCTGAAAGCCTTCGAGGCCGCGGCCCGCCATGGCAGCTTTTCCGCCGCGGCCGAGGCATTGGGCGTGACCCATGGGGCGATAAGCCGTCAGTTGCAGACGCTCGAGGACTGGGTCGGCACCAGGCTCTTCGACCGGCTGGGCCGGCGCGTTCAGTTGAACGACCGGGGCCGCGACTATCTCGTCGCCGTGCAACTGGCGCTCGACGGCATCGCGGCGGCGACCCAGCGGCTGGTGGAGACGAGCGGCAACGTCAGGCTGGTGATCGATGCCTTGCCGACCTTCACGATGCGCTGGCTGCTGCCCCGGCTGAGCCGGTTCCAGCAGCGCCATCCCGGGGTCGAACTGCAACTCGTCACGTCGGAGCGCGCGCTGGGCCAAGGCGAAGGCTTCGACGTCGCGGTCCGGCGCGAGACCGCCGTGCCGGCAGGCTGGCGGGCGCAAGGTTTCCTGGTCGAACGCGAATTGCCGGTCTGCAGCCCGGCCCTGCGGACCGCGCTGCGCCACCCGGCCGATCTCGGCAACCACGTCCTGCTGGAATCGCCGCGCCGGCAGCAAAGCTGGGGGCGCTGGCTTCAGTCGGCCGGGCTGCCGCAGGCGACGGGGCGTCATCGCCAGCGCTTCGATCACTATTACCTCGTGCTCCAGGCCGCGATCGACGGGCTGGGCGTCGCGCTGGGCGCGCTGCCGATCATTGCCGACGACCTCGCCGCGGGCCGGCTGGTCACGCCGTTCGCGGGGCCGCTAGTCCAGGCGGCGGGCTATAGCTGGATCCTGCCGCCGCGGCCGGCGCCACTGCCGGTGGCGCTGGCGTTCTGCGACTGGCTGACGCAGGAAGGAGCTATTGCGCCGCCGGCTGCGCCTGGCGCTGGCGCCAGCGGGTGACGTTGCGATTGTGCTGATCCAGCGTCTCGGCGAAGGCATGGCCGCCATCGCCGTCGGCGACGAAATAGAGCGCCTTCGTCTTCGCCGGATGCAGCACGGCATCGAGCGAGGCGCGGCCGACATTGGCGATCGGCGTCGGCGGCAGGCCGGCGATGCGATAGGTGTTCCACCGGGAATCGCCGTCGAGGTCGGCGCGCGTCAGATCCCGGTCGAGGACGCCCAGGCCGTTCGAGACGCCATAGATGACCGTCGGGTCCGACTGCAGCTTCATGCCGCGGGCCAGGCGGTTGTAGAACACGCCGGCCACCTGCGGCCGCTCGGCCGGCACCGCGGTCTCGCGCTCGACGATCGAGGCCAGGATGATCGCGTCGGCGGGCGTCTTCAGGGGGAGCCCGTCGTCGCGCTTGCTCCACGCATCTTCCAGTACCAGCGTCATTGCCCGCCGCATGCGGTCGAAGGCCTGGGCACGGGTATCGCCGCGCTGGAAGAAATAGGTCTCCGGCAGCAGGCTGCCTTCCGGCGGCGCCAGCGGCACCTCCCCGGTCAGGAAATCGGCCTCGGCGACCAGCCTGGCGATCTGGCGGACGGTGAGGCCCTCCGGAATGGTCAGGCGATGCTGCACGACCTGGCCCGAGACCAGCAAGGCGAGGATGCCGGCGCCCGAAATACCCGCCGTGAAGCGGTATTCGCCGGCCTTGATCCGCTTCTCGTCGCCCCGCGACAAGGCCACCGCCGCCAGCACCCAGGGCTGACGGACCACGCCCCGGTTCTGCAGCAGCATCGCGGTATCGATGACGTTCGAGCCGCGCGGCACGATGACCGTGCGATCCTCGGTCAGCGGCCCGGGGGCATTGAATTCCGACCAGCCCCAACCCAGAACGGCTGCGGCCGCCACCCCGAGCAGGATGACGGCCGCGAACAGTCCGGAAAGCACGCTGCCCATCGGGGCGTTACGCCACTTTCTTCATCACCAGCGTCGCATTGGTGCCGCCGAAGCCGAACGAGTTCGACAAGACGGCCCGCACCTCGCGCTCCTTGGCCTTGTTGGGCACAAGGTCGACACCTTCGGCGGTCGCGCAGGGGTTTTCGAGGTTCAGCGTCGGCGGGACGATGTTGTCGCGCATCGCCAGCAGCGAGAAGATCGCCTCGACCGCACCGGCGGCACCGAGCAGATGGCCGATCGACGACTTGGTCGACGACATCGACATCCGGGCCACGGCATTGCCGAAAACGCGCTTGATCGCGCCGAGTTCGATCTCGTCGCCCAGCGGCGTCGACGTGCCGTGGGCGTTGACGTAGTCAACCTCGTCCGGGCTGATGCCCGCACGCTTCATCGCCATCGACATGCAGCGGAACGCGCCGTCGCCATCCTCCGCCGGGGCGGTGATGTGATGGGCATCGCCCGACAGGCCGTAGCCGATGATCTCGCCATAGATCTTGGCGCCGCGCTTCTTGGCGTGCTCGTATTCCTCGAGCACGACGCAGCCGGCCCCCTCGCCCATGACAAAACCGTCCCGGGCCTCGTCCCACGGCCGCGAGCCTGCTTCCGGCCGGTCGTTGAAACCGGTCGACAGCGCGCGCGCGGCGCAGAAGCCGGCCATGCCGAGCGGGCTGATCGCCGCCTCGGCCCCGCCGGCCACCATGATGTCGGCATCGTCCCACATGATCAGCCGGGCGGCGTCGCCGATGGCATGGGCCCCGGTCGAGCATGCGGTGACCACGGCATGGTTGGGGCCCTTCAGCCCGTGCATGATCGAGGTGTAGCCGGAAATCAGATTGATCAGCCGGCCCGGCACGAAGAACGGGCTGATCCGCCGCGGCCCCTTCTCCTTCAGCAGGAGCGAGGCTTCCTCGATGCCCGGCAGGCCGCCGATGCCCGAGCCGATCAGCACGCCGGTACGGCAGCGCTGCTCTTCGGTCACGGGCGTCCAGCCCGAATCGCGCAACGCCTGGGTGGCGGCCGAAACGCCGAAGACGATGAAATCGTCGACACGCTTCAGTTCCTTGCCTTCCATCCAGTCTTCGGGTCGGAAAGCGTCGTCGGCTGCGCCTTCCCAGGCGGCCAGCTTGACTTCGCCCGCGATCTGCGCCGGCAGGTTGCTGGCATCAAACCGGCGGATACGACCGAGGCCGGACTCGCCGGCGATCAGACGTTTCCAGGTCGCCTCGACCCCGCACGCCAGCGGCGTTACGAGGCCGAGGCCGGTGACGACGACTCGTCGCATCCGGTGCTCCCGTACAGGCGGGCGCGGGCTATCAGCCCGCGTGCGCCTTGATGTAGTCGATCGCGTCCTTGACGGTCAGGATCTTCTCCGCCGCATCGTCCGGGATCTCGACGCCGAACTCTTCCTCGAACGCCATGACCAGCTCGACGGTGTCGAGGCTGTCGGCGCCCAGATCGTCGATGAAGCTCGCGGCCTCGGTGACCTTGTCTTCCTCGACGCCGAGATGTTCGACGACGATCTTCTTCACCCGATCGGCGATATCGCTCATTTGTAAGATCCTTGTCTCGTTTGAGTTTTCAGTCCAACCACGCGCCCGACGGCGACCCTAGTCCCCCCTGAGCCGGGCACGCGCTCAGGCGAAAAGCGGCGGCTAGATACCATAAAGCACCGCGAAAGCAAAGCTAGGCCCCCAAGGGTTGCCCGCCCCGCCCCGGGGCAGCCTCACGGCATCGCCATGCCGCCATTCACATGCACGGTATGGCCGGTCACATAGCCCGCCTCGGGCGAGGCAAGATAGACCACGGCCGCCGCGATCTCGTCGGGTGCGCCCATGCGCCCCATCGGAATCCGGGCGTTGATGCCCTCTTTCTGCTTGTCGTCGAGAGCGCCGGTCATCGCGGTGGCGATAAAACCCGGGGCGACGCAGTTGACGGTGATATTGCGCGAGGCGAGCTCGGCAGCCAGCGACTTCGACATGCCAATCAGGCCGGCCTTGGACGCGGCATAGTTCGCCTGGCCGGGATTGCCGGTCACGCCGACGATGGAGGTTATCGAGATGATGCGGCCCCAGCGGCGCTTCATCATGCCCCGCATCGCCGCCCGGGCCAGCTTGAACGCCGCGCCCAGATTGACGTCCAGAACCGACTGCCAGTCCTCGTCCTTCATCCGCATCGCCAGCCCGTCGCGGGTAAGCCCGGCATTGTTGACGAGAATGTCGAGCTGGCCCATCGCCTTCTCGGCTTCGCCCACCAGCGCCTCGACCTGGGCGGCGTCGGCGAGGTTGCAGGGCAGCACATGGGCGCGGGAGCCAAGCTCGGCGGCCAGCGCCTCGAGCGCTTCGCGCCGGGTGCCGGAAAGGCCGACGGTGGCCCCCTGCGCGTGCAGGGCACGGGCGATGCTGCCGCCGATGCCGCCGGATGCCCCGGTGACGAGCGCGGTCTTGCCGGTCAGGTCGAACATGGGCCGGGCCTCAGATCTGCTTCAGGAGGGTTTCGACTTCGGCCGGGGTGCCGCAGGCAATCCCGGCCATTTCCTTGTCGATGCGCTTGACTAGGCCGGACAAGACCTTGCCCTGGCCAAGTTCGACCAGCGTCGTGACGCCCTGTTCCTTGAGCCACAGGACGCTTTCGCGCCAGCGTACCAGCCCCGTCACCTGGCGGATCAGCAGGTCGCGGATCGCTTCGGGATCGGATTCGGCACGTGCAGTGACGTTGGCGACCACCGGCAGGCGCGGCGGCGCGATCGTGATCTTGGCCAGCGCCTCCTGCATCTCGTCGGCGGCGGGCTGCATCAGCGGGCAATGAAACGGGGCGGAAACCGACAGCGGCATCACGCGCTTGACGCCGCGGGCCTTGGCCAGTTCGGGCAGGCGGTCGATCGCCTCCTTGTGGCCCGACAGCACGACCTGCCCCCCGCCATTGTCGTTGGCGGCGGCGCAGACCTGGTCGCCGGCGGCGGCCGCGGCGAGTTCCTCCGCCAGCGGCAGCTCGGCCCCCAGCAGCGCCGCCATCGCGCCGACGCCGACGGGCACGGCGCGCTGCATGGCGAGGCCGCGCCGCTTCAGCAAGCGCGCGGCATCCGCCACCGAGAAGGCCCCGGCGGCGGCCAGCGCCGAATATTCGCCCAGCGAATGGCCGGCGACGAACGCCCCCTTGGCCGCGATATCGAGGCCGCCCTCGGCCTCCAGCACGCGCAGCGTGGCAAGGCTCACGGCCATCAGCGCCGGCTGGGCATTCTCCGTCAGGGTCAGCTGGTCTTCCGGACCGTCGAACATCAGGGCCGACAGCTTCTGGCTCAGCGCGTCGTCGACTTCCTCGAAGAGATGGCGGGCGACCGGAAACGCCTCGGCAAGCTCGCGACCCATGCCGACGGCCTGGGCTCCCTGACCCGGAAAGACGAAAGCGTAGGCCATGCGCTGGAATGCTCCCTGAATTGCGGCGCGGCCAGTCATAACGGCGACCCTGGCCCTGTCAAGTCCAACCCATTATAAAAGCCACCTTCGGCTAGTCGTCGCGACGACCCGCGCCGTCATGCCCGGCGCCAGCGCCGGCCGAAGACTGGCGTGCCGCCTGCGGCGATGCCGAATCGGTCAGGCGGTTTTCCTTGCGCCGGACGATTGCCTGTGTATAGTGCGCGCGCTCCTTGCCGGCCCCCGAAGGGCCGGCTAGGCTCGTTCTGCCGTTGTCCGATGGTCGGCCGGCACCGAGCCGCGAAAAGCCAGAAGGAGAGCGAGACGATGGCGTTCTACGAGAACGTGTTCATCGCCCGCCAGGACATCTCGGCCCAGCAGGTCGAGAGCCTCGTTGAGCAGTTCAACGAGATCGTCAAGGCGCAAGGCGGCGAAATCAAGAAAGTCGAGATGTGGGGCCTGCGCAGCCTGGCCTACCGCGTCAAGAAGAACCGCAAGGGTCACTACGTCCTGTTCAACATCGAAGCCCCGGCGGCGGCGATGCAGGAACTGGAGCGCAACCAGCGCCTCAACGAAGACATCCTGCGCTTCCTCACCGTGCGCGTCGAAGAGCTCGAGGATGGCCCGTCGGCCATGCTGCAGAGCCGCGCCCGCGACGACCGCGGCGATCGTGGCGACCGCGGTGATCGCGGCCCCCGTGGCGACCGCGGTGATCGTGGCGATCGTGGCCCGCGCCGCGACCGTGACGCCGGTATTGAAGGAGGGCTCGCCTGATGATGCCGCAAGTCGTTTCGCGCTCGGCCACCCCGGCGCGTCGTCCGTTCTTCCGCCGCCGCAAGACCTGCCCGTTCTCGGGCGCCAACGCGCCGAAGATCAACTACATGGACGTCAAGCTGCTGTCCCGCTTCATCTCGGAGCGCGGCAAGATCGTCCCGAGCCGCATCACCGCGGTGTCGGCGAAGAAGCAGCGCGAACTGGCGCAGGCGATCAAGCGGGCGCGTCAGCTCGCCCTGCTCCCCTACGTGATCCGCTGAACCCGCCAGGGCACCGGCGGCCAGCCGCCGGCGCCCGGGGTTCTGGTTTTCACGTAGGCGTACCAGGGGCAGCCGCATGAACCGGGCGTTGGTGTACGGGATCGTCTGCGGCGGCTTGAGCGCAGCACTGATGCTGCTTCTTGCCCGCACGCCGTTCGGTATCGTCTTCGCCTATGTTACCCCGCTGCCGGTGTTTTTCGCTGGCCTGACCCATGGGGTCCTGGCCGCGGCGCTGGCAGCCTTGGTCGGGACCGCGCTTGCCGTGGCGGTCGATGGCTGGATGGGCGTGATCTACCTCGCCCTCTTCGCCGCCGCCCCGGTGATCCTGGTCCGCCAGGCCCTGCTGGCCCGCCCCGTTGCCGGGGACGGGCCGGAAGCGGCCTGGGAATGGTACCCGGCCGGTCCGCTGGTCGGTTGGCTCGCGGGCATCGCGCTGGCCGCTTTTGCGGTCGCGGTGCTGGCGGCGAGCGGAACCGAAGGCGGGCTGCCCGGCCTGATGGCGCCGGTGATCGACAAGGTCGTCGGCGCGATGCAGGTCGGACAGCAGAACCAGGCCGAGCTGGTCGCCCTGGCCAGCCGCTGGATGGCGGCGCTGGTCGCGGCGAGCTGGATGGTGATGATGGCCGTCAACGGTGCGCTGGCCCAGTTCCTGGCGCGCCGCCTCGGCCTCGCCCGCCGTCCGGCACCGGCCTTTGCCGACCTCGAACTGCCGGGCTGGCTTGCGCCGGCCATGGCGGTGGGTCTGGTGGTCGGCTGGCTCGGCAACTCGACCGGGTATCTCGGCTGGACCGTGGCGCTGGTCTGCGGCATCGCGTTTTTCCTGCAAGGAATGGCGCTGCTGCACTGGCTGATGCGGAAGGGCAAGCTGCCGGCACCCGTGCTGGGCTTGGTTTATGTGCTTCTCCTGGTGTTCGGCGGCCTGGCGCCGTTGATCGCCATGTTGGGTTTATTCGAGGAATGGGCTCGCTTCCGCCGGCGGCAGGCTGCCGCACCGGACAACGCCCCGGAGGACTGACTGATGGAAATCGTTTTGTTGGAGCGCGTCGAGCATCTCGGCCAGATGGGCGACGTCGTCAAGGTCAAGGACGGGTACGCCCGCAACTTCCTGCTGCCGCGCAAGAAGGCGCTGCGCGCCAGCAAGGAAAATCTCGCCCGCTTCGAGAAGGAGCGCGCGCAGCTCGAGGCCGCGAACCTCACCCGGCGCAAGGAAGCCGAGGACGTCGCCAAGAAGATGGAAGGCCTGTCGGTCGCGGTGGTCCGCCAGGCCGGCGACACCGGCATCCTGTTCGGCTCGGTTTCGGCGCGTGACATCGCCGATGCCGTGACCGCGGCGGGCTTCACCCTGGGCCGTGCCCAGGTCGCCCTGCAGCAGCCGATCAAGACCATCGGCATGCACCCGGTGAAGGTCAACCTGCATCCGGAAGTCTCGCTCAACGTCACCGTCAACGTGGCGCGCAGCGAGGCCGAGGCCGAGCTGCAGGCCAATGGCGGCGCCGCCCAGGACCAGCTGTTCGACGAGGACGTCGAGCATATCGACGGCGACTACACCGTCGAGAATGCCGGCGACGAAGAGCAGGTCTGAGCGCTTCTATCGCGGCATCCTTACGATCGCTGCAGACGGGCCCGGCATCAGCCGGGCCCGTTTTCTTTTGCGCACAACCGTACGATTATGGCCGTTTGGTGGCGATTTCTGCATGGCAGATCCGCGCCTGGCGCATCGCGATACCGTCGCGGTCCTTGCCCTTGCTTGCTTTCCCCGGGGATTTTGTCACAGACTGTCACCAGGGCCGTCGAGGAGCGGTCCTTGGTATTCGCTTGATTTGGAATCGTTCTAAGTTACATCCTCGCTCATCTGTCCTTTTTATAGGACGCGGTTGAAGGGGACGCGACCGCCATGATGTTTGTGCTCGACCGCGTTTTGCGCGGGATTTTTACCAGGGGCGCGCTGACCATCATCGCGCCATCGGGACGCCGGTACCGCTTTGGCGACGGCCAGGGCAAAGCGATCGTCGCGCGTTTGCGCGACAACCGCACGGTGATGCGGCTGATGATCGACCCGCGTGTCGCGCTCGGCGAAGCCTACATGGACGAGGGGCTGACGTTCGAGGAAGGCACGATCTACGACTTCCTTGACCTGGCGACCGCCAATCTAGGCTGGCGCAACGCCACCAACTGGTTCCAGACCGTCTACTACGACTATCTGCGCCCGGCCCTGCGCCGGCTGGAACAATATAATCCCGTCGGCCGGTCGAAGAGCAACGTGGCGCATCACTACGACCTCTCCGATGCGCTCTACGATCGTTTCCTCGATGTCGACCGGCAGTATTCCTGCGCCTATTTCGCCGAGCCCGACGATTCGATCGAGACGGCGCAGGCACGCAAGAAGCGGCATATTGCCGCCAAGCTGTTGCTCAAGCCGGGCCAGCGTATCCTCGATATCGGCTGCGGCTGGGGCGGTCTTGGCCTCTATCTGTCGTCGATCGCCGAGGGCGACGTGACCGGCGTGACCTTGAGCGAGAACCAGCATGCGGTAGCCAGCCGCCGGGCGATGATCGCGGGCGTTTCCGACCGCGTGCATTTCCTGCTGCGCGACTATCGCCTGGTCGAATCGAAGTTCGACCGCATCGTCTCGGTCGGCATGTTCGAGCATGTCGGCGTCAATCACTACGCCGAATACTTCCGCAAGGTCGCCGACCTGCTGACCGAGGACGGCGTGGCGATGATCCATTTCATCGGTCGCGCCGACGGACCGGGCGCGACCAATCCCTGGATCACCAAATACATCTTCCCCGGCGGTTATTCGCCCGCCCTGTCGGAAGTCCTGCCGCATATCGAGCGAGCCGGGCTCTACGTTACCGACGTCGAGGTGCTGCGCCTGCACTATGCCGAAACGCTGAAGGCTTGGCGGATGCGGTTCATGGCGCAGGTCGACGAAATCGCCAAGATCTACGACCGCCGCTTCTGCCGGATGTGGGAATTTTATCTCGCCGGCTCGGAAGTGACCTTCCGGCACTCCGGCCATGTCGTCTTCCAGATCCAATTGGCCCGGCGCCAGGAAGCGGTGCCGCTGACCCGCGACTACATCACCGAGTTCGAGGCGCGCCACCCGCTGGCCCCGGTGGTCGCCGAGCCACGCGGGCTGGTCGACGCCGCCGAATAGGCCGTCAGGTCAGGCTGACCACCACCCCCGCATGGTCCGACGGCCACAGGCCGCCGGACGTGCGGTCGGCGGGCTGATCGCCGAGGACCATGGCGTCGCGCGCGACCATGCCCCGCGCGAAGATCGCATCGATGCGGTCCGTGAGGCCGCCCGGTGGATTGCGCAGATCCTCGGCCTGCCCCGAGGTTGCGCCCCCCGGCTGGTCGGTCCATCCATCGACGAAACCGGCCTGGGACAGGCGTTGCCAGACCGGCGCCCCGGGGCCGGAATTGAGGTCGCCGGCGAGGATGACCGGCCCGGCGACGGCCGCCGGGCCCGCCAGAATCTCGCCAAGCTGCGGCAATTGGACCTCCGGCTTGAAGTATTCGAGATGGGTGCAGATCAGCCGGGCGCGCCGGCCACCCCATTCCAGATCCGCCCCCACCCAGCCCCGGTCGATCGGAAATATCGCTCCGGCCAACGACACTTCGTGCCGGACGGCAAACCGCCCGGCGCCCGCGCCTGCGGCGGCACAGCGGCCGCGACGCGCCAGGATGACGACGGCGTCCTGCAGCCAGACGCCTTGCCAGCCCCCGCGTTCGAGGCTCAGCGGCAGCCAGAGCGGCGGGCCGGGCGAACGGGCGGCGATATCGTAGTCGAGCCCCCTTTCGGCGAGGGCCGAGATCAGCAGGCCGAGGAAATCGATCTCGGCCGCCGGCATCGCCGAAGCCGGCCCCCTCGCCCAGCGGAAGACCTCCTGCAGGGCGAGCACGTCGGCGTCCGCCCGGGCGATGCAATCGGCCAGCGCCTGGGCGCGCGCCGCGAAATCGGTGGCCCTGACCATCGCCCAGAGGCGGGCGACTCGGTCGGGCATTTCGCCCAGGGTCGCGCCGAAGATGCGGCTGATATCGGCGCCGAGATAGAGATTCCAGGTCAGCACGCGCAGGTCGGACATCGCGTCCGACGCTATCTCAATTCAGCTGGACGATGGCAAGATTCAGGACCGAGGCAAACATCACCCAGGCCAGGTAAGGCACCATGAGCCAGCCGGCGACACGGTCGCGCCGCATGAACAGGGCCAGTGTCGCGGCGATGGCCACCAGCAGTGCCAGGACGTCGATCAAGGCGGCGAGCGGCGCGCGCAGGCCGAAGAACAGCACCGACCAGGCGAGATTGAGCGCCAGTTGCAGCGCGAACATGCCGAGCGGCAGCGAGCCAAGCCGACCGTCCAGCCGCCAGACGCGCCAGGCGGCAACCGCCATCATCGCATAAAGCAGTGTCCAGACCGGCGAAAAGACCCAGTTCGGCGGATTGAAGGCCGGCTTCGCCAGGGTGGCGTACCAGCTGCCGACCGAACTTGCGGTGGCCCACCCGCCCAGCCCGGCCACCGCAAAGCAGGCGACCAGGGCGACGAGCAGGCCGAGATAGGGATGACGAGGCCGTGATTGGTTCATGTCCATGATACGCAAACGCGCGACCGCGCGGATTTGCCCCCTGTGGATAAAATCATGCGAAGCCAGCATCGATGCGGCCCAGTTGTCCACAGAACAAAAGCGGGGGACAATGCGAATCGGAGCTTGTACCTGGTGGCCGCGCTGTGCATAAAGCCCGGCTTCGTCAAATCACCCGGACCCGAGCATGGCCAGCGTCACCCCGCTGAATACCGACCCGCAGGCGCCTGTCTATCGCAACCAGCCCCACAATGTGGAGGCCGAGCAGGCGTTGCTGGGTGCAATCCTCGTGAACAACGAGGCGGCGTCGCGGGTTCAGGGGTTCCTGATTGCCGACCACTTCTTCAACCTGGCCCATCAGCGGATCTACCGCGCCGCCGCGACGCTGATCGAGCGCGGCCAGATCGCCAACCCGGTCACGCTCAAGGGCATGTTCGACCGTGACGAGGCCCTCAAGGAACTGGGCGGCGCCAGCTATCTCGCCCGCCTGGCCGGTGCCGCCATCACCATCATCAACGTCGAGGAATACGGCCGGCTGATCCACGACCTGGCCGTTCGCCGCGAACTGATCCGCGTCGGCGAGGAAATGGTGAACAACGCCTACGACGCCGCCCTCGACGTCGCCGCGGTCAAGCAGATCGAGCAGGCCGAGGCCAAGCTGTTCTCGCTGGCCGAGACCGGCCGGTCGGAAAGCGGTTTCGTCAGCTTCAAGGATGCGATCCGCGTATCGCTCGAGATGGCCGAGGCCGCGCTGGGCACCGGCGGCGTATCGGGCGTCACCTGCGGCCTGCGCGACGTCGACCGCATGCTCGGCGGGTTCCACAATTCCGATCTTCTGATCCTCGCCGGCCGTCCGTCGATGGGCAAGACGGCGCTGGCCACGACGATGGCCTTCAATGCCGCGCGCATCTGGCTCGAGACCAATGGCGAGCGCGGTTCCGGCGTCGCCTTCTTCAGCCTGGAAATGTCGGCCGACCAGCTCGCCACCCGTATCCTGTCGATGCAGGCCGAGATCCCGTCGGAAAAGTTCCGCAAGGGCGACATGACCGACGAGGAATTCCAGATGCGCCTGATCCCGTCGGCGCAACTGCTGGAACAGGTGCCCTTCTTCATCGACGATACCGGCGCGATCCCGATTTCGACGCTGCGCGCCCGGTCGCGCCGGCTCAAGCGCCAGCACCCCGAGATCGGGCTCATCGTCATCGACTACCTCCAGCTCGTCCGCGGCTCGTCCAGCAAGGCCAACGAGAACCGCGTGCAGGAAGTCTCCGAGGTGACGCAGGGGCTGAAGGCGCTGGCCAAGGAACTCAACGTGCCGGTCCTGGCGCTGTCGCAGCTGTCACGCCAGGTCGAGGCGCGCGACGACAAGCGGCCGCAGCTGTCCGACCTGCGCGAGTCCGGCTCGATCGAGCAGGACGCCGACGTCGTCATGTTCGTCTATCGCGAGGAATATTACGAAATGCGCAAGCAGCCGGCGATGGACACGCCGGAGCATTTCGCCTGGCAGGAGAAGATGGAGAGCATCCGCGACCAGGCGGAACTCGTGATCGGCAAGCAGCGCCACGGCCCGATCGGCAATGTCATCATGAAATTCGAATCCCAGTTCACCAAGTTCTCGGACTACTCCGGCGATCGCCGCCCGCATGAGAGCTGAGCGCCCGTTGCCGCAGTGCAACAACCGCTGGGTGCCGAGCGGATTTTCCAAGGATTTCCGCGCCTCTCGTGGAATTTGACACTAACATGGCGGTTGGCTAAGGTGCGCCCGCCTTGGCCCGAAGCCCCTGCCCGCTGGGACCCGCACCACGCATGAATCCGTTTGCCGCCGTCGGTCGCGTCGTCCTCGCGTTTTTCGCCGAGACCGGTCGCATCGCCCTGTTCACCGCCATGGCCCTGCGCCATTGCGTGTCGCCGCCGCTGTATCTCCGCCTGCTGGCCCGCCAGATTATGGTCGTGGGATACTACTCTCTACCCGTGGTAGGGCTTACCGCCCTGTTTACCGGCATGGTGCTGGCGCTGCAGATCTATATCGGCTCGTCGCGCTTCAACGCTGAGAGCGCGGTGGCGACCATCGTCGTCATCGGCCTGACGCGCGAACTCGGCCCGGTGCTGTCCGGGCTGATGGTCGCCGGCCGCGTCGCCTCGGCGATGGCCGCGGAAATCGGCACGATGCGGGTGACAGAGCAGATCGACGCCCTGACCACGCTGTCGACCAATCCGTTCAAGTACCTGGTGGTCCCGCGGCTGATCGCGACCACGCTGGCCCTGCCGCTGCTGGTGCTGATCGCCGACATCATCGGCGTGATGGGCGGCTATCTCGTCGGCATCCACAAGCTCGGCTTCAATGCCGGCAGCTATCTGCACAACACCTTCGAATTCCTCAAGGCGCTCGACGTCGTCTCCGGCCTGGTCAAGGCAACCGTGTTCGGTTTCCTGATCGCGCTGATGGGTTGCTATCACGGGTTCCATTCGAAGGGCGGCGCGCAGGGCGTCGGCAAGGCCACCACCGATGCGGTCGTCTCTGCCTCGATCCTCATTCTGGTCGCGAACTATTTCGTGACCGAGCTGTTCTTCGCCCAATGAGCGCCCCCCCGAAGATCGCCGTCGCCGGCGTCCACAAGCGCTTTGGCAAGAAGATCGTGCTGGACGGCGTCGACCTCGAAGTCGCGCGCGGCCAATCGCTGGTCATCATCGGCGGGTCGGGCACCGGCAAGTCGGTGCTGCTGAAATGCATCCTGGGGCTGATCCGGCCCGATTCCGGCTCGATCAAGGTCGACGGGACCGAGACGGTCGGCATGTCGGCATCGGACCGCGAACAGGTGATGCGCAAGTTCGGCATGCTGTTCCAGGGTTCGGCGCTGTTCGATTCGCTCAAGGTCTGGGAAAACGTCGCCTTCGGGCTGATCCAGGGCCGGAAGATGGAGCGGGCCAGGGCCCGCGACATCGCGATCGAGAAACTGGGGCAGGTCGGGCTGGGACCGGAGGTCGGCGAGCTGTCGCCGGCAGAACTGTCGGGCGGCATGCAGAAGCGCGTGGCGCTGGCCCGCGCCATCGCCACCGAGCCCGAGATCATCTTCTTCGACGAACCGACGACGGGCCTGGACCCGATCACCGCCGACGTCATCAACGATCTGATCGTCGCCTGCGTGAAGCGCCTGGGCGCCACCACGCTGTCGATCACCCACGACATGGCCTCGGCCCGCAAGATCGCCGACCGGATCGCCATGATCTACAAGGGCCGGATCATCTGGCAGGGACCGGTCGCCGACATCGACCGGTCGGGCAACGACTACGTCGACCAGTTCATCCATGGTCGCGCCGAGGGCCCGATCAAGATGGACGTGCTGAAACCCTGACGGCATGGCCAAGGCCCTGCCCACCTTCGTCTGTCAGGCCTGCGGCGAGGTCTACCGCAAGTGGCAGGGCCACTGCACGTCGTGCGGCGCCTGGAACTCGATCGTCGAGGAAGCCGCCCGCCAGGCGGTGCCCAAGGGGCTGTCGGCGGCCAAGGGCCGCAGCCTCGACTTCGTCAGCCTCGACAGTCACGGCGAGGACCCGCCGCGTCTCGTGGTCGGCATGCCCGAACTCGACCGCGTGCTGGGCGGCGGGCTCGTCCCCGGCTCGGCCATACTGATCGGCGGCGATCCCGGCATCGGCAAGTCGACGATCCTGCTGCAGGCGGTGGCGAAACTGGCGCGGGCCGGTGTGCCCTGCACCTATATCTCCGGCGAGGAAGCGGTGGCGCAGATCGGGCTGCGCGCCCGGCGGCTGGGGCTGGGCGATGCGCCGGTGCGGCTGGCGGCCGCCAACAACCTGCGCGACGTCGTCACCAGCCTCGACCATGGCGGCCCGCCCGAGGTGGTGGTCATCGATTCGATCCAGACCCTCTATGCCGACAACATCGAGTCGGCCCCGGGGACCGTGTCGCAGGTTCGCGCCGTCGCCCAGGAACTGATCCGGCTGGCCAAGCGCAGCGACCACACCGTGCTGCTGGTCGGGCATGTCACCAAGGATGGCCAGATCGCCGGCCCGCGCGTGGTCGAGCACATGGTCGACACCGTGCTCTATTTCGAGGGCGAACGCGGGCATCAATTCCGCATCCTGCGCGCGGTGAAGAACCGCTTCGGCGCCACCGACGAGATCGGCGTCTTCGCGATGACCGACGCCGGGCTGAACGAGGTCGCCAACCCGTCGGCCCTGTTCCTTGGCCAGCGCGAGGCCCCGGTGGCCGGCGCGGTGGTCTTTGCGGGTATCGAGGGCACGCGGCCGATCCTGGTCGAGATCCAGGCGCTGGTCGCCCGCTCGGCGCTGGCGACGCCGCGCCGGGCCGTGGTCGGCTGGGATTCCAGCCGGCTGGCCATGGTGCTTGCCGTGCTCGAGGCCCGCTGCGGCGTCGGATTTTCCGGGGCCGACGTCTACCTGAACATCGCCGGCGGACTGACGGTGCGCGAGCCCGCCGCCGACCTGGCCGTGGCCGCCGCGCTGATTTCGTCCTTGACCGAGCAGCCGATGCCCCCGCATAGCGTGGTCTTCGGCGAGATTTCGCTGGCCGCCGAGGTTCGTCCGGTGGCCCAGGCGGAAGCGCGGCTGAAAGAAGCGACCAAGCTGGGGTTCACCGACGCCGTCGTGCCGGCCGGCATGAAGTCCCGGCCTGCCGGCATCGGGCTCAGCGAACTCGGCCGGCTCGACGAGTTGCTGGCCCTGTTTCCGGGTTCGGCGCAGTTGTTGCGAGAGAAGGACTAATGCAGGATCTCGGCATCAATCCGGTCGACATCGTCGTCCTGGTCATCGTCGTCCTCTCGGGCGCCCTCGCCTTCGTTCGCGGCTTCGTCAAGGAAGTGCTGGCGGTGGTCGGGTGGGTCGGTGCCGCGATCGCGACGCTGCAGCTGTTCCCCTATGTCCGGCCGATCACCCGGCAGTACATCCAGACCGAGATGCTGGCCGACGGCCTCGCCGGCCTCGGCATCTTCCTGATCACGCTGCTGCTGTTCTCGATCCTCAGCCATTCGATTGCCAAGGGCGTCCGCAATTCGGCCATTTCCGCAGTCGACCGCTCGCTCGGTTTCCTGTTCGGCCTGGTGCGCGGCGCGGTCGTCGTCTGCCTCGCCTATCTGCTGGTCGTATCGGTACTGGCGCCGAAGGACCAGCCGGCATGGCTGCGCAACGCGCGGGTGATGCCGCTGCTGGAATGGGGTACCAGCCGCATCATCCTGCTGGTACCGAACGAATATCGCCCGAACGTCGATCTCGGCGCGAACGCCGCCGACATCCAGGCCCGGCCGCCGACGGCACTGCCGCCGGCGCGCATACCTGCCCCGCAGCCCGCGCCGGGCGCCGCGCCCGCACCGGCCCCGGGACCGGCCTTGAATCCGCTGCCGACGGCACCAACTGACAAAGCCGGGCAAACCGGCTATAAAACCGAAGACCGCCGTGAATTGGAGCAAATCCTGCGCGGCCAGACCCAGTAATTCGAGGATCATGGTAATGAGCGCGACCCCTCGCCGGCTCGCCCATCCCGCTTTTGCCCATCCCTTCATGCGGGCGGAGGATGACGACGACCATCCGCGCGAGGAATGCGGCATCTTCGGACTCTGGGGCGCGGATCAGGCTGCGGCCCATGTGGCCCTCGGCCTGCATGCCCTGCAGCATCGCGGCCAGGAGGCGGCGGGCATCGTCGCCTATGACGGGCGCAGCTTCAACAGCCACCGGGCGCTGGGCCATGTCGGCCCGAACTTCAGCCAGGCGTCGGTGATCGCCGGCCTGCCCGGCCACGCAGCGATCGGCCACAACCGCTATTCGACCTCGGGCGACACGCTGCTGCGCAACGTCCAGCCGATCTACGCCGACCTGGCGTTCGGCGGCATCGCGCTGGCCCATAACGGCAACCTGACCAATGCCGTGGCCTTGCGCCGCAACCTCGTCAACCGCGGCTCGATCTTCCAGTCGACGATGGATACCGAGGTGATCGTCCATCTGATGGCGACCAGCCGGTCGCGCAGCGTGGTCGACCGGCTGACCGACGCGCTGGGCCAGATCGAGGGGGCCTATTCGCTGATCGCGCTGACCTCGGAGGCTCTGATCGGCGTGCGCGACCCGCATGGCGTGCGGCCGCTGGTCCTGGGCAAGCTGCGCGACTCCTACGTGCTGGCCTCCGAGACCGTCGCCCTCGACATCATCGGGGCCGACTATGTCCGCGACGTGGAAGCCGGCGAAATGGTCGTGATCAACAACGACGGCATCCATTCCCAGCGCCCGTTCCCGAAGACCCGGGCCCGGTTCTGCATCTTCGAATACATCTACTTCGCCCGGCCGGATTCGATTTCCGAGGGCAAGTCGGTCTATGACGCGCGCAAGCGGATCGGCATGGAGCTGGCGCGCGAATCGCCGGTTGCCGCCGACGTGGTGATCCCGGTTCCCGATTCCGGCGTGCCCGCCTCGCTCGGCTTCGCGCAGGAATCGGGCATCCCTTATGAGCTCGGCATCATCCGCAACCATTATGTCGGCCGCACCTTCATCGAGCCGACCGACCAGATCCGCCATCTCGGCGTGCGGCTGAAGCACAATGCCAACCGCGCTCATATCGCGGGCAAGCGGGTCGTGCTGGTCGACGATTCGATCGTGCGCGGCACCACCTCGACCAAGATCGTCGAGATGGTGCGCGAGGCCGGTGCGGCCGAGGTGCACATGCGCATCGCCTCGCCGCCGACCAGCTATTCCTGCTTCTACGGCGTCGATACGCCCGAGCGCTCCAAGCTTTTGGCCGCCACGCACGACGTCGAGGCGATGCGGCAGTTCATCAAGGCCGATTCGCTCGCCTTCCTGTCGACCGACGGGCTCTATCGTGCGATGGGCGAGGAGTCGCGCAACAACGACCGGCCGCAATATTGCGATGCCTGCTTCACCGGCGACTATCCGATCCCGCTGACCGACAACGACGAAGTCGAAGGCGGCGGCCGCACCACCCGACTGACCCTGCTGGCCGAACGCGGCCGCTGATCACCTCCGTCTCCGTTTCCCAGGATTGCTGCACTTGACCAAGAAGCTTGAAGGCAAGATCGCGCTGGTGACCGGCGCCAGCCGCGGCATCGGCCGCGCCGTCGCCAAGCGGCTGGCCACCGAAGGCGCCCATGTCATCGCGCTGGCCCGCACCACTGGCGGCCTCGAGGAACTCGACGACGAGATCCAGGCGCTGGGCGGCACCGCGACGCTGGTGCCGACCGACCTGACCCAGCCGGCCACGCTGGACGGCTTGGCCATGCCGCTCTATGAGCGCTGGGGACGGCTGGACATCCTGGTGGGCAATGCCGGCATCCTCGGCCGGCTGATGCCGCTGCCCCAGTTCCCGCCCGACATCTGGGAACAGTGCTTCACCGTCAACGTGCACGCCAACTGGCGGCTGTTGCGCGCCCTCGACCCGCTGCTGCGCGCCGCCCCTGCGGGCCGCGCGGTCTTCGTGACCTCGGGCGCCGCGCAGAAGGCCCCGGCCTACTGGGGGGCGTATTCGGCGTCCAAGGCGGCGCTTGAGACCATGGTCCGCACCTATGCCGACGAGGTCGGCGACGTCACCAAGGTGCGCACCAACCTCCTGTCGCCCGGACCGACGCGGACGGCGATGCGCAGCCAGGCTTTCCCGAGCGAACCGCCGGAGAGCCTCAAGACGCCGGAGGAGCTGACCGACGCCTTCCTGTGGCTCTGCTCGGAGGCCTGCACCCTGAACGGCCAAGTGCTCGACGTGCGCGAGTGGTCGCCGCCGGTCCACTGATCCGGGTCCGGCCGGTGGCGACAGCGTGATGGACGGGGCACTGCAGGTCGCCGCGATCAGTTTCGCCTGCATCGTCGCGGGCGCAATCGCCGGCATGGTGTTGCGGCCCCACCTGCCGGGGCATCATCTGTCGAAGGAAAGCCTCGACGTCGTCAAGGTCTCGGTCGGCATGATCGCGGCGATGTCGTCGCTGGTGCTGGGTCTGATGACCGCATCGGTCAAGGGATCGTTCGACCTGGTCGACCGCCAGCATCGCCTCTACGCCGCGCGGCTGATGCAACTCGACGACGCCTTGCGCCACTATGGCCCGGAAGCCGGCGATGCGCGGTCGAGGCTGAAACGATATGTCGAGCGGATCGTGGCCCAGAGCGCGGCAACCGCCGACAACTATCGCGCCACCATCGAGGACACGACGGCCGGCAACCTCCTCGAAGCGGTGAAGGACGACATCGCTTCCCTCGAGTTCAAGACCGATGCCCAGCATCGCTTCGGGGCCGAGGCCGCGAGGCTGATCGACGAGATCATCTCGATCCGCTGGAGCCTGGTCGAGCAGGCCGGCGGCTCGATCGTGCCGGCCTTCCTGATCGTGCTGGTCTGCTGGCTCACGATCATCTTCGTCTCCTTCGGCCTGATGGCCGACACCAACGCGACGATCATCGTGGCCCTGGTGCTCTGCGCCGCATCGATCGCCGGCGCCCTGTTCCTGATCATCGAGATGGACATGCCGTTCAACGGCGTGATCTCGGTACCCTTCAAGCCGCTGGCCGACACCCTGGCCCACATCAACCGTTGATCTCGCCACCGGACGCGCCGGCAAGATCGCCCGGTCATTTGCCGCGCGTATAGTCCGGCTGGGCCTGCTGATAGCCGCTGTCCTGGCGGACGGGCGGCGGTGCCACCGGCGGCGCCGGCGCGGTAACCGGGGGCGGCGGATTGAACTGGACCGGCTGACGCGGGGGTGGCGGCGCCGGGCGGCGATAGTCGCTGTCGTCGGCATAGTAGCGGCGCGGCGGCTTGCCGTAGTAGTAGCCGGGCTGGCTGTAGTAGGCCGGCCGGCCGTAGTAGCTGCCGCCGTAGTACGATGTCGTCGGATAGTAGCCGCCGCTGCCGCCATAAGGCATGCAGGCACCGAGCGGCAGGGCGGCAACCAGCAGCGCCATTCCCCAACGGTGCATCGACACGCTCGTCATGGCCTCTTTCCTCCCAGGTTGTCTGTCCGTGATTGGACCAGGCATCGATGACGGAATTGGTACGCGATTGCGGCGGTCTCGCGGCTTCTAGTGCCAGCGGCCGGGATGGCCGCCCCGCCAGTAGCCGGACCGATAGGCCCATCCGCCACCATAGGGATGCCAGTAGCCGGGCGTCCAGTAGCCCGGGGGGCGGGGTTGCCAGTAACCCGGGCGCCAGGAATATCGTCCGCCGCCCCATCCCCAGTAGCCGCCGACCCAGACCGAACCGGCATAAGGCATCGGCGGCGGGGTTTCGACGATCAGCGGCGGCGGCGGCGCCGGGGCGATGACGACCGGGGCGCCGGGGGCCGGATACCCCGGTGCACCGTAGACGATCGGATCGTCGGGATAGATCGCGCAGCCCGACAGCAGGGCCAGCACGGCGATCAAGGCGGCGAACCGCGACATCTGCCGGCCTCCCCGCTCAGCGCCAGCCGCCGGGCGCCCAGGCCCAGCCGCCAGGCACCGGGCGCCAATGGCCGGGCGCCCAATGGCCGCGGGGCCGCATTTCCCAGAAGCCGGCGACCCAGACATAGCGGCGGCCGGTCCATTCCCAATGACCGTCGATCCAGACGGCGTGCGGCGCCGGGGGAAATGGCCGGGTCTCGATCACCACCGGTGGCGGCGGCTGCGGCACGATGATCACTTCCGGCGGCCGGGCCAGGACGGGACCGGCTGCGACCAGCGCCAGCACGGCGCCGATGCCTGCAAGCGAGCGGAAGCGGAGACTGGCCATCGCGTCACCTGTGGACAGGAAAACTCGGGGTCAGCACATTGGGCGCGCCGGCCGTGGCCGAAATTGGTCGCGATTGCGGCGGACCCGCCCCGAAGCCGGGCCGTGCAATACTGGCTTACAAATAACGGATCAGTACGTGTGCAAGGACAAATCGATGCGCCAGGCGCTTCATCAACTGACCGTGCCGACCCGCGGGCGCGGACTTGTCGAGATCACCGCGGCGATCGTCGACTGGACCGCCGGAAACGGCATCACCACCGGGTTGCTGACCGTGTTCTGCCGCCATACCTCGGCATCCCTGCTGATCCAGGAAAATGCCGATCCGAACGTGCAGCGCGACCTAGTCGCCTATTTCGATCGTATCGCGCCGGAAGGTCCCGGTCTCTACATCCATGACGACGAAGGCCCCGACGACATGCCGGCGCATCTGCGCACCGCGCTGACCCAGGTGCAGTTGTCGATCCCGGTGGCCGGGGGCCGACCCGTGCTCGGCACCTGGCAGGGCATCTATCTGTTCGAGCACCGCCGCGCCCCCCACCGGCGCGAGATCGTGCTGCATCTTCTCGGCGACTAGCGCCGCTCGATCGTCGCAAGGATGCCGATAGCGATGAGCGCGATGCCGACAGCGTGATAGCCGGCCAGCCGCTCGCCCAACAGCAGCGCCGCCATCAAGACGGCCACAGCCGGAATCGCATAGAGCGCGATGCCGGCCCGGGCCGGGCCTACAGCGCGAACCCCGATGTTCCAGCAGAGCGTGCCCAGCAGCGTCGGCCCGAGCGCCACGAACAGGATCGCCAGCGCGTATGGCGGCCAGTCCGGCGCGGTGATCAGCCAATGGCCGCCGGCAAGACCGTTCGCAAGATAGATGGGGAGCATGAGCAGCGCCCCCACCAGGCCGGACAGCGTCAGGACGCTGATCTGCGAAATTCCCGCCGGCACCCGGCGCAGGAGCAGCGTGTAGCAGGCCCAGACGGCGGCGGCGCCGACGCCGATGACCATGCCGAGGTCGAACCCCTGCCCGAAGAATCCGGCGACGTCGCCGCGGCAGGCGATGACGACGACCCCGGGCAAGCCGACGGCGAGACCGAGCAATTGGCGCGGTGTCGGCCGACCCGCACCAAACGCCGGACCGAGCAGGATGATCGCGAACGGGACGACGGCGTTGACGAGGCTTGCCGTCGTCGCCGACGACAGATAGGCCGCGGCGAACAGGCCGAGGGAAAAGAGGGCGATTCCGGTAAGACCGAGCAGGAACAACAGGCGCGGCACCTGGCGGATCAAGCCCCATTCGCGCCGCAGCCGGGGCCATGCGATCGGCAGCAGGACGGTGACGCACAGGCTCCAGCGAAGGAAGGCCAGGGCCGGCAGCGGCACCGCGTCGTGGACCGCCCGCGCCGTCACGGCATTCGCCGCCCAGAGCAGGACGGCAACGGAGAGCGAGAGATAGCCGAGGCCGCTGCCGGCCGAACGCGACGAGGTCATGAGGCCACGATATAGGTCTTGCCGTCCCGGAAGCCACCCCGGAAAAAGCCTGGCCCGAGGCCGTGCGCCATCCTATTATTGACTAACCAGTTAGTAAATAATTGGAGCGGCGGCATGGTCGATCCCGATATCACCCTGTACAATTATCCGCTCTCGCCCTGTGGCGAGAAGGTGCGCTTCGCGTTGATGGAAAAGGGCCTGCCCTTCCGCCTGGTCGACATCGACCTGTCGCGCAAGGCGAACCTGGCGCCGGACTATCTGCGGCTCAATCCCAAGGGCTTCGTGCCCACGCTGGTCGTCGGCAATGACGTGCTGAACGAATCGACGGTCATCAACGAGTATCTCGACGAGGTGTTTCCCGACGTGCCGCTGAAGGCGGCGACACCCGGGGCGCGCGCCGAAATGCGGCTGTGGACCAAACTGGTCGACGAAACCGTGCATCCCGCCTGGCCGGCCATTGCCTGGCCGATCCTGGTGCGGCCAAGCTGGCTGGAGCAGCCGGCGGAGACGGTGGCGGCGATGCTGGACAAGCTGCCCGATCCGGCGCGGCGCGAGCGGCAGCGGCGCATGCTGCGCGACGGCGTCGCCTCGCCGGACAGCCGTGCGGCGCTTTCGATGGTCGAAGGCCTGTGCGACCAGATGGCGGAGGCCTTGGCCGACCGGCCGTGGCTGACCGGCGACCGCTTCACCCTCGCCGACCTGGCCCTGTTGCCCTATTTCTTCGCGCTGGACGCCTTCGGCATGCGCGCGGTTTTCGACCGGCGGCAGAGCCTTGTCCGCGACTGGTACGACCGCGCCGCGGCCCGGCCGGCCTATCGACCCGGGCTGCGGTCACATTTCGCGGCCGACCGGCTGGCAACCGTCGCCCGGCTCGGGGCCGAGGCGTGGGCGATCATCGAGGCAGGCTGAGGCCGGCCCGCGCCTCAGACGTGGTGCCCGGTGGCCTCGGCCCGCTGCGACACATGCCAGGGCAGCATCCACCGTTCGGCCAGTTCCACCAGGAAGAACAGCACCGTGCCCATCACGCCCAGGAGCAGGATGGCGGCGAAGGCCCGCGTGGTGTCGAAGGTCGACTGCGCCTGCAGGATGACGCTGCCCAACCCGACTTCGCCGGCCACGAACTCACCGACGATGGCGCCGACCAGGGCGAAGGAGATCGCGACCTTCATGCCCGAAAAGATGTAGGGCAGCGCGTTCGGCAGGCGGATCTTGACCAGTACCGCCCAGGGCCGCGCACGCGAGACCCGCGCCAGGTTCAGCGCCTCGGGATCGACCGAACGCAGGCCGAGCACGGCATCGATGACGATCGAGAAGATCGCGATCATCACCGCGATCGCCACCTTCGGTTCGATTCCGGTGCCGAGCCAGATGACGAACAGCGGCGCCAGCGCCACCTTCGGAATCGAGTTCAGCACGACGAGAAAGGTGTAGAGGGTGCGGTCGAGGAACCGGGAATGCACGATCGCCACGGCCAGCGCCAGGCCCAGCGCCACCGCCAGCGCGAAGCCCAACGCGGTGGTACCGAGCGTATAGGCGGTCTGCTGGACGAAATAGGCCGGCTCGCGCCAGAGGTCGACGACGATGGCGCTGGGCGCCGGCAGGATGAACTTGCGCACTTCCAGCAGGCGCACCGCCGCCTCCCACAGGGCGATCGAGGCGATCAGCACCAGGGCGACCGACCGCGCCCGCTCGGACCGCTGCCACAGCGTGCTCATCATCATTCCTCCTTCAGCACGCCGAGTTCGGCGAAGCGGTGACGGATACGGGCGGTGTAGCGGCCAAACTCGGGGGTTTCCCGGATGCGCAGCGGACGCGGCCGCGGCAGGTCGATATCGATGACCTCGACGATGCGGCCCGGATTGCGCGACAGCATGACGACGCGGTCGGACAGGAAAACCGCCTCGGTGATCGAATGGGTGATGAACAGCACGGTCTTGCGCGTGTCCTGCCACAGCCGCGCCAGTTCGACATTGAGATCGTCGCGGGTCATCGCGTCGAGCGCGCCGAACGGTTCATCCATCAGCAGCAGGTCGGGGTCGACCAGCAAGGCCCGGCAGATCGCCGCGCGCTGGCGCATGCCGCCGGAGAGTTCCCAGGGGTGACGGTTCTCGAAGCCATCCAGACCGAAACGGGCCAGCAAGGCCTGCGCCCGCGGGCGCAACGCCTTGAGATCGCGCCGCTGGAATTCGGCCGTCAGCAGGACGTTGTCGAGGATGGTGCGCCAGTCGAGCAGGATGTCGCGCTGGAAGACGACACCCAGCCCTTCCGGCGGGCCGTCCATCGGCCGCCCGAGAATGTCGATGCGGCCGGCAGTGCAGCGTTCGAGGCCGGCGACGCATTTGAGCAGCGTGCTCTTGCCGCAGCCCGACGGTCCCAGCAGGCTGAGGAATTCGCCCCGGCGGAGATCGAGATCGATCCCGTCGAGTGCGGTGAAGGCGCCGCGGGCGGACGCATAGGTCATGCCCACGTCGGCCATCCGGACATAGGCTGCGGCATCGGTGGTCTGGCTCATGGCGTGATCCTGACGGCGCAAGGCGGTGGCGGACGTGGACATCATGCAGCCCCTCGCGTCAGTTCGGCAGCAGGTCGTTCGTGTAGAACTCCGCCGGCGGCCGGCCCGGCTTGATGATGCCGGCATCGACCATCGCCTTCAGCGCGCTGGCCCAGTCGGTCTCGGCCTGCCAGCCGAAGGGCTTGCCGGCGGTCGCGGGCGTGGTGATGAAATCCTTGTAGGCGACGATCTGCCCTTGCAGCACCTGCGGGTTCAGATTGGCCCCGGGACGCTGGGCGATCATCGCCGCCACCGCCTCGTCGACATGGCCGTCGTAGATGTAGTTCCACGCCTTGACCTGGACGGCGGCGAGCTTGCGCAGCGCCTCGCGCCGCTTGACCAGCGTTCCCTCCAGCGCGATCAGGCCGTAGGAGGGAAAGGCGATACCGGCATCGGCCATCAGCACGGGCTTGGACGGCCGCAGTGCCTCGATCACCGGCAGGCCGAACGGCGCGGTGGTGAACACGCCGTCGGACTGGCGGGCGGTATAGCTGGTCATCAGCGCCGGTGCGGCCACGTTGACGACGTTGACCGAGGACCGGTCGAGCCCGCCGGTCTTCAGGAAGGCGTTGATGTAGGGCGCCCAGGGGCTGTTGTTGAAATTGACCAGCGTCTTGCCCTTGAGATCGGCGACGGTCTTCACCGGCGAATCGCGATCGACCAGAACGGCCAGGTCGCTCTTACGGAAGAACCCGGCGAACGAGCGCACCTTGAGGTCGGCATCGCGGGCCGGCGCCATCACGCCCAGTTGCACCTGACCGACATCGACCTGGCCCGATCCGACCAGCTGGATGGTGTTGCCCGATCCGGTACCGTCCTGCACCGTGACCTCGAGACCCGCGTCGCGGAACCAGCCCTTCTCATTGGCCAGGTGCATGGCCGCATGCGTGCCCCAGGCGACGAAGTCCATCCGCGCCACGATCTTCTCGGCCGCATTCGCCGGCATCGCCGCCAGCACCGCGGCAGCGATCAGCCCCCATCGAACCGTCTTGCCCATTTCGGTCTCCACCTCCTGTTGTCATGGGCGCCTCATTGCGCCCGTTTATAACTAACTAGTTAGTCAATCAAATGCGCATGCAATGGGCCCGTCCGCACGGGCATCGGTCAGCGGCGGAGATAGCCCAGGATCACCTCGTTCATGTGCCGAAGGCGCTGCTCGACGCGCGCCGGCGCCTCGAGGTCGGTTTTGAAAACCGTGCCCAGCGTGTGCCGGTTGGCGAGATAGAAATAGCCGAGGCCGGAAATCGAGATGTAGAGATCGACGGGGTCGACGCCGTCGCGGAAAACGCCCGCTGCCTGGCCGCGCCGCAGCAGATCCTCGATCGCCTCGATCAGCGGATTGTAGAGGGCCGGGATATTCTTCGACCGGCGGATATGCCGCGCCTTGTGCAGGTTCTCGATGTTGAGCAGCGCGATCACCTCGGGATGTTCCAGGAACACCTGAAAGGTGAAGGTCACCAGCTTGCGCATGCCCTCCTCCGGGCTCAGGTCCGCGAAGGATTGCTCGGCCTGCCGTTCGCGCATTACCCGGTACATGCCCTCCATCACCTCGATGAACAGCTGCTCCTTGCTGTCGAAGTAGTGGTAGACGAGGTTCTTCGAGATCTTGGCACGCCGCACGATCTCGTCGACGCGGGCGCCGTCATACCCCTTTTCGGTGAACTCGGCGGTCGCGGTCTTGAGGATGCGTTCGCGCGTGCGGGCGGCATCGCGCAGCGGCGGGCGACCGCGTCGCGGTGCCGCCTTGCTGCCTTCCTCCACGCCGCGCGCCTTGGCTGCCATCGCCGATTCCACCCCTGAGCTTTCCAGGCCTGGCGGCAAATCTAGCCCGCCGCCCGCAGGCTGGCGAGGCCCTCGCCGCGCAAGACCCGCGTCGCGGCCTCGTCGAGCACGCCGGTCGCGCCGTCGACCACCACGCCGTGGTGCCGACGGGCGTAGTCGGCCGTGATCTTCTCGTTCCAGACATCGGCCGCCACCCGCGCGGGATCGCGGGTCCAGGGCGCACCGAAGCCACCGCCGCCAGCCTGTTCATGCACGATCAGGTCGCCTTCGCCCAAGGTCATCGCGACCTTGCCCGGGACGTCCTCGGACATCGCCGCGCCGGCCCGCGCGACCCGGTTGCGGGTCGGCGCGGCCGCCTTCCCGCCATCGAGGCCATAGGGCGGAAACTTGACGCGATCGGCCCGCAATTGCAGCGCCGCCTCGGGCGACAGCACGCGGTAGCTGCGCCGGATGCCCAGGCCGCCGCGGAAGCGGCCGGCACCGCAACTGTCGGCGATCAGCGCGTATTCCTCGACCCGCACGGGGTGCTGCGCCTCCAGCGTTTCGACCGGCGAATTCGACAGGTTCTGCGACGGGTTGGTGATTGCCTCGATCCCGTCGCGGTCCGGCCGCCCACCCCAGGCGCCGCAGACCATGTCGACGATGATGAAGGGCCGGCGATCGGGCCGCGTGCCGGAGAGGCAGACGACGGTGTTGCCCCCCTCGCCCGCCGCCGGGATACGATCGGGGACGATCTGGGCCAACGCGCCGAACATGGCATCCATCACCCGATATCCGGTCAGGGCGCGTGCCGCCACGGCGGCCGGCGAATAGGGATTCAGCACCGACCCTTCCGGCACCAGCACCTCGACGCAGCGGAAGACGCCGGCATTGTTGGGTACATCGCCCTTCAATGCGCAGCGGACGCTGAGATAGGTGCAGGAATTGGTATAGGAACGGGTCGAGTTGATCGCCGCCCGCACCTGCGGCGACGAGCCGGCATAGTCGACGGTGACCGAATCCTCGTGCACGGTGATCGCGACCTTGATCGCGATCGGCGCCTCCGACAGCCCGTCGTCGTCGATATGGTCGGTGAAGGTGAAGGTACCCTTGGGCCAGCGGCGGATCTCCTCGCGCGTCAGCCGCTCGGCGTAGTCGATCACTTCGGTCATGTAGCGCTGCATCATCTCGGCGCCATAGCGGTCGACCAGAGCGGCAAGCTGGCGGGCGCCGACCTGGGCCGCCGCATACTGGGCCTTGAGATCGCCGAGCACCCGGTCGGGTACACGCACGTTCAGCGCGATGATCCGTTCGAGCGTGTCGTTGACCCGGCCGCGGTCGTAGAGCTTCACCACCGGGATGCGCAGGCCTTCCTGATAGATCTCGGTCGAGTCACTGGCATTCGAGCCGGGAACACGGCCGCCGACATCGGTGTGATGGCAGATGACGACGCAGAAGCCGTGCAGGCGTTCCTGATGGAATACCGGATAGAACAGGAAGATGTCGGGCAGGTGCATGCCGCCCTGATAGGGATCGTTGACGACGATGGCGTCGCCGGGATGCAGATCGTCGCCATAGCGGGCCATCACCGCCGCCATCGCCTCGGGGATGGCGCCCAGATGCAGCGCGATGGTCTTGGCCTGGGCCACCATGCGGCCCTGCGCATCGCACAGCGCTGCCGAGTAATCCATCACGTCCTTGACGATTTCCGACCGCGCGGTGCGCACGACGGTGTAGGCGACCTCGTCGACGATCGAGTCCAGCGCGTTCTTGACCACGGCAAAAGTAATCGGATCGAACATGGAACAGCCTCCTGCTTTTGCGGGTCGGGTCAGGCGAGATCGATGATCAGGTTGCCGATCCGGTCGGCATGTACGGTGGCGCCCGGCGGCACCAGGATCGTCGTGTCATAGGATTCGATGACCAGCGGGCCGGCCAGACGGTCGGCCCCGACGTCGCCGCGCGCCATCAGCCGCGTCGCCACCGGCCCGACGCCGCGGTCGAAGGACACGGCGCGCTCGCCGGTCGCACCGGCAACCGCACGGGCATCGAGCCGCAGGGCGGTGAAATCGAGCCGATCGGCCGACAGGCCGCGCGCGGTCAGCCGGATGTTGACCAGCTCGAGCGGTTCGTCGTTGCTGTAGCCGAAGGTCGCCAGATACTCGGCCTGAAAGCCGTCGATCAGCGCGGCGATGTCGGCAGCCGCGGGCGCGCGGGCCGTGAACGGCACCGTCAGTTCGGAAGACTGGCCGAGATAGCGCAGATCGGCGGCCAGGTCGAAGCGGCGGGCATCGGGGGCATAGCCTTCGGCGGCCAGGACGGCATCGCCCTCGCGGACGAGATCGCCGACGATGCCGGCCAGCTCATCCGGCGCGCATGACCGAAGCGGCCGGAGCACGGCGCGGACAAAGCTGTGCTCGACATCCGCTGCCAGCATGCCGACCGCCGAGAACAGGCCGGACATCACCGGCGCGATCACCCGGCGCACGCCGAGCAGCCGGGCAACGTCGGCCGCATGCAGCGGGCCGCCGCCGCCGAAGGCCATCATCGTCAGGTCGCGTGGATCGCGCCCGCGCTCGATCGTCACCGAACGGATGGCGCGGGCCATGTTGACGTTGGCGACCTGGCGGATGCCATGGGCGGCATCGTGGACCGACAGCCCCAGCGGCTCGGCGACATGGCGCCGGATCGCCTCGGCCGAGAGGTCCGGATCGATCCTGAGCGACCCGCCGGCCAGCCCCGCCGGGTTGAGATAGCCCAGCACGACATTGGCATCGGTCACGGTCGGCCGGTCGTTGCCGCGGCCATAGCAGGCCGGACCGGGATCGGCACCGGCCGATTGCGGCCCGATCGCCAGCAGCCCGCCGGCATCGATCGCCGCAATCGACCCGCCGCCGGCACCGACCTCGGCAATGTCGATCGCCGGCACCTTCAGCATGTAGCCGCCGCCCTTGATGAAGCGCGATGGCGCGCTTATCCCATCGCGAAACTCGTATTCGGAGGTCAGACTGGGCAGGCCGCCATCGATGATGGACGCCTTCGCCGTGGTCCCGCCCATGTCGAAGACGATCAGGTCGGGTTCGGCGGCGGCGGCCCCCAGCCGGGCGGCCCCGGTCACCCCGCCGGCCGGGCCCGATGCCACCGCGAACACCGGCTTCCTGGCCGCCAGCGCCGCCCCCATCATGCCGCCGTTCGAAGCCATCACCTGCAGCGGTGCTTCGACCGCCGCGGCCTTCAGATTGGCGCGCAGCCGGTCGATATAGGTCTGCATCGCCGGCAGCAGATAGGCGTTCACCACCGTGGTCGAGGTCCGCTCGTACTCCTTGATCTCGGGCAGCACGTCGCAGGAGGCGGCGATGAGCAATTGCGGAAAGGCGGCGCGCAGCATGTCGCGCGCCGCCTGTTCATGCGCCGGGTTGGCATGGCTGTTCAGGAAGCAGATCGCGACGGCCTCGATGCCCTCGGCGACGAAGCGCTCGCCGGCCGCCATCACGTCGGCACGCGACAACGGGCGTACGACCGATCCGTCCGCCGCCATCCGCTCGTCGACTTCCAGGCGATGGCGACGCGCCGCCAGCGGCTCGGGCTTCTCCCAGGTGAGGTCGAACATCGTCGGGGTGCGAATGCGCCCGATCTCGAGCACGTCGCGGAAGCCGCGGGTGGTCAGGACCCCGGTACGGGCGCCGACCTTCTGCAGGATCGTGTTCGACCCGACGGTCGTGCCATGGACGATCTCGCCCACCTCGGCGGGGGCCATGCCGAGATCGTCCAGCAGCGCGCGGATGCCCGAGACCACCGCGGCCCCGGGGTCGGCGGGCGTCGAGGAAACCTTGGCGACATGCACCGCGCCCGTGGCGTCGCGCAGGACGATGTCGGTGAAGGTGCCGCCGATATCGACGCCGATGCGCGCCCTGCCCAGCCCCGCCTGCATCGAACCCATCGCGCCCGTCTCCCTCGCGGTGATTTATTGACTAACTAGTTAGTACTTAAAGTCGACAGGGCGGCAAGCGCAAAAAGTCGGGGCTGGCCCGGAATGCAGAACGGGCGGCCTTGCGGGCCGCCCGTCGATTGGATGCAGGTTGTGCCGGTCGGCTTATTTTTCGCCGTCGTCGTCGACGTAGGGATTCTTCTGCTTGCGCAGCACGACCCGGATCACCGTGCCGGGCATGTCGAAGACCTCGCGCAGCGAGTTGGCGAGATAGCGGGCGTAGGAATCCGGCAGTTCGGCCGGCCGGGTCACGAAGAAGGCGAAGGTCGGCGGCCGGCTCTTGATCTGGGTGCCATAGCGCAGGCGGAGACGGCGACCGTTCACCGCCGGCGGCGGGTGACGCTCGGTCACTTCCTCGAGCCAGCGGTTCAGCGCACCTGTCGAGACACGCTTGTTCCAGGATTCGTAGATCCGGATCACCGCCGGCAGCAGCCGTTCGGTGTGGCGGCCGGTCAGTGCCGAGAGCGTCACCACCGGCACGCCCTTGACCTGGGGCAGCGAGATCTGCAGGCGGTCTTCGATCGCCTGCAGCGCCATCGCGCGATCCTCGACCGCATCCCACTTGTTGACCGCGATGACCAGCGCGCGGCCCTCGTTGATCACGTGGTCGGCGATGGTCAGGTCCTGCTTGTCGATGCCGAGATTGCCGTCCAGCACCAGCACGACGACCTGGGCCAGCCTGATCGCGCGCAGCGATTCAGCGACCGAGAGCTTTTCCAGCTTGCCTTCGACCCGCGACTTGCGCCGCATGCCGGCGGTGTCGACCAGCTTGAACCTGCGCCCTTCCCATTCCCAGGGCACCGCGATCGAATCCCGGGTCAGCCCGGCCTCCGGCCCGGTCAGCAGGCGTTCGGACCCGATCAGGTGATTGATCAGCGTCGACTTGCCGGCATTGGGGCGGCCGACGATGGCGATCTGGATCGGCCCGCCTTCGGCCCCGTCGGCCTCGTCCTCGTCGTCCTCGACCGCCTCAGGCGGCAGCGCCGCGACGATGGCGTCATAGAGGCCGCTCAGTCCCTCGCCATGCTCGGCCGAGATCAGGATCGGTTCGCCCAGGCCCAGCTCCCAGGCTTCCATCGCCCCCATCTCGCCCTGGCGGCCCTCGGTCTTGTTCGCCACCAGCAGCACCGGCTTGTCCTGGCGGCGCAGCCAGTCCGCAAAATGACGATCCATCGGCGTCAGCCCGGCCCGGGCATCGACCATGAACAGCGCGACGTCGGCATCGATCACCGCCGTCTCGGTCTGCTGGCGCATCCGCCGTTCCATGGTGCCTTCGTCGGCCTCCTCGAGGCCGGCGGTATCGATGACGCGGAATTTCAGCGGACCCAGCCGCCCCTCGCCCTCGCGCCGGTCACGGGTCACGCCCGGCGTGTCGTCGACCAGCGCCAGGCGCTTGCCGATCAGGCGGTTGAACAGGGTCGACTTGCCGACATTCGGCCGGCCGACGATGGCAACGGTAGGCAGCATGGTCTCGTTCACCTTCAAGGCGACCGCCGGCAATCGGGGCCGGCGGTCATGGTCCGGGCGGTCGCGCCCTTACCTCAAGGCGAGGATGTAGGCGTCGTTCGTCAGAATGTACAGCGTCCCGTTGGCCACCACCGGCGAGGTTGCCGCCGAACCGGACAGCTTGATCTCGCCCAGCAGTTCGCCGGTATAGGGCGACAGCGAGACCGCCTTGCGTTCCGACGAGACCAGGATCAGCCGATCGCCGGCCAGTACCGGACCCTGCCAGACGATCAGGCCCTTGTCGCGCTTGGATTCCGGATCCTTCCAGCGGTCGAGCTGGGCGACCCAGCGGATGCGGCCGTCGCGTCGCCACAGGCAGACGACCTCGGCATCGGTCGTGACGACATAGACGAAGTCGCCGGCCGGCCAGGGTTGCTGGATGCCGGCGATGTCCTGTTCCCACAGGCGCTCGCCGGTGCGCTGGTCGATCGCGACCATGCGGCCGGCATGGCTGATCGCCATCGCGGTCCCGCGGTCGAGCACCGGCCGGCCGCGAATATCGGCGATGGTGCCGATCGGGCTGAACCGGCTGGCCCGGGTCAGCGTGTCGGTCCAGGCGACGGCGCCGGTATCGGCGCGCAGCGCGTAAAGCTCGCCCGACGAATAGGGCACGATCACGGTGCCGGCCTCGGCCGCCGGATTGGCGCCGCCGACGAACTCGGCCTGTTCGGCGATGCCGGCATGGCTCCAGACCTGGCGGCCGGTCTCGCGATCGAACGCATAGACCTGGTTCTCGGTCGTGGTCGCGAACACCCGCGCGCCGTCGACCGTCGGGGCCGAACGGAACGGCAGGTCGATCTTGCCGCGCCACAGTTCCTTGGCGGTCTGTGCCTCCAGCGCGATCATCTCGCCGTAGCCGGTGGTCACGAACAGCGTGCCGCGGTCATAGGCGACGCCGCCGCCGATGATGCCCTTGTCTTCACCCTTCGGGTACAGGCTGGTCTGCCAGATCGACGCGCCGGTCTGGGCATCGAAGGCCGAAACCTTGGTGCGGGCATCCATCGTATAGAGCCGGCCGTCGGCCACGATCGGCTGCGCCACGATCACCTGGTCGTCGTCGGTGCGGGCACCGATCGAAACCTTCCACACCTCGCTCAGATTGGCCCCGAGCTCGAGATGGTACATGGCGTGGCTGGGATAGCCGCCGCTCTGCGGCCACTCGGTATTCTCGTAGGGCTTGGGCAGGCGCACGCGCAGATCGGCGATGCGGGGATCGGGTTCGAGCTGGCTTTCCAGCGACAGCACCGACACGCGCTCGCCGGGCAGCGGCGGCTTTTCCTTGTCGTCGAGCCAGTCGGCGATCGCACAGCCGGTCAGGACCTGGGTCAGGACGGCGGCGAGCAGCAGCGTGCGGCGGAACGAACCCGACATCGCGATCAGCCGCCGAGGGCCTTCAGGAACTCGGCCGCGCGCTGGCGGTACCCCGTCGGCGCGGTGGCATCGTCCGATAGCGCCTGGAAGTTCTTGCGGGCTTCGTCGGTCTTGCCGTCCTTGAGCTGGGCCAGGGCGATCATCTCCCGCGCGGCAAAGCGGTAGGGGCCGTTGCCCGAGGCGAGCGGGCCGAGCTTGGCTTCGACCGGCGCGGCGGGGCCGGCGTCGACCAGCAGGCGGCCGGCGAACAGCCGCGCGGCATCGCGGTATTCCGCGGCCAGGCCACTGTCATCGGCGAGCTTGTCGTAGGCGGCAATGGCCGCGTCGCGCTGCCCCATGTCGGCCAGGGCCGCCGCCCGGCCCATTTCGGCCAGCGTGCGATAGCCGGAATTGCCGTCGGCGGTGAGCTTGGCGAAGATCGTCGCGGCTTCCTCGCCCTTGGCCTTCGCCTTGGCGGCGTCCGCCTCGGCCGCGCCGGGTTGCGGCAGCGCCTCGCGCAGCGCCAGCTGGCCGCGCAGCAGTTCGTTGCCCCAGCCCTTGGCCTGCTCGACCTGATGGCCCTGCCACCAGTTGTAGCCGGCAACACCGGCGACCAGGACCACACCGGCGGCGACCAGCAGGCTGCCGTATTTGCGCAGCAGCGCGGTGGCGCGGTCGCGGCGATAATCCTCGTCGACCTCGCGCAGGAACTCGTCGTTGCTCACTATCCGATCCTTCAGTTTGGCCAGGCCCTCGGGCCCGGCCCAAGCGGCGCGTAACATAGCGATGAACGAAAGCCTTGGCAAACCCGCAACAGGCGTATTAAAGCCTGTGGATAACCCACTGGCATCACGAGTCATTTCAGGTATACTCCGCCGCGTCCCGAGCTTGTTGTTCTCGAGGGGGGTTACCCTTGCGCATCCTGATCTCCGCTGTCGGCGCCGCTTTGGCGCTGTCCGCCGCCGTGCTCATCGCACCGGCTTCGCCGGCCTTCGCCCAGGGCAAGGACAAGCTTTCCGGCGTCACCGTCATCCCGTTCGAGCCCGATCGCCTCGCGGTGATCGGCGGCGGCCGGCCGCTGCGACTGAACGATGATGCGTCGCTGATTCCGCGCACCCGCATCAAGGAAGTGCCGATCGTCAACGGCAAGATGGGCGAATACGTCGATCTCGACGGCATGCGCGTCCATATCCCGTTCGGCTCGATCGCCTCGGCCAAGATGCAGTTCTCGGAATTCCGGCCGTCGGCGGCAAACCCGTCGCAGATGGAGCCGAACCCCGACTACCAGAAGGTCACGATGTTCGACACCGCCCTCGGTGCCGTCTGCGCCAAGGAAGCCTCGGCGGCCGGCGACGGCGAGATCGAGATGCGACTGGGCCGCGACCGCAGCATCACCGTCGTCCGGGCCGAGCCGGCCACGGCCGCGCAGCCCGGCCAGCCGGTCAGCAAGACCTACACGGTCCTGACGGCGATGGAACTGCGCTACCTGACCGAGGAGCCGGCGGCCGAGGGCCTTTATCGCAAGTGCCTGGGCGGCGGGGCCGCCACCCGTACCAAGACCGCCGAGACCAAGAAGAAGAACTGACGACCGAGCCGGTCCGGGGGCGCCATGTTCGGCGGGCTTTCACCCGGCGATCTGGCGCCCCTCGTCGTTCTGCTGGCGGCCCTGCTGCTGCTGTTTCCCCGCTTCCGTCGGGCCCAGGCGGGCGGCAGTGACCGTGCGGCACGCGCCACCCGCTTCATCATGCTGACGCTCGTCCTGGCGCTGGCCGCAACCTTCCTGATGCGCTGGCTTGACCTCTGACCCCCGGTGATCAGGCCGGTCAGGCCGTGGCGAAGGCGGATTCCATCACCTGCATCAGGTGGTCGGCGTTGCGCTGGCTGAAGATCATCGCCGGGCGCAGCTTGATGATATTGTCGTCGGGGCCGTCGGTACCGATCAGCACGCCGAGTTCGCGGGCCTTCTGCACGATCGCCCGCGCCCGCTCGGTCGCCGGCCGCTTGCTCGCCCGGTCTTCGACCAGCTCGATGCCGAGGAACAGGCCGGCGCCGCGCACGTCGCCGATCTCGCCATGCCGGTCGGCCAGCGCGCGGAAGCGGGCCAGCAGGCCGTCCCCCACCGCCTGCGCATTGGTCCGCAGCCCGTCGCGCTCGATGATGTCGAGCACCTTGAGGCCCACCGCACAGGACACCGCATTGCCGCCGAAGGTGTTGAAATACTCCATGCCGTTGGCAAAGGAGTCGGCGATCGCGCGCGTCGTCACCACCGCGGACAGCGGATGGCCGTTGCCGATCGGCTTGCCCAAGGTGACGATGTCGGGCACGACGCCCTGCTGCTCGAACCCCCACATGTGACTGCCGAGACGGCCGAAGCCGACCTGGACCTCGTCGGCGATGACGACGCCGCCGGCCGCCCGTACCGAACGATAGGCAGCATCGAGATAGCCCGGCGGCAGCATGATCTGGCCGCCGACGCTGGGGCAGGATTCGGCGATATAGGCTGACGGCGCCCGCCCCTTCGCGGCCATGGCGGCGATCTGCTCGTCGACCGACGCGGCGAAGCGCGCGCCGTGTTCGGCCCGCGGCCAGTAGGCCGGGGCGCGATAGCTGTCGGGCAAGGCGGCTTCCCAGACGTGATCGGGCCGGCCGGCCCCGCCCCGGCGCTTGTACTTGTAGGGGCTGATGTCGATCAGTGCCTGGGTGTGGCCATGATAGGCCCAATCGAGGGTGACGACGTCGCTCCGGCCGGTATGGGCGCGGGCCATGCGCAAAGCGAGATCGTTGGCCTCGGACCCGGTGCAGGCGAAGGCGCAGACGGTCAGGGGAGCCGGCAGCAACGCGGTCAATCGCTCGGCGTAGTCGATGATCGTGTCGTGCAGATAACGCGTGTTGGTGTTGAGCACGGCTGCCTGGGCAGCCAGCGCCTCGACCACCTCGGGATGGGCGTGGCCGAGATGGGCGACGTTGTTGTAGCAGTCGAGATAGGCGCGGCCGCCCTCGTCGATCAGCCACACCCCCTCGCCGCGCACGATCTTCAACGGCTTGCGATAGGAGATGCTCAGGTTCGGCAACAGCCTTTCGCGCCGCGCCGCCACGATGGCATCGGCCGTGCGCCCCTGGCGGCGGAACGTCTCGGGGTGCAGGCCGACCAGGGCGGCGGGATCGGGAAACAGCTCGGCCCAGACGTCGCGCAGATGCCGTTCGCCGGCACCGATGACGTCGGCGGCCCGCGCCGGCCGTGCGGTCACGAGTTGCAGATGCAGATGCGGCATCCAGTTGCCGTTCTCGGCGTCGGCGCCGGTCCAGGCGAAGATCTCGCCGGCCTCGAAACGGCGGCCGACGGTTGCGCGCGACGCGCTCTCATGCGCCAGGTGACCCCACAAGGTCCAGAACCGCACGCCGGGCGCCGGCTCATGCTCGAGCAGCACGGCGCAACCGTAGTCGAGCGGATCGGGCGTGATGTAGCAATCGGCGACGCGGCCGGCCAGCGGCGCATGCAGCGCCGTGCCGGCGGGGAAGAACAGGTCGAGACCGAGATGCAGGGTCCGCCGCAGGGCCGGGTCGATCACCGAGGCGAAGGCGGGCGTCGAATAGATGCCGCGATCCTCGGTCCAGCAGCCGATGCCGAGGTCGATGCCGCGGTCTGCCGCGATCTCGGCCCACAGCGCCTGGGCCGTGGCCGGGTCGCGGTCGCGCGAGGCGATGGCGATGGGGTGGTCGGCATCGCCCAGCGGCACGATGCCCGTCGTCATCGTCGCCAGCGGCCGGCCGACGACGGGTGCGAAGTCGGCCCGGTTATCGGCGATCCAGGCGATGGCGCGGCCGGCGCCCGCCGCGGCCTCCAGGCCGCAGGCCTTGCGCAGCACCGCGGTGGCAATGCCCGGGTCGATCGCGCCGAGCCGGCGCAGCATCGCCCAGCCATCGGCCTCGCTGACCGTCAGATAGCCGCTGTCGTCCTGGCGCCCGCGGCGCGACGCGGAAATGGTGACCGACGTGACCAGCCGCATGGCGATCAGGTCGAACAGGATGCCGATTTCATCGTCGGTCAGCGGCATTTCGCGATGATAGGCCGCCGCGATCCGCCCGGCCGCGGCCAGCGGGTCGGCCTGGCCCAGGATCGCATAGGCGCAGGCAATGGCGAGTTCGCCGACCAGCGGGGCGTGGATTGCGTCGCCGAAGTCGATGATGCCGGTGACGACCCCGCCCGCGACCAGCAGGTTATGGTCGTTGGCATCGTTATGGATCACCCCTGCCCGGCACGACATGAGGGCCGGCCCGATCCGGTCGTCCCAGCGATCGAGGAAGCGTCCGAGCAGCGCGCGGTCGCTGGCGTCCGCCACGTGATGCAGCCGCGCCCGCGAGCGGCCGGCATGGCGCAGGTCCCAGTCGAGGTCGTAATGCGCCCCCGGATGGCCGAACGACAGCAGCGCCGCGTCGAGCCGGCCAAGCATCCGCCCCAGGCTGTCGAGCAGTTCGGGGGTGCGGACCGAACCGGCGAAGATCTCGCCCGGCAGATGGCTGACCACCCGCATGAAATGGCCGTCGACCGGGCAGAGCGTCGTGCCGTCCAGCGCCGGGCGCAGCCGGGGCACCGGCAGATCCGGGGCACGCCCGGCCAGATGGGCCAGCACCGCCCGCTGGAAATCGAGCGTGACCGCCGCCTCGGCCGCGTTGGCGATCTTGACCACCCAACTGGTGCCGTCGGCCTCGGTCAGCCGGAAATTCTGGTCGCGCTCGCTGTCCAGACGGTCCAGGCGGCCGACGAGGCCATAGAGACGGCGGGCAAACTCGCCGACCTGGTCGGCGGAGAAGCGCGGCGGGGCCTGCTCGGTGATCGACATCGGACTGATTTTCCCGGACGTTGCGGCGACGGCTGAAATCTGCAACCAGTGGCCCCCGGCCGGCAACCGCCGAAATGGCCGGCCGCACCGCCACTTTGACCGGCCACTCCGCCACTGCAAGGATCCGCTTGAGCCCGATGCGCCCCCTCGACGATCGCGACCGCCGCATCCTGGACCTGCTGCGCCGCGATGCGCGGATGCCGCTGAAGACGCTGGCCGCCCAGGTCGGGCTGGCCCGGTCGACGTTGCGCGAACGGCTGACGCGGCTCGAATCGGAAGGGGTGATCCGTGGGTATCGGGTTGACGTCGCCGACGACGAGGGCCGGGTCTCGGCCTATCTGCTGGTCAGACTGCGGAAGACGCCGTCGCCGGGACTGGTCGATGCGCTGCGGGGCATCGCCGAGGTGCGCCACTGTTCCTCGGTTGCCGGTGACATCGACCTGATCGTGTTGCTGGAAGCCGGCACGGTCGAGCGCGTCAATGCCGTGCGCGACGAGATTGCAGGCCATCCCGACGTGGCCGATCTGACCACCTCGATCGTGCTGCGGCGGGAGATCGCCTGAAAATAGTCAAGGGCGGCCCGAGGGAGAGGCCGCCCCTGACGGGCCGGTCGCACGGCCCGGAAGGCTAACGAAACGTTGGGGATCTACTCGAACGGGAACAGGGAACCATAAAAATACGCGGGGTAAACGGGACATGAAGATTACTTCTTTCGTCTTCATGCCCCTGTGTCGACAGGCCTGTCCCCATCATCATCGTCCCCGGCCCCACCGCGGTCAAATATGGTTTCATCTTCCAACATCTCGGGGCGTATCGGCAGGTAACGGCCTGTAACGCGCCGCGCCGGTCATTCCTTGCCGATGCCCCGCATCAGCAGGTCGAACAGGAACTTCTCGTAGCGCGGCCGGACCTTGTCGGCGCTTTCGCCGAAGATGAACTCGACCACCGGCCGGCCGGTGGTGAAGAACTCGGCCATGCCGACGATGGCGATGTAGAGCAGCCGGGGGTCGAAGTCGTCGCGGAATTCGCCGCCCGCCCGGCCGGCCTGGATCGTGCCGAGATGGCGTTCGTAGGCGCGCTTGTTCAGGGCCTCCAGCCGGGCCTGGGCCGCGCTGCCGGTGGCGCTGTAGACGCGGTCGACCAGCAGCTTGAAGAACGCGGGATTCTCGGCCAGGAAACCGGTCAGCGCCTTGATGCGCTCGCGCATTACCAGGGCCGCCTTCTTCTGCGGCCGGGAGGCCGCGGTCATCACCTCGTCGAGCTCGACGATGCTGCCGTCGGTCACCTGGTCCAGCAGGTCCTCGTAATTCTCGAAGTAGTAGCGCACCAGCTTCTCGTCGACGCCGGCAGCCTTCGCCACCTCGGTGCGCGACAATTGCAGCGGCCGCGGCTTGCGCAGCAGTTCGCGCGCGGTATCGACCACCTTGTCGCTGCCGATCCTGGCCGCCGTCGATTTCGGCCGGCCCTTCTGCCGCGGCTGGCCGTCCGCACGCTTGCTGCCGGCTGCCGATTTGGTTCGCACCGTCATGCTTTTTTCACCTTCAGGAAACCGGCCCATTCTGCCCCATGGCAGCGGCGCCCCACAACCATCAACCGTCGGTTCGGAATTAATTAATTTCCGCTGATACGGAATTTTTTATTCCGTCTATCCGGAATTAATTTGACAGCCCCGCAACCCCGCTCCTAGGCTTGCCCCAGACGCCAGCCACTGGCGCAATCGGCCCGCCGACAAGGGCATCGGGAGAGACGCCATCATGAAGAAGCACCACCGTCTGATCGCGACCGCCGCCTTGCTGACCGGCGCGCTCATATCGTTCGCCGCCCGTGCCGAGATATCGGACGGCGTCGTCAAGCTGGGCGTCCTCACCGACATGAGCGGGGTCTATTCGACCAATTCCGGCGCGGGCATGCTGCTGGCGACCGAAATGGCGGTCGCGGATTTCGGCGGCACCGTCCGGGGCAGGCCGATCAAGGTGATATCCGGCGACCACCAGAACAAGGCGGACGTCGGCTCGAACCTCGCCCGCAAATGGATCGATACCGAACAGGTCGACGTCATCGTCGATGCGATCGGCTCGGCCGTGGCCTTCGCCGTCCAGAACCTCGCCAAGGACAAGAACCGCGTCCTGCTCAACATCGGCTCCGGCGCCGCCGACCTGACGGGGCCTGCGTGCAACGCGGTCTCGGTGCAGTGGGTGTGGGATACCTACGCCTTCGGCGGCATCATCGGCAACGCGCTGGTCGAGCGCGGAAAAGATACCTTCTTCTTCGTCACCGTCGACTATGCCTATGGCGAGCAGCTGCAGCGCGACATGAGCCGGGCGATCCTTGGCGCCGGCGGCAAGGTCGTCGGTTCGGTCAAGCATCCGCTGGGCACCAGCGACTTCTCGTCCTTCCTGCTGCAGGCACAGGCATCGAAGGCCAAGGTCGTCGCGCTGGCGAACGCCGGCAATGACACCGCCAACGCGCTGAAGCAGGCGGCCGAGTTCAACCTGCGCGCCGCCGGCCAGGATTTCGCGGCGATCGCCGGCCTGCACGAGGTCCGCGCGATCGGCCTTCCCGCGGCACAGGGCCTGTTGTCGCCGGTGTCCTGGTACTGGGACCTGGACGACCAGACCCGCGCCTTCGCCAAACGGTTCTTCGAGAAGCGCGGCGCGATGCCCAGCGAGTTCCAGGCCGGGGCCTATTCGGCCGTGCTGCACTATCTGAAGGCGGTCGACGCCGCCGACAGCGACGAGGCCCAGACCGTCGTGCGCAAGATGAAGGAACTGCCGGTCAGCGATTTCTTCGCCCGCCATGCCAGTCTGCGCGAGGACGGCCGCATGATCCACGACATGTATCTCGTCCAGGCCAAGACGCCGGCGGAATCGCGCGATGCCTGGGACGTGCTGAAAGTCGTCCAGACCATCCCGGGTGACAAGGCGTTCCGCCCGCTGAAGGACGGCAACTGCCCCCTGGTCGCCAAGTGACCGATCCTCAGGGAGAAACCTCCATGCTCAAATGCTGTACGCTGTTCCGCCGCAAGCCCGGCACGACGGTCGACGAATACCAGGCCTACTGGCGCACCGGGCATGTCCCGTTCATCAAGGCGATGGCCCCGGTCCGCAAGTACGTCCAGAACCACCCGTTCGCCGTGGGCGGCCGCGCGCCCGCCTATGACGGGCTGGTCGAGCTGTGGGTCGACGATATCGAGCGGCTGAAGGCGATGGGCGCGTCGCCCGAATACGCCGCGGTGGTCGAGGACGAGAAGAATTTCGTCGACCGTTCGACGATCGAGCTGACCCTGGCCGACGAACATGTCGTGCTGGATGGCGCGGCGACGCCGGATGCGGTCAAGCAGGTCATCCTGCTGAAGCGCAAGCCGGGGATGACCCCGGCCGAATTCCAGAATTATTGGCTGAACCGGCATGCCCCGCTGGTCGGCAGGCCGCCGGGATTGATCCGCTATGTGCAGTCGCATGCGCGGCTTTCCGGGTATCGCGACGGTCGCGAACCGCCGTGGGACGGGATCGGCACCATGCTGTTCGCCTCGCTCGAGGCGATGCAGCAGGCCCGCACCGCGCCCGGACAGGATGCGGTCAAGGCCGATGCCGTGAATTTCGCCGACATGGACCGGCTGGTCTCGTTCCTGACCCGCGAACACGTGATGATCGCGGGCCGGTAGATGCGGCTGACCCAGGGCCTGCAGCGCGCCGCCCTGGTCCATGCGCATGGACCGGGCACCAGCCACGGCGGGATCACCCGCAGTTGGCAGGAGCTGAAGGCGCGCGTCGCCCGCCTCGCCGGCGGGCTGGTCGGCCGCGGGGTCGCGCGCGGGGACCGCATCGCCATCCTGGGCTTCAATTCGTCCAGCTACTTCGAGGCGATGTACGCGATCCCCTGGGCCGGCGCGATCGCGGTGCCGCTGAATACCCGCCTTGCGGTGGCCGAGCTGGAAGCACAGCTGGCCGATTGCGGCGCGGCCATGCTGCTCCATGACACGGCATTCGCCGCGACCGCCCGGTCGCTCGCCGCGGTGTTTCCGGGGCTTGCCACGGTCGGCCTGGACGATGACTGGCAGGATCTGGCGGACGGGCCGGAAACCGGTGACGCCGAACGTGGCGGCGACGATCCGGCCGGCATCTTCTATACCGGCGGCACCACCGGACGGGCCAAGGGTGTCGTGCTGAGCCATGCCAACCTGATCCACAATGTCCTGAATCTCGGCCCGCATTTCCGCTTCGGCCCCGACACGCGCTGCCTGCATGTCTCGCCGATGTTCCACATCGCCGATGCCCTCAGCATCTTCGGCGTCACGCTGCATGGCGGGCTGCATTTCTTCGAACCCAAGTTCGATGCGGCCGCGGTGCTGCGCCGGATCGAGGCCGACGGGATCACGTATCTGGCGCTGGTGCCGACCATGCTGAAGATGCTGGTGGAATGCCCCGAGCGCGAAGGGCGCGATCTCAGCTCGCTCGCGCGCGTCTTCTATGGCGGCAGCGCAATGCCCGAGACGACGTCCCGCCGGGTCATCGCGGCCTTTCCCCATGTCCGCTTCCACCAGGGCTATGGCCTGACCGAGACCTCGCCGACGATCACCCATCTGGCGCCCGAGGACCACGACCCGGGCGCCGCCGACGGCCGTCTCAGCTCGGCCGGCCAGCCGGTCCTGACCGTCGACGTGGCGATCCGGGACGATGCCGGGGCCGACGTCGCCCCCGGGGAGGTCGGCGAGATCTGCGTGCGTGGCCCGACCGTCATGCAGGGCTACTGGCGGAACCCGGAGGCGACCGCCGCGGCGTTCCGGAACGGCTGGTTCCGCACCGGCGATATCGGCCGGATCGATCCGGACGGCTATCTGCACGTCGTCGATCGCGCCAAGGACATGATCATTTCCGGCGGCGAGAACATCTATTCGGCCGAGGTCGAGAATGTCCTGCTGCAGCATCCGGCCGTGCTCGAATGCGCGGTCGTCGGCGTGGCGGATGAAAACTGGGGCGAGCGGGTCCACGCCATCGTCCGGCCGCGGCCCGGGATGACCGTGGGCGAAACGGCATTGCAGGAACACTGCCGCGCCGCCCTCGCCCGCTACAAATGCCCGCGCAGCGTCGACGTGACGGACGAGCCGCTGCCGTTGTCCGGCGCCGGGAAAATTCTCAAGGCCGAACTCAAGAGACGCGCCGGCGCGCCGCGATCGCGCTGACCGGAAACCCGCCGAAAGGACAGGCACATGCGCAAGGACATCGAATTCCGTACCCTCGACGGCACCGCGCTGCGCGGCTGGCTCTACCAGCCCGACGAGGCGACCACCGCCAGCGCGATCGTGGTCATGGCGCACGGCTATTCCGGGGTCAAGGGATCGCTGACCAAGTATGCCGATGTCTTTTCGGCCGCCGGTCTGGCCGTATTGCTCTACGACCATCGCGGCTTCGGCAGCAGCGACGGGGCGATACGGCAGGAAATCGACCCCCAGCAGCAGGTCGCCGACCTGCGCGATGCGATCACCTTCGCCCAGACCCTGCCCGGCATCGATGCCAGGCGGATCGGCGTCTGGGGGTCGAGCTTTGCCGGCGGCCACGCGATCACGGTCGGCGCCGGCGACCATCGGGTCAAATGCATCGTCGCCCAGGTCCCGATGATCAGCGGCCACGAAACGGTGCGTCGGATGTTCCCGGCCAACCGCGCCGCCCGGCTGGAGCGGATGTTCACCGAGGATCGCATCGCGCGCGCCGCCGGCGTCGCGCCCCAGCGGATTCCGGTATTCTCGACCGGCGACGACATCTGCAGCCTGCCCCCGCCGGTTTCGGAGCGCTTCATCAAGGCCAGCGAGGACGAGGATCCGCTGTGGCGCAACGAGGTGACGCTGCGCTCGCTCGAACTCATGGGGGAATACGAGCCTGGTGCGATCATCGAGCTGGTCGGAACCACGCCGATGCTGATGATCGTCGGCCTGCGCGACATCATCACCCCGGCCGACGTGGCGCTGAGGGCCTACGAGCGCGCGCTGGAGCCCAAGCGCCTCGTGACCTATCCGGGCGGCCATTTCGCCGCCTACTACCAGTTCTTCGACCAGACCAGCGCGGCTGCCCGCGACTGGTTCCTTGCCCATCTCGCCGCGGACGACGCGTGATGACCAACGCCGAAAACCTTCGACTGCTCCCACGCGCCGAGGCACTGGACCTGTTTGCCGGGCTGCCGGCGCCGACGCCGCCGGCAGGCGAGTATGCCGGCCATATCCCGGCCTATGGCGAGCCGGCCTGGCGGGCGTTCCTGGCCGAGGCCGGGATCGGCCACTGGCTCGGCAAGGGATATGCCGACGGCCATGGCTACAACGTCTACCGGACGACGACGGGCCTCGTCCGGCGGCTGCGCTTTGCCTGGTCGTTCGGCACCTCGTCGCTCGACGGACGGCCGGCGCTGCTGATGCAGTATTCGGCCTTTCCCAACTGGGCCGGCGCCCAGGACCTGACCGACGAATTGCGCGAGGCCGCGCCGGGCCTGCTGCTTGGCCTCTACCATACCCGCGAGGCCGTTCCCGGCTTCACGCCGCGCGCCGGTCAGGGGCGCAGCGAACCTGAGATCTTCATTCTGGAAGGCCCGATCGCCGCGGCACGGCCGGCGGATCGCGACTGACTACTCGGCGACGTCGGCAAAACGCCGGTTCAGCGCCGCGCGTGCCTCGGCGAAGCGGCCGGCGAGCTGGGCCAGCGCCGCGTCCAGCGCCGCCGCGTCGCCGTCCTGGATCGCCGCCTCGATCGCGGCACCGGCCTGCGACAACCCGGCAAGACCGAGATTGGCGGCGGCGCCCTTGAGGCTATGGGCCGCGCGTCGGGCCGCACCGCGATCCTCATGCACCAGCCCGGCAAGGCCCGACACGACAGCGGCCTGGCCCTGGAAGAAGTCCTCGGCCAGGGCGAGGGTGTCCTCGGCTCCCAGCCGCTCGACCAGCCGGTCGAGCCGTCGGCGGTCGAGCACCTCGACCTGGGCCGTCGGCCGCACCGCCGGCCGACCGGCCGTTTTCGGCACCAGGCCGAGAATCTCGCCAATCACCAGATAGAGCCGGTCGGGGTCGAAGGGCTTGGCGACATGGCCGTCCATGCCGGCTTCGATGCAGCGTTCGATATCGGTCGACATCGCGTTCGCGGTCATGGCGACGATCGGCACCCGGCCTTCCGGGGCAGGCAGCGAGCGGATGCGCCGCGTCGCCTCGATGCCGTCCATCCGTGGCATCTGCATGTCCATCAGCACCAGGTCGATCCCGCCCGCGGCCGCGGCCACCACCGCCTCGCGCCCGTCGCCGGCCAGCGTCACCCGGTGACCATCCTGCACCAGCATCAGCGAGGCGACCCGCTGATTGGTCGGGTTGTCCTCGGCCAGCAGGATATGCAGCGGCGGCAGCTTGATCTCGCCGCGCGCCTCGCGCACCGGTTCGGCTCCGACGACCAGGGCCATCGTGAACCAGAACCGGCTGCCCGCGCCGGGCTCGGACCAGACGCCGATCTCGCCGCCCATCGCCTCGACGATCCGGCGCGAGATGGCGAGGCCGAGACCCGTACCGCCGTAGCGGCGGGTGATCGAGGAATCGCCCTGGGTGAACTGGGCGAACAGCCGGGCCTGGACGTCGGGGCCCATGCCGATGCCGGTATCGGTCACCGCGATATGCAGCAGCGGGCCGACGCCGCCGTCGCGGCGCGACACCAGCAGCTCGATCCCGCCGGCCTCGGTGAACTTGATCGCATTGCCGATCAGGTTGATCAGCACCTGGCGCAGCCGGGTCGGATCACCGCGCAGATAGGGCGGCAGGTCGGCCGCCATGCGGGTCGACAGCACCAGGCCTTTCTCGGTCGCCCGCGGCTCCATCAGCGAATGAATATCGGAGACCAGCGCCCCCAGATCGAAATCGATCGTCTCGATCTCGACGCCACCGGCCTCGAACTTCGAGAAATCGAGGATGTCGTTCAGGATCGACAGCAGGAATTCGCCCGACGACAGGATCGTGCCGGCATAGTCGCGCTGCTGCGGCGACAGCCCCGAGCGCATCAGCAGCCGGGCCATGCCCAGCACGCCGTTCATCGGCGTGCGGATCTCGTGGCTCATCACCGCCAGGAAATCCGACTTGGCCCGCGCCGCCGCCTCGGCCCGCTCCTTGGCGATGCGAAGATCGCGGGTCTGGCTTTCGACCACCGCCTCGAGTTCGTCGCGATTGCGGCGCAGCAGTTCCTGCTGCCTGTGCCGCTCGGTGACGTCGCGATAGGTCGAGACCAGGCCGTTGTCGCGCAGACGGGCCCGCCGCACCTCGATGATGCGGCCGTCCGACAGATGATCCTCGCGCACGATCGACGGGGTCGAACGGATATGCTCCATCCGCGCACGCACCATCGCCTCGACATCGTCGGTTATGCCGGAATCCGACTGCCAGATCAGTCCCCGCGACATATGGTGCCGCAGGATATCCTCGATCGGCGTGCCGGGCGTGGCAATCTCGGGCGGCAGGTCCAGCATGCGCAGGAAGCCGTCATTGACCATCACGATGCGCATTTCGGCGTCGATCACGAACACGCCCTGGTCGATGTTGGCCAGCACCGCTTCGAGCTGGCGGGTGCGCAGTTCCAGCAGCACCTGCTCAGCCCGCTTGGCGGTGACGTCGCGATAGGCATTGACCACGCTGCCGTCGGGCAGGCGGCTCGACGACAGCTCGACGATGCGCCCGTCGTCCAGATGTTCCTCGCTGAGGCCCGAGGGGCGCAGCCTCACCTCGGTCAGCCGCGCCTGAACATAATCCTCGATACCCTGGCCGCCCACCAGATCGCCCTCGCCCTGGCGCCAGAAACGACGCTTGATACGATCGCGGATGAAGTCGGCCACCGATACGCCGGGCCGGTGCAGTTCGGGCGGGAAGCCGTACATGCGCATGAAGCCGTCGTTGACGATGACGATGCGGGCGTCGGCATCGACGACGGTGACGCCCTGGTCGATATTGGCGACCACGGCTTCGAGCTGGCGGGTGCGTTCGGTCAGCAGGCGTTCGTGCTGGCGGCGCTCGGTCACGTCGCGATAGGTCGTGACGATCGAGCCGTCCGGCAGCGTGGTGCGGTGCAGCTCGATGGTGCGCCCATCGGACAGCATCTGTTCCTCGACACCGCTGAAATGGTCGCGGAATTGCCGCACGCGCGCCATCACCCGGGCATCTAGGTCGTCGCCGTCCGGGTCATCGGCTGCCCGCAGGCCGGAGGCCATGCGGGCGCGCAGGAACTCGCTGATATGCCGGCCCGGCGCCAACACCTCGGCCGGCACGCCGATCATCTCGCGGAAGCCTTCGTTGGCGATGACGATCCGCTGGTCGGGGTCGAGCACCAGGATACCCTGGTCGATATTGCCGACCACAGCCTCCAGCTGGCGTTGATGCTCGATGATCCGGCGGTCCTGGCTGCGCTTCTCGGTGACGTCGCGCAGTACCACCAGCGCGCCGTTGCGCCCGCCGATCTCGCCGGTATCGGGGTCGATCGGCAGCGCCGTGACCTCGGCGATGCGCTCGACGCCGTCGAAACGGAAGCGGCGCTCGGCCAGCGGCACCGGCTGCTGCGACTGGGCCAGGATGCGCCCCCGCTCGCGCGATTCCTCGCGCTCCTCCGGCGGCAGCAGATCGAAATAGTTGCGGCCGACCAGCGACTCCGGCGTCCCGACGTGGAAGAAGCGCGCCGCCGCCCGGTTGGCGAACATGATCGTGCCGCCACGGGTGGTGAAGGTCGGATCGGGCAGGATGTCGACCAGCAGGCGATAGCGCCGCTCGGCCTGCTCGCGCACCTGCAGGGCCTGGCGCAACGCCGCTTCCTGGCGCTTGGCCTCGGTGATGTCGGTGCGCAGGGTGACGAGGCCGCCCGACTGCGTCCGGTACGACGCATAGCGCAGCCAGCGGCCGTCGGCCAGCTGGCGCTCGAACGGTTCGCGGATCTGCCGGTTGCGCGCCAGCCCCTTGGCCAGCGCCTGCTCGAAACTCTGCCCGGGCTCGACCTGCTGGATGCCGGTCTCGATCGCCCGGCGCACCAGGTCCTCCAGCGTCCGGCCCGGTTCCAGCACATCGGCCAGCGTCGGATAGATTTGGCGGACCCGGTCGTTGGCCAGGATGATCCGCTCGTCGGTCGAGAACAGCACGAAGCCCTCGTCGACGGCGTCGATGGCACCGCGCAACTGTTCCTCGAACCAGGCCGCCTGGGTCTGGGCCTCGATCTTGTCGGTGACGTCGAGCCACAGCACGGCGATGCCGCCGTCGTCGTTGCGCCGCTCGGCATATTGCAGCCAGCCGCGACCGCGGCGCGACAGCACCAGCGGGCGTTCGATCGGGGCGGCGCCCGGCTGGCGCCGGGCGATGACGCCTTCCAGCAGGGCGGCATCCGAAGCGGTCAGCGCCGTCAGCGCGATCCGGCGCAGATGCTCGGCGAAATCGGTGCCGGCGCGCAGCAATTCGCCGACCGACGGGAACAGGTCGTGATAGCGCTTGTTGCCGGTGACGAAGCGGCCGGCGCGGTCGAACACGGCCAGGCCGGCGGCGACCAGCTCGGCCCCTTCGACCACCGCAGCCTGGGCGGTCGGCGCCTGGATCCGCTCCTCCAGCACCTCGCGCCACAGGCGCAGCCGCCCGCCATCGGGCATCTCGCGGATCGCGACCTTCAGCCAGATGCCGGACGACAGGCGGAAGATGTAGGGTTCGGTCTGCTGGTGGAAGCGGACGACGGCGGCGGCGACATGGACATCCAGCGCGCGCTGCTCTTCCGGCGGCAGGTTGGCGGCGAAGAACCGGCGCAGCGTGTCGGCATAGGGTTCGCCGACCGCGACGACCCCGGCCTGTTCCGGAAAATAGGCCAGGTACTGGGCATTCCAGGCGACGATCCGGTCCTCGGCGTCGTACCAGCAGGCGGCGACGTCGAGATCGTCGAGCAGTTGGATGACGGGCCGCAGACCTTCGGGCATCGGCGTCAGGCGGCGCGGCGGATCAGCGCGGTATAGCGACCGTCGGCCGCCGTGGCATCGACCAGATCGTGGCCCTCGGCCGTGCAGAAGGCGGCAAAGTCCTCCGGCGCGCCGGGATCGGAGGCGATGATCTCGATCAGCCCGCCCGGCGGAATCGTGCGGATCGCCTTTTTCAGCTTCAACAGCGGCAGCGGGCAATTGAGCCCGCTGGTATCAAGGATCCGATCCACCGCCACCATTGCTTGCCGATACCTCCTGTCCGGCTACGGAATATAGCAGGATTCGCCCGGTTGCACTCCCGCGCGAAACCGACCAGCATGCCGCCCATGCTGAGACTCCGGCTTCTCCTCGCCGCCTTGATTCTGAGCCCCGCGCTCGCCCTCACTCCAACGGCCGCGCGGGCAGCCCCACCCACGATGGGATATGCGCTGATCGACGGGGGTACCGGCAAGCTGCTCGCCCAGCAGAACGCCGATACAGCATTCATTCCCGCCTCGGTCGCCAAGCTGCCCACCGCCATCGTCGCGCTGGCCACGCTGGGCCCCGATTTCCGCTTCGCCACCCGCCTGGCCGCCACCGGCGCCCGCTCGGGGCCGAGTTGGACCGGCGATCTCTATCTCGTCGGCGGCGGCGACCCGCTGCTTTCGGCCGACCAGTTGCGCCAGCTCGCGGAAACGCTGGTTTCGCAAGGCGTCACCCGGGTCAATGGCCGCTTCTTCTACGACGAGGGCGCCCTGCCCCGCCTGCCGCGGATCGATGCCAGCCAGCCCGAATCGGTGCCTTACAACCCTGGGATCAGCGCCCTCTCGGTCAATTTCAACCGCCTGATCGCGGCCTGGACCCGCGCCAAGGACGGCAGCCTGCGGCTCGACGTGACCAGCCCGGCGGCCGTGAACACCTTGCCGACCCCCTGGATCGGCATGCGGGCCAATTCGGCCCCCCAGGCGCCGGCACCGATGCAGCGCGACAGCAGCCTCGCCGGCGAAGGCTGGCTCTACGCCCCCGGCCTGCTCGAACCCAAGGGCATGGTCAACCTGCCGGTGGCCGATGCCGGCCGCAATGCCGCCGAACTGTTTCGCGCCGTCGCCGCCAAGGCCGGGTTGACGGTGGCCGAGCCGCGCGCCGGGCGCGTGCCGCCGACCGCCCCGGTGATCGCCGGCGTCGAAAGCCCGCCGCTGGCCGAGATCGTGCGGCTGGCGCTGCGCTATTCCAACAACATGACCGCCGAACTGGTCGGGCTCGCCGCCTCGACCCGCATGGCCGGGGCGCCGCCGGCAAGCCTCGCCCAGTCGGCGGCGCTGCATGTCGACTGGCTCAAGCATGCCGCGCCGCAGGTCGACTGGCGTGGCTTCGCGCTGCCCAACCATTCGGGCCTGACCCCGCAGGGGCGGGCGACGCCGCGGCAACTGGCCGAACTGGTCCGCCTTTCGGGCAGCGACCTGCAAGGGTTGATGAAGGTGATGGCAGCGGACGGCGAGAACGGCGGAATCGAGGGCAAGACCGGCACGATGTACTTCGCCGTCTCGCTGGCCGGCCAGATCCGCCGGCCGGACCAGGCCCCGCTCTATTTCGCGGTGATGCTGGTCGACTGGCCGGCGCGTGCCGCGCAGGAGGCGCTGCCGATGGTGCGGCCGGCCGGCCCGCCCCCCGGTGCGGCGGCCTGGCGCGACCGCGCGCGCAAGACGATCAAGGAACTGACCCAGAACTGGCAACAAGGAAAGTGGTGAAACCCATGGATCTCGGCATCGCCGGAAAGAACGCGCTGGTCTGCGCCGCCTCGAAGGGGCTGGGCCGCGCCTGCGCCGAACATCTCGCCCAGGCCGGCGTCAACCTGACGATCACGGCGCGCGGGGTCGAGGCGCTCGAAGCCACCGCGGCCTATCTGCGCGGCCTGAACCCGGCGATCACGGTCAAGACCGTCGCCGGCGACATCGCGACGGCAGACGGCCGCGCCGCGGCACTCGATACGGCCGGCGACATCGACATCCTGATCAACAATGCCGGCGGGCCGCCGCCCGGCAATTTCCGCGACTGGGACCGCACGGCCTGGAACGCGGCCCTCGAAGCCAACATGCTGACCCCGATCGACCTGATCAAGGCGACGGTCGACGGCATGATCGCCCGCAAGTTCGGCCGTATCGTCAACATCACCTCCGGTGCGGTCAAGGCACCGATCGCGACGCTCGGCCTCTCGAACGGCGCGCGTTCGGGCCTCACCGGCTTCGTCGCCGGCGTGGCGCGCGAGGTGGCGCGCCACAACGTCACCATCAACGGCCTGCTGCCCGGGCGCTTCCTGACCGACCGGCTGACCAAGAATTTCGACTACGAGGCGCAGAAGGCCGGAATTGCGGTGGACGAGCATATCCGCCGCGCCTCCTCGAACATCCCGGCCCAGCGCTTCGGCGAGGCGACCGAGTTCGGCGCGGCCTGCGCCTTCCTCTGCTCGGTGCATGCCAGCTACATCGTCGGCCAGAACCTGCTGATCGACGGCGGCGCCTATCCCGGCACGTTCTGACCCCCGGGGCTTGTATCCGCGGCGGGACCGCGCCATATTCGTGGTGTCGTCAACTTTTGAAAGGAGGTGATCCAGTGTCTGATCTTCTTAACCCGTCGATCGCCGCGACCTGGATCCTCGCCTCTCGCGAGGTCTCTGCCGCCTGACCATGCGGCTGCGGTCCGGTGACCGCGCGGTTAGACCAGGGGAAGGGCCGTCATCGTAAGGTGGCGGCCCTTTCTTCGTCCGGGGGTTCGATGACCGACGACTTCGCCACCCATGTGCCGGCCTGGCGCATCCGCCGCCCCGTCCTCACCCTGGCTCACGACCAGCTAGGCAGCTAACTACCTGAGACTGTGTTGACGAACGCTTGAAAACTAGCGCGCTGGTAGGGGCGGGCCGCCATGCCGGTCGGTCGGCGGGAAGGTATTTTGTAACCTCCTGGAGCTTGACGCCTGGGCAGCTGCGGGCGCACCGCAGCATTCAATCTAGCGCACCCTATTTGCCGCCGCGTAGGCGGCTAAGCCTTCCTACTGATAGGAGCCCCCGGTATCTCGAGCGCTTTCTTGATGAATGCAATTAATGATACGCTAGGACAGGATACAATACACACAAAGGTAATTCGTGATGAATATAATAAAAACTATCAGCGGGCTCTTTTATCTTGTATTTTTCTTATTAATAATTGTTCTTTTTGGGGGTTTTATTTCCAAATTTTTCGATTCCATAATAGAATCAACAAAAATTTATAATGCACTTCTTATAATTTTCTTTTTTTCTATGATGATGATGATCAAAGAAAACTTCAGATCAGAGATTCGAAAACTTGAAAACAGGATTTCACTCCTTGAAGAGCAAGCCGCCGAGAATGCAGCTAGCCGCAACGAACAAAACCCATCTTGGTAGGATTTTGGTGGGATTCTGCCCCATGCCGCCTTGACGAAAATTTCCTACCAGTTGACAGCGTTGAAAAGCCTACATAATTTTCCCGTCGACTCTAGATTTTGACTGCACGATAGGTGATCCAGTGTCTGATCTTCTTAACCCGTCGATCGCCGCGACCTGGATCCTCGCCTCTCGCGAGGTCTCTGCCGCCTGACCATGCGGCTGCGGTCCGGTGACCGCGCGGTTAGACCAGGGGAAGGGCCGTCATCGCAAGGTGACGGCCTTTTCTTAGTCCGGGGGTTCGATGACCGACGACTTCGCCACCCATGTGCCGGCCTGGCGCATCCGCCGCCTGCGCGCCGTGCTGCGCGCCGCCGAGGAAGAAGGCCGGCGGGGCGAGCCCGACGAGGCCGGCGACCACCGCGCCATCCTGCGCCGCCGGGCGCGCGGGCGGATCGCCGCCCAGGCTGCGCGCCCCGGCCGGGGCGCGCGGCGCAGCGTGCTGCGCTACGGCCGCCTCCTCTCCGGCGACCGCCGCCGGGTCGACTTCCTGCTGGCCAATGCCCGCCGCCATTTCACCACGGCAAAACCGCCGCGCGGCGCGCTGGTGGCCGCCTATGCCGATCTCAAGACTGAGATGAAGGCGGCCGGATTGCCGACGCCCAAGCGTCATCGCTGGCGCGCATGGCTGGCCTATGCCGGTTTCGTGCCGCTGCCTAGCGCCGCAACAGGCGCAGCGGCCGGAAGTAATCCAGCACCGCCGGATCGTTGATGAACGAGACGTTGTAGGGATGCTCGGCCATCAGCTTGGGCCAGGCTTGTGCCCCCTCGATCTCGGCAAACTGTTTGGCGAAGGCGCCGAACAGCAGGAACCTCGCCTCCGGCCGCGCCCGGTGGATGCCGTTGAGCAGCCCGGCCGTGAACCGGTGCCAGGCCGCCGCCTCGCGCGCCTTGTTCTTGTCGGCCAGCACCGGCGTCGCGTTGATGCACAGCACGCCGTGGCGGCGCAGCGCGGCGAACACGTCGGCCAGGCTGTCGACGAGGTCCGAGCGTTCCAGCGCCGCGATTTCCTCGGCCTTCGCCGCCGGCGAGATCAGCCCCTCGGCCACCAGCATCATCTTGACGAGGTTGCGCAAGCTGGTCGCCTTGTTGACCGGCTTGGCCAGCCCCTGCCCGCTCCATAGCGTCCCGACCAGCCCGTCATGAAACGCCACGCCGATCGCCGAGCCCTTGCGGGGATACGGCGATTCGCCGACGAGGACGGCATTGACGTCGTTCAAAGGCAGGTGCCGCAGCGCCGCCAGCATCAGTTCGGGGCCGGGCAGCCAGTCAACCACCTCGAGCTTGGCCAGATAGGTGGTGTCGAGGGTGGCGGCGGGCCCTTCGAGCAGGGCCAGCCATTCGGGGGCGAGGCCGACACAGGCCTGCGCAAACGGGTAACGCGAAAGCGGGCCTTGCCCGCGTGATTGGGGGCGGACGATCGAAATCATGCGCCGGACATTAGCGGCATCGTCATGCCGGCGAAAGCCGGCATCCAGGGCAAGCGCGCCGCGCTTTCGCCGGAACGACGAATGGCCGCTGGATTTCAAGCCGAGCCAAAGGGTTCAGGCCCCGCCCAACGGCAGCGCCGTCCGGTAGCTGACCTGCTTCAGCGTGATGCTCGACCGGATCGAGGCGACACCGGGTATCTTGGTCAGCCGCTCCAGCACCACCCGGCGGAAATGGTCGAGGTCGGCCACCGCGATGCGCAAGAGGTAGTCGGCGTCGCCGGTCATCAGGTAGCACTCCATCACCTCGGGCATGTCGGCCACCGCCTCCTCGAAGGCGTTCAGCGCCGCCTCGACCTGGCGCTCGAGCCGGATCGAGACGAAGACGTTGACCCCCATGCCCACCGCCACCGGGTCGACCAGCGTGGCATAGCGGCGGATGACGCCGGCCTCCTCCAGCTGGCGCACCCGGCGCAGGCAGGGCGATGGGGAAAGGCCGACGGCTTCGGCCAGTGCCGCGTTGGTGATGCGGGCATCTTCCTGCAGGGCACCCAGGATTGCCCGGTCTATCGCGTCGAGAAGCATGTTCTGCCATTTCATGGAATTCGATTGGCAGATTATGCCGATATCCATCCTTGCGTCGACCGTCTTCGCAAGGACATGGCCGGCCCCGGCCGGCTATCATCTCGCGCCCACGCCGGAGGAAAACGCCATGATCGACGCCAGCCGCCTGAACCTGCTGACCCAGTTGGAACGCAAGGCGCTGTGGCTCGCCTGCTGGACCATCCACAACGCCAACCACATCCGGCCATCGCGCGACGGCATCAAGGTCGGCGGCCATCAGTCGTCGTCGGCCTCGATCAACACCGCGCTGACCGCGCTCTATCTCGACGTGCTGAACCCGGAGGACCGGATCGCGGTCAAGCCGCATGCCTCGCCGGTCTATCACGCGCTGATGTACCTGCTGGGCCGGCAGACGCAGGACAAGCTGGAGCGGTTCCGCGCGCTGGGCGGCGCGCAATCCTATCCGTCGCGCACCAAGGATGGCGGCGACGTCGATTTCTCGACCGGCTCGGTCGGCCTCGGCGTCGGCGTCACGCTGTTCGGCGCGCTGATGCGCGACTACATGCGGCTGCACGGCCTGGGCGATCCCGCCCGCACCAACGGCCGCATGGTCGCGGTGCTGGGCGATGCCGAGCTCGACGAAGGCAATATCTTCGAGGCGCTGCTGGAAGGCTGGAAGCACGATGTCCGCAACCTCTGGTGGGTGATCGACTACAACCGCCAGAGCCTCGACGGCGTGGTCAACGACCATCTGTTCCAGCGCATCCAGCAATTCTTCGACAATGTCGGCTGGCGCGTCGTCACGGTGAAATACGGCAAGCTGCTGGAGGCCGCGTTCAAGGGTCCGGCGGGCGAGGCGCTGCGGCAATGGATCGACGATTGCCCCAATCAGCTCTATTCGGCGCTGACCTTCAAGGGCGGGGCGGCGTTTCGCGAGCACCTGGCGCGCGATCTCGGCCACACCGCGGGCCTGAATGAATTCCTCGACAGCCATGACGATGCCAGCCTGCACCGGGTGATGACGAACCTGGGCGGGCACGACATGGAAACGCTGCTCGAAGCCTTTCATGGCGTCACAGACGACCGGCCGCATTGCTTCGTGCTGTACACGATCAAGGGCCACGGCCTGCCGCTGGCCGGTCACAAGGACAACCATGCCGGGCTGATGACCGTGCAGCAGATGGCCGAGTTCCGCCAGCGCCACGGCGTGCCCGAAGGGGCCGAATGGGATCGCTTCGCCGGTCTGGAGGCCAGCCCGGCCGCACTGCAGGCCTTTCTCGACGCCGTGCCGTTCGGCCGCCGGCCGCGCGATACCGCGGTCGCGGCGCCGGTCGCGGTACCGGCCTTGAAGGCGCCGGCGGGCGAGCGGATGTCGACCCAGGAAGCCTTCGGCAAGATCATGAACGAGATCGGCCGCGGCGACGGCGATTTCGCCGGCCGGGTGATCACCACCTCGCCCGACGTGACCGTTTCGACCAACCTGGGCGGCTGGGTCAACCAGCGCGGCGTCTTCGCCCAGGAAACCAAGCCCGACATGTTCCGCCAGGAACAGGTCGCCTCGCCGCTGAAATGGGGCAAGGGCGCGACCGGCCAGCATCTCGAACTCGGCATCGCCGAGAACAACCTGTTCCTCGCCCTGGCGGCGATGGGCCTGTCGCACAGCCTGTTCGGGGGGCGGCTGTTCCCGGTCGGCACGCTGTACGATCCGTTCATCGCCCGCGGCCTCGATGCGCTGAACTATGCCTGCTACCAGGATGCCCGCTTCCTGCTGGTCGCGACGCCGTCGGGCATCGCCCTGGCGCCGGAGGGCGGCGCGCACCAGTCGCTGAACACCCCGCTGATCGGCATGGCGCAGGACGGCCTGGCGACGTTCGAGCCGGCCTTCGCCGACGAACTCGCCATCATCATGCAATGGGCGTTCGAATACATGCAGCGCGGCGGCCCGGCACGCGACGAGATGGCCGACGAGACCGCGTCGGCATGGCTGCGCGACACCCGCGGCGGTTCTGTCTACCTGCGGCTGTCGACCCGCGGCCTGGACCAGATCGGGCGCGACGACGGCGACGCCGCCTGGCGCGACGACGTGATCGCCGGCGGCTACTGGTTGCGCCGGCCCGCGGCCGGGGCGGAGCTTGCCATCGTCTATGCCGGCGTGGTGGCACCGGAAGCGATCGCCGCGCATGAGGAAATCCTGGCCGAAATTCCCGGTGCCGGCCTGCTGGCCGTCACCTCGGCCGACCGGCTCAACGCCGGCTGGAACGCCGCCGAGCGCGCCCGCCAGCAGGGCCGCCCCCAGGCGCGCTCGCAGGTTGAGCGGCTGTTGAGCCCGCTGGCCCGCGATGCCACGCTGGTGACGGTGTGCGACGCCCACCCGACCAGCCTGTCGTGGATCGGCAGCGTGCTGGGCCATCGCGTCCGCCCGCTGGGCGTCGAACATTTCGGCCAGTCCGCCGATCTGCCCGATCTCTACCACAAGTACCGCATCGATACCGAAGCCATCCTCGATGCCTGCGCCGCCGGCCTGCTCGGCCGCCTGCGCGCGGTGGGCTGACCCCATGGCCACCGACATCCTGATGCCGGCGCTGTCGCCGACGATGACCGAAGGCAAGATCGCCGCCTGGCTCAAGGCCCCCGGCGATCGCGTCCGGGCGGGCGACGTGCTGGCCGAGATCGAGACCGACAAGGCATCGATGGAGTTCGAGGCCGCCGAGGACGGCATCCTCGGCACGATCCTGGTGCCGGCCGGCCGCGAGGGCGTGGCGGTCAACACCCCGATCGCGACGCTGCTGGCGGATGGCGAGACCGCGACGGCCGCGCCGACGCCCGTGCCCGCCGCCGTTGCCACGGTCCGGCCCGCGGTCGCGGCCGCGCCGGCCGCAAGCAGGGCAGCCTCGCCGCTGGCCCGCCGGATGGCCGCGCAAGCCGGTTTCGATCTCGCCGCGATCACGGGCAGCGGGCCTCAGGGTCGCATCGTCAAGGCCGACATCGAAGCGCTGATGCCCAGGCCCGCGGCGACGCAGGCGGCGCCGGTCACGGCGCCGGCCCCTGCCCCTTCGGGTCCGGGTGCACGCCAGCTGGCCGATCTGCTGGACATCCCCTACCGGCTCGAACCGCTGTCGGGGATGCGCCGGACCATTGCGCGGCGCCTGACGGAAGCAAAGCAGACGGTGCCGCATTTCTACCTCGGCGTCGATATCGAGGTCGACGCGCTGCTGGCCCTGCGGGGAACGCTGAATGCGCAGCCCGGCGTCAGGCTGTCGGTCAACGACTTCGTCATCCGCGCCGCGGCGCTGGCCCTGAAGCAGGTGCCGGCGGCCAACGCGTCCTACGACGACGGCGGCATCCTCCGCTACGAACGCGCCGACATCTCGGTCGCGGTGGCGACGCCGGCGGGGCTGATCACCCCGATCGTCAAGGGCGCCGAGGCCCGCGGACTGGCCGATATCTCCGCCGCGATGAAGGACCTTGCCGCCCGCGCCCGCGAGGGCCGGCTGCGCCCCGAGGAATACCAGGGCGGCACGTTCTCGATCTCCAACCTCGGCATGTTCGGGATCAGGCAGTTCGAGGCGGTGATCAACCCGCCGCAGGGCTGCATCCTCGCCGTCGGCGCCAGCGAGCCGCGTCCGGTGGTGCGTGGCGGCGCGCTGGCCATCGCGACGGTGATGACCTGCACGCTGTCGGTCGATCACCGCGTCGTCGACGGCGCGGTCGGCGCCGAATGGCTGAACGCCTTCAAGGCCCTCATCGAGCGGCCGGAGACCATGCTGCTTTAGTTGGGTTTCCCACGATCACCAGATGCGATATCCACGACGATCGCGGTGACGGGGGATGACGAGATGGCGGATAGCGCGGGATTTGGCCTGGGGCACACGGTCGTGCTGCTCTCGGCGGCGGTCGTTGCCGTACCTTTGTTCAGGCGGCTCGGCCTGGGGTCGGTGCTCGGCTATCTCGTCGCCGGGCTCGCCATCGGTCCGTTCGGCCTGAAGATCTTCACCGATGCCGAAACCCTGCTGCATATCGCCGAGCTCGGCGTCGTCATGTTCCTGTTCGTCATCGGGCTGGAAATGCGGCCGAGCAAGCTGTGGACGCTGCGCAAGCAGATCTTCGGGCTGGGCGTCGGCCAGGTCGTGACCTGTGGCGGCCTGCTGACGCTGGTCGGCATCGCCGCCGGCCTTGCCCCGGCGGTCGCCGCGGTCGGCGCCATGGGCTTCGTGCTGTCGTCGACCGCAGTGATCATGCAGGTGATGGACGAGAACGGCGAGACCGCGACGATCGAGGGCCAGCGTGCCATCGCCATCCTGCTGCTCGAAGATCTCGCCATCGTGCCGCTGCTGGCGCTGGTCGCGCTGTGGGCGGCCGTCAACGGCCAGGCGCCCGGCAGCGGCACGCCGGTCTGGCAGAGCGTCGGGATCGCCATCGGCGCGCTTGCCGCCCTGATCGCCGCCGGCCGCTGGCTGCTCGACCCGTTCTTCGGGCTGATCGCGCGGGCCGGCGCGCGCGAAGTGCTGACCGCCGCCGCGCTGCTGGTGGTGCTGGGGGCGGCCCTGTTCATGCAATGGGCCGGGCTGTCGATGGCGCTGGGCGCCTTCATGGCCGGGGTGCTGCTGTCGGAATCGAATTTCCGCCACCAGCTGGAAGCCGATATCGAGCCGTTCCGCGGCATCCTGCTCGGGCTGTTCTTCCTCAGCGTCGGCATGTCGCTCGACCTTGCGGTGGTGGCGGCCGAGTGGCGCATGGTCGCCGCCGGCCTCGCCGCCTTCATGATCGTCAAGGCCGTCGGGATCTATGCGGTGGCGCGGCTGGGGGGATCGACCAACCGGGCCGCGCTGCATCGTGGGGCGCTGTTCGCCCAGGGCGGCGAATTCGCCTTCGTGCTCTACGGCGCGGCCCTGGCCGTCGGCCTGTTCGACGATCGGATCGCCGCGGTGATGACCGCGATCGTCATCCTGTCGATGGCCTTCACGCCGCTGGTGCTGATCGCGCAGAAGCGGTTGCAGCGGGCGGCGCCGGTCTCGCTCGACGGTGTCGAGGCGGCCGAAGGGTTGCGTGGCCGCGTGCTGTTCATCGGCTTCGGCCGCTTCGCGCAGGTGGCAAGCCAGGCGCTGCTGGCACGCGACGTCGACCTGTCGCTGATCGAGAACGATGTCGAGATGATCAAGGCCGCAGGCAAGTTCGGGTTCAAGGTCTACTACGGCGACGGCACCCGCCTCGATGTGCTGCACGCATCGGGCGCCGCCCAGGCCCAGGCCATCCTGGTCTGCGTCGACAAGCCCGAGGCGGCGGACCATATCGTCGACCTGTGCAAGGCCGAATTCCCGCTGGCCAAGCTCTATGTCCGGTCGTTCGACCGCGGGCACTCGCTGCGGCTGGTCCAGGCCGGCGTCGATTACCAGATCCGCGAAACCTTCGAATCCGCACTGGTCTTCAGCCGCGAGGTGCTGACCGGCCTCGGCATCGACGCGGACGAGGCGCAGTCGACGATCGAGGATGTGCGCGAGCGCGATCGCCAGCGTGTCGAACTCGAGCTGGTCGGCGGTCTCGAAGCCGGACGCTCGATGCTGCGCGGCAACCTCGTCACCCCCGAGCCCGCCCCGTTCTTTGCCGCCCGCAGGGCGAGCGCGCCGCCGCCGGAGGTCGCGACGGCCGGCTCATAGGCCGCTGCCACGGCCGGCTTGCGCGGCCATGCCGGCATCTTTCGGCAGCGTCAGCCCGTAGAGCGTCACGCTTGCCTCGCGTCCGCGCAGCATCTGGTCGGGCAAGGCGATCCAGGCGGCCGGATCCTCGCCGGCGGCCGCGATTGCCTCCGCGGTCACGAGCAGCGGCAGGCCGACCTGCTTGGTCGCCTGCTCCAGCCGCGCGGCGACGTTGACCGCATCGCCCAGCACCGCGAATTCCAGCCGGCTGTCGTCGCCGACCGCGCCGCAATAGACCTCTCCGACATGAACGCCGATCCCGACCGCGATCGGGGCCAGGCCCTGCTCGGCCCGGTCCAGGTTCCAGAGCGCCACCCCGGACAGGATCGCCCGGGCGCAGATCAGCGCGCGGGCGGCATCGTCCTCGCCCGGATGGGGCAGGCCGAAGACGACGAAGGCACCGTCGCCGATGAACTTGTCGATCACGCCCCCGGTGGCGCTCGCCGCCTCGGTGATCCGGCGGCGATAGTCCGCGACCAGGTGTCCCACGGCCTCCGGGGTCAACGCCTCGGCCAGCGCGGTGAACCCCCTGATGTCGACGAACAGCAGGGCGGCGATCTGCCGGCGCCCCTGGCGCAACGCGATATCGCCGGCATCGGCCAGTTCCGACAGCTCGCGGGTCAGTTCGCTCGGCAGATAGCGGGTCAGGTTGGCGCGCCGCCGCGTCTCGGCGATGGCCCGTTCCAGGATACGCCGGCTGCGTCGCGCCACCAGCACCAGCACCGCGCCGGTCAGCAGCAGGATGACGACACGGCCGAGATTGGCGGGCCCGCCGAACAACTCGCCCAGCCCGCCATCGATCGCGGGCGGCGACAGCCGCGGCCGCACCGAAACAGCGAAGGTGGCCAGGGTGACCAGCCCGACGGCATACGCTGCCAGCAGCGGATTGAAGCGCAGCGCCGCGAAGCTCAGGACCAGCGAGAACATCGTGAAGGCGGGCAGCGCGCCGAGATAGTCGCCGGGCAGGCCGACATTGGCTGCGCTGACCAGCGCCATGAACAGCATGAAGGCGACGTCAAGCGTGGTCAGGACCCAGGGCGCCCAGGCCCTGAAGCGCGACGGCGTCGCCATCCACCATGCGCCCGCCCCGATCAGGAAATAGGCGACCATCGAGGCCGCCGCAAACACCAGCTGGCGCAGCACGATCTCGTCGGCGGCATCCGAGACCGCGACGAAGAACCCCATCGCCAGCAGGCCGAGCAGCAGGGCCACGCCCATCCGGATCAGCGACAGCGTGCGTTCGGCCCTGATCTCGACCTCGCGATGAAGCCTTGCGGCATTCATCGCAGGGTCAGTCCATCAGGCAGAACAGCGACAGGCAGGAAACCAGCCCGGCCTTGGCGGCGCGGTACAGCAGATAGTCGAGCCCGACGCAGATCGCCAGGATCGGCAATGCGACGAAGACGCCGAAGTAGAGCGCCGCCCACCCGGTGAAGCGACGCCGCGGGACGACGATATTGCGACGGCCGGTCATCCACGTCACAGTAGCGGGACTTCTCCCCTTCCGTCCATCCGTCCCGCAGATGCCCGCCGCCGCCGACCTGATCCTCGCCTGGGACGACATGAAACCGCGCGAGTGGGCGCGGCTGCAGGGCAGTGGCCGGTCCGTGCTGGAGCAGGCGCATGGCTACGGCGAGGCGGTTGCGGCCGCCTCGCGCTATCGAATTCGCCGCGCCGCCATTCGGCGTGGCCGCGAGGTGATCGCGGTGGCGCAGGTCTTCCGGCGCGATTTCGGCCCGCTGCATCTCGTGCGCCAGATGCGCGGCCCGCATTTCCCCGTCGACGTGGACGCGGCGACGCGCGGCGATGTCTACACACTGCTGGCCCGGCAGTTCTCCTGGCGGCGTGGCGAGGCCCATTTCTGGATGCCGGAACTGGAGGACGGGGCCGATGCCCGGGCCCTGATGGCCGGCCTGGGCAAACGCCGGATGGTGACCGGCTATGCCTCGATCTGGCTCGATCTCCGCCAGGACGAGGCCGCGCTCCGCGCCGATCTCGACCGGCGGTTCCGACGCAGCCTCGGCAAGGCGACGGCGGCGCGATTGAAAATCGATATCGGTCATGGCGGCGGCAATCTCGACTGGCTCCTGACCGAACATGACGCCCATCGCCGGCGGCGGCGCCTGGTGGCGCCATCGGGCGGCCTTGCCCGCGCCGTCGCGGGCGCCCTGCCCAGTGCGCGCGACACGCTGGTGGTGCAGGCGACGACCGGATCAACGCCCATCGCGGGGATGATGTTCCTGCGTCACGGCGATGCGGCAACCTATTACGTCGGCGTAACCACCGCGGCCGGCCGCCTCGCGAATGCGCATCACCTGACGATGTGGCGCGGCGTCGTCGCCCTGCGCGAGCAGGGTGTGGCCTGGCTCGATCTCGGCGGGCTCAACACCGACACGATGCCCGGGGTGGCCGGCTTCAAACTGGGCCTTGGCGGCAGGCTCTTCACCCTGGCGGGGACTTTCCTGTAGTCTTGGGCGCATGAGCCTGCCCGTCATCGCCGAGATCGACCGCATCCCGACCGAACGCGTCTATGGCCGCGTGACAACGATCCGCGGCAACATGATCGAGGTCGCGGGCGTCAACCGCCACCTGTTCGTCGGCGCGCAATGCCGCACGCGCTCGCGCGACGGCCGCCGCGTGGTCTGCGAGGCGGTCGGCTTCCTGCCCAACAGTGCGCTCCTGATGGCCTATGACGCCATCGACGGCATCGGTGTCGGCGACAAGGTCTGGGTCGAACGCGCCGACCCCGTGCTGTTGCCGAGCGATGCCTGGCTCGGCCGCGTCATCAACGCGCTGGGCGAGCCGGTCGATGGCGGCCCGCCGCTACAGCCCGGCAATTCGCCGCGGCTGGTCAAGGCCAAGCCGCCGGACGCCCATGTCCGGCGGCGGGTCGGCGCCAAGATGGACCTGGGCGTGCGCGCGCTGAATACCTTCGTCACGCTCTGCCAGGGGCAGCGCATGGGCATCTTTGCCGGTTCGGGCGTCGGCAAGTCGACGCTGATGTCGATGATGGCCCGATATACCGCCTGCGATGTCGCTGTCATCGGCCTGATCGGCGAACGCGGGCGCGAGTTGCAGGAATTCATCGAGGACGACCTGGGCCCGGAGGGCATGGCGCGCAGCGTCGTCGTCGTCGCGACGTCGGACGAATCCCCGCTGATGCGCCGCCAGGCCGCCTACAGCGCGATGGCGGTCGCGGAATATTTCCGCGATACCGGCCGCCAGGTGCTGTGCATGATGGATTCGATCACCCGTTTTGCCATGGCTCAGCGCGAGATCGGGCTGGCGGTCGGCGAGCCGCCGACGACCAAGGGATATCCGCCGACGACCTTCTCCGAACTGCCCCGGCTGCTCGAACGCGCCGGGCCCGGGCCAAACCGCGACGGCATCGGCGACATCACCGGGCTGTTCACGGTACTGGTCGACGGCGACGATCACAACGAACCGATCGCCGACGCCGTGCGCGGCATCCTCGACGGCCATATCGTGCTCGAACGCTCGATCGGCGAGCGCGGGCGATATCCGGCGATCAACGTATTGAAGAGCGTCTCCCGTACCATGCCCCGCTGCAACACAGAGGGCGAGACGCGGATCATCCGCCGGGCCCAGCGGCTGATGTCGACTTACGAGGACATGGCCGAGATGATCCGGCTGGGCGCCTATCGCCGCGGGTCGAGCCCCGAAGTCGACGAGGCCATCCAGTTCCACGAGCCGCTCGAGGAATACCTGACACAGCGGAAAGATCAGCCGGACACGCTGCAAAGCGGGTATGAAAAACTAGCTGGCATCCTGGGGATGCCGCCCCCCTGACGAGGAAAGGCAAGAATGTCTGCATTCAAATCCGCCGCCGACCTGAAGCGTGAACAGGCCGCCAAGGCCGCTGCAAGCGAAGCGGCTGGCGATGGCGCCGAGAAGTTCGACGACATGACGCTCTACGAACTCCGGCGAACCCTGTCGAAGATCAACCTGGTCGTAGCTTCGGTGCAGGCAAAGTCGGACCAGATCAAGCAGAGCCGGTTTCCGCTGTTCGCCGAGCTGATGGACATCTATTACGCGGCGGCCAAGGCCAATATCGCAGCCGGTCACAATTTTGCCGACGATGGCGTGCAGCTTTCGCCCGAACAGCAGAAGAACGTCGACCTGATCGTCCGGCTGCTGTTCAGCGGTGACGAGATACCCGCCGCGGACGCCGAAGACTGAAACACGGCGCCCGACCGGCATCGCGGCCTTGTCAGACGGGCGTCCACGCGCGAAAATAGAACCGTCGGGGATGCCCTTTCGCTGGCAGAAGGGGGCATCGGGAAACCCGACGGGGGGAGTTCCGGTCTCGGAAAGCCTTCGGGATCGCCCGGCCGCGGGGGCACCGATCGTCGGATAACAAAGGGTATGTCACCGCGGTGCCGGCAGGGCGCAGGCGGATGCAGGAGCGGGTTGACGAAAGTCCATGTCCAATAAACGTCGGGTCTTTTCTGCCGAACGCGCGTTGCTGGCTCGCCATGGCGATGAACCGCAGGTGCTGACCGCCGCGGCGCCACAGGCAGCCGCGGCGCCTGCGGTAACTGTCGACGATCTGGCCCGGTTGCAGCACGGCATCGACCAGATCAACCGGAAGATGGACACCTTCATCAATCTCGACCACGACGAGATCAACCGGATGCGGGTCGAGGTGGCCGAGATTGCCCACCGCATCGAGGGGACCAAGCGCGAGATCGCGCAGTTGCGCCACCCGCTGGCTTCCGACGACCGGCTGCTGGCCGCCTCGGAAGAACTCGGCGCAATTGTCGACGCCACGGAATCGGCGACGTCGGACATCTTCACCGAGGTCGAGCAGGTCGAGGAAATCGCCCGCGAACTGCAGTCGCTGATCACCGACGACTACCAGATGCAGCGGATCAACCAGATCGCCGATCTCTGCACCCGCATCTACGAGGCCTGCTCGTTCCAGGACCTGACCGGCCAGCGCATCACCAAGGTCGTCCGCACCCTCACCTTCATCGAAGAGCGGGTGAATGCGATGATGGCGATCTGGGGCCACAAGGCGCTCGAGGAGATGCCGCTGCCCGAGGAGCAGCACCGCGTCGACGACGGCGTCGTGCTGCACGGCCCCAGCGGTGCCGAGGGTTCGGGGACCGCGTCGCAGGACGATATCGACGCGTTGTTCGACTGACGCATCTTCACGGCGCGCCCGTCTGCGGCTAGGCTCTGCCCCGTTCGCTTCTGGGGGGTTCCATGCGTCGTCATCTTGCCATCGCCGCCACCGCGGCCGCCGTCCTGTTCAGCCTGCCGGCCGCGATTCAGCCGGCATGGGCCGCCGATCTCAAGATCGAGGCGTTCTACGGCAAATGGTCGGGCACGGCGATGACCGAAAACAGCTTCAACCTCGCCGTGCCGGTGGTCGAGCGCGATCTCGACGTCTCGATCCAGCCGGGCCAGGCGGCCGGCTCTTTCACGGTGGCCTGGACCACGGTGCAGAACAATGCCGGCGCCAACGTCTCAGACCAGCAGTTCAAGAAGGCGACGACGTTCACCTACGTGCCTGCCGGTGGCGGCAAGTGGAAGGCGCAGGAATCCGTCGATCCGATGCAGGGCGCCTATTCCTGGGCGCGTATCGCCAACAAGACCCTGGTGATCTATGTCGTCTCGGTCGATCAGACGGGCATGCTGCTCTGGCAGAAGTACAACCGCACCCTCGGCGGCACCGGCATGAACCTGACATTCCAGAGCCGCCGCGACGGCGAAAAGAGCCGTACGGTTCGCGGCAACCTGATCAAGACCGCGAACTGAGCGCCGTGCGGGCGGTTTTCGTCGACGCGAGCCCGGCGCTCGCCGCGGTGGCCGGGCGGCTACCGCGGCCGCAGGGTCTGGACCTCACCATCTCGCCGACACCCGACATCAAGCCGCCCGATCTGCCGGCGCTGCTCGACGGCGCGCCGATCGCCATCGTCGATCACTCGTTCCTGCCGACCGAGATCGCCCGGGCCTGCACCGGCCTGCGCCATGTCGTCTTCCTCGGCACCGGTGCGCGCAGCTACATGAACCCGGAGGAACTGGCCGCGCTGGGCATCGAGGTCCACCTGATCAAGGGCTACGGCGACACCGCGGTGGCGGAATGCGCGATCAGCCTGATGTGGGCGGCGGCCAAGGGCCTCGCCTTCATGGATCGCGGCATCCGGGCGGGCAACTGGCTGCGCACCGAAGGCGTGCAGCTCACCGGCAAGACCATCGGCCTCGTCGGCTTCGGCGGCATCGCCGCGGAAGTCGCGCGGATGGCAGCCGGCCTCGGCATGCGCGTGCTGGCCTGGAACCGCAGCCCGCGCAGCGAGGCGGGGGTCGAGTTCGTCGATCTCGACACGCTGCTGGCCGCAAGCCACGTCGTCTCACTGCACCTGCTGCTGACCGACGAGACCCGCGGCTTCCTGTCGGCCGAACGGATCGGCCGGATGCGCCGAGGGGCCATTCTGGTCAATACCGCGCGCGGCGCACTGGTCGATGAAGCGGCGATGATCGCGGCGCTGAAATCCGGGCAGCTCGGCCATGCCGGCCTTGACGTCTTCCCCGTTGAACCGCTGCCGGCCGGTCATCCGCTCACCGAACTGCAGAACGTAACGCTGTCGGCGCATTCCGCCTTCCGGACGCCGGAAGCCAGCGACAACCTGATCAATGCGGCGTTTGCCCATTGCCGCCGGATCCTGGCTAGTTCCTAGGGCATTGCCCCAGCCAGTAGGCCTCGACCGGGCAATTGCGGCTTTCCGGCAGGAAATAGGTGCCGCGGCGTTCGTCGGTCTGGCCGGCTTCGAGGCTCAAGATGCCGCCGCGCAGCACACAGAAGCGCCCCTCGACCGTCGCATAGGGTTTCTCGTCGACGCCGCTTTCGGGGCATTCGCCGCGCATCAGCGCCCATTCCTCGCAGGCGCGGCCGTTCTTGAAGCGGCAGATGCCGACTTCGCCGAGCGTGCCGCGCACCAGCCGCTCGGACGTGCCGCCAAGCCTGGCGCAATTGACTGCGGCCGGATTGGCCATCGTCGCCGACGGCGCGGTCTGGGCCGAGGCAGGTGCGGCGCCGGCCAGCACCAGGGCGGCGAGAAGGGCGGAAATTCCAAGCCTGGCCATCGTCACTCCTTGGGCAATGCGGGCCTGAGCAAGCCATGGCCCAGCGGCAAATGTAAGGCTGCCCTCAGACCGGGCGCCCGATCGGACAGGATCAGCGTCCCTTCATGCAGCCGGGCGACTGCATCGACCAGTGCCAGCCCAAGTCCCGAACCCGGCGTGCCGCGCGAACGTTCGACCCGATAGAAGCGTTCGCGGACCTTGCCGATCTCGTCGGCCGGAATTCCCGGCCCGTCATCGCCGACGGCAATGGTGACGAAGCCGCCTTCCGCCGTCGCGTCGAGCGTCACCCGGCCGCCGGCCGGGGTATACTTGATCGCATTGTCGAGCAGATTGGCGACGGCCTGGGCCAGCAGGTGGCGGTCGCCCTCGAGCGTCAGGCCGTTCGCTACCGACGCGGCGAAACCGAGGCCGCGATCCTCGGCCACCGCTTCGAACAGCTCGGCCAGATCGGTCAGCGCGGCGCTGAGATCGAAGGAGGCAAACGCCTGGCGCTGGGCGCCGACATCGATCTCGGCGATGCGCAGCAGCGCGTTGAAGGTGTTCATCAGCTCGTCGAGCTCGGCGATCGCCGCCTCGACGGTTTCGCGGTCGGCCAGCGTCGGGTCGAGGCCATCGGCCATCCGCTCCAGCCGTGCCCGCACCCGGGCCAGCGGCGTGCGCAGATCGTGCGCGATGGCGTTGGAAACCTGGCGCACCCCTTCCATCAGCCGCTCGATCCGCTCGAGCATCTGGTTGATCGTTTCGGCCAGCTGGTCGAATTCGTCGCCCGTGCCCGACAAGCCGACGCGACGGCTGAGATCGCCGGCGACGATGCCCGATGCCGTGCGGCCGAAGGAATCGATCCGCCGCAGCAGGACCCGGCGAAAGGCAAAGCCGACACCGACGGCCAGCACCGCGGTCAGCAGTACCGACCACAGCAGCGCGTCGACGATCAGCGACTGGACGCGCAGTCGATCCTCGACGTCGCGGCCGACCAGCAGGTGAAAACCACCGGGCAGCAGGTAATGGTGCAGCCGGGCGATCGACTGGCGGCCGTTGATCTCGATCGGCACCTCGAACCAGCCCGCCCCGCTGCCAGCCGGGGCCGGCCAGACGCCGAGATTGCCGGCGACGGGGCGCAGCGCCGGATCGGCAACCACATAGATCGCGCCACGGTCGGCCGCAGTCCCCAATCGCGACTGGATCGAGGCGACGATGCCGGCCAGGCCGAAGCGCATGAACTGATCGGCCAGGCCATCGACATCGGTGCGGATCGTCGAATCGATCTGCCGGTCCATGTAGCCGGCGGTCGCCCAGTAGATGAAGCCGACCAGCACCAGGGCCGACCCGGCGAACAGCAGGCTGAACCCGGCCGCCAGCCGGACCGAGGTCGAGCGCAGCGCGCGCCCGATGCCCATCCCCCGCCCCCTAGTCGGCCGCGCGCAGCACGTAGCCCGCGTTGCGCACGGTGTGAAGCAGCGGCCGGTCGAACCCCTTGTCGATCTTTTGACGCAGCCGGCTGACATGGACGTCGATGACGTTGGTCTGCGGGTCGAAATGGTAGTCCCAGACCCCTTCGAGCAGCATGGTCCGCGTCACCACCTGCCCGGCATGGCGCATCAGGAATTCCAGAAGCTTGAATTCGCGGGGCTGCAGGTCGATCTCGCGCCCGGCGCGCCGGACCGTGCGCGACAGCAGGTCCATCTCGAGGTCGGCGACGGTCAGCGTGGTCTCGACCGCGGCGCTGCGCGCCCGACGGTGCAGCGCCTCGATGCGGGCGAGCAGTTCGGCAAAGGCGAATGGCTTGGTCAGGTAATCGTCGCTGCCGGCCTTCAGGCCCTTCACCCGGTCGTCGATCTCGCCCAGTGCCGACAGGATCAGGACAGGCGTCTCATTGCCGGTGCGGCGCAGCGCCTCGATGATGCCGAGCCCGTCGACGCCGCCGGGTAGCATCCGGTCGACGACGATGACATCGAAGGCTTCGCCGGCGGCCAGGAACAGGCCGTCGCGCCCGTTATCGGCATGCTCGACCACATGCCCGCTCTCGCGCAGGCCCTTGGCGACATGGCGGGCAACCTCGGCATCGTCCTCGATCACCAGTAACCGCATTGCCACCCCTCCGCCGCGTTCGTGGCGCTTGCCGCGCCGCCTGCTATTGCTTAGACGGAAAGGTCAGTTGGATGCAACCGGAGCGGCGCAGCATGGCGGATGACAACCGGCCTTACATGATCATGGCCCGGGCGATCAAGAAGGCCGATACCCGCTACTTCTTCGAGGACTACACCAAGCAGGCCAACGCCGCGATCCGCGCGCTGAACCGCGCCGGCTATGCGATCGTCCCGGTCCGCCCCAGCCCGGACATGGTCAAGGCCGCCGTCGACGCGCTGCAATACGGGGTGAACCGGACCCAATCGGTGGTCGAGCCGCTCTACCGCGCGATGATCGAGGCGGCGCCCGACCCCTACGGCAACGGTCAGTAGCCGGTTCGCGGCGGCGGACGGGTCGACTGGTAGCGGCTGACCTGCTGGCCGATCTCGCCGGCGATGTCGCTGTTGGTATGGCGTGGATTGAAGCCGATGGTCAGGGCATCGCCCAGCGACTTGACCAGCTTCAGGTTCTTCGGATCGTGCCCGCCGGGATTGGGGCTGCGCGCGATGCGGCGCATCTCGCCGCAGATGCGGATGAAGGCATCGCACAGTTCCAGCATGTGCCCATAGCCGCCGGCCGTCGCGCGTTCACGCAGGTCGCCGGCGATCTGGATGGCGTCGCCCATCGCCTGAATCGCGTCGAGGTCGGCGCGGCCGGCGACGCAGACCGGCAGGAAGATGTTCACCGCGTTGGAGATGGCGAGCGACCCGCGCTGCAGGCGCTGTTCGTTGATCTGGGCCATCGTGGCGCTGCGCTGCGCCTCGATCATCGGACCGTCGGAGGCCCGGCCCTCGGCGCGGGCGCGCAGGGTCGAGGGCACGGGCAGGCGGATCGATTCCTCCTGCTGGGTGCGGTTGCCCTCGCGGCGGCGGTCCGGACCGATATAGTTGGCGGTGACCACGAACTGCCGCTTGTCCTGCGCCAGGGTGAAGATCCGCTCGGTCAGCTTGCGCGCCGGGGCGGGCTTGATGAAGGCATCGTCGGCGCCGCAGTCGTAGATATGGTCGATCACCGGCTGCTGGGCATCCCAGCTGGTCGCGATGATCGTCATGAACGGATCGTCGCTCAGCCGGCCATTGCGGATGTCGCGCATCATCTCGAAGGCTTCGCCGCCATCGGTCATGACGTCGAGGATCAGCAGATCGGGGGCGGATTGACGCAGGATCCGCTCGATCTCGTCGCAATTGGCAGCGTGATGGCGGGTGTTGAAGCCCTCGTCGGCGAACAGGCTGTCGATCGCACGGGCGAATTGCGGATTGCTCTCGCTCCAGAGAATGCGCACAGAGGGTCGGATTTCGCGTCGCATGTCTTAGGCCTCGATCCGTTTCAGCCCGAACTCGCCTTCGGCGACTGGCCCGCCGGACCATCCACCCTGGCCTGGTAGCGCCGGATCGCCTGGGCGACCTGTTCGGCCATGTCGCCGGCGGCCCGGTCGGGGTTGAAGCCCGCCAGCAGTGCGTCGGCGAGTTGCTTCAGCAGCTTCAGGTTCTTGGCGAGACGTTCGGGTTCGTCGGCCTGACCCTTGTGGATCTCCGCCAGTTCGCGGCCGACCCGCGAGACCGCATCGCACAGGGGCAGCAGCTGCGATTGCTCGGACAGGCGCGCCCGGTTGGCGATATCCGACGCCGTGGCCAACAGCCGCTCGATGAACGGACCGATGCGCGGATGCGCCAGGTCGCGGGCCATGACCGGCACCAGCTGCTCGGCCAGGAACGAGACCTGGAAGGCCGCGGCCTTCAGCCGCTGGGTATTGAGCGCCGCGAGCGCCTCCTTCTTGGCAAAGCCCCAGGAGGCGGGATCGATCGTCTTGCCCTCGACCTTGGCCTTCAGCGAGTTCGGCACGTCGATCCGCGGCACGCTGTCGTCGTCGGGCCGCTCGCCGGGCCGGCGGCGATCGGGACCGATATAGTCGGAGGTGACGATGAACGGCTTGCGGTTGCGCGCCAGGACCGAGATGCGCTCGATGACGGTGCCGGCCGCGACCGGCTTGACCAACAGGTCGTCAATGCCCGAATCGACCGCCTTGCGTACCCGCTCGGGCTTGGCCTCCCAGGTGGTGCCGATGATCGGTACGAACGGATTGCGACCAAGCTTGTCCGAGCGGATGTCGTGCAGCATGTCGAGCACGTCGCGCTCGCCCGGCAGGTTGATGTCGACGAGCAGGACGTCGGGCATCGGGTCGTTGAGCGCCATGGCAAAGGAATTGCTTTCGCCCACTTCGATGACGAAGCGGAACCCCTCCGACGCCAGCGCGCTCCGCAGGGCCCTGCGCATCTGCGCATAAGGCTCCGCCAGGACCACGATGACGTTCTGACGCTGCTCCTTGCTCATTTCATCCGCACGCGACTACCCAAAAAAGTCAGTACCTAGGATAGCGCTGGCAAAACTGTAAAAGTCGTTAAACCAAGCCGCCATCACGGCAAAAATCGTCGTCCGATGACCCGCGAAGCCAACGAAACAAACAAAAAAGCGGCCACAAGGGCCGCCCTTTTTGTTCAATTTGTCGATTCGGCACCGGCTATTCGCCAGCCGGCTCGACGGCGGCCCAGCCAATTACCGGCTTCCGCCGCGGTAGTGTAAGGGACTCGGACACGGACAAGCTAGACGGCAGCCATATCGCCATCCGCGCCGCCGTTCCCTGCTTTCAAGCTTTGGAAGGCCGGGAAAGTACCCTGAAGCCTCAACGCTGCGCTACGCCCGGGCCAGCCGCGGGTCTACGGCCTCAGGCCGAGATATCGACGTTTCGCCCGAGATTCGGCGGCAGGTTTCCATTGGTGTTCGACCCGCCGGACTGCTGCACGTTGGTGCGCTGGTCTTCCTGTTCGCGCTGACGCGAGGTCGCGTTCTGCACATCGATGCGCGCCGTGTTGTACTGGGCGGCGATCGATTGATTGGCGAGGCTGGAGAATGACCCGACGGCTTCCATGTGATCTATCGCTTCTGGCCTATCGTCTCGTCACGCTGACGTCTCGTCACGCTGGTGCACGACAGTCTATGCACTGCTCGGACGGCTCCACTCTAGGCCGATCAAGGAAAATTGTAAAGGAAGGGTTGACGGCGGCTGGCTCCGCCCGATCTCATCTTTTAGAATATATCGTATCGATATAATCGGTGCGATGAGCACGGGTCACCTTGGGGGATCGATAGAACGTGGACAGCCGAACGCTTTGCCTCGGCCTGCTGGCGCAGGGCGCGGCGTCGGGCTACGAACTGAAGAAGCTGCTGGAGGGGCCGCTTCGCCATTTCGTCGACGCCAGCTTCGGGTCGATCTATCCGGCATTGGCCCGGCTGGCGGCCGAGGGGCTGGTGGCCTGCACCGAGCAGGCGCAGGATCGGCGGCCGGACAAGAAGGTTTATCAACTGACCCCGCAGGGGCGGCTGGCGTTGCTCGACGCGCTGATCAATCTTCCCGGCCGCGACCGCTTCCGCTCGGATTTCGCGGCGCTGATGCTGTTCGCCGACCTGCTGCCGGTTCGGCACCTGTCCGAACTGATCGACGAAAAGTTGGCCGAACAGGAAGCCGCGCTGGCCGAATTGGCGGCTCTGCGCGAGGGGGGAGCCAGCCTGCCGCAGGAATTTGTCGCGGGCCTGGCCGCCGCGATGATCGGCGCTGCCCGCGACTATCTCGACGAGAACCGCCACATGATCGAGAGCCACGCGCTGCAGAACGTCGTCACGCCGTCGGCCACATGACCCGGAATCAGCGCAGGCGGCCCTGCGCTGCGCTGCCATCGACCTCGTCGTCGCCTTCCTCGCTGCTCGGCACCGCACCTTCATTGGCTGCCTTGCGCGGCCAGGGCTCCATGATCTGCTGCCGACGGTACGACCGCACGCCCAGGGGCATCAGGCAGAGATAGCCGACCAGCAGCACCGACAGCGTGATCCAGGGTTCGGTCGCCAGCAGCGTGCCGAGGACGCCGACCAGAAACAGCAGCGGCAGCACGTAGTCGCGCCGAACCTTGATCTTCTTGCCCGAAAAGGTCGGGATGCGGCTGACCATCAGGAAGCCGACCACGATGCACCAGACGAAAATCAGATAAGGCGACCGGAACAGCCCGTCGCCGACCGCAAACGACAGCATCATCGGCAGCAGCGCCAATGCCGCCCCCATCGGGGCCGGTACGCCGGTGAAGAAGTTCGACATCCAGACCGGCTTGTCGGGCTCGTCCAGCGCGGTATTGAACCGTGCGAGCCGCAGGGCGCAGGCGACCGCGAAGGCAAGCACGGCCAGCCAGCCGAAATTGCCGAGGCTCTCCAGCGTCCAGAGATACATCAGCAGCACCGGCGCGACGCCGAAGCACAGGAAGTCGGACAGCGAATCGAGCTCGGCTCCGAATTTCGACGTGCCCTTCAGCAGCCGGGCCAGGCGGCCGTCGAGCGCGTCGAAGATCGCCGCGACCAGAATCGCCGCGACCGCCAGTTGCCAGCGATCCGCCAGCGAGAAGCGGATCGAGGTCAGCCCCGAGCACAAGGCCAGCGTCGTCAGGATATTCGGCGCCAGGCTGTTGAGCGGCAGGTTGCGCAGTCGCGGGGCGCGGGGTCGCAGCATCGCCATCGGATACCTCCGGTCAGTTGCGCTCGGCCAGCCGCGCCGCGATCGGCGCAGGGCCGTAATCGGCCAGGACGGTTTCGCCGGCGATGGTCGTCTGTCCCGGAGAGACCAGCGGAATCATGCCGGGCTCGAGATAGACGTCGACCCGGCTGCCGAAGCGGATCAGGCCGAAGCGGTCGCCGGCCCGCACGCCCTGACCTTCGGTCAGTTCGCAGAGGATGCGGCGGGCGACGAGTCCGGCGATCTGGACGACCGCGAACTCCTTGCCCTCGTCGGTGCGCAGGCGGATCGACTGGCGCTCGTTGTCGGTCGAGGCCTTGTCGAGCGCCGCATTGACGAACTTGCCCGGCCGATAGGCCAGCGCCACGACGCGGCCCGATACCGGGTTGCGGTTCACATGGACGTTGAACACGTTCATGAAGATGCAGATCCGCGGCCGCGGATCGGTGCCCATGCCGAGTTCCGCCGGCGGCACGGCGGGGCCGACCAGTTGCACGACGCCGTCGGCCGGTGCAATCACCAAGCCCTCGCCCTGCGGTACCATCCGTTCGGGATCGCGGAAGAAATAGGCGCACCACAGCGTCAGGATGACGCCGATCCAGCCCAGCGGCACCCAGATCGCAAACAGGATCAGCGTGGCCACGGCAAAGATCGCGATGAACTTGTAGCCCTCGCGATTGATGGGAACCAGAACCGACTTCAGCGTATCCATCGCCGGAAATTACCTCCTTCAGGCGTAAGTCCGTATTGTATCCCGACCGCCGCCCATGGGTAAACCGTCCGGCCTAAACCGCGACAGGGCCTGCGGAGTTTCATCAGACCGCGATCAGACGGCCGGCGACCCGTCGCTTTCGACCTCGCGCAGGCGTTCGCGCATCTCGGCCGCTTCGCGCTGGCGCGACCACATCCGGGCATAGAGCCCGCCCAGCGCCACCAGCTCGGCATGGCGGCCGCGCTCGGCCACCCGGCCTGAATCCAGCACCAGGATTTCGTCGGCGTCGACGATCGTCGACAGCCGATGGGCGATGACCAGGGTGGTACGGTCGCGCGACACCGCCTTCAGCGCGTTCTGGATCTCGCGCTCGGTGTCGCTGTCGAGCGCCGAGGTGGCTTCGTCGAACAACAGGATCGCCGGCCGCTTCAGGATGGCGCGGGCAATCGCCACGCGCTGCTTCTCGCCGCCCGACAGTTTCAGGCCGCGCTCGCCGACCATGCTGGAGAACCCGTCGGGCAGCCGCTCGATGAACGGCAGGATCTGGGCCAGCCGGGCAGCCTCCACCACCTCTTCGTCCGAGGCGCCGATCCGGCCGTAGCCGATGTTGTAGCGGATGGTGTCGTTGAACAGGACGGTATCCTGCGGCACGATACCGATCGCCGCCCTGACCGATCCCTGGCGGACATCGCGGATATCCTGGCCGTCGATCGTCACCCGGCCTTCACTGACGTCATAGAAGCGGAACAGGATGCGCGAGATCGTCGACTTGCCGGCCCCGGAAGGCCCGACGATGGCGACCGTCTTGCCGGCCGGCACGGTGAAGGAAACGTCCCGCAGGATCGGCCGGCGCGGATCATAGCCGAAAGTGACGTGCTCGAAGCGCACCTCGCCGGGCCCGGCAACCAGATCGGGGGCCTCGGCCTTGTCGGCGACCTCGGCCGGCACGTCGAGCAGGGCCAGCATCTTCTCCATGTCGATCAGGCCCTGCTTGATCTCGCGATAGGCGAAACCGAGGAAGTTGAGCGGCAGGTAGAGCTGGATCAGGAAGGTGTTGACCAGCACGAAATCGCCGACGGTCATCGTGCCTTGCCGCACCCCGTCGGCAGCCAGCAGCATGACGGCAACCAGGCCGACGGCGATGATCGCGCCCTGACCGATATTGAGGAACGACAGGCTGGTCGTGCTCTTGACCGCGGCGCGCTCGTACTGCTGCAGCGACTTGTCGAAGCGACTGACCTCGTGGGCTTCGTTGCCGAAGTATTTGACCGTCTCGTAGTTGATCAGGCTGTCGATCGCCTTGGTGTTCGCCTCGGCGTCACGCTCGTTCATGTCACGGCGGTACTTGGTCCGCCATTCGGTCACCACCAGCGTATAGGCGATATAACCGACGATGGTCGCGGTGATGATCAGGGCGAAGCGGCCGTCCTGCTTCCAGAACAGGACAACGCAGACCAGCGCGATCTCCAGGATCGTCGGCAGGATGTTGAAGGTCAGGAACTGCAGGACGAACTGGATACCCTTGGTGCCCCGCTCGATGACGCGGCTCATCCCGCCGGTCTGGCGATCGAGATGGAAGCGCAGCGACAGGCCGTGCAGATGCTCGAAGATCTCCAGCGCGATGCGCCGCACCGCATGCTGGGCGACCTTGGCAAAGACCGCGTCGCGCAATTCGCCGAAGACCTGGGACAGCACGCGCGCGCCGCCATAGGCAAGGATCACGCCGATCGGCAACGCCAGGGCCAGCGCGACCTTGTCGCCCAGTGCGTCGACCGCAGCCTTGTAGAGAAAAGGGATGTAGACGTTGACGACCTTGGCGAGCGCCAGAAAGATCAGCGCGTAGACCACCCGCCGGCGCAGGTCGGCGCGCCGCGGATCCCAGAGGAACGGGAACAGACCGACAAGCGTCCCGAGCGCGCTGCGCCCGGTCCGTGCCGAATTTTCCACGCTCATGGCTGCTTGGTGCCGGTGTCCTTGGGCAGGGCGAAGACCTGACCGGGATAGATCATGTCGGGATCGCGGATCTGGTCCTTGTTGGCGCTGTAGATCACCATGTAGCGGGTCCCTTCGCCGTAGAGCTGCCGGGCGATGCGCCACAGGCTGTTGCCGGGCTGGACGACGACGTTGCCCTTGGCGAAATCGATGCTGCCCGGGGCTGCGCGGCTGAACGGCAGCTCGATGCGCGACGCGACCTTGGCCTGGGATGCGGCAGCCGCGCCGCCGGGCTGGGTCGTCGCCGCCACGGTGCCGGGCTTGCCCGGCTCGGCCATCTGGTCGATCCGCAGGGTATAGACGCCCGGCGAGATCTGCTTGGTCGGCTGCGCGGTCCAGACGCCCTTGGTGTCCGCCTGGGTAACGGCGACCGGCTCGTTGTTGATGTAGATCTGAACCGTGGCATGGGCCGGGGCGCGGCCCGAAAGGACCAGTTCGCCCTTGTCGTCGTAATCGACGGTGTCGAGGGACAGCCCCTTGCCGACGGCAGTCTTGCCCACCGGCTTCTGCAGCACGCGGCTGCCGCCGGTCGGGCCGGTCAGCACCGCGATCGCCTGCTCGCCGCCGGACTTGCCGGGTTCGCAGTTCGGCACCGACACGACGACGTTGTTGACCGATGCCTGCGGCGGCACCTGGCCCTGCAGCGCCGAGGTCAGCTTCAACTCGCGCGAGCCGGTATGGAGCGGCAGGTCGGGCACCAGCGTCCATTCGCCGCGCGGATCGGCGTTGATGCGGCCAAGTTCGTCGTCGCCGAAATAGACGGTGACCAGCGCGTTCGGCGCGGCCCGGCCGGCCATCACGGCGCGGCAGTCCGACCCGATGCGCACGACATCGAACGACGGACGAATGGCGAGCAGCGCCGGAGTCAGCGGCTCGGGCTTCGGCGGCGGCGGGATCGATCCGGTGGCGCCGGGCGGCAACGCCTGGTTCTGGCCACCCGACCCGGCCGGGGCCGTCGCCTGCACCTGCGGCTGCGCCGGCGCGGCGGGGGAGGTCGCGGCCGGGGTCTGGGGCTTGACCTCGGCCGGGGCCGGCTGCGCCGGGGCCGCTGCCTGCTGCTGCGGCGCGGCCGCCGGGGCGGCAGGCTGAGCCGGGGCCGGGGTCTGCCCGAGCACGGGGGCCTTCGGCGCCTCGGCCTGCGGCGGCTGCGCCTGCGGCTGGGTCATGGTCGCCATCGACGCCTGCGGCGGCTGCGCCCGCCGGCCGAGGTCATCCCGCAGGAACCATATCAGCGCGGCGGCGAGCGCCAGCACGACGAGGACGATCAGGGTATTGCGGAGCTTGGCCATGGCCGGGTGTAACAGCCTACCTGCTTAAGGTGACTCGACGGTCGAAGCCGGCATGCTACTTGCCTGTATGGGCTATCGCAACAAGTGTCATATACGCTGCCCCGACTTGTTCGCCGGCCTCGAATGTCGTACAAACGACGCATAAATCGTATGCAATCCACAGTCCGGATTCACCACCACGATGAGCCAGGAACGCGTGATTCCGCTGTTGGACGATGCCCCCGCGGGTCTCGGGCGGCCGGGTCGCGCCGGCGCCGCCGTCAGCGACGACGAGATCTACGACAACATCTATACGGCGATCATCGAGCGCGACCTGCCGCCGGCCACCAAACTCACCGAGGATCAGCTGGCCGAGATCTTCGGGGTCAGCCGGACCCGGGTACGCAACGTGCTGCAGCGTCTGGCGCACGAGGGGCTGATCACGCTGCGCCGCAACCGCGGTGCCACCGTCGCGCAGCCGACGCCGAAGGAAGCGCGCGACGTGTTCAACGTCCGCCGTATCGTCGAAACCGGCATGATTTCGCGCCTGGGCGGCCAGCTTTCGGCCCGCAGCCTTGCATCGCTGCGCGGCATCGTCGCCGAGGAGCGCGCGGCGAACGAGCGGCGCGACAAGCGCCGGATGATCCAGCTGTCCTCCGAATTTCACCTGGCGATGGCCGAGTTGATGGGCAATCCGACCCTCACCGGCGTGCTGCGCGAGCTGGTTTCGCGGTCGTCGCTGGTCGTCGCCGTCTATGAGCGGCCGGGTGTCTCCGGCTGCCGCTGCGAGGACCATGCCCGGATCATCGACCGGCTGGCAGACCGAGACCTCGCGGGCGCCGTCACCGAGATGGAAGCCCATATCGACGCGATCGAGAACGGCCTGGCGCTCGACGATTCCAGCGACAATCCGGTCTCGCTGCGCGACGTCTTCGCCCGCGTCGCCGAACGCCGCCGCAGTTGAGCCCCGTCACCCTGGCCCGGAGAACCCATGTCGACCGACCTTGCCGCCCTGCCCGACTTCGCGCGTAAATGGACGAATCTCGCCGACGCCCGGCTCGGCGCCGACGCACTGGCGGCCTCGGACGATTTCTTTGCGCCGCGCGCCCGGATGCTCAATCCCGAGCCGGCGATCTTCTATCCCGGGAAGTACGACGACCACGGCAAGTGGATGGACGGCTGGGAAACCCGCCGCAAGCGCCACGAAGGCTATGACTGGTGCGTCGTGCGGCTGGGCCGGCCGGGCCAGATCATGGGCGTCGACATCGATACCAGCCACTTCACCGGCAACTATCCGCCGGCGGCCAGCCTCGAGGCCTGCCGCTGCGACGGCGACCCGGATGCAACGACCCAGTGGACAGAGATCCTGCCGTCGGTCGCGCTCGGCCCCTCGGCCCATCACTTCCACGCGATCGCCTCGACCGGGATCTGGAGCCATGTCCGGCTCAACATCTATCCGGACGGCGGGATCGCGCGCCTGCGCGTCTATGGCCGCATCCATCGCGACTGGACCGCGGCCGACGACGGGCTGATCGACCTTGCCGCGCTGGGCAATGGCGGCCGCGCGATCGGCTGGTCGGATGCCCATTACAACACCCCGGCGGTGCTGCTCACCCCCGGCCGCGGTGCCGACATGGGCGACGGCTGGGAAACCCGCCGCCGGCGCGAACCCGGCAACGAATGGTGCGTGATCGCGCTGGGCCTGCCCGGGATCGTCGAGGAAATCGAGGTCGATACCGCCCACTACAAGGGCAACTATCCGGACCGGTGCTCGGTGCTCGCCGCCAATGTCACGGCCGGGACCGACCAGTCGGCGATCACGCAATCGATGTTCTGGCGCACCCTGCTGCCCGAGCAGAAGCTGTCCGCCGACGCGATCCACCGCTTCAAGGCGGAGATCGCCGATCTCGGCGTGGTCACCCATGTGCGGCTGAACAATATTCCGGATGGAGGCATCAGCCGGCTGCGTATCCTCGGCCGCCGGCCATGATCGAATTGACGCCACGGCCGCTGACGGCGCAAGCCTTCAGGCCGTTCGGCGACGTCATTGCCGTCGACGGCCGGGATCATATCGAGATCAACGAGGGCATGGCGCGTCGCTACCATGACCTCGCCACGGTGGATGTCGAGGCCGAGGGCGGGCGTCCGCTGATCTCGATCTTTCGCGCGCGGCCGTGGTTCCGGCCGATCCGGTTGCGGGTGATGGAGCGTCACCCGCTCGGATCGCAGGCCTTCGTCCCGATGCACGGCCACCCGTTTCTGGTGGTCGTCGCCCCGCCGGGCCCCGCCCCGTCCCCCGCCGCTCTCAGCGCCTTCGTCACCGACGGGCGCCAAGGGGTCAATTACGGCCGGGGAGTCTGGCATCATCCATTGCTCGCGCTCGACCGTATAACGGACTTCCTGGTGGTCGACCGCGGCGGGGATGGCCACAATCTGGACGAGATCGACTACCGGATCCACGACGTATCGGTCGTCTTGCCGGACTGATCGCGGAGGTTTTATGACGCACCCCGCTTGCGGGGGATTTACCTCACGGTTCATCTCGTTATCATCGAGCCGTAGTGGTAAGCTGTTGCGTTGAAAGAATTGTTCGCAACGACTGAGGTCGCTGGCATGACGAAACCGAGGACTCGGTCTCGAGGAATGGGGAACCTGGAATGAACAACCCGGCCGGCACCCGCGTGCTGATCCTCGAAGACGACAAAGAACTGTCCCAGGTCGTCTCGGCATATCTCGAATCGGAAGGCTTGAAGGTCAAGACCGCCACGGCGGTCGAGGCGGCGATGAAGCTGGTGCTGGAGTGGAAGCCCAGCGCCGTCGTGATCGACATCAACCTGCAAGGGGAAAGCGGCCTGAACCTCGTCCGCCGGTTGCAGGACCGGACCGATATCGGCCTGCTCATCCTTACCGGCCGGGGCGATCCGCTCGACCGCGTGCTAGGCCTGGAACTCGGCGCCGACGACTATATCGTCAAGCCGGTGCTGCTGCGCGAATTGCTGGCGCGCATCAATTCGGTGGTCCGCCGGGTCGAGCGCAGCGCGGCCGAGGCCACCGAAGCCGGCGGCCGCTATGGCTTCGGCACGTTCGAGCTCGACTGCAACGCCCGCATCCTCTCGGACGCACAGGGGAACGAGATTCCGCTGACCACAGCGGAATACCGCCTGTTGCAGGCATTCGTCAGCCACGCCGGCCGGGTGCTGAACCGTGACCAGTTGCTCGATCTCGCACGCGGGCGCAAGGCTGCGCATATCGACCGCTCGATCGACATGCTCGTGTCGAAGCTGCGCGCCAAGCTCGAAACCGACCGCGACCACCCCACCCTGATCAAGACGGTGCACGGCTCGGGCTACGTCTTCACCTCGGCGGTCAATCGGCTGGCCTGACGCCGTCCAGGTCGATGCGGGGCAGGAGCAGGCTGAGCCGCGCCGCCCCGCCGGCCATCTCCTCGCGAACCATCGCCCCGCCCGATCGCTGGGCAAAGCTCGCGACCGCGGCGAGGCCGTGATCGTCGACCGAAATCCGACGACCCGCCTGGGCCGAGAAGCTCAGCGACAGCATGGCGTACGGACCGGGGATCACCCATAGCCCGTCGGCATCGGTTTCGGCGAGCCAGCGCGGCTCGACCGCAAGGGTCAGCCGGCCATGGCCGTCCAGAACCTTTCCGGCATGCCGGATCAGCTGCAGCAATGCCGCCTCGAGTTGCGCGCGGTCGGCTCCCACGGTGACGACCGAACGGCCACGGCGGTAGAGCACCTCGACGTCGTCGCCGATCAGTTCGGGCAAGGCCGGCCCAAGCCCCACCATCAGGTCGTTCAGGTCGACGGGGCCGGTCGGCGGCAGCCGTTCGCCGGCGATCAACTGGCGCACCATGTTGGTGCCGCGATCGGTCGCCGACACGATGGCGGTAAGATGCCGGCGCAAGGCGGCGTCGGCAGGGCTGAGCTTCTGCGCCATCTCGACATTGGCCGAAATGACCATCAGCAAATTGTTGAAGTCGTGCGCAATATCGGCGGCCAGCCGGCTCAGCGCGTCGGCCGTGCGCGTCTGGGCCCGGCGATATTCGTTGCCACGCCGCGCCGTCACATCGACGATATAGCCGGCATAGACGGCGCCCGGCCCGCCGGTCGTGTCGGGCACGGCCTGGAGCAGGGCGACACGTTGCTGGCCATCGCGGGGGGTCAGTCGGAATTCCCGGCGAAATGCCGCGCCGGCAAGCTGGGCGTCATGCAGATCCGCCAGCACCGCGTCGAATTCGTCGGCATGCAGCGCTGCGGTCCAACCCTCGCCGAGCGCCGCGGCCTCGGCCATGCCAAGCAGCGCTGCGGCGGCCGGGTTCAGGGCGACGAGGCTGAGCCCTTCCAGGCGCAACAGGCCGATCGGCGCCTGCAGGGCAAGTGTGCCTGCGGCGTCAGCATCAGCGGCCTTGCGGCGCCGCGGCCGTTTCGTCGTCTGTTGCCGTTGGGTGGACACAGCGCCTCGCCGGGGGGCCTCCAATCTCAATCAGGAGAATATAGTGTCGCGGCGTGCAACGTCTGTAATTTGAGTGAGATTCTCATTTTCGTTACAACAGTTTACATTCGCCGCCGCCGGGTCTCGCGATAGAGGATGTAGAGGCCCGAGGCGATCACGATCGCCGTTCCGACCCAGACCCAGCGGTCGGGGACCTCGCCCCAGAACATGTAGCCGAGCCCCACGGCCCACAGCATCGACGAATATTCGAAGGGGGCGATCACCGCGACGGGGGCCTGGGTGAAGGCCCTGGTCATCGTCAGCTGGGCGATGCCCCCGAGCAGCCCGATACCGATCAGCACCGGCCAGTCGGCCAGGGTCGGCGTCACCCAAAGGAACGGCATCGCCGCCCCGGACACGACGGCCGAGGAGAAAGTGAAATAGAGCACGATGGTCGCCGGATGCTCGGTCGCCCCGAGCTTGCGGATCACGACGACGACCAGCGCATAGAGAAAGGCGCCGAAAACCGCAACCAGCGAAGCGACCTCGAGCATGCCGACCCCGGGCCTGGTCATCACCAGTACCCCGGCAAAGCCGACCAGCACCGCGGTCCAGCGGCGCCAGCCGACCGCTTCGCCCAGCATCGGCACCGACAGCGCGGTCATGAACAACGGGGCCGAGAAGCCGATCGCGATGACCGTCGCCAGTTCCAATTCGCCATAGGCATAGAAGAAGCAGCACATCGAGATCAGGCCGAACACGGCACGCAGGGCGTGGCCGATCGGCCGCTTGGTGCGCAAGAGCTTCAACCCGCCGCCGGCGACGATCGGAAACATCACCGGAATCAGCGCAAACAGGTTGCGGGCGAAGACGAGCTGCAGGGTCGGGTAGCGGCCGGCGAGATGCTTGATCAGCGCATCCATCACCGTGAAGCACAAGACGGCGGCGCACATCAGCACAATGCCGCGCAGCGGGTTGCCGCGGGCTTGGCCAGGGTTATCCATGAAACTTCAGAGCTCCCGAGGCGGTCAGGCCCCCTGCGTAGACCGATCGCGCCAGCGATGGCAAGCCGCCAGATGGAGGGCGTCGTCGTCGATCGCCTCGGCTGTCGGCATCGTCGTGGCACAGATCTCGATGGCCAACGGACAGCGCGTGCGGAACGCACACCCGGAAGGCGGGTTCAGCGGCGAAGGCGGTTCGCCCGTGAGCCCGGCCCGGCGTCGGCCACGCGCCGCCACCGGATCGGGGGGCGGGACCGCGGCGAGCAAGGCCCGGGTATACGGATGGCAGGGATCGGCAAACAGGGCCTCGGCCGGCCCGATCTCGGCGACGCGGCCGAGATAGAGCACGAGGATCCGATGGCTCAGATGCCTGACGACCGCAAGATTGTGCGAGATGAACAAGAGCGCCACCCCGGTCTCGCGCTGCAGCGCCGCCAGCAGGTTGACGATCTGCGCCTGGATCGAGACGTCGAGGGCCGAGACCGCCTCGTCGCAGACGATCAGCCGCGGCTCCAGGATCATCGCGCGGGCGATACCGATGCGCTGGCACTGGCCGCCGGAGAATTCATGCGGGTAGCGGTCGAGGGCCGTGTCGTCCAGCCCGACCCGGGCGAGCCAGCGCGACACCGCCTCGCGCATCTGGATCCGCGTCATGTCAGGCCGGTGGGTCGCCAGCGGCTCGGCAATCGACTGAAACACGGTGGCGCGCGGATCGAGGGCGGCGAGCGGATCCTGGAAAACGATCTGCAGGTCGCGGCGCAACGGACGCATCGCCCCCTCGCCCAGGCGGCGCAGGTCCTGGCCCAGCCAGACGATCTGGCCGGCTTCGGCCGGGATCAGCCGGAGAATGGCCCGGCCCAGCGTCGACTTGCCCGAGCCCGATTCGCCGACGATGCCGAGCGTCTCGCCGGCGCCCAGGTCGAAGGAGACGCCGTCGATCGCGGTCAGGACCCGGTCCGGGCCGAACAGCCCGCGTCCGAGATCGAAGCGGACGATCAGATCCCGCACGGACAGGATGGGCCGGCTCACGGCGCACCGACCTTCCGGCAGGCGACCTGGCGGCCCGGCGCGACCGGTGCCAGCACCGGTGGCGCATGGCGGCAACCGTCATCGGCAAGCAGGCAGCGCGGGGCGAAGGCGCAGCCCGGCGGCAGTCGGGCCGGATCGGGCGGCTGCCCGGGTATGGTGGCAAGCAGGTCGACGCCCGGCCGGTCGACCCGCGGCATCGCCGCAAGCAGCCCCTGGGTATAGGGGTGCAGCGGACAGGCAAACAGATCTTCGACCCCGGCGACCTCGACCAGGCGGCCGGCATACATCACCGCGACCCGGTCCGCGAGGCCGGCGACAACACCGAGATCATGGCTGATCAGGACCTGGGTCAGGCCGCCATCACGCTTCAGTTCGGCAAACAGGTCGAGGATCTGGGCCTGCACGGTGACGTCGAGGGCGGTGGTCGGCTCGTCCGCGACGAGAATGTCGGGCCGGCCCAGCAGCGCCATCGCGATCGTGGCGCGCTGGCGCATGCCGCCGGAAAACTCGTGCGGGTAGAGGTCGATGCGCCGGGCCGCATCCGGGATGCCGACGCGATCGAGCAGGTCGAGCGCGGCCCGGCGCGCCGTCGACCGATCGGCGCCGTGATGGCGCTCGACCACCTCGGCGAGCTGCCGGCCGATGGTCAGATACGGGTTCAGGGCGGTCATCGGGTCCTGGAACACCATGGCGATGCGCCGGCCGCGGATATCGGCGAGTTGCCCCTGCCCTGCCCCGACCAGTTCGGTATCGCCAAGCCGGGCACTGCCGGTGACGACGGCGCCAGGCGGCACGAGGCCGAGCACGCCCAGCCACAACAGGCTCTTGCCCGATCCGGATTCGCCGACGAGGCCCAGGGTCTCGCCCTCGCCCAGCGTCAGCCCGACCTCGCGCACCACGGTGCGCGGGCCGGACAGGGTCCCAAGCGTCACGGTCAGGCCATCAACGATCAGCCGGCTCATCGCCCGTCCCGCGGGTCGAGCGCGTCGCGCAGGGCGTCGCCGAGCAGGTTGAGGCACAGCAGCGTCAGGGCGAGGAACGTGCCGGGCAGCAGCAGCAGCCACGGCGCCTCCTCGATGTTCTGCGCGCCCTCCGAGATCAGCACGCCCCAGCTGGTCATCGGCTCCTGAACGCCGAGGCCGAGAAACGAAATGAAACTCTCGATCAGCATGACCTCGGGGATCGTCAGCGTCAGAAAGACGATGACCGGGCCCAGCACGTTGGGCACGATATGGCGGCGGACGATGGTCAGGCCGGGGACGCCGATGGCCCGCGCCGCCTCGATGAACTCGCGCCGCTTCAGGCTCAGTGTCTGGCCCCGCACGATACGGGCCATGGTCAGCCATTCGACGGCCCCGATGGCCACGAAGATCAGGACGATATTCCGCCCGAAATAGACCATCAGCAGGATAACGAAGAACATGAACGGCAGCGCGTAGAGGATATCGACCACGCGCATCATCAGCCCGTCGACCCGGCCGCCGACATACCCGGCGACGGCGCCCCAGGACACCCCGATCACCAGGGCGACCAGACTGGCGATCAGGCCGACCAGCAGCGAGATGCGGCCGCCGACCAGGGTACGGGCCAGCAGGTCGCGGCCGTTCGGATCGGTGCCGAACCAGTGGCCCGAGGCCCAGTCGGGTCCGGTCAGGATGCTGTCCCAGGCGACGGCATCGTAGCTGTGGGGGATGACCCAGGGCCCGGCGACGCAGAGCACGACGATCAGGCCCAGCACCGTCATCGCCGCCATCGCCGACGGGTTGCGCCGCAGGCGGAACCAGGCACGGCCCCCGGGGCTGCGTGGCAGAGCCGCGGCATCAGTCATAACGCACCCGGGGATCGAGCCAGCCATAGGCGAGATCGGCCAGCAGGTTCAGCAGGATGATCAGCGTGCCATAGAACAGCACGATACCGAGGACCAGGGTGTAGTCGCGATTCAGGGCGCCCTGCACGAAGTAGCGCCCAAGGCCGGGAATGCCGAAGATCTGCTCGATGACGACCGAGCCGGTAAGCAGCGCGGCGGCCGTGGGGCCGAGATAGGAGACGACCGGCAGCAGGGCCGCACGCGCCGCATGGCGGGCCAGGATGGTGCCGTTGCGCAGGCCCTTGGCCCGCGCGGTGCGGATATAGGGGCTGCCCAGCACCTCGGCGAGCGAGCCGCGCGTCAGCCGCGCCACATAGGCGATCTTGGGCAGGGCCAGCGCCACGACCGGCAGGATCAGGTAGCGCACGGCCCCGTCGCCCCAGCCGCCCACCGGCAGGATGCGCAGATAGACGCCGAGCAGCAGGGTCAGGGCGGGCGCCACCACGAAGTTCGGGATGGCGATCCCGGTCATGGCCAGCGTCATCACCAGCCGGTCGACCCAGCTATTGCGTCGGAGGGCCGCGACCGCGCCGCAGGCGACCCCGATCACCACGGCCACGACCAGCGCCGACAGCCCGATCCGGGCCGTGACCGGCAGGCCGGTCGCGATCAGCTCGGCGACACGATAGTCCTTGTACTTGAACGAGGGACCGAGGTCTCCGCGCGCAAGATCGCCGAGATAGCGCAGATACTGCGCCGACAACGGCGCATCGAGATTGTAGGCGCGGCGCAGGTTGGCCTCGATCTCCGGCGGCAGCTGCCGCTCCTCGTCGAACGGCCCGCCAGGGGCGAGGCGCACCAGGAAGAAGGCGATCGTGACCAGCGCGAACAGCGTAGGAATGGCGCCGAGCAGCCGCGCCACGGCATAGCGGAACATCTGAAGGCGTTACTTCGCGACCGACATCCAGCGGCTGGGATGGAAGTCCTGGACGTTGTCGATGCGCCCCTTGACGTAGGGCTTGACCAGGGCGCGGCTGACATAGTGCCAGATCGGGATGATCGGCACGTCGTTCAGCATCATCACCTCCGCCTCGGCCATCAGCCTGGCCCGGGCGTCGAGGTCGCGCTCGCCGGCGGAACGGCGCAGCAGATCGTCATAGGCCGGATTTTCGTAGCGCGCCGGGTTCTGCTTGCCGACATCGGACTTGAGCAGTTCCAGGAAACTCCAGGCATCGTCGTAGTCGCCGATCCAGGCGGCGCGGCGCACGTCGAACTGCATCTCGCGCCCCATGTCGAGATAGACCTTCCACTCCTGGTTCACCAGCCTGGCCTTGACGCCCAGCTTCTGTTCCCACATCGCGGCGACGGCGATGGCAACGCGCTTGTGCAGGTCGTTTGTATTATAGAGGATCTCGACCTCGACAGGCGGCTTGCCCGGTCCGAAACCGGCTTCGGCCAGCAGCGTCTTGGCCATCGCCTCGCGCTCGCCCTGGGTCTTCGACGCGATGGCGATGGCGGGGTTCCGGTAGTTGCCGGTATTGGGCGGCACCCAGGCATAGGCCGGCATCTCGCCGGCCTTGGCGACCTTCTCGACGATCGCGTCGCGGTCGATGGCCAGCGACAGCGCCTGGCGCAGCTTGACGTTGTCCTTGAACGGGGCGCGGGTCAGGTTCAGGGCGTAGTAGTAGGTGCCGAAATAGGGCACGATGCGGACATCGTTGGGCATGTCGCGGCGGGCCGCGGCGATCTGGTCGGGCGGAATCAGGTAGGTGATGTCGAGTTCGCCGGCGCGATAGCGCTTGTACTCGGCCTGGATATCCTCGGTCGGGTAGTAGTAGACGCTGTCCAGGGCGACATTCGCCACATCGTGAAAGGTCTTGGACCGGTCGATGCGAATGCGGTCCTGCGGTGTCCATTCGGCAAGGGTGAACGCCCCGTTGCCGACAAGATTGCCCGGCCGCGTCCAGCGATCGCCGTGGGTCTCGATCGCCTTGCGGTTGACCGGGTAGGACGCGTGATGGGCCAGCAGGCCGATCAGATAGGGCGTCGGCCGCTCCAGCGTCACCACCAGCGTGCCAGGGCCTTCGGCCTTCACGCCGATCTCGGCGGCATCCTTGATCTCGCCTTTCGAGAATTTCTCCGCGTTCTTCAGCGGCCACAGCATGAAGGCGTACTTGGAAGCCTGGGCCGGGTCGAGCAGGCGGCGCCACGACCAGACGAAATCTTCCGCCGTCACCGGCGTGCCGTCGGACCACTTGCCGTCGGGCCGCAAGGTGAAACGATAGGTCAGGCCGTCTTCCGACGCGGTCCAGGCGGTCGCCGCCCCGGGAATGAGCTTGCCGTCGGCCGCCTCGGTCACCAGCCCCTCGAACAGGTCGCGCTGCAGATTGGCCTCGGGCACGCCGGTGGACTTCTGCGGATCGAGGGTTTCCGGCTCGGCCCCGTTGCCGCGATGCAGGACACCGGCGGCCTGGGCGGTGATCGGCAGCAGCGCGATGGCCGTCGCGGCAACCAGGTGACGAAGGGCTGAGGGCAGCGACATGATCTTGAACCTCCTGGCCTGGCGGTACGCCGGCTCCTGTCGGTGGGCGGCCGGCTTTCCGGGCAACGATAGACCCGAACGGGCCGGCCGCGTCAACGCCGCCGGCCCCCCGGTGTCACTTGCGCTGGGCGCGCAGCGGCACCAGGGCCTCGGCCCAGCGATGCATCTCGTTCAGCATCGTCGTGGCGCCGGCATCGATCAGGTTGTTGGAGGTGAACTTGCGATCCTGGTCCAGCAGCGTGGCCACCATCGGGATGCCGACGCCCTCGGTCATCGGCACCATCTTCAGCGTCGAAACCAGCAGCTTGACGTTCTGCACCGCCCGCAGGCCGCCGGAGACGCCGCCATAGCTGACGAATCCGGCGGGGGCGTAGTTCCATTCGAGGAACACGTAGTTCAGCGCATTCACCAGCGCCGGCGGCGGGCCGTAGTTGTATTCGGGCATGACGAACACGAAGGCATCGGCCGACTTGACCGACGCCGCCCACTTCTTCGTGTGCTCGTGGTGATAGGACTGCTTGGTCGGATGCTCCGGCTCGTCGTAGATCGGCAGGTTGAAACTGGCGAGGTCGACCAGTTCGACGTCGAACTTGCCATGCGCGGCGGCAAAGCCCTGGAACCAGGCCGCCACGGCAGGGCCGACACGGCCAGGCCGGGTCGAGCAGATGATCGTCTGGAGCTTGAGCGCCACCGGGAATCTCCTTGGGGTTGCAGATGCGGCAGTAATCTGCGGCTTTACCCCGGCGGCGGCAAGAGAACAAAGCAAGCGAAAGCCGCCGTCCCCTCGACCGGGGACGGCGGCGACGATGGGGCGGGTGTTACGCGCTGGCGATGCGGATCTGGGTCTTCTCCGCCGTCAGGTAACCGACCGCGGCGCCGAAGCGGTCCTTGTAATTGGCCCGGACCAGCGGATCGAGCGTGGCCTGCACCTTGGCGTGCAGCGACTTCGACCAGTCGCCGGGATGCTGGAAGTTCGACATGATGTAGGTCCAGCCGTTCAGTTCGTCGACGGCGTGCAGGCCGGTCGATTCACCGCCCGACGGCACCGACATCAGCCGCGCCAGCTCGCCGGTGTCGACGTTGTAGGCCCACAGGAAGTTGTTCACGTGCGAGCCCGAGTCCTCGCCGATGAACAGCGTGCGCATCTTCTCGGAGAACTTCAGGTTGTCGGGGTTGGCAACCATGTCGGCCCTGGCGGTATTGCCGAGTTCGTCGGCGGGGATATCCTCGCCGATCAGCAGCATGCGCGACTGGACAGGCACCCATTCGCTGGCGATCTCCACGCCCGAGGTATCCTTCTGGCCGCCGGCCAGGTTGTGGGCGACGACGCCGCCGGCGACCAGCGGCTTGTCGAGCGCGATGTTGCTCTCGGCATTCCAGCCCTTGCCGCCCTTGACCATCGAATCGACGATGTTCTGCAGGGCCGAGTAGGCGACCTTGTCCTTGATGTTGACGGTGGTGCCTTCCATCTTGGTGAAGCCCATCGAACCGCCCATCAGATAGGCATAGCGGTGGGTTTCGAGGAAGGCGGCCGCCTTCTCCATGCCGGGCTTCAGCTTGACCCAGTTCGGCGCGCCATTGGCGAAGATCTTGGTGAACGACGGATCGTTCGGATCGGTCTTCGACACGGTCATGATGTCGGCCGGCTTCAGCGTGTCGGCCAGCTTCTCGATCTCGGCCGAGGTGGCATGGCCGAGCTTGATCCAGCTCAGCTTCGCGCCCGGCGCCTTGGTGTCGAGGGTGAAGCCTTCGCCCAGCTTGGCGACGTAGAGCGTTCCGGCCGACAGGTCGCGCTCGCGGTCGGCGACGAACATGAACAGGCCCGAATTGGTCGCATCGTCGCCCATCAGTACGGTGCGGTTGTCGGGCATCACCTGCACCAGCTCGTGCGAGATGCGGCCGAGATTGTAGTGCTTGGTCACCGTGCCGGTGCCGTCCGGGTTCACGGTGATTTCCGGCAGGTGGCCGTAGTGATAGGGATTGGCCTTGGTCTCGTCGCCGTAGAGGTTGCGGCTGAACGCCTTGAACGTCTTGTTGGTGTCGACGAACGGCGCGTCGGGCTCGTACTCCTCGCTCGACAGATGGGTGTTCCACGGCGACAGGCTGGCGCCGCAGGTGATCCACAGGCCATGGGCCTTCGAGGTATCGACGTTGAAGTACTTCACCAGGCTCAGCTTGCCGGTCGACTGGTCCTGGTCGAGCGTCAGCACGGCGATCGGCGACGGCAAGGTGCCGTAGGCATCGGCGCCCGACTGATCGGCGGTGGTGTATTCGAACTGGACGACGGCGAAGACCGGCTTGCCCTTCACGCCGGGCACCGAGGCGTTCGGCAGCGCGAGCAGCGAGGTGCCGTCGGGCGAATCAGAGAACACCTGGCGCTCCTTGCCCGGGACCGACTTGTCGATGATCGGCTTGTTCTCGATGTCGACATAGCCGCCGGCCAGGATGGTGCCGCCCTTGCCGTCCGGGACCATGTCGCCGGTGATGAAGAACGGCTGGTAGGCCAGCTTGAAGTCGTGGGTCGACTTGTCGCTCAAGGTGACGGTCAGGGTCGAGCCGACCGAGGTCGTGGCCATCGCGGCGGCGTCTGCCAATGTCGGCGCCGCCATGCCGGTGAACCTGGCCGAGACGAACTCGGCCGAGGAGGCGGCGGCGGCTTCGTGGGCGAAAAGAGCCGCGGCGCTCGATGCGGCCAGCGGCAGCATCGGGGCGCCACCGAGGAACTTCAGGGCATGACGACGCGAGATTTCCGGCATGACGTTATCCATCCATGTGGGGAATGCGGGGCCTGGGTTCGGCCTTGCCTACAAGGACCAGATGACAGGTCGATGACGGATCGACACCGCTTTTGTTACGCCGGCGGATGAAGCGTCAGCGATCGGTCGATGGCCGGCCCCATCGCGTCCACATTTTGCTCGGCGGTGCGCCTGTGCCCCTCCTCGGCCAGGATCGCGCAGGCCTCGTCGATGTCCTGCGCCGCATGGATCGCCGACGGCTGCAGGCGCAGCCGCGCCTGCCCCCTCGGCACGATCGGCCAGGTCATCGCCGGTGCCACGACGCCGCGCTCGGCCAGGGCTCGGGCGAAACCCTTCGCCTTGTCCTCGTCACCGATCAGGATCGGCGTGATCGGGGTGCCGCCGCCCAGCAACGTGAAGCCCGCAGCGGTCAGGCCGGCCCGCAGCCGTGCGGTATTGTCGCGCAGCCGCGCCCGGCGCTCCTCCTCCTCGGCCAGCGCGACGCCGACCAGGGCTGCGCCGACGGCCGCGACGTGCATGCCGGTCGAGAAGATGTAGAAGCGCGCGGCGCGCCTGATCTCCTCCATCAGGGCCGCCGGGCCGGCAACATAGCCGCCCCCGCCGGCGCCGAAGGCCTTGGCGAAGGTGCCGGTGAAGGCGGTCACGTCCCGACGCGGATCGAGGCCGCAGGCTTCGGCGGTGCCGCGGCCGATGACACCGGCGGCATGGGACTCATCGAGCACCAGGCCGGTCCCGGCCCGCTTCGCCGCCGCGGCCAGCGCCCGGCCGGGCGCGATGCCGCCTTCGACCGAGAAGACACCGTCCGACACGATGGTGCGGCGCCCCTCGGATTCGGCCAAGGCCCGGTCGAGGTCGGCGAGGTCGCGGCTGCGATAGACCAGCGTGCGCCCGCGGGCCAGGCGGCAGCCGTCGACGATGCTGGCATGGTTGTCGGCATCGGACAGGATGGTGCCCTCGGCCCCCAGCGTCGTCAGCAGCGCGATATTGGCGGCGGTGCAGGAGGCGAACAGCAACGCCGCCTCGGTTCCGGTGAAGGCCGCGATGCGCTCGCGCAGCGCCTGGTGCAGCGGCGTGGTGGCGAAGGGCTGGTTCATCGCGTGCCCGGCGCCGTATCGCCGCAACGCCGCGATCGCCCCGTCGATCACCGCCGGCTCGCCGGCCAGGCCCAGATAGTCATTCGAACCGAGCATCAGCAGGCGTCGCCCGCCGCTCGACGGCCGGCCCGATTGCCGGCCGGTGAGGACATGCATTGTTCAGGCCCCGGTGCGCGGCAAGGTGCTCTCGACCAGCCGCGACCAATAGCTGGCGCCCAGCGGCAGGATCTCGTCGTTGAAATCGTAGCGCGAGGAATGGAGACCGACGCCGTCGACGATCGCGCCGTTGCCGATCCACAGATAGCAGCCGGGGCGCGCGGCCAGCATGAAGCCGAAATCCTCACAGCCCATCGAAGGGATGACATTGCGCCGGACGTTCTCCTCGCCGGCCACCATCACTGCGGCCCGGGTCGCCTGTTCGGTCGGTTCCTCGGCATTCACCGCCGGCGGGATCGGCTTGTAGTAGGAGAACGAGGTCCTGACGCCATGGGTGGCGGCGATGCCCTCGCTGATGCGGGTCAACGCGTCTTCCAGGACCTTGCGCAGCTCCGGCTTGAAATAGCGGCAGGTGCCGCGCAGCACGACCTCTTCCGGCACGATGTTCCAGGTGTTGCCGCCATGGATCTGGGTGATCGAGACGACGACCTCGTCCTGCGGGTTGGTGGTGCGGCTGACGATGGTCTGGATCGCGTTGACCATGGCGCAGGCGGCAACGATCGGATCGTCACCCAGATGCGGCATGGCCGCATGCGCACCGCGGCTGCCGATGACGATCTCGAACTTGTCGTCCGCTGCCATGATCGGCCCGGCACAGACGCCGAACGAGCCGACCGGCACACCCGGCCAGTTATGCATGCCGAACACGGCCTCGACCGGGAATTGCTCGAACAATCCGTCCTGCACCATCTTCTGGCCGCCGCATTCGTTCTCCTCGGCCGGCTGGAAGATGAAATGGACGACTCCGTCGAAGTTCCTCGTTTCGGCCAGATAGCGCGCGGCGCCGAGCAGCATGGTGGTGTGCCCGTCATGGCCGCAGGCATGCATGACACCGTCATGCGTCGAGGCATGCGCGCAGCCGGTCTTCTCGTGGATCGGCAGCGCATCCATGTCGGCGCGCAGGCCGATGGCGCGCCCGCCCGAACCGTTGCGCAGCGTGCCGACGACGCCGGTGCCGGCGAGGCCGCGATGGACCTCGATGCCGAAGCTTTCGAGCGTGCGCGCGACGAAGTCCGACGTCCGGTGTTCCCTGAACGCCATCTCCGGATGGGCGTGGATATCGTGCCGCCAGGCCTTCATGTCGGCGTGGAAATCGGCGATGCGGTTGATGATCGGCATGGGCAGCTCCCTTGGTGACGAGATGAGCCTAGCCAGGCGGCGGCCGCCTTGATTGCATGTTATTGCAGGCGCCGTCGCCGGCCCGCCCGGCCGAGATATTCGCCCGGCGTGACGCCGTAGGCCGCCTTGAACTTGCGGATCAGATGGCTCTGGTCGGTGAAGCCGGCATCGACCGCCGCCATGGCCGGGGTTTCGCCCGCCAGCATCAGGCGACGGGCATGGCGGAGCCGCAGCTGGGTCTGGTAGAGATGTGGCGGCAGGCCCATGCTGCGCTGGAACGCGCGCAGCAGGTTGAAGCGGTTGACGCCGGCCAGGGCGGCGAGATCCGCCAGCGCGCAATCCTCGGCGAAATTCTCGGCGAGATAGTCGAGCACCCGGGCGACCCCATGATGGCCGATCGGCCGCCCCTCGACAGTGGCGCGGCCATGGCGGCGCGCGAGATCGACCAGCGTGGTGAGCAGACGGGTATCGCGTTCGAGCTGCGCCTCGCTGCCTTCCAGCAGGCGATGCAGATCCAGCAGCCGGCGGCCGAGCGCCGCGTCGTCGACCACCGCCTCGGCAAACAGCGGCTGTGGCACCGGATGACCGGCGGCCTCGCCCAGCGCCACGGTCAGCATGCCGGCGTCGACATAGATCATCCGGTAGGAATAGGCCTCGCCTCCCGTCTCGGGGCCGCCGTCATGGGCGTCGTCGGGATTGACCACGATGATGCGGCCGGGCACGGCGGTCCAGCGACGGCCCCGCGCGGCGAAGCCATGCGCGCCGGCCTCGACGATACCGATCGCATAACCTTCGTGCGAATGCCTGGTGTAACGATGGGTCGAGCCGGCCAGTCGCAGGAGATCGATGCCGTCGAGCCGACGATAGCGCAAGGACATGGGTGCCTCCTTCACCCGGAAGCCTACCCCATGCGACGGACAATTTTGTTGCTCAGATCAGGAATACTACCAAAATCCTGGCATCCCATGCCCTATTTTTAGGATATTTGAGCATCCGATGCCAGAAATTGACGCCACCGACAAGCGCATCCTCCGCGCCCTGCAGCGCGACGGGCGATTGCAGAACATCGATCTGGCCCGCGAGGTCGGGCTGTCGCCGTCGCCCTGTCTGAGACGGGTGCGGTTGCTGGAGGAGGCCGGCGTCATCGATCGCTACGTCGCGGTGATCGCTCCGGCCAAGGTCGGCCTGCCGTTGTCGCTGTTCGTGCGGGTGTGGCTGACCGCCCAGGATGCCGAAACCATCGACATCTTCATCGCGGCGATGGAACAGCTGCCGCAAGTGCTGGAATGCTACATCATGCTGGGCGAGAGCGATGCGCTGCTGCGCGTGGCGGTATCGGGCTTCGACGATTACCGCCGTTTCCAATCGACGCATCTGACGCGCCGGAACGGCATCCAGAACGTCAAGACCGACGTCCCGAGCCAGGTGGTCAAGCAGACCTACGCGCTGCCGATCACCTAGCCTGCGTCACTGCCGGCACGATCCGGCAGTGACGAAATTCCTGGACGCCGCTCAGACCCCGAGCGTCTGGGCCAGGACCTCGGTGTAGGCCGGCGGGTTGACGACGTAGGGATAGTGCTGGCCGGTGTCGAAACGGACGTGCCGGCCCTTGCGGTAGCGCTTGACCACGTCGTTCTGCACCTTGCGCGGAATCAGCGGGTCGTCGGCGCAATCGACGACGACGATGCGCTCGGGCGCCAGATCGATCTTGGGCACCGCCGTCGCCTGCTGCACCGCCAGCACCCTGGCCTTGAGGGCCTTGGCCGACAGAAGCTTTTCGCCGCTGTGCAGCAGCACGGCCTTCAGTGTCGCGATCTCCGGGCTCGATTCTGGCCAGGAGCGCACCGACGACAGGATGAAGCCGCGATGGACACTGCCCGGCAGGTCGGCCAAGCCCTCGCGCGGGCGGCCGGTCGGGTTCAGCAACTGGGGATCGGACAGGGAGTTGCCGATGATGATGCTGTCGACCTTGTCGGGATGGCGCGCCGCGTACCATTGGGTCAGAAAACCGCCCAGCGAGGAGCCGACGACGCTCGCCTTCGCGATGCCCAGATGGTCCTGCAGCTTGGCCAGGCCGTCGGCCAGCCGCTCGATCTCGGTGATGACCGGATAGGTGACGGAAACGATGTGCGCGCGCCCGGCCAGCGCCGCGATCTGGTTCCACCAGATCTCGGCCGTACCGAGGGTGCCCGGCAGCATCAGCAGTGCGGGGGCGCCCTTCTTCTTCGGCTTGGCCTCGATGACGCCCCAGGTCAGCCCGCCGACCTTGATCTGCCTGACCGGGTACTTCTTGCGGAAAGCGGCAATGTCCATCGTCGACGTCTCATTCTGCCAGGGGATGGGGATCCATCGGCCACATCGGCCGCTGGATCCGGCGATAGTCGAAGGTCTTGAGGTCGGTAGCGATCGCGCCGGGGCCGCCGATGTAGAGCACTTCCCGCGCGATCGGGGCGAAGGCGGCATGGAAATGCTGGCTCGACTTGACGATGACCAGCCGCTTCTTTTCGGGATCGATACCCAGGCCGGTGAACAATTCACGGCCCGATGCCTGGTTGCGATGGCTGACCACGACGATGTCGAGGCCGTCGGCCCCGCCCAGGATGCGCAGGGCCGCGGCATCGCCCAGCGCCATCCGCCCGGCCCCGAAGCTCTGCGAATGGTCGCGGGCCAGCGCCAGCACCTCGACCTTCAGGTCGAGCGGCCGGCCCGACATTGGCCCGACCTTGCCGCCGATGCGCAGGTCGAGACGGGCGCCGACGCCGGCGGCGAAGGAGAGTTCGACGGCCACCTTGTCCCAGAACGGGCCGTAGGCCACGTCGCCGATGCCGCGATCGATCAGCCGTTCCAGCACGAAGGTGGCATCCGATGGCGCGCCGCCGCCGGGATTGTCGGCGGAATCGGCGATGACGGCCGTGCCTTCGTTGTGCGACAGGCCCTTGTCGAGGGCTTCATCGATCGTCAGGTAGTCGGGGCCGGTCTGGCCACGCAGCGCGATCAGTTCGCGGCCGAGCCTTTCCGCCAGCGCCGCCGCTGCGGCCTGGTCGTCGTCGGTCGTCACCAGGATCTTGGTGCCCATGTCGGGCACGTCGCCCCAGGGGAAGGAATGCGCGACCGAAACGGTCAGCACGCCGTCGCGGCCCTCGAGCGCCTTGATGCGATCGACATAGGATCGCATCGGTTCGCGCGGCGTATGATAGATGCCGATCATCCGGCAGTCGAAGCACGCGGTGACCGGCTTGACCTCGGCGCGCGCCGCGCGATGGCAGAGCTCGACCAGTTCCTCGGCCCGCTCCATGAAGTCGATATGCGGATATTCCTTGAAGCAGACGATGAAATCGGCGGCTTCGAGCATCGTCGTCGAGACATGGCAATGCGGATCGAGCTCGGTGCCGATCACCGTCTTCGCGCCGACAATCTCGCGAAGACGGGCCAGCAGGTCGCCTTCGCAATCGTCATAGCCGTCGGCGACCATCGCGCCATGGGCGCCGAGCAGCACGATGTCGAGCGGCAGTGCCGCCCGCACCTCGGCCAGGATCTTGTCGCGCAGCGTCTCGTAAGCGGCCCTGGTCGTCGGTCCCGCCGGCTCGGCGAAGGTCGACAGCCCCTCGATCAGCGTCCAGCCCTCGGCCTTCGCGCGGCGGCGGGCCACCATCAGCGGCCCGGTGAACAGGAACAGCTGGTCGGGATGGGCCCCGCCCTCGAAGAAGAAACCGTTGCGGAACGAGGCTTCGCCGGTCGGGATCGGCGAGAACGTGTTGGTCTCGGTGCCGAGACAGGCAGCAAAAACTCTCATAGCTCCGGCCTGACGGGTTCGGGGGCCGGCGGGCGGAACCCGGCGGCGGCAAGATGGATGAAGACGATGGTGATCGCGACCGGCAGCGACGCGGTCACCCATACCAGCGGCACGCCCAGCGCCTCGGTATCGCGCAGGGCGGTACGCGCCAGGTAGCCGCGGGTAAAGGTCATGCCCGGCCCGAACAGGCAGTACCACCAGACCGGTCCCAGGAAGGTCAGGGTGGCGGCCGCCCGCAACAGCCCGCCCAGCAGGCGCATCACGCCGCTGTCGAACATCTGCAGCCGCATCAGGATCGGATCGGCCCCGGCGCGGAAGGCGATGGCGATGCCGAGCAGGCCGCCCCAGACCATGGCGTAGCGCGCGCCCTCGTCGGTCCAGGACGGCGGATCGGCCAGCAGATAGCGGGCGACCACCTGGATGATGATCAGCACGATCATCAGGACGAAGAAGGCCGCGGCCGCGAACCGGCAAAGCCGGTCGAGACCGTCGGACAAGCCGACGAGGGCGCGCGCCAGCACGGATCAGCGCGTCTGGTTGGCCGCGGCGACGAACTTGTCGACGTCGGCCTGGCTGAGGATCGCGGTGTAGGATGTCTTCGACAGGTCCTGGAACTGCGTGCGGCCCTCGGGCGTCAGGCTGGTGATCTTGATCCCGGCCTTTTCGAGCTGCGCGATCGCCGCCTTGTCGCTTTCCACCACCCAGGCGCGGTTGGCCGACTGGGCCTTGGCGACCGCGGCGTCGAACTTCTGCTTCTGGTCCGGCTTCAGGCCCTTGTACCAGTCTTCCGACACCATCGCGACGCGCAGCGCCTGGGAAACATTGGCGTCGGTGTAGAACTTGAGCAGGTCGGTATGACCGAACAGGAACGGCACGAACGGAGGGTTGAGATACCCGTCGGCGATGCCGGTCTGCAGGGCGTTGGCGACTTCCGGCATGGTGATCACGACGCCGTTGGTGCCCCAGGCCTTGAACAGCTTGAGCTGGTTCTCGTCGAGCGCGCGGATGCGCAGGTCGGAGAGGTCGGCCGGCTTGGTCACCGGGTGCTTGGTGTTGAAGATGCCGGAACCGCCGCCGACCGAGACCAGCGCCACGATGCGCGCGCCCTTGGGCACGGTGCCGCTGTTGACCTGGTCGAGCAGCTTGCCCTGCACCGTCGCCTTGTCGAGATGATCGAGCGAATCGAACAGATAGGGCAGCATGAAGCCGAAGGTGAACTTGTTCAGCTGGGCTGCCCGCGCCAGGTCGGCGAAGTTCACTTCGAGCAGGCCCTGCGTCACCTGATCGAGGCGCTCGGCCTCGCCGCCGATCGAGTTCACCGGCTGTTCGCGCACCTGGAAGCCGGCGGCCTTCAACTCGTCGATCAGGGTGGCGGCAAAGACGTAGGAACCGCACTTGACCTTGTCGGGCGGACAATCCAGCGCGACCTTGACTTCCTGCGCGGCGGCCTGGCCGGTCCAGAGGACGAAGGCGACGCCCGCGGCAAGGGCCGCGCGCTTCAGATGACTGGAATGAGCGGTCATGGTTTGCATACCTCCCGTTATTTGATGAAACCGAACAGACGCGGCAGGAACAGACTGACTTCGGGCACCAGGGCGATGACGAAGAGCAGCGCCAGTTCGACGAAAACGAACGGCATGATTGCCCGGTTCAGCTCCCAGTAGCTCAGCTTGGTGACGGCCGAGACGATCAGGAGACTGCCGCCCATCGGCGGCGTGATCATGCCGATGGTCAGGTTCAGGCAAAGCGTGATGCCGAGGTGGACCGGATCGATACCGAGCAGGATCGCGGGCGGCGCAAGCAGCGGCACCAGCAGCGCCAGCGCCACCGGCGCCTCGAGGATCGTGCCAGCGATGATGAAGGCGATGTTCATCACCAGCATGTATTCGGTCTTGCCCAGGCCCATGCCGGTGATGAAATTCGCCAGCACCTGGGGCAGATGCTCATGCCCGGCGAGCCAGTCGAACATCGAGATGGCGCCGAGCAGCACGAAGATCGTGCCGGTCAGCACCGCGGTCGTCTGCAGCCCGTTCCACAGGCCCTGCCAGCTCATGCCACCGTAATGGAGCCCGACCAGCAAGGCCGCGATGACGGCGAGCGCCGCCGCCTCGGTCGGGGTGACCACGCCGAAGACGATGCCGCCGAGGATGATGATGGGCAGCGACAGCGCGGGCAGCGCGCGGATCAGGGACGGGATGAACGGCGGCACGACCTCGTGCCGCCCGCCGGGATGATCGTGGCGATGGGCAAACCAGGCATTGGCACCGAACAGGAAGCCTGCGAGCAGCAGGCCCGGCAGGATGCCGCCGACGAACAGCGCGGCGACCGAGGTCTGCATGATCGCGCCATAGAAGATCATGACGATGGATGGGGGGATGATCGGGCCGATCATCGATGCCGCCGCCGTCAGGGCGGCGGCGTAGCGCATCGAGTAGCCCTTCTCGACCATTGCCGGCACGACGGTCGAGGACAGGGCGGCGGCATCAGCGACCGCCGAGCCCGAGATGCCGGACAGGAAGACCGCGGCGAGGATGTTGACGTGGCCAAGGCCGCCTTTCAGCCGCCCCAGCATCGAGTTCGCGAAATCGATCAGGGCGCGGGTGATGCCGCCCATGTTCATGATCTCGCCGGCCAGGATGAACAGCGGCATCGCCATCAGGGCGAAGACATCGACCTGGGCGATGATCCGCTGAGGCAGGATCGCCAGGTAGCGCGCGTTGTCGGTCGCGATGAAGGTCAGGACCGAGGCCGCGCCGAGCGCATAGGCCACGGCCGCGCCGGCCAGAAGCAGCACCAGGCCGACAATTGCGGCAACCCAGGTCATGCCGGCATTCCAGGCATCGTCATGTCGAAACCGCCCCCGTCCCCCGACTGGTCACGGTATAACTATCCGCGCATCGCCGCGTCATCGTCCAGACATTTTTTTCCGATCGGAAAATCCGTCAACCTATCGCGGCAGACCGGTTCGTTGCATGATAGGGCCATGTCCGAACGCCGCCCCCCGCCCCGCCTGTCGCTGATGCCCGCCAAGCCGGGCGAGACGATCGACCGTGCGGCGCTCGGCCGCCACCTGCGTGCGATCAGGCGGGCCCGGGGCTGGACGCTGCAGGAAGTCTCGCTGCGCACGGGACTGGCGGTCTCGACGATCTCGAAGGCCGAGCGCGGCCTGATCGGGCTGGCCTACGACAAGTTCATTCTGCTGGCCCAGCGCCTGGAACTCGACGTCTCCGACCTGTTCCAGCCGGGCGGGCGCGGCTATGCCAACACGACCCTGTCGGTCACCCGCGCCGGCGGGGCACCGACCTACGAGACCGAGACCTATGTCTACCGGATGCTGGCATCCGACCTGCGGGCCAAGCGCATGGTGCCGATGTGGGGCCGGATCAAGGCCCACGACGTGCGCGCCTTCACCGATTTCATCAGCCATCCCGGCGAGGAATTCCTGTTCGTGCTGGAAGGCACGCTGACGGTACATCTGGAAGACCGCGCCCCGATCAGGCTGGAGCGCTACGACAGCATGTATTTCGACAGCGCCATCGGCCACGTCTACGTCTCGGCCGGCACCGAGGATACGACGATCCTGGTGGTCTGCGTCGACGATCCGCCGGGCGGCTGACGGACCGTCAGCCTTCGACGCGCTTTTCCATGAAGATGCTGGTCGGGCTGTCGGGATAGCCACTGAACGGCCCCCGCTCGCGATAGCCGGCGCGGCGATAGAGGCTCAGCGCCTCGCGGCTTTCCGGCCCGGTCTCGAGGCGGATGCGGGTTACGCCGGCATCGCGCGCCGCGCCTTCGATTGCCTCGAGAATGCGCCAGCCGATCCCCTTGCCGCGGGCCGAGGCGTCGACGACCATCCGCTTGATCTCGGCCCGCCCGCCATCCTTGACGACCAGCGCGCCGCAGCCGACGACACGCCCGTCGTCGCGCGCGACGAAGAAGCGGACGCGGGGCTTGGCGAGATAGTCGACCCCCACCAGGAACTGGCTTTCCCCGGGATAGCGGGCCGTCGAATAGGCGTCGGACTGGGCGAGCAGCGCCTTGACGTCGTCCTGATCCGGCGATTCCTTGGCGATCGTGACCATGGCGGGTCCCCCTGCGACGCGTACCGGCCCCCAGCATGCCCATTCCGCAGGTGCGAAGAAACTGGTTTTTCATGACCGGCGCACTACGTTGACGGCATGTCGCAGCCCGCCCCAGCCGACTGGATCAAAGTGACGCCCGTCGGCCTGCATGTCGTCCCCGCCGACCTGCATGTCGACCCGGTCCGCCCGGTGGCCCGGGCGGCCATCACCCATGGCCACGGCGATCATGCCCGGCCGGGCCATGACGCGGTGCTGGCGACGGCCGAGACGCTGGCCATCATGAAGGCGCGCTTCGCCGACGACAGCGGCCGGCAGCCGCAGGCGGCACGCTACGGCGAACCAATCCGGCTGGGCGAGGTCGAGGTGACCTTCATGCCGGCCGGCCATGTGCTCGGCTCGGCCCAGATCCTGTTCGAGTATCGCGGCAGCCGGGTCGTCGTCTCCGGCGACTACAAGCGGCGGCGCGACCCGACCTGCCCGCCGTTCGAGCCGGTGGCCTGCGACGTCTTCATCACCGAAGCGACCTTCGGCCTGCCGGTCTTCCGCCACCCCGACGATCGCGACGAGATCGCCAAGCTGCTGGCCGCCCGCGATCGCGAGCCCGAGCGCGCCATCCTGGTCGGCGCCTACGCCCTGGGCAAATGCCAGCGCGTCATCGCACTGCTGCGCGAGGCGGGCCACGACGCGCCGATCTACCTGCATGGCGCGCAGGAGGCGCTGTGCCGTCTTTATGAAAGTTTCGGCGTCGCGCTCGGCCCCCTGCGCTCGGCGACCGAGGCGACAAAGGCCGAGCTTGCCGGCGCCATCGTGCTCGCCCCGCCCGGCGCCACCGCCGATCGCTGGATGCGCCGCCTGCCCGATCCGGTTACCGCCGTCGCCTCGGGCTGGATGCGCATCCGCCAACGCGCCAAGCAGCGCGGCGTCGAACTGCCGCTGGTGATTTCCGACCATGCCGACTGGGACGAGTTGCTGCAGACCGTCGAGGACGTGAATGCGCCCGAGGTCTGGGTCACCCATGGCCGCGAGGAAGCGCTGATCCACGCGGTCACGCTGACCGGCCGTCGCGCCCGGGCGCTGGCCCTGGTCGGGTTCGACGAGGAAGGGCAATGAAGGCTTTCGCCGAGTTGCTCGACGGCCTGGTCTACACCCCGGGCCGCGAGGCGAAGCTGCGCCGGCTGACCGCGTATTTCCGCGACACCCCCGACCCCGACCGCGGCTATGCGCTGGCGGCACTGACCGGCAACCTGTCGCTGAAGACGGCCAAGCCGGCGATGATCCGCCAGCTGGTGGCCGAGCGGGTCGACCCGATCCTGTTCGGCTGGTCCTACGACTATGTCGGCGATCTGGCCGAGACCTGCGCGCTGATCTGGCCGACCGTGGCCGAACCGGCCCAGACCCCGCGCCTGGCCAGAGTTATCGAAGACCTGCAGGCGGCCCATCGTGCCGAGGTGCCCGGGCTGATCGCCCGCTGGCTGGACAGCCTCGATGCCGGGCCGCGCTATGCGCTGCTGAAGCTCGTCACCGGTGGCCTGCGGGTCGGGGTCTCGGCAGGCTTGGCCAAGACCGCGCTGGCCCGGCTGGGGGCGGTGCCGCCCGAGGAGATCGAGGAAGTCTGGCATGCCCTGGCGCCCCCCTACGAGGCGCTGTTTGCCTATGCCGAGGGTCGGGGCCCGCGCCCGGACACGACCGAGAAGCTGACCTTCCGCGCCCCGATGCTGGCCCATCCGATCGACGAGGACGAGTTCGCAGCGCTGGATCCGGCGGATTTCCGCGCCGAATGGAAATGGGACGGCATCCGCGTTCAGTTGGTCTTGCGGGGCCACGAGGTGCGGATGTTCTCGCGCACCGGCGAGGATGTCGGGCCGGCCTTTCCCGATCTTCTGGAAACCCTGCACGGCGAGGCCACCCTCGATGGCGAACTGCTGGTCGGGGAAGCGCTCAGCCCCAGTGGTTTCGCCGACCTGCAGCAGCGGCTGAACCGCAAGACGGTGGATCGCGCGCTGATGCAGCGCTACCCCGCCTTCATGCGCGTCTACGACATCCTGTTCGAAGGATCCGAGGACCTGCGCCCCCTGCCCTTCGACGCGCGGCGGGAACGGCTGGCCGCCTGGATTGGCCGCACCGCCCTGCCCCGGCTGGACCTGTCGCCGCTGATCGCCTTTTCCTCCTGGGACGACCTGGTCGACCATCGCCTGTCCTCCGGCGCCAGCGCCGCCGAGGGGTTGATGCTGAAACGGCGCGACAGCCCCTATGTCGCCGGGCGGCCCAAGGGCCTGTGGTACAAATGGAAACGCGACCCGCACCTGGTCGACGCGGTGCTGATGTATGCCCAGCGCGGCCACGGCAAGCGGTCGTCGTTCTATTCCGACTTCACCTTCGGCGTCTGGGCCGACGACGACGCGCTGGTGCCGGTCGGCAAGGCTTATTTCGGCTTTACCGATGCCGAGCTGGTCGAACTCGACAAATGGGTGCGCAACAATACCGTCAACCGCTTCGGGCCGGTGCGCGAGGTCCGCGCCGGTCTCGTGCTGGAGATCGCCTTTGAAGGCCTGGCCCGGTCGAACCGGCACAAATCGGGCGTGGCCATGCGCTTTCCCCGCATCAGCCGCATCCGCTGGGACAAGCCGCCGGCCGAGGCGGACCGGCTGGAAGCGCTGAGCCGGCTGCTGCCACCTTGATTCACGCCGGGCTGCGCGCGCCCTCGAGCAACCCGGCGAGATCGCCGGCCGGCATCGGCCTGCCCATCAGGTAACCCTGGCCCTTGCCGCAGCCGACCGCGAGCAGATAATCGCGCTGGGCCGCCGTCTCGATCCCTTCGGCAACGATGCCGACGCCCAGCGCGGCGGCCATGTTGACCATCGCCGAGACCACGGCGCAGTCCGAGGCGTCGCCGGGCAGCCCGGCGACGAAATCGCGGTCGATCTTGATCGACCCGATCGGCAACTGCCGCAGCCGCAGCAGCGACGAATAGCCCTTGCCGAAGTCGTCGAGGGCGATGTCGATGCCCTCGGCGATCAGTTCGTCGAGCAGCGCGGCGGCGCGGCCGTCATCGGCCATCAGGCCGGTCTCGGTGATCTCGACGGTCAGCCGGCTGAGCGGCACGCGGGCGGCGCCGAAAATCTGGCGCAAGGTTTCAACCAACTCGGCATTGGGCGCGAACTGGCGGGGCGAGACGTTGACGGCGATCCGGAAGCGGTCAGGCAGGCAGGTCTGCCAGGCGGCCAGGTCGGCCGCGACCTGGCGGACCACATGCTGGCCCAGGGCGACGATCATGCCGGTCTGTTCGGCGGCGGGAATAAAATCGTCGGGCCGGCGCAGGCTGCCGTCCGGCAGCCGCCAGCGCACCAGCGCCTCGGCCCCGATCATGCGGCCCGAGGCCAGGTCGACCTGCGGCTGGTACAGCACGAACAGCTCGTCCTCGGCCAATGCCCGCCGCAGGTCGCGCTCGAAGGTCAGCCGGCGGGTCAGGCGATCATTGAGATCGTCGGTGAAATAGCGGACGCCGCCACCGTTTTCCTTGGCGTGGTACATCGCGGCATCAGCGCTGCGCACCAGGGCGTCCATGTCGCGACCGTCGTCCGGAAACAGGGCGATGCCGACCGAGGCGCCGACATCGAGCTGCTGGCCGGCCAGTTCGAACGGCTGGATGATCGCCTGGCGCAGACGCTCGGCGACGGCGGCGACCGCCTCGGCATCGGTGACCGAGGGCATGATCACGCAGAATTCGTCCCCGCCGTAGCGCGCGACGGTATCGGACGGTCGAACCTGTTCGGCCAGCCGGGTTGCCGCCACCCGCAGCACCTGGTCGCCGACATGATGGCCGAGCGTATCGTTGATCAGCTTGAACTTGTCGAGGTCGAGAAAGCACAGCCCGACCTTGGCACCCGAGCGCCGCGCCGCGTCGATCACCTGGCCCAGCCGATCCTGCAGCAGCCGGCGATTGGGCAGGTTGGTCACGTGGTCGAAATTGGCATAACGCCAGATCTTTTCCTCGTGCTCCTTGCGCTCGGACAGGTCGGTGAACATCGCGAAGCGGTGGGCGACCCGGCCGCTTTCGTCGCGCACCACCGCGATCGACAGCCAGACCGGCACCAGGTTGCGCGCCTTGGTCAGCGCCATCACCTCACCCTGCCAGGCGCCCTGGCGATCGATCGCCGCCTCGATCGACTGGCGCAATTCGGCATCGTGCCGGGTGGACAGCAAGTGGCGCAGGTCGAGGCCGCGGGCCTCGCGCGCGCTGTAGCCGAACAGCCTGGCGAACGCGTCGTTGGTATCGGCGACACCACCGAGGTCGTTGAAGATCGCAATCGCCTCGCCGGTGCCCTGGAAGACCGAGGCGGCAAGACGCAGGGCTTCTTCGGCACGCTTGGCGGCCGAGATGTCCTCGACGATCGCGATCAGCACCGCGCCGTCGCCCAGGCGCATCTCGGCCGCAGCGAAAGCCAGGCGCACCCATGTGGTCTGCCCGGCCGCGGTCTGCGCCCGCGCCTCGACCGGCGGCGCCGTCTCGCCCTGATTGCCCTGCGCGATCGCCATGGCGTCGGCGACGCCCATCCGGTCGCCGGGGCGGATCAGATCCCCCAGGCGCTGGCCCACCAGCGACGCGGCGGGGCGGTCCAGGATCGTCGAGAAGGCGACATTGACCTCGACGATGGTGCCGTCGGGACGCAGCAGGACCAGGCCCAGCGCGGCGTTCTCGAACATCGTGCGGAAGCGTTCCTCGCTCGACCGCAGCGCCGCCGCGGCCTCGCGCCGCGCGGTGATGTCGTGCAGGGTGGCCAGCCAGTAGACATGCCGGCGGGTCTGGACCTCGACCAGCGACAATTCGACCGGCACCAGCCCGCCATCCAGTCGCCGCGCCAGCATTTCGCGGGCGATGCAGGGCACCGGCCCGGTCATCAGCAGGGCCGGCATCAACTCGCCGATCCGCCCGCCGGTCAGGTCGCCTGCCGGTTGGCCGAACAGGGTCTCGGCCTGGGGATTGGCATAAAGCACGTGGCGACCGTCCTGGTCGAGGATCAGGATCGCGTCGGTGGCGGCGGTGACGATGGTCTGGGTGCGGGCGACCGCTTCCTCGACGCGGTCGATCAGCGCGTTGTAGCGGCGGGCGATCCGGCCGACCTCGGTAAACGGTTCCTCGGGGACGCGCAGCGACAGGTCGGCGGTTTCGGCCTGACGCTCGATCACCTCGAAGAAATCATGCAGTTCGGTCCGGGCGCCGTGTTCGGAGACGTTGAGACCGGCGGTCTCGGCCTCGGCGGAAACCCGCAAGGGGAAGAAACGGGCGAACACCCACAACAGGGCCAGCGGCACGATGAAGGCGGCGACGAAGCAGGCAGCGATACCCTGCAGTTGCGCGCCGATCTGGCCCAGCCGGGACAGGCCGGTCCCGAGCGCTGCCGGATCGCCGAACAGCCCCACCGCCAGCGTGCCCCAGACACCGGCGCCGAGATGCACCGGCACGGCGCCGACCGCATCGTCGATCCGCAGACGCAGCAGCAGTGCCTCCAGCCCGGTCATCGCCAGGGCGCCCACGGCACCAATCAAGAGGGCGGCTTCCGAGGTCGTCGCGTGCGCGCTGGCCGTGACCGCGACCATGCCGGCGACGATGCCGTTCAGCAGGCCTTCGACCCGCATCGTGCCGCTGGCCATGCGACCGAGCGCCAGGCCCGCGGCCCCGCCTGCCGCAGCACCGAGCGTCGTGTTCAGGATGATCAGCGGCACGCGCTCGTCGAACTTCAGGGTCGACCCGCCGTTGAAGCCGAGCCAGCCGAACCAGAGGATCAGCACGCCCAGGCTGACCAGCGGCAGGCTGGACGGCACGATGTCGCGCGGCCGGCCGTTCGCATCGAAGCGACCGAGCCGCGGGCCGAGCAGGACCAGCAGCGCCAGCGAGAACCAGCCCCCGACCGAATGCACCGCGCTCGACCCCGCCCAGTCGACGAAACCGGCCTGGCCGAGCCAGCCGGTGAAATGCCCGGTCTCCGATCCGCCCCAGGCCCAATGGCCGAACAGCGGATAGGTCAGCCCGGCCATCATCGCCGAGGTGAACAGATAGGCGGTGAAGCCCATGCGCTCGGCCACCGCACCCGAGATGATGGTGACCGAGGTCGAGCAAAACACGGTCTGGAAGATGAAGAAGGCCAGGAGATAGCCGCCGGCATCCGCGGGCACCAGGAAATGGCTGGTCCCGATCAGACCCGCGGCCGACCGGCCGAACATCAGCCCGAACCCGACCGCCCAGAACACCAGCACCGCGACGACGAAGTCGGCGACGTTCTTCATCGCCACGTTGATCGCGTTCTTCGACCGGGTCATCCCGGTTTCCAGGCACAGGAAGCCGGCCTGCATCAGCATGACGAGGGCGGCGGCAACAATGATCCACAGGAGATCGAGCGGGGAAGGCGCAACCATGGGCGGTTGTCCAGCAAGAAGCATGCCCTTGCTTTTCGTGAAGGCTATCGCCGGATCGACGCCCAATTACCAGGCAATCACGGAAGACTTGCCCATAAAATGGGCATATCAGGTCAAGAGACCCGCGGGCATTGCCGGGCGCGGCGATCCGTGATTCTCTGATCCACGAAAGGGCACAGCAACCTCAGCGAGAAAGTCGGATGAATCGTCCCACGGACGCCGCCCCCCGCCGGATCAAGGTCTGGGATCTGCCGGTCCGCCTCAGCCACTGGGTGATGGCCGGCCTGGTCGCCGCGTTGCTGGTCACCGGGTTCAAGGGCAATCTCGGGCTGCATGTCCAGCTGGGGCAGATCCTGCTGGTCGTGCTGGCCTTCCGCATCGTCTGGGGCTTTCTCGGCTCGACCACCGCGCGGTTCACCGACTTCATCCGCGGGCCGGCGGCGATCATCGGCTATCTGCGCACCGGCTTCTCGGCCACGCCCGGGCACAGCCCGGTCGGCGCGCTCAGCGTCGTCGCGCTGCTGGGGATCCTGTCCTGGCAGGTCGGGACCGGGCTGTTCTCGCAGGACGAGATCGGGATCGACCAGGGGCCGTTCGCGGGCAAGATCGCCGGCGAACTTTCCAGCCGCATTTCCGGCTGGCATTCGACCAGCAAGTGGATCGTGCTGGCCCTGATCGTGCTGCACATCCTGGCGATCTTCTATTACGCGATCGCCAAGCGGACCGACCTCGTCGGGCCGATGGTCACCGGATCGAAGAAAGTGGCGCCCGGATTGCCATGGCGCGATACGTCCGGCTACAGCCTGTTGCTGGCGACCGCCATCCTGGCGCTGATCGCCGGGGGCTGGTTCGCGATCCTGAAACTGGCGGTCTAGAATGCAGCAGGCGCTGCCCGCGGGGGCAGCGCCTGCATCAGGACGGGAAAGCTTCAGCCGGCGCGGTAATCGTCGTGGCAGGCCTTGCAGGCGCCGCCGGCGGCGCCGAACGCCGCCTTCAGCTTGTTCATGTCGCCCGACTTGGCGGCCGCGGCGATGTTCTCGGCGGCAGTGCCGAAATTGGCCGCCTTGGACTTGAAGTCGTCGAACTTTGCCCAGATCTCGGGCTTCGCCTTGGTATCGCCCTTGTCCGAGCCGGCGGGGAACAGCGCGGCGATGTTCTGCGCATTGGCAACCATCGTCAGCGCCGGGGCCTCGGCACCGGCGGTCGCGCCGTTGGCATCGATCACGGCCTTCACCGCGCCCATCGCCGTGCGGTTCGATTGAAACAGGGCCTTGCGGGCGGCAATCGGGTCGCTCTGGGCCATCGACATGGCCAGCGGCACCGCGACGGCCGCCGCAGCCAGCGCGGCCACGGCAGTCAAGCGCAACGAAACAGTCATGAAAGTCTCCTCGGTTCCCCGTCAGGTTCCTGGCGCATGCACCGCGCCACAGCGAACGATAGAATGATGCCGGGGCCCGCGGCAATTCGTCCCACCCGGCTGCGGCGATCACAAAATCGGCATCGTCCGCGTCACGCGGGTGTCGGTTGCGCGGCATGGTGAAGAATCTGGACGGATTGGCGAGATTGGCCCATCTTCGCCGCTTTCCGGTGACCGGACTGGCTGAAATCGAGTGGCGTGATGGCTGAAATCAAGTCGATTTGCGTATATTGCGGTTCGCGCAACGGCGTCGACCCGCGGCATGTCGAGGCGGCGCGGACGCTGGGCACCCAGATGGCCCAGGCCGGTATCGAACTGGTCTATGGCGGCGGGCGCATCGGGCTGATGGGTGTCACCGCCGATGCGGTGCTGGCCGGCGGCGGGCGGGTCTGCGGCATCATCCCGCATCATCTGCAAACGGTCGAAGTCGGCCACCAGGGCCTTACCGAACTGCATGTCGTCGACTCGATGCACATCCGCAAGCAGATGATGTTCGAGCGCTCCGATGCCTTCGTGGTGCTGCCTGGGGGCATCGGCACGCTGGACGAAACCTTCGAGATGATCACCTGGCGGCAGTTGCGCCTGCACGACCGCCCGGTGGTGGTGGTCGACGTCGGCGGCTATTGGCAGCCTTACATCAAGATGATCGACCACATCATCGCGCAGGGTTTCGCCGGCCAGGAAATCCGCCGCCTTTACGACGTCGTCGACAGCGCGGAGGCGGTGCTGCCGCTGCTGGCGCGACTGCCGGAACCGGCGATCGAAGCCAAGCCCGAACGGCTCTAAACCACCCTTTGACGGTCCTGGCCGTGGTGCTAAGGTCGCGCCCGCGCGGGGCGCGCCGTCCGGGGGCGGGCTGTCTCGATCATGAAATATTCCTGCAAGTAACTGCTGAAGGACGCAACTGACCATGGCGAAGATCAAGGTTGCCAAGCCGGTCGTCGAACTCGACGGCGATGAGATGACCAGGATCATCTGGGACTTCATCAAGAAGAAGCTGATCCTGCCCTATCTCGACGTCGACCTGCACTACTACGACCTCGGCGTCGAGAACCGCGATCGCACCAACGACCAGGTCACCATCGATTCGGCCAAGGCGATCCAGGAGCATGGCGTCGGCGTGAAGTGCGCCACGATCACCCCGGACGAGGCGCGCGTCGAGGAATTCAAGCTGAAGGAAATGTGGAAGTCGCCGAACGGCACGATCCGCAACATCCTCGGCGGCACCATCTTCCGCGAGCCGATCATCTGCTCGAACGTGCCGCGCCTGGTGCCGCATTGGACCAGCCCGATCGTCGTCGGCCGCCACGCCTTCGGCGACCAGTACCGCGCGACCGACTTCAAGGTGCCGGGCAAGGGCAAGCTGACCGTCAAGTTCACGCCGGAAGACGGCTCGGCCCCGATCGAGAAGGAAGTGTTCAACTTCCCCGGCGCCGGCGTCGCCATGACCATGTACAACCTGGACGATTCGATCCGCGATTTCGCCCGCGCCAGCATGAACTACGCGCTGGGCCGCGGCTGGCCGCTCTACCTCTCGACCAAGAACACGATCCTCAAGGCCTATGACGGCCGCTTCAAGGATATCTTCGCCGAGACCTTCGAGAAGGAATTCGCCGACCAGTTCAAGGCGGCGGGCATCGGCTACGAGCATCGCCTGATCGACGACATGGTCGCGGCCGCGCTGAAGTGGTCGGGCAAGTTCGTCTGGGCCTGCAAGAACTACGACGGCGACGTGCAGTCGGACATCGTGGCGCAGGGCTTCGGCTCGCTCGGCCTGATGACCTCGGTGCTGATGACGCCGGACGGCAAGGTCGTCGAGGCCGAGGCGGCCCACGGTACCGTCACCCGCCACTATCGCGAGCATCAGAAGGGCCGCGAGACCTCGACCAACCCGATCGCCTCGATCTTCGCCTGGACCCGCGGCCTGCTGCATCGCGCCAAGCTCGACGACAACGCCGACCTGAAGCGTTTCGCCGAGACGCTGGAGCGCGTCTGCATCGAGACCGTCGAGAGCGGTTCGATGACCAAGGACCTGGCGCTGCTGATCGGCCCGGACCAGCCCTGGCTGACCACCGAGAAGTTCCTCGACAAGATCGACCACAACCTGCAGGCCGCCCTGGCCTGATCGGCCTCTGAGCCCTGAAAAGAAGAAGGCCGGCGGTGTCACCACCGCCGGCCTTTTTCGTTGGGCGCGGTTTGATCAGGCCGCCTTGGCCGCCTCGAGCGCCTGTTCGATCGCCTTCAGCGCGGCATCGGCCTGGGCGGCTTCCGGGCCGCCGCCCTGGGCGAATTCGGGCCTGCCGCCGCCGCCCTTGCCGCCGAGGATCGCGACGCCGGTCTTGACCAGGTCGACCGCCGACCAGTTGCCGATCAGGTCATCGGTGACGCCGACGACCAGCGCGGCCTTGTCGCCATCGACCGAGACCAAGGCGACGATGCCCGAGCCGATCTGGCCCTTCAGCGTGTCGACCATCGGGCGCAGTTCCTTGGCCGGCACGCCATCCAGCCGCTTGGCGGTCAGGGTGATGCCGTTGACCTTGCGGCTCTCCGCCCCGGACGACCCGCCGCCGGTCGCGAGCTTCTGGCGCAGTTCGGCCACTTCGCGCTCGAGCTTGCGGCGTTCCTCGACCAGGCTGAGCACCCGGCCGGGCACTTCCGCCGGCTGCACCTTCAGGGCCTGGGCCGCCTGGCGCAGCGACGCCTCCTGCTCGGCCATGTAGCGGCGCGCGGCCTCGCCGGTCAGGGCCTCGATCCGGCGCACGCCGGCCGCGACCGCCCCTTCCGAGACGATCTTGAACAGCGCGATGTCGCCGGTGCGATAGGCATGGGTGCCGCCGCACAGCTCGACCGAATAGACCCCGTCGGCCCCACGCTCGCCCATCGAGACGACACGGACCTCGTCGCCGTATTTCTCGCCGAACAGCGCCATCGCGCCGGCAGCGACCGCCTCGTCCGGCGTCATCAGCGTCGTCGTCACCTCGGCGTTGCCGCGGATCTGGCGGTTGACCTCGGCTTCGACGGCGGCGATATCGGCCTCGTCCAGCGCCTTGGGATGGCTGATGTCGAAGCGCAGCCGGTCGGGCGCGACCAGCGAGCCCTTCTGGGTGACATGGTCGCCCAGGCGATGGCGCAGCGCCTTGTGCAGCAGATGGGTGACCGAATGATTGGCGCGCAGTTGGCTGCGCCGATCATGGTCGACCTCGAGCACCGCGGCGTCGCCGACCTTCAGCGTGCCGCCCGCGACCTTGCCGCGGTGGACGATGAGATCGCCCAGCTTCTTCTGCGTGTCGCCGACGGTGACGACGACCGGCCCAACGATGATCTTGCCGGTATCGCCCGCCTGACCGCCGGACTCGCCGTAGAACGGGGTCTGGTTGAGGATCACCGCGACCTCGGCGCCGTCGGCCGCCTCGGCGACGCGCTTGCCGTCGACCACCAGGGCGACGACCTGGCCCTCGGCGCTTTCGGTATCATAGCCGAGGAACTCGCTCGCCCCGACTTCCTCGCGGGTTTCGAACCACACGGTTTCGGTCGCCGCCTCGCCCGAACCGGCCCAGTTCTTCCGGGCCTCGGCCTTCTGGCGGGCCATCGCCGCATTGAAGCCGTCGGTGTCGACCGACATGCCCTTGCCGCGCAGCGCATCCTGGGTCAGGTCGAGGGGGAAGCCGTAGGTATCGTACAGCTTGAAGGCGACCTCGCCGGCGAGCGTACCACCCTCGGGCAGCTTCTGGACTTCGTCGTCCAGGAGCGACAGGCCGCGCTCCAGCGTCTGCTTGAAGCGGGTTTCCTCCAGCTTCAGCGTCTCCTTGATCAGCGCCTCGGCCCGGCCGAGTTCCGGATAGGCGCGGCCCATCTGGTTGACCAGCGCCGGCACCAGCCGCCACATCAGCGGTTCGCGGCACCCCATCAGATGGGCATGGCGCATGGCGCGGCGCATGATGCGGCGCAGCACATAGCCGCGGCCCTCGTTGGAGGGCATGACACCGTCGGCCAGCAGGAAGCAGGACGAGCGCAGATGGTCGGCGATCACGCGATGGCTGACCTTGAACGGCCCGTCGGCGTCGACATGGGCGGCATCGGCCGAAGCCTCGATCAGCGAGCGCATCAGGTCGATGTCGTAGTTGTCATGCTTGCCCTGCAGCACGGCGGCAAGGCGTTCCAGCCCCATGCCGGTGTCGATCGACGGCTTGGGCAGGTCGACGCGCTGCTCCTTCGTGACCTGCTCGAACTGCATGAACACGAGATTCCAGATCTCGATGAAGCGGTCGCCGTCGGCGTCCGGCGAGCCGGGCGGCCCGCCGGGGATCGACGGGCCGTGGTCGTAGAAGATTTCCGAGCACGGGCCGCAGGGGCCGGTATCGCCCATCGCCCAGAAATTGTCCGAGGTCGGGATGCGGATGATGCGCTCGTCGGGCAGGCCCGCGATCTTCTTCCACAAGTCGAAGGCCTGATCGTCGGTATGGTAGACCGTGACCGACAGCTTGTCCTTGGGCAGGCCGAATTCCCTGGTGATCAGGTTCCAGGCCAGTTCGATCGCGCGATCCTTGAAATAGTCGCCGAACGAGAAGTTGCCGAGCATCTCGAAGAAGGTGTGGTGCCGGGCGGTATAGCCGACATTGTCGAGATCGTTGTGCTTGCCGCCGGCGCGCACGCATTTTTGCGCGGTGGCGGCCCGCTGGTAGGGACGGGTCTCGGCACCGGTGAAGACGTTCTTGAACTGGACCATGCCGGCGTTGGTGAACATCAACGTCGGATCGTTGCGCGGCACCAGCGGGCTGGACGCCACGGCCTCGTGGCCGTTCTTCACGAAGAAGTCGAGGAACGTCTGGCGAATGTCGTTCGCGGTCTGCATAGGCACCTACCCGGTCGCCCCGGCTTGGACGGTGCCGGCACGAGGGCGACCTGGAGGCGCCGGCACAAGACTTCAGTTATTAGCTGAGGCGGACGGGCGCTGTCCAGAACACCAAGATTCCAGGCCTTATCAAAGGCGGAACGCTCCCCCCTATCTGCTATCGGTGGCCTGTTTGGTCGGCTGAATTGACCTAATTAATCTCGCGGGGAGCTTGTTGCAAATCGATAACAAAAAAGGCATTTCCGCAGCGACGAATTTTCCCTTCAAAACAGCGCTGCGTATTTTATTAATCACCACTGATGGGTCTCAAATTTCTCAATTTATGAGTCTGTTTAGTTTCTTGCGTTGCGTATTCAGTCACAGATTGGACCATTATGTCAGCAACGTACGGGCTATTAATTGCCCATTTTTTTTCTAAGGGGAAATCGTCAGCCAGTCCACCCGAGTAATCTAGTCCGTCTGGATCCACGAACCTGAATCGCTTTTTCACAGAATCGATGCCGACCAAGGTACCTCTGGACTCAAAGCTGTCCTCCGCGACATCGGAAGTTTTCTCAATCAAGTCAACTATGCGACCAAGAGCCTCCATGTCTATAGCACCACCGCGCCTCACTCCATCTACAGAACTCCAAATAATATCAATATTGTATCCAGAAAAATAATTTACTTTAGACCAGTCATAAACCTTCTTTACGACTGCATCACCTAAGTTTTTCGCAACATCACGGACAGCAAATTCATCTTCAATTCGAAGCACCTGATTAAACGCCTTCACCGCTTCATCAAATTTTCCACTAAAGAGGTTTTTCTCGCTCGCAACCATTAAGGCAATCCCTAGCGATCCAGGATAAGAAAATCCAAAATTAAAAGCAGTTTCAGCGCTTATAATACCCGAAATACGAGGGCGCTTTTTAACGCCATTTTTCAGCGAATCAAAAATTTGCGAAAAAAGTTCTTGAAAATCTAGAAGAGACTTAGCCACAGATGCTAGATCATAATTTTCATCATGAGCAGGTATCAGCCGGTACCGACACACCTCGACCTGATCAGATCGGCACTCTTCCTCCCAAATACTCTCTAACCGAGAGGCCTCCCGTTTAAGGGCAGTCAGGTTGGCAAGCACAAATTTGTCACCAGGTGCATTTGCAGCAACCCGCTCTACCTCGTTTATCGCGGCGTACGATTCTCTAAGACGATCAAGCAAAGAGTCTAAGTCCGACATCGGTCTCTCCTAGCTTGATTACCGCGTAACCTTTTATGTGGTCATCCCACCCCTTTGACCAATGAGCTCCCCAATAAGTGGAGGAATCCGCAACTCGTCGAGGATCTTCGCGTAGGAATCTTGCGCAAAAGTACGTATCCAAAGCGGGGCTGTAATTTTTCCCGCCATTTAAGTCAGCCAACAAAGCGTTCTGGAGTTGAGGACTGAGAGTCTCCAGATGATGCACCCAAGCGACAAACGACAAATCTATATCATCCGGTTCTGGCTTCTCGGTCAAAAAGCTGCCATCGATCCATAGCTCACAAACTACGTTAGCTATGGAAAGATCATTGGCTAGGCGCTCAAGTTCGGAAAATAGCGTCGGACGCCGCACAGAGGAAGGGAAACCCGCAACGGTCAGCACTCGAAGCCGAGCCATGGTCATTACGTGCCGTCCGGGAGGAAGGAGCGGAGGGTAAGCCTTCTTCTTACCTGCCACTATGAGCCAGCCAATGTCAGCTAACTCGAAGAGCGCCAGCGGCGCTCCCGTAGTTGAGCATACCCAAACATAACGTCGGGATTGCGGCGTTAATCGCTTCCCATTGGGTATCTTCTAACAACCATCTGAACGGACAAATGTGCATTCCTCAGTGTTGCATAAGAATCGAACTAGGAACAGAGAATCTAACGGAATTTCGACAACCTCAATTTAACACCAAGTTTCACTAAGGGGCGTCCCGCACCGCTGCACAGAACGCCCAGTAAGAAAACCCTCAATCCGGCGAGGCGGCATCCCCGTCCGGCTCGGCCGAGCCCTGGATGGCGGCCGAAACCTGGCCGGCATTGGCGCGGATCTGCGCCTCGATGGCGGCGGCGACGTCGGGATTGTCCTTCAGGAACTGCTTGGCGGCCTCGCGGCCCTGGCCGATGCGCTGGCTGTCGAAGGAGAACCAGGAGCCGGCCTTGTCGACCACACCGGCCTTGACGCCGAGATCGACCAGTTCACCGGTCTTGGACACGCCTTCGCCATACATGATGTCGAATTCGACCACCTTGAACGGCGGCGACACCTTGTTCTTGACCACCTTGACCCGGGTCTGGTTGCCCACCACCTCGTCGCGGTTCTTGATCGCGCCGATGCGGCGGATGTCGAGGCGGACCGAGGCGTAGAACTTCAGCGCGTTGCCGCCCGTCGTCGTCTCCGGGCTGCCGAACATCACGCCGATCTTCATGCGGATCTGGTTGATGAAGATCACCATGCAGTTCGACTTGGCGATCGAGGACGTCAGTTTGCGCAGCGCCTGGCTCATCAGCCGGGCCTGCAGGCCGACATGGCTGTCGCCCATCTCGCCTTCGAGTTCGGCCTGCGGCACCAGGGCCGCGACCGAGTCGACCACCAGCACGTCGACCGCGCCCGAGCGGACCAGCGTATCGGCGATTTCGAGCGCCTGTTCGCCGGTATCGGGCTGCGAGATCAGCAGGTCGTCGATATTGACGCCGAGCTTGCGGGCATAGGTCGGGTCGAGCGCGTGTTCGGCGTCGACGAAGGCGCAGGTGCCGCCCTTCTTCTGAGCCTCGGCCACCACATGCAGGGTCAGCGTGGTCTTGCCCGAGCTTTCCGGCCCGTAGATCTCGACGATGCGGCCCTTGGGCAGGCCGCCGATGCCGAGCGCGATGTCGAGGCCGAGCGAGCCGGTCGAGATCGATTCGATTTCCAGCGCGGTGCGTGCGCCGAGCTTCATGATCGCGCCCTTGCCGAACGCCCGTTCGATCTGGCTGAGGGCGGCGTCGAGCGCCTTGGTCTTGTCCATGGTGTCCTTTTCGATAACGCGAAGCGCGAGCTGGCTCATCCGACGGCTCCCTTTATTCCATGGCGGCCCAAGGTTGGCAACGCTGGTAGCCATTCTGTACCATGAACGTTCACGGAACACAAAGGGAATATACAGTGGAATCTGCTGTGGAACCTTACAGTCGGGATGGCGGGGTCAGTACCGTCCCTCCTGCACGTCCTTGACCCGGGAGGCGAGCTGGGACAGCGAGAACGGCTTGGGCAGGAAGGTGAACTTGAACTCGAGGTCCTTGCCCCGGCGGAAGGCATCCTCGGCATAGCCGGAGATCAGGATGATCTTGATGTCGGGCCGTTCGGTCAGGATGCGGCGGGCAAGCGTCGGGCCGTCCATCGCCGGCATCACCACGTCGGAGACCAGCACGTCGATCGGCTGGGTCTGTTCGGCCGCCAGCGACAGCGCCCCCTCGCCCGACGAGGCTTCGAGCACGATATAGCCCTTGTTGCGCAGCGCCCGGGCGGCGAAGGTGCGCACCGCATCCTCGTCCTCGACCAGCAGGATGGTGCCGCGACCGGTCAGGTCGCGGCTGTCGCGCCGGCCCTCGTCGACCGGGGCCACGGTCTCGCCGGCCTGCTGGCGGTGACGCGGCAGGAAGATGCGGAAGGCCGCGCCGTCGTTGAGCCGGCTTTCGACCCCGATCACGCCGCCGGTCTGCTTGATGATGCCGTAGCAGGTCGACAGGCCCAGCCCGGTCCCCGCCCCGACTTCCTTGGTGGTGAAGAACGGCTCGAAGATCTTGGTCAGGTTTTCCGGCTGGATGCCCTTGCCGGTATCGACCACCTCGACCATCACCCAGTCGCCGGGCGGCACCGGCTCGGGCGTCAGTTCGAGCGGTTCGGTCAGCAGCGCGTTGGCCGTGCGGATGGTCAGCACCCCGCCATGCTCGAGCATCGCGTCGCGGGCGTTGACCGCCAGGTTGATCACGACCTGCTCGAACTGTCCCTGGTCGACCTTGACGAGCCCCAGGTCGCGGCCGTGCACCATCTTCAGCTCGATGGTCTCGCCGATCAGCCGCGACAGCAGGTTGCGCAGATCGGCCAGCACGTCGGTCAGGTCCAGCACCCGCGGCCGCAGCGTCTGCTGGCGCGAGAACGCCAGCAGCTGGCGCACCAGATTGGCCGCCCGGCTGGCATTCTGCTTGATCTGCATTACGTCGGCGAAGCTCTGGTCGCCCGGCGGATGGCGCAGCAGCAGCAGATCGCAGAAACCGATCATCGCGGTCAGCAGGTTGTTGAAGTCGTGGGCGATGCCGCCGGCCAGCTGGCCCACCGCCTGCATCTTCTGGCCCTGCGCGAAGCGCCCCTCCAGCGCCTTCTGCTCGGAGACGTCGATGATGTGCAGCAGCGCGCCCTCGCCCGCCTCGCCCAGCCGGCTGAGGAAGAGGTGGGCGACGCGATCGGGCCCTGAGGCCAGCCGTGCCTCCAGCGGCGGCTCGATCTCGCCCGCGGCACTGCCCGCCCGCCGCAGCCGCTCGGCGAAGGCCTTGCGATCCTCCGGCCGCAACAACTCGTCGAAGCGCTGCCCGATCGGCTCGGCGGCCGACAGGAAGCGGCGGGCAGCATGATTGGCAAGCTGGATCACCCCGGCGCCGTCAAGCGCCAGCATGCCGACCGGTGCGGCCTCCAGCGCCGTGGCGAAGGCCATCAGCGGCGGCGCCTCGCCGACCGGCATCGCCGGGCCGGCCAAGACGGCCGACGGTGCCGCATCCGCTATCCGCCAGAGGCGCGCCCCGTCGGCCTGCGCGATGCCGCGCACCGACACGGTCCGGGCGATGCCGTCCTGAGCGGGAAGCCCGGCTTCGCCGCCCCCCGCCCGGGTGCTTTCCTGCAGCAGCTCGATATGCAGGCGGTCGGCCGCGCCGGTGTCGAGGCCCGATGCCTCGAGTGCCGCGCGCGGCTCGGCCGGGCCGGCAAACCGCCGGCGCCAGCCCAGGCTGGCCGCGAGCACCGCGCCGTCGCGCGCGACCAGCGCGGCCGGCATCGCATCCTCGGCCAGCGCGGCCAAGGCCGCCGCCGCCTCGCCGGCGCGGCGGCGGTCCGCCGCCGCGGGCTTCAGCACCAGCAGATGCAGCGCCGCCGCCGCGCCGGCAAGGCTCAGGCAGAGCAGCAGCAAGGCGGGCAGGAGCCCATGAAGCGGGGCGACCAGCACGGCGCCGATCAGGCCGGCCGCGGCGGCCGCCAGGGTTGCGACCAGGCCGGTCATTGCGCCGCCGGATCCTCGACCGGCTGGGTCGGGCGGTATTGCGCCCCCGGCAGCTTGCGCTTGAGCCGCATGACGTAAGAGATCACCTCGGCGACCGCGCGGTAGTACTTTTCCGGAATTTCCTGGTCGAGGTCGACGGTGTAGAGGGCACGCGCCAGCGGCGGGTTCTCGACGATCGGCACCTCGGCCTCGGTCGCCATCTCACGGATGCGCAGCGCGATATGGTCGAGGCCCTTGGCCACCACCTTGGGCGCGCTGAGATCGACGCCGATATATTTCAATGCCACTGCGTAATGGGTCGGGTTGGTGACCACGACGTCGGCGGTCGGCACCGCCGCCATCATGCGCTGGCGCGCGCGCTGCATCCGCAGCGAGCGCAGGCGGCCCTTGATCTGCGGGTCGCCTTCCTGCTGCTTGTGCTCTTCCTTGACCTCCTGCTTGGTCATCATCAGCTTCTGCCGATGCTGGTAGCGCTGATAGACGTAATCGGCCAGGCCCAGCACGATCAGCGCGCCGACCACCGACTTCAGCATCGCCATGACCAGCCGCTCGGTCTCCTTCAGCTGCAGCATCGGTTCGAGCTGGGCCAGCAGTTCGATCTTCTTGAAGTCGACGGCCAGGGCCGAGATCGCCGCCCCGCCGACCAGCACGAACTTGAAGATGTTCTTGCCGAGTTCGACCAGGTTCTGCTTCGACAGGATCTTCTTCAGCCCGGCGATCGGACTGAGATGCGACAGCATGTCCTCGAACTTGTTCGACGCGATCGTCGGCGGATTCTGGATCACCGACGAGGCGATCGACAGGATCGCCATCACGGCGAACAGCGGCGCCACGGTAAGCGCCAGGTTGATCGTCAGGTCGCGCATCATGTCGATGAAGCCGCCCTTGTCGACCGCGATGCGATGGGGCTGCTGCACGAAGACGATCAGCATGTCGTAGACCGACTTGCAGATCGTGCCGGCCAGGGCCGAGACCGCGATCGTCGCCCCGCCGATCATCACGATATGCTGAAGCTCCATCGACCGCGGCATGTCGCCGCGCGCCGCCGCCTCGGACAGCTTCTTGGATGATGGCTCTTCCGTTTTGGAGGAATCGTCTTCGTCCGACATCGCTCAGCGCACCAGGAAGTGGGAGAGATGGTCTTCGAGATGACCGACGAAATACGATCCGACCAGGCCGAGCGTCGTCGCCATGACGAACAGGCCGCCGAGAATCTGGATCGGCTGGGTGATGTAGGTGATCTGGATCATCGGCATCAGCCGACCCAGTATGCCCTGTCCGACCGCGAAGATCATGCCGTAGATGATGAAGGGGCCGGCGAACTGGATGCCGAGGAACCAGGAATCGGCCACGGCCCGGGTGGCAAGCTGGGCGAAGTCGCCCGGCGGCAGCATGCGGACCGGCGGAAAGAGCTGATAGGAATCGGCCACGGCCCGTAGCATGACGAGATGCAGATCGGAGGTAAAGACGAAGAACAGCCCGAAGATCGACAGGAAGGCCGAGACCAGCGCGCTCTGGCTGGCCTGGGCGGGGTCGTAGAACTGGGCAAACGACAGGCCGGTCTGCATGCCGATGATGTTGCCGGCGGTGGCCAGCGCGGTCATCAGGATGCGGCATGAAAAACCGATGAACACGCCGATCGCCACTTCCGACGAGATCATCCACAGCAACCGGGTCAGTTGCACCGGCGGATCGGGCAAGGTCGGCGCGATCGGCAGCATGATCACGAACGATATGGCGAGCGCGAGCGTCAGGCGGATCGAGACCGACACGTAGTTCTCGCCGATGCCGGGCAGCATCATGATCAGCGCCCCGACCCGGGCGAAGACCAGCATGTAGGCAAATACCCCGAACGGCAGGATCTCGCGGATCAGTGCGCCCATGGCGTCCGGCCCTCAGCCCGCCCCGCCGATCCTGATGATGCGGGCCGCGATGTCGCGCCAGAACTGTTCGAGAAAGGCCGTCATCAGCGGCAGGAACAGCAACAGCGAGACGAAGATCGCCAGGATCTTCGGAATGAAGACCAGCGTCTGTTCCTGGATCTGGGTCAGGGTCTGGATCAGCGACACCACGATGCCAACGACCAGGCCGACCATCATGACCGGCCCTGCCACCTTGATCATCACGATGACGGTTTCCCGGCCGAGATCGAGAACGTCGGCCGGGTTCACGCGCGGCACCCGCGCCGGACGGCACCTGGATCGACAACGCCCTGGACCAACCGTTCCTCCGGCATGGCACGCGGCCGCGGCCCCGAGGGGCGCAAGGGCCGGCGCCACGGCCCTCAGATCGGCATGCGCATGATTTCCTGATAGGCGCCAATCACCTTATCACGCACCGCCGCCACGGTCTGCAAGGTCAAATCGGCGTTGTTCACCGCCGATACCAGATCGTTGATGTCGGCCTTGCCGATCGAGGCGGCCATCGACGACAACTCGGCCTTGCCGGTCGCGCCGACGGCCGAATCCATGGCCGAGGACAGCAGATCCTTGAACGACGAGCCCTTGACGGCCGCGTCTTCGGCACCGGGCTGCGCCGGATCGACGATCGACGAGGCGCGGGCATAGGCCTGTGCCGCGCGGGTAAGATTGACGTCCATCGCCATCGTTCAGCCGCTCCCCGGTCCCGGCGTCAGCGCATCAGGTCGATGGTGCGCGACAGCATCGTCTTGGCGGTATCGACCAGGTTCAGGTTGGCATCGTAGCTGCGCTGGGCTTCGCGCATGTCCGCCATCTCGATCAGCGTCGAGACGTTGGGATACTTCACATAACCTTCCGCGTTCGCCGAGGGATGGTTGGGTTCGTAGCGCAAGTCGAACTCGCCCTTGTCCTCGCGGATCGCCGAGGGCTTGACGATGCGGGCGCCGGTCGCGCGGTCCAGCTCGGTCTTGAAGTCGATGACCTTGCGCCGGTACGGGTCGCCGTCGGGCGTCGTGGCCAGCGAATTGGCATTCGCCACGTTCTCGGCGATCACGCGCATGCGCTTGGACTGCGCCGCCATGCCCGACAGCGAGGTCTGCAACGTATCCTTGAGGTCCATGGCCCGATGCCTCCTGCGTTACTGGCCGGTCCGGCCGAGCGCCGTGCGGATGAAGCTTGCCTGCTTGCGGTAGAGATTGATCATCGTCTGGTATTCGAGCTGGGTATCGGCAACCTTGGCCAGCTCGGTGTCGAGATTGACCGCGTTGCCCGACGGCGCGCTCTCGAACTTGCGCTCGGTCCGGGCGCGGCCGGGACCGGTCTGGCTCGGCGTCGAGATATGGCGCGGGTCGGTCACCGCCTGATCGACGCGGAAACGGCTGTCCTGCATCAGTTCGCGGAACCCGACGGGCACGAGATCGCGCGGCTTGTAGCCCGGGGTGTCGGCATTGGCCACGTTTTCGGCCAGGACGCTCTGCCGCTGCTGCAGCCATTGCTGGCGCTTCTGCAGCGCGACGAAGACGGGCAGGTTCGAGTAATCCACGCGCCTGAACCTTTCTGTCACTCCGAAGGGCACGGCCCAAATGCGCGCGCCCCCTGTCCCAGGCATCCCCAGTCTCGGGGCAAGAGGGTTGAGATTCGGTAAATTTGTCGGAAACGCGCTAAGCTCCGCGCCGATGCAGGACGATTCGCGACATCCGCCCGCCCCTGCCCGCCAGCAGAAGGCGGTGGCGCTGACCTATGACCAGGCCGCCGGCGAAGCGCCGCGAATCTCGGCCACCGGCCGGGGTGCGGTGGCCGAACAGATCCTGGCGATCGCCTTCGCCAACGGCGTCAAGGTGCGCGAGGACGCCGATCTCGTCGAGATCCTGTCGCTGATCGACGTCGATTCGCCGATCCCGCTGGAAGCCTTCGCGGCGGTCGCCGAAATTCTGCGCTACGTGTACCAGGCCGAGCATCGCCTGCCCGGCGTGCCCAAGCCGGAGCCGCGCCGTGGAGCTTGAGCAAGGCCTGCGCGCGGTTTTCGCGCTGGTGGCGGTGATCGGGCTGATCGGCCTGCTCGGCCTCGGCCTGCGCCGCTTTGCCCCGGCCTCGCTGATCGGCGGTCGTGCCGGCAAGCGGTTGACGGTGGTCGAAGCCCTGACGCTCGACCCCAAGCGCCGGCTGGTCCTGGTCCGCCGCGACGACGTCGAGCACCTGCTGCTGGTCGGCCCGGAAACGGCTATGGTCGTCGAACGCGGCATAACCCCGCCGCAGCAAGCTGAACAAAAGGAAGAGCAGGCGTGACGCGACGATTGGCCCTGTCGTTCGGAACTGTCGTCCTCGTGGCCATCGCGCTGACGGGAGCGGCTGCGGCACAGAGCGTGTCGATCGACCTGGGCGCCGACGGCGGCGCGCTGACCGGCCGCGTCTTCCAGCTGATCGCGCTGCTGACACTGCTGACCATCGCCCCGTCGCTGCTGCTGATGGTCACATCGTTCACCCGCATCGCCGTGGTCTTCTCGCTGCTACGCACCGCGCTCGGCACGCAGGGCTCGCCGCCCAACCAGGTGCTGGTCGGCCTCTCGCTGTTCCTGACCTTCTTCGTCATGCAGCCGGTGTTCGAGCGTGCCTACAACGACGGCATCCAGCCATTGATCGAGGAGCGCATCACCGAACGCGAGGCGTTCGACCGGGCTGCGCAGCCCTTCCGGGAATTCATGCTGAACCACACGCGCGAACAGGACCTGATGCTGTTCGCTCAGATGGCCCGGCGCCCCATCGCGACACCGAATGAAACGCCACTGCAGGTGCTGATCCCGGCCTTCATGCTGTCCGAGCTGAAGCGGGCCTTCGAAATCGGCTTCCTGCTGTTCATCCCGTTCCTGGTGATCGACATGGTGGTCTCGTCGATCCTGATGGCGATGGGCATGATGATGCTGCCCCCGGTGGTGATCTCGCTGCCGTTCAAACTGATCTTCTTCGTGCTGGTCGACGGCTGGAACATGCTGGCCGGCGCGCTGGTCCAAAGCTACGGCATGCAGTAGCGGGCGGTCAGGCAGGTTTCAGGCCGAACCAGGGGCGCGCCCAGCCCAGCCGGCGGACCAGTTCATAGGACAGGCCGCAGGCCGCTACCGTGACGGCGATGATGACGGGGGCTTCGATCCAGGCCGGCAGACCGGACCCGCGCAGCAGGTGCGCGGCGATCACGATGACGGTCTGATGGACGATGTAGTAGGTAAATACCGCGTCGGTCAGGTAACGGCGCGCCGGGTTGTCGGCGGTCAGCCAGCGCCGGCCGAAGCCCAGCACGGCGACGATGCAACACCACTGGTAAGCGCCATAGCCGGCGCGGCTCAGCGCAATCCCGAGCATCGTCGCCTCCTGCGTCGGAATCTGGCGCGCCAGCATCATCACCGCATAGAGGATTGTCGCCAGGCCGAGGGCGAGCCAGCGCAGCCGGCTCATCGCGGTCCATACCGCCCGCTCCCGCGCCAGGAAGAACCCGGCCAGGAACAGGAAGCCGTACAGGGCATGGTCGTACCAGTCGTCGGTCAGCGCGTGGGTCTGCGGGAAACGCGGAAAGAGCAAGATCCGGCTGGCAGCCAGCACCACGATCGGCAGGACCAGGAGACCCGGGCCGGAAACCAGCCGCCCGGCCCAGTTTCCGGCCGCCGCCAGCCGCGCCCGGCCCGACATCGCGATCAGCCCGGCGAGGATCATCGTGTAAACCCAGAGATAGGCGACGAACCACAGGTGGTTCCAGGTCGGCATGATGAGGCAGCGCCCGCCCTCGCAGACCGTGGCGAAGGCAAAGTAGCGGGTGGCCCAGAAGGTGAGAAAGCCTTGCGCGTAACCGCCCTTCTCGACCAGTTCGAGATAGCTTTGCGGCGGCACGATCACCGCCATCCCGAAGATCAGCGGCAGCAGCAGCCGTCGGCTGCGCCCGATTGCCAGTTCACCGGCACCGCGCGCGCCCGTCATGAAACGGGTGGCGCAGCCAGAGACGAAGAAGAGCAGGCCGAGCCGCCATGGATTGACCACCCACATGACGTATTCCAGGCCCGGAACGCGGTGATCGCTCTTCACATGGAAGTCCCAGGGTACGTAAAGCATGCCGATGTGATAGAGAATGACCAGTCCGAATGCGGCGATCCGGATCCAGTCGAGGTCCACCCGCCGCCCGCCGTCCATGTCGCGATCCATCATCCCGGTTCCTTTCGGCCTGCCCATGTCACGCACCAGCACGCTCATCCGACGGCTTGCCGGGCGCCCGGTCGAGATGGCGGGTGACGATTCCGGCCGCGCCCGGGACGAACGGGGGGCGGGCGGGACGAATGGTGCGAATTCGGGGACGGGCGGCAGGCGGATTTCGGCCGGACTGGCGATCGCCGGCGTGATCCTGGCGGTCGTCGTGGTCAACGCCCTGTCGGCCGCCCACGACACCGCGCGCCGCGGCGGCGGCTACGATCTCGGCCCGCCGCTGTTCTTCGAACTGACATCCGGCGCCGTGATGATCGCCCTGCTGCCGCTGGTCCGCCGGGCCGTCCACTTCCTGGCACGGCAGGCGACGCGGTGGCAGGCAGCAGCACTCGCCTTCGGCATCGCGATCGCGTTTTCCGGTCTCCATATCCTCGGCATGGTCGGGCTGCGCGTGGCCGGTGCCGCCGTGGTCGGCAGCAGCTACGATTTCGACTGGGGCAACGATCTGCCCTACGAGTTTCGCAAGGACCTGCTGGCGCTGCTCGCCATCGGCGCCGGCTTCTGGCTGATCGGCCGCCGGACGCGCCAGCCGGATGCGCCGGCCGACGAAGCACCCGAAATCCTGTGGCTGAAGGATGGCGCCGCCTCGATCCGGGTCGAGCCGCGCGCCGTGCTGACCGTGACATCGGCCGGCAACTACGTCGAATATGACGTAGGCGACCGTCGCCACCTGGTCCGCGGCACGCTGACGGGCGAGGAAACCCGCCTCGCCCCCTACGGCATCGTCCGGATCCATCGCACCCGCCTCGTCAACCTCGCCCGGGTCGTGCAGGTGCAGCCGACACCGGCGGGCGACTTCACCCTGTGCCTCGATACGGGTGCGACCGTGGCGGGCAGCCGCCGCTATCGCGAGGCGGTCGCGTCAGCCCTGGTCCGGGTCTGACGGGCGGGGCAGCGGCCGGCAGGCTGCAATCGCCGCCTGCCCCAGCCGGTACATGCGTTGCCAGGCGGCGGCCGCGCCGGCGACTTCGCCGCCGAGTTTCTGGGCCAGGGTCGAGGTGACCAGCGCCTGCATCGCAACGCCGCCCGCCAGATCGGCGGCCGCGACGGTCGCCGCCCCGAGCATCACCCGGCGCAGCAAGGTCCAGGTGCCGAGAATGCCCGGCCGCAAGCCGTAGATCTCGGCGATCTCGCGGACCAGCCGGACGCCGCGCCACATGAACAACGCACCGTCGAGCCAGGCCTTGGGGCTGAGCGCCGCGGCCGTCGCGATCTGCATCGCCGCCTTGCGCAGCGCGGCATCGGCCTCGCGGTCGAGCCGCTTGAGCACCGACGACGCCAGCGCCGCACCTACTGCCTCGACGCTGCCGGCACGGTCGAGCCCGCCGCGCGAAAGGGCGACATCGACGCCGCGCCCCTCGACGGCGTCGAGCCAGCGCGCCGCCGCCTTGGCCGAGGCGACGGGATCGGCGGCCGACGGGCCAAGCGCGGCTTGCAGCCGGTCGACGGCGTCGACCGACCACAGTCCCGACACCTCGCGCCAGATGCCCAGGCCAAGCGCCCCGAATGCTCCACCGACGATCAGCGCAGTGGCCCAGCCCGCCCAGGCCGCGCGGGCGAACTGCGCCTCGACATAACCGATACCCTCGACCGCACCGATGCCCAGGATCAGCAACGTCGCGGCAATGGCAAACCAGGACAGCGAGGACAGCCGCCGCCGGCGCGGCACCAACGGGCCGCGCGCGACCTCGTCCCAATTATGGTCGATCGGTCCGGCGGCCTCGTCGGTGTCGATCAGCACCGGGCGGGCGGGGGCCGGCGGTGCCGCGGCCGGTTCGGCCGGCCGCAATTCCGGCCGGGCGACGATGCGCCCTTCGTCATCGAACAGAATGGGGCCGCGCGGCGGTTCTGGCGTCACAGCTTGTCTCCCATCAGGAATGCCACCGCCGCGTCGAGGTCGAGATTGGGAATTCCGGTCGTCCCCCGCGGATCGAGCCGCGGCGGCAGGAAGCCGGGCATCGTGAACAACGCATTGGTCCAGAATTCGGGCGGTGGCGGCTTCAGCGGAATATCGCCGGGGAACAGTTTCTTGGGCGTATCCGAACCCGGAACCAGCCCCTTGACCACGGCAACCGTTTGGCCGTCGAGCGTGGCCACGTCGTCGACGGTCGAGCGGACCGAGGCCAGCGTGCCGAAACCGAGCCGCGCCTGTTCGGCCGCCCGCCCGGCCAGATGCCGCAGCAGCGCCTCCAGCGCATCGCGCCGGCCCGCCGGCACGTGGTCGGCCTTGGTCGCGGCGAAATAGACGCGGTCGATCCGCGCCCCGAACAGGCGCTGGAACAGCGAGCCGCCATAGGCGAAGCCGCGCGCGATCTCGCCGATCGCGCGGGCGGTATCGGCGAAGGCGTCCTCGCCGGCATTGAGGGCGCCGAGCACGTCGACCAGGACGATCTGGCGGTCGAAGCGCTGGAAATGCCGCTCGAAGAACTTGGCCCGGATATCGGCGCGGTAGGCGTCGAAGCGGGCGGCCATCAGCGCCGCGTTCGACCCGGTCTTGAGCTTGGCCGGCACCTCCGGCAACGGCGCGAACCACATCAGCGGCAGGTCGCCCCAGGGACCAGGACAGAGAAATCGGCCGGGTTGCAGAAAACGCAGGCCGTGGCGGTCGCGGCAGGCTTCGAGATAGGCCTTGTAGGCTGCATGCGCCCGATGGATGGCCGCTTCGTCGGCCGGTGCGTCAGGATCGATCGTCGCGGCGCAGACCAGGAAATCGCCGGACAGACCGGCGCGGATACCGTGGCGCGCCGCCTGAATCGTATCGGCCGACCAGGCCGCATAGTCGCGGTCGAGCAGCGGCAGGTCGAGCAGCCATTCGCCGGGATAGTCGAGGATTTCCAGCGTGATCTTGCGCGCGCCGAGCAGCCGGCCGAGACCGGCGGGATCGCGCTGGACGGTCAGCTCGAGGCTGATCTGGGCGATATCGGCGGTGGTCGGCGGCCAGGCCGGCTCGGCCGCCGCCATCGCCGCAAGATTTTCGGCATAGGGGAAGCGCGCAATCGCCTCGATCGCCGGCGGCACCACCCGCGCCCCGGTCAGCCGCTCGGCGATACCGGCATCGTGCAGCCGCGGCAGGGCGCCGCGATGGCCGCGGGCTACCGCCAGCAGGTTATGGATCAGCGACGTGATGAAGACGGTCTTGCCGGCCCGGCTCAAGCCGGTCACGGCAAGCCTGACGGTGTCGGTCCCGGTCAGTCGTCCGGCCAGTTCCCTGACCTGTTCGAATCGTGCCATTCAGTAATCGTACTGCCAATCGACCCCGACGAGACTGGATGATCCGCCGACGGCGCTGCGGGCCGTCACGCTGGGCAGCACCTCGATCTCGACCGTCGCCCGCGTCGAATTGGCCTTCGCCCCCTGCTCGACCCCGACGAAGACCCCATCCGCAATGTATTTGCCGCCCGACACGGTCGGCCCGCCCGCCGGATCCGAGCCGCCGAGGTCGAGGCGATCGAGCCCGGTCGACTCCCGCAGCCGGTCGATCAGCCCGGGACCGCCGGTGGTCAAGGTCCGCACCGCATAGGCCAGTTGCACCCCCTGGGCCGCGGTGATCGACCCCGGGCTCTTGCCGAACAGGACCCGCGACAGCACCTGATCCTGCGGCAGTTCGGGCTGCGAGGTCAGGGTGAGGCGCGGCGACAGCGGGCTGCCCTGCAGCAGCACCTGGGCGACGATGTCGGCGGCGCGGTGCTGCGCCAGGATGTCGAGATACGGATCGGCCGAAAGCCCCGATGGAAACGAGATTTCGCCGCGCTGCAGGGTGAAGCTGGTGCCCAGCAGCTGGACCGTGCCCTGCACCGCCTCGATATCGGCGCGCAGGACCGGCGCCGCGCTGGTCCCGGTCACGTTGATCGAGCCGCGCCATTCGCTGTCCAGGCCGCGGCCGCGGACGAAGGTCTGGCCGGGCACGTCGAGCTGGACGTCGAGTTGCACGACCAGCGGCGGCGACTTCTTGGGCGCCTCGGCCCGCGCCTGGCTGCCGGCCGGCTTGCGGCTGTCGATTTCCTCGACCTCGAGGTTGACCACGCTGGGGGGCAGGCGATCCGGGATCAGGAACTGCGCCCGCGGAATCTGGATGCGGGCGAACAGGCTGGGCGCCGCCACGGTGCCACCGACGCGAATCTCGGCATTCGACGTCGCCCGCATCGCATCGCTGGCCGCCAGTTGGAACTGCTGCAGCCGTGCGCGCAGGTCCAGGGCGGGTGCAGGCTTGTTCTTCAGATCGACCCGCCCCTCGGCGGAGATGCGCCCAGAATTGGCGTCCGTCCCCTCGAACCGGGTCAGCCGCAGCGCGTCGCCGTCGCCGGCCAGTTCGACGTTCAAGTTCAGCAGCTGGGTACCGAACCGCTGGTTCAGATAGCGCCCGCCCGAAATCTGCACCCGGCCCGCCGCCTGCGGATCGGCGAGGTTGCCGTCGATCGTCAGCGCGACCCTGTAGGGGCCGGCCATGTGATCCTCGCCGATCGGCAGGAAGTCGTCGAGCTGGTCGAGATCGCCCTCGCCGCTGGCCTTCAGGGCGATCGGTGCGGTCTGCGACACCTCGAAGGCAAACGGCCGCAGGCTCAGCCGCAGCGGCAGCCCGCCGGTCACGGCGAGCAGCACGCGCTGGCTTGCCGCCACCTTGGCCTCGATATCGGCGCGCTCGGGACCGGGCTGCACGACGGCCGAAACATCCAGCGGCGGGCTGCCTTCGTCGCCGGCGCCGGGAATATGCAGCTTGCGGGCAACGACCGCGACACGGCCGCGCGGCGCATCGGGTGCGCCGGACAGGTCGACGTCGATATCCGCCGTGCCGGCCTTGAGCTCGACGCCGCCGAGGCTTGCGAGCGTCGGCAGCGGCAAGCCGGCCACCTTGACGCGGATCGCGGCAGCGGCCTTTTCCAGCATCATCGATCCGTCGATCCGGCCGCCACCGAAAGTCAGCGCCAGATCGTCGAGGCGAAGGGTGTCGCGCTGGGCTGCAAGCTTGAGCGGCCGGCGCAGGCCGATCGCCTCGGGGCCGAGCCGGCCGCGCAGCGTGGCGATCTCCGCCCGCTGGCCGGCTGTGTCGATCAGGAGTCTCCCGGCGGCGGCCAGGTCGAGCGGCGTGCCGGGCCTGACCTCGCCACGGGTCGCGGCCTCGACGGCGATGTCGCCGGGCTGGCGCGCCGTCGCGGCCAGCGTGGTGCGTGAAAGCTTGACCGTTCCGGCGGCGAAATCCTGGAGTTCCGCGGCCGCGCGGCCCATCGGCTTGCCATCGAGCCGGCTGCCCTGGCCCGACAAAGCGACGCGACCGACCGCCATGTCGCCGGCGCGCAGCCCGGCACCGCTCAGGCTGACCTCGGCGGTCTGGCCATCGCGCGTTCCCAGGGTCAGGTCGAGGGCGAGCTGTCCGCCCAGCGGCAGGCCGGCAAGCCGCGACAGCGGCGCGAGATCGGGCAATCGGCCATTGAGCCGGCCGGAAGCGCGCCGGGTCCTGAGCCCGATATCGAGGGCCCCCGTCACCTCGCCCCCGGCCGCGGCCAGGGCGATGCGGCTGATCCGAAGCATCTCCATGTCCTGCAGCGCCGCCACGACCTCGGCCCTCGCCGGCATGCCTTCGTAGGACGCGTCGGCGGTGGCCCGGGCCTGGAGGCGGGGTTTGTCCAGCGTACCGCCGAGATCGGCGGTCAGTGCGGCGCGCCCCGCGAGCGGCAGGCCGAGCGTCTGGCCCAGCACCGCGAGCCGCGGCAGCTCGACGGCGACTTTGGCGCCAAGCACGCCGCTGGCGGGGTCGAACTCGCCGCTTCCTTCCGCCGAGACATGTCGGCCGCCGATGTCGATCCGGCTCAGGGCAAATCGACCGTCCGCCGTGCGGGTCCCGGCAAGACGAACGGCAAGCATGCGGCCGATCAACGGGTCGAGCTCGCGAATTCCCGTCGCGATCTCGTCGGCTTTGGCATCGACGGTCGCCGTCAACCGGCGATCGGCGTCGAAACCGAGGTCGGCGGCCAGATCGATCCGGCCGCGCAGCCCCGGCAGACCGGCAAGGGATTTGAGCGCGGCGAGATCGGCGAGTGCCGCCTTCAGCGCCAGTTTGCCGTCCGCCGGACCCAGCAGCCCCGAGGCCTCGACATCAAGCCCGGCGCTGGTGACGGCGAAACGATCGACCGCCAGCGCACGCGTATCCGGATCAGCAATGGCGGCCAGCGTCCAGTCGAGCCTGCTGCCAAATCCGGCCGGCAGCGCCGTGCCATCGGCGGTGACGGCACTGATGGTGCCATCCCCCTGCAGGCGCCAGGCCGCGCCGTCGGCACGCGTTGCGGCGAGGCGCACCGCGAGCCGGTCGACCGCGAGCCGGTCGGCGGCAAGGCGGTTGCCGGCGAGCCGCAGGTCCAGCCGGGGTTTGGCCACGGTGCCGCCAAGCTCGGCATCAAGATCGAGCCGGCCGGCCAGCCCGGTCCCGGCCAGCTGGCCGAACGGGGCGATGTCCGGCAAGCGCAATGCCGCGGTACCACTCAAGCCCTGTGTCGCCTGATCGAAGCTGGCGGAAGCGTCGAGGGTCGCGAGCGTCGTCGCCACTGCCAGGCGTTCCAGGATCAGCACGCCATCATGCCGCCACATCGCCACCGCCCCGACCGTCAGCCCGTCACGCAGCAGACCGGCGATATCGGGCGGCAGCAGCCCGTCCTGGCGCATCGTGCCGTCGAGGGTCAGCCGGTAGTCCGGGCCGTCGCCAAGGGTCAGATCGGCCTGCGCCGCGACGAGCTTGCCGGCGGCGAGTTCAAGCCGGCCGCGCCAGGCGCCGAGCGGGCCGGAACCGGCAAGCGTCAACCGCACCGGCTGGCGCGGATCGCCAGGCGCCAACCGCTCGATCAACCGGCCGTCGGGATCGTCGAGCCGGGCATCGAGATCGAGCCGCGCCCCGTCGAAAGCCAGCGCAAGCTTCAGCATGCCCGGCTCGTCGTCGATGCGGCGGAGATCGACATGCGCGGCAATGTCGGAACCGGCGGCACGCGCATCCGCGGCAAGCGTCAGCACGGCCGGGGACCCCAGCACGGCAGCGCCGAGCTCGATACGCGCGACGGCGACCTGATCGAGCGATACCGCGATCGGCAGCCGCGGCACTTCGATCCGGGGTGGCAGCGCCGGCCCGCTCGAAGACGGGGGTGCCGATGGGGGATCGGCAGGCAGCCGCAGCACGGCGATGCGGTCGGCCGACAGCCGGTCGATCTTCACCTGGCCGCGCAGCAGCGCCCAGGGCGACAAGGTCACCTTCGCTGCCTCGACGATGGCCCAGGCCCCCTGGTCGTCGGCAATGCGCAGCGCGGCAAGCGTCAGATCGAACGGCAGAGTGCCGCCAAGCCCCTCCAGGGTGACGGATTGGCCAGGGCCGGACGCTGCCCGGCCGATCTCGGCGGCGAGCCGGGTGCGCACCGCCGTGGTCTGCAGCGCCAGCCAGCCGGCCGTCAGGAGCAGCACGAGGACACCAAGGACCGACGCAATGGACAAAGCCGACAAGGTGATGGCGCGGCGCATGGTCAGAATGCCTGGCCGAGGCTGATATAGAGCTGGAAAGCGGCGTCGCCGCTGCGCCGTTCCAGCGGAAAGGCGATGTCGAAGCGAACCGGGCCGATCGGGCTGTAGTAGCGCGCCCCGACGCCGGTGCCCCACAGCATCTTCTGGCTGAAGTCGGGAAATTCGCGATCGGTGACGCTGGCCCCTTCGAAGAAGGCGACGGCACCGATCGTGTCGGTGATCCTGGTCCGCAACTCGGTGCCAATCTCGAAGGACGAGCGCCCGCCGATCGGCTTGGCGTTCTCGTCGATCGGCCCGGCGCGCTGGTAACCATAACCGCGCACCGAGCCGCTGCCGCCGGCATAGAGCCGCTTGTCGCGGGGAAGGCTGTCGAGGCTGGTACCGACGATCGATCCGATCGCGGCAAAGCTGGCCAGGACGAGACGATCGCCGTCGGTCAGCCGCAGATAGTTGGACGCGTTGAGGCGCGAGGTCACGAAGGTGTTGATCGGGCCGGCGGTGACCGGCCGATAGGGCGTGACGCTCAGGCCGCCCCGCCAGCCGCGGGTCGGATTGAGCGTGTTGTCCGATCCGTCATAGCGCAGGTAGCTCGGCAGGCCGACCAGGCTGTAGTCTTCGGTACCTTCGTCCGATTCCACATGCGCGCGCTCGAACTGCGGCCCGGTGCCGAGGGTCAGCCGCGGTGTGAGATGATACTCCACCCCCGCCCCGACCTGGCCGCGGGTCGAATTATAGGCGACGACCCGCTCCTGCAGCAGCGAGACGTTGGCGACGAGGTCCATGTTGCGATAGAGGAAGCCCGGTCGCCGAAAGGTCGAGGTCAGTCCCGGCCCGGTCTCGCCGAACTTGCCTTCGATCCGCAGCTTCTCGGCGTTGCCGAGCAGATTGCGATGTTCCCAGAACACCCGGCCGCCGAAACCGTCGGTCGTATCGTACTGGACGCCCGCGCCGATCGAGCGGGCGGGCCGCTCGATCAGCTCGATCCGCATCGGCACGCGCCCCTCGACCGCCGGTGCGACCGGCTGGATCATGACGGTCGAGAACAGCGTCGAATCGACCAGCGCCTTGCGCGTCGCCTCGACCTTGCGGCTGTCATAGGGGTCGCCGTCGGCCCAGGCGAGCTGGCGGTCGATATAGCCGCGCTCCAGCCCTTCCAGCCCGATGACGGTCACCTGGCCGAAGCGCGCGGCCGGTCCGGTATCGACGGTGTAGGTCACTTCCATCGTCTGGGTGCCCCGGTCGATCACGGCACGACGGTGCAGGACCTTGGCAAAGGGCCGTCCACGTTCGGTGTAGAACGTGGCAATGCGGCCCTCTGCGTCGACGATCGGCGCGGCAGTGGCCGGCTCGCCGACGGCAAGCCCGATCGCGGCGGGGTCGAAATCGGCGGGAAGAGGAAGCTTCTGCTCGTCCGGCGCAACGAGATGAACCGCCGCAAGCCGATAGACGGCGCCCGGCTCCACCTTCAGCGTCACTTTCAGCGGCGTGACGTTCTCGTCGATCTCGAAGGCGACTTTCGCATCGTAGTAGCCCGCCGACGAGGCCACCTGCCGCATCAGCCTTGCATCGGCCGCCGCCCGCCGCTGCAGCGCACCAAGCGAGTCCACCGTGCCTTCCCTGGCCACCAGGGCCGACGATTCCCGCATCGTCCCGAGCAGGGCATCATCGTCGACGCCGACGATCTCGACGGCATAGGTCACGGCCGCAGATGCAGGAACGGCCGCCAGCCACAGGATCGACAGGAACGCCAGTGCAATGAATGCGCGCAGCAAAACAACCCCGCGGGTTTCAGGGAGCCTTTGTAGCAAATCCTGCCGGGCGCAACCGCCCTTTCGGAAGGTCAGGCTTCCGGCGCTTCCAGTGCTCAGTTGATCGCGCTCACGCCACCGCGCGAGAGCTTGTCGCGATAGCTCGCCATGAAACTCTCGAGCTGGCTGATCTGGGCGATCGCGCTGGTGCGCTGGCGGATGCCGTCGGCGTCAGCCGGATCGACCGCCGCCGTGATCACCTGGAAGGCGTCGGCCTCCGCCGAGCCTTTCAGCCGCTCGGTCCATTGTCCGCGCAGCTGTTCGAGCGCCTTGCGATCGTTGGCCAGCGCCAGCGCCACGGCGAGTTCCAGCAGCCGCCGCCGCTCGACGCCGTCCAGCGGCTTGGCCGGGTCCTGGGCGGCCGCATTCAGGGTCGTCTGCAACGATCCCGCCGCCTTCTGCCAGTCCTTCTGCCGCCAGTAGATATCGGCGCGCAGCAGGTCGCCGGCCTGCGTCGTGTCGCCCTGCAAGGCGCCGAGCGCTTCGGGATAACGGGCAAGATCGGCGAGGGCACGTGCCTCGAGATGCTTGCGTTCGAGCTGAATCGCTGCGGGAATGTCCGGACCCGCGGTGTCCTGGATGGTCTTCAGCGCCGCTTCGGCCCGCTTGTCGAGCAACTGGATCACCGCGAGCCGCACGGCCGTCCGCGCCCGCTCCTCGCCCTTGAGGCGGTTGCGCACCTGATGATCGAGCAGTTCGGCCGCCCGGCCCAGCAGGTCGACCTGCGCCAGCCGGTCGGCCAGCTTGCGGATCATCTCGTCGCCGCGCGACCCGGCGGGGGTCAGTTCGCGGAAATCATAGAACAGGCCGAGCGCCACGACCGGCGGCAACGCATCGGCACCGCCCTGCAGGAACAGCTTCTCGAACACATCGCTCATCTTCCGGCGTGCCTCCTGGCCCTCCTTCGACTTGGGGAAGTTCTGCGCCACCTGCTTGAGCGCCAGCAGGCCGTTGCGGTAGTCGCCATCCTCGATCTGCAGTTCGCCCAGCCGCCGCAGCAGCTTGATCTCGAAATCGTCACCCCGCCAGGCATAGCGCAGGCGGTCGAGACGATTGATGGCATCGCGCGTCGGGATCTCCTTGTCGGCCAACTGGCGCTCGACCTGGTCGTATTCCGCCTGGACACGCACGAGGCGATTGCCGGAATTCAGCGCCTGTTCGAGGTACTCCTTGGCCTGCGGCGCCTCGCCCATTTCCTGGTAGACGCGAGAGCGAAGCAGGTCGACGGCGCCGTCGTCCGAACGGGAAAGCAGGTCATCGTCGATCTGCTCGAACTCGTCGCGCGCCGCCTGGAGATCGCCGGTCCGGTAGAACGTCTCGGCCATCGCCAGGCGGATACGGGCGACGACATCCTTCGGGTAATATTGCAGCGCGTCGCGCCCATCCTGGAACGATCGCCGCGCCGCCTGGTAGTCGTGCTGTTCGGCCTGCAGCACCCCGCGCCACAGCACCATGTCGGCATCGGTGGCCAGGCTGACATGGTTCAGGTCGACCGCCGCCTCGTTCAGGCGATGCAGGCCAAGGCGGGCAAGACCGCGCAACGCGCGGAAATTGCGGTCACGCTCGATCGAGGGATCGGCCCGCTGCATCTCGCGCAGCACGGACAGTGCCTCGGCGTTCATGTTCCAGGCCACGTAGAAGCGCGCCAGATCGAGCCGGGCACCGTTGCGTGCCTCCGGCCGGGTATTGGCAAAGGTGTTTTCGAGCGCCTGCTTGTTGACGACATATTTGTCGAAATCGCCGCGTCGCCACTCGTCGAACTTCATCAGGGCGCCGCCACCCGCCCCGGTGACGGCGCCGCGCGACAGGATCAGGCCGGTCGCGGCGCCGATCTCGACGGTCTCGCGCGTCGATTCGACCGTCACCCCGTCGGCGCGCGGCTGAACGACAATGCCCTGGTTGGTCGGCAGCAGCGCGAACTGCACATAGTCGCGCTCATCGACCACGCCGCGCCCGGCCGGGGTCGGAACCGCCCAGAAACCGTCCCCGACTTCGGGATCGGCCAGCGGCACCGGTTGCGCCGGCTCCATCACCGGAAGGAAAATATTCTCACCCGCGGCCTGTTCGCCGCGCTTGACCTCGATTGCGGCCGGCGGCCCCTGCGGCTTGCCCTTGTGCAGGGCGATCGCCCATCCCCGTTCGTCGGCGGTCAGCGCCGCCCAGCTATCGGAGGGAGGAGTGAAGCGCATGACGGTGGCCTGCGCGTGGGGCAGCTGGGCGGCCGCCGGAAACAGGTCGTCCCGTTCCAGCACCGGCTTCATGTCGATCTCGGTCGGGCGCGAGAACACCACCCAGAAACGGCCGTTGCGCATGAACCCGGCCCCCTGGACCGGTTCGGCGAACGGAAAGCGCAACATCGGGCCATCGGTTCCCGGCTCGATCTGCGGCACCAGCGGGTTGAGCGGCGCCGTCGGCAAGGGCGGCGCCTGGGCGAGGCCGACGGGAACGGGCCTGACCGCCGGGGCAGCGCCGGCCGCATCCCCAGCCGGCTGCTCGCCGACGGCAAGCTGGTCGGCCGGAGCCTCGCTGCCGGGACGGAAACGGGGCAGCGGCGGCCAGGTCGATGCTTCGACGGCGCCGCGCGGCGCCGCCTGCGGTGTCGGGAAAACCGGGCCGCCGGCGGTCGACGGCGGATTGGCCGGTGGTGGTGGATTGGCTGGCGGCGGATTGGCGGGCGGCGCGGCCGGCGGTTCCGGTGCGACGTTGGCCTGGGCCGGCGGGTTCGCCGCCGGCTGAGCCGGGCGCTGCGGCTCGGCCTGACGCGGCGCCGGCGGCGTGGCCGCCTGGCTGGCCGCGGGCGGCGGCGACTGTGTCGCGGGCGGCGACGGCTGTGCGGGCGACGGCGGGGACGGTCGCGCCTGCGGTACAGGCGGCTCGGCGGCAGCGGTCGCCGCCGCCGGCGGTACGGGCTGGGGGGCGGCAGGCGCGGCTTCGGCCGCCGGCACCGGCGGCGCGGCGGCGTCCAGAACATCGAGGACGATGTTGCTGCCATCGCGGAAATGGCGGATCGACGACCCGGCCGGTACTGCCAGGCGGACGACCGTTCCCCCCGCCTCCTGCGTGCTGCCGATCAGCCGCACGCCCCGAGGCGCCCGCGCCTGCAGCGCCGCGAGGTCGATCCGCGCGGGCCCGGCAAAACGCAGCGCCACCGTGCCGCCGCCATCGGTCACCTGATAGTCGACGAGCTGCGGCCAGTCGAAAACGATCCGGCCATAGCCGGCATGCTCGCCGGTGCGGATCCGCACGACCGGCCCCGCGGCAGCCTGAGCCGCCGGCGCCTCCTGGGCAAGGGCAGGCAATCCCACCGGGGTCGCGAGGACGAGGGCCGCGACCAGCGCACCATCCAGGGCGCGGCGCGCGCGGCGGGCCGCCTTGTCGCCTGGTTGATCGCGCCTGGTCGCCATACGCTCGGCCAAGTCCTCCGCCGTCAATCCGGATTCGTTCGCGCGCAGTCTAGCATGGCGGCCGCCATTGCGATGGCGGTTGCGCGAGAATCAAAAGGCGGCCGACGGCATGACTGCCACCGACCGCCCGAAACCTGCGATGCGGAAAAACCCGGGTCAGAAATCCCCGAGCACCGCCACCATCTTCTTCTTCAGCGTCTCGGCGTTGAACGGCTTGACGATGTAGTTGTTCACGCCGGCCTGCTTGGCCGCGATCACGTTCTCGGTCTTGGACTCGGCGGTGATCATGATGAAGGGCGTGGCCTTGAGCTTGTCGTCGGCGCGGACTTCCTTCAGGAGCTGGAGGCCGGTCATCGGCTCCATGTTCCAGTCGGAAATCACCAAGCCATAGGCTTTTTCCTGCATCTTGCCGAGAGCCATGCTACCGTCGGTGGCTTCGTCGATATTGGAGAAGCCGAGCTGCTTCAGCAGGTTGCCGACGATCCGCAGCATCGTCTTGTAGTCATCGACGATGAGGACGTTCATGTTCTTGTCGACAGCCATTAGTACCTCTTCTCACTCCCACCCAAGCGAAACCGTCGAACCGCTTCGCCGACCAGGGACTGCCCGCCGCAGTACTCCCCGCCGCAGTGCCGATCCAGCTTACATCTCGGCAAGTGGGGAGACATCACGACTCCGCCCCTGCCCGTCGCCTGAGAAATTACGGTAGCCCGGGTCCAAGCGCAACCCGCAACCCGCCGTTTCTAGGACTAGTTGTCTAAAGTTATCGAAAGTTACACTTTAGCCATTGCCAACGCCCGATCGGCGTTCGCCGTTGATCAGCCGCCTTTTGGCTAGGTCGACCGTAATCTGCTGGGCCACCTTGGGATCCAGTTCGGCCAGTACCGGCGCCAGCTTTGCTTCCTTCATCCGTTCGACCACGCCGAGCAGGACATCGGGCTCGAGCTGGGCGAAGATGCGCGCGGCATCCTTGGGCTTCATGTTCTCGTAGACCTTGACCAGCGAGCGCAGATTCTGCTCGGCCTGCTCGTCGGTCTTCTTCAACGCATCGTTGATCCGGCCCTCGATCTTCTTCAGCTCGGCGATCCGTTCGTCGATGCGTTTTTCGGCCGCGCCGAGCACCTGTTCGCGCAGGTCGAGTTCGCGCGACCGGGCGTCGAGCGCGTCGCGCCGCTTGGACAGTTCCTGCAGGATCTCGACTTCGGCCCGGCTGAAATTCCGCGTATCGGCATCCGAGATCGCCCGCGTCGCCGGCGCGGCCGCCTGGGTCGCGTCGCCGGCCTGGGTCGCAGAGGGGGCCTGGGTCGCGGCCGGGGCCGGCGGCTGGCCCTGCGCGCCCTGCTGGACAGGGGTCTGCGGCGAAGCCTGCGGCGTGGGTCCCTGCTGGGCCAGCGCGGGCGGCGGGCCGCCGATCATCACGAAACGGGCACCGTCCCAGACCTCGGCCAGCTTGACGCCGAACAGCATCATCGTGCCGAAGATGGTCAGCGGCAGCAGGCGCAGCCGGGTGCGGGCCATGAGCTTGCGGGGCGAGATACCGGTCATCATCGCCTCACTTGAACCGCTGCAGCGCCTGCATCAGATCGCGCTCGGCCTGCGAGCCGCGATCGGCACCGCCGCGCGGGGGGGCGGCGGGGCCGCGTGGGGCTTCGGCCGGCGGACTGACGGGTTGTGCCGTCGGTCGCGAGACCGGCGCCGCCGGCATGGCGGCCGCGGGGGGCAGGCCGCCGGGAACGACAGGGGCCGGCGCCGTGCGCCGGGCATCGGTCACCCGCTCGGTCAGCCGCTCGGCCAGACGGTTGCCGGCCTCGACCGCATAGGCCAGTTCGTCGCCGATCTCCTTCGCCGCATCGATCCGGGCCTGCAATTCCGACCCGGCCTTCTCGCTTGCCCGGCGCAGATCGCTGATCGACCCCTGGGCGGTCTGGGTGGCGCGGTCGAATTCCTGGATCAGGCGCTGCATCTCGACCTGGGCGTCGCGCAGCGTCGTCAGCCGGCGGTTCAGCAGCACGCAGTACCAGATCGTCGCGACCAGCAGGCCCGCCACGATCAGATCGAGAATGATGCCGTACCACATCGCCAGCCTCCCCGCCGCTAGAGCCGCGGCACGCGCTTCAGCGCGCGGTCGACACGCACGGCGATGCGGTTGCCCATCCGCCCCATCCGGCCCGACACCATCGGCACGCCGCCGCAGCGCAGATCGACCGGGCTTTCCGGCGTGGCATTGAACAGGATGGTCGAGCCGATCTCGAACTTCATGACGTCGCGCAGCGACATCACCTGCTCGTCCAGCACCGCCTCGACATCGACGTCGGTCGACCACAGCTCGGTCGCCAGATGGTTTTCCCAGATCGAGTCCCGGCCGAACTTCTCGCCCATGAACATCTGGAGCAGAAGTTCGCGGACCGGTTCGAGCGTGGCGTAAGGCAGCAGCAGTTCGAGGCGGCCGCCGCGATCGTCCATGTCGATGCGCAGCCGGGCGACGATCGCCGCATTGGCCGGTCGGGCGATGGTGGCAAAGCGCGGGTTGGTCTCGACCCGGTCGAAGTTGAACGAGACGGCGGCAAGCGGCTCGAAGGCGGTCTGCATGTCGGCGAGGACCACCCCGACCATGCGTTCGACCAGGTTGCGCTCGATCGTCGTGTAGGGCCGCCCTTCGATACGCATCGCGGCGGTACCGCGGCGCCCGCCCAGCAACACGTCGACGATCGAGTAGATCAGGGCGGAGTCGACCGTCAGCAGACCATAGTTGTCCCACTCGACCGCGCGGAACACCGCCAGGATTGCCGGCAGCGGGATCGAGTTGAGGTAGTCGCCGAAGCGGATCGAGGTGATGTTGTCGAGGCTGACTTCGACATTGTCCGAGGTGAAGTTGCGCAGGCTGGTCGTCATCAATCGGACGAGACGGTCGAAGACGACTTCGAGCATCGGCAGACGCTCGTAGGAGACGAGCGCACTGTTGATGATCGCCCGCATGCCGGTGCGGTCGGAATCCTCGTCCGAGCCGGCATCGAAGCCGAGCAGGCTGTCGATTTCATCCTGGTTGAGGATGCGGGTCGACTGGCCGTCGCCGCCCCCGCCGCCACCGAAATCGGCCGCGCCGCCACCGCCCGGGCCGCCCTCCGCCATCGCCGCCCATTCGGCAGCTAGCGCGTCGGCATCCTTCTGTGCGTCGTCGTCGGCCATTCCTTCAGCCTTCCGCCTGCCGGCCCGCTACTGGACCAGCATCTCCTTGAACAACACATCCGAGATCTTGGCCGGCGCGATCGCCGCGTTGACCCGGTAGAGCAATTCCTCCTTCAGACGCTGCAGCCCCGCCGATCCGGCCAGATCCTCCGAGCGCATCTCGCGCAGATAGACCTGAAAATTGTCGATCACCCGCGGCATCTTCTGGTTCAACTGCACCAGCGTATCGGCCTGGTCGTATTCCAGCGCGACCTTGAGCTTCAGGAAGCTCTGCGTCCGGCCGGTCGACTGCAGGTTCACAAGGATATCCGGCAGGTCGAGGAACGCCAGGATCTTCGGTTGCGCCGGCTTGGCCGCTTCCTCGGCATGCTCGGCCGGTTTCTTCTTGAACAGGAAGAACCAGGCAGCCCCACCGCCGCCGCCCAGCAGGATGAGGGCGATCAGCGCGATCAGGATCAGTTTTTTGCCGGCGAGCTTCTTCTTCGGTGCGCCTTCGCCGCCTTCGCCGTCCGTTGCTTCCTCGTCGGCCATCGCCTCAACCCAACGGTAGCGGTCCCGCAGCCGCCGCCCTACTAAATCAGGAATACGGGAGTCTAACCCGATTAACTATAGGGCGCGAGTGTAAACAAGGCGTTAGCCGCGAGCCCCCACCCGATTGGGCGAGAGTGCAAATATTACCGAATTCAGCGTTCAGTTGCTTTTCGGGATCTCGAAACTAGGCGGCTGCACCTCATCGTCCATGCCGTTGTCCGGCAGGATGATCTCGATCGAGTTGGGATCGACCGTGCTCGGCGCTTCGAGGAAAACGGTCACGATCTTCGGGAAGGCGATGACCAGCGCGACCATCACGAGTTGCAGCAGCACCCAGGGAATGGCGCCCCAGTAGATATCGGCGCTCTTGACCTCCTTGGGCGCCACGCCGCGCAGGTAGAACAGCGCGAAGCCGAATGGCGGGTGCATGAACGAGGTCTGCATGTTGACGCAGAGCATCACGCCGAACCAGATCAGCGCCGCTTCCGGCCCGACGATCGGGGCCAGCAGCTTCTGCGCCACCGGCGCCAGCATCGGCAGAATGATGAAGGCAATCTCGAAGAAATCGAGGAAGAAGGCGAGGAAGAAGATGAACAGGTTGACGACGAGCAGGAAGCCCCAGACCCCGCCGGGCAGTGAGCTCAGCAGATGCTCGATCCACAACCCGCCGTCGACCCCCTGGAAGACGATCGAGAAGCAGGTCGAGCCGATCAGGATGAAGGTGACCATCGCGGTGATGCGCATGGTCGACTGGTAGGCCTGGACGATCAGGTCGCGCAGGTCGGGCAGCACCAGCACGCGCAGGCACAACCAGACCACCGCCAGATAGGTGATCGCGAAGGCGATCTTGAACGCCACGTTTTCGGTGAACAGCAGGGCAATGGCCACGCCGATGCCGCAGGACACGAGGCCGACCAGGAAGATGCGGTGCGACGCCTGGCCGAGACGGGGATGGTGCAGCACGGCCAGCACCACGGCACCGATCGCGCCGACGGCGCCGGCCTCGGTCGGGGTGGCTAGGCCCATCATCATGGTGCCCAGCACCAGGAAGATCAGTACGGCCGACGGCACGATGCCGCGCAGGCACTTCCTCCACAGCGCCCAGCCCGTCAGGGTGCGGTCCTCCTTGGGGACCGCGGGCACCCAGGTCGGCTTGATGATCGACACGGCGAAGGTGTAGGCGGCAAACAGCGCGATCTGCAGGATCGACGGCCCCCAGGCGCCGAGATACATGTCGCCGACCGACTTGCCGAGCTGATCGGCCAGCACGACCAGCACCAGCGACGGCGGCACCAGCTGGGTGATGGTACCCGACGCCGCCAGCACCCCGGTGGCATAGCGCATGTTGTACTTGTAGCGCATCATCACCGGCAGCGAGATCATCGCCATGGCGATGACCTGGGCGGCAACGGTCCCGGTGATGGCGCCCAGGATAAAGCCGACGATGATCACCGAATAGCCGAGGCCGCCGCGGATCGGACCGAACAGCTGGCCCATCGAATCCAGCATGTCCTCGGCCAGGCCGCAACGCTCCAGCACCGCCCCCATGAAGGTGAAGAACGGGATCGCGAGCAGCAGGTCGTTGGCCAGCACGCTGCCGAACACACGCAGCGGTATTGCCTGGAGGAAGCCCAGGTCGAAGAAGCCGAGCTTGATCGACATGAAGCCAAAGAAAAGGCCGACGGCGGATAGCGAGAAGGCGACCGGGAAACCCACCAGGGTGAAAACGATCAGGCCGCCGAACATCAGCGGCGGCATCAGTTCGAGCATGGTCACTGGGCCGGCCTCTCGTACTTCGATTCGATGGTGATCAGGCCCTGGAGTGCTGCAAACCGCTTGATCAGCTCGGAAATACCCTGTGCAGCCAGCAGCACGAAGCCGAGCGGGATCAGCAGCTTGGCCGGCCAGCGCAACAGGCCGCCGGCATTGTTCGAATATTCGTTCTCGATGAACGAATGGAGGAAGAACGGCCAGGACAACCAAGTGAACAGGATACAGGCCGGCAGCAGGAAGAAGATGATGCCGAATATGTCGATCCAGTGCTGGCCGCGCTCGCTGGCCTGCAGATAGAAGATATCGACCCGGACATGCTCGTTGCGCTTGAAGGTGTAGCTGGCCCCCAGCATCACCACAGCGGCAAACATGTACCACTGCACCTCGAGCCAGGCATTGGACGAAATGTTGAAGGCATAGCGGACCATCGCGTTCGCCGCGCTGATGACGCAGGCCAGCACCACCATCGCGTTGGCGAACTTGCCGAATTTTTCATTGACCCAGTCAATGACATGACTGACGCGCAGCAAGGATTGCACGGACCGACGCCCCCCTGGAAGGACCGCCAGCTCCCCGCCCGATCGGCCCTCGGCTTGATATACGCCTTTTGGATATGTCAAGGACGCGGCAGTGACAAGCGCAAAGCATGCCAAGCATGTGCCCGGACACAACTCGCTTCCACCTGCCTAATGTTTAGGCGATATATTCTCTGCACTTGCCGGAAAAGCGTTGGAACCTCGCGCGCGACCGTGTCATAGAGCGAAAGAGAGGTTGCGTCTGGGAGGAACCCGGCATGGGAGTGCTGCTCGCATTGAGCCGGCAGATCGATCGCATGAACGAATCGATCGGCAAGGCGGTGTACTGGCTTGTCTTGATTTCGGTGCTGATCAGCTCCGGCAACGCGGTCATGCGTTATACGATCAACTACTCGTCGAACTCGCTGCTCGAGATCCAGTGGTACCTGTTCTCGGCAGTCTTTCTGCTCTGCGCGCCCTACACGCTGCTGCGCAACGAGCATATCCGCATCGACGTCGTCGTCGCCCGCTTCGGCCGGCGCACGCTGACTTGGATCGACATCTTCGGCACCATCTTCTTCCTGCTGCCGATGACGCTGATCATCATGTACTTGTCCTGGCCGATGTTCTGGCAGTCCTTTGCCAGCGGCGAACGCTCGGGCGATGCCGGCGGGCTGATCCGCTGGCCGGCCAAGATCCTGGTGCCGATCGGCTTCGCGCTGCTGTCGCTGCAGGGCCTGTCCGAACTGATCAAGCGGATCGCCTTCCTCAAGGGCATGATTCCCGACCCGATCGCCGAGCCGGTCGATCCCGCGCTCATTGAAGCGGAACGCGCCGCGGAAGAGGCCCTTCGATGATCGCGGAGTTCGTCGCCCACAACATGGCGCCCCTGATGTTCGGGGCGCTGGTGGTGTTCCTGCTGCTCGGCTACCCCGTTGCCTTCGCGCTGGCCGCCAACGGCCTGCTGTTCGGCTTCGTCGGCATCGAACTCGGGCTGTTCGGGCCGCAATTGCTGCAGGCGCTGCCCGAGCGCGTCTTCGGCATCATGCGCAACGACACGCTGCTGGCGATCCCGTTCTTCACCTTCATGGGTCTGATCCTCGAACGATCCGGCATGGCCGAGGATTTGCTCGATACGATCGGGCAATTGTTCGGGCCGCTGCGCGGCGGCCTTGCCTATGCCGTCATCTTCGTCGGCGCGCTGCTCGCGGCGACGACCGGCGTGGTCGCCGCCTCGGTGATCTCGATGGGCCTGATCTCGCTGCCGATCATGCTGCGCTACGGCTATGACCGCCGGCTCGCTTCCGGCGTTATCGCAGCGTCCGGCACGCTGGCCCAGATCATCCCGCCCAGCCTGGTGCTGATCGTGCTGGCCGACCAGCTCGGCCGTTCGGTCGGCGACATGTACGAGGGCGCGTTCGTCCCCGGCCTGGTGCTCACCGCGCTCTACGCCGGCTATGTCTTCATCGTCTCGATGCTGAAGCCGGATGCCGCGCCGGCCTTGCCGCCGGAAGCCCGCTCGCTGCGGGGCTGGAAGCTGGCCTGGCGGGTCTGCACGTCGCTGCTGCCCCCGCTGATCCTGATCTTCCTGGTGCTCGGCACCATCTTCCTCGGCATCGCCACCCCGACCGAGGGCGGCGCGATGGGGGCAGCCGGCGCGCTGATCCTGGCGATCATGAACCGCCGGCTCAACTGGTCGCTGCTGCGGCAGGGCATGGATACGACGGCCAAGCTGTCGGCTTTCGTCATCTTCATCCTGATCGGCTCGACCGTGTTCGGCCTGGTCTTCCGCGGCGTCGACGGCGACCTGTGGGTCGAGCATCTGCTGACCAGCCTGCCCGGCGGCCAGCTCGGCTTCCTGATCGTCGTCAACGTGATGGTCTTCCTGCTGGCCTTCTTCCTCGATTTCTTCGAGCTGGCCTTCATCGTCGTCCCGCTGCTCGGACCGGTCGCCGAAAAGCTCGGGATCGATCTGATCTGGTTCGGCGTGCTGCTCGGGGTCAACATGCAGACCTCGTTCATGCATCCGCCGTTCGGCTTCGCGCTGTTCTATTTGCGGTCGGTCGCGCCCAAGAACGACTATATCGACAAGGTCACCGGCAAGCTGACGCCCAAGCTGACCACGATGCAGATCTATTGGGGCGCGGTGCCGTTCGTGCTGATCCAGATCCTGATGGTGGCGCTGATCATCGCTTTCCCCGGCATCGTCCATCGCGACAAGCACGAGATGGCGGATCCTGCCTCGATCAAGATCGAACTGCCGCAGACCGACTACTCCGACGAACCGCCGCCTAGTTTCGATACCCCGAAGAACTGAGCCGGCGCATTAAAAAGCCCCGCGATCCGGCAGGATCGCGGGGCTTTCCTTTTCAGTCCAGTCCGGTTCGATCAGCCCTTCTGGCTTTGGCCGGCGCCGGAGAAGACGAAGTTGTCGAAGGTGTTCTCAGCGACGCGGAACCACAGATATTCCTCGTCACGGAACTTCTTCCAGTTGTCGTAGACCTTGGCGAACTTCGGGTTGGTCTTGACGGTCTCGTCGTAGAGCTCGAACGCGGCCTTGGCGCAGGCGGTCATCACCTCGCGCGGGAACGGCCGCAACTGGGTGCCGCCGGCGACCAGCCGGCGCAGCGCCGCCGGATTCTGGGCATCGTACTTGGCAACCATCCAGCCATTGGCCTCGTAGCACGCCGCCTCGAGGATGTTCTGGTAGGCGGGCGGCAGCTCGGCCCAGTTCTTGGTGTTGATATAGGCGGAAAGCTGGGGCCCGCCTTCCCACCAGCCGGGGTAGTAGTAGAACTTCGCGACCTTGTTGAAGCCGAGCTTCTCGTCGTCATAGGGGCCAACCCATTCGGCCGCGTCGATCGTGCCCTTTTCCAGCGCCGGATAGATGTCGCCGCCGCCGATCTGCTGGGGCACGACGCCGAGCTTCTGCAGCACCTGGCCGGCAAAGCCGCCGATACGGAACTTCAGGCCCTTCAGGTCCTCGACCGTCTTGATCTCCTTGCGGAACCAGCCGCCCATCTGGGCGCCGGTATTCCCACAGGGAATCTGATGGACATTGTAGCCGGCGAAGAATTCCCGCATCAGTTCCAACCCGCCGCCGAACGACATCCAGGCGTTCTGCTGGCGGGTGTTGAGGCCGAACGGAATGGCGGTATCGAAGGCAAAGGTCGGATCCTTGCCGACATAATAGTAGCTCGCCGAATGCCCCATCTCGACGGTGCCCTGCTGCACCGCATCGATGACCTGAAGCGCGGGCACGATCTCGCCGGCGGCAAAGACCCGGATCTGGAACTTGCCGTCGGTCGCCGCGGCAACCCGCTTGGAGACGACCTCGGCGGCGCCGTAGATCGTATCGAGGCTCTTCGGAAAACTCGAAGCCAAGCGCCACTTGATCTCCGGCATCGACTGCGCGATGGCGGGTGCGGCAACCGTCGAGGCGGCGGCGCCGATGGCGGCCGACTTCAAGAATGAACGTCGTTTCATGACCAGTACGTCTCCTTCCCAGTTTGCGGGTCCGGACCCCTGTTCGGCCCGGCACTCCCTCCTCCCATGCCGCTCGGCACTACCAGCCGGGCGTCTCCTTATTGACTGGAGACTGTTTTGCCGCGCGGTGGCGACTTGCATTGTGGGCTGTGCAATTCGTCCGTCAAGCGAACACGAACCGACCCGGGCCCTGGAATTTTCCTGGCATCCCAGGCCTCTTTCCTGCCAATTTTGTCTTCCAGGAAATCACTGGTACGCGCCCATGCCGAACGCCGGCGGACAGCTTCTCTGGTATACCGCCCTTCTCCTCGCCGTCGCCATGCCGGCCGTGGCGCAGGCGCTCGAGGCGACGCAGCCGAAGCACGGGCTGGGCGGTGCGGCCGGCGGCCCCGCCGTCGGACTGGACATCGGGCCGTGGCCGGCGCGCGGCCTGCCCCGGCCGTTCGACGAGGTCCCGGCCAGCCCCATCCTGGCCCGCCTGCCCGGCCCGGCCCTGATCAATGCCGGCCGGGTCGACAACGAACTGACCCGTGCCTGCCGTGCCGGGACCCTCAAACTGCCCCTGCCGCGATCCCGTGCGGTGGTCGGCGAGAAGACCTATGTGGCGGCACGCGGCCGCGACCTGCCCCGGGCCCGCAGCGGTGCCGCGGGCAACGCGCTCTACATTTTCCAGTATGCGGATGCGAATCGCTGCACGGTATGGGAGGCTGGGGCCCGACAACGCTGAGGGCCCAAGGCCCGCGCATCGCGCTTCAAGGGGATCGTCATCATCACATCGCAGCCATCAACCGCACGGCCCGGCTGGCCGAGCGTCGCGCTTGCCACCGCCGCCGGCATTCTCGCCGCCTATCAGATCGGCAAGGTCGCGCCGCTGTTGCCGGAGTTGCGCCAGGCGCTCGGTTTCGACCTCGTCACCGGGGGCTGGATCGCCTCCTGCATCAATGCCGTCGGCTGCCTGCTCGGCCTGACCACCGGCCTGCTGGCCGACCGTATCGGGCGGCGGCGACTGCTGCTGGCGGGCCTCGGCCTGCTTTGCCTCGGCGGGCTTGCCGGCGCGGCCGCCGGCGATGCGCTGTCGCTGCTGCTCAGCCGGCTGCTGGAAGGCATCGGGGTCGTCACCATCGTCGTCGCCGCCCCCGCGATGGTCGCCGAGGCGGCCGAGCCCGCCCAGGCCCGGCTGGCCCTGGGCGTCTGGGCCACCTACATGCCGACCGGGGTGGCGCTGGCCATGGCGACGGCGCCGGCGATCGCGCACGGCGCCGGCTGGCGGGGGCTGTGGCTGCTCGGCAGCCTCGTGGTCGCGCTGTTCGCCCTGCTCTGCCTGTTCCGGCTGCCAGCCAGCCTCGGGCGCCCCACCCGCAATCCCGCCCTCGGCTTCGCCGCCGCCTGGAAAGGCGCGGCCAGCCGGCCCGGCCCCTGGGTGCTCGGCGCCTGCTTCGGTGCCTATGCGCTGCAGTGGTTCGCGGTCATGACCTGGCTGCCGACCCTGGTGATCGAGGCGACCGGATCGAGCGCTGCCGCGGTCGGGCCGTTCGTGGCGCTGGCCGTCGCGGTCAACGTCGTCGGCAACCTCGCCGGTGGCCGGCTGCTGCAGGCCGGACTGCGCTCGTCGACGCTGATCGCGATAGTGAGCGCCACACTGGGGCTGATCGGCCTGTTCGTCATGTCGCCGGCGACCGACCCGACACTGCGCCTGGTCCTGGCCTGCCTGTTCTCGGCGATCGGCGGCATCATTCCCGGCGCCATCTTCGCGGCGGTGCCACGCCATTCGCCCGGGCCCGCGTTGATGGGCGCCGTCAACGGCCTGGTCGTCCAGGGCTCGAATCTCGGCGTCCTGCTCGGTCCGCCGGTGCTGGCGCTGATGGTCAAGCTCACCGGCGGCTGGGACGGCGCCCGCTGGGTGATGCCGGCGGCCGGGCTGCTCGGCCTGACCCTGGCCGGCCTGCTGCGGCGGCTGGAACGGCGGACATGACCAGGGCAGGCCGCGGTGACGTCCTGCTGCTGCTGACCGTCTCGATCTGGGGATTCGTCTTTCCGATCTCGAAGACGGTGCTGCACCAGATGCCGCCGATGGCCTTCGCCTGTCTGCGTTATCTCAGCGCCGGGCTGCTGCTGCTCGGGGTGCTGGCGCTGCGCGAGAAGCGGGTTGCCGTGCCGTGGCGCGAGGTACCCGGGCTGACGCTGATCGGCTGGCTCGGCGTCACCGTCTTCCAGATGTTGTGGGCCAACGGCCTGACGCTGACCACGGCCTCGAAGGCATCGGTGCTGGTCGCGACCTCGCCGATCTTTGCGGTGCTGTTCGCCTCGTTCGGCCGCCAGCGTCCCCGGCCGCGCGCCTGGGCCGGCGTGCTGATCGCCTTCGCCGGCGTCGTCATCCTGGTCAATGGCAGCCTGACCCGGATCACCATGGGGGGCGGGGCGCTCGCCGGCGACCTGATGTTCATCGTCGCCGCGGCGCTGTGGACGATCTATTCGATGATCTCGCCGCCCTATCTGACCCGGCTAGGCACGCTTCGCGTCTCGGCCTGGTCGATGACCCTGGGCGCCCTCTGGCTCGTCCCGGTATGGATCGTCAGCGGCGAACGGCTCGACCTTGCCGCCCTGACACTGCCGACGGCGGCGGGCTTCGCCTACACCGTGGTGCTGGGCGGCGCGCTTGCCTTCATCTGGTGGTACGAGGGGCTGCGGGCCCTTGGGCCGGCGCGCGCGATCGTCTATTCCTATCTCATTCCGGTGATCGGGGTCATCGCCTCGGTCGCCTTGCTGGGCGAGCCGTTCGGCATCGCCCATGCCGTCGGCGCCGCGGTGGCGCTGGCCGGCGTCATTCTCGCCCGCTCTGCATGAGGATCGCACCCTTGTATTTCGACGATTTCCAGCCCGGCCAGCGCTTCGTCACCCCCGCGATGACCGTCACCGAGTCGCAGATCCTCGACTTTGCGCTGCAGTTCGATCCGCAACCGCTGCACATGGACAAGGTGACGGCCGAGAAGAGCCACTTCGGCGGGCTGATCGCCTCGGGCTTCCATACGCTGAACCTGTCGTTCTCGCTGTTCTTCCGGCTGCGCCTGGTCGAGACCCACAATCTCGGCTCGCCGGGCATGGAGGAGGTGCGCTGGCTGAAGCCGCTGCGGCCGAGCGACACGATCCATGCCGAAATCGAAGTGACCGCGATCAAGCCGTCGCAGTCGCGGCCCGACCGCGGCGTCGTCACCATGCGTCACGACACCTTCAACCAGAAAGGTGAGCTGATCCTCACCGTCTCCTGCCTGCACATGCTGAAACGACGCCCGGCCGAAGGTGCCGCATGATCGACATCGCGCTGACCGACGACCCGACGCGCGAGGAGTGGAACACGGTCCGCGCCGGGCTGGTCGCCTATAACGCCGACTATCTCGGACCGGACGACTATCGCCAGCTCTGCCTGTTCGCGCGCGCGGACGGGCAGATCGTCGGCGGGCTGCTCGGCAATACCAATCGCCGCTGGCTCAGCGTCGAACTGTTCTGGGTCGATGCCCGGCACCGCCGGGGCGGGCTGGGCCGCGATCTGCTCGCCCGGGCCGAGGCGGAAGCCCGCGCCCGCGGCTGCATCGGCGCGACGCTCGGAACCTATGATTTCCAGGCGCGGCCGTTCTACGAGAAGCAGGGCTACGAAGTCTTCGGCACGTTGGAGCCCTACCCCAACGGCCATTGCAGCTACTACCTCAGGAAGATTTTCTGAAGGCGTAGAGCCGGCCGGCGACCGGCTTGCCGTCCTCGGTGCGCAGCGCGGTCGTCTCGGTCAAGGCGAGGTCGAAACCGGCGGCCGTGGCGGTGGCACGGACATAGCCGTCGCCATGGGCATAGCGGCCCGACGGGGTCAGGACGAAGCCGTCGGCCTCGGCCGCCTCGATCGACAGGCCGAACAGACCGGCCGGGCACAGGGCGGCCCGGGTCACCGCGAACAGCGGCGCCAGGTCGCCGATATAGATCAGGACGTCGGTGGCAATCGCAAGGTCGTAGCGCTGCGGCCTGCCGGCCAGGGCCGCGACGATCTCGCCCTCGAACAAATCGTCGTAGAGCTTGCGGGCCCGCGCCTTGGCCAGCATCCCCGGCGACAGGTCGATGCCGTCCAGCCGCGCGGCCAGGGTCCGGAACGCCCGGCCGGACAGACCGGTGCCGCAGCCGAGATCGACGATGTCGAGCCCGCCGCGCCCCGTCGGCAACGCCCGGTCGACCAGCGCCCGCAACGCCTCGGGTGCGCGGTAGTCGAGCCAATGGCCCAGCGTGTCGTCGAAGGTGCGGGCGAAACGATCGAACAGGTCGCGGACATAGGCGTCCGAGCAGCGATCGGGGGCTTCCGCCCCACCCAGCGCGGCAATCGAATGGGCCAGTTCCCGGCGCTCGGGCGCGATTTCCAGCGCCCGGACATAGCAGGCGAGCGCCCGCTCGGGCGCCTTGAGCTCAAGATGCAGGCGCGCGAGCTGCACGAGGGCCGAGGCGGGATCGGGGCTGGCGGCAAGGCCACCCTCCAGCCGCGCGACCTCGGCCAGCAACTCGGCCGAGCGGCGCTGGGCCGCCGCGGCGGCGGCCAGCGGATCGGCCTTGACCGGTCCGATGCCGTCGAGCGAAACGGCGATCTCGCCCTGCCCGGCCTGGGCCAGCAGGAAGTCGGAAATCGCGGTGGCCCGGCCGGCGGCGCGGGGGGCCGGCGGGGCGGCAACGCCGCCCCGCTTGCCGAGCTTGCGCCGCTCGTGCCGGTTCATCGCGGTCAGCCGCGGGTCAGCGGCTTGTACTTGATGCGGTGGGGCTCGGTAGCGTCCGCACCCAGGCGCCGCTTCTTGTCGGCTTCGTAGTCCTGGAAGTTGCCCTCGAACCACTCGACATGGCTGTCGCCCTCGAAGGCCAGCATGTGGGTGGCGATGCGGTCGAGGAACCAGCGATCGTGGCTGATCACCATCACGCAGCCGGCGAACTCGAGCAGGGCTTCTTCCAGGGCCCGCAGCGTGTCGACGTCGAGATCGTTGGTCGGTTCGTCGAGCAAGAGCAGGTTGCCGCCCGACTTCAGCATCTTGGCCAGATGGACGCGGTTGCGCTCGCCGCCCGAAAGCATGCCGAGCTTCTTCTGCTGGTCGGGCCCCTTGAAGTTGAACGCGCCGCAATAGGCGCGACTGGGCACTTCGCGCTTGCCCAGCGTGACCACGTCGAGGCCACCCGAGATTTCTTCCCAGACCGTCTTGTTCGGGTCGAGGGCATCGCGGCTCTGATCGACATAGCCGAGCTGCACGGTCGGGCCGACACGCAGTTCGCCGCCATCGGGCTTTTCCTGGCCGGTCAGCATCTTGAACAGCGTGGTCTTGCCCGCGCCGTTCGGACCGATGATGCCGACGATGCCGGCCGCCGGCAGCTTGAACGACAGCTTGTCGACGAGCAGCCGGTCGCCGAAGGCCTTCGACAGGTTGTCGGCCTCGATGACGAGGTCGCCCAGGCGCGGGCCCGGCGGAATGACGATCTGGGCGCGCTCCTGCTGCTTGTCCATGTCCTGCGCCAGCAGTTCTTCGTAGGCCTTGAGGCGGGCCTTGGACTTGGCCTGGCGGGCGCGCGGGCTGGCCTTGACCCATTCCAGCTCGTTCTGCAGCGTGCGGCGGCGGGCGTCCTCGGCCTTGCCTTCCTGCTCCAGCCGCTTCTCCTTCTGCTCGAGCCAGGAGGAATAGTTGCCCTCCCACGGAATGCCGGCACCGCGGTCGAGTTCGAGGATCCAGCCGGCGACGTTGTCGAGGAAGTAGCGGTCGTGGGTCACGGCCACGACGGTGCCGGTATATTCCTTCAGGAAGCGTTCGAGCCAGGCGACCGATTCGGCATCGAGATGGTTGGTCGGCTCGTCCAGCAACAGCATGTCGGGGCGCGACAGCAACAGCCGGCAGAGCGCGACGCGGCGGCGTTCGCCGCCCGACAGCTTGGTGACGTCGGCATCACCCGGCGGGCAGCGCAGCGCATCCATCGCGATCTCGACCGTGCGCTGCAGATCCCAGGCGTTCGCCGCCTCGATCTTCTCCTGCAGCTCGGCCTGCTCCTCGATCAGCTTGTTCATCTCGTCGTCGTCGGTCACCTCGGCGAACTTGGCCGAGACTTCCTCGAAGCGGTCGAGCAGCGCCTTGGTCTCGCCGACCGCCTCCATGACGTTGCCGAGCACGTCCTTGTTCGGATCCAGCTGCGGTTCCTGCGACAGGTAGCCGACCTTGACGCCGTCTGCGGCCCAGGCCTCGCCGGTGAACTCGGTCTCGATCCCCGCCATGATCTTCAGCAGGGTCGACTTGCCGGCGCCGTTCAGACCCAGCACGCCGATCTTGGCACCGGGGAAGAAAGAGAGCCAGATATCCTTCAAGACCTGCTTGCCGCCCGGATAGGTCTTGTTCAGGCCCTTCATCACATAGATGTACTGATACGCCGCCATCTGCCTCGGTCCTCGGATCTGTCGCGCTGTTCGGGAATCTGGGCCGCAGGTATGGCACAACCGCCCGCGCGCGGAAAGAGCGGCGTTGAGGACGCGCGCCGGAATAGAAAATTCTAAAAAATACTCATCCCAGGCGGGCGGCTTCCCCCGCCGCCCGCCCGGCCGCCTCCCAGAAAACCGTCAGAAGCGGTAGCCGATACCGACGCCGACCAGCCAGGGGTCGATCTTGACGTCGTTGGCCTTCAGCGCGTTGGTCGAGACGTCGGTGCGCACCCACAGCTTCTTGACGTCGACGTTGAACGACCAGTTGCCGCCCAGCGCCACGTCCATACCGAGCTGCAGCGCCGGCCCGAACGAATTCGAGTAGCTGGTGTTCTGCACCGCCGGGTTCGAGCCCGACTTCACGCCGTAGAACATCGTGTAGTTGATGCCGGCGCCGACATAGGGGCTGAAGCGCGCCTTCGGGAACGGATGGAACTGCGCCGTCAGCGTCGGCGGCAGCAGCCAGACATGGCCCATGTCGATGCCGTTCGCCGTCTTCACGTCATGGCGCGTGGTGCCGAGGATGAGCTCGGCGGCGATCATGTCGGTGAAGAAGTAGCTGAAGTCGAGCTCGGGCACGAACGAGTTCGAGATGTCGCCGACCTTCAGGCCGGTCGCGGCGCCGCCCTGCGTCGTGATCGCCGTGTTGCTCGATTGCGGCAGCACGGCGACGCCGCGGCCGCGGACCAGGATGTCGCCCGCTTCCTTGGTCTTGAAATCCTGGGCTTGGGCGCCGGTGGCGCAGGCGAGGCCGAGGGCCAGCGCGATGCCGGCGGCAGATAGATGTCTTCCCAACACTTTCTCACTCCACGATTGGACGTCACCCTATCAGGATGATCGTCCTATCGTGGCATGAAGAAGCCGGTTTGGCACCGAGGCGAGTTGTCGCGGGGCCAGGCAATCCGCCTCAGACCGACCGGGTCAGCCCGCCGTCGACGCGCAGGTTCTGCCCGGTGATGTAGCCGGCGCCGTCGGACACCAGGAAGGCCGCCGTGCGGGCGATCTCGTCGACCCGGCCATAGCGCTTCATCGGAATGGCCTCGCGACGCTCGGCCTTCTCGGGCAGGCTGTCGATGAAGCCGGGCAACAGGTTGTTCATGCGGATGTTGGCGGCGGCATGCTGGTCGGCATAGAGCTTGGCATAGGCGGCAAGCCCGGCCCGCATCACGCAGGAAATCGGGAAAGCGGGATCGGGCTCGAAGGCTGCATAGGTCGAGATGTTGACGAAGGCGCCGCCGCCCTGGGCGGTCATGATCGGGGTGCAGGCGCGGGCCAGCGTGATCACCGGGGTCAGCACGACATCGACGCCCTTGTGCCACTCGGCCGGGCCGAGGTCGAGCAGCGCGCCCTTCGGCGGATGGCCCGAGGAATTGATGACCGCGTCGATCCGCCCCCATTCGCGATGGACGGCCGCGACCATCGCCTCCAGCCCGGCGGGATCGTCGTTGGAGACGGTGAAGCCCAATCCGCCGAGGGCGCGGCCGAGTGCCTCGCCCTTGCCCGAGGCCGACGACACGGCGACGCGATAGCCAAGCTCGGCGAGGTGGCGGGCGATGGCTGCCCCCATGCCGCTGCCGGCGGCGGTGACGATGGCGGTCTTCTGGGTCATGGTCGTCCTCAATGCTTGAGATCTCGCCGGGGATATGGCGAAAAGATCAGCTGCGGGCAAGCCCCGGGGGATCGGTGAGCGCCGCGCGCACCGCCCGCGCCAGCATGTCGAAGGACAGCGGCTTGTCCAGGATCCGGGGTGCCGGGCCGGGCACGTCGTTCCAGTCCAGCCGGTCGGCGAAGAAGCCGGAGGCGAGCAGGATCGGCAAGCCGGGATGACGCTTGCGGGCGGCACGTGCCAGGGCAATGCCGTCGACCGGGGGCGGCATCGTGATGTCGGTGATCAGCAGGTCGACCGCCAGCCCGTCCTCGAGCAGCGCCAGCGCCTCGGCCCCGCCCGGTGCCGAGATCACACGATAGCCGAGCAGTTCGAGCTGGCGGGAAGACGTGCCGAGAAGATCGGGTTCGTCGTCGACCAGCAGGATGGTTTCCGACCCGCCCGGCAGTTCGGCCGCCGCCGGCGCCAGCCGATCGGGCAGGATTTCCTCGGTCACCGGCAGGTAGAGCAGGAACTCGGACCCGCGCCCGGGCGTCGAGCGCGCCTTGACCGCCCCATCGGCGGAACGCACGAAGGCCTGCACCTGCGAAAGACCCAGCCCGGTGCCGCGGCCATGCTCCTTGGTGGTGAAGTATGGATCGAACACACGCTCCAGCACATCCGGTGCCATGCCCGTCCCGCTGTCACGCACGGAAATAATGACATGCGGGTGCGGCGCCGACTGTTCGAGCCCCGGCGCCTCGTCCGCGGCAACCGGGCGCCGCCGGGTGGCGATCACGAGCTTGCCGCCCGACGGCATGGCATCCCGGGCATTGAGCGCAAGATTCATCAGCGCGTCCTGCAGCCCGCCCGGATCGATGCGGGAAACGCAGGGCCGCGCATCGAGATCGAGGACCAGCGAGATCGACGCCGGCAAGGCTGGCTTGATCAGATCGCGCATCGCGGAAATTACGGCGTTGACGTCGGTCACCTCGCGCTGCTCGGGATGCGGACGCGAAAAACCGAGCAGCTTGGCCGTCAGGTCGGCGCCACGCAGCGCCGCACTCAACGCGGCCTCGATCCGGCCCGAGAGGGTCGGGTCGCGCGCCACCGACTTCTCGATCAGTTCGAGATTGCCGATGACGATGCCGAGCAGGTTGTTGAAATCGTGGGCGACGCCGCCGGACAGCAGGCCGATCGCCTCGAGCCGCCGGCCGCGCTGCACCGCTGCCTCGCCGTTCTTCCGGTCGGTGATGTCGCCGGCGATACCCTCGACCTCGACGATCGTGCCGTCCGGCCCGGCTACGCCCTTGCCGCGGACCAGCAGCCAGCGCATCGAACCGTCGGGCTGCAGCACCTGATGCTCGACGATGCGTTCATCGGCGCCCCAATGCGCCCGTCCGAGCGGCACGATGTCGAGATCGGGCTGCCCGGCAAAGGCTGCCCGCAGATCGCCGCGCAGGCGTGCGCGGGTCGCCGGCTCCTCGCCGCTTGCCGGGCCGAGAATATCGAGCGTCGCGGTTTTCGGGTCGTAGCGCCAGACCAGTTCGTCCAGCGCGCCGATGACGGCGGCAAGCTGATCCTTGGCGCGCCGCTCGCCTTCGCGCAATCTCGCCGCGCGCCGCTCGGTCAGCCACAGCCACCAGCCCAGGCTGAGGACGACGAGCGATCGGATCAGCGCGAAGCCAAGGACACGCTGCATCATGCCGCCCCAGCGCTCGCCCAGCAGCGTCTGGCGCGAGGTCGTCACCACGATCCTGGCGGGGAAACCGGGCACCGTTTCGGTCGAGCGCATCAGGTCTTCATCGGCATCCGGTCCGGACTGGCGCGGATACCCGCGACCGTCGTCCGGGGCCAGGGCCACCAGGTAGCCGTCGTCGCGCCACAGGGCTATGCTGCGGCCGGGCCCGAGCAGCAGCTTGGCATAGATGTCGGTGAACAGCGTTATCGGCATCACCGCGATGACCACACCGCCGAAGCTGCCATCGGCGTCGATCAGGCGGCGCGACAATCCGAATCCCGGCGCCTCGGCCATGCCGACCAGCCGCAGCGGCGAGGCTGCCGCAAGCAGGCTCTGCCCGTCATCGTCGGTCGCCGGCCCGTCGAAGATCCTGATCCCGGCAAAGCTGACGGGCGGGGGCGCCAAAGTCCGCGACGACCAGCGTGCGACGCCATTGCGATCGGTGACGACGATGCTTGCGACCCCCGGCTCGGATTCGGCACGGCGGGCAAGCAGGTCGTGAATGCGCAGGTCGCGCCGCGGCAATGCGGGATCGAGCACGGCGATGTCGCGCGCCACTGTCCGCAGCATCTGGTCGATCTGGTTGAGCGTCTGGGCGGCCTGCAGGGCCAGGGTCGAGGCGATGGCGCGATCCCGCACCGCAGCCTCGTTGACGATCTCGCGCCGCTCGTTGCGCAGATCGTTGATGGCGATGCCCCAGATCCCCACGACCAGCAAGACGACAAGAATGGCCACCTGGGTGGCACGTGACTGCAGCATGCCGGCCGCCCTGGCTCCCCTGTCGCCGTCCCGTAGAGATTGTTATGCTACCACGCAGCGAAATTCGACGCGGATGGTTTCTTGCACGGAAGAATGACAAATCTGCGCCGTGGCTTCCTGGCACTGGCTGTCGCCGGGCTGCTGGCCGCCGGCGGCCCCCAAGCCGTCGCCCAGCCGCTGCGGCTGGCCCATCAGTTCCGCGAGGCCAGCTCGGCCGGTCGGGTGGCCAACGAATTGGCGGCGGGGCTCGCCGACGAAGGATTGACCATCAAGGTCTTTCCCAACGGACGGTTCGGCGATGCGCCCGCCAATCTGCGCCAGATCGCGACCGACGAACTCGACCTGACGATCGGCGGCTCGCTTGCGATCGGCTATCTGGCACCTGAGTACCGCAGCCTGCTGATCCCCTTCCTGTTCGATCGGCCCGACGAGATGCTTGCCGTCGCCGAGGGGCCGATCGGCCGCGAGATGACCGCCGGTTGGCCCGATCGCTTCAATCTGGTGGTCCTCGGCTGGTTCTATTCCAGCCCCCGGGTGATCGCCGCGGTGCGTCCGATCAGAAGCCCGGACGATCTGAAGGGGCTGAAGCTGCGTGTCGGCGGCGACGACGCCTGGATCAATTTCTTCGCCCGGGCGGGTGCTCAGGTCGCGGTCCGATTGCCTTTGGAAATCGAGGCGGCGGTGCGGGCCGGCGTGATCGAGGCGGCGGAACTGCCGGTGGAGGCGCTCCTCAACAATGCCTTTGCCCAAGCCTTTCAGGCCGTGGCCTGGACTGCCCATCATTACGAAACGATGTTCATCGGTATCTCGGCCAGCCGGCTTGCCGGATTGTCCGCAGCCCAGCGCCAGGCACTGGAGGGTCGGGCGGCAGCGATCGCGCGGTCGGCGACCCGGCGGGGTCTCGACGCCGATGCCGGCCTGGCCCAGCGAGTCGCTGGGAACGGGCTCGCCGTCAACGCGTTCGATCCGGCTGCACTGCGTCCCGAGATACCCAAGGTCGCCGAGGGCTTGTCGGGCCCGCGCGGTACCGACCTGATCGCCCGTGTCCGGGCCCAGTTCGGCCGTTGAGTTCTTCACCCCAACCCAGGATCCGTCATGCGTCGCTTTGCCCTTGTCCTTCTCGCCGCGATCGCCGTCAGCCCCGCCGCCCGGGCCAGCAACATTCCAGACTCTTACTGGGCCGAGCCGTTGCCGACGGCGATGTATGCCGCAACGATCCGCGACATCCAATCGAAGTTGAAGGAACTGAATTGCTACCGCGGCGCGATCGACGGCATCGCCGGCCGTGGCACCACCGGGGGGATCAAGGCGTGGCAGAAGGCCAACAACGCGCCGCAGAACGGAATCGTCAGCGAACCGCTGATGCAGTCGCTGCTGAACGCCCAGTCGGTGCCCTGCAGGCGCTGACCCTCAATCCGGGCAGGCCGCGGCCAGCGCATCGGCCAGGGCCTGCGGCCGGACCGGCTTGGTGACGACGGCGGCCATGCCCGCCGCCCGGTAGGCGGCCTGCGCCTCGGGCAGCACGTTGGCGGTCACGGCAATGACCGGGACGCGTCCGGCGGCGCCCGGCAGCGCGCGGATCGCCCGCGTCGCCTCGACACCGTCGATTCCCGGCATCTGGATATCCATCAGCACCACGTCGTACGCGCCGCTGGCCGCCGCATTGACCGCGGCCTCGCCGGAAACGACCGTCGTGGCGCGATGCTTCCAGGCGGCAAGCAGGCTTTCGAGCACCTCCCGATTGATCGCGTTGTCCTCGGCGACCAGGACCGCCAGGCTGCGGCCCGGCACGGCCTTGGCCGGCGGGGACGGCAGTTCGGGCGGGGCGGCAGCTTGGGCCAGCGCGGTGAACCAGAAGCGGCTGCCGCGGCCGTCGGGCTGCTCGAAGCCGACATCGCCGCCGAGCAGACGCGCTAGCCGGCGCGCGATCGCCAGCCCCAGCCCCGAACCGCCGTGACGCCGGCTGGTCGAGGCATCGCCCTGGGCGAAGCTATCGAACATGCGGGCCTGAACCGCGGGGGAAACGCCGATGCCGGTATCGGTGACGGCGGCCCGCAATTCGACGAGATCGGGTCCGACATTGCTGGCCCGCAAGGTGACGTCGATGCGTCCGCCCTCGGTGAACTTGATCGCATTGCCGACGAGGTTCAGCAGGATCTGACGAAAGCGTCGCTCGTCGGTCCGCACCCAGGCGGGGACCGACGGATCGGCGTCGAAGGTCATCACGTTGTCGCGCTCCTCGGCCCGCGGCGTCAGCAGGTCGACGACGGCGCGGAGGCTTTCCGCCGGATCGAACACTTCCGGCTCGATCGCGAGCTTGCCGGCTTCGATCCGGGCAAGGTCGAGAATTTCGTCGACCAGCGTCAGCAACTGGTCGGCCGAGCGCCGCATCAGCGTCAGCCAGCGCCGCTGCTCGGCCGTCAGATAGGTCGCGCCGATCACTTCGCCCATGCCGATGATGCCGTTCAACGGTGTGCGCAGTTCGTGGCTGACCACCGCGAGGAAGTCGGATTTGGCCCGGCTTGCCAGTTCGGCCTGTTCCTTGGCCAGGGCCAGCGCTTCACGCTGGCGGACGATCTCGGTGAAATCGGTATAGAGCCCGACCGTGCCGCCGGTGGCGGTCTTGTGCTTGCGGATAAAGACGAAACGCCCGTCGCGCAATTCCTCGACCAGGCCGCCGGCGACCGGGGTCGCGTGATACTGCTCGAGGCTTGCCCGCCAGTCGGCCTTGGCCTGGCCGGTGCCAGTAACGATCTCGTTGGCCAGCGCGGTATCGAGGATTTCGGCCAGCGAGGTCCCGCGGCGCAGGATCGGCTCGGTCGACGGAAACAGTTCGATGAAACGACGGTTGTAGATCACGACCCGATCGGCGGCATCGTAGAGCACGAAGCCATCGCCCAGGGCGGAGAGGGCATCGTCGAGTTGCTCGGACGCCCGCCGTGCCTCCGCCTCGCTCGACGAGATCGCGGCTGTCGCGCTCTCGGCCCGGTCACGCGCCGCGCGAAGTTCGCCGGTGGCAAGATCGAGCGCATGGCGCTTCTGCTCGGTCTGCCGGTAGAGACGCCAGATGGCGACGGCGGAAGCGGCGGCCGTCACGACCAGCAGCAGGAAACCGAAGGCGAAAATCTCCAGCCGCCGGAGGATGCGTGCGCGGGCCGCGAGACGCTGCTGGCCGGCCAGGAAGGTCGCTTCGGTCGCAAAATCCGCCACCAAGGGCTGCAGGGCGAAGCCCGCCCTGGCGATCGCCAAGGCGGTGTCGCGCGGCACGTCGCCGCCGACCAGTTGCTCGGCCTCCCCGAGATAGGTCCGGAGGCTGGCGACGACCTGCTGATAGCGCGCGACCGCGGTGAAGAACGCGCGTGCATCGTCCGTCTCGGCGGCGGCAACCCGCGAATAAAGGGCGTCGATACGCTCACGAATAAGGCCCGGCGTGGCATCCGGCGCCGCCATCGAGTAGCGCTGGGCGGCGGCGACCAGCCGCCACAGGTCGACCTCGAGCTGGGCGACCAACGCGAGGGTATCATCGTCCGGCCCGCCGATCTGACCGGCGAGCTGACCGCGGATGACGCCGAACAACAATCCCAGCCCAAGCGTCACGGCCGCCGCCGCGACGACGATTCCGCTCAAGGCGCGCCGCCAACGCTGCCGCGTCATCGGTGTGTCGCCTCGGCCGTGCGGCTGCGGCGATTGTCGTTCAGCGAAAATCCTCCCGTCTCATGGCGTCGAGCATGCCATGCCGCGGGGACGAGACAAAGCTCAGTCGTCGCCGGCAGCCGGGGCGTGCCCATGGCGGCGGCCGAACCGGCGGCGAGCCCAGCTGGTGAGGTCGTCGATATAGGAGATGATCACCGGCACCACGATCAGGGTCAGCAGCGTCGACGAGATCAGTCCGCCGATCACCGCATGGGCCATCGGCGCACGTTGGCGGGCGCCTTCGCCGATCCCGAGGGCCAGGGGCAGCATGCCGAAGATCATGGCCAGCGTCGTCATCAGGATCGGACGCAGGCGGATGATGCCGGCCTCGGTGATCGCCTCGTCGCGACCCGCACCGGCGTGGCGCTGCTGATTGAAGAAGTCGACGAGCAGGATCGCGTTCTTGGTCACGAGGCCCATCAGCATGATGAAGCCGATGACCGAGAAGATGTTCAGCGTCGTGCCGGCGATGAGCAGACCAAGGAACACGCCGATCAGCGACAGCGGCAGCGATACCATGATGGCGATCGGCTGCAGGAACGAGCCGAACTGCGAAGCCAGGATCAGGTAGATCAGAATGACCGCAAGGCTGAGCGCCAGCCCGGCGAAATAGGCCGTCTCGGCGATATCCTTGGTCGAGCCGCCGTAGATGATCTGGTAGCCCGGCGGCAGCTTCATCGCAGCCGAGCGCGCCTGCAGGTCGCGGCCGATGTCGCCGGCCGGCCGGCCGTAGGTATTGGCGCCGACCAGCACCTCGCGGGTCAGGTCGCGGCGGTTGATCTGCGATGCGCCGGTGCCCTCGTCGAAGCGGGCGATCTCGGCCAGTTGCACCAGCTTGGGCTGGCCGTCGGATCCGGCTTGGCCCGAGGTGACATAGAGCCGTTCCAGGTCACCCTTCGAGGTGCGGTCGTCGCGGCCCAGCCTGATCAGGACGTCGTAGTTGTCACCTGCCTCGTCGCGCCAGGTCGATGCGGCCTCGCCGGCCAGCAGCGGCCGCAGGGTCTGGACGACCTGGCCGAGGCCGATGCCCAGATCGTTGGCAAGCTCGCGGTTCAGGCGCACCGACAGGATCGGCTTGGCCGCCTTCAGCGACGAATCGAGGTCGACGACGCCCGGAACGGTCCGCGCCATCGCCATGAATTCCTGCGAAATCTGGTCGAGCGTCGCGATGTCGCGGCCCAGGATCGAGACCTGGATCGGCTTCTGGAAGCCGACCGCGCCGGGCACGCCGATATTGAGCGTCAGGCCGGGAATACGCTGCAGCCGCTCGCGGATCGGCTGGGTCAGGGTCTCGGGGCTGCGCGTGCGCTTGTGGATGTCGATCAGGCGGACGTAGATCGAGCCGACGTTCTTGCCCTGCGCCATGCCGGCGTTGATGGTGCCGAACGAATAGGCGATCTCGGGAAATTCGGCCAGTGCCTGCTGAACCTGCGCCACCTTTGCGCCGGTGTATTCGAGCGACGAGCCGACCGGTCCCGTGATTTCGACGATCATCTCGGAAAGATCGGCGGCCGGCACGAACTCGACGCCGATGCGCGGCACCAGCATGAACGAGCCGACGAAGATGCCGATCGCGGCGATCATCGTGATGATGCGGTGGCGCAGGCTCCAGCCGATGATCGCGCCATAGACCCGGCCCATCCATTGATGGACGGCCTCGTGCCCCTGCATGAAGCGGTCGACGAAGCCGCCGGGCTTGCGCTTGCTCTCGGGCTCGGGCCACACGCTCGACAGCATCGGGTCGAGGGTGAACGAGACGAACAGCGAGATCAGCACGGCGACCGCGACGGTCAGGCCGAACTGCAGGAAGAAGCGGCCGACGATGCCCCCCATGAAGGCGACCGGCAGGAACACCGCGACGATGGTGAAGGTGGTGGCCAGCACCGCGAGGCCGATTTCGTTGGTGCCGTCGAGCGCCGCCTGACGGTGGCTCTTGCCCATCTCGTGATGGCGGGTGATGTTTTCGCGCACGACGATCGCGTCGTCGATCAGGATGCCGATGGCCAGCGACAGCGCCATCAGCGTCATCATGTTGAGGGTGAAACCGGCGAAGAACAGCGCGACGAAGGTGCCCATCACCGCGATCGGCAAGGTCAGGCCGGTGATGATCGTCGACCGCCAGGATGCCAGGAAGATCAGCACGATCACGATCGTCAGCACGCCGCCCTCGAACAGCGTCTGGCGGACATTGGCGACCGAATTGCGGATGCCACGGGACGAGTCGCGGACGATGTCGATCACGATGTCCGGCGGCAGTCCCTTCTTGATCTCGGCAAGCTGTGCGTAGAGGCGGTCGACCACCTCGATCGTGTTGGCGTCCTGGACCTTGACCACCTCGACGGCGACGGCGCGGCGGCCGTCGAGCAGGGCGAGGCTCTCTTCCTCCTCGGCGCCGTCGATCACGTCGGCGATTTCCTCCAGCGGGATCAGCGCGCCGCCGCGGCGGGCGATCACCAGCGACCGGAAATCCTCCGGCTTGCGCAGCCGGCCTTCGATCTGGACGACGCGGTCGCCGCCGAACTGGGTGACGGTCCCGGCCGGCAGGTCCTGGTTCTCGATCTTGACAGCGTTAAGAACGGTGTCGACGCCGATGTTGAAGGCGGCGAGGCGCTCGGGGTTCAGCCGGATCTGGATCTGGCGCTTGACGCCGCCGGCAATGGTGACGCGGCCGACGCCGCGGACGTTCTGCAGTTGCTTGACGATGATCTGGTCGGTGATCGTCGTGATGTCGCGCGGCGTCCGCTGCTTGGAGGCGACCGAGAACGACAGGATCGGCGCCTCGTCGGGGTTGAAACGCGTGATTTCGGGCGTCTTGACCTCGGTGCGGAACTGCCCGGCGATCGCCGACAGCTTTTCGCGCACGTCGTTGACCGCGACCTGCGAATTCACCGTCAGATCGAACTCGATCAGCACGACCGAGCGGCCCTCGTAGGATTTCGAGGTCAGCTTGCGGATGCCGGCAACCGTGTTGACCGCTTCCTCGACCTTGCGCGTGACGTCGGCTTCGACGGCCTCCGGCGAGGCACCGGGATACGACGTCGAAACGACGACGAGCGGGAAGTCGATCGACGGAAACTGGTCGACCCCGAGACGGTTGTAGGAAAACAGCCCGAGCACCAGCAGCGCCACCATCATCATGGTGGCGAAGACCGGGTTATCGACGCTGACGCGGGTCAACCACATGGGGCGCCCCCTTCTGCCTGACGATCAGCGCTGGGCCAACCGGGCCTTCATGCCGTCGGCCAGGTTGATGAACGGAGCGATCAGGACCTGATCGCCCGGCTTGAGGCCGGATCTGATCTCGGCCATATCGTCTTCGGTTTCCGTCATCCCGACATCGACCGGCCGACGTGCCAGCATATCGCCGGCCAGCACATAGACCACGCTGGCACCGCCCTCCCGGCGGATGGCCTTTTCCGGCACCGCCAGCGCCTCGTCGACCTGGCTGATGATCACCTTGCCCGAGGCGAACATGCCGCCCTTCAGCCGGTGGTCGGGATTGGGCAGGATCACGAAGATCGGAATCGCCCGGGTGCCGGTCGCGACCGTCGGGTTGATGCGGTCGATCCGGCCGACGAATACCTGATTGCCGAAGCCTTCGACGCGCAAGCGAACCTGCTGGCCGATCGCGAGCCGCGGCACTTCGCGGGCGGGCACCAGGGCTTCGACCTCGATCTCGTCGAGGCTGACGACCGAAAACAGCCGGGCGTCGACGTTGACGTTCTCGCCCGGATTGACCCAGCGTTCGCCCACTTCACCGGCGATCGGCGCGACGATGGTGGCATCGGCCAGCGACTTGCGCGCCTGAGCGACCTGGGCCTCGATCGCCGCGATCTGGGCCGCATTGGCATTGAGGTTCGATTGCGCCTGGTCGGAAGCCATGTCCGAGACGATGCCGCGCTGCTTGAGCGTCTGGGCATTGGCGTTCGAGCGCTCCAATACCGCACGCGCCGCCTTGACCTGTTCGAGATTGGCCACGCGCTCGTTCAAGCGGGCTTTGAGCATCACGGTGTCGAGCCGGGCCAGCACCTGACCTTGCCGCACCTGTTCGCCGCGGCGCACCAGCACCTCGGCGATCGTGCCGGCGACCTCGGCCTTGACGACCGACTGTCGTACCGGGTTCATCGAGCCCGATACCCGCGCGACCTGGCGCAGGCCGGTCCGGACCGCGGCAGCCATGTCTTCCGGTGCGAGTTCGATCTGCGGGGTCGGGGCTGGCGCCTGGGCCGTTGCCGGCGGCGCGGCGGCGGGCCCCCGGCGCTCACGCAAGACATAAGCGGCGCCGCCAGCCAAGCCCAGAATGACGAGCCCGCCCACGATCCACCGCCAGGCGCGACTGCGACCGGTGGCACTCCCCATGTCACCCTGCCCCGCCGTCCTCACAACAAGAACGGTCAATTCTTCTCGAATGGCGCGAAGAATTAGCCATTTGGCTATTTCAAGTCAACATATATCAGTGCGAGATATTCGACTGATGGTGATAACTTACGAAGCGTGACGGACTTCGGGACGGAGGCAGGCTATCAACAAAAGCGTCGCAGGCGGATTCCGGACCATGCCCGTCAATACTTTCCTGATGCAACAAGGCGCCGGGCTTCCGGATACGCGGCATTTTCGCCGGGCAGCCCGGCTGGTCGCCCTGCTTACGGGATTTGTCATTGTCATCCTCGCAGGCGGCGCCACGTTCGCGGCGCTGAACGAGCGGGACGAGGCGATCGCTTCCAGCAGCCGGACCCTGGCGGCACTGGTCCACAGCCTGGCCGAACACGCGGCACGCACCCTGGCCGAGGCGGACCGGGCGATGCGCACGGTGGTCGAGACGCTCGACGATCCGCGCGCTGGCCCCGCCACCACCCACGAACTGCTCAATCGGTTGAGCAGCGAGCTGCCGCAGGTCCGATCGATGCTGCAGCTCGATTCGTCCGGCCGCGCGGTCGCCGATGCGGTCAGCCAGCCCCCGCGCCCGTTCGTCGGCGCCGATCGCCCCTATTTCCGTGTGCAGCGCGAGGCGACAACCGACGATCTCTTCATCGGCCTGCCGATCAGGGGCGCGCTGAGCGGCCAGTGGACGATCGCGCTGAGCCGCCGGGTCCTGGCCTCGAACGGCCGCTTTGCCGGGGTCGTCGCGGCAGCACTCGACCTGGCCTATTTCAACAGCTTTTTCAGCACGCTCCTCGAACCCGGGGGCGATATTGCGATCTTCCGTGCCGATGGCCGCCTGCTGGTACGCCAGCCGATCGTCGAATCCCTGCTTGGCGCTGAACTCACCACGGGCAAGGAACTGAACGCTCTGGCAAGCCAGGGACCACGACGCGGTACCGGTGTTGACGGCATTTCGCGAATCGTGGCCGTTCGCGCCGTCACCGGGCAGCCCCTCTTCGTGTCAGCCTCGGTCAGCCTGGATACGGCGCTCGCCAATTGGCGCGAGCGGACACGATGGCTGGCCGGGGGAACCGCCCTCGCCTGCCTCGTCATCGGCATTCTGGGCTGGCTGCTGTCGCGGCGACTGCAGGCGCTCGCCGTTCAGAGCGCGGCGATGGTGCAGGTCACCGGGCTGATGGATGCGATGCTGGCGGCGATCGGCCAGGGCATCGTCATTACCGACGCCCGCGACCGCATCATGCTGGCCAACCGCCAGGCCGCCGATCTCAGCGGCACGCCACCCGACAAGATGCGGCCCGGCGCGAGCCTGACGCTGGCGGCCGGGCGTGGAGTCCGATCGGAGACCCAGGTGATCCAGCTGGCCGACGGCCGCAAGACGGCAGTCCGCCGCGATGCGATGCCCGACGGCAATACCGTGACGATCCTGACCGACGTCACGGCGGAGAAGGCGGCGGAAGCGAAGCTCACGCGGCTCGCCATGCTCGATCCGCTGACCGAACTGCCGAACCGGCGCGCCTTCCTGGAGGCCGCGGAGGGCGAGATCAACCGGGTGCGCCGTCATGCCGGACGGGCCTGCATCGCCATTCTCGACATCGATCACTTCAAGCAGGTCAACGATAGCCACGGCCATCAGACCGGCGACGTCCTGCTCCGAACGCTGGCCGATCTCTGGGCCGAAATGCTGCGCTCCAGCGACACCCTCGCCCGCTATGGTGGTGAGGAGTTCATCGTATTGATGCCGGAAACCGAGCCCGGTATCGCGATCCGGCTGCTGGAACGGTTGCGCCAGGCCACGTCATCGCGCCATCTCGGGGCCGGGCCGGACGATCTGCGGGTTACCGTATCGATCGGCCTGGCCGCGCTGGGGCCGGACGGCCATGTCGAAGACGCGATCGAGGCGGCAGACGCAGCCTTGTACCAGGCGAAAGCCGAGGGCCGGAACCGCGTGCGCGCCGCGCCCACCGACCCCGCGGCCCATCGGCGGCAGGGGTGAAGTCGCCGCCGGCTATCTGCCGACGATGTCGCCACGGGTCGAGGCCAGGATCGCCATCAACTCGTCGTACTCCGTCTTCGGCACGCCGAATTTCCTGAGCGTCTTGTCCATGTCGCCGGCCATCGCGTTGAATTCGGTGTCGGTGATGTCCATGCCCTTGTGCACCTCCAGCATGGTGCCGCCCCTGTAGGTGCAGGGCCCGCCCGAGGCCGCACAGATCTGGTCGGCCAGGCTCGCCTTCAGCTTCGGGATGTTCGTGCGGGCAAAACGTCGGTTGATCACCGGATCGGCCGCGACATTGGCGATGAAATCGTCGACCACGGCGTTGATCGTGGGCATGCCACCGATGCGGGCATAGAGACTGGGCGGCGGCACGGTCGGGTCGGCGGCCATTTCGGCGCAGGCGGCAAGGCCGAGGCTGAGGGCGAGAACGAGTGGCAGGTGGAGTTTTTTCATGTCGTGGCTTTCCTGCGGGGGGCTGATGGCTGATACGTCGGGAGCAGGCGGCTGGATTTCGACGCGACTGGACCGGCGCGCCACACCGGCCTAGCATGCCGGGCAGATTTCATCCCCTGTGAGGAGTTCGCACACGATGCGACAGGTGCTTTACGCCGGCGGCGCAACATTCGACGGCAAGGAGTGGTTCCCGAACGGCATGGCCGTGCTGGTCGAGGATGCGCGGGTCAAGCGCGTGGCGAAGACGGCCGAGTTCGAGGGTTTCGCCGGCGAAAAGGTCGACACCACCGGCGGCACGCTGATGCCCGGTCTTGTCGACTGCCACGTCCACCTGACGCTGGGCGGTGAGGGCGACCCCGGCACCGCGCAGATGAAGCAGAACCTGGCCCAGTGTGCGCTGGCCTCGATGAAGCGGGCGCAGGAAACGCTGGCGGGCGGCACCGTGGCGGTGCGCGACTGCGGCGGTCGCGACTATGTCGATCTGGCGGTGCGCGACGCGGCCAATCGCGGCGACTTCGTGGGTCCGACGGTGCGCGCGGCCGGCAAGCTGGTCTGCATGACCGGCGGCCACGGCAATCGCAACGGGCGCATCGCCGACGGCGTCGACGAGGTGATCAAGGCCGTGCGCGAGCAGATCCATGCCGGCGCCGACTTCATCAAGATCATGGCGACCGGCGGCGTGATGACCCCTGGCGTCAACCCCGAAGACGCCCACTATACCCGCGCCGAAATGGTTGCCGGCATCGCCGAGGCGCGCCGCTTCAGCAAGCGGACGGCCAGCCATGCCCAGGGCGCGGAAGGCATCATGAATGCCGTCGTCGCCGGCGTCACCTCGATCGAGCACGGCATCTTCATGGATGACGACTGCATCAAGGCGATGCTCGAGCACGGCACCTACCTCGTGCCGACCCTGGCCGCGGTCAACAACATCATCGCCAACAAGGACCGGGGAATCCCGAGCTGGGCGGTCGAAAAGTCGCTGCGCGCCTACGAACGCCACATCGACTCGTTCCGCCGCTTCCTGGCGGCCGGCGGCAAGATCGCTCTCGGCACCGATGCGGGCACGCCCTACAACATCCACGGCGAGAATGCGCAGGAACTGCGCCTGATGGTCGAGTCGGGCATGACCCCGCTGCAGGCCCTGATCGCCGGCACCAGCGCCGCCGCCGACCTGGTCGGCCTGCCCGACCACGGCCTCATCGCCGAGGGCAAGCTGGCCGACCTGCTGATGATCGACGGCGATCCCATCGCCGACATCAACCGCGCGGCCGACCGCCGCAACCATCGTTTCGTGCTGAAGAACGGCAAGATCGCCAGCCGTAACGATGTCGCCGCCCAGGCCGGCGGCCTCGCCGGCGCGGCGCCCGCCGCCCGCGTCGCGGCCTTCTGATCGGCGGTGGCCGGCCCCGGTGACCCCGGGGCCGGCCATCGGCTTCAGCACGCCCTCAGCGCCTGCTCCAGATCCTCCAGCAGGTCCGCGGTCGCCTCGATCCCCACGGCCAGCCTGATCAGACCCGGCGTCAGCCCCTGCTCGGCCAGCGTCTCGGGCGACAGCCGCTCGGCGAACAGCACCGCCGGCTGGGTCACCACCGTCGACACGCCGCCCAGGCTCGAGGCGTTCCTGGCCAGCTTCATCCGGGCGATGAGATCGATGCCGGCCTGGTAGCCGCCCTTGAGATCGAAGGTCAGCAGGCCGCCGAATCCCGACATCTGCCGCCGCGCCAGCTCATGTTGCGGGTGGGAGTCGAGACCGGGGTAAAAGACCCGGGCCACCGCCGGATGCCGCTCCAGGAGGCGCGCCGCAGCCAGCGCCGTTGCGTTCTGCTGACGCACGCGCAGTTCCATCGTGCGAATGCCGCGCAGCGCCAGCCAGGAATTGAACGGCGCGCCGATGGCGCCGGTCGTCATCGACAGGTCCCATATCCGTTCCATCACCGCGCGCGACGAGACAACGCAGCCGGCCAGCAGGTCGTGATGGCCGCCGATATATTTGGTGACCGAGTGCATCACGATGTCGACGCCCTGGTCGATCGGCCGCTGATTGATCGGCGTGGCGAACGTCGAGTCGCAGGCAGTGAGGATGCCCCGCGCCCGCGCGATCTCGCAGACCGCCCGGAAATCCGTCAGGTGCATCATCGGATTGACCGGGCTTTCCAGCACGATCAGCCTGGTATTGGGGCGGATCGCTGCGGCGAAGGCATCGGGATCGCGCTGGTCGACGCGTGTCGTCTCGACGCCATAGCCGGGCATCAGGTCGGTCAGCATCTTGGTGATGCCGATATAGTGATTGCGCTGGCCGACGATATGGTCGCCGGCCCGCACCAGCGCCATGATCGTCGTGGCGATCGCCCCCATGCCCGAGGCGAAGACCAGACCGGTCTCGGCCCCTTCCAGGTCCGCGATCACCCGCGCCAGCCGTGACGAGGTCGGGTTGCCGCGGCGCGTATAGTAGCTGTCGCCCATTGTCGTGGCGATCTCGGCCAGATGATCGGCATCGCGCGCGCTGTGATTGACCGACTGATGCAGCGGCGGCGCCATGCTGTAGGGGTCGGCCAGGCCTTCGTCGGCGTGCAGCAGGCGGGTGGTGATCGAGGTGGCTTGCGCGGTCATGGCTTCTCCTGGAGATCGGGCACGCGCCGTCCCCACCGATGTCCGGGACATCGGCCGTGCCTGGTTGCAATGAAAGTCAGCGAAAGATCAGGTGGCGGTGGCCGGCCGGCCTGGTCCCTGGGCCAGCAGGCAGGCCGTCGCATCGAGGGCGCGCCGCAGCGCGTGATGGTCGGCAGCCGCACCCAGTCCCAGCCTGACGCCACGGCGGCGCCCCTGGTCGGGCAACGGCCGGAACGAGGCATCGCCGAGCAGTGCGACGCCGGCGGCCAGCGCCGCCGCGACAAAACCGTCCGACGTCCATTCGGGGCCGAGTTCGATCCAGCTGCACAGGCTGGCCCCCCCGGCCGGATGCGCATGGCTGCCCAGGGCCTCGGCCGCGATCGCCTGGCGTGCCCGCGCCTCGGCCCGTTTGGCGCGAAGGGTCGCGGCGGCGGTGCCGTCGCTGATCCAGCGGGCAGCTATCTCGGCCGGCAGGGGCGAGACCGCCCAGAGAGTCGCGAGGATGCGGCGCAGCACGAGGCGCAGGCATGCCTCGGGCGGCGCCAGGAAGCCGAGCCGCAATCCGCTGCAGACCACCTTCGACAGCGTCGCGATGAAGAACGTCCGCTCGGGCAACAGCACCGCATAGGATGGCGGCGGGTCGTCGGCATAAAGGCGGTGGATATCGTCCTCGACGATCCACAGGCCGTGGCGGGCGGCCAGCGCGGCAATCCGCCGGCGGCGATCCTCCGGCTGCGTCGTCGTGGTCGGATTCTGGATCGTCGGGCAGGTATAGAGCACGGCGGCGTGACGGTGGGCGTAGAGCGCGCGCTCGAGCGCGTCAGGCTCCAGCCCCTCCCCGTCCATCGCCACCGGGATCAAATCCAGGCCCAGCATGTCGGCCGCCTCGCGCAAGCCGGGATAGGTCAGTTCCTCGGTCAGCACCGCCTGGCCCGGCCTTGTGCAGGCCGAGAGCGACAGCAGCAGCGCGTTCTGCGCGCCGGCGGTCAGCAGGATCTGCTCGGCCGACCGTTCGACGCCGCAGCGCCGTAGCCATACCGCCGCAGCCTCGCGATGGGCGCGTTCGCCGCCTTGCTCCCGATCGGTCAGCAGGTCCTGGCAGCCGGCATCGGCCAGCGCACGCAGCGCCGGGCCGAGCGGCGGATCGAGCATGTTCAGCCCGCGATTGATGCGGAGATCGACCGGCCCGGCCAGCGGGCCGGCCCCGGCCGCCGCGATGAAAGCATCGGCCCGTCGCGCGACATAGGACCCGCGCCCGACGGTGGAGCGGATCAGCCCTTCGGCCCCGGCATCGCGATAGACCCGGGCGATCGTGCCGACCGCGACCCCGATCGCCTGCGACAGGTCGCGCTGGGCCGGCAGCCGGTCACCGGGATTGAGCCGGCCCGACCGGATCTCCTCGCGCAGCGCGGCCATCAGCGCCTGGTGCTTGCGCGGCGTGAAGCGGTTGACGTTGGGCATCCACATGCCCGGCAGTGTCGATGGAGCAGGCAATTGGTTCAATTGCCGAATTGCACCAATTTTGGTGCCGGTGCTCCATCGCTATCGCGCTATCTGGTCCGCTGCCGGGCCGGCCCGGCATCCGCCCCGCCGGCCTCGTCGTCGAACAGCACGCGGTTGGCGGCGCCGTCCAGGTCTTCAAACTGGCCGCTGCGCAGGGCCCACAGGAAGGCGCCCAGCCCCAGCAGGCCGAGTGCCAGCGCCACCGGTATGAGCACGATCAATCCGTTCATCGGAAGCCCTCAAACGCAGGGAATTGAGACTGACCAGCAGCGACGACGACGACATCGCCGCGGCCGCGATCAGCGGGGTGACGAGGCCGGCGACCGCGAGCGGCACTGCCAGCAGATTGTATCCGATCGACAGCGCGATGTTCTGCCAGACCAGCCGGCGTGCCCGTCGCGCCACCGAGATCACGGTCGCCACCGGCGCCAGCAGGTCGCCCTGGAAAACCGCATCCGCCGCCGTCTGGCTGATGTCGGCCGCCGACGACGGCGACAGCGACACGAAGGCCGCGGCCAGGGCCGGGGCATCGTTCAGCCCGTCGCCGACCATCAGGACCTTGGCGCCCCGCGCGGCAAGCTCGGAGAGCACGGCGACCTTGCCGGCCGGATCGATTTCGGCGCGCCAGTCGTCGATGCCGCAGGCGGCCGCCGTGGCCGCGACGACGTCACGACGGTCGCCCGACAGCAGGACCAGCTTCAGGCCCCGCCGCTGCAAGGTCGCCAGCACGTCGGCCGCGTCCTTCCTGGGCGCATCGGTGAAGACAAAATGGGCGACACGCCCATCGGCCCGCCGCAGCCAGATTTCCGGGCCACCGGCCGGCGGCGCATCGATACCGCAGAACTTCGCGCTGCCCAACCGCAAGTCGCCGCAACGCAACCCGGCACCAGGCTCCTCGACGACGCCGGCCATCGCCGGCACCGCGGCCGGCAGGCTGGCGACCAGGGCGCGCGACAGCACGTGGCGGCTGTCGGCCGCCAGCGCGGCGGCAAGGCGAAGGTCGTCGTCGTCATGGCCTTCGGCGCGGCGCAACACCGGCTTGCCGCGGGTAAGCGTGCCGGTCTTGTCGAGCACGACGGTATCGACCTGGGCCAGGCGCTCCAGCGCATCGGCGCTCTTGAGCAGGATGCCGGCGCGGAACAGCCGCGACGACGCCACCACCTGCACCGCCGGCACGGCCAGCGCCAGCGCACAGGGGCAGGTGATGATCAGCACCGCGACCGCATTCAGCAGGCTCTCCTGCCAGCCTGCGCCCAGCGCCAGCCACAGGATCAGGGTCGACAGCCCCATGACGTGCACGACCGGCGCGTAACGCCGGGCCACCTGGTCGGCCAGGCGCACGAAACGGGTGCGGCCCTGCTCGGCATTCTCCATCAGCCGCGCGATCTCGGCCAGCAGGGTGCCTTCGCCCGCCGCGGTGACCGCGATCTCGATCGGCGGTCCGAGATTGACGGTGCCCGCATGGACCCGCGCCCCGGGACCGACCTGTGCCGGCAGGCTCTCGCCGGTCACCAGCGCGCAATCGATCTCCGACTGGCCCAGCGCGACTGCGCCATCGGCGCCGATACGCTCGCCGGTACCGACCGCGATGCGGTCGCCGGGGCGGATCTCGGCGGCCGGTACCGCCTTGCGGCTGCCATCCGGCTCGATGCGGCGGACCGCGACTGCCGCCAGGCCCAGCAACTGCTCGGCCGCCGATTGCGCCCGGCCGCGGGCGAGCCGGTCGAGATAGCGGCCGACCAGCAGAAAGAACAGCAGCGACGTCGACGCATCGAAATAGGCGTGCTGGGCGTGTTCGATCGTCTGCCACAGGCTCATCGCGGTGGCGACGGTGACGCCGAGCGAGATCGGCACGTCCATGTTCATGCGGCCGGCCTTGAGACCGGCCCAGGCCGAGCGGTAGAAGGGCCTGCCGGCATAGGCTACCGCAGGCAGCGCGATCAGCGCCGACACCCAGTGCAGCAAGGTGCGCGTCGCCGTCCCCATCTCGCCATAACCGGCCCAGATGGCGACGGAAAGCAGCATGATGTTGGAGGCGGCAAAACCGGCGACCGCCAGGGCGCGCAACAGCTGATGTTCCTCGCGCCGGGCGCTTTGCCCCATCCGGCATGGATCGTAGGGCATGACGCGATAGCCCAGCCGCGTGACCGCGGCGACCAGCGTCTCGGCCGTGGTCGCATCGGCCCGCCAGCGCAGGGCCAGCCGTCGCGTCGTCATGTTCAGCCGGGCATGGGTCACGCCGGGCTGGCGGGCCAGCATGTTCTCGATCAGCCAGACGCAGGCGGCGCAATGCAGGCCGTCGATCAGCAGATGCAGGCTGGCGATGCCGTCGGCGTCCGTCGTCACATAGGCCGCGGGATCGACCATGGCCGCGGCATCGTCGTCCTCGGGTCGCGGCGCGCGGGTATCGTCGCGCAGGATGCGGCGCTGATACCAGCCGTCCAGCCCCAGGCTATGGATAAGTTCATAGGCACCCGCGCATCCCTTGCAGCAGAACCGCTGCGCCGGATCGGCCAGGGCCGCACCGCAATGCTGGCAGGTGCAGTCGCTCATTTCACGATCAACCGTTCGGTTGCCTGGAAGCGGTCGCGGGCACCATCGACCGTGACGGCCATTTCCCATTGACCGGCCAGCGGCAGTGCCACCGCCGCACTGTAGCGGCCGCCGCCACGCGCCGGCAAGGCCACCGCGATCTCGGCAGTCTGGCCGAGCGGCCGGGTGAACACCGCCTCGACCTGCATGCCGTCGATGGCACGGCCATCGCGATCGGTCAGGACCAGCAACGCCTGGCCGTCGCGATAGTCGAGCCGGGCACTCCAGCCCATCGCGGCATTGGCGCGTACCGCGGCCAGGGTCCGGTTGTAGGCAAGACCTTCCTCGTAGGAATGCTCGCTGACCAGGCCGGGCCAGCTCTTGACGCCGGCGTAGATGAACACCCCGTTGACGGTGGCCACGACCAGGAAGAAGCCGACCAGCCAGGCCAATACCATGCGGCCGGTCAGCTCACGGCCCGATTTTGCCTGCGCGTTCATTTGCCCGGCCCCCGGAAGATCCCGCCGTAATGGGCCTCGTCGCCGCTGGCGGGATCGCGCAGCACGAAGCGAAAATCGGTGGAGTCGGCCGTGAGGGCGCCACGTGGCACCGTTACGAAGACCCGCTCCGCGGTCACCGCATCGGGGCCGAGCGTGAGCGTCGGTTCAGGCTTCTCGCCCAGGTTCAACACGTAGATCCGCGCGCCCGGCAGGCCTTCGACCGAGAGGACGGCCTGACGCTCGACGTGCATCTTGTTGATCAGGTGGAAGGTATAGCCGTTGCGGACCCCGCCGTCCGACAGCGTCACGAACAGCGGATTGCGATCACGCTGGACGCTCATTTCCAGATTGGGCCGGGTCAGCAGCGTCACCAGCATGACCAGGCCGACGCCGAGCCACAGCGCCATGTAGACGAACACGCGCGGCCGCCAGATCTTCAGCTTCGGGTTCGGATCGACACCGGTGCGACGTTGTTCGAGATTGGCCAGCGTATCGAGCGCGATCAGACCGCGCGGCCGGTCGACCTTGTCCATCACATGGTCGCAGGCATCGATGCACAGGCCGCAATTGATGCATTCGAGCTGCTGGCCGTTACGGATGTCGATACCCGTCGGGCAGACGGTGACGCAGGCGGCGCAGTCGATGCAGTCGCCGAGCTTGGCGGCAGGCGCCGCGGGCGTCGCGACGCGCGAGGCCTTGCCGCGCGGCTCGCCACGGTCGGTGCGGTAGGTCACGACGATCGAGTGTTCGTCCAGCATCGCGGCCTGGAACCGCGAATAGGGACAGGCATAGGTGCAGATCTGCTCGCGCGCCAGGCCGGCAAAGCTGTAGGTGGTCAGGGTCAGCAGGCCGATCGTGGCGTAGGCGGCGGTCGATGCCTGGAAGTGCGCCAGCTCGACCGCGAGCGTCGGGGCGTCCGCGAAGTAGAAGACCCAGGCCCCGCCGGTCGCCAGGGCGATCAGCAGCCACAGGATATGCTTGGCGATGCGGCGCAGCGCCTTGTTCACGCTCATCGGCGCCTGGTCGAGCTTCAGCCGCGCATTGCGGTCGCCCTCGACGAAGCGCTCGACCGCCATGAACAGATCGGTCCAGACGGTCTGCGGGCAGGCGAAGCCGCACCAGACGCGGCCGATCGTGGCGGTGATGCCGAACAGGCCGATCGCCATCATGATCAGGATGCCGGTCAGGTAATAGACTTCCTGCGGCCAGATCTCGATGAAGAAGAAATAGAACTTGCGGGCCGGGAAATCGACCAGCACCGCCTGGGACGGCGCGTTGGGACCACGATCCCAACGCAACCAGGGAACGATGTAGTAGATCGCCAGCAGCAGGACCAGGACCTGCCATTTCAGCTTGCGGAAGCGCCCGGTGATATCGCGTACCTGGATCTTCCGCCGCTTGACGTAGAGCGATTCCGGCGCGGCCGGATCGCTGATGGTGCTGGTCCTGCTGGACATGGCGTTACCCTTACTTGCCGCCCCCGAGGGAGTGGACGTAGACCGCAAGCTGCTTGATCGTCGCGGGATCCAGACGTCCGGCCCAGGCCGGCATCACGCCCTTGCGGGCATAGCGGATCGTCGTGACGATCGAGTTCTTGTCGCCGCCATAGAGCCAGATATTGGCCTTCAGGCTGGGGGCACCCATCTCCGGGTTGCCGACGCCGCCTTCGCCGTGGCAGGCGACGCAGTTCGCCGCGAAGATTTCCGCCCCCCGGGCTGCTGCCGATTTATCGGTCGAACGACCCGACAGCGACAATACGTATTCCGCCGTATCGTCGATCTCGTTGGGCTTCAGGATGCCGTCGGCGAGGAAAGCCGGCATCTGGTTCTGATGCGTATCCGGATCGGCATCCCAGCGGATGCCATGGGTGATCGTCGCCGAGATCTGGTCGAGCGTGCCGCCCCAGATCCAGTTGTCGTCGAGCAGGTTCGGATAGCCCTTGGCCCCCTGCCCGCCGGCACCGTGGCAGGGCGAGCAGTTGACGGCGAAGGCCGACCGGCCGCCCGACTGGGCGAACTGGAACAGCTCCGCGTTCTGCGGAATCTGGTCCAGCGGCGTCGCGGCGATCTTGTCCAGATAGACCTGCTGCGCGCCGCGGGCGGCAGCGATCTCCTGGGTGAGCTCGCCCCGGCTGGAATAGCCGAGGATGCCCTTGGTGAAGCCGCCGGGAATCGGCCAGGCCGGGTAGAGCACCCAGTAGCCGACCGAGAACACGATGCAGGCATAGAACAGCAGCAGCCACCAGCGCGGCAACGGCGTGTTCAGCTCGCGGATGCCATCCCATTCGTGGCCGGTCGTCTCCCGGCCGGTGACCTCGTCTCTTTCGATCTTGGACACGGGCCTCACTCCTCCTTGAACGGAATCCGCGCCGCCTCGCGGGCGCGGTCTGCTGCGCCGGGGCGCATGACCCACAGGAAGCAGGCGATGAAGAATACAAAGAAGGTCACCACGCCGATCGAACCGGCCAGCGCCCTCATTTCATCGTAGGACATCGGCAGTTCCTCCCCTCAGCGCTGATTGGCACGCGCGTCGTAGCGCGTGAAGTCGACCAGGGTGCCCATCATCTGCAGATAGGCGACGAGCGCGTCGAGTTCGGTCGCCATCTTCGGGTTCGACGTATCGAACTTGCGGATGACGGCCTTCGGATAGCGCGCCAGGAAAGCCGCGTTGTCGGCATCCGGGTCGAGCTGGGCGCGCACGTCCTGCCCCGCCTTGGCGATCATCTCGTCGGTGTAGGGCACGCCGACCACGCGCAGCGCCTTCAGATGATCGGCGATGTCGTTGTCGTCGAGACCGTTGCGGGCCAGGAAGCCGTATGGCGGCATCACCGATTCCGGCACGATCGAGCGCGGGTCGATCAGATGGGCGGTATGCCATTCATCGGAGTACTTGCCGCCGACGCGTGCGAGGTCCGGACCGGTACGCTTGGAGCCCCACTGGAACGGATGATCGTACATGCTCTCGGCCGCCAGGCTGTAATGGCCATAGCGCTCGGCCTCATCCCGGAACGGGCGGATCTGCTGGCTGTGGCACAGATAGCAGCCTTCCCGCTGGTAGATGTTGCGGCCGATAAGCTCGAGCGGCGTGTAGGGCCGCATCCCCTCGACCTTCTCGATCGTGCTCTCGACGAAGAACAGGGGCACGATCTGGACCAGACCGCCGATCGAGACGACCAGCAGCGACAGGACCATCATCAGCAGGACGTTGCGTTCGATACGGTCGTGAAAATGGGCGTTGCCAGATGGTTGAGCCATGATGCGCTCCCCCCGCTCAGGCCGCCGCGACGGCGGCGGTGGGCGCGCCGATCGGCGCTTCCACCCGCTGCCGCCCGCGGACGGTCTGGATCAGGTTGTAGACCATGATGATGGCGCCGATCAGGTAGAGCCCGCCGCCCAACGCACGGATGACGTAGAACGGATGCATGGCCTCGACCGTTTCGACGAACGAGTACTGCAGGAAGCCGAGGGTGTCATAGGCCCGCCACATCAGGCCCTGCAGGATGCCCGAGATCCACATCGCGGTGATGTAGAGGACGATGCCGATCGTCGCGACCCAGAAGTGGATGTTGACGAGCTTCAGCGAATAGAGCCGCGGCTGACCCCACAGGCGCGGAACCAGGTAGTAGACCGCCCCGAAGGTAACGAAGCCGACCCAGCCCAGCGCGCCCGAATGGACGTGACCGATGGTCCAGTCGGTATAGTGCGACAGGCCGTTGACCGCCTTGATCGACATCAGCGGACCCTCGAACGTCGCCATGCCGTAGAACGCCACGGAGACCACGAGAATGCGCAGGATCGGATCGGTGCGCAGCTTGTCCCAGGCGCCCGACAGGGTCATCAGGCCGTTGATCATCCCGCCCCAGGACGGCATCCACAGCATGATCGAGAAGGTCATGCCCAGCGTCTGCGCCCAGTCGGGCAGCGCGGTGTAGTGCAGATGGTGGGGACCGGCCCAGATATAGATGAAGATCAGCGACCAGAAGTGCATGATCGACAGGCGGTAGGAGTAGACCGGCCGCTGCGCCTGCTTCGGAATGAAGTAGTACATCATGCCGAGGAAGCCGGCGGTCAGAAAGAAGCCCACCGCGTTATGGCCGTACCACCACTGGGTCAGCGCATCCTGCACCCCGGCGAAGGCCGAATAGGACTTCGCACCGGTGAACGAGACCGGCACCGCCAGGTTGTTGATGATGTGCAGCATCGCGATCGTGATGATGAACGCGAGGTAGAACCAGTTCGCCACGTAGATATGCGGCTCGCGCCGGCGCACCAGGGTGCCGACGAAGACCGCCAGATAGGCGACCCAGACCACCGTCAGCCAAAGATCGGTGTACCACTCCGGCTCGGCATATTCCTTGGCCTGGGTGATGCCGAACACGTAGCCCGACGCCGCCAGGACGATGAAGGTCTGATAGCCCCAGGCGACGAACCAGGCGAGGTTGCCGCCCCAAAGCCGCGCGCGGCAGGTGCGCTGGACCACGTAGAACGAGGTCGCAAGCAGCGCGTTGCCGCCGAAGGCGAAGATCACGCCTGAGGTATGGACCGGCCGCAGCCGGCCGAAGGTGGTCCACGGCAGATCGAGGTTCAGCAGCGGATAGGCCAGCTGCAGGGCGATCACCAGCCCCGCCAGCATGCCTACCACGCCCCAGAACATGGTCGCCGCGACCAGGAACCGAATCACATCGTCGTCATAGCCTTGCCCTGTTTCGGCCGGGTTGCCCGCCATCGTACTAGCCGTCATGCCCTCGCACCCTTCTGATGGGGCGCTGGGTTACGGTTGCGCCCCTTTAGGTCGATGGCACATTGGTCCCGCGAGGCCGGGATCAACCAGCAGTCACGATGTCGCAGCGTAGTTCTACGGACGCGGCAAAACGTCGCGGCGCCTTGCAATCCATCGCGCCGCGGTCACATAGGCGGGTCGCACGGCGCCGACTAGGGGAAACTACTTACGGGGCGGCGCGGGCAATCAGCGCGGCAGTCTCGGGGGCCAGGAAACCTTCGACGGTCGCGTCGGTCTCGAGCGCCATCGCCTCGTCGAGCGGCAGCTGGAACGCCCGGTTCAGCACGCGCTTGACGTTGCGCCGCGAATGGCCCGGCAGCGTGGCGATCCGGCGGGCCAGCGCGCGGGCTTCGTCGAGATAGGCTGCGTCGGCCGCCACCCGCGAGACCAGGCCCATCGCCTGCGCGGTCCGGGCATCGATCCGGTCGCCCAGCAGGATCAGTTCCTTGGCTTTCTGCAGCCCGACCAGATTGGGCAGCAGCGCGGTGACGCCCCCGGTGACGAACAAGCCCAGCGCGGTTTCGGGAAAGAAGCAGCGGCAACCTTCCGCCATCACCGCCACGTCGCAGTTGATCACCCATTCGAGCCCGCCACCGACCGCCCAGCCGTGGATCGCGCCGACGACGACGGCATCGCCGCCCATCAGCAGCCGGGTGATGTCCTGGATCGCCTCGATGAAGTTCCGGGTCTCGGCCGGACCGCGTGACTGGCTTTCGAATTCCTTGAGATCGTCGCCGGCGCAGAAGGCACGGCCGGCCCCGCGCAGCAGGATGACGGGCTGGCCCTGCGCCGCCCGGATCGCCGCGGCGAAGTCCGACAGCAGTGCCGGATTGATCGCATTCAGCCGCTCGGGGCGGTCCAGGACGATCTCGGCGATGCCGTCGGCGATCGTCAGTTGCACGGTGGTCATCGGGTCATTCCTCCCTGATCACGCGGCGGGTCTTGCCCGCGGTACGCGGCAGCGCGCCGACGGGCAGCATGGTCACCACGGCGGTCACCCGCAGCGCCTGCTGCAGGTGCCGGGCGACCTCGTCGGCCGAGACGGCACCCGCCCCCTCGACCTCGACCGGCAGGCGGTCGTAAGGCCCGTCGCCGGCAAGGCGGATGCGATATTCGCCGTTCAAGCCCGGGATCGCATTGAGGACGTCGGCGACCATGGTCGGGAAGACGTTGATGCCGCGCACCACCACCATGTCGTCGCTGCGCCCGACGACGCGAAAGCGCATGCCCGTACGGCCGCAGCGGCACGGATCGGTGCCGGTCACGGTAACGACGTCGCCCGTGCGGAAGCGGACCAGCGGCTGGCACTCCTTCGCCAGATGGGTCAGCACGAGTTCGCCGCGCGCGCCCGCAGTGATCACCAGCGACTCACCGCTCTCCGGCTCGATCAGTTCGGGGTAGAGCACGTCGCCCGCCATGAAATGCAGGTCGTTGTCCTCGGCGCACTGGCCGGCAAAGTTGGTCAGCACATCGGTCACGCCGTAATTGGCGTTGCGCGGCGCCATGCCCCAGACTTCGGTCAGGCGGCGGCGCAGATCGGAATTGTCCAGCCCCGCCTCGCCACCGAACAGCCCCAGCCGCAGGCCGAGATCGCGCGGAGCGAGCCCGGGAAACTCGTCGGCCATCACCTGCTGCAGGACCGCCGGATAGGACGGAGTGCACGAGATCGCGGTCACTTTCAGTTCCCGCATCGTCTCGATCAGCAGGCGGGTCGAGCCGACGCCGAACGGAATGACCAGCGCGCCGGTCGCCTCGAGCGTCAGATGGTCGGTCAGCCCGCCCATCCACATCTGATAATTGAGGCAGTGCACCACCCGGTCACCGGGCCCGAGCCCCGCGGCGCGGTGGCTGCGCGCCCCGACGACGGCAGTCAGGTGCGCGTCTGCAGCCGACAGGGCCAGGTTCATTGCCTGACCGGTGGTGCCGGAGGTGCGATGCAGGCGATTGACCGCGGCAAGCGGCGAGGCGAGATAGCTGCCGAAAGGCGGGGCTTCGGCCTGCGCACGACGCAAGGCCGTCTTGTCGCAGAGCGGCAGGTCGGCGATGTCCTCCAGCCGTTCGGGCACCGCGCCGCCTCGCCACAGATCCCGGAAGAAGTCGGAATGGGCGAGCACATGGGCGCGCTGGCGCGACCAGTTCTCGCCCTGGACGGCCCGCAGCGCGCCGGCATCGAGGAAATCGGCGCCGTCGATCAATCCCATGGTTTCTGCCCTCCGAAGCCGTGCCGCCAGATTTCCGCCAGGGTTCGCGCCACGGTTTCGAGGTCGGGCGAGACGGCCGCGACGCGCTCGTCGCGGGCCAGCAGCAGATTGGCGAGATACTGGTCCACCATGCCGCCCAGCGCGTAGGCGCGCCTGACGATTTCGTCTTCATCCGGCATCCCGGCGCCGAACCGGCGGCGAATCGAGCTGACGACCGTTTCGATCCAGGCCCGGTTCATCCCCTGGAAGATCGCGCGGGCCTGCGGAAAATCCTCGTAGTGATTGAGCAATATCTTCATCAGCCCGCGATTGGCCGCGAAGATCCGGCAATAGGTCAGGGTCGTCGCCTGCAACGAGGCGGCGCGGCCGGTGCTGTCGCGCGCGGCATCGAGCATGCGACGGCGGACATCGGCGACAAAATCCTGCAGCACCGCATTCAGCAGGGCATCGCGATCGGGAAAGTAGAGATAGAACGTGCCTTGCGAAATGCCGGCGCCGGCGCAGATATCCTGCACCTTGAGCTGGGACAGCGGCGCGGCTTCGAGCAGGGCGCACACTGCCGCGCGCAGCCTCAACGCCGTGCGCTCGCCCTTGCGCAGGCCTGCACCTTCCGCTTCGGCCTGCAACCTGACCGCGAAGCCTTCGTCGTCTCGCGCTGAGGCGGCCCGGGTCATCGCCGAATCCTTGATAAAAAAACTGACGTCAGTTTTGCTTTTTTAATCAAATCAATGCAAGTCAAATATCGTGCTTGCAGACTGGCTGAAAAATCGCCGGTGCATCGGGCACCGGCCGTGCTCACGCCTTCGGTACGTTGGGCGACCGGATCGCGTCGTCCCAAAGCCGCTCGATGCGGCGCAGGGTTTCGTTGGCGTTGGCAAGATCGACGCCCGGGATCTGTTCGGCCAGCAACGCCTGGGCGCCGGCGATGCGGCTGCGCAGCGAACGGCCCTTCGCGGTCAGCCGCAGGATCGTCGAGCGGCGGTCGCGCTCGGAGATCATCTGCTCGATATACCCCGACTCGACCAGCTTCTTCACGTTGTAGGAGGCGTTCGAGCCGAGATAGTAGCCGCGCTCCATCAACGTGCGGATGTTGATTTCCTCGTCGGCGATATTGACGAGGGTCAGGCACTGCACGGGATTGACGTCGTCGACGCCGAGGCGATCGAGCTGGGCGCGCACGACATCGAGAAAGCGGCGATGCAGGCGCTCGATCTGACGCGTGAGGTCGTGGTAGGCGGCGATATCACCGTCCATAGTAGGGGCTGTTTCGGCGCCGTTGTCGTTCACGTTTGGGTCCCTTGCAGCGAATCGATAGCGGCGACGATCCTGCCGCCTCAACTGCTTCTGTTCGGTTAACATCGTGCAGGACAACGTGCAAGATTTAATTAACCTTTTGCCGGCATCGTCGATAATGGAAGGCTCGGCTTTGCGGTATTCGGCACCGGACCGGGCATCCTGGACATCTGAACCGGAAAATCGCCGGGACGGGTGCCGGCCGTGGGGACAGTCGGACTTGGCGCTGCTAGAATGGCGCCTGGACAGCAGAATGCGGGCCACCAACATGCAGGCCACACGGGCATGACGACGCATATCAGACTGGAAACGCCGGAAGATTTCGAGCGCCTGCGGGCGCTGGCCCGGCGCCGCAGCCCGGCCGAGCGCGAACTGCTCTATCTCAGCATCGGCGACATCCTCGAAGAGCACGGCCAGGCGCTGCCGGATCGCGGCTGCGCGCTGGTCACCGAAATCCTGCGCAACCTGCACGACGACATCGAGACCGACCTGCGCGCCAAGCTGGCGCGCCGCCTGGCCACCAATGCCGATGTCCCGCGCGACGTGATCGTGCTGCTGGCCAACGACCGCATCGAAGTCGCCTACGCCATCCTGCTCGGTTCCAGCGTGCTGTCGACCGCCGATCTGGTCGAGATCGTGCGCCATCGCACCATGCGTCATCGCCTCGCGGTCGCCATGAGGCCCGAGATCGCGGCCTCGGTCTCGGAGGCGCTGGCCGAGACCGGGAACGAGGACGTTCTTGTCGCGCTGCTCGACAATCATTCGGCGGAAATCTCGCCCGAACTGATGGCCCATCTGGTCGAGGAGTCGCGGCGCCAGCAGGCGCTGCAGGCCCCGCTGGTGTCGCGCCCAGACCTCGAACAGTCCCTGGCCCGCCGCCTCTACGGCTGGGTCAGCGAGGCGCTGAAGACCCAGATCGCCCAGCGCTACAACCTCGATCGTCGTGTCCTCGACGAGGCGCTGGACGGCGTGGTCGAAAGCGTGCTGGCCTCCGACGGGATGGCCCGCGAGAACGATCCGACCACCCGGGTCGTCGACGAGCTCGCCGAATCCGGCTCGCTGACCGGCCCTTTCCTGGTCAATGCGCTCAAGCGTGGCGAGGTTCTGCTGTTCGAGATCGGCCTGGCCCGGCTGGCCCATGTGCCGCTGCCGGGCATCCGCCGCGTGCTCTACGAACTCGACGGCGAATCGCTCGGCTTCGCCTGCCTGGTCGCCGGGTTGGATCGCGAAGATTTCATCACGCTCCACCAGCTGACCCGGCGCGCCCGCGGCCAGCGGATCGCGACCGACGGGGCGGCGGCGAACGCATTGCGCGCCTTCTACGATGCGACGACCGCCACCGATGCCGCCCGTCATCTGAGCGCGGCGATTCAGCGCCCGCGCCACCAGATGGTCTGAACGGCGCCGCCGGTACCCGATCATACCGAGGTTTGCTCGCGCCGCGGTTGACCCGGGGCCCGGCGAACCCCAGATTGGGGAACGCAAGGAGGCGACAGTATCTCCGATGATCGATCCGTTCGGCCGGCCCATCAGCTATCTTCGCGTGTCGGTGACCGACCGCTGCGATTTCCGCTGCGTCTATTGCATGGCCGAGGACATGACGTTCCTGCCCAAGGCGGAAGTCCTGAGCCTCGAGGAACTCGACCGGCTGATCAAGGCGTTCATCCGCAAGGGCGTGCGCAAGCTGCGCCTGACCGGCGGCGAACCGCTGGTGCGACGCGGCATCATGAATCTGGTCGACTCGATCGGACGCGAGATCGGCTCCGGCGGCCTGGATGAACTGACGCTGACCACCAATGGCAGCCAACTGAAGAAACATGCCGAGGCGCTGGCCGCGGCCGGCGTGCGCCGCATCAATGTCTCGCTCGACACGCTCGACCCGCAGACCTTCACCGCCCTGACCCGCTGGGGCAAGCTCGAGCCCGTTCTCGACGGCATCTACGCGGCCAAGGCGGCCGGGCTGGCGGTCAAGATCAATGCCGTGGCGCTGAAAGGCGTCAACGAGCACGAGTTCGACCGGATGATCGCCTGGTGCGGCGAACATGGTTTCGACCTCGTTCTGATCGAGGTGATGCCGATGGGCGAAATCGGCGAGATGCGGGTCGACCAGTACCTGCCGCTGTCGATGGCCCGGGCCCAGATCGCACGGAACTGGACGCTCGACCCGACCGACTACCGCACCGGCGGACCCGCACGCTATTCGATCGTGCGCGAGACCGGCCAGCGGCTGGGTTTCATCACGCCGCTGACCCATAATTTCTGCGAAAGCTGCAACCGCGTGCGGCTTACCTGTACCGGCACGCTGTACATGTGCCTGGGGCAGGAGGACGCCGCCGACCTGAAGACCCCGCTGCGCGCCTCGGCCGACGACGGCTTGCTCGAGCAGGCGATCGATGCGGCGATCCTGCGCAAGCCGAAGGGCCATGATTTCGTCATCGACCGTCGCACCCAGGCGCCGGCCGTGCCCCGCCATATGAGCGTCACCGGCGGCTGACCCGCCGGCCACAGCAAAGCGACAAGCCAGGCCCCCATGACCGTCTCCCCGCGATGACCTTCGATCAGCGCATAGCCTTCGTCGCCGCCACCGGCGAGGCCGAAATCGCCAAGGCCGGGCTGGAGGCGCGCTATCCGCATGTGCCGCCGGCCGAGGCCGACGTCATCGTGGCGCTGGGCGGCGACGGCTTCATGCTGGCGACCCTGCATCGCTACATGCGGCGCAACGTGCCGATCTACGGCATGAACCACGGCACCATCGGCTTCCTGATGAACGTCTTCAACGAAGACGGCCTGCTGGAACGGCTGGAAAAGGCTACCATCTCGACGATCAACCCGCTGCGCATGCGCGCCTATCGCGATTCCGGCACCGAGAGCGAGGCGCTGGCCTTCAACGAAGTCTCGTTGCTGCGCCAGACCCGCCAGACCGCCAAGATCCGGATCACCATCGACGACAAGGTCCGGGTCGACGAATTGATCTGCGACGGCGTCATGGTTGCGACCCCGGCCGGGTCGACCGCCTACAATCTGTCGGCCCATGGCCCGATCCTGCCGTTGAATGCCGGCGTACTGGCCCTGACGCCGATCTCGGCCTTCCGCCCGCGGCGCTGGCGCGGCGCACTGCTGCCGCGCAAGGCGCAGGTTCGCTTCGACATTCTCGAGCAGTACAAGCGCCCGGTCAGCGCCACCGCCGACGCGACCGAGGTGCGCGATGTGGTCGCCGTCGAGATCGCGGAGGCGCCCGAGATCTGCATGCGGCTGATGTTCGATCCCGAGCACGGCCTGGAAGAAAGAATCCTCAGCGAGCAGTTCAACGCCTGAGTAGAAGAAGACTATAGAAAACCGAGGGGAAACGACGATGGGCAAGCCGGTCATCTACGGCATTACGCGCAGCCGCGCCTTCCGCTGCCTGTGGGCAGCCGAGGAACTCGGCCTCGATTGCGAGCAGGCACAGGTCAACTTCGCCGACGGTTCGTCGCGGACGCCGGAATTTCTCGCGATCAATCCGATGGGGGCAGTGCCGGCCCTGGCCGATGGCGACCTGAAGCTGTTCGAATCGCTGGCAATCAACCTGTATCTCGCCAAGAAGCACGCCGAAAAGGGCCTGTGGCCCGCGACGCTGGAAGATGAGGCACGGGTGTTCCAGTGGACCCTGTGGGTCGCGACCGAGATCGAACCCCAGGCCTCGACCATCCTGTTCCATGGCGCCCTGCTGCCCGAGGACAAGCGGGATCCCGCCGCGCTGGCTGCCGCACAGAAGAAGATCGCCAGGCCCCTGGCCGTACTGGATCAGCATCTGTCCGACCGCGACTACCTGCTGGGCGGCAGCTTCACCATCGCTGATCTCAACGTCGCCGCTGTGATGGCCTGGCTGCAGGTCGGCCGCCTCGACATGTCGGCCTGGCCAAACGTGACCGCCTGGATGGCGCGCTGTCTGAAGCGGCCGGCGGTCAAGACGGTGAATTCCCGCCCGGCCTGAACCCGCACCGCGATCGGCCAGCAAGCAGCGGACCGAATTTTGCCACTGGCTTAATTAAGCCATTCGCGAAATATTGATCCTGTGGACAGCTTCACGGCTTTGGCCGACCCGACCCGCCGCCAGATTCTCGAACTGCTCAGCCGTGGCGACCATGCCGCTGGCGAGATCGCGGAACGCTTCGCGGTGAGCGCCCCGGCGATCTCGCAGCATTTGAAAGTGCTGCGCGAAGCACGGCTGGTTCGCGCCCGGATCGACGGCCAGCGCCGGATTTACAGCCTCGACCCCGCCGGCTTTGCCGAGGTCGATGCCTGGATGCATCAGGTCCGGCAATTCTGGTCGGCGAGACTCGATGGGCTGCCCACCCGCCACGGCGAGCCGGACAACTGATCCGCCTTCGCTTGGTCATCCGTCGTTCAGATGGCAGGCCGAGAGGTGCCCGGCTGCGACGGGCCGCAGCACCGGCGCCTCGCTGCGGCAACGCGGCATCGCATGCGGGCAGCGCGGGTGGAAGTGGCAACCCGGCGGCGGATCGAGCGGTGACGGAATTTCGCCGGCGACCGGTCGAAAATCCTGGTCCGGCGCGTCAAGCCTGGGCACGGCGGCCAGCAAGGCAAGGGTATAGGGGTGATTGGCGCGGGCAAACAGGTCCGCGGCCGGGCAGAGTTCGACGATCCGGCCGAGATACATGATGGCGATGCGGTCGGCGACATGCTCGACCACGCCGAGATCGTGGCTGATGAACAGGTAGGTCAGGCCGAGCTGGTCCTTGAGGTCGAGGAACAGGTTGATGACCTGGGCCTGAATCGACACGTCGAGGGCCGCGACCGCCTCGTCGCAGACGATGAAGCGCGGATTGACGGCGAGCGCCCGGGCGATGCCGATACGCTGGCGCTGGCCGCCCGAGAACTGGTGCGGAAAGCGGCGGGCATAGGCGGGATCGAGGCCGACCCGCGCCAGCAGCCCGGCAACGAACGCGGCCTTGTCGCGCCGTGCCACCAGGCCATGGGCGACCGGCGCCTCGGCAATCGCTTCGCCCACGCGCATCCGCGGGTTCAACGACGCATAGGGGTCCTGGAAGATCATCTGCGCGTTGAGCCGTGCCGCCCCCTGCCCCAGCACCGCGCCCTCGAACAGCGCGCGGCCCGTCGTCGGCATCATCAGACCCGCCGCGATGCGACCCAGCGTCGACTTGCCGCAACCGGATTCTCCGACCAGCCCGACCACCTCACCCGCCGCGATTTCCAGGTCGACCCGGTCTAGCGCCTGCACGACCTCGCCCTTCAGTCCCGCGCCCAGCAGGTTGGCCAGCCGCCCCGCGACGTCCAGCTTGCGCACGAAGCGCTTGGTGATGCCTTCCAGCCTGATCATGCCGCGTCACCCAGCGGATGGATGCAGCGCACCGCCCGGTCCGCGCCGGCCTCGGCCAGGGCGGGCATGGCTTCGCAGGCCGCGGTGGCGCGGCTGCAGCGCGGCGCGAAGGCACAGCCCGGCGGCAGGCGGCCGAGCGACGGGGCCATGCCGGGAATGGCGACGAGGCGCTGCCCCCTGCCCGCCCCGCGCGGCAGCGAGTCGAGCAGACCGCGGGTATAGGGATGCAGCGGTGCGGCCAGCACCGCGCGGGCCGGGCCGCTTTCGACGATGCGCCCGGCATACATGACAGCGATGCGGTCGGCGAGCCCGGAGACGACGGCGAGATCGTGACTGATCCAGATCAGGGCCGTGCCGCTCTCGCGCGCCAGCTTGCGCATCTCGAACAGGATCTGGCCCTGGATGGTGACGTCGAGCGCCGTGGTCGGCTCGTCGGCGATGATCAGTTGCGGCTTGTGCAGCAGGGCGATGGCGATGGCCACGCGCTGGCGCATGCCGCCCGAGAACTGGTGCGGATAGGCCAGCAGCCGTTCGTCCGGTGACGGAATGCCGACGCGTGCCAGCGCGTCGCGCGCCCGTGCCCGCGCCGCCTCGCGGCCGGCATCCTCGTGGGCCAGCACGGCCTCGATCATCTGGGTGTCGATGCGCAGCACCGGGTTCAGGGTCATCATCGGATCCTGGAACACCATGGCGATGCGCGCGCCGCGCAGCCGTCGCAACTCCTCCTCCGGTAGGCCGACGAGATCGCGTCCCTGGAACAGGACGCGGCCGCCGGCGATGCGCCCCGGCGGATCGATCAGCCCCAGGATAGAGAAGCCGGTGATCGACTTGCCGGAACCCGATTCGCCGACCAGGCCGAGGATCTCGCCGGGGCCGACCTGCAGCGAGACGCCGTCGACCGCGCGGATCAGCCCGGCGCGGGTCGGGAACTGGGTCTGCAGGTCCTCGACCACAAGGGTCATTGCGGCCCCCGCGGGTTCAGCACTTCGCGCAGCCGGTCGCCGACCAGGTTGATCGCGACGATGGTCACGAGCAGCGCCACGCCGGGAAACATGCTGATCCAGTACTTGCCCGACAGGACGTACTGGAAGCCGTTGGCGATCAGCAGGCCGAGCGAGGGTTCGGTCACCGGCAGGCCGAGGCCGAGGAACGACAGCGTCGCCTCGAGCGCGATGGCATGGGCCATCTGCACGGTGGCGATCACGATGACGGGCGCGAGGCAGTTCGGCAGCATGTGGCGGAACAGGATGCGCGCCGACGACAGGCCCAGGCCCCGCGCCGCCTCGACGTAATCCTTGCGCCGTTCGACCATCGCCGAGGCGCGCACGGTGCGGGCGTAATAGGCCCATTGCACGGTGACCAGCGCGAACACGATCTTGCCGATGCCGTTGCCCAGTACGGCGATGAGGATCAGCGCGATCAGGATCGCCGGGAAGGAGAGCTGGATGTCGACGATGCGCATGATCGCCCCGTCGATGCGGCCGCCGGCATAGGCTGCGATCAGGCCGAAGGCCAGGCCGACCGCGAGGGCGATGCCGGTCGCCGCCGCCCCGACCGCGACCGAGATGCGCAGGCCGTACAGGATCGCCGAGACCATGTCGCGGCCCTGGTCGTCGGAACCGAGCCAGAAGCGGAAACCGGCCGACGCTTCCGAGCCCGGCGGCAGGCTGCCGTCCATGATGTCGAGCTGGGCCAGCGCATAGGGATTCTGCGGCGAAATCAGCGGCGCGGCCAGCGCCAGGCCGAGGCAGATGACGAGCAGCACCAGGCCGAACATGGCCAGCCAGCTTTCGGCATAGGCCGAAACCATCCGTCGCCAGGGGGCCTCGTCGTCGACGATCGCCGCGCTCAATGGTCGAGGTCCTTCAGCCGGATGCGCGGATCGAGCAGCGAATAGACCACGTCGACCACCAGGTTGATGAAGATGACGATGGCCACCGTGACCATCAGATAGGCGACGACCACGGGGCGGTCGAGGCGCTGGATCGAATCGATGATCAGCTTGCCCATGCCCGGCCAGTTGAAGATCGATTCGGTGACGACGGCGAAGGCGATGACGGCGCCGAGTTCGAGGCCGAGCACGGTCACCACCGGCAGCATGATGTTCTTCATCACGTGCACGCCGACGATGCGGCCCCAGGACAGCCCCTTGGCCCGCGCGAACCTGATGTAGTCGAGCGGCAGCACCTCGCGCACCCCGGCCCGCACCAGGCGGATCATCAGCGCGATGTTGAGCAGCGCCAGGTTGATCGCCGGCAGGATCAGGTGCCGCCAGCCGTCGACCGTGAACAGACTGGACTTGATCCCCAGGAATTCGGCAACCGGCCCGCGGCCGTTCGACGGCAGCCAGCCGAGCTGGACCGCGAACACGAGGATCAGCATGATGCCGACCCAGAAAGTCGGCAGCGAAAAACCGAGGATCGAGCCGGCGAGGATCGTGCGCCCGGCAAACCCGTCGGGCCGCAGCCCGGCCCAGAGGCCGAGCGGCAGGCCGATGACCACCGTGAGGAACACGGCAGCGAAGGCGAGTTCCAGCGTCGCCGGCAGACGCTGCAGGATCAGCGTCACCGCCGGCAGGCCGAACACGAACGAGCGGCCGAAATCGCCGCCCAGCGCACCCTGAACGAAGCTCGTGTACTGCTCCCAGATCGGCTTGTCGAGGCCGAGCGCGGCGATGGCCCGCGCGCGCTCGACCTGATCGGCATCGGCGGCGACGAATATCTCCACCGGGTCGCCGATCAGGTAGACGCCGAAGAACACCAGCAGCGACATCACGAACAGCACCAGCGCCGCCTGCAGCAGGCGCCGGATCACATAGGCGGTCATCGGATCCGCGTCAGCCGGCCGGTTTGACCGTCATCGCGTATGTGTATTCGTCGGCCCGCGGCGCGTAGGTCAGGCCCTTCTTCATCGCCCAGGAATTGACGTTGTAGAACAGCGGAATGATCGCGTGGTCCTGCATCGCCATCGCGGTCGCATCCTGCAGCAGCTGCTCGCGCTTCTTGTCGTCGATCGTGGCCATGATCTCGTCGATGGCGGCATCGAGCTTCGGGTTCGAATAACGGCCGCGGTTGGAGGCGCCCCACCCCTTGTCCTTGTTCGGCGTCGCGACCAGCGAGCGCAGCGGCGACGAAACCTCGCCGGTACCCGACCCCCAGCCGACCAGCATCACCGAGAAGGCATAGGTCGGCCCGGCCGACTGGGTCGCATAGGTCGACCAGGGCTGGGTCTGCACCTTGGTCTCGATGCCGGCACGGGTGAACATCGGGCCGATCGCCTGGATCACCTTGTCGGCATTGGGATAGCGGTCCGACGGGCCATGGATGGTCATCGCCAGGCCGTTGGGAAAGCCGGCCTCGGCCAGCAGCTTCTTGGCAAGCTCGACGTCGTAGGCGTCGGGCTGGAACTTCGACGAGGCGCCGAAGAATCCTTCCGGCAGGAAACCGCCGGCGGCGATCGCCTCGCCCTCGAAGATGCGGTCGACGATCGCCTTGCGGTTGATCGCGTGGCTGAGCGCCGCACGGACCCGAGGATCCTTCAGCGGATTGGCCTTCAGCGGCTGCCCGGCCTTGTCGGTGACCATCGGCGTCTCGTCGCGGAAGCTGTCGAGATGCAGGTAGATCAGCCGGTTCGAGGTGATCGAGGCCATGCTGAGCGTCGGCGATTTCTTGATCGCGGCCAGGTCGACCGAGGGCACGGCATCGATGATCTGCACGTCGCCCGACAACAGGGCGGCGGTGCGTGTCGCATTGTTGGGCATCACGCGGACGACGACATTGGCCCAGTGCGGCTTCGCCCCCCAATAGGCGTCGTTGCGTGCCAGCACCACGCGGTCGCCGGCCTGGAACGAGACGAACTTGTAGGGGCCGGTGCCGATCGCGGCCGGGCCTGAATTGAACTCGGCCGTCGGCGCCTCGACCGCCTTGCGCGAGGTGATGTTCACCGAGGCGAGGTCGTTGGGCAGCAGCGGGGCGGGCTTCTGGGTCTTGAAATGCAGGGTCAGGTCGTCGACCACGACGATCTCGGCGATCGGGCGTACCGAGGCGGAGAACGACGACGGGCTGTTCGGGACCCAGGGCACGCGCTTGAACGTCGCCACCACGTCGGCTGCGCCGAAAGGCGTACCGTCGTGGAAGGTGACACCCGGGCGCAGCTTGAATTCCCAGGTCGTGTCGTCAATCGCCTTCCAAGAAACGGCGAGCCCCGGTTTCAACCGCTGCTGCTCGTCCTGGTCGACCAGGCGGTCGAAGATATGCGCGGCGATGGTATTGTTCGGACCGACGTTATGGTAGTGCGGGTCGATCGAGGTGATCGAGCCGGCCAGGCCGATGGCGAGGTCCTGGGCCGCGGCGGCGAACGGCAGGAAGGCAACGGTCAGTCCCAGCGCCAGGCGGCGCAGACGGCTGCTCATGACATAAGTCTCCCGATTTTTGACGTCTTTATAAGAAGCCCCATTGGCGCGAACTCTACATTAGGCCGCGCAGCGGTGCTATCACTGTCGCCGCAGGGCAAAACCCGAGGGGTATGAAGGACATGCGGCTCCAGCCGATCGACATCGAGCGCTATGCCGGGGGCAATACCGGCATCGACCACGTCTGGCATTTCGCCGGCCCGGTTTCCGGGCCGCATGCCGCGATCCTGGCGCTGATGCACGGCAACGAGCTATGCGGCGCCCATGCGCTGGCCTTCCTGCTCGATAGCGGCCTGCGCCCGGCGCGCGGCGCCCTGACATTGGCCTTCGCCAATGTCGACGCCTATCGCAGCCTCGATCCCGCCAACCCGAATGCCGCCCGCTGCCTGGACGAGGACATGAACCGCGTCTGGTCGCCAGACGTGCTCGACGGCCCGCGCCAGTCGCGCGACCTGGCCCGCGCCCGGCTGCTGCGGCCGGTCTTCGACAAGGTCGACCTGCTGCTCGACCTGCATTCGATGCAGACGGAAAGCCCGCCGCTGGTCCTGTCCGGCCCGCTGCCCAAGGGTCGCGCCTTCGCCCGCACGCTGGGCGTGCCCGCCCATATCGTCGCCGATGCCGGTCATGCCAATGGCGTGCGCCTGCGCGACTATGGCGGTTTCGGCGATCCGGGCAGCCAGAAGAACGCGCTGCTGGTCGAATGCGGCCAGCATTACGACCCGGCATCGGCCGACGTCGCCATCGACTGCTGCCTGCGCTTCCTGACCGCTGCCGGCATGCTCGACCGGGCTGCCGCGGTCAGCCTGCGCCCGCTGCCGCCGGCCCAGCCCCAGCGGGTGGTCGAGGTGACCGAGGCGGTGATGATAACCGGCGACAGCTTTACCTTCACCGCCGAGTATCGGGGCATGGAAGTGATCCCGCGCGCCGGCACGGTGATCGGCCATGACGGCGACCGGCCGGTCGCCACGCCTTACGACGACTGCGTCATGGTGATGCCGTCCAAACGCCAGACGCGCGGCCAGACCGCGGTGCGGTTCGGACGCCTCGTCTGACGATGCTGGGCCGCAACGTCCTGGCGCTGGCGGCAGGCGCCGCCGGCGGCGCGCTGTTCTACTGGCTGCGCATGCCGCTCGCCTGGATGCTCGGCGCGATGACCGCGACCGCCGTGCTGGCGCTGTCGGGCGCCCGGCCCGAGGTGGTGTCCTGGCTGCGCTCGGGCCTCATCATGGTGCTGGGCGTGCTGCTCGGCTCATCCTTCAGCCCGGCGCTGCTCGGTCATCTGCGCGACTGGGTCGACAGCTTCGTCGCCCTGATCATCTACCTGCCGCTCCTGTCGGCGCTCGGCTACGCGGTGTTTCGCTATGTCGGTCGGCTCGACCCGACCACCAGCTATTTCAGCGGCATGCCCGGGGGCCTGAGCGAGATGGTCACGGTCGGCACCGAACAGGGCGGCGATACCGCGGTGATCTCGCTGCTGCATGCGATCCGGGTGTTCACGGTCGTCATGCTGATCCCGTTCTATTTCCGCTATGTCGAAGGGCTGGTCGTGCCGTCGGGCGTGACGGTGCTGGGTCCGACGCATCTGACGCCGCTCGATGCGCTGCTGCTGCTCGGCTGCATCGCCGTCGGCGGGCCGCTGGCCGGCTGGCTGCGCCTGCCGGCCTCGCAGTTGCTGGGGCCGATGCTGCTGTCGGCCGGCATCCATTTCGGCGGGCTGACCGACGGCAAGCCGCCGGCCGAACTGGTCGCCATCGCCCAGATCGGGGTCGGTGCCGCGCTGGGCTGCCGCTTCGCCGGGCTGAAATGGACCCGCATCGCCCGTATCGCGCTGCTCTCCCTGCTGGCGACGCTGCTGATGCTGTCGGCCGCCGCGCTGACCTCGAAGCTGATCGAGACGTTCGCCGGGATCAGCGCGGCCGGCGCCCTGCTCGCCTTCGCCCCCGGCGGCCTTGCGGAAATGTCCCTCGTCGCGCTTGGACTGGGCATCGACACCGCCTATGTCGCGACGATGCATCTGGTGCGCGTGATCCTGGTCGTGATCATCGCGCCGCTGGCATGGAAGCTGCTGGCGCGGCGGTGAGCCCGCCGACCGGCGGGGTATCGGCAAGGGCGATCGCGCGTCGGAGCAGGATGCAGAGGCCGAGGCCGAGCACGGCCACGGCGCCGAGCGCGAGGAAGGCCGCTTCATAGCCCAGATGCAGCGCGATCAGCCCGGCAAAGGCCGGGCTGATCGCGGCCCCGATTCCCTGCAGCGTCATGACGGCGCCAAGCCCCGCGTTGACGTAGCCGCTGCCGCGCAGGATCCGGGCGACGAGGCCGGGCAAGGCCACGCCAAGCAGGCCCGCGCCGATACCGTCCAGGACCTGTACGGGGATCAGTGCCCAGGCCGAGGGCCAGCAGGCGGCGACCAGCCCGCGCAGCGGCAGGGCAAGCATCGCGGCAAGCAGCAGCCGGCCATAGCCATGCCCGGCGGCATGCCGCCCGGCGAACAGCGCCACCGGGATCATCACGAGCTGCGCCACGATGATCGTCAGCGCGGTGAAGGCGCTGGGATCGGCATCGCCGCGCGCGACGGCGGCCTGGCCAAGCAACGGCAGCATGGCGGCATTGCCCAGGTGGAACAGCAGCATGACGACACCCAGCAGCCGCAGGGCCGGCGACGCGGCAAGGGCACGCAAGGTCATCGGCGCGGCCTCGCCATGCGGTCCGGGCCGCGGATCGCGGCCGCGCGCGGCCGCGTCGTCGATGTCCTCCGGCCGGATTCCGCGCAGACAGATCAGCGCGCCGCACCCCATCGCCGCCATGACGACGAACACGGCGGGCAGGCCCCAGCGATACCCGGCCAGCCCGGCCAGCGCGGCGGCCGCAACATTGCCGGCATGGTTCCAGGCTTCGTTGGTCCCGAGCTGGCGCGCCAGGCCGGCCTGGCCGACCAAACCGAGGGTCAAGCCCATGATCGCCGGTCCGATCAGCGCGCCCACGACACCGGTGGCGATCTGCGAAGCCCCGGTGACGGCGGGCGACGGGTCGTACCACAGGGCGAGGTTGCCGATCAGCAACAGCACGATCCCGCCGGCCAGCAGCAATCGCTTGTGCCGCGAGATATCGACCAGCAGCCCCAGCGGCATGGTCGCCAGCATCGCGGCGATGCCGCCTGCAGTCATGACATAGCCGATGTCGTCGGCCTGCCAGCCCTGCGTCATCAGGAAAACGCCCAGGAAGGGCCCCAGGCCGTCGCGGACGTCGGCCAGGAAAAAATTCAGCCCGGACAAGCGGCGCACCGAGCCGCTGCGTGCCTGGATCATCACCATGGATGCCTCGTTATCGCGTGATGCGGGGCGGGCCGGCGCCGCGCCGAGGCGTGACGCCGGCCCCGATCGGTCAGCGGTCGTAGAGCGGCTGCAGGGCGGCGAGGCTGGTACCGACGCTGAGCGCTTCAAGCGACGTGCCGATCGCGTTGCGCGTTCCGAGGCCGGCGGCAGCGAACGGCGTGCCCGGCTGCACCGGCTGGCTCAAGCTGTCGGGCGGAAACCTGACGATGGCGCCATCGGCGAGAATAATGCCGTTGACCTCCCCGCGCGGACCGGAGAGTACGGCGTCGACCAGGCCTTCCACCTGCTGCGGCTGCAGCCGCTGGGCCCGGAGATGCGGCGGTAGCGGCCGGCCGTCGCCTGCCAGCGGCTGGTCGAAGACGGTCTGCCCGGTGGCGACGTTGACGATGGCATCCGCCTTGACGATGCCGCGGTTCTCGGCCCGACCGATCACGCGAACCGCGTCGCCCGGCTTGACCGCCGCGGCCAGCGCATCCGACAGGTGAGGCGGGAACCTGACGATTCCGCCGTCGGCCAGGCGCAGGCCATCGACCTCGCCATAAGGATTGATCAGCAGGCGCTGGACCTGGCCTTCGACCGCGGCGCGACCGGCCGGGCCGGGCGGCGGCGGGGGCGGCCGCAAGCCGGCCGCGGGTTCGGTCGGCGCGGCCTCGGCCCCCGTCGCGATCAGCGTCAAGGTCAGGGCAGCGACGGAAACGAGATGTCTGGGCATCGGGCAACTCCTGGGTGGGGTGGTGACACCCCTACCCCGCAATTGCCGTGCCAATCTGTTTCTACAATAAAATCAAAGGCTTGATTTGAAGACACAGGCCGATCCGTCCGCCCTCGCGACAGGTTGGTGTCACCAGATCGGACACTGTCGGCAGTGCCGCTCAGGCGAGCCCGAATTCCGTCAGCTTGCGATAGAGCTGCTGGCGCGACAGATCCAGGCGGCGGGCAGCCTCGGCCCGGTTGCCGGCTGTCGCCGCGAGCGCGCGCAGGATCATCTCCCGTTCGACCTGGGCCACGGCGCTGGCCATCGTGCCCGCCCAGTCGATTTCGGGGCCGGCCGCGGATGCAGCGACCGACTGCAGGCCGACATGATCGGCCTCGATCACGGCGCCATGGCTGAGCAGTGCAGCCCGCTCCATCGCGTTGCGCAGTTCGCGGACATTGCCCGGCCAGGGATGGGACAGCAGCAGGCGTGCCGCAGCGGGGCTGAGCCGCTTGGGCGCATCGCCGCCGAGCAGGCGCAGGAAATGTTCGGCCAGCGGCAGCACGTCGCCGAGACGTTCGCGCAGCGGCGGCAGGGTCAGCGGCACGACCTGCAGCCGATACCAGAGGTCCTCGCGAAAGCGCCCGGCCTTGACTGCTGCCGGCAGATCGTGATGGGTGGCCGCGACGACGCGCACGTCGACAGGCATGACGCCGCGCGCCCCGACCGGTGCCACCTCGCGCTCCTGCAGCACGCGCAGGATCTTGGCCTGGGTGGGCAGCGGCATGTCGCCGATCTCGTCCAGGAACAGCGTGCCGCCCTCCGCCTCGCCAAAGCGGCCGACGCGGTCGGCGACCGCCCCGGTGAACGCCCCTTTGACATGGCCGAACAACTCGCTCTCCATCAGCTCGGCGGGGATGGCGGCGCAGTTGACGGCGACGAAGGGCTTGCCGGCGCGGGGGCTGCTGCGATGCAGGGTGCGGGCGACCAGTTCCTTGCCGGTCCCGGTTTCGCCCAGGATCAGGACCGTGGCGTCGCTGCCCGCGACCAGGCCGATACGCTTGAAGACCTGGCGCATCGCCTCGCTGCTGCTGACCAGTTCGCCGTCTTCGGCGGGCGGGTGGCCTGCAGCCGCCGGGTCGGGCGGCCGGGCATCGCGCTCGCTCGCCAGCAGCCGCAGGGCGCGCCCCAGCGTCTCCACCAGGGCCGAACGGGCGACCGGCTTGGTGAGATGATCGAAGGCGCCGAGCCGCATGGCCTCGATCGTGTTGCCGCCGCTCGCATAGGCGGTCAGCATGATGCAGGGTATCTTGCCGACGGCCGGCGCACGCCGCAGGAAGGCCAGGCCGTCCTCGCCGGGCAGACGCAGGTCGACGATCGCGGCATCCGGCATCTCGGTGCGCAAAAGCCGCAGCCCGGCGTCGACCGAGCCAGCCTCGAGCACCGCGTGGCCCAGGTCCCCGAGCATCTCGGCCAGGCTGCCGCGGAAGGCCACGTCGTCGTCGACGATCAGGATACGGGCCATGGCAGCTCCATCTCGATACGGGTTCCCTTCGCCGTTCCGGCCAGGCGCACCTGCCCGCCATGGGCCTGGACGATTTCCCGGACCAGGGCAAGGCCAAGGCCGGTGCCACCCGGACGGGCGGTGGTGAAGGGTTCGAACAAGGTAGCGCGCAGTTCGGGCGGCACGCCCAGGCCATCGTCGGCCACCCAGATCAGCAGCGCCCCGCCGGCGGCGCGGCCGGCACCGAGCTCGACGAGCCCGCCCGGCCCGGTATGCGCCAGCGCATTGAGCAGCAGGTTGTCGATCGCCCTGGCCATTTGCTCGGGGTCGAACCACGCGGCCTCCACGCCCGCCGCCAGGGCGGGATCGAACGACAGGGTCATGCGCGCCTGATCCTGGCGGCCGGGGGCGATGTGAGCCTGCAGGCGTTCTTCCAGCCAGCGCCGCAGATCAAGCGTGCGACGCTCGACGCGAAACGGCTGGGTCAGGGCCAGCAGGCTGGCGATCAGCGCCTCCAGGCGCTGGGTCTGCGACAGCACCGCCTCGAGGGCGCCGGCGACCCGCGCCTCGCGCATCTCCGGCGGCGCCGCCAGCGCATTTTCCGCCTTCATGCGCATGGTCCCCAGCGGATTGCGGATCTCGTGCGCCAGTCCGGCCGACAGGCGCCCCAACGTGGCCAGCCGCTCGGCCTGGGCCAGCTGCGCCTGCAACCGCGCCGCCTGGCCCCGCCAGCGCGACAGGGTCCAGGCCAGCCAGGCCCCGGACGCCAGCACCAGCCCCAGCAGCAGGGCTACCGCGAGGATCAGCGGATTGATCACCTCGGCCGCGATCAGCGGCACGCGCAGCAACGTCCAGGCGATCTGCCCAGATCCCGCCATCTCCGGCGGGCAGGCGGCGAAGACCACCGCTTCGCGCAGGCCGGGACGCATGTCGACCACCGGCGTACCGGAATCAAGGACGCGCTGGGCGGTCGCGGCTATGCGCTCGAGTTCGGCGCTGGGCGGATCGCGCTTGATCCCGGTGCCGTCATAGGTCGGAAAGGCATAGGCGACGACACCCGCGCCGGCCTGCCAGAAGCCGCCCTCCACGCCCGCCTGGTCGCGCAGCGCCAGATCGAGGACCGCCTGCGCGCCGGCCGGCGACATGCCGCCGGCCAGCCGCGCCGCACCGGCCTGCAGCGCCTCGCAACTGACGGCCGCGACGTGCCGGGCACGCGAAATCTGCGCCCCCGCCCCTTGCCGCCCCAGCACCAGCAGCAGCCACACCAGCACCAGCGCGACGACGGCGATCACCAGCCACAGGATCAGCAGGTCGCGTCGAACGTATTTCTGCAGCGGCAGCACACCACTCCTCCGGCAACAGGCCGGGGCCAGTATACATGCCGCGCCCGCTCAGTCCGTCTTCGTCCAGCCGCCGCCCAGGACCTTGTAGAGTTCGACCTGGTTGGTCGACTTGGTCAGGTCCATCGTGATCAGGTCCTGCTGCGCGGCATAGAGCGAGCGCTGCGAGTCCAGCACGTCGAGATAGCTGTCGATCCCGCGCTGATAGCGGGCCTCGGACAGCGAGAAGCTCTCCTGTGTCGCGTCGACCAGCGCCTGCTGCGCCGCCATCCGCTGATCCAGCGTGCCGTAGTTGGCGAGTGCGTCAGACACTTCCTTGAAGGCGGTCTGGATCGTCTGCTCGTATTGCGCCACGGCGATCGCACGGTCGACACGGGCCGAATCGAGGGTCGCCTGGTTCTGGTCTGCGGTGAAGATCGGCACGGTGACCTGGGGCGCGAAGCTCCAGGCCGTGCCGCCGCTCTTGAACAGGCCGGACAGCTCGTTGGAAGCAAGGCCGGCCGACCCGGTCAGCGTCACGCGCGGGAAGAAGTTGGCCCGAGCCGCGCCGATCGAGGCATTCATGGCCTTCAGGCTATGCTCGGCCGCCAGGACGTCCGGCCGGTCCTGCAGCACCTCGGACGGCAGGCCCACCGGCACGGCGGCGAAGGCCGCGTTGGTGTCGATCTCGTTCAGCGGCAGCAGCGCATCGGGCACCGGGGCGCCGACCACGAGTTGCAGCGCGTTGCGGTCGATCTCGACCAGCGAGGTGTAGCGGCCGATGTCGACGCGCGCCGATTCCATGCTGGAACGCGCCTGCGACACGTCGAGGGCCGAGGCGACGCCGAGTTCGAACGAACGCTGGACCAGCCGGTAGGACGCTTCACGGCTGGCGAACGTGCTCTGCGCCAGAGCGAGGCGCTGCCGATCGGCGGCAAGCGTCAGATAGTCGGTCGAGATCGAGGCGATCAGGGCGATCTGCGTCGAGCGGCGCGCCTCCTCGGTCTGGAAGTACTGCTCCAACGCCTGCTGGTTCAGGCTGCGGATGCGGCCGAAGAAGTCGATTTCCCAGGACGAGGTCGCGATGTTGGCGCTGTAGACGCGCGAGGTGGTGTTGCCGTTGGGGTTGATGCCCGGGGCGCGCTGGGCGGTCTCGCCCGCGGTGCCGCTGACCTGCGGGAACAGGTTCGACCGCTGGATGCGATACTGCGCCTGGGCGCGGTCGATGTTGAGCGCGGCGACGCGCAGGTCGCGATTCTCGCGCAGGCCCAGTTCGATCACCTGGCGCAGCTTCGCGTCGCGCACGAACTGCTGCCAGGGCAGGTCGGCGGCACGGCCGACCGCGGGCGGCGCCTTGTCATAGGCCGGGCCCGACGGCCACAGCGACGGCACCGGCAGGTTGGGCCGCAGGTATTCGGGCACGAAGCTGCAGCCGGCAAGCAGGCTGGCGGTAAGGCCGATGGCGATGGTCTGGCGGATCATTGATGCACGCTCACGCTGGCAGCCGGCACCTCCGCCTGCGGCCGGGTCTTGCCCTTGAACCGCTTGCGGATCACCACGAAGAAGACGGGGACGAAGAACACGCCGAGCACGGTGGCCGCGATCATGCCGCCGGTGACGCCGGTACCGATCACGTTCTGGCCGCCCGAGCCGGCGCCTTTCGAGATCACCAGCGGCAGCACGCCGAGGATGAAGGCCAGCGAGGTCATGATCACCGGACGCAGACGCAAGCGCACGGCTTCGAGCGTCGCCTCGATCAGCTCCTTGCCGGCCTCCTGCTGCTCCTTGGCGAATTCGACGATCAGGATCGCGTTCTTCGCCGCAAGCCCGATGGTCGTCAGCAGCGCGACCTGGAAGAAGATGTCGTTGGCCATGCCGCGCAGGGTCGTCGCGATCAGGGCGCCGATGATGCCGAGCGGCACGACCAGCATGACCGAGAACGGGATCGACCAGCTTTCATACAGCGCGGCCAGGCAGAGGAAGACGATCAGGATCGACAGCGCGTACAGCGCCGGCGCCTGCGAGCCGGACTGGCGCTCCTGGTCGGACAGGCCCGTCCACTCGATGCCGACACCGGGCGGCAGTTGCTTGACGATCTCCTCGACCGCCGCCATCGCGTCGCCCGACGACTTGCCGGGCGCCGCCATGCCCAGCACCTCGACGGCCGGCAGGCCGTTATAGCGTTCCAGGCGCGGCGAGCCGTAGACCCATTTCGCCGTGGCGAAGGCCGAGAACGGCACCATCTGGCCCAGCGAATTGCGCACGTACCAGCGATCGATATCCTGCGGCTGCATGCGGAACGGCGCATCGCCCTGAAGATAGACCTTCTTGGTGCGGCCCCGGTCGAGGAAGTCGTTGACGTAGGCCGAACCCCAGGCGGTGGTGAGCGTCGAGTTGACCTCGGCCAGCGACAGGCCCAGCGCGCCGACCCGCTCCTGATCGATGTCGAGCTGGTATTCGGGCGTATCTTCCTGGCCGTTCGGACGCACCGCGACCAGTGTCGGATTCTGCGCGGCCATGCCGAGGAACTGGTTGCGCGCGGCCATCAGCCGCTCGTGGCCGATGCCGCCCCGGTCCTGCAGGAAGAAGTCGAAACCGGTGGCGTTGCCCAGCTCCAGCACCGCCGGCGGGGCGAAGGCGAAGGCCATCGCGCCGCGGAAGCGCATGAACGCCCCCATTGCGCGGCCGGCGACCGCGCCGACGCGCAGGGCCGGGCTGTTGCGCTGGGACCAGTCCTTGAGGCGGACGAAGGCGATGCCGGTATTCTGCCCGGCACCGGCAAAGCCGAAGCCCGCGACGGTGAACACCGACTCGACGGCGGCCTTCTCGTCGTTGGCGAAATATTGCTGCACCTGGGTCAGCACTTCCTGGGTGCGTTCGAGCGTCGCGTTTGGCGGCAGCTGCACCTGGGCGAACATGATGCCCTGGTCCTCGTCCGGCAGGAACGAGGTCGGCATGCGCACGAACAGATAGCCCATGGCCCCGACGAGGACGAGATAGACCAGCATGAAACGGAAGGTGCGGCGCACCATCCAGCCGACCGCCGACTGATAGCCGCTGTTGGTGGCGTCGAAACCGCGGTTGAACCAGCCGAACGGCCCGCGGCGGGTGGGGCCGTGATGGGCCGACGGCTTCAGCATCGTCGCGCACAGGGCCGGGGTGACCACGATCGCGACGATCACCGACAGCACCATGGCCGAGACGATGGTGATCGAGAACTGGCGATAGATGACGCCGGTCGAACCGGGGAAGAACGCCATCGGCACGAACACCGCCGACAGCACCAGCGCGATGCCGATCAGCGCGCCGGTAATCTGGCCCATCGACTTGCGCGTCGCCTCGCGCGGCGACAGCCCCTCCTCGCTCATCACCCGCTCGACGTTCTCGACGACGACGATGGCGTCGTCGACCAGCAGGCCGATGGCGAGTACGACGCCGAACATCGTCAGCGTATTGATCGAGTAGCCGAAGGCCGCGAGCACTGCGAAAGTGCCGAGCAGCACGACCGGGATCGCGATCGTCGGGATCAGCGTGGCGCGGAAGTTCTGGAGGAACAGGTACATGACCAGGAACACCAGGACGATCGCCTCGCCCAGCGTCTTGATCACTTCCTCGATCGAGGTCTTGACGAACGGGGTGGTGTCGTAGGGGATCTCGACCTTCATGCCCGGCGGGAAGAAGGTTTCGAGATCCTTGAGCTGCTTCTCGACCGCCTTGACAGTGTTCAACGCGTTGCCGCCGGTGGCGAGCTTGATGGCGAGACCCACCGCCTGCTTGCCGTTATAGCGGGCCGAGGTCGAGTAGTTCTCGCCGCCCAGTTCGATGCGCGCGACATCGCCCAGGCGCACTTCGGCACCGTCGGTATTGGTGCGGAGCAGCACGCGGGCGAACTGTTCGGGCGTGCGCAGCAGGCTCTGCGCCTGGACGGTCGCCGCGATCTGCTGGCCGGCGACCGCCGGGTTGCCGCCGATCTGGCCGGCCGAGACCTGGGCGTTCTGGGCCTGCAGGGCCAGTACCACGTCGCTCGGCATCAGCTTGTAATTGTTGAGCTTGTCGGGATCGAGCCAGATGCGCATCGCATACTGGGCGCCGAACAGGGTGACGTCGCCGACGCCTTCGACGCGGCTGATCGTATCCTGCACGCTGGAGGCGACATAGTCGGCCAGATCGGTCTCGTTCATCGAGCCGTCCTCGGAGAAGAAGCCGAGCACGAGCAGGAAGTTCGATGTCGCCTTGGTGACCTGGATGCCCTGGCGCTGCACCACTTCCGGCAGCAGCGGCGTGGCCAGGGCCAGCTTGTTCTGGACCTGGACCTGGGCGATGTCGGGATTGGTGCCGGCCTCGAAGGTCAGCTTGATTTCCATCTGGCCGGTGCCGTCGGAGGTCGACGACATGTATTTCAGGCCGTCGATGCCCTTCATGCGCTGCTCGATCACCTGGGTCACGGTGTCCTCGAGCGTCTTGGCCGACGCGCCCGGATAGGTCGCGGTGATCGAGACGGCAGGCGGGGCGATGTTGGGATACTGCGCGATCGGCAGGCGATAGATGGCGAGCGCGCCCGCCAGCATGATCACGATTGCCACCACCCAGGCAAAGATCGGGCGGTCGATGAAAAAACGGGCCATGGGTCGGTCGTCCGTCCTGGGCTACTGGGCGATGGGAAAAATCAGAGCTTGGGCGCCGTGGGCTTGTCGCCCAGGCTGCCCAGCTGCACCGGAACGGCCTTGGCCGGTGCGCCCGGCCGCACCTTCTGGACACCGTCGACGATCAGCTGCTCGCCGCCCTGCAGGCCCGAGGTCACCAGCCATTTGTCGCCGATCGCCCGCTCGGCCTCGATCACCCGCTGCTCGACCTTGCCGTCGGCCCCGAGCAGCAGTGCCGTCGCCTTGCCCTGGGGGTTGCGGGCCACCGCCTGCTGGGGCACCAGGATCGCCTGGTCGTCGACGCCCTCCTGCAGCACGGCGCGCACGTACATGCCGGGCAAGAGGTCGCGATTCGGATTGGGGAACACCGCGCGCACGGTGATCGAGCTGGTCGTCGGCTCGACCGTGACGTCGGTGAAGGCCAGCGTACCGTCATGCGGATAGACGCTGCCGTCCGACATGATCAGCTTGACCTGGGCGGCCTGCTTGTCACCGGCCCGCTTCAGCCGGCCGCTCTCCAGCTCGCGCTTCAGCCGCAGCGCGACCGTCGTCGGCTGGGTCACGTCGACATAGATCGGGTCGAGCTGCTGGACGGTGGCGAGCGCCTGGGACTGGTTGGCGGTGACCAGCGCGCCCTGGGTCACCGACGACTTGCCGATGCGGCCCGAAATCGGCGAGACGACGGTGGTATAGTCGAGGTTGATGCGCGCCGACTGCAACGCGGCCTTGTCGGCGGCGACGTCGGCCTCGGCCTGCTTCAGCGCGGCGATGGCATCGTCGTGCGACTGCTTGGACACCGCGTTGATCGCCGACAGCTCCTTGTAGCGGTCGGCCTTCAGCTTGGCGACGGTCACGTTCGCCTCGGCCTTGGCCAGCGCCGCCTTGGCGCTGTCGAAGGCGGCCTGATAGGTCGCCGGATCGATCTGGTAGAGCACCTGGCCCGCCTTGATCTCGGCGCCTTCGGTGAACAGCCGCTTCTGGATGATGCCGCCGACCTGCGGGCGCACCTCGGCGATGACGAAGGACGACGTCCGGCCCGGCAGCTCGGTGGTCAGCGTGACCGGGCCCTTGGTCACCGTGATGACCCCGACTTCCGGCGGCGGATGGGCGCCCCCTTGGGCGTTCGCGGCGTGTGGCGCCTGGTCGCAGCCGGTCAGCGCCAGCGTCGCGAAGATCAGGACGCCGGCGACGATCAGAAGACCGGGAACAGCCACCCCTGCGGGGCGAGTATTAAGTTTGCCGAATGCCATTTTTAACTGCCTCACGGGACCTTGGCCACGGTATGACGGGTTTGCGGCACCCTTCATCCGCACGATTGCGCAGACCGTAACCGTGTGCGGCGCAACAAACTAGAATGAACGTTCACTCTCGGTGTGACGGCGGTCACATTCCTGATAGATTGGAAAGCGGATAGATCGGCGCATGACCAGGGACACGCCATGACCATGCCGACCAACCGCGTCGACCGCGACAAGGGCCAGGCCCGCCGCCAGCAGATCCTGGAGGCGGCCGAGGCATGCTTTCGCCGCCGGGGCTTCCAGGGCGCCTCGGTCGCCGAGATCTGCAAGGGTGCCGGCGTCAGCGCCGGTCATCTCTATCATTTCTACGACAGCAAGGAGGCGATCATCGCCGCCATCGTCCAGCGCGACCTCGAGGAAAAGCTCGAGATGCTGGAGCAGCTGTCGCAGCGGCCCGACATCACCTCGGCGATGATCGACGAGGTCGACGAAGGCGTCAGCGAGCATATGGACAATCCCGGCACCGGCCTGATGCTCGAGGTGATGGCGGAGGCCAGCCGCAATCCGAAGGTGGCCGAGATGGTCCACCGTTCGGACGCCACCGCGCGGGCCAAGCTGGCCGAAACCGTGGCCAAGGCCAAGGAATGCGACCCGGCCAGCCCGCAGCTGGCCGCCGAGGTCGAAGTGATGATCGCGCTGTTCGAGGGGCTGTCGACCCGGGCGATCTGCAACCCCGATCTCGACCGTGATGCCGTGGCGGGGGTGATGCGGCGGATGATCCGGCATATCCTGGAAACCTGACGTCAGCGATTCGCCGGATTTGCCGCTCATGGAGCCTCTGCTCGCCCTCGACCCGCTCTACCTGATCTTCGTCGCCGGCTTCGTCGTCCTTGCCCTGCTCGTGGTGCTGCTGCGGCCGCGAGCCTTTGACCTGCGCCCGATCGACGACCGGCTGGCGGCGCTCAAGGGCGACATCGAGCGCATCGACCGGGTGCTGCGCGAGGATGCCGCGCTGGTGCGCGAGGCGGCCGACACGAGGGCCGAACGGCTGCGCGAGGAGATGCTGCGCATGCTGACCGCGCTCGGCGACCAGCAGCGGGTGGCGCTCGACGCTTTCCGCGCCCAGTTGCAGGCCCAGTCCGAGGCGGTCGACCAGCGGCTCGCGGGCCTGGCCGAACAGGTCAATTTCCATCTCGGCCGTCAGGCGCGCGAGCAGGCCGAGGCCGGGCTGACCCTGCAGACCCGGCTGCAGGAATCGCTGGTCGCCTTGTCGACCGACCTGCGGACGGCCCTGGACAAGAACATGGCGACGCTTCGGCAGGAAAACGACGCCAAGCTCGAACAGATGCGCCAGACCGTCGACGAGAAGCTGCAGGGTACCTTGGAAAAGCGCCTGGGCGAAAGCTTCCGCCTGGTGTCGGAGCGGCTGGAACAGGTACATCGCGGCCTGGGCGAGATGCAGACCCTGGCCAACGGTGTCGGCGATCTCAAGCGCGTGCTGACCAACGTCAAGGCGCGCGGCATCTGGGGCGAATACCAGCTCGCCAACCTGCTCGACCAGATGCTGACCCCCGACCAGTTCCAGGCCAATGTCGCGACCAGGCCCGGCTCGGCCGAGCGGGTCGAGTTCGCCATCCGCCTGCCCGAGGGTGTCCTCCTGCCGATCGACGCCAAGTTCCCGCGCGAGGATTACGAGCGGCTGGTCGAAGCCTCCGACCGCGCCGACCCGGTGGCCGTCGACGACGCCTCGAAAGCGCTGATCGCGCGGGTGCGCGCCTTCGCCCGCGACATCCGGGACAAGTACATCGCCCCGCCGGCCACCACCGACTTCGCCCTGCTCTATCTGCCGACCGAGGGGCTTTATGCGGAAGTGCTGCGCCACCCGGGGCTGTTCGATCAGATCCAGCGCGACTTCCGTGTCTCGATCGTCGGGCCGACCACCTTGTGCGCGCATCTGAACAGCCTGCAGATGGGTTTCCGGACGCTGGCGATCCAGAAGCGGTCAAGCGAGGTGTGGCAGGTGCTGGGCGCGGTCAAGACCGAGTTCGGCAAGTACGGCGAGGTGCTCGACAAGGTGCAGAAGAAGCTCGAGGAAGCCTCCAAGCAGATCGACGGGGTGGCCGTGCGCCGCCGCGCCATCGACCGCCGGCTGAAGGGGGTCGAAAGCCTGCCCGAGGCCGAGAGCGCCGCGATCCTGGCGATCGGCACGACATCTTCCGGCCCCGCCGACGACGACGAGGCGGCGTGATGAGCGGCCGTCCGATCCGCGTCCATCTCGGCGGCCAGCAGGTCAAGGCGGGCTGGGAAATCGTCGATGCGGTTCCCGCCCCGCATGTCGACCATATCGGCTCCTGCGTCAGCCTGCCCTGGTATGCCGACAATACGGTCGAGGAAGTCTATGCGAGCCACGTGCTCGAACATCTCGGCTTCCGCTCGGAACTGCCGCGCGCCCTGCGCGAGGTCCGGCGGATCCTCAAGCCCGGCGGCCGCTTCTGCATCTCGGTGCCGGATTTCGAGATCCTCTGCCGGCTGTTCGTCCACCCCGAGGTGCCGCCCGAGGAACGCTTCTCGCTGATGCTGCACGTCTTCGGCGAGCAGACCGACGACTACGACTTCCACAAGATCGGCCTGACCTTCGACTTCCTGCTGAAATTCCTGGGCGAAGCGGGCTTCCAGTCGGCCCGCCGCGTCGAGAATTTCGGCCTGTTCGACGACTACTCGACCTTCACCCGCTTCGGCGTGCCGATCAGTTTGAACGTCGAGGCGTTCAAGTAGCCGGGCGCAAGCCGTCCTGTACGCATCGACGACCGGTGTGACAAGCCCGGCAATCCTGGCTCCATCTTCAGCTATCGGATCTGGGCGCCGCGATCGAGCCTTACCGGCTGGCCGTGCGGGGTGTGGATATAGGCGTCGCGCCAGGCATCCTTCAGCGCGCCGAGTTCGGCAGTACCGGCAATGTCCTTGGCCGTCACCAGCCGCTCCAGCGCCGCCAGCCAGTTGTCGTAGTAGCCGCGGTCACGGTTGGCCGCGAGTTCGGCGCCGAGCGTCTCGGCCCATTCGGCCCAGGTGAACAGGCCGCCCTCGTGCAGCTTGACCACCATGGCGAAGGCGGTGGCCTGCCAGGGTTCGTCGAATGCGGAAACGTCAGGCTGATTCAAGATGCGATTCCCAGAGGTCGACGCGCACGTCGCCGCGGAAGGCGGCATCCGCCCCCCACAGTTCGGCGGCTTCGAAGCGGACATTGTAGAGATGCTGCGGATTTTCGCCGCGGAAATGGGCGTGGTCGTCGGCAAAGACATGCGGGCCATGGTCCAGCATGATCGTGCCGACATGGCCGCGGACATAACGCGGCAGGCGCGTATGGCCCACGGGATTGATGTTGCGCGCGCGGACACGCTGGCCGACCGCGAAACCGGCCGGCTGGCCCTCGCTGCGGGCGGTAGGCCCGCCGCGATCGAGCAGCGCCGGCACGTCCTGCGGCCGGATCGGCGGGGTCTGCCGGGGCGCCGCCGGGTCGGGCTGCATCGTCGCCCATTCACGCTCGGTCAGCAGGCCCTGTTCGACCATCAGCCGGCCGAGGCCATCGATCCAGCGTTCGTAGTAGCTGTTGCGGAGGTAGTCGGCCGGGTCCGAGCGTTCGCGGGCATGCCGGGAGACATCGAGGTTCCAGCGTTTCCAGCCGGCCATCGCCAGGGTGATGGCCAGGGCGCGGGCCTCCCAGTCATGGTGGAACAACGGTTCGTCCGCCTCGGGCAGCACAGGCCCGAAGCCGTGCATCCCGCCCATGTCGTGCACGCCGTTCATGGCGCCGTCACCTTGGCGGTGCCGATCATCGAATCGCGGCTGACCAGGGCGGCAAGTTGCGCCTCGTCCAGCCCCTCGGTGCCGGCGGGCCGTTCGGGGATCACCAGATAGCGAATCTCGGCCGTCGAATCCCAGACGCGGATCTCGACGTCGTCGTCGAGCACCAGGCCGAAGTCGCCGAGCACGCCACGCGGATCGATGACGGCGCGCGACCGATAGGCATCCGACTTGTACCAGACCGGGGGCAGGCCCAGCACCGGCCAGGGATAGCAGGAGCACAGCGTGCAGACGACGAGGTTGTGCAGCTTCGGCCCGTTCTCGACCGCCACCATGTGCTCGCCCTGGCGGCCCCGGATGTCGAACTCGGCGATGGCCGCCGTCGCATCCTCCAGGAGCCGCCGGCGATAGGCCGGGTCGGTCCAGGCCCGCGCGACCACCTTGGCGCCGTTCCGCGGCCCCACCTTGGTTTCGTAATAGTCGATATAGGCATCGAGGGCGGCCGGATCGACCAGGCCCTTGGCGGTCAGCAGCGTTTCCAGCGCCTTGACCCGGAGCGCCGCATCCGACGGCGGTTCCTGGTGGTCATGGCCATGGTCGTGATCGTGGTGATGGTCGTGATGATGGGTCGACATGGCCCCATCGTCGCGACAAACCGGGGCCGCTGTCCAGACGCTATTTCACCCCCGGCACGAGCGACCCCGGCGGCCGCATTGCCCGGCGCGGCGGCGGCCCCTCCGGCGGTGGCCCCTCCGGCGGCTGCCCAGGCGGCGGACCGCCGCGCTGGCCGCCTGCCGGCCTGGCCGCCGGGTCGATGCCGATCACCAGGCTGGCGAGATAGCCGGTCGCATCCTCGCGAATGCTGCAGAAGCTGTCGAAGCCGCCGCCGCTGCCGGCCAGCACGCCGTCGGTGCGGTTCGACGTATCGCGCGTCCGGCCGCCGCGCCCATAGGCCGCGACCTCTCGATAGATGAACTCGCTGAGCGCGTCGGGAAAATAGAGCTGCCCGGTCAGCACGCTGGCATGATCGAGAAAGACCTTGAAATGGATATGCGGCGTGCGCCCGGCATACCAGCCGGGATAGAGCGTCGCGAAGGCGACCCCCCCCCCGGCATCGGCGAACTGGGTGCCGCGCAGAAACGTCTGGCCCCGGGTCGAGACATCGCGGCCGTCGCCCTGCCCGTCATGGCCGGAATACCAGCCGGCCGCATCGGCATGCCAGACGTCGACGCGGGCGCCTTCCACCGGCCGGCAGCCATTGGCGTCGACAACCTGCAAGGCCAGCCGCAGGGCTACGCCTGGCCGGCCCTCGGTAATGTCCTCCCTTACCAGGGCCGGATCGACATAGAACGGCCCTTCGACCGTCTGCGGCGTCAGCCGGCAGGCGCCCGGTCGGTCGGCGGCGAACACGGGCGAAGCGGCGACGGTGGCAAGGCCGGCCAGCACGCGGCGGCGGGAAAACAGACTGGTCATCATGCCGGTGTTAACGGCGGTCGCGGCCGTTTCCTGCGATGTCGACGACGACACAGCCATGCAGCGCCGCCCCGCGATGCCAGAGGCGATGGGCCGCCCCGGCCAGCGCCGCGAACCCGCCCATGCCGGCGCTGAGGTCGGCGTGGGCGACGATCCGGCCGCCCGGGACCAGCGCCAGGACCTCGGCCGGATCGCTGAGCGACCAGTGGAACGGGCTGGCCCAGCTGCCCATGATCGCGGCGATCGACGGGTTGAGGCCGCCGAAGGCCACGGCCGCGGGACTGAGATAATCGAAGACCAGCCGCATTGGCCCGCCCGATGCCTGTTCCAGGGCCGCGGCATCGGCAAACAGCCCGGCAACCGCCTCCGGGTCGAGATACATCAGCAAACCCGACGCGGCGAAGCACAGGGCCGGCGCATCGGGGATGTCGTCCCACCAGCCGGGTTGGCCGATATCGCGGGCCATCAGATGGTGGCGGCGCGCCGCCGGGATCAGCCGGCGGTGCAGCGCGACCATGACCGGCCGGTCGACATCCCACCAATGGCCCTGCCAGTCCGGGCACAGGCCGCGCAGCCGGTGGAACGCGGTATCGAGCCCGGCGCCCAGGTTGATCACGACCGCCGCCGGGTGGCGATGGAGGAATTCGGCCATCATCCGGTCGAACCAGGCGGCGCGCAGGATGCAGCCGCGTTCCATCGCCCGATCCGCGGCCAGCCGCGCGAAATCGGGGCCGAGGCCATGGTCCGCCAGCCTGGCGGCAACGGCCTCGGCCATCGGATCGGCAAAGCCGAGATCGGCGTGACGGCGGGCGCCCGCCCTGGCGGCCAGCGGGATCAGCGCGGTGCGCGCGACGCCTTCGAAACCGGTCAGCAGGTCGGGACGTCGATCCACCATGGTCTTGCGGCGCCCTCCGGCGTCAGGTGAAGCACACCTCATGGCGGATCGCGTAGCCGCCCAGCAACCGCGCCACCTCGGCCCCGGCCGCCCCCCGGTCGCCCGATCCGGCGAGGGCGACGGTGGCGAGGGTGCCGTAGAGGTCGTGGGCCGCCACCGTCACGGTGACGCGCCAGCCCTGCTCGCGCAAGGGATGCAATGACGCATCATAGACCCGCCGCGTCGCATCATGGCGCAGAGTCGGCTTGAAGATCTTGCCGACGGCGGTGACCGGCATCGGCGCGATCGGGATCACTTCGGCCGGCGCCGCCGGCGGCTCGAAGATGTTCTCGCGCGCGAAACGGCGCAGGTCCTCGGGGTCGGCGGTCAGGCCGGGCCGGAATTCGACATAGGCGACCGGGACTTCGCCGGCATAGACGTCCGGCCGGCCGACCGCGGCCGCCAGCGCCACGGCGGGATGGCGGTGCAGCACTTCCTCGATCATCTGCGGATCGATGTTGTGGCCGCCGCGGATGATCAGGTCCTTGGCCCGGCCGGTCAGCCAGAAATAGCCGTCGGCATCCTGGCGGCCGAGATCGCCGGAATTGACCCAGCCCGGCGCGACGAAGGCGGCCTTGTTGTGCTTGTCCTGGACATAACCCGGAAAGGCGTTGGGGCCGGAGAAGGTGACGACGCCGATCTCGTCGACCGCGCAATCGCGATCATGGCTGCCGTCGGCCTTCAGCTTCACCGTCTTCATCGGCTGGTAGGGATAGCGCAGCCCGATCGAGCCGACGCGGCGCTCGCCGGCGAACGGATTGACCGACGAGGCGCAGGTGCCCTCGGTCATGCCGTAGCCTTCGAGGATGCGGATGCCCGTCGCCGCCTCGAACCGGCGGAACAACTCGACCGGCATCGGCGCCGCCCCGCAGATGGCAAAGCGCAGCGAGGAGACGTCGGCATCGCCGATCGGCACGTTCAGCAAGGCGGCATAGATCGTCGGCACGCCGGAGAAGCTGGTGGCGCGATAGCGTTCGACCACGCGCCAGAACTGCGGGATCACGTCGGGATGGCGATAGCCCGACGGCGACAGCATGACCGTCGCCGCGCCGACCAGGAAGGGAGCCAGCCCCGTCACCATCACCGCGTTGACGTGGAACAGCGGCAGGCCGAGCAGCAGGGTGTCGGCCATCGTCATGCCCACCACCGTCGACATGACCCAGGCCTCGTAGACCTCGCCGCGATGGGTATGGCGGGCCAGCTTCGGCGCGCCGGTGGTGCCGCCGGTATGGAAATAGGCGCAGATCTCGTCGGGTTCGATCCGGCGGCCGGAGACCAGCCGGTCGGCCGGGCGGCGCGCGACCTCGTCGTCGAAGGCGAGGATGCCGCGTGCCGGATCGGCCTTGCCGCCGATCACCAGCACGGTATCGAGCCGGGGCAGCATCGCCCTGACCGCCTCGACCTTGCGCCACAGGTCCGGCGCGGCCTCGGGCGCCATCGTCACCAGGACGCGGCTGTCGGCTGCCGCCAGGATCTCGGCGATATGCCCGGCATCGAGCAGCGGGTTGATCGCATTGACGATCCCCGCCGCCTGCCCGCCCCAGATCACGAAATGCGTCTGCGGCAGGTTCGGCAGCAGGTAGGAAACCGCCTTGCCCGGCCGGATGCCGAGATCGTGGAACAGATTCGCGGTCTGGGTGACGCGGGCGAACAGCGCGGCGTAGCTCAGGATGACCGGCACGTCGTCGGCCCGGCCATTGGGCAGGAAATGGATAGCCGGCCGGTCGGGGAAGCGGGCGGCCGATCCTTCGAGCAGGGCGTAGGTCGAGTGCGCGGGCGCGCGCTCGTCCCAGGGCATCTCCCGCTCGATCGCCTCGATATCGGCGAGGCTGCGGATCGGCCGGTCCGTCATCTCAGCGCGGCTTCGATATTGCCGCCGTCGACGGTCAGCACGGCGGCCGTGGTCTTCGGGCTCAGCGCCAGCGCGACGAAGGCGCGGGCCACGTCCTCGGCGGTCACCTCGCGCTTCAGCAGGTTGCCGGCCATGTAGTCGGCCTCCGACACGCCGCGCGCCTTCGACCGGTTCTTGATCATGTCGTCGGTCAGCAGGCCCGAACGGATCCGGTCGGCATTGACCGCGTTCGAGCGGATGCCGTCGGCACCGTAGTCCAGCGCGTACTGGCGCGACAGGAACAAGGTCGCGGCCTTGGGCAGGCCATACGGACCAAAATTGAGGCCCGGATTGACCGCCTGCTTCGAGGCGTTGAACAACAGGCAGCCGCCGGTACCCTGCGCCCGCATCACCCGGACCGCCGCCTTGGCGACGTTCTGGTGGGAGAAGAAGTTCAGTTCGAACGACTGGCGCAGCAGCGCGTCGTCGACCTCGCCGATGCGCCCGCCCCAGGCCGCGCCGGCGTTGGAGACGACGATGTCGACGCCACCGAAATGGGCCGAGGTCGCGGCGATCGCCGCCTCGATCGCGGCGGGGTCGGTGACGTCGCAGGCAAGGCCGAGCCCGCCGAACGACTTGGCGACCGCCTTGGCCGCCGCCTCGTCGCGGTCGAGTACGGCGACCTCGGCCCCCTCGGCGGCAAAGGCCCTGGCCGTCGCGGCCCCGATGCCCGAGCCGCCGCCGGTGACGACGACGATCTGGCGGGCCAGCGGCTTTTCGGCCGCCTTGCCGAGCTTGGCCTGTTCGAGCGACCAGTACTCGACATCGAAGATGTCGGCTTCCGGAATGCTCTCGAACCGGCCGATGCCTTCGGCCCGGGTGATCGTGTGCACGGCCGCGGCGGCAAGGTCGGCGGCGATGCGGGCATCCTTCTTGGACCCGCCCAGGCCGAACAGCCCCAGCCCCGGCACCAGCAGCACCCGCGGCATCGGGTCCAGCGCGGTCTTCTTCGGGCTGGCCTTGGCGTTGTTGCGCTCGAAATAGGCGCGGTACTCATCGACATAGGCCTCGAGCGCCAGCTTGGCGCCACGGGCGAAATCCTCGAGCTTGCCGGCCTCGGGCGCCGGCACGATCAGCGGCTTCTCCTTGGTGCGCAGCACATGGTCGGGGGTGATGTTGCCCGACAGCGCATAGCGCGCCAGCTCGCGGCCGTTGACGAAGGCCAGGATCTCGTCTGACGTGCGGAAGTCGACGATCTGGCGCTTCCAGTTGCCGGCCCCCGCCGGCAGCGCGACCAGGCCCCGCAGGATCGGCGCGACCTCGGCCACGGTGGCGAGCTTCTTGGGCAGGCTGGCCGGGGCGAAGACCTTCTTGCGGCCCTTGGCCAGGCGCGCCTCGGCCATCGAGACGAACTCGATCATCCGGTCATAGGCCTGGCGGGCGGTATCGCCCCAGGTGAAGATGCCGTGCTTGATCAGGATCAGGCCTTCGGCGTCGGGCTGCTTGGCAAAGGCCTCGGCGCATTGCTTGGCGAGGCCGAAACCCGGCATCAGGTAGTCGACCGCGATCACCCGGTCGCCATAGACCTTGCGGACGATCTCGCGGCCGTCGGGCTGGTCGGTCAGGGCCAGCACCGCCCAGGCATGGGTATGGTCGATGAACTTGTGCGGCAGGAAGGCATGGAACAGCGTCTCGACCGACGGGTTCGGCGAGGTCGCGTCGAGCAGGTTGATGCGCTGGAAATTGACCATGTCCTCGTCGGAGAGGCGGTCCAGCCTGATCAGCTTCTTCAGCGGCTCCAGCCGCACCGCGGGCAGGCCCGGCGGCTCGATCACGCCCATATCCCAGCCCGAGCCCTTGACGCAGAGCACCTCGACCGGTTCGCCGAGCTGGTCGGGCATCACGGTCTTGACCGAGGTATTGCCGCCGCCATGCTGGACCAGCGCCGGCACGCCGCCGAGCAGGCGGGTGGTGTAGGTGCGCAGGGCCAGGTCGGCATTGACGCCCTTGGCGCCATAGGCCTTGATCGCCGCCTTCGCGTCGCGATCGGACCAGAGATTATCCATGGTCGGAAGTTCCTCGATATCGGAAAATATACTTATTCGGATCAGGCAGCCGCGGCGCGCTCGGGGTAGAGGCCGGCCAGGCCCGCCGTCGTCGCCTCGCAGACGCCGCGTTCGGTGATCAGCCGGGTGACCAGCCGCGCCGGCGTCACGTCGAAGGCCGGGTTGCCGCCCTTCGAGCCCTCGGCCACCACGCGGATGGTTTCGATCCGGCCATCGCGGGTCTTGCCGGTCATCTCGGTCAGTTCGGTCTCCGCGCGCTCCTCAATCGGAATCTGGCGCACCCCGTCGGTCAGGGTCCAGTCGATTGTCGAATGCGGCAGGCCGACATAGAACGGCACGCCGTTGTCATAGGCGGCCAGCGCCTTCAGATAGGTGCCGATCTTGTTGCAGACGTCGCCGTTCGCCGTGGTGCGGTCGGTGCCGACGATGCAGAGATCGACTTCGCCATGCTGCATCAGATGGCCGCCGGCATTGTCGGCGATGACCGTGTGGGCCACGCCGTGCCGGCCGAGTTCCCAGGCGGTAAGCGAGGCGCCCTGGCTGCGCGGGCGGGTCTCGTCGACCCAGACATGCACGTCGAAGCCCTCGTCATGGGCAAGGTAGATCGGCGCCAGCGCCGTGCCCCAGTCGACGGTCGCAAGCCAGCCGGCATTGCAATGGGTCAGGATGTTGATGCGCTTGCCGCCCCGCTTCTCTGCGGCGGCCCTGATCAGGCCGAGGCCGTTGCGGCCGATGGCGGCGCAGGTGGCGACATCGTCCTCGGCGATGTCGGAGGCGACCTGGTAGGCAGCGGCGCGACGGTCGGCCGGGTTGACCGCGGCGATCTCGCGCCGCGCCCGCTCCAGCGCCCAGAACAGGTTGACGGCGGTGGGCCGCGTGGCGGCCAGCAGCGTCACCGCCTGCTCCAGCGCGCCATCGGATGGGTCTTCGGCAACGGCCAGCGCCAGGCCATAGGCCGCCGTCGCCCCGATCAGCGGCGCGCCGCGCACCTGCATCGTGCGGATCGCGTGGGCGGCCTGTTCCTTGGTCGACAGCTTCAGCGTCTCGAAGCTGTAGGGCAGTCTGGTCTGGTCGATGATGCCGACTGTTGCCCCGTCGGGCTCCAGCCAGATCGACCGATAATGAACGCCGTCGACTTTCATCTGCAATCCTCGAGGATAGGCGCGCGATAACCGCCGGGACGATAGCGGCCCCGCCCGCCGATTTCCAGCACCCAGCGTTGCGCGGTTGCGCGCGATATGGTCTGGTCGCCACCGAATTCGGGGAGGATCGATGCACGCGATCATTTCGCACCTGCAATATCGTGACGGGCGGCCCAGGCCTTGGTGATCCTGTTTGCGTCTGCAGTGCTGGATCTGATCGGGTTCGGACTGATGCTGCCGCTGCTGCCGTTCTATGCCCAGGCCTACGGCGCGTCGCCCTTCACGGTCACGATGATCGCCGCCGCGTTCTCGATCGCCCAGCTTGCCGCCTCGCCGCTGATCGGGCGGCTGTCCGACCAGTACGGCCGCAAGCCGGTATTCCTCGGCTGCCTGGCCCTGTCGGTCGTCGGCTATGTCTGGCTCGGCCTCGCCGGCGATCTCGTCTCGATCTTCCTGGCCCGCATCGTCGCCGGGGTGTCGGCGGGCAAGATCGCGGTCACCCAGGCGATCGTCGCCGACATCACCACGCCCGAGCGGCGGGCCCGCGGCATGGGCATGATCGGCGCGGCCTTCGGCATCGGCATGATCGCCGGGCCGATCGCCGGCGCGCTCCTGGTCGGCGATCCCGCCCGGCCGAACTTCGCCCTGCCGGCCTATGCCGCCGCGGCGGCCTCGGGCCTCGCCCTGCTCTTCGCCCTGGTGATGCTGCCCGAATCCAGGAGGCCCGCTGCCGGGCCGGCGGCGCCGCGACCGGGCTGGACCGACCGGCTGCGCATCCTGCGCGGCCACACCGCATTCCTCCATCTGGCCGTGCTGGCCTTCCTGATCTTCTTCGTGTTCTCGCAGATCGAGGTGCTGTTCCCGCTGTGGACCGGCGCAGTGCTGGGCTGGGGCCCGCACGAGGTCGGCCTGGCCTTCACCCTGATCGGCACCATCGTCATCATCGTCCAGGGCGGGCTGATCGGCCCGGTTACCCGCCGGCTCGGCGAACGCGGGGTGCTGGCGCTGGGGCTGGCGCTGCTTGCCGTCGGCGCGGCCGGCAGCGTCGCGGTGACGGCGACCTGGCAGGTGCCGGTCACGATCCTGTTCACCGCCGCCGGCTTCGGGCTGATCAACCCGTCGCTGAACGCCCATGCCTCGCGCCTGGCCGATCCCGCCCGGCTCGGCGCCATCATGGGGGTGATGGCGTCGGCCGGGGCGCTGGGACGGGTGCTGGGACCGGGCTGGGGCGGCTGGCTGTTCGAGGGATTCGGGCCGCGCTGGCCCTATGCGGTGGCGGCGGCGATCCTGGTCGCGGCGCTGGCGCTGGTCTGGCCGCGCACGGCGGTGGCGGCGGCACCATGACCCGGGCGATCGTCTGCCGCGAGCTGGGCCCCCCGTCCGGCCTGATTTTCACCGACTGGCCGTCGCGGCCGCTGCGGCCCGGCGAGGCGCGGGTTCGGATGGCCGCGGCCGGGGTCAATTTTCCCGACTACCTGATGGTCCAGGGCCTCTACCAGTACAAGCCGCCGCTGCCGTTCGTGCCGGGCTTCGAGGGCGCCGGCGTGGTGACCGAAGTGGCCGACGACGTCACCGCCGTCGCGATCGGCGATGCCGTCATCCTGCGCCTGCGCGCGGGCACCTTTGCCGAGGAGGCGATCGCGCCGGCAAGCGATCTCTGGCCGCTGCCGCCGGGCTGGTCGATGGCCGAGGGTGCCGCGATGCCGACCGTGGCCGTCACCGCCGACGTCGCCCTGGTGGCCCGGGGCCAGGCGCAGGCCGGCGAGGTGCTGCTGGTTCTGGGTGCCGGCGGTGGCGTCGGCCTTGCGGCCGTCGAACTCGGCGCCCTGCTCGGCCTCGACGTCGTTGCCGTGGCATCGACGCCGGAAAAGCGCCGGGCGGCGCTGGACCGGGGCGCGACCGAGGCGGTCGCGGCCATTCCGTCCGGGCTGAAGGCAGACCTGGTGTTCGACCCGGTCGCCGGCGACCAGTTCACGCCGGCGCTGGAAACCCTGGTACCCGGCGGGCGCTATCTGGTGATCGGCTTTGCCGGCGGGGCGCCGGGCCGGCCGGAAACCGCGCTGGTACAACGGCGCGAGGTCGCGATCCTGGGGGTGCGGGCCGGCGAATACGGCCGGCGCGATCCGGCGGCCGGACAAGCCAGCCGGGATCGCGTGCTGGCCTGGGCCAGGGCAGGTCGTCTGAAGCCGCTGATCGGCGGGTGCTATCCGCTGGCCGCTGCCGCCCAGGCGCTGGAGGCGCTGGGCGACAGGCGCGCGATGGGCAAGCTGGTGCTCGAACCCTGACGCCGGTCAGGCCTGGTTCAACGCCTCTTCCAGCTCGTTGAAGGTCGGCATGTATTCGGAAGGCACGCTCTTGCGGCCGGTTTCGGCCGAGACTGCCGGAGCATAGCCGTTCAGATGGGCGATCATGATCGACATGATGGTCTCGTAGAACCGCATCTCCTCGTCGACGACGCCCTTCAGCCGGCTGGCGATCGGACCGACGAAGCCATAGGCCAGGAACACGCCGAGGAAGGTACCCACGAGCGCGCCGCCGATCAGCTGGCCCAGCACTTCCGGCGGCTCGGTGATCGAGCCCATCGTCTTGATCACGCCCAGCACGGCGGCAACGATGCCAAGTGCGGGCATGCCGTCGGCCATCGACTGCCAGGCGTGGGAGGGATGCATCTCCTCCTCCTTGTACTTGGCCAGTTCCTTCTCGATGATCGATTCGACCTCATGCGGGCTGGTCAGGCCCAGGGTGATCATGCGCATGTAGTCGCAGATCAGCGACAGGCCGAACTTGTCCTGCAGGATCAGCGGCGCTTTCTGGAACAGCGTACTTTCGCCGGGATTTTCGATATGGGCTTCGACCGCGATCGATCCCTTCTGTTTCATCAGCTTGGTCATCGAATACATCAGCGTTATCAGCTGTATGTAGTGTTCCTTGTGGAACTTGGACCCGCCGACGATCTTCTTGACTGCGCCCAGCGCGTGCTTCAGGCCGTGGCTGGACTGGCCGATCATGAAGGCGCCGGCGGCCGAGCCGCCGATGATCATCAGTTCCTTCGGCATCGCCTCGACGATGATGCCGATCTTGCCACCGAAGATGATATAGCCGCCGAGAACGCAGAATATCACCATTACAATGCCGGCAATCGCCATCATGGCCGTCTATCCCGTCGCAGTCTCGAAGAAGCAGTTATGCCCGACGATACCCTAACGAAGTCCGAACGGCGAGCTTCCCCGTGACAGCGTTACACAATGACGGCATTCTGCCCGTCCTCCGCGATCTGGATTGCTCAGGATAGCGCGTATGACAACCCCTACCCGGCCCGCCGGGATTGTACCGGCGCAGGCGATCGGCCGGCTGATCGCCGCGGGCGCCGCCCTTGCCAAGCCTGGCATCGAGGCCGACCAGATCCAGCCGGCCAGCCTCGATCTGCGCCTCGGCCCGAAGGCTTACCGCGTGCGCGCGAGCTTCCTGCCAGGCCCGGACGCCAGCGTGATCGACAAGGTCGCGCCGCTGGCGATGCACGAGGTCGACCTGCGCCGCGGGGCGGTGCTGGAAAAAGGTTGCGTCTACATCGTGCCGCTGCTGGAGAAGCTGAAGCTGCCGGCCGATCTCGCCGCCTCGGCCAACCCGAAGAGCTCGACCGGCCGCCTCGACATCTTCACCCGGCTGATCGCCGACAATGCCCGTTCGTTCGACCAGGTCCCCGCCGGCTATCGCGGCGGGCTTTACCTGGAAATCAGCCCGCGGACCTTCAGCGTGCTGGTGCGCGAGGGCGACCGGCTGAACCAGTTGCGCTTCCGCTATGGCGCGCCCGGCCTCGACGATGCCGCGCTGCGCCAGCGCCATGCCGCCGACCCGCTGATCGAACGGCGCCGCGGCGAGGCGCCCGCCCGGCTGCAGGACGGCCTGCTCGTCACCATCGACCTGAAGGGCGAACGCGGCCGTTCGGTCATCGGCTACCGTGCCAAGCGGCATACCCCCGTCGTCGATCTCCGCCGGATCGGCGCCTACGACCCGGCCGAGTTCTGGGAGGCGCTGCCCGCCCGCCCGGACGGCACCCTGATCCTCAACCCCGACGATTTCTACATCCTGGCCTCGGCCGAACGCTTCCGCGTGCCGCATGACCTTGCCGCCGAGATGATCGCCTACGACACCGCGATGGGCGAATTCCGCATCCATTATGCCGGGTTCTTCGATCCCGGCTTCGGCTGGTCGGCCGCGCATCGCCGCGGCACCCGCGCGGTGCTCGAAGTGCGCAGCCACGAAGTGCCGTTCCTGCTCGAACACGGGCAAGGCGTCGGGCGGCTGGTGTTCGAGAAGCTGTCGGAGGCGACCGACCGCGCCTATGGCGGCGCGATCGGCTCGAACTATGCCGGGCAGAGCCTGACTTTGGCCAAGCAGTTCAGGCGATAAATTTGTTGCGGCCGGGTCGCCCCGGCCGCAACTCCTGTCGCTTTAGTGCCGGATCAGTCGAAGGCTTCGTCCCAGGTGCCCTTGGTCGAGGCTTTCGAATACTCGGTCGCGCGGTTCTCGAAGAAGTTCGTGTGCTCGACACCGTTCAGCATCACGTCGAGCCAGGGCAGCGGGTTCTTTTCGAGGCGGTAGATCGGCTGCAGGCCGAGCTGCATCAGCCGGCGATCGGCGGTGAAGCGGATGTAATCCTTCACTTCCTGTGCCGCCAGCCCCTCGATCGCGCCGAACTCGAAGGCCAGGTCGATGAAGGCATCCTCGTGATCGACGATGGTCGAGCAGGCGACATAGAGCTCGCGCTGCAGGTCCTCGTTGAAGATCTCGGGGTTCTCGTCGACGAAGGTGCGGAACAGCCGGATGATCGAGTTGGTGTGCAGCGTCTCGTCGCGCACCGACCACGAGATGATCTGGCCCATGCCCTTCATCTTGTTGAAGCGCGGGAAGTTGAGAAGGATCGCAAACGACGCGAACAGCTGCAGGCCTTCGGTGAAGGCGCCGAAGGTCGCGAGCGTCTTGGCGATGTCGGCCTTGGAATCGACGTTGAACGACTGCATGTAGTCGTACTTGTCCTTCATCTCCTTGTAGCGGAGGAAGGCCGAGTACTCGGTCTCGGGCATGCCGACGGTATCGAGCAGATGCGAATAGGCGGCGATGTGAATCGTCTCCATGTTGGAGAACGCCGACAGCATCATCAGCACCTCGGTGGGCTTGAACACCCGCGAGTAGTGCTTCATGTAGCAGTTGTTCACCTCGACGTCGGCCTGGGTGAAGAAGCGGAAGATATGGGTCAGCAGGTGCTTCTCGGCCGGCGTCAGGTTCTTGTTCCAGTCCTTGACGTCGTCGGCCAGCGGCACCTCCTCCGGCAGCCAGTGGATGCGCTGCTGCGTCAGCCAGGCGTCATAGGCCCAGGGGTAGTTGAAGGGCTTGTAGACGTTGTTTCCGGCTTCCAGCAGCGACATGGCGACGATCCCTCTTCTTCCCCCTGTTAGTACCGCGACATATAGCGTCGCAGCAACCGGACAAGCGGCATTATCCACTAGATTTTGTGCTTGACGGAGTCACGGGGACGACCTGCCCGCCACCGCCATTCAAGCACACAGAAAGAGGGCGGCGCAATGCGCCGCCCGAGGCGTGAGCCAAGTGCCGGAACTGCGTTACTGGCAGGCCAGGCACTCTTCGTAATTGGTGTTCGACGGCTCGGGCGTCGAGACCGCCATGGCGGCCAGCGGCCGCTCGTCGATATTGATGCGCCCGGCCAGCGGAATGCGGGCGATGTCGGCCGCCTTGGCCGAGGCCTCGGACACCTTCTCGGCCCGCTGGATCGACAGCGAACGGCAGTAATAGAGGCTCTTCACGCCCTTCTTCCAGGCCTGGAAATGCAGCTGGTGCAGGTCGCGCTTGTGGATGTCGGGCTGCAGGAAGATGTTGAGGCTCTGCGCCTGGCAGATATAGGGCGTGCGGTCGGCGGCGAGGTCGATCAGCCAGCGCTGGTCGATCTCGATCGCGGTGCGGAACACCGCCTTCTCGTCGTCGTCGAGACAATCGAGATGCTGGACCGAACCGCCGTTGACGGTGATCGACGACCAGGTCGCCTCGTCGTTGCAGCCCTTCTCCTCCAGCAGCCGCTGGAGATACTTGTTGCGCACCGAGAAGCTGCCCGACAGCGTCTTGTGGTTGTAGGCATTGGCCGCATTGGGCTCGATGCCCGGGCTGGCGCCGCCGCAGATGATCGAGATCGACGCGGTCGGCGCGATCGCGATCTTGTTGGAGAAGCGTTCCATGATGCCGTATTCGGCGGCATCGAGGCAGGGTCCGCGCTCCTCCGCCAGGCGGCGCGAGGCGGCGTCGGCCTGGGTCTTGATATGCTTGAACATCTGCTTGTTCCAGACCTTCGACATCACCGATTCCAGCGGGATGCCGTTGGCCTGAAGGAAGGAATGGAAACCCATCACGCCGAGGCCGACCGAGCGTTCGCGGGCCGCCGAATAGCGCGCCTTGGCCATCGAATCCGGGGCGTGGTCGATGAAGTCCTGCAGCACGTTGTCGAGGAAGCGCAGGCAATCCTCGATGAACAGCGGATGGTCCTTCCAGGCGTGATAGTATTCGAGGTTGAGCGACGACAGGCAGCAGACGGCCGTCCGCTGCTGGCCATGCTGGTCGATGCCGGTCGGCAGGGTGATTTCCGAGCACAGGTTCGAGGTCTTGACCCGCAGCCCGGCCAGCTTCTGCTGCTCGGGCAGCGCGCGGTTGACGTGGTCGATATAGACCACGTAGGGCTCGCCGGTCTCGATCCGGGCGGTCAGGATGCGGATCCACAGCGCGCGGGCCGAGACGGTCTTCTGCACCGAACCGTCGAGCGGGCTGACCAAGGGCCAGATCTCATCGGCCTCGACGGCGCGCATGAAGGCGTCGGACAGCAGCACGCCGTGATGCAGGTTCAGGGCCTTGCGGTTGGGATCGCCGCCGGTGGGACGGCGGATCTCGACGAATTCCTCGATCTCGGGATGATCGACCGGCAGGTAGACGGCAGCCGAGCCGCGGCGCAGCGACCCCTGGCTGATCGCCAGCGTCAGCGAGTCCATCACCCGGATGAAGGGGACGACGCCCGAGGTCTTGCCGTTGGCTCCGACGCGCTCGCCGATCGAGCGCAGATTGCCCCAGTAGCTGCCGATGCCGCCGCCCTTGGAGGCGAGCCAGACGTTTTCGTTCCACAAGCCGACGATGCCGTCGAGGCTGTCGGTCGCCTCGTTCAGGAAGCAGGAGATCGGCAGGCCGCGGCGCGTGCCGCCGTTCGACAGCACCGGGGTCGCCGGCATGAACCACAGCTTGGAGATGTAGCTGTACAGCCGCTGCGCGTGGGCGGTGTCATCGGCGTAGAACGAGGCGACACGGGCGAAGAGGTCCTGGTAGGACTCGCCTGGCAGCAGGTAGCGGTCGTCCAGCGTGGCCTTGCCGAAATCGGTGAGCAACCTGTCGCGGCTGCGGTCGACATCGACGCGGATGCCACGTTCGATCTGGACGGTATTGAGCACGGATCGCTTCCCTCTGCCCGGATTTCATTAACTGTAATATAGTCTCCGGAGTCAGAATCACCCACCGTCAGAAGCTCCTCCAACGATCGGAATCGTTGATTGAGCGAGCTTCTGCCCGCTGGCAGGTGATGTAAGCCGGAAACACCAAGGATAGTAGCCCATGCCACGAAACCGTCAATATGTATTGATCGCTTGACATCGGGCCGGCTGATGTGCGGGCACGGCGAATCCCGGCATAGCAACGAAATCTCAAGGGTTTGCCCTGCATTCTTGCGTGCTGAATCGAAGAGTCTGCGGGCCTGGCAGCGGGGGCGGCGATGTTGGTCAATCATCCAAGATTAGAGAGCGGCGTGACGCCCGAAGGCGGCGAGGCCGCGCCCAAACTGCCGGCCCTGCCCGCCCCGGCGCCGCAGCGGCGCTGGCTGTTGCTGACCGGATCGGCGCTGAGCCTCGGCTGGCTCGGATTGATGGGTTACTACGTTCAGCAGTCGGTCGGGTTCGCGAATCTCGCAAACCTGCTGCCCCACGAACTCGGCGGCTTCCTGGCCGGCGTCGCCGCCCCGCCGGCCTTCCTGTGGCTGTTCCTCGGCTATGTGCTGCGCGGCGCGGAGTCGCGCCGCTACGCCGCGGCGCTGCAGCAGGTCCTGGCCGACGTCCACTACCCGACGCCGGATGCCGAGCGGCGGGTTTCGCAACTGACCGGCTCCTTGCGCCGCCATGTCCGCGAGGTCGAGGAGGCCGGCGAGACCGCGGTCAGCCGCGTCGCCGCGCTCAACGAGACGCTGCTCGAACGCTCGCAGGCGATGATCAATGCCTGCCGCGAGATGACCAAGGAAGTCGACGTCGTCGCCGGCATGTTCAAGGAGAAGTCGGCCGAGGTGTCGCGCATCGCCGCGGCGGTCGCCTTCCAGAACGAGCGGGTCGAGCAGATCGGCAAGGCCCAGGCCGACGCGCTGCAGGATGTGGCGCGCAGTTCGGCCGCCGCAGCCCAGGAAATCCAGACCTCGCTCGAACAGAAGCTGCAGGCGCTCGACCGGGCGGTCACCCGGGCCTCGACCCAGGCGGCCGGGATCGCCGACCAGTTCGGCACCGCCGCGCGCGAACTGGTGGCGGCCGCCGAATCGTCGACCAGCCGCACGCTGACCGCGGGCAGCGAGCTGAAGCAGACCACCCAGGAACTCTCGACCATCGCCGAACGCGCGGTGACCGAGGCGGAGGCCGCCGGCCAGGTCTTCCGCAAGCGCTCGAACGAGCTGGACGAAGCCGCGCTGTCGGCCGTCGGCCGGCTGCGCGACGCCGGCGAGGCGATGCGGGCCGAGTCCCACTCGCTGGACGACAAGTCGGCCGCGGTGGTCGAGCGGCTGCGCGGCGCGGCCGAATCGCTCGGCGAGCGCACCAAGGCGATGGAGACCGCCGGCGAGACGCTGGGCCTGCGCATCGATGCCTTGTCGGGCCTGGCCGAGCGGGGCCGCGCCAATCTGACCCAGGCCGGCGATGCCGCGCGCGCCCATGCCGACCAGTTGGCCGGCGCCGCCCACCAGGCCGCCGAGCGCCTGGCCAAGACCGGCGAGGCGATGCGGACCGAGCTTGCCGCGCTGAGCAGCGCCGCCGATCGCGCGGTCGCCCAGTCCGAGGAGGTCGGCACGGCGTTCAAGGCCCATGCCGCCGGGCTCGACGAGGTGTCGGAGAAGGTGTTGGGCCGCGCCGACCTGGTCGGCCAGGTGCTGCAGGGCCGCAGCCGCGAGATCGGCCGCCTGGTCTCGGAAATCACCGTGATGACCGGGGCTATCGGCGACAGCCTGGGCACGGCGGTATCGACGCTCGACCAGGCCTCGTCGAAGGCCGCCGCCAAGGTCGCCGAGACCGGCGTGGCGCTGCGCCGCGAGGCCGAGGCGCTCGATGCGGCGGCAACCGGGGCCGCCCAGCGCCTGTCGGAAGCCGGCGACGGCCTGCGCCAGCAGATCGACGACCTCGACGCCGCCACCGGCCGCACCGGCTCGCGCCTGCGCGGCGCCGGCGAATCGCTCGGCCAGGAGGCGCAGAACATGCGCCAGACGGCGGAACGGCTGGTCGCCAGCCTGCAGGAAGTCGGCGATGTCGCCCGCCAGCAGGTACAGCTCGTCGCCGCCAACGGCACGACGGCGACCCGCGACCTGACGACGTTGCTGGAACAGAAGCTGCAGACCCTCGACCAGGCGGTGGCGCGCGCCACCGTGCTGGCCACCAATGTCGGCGACCAGTTCGGCGCCGCGGCACGCGAACTGGTCGCCGCCGCCGAGCAGAGCGTGCAGCGCACGCACGCCGCGGGCACCGGCCTGCAGAAACAGACCGAGACCTTCGCCCAGCTGGCCGAACGCGCGGTGCAGCAGTCGGAGATCGCCGGCCAGGCCTTCCGCAAGCGCGGCCACGAACTCGACGAGGCGGCGCTGGCCGCCGCCGGGCGGCTGCGCGATGCCGGCGAGGCGATGCGCAGCGAGGCCGCCTCGCTCGACGTGATGGGCGGCCATGTCTCGCAGCGCCTGGTCGACGCCGCCGAGGATCTGCGCGCCCGGACCGAGAACCTGCGCGACGCCGGCGGCAGCGTCAGCGCCCAGTCGACCCAGCTGGCCGAACTCGCCAAGGACGCCGAGGCACGGCTGCGCCATGCCGCCCAGGCGCTGGTGGAGGATTCCGACCACCTCGCCACCGCCGCCGACACCATCGACCGGCGGCTGTCGACGACCGGCGAGGCGGTGCGGCGCGAACTGCAGGCGATGAACGCATCGGCCGACCGGGCGGTGCTGCAGTCCGAGCAGGTCGGCGCCGCCTTCCGCACCCATGCCGCGGCGCTGGCCGAGGCGTCGGACAAGGTCGTGGCCAAGTCCGACCGGGTCAACGAAATGCTGAACGGCCGGGCCCGCGAGCTCGGCCGGCTGGCCTCGGAGATCGTCGTGCTGGCCAACGCGGTCAACGACACGCTCGGCACCGCCGCGACCGCGATCGAGCAGGCTTCGGCGCGCACCGCCACCCGGGTCGGCGAGACCGGCCTGGCGCTGCGCCGCGAGGCCGATGCGCTCGATACCGCCGTCGCCCAGACCGCCCAGCGCCTGGGCGAGGCCACCAATGGCCTGCGCGGCCAGATCGACGGCCTGGACCAGGCCGCCGGCCGCACCGCCGGGCGGGTCCGCGCCGCCGGCGAAAGCGCCGGCCAGGACGCGCTGGCCCTGCAGCAGACGTCCGAACGCATCGTCGCCCGGCTGCAGGCGATCGGCGAAGTCTCGCGCCAGCAGCTGCAGGACCTCGCCGCCTCGGCCGAACGGGCGACGCTGCAGGCCAAGCAGGCCGGCGAGGCCGCCCGCTCGCAGAGCCAGGACCTGACCGTCGTGACCGAACGGCTGTCGGCCAACATGTACCAGCTGGGCGATCTCGCCCGGCAGCAGACCGACACGCTCGAGACCATCGGCGGCAAGGCGAAGGCCGAGATCACCAACCTGGCCGAGCTGGTCACCGCGGCGAAGGCCGAGATCGACGCGCTGGCCCAGGCCGCCGCCGACCGCACCGGCGCGCTGGACGAGGCGGCGCGGACCGCGCTCGGCCATACCGACACGCTGTCGGCGACGATGGAGGAACAGTCGGCGGCGCTGGGCCGGCTTGCGGCCGACCTGGCCCAGCAGGCCGCCTCGATCGGGGAATCGCTGAAGCGTCGCACCGCCGACCTCGCCGCCGCCTCGGATGCCGCGATCAAGCGGACCGAGGGCATCGCCAGTTCGTTCGACAACACCACCCAGGCGATCGGCCGGGCGTCGGACTATGCGGCGCAGAAGCTGACCGAAGCGACGGCCGCCTTCGATTCGCGCGCCCGCGACCTGACGCTTGCCGCCGGCACCGCCCAGGGCGAGATCAACGATGTCGGCGAAAGCCTGCAGCGCCGCGCCCGCGAGATCGAGCAGGCGGCGCAGGCCGCGGTGCAGCGCACCGAGGAAGTCGGCGAACTGGTCCGCCGCACCTCCGAGGAAGTCGAGAACCGCACCGACCGGCTGGCCCAGCGGCTGGGCAGCCTGGGCGAGCGCATGGCCCAGTCCGGCGCGGACTTCGCCGGGGCGGCCGACCGCGCCGCGGCCAAGGCCAACGAGGCGAGCGACAGCCTCAACCGCCGCTCGATCGAACTGCGCGACGCCGCCGAACTGGCCCAGCGCCAGTCGGAAGGCGCCGCCCAGACCTTCCGCATCCAGGCCGAGACGCTCGCCACCGCCGCGATCAACGCCGGCCAGCAGGCCGAGGAACTGCGCAAGGCGGCGCAGGCCCTGCGCTCGGGCCAGTTCTTCAAGACCGCGTCGTTCATCACCGAGAACCTGAACTCGCTGGCCATCGACATCAGTCGTTTGTTGGACCGCACGCTGTCCGACGAGTTGTGGAAGCGCTACTACAAGGGCGAGCGCGGCCTGTTCACCCGCCGCATCATCGAGCAGCGCGACATCGACGCCATCCGCCAGAAATACCAGGCCGAGGACGAATTCCGCCGCTATGTCGACCGCTATGTCGGCGACTTCGAGCGGCTGCTGGCCGAGGCCAAGGGCAACGAGCACGAGGAACTGCTCTCCTCGGCCTTCGTCACCGCCGACGTGGGCAAGGTCTACCTCTTGCTGCGCGAAGCGCTGGGGCGGACGCCGGCGGTCTAACGCGCGGTCATCCCGCCGTCGACCGCGAGCTGCGTGCCGGTGACGAAGCTCGCCTCGTCGGAGGCGAGGAAGACGATGCCGGCGGCGATCTCATCCGGCGTCGCCATCCGGCCGACCGGCTGGATGCGTTCGAGATGCCGGCGGAACCGGTCGGGATCGCCGGCGCGTGCCACCGCCTGGTCGATCATCGCGGTCTGGACATAGGCGGGGTGCACCGAATTGACCCGGATCGGCCAGCCGTTCTGCGCCGCTTCCAGCGCCAGCGACTTGGTCAGCAGGGTGACGCCGCCCTTGGCCGCGCTGTAGGCCGAGGTCTCGGGCTGGCCGACCAGCCCGAGGATCGACGAGACATTGACGATCGCGCCGCCGCCGGGCTGGTCCTTCATCACCCGGAAGGCCGCGCGGCAGCCGAGGAACACGCTGTCGAGATTGACCGCCTGCACCCGCCGCCATTCGGCCAGCGTCATCTCGGTGACCAGCCGGGAAAAGCCGATGCCGGCATTGTTGACGAGGATGTCGAGCCGGCCATGGGCCGCGAGGATGCCGGCAATGCCGGCATCCCACTGCGCCTCGTCGGTCACGTCGAGGACGATGCCGCCGGGCGGCGCGGCCAGGTCGGCGCCGATCGCCACGGCACCCTCGGCCGCCATCATCGCGGCGACCGCGGCACCGATGCCGCTGGCCGCCCCGGTGACGAGCGCGACCTTGGCCTGGAGGCGACCGCTCACGCCTCGGCCTTGATCAGGCCTGCCGACGCCATCCCGGCGACGGCTGCGTCATCGAAACCCCAATCCTTGAGCGCCGCAGCCCCCCGTTCCCCGATGCCCGCCGGGTTGGAACGAACGGCGCCGGGCGTGCGCGAGAAGCGCGGCGCCGGCGCCGGCTGGACGATGCCGTCGACCTCGATGAACGTGCCGCGGGCGACGTTGTGCGGGTGCTTGGGCGCTTCATCGAGCGACAGTACCGGGGCAAAGCAGGCATCTGAGCCTTCGAGGATCGCGCACCATTCGTCGCGCGTCTTCTGCCTGAAGCGGGCGGCGATCCGCTCGCGCAGTTCGGGCCAGCGCCTGGTTTCGTACTGCTTGGGCAGGTCGGGTTCGTCGGCCAGGCCGGTCTTGGCCAGGAATTCGGCGTAGAACTTGCCCTCGATCGCGCCCAGCGCGACGAACTTGCCGTCGGCGCATTCGAAGGTGTCGTACCAGGGCGCCCCGGTATCGAGCAGGTTGACGCCGCGTTCGTCGCGCCACATGCCGATGCCCTTCATGCCGTAGAACATCGTCATCAGCGAGGCGGCACCGTCGGTCATCGCCGCGTCGACCACCTGGCCCTTGCCCGAGGTGCGCGCCTCGATCACGGCGGCCAGCATGCCGAAGGCGAGATAGAGGGCACCCCCGCCGAAATCGCCGACCAGGTTCAGCGGCGGCACCGGCTTGTCGCCCGGCCGGCCGATCGCATGCAGCGCGCCGGTCAGGGCGATGTAGTTGATGTCGTGGCCGGCGGCATGGGCCAGCGTGCCGTGCTGGCCCCAGCCGGTCATGCGGCCGTAGACCAGCTTGGGGTTGCGGGCCAGCGCGACCTCGGGCCCCAGCCCCAGCCGCTCCATCACCCCGGGGCGGAAGCCTTCGACGACGATGTCGGCCTTCGCCATCAGATCGACGGCCAGCGCCACCCCTTCCGGTTTCTTCAGGTCGATGGCGACCGAACGCCGGCCGCGGCCGGCGACGTCCTTCCTGGGGTCGAGGCCGACCCCGAGATCGGCGGCGCCCAGGCGATCGACGCGCAGCACGTCGGCGCCGAGATCGGCCAGCAGCATGCAACAGAACGGGCCGGGCCCAATCCCTGCGAACTCGACAACCTTGATACCGGAAAGGGGACCCACGCTCATTTTCCTCCTGATTTCTTTTCGATCGCCGCGACCGGGCCACCGGCCGCTTTCCACGCGCCGAAGCCGCCCTCGACATGGGCGACGCGTTCCAGGCCCATGTCCTGGGCCAGCTTGGCGGCAAGTGCCGAACGCCACCCGCCGGCACAATAGAAGACGAATTGCCGGTCCTCGGCGAAGACCGGCTTGTGATAGGGACTTTCCGGATCGATCCAGAATTCCAGCATGCCGCGCGGCGCATGGAAGGCGCCGGGGATCTGGCCCTCGCGCTCCAGCTCGCGCGGGTCGCGCAGATCGACGAACAGGACGTCCGGGTCCTGGTGCCAGTCGATCGCTTCCGCCGTGCTCAACGTGGTGATTTCGGCGTTGGCCTCGTCCAGCATGGCCTTGTACCCCTTGCCCGGCTTCATGGCCTGCTCCTCGCGCCCGGTCGATCCTACCCGGCGGTAACATAGCGGGCATGGTTGCGCCGATCAACATGGCGCGGCGCGCGCCTCCGCCCGTATAATCCTGCTCCGACTCGGATAAGGCTCGATGACCCAGGTCCTGCAACCGCCGCCGCTGAAGGATCCGCGGCTGATCGCGCTCTACGGCTACTGGCTCGGCAAATGCGCCGGCCGGCTGATGCCGGCGCGCGCCGATCTATTGCCGGAAGAGATGAAGCCGTGGCTGGGCAACCTGATGCTGATCGACGTGACGCCCGACGGCGACTACGTCTACCGCCTCTACGGCACCCGCTTCGTCGAGCAGTTCGGCGTCGAGATGACCGGGAAGACCATCAAGGTCCTGGCCTCGGCCCAGGCCGACGCGATCCGCAGCGAATACGACATGGTGCGCCGCGCCCGCGCGCCGCACGCGCGCAGCTATACCGCCTCCTTCGACGTCTTCCTGCATGGTCCGATCGACAAGGTCGAGCTGGTGCGCACCTGGGAACGGCTGGTGCTGCCGCTGGCCCGCGCCCAGGAGAACGTGGTCGAGATGCTGCTGATCGGCGCCTACCAGCAGGAAACTTAAGGCGGCACCAGGGTTCCGCCGAAGGCCGCCGCGAATTCCTGGGCCTTGGCCAAGTCGGCGAAGCACTGGCGATGCAGCCGGATCGGCGGCTGGCCCTTCGGCCAGCGCGTCGCCCAGCTGCGCCCATGCCGGCCGGCTTCGACATTCTTGTCGAGCCACTGGTGAATCTCGTCGGCGCGGGCCCGCAGGCCGCCCGGCGGCACCTCGATATCGACCCAGTGGGGAAATTTCCGCTCGCTCTGGATATTGGTCGGCGCGGTCCTGCGGATCATCCGGCGGCCCCTTTGTTCATGATATGTTCCAATTGAACCGCTGCGCCTGAGGACTCGTCAAGCGCCGTAAATCAACGGCTGACGACACCGATTCGGGGCATTGGATGACAGGCCGGGGCGGGCCTGCTAGATCAGGTGGCAACAGCCCTGCCGGAGACAAGATATGCCGCCCCCGCCGCCCCTGCCCTTCGCCCAACGCCATGCCAAGGCCGCCCGCCTGGTCGCGCGCGCCCGCAATTTCTTCGACGGCTGGGGCCAGGCGCAGGAGAAGGAGGCCGAGGGAATCGAGGCGCGGGCCTATTTCACCGCCCTGCTCGCCCATGTCGCGGCGCTGTTCGAAACCCGGCGCGACACGATCAACCTGCCGACGCTGGGCCAGGATGCCGGCCCCGACGACCAGTTGAACCACGCCATGGCGCTGGCCCGCCGGGTCAACAACCTGCGCAACGACGATTTCAGCAACCGTGTCGACCTCGCCACCTTCGCCGACGCCTTCAAGCGCGCCCAGGTCGGCCCCGACGAGATCGACGAACTGCTGGGCCTCGCCCAGGCGATCGTCGACCGGCTGGCGCCTTCAGGTGATCAGGACGGCCCGGAAGTCGTTGACGTTAGTCAGGGTGGGGCCGGTGACGACGAGGTCGCCTAGGGTCTGGAACACGCTGTAGGAATCATGGGCGTCCAGCCGCGCCTTGACGTCGACATTGGCCTGGCGGAGACGGGCGAGCGACTGGGGCGACATCAGCGCCCCGGCCGCATCCTCCGACCCGTCGATGCCGTCGGTATCGCAGGCGATGGCGTGAATCCCGGCGGCCCCGTCCAGCGCCACCAGCAGCGATAGCAGGAATTCGGTGTTGCGCCCGCCCTTGCCGGGCCGGCCGCGCAGCGTGACCGTCGTCTCGCCGCCCGACAGCAGCACCGCCGGCGTCTTGACCGGCTGGCCATGGCGCATCACCGCCTTGGCGATGCCGGCCATCACCTTGGCGACCTCGCGCGCCTCCCCCTCGATCTCGTCGCCGAGCAGGATCGGCGTCACGCCGTTTTCCTCGGCCACCGCGGCGGCGGCATCGAGGCTGGCCTTCGGGCTGGCAACCAGCCGGTAGACCGAGCCGCGCAGCCGCGGATCGCCCCATTTGGGCGTCTCGTCGGGCCCGGTCATCAGGTGGGTGCGCACCGACAGCGGCAAATCGAGGCGATAGCGTTCGACCACCGCCCGGGCATCGGCGTAAGTCGAGGGATCGGGGACGGTCGGGCCCGACGCGATCACCGCCGGCGCGTCGCCCGGCACGTCCGATATCGCCAGCGTCACCACCGTCGCGCCGTTGGCGGCCGCGGCCAGCCGGCCGCCCTTTATCTGCGACAGGTGCTTGCGTACCGCGTTGATCTCGTCGATCGCGGCGCCGCAGGCCAGCAACTGGCGGTTCACTTCCTGCATCTCGGCAAGCGTGATGTCGTCGGTCGGCAGGGTCAGCAGCGCCGAACCGCCGCCGGAAACCAGGAACAGGAACAGATCGCCGGGATTCAGCCGGCCGACTTCCTTCAGCAGGCGGCGGGCCGCGGCCATGCCGCTTTCATCGGGTACCGGATGGCCGGCCTCGACGATCTCGATCTGCTTGCAGGGCAAGGCATAGCCATAAGGCACGACGACGAGACCGGTCAGCTTGACGTCCGGCCAGGCCGCCTCGAGCGCCTGGGCCATGCGGGCCGAACACTTGCCGGCACCACCGACGAACACGCGCGATCCGGGCGCGGGCGGCTGGGGCAGGAAATTGCGCAGCCGCGCGGTCGGGTCGGCGGCGGTCACGGCGGCATCGAACATGGCGCGCAGAAGTTCGCGGGGTTGCAGCCGGGTCATTTCCGTCATCCTCCGTTGGCGCGCCGTCACGGCACTCTAGTATTTTGGACGTCAGTTTATAAGCGTCTCGCCGCGACCCTCCGCCGCAGTTGCGGCAGGCGGCCGAATGGCTCACTAAAGGGTAGAGCCACTCATTTTCATGATTCGAGGAGCCAGCATGCGTCCCGTTCTTTCCCTGATTTCCGCCGCCGCCCTGACCCTGGTCGCCAGCCAGGCCCTGGCGGCCGGCGATGTCGCCGAGGGCCAGAAGGTGTTCGGCAAATGCAAGGTCTGCCACACCATCGACAAGGGCGGCAAGAACCTCGTCGGCCCGAACCTCTATGGCATCGTCGGCCGCAAGGCCGCGACCGTGCCGGGCTTTGCCTATTCGAAGTCGCTCGTCGACAAGAACGTGACCTGGGACGAAGCGACCCTGGCCCAATACCTGACCGATCCGCGCGTATTCAATCCCGGCACCAAGATGGTGTTCGCCGGTCTGAAGAAGCAGTCGGAACTGGACGACGTGATCGCCTATCTGAAGGACGCCGGCACCAAGTAATCCCGGCTCAGCGGAACTCGATCAACTGCATCATGCCGAGGTCCTCGTGGCCGAGGTTGTGGCAATGCAGGACGCTCTTGCCGGTATAGCGCAGGAAGCGGCTGCGGATGGTGATCGAGGTGAGCGGCGGCAGCGTCACCGAGTCAGCCCAATAGGGCGTGGCCAGACGCTGGCCGCCGACCGCGACGACCTGGAACGGGTTGACGTGGATATGGAACGGATGCGGCTCGGCCGCGGCATTGGTCAAGGTCCACTCCTCGACCGCGCCGACCGAGATCACCTGATCGACGCGGTTCGGATCGAACTGCCGGTTGTCGATCAGCGGTCTGAATTGCAGATAGGCTGACGCATCGGGCACGATCTGGCTGAAGACCAGCGTGCGCCTGCCGGTGATCTCGGCATCGGTGATCGGGCGCAGCATCGCCGATTGCGGCAGGTCGCCCTGCGGCAGACCCATCGCGACCGGCGTCTCGCTGGTCACCAACACCATGGCCAGCACCGCCGGCGGCCGCGCCGGGAACGAGCCTTCGGGCGCCGCATCCGTCTTCAGGAAATAAAGCCCGGGCGCCCCGGCGCGCACCAGCATCGAGGCCCGGCCGCCATTGGTGATCTCGACGCCCGAGCGGGTCTCCAGCCGCGGCAGGTTCAGGCCGTCGATGGCATAGAGGTTCAGGCTGTGTCCCTCGAGGAACAGCCGCAGGATGCGGCCCGACAGCGCGTTGACGAAATGCCAGCGCTGGACCTCGCCCGGCCGCATCACCAGGATCGGCTGCAGATAGCCGTTCAACGTCACGACATTCTCGTCGGGCGGCGCGTTCGACGGGAAATCCTCGACCAGGCCCTGGTCGTTGCCACCGACGCACTGGCACATGAAGATCCGCTCCCTGGCCGCGGCGATCTCCGGGACCTGGTCGATGTCGCCCTCGACCATCAGCGCACCGCTCATGCCGCTGGCCAGCTGGATCGCCGTCGCGCCGTGCTTGTGCGCGTGATACCAGCGGATCCCCGGCGGATGTGCCGCAGGGATGTCGTAGGCATAGTCGATGCGGCCGCCGGGATTGGCCTCGATCAGCACGTTGTCGCTGAACCCGGCCGGGCTGACATGCATGCCGTGCAGATGCAGATTCGTCGAGTTGAACTGATGCGGGACATTGACGTTGACCGGCATCTGCGGATCGGGGTTCGGCGGCAGGTTGTTGGTCAGCGCCACCTCGAGCCGGTCGCCCGGCCGCACGCGCCAGATGCTGCCGCCCATCTTGCCGTTCCAGGTGCGGACATAGCGGCGGCTGCCCGGCCGGCCGTCGGGCCGCAGCGGATAGAGGAATTCGCCGTAGGTCACGTTCAGCGCGACCGACAGCTTTCCGTTGGCCGATCGCACGCTGGGCAGATCGAGCGACTGCCCCTCCGCCATCGCCCGCAACGCCGATTCGACGCGGGCCCCCACCGCCTGGCCACGGGCGAAACCCGGCACCATGGCGCCGACCCCGCCGGCAAGCCCCAAGGCCAGCGCGGCGCGCCGCGACAGAACAGGCGATGTCATGACGATTCTTCCCCCCGGAAGCCCCCGATTACCCGGCGAGAGTGCAGTGCGCCGGGATGCCGGTCAACCGCCCTGCGACGGCCCGCGCGCGCCGGCGCCTTCGACCGTCACGGTGACCGTGCGGCTGCCCGCCTTCTCGAAGGTCAGGGTCAGCGGGAAGGTCGTCCCCTGCTTCAACGGCCCGGTCAGCCCGAACAGCATGATGTGCAGCCCGGAAGGGCCGAAGGCGACAGTCGCCCCTGGCGGCAGTTCGACGGCCGCGACCTGCCGCATCTTCATCACGCCGTCCTCGTTCAGATGCGTGTGCAGTTCGGCCCGCGCCGCCACCGGGCTCGACGCGGCCAAGAGGCGGTCGACCGCCGGCCCGCCATTGACCAGCCGGACATAGGCCGCACCGTTCTTCGCGCTGGTCGCGGTGGCCCGCGCCCAGGGCTGTTCGATCTTCAGCGCCTCCTGCGCCCAGGCCGGGGCGGCAAGGAAAGCACCAAGGCTGAGGCTGAGCAGCAGGCGGCGGGTCGGCATGACGGATGCTCCATGGAAAAACCGCGCCATCATGCCGGCTTGCGGTCGCGGCGCAAGGCTATACCCTGTCGCCGTCATGTCCGGGGGGATTCGACTCGTGAAAAAGATCGCCATGGCCGCGCTGGCCTGCCTGCCGCTCTGCGCCGCCCTGCCGGCCGCCGCCATGGATGGCCTGACGCCTTACATCCGCGGCGATCTCGGCCTGTCGGTCAGCCGCTCTTCCGGCGGCAACCCGGCGAGCGGCACCGGCTTCGGCAGCGATTACGGCCAGGCCGGCAGCTTCGGGCTGGGCGGCGGCGTGGCGCTGACCGGCCTGCCGCTGCGCTTCGATGCGACGCTGGCCTATCGCAGCGGCTATGAGATCAACTCGACCGCGTCGATCCCGTCCTCGGCCGGCCCGCTTGCCCTGACCGGCCGCGGCAGCCTCAGTCAATGGCTGGCCCTGGCCACCGCCTATGTCGACATTCCCGTCTCGCTCGGCGGCATCCAGCCGTTCGTCGGCGCCTCGGCCGGTTACGCCTGGAACCAGTTGGGCAGCTTCACCACGGGGATCGGCGGCATCGAGATCACCGAGGCACCCAAGACCACCGGCAATTTCGCCTGGGGCCTGACTGCCGGCGTCACGATGCCGGTCACCCCGCGGTTCCGCATCGATGCCGCCTATCGCTATCTCGACGCCGGCGACGTCAAGACCTCGGGCCAAACCGCCTTCGGCCCGATCACGCCGATCACGGGGAAGCTCGCGGCCGACGAGTTCGTCCTGAGCTTCCGCTACAGCTTCTGACCGATCAGGCCGCCTGCAACCGCGCGTCCCGCACCATCTGCCAGCGCGCGGCCTCGTCGGCCGTCATCGCCGGCCCGTCGATGGCCCCGAATGCCGCAGCGGCGGCGGCCACGCGGGCCGGTGCATCGGCCAGGGCATCGGGTCCCGACAGCCGGAACGATACCGGCGACAGCGGCCCGAACAGCAAGGCCCGCTGCAGTTCCGGCCATTCGGCCAGCATCGGCTCGACCCCCGCACGGCGGGCGAACAGGATGGCCATGTCGTGCATCGTCACCGGTACGCGGCCGCCATGCCGCAAGCCGCTGCGGTCGGGCAACGGCGCCTTGCCGGCCCAGCCATAAGCGATCCAGCGCGCCTGCAATTCCAGAACCGGCAGCTGCGGACCGATCTGGTCGTAGAGGCCGAGGAAGGCGAGACCCGCGATATCGGGATGGAAGGTATGGTCGGCAAGATCGATGCCACCATCGCCCAGGCCCAAGGTCGCGGCATCGGGCGGATCGATGAATGGCAGCGCCAGCCGATATCCGGTGGCGAGCACGATGGCATCGATATCCTCGACCTGGCCGTCGGCAAAGGTGACGCACCGCCGGTCGATCGCGGCAATCCAGGGCCGCGGCCGGATGCGCCCCTCGGCCACCAGGGGCAGATAATGCTGCGACTGCGTCAGCCCGGCGGCGAAAAGGTCGTCATGCGGACGGGGCGCACCGAACTGCTCGGGACTACCGCTGGTCTTCAGCACGAAATCCTTCATGCCGGCAGCCAATGCCGCGGGCGGCAGGACTTCGCCGGCCAGCGCCGCCCAGCGGGTGAAGGCAAGATGATCGGCAGGCACCCCGGCCAGCAGCTTCTGCAGCACATAGCGCTGGCGACGGCTGGCCAGCGTCACGCCGGCCGCGCCGGCCATCGCCAGGTCCGACGCGATCTCCAGCGCACTGATCGAGCAGCCCGCCACCAGGACCTTCTGCCCGCGATAGGCCTCGGCACCGTTGTAGTCGAAGGCGTGGATGACGCCGCCGGCGCCGCCGAAGCTCTCGAGGCCCGCGATCGCCGGACGAACAGGCGTGTTCTGCCGGCCGGTCGCGACGACTACCCGGGCGAAAACCTCGGTGACCGCCGTCTCGCCGCCGCGCCGCGAGGTGATCGCCCAGCGGCCACCTTCGGCCCGTGCCAGGCGATCGACCCGGGTCGATGTCCGGACCGCCCCGGCGCTGCCGGTCCTGGCAGCATAGCGCTCGAGATAGGCCTGCATCTCCACCGCGGTCGGATAGACCGCCGTGCCGGGGCCGTGGTCGAGGTCGCTGAACGCGGTCAGCACGCGGCTGGTATTGGTCCGCATGCCGGGCCAGACGCCGCTCATGGCCGAGCCGGCGTTCCACTGGCCGCCCGGACGCTCCGCCGCCTCGAACAGGACAGGCGTGAAGCCCTGGCGGCGCAGCCAGGCCGCCGCGGCAAGTCCGCCGGGTCCGGCACCGATGATGGCTACGTGATGGTCGGGATGGATGGTCATGATGGCTCTCCGTCGGGTCGATGACGGCGATCGAATACGCAGCGGCACTTGCGCGCGCCTCCTAAAACCTTCCTAACTGCAGGGCGACGTTCCTAAATGGATCCTAAGGGCATGGTGATCGACGACGAACTGGCCGACTTCGTGGAAAGTCCCGTCATGATCATCGTCGGCACCGCCGGGCCGGAGATCGCGCGGGCTGCTGGGGCCCGGGTCGACCGCGTCCAGGGCCGCATCGCCCTGCTGGTCTCGGCCTGGCTCTGGCCCGAGGCAACAACTGCGATGATGCCGGGCGATCGCATCGCCGCGACCTTCGCCCGGCCGGCCGACTATGTATCGCTTCAGGTCAAGGGCGTGGTCGAGCAGGCCGGGCCGGCAGACGACAGCGACCGGGCCCAGGCGATGCGCTATGTCGCCGCCGTGACCGCCACGCTCACCGAGCTCGGCCTCGCCCCCGAAATCATCGAACCCTGGCAGACCGACCGCCAGTTGGCGCGCATCGACATCCGGCCCGAAGCAGTGTTCGTGCAGACGCCGGGGCCGCAGGCCGGGCTGGCGCGACCGTGACGCCGACGCTCGCCGATCTCGCGGCCTGTTTCGAAGGGGTCATCCCCTCGATCATCGCCACGACGGCGGCCGATGGCACACCCAACATCTCTTACCTGTCGCATGTCGCGCGCGTCGACGAAAGCCATGTCGCGCTGTCGAACCAGTTCTTCTCCAAGACCGCGGCCAACCTGCGGGCCAATCCCCGGGCCGCACTGCTGGTCGTGGATGCCCTGAGCGGCCTGCAGTTTCGGCTCGACGTCACCTATCTGGACACGGTGACCGAAGGCCCGCTGTTCGACCGCATGGCCGCGGACCTGCGGGCGACCAGCGACCAGCTCGGCATGGCGACCGTAATGCGCCTGCGCGGGGTCGACATCCACCGCGTCGACGCGATCCGGGCCGTGCGTTCCGCTGTCATGCGCGCCCCGGCCCCGCCTGCCGCCGACCGCCTGCCGGCCCTGGCGGACCTTGCGGCCGGCATCGCCGCGGCCACCGACCTGGGCAGGTTGGTCGACGGCACGCTTGGCGCCCTGCAGCGCAATTTCGGCTTTGGCCACGCGATGATCCTGCTGGCCCAAGGCGACCGGCTGGTCACCATCGCCTCGACTGGCTATGATCGCAGCGGCATCGGTGCCGAAGTCGCCCTGGGGGACGGGCCGATCGGCATGGCCGGGCTCGCGCGGCGCACGCTCAGGATCAGCGACATGAGCCGGGCACGCCGCTTCGCCGCCGCCGTGGCCGCGACCAGCGCCGAGGAAAACCTGAGCCGCGAGATCGCCCTGCCCGGCCTCGACGGCGCGATGAGCCAGCTTGCCGTCCCGATCGTGGCGCAAGCCAGGCTGCGCGGCGTCCTGATGCTCGAGAGTGTGGCGCGCCTCGCCTTCACGCCCGCCGACGAACTGGCGATGACGATCGTCGCCGGCCAGTTGGGCGCCGCGCTCGGCGCCTTTGACGGCGAGATGCCCGAGACCGCCGAATTGCCGGCCGAGGGCACCGGCCCGTCCTTCACGGTGGTCCACCACAGCTTCGACGACAGCGTTTTCATCGGCGGCGACTACATCGTGAAGGGGGTGGCGGGCCGTCTGCTTATCGCCTTCCTGCGGGCCTATGTCGCCGACGGGCGGCAGCAGTTCTCCAACCGCGAAATCCGGCTCGACACCTCGCTGCGCCTGCCCGAGTTCAAGGACAACCTGGAAACCCGGCTGCTGCTGCTGCAACGGCGGCTGGACGAGAAGGCGGCGCCGGTCAGGCTGGAACGCCCAGGCCGCGGGCGCATCCGCCTGTCCGTCACCGGCCGGCCGGTCCTGTCAGAGGGCGAGGCGCATCTGCGGTGACTCCGCCTCGCCCTCGGTATTGAGCGAGGACAGCGTGACGCCGAGCAGGCGCACGCCCTTTTCAATGGGAAACAAAGCCTGCAGCAGGGCTTCGACGATCCGGTCGACCTCGTCGCGACCGGCAATCATCGACGGCAGGGTGCGGCTGCGGGTGATCGTCTCGAAATCGGCATAGCGCAGTTTCAGCGTCACGGTGCGGCCGCGCAGGCCGGACTTCTCGCAATGGCGCCACACCTTGTCGACCAGGAGGCGGGTTTCGGCCCGCATCGCCTCGAAGGTCACCAGGTCGACCGAAAAGGTATCTTCGGCCCCGATCGACTTGCGGATGCGATCGGGCCGCACCGGGCGATGGTCGATGCCGCGGGCGACTCCGTAGAAGTACGGTCCGGACTTGCCGAAATGCTGCTGCAGGAAATCGAGCGGTCGTTCGCGCAGGTCGCGGCCGGTATGGATGCCCAGCGCCTTCATCCGTGCCGCGGTGGCCGGCCCGACGCCGTGGAATTTCTCGATCGCCAGACCTTCGACGAAGGCCGCCCCCTCGCGCGGGGTGATCACGAACAGCCCGTCGGGCTTGCGGTGGTCGGAGGCCAGCTTGGCCAGGAACTTGTTGTAGGACACCCCGGCCGAGGCGGTCAGCCCGGTCTCGGCGCGAATGCGGGCCCGGATTTCCTCGGCGACCCGGGTTGCCGACGGGATGCCCTTCAGGTTCCCGGTGACGTCGAGATAGGCTTCGTCGAGCGACAGCGGCTCGATGACCGGCGTGAATTCGGCGAAGATCGCATGGATCTGGCGCGAGACCGTACGATAGACGTCGAAGCGCGGGGGCACGAAGATCAGCTGCGGGCAACGTCGCCGCGCGGTGACGGACGGCATCGCCGACCGCACGCCGAACCGCCGCGCCTCGTAGCTTGCCGCGGCCACGACGCCGCGCTCGCGCGAGCCGCCGACCGCCAGCGGTTTGCCGCGCAGTTCGGGATTGTCGCGCTGCTCGACCGAGGCATAGAAGGCATCCATGTCGATGTGGATGACCTTGCGAACCACCTCGCCCCGCCCGGCCGCGTCCAGCGCCGATTCCACACTCTCCGCCGCGTCCATCGGGCGATCTTATCGCGACCGGAAAACCGGATCAAACAGCGAACATTCGCAAGAAGCGCGCCGGCCGGCGCAGGTCGGCGTGGGAAAATTCTGCGGGCCCGGATACAATCTTACCGGGTTCATCATCTAGTTGCTGGTCGCGCATGAAGTTTCCGGGATTTGTCCTCAGCCTCGCCCTGGCCCTCGGCATCGCCGCAAGCCAGCCTGCCGCCGCCCAGAACGCCGCGGTATCGCCACGGACCGCCGATGCCCTCGCCCGCTATGACCGGGCCACGCTGGTCGTGACGCTGATGGCGCCGGCCAGCGCCCCGTCGGCCGATCCGGTGGCGATGACCGCCTATCGGCAGGCGATCCGCGACGTGCAGCAGCGGGTGATCGACGATCTCCGCGGGCTTATCGCCGTAGATACCCGCTATGCGACGCTTCCCGTCCTTACCGTGCAGACGACCGGTGCCGGCGTCGAAGCGCTGCGCCGCCACCCGCTGGTCGTCGCGATCGGACCGAACACCTTGCGCGGACCGAACGGCACGAAGGCGGCCGACGTCGACCAGTTGATCGGCTCGGCACCGCGCCCCATCGACCCCAGCCGCGCCCGCGGCCTGCTGCCGACCGAGACCGTGCCGGGCAGCCCGTCGGCAGCCGGGCGCGACCGCGCCATCGGCGGCCCTGCCCGGTCCCCGGCACCACCGCCCGATGTCGTCCTCGCCCAGCCCGAAAACATGGCCCGCATCGGGGCGCCGGCCCTGTGGGGCATCGGCCATACCGGGGCCGGTGTCAGGGTCGCGGTGCTGGACAACGGCATCGACGTCTCCCATCCGATCTTTGCGGGCAAGCTGGTCTGGCAGGCCTGCTTCTCGACCCATTCGCCCGACGAGGACGAACAGGTCTATTCGCTGTGCCCCGGCCGGGCGACCGAGGCCTACGGGCCGGGCAGCGCCTCGTCCTGCCCCGATGCGGACCTGGTTCCGGTCTGCAACCATGGCACCCATGTCGCGGGCATTGCCATCGGCAGCGATCCGTCGGCGCGGGTCTACGGCGTCGCGCCCCAGGCCGATCTGGTCGCGGTCCAGGTGTTCTTTCGCTACTACAATCTTAAGGACGGCGAGTGGACGACGGGCACGCTGACCGCCGATCAGCTGAAGGCACTCGACTACGTCACCCTGCTCGCCGCCGGCGAGCCGGACCGGATCGCAGCCGTCAACATGAGCCTCTCCGGCGTCGAGAGCTTCAGCGGATTCTGCGACGATCTGGCCGAGATCAAGCCGCTGCGCGCGGCGATCGACGGACTGCGCAACCTCAACGTCCTGACCGTCATCGCGGCAGGAAACGAGAATTTCCGCAGTGCCGTGGGCTCGCCCGCCTGCATCTCGACCGCCATCTCGGTCGCCGCGACGACCGCCGAGGACAAGTATTCGGTCAATGCCGGGACCAATCTGGCCGCCTTCCCGCTGGTCTTCGTCGCGGCACCGGGCGACCAGGTCCTGTCGGCGATACGGGGCGGCAAGTATGACCGCTACAGCGGCACGTCGATGGCGGCACCGATGGTGGCGGGCGCGCTGGCCCTGCTCAAGGCGGCCTATCCCGCCAATCAGCCGATCGATTTCGAAATGACGCTGGCGCGTAGCGGCACGCCGGTGATGCTGGCCGACCGCTACGCCCTGCCCCGCCTCAATCTGGTCCAGGCCGACGCGATGCTTGCCGGCAATTTCGACGGCAATTCGCTGACGCACCCCTACCAGCCGAACTCGGCGGTCAGCTATATCGAATTCCCGGCGGAATCGACCGAAGACTGGTCGATCTTCAAGCGGCAGCTCTACATGCCCTGACGGCCGGCAGCCCTCACACCACGTTCTTCTCGATAATCAACCGGCCCGCGGCGAAACGTTCATAGGCAAAGCGGGTCAGATCGAGGGTGCGATAGGCGCCGTGCGCGATCAGTTCGGCGACGCCGCGTCCGACCGCCGGGCTCTGCTGCAGGCCGTGGCCGGAGAAACCGTTGGCGAAGACGAGGTTGGCCACGTCCGGGTGGCGCCCGACGATGCCGTTATGGTCGATCGGGTTGTAGTCGTAGAACCCGGCCCAGGCCGATTGCAGCTTGATCGCCTCGAACGCCGGCACGCGCTGGGCCAGCACCGGCCAGATCACCTCTTCGAACGGGCGGTAATCGACCTCGAGGTCGTCGGCGGGGCCGTCCTCGTCGGGCGGCGGCGACATCCCGCAGATGAAGCCCTTGCCCTCCGGGCGGAAATAGATCCCGGTCGGGTCGATCAGCAACGGCGCCAGCGGCTCGACCGGCTCGCGGCAGTTGATCATGTAGACGAAGCGCTTGCGCGGCTCGACGCTGAGCGGAATGTCGGCCAGCGCGGCCAGCCGGCCGGCCCAGGCCCCGGCGGCATTGACCAGCGTGCCGCAAGCAATGCGGTCGCCCCCCTTCAGTCGGACCGCGGCGATCCGGTTGCCGTCACGCTCGAGGCCCACGACCTCGTCGGTCAGGTAGGTCACGCCGTTGGCGCGCGCCCGGCGGCGGAAGCCCTGCAGCAGCCCGTGCGGGTCGAACCAGCCTTCCATCGACAGCCCGAGGCAGCCGAGAGCCAGGTCGTCGACATGGAGCCAGGGAAAGCGCGCCCGCAACCCGGCGGGATCGAGCAGCACGTTGTCGGCCCCCATGCGGCGCTGCAGCGCATGATTCTCGCGCAGCACCGGCGCGCCCGCCTCTGTCGCCAGGAACAGATAGCCGCCCTCGACGAAGCCGATCTCGCAGGGATGACCGTCGACCGAGAGCAGGTCGTGCGAGCGGCGCAGGAAATCGGCACCGAACAGGCCGATGGCGATGTTCTCGGGGGTCGAGAACTGCTGGCGGATCGAGGCAGCCGACAAGGTGGTCGAGGCGATGCGATAGGTCGGGTCGCGCTCGACGACCGCGACGCGGCCGGAGAAGCCGGGCTCGATCGACAGGAAATAGGCCACCGCCGAACCGATGATGCCGCCGCCGGCGATGACGACGTCGAAGCTGTGATCCGCCATGATTGCCCCGCAAACGAAAAGGGCCCGTGGCGACCAGCCACGGGCCCCATCCTGCTACGCCGAAGCGGTTACTTCGGCAAGTCGCCCTGCACGCCCTCGACGAAGTAGTTCATCGTCAGGATCTGCTGGTCGTTCAGATGCTGGCCGGCCGGGATCACTTCCTTGCCGTCGCGATTCTTGAACGGGCCGTCGAACGAGGTGATCTTGTGGGCGATCAGGTCGTTCTTGATCTGATCGGCCATCGCCACGACGTCCTTGGGCAGGTTGGGGTTGTACGGCGACAGCACGACCATGCCGGAATCGAGGCCGCCCCAGGTGTCTTCCGACTTCCACTTGTTGTCGAGCACGGCCTGGGCGCGGTTGATGTAGTAGCCGTCCCAGATATCGACGATCGAGGTCAGGTGAGCCTTCGGACCGAACTTCGACATGTCCGACGACTGGCCGAAGGCATAGATCCCGCGCTCCTCGGCGGCCTGGATCGGCGCCGGCGAGTCGGTATGCTGGCTCAGCACGTCGGCGCCCTGGTCGATCAGCGCCTTGGCCGCGGCCGCCTCCTTGCCCGGGTCGTACCAGGAATTGACCCACACGACGCGGACCTGGGCATCCGGCCGCACCTTCTTCAGCGACAGGGTGAAGGCGTTGATGCCGGAGACCACTTCCGGGATCGGGAACGAGGCGATGTAGCCGATGATGCCCGACTTGGTCATCTTGCCGGCGATGGCGCCGATGACGGTGCGGCCTTCATGGAAACGCGCCGAATAGGTCGCGACGTTGTTGGCCCGCTTGTAGCCGGTCGCATGCTCGAACTTCACCTTGGGGAAGCGCTGGGCGACCTTCAGCGTCGGGTTCATGAACCCGAACGAGGTGGTGAAGATCAGGCCGTGGCCCGACTGCGCCAGCTGGGCGATCACGCGCTCGGCGTCGGCGCCTTCCGGCACGTTCTCGACGAAGGTGGTCTCGACCTTGTCGTTCAGCGCCTTCTGCAGGGCGATGCGGCCGACATCGTGCTGGTAGCTGTAGCCGAGGTCGCCGACCGGGCCGACATAGACGAAGCCGACCTTCAGCTTGTCGGCGGCGCTGGCCGGCGCCGCCGCGGCGATCAGCGCGGCGGCGACCGCGATGGCGGCCGCCTTGATCGTCGATTTCAACATCCCACTCTCCTCTTGGATTAAGCCGTGAAGCCCCTGGTCCGGACACCCCCCGGCGTCCGGCAGTTCTAATGATCCGGATGATAGGATTTGCCCAGACAGGCCGGGGTATTCAAGCGAATCCTGGTCGCATCCCGGCTGATCAGCGTCAAAACCACGATCGTCGCCACGTAAGGCAGCATCGACAGGAACTGCGACGGTATCGAGAAGCCCAGCCCCTGCAGGAACAGCTGGCCGAAGGCGAGCCCGCCGAACAGATAGGCGCCGGCCAGCGTCCGCACCGGTTTCCAGGTGGCGAACACGACCAGCGCCAGCGCGATCCAGCCGCGGCCCGCGACCATGTTCTCGGCCCACATCGGCGTCACCGCGAGGCTCAGATAGGCGCCGCCCAGCCCGCAGCAGGCGCCCCCGAACAGCGTCGCCAGATAGCGGATGCCGATCACCGGGTAGCCGATCGCATGCGCCGAATCGTGGCTTTCCCCGACCGCGCGCAGGACGAGACCCGCCCGGCTTTTCTCCAGGAACCACCAGATGCCCACGACCAGCGCGAAGGACAGATAGACCAAGAGGTCCTGGCCGAAGATCAGGCGGCCGACCACCGGCAGGTCGGTCAGCCCGGGGACGTAGAGCTGCGGCAGGCGGGGCAGCGGCACACCGATGAACGGCCGGCCGACCAGGGCCGACAGCCCGACGCCGATGATGGTCAGCGCCAGGCCGGTCGCCACCTGATTGGCCAGCAGCGTCAGGGCCAGCACGGCAAAGATCAGGGCCATCGCCATCCCGGCAAAAGCCGCGGCGACGATCCCGACGATCCACGACCCGGTCAGCATCGCGGCGGCAAAACCGGCGACCGCGCCGATCAGCATCATGCCCTCGACGCCGAGGTTGAGCACCCCGGCCTTCTCGGTCACAAGCTCGCCGAGTGCGGCAAGCAGCAGCGGGGTGGCGGCCGCCACCACCGACATCATTACCGCGGCGATCACATCGGGGCTCATCACACAGCCCTCCGCACCGAATGGCCGAGCCGGATCCGGTAGCGGATCAGCACGTCGCAGGCCAACAGGAAGAACAAGAGCATGCCCTGGAACACGCCGGCGACCGCCACCGGCAGGCGCAGCAGGATCTGGGCCGATTCGCCGCCCAGATAGGACAAGGCGATGACCAGGCTGCCGAGCAGGATGCCGACCGGATGCAACCGGCCGAGAAAGGCGACGATGATCGCGGTGAAACCGTAGTTCTGCGGAATGGCCGGGGTCAGCTGGCCGACCGGGCCGGCGATCTCGAAAACCCCGGCAAGCCCGGCCAGCGCGCCGGAAAGCAGCAGCGACGCCCAGATCATCCGGCGCTGGTCGAAGCCGGCATAGGCCGCGGCGAGCGGGGCCTGGCCGATCACCCGGATCTGGAAACCGAACAGCCCGCGGGTCAGCACCGCCCAGGCAAGACCGAGAATGGCGAGGGCCACCAGCGTGCCGAGATTGAGACGCGTGCCTTCGACCAGCACCGGCAGCAGGCCGCCTTCGGCGAACATTTCCGATTGCGGGAAGTTGAACCCCGCCGGGTCCTTCCACGGCCCATGCACCAGGAACTGCAGCAGCAGCACGGCGACATAGGTCAGCATCAGGCTGACCAGGATCTCGTTGGCGTTGAAGCGCGTGCGCAGGAAGGCCGGGATCGCCGCCCAGGCCATGCCGCCGAGAACCCCGGCGACGACCATCAGCGGCAGCAGCCACCAGCCCCCGCCGTCGCCCTGCAGGGCAAGGCACAGCCCGCCCCCGGCCAGCGCGCCGATGACGAACTGCCCCTCGGCCCCGATATTCCAGACATTGGCGCGGAACCCGATCGACAGGCCGACGGCGCAGAGCATCAGCGGCGTCGCCTTCAGCGCCAGTTCGGCCAGCCCCTCGACCGACGAGACCGGGTCGATGAAGAAGACCTTCAGCGAATGCGCCGGCGGATAGCCGAGGACCGCAAACAGCGCGGCACCGGCACAAAGCGTGATGGCGATGGCCAGCAGCGGCGCGCCATAACGCCAGGCGGCGGAAGCCTGCGGCCGCTGTTCCAGCCTGAGGTCAAGCGGCATCGGCGTTCTCCGCGGCTTCGAACATGCCGCCCATCAGCAGGCCGATCTGCTCGACATTGGTATCGGCGGTCCGTCGCGGCGGCGACAGGCGGCCGTGATAGAGCACCGCCAGGCGGTCGCACAGCAGGAACAGTTCGTCGAGATCCTGGCTGATGACCAGCACCGCGGCGCCGCGCTCGGCCAGGCCGATCAGTTCGCGATGGATCGCCGCCGCCGCCCCGGCATCGACGCCCCAGGTCGGCTGGGCGACGACGAGCAGCCGCGGCTCGGCAGAAATCTCGCGCCCGACGATGAACTTCTGCAGGTTGCCGCCCGACAGGCTGCCGGCCTCGTCGGCCGGCCCCCGCGCCTTGACGCCGAGGCGCTTTATGATGGCGGCGGCAAGCGCCGTGGCCTTGGCCCCCTCGACCCAGCCGCCGCGCACCAGCCCGCGGGTCTTCCAGCCGGTCAGCACGGTATTGTCGGCCAGGCTCAAGGCCGGCACGGCGCCGCGGCCGAGCCGTTCTTCCGGCACCAGGGCCAGGCCGAGCGCGCGCCGCTCGGCGGGCCCCAGGCCGCCGGCCGGCTTGCCGTCGATCTTCAGCGACGCCGGCGCCACGCGCACCTCGCCCGACAGCGCCAGCAGCAATTCCGCCTGGCCCGAGCCGGCGACGCCCGCGATGCCGAAGATCTCGCCGGCCCGCACGCTGAAACGGGCATCGCGGATCTCGGTCGCGAACGGCGCGCCGGTCGCGGTCGAGAGGCCGTCGACCTCGAGGCGGACGGGGCCGGTCGCCTCGACCGGCTCGCGATGCGGCTGGCTCAGTTCCTGGCCGATCATCATCTCGGCCATCGACCGCGGGCTTTCCCGCGCCGGATCGCAGGCGCCGACCACGCGCCCGCCGCGCAGGATGGTCGCCCGGTCGCACAGCGCCTGGATCTCGGCCAGCTTGTGGCTGATATAGAGGATCGAACACCCCTCGGCCTTCAACTGCCGCAAGGTCATGAACAGGCGGTCGGCTTCCTGCGGCGTCAGCACCGAGGTCGGCTCGTCCATGATCAGCAGGCGGGGCTCACGCATCAGGCAGCGCGCGATCTCGACCCGCTGGCGCTCGCCGACCGACAGGTCGTGGACATGCCGCCGCGGATCGAGCGACAGGCCGTAGCGGTCGCCGACCTCGACGATCCGGCGCGACAGGTCGTCCATCGACCCGGCATCGCGCAGCACCAGCGCGACGTTCTCGGCGACGGTCAGGCTTTCGAACAGCGAGAAATGCTGGAACACCATGCCGATGCCCAGCCGCCGCGCCTGGGCGGGGCTGGCGATGGTGGTTTCCTGCCCCTCCCAGAACATCCGGCCGGCATCGGGGGCCAGCACGCCATAGATCATCTTGACCAGGGTCGACTTGCCGGCCCCGTTCTGGCCGAGCAGCGCGTGGATCTCGCCGGGTACGACGCTGAGATCGACCCGGTCGTTGGCCAGCGTGCCGGGAAATTCCTTGGTGATGCCCTCGAGCTTCAGGCGGTCCATCGCTCAGGACCCGCGATAGGTCGAGAAGGCGTAGGGGCTGACCAGCAGCGGGACATGATAATGGCCGCCCGCCTCGCTGATGCCGAAGCGGATCGGCACGACGTCGAGGAACCGCGGCTCGGGCATCGCGACCCCCGCGCGGGCGAAGTAGTCGCCGACATGGAAGCGCAGTTCGAACACCCCGGTCGGAATGGCGTCGCCCGACAACAGCGGCTGGTCGGTGCGGCCGTCGGCGTTGGTGATGGCCGATGCCACCAGCCGGTCACCCTGGTACAGCTCGATCGCCAGCCCGGCGGCCGGGCGGCCGTGGGCGGTGTCGAGAACATGGGTCGAGAGGCGCGCCATGAACCCTCCTGGAAGGCGGCGACTCGTCAGCCGCCGAAGATGCCATCGAGACGGAAACGGGCGATCTTGGCAACCTCGGCCAGCGCCGCGGCGAATTCGGCCGGCCGGTCGTGGTTCAGGCGCCGCTTGAAGGCGTCGAGGATCGTGGCCTTGGTATTCTCGCGCACGGCGATGATGAAGGGAAAGCCGAAGCGGGCCTTGTAGGCATCGTTGAGCGCGGTGAATTCGTCGTATTCGTCGTCGGCCAGCCGGTCCAGGCCGGCCGAGGCCTGCTCGGCGGTCGAGGCGGCGGTCAGCCCGCCGCCGCGGGCCAGCTTGCCCGCCAGATCGGGATGGGCCTGCAGCAGGGTCAGCCGTGCCGCCTCCGGCGCAGCGCCCGCGACCGCGACCATCGCCCGGTGCAGGTCGTCGACATTGCCGAACGGCCGCTGCGCCCAGGCCCCCTCGGCCACCCACGGCGAATGCTCGAACACGCCGCCCAGCAGCGCGACGAAACCGTCGCGGTCCAGGCCGTTGACCTCGGGGATGCTCGCCATCATTGCACCTTCGCGCCGGCCGCGATCCAGGCGCCGAGCAGGTCGCGCTCGGCATCGGTCATCTCGGTCAGGTTGCCGGCCGGCATGATCTGGTTGATCACCGCGACGTCGAGGATGCGCGGCGACCAGCGCTTGATCTGTTCGGGCGTCTGCAGCATCACGCCCGCCGGCGGCGCGGCAAAGCCCTCGATCGTCGGCCTGGCGGAATGGCACCCCTGGCAGCGTTCGGCCAGGATCGGCTGGATATGCTGGAAGGCGAGCTGTTCGGCAGAATACTGCTTCAGCGGCACATAGGTCTGGCTGCGCGGCGCGATAGCGATCGCCAGGCCCACGACGATCACCGCGGCCGCGACCGGCAGCGCCCAGACCACCTGCCCCTTGTGACGCAGGTTGAAGAAATGACGGACCAGCACCCCCGCCACGATGATCGCCGCCAGCACCGCCCAGGAATAGGCATTGCCGTAGGTCATCGGGTAGTGGTTGGAGATCATGATGAACAGGACGGGCAGCGTCATGTAGTTGTTGTGGACGCTGCGCTGCTTGCCCCATTTGCCGAAGCGCGGATCGGGCGCCTGGCCGGCCTTGATCGCGTCGACCATCTTGCGCTGGCCGGGGATGATCACGAAGAAGACATTGGCCACCATGATCGTGCCGAGCATGGCGCCGACATGGATATAGGCACCGCGGCCGGAATAGAGCTTGGTCAGCAGGAAGGCGGTGATCACCACCAGCACGAAACCGAGCACCAGGAAGTTCAGCCCGTCCTCGACCAGCTTGGTCTTGCAGAGCGTGTCGTAGACCAGCCAGCCGCCGATCAGCAGCCCGATCGACGACAGGATCGCCACCGCCGGCGAGATATCCAGCACCGACTTGTCGATCAGATAGGCTTCGGCCCCCCACCAGTAGACGATCGCCAGCATCGAGATGCCGGACATCCAGGTGAAGTAGGCTTCCCACTTGAACCAGTGCAGTTCGTCGGGCAGCCGCGCCGGGCCCAGCAGGTATTTCTGGTTATGATAGAAGCCGCCGCCATGGACCGACCAGACCTCGCCGTTGATGCGTGGGTTCGACGGGTCGGCCGGCGGCTTCAGATGATTGTCGAGCCAGACGAAATAGAACGACGAGCCGATCCAGGCGATGCCGGTGATCAGATGCAGCCAACGCACCAGCAGATTGGCCCATTCGGCGATATAATCCATCACGTATCAGCCCCCCGACGCAACGATACTGTACACAATCACATCATTGCGGCAATATGAATTGACGACAGTATGGCGCCCAGATTGTACGCAATCCTGGTCAAAACTTGATCGCAATGCCTTGAGGGAGAGCATCGCCGATGACGCAGGCCTCAGTTTCCTCCCGCCCGCGCTTCCTGCTCGGCCTCGAGCCGCGCACCCTCGACCTCGCCGATCCTACACGCACTGTCCTGGAATATCTGCGTCTCGACGAACGCCGGCGCGGCACCAAGGAGGGCTGCGCCGAGGGCGATTGCGGCGCCTGCACCGTGGCGCTCGGCGAATGCGGGGCGGATGGCGTCGTGCGCTATCGCGCCGTGAATGCCTGCATCCAGTTCGCCGCGACCCTCGACGGCAAGCAGCTGGTCACCGTCGAGGACCTCGCCGAGGGCGAACGGCTGCACCCGGTGCAGCAGGCGCTGGTCGACGCCCATGGCTCGCAATGCGGCTTCTGCACCCCGGGTTTCGTGATGTCGATGTATGTCGGCCACGAGGCCGACAAGGCGGCCGGAGCGACGCCGGACCGCCAGGCGATCAACGATCGGCTGGCCGGCAATCTCTGCCGCTGCACCGGCTATCGCCCGATCGTCGACGCCGCGCTGGCCGCCGCGTCCGAACCCGCCCCGGCGCAGGCCGACCGGTTGCGCGCGGCTGCCGCAGCCGCCCTGCCCGCCCTGGCACGGGCCGACACCCTGGCGATCGAGGCCGACGGCCGGCGCTATTTCGCGCCCGCCACGCTGGACCAGGCGGCCGACCTGCTCGCGCAATGGCCCGGGGCGACGCTGTTGGCCGGCGGCACCGATGTGGGCCTTTGGGTCACCAAGCTGCACAAGCGGCTCGATACCGTCATCTATCTCGGCGACGTCGTCGAACTGAAGGGCATCGTCGAGCGGCCCGGCCATTGGTGGATCGGTGCCGGCGCCACCTATAATGAGGCGCTCGCCGCCTTCGCCGGCCTGCATCCGGATCTTGCCGAACTGGTGCGCCGCATCGGGTCGCTGCAGATCCGCAATGCCGGCACACTGGGCGGCAATATCGGCAATGCCTCGCCGATCGGCGATTCGATGCCCGCGCTGATCGCGCTGGGCGCGCAACTGCACCTGCGTCGGGGTGCGGCGGGCCGGGTGATGCCGATCGAGGACTATTTCCTCGGCTATCGCCGCACCGCGCTGCAGCCGGGTGAACTGATCGTCGGCGTCGAGATCCCCAAGCTGGCGGCGAACCAGCGTTTCGCCACCTACAAGGTATCGAAGCGCTTCGACCAGGACATCTCGGCGGTCTGCCCGGCCTACCGCCTCACCCTCGACGACCAGGGGGTGATCACCGAGGCGCGGATCGCCCATGGCGGCATGGCCGCCATTCCGGCCCGCGCCCCCCGGACCGAAGCGGCCCTGACCGGCCGCCCGTGGACGGCCGAGACGGTGGCGGCCGCGATGGCGGCCCTGGCCGACGACTACGCCCCGATCGACGACATGCGGGCCTCGGCCGGCTATCGGCTGAAGGTCGCGCGCAACCTGCTGCGCCGCTTCCACCTGGCGACGACGGCGCCGCAGACGCGTGTCCACGTGCTGGCCAAGGAGGTCGCGGCATGAACGCCGAACTGCCGATCCGCCCAGGCCCCGCCCGCGGCCAGGTGCGCGAAAGCCGCCCCCATGACAGCGCGATCAAGCAGGTCACCGGCCGCGCCTTCTATACCGACGACATCGTCGAGCCGGCCGGAACGCTCGAAGCCTATGTCGCGCAATCGACCGAGGCGCATGCGCGGATCACGCGCCTCGACGTCGCGGCCGTCCGCACGGCGCCCGGCGTGCGTGCCGTGCTCACCGCGGCCGACGTGCCGGGCGTCAACAATGTCGGGCCGGTGCTCGCCGACGATCCGATCTTCGCCGAGGGCCTGGTCGAATATGTCGGCCAGTCGCTGTTCGCCGTCATCGCCGACGACGTGCGTGCCGCCCGCGCCGCGGCGCGGCTCGCCGTCGTCGAGTATGAGCCGCTGCCGGCGCTGATCACGGTCGAGGCGGCGCTGGCCGCAGGCTCCTACGTGCTGCCCAGCGTGACGATGCGGCGCGGCGATGCCGCGACTGCCATCGCCGGGGCGCCGCATCGCCTGGCCGGCCGGCTCGAGATCGGCGGACAGGATCACTTCTATCTCGAAGGCCAGATCAGCCTGGCCCTGCCCGGCGAGGACGGCGACGTCACCGTCGTCTGCTCGACCCAGCATCCGTCCGAGGTGCAGCATCTGGTCGCCCATGCGTTGCACGTGCCCGTCGCCGCCGTGACGGTCGAGGTGCGGCGGATGGGCGGCGGCTTCGGCGGCAAGGAGACGCAGGCATCGCTGTTTGCCGCGATCGCCGCGATCGGCGCCCGGGTGACCGGCAGGCCGATCAAGCTGCGCCTGGACCGCGACGACGACATGGTGATGACCGGCAAGCGGCATGATTTCCTGGCCACCTGGGACGTCGGCTTCGACGGCGAAGGGCGGCTCCACGGCTTGAAGGCGATGCTGGCGGCCCGCTGCGGCTATTCGGCCGATCTGTCGGCGGCGATCTGCGACCGCGCGCTGTTCCATCTCGACAATGCCTACTACATCCCCGCGGTCGAGGCGGTGTCGCATCGCTGCAAGACCCATACGGTGTCGAACACCGCCTTCCGCGGCTTCGGCGGGCCGCAGGGCATGATGGTGATCGAGCGGATACTGGACGATGTCGCCCGCCATCTCCGCCTCGATCCGCTGGAGGTGCGGCGGCGCAACCTCTATGGCGATGCCGGGCGCGACGTCACGCCCTACGGCATGACGGTCGAGGACAACGTGATGCCGCAGCTCATCGCCGAGCTCGTGGAAAGCTCGGGCTACCAGGCGCGCCGCGAGGCGGTGGCCGCGTTCAACGCCGCCAACCCGATCCTGAAGAAGGGCCTGGCCCTGACGCCGGTCAAGTTCGGCATCTCCTTCACCACCACCCACCTGAACCAGGCGGGGGCGCTGATCCATCTCTACCAGGACGGTTCGGTCCATCTGAATCACGGCGGCACCGAGATGGGCCAGGGCCTGTTCACCAAGGTCGCCCAGGTGGTGGCGACCGAATTCGGCATCGACGTCGACCATGTCAAGATCACCGCGACGACGACGGCCAAGGTGCCCAACACCTCGGCCACCGCCGCCTCGTCGGGCTCGGACATGAACGGCAAGGCCGCCCAGGCCGCGGCCCAGACGCTGAAGGCGCGGCTGGCCGAGGTCGCCGCCGCGGAATTCGGCTGCCGGCCCGAGGACGTCGCCTTCGCCGACAACCGCGTCAGTGGCGGCGACCGCTCGCTCGGCTTTGCCGAAGTGGTGACCAAGGCCTATTTCGCGCGGGTCTCGCTGTCCTCGACCGGCTATTACCGCACGCCGAAGATCCATTTCGACAAGGACAGCTTCACCGGCCGGCCGTTCTATTACTTCGCCTATGGCGCCGCCGTCGCCGAGGTCACGATCGACACGCTGACCGGCGAATACCGGCTCGACCGCGCCGACATCCTGCACGATTGCGGCGCGTCGCTGAACCCGGCGATCGATCGCGGCCAGGTCGAAGGCGGCTTCATCCAGGGCATGGGCTGGCTGACGTCGGAGGAACTGGTGTTCGACGGTCGCGGGCGGCTGCGCACCCATGCGCCGTCGACCTACAAGATCCCCGCCTGCGGCGACGTGCCGGCCGAATTCCACGTCACCCTGCTGCGCGACAATCCCAACACCGAGCCGACGATCCACCGCTCGAAGGCGGTCGGCGAACCGCCGCTGATGCTGGGCATCAGCGTCTTTGCCGCGCTGCGCGACGCGGTGGCGGCAACCTATGACGATCCCGCGGCCCTGCCCGCCCTCGACGCGCCGGCGACGCCGGAACGCGTGCTGGCGGCGATCGCCCCGTGATCGAGGTCTTCGCCCGGCTGGCCGACCTCGCACGGGCGGGCGAAGCCTGCATCCTCGTCACCGTCGCGGCGATCGCCGGATCGACGCCGCGCGAGGCCGGGGCGAAGATGGTGGTCACCCGCGAGGCCATCACCGGCACGATCGGCGGCGGCCAGCTCGAATTCCAGGCGATCGAGACCGCGCGCGGCCTGCTCGACGCCGTACAGGCGACGCCGGTACTGTCGCAGGTGCCGCTGGGCCCGGCGGCGCAGCAATGCTGCGGCGGCCATGTCGCCCTGCTCTACGAACCGATCCTGCCGCCGCGCCTGCGGCTCGCGTTGTTCGGCGCCGGCCATGTCGCCCGCGCGCTGGTGGCCAAGCTGGCCGACACCCCGGTGCGCGTGACCTGGATCGACCCGCGACCCGACGAATTTCCCGCCGACATGCCGGCCAACGCCACCCCGGTCGTGACCGAAAAACCGCTCGACGAGGTGGCGCGGCTGGCCCCCGGCACCCATGTGCTGGTGATGACCCACAGCCATCAGCTGGACGAGGCGCTGGTCGCCGCGGTGCTCTGCCGGGCTGATGCCGCCTGGATCGGCCTGATCGGTTCGGCCTCCAAGCGCGCCCGCTTCTTCCACCGCCTGAGGGACCAGGGCTTTACGGCCGACGACCTGGCCCGCGTCACCTGCCCGATCGGCCTTCCGGGGATCACCGGCAAGGAACCCGGCGTCATCGCGATCGCGGTGGCCGCTCAGCTCCTGTCCATGCTGGCCGATGCACCGGCCGGCACGACGTCGAAGGCGCAGTGGCAGGCCTGGAAAACCGTCCCGGCGCTATCCTGACCTTCGGGCCACGACCGTTCGTCATTCCAATGGCCGATCGTGCCCTGAAAGACACAGTCTGAGTCGGCTTGTCCTGCCCGTGACGCCGGTTACGGCCTAAAGTCGGTCTGTCCCCTAAGAGGCATTTCCGCCACATTGGCGTGGCGTACAGTATGGGGGACCGCATTCCATGACCGACCTTGCCGACTGCGCCCTGCGCGGGCCCGTCGACCCGTTGTTGCTGCGCGACGAGTTGCTGGCCGAGATCTTCGCCGCCTCGGCCCGCCGGCGGCCCGATCATCCGGCCATCGTCTTCGAAGGCGAGACGATCAGCTACGCCGAGCTCGACGCCCGGGCCGATCGCGTCGCCCGGGCGCTGCAGGTGCGCGGCATCGGACGGGGGCAGTTCGTCGGGTTGTGGATGACCCGGTCGGCCGACCTGCATGTCGGGCTGCTCGGCATCCTCAAATCGGGCGCGGCCTATATCCCGTTCGATGCCGACGCCCCGGCCGACCGCATCGCCGAATGCCTGGAGGATTGCGCCGCGCCGGCGATCGTCGTCGATGCGACGACCGCGGCCAAGGCCGGGGCGCGCCTGCCCGCCGCCATGCTCGCCCTGTCCGAGCTGATCGCCGCCGGCGGCGACGGTGTGCCGGCCGACCCGCGGGCAGCCGGGGCGACGCCCCAAGACCCCGCCTATGCGATCTACACCTCCGGCTCGACCGGCAAGCCCAAGGGCATCGTCATCGAGCATCGCAACATCTGCCACTATCTGCGGTCGGCCAACCAGGTCTACGGCGTCCGGGAAAGCGACATCTGCTTCCAGGGTGCCTCGGTCGCCTTCGATCTGTCGCTGGAAGAGATCTTCGTGCCCTATCTGGTCGGCGCCACGCTCTGGGTCGCGTCGGCCCGGGTGCTGGGCGAGACCGAGAACCTGCCCCTGGTGCTCGAGCAGGCCGGCATAACCGTCCTGGACACCGTGCCGACGCTGCTCGCGATGATGCCGAAGGACATTCCGTCGCTGCGGGTCATCATCCTGGGCGGCGAAGCCTGCCCGCCGTCGATCGGCGAACGCTGGTGCCGCGACGGCCGCCGGATCTTCAACAGCTATGGCCCGACCGAGGCCACGGTCGTGGCGACCATCGACGAGGTCCGCCGCGGCGAGCCCGTCACCATCGGCGGCCCGATCCCGAACTACACCTGCTACGTCCTCGACGACGAGTTGCGCCCGGTGCCGCGCGGGGTCGAGGGCGAGCTGATGATCGGCGGGCCCGGCGTCGCCCGGGGCTATCTGAAGCGCCCCGAGCTGACGGCGGAGAAGTTCGTCGCCAACCCGTTCGGCACCGCGGGCCTCGACCCGGTGCTGTACCGCTCGGGCGACGCGGTCAGCCTGGACGAGGCCGGCCGCATCCGCTTTCACGGCCGCATCGACGACCAGGTCAAGATCCGCGGCTTCCGCGTCGAGCTCGGCGAGATCGAGGCACGGCTGTCGACCCTGCCCGGCATCGCCAATGCCGCCGTGGTGATGCGCCGCGACGGCGACATCGACCGGCTGGTCGCCTTCGTCGTGCCCGAGCCGGGCGCAGAACTCGACCGCCCCGCCCTGCGCGCGACGCTGCGCGAGCAGTTGCCGCCCTACATGGTGCCGGCGCATTTCGAGGAAATGGCCATCCTGCCGCGGCTGACCTCGGGCAAGACCGACCGCAAGGCGCTGAAGGCCGCGCCGCTGCTGGCCACCGTTCAGGCCGAGGCGCAGGAGGAGCCGGAGACGGCGACCGAAGCCGCGCTGCTGGCCGCCGCCAGGCCGCTGTTTCCCGGCCAGGCCATTCCCTTCGAGGCCGACTTCTTCACCGACCTGGGCGGCCATTCGCTGCTGGCGGCGACGTTCCTGGCCGCCGTGCGCAAGACGCCCGAATTCGCCCATCTGACCTTGCAGGACGTCTACGGCGCCCGCAGCCTGCGGGCGATGGCCGCACGGCTCGACGAAACCCGGCCGGCGACGGCGCGCGACCTGTCGTTTGCGCCGCCGCCGTTGTGGCGCCGGCTGTTCTGCGGGCTGGGCCAGCTCGCCGTCATGCCGCTGCTGCTGACCATGCTGACCGGCCCATGGCTGACCGTGTTCGTGACCTACGAGCTGATCGCGGAAGACCGCGAGATCGAATGGTCCGAAGTCGGGCTGCTGCTGCTGGTCTATGCCGGGGTCAACCTCGCCATCATGCTGACCGGCATCGTCGGCAAGCGGCTGGTGCTGTGGCGCGCGACGCCCGGGCGCTACCCGCTGTGGGGCTTCTACTATTTCCGCTGGTGGCTGTCGCGCCAGCTGGCCGGTTATGCCCATCTCGGCTACATGCAGGGCACGCCGCTCGCCGCCGCCACGCTGCGCCTGCTGGGCGCCAGGGTCGGCCGCAACGTGTCGGTGGGCGATGTCGAGGCCGGCGCCGTCGACCTGCTGACCATCGGCGACGACGTCACGCTGGGCGGCCGCATGCGGTTTGCCAATGCCGAAGTGATCGGCAACGAACTGGTGATCGGCCCGGTCGCGATCGGGCGCGATGCCTATATCGGCACCTCCTGCGTGATCGGCCACGACGTCGTGATCGGCGAAGGGGCCGAACTCGCCGATCTCACCGCGATCGCCGCCGGCGGCCGGGTCGGCGCCTGGGAACACTGGGACGGGGCGCCGGGCCGCAAGATCGGCCAGGTCGATCGCGATGCCCTGCCGACGCCGGTTCTTGCCCCCGCCCCGGCGGTGCAGGGCCTGCGCAACCTCTATTACTGGCTGGTGACGCTGTTCATGCCGTCGCTGGCGCTGCTGCCGATCTTCCCGGCCTACTACCTGCTGGACCAGTACGACGACGTGCTGGCCGCGGTGATCGGCAAGAACTACTACTGGTTCCTGCCGATCCTGACCTGGCCCACGGCGATGATGCTGATCTTCGGCACGGTCCTCCTGGTCATCGCCGTCCGCTGGATCGTGCTGCCGCGCGCGCCGGCCGGCACCTATTCGATCCATTCCGGATTCTACCTGCGCAAATGGACGGTGGCGCTGGCCTCGGAAGTGATGCTGGAAACGCTGTCGTCGCTGTTCTCGACCACCTACATGCGCGTCTGGTACCGGGCGATGGGGGCCAGGGTCGGCCGCGATACCGAGATCGCCACCAACTTCTCGGGCCGCTACGACACCATCGACATCGGCGACAAATGCTTCGTCGCCGACGAGGTCATCCTGGGCGACGAGGATCTGCGGCGCGGCTGGATGACCATGCGGCCGGTGCGCACCGGATCGCGCGTCTTCATCGGCAACGACGCGGTGCTGCCGCCCGGCGCCGAGATCCCCGACGGCGCACTGATCGGCATCAAGTCGAAGCCGCCGGCAGACGGGCCGATGCAGCCGGGCGAGACCCGGTTCGGCAGCCCGCCGATCAAGCTGCCGGTGCGCCAGCGCTTCGACGGCTCGGATGCCGACAAGACATTCGAGCCGCCCTTCTGGCGGCGGGCGATGCGGGCGGTGTTCGAGCTGTTCTCCGCCTCGATGCCGACGATGATGTTCATCACCCTCGGCACGATCGCCGCCGAACTGGTGCTGTTTCCGGCGCTGGAAGACCGGCAGAGCTTCCTGCGCGACTTCCTGCCGGTCTTCGTCGCCACCGCCGTGGCCTGCTCGCTGATCCTCGCCGGCATCGTGCTGGGGCTGAAATGGCTGGTCATGGGCAGCTATCGCGCCGGCGCCCATCCGCTGTGGTCGTGGTGGGCGCTGCGCACCGAGGCGATGACGACGCTTTACTGGGGCACGGCCGGCCGCGTGCTGCTCGATGCCCTGCGCGGCACCCCGATGCTGCCCTGGGCACTGCGGCTGTTCGGGGCCAGGATCGGACGGGGCGTGTTCCTCAACACCACCGACCTGACCGAGTTCGACTGCGTCGAGATCGGCGACTATGCCGCGATCAACGCCACCGCCAACCTGCAGACCCATCTGTTCGAGGACCGGGTGATGAAGATCGGGCGCATCGTCATCGGCCGGGGCGTATCGGTGGGCGCCGCCTCGACCGTGCTCTACGACAGTTCGGTCGGCGACCATGCCCGGCTCGGCCTGCTGACCATTGTGATGAAAGGCGAGAGCATTCCGCCCGACACCACATGGTCCGGCGCGCCGGCCCAGCCGACGGCCGGCTAGATCGCAGGATGCAGGTCGTAGAATTCGACCTGCATCCTGGCAGCCCCGAGCGGGGTGACAAAATGCGTCTGCTCGGGGCGGACGAGGCCGGGGGTCGAAGGATCGAGGATCACCTCGCCCGCCGGATCGGCATAGGTCAGTCTGAACCGGCCTTCCAGCACCCGGATCACGCCCCAGACGCCCGCCCTGGTCCGATGCTCGGCCCGCAATGCCGCCGGCAGCGTGACCTCGTCGAAGACGGGCGTCGTGCGATAGGGCGCGGGTGCCATCACCGCGCCGGCACCCGGATCTCCTCGGCATGCTCCGGATAGGGCGCCTGCCCGGCTTCGTCGACCGGCATGCCGGCAAGCTGGCTGGCGAAACCATGGTTGACGTCGCGATGATGGGCTTCGTCGGCCCGTACCACCTCGACGACATCGCGCAGCGTCGCGCTGTCGGGCAGCTTCCAGTAATGCCGCGCGATCTCCGGCGCGGCCACGATCGGCGAGCGGCCCTCGTCCAGCTCGCGCAGATAGTGGGTGTAGCTGATGACCGCTTCTTCCTCGAAATAGCCGACCACGCGATGGGCGGTCCTGGCGCTGACGAGGTAGAGCAGGAAGAAGCCGATATAGAAGACCCACTGCACGCCCAGGATCACCATGCGCTCGAACAGCGTCGGCTTGGCGACCTCGATGAACGTCATCAGATGCATGCGTTCGTTCTCGGCCTCCTCCATCAGCGTGCGGATCCAGCCCTGGTCGTCGGTCATCCGCCGCAGGCAGCGCAGATGGGTCAGCGTCGCCCCGACCATGCCCGGCACCGCCGCGACGGTTTCCAGCACGATGGCGCGATGGCCGTAGCGCTTGGCGAAGAACGTGTCGGCGCAGAAACGCAGGACCTTGGTGAAACCAAGCGCAAAGCGGTCCGACAGATCGACCGGCCGGTGATGGACGCCGAGATCGACGAACGGGGCGGCAGCCATGGCACGCAACTCCTCGGGGATGCTTCGTGGCGAACCAGATCGTTCGCCTGTCACAGATCTATGCTCATCATCGCCGAAGTACAGGATGCCAAATTGCCGCATCCGCCGGGGCTAGCCCCGGGTCTCGGCGATCCAGTCGGCGATCTCGCCCGGGGTGGTCAGCCAGATGTCGTCGCGCTTCGCCGCGATATGGGCAAGCGCCCGGGTCAGCGCGCGCAGCCGGAACGGCTGGCCCGAGATGAACGAGTGTACAACGAGGCTCATCACCAGCGGCTGGCGGTCGGCGGCCACCAGCATCTCCTCGAACTCGTCGACGATCATGTCGGCGAAGTCGCGGGCGGTGGCCTGCCGCCCGATCATCGTCGAGGAATCGTTGAGTTCCAGGGCATAAGGGACCGCGAGCAGCGGCGTCGGCGTGGTCTTGAGCCACACCGGCTGGTCGTCGAGGCGGAAATCGACGATGTAGCGGAACCCGGTCGCCGCCAGCAGGTCGAGCGTGCGCGGGGTATGGGCCAGCCAGGGGCTGGACCAGCCGGCGGGCGGGCGCCCTTCCTCGGCGGCGATGCGCGCTGCGACGGCGGCGATATAGGCAGCCTCTTCCTCGACGCCCATGGTCGCCAGGCTGTCGGAATTGCTGTGCCCGTGGGCGACGAATTCGGCACCGACGGCACGCGCGGCCGCGATCAGCGCCGGGGCATGATCGTAGACCGCGGTGTTCAGCAGCATCGCCGGGCGGATGCCGAATTCGGCCAGCCGGTCGAACAGGCGGAAACAGCCGACCCGGTTGCCATAGTCGCGCCAGGCGGTGTTGACCAGGTCGGGCTGCGGCGCGCCGGGCAACAGGTCCTCGGTCATGCCGCGGCCGAAATCGTACTCCTCGACCCCGACCGCGACATAGACCGCCAGCTTGCGGCCGTTGGGCCAGCGATAGAGCGGTCGCGCGGTGATCGGCGAATAGTCGTAGCGGCCGGGGGTGGCAAGCATCGTTTCAGTTCCTGAGCGTCGTCGGTTGCGTATCGCCGACCCAGCGGTTCATGCCGACATCGCGGCCGACCGCCCGGGCATACATCGCGTGATAATGAGGCAGCCAGCGTTCGGCCGCGGCGGCCGCCTCGGCCAGCGCCGCCGCCCGGCCGGCGAAAAGTTCACGCGCCTCGGCGCGCAGCGCCGCCTCGTCGATGGTCTGCAACCGGCCGTCGGCGAACACGAGGCGGCCGGCCACCATCGTCGCCACCACCGAGCTGCCGCTTTCGCAATAGACGAGCTGGCGATGAATGTCGTTCAGCGGGGTGAAGGCGAGCGTATCGAGATCGACCAGGGTCAGGTCGGCCAGCCGGCCGGGTGCTATGGTGCCCAGGTCGTCCTGGCGGCCCATCGCGCGCGCGCCGCCGCGCAGCAGGCAGTCGAGGATCTCGGCGGCGCGCGGCCAGGCGCGATAATCGGGATCGCCGATGTTGTGGATCAGCCCGGTCATCTTGGCGACCGCCCAGAGATTGACGCTGTCGTCGGCGATGGCCTCGTCGGTACCGAGGCAGACGGGAATGCCCCGGTCGCGGATGCGGCGGAACGGCATCACCCCGCTGCCCAGGCGCAGATTGCTGATCGGGTTATGGGCGATCACCGCGCCCGCGGCGGCGACGAGATCGAGATCGTCGTCATCCACCCAGACGGCGTGGATGATGTTCATCCGCGGCGACAGCAGGCCGAGATCGGCGACCAGTCGGATCAGCGAGTGGCCGCCGAAACGCTCATGCCCCAGCACACGCTGCAGCTTGGTTTCCAGCATATGCGCGAAGAACGGCAGGCCGTGACGGCGGCTCAGATCTTCCAGCGCCTCGAAATACGGCAGGGACACGCGCTGCGGCGCCGAACAGGAAACCGCCGCGGCCAGCCGCCCGTCGGCGGCGCCATGCCAGCGCCCGATCAGATGCGCGTAGGCATCGAGCAGCTGGCTCGCCCCGATCTCGCGCGGCCGGGCCAGCGCCGCCTTCAGCCCGGCCGGCAGCAGGTCGGCCAGGAACGGCAACTTGTCGAGTTCCGGCAGATCCGGTTCGTCGAGCGCGACGGTCGCCCGGATGCCGCTGTCGGCATAGGCCTGCATGACCGCATCGATCACGTCCGTCGTCGGCCACGGCACGAAGAAGGCATCGTCCTGCACCGCGGTCACGCCGCCCTTCAGCATCTCGGCGCAGGCCAGCTGGGTGCGGACATAGGCTTCGCGCGGGCTGGGCATCAGCCCCTCCAGCGCCGGCGACTCATACAGCATGAAGATTTCGAGCGGCAGGCTGTCCAGCCGGCCCTTCATGTGATTGACCGGCGAATGGAAATGGCCGTTGACCAGGCCCGGCATCAACAGCCTGCCCCGGCCCTCGACGATGTGTGCCCCGACCGGCGCCGCCAGCGCCGGGGCGACCACGGCGATGCGCTGCCCTTCGACCAGCACGTCCGACGGGGCGGACATGCCGGCATCGAGGTCGAGGATATGCACCCCCCGGAACAGCGTGATCATGCAAACAGCCGGCCCCAGCGCCGCCCCCGGGCATCCGCCGCACCGATCACCGACAGGCCGCCCCATACCGCTAGGGCGACCGAATCGAGGATGGGAATATCGACCTCGTCCTCGAGGGTCGCGGCGCCGTAGGCCGCCGGAAAATTGGTGCACCAGGCCAGGATGGCGTCGGGCGTGGCCGCGGCGACATCCCGCACCATCCCGGCGATCGTCCCGTCGGGCACCGCGGCGAAGGCCAGATTGTCGGCGACGTCCGCATGCGCCTCGGCGACGACGTCGAGCCCTTCGCGGGCGAAGCCGGCGATCAGCTTCTTCTGATAGTCGCCGCGATAGGGTGTGACCAGCGCGATGCGCCGTGCCCCCATCGCCCGCAGCGCGGCTTCCAGTGCCAGGGTCGAGGTCGTTGCCGGAATGCCGGTCTCGGCCGTCACCCGGCGGCAGAAGTCGCGGTCGACGTCGAAGCCCAGCGTCGCGCCCTTGGAGCCGTTCCAGGCGATCACGTCGGGCCGGGCATGGGCCAGCAGCCGGGCCGCCCCCATCATGCCCTCCCAGTCGTAGTCGTCGGGGAACAGATCGGCACTGCCGAACACCGGCGTGCGCGAGAAATGGCCGGAGACCTCGGGGAAATCGGCAAGGATCGCCGTCGTCACCCGCTCGACCACCAGATTGGCCGACGGCGTGACCATGCCCAGCGCGCGGTGCGGCCGGATCATGCGGCGACGTCCCGGACGAGACGGTTGCGGGCGGCTTCCCAGCTTGCGATCACCGCGGTGCCGGGCTCGATCGTGTCGTGGCCGTCGTCGTTCTGGCGCACGGCGATCAGCGGCTCGGCACCGGGACGGCGCAGGTAGTAATGAGTGTTGACCCCATGGTAGACGACCTGTTCGACCACCGTCGCCGCCTGGTTGGGACCGGGTGCCGCGGCATCCGCCGGGGTAATGCGTACCGCCTCGGGCCGCAGGGCCACGGTCGCCCGGCCATCGGCCGGCGGCACGCCGTCGAGCGCCAGGGTGACGCCATCGGCGGCGGCGACGAGAAAGCCGCCGCCCTCCCGCCGCGTCACCGTTCCCTCGAAGAAGTTCGAGGTGCCGATGAAGCCGGCGACGAAGCGGGTGGCGGGATTCTCGTAGATCTCGCGCGGACTGCCGATCTGTTCGATGACGCCGTTGTTCATGATCGCGATGCGGTCGGACAGGGTCATCGCCTCGTCCTGGTCGTGGGTCACCATCAGCGTGGTGATGCCAAGGCGCTGCTGCAACTGCCGCATCTCGACCTGCATGCTCTCGCGCAGCTTCTTGTCGAGCGCGCCGAACGGTTCGTCGAGCAGCAGGACCGAGGGTTCGATCACCAGCGCGCGGGCCAGCCCGACGCGCTGCTGCTGGCCGCCGGACAGCTGGTGAGGCAGCCGGTCGCCGAACTGGGCCAGCCGGACCATCGCCAGCGCCCCCTCGACCCTGGCCGCGATCTCGGCCTTCGGCAGCTTCCGCATCTCCAGCCCGAAGGCCAGGTTGCCGGCGACCGTCAGATGCGGGAACAGCGCATAGTTCTGGAACAGCATGCCGATGTTGCGGCGATGGACCGGCACGCCGGTGATCTCGCGGCCGGCGACGACGATGTCGCCGTCGGTCGGCTCGATCAGTCCGGCGATCATCCGCATGATCGTCGTCTTGCCGCAGCCCGACGGGCCCAGCAGCGACAGCACATGCCCACGCTCGACGCCGAAGGTCACGCCGCGCACCGCCTGGGTGGCGCCATAGCTCTTGTGGACGTCGATGACCTCGATATCGGCAGCCGCGCGGGTCATCGCGGTCACGCCACGAAGATCTGGTTCATCTTCTCGATCCAGTCCGAGCGCACCGCGTTGATATGCGCCCAGTCCGGCGAGAAGAGGCCCAGTTCGTCCATCTTGCTTTCGGGATAGGCGAGCAGGCCGGCGATCTCGGGCTTGAACGACAGGCCGCCGATGGCCGGCGCGGCCAGCGCCGTTTCGGCCAGGCCCTGCTGGATCGCCGGATCGAGCATGCGGTTCATGAACTCGGCCCCGAGATCGGCATTCGGCGCATTCTTGACCAGCACCTGGCAGTTGACACCGGCAAACGCCCCCTCCTTGGGGAAACACATGTCGATCGACGCGCCCTTGAGCTTGTAGGGATAGACGTATTTGGAATATTCCGGCCCGCCGATGGCGCCCTGCCCCTGGGCGACCAGCAGCGCGGCATCGTCGGTGCCGTAGAGGTTCAGGACATTGGGCTTCAGCTCGGCAAGCTTGGGCCAGGCGTGGTCGGCAAGGTACTGCGCCTCCTTGTAGGGCTTGCCGGTCGCCACCGCGGCGGCGGCGATCACGGTGAAGACGCTCGGCGTCGTCTTGGTGCCGACCAGCGAGATCTTGCGGGCAAAGCGCGGCTCCCACAGCTGGGCATAGCTTTCCAGGGGCTTCGTCGCGGCGGGATTGTAGAACAGCCCGGCCGACGAGATGGCGAGCGCCACGCCGTAACCTTCCTGGTAGATGAACCGGGGATAGACCTTGGCCAGGTTCGGCATCTTGTCCCTGGGCAGCGGATCGATCAGCCCCTCGCGCTTGGCGATCTCGACGCCCAGGTCGTCGACGAACATGACCGTGAACTTCGGCGCCTCCTTGGCGGCGCGCAGCAGCCCGATCTGGCCCAGCGTCGAACCCTGCTGGGCGTCGACCTTGCAGTCGAAGTCGCGCTGGAAGCCGGGCAACACCGACTTGCGGATGAACTCGCCCTGCGCCCCGCCCCAGATGCCGATCTGCATCGTCTTGCCGGCGGCCCAGGCATTGCGCACGAAGAAGGTCGGCGCGGCGAGCGCCGCGGCACCGGCCTTCAACAGGCCGCGGCGGCTGGCGAGAAGCGGGGAAACCTTGGTCATCGGGCAAGCTCCGGGGTTTGCGCGCCGGCCCGGCCGGGCGCCGTTGCGGGGATCAGGCAGGCGGTCAGGCGGTCGTCAGAAGCTCATGGCCCGCCGGAGTCCGGCGAGGCGTTCGAGCAGCAGCACCATGAACAGCGAGAAGAAGATCATCAGCGAGGCGATGGCGGCGATCCCGGGATCGAACATCCGGCTGATCAGCGAGATCATCATCATCGGCAGCGGCACGTGGCTCGCATCGAACAGCCACATCGAGATCGCGTAGTTGTCGAACGACGTCACGAAGGCGAACAGCGCCCCGGCGACCAGCCCCGGCATGATCTGCGGCCGGGTGACGCGCCAGAAGGCGGTGACCCGGTCGGCGCCCAGCGTGCGCGCGGCCTCCTCCAGCCCGGGATCGACGGTCACCAGGCTGGCCGAGACAGTGCGGACCACATAGGGCGTGGTCACCAGCACATGCCCGACCAGCAGGTTGACGAAAGCATCGGTCGAGCCGAGCGAGGATGCCAGCCGCAGCAAGGCGATGCCGGTGACGAGGGTCGGAAAGATCAGCGGCGACAGGACCAGCGCCTGGATGAAAGCCTTGCCGCGGAACTGCAACCGCACGAGGCCGATGGCGGTCGGCGTGCCGAGCAGCACGGCGCCGCAGGCCGCCAGCGCCGACAGCGCGACACTGAACCCGAATGAGCCGGTGAAATCGGGATCGTCGAGCACGCGGCCATACCAGGCCAGGGTGAACCCCTTCGGCGGGAAGGTCACGAACGGCGTGTCCGACACCGACAGCACGATCGGAAAGATCAGCGGCAGCATCAGGAACAGGACGATGACGGCGGTCAGGCCGTAGATCAGCGGAGCGCCCCGCCCCAGGCCGGTTTCGGACATCACGCCACCTCCGTCGCGCGGCTGCGGAAGCGGCGTTCGACCAGTGCCATGTAGGCCAGGTTGATCGCCATCACGATCACCACCATGACGCTGGCGATCGCCGCGCCGAACGGCCAGTCGAATACCGACAGGATCTGTTCCTCGACCAGCGTGCCGAGCATCTTGGTGAAGCTGCCGCCCAGCAGGGCCGGCAGGATGAAGGAAGCCGCAGTCAGCGAGAAGACCAGCGTGCAGCCGACGCCCAGGCCGGGCAGGCTGAGCGGCAGGGTGACGCGCCGGAACACGGCAAAGCCGGTGGCACCGAGCGTGCGTGCCGCATCCTCGACCGCGCGGTCGATGCGGCCGATCGCGGCGGCAAGCGGCAGGGTCATCATCGGCAGGAAGACCTGGACCGAACCGATGACGACGGCCCATTCGGTATAGAGCAGTTCGACCGGCCCCAGGCCGATCTGGGCCAGCGACCAGTTCAGCACGCCCCCATTGCCGTTGCCGAGGATGATGCGCCAGCCATAGGCGCGGACCACGACATTGACCAGCAGCGGCGCAATCACCAGCACCGTCAGCAGCCGCCCCGCCATCGCCGGGCCGCGGGCGATCACCATTGCCAGCGGATAGGCCAGGACCGCAGCCGCCACGGTCGTGAGCAGGCTGATGCGCAGCGTGGTGAAGAGCACGGTGCGATAGAGGTCGACGGCACCGAGGCGGATGTAGTTGGCGAGCGTCAGATCGCCGCCCAATGCGCCGTTCGGCAATTGCTGCAGGAACGAATACCGCACCATCAGTCCGACCGGCAGTACGAAGACGGCGACGAAGAACAGGACAGCCGGCCCGAGCAGCAGCAGGGCGGCGACAGGATTGCCGGCGAGGATGCGCGGCAGGAACGGCCGGCCGGGCAAGGCGGCAGTCAGCGGGGTCGGATTTCGGGTGGCCGGACTGGACGACACGTCAACACCCCCTTGTCTGCCGGGCGGATCACACCGCCGCCCTGGTCGATAATGCTAAGCCAGATTGTCGACAAAACAAGAGATTTTTATGCACAAATTTTTACCTTCTCGTGCTACGAAACTAGGCATTTCGTATCGACAAGAGGCATGACCGGTGTCTACATTGCCGGCGACGTAGCTTGGTGAAGGGCCGACATGGCGCGGGCGGACGAAGGCAGCACCGACGACCTGATTTACGAGAAGATCCATGCCGCGATTGCCGCGCAGGACCTGCCGCCCGGCATGCGTCTGCGCGAGGACGAGATGCGGCAGATCTTCGGGGTCAGCCGCGCGCGTATCCGCAAGGTCTTCGCCCGGCTCGCCTATGCCGGTCTGGTGACGATCGAACCGAACAAGGGGGCGTCGGTCTTCCAGCCGACGCCGCGCGAGGCACGCGAGATCTTTGCCGCCAGGCGCGGCATCGAGGGCACGATCGTCAGGCTGCTGGCCGGCCGGCTCGACCGCGACCAGCGCCAACTGCTGGCCGACCATATCGCCGCCGAAGCGGCAGCCGACGAACGGCGCGACTGGCCCGAGATGGTCCGGCTATCCGGCGAATTCCACATCCGCCTGGCCGAGATCGCCGGGAATTCGATCCTGCTGCGCTTTCTGCGCGAACTGATCACGCGCGAGGCGCTGGTGATCCTCGTCTATGAAAAACCGGGCAAACCGAGCTGCTCGCACCAGGAGCACAGCCGGGTCCTCGACGCCCTGATCGCCGGTGACGGCGACCGGGCGACCGCGCTGATGGACGAGCATCTCGCCAACATCGAGGACCGGCTGGACCTCGACCGCGAAAGCCGCAAGGAAGTCGATCTCGGCAAGCTGTTCGGCGCCCGGCGCTGACCAGGCGGTGACGGACGTCGCGCGGGGTCAGGCCTCGTCGAAGTCGAGGATGACCTCGTCGCTCAATGGCCGGGTCTGGCAGGCCAGCACGTAGCCGGCATCGGTCTCCCACTGTTCCAGCGAGTAGTTCAGCATCATCTCGACCTCGCCGGCGCGGGTCATGCAGCGGCAGGTCGAGCAGACGCCGCCCTTGCAGGAATAAGGCAGGTCGACGCCCTGTTTCCCGGCGGCCTCGATCACGCTGATCCCGCCCTCGAAAGGCACGGCGATTTCGGTGCGCAGACCGTCGAGGATCACGGTGACGCGGGCATTGCCGGCGCGGGTACCGGCCGGCGCGGCCGGTTTGCGCGGAGTCTGCGGCGCGGCGTCGGGGGCAAGGAACAGCTCGTGGCGGATACGCGTCCGGTCGATGCCGGCTTTGGTCAGCACCTCCTCGACATCGGCCACCATCCGGGCCGGGCCGCAGATCAGCACGTCGTCGACCACGGCCGGATCGAACAGCCGGCCGGTGAAGGCGCGCACCTTCCCGGCATCGAGCCGGCCGTTGAGCAGCGGCACGTCCTGCTTCTCGCGGCTGAGCACATGGGTGATCGAAAGGCGCGTCAGGTAACGGTTCTTGAGGTCTTCCAGCGCCTCGCGGAACAGGATCGAGCCGATGGTGCGATTGCCGTAGAACAGCATCACCCGCGTCTCGGGTTCACGCGCCAGCAGGTCGCGGATGATCGAGATGATCGGAGTGATGCCGCTGCCGGCGGCAAAACACAGCACCAGCCGCGGCCCCGTGGCCGGCGACAGGGTGAAACGCCCGGTCGGCGGCATCACCTCGATAACCTCTCCCGGCTTCAGGCCGGTATTGGCATGGCCGGAAAACCGGCCGCCCTCGACATGCTTGACCGCGACCCGCAACTCGCCGTCCTCGGGCCCGGCGCAAATCGAGTAAGACCGGCGCACATCCTCGCCATCGACCAGGGTCCGGAGCGTCAGGTACTGGCCGGGTTGCCAGGCGAAATCGGCAGCCAGTTCCGGCGGCACGACGAAGGCCAGCGACACCGCATCGGCCGTCTCGCGGCGCACATCCGACAGCGTCAGGGGATGGAATCGGCTCACCGGTCGAGGCTCCTCAGACACATTTGAAGTAGTGGAACGGTTCGGCACAGCTGCGGCAGCGATACATCGCCTTGCAGGCGGTCGAGCCGAATTCGGCCAGCCGCTCGGTATCACGGCTGCCGCATTGCGGGCAGGCGACGACCGGCCCCTCGCCGAACAGCGCGCGCCGGCCGCCGGGGGTGCCGACCGGCGGCGCGATGCCCTGGGCGGCGAGCTTGGCCCGCGCACCGGGCGTCAGCCAGTCGGTGGTCCAGGCCGGGCTGTGGGTCAGCGAGACCCGGGCATCGGCAAAACCCGCCTCGGCCAGCGCACGCCCGACATCGATCGCGATCACACTCATCGCCGGGCAGCCGGAATAGGTCGGGGTGATCACGACCTCGACCTCGCCGTCGCGCCCCACGACGACCTGGCGGGCCACCCCCATCTCGACGATGTCGAGGCCGGGAATCTCCGGGTCGTGCACCCGGGTCAGCGCGTCCCAGACGCGCCGCTCGACCTCGCCGGCCGCAGGGCGGGCCATCACAGCGCTACCAGCGCGCGCCGGGATAGGCGCGGGGCAGGAACTGCATCTCGGCCAGCAGATGGCCCAGCGCCTCGCCGTGCCGGCCCTTCAGCCCGCCCGACTGCATCCAGCCATCGGCCGGTCGGCGCAGCGTCGCCTCGGCCAGGACATCGGCGACGCGGGCATCCCATGCGGCCTTCAGTCCTCGATGGTCCGGGGCAATGCCACGCTCGACCAGCCCCGCGACCAGCGCGTCGCACTCGAACATCTCGCCGGTATAGGTCCACAGTTCGTCGATCGCTGCCTGCGCGCGCGCGTGGCTCTCGTCGGTCCCGTCGCCCAGCCGCACCAGCCATTCGCCCGAGAAACGCTCGTGATAGGTCGCCTCGCGCAGGCCCTTGGCGGCAAGCGCCGCCACGCGCTGATCCGACGACCGGGCCAGCGCGCCGTAGAACTCGACCTGCCAGGCATCGAACAGGAATTGGCGCGCGATCGTCAGGCCGAAATCCTCGTTCGGCAATTCGACCAGCAGCAGGTTGCGATAGTCGAGGACGTCGCGATGGAAGGCCAGCGCGTCGGCGTCCCGCCCCTGCCCTTCGACCTCGGCGGCGAGGCCCAGGAAGGCGTCGGCCTGGCCGGTCAGGTCCAGCGCGATGTTGGCCAGCGCAATATCGAGCTCCAGCTGCGGGGCATGGCCGCACCATTCCGACAGGCGGTGGCCGAGGATCAGGCAGGAATCGCCCTGGCGCAGCAGATAGGAAAACAAGCCCTGGTCCATGGCGGCCTCAGATGTTCTTCACGTCGGCCGGGATGTCGTAGAACGTCGGGTGACGATAGATCTTGTCGCCCATCGTCTCGAACATCACGTCCTTGTCGCGCGGATCGGAGGCGATGATCGCCGCCGAGGGCACCACCCAGAGCGACACCCCCTCGGACCGGCGGGTATAGACGTCGCGGGCCATCTCGACCGCCATTGCCGGATCGGCGGCATGGACGCTGCCGACATGGCGATGGCTCATGCCGTTGCGGGCGCGGACGAAAACTTCGTAGAGGGGCCAGTCGCGCTGGGACATCGCCAATTCTCCTGCTTACTCGGCCGCCGCGGCGGTCATGGCCTGGCGGGCGCGGCGCTTCTCCGCATGCGCCAGCGCCGCTTCGCGGACCCAGGCGCCATCGTCATGCGCCTTGCGGCGCTTCTTCATGCGGTCGCGATTGCACGGGCCGTTGCCGGCAAGGACCTGATTGAACTCGGTCCAGTCGATCTCGCCGAACTCGTAATGGCCGGTTTCCCCGTTCCAGCGCAGATCCGGGTCCGGTACGGTCAGGCCGAGAAACTCGGCCTGCGGCACGGTCACGTCGACGAACTTCTGGCGCAGTTCGTCGTTCGACACGCGCTTGATCTTCCAGGCCATGTTCTGCGACGAGTGCAGCGAGGCGGCGTCCGACGGGCCGAACATCATCAGCGACGGCCACCACCAGCGGTTCAGCGCTTCCTGGGCCATCCGCTTCTGCTCGGCCGTCCCCTGCGACAGCGCGATCATGATCTCGTAGCCCTGGCGCTGATGGAAGCTTTCCTCCTTGCACACGCGAATCATCGCGCGCGCGTAAGGCCCATAGGAACAGCGGCACAGCGGCACCTGGTTCATGATCGCCGCGCCGTCGACCAGCCAGCCGATCGCGCCGACATCGGCCCAGGTCGGCGTCGGATAGTTGAAGATCGACGAATACTTGGCCTTGCCGGTCAGCAACTGGTCGATCAACTCGGCGCGCGAGATGCCGAGGGTCTCGGCCGCCGAGTAGAGATAGAGGCCATGCCCGCCTTCGTCCTGCACCTTGGCCAGCAGGATCATCTTGCGGCGCAGGCTGGGGGCGCGGGTGATCCAGTTGCCCTCGGGCAGCATGCCGACGATCTCGGAATGGGCGTGCTGGGAAATCTGCCGGATCAGCGTCTTGCGATAGCCTTCGGGCATCCAGTCGGTCGGTTCGACCTTCTCTTCGGCATCGATGCGCGACTGGAAGCGCTGCATCAGCGCCGAATTGCGATCTTCCAGCGGAATCGACTTGTCGCCGGCCTCGATGTTGAGCCCCTGGGTATACATCGCCTTGCGCCCTCCCTCGGGATCTGCTTGGCGGCCATCATATCACAGAAAAAATCAAATGATCCAATTTTCTTGTGACATGTCCGGGCAAAAAGAAGGCGGTCACAACGACCGCCTCCCTGAAGTCAGACGAGCTGGACGCGGCCCGTCGAGATCTCGTAGACCGCGCCGACGATGCGAATCTTACCGTCCCGCACCTTCTCGGTGATGATCGGCCGGGCCTGCTGCAGGCGATGCACGTTGAGGCGCACGTTCTCGACGATCGCTTCGTCCAGCAGGTTGGCCGGCTTGCGGCGCTTGGCCGATTCCACCGCCGGCTTGATCGAGCGGATCAGCTGCGGCAGGTGGCCCGGCAGCTTGGCGTTGTCCTGCAGCACCTTGATCGCGGCATCGACCGCACCGCAGGCGCTGTGGCCGAGCACCATGACCAGCGGCGTGCCGAGGAAGCGCGTGGCGTATTCGAGCGAGGCAAGACCGTCGTCGTTGACGAAGTTGCCGGCCAGCCGCACCGAGAAGATGTCGCCCTGGCTCTGGTCGAAGGCCAGTTCCGCACCGACCCGGGCATCGGCGCAGGAAAGGACGGCGGCGATCGGATACTGCGAGGTGGCACGCGCGGCACGACCGGCCGAGAAGTCACGCTCCTGCGGCGCGTTGGCGACATAGCGCGCATTCCCGTCCATCAGGCGCTTGAGCGCCTCGTCCGGCGAAATCGCATTCGGCGCCTGCGCCGCGGCAGGCAGGCTGAACAGTCCGGCTGCGGCAGCGGCACCGGCCGCGAGCTTGAGCATTCCACGGCGCGACGACGTCGCGGGCGGGCAGAGTTCACACATGTCCAAATACCCCCAAAGCGATGTAGAACAGTGACACCTTACGCAAGATGACACGAATGCCAATTGATAAGTAGCATTAGGGGTCAGGACTTCGCGTTATTGGACGATTGCTTCATCAGCCACTGATAAGCCGGCAGCGTCAGGAACTCGACAAAGTGCTCGGCCTCGATCAGATCGCGCAGGATCTTCGAGGCATCGCCATATTTGCCGCGGGCGAAGCGGTCGGGGCCGACCAGACGCTCGATCCGCGCCAGTTCCTCCTTCATCAGCTGCCGGACCAGCGGCTTCGTGACCTTGGTGCCGTCATCGAGCCGGGCACCATGGCGCAGCTGCTGCCAGATCTGGGCACGGCTGATCTCGGCCGTGGCCACATCCTCCATCAGGTTGTAGAGCGGCACGCAGCCGATGCCGCGCATCCAGGCCTCCAGATAGGCGATGCCGATCGTCAGGTTCAGGCGCAGCCCCGCCTCGGTCGCGACGCCGGCCGGCGGGGTCAGCAGATCGGCCGCCGCAACATTGACGTCCTGGCGCTTGCGGGCGATCTGGTTCGGCCCCTTCGCGACCTTCTCGAACTCGACGCGCGCGATCGGCACCAGCCCGGGATGGGCGATCCAGGTCCCGTCATAGCCTTCGCTGGCCTCACGCTCCTTGTCGGCACGCACCTTGACCATCGCCATGCCGTTGGCCACGGCGTCGTCCTTGATCGGGATCTGCGCCGCCATCCCGCCGATCGCGTGGACTTCGCGGCGATGGCAGGTCTTGATCAGCAACTGGCTCAACGCCCGCATCATCGGTACGGCCATCGTGATCTGCGCCCGGTCGGGCAACAGGCACTGCGGATCTTCGGCGAACTTCTTGATATAGCTGAAGATGTAGTCCCAGCGGCCGCAGTTCAGCCCCGCGGCATGATCGCGCAGCTCCCACAGGATCTCGTCCATCTCGAAGGCGGCGGTGATCGTCTCGATCAGCACGGTAGCCCTGATCCTGCCCCGCTCGATCCCCAGCACGCTCTGAGCGTAGACGAACACGTCGTTCCACAATCTCGCCTCGAGATGGCTTTCGAGCTTGGGCAGATAGAAATATGGGCCGGAGCCGCGGGCGATCAGCCGCTTGTGATTGTGGAACAGGTAGAGCCCGAAATCGAACAGCGTCGCCGCCAGCGGTTTGCCGTCGACCACGACGTGCGCCTCGTCGAGATGCCAGCCGCGGGGCCGGACCATCAGCACGGCATGTTCGGAATTGAGGCGATAGAGGCGGCCGGTCGCGGGGTCGTCGTAACGGATCTGGCCACGCACCGCATCGCGCAGATTGATCTGGCCATCGATCAGGTTGCGCCAGAACGGGGCGGCACAATCCTCGAAATCGGCCATGAAAACCTTGGCGCCGGAATTCAGCGCATTGATGATCATCTTGCGATCGGTCGGGCCGGTGATCTCGACCCGCCGGTCGATCAGGTCGCGCGGTAGCGGCGCCACCTTCCAGTCACCGTCCCGGATTTCGGCCGTCTCGGCGAGGAAATCGGGCTTTTCACCCTTGTCGAGACGCTGCTGGCGCTTTTCGCGCAGCTTCAGCAACTCGATCCGGCGTGGCCCGAAACGGCGTTCGAGATCGGCGAGGAAGGCCAGCGCCTCGGGCGTCAGGATCTGCTCGTAGCCGGGCTTGAGCGGCCCGACGAGTTGCACCCCGGGGGGCAGCCGCTCCAACAGTGCCTCGGTCACTGCGACACGCGGCGCCGCGGCCTTGACCACACCATGCGCCTGGACCAGCGGTCGGACCGGCGGTTTAGCCACGGGCGGCCGAACCGGTGGCGGCGGGGTCACCAGGGCGGCGGCAATGATCGTCGCTGGTGCGGCCGGTTTCGATTTCGGCTTGGCAACGGGTTTCGCCGGGCGCTTGGGCTTTGCCGCGACCTTCGGCGCTGGCTTGGCGGCCTTGGGCGGTGGCATTTTGGTCTTGCCCGCCGCCGGCTTGGCCGCAGACTTCTTTGCTGCGGCGGGCTTGGCGGGTGGCGGCTTCTTCGGGGCGGCCGGCTTGCCGGTGGCCGGTTTCGGCTTCGGGATGGCGGCCTTGGCGCTCACCCTGGCGGGGGCCGCCTTGCGGGCGGCGGCTTGGGCATTCCTGCTCTTGTTCTTGGCGGCCATCGCACTCCCCAACGCTTCGACGGAAAGCTTCGAGACTGCGGGCCGACTTGCCGCCGGCGACTCGCGACGGCAGGGGTCGACCGCCCGGCTATTGTCGGAAAAGGCTGGGCAAGGTCAATGGCGGGACAAGAAGATCGTCCCAATCAAGCACTTAACTGGCGGATTTTGCTGCGAGAAGCTCGTAGATGCGCTCTTGCCTGGCACGGCCGTGCAGCGACACCAGGTCGATCTCGCGGAACTCGAACTCGCCCCCGGCGGCCAGGGCCGTCGCCTCGTTCACCAGGATCCGCGTCCCGTGCTGCTTGTTGGCTGCCTCGAGCCGGGCAGCGACGTTCACCGTGTCGCCCAGCACGGTGTAGTTGGTCGCAATCTCGGTCCCGACATTGCCGGCGACCACGTCACCGGTGGCGATACCGACCCGGATGTCGATCCGGTCGAGGCGCTCCTGGTCGAGCCCGAGGGCATCCTTCAGCGCCAGGCGCAGTTCGTCGAGCCGGGCGCGCTGGGCCAGCGCCGCCGCGCAGGCCCGCCGCGCATGGTCGCCGCCGGTATGGAACGGGGCGCCCCAGAAGGCCATGATCGCGTCGCCGATATACTTGTCGATGATGCCGAGCTGGTCGAGCACCGGCGTCGACATCTGGCCGAGGTAGAGATTGACCAGGTCGATCACCTGCTCCGGCGCCAGATGCTCGGACATGCTGGTGAAGCCCTGCAGGTCGCAGAACAGGACCGACATGGCGCCGCGTTGGGCCCGCTGGTCGGTACCGCCGGCCAGGATCAGTTCGACGATCCGTGGATCGACATAGCGGTTGAACAGCTTCTTCAGCTTCTTGCGCTTGTAGCGCTCGCTGACGTCGGAGAACACGACGATCACGCCGATCTTGCGGCCGTCCTGCTCCTCGCCATCGCGCAGCAAGGTCGTCGATACCAGCAGATTGCGGTGCTCGCCCCCGACGTTGACATGGATCTCGGCGGAATCGCCGGACTCATCGTTCTCGTCGTCGTAGATCGCGCGCAGCACGAGGTCGTTGAACTCGTCGGACAGGTTTTCGGCGAAGAAGACTTCGGCGAAGGTCTGGCCCTTGGCCCCCTCCGGATCGATGCCGAGCAGTTGACCGGCAGCGCGGTTGAAGGTCGTGATGTGGCCTTCCAGGTCGAGGGTGATGACCCCCTCGGTCATGCCGGCGATGATGCGGCGATGGATCTCGATCTCGTCGGCCATCGGCCGGCCTCAGCCCGCGGCCAGCGCCTCGGCGCGGGTGCCGCGGATCTGCAGGATCTTGGAGAAGCCGGAGATATCGAACACTTCCCGGATCGACGGCTTCATCCCGCACAGCACCAGGCTGCCGTTGCCCGACTTGAGCTGCTTGACCAGCATCAGCACGACGCGCAGCCCGGCCGAACTGATATACTCGATCTGCGAGAGATCGACGACGACCCGGGTCTCGCCGTTCCGGACGAAGTCGGTGACGGTCTTCTCGAAAACCGTGGCGTTGTTGCTGTCGAGGCGTCCCGCGGGGATGACCACGAACGTGGTGTCGACCTTTTCCGTCGTGATCTGCATCGCCCCTGACCGTGCTCCGCCTGCCGTCGTCGTGCCGCTTCGCTGCGCGCGGCTCGCGCGCCGCCAGGATGGATAGCCCTTAAGCGCTGCCTTTGTCTACCCCGCCCGTCGGCGCGGCCGGGGCCGGGGCCGGCGTCGCCGGGGCGACGCTCTGAACAGGGCCTCCCGTGCCCGAACCGGGGCGGCCGATGGTCACGCTGTCGCCCTGGCTGCCGACGGGACTGGCCGGCTGACCGGGGACAGGCTGACCGGGGACAGGCTGACCGGCTGTCGGTTGACCGGCCGCCGTATCGACCCGCCCCCCGCTCGGCGACACCGAAGGTGGCTGCAGGTTGCGATACTCCCGCACCACCTTCTCGCTGGGATATTGTTGCTGCAATTCGCCGGTCGCGCTGTCCCGGTACTGCGTGATAACGAGACCCGAGGTCGGATCGATCGTTATGAAGGGCGACACATACTGTTCCCGTGGGGTCTCGGTGCCGCCGCTATTCGCAGTACCACCGCTGCCGCCGCCCTGCGCGGGCGTGGTCACAGGCGCGGCGGTGGGCCGCGACGGCTCCGCCGTGGGCCGCTGGGCCGCCAGTGTCTCCGGCGGCAACGGCTGAATACGAAGATCCAACACGGCTGTCACTCCTTCTGGATAGCCGTTCGACTGGCGACAATCTATCATAGCCGTTGGCTACATGCAAATTTGTCTTGACATGCCCGATTTGTGGGCAGCACGAAGCCACGTTTACGAATCGTTTTGCACCTGTCCGGGAATTTCGATGACCGTGCCCGCCTGGCGGCCGATGGCCGAGGTTGATATCGACGCCGTCGAACGGATCGCCGCCTTGATCCATCCCTCGTTCCACGAACGCCCCGAAATCTTCGTCGAGCGCCTGGCCCTGTTTCCGGCCGGCAGCCTGATTGCCGATGACCGCGGGGAACCCGTCGGCTATGCCGTTGCCCATCCCTGGCGGCTGGGTAAGCCGCCAGCGCTGGACAGCCTGCTGGGCGCGATACCGTCCGAGGCGGACTGCCTTTATCTGCACGACGTCGCCATCCTGCCGCGGGCTCGCGGTCGCCAACTCACCGAGCGGCTGGTGCAGCGGCTGCGCGACCTGGCCGCGGCGCTGGATCTCGGGCGGCTGGCGCTGACCTCCGTCAACTCGACCGCGGCGATGTGGGCGCGCTACGGGTTCGCGACGGTCGCGCCCGATGCGGCCCTGGCCGCGAAGCTTGCCACCTATGGCGAAGATGCCGTCTACATGGAGACGCCGTGACGACGCGAAATTGCCGCGCGAACCTGGCCCGGTTTGCGAAATGACCGCGATCCCGGCAGCCTAGAGTTCCGGCCATGACCGACGCCACACCCGATCCGCAAGCGATCGCCGCCGCCGCGGCCGCGATCCTCCCCGAATTCCGCGCCACCCCGCTGGTCCGCCACGACACACTCGACGACGACACCGGCGCGCATGTGTGGGCCAAGGTGGAAAGCCTGACGCCGATCCGCTCGTTCAAGGGTCGCGGCGCCGACTGGTTCATGACGCGTGCCGCGAACGATGGCGACGATCGCCCGCTGGTCGCCGCCTCGGCCGGCAATTTCGGCCAGGGCCTCGCCTACGTCGCCGCCCGTCGCGGCCGCAAGCTGACCGTGTTTGCCGCCGAGACCGCAAACCGCCTGAAGGTCGCGGCGATGCGGCGCCTGGGGGCCGAGATCCGCCTGGCCGGCCACGATTTCGACGCGGCCAAGGATGCGGCGCGCGCTTATGCCGACAAGATCGGCGGCCGCTTCGTCGAGGACGGCGCCGAAGCGGCGATCGCCGAGGGTGCGGGAACCATCGCCTGGGAAATCGACGCCGCGGGGGTGCACCCCGATTTTATGCTGATCCCCCTCGGCAATGGCGCGCTGGCCACCGGCATGGGCGCCTGGATCAAGTCGACCGGCGCGGCAACCCGGGTCATCGCGGTGGCTGCCGCCGGGGCACCGGCAATGGCCCAGTCGTTCGCCGCCGGACGGTGTGTCGAGACGGCGGAAGCGGCCACCATCGCCGATGGCATCGCCGTGCGGGTGCCGGTACCGGCGGCAGTCGCGGCCATGACCGGCACGATCGACGAGGTGATGACCGTCGGCGAGCAGGCGATCCGCGATGCGATGCGACTGGTGCATCGCCGCCTCGGGCTGGTGGTCGAGCCTGCGGGGGTCGCAGGCCTCGCCGCACTGATCAGCCACCGCGACCGTTTCTCGGGATCCACGATCGCCACGCCGCTCTGCGGCGGCAACCTGACCGACGACCAGATCGCAAGCTGGCTGGCCTGAGCCTTACGCGCCTGGGTGGACGGGCCGGTGGTGCGGCGTCAACAGATGCTGGCGGGCCACGTCGACATAGCCGTCGTAGACCAGCCCGCCATTGCCGGCGATCAGCGCATCGCGATGGGCACGGTAGAGGCGTGGGATTTCGTACCAGGGCAGATTGGGGCGCTGGTGATGCACGACATGCAGGTTGTTGTGCAGGAACAGCAGGCCGAGGATCGGGGCATTCTCCACGATCGCGGTACGATGGGCCGGCAGGCTGGCGGCGCGATGCTCGGCAAACGACCGGATCAGCTGCAGCATGTAGGCCGGATAGATCACCAGGATCGCATAGGCCCATAGCGGCATCCGGCAGACCACCACCAGCCACCAGACCACGACGGCGCAGGCCGCGAGATGCCTGGCCCAGATCGCCCGCGCCCGCCCCTCGCCGCGCCAGACCCGTCCGGCTTCGCGGATCAGGAACGCGATGATCGAACGGGCGGGACCGATCAGGATGCGACCGGCCATCGTGTTGCACAGGACCGTCAGTGCCCGGTGCAGCCGCCCGCGACGAGCCCATTGGTCCGGCGTCAGATAGTAGCTCTCGGTATCCTCGAGCGGATCGGTCAGGTAGGGCTCGCGGTGGTGGCGAAGATGCTCGATCCGATAGATCTCGTAGGGCAGCCACAGGTTCAGCGGCACGCCGCCGATCAGGTCGTTGACCATCTGCGAGCGGGTCGGGTGGCCGTGCAGCACTTCGTGCTGCAGGCTCATATGCCAGGCCGTGAACCAGGCGCCCGCCAGCAGCACCGCCCACCAGGGCAGCACCTGATAGTTGAAGGTCACCGCAAGCCACCCACCGTAGATGGCGGCAATGAGAGCCCAGGTGGGCAGTTCGATCGAACGGATCCGGCGGCGGGGCATCTGTCATATCCAGGCTGAAGCGCCCTGATATCAAAGACTTGCCGGGAAGTTGCGGCAACGCGGGAATGCGCACATTCCGCCTTACTTGGTAACTGAAATCTCTTTATGATGTGCTTTCACAACAAATGATGTGGAATCACATGGACCGCCGAGATACCGTCAAGACCTTTCGTGACCGGCTGGCCGCCGTGATCGATCGGTCCGGCCTCAGCCAGACCGCCTACGCCCAGGCGGTGGGCATCGATCGCTCGACCTTGTCGCAATTGCTGTCGGAAGCAAACGACCGGCTGCCGCGCGCCGATTCCCTGGTCGCGATCGCCGAGCAGTCCAAGGTTTCGCTCGACTGGCTGCTGGGGCTCACCCAGCGCGACCAGCTCGGCACCGATATCGTGGCGGAGGCGATGACGGTCGAGCACGACGCCCCCTCACCGATCGACGAGCGGTTGATGCGCTGGCATGTCGAAGCCGAGGGCTACAAGATCCGGACGGTACCGTCGAACTTCCCGGACCTGCTGAAGACGGAAGCGGTGCTGCGCTTCGAATATGACGAGTTTGCCGGCCGCGGGCCCCAGCGCGGCATCGAGACCGCACATGCCCGGCTCGCCTACATGCGGCGGCCCGACAGCGACATGGAGGCCTGCGACGAATTCCAGGCGCTCGAAGCCTTCGCCCGGGGCGAGGGACGATGGCGCGGACTCAGTGCCACCGTCCGCAAGGCCCAGATCGACCGGCTGATCGAACTGACCGAAGAACTTTATCCTACCTTTCGCTGGTACCTCTATGACCGGCGCCAGGTCTATTCGGCACCGCTGACGATCTTCGGGCCGCTGCGGGCTGCGGTCTATATCGGGCAGATGTATTTCGTGTTCAACGCGACCGAGCAGATCCGCACGCTGTCGCGCCATTTCGACACGCTGATCCGTGCCGCCGTCTACCGCCCGACCGACGTGCCGCGCTTCCTGCGCCAGTTGCGCGGCGAGGTGTGAGGGCCGGATGCTACTTCTTCCACTTGCAGGTCTTGGAGATCAGATCAACCGCCTTGCCGCCACCGGAAAGATCAAAGGTCGCGGTGATCGGACTCTCGGAATAAGGCGTCACTTGAGCGACCAGTGTCTTAGCCGCGGCAATTTTCTTCATAAAGTCTACCGCATTGGGAGCAAATGATGCCTTCTTGTCGGTGGAAAGCCCCCAAGCCGCGGTGGTCGCTTTGGCATCATCGAAGCGCGTGGTCACGCGAATCATCTCTGAACCAAGGAAAGTGGACCAGATAAAATAAGCTTCGGATCTGTTGGACACGCAACGGATCATCAAGCGGATGGGGCCGCTGTAACGGCTCTCGCCGCTCGACGACTCCAGTATTGCGTAAGCACTCTCCGTATCGTCGAGCGGATTTTTCTGAGTAGAAAGGGCCCACTCCCCTTCGCTCTCCACCTTCGTTGCAGTCCGTCCGGAAGCAAGGTCGTAGCACGACAGGCGCTGTACCGGATCGTCTATCGCCCTGCATTTGCCGATCGAATCTTCGGCATGAGCAAAAGAAATCTGACAAGAAATTCCCGCCAGGACCAGAATCGCGGTCTTGCGCATCTCGCCCCCAAAAGCGCTGTCTTCCTCCTGGACAACCTATCGAAGTTTGTCCTGACGTCCAAGCCTCAGGTCAGGACGGCGGTTCGCGCAGGCCCGCGACGATCTGGTCGTTTTCGCCGGTGGCGCGCAGGTCGGCATAGGCCTGGCGCAGCCGATACCGCCTCGGTGCCGGCCTGCAACTGGCGCAACGCCGCCTTGGCGATCTCGTACCAGCTCTCGCCCGCCGGCGTCAGCGCCACGGCGCACCGGGTGCGGCTGATCAGTTCCTGGCCGACCAGCGCCTCGACCGCCTGAACCGCCCGGGTGGGCGAGCTGGGCGTCGCGCCGAGGGGCCGGGGCGAAGGACGATGGCGCCGCCTCAGCGCCACCGTCCGCAAGGCCCAGATCGACCGGCTGATCGAACTGACCGAAGAACTTTCTCCTACCTTTCGCTGGTACCTCTATGACCGGCGCTAGGTCTATTCGGCACCGCTGACGATCTTCGGGCCGCTGCGGACTGCGGTCTATCGGGCAGATGTATTTCGTGTTCAACGCGACCGAGCAGATCCGCACGCTGTCGCGCCATTTCGACACGCTGATCCGTGCCGCCGTCTACCGCCCGACCGACGTGCCGCGCTTCCTGCGCCAGTTGCGCGGCGAGGTGTGATCAGAATTCGGAAGGCTGCTTCGTCGCGCGCAAGGGTGCGATGATCCGGTCGTACTCGCCCGAGGCGCGCAAGGCGGCAAAGGCCTTACCAAGCCGGTCGACGACGGCGGGCGGAACGTTGAGGGAGACCGCAACCCAGAACGACAGCGGTTCGACCGGCGCCGAAACCACCAGCAGCTTTTTGTCCAGCCCCAGCCCGTCCCAGGTGGCGCGCCCGACCGCGGCGGTGGCAAACCACGCATCGACCCGACCCGCCGCCAGCATCCGCGCATTGTCGATCTCGCTGTCGGCGGTGCGGAAATTCGCCAGCCCGGCCGTGCGCAGGACCGTCACCAGTTCGGACCCGCGCATCACCGTGATCGACCGGAAACGACCGGCATCGGCCAGATTGCCGGCAGGCATCGTCCCATTGCGGGTGAAAAGGACCGCGTCGTCGGCGAATACCTCGCCGATCCATTGAAACCGTGCTTCGCGATCGGCCGTGCGCAGCAGCGCCGGATAGAGCGTGTTGCCGCGATCGAGCGTCAGCAACGCCCGCTCGAAAGGAACGATCGAGACGGCAGGGTCGATGCCGGCCTCCAGCGCCAGGCGCTGGACCAGACGGACCGCCGGGCCATCGGCAATGCCGTTGCCGCTATCGACGACATAAGGCGGGCGGACCGGCGTGACGATACGAATCGGTTCGTCGGCCAGGACCGGCACCGCCGCGTGCAGCACGGCACCAAAACAAAAAAGGAGTAGCAGCGCGCGATGAAGCATCCTGCCGCCTCCATCCCTGATGTATCCGGAATCATATACGGCTATTCAGCCTGCCGATGCAGCAGGTGCTTTGTCACGAATTGCATTCAGGATCACCCGCGCCCGTCGGCTCAGCGCCCGGCTGCGATAAACCGCATGGATCTCCGGCTGACGGCCGGACGGCGGTATCACGATATAGCCGGGACAGACCCGGACCAGCCGCCCCGCCGCGATCAGCGGATCGGCGATCCAGCTGGCGATCCTTCCCACGCCCAGGCCACGCTGGACCAGCGCGACCAGGGCCTCGCCACTGTCGACCCGATGCGCCGGCGTGATGCGCAGCCGGTGACGCTCGTCGCCGCGGCGCAATGTCCAGTCGCTCAGGATGCGGGGACCGGTATGCATCACCACGCGATGCCGCGCAAGATCCCCGGGGACAATGGCCAGACCATGCGCCGCGACATAGCCGGGGCTGGCGCAGAGATAGCGCTGATAGCGCCACAAGGTCTGACCGATCAGGTCGCTGTCGCTCGGGAATGCGCCACGGATGGCGAAGTCGAGGCCGGCCTGGGCCGGATCGAGGCGCGCGTCGGTATAGGTGACGTCGAGCCGCAGGTTCTCGTGCCGCCCGGCGATGTCGGCCAGCACCTCGGGCAGAAAAAAGCGCGCGAACACTGCCGGGGCGGAAAAGCGGACCCAGCCGCGCAGGTCGAGACCCGCGCGCGATACCGCCTCGGTGCCCGCCTGCAACTGTCGCAGTGCGGCCTTGGCGATTTCGTAATAGCTCTCGCCCGCCGGCGTCAGGGCGACGGCACGCCGGGTGCGGCTGATCAGTTCCTGCCCGACCAGCGCCTCGACCGCCTGGACCGCCCGGGTGGTCGAACTGGGCGTGGCACCGAGCGCACGCGCGGCATCGACGAAAGACCGCTTCTCGGCCACCAGGCAGAAGGCGGCAAGCTCGGCGATGCGCAGGGATTCGAGCCGATCCTTGGTGCGGGCCATCGTTGCAATTTATGCAATATGACGTTGCGATACAACGGCACCGTCCCGGCATAGGCTCGCCGCCACCAGATCCATGCGAGGCTTCCGATGTCCCTGACACTTCCGACCTATGACGACGTCGTCGCCGCAGCCGCGCGGCTCGCCGGCCAGGCGCACCGCACGCCGGTCCTGACCTCGCGGACCGCCGATGCGCGAACCGGCGCCCGGCTGTTCTTCAAGGCCGAGAATTTCCAGCGGGCCGGCGCCTTCAAGTTCCGCGGCGCCTACAACGCGATCTCGGCCCTGCCGCCGGAGGCGCGGGCCCGCGGTGTCGTCACCTACTCCTCCGGCAACCATGCCCAGGCACTGGCCGCGGCGGGCGGGCTGCTGGGTGTCTCGGTCACCATCGTCATGCCGCAGGATGCGCCGGCGATCAAACGTGCGGCAACCGCCGGTTACGGCGGGGAGATCGTCCTCTATGACCGCTATGGTGCCGACAGCCGCGAAGCGATCGCCGCGCGGATCTGCGCCGAGCGCGGGGCGACCTTGATTCCGCCCTACGATCACCCCGACGTCATCGCCGGCCAGGGTACCGCGGCGAAGGAACTGATCGAGGAGGTCGGCCCCCTCGATGTCTTGATCGTCTGCCTCGGCGGCGGCGGGTTCCTGTCGGGCTCGGCCCTGTCGGCGGCGGCGCTCAGCCCCGGCTGCGCGGTCGTCGGCGTCGAGCCGGAAGCCGGCAATGACGGCCAGCGCTCGTTCCGGTCGGGCGAGATCGTCCGGATCGCCATTCCGAAATCGATCGCCGACGGGGCGCTGACCCCCTATCTCGGCGACTACACCTTCCCGATCATCCGCAAGCTGGCGAAGGACATCGTCACCGTCACCGACGACCAGCTCGTCCAGGCCATGCGCTTCTTTGCCGAGCGGATGAAGATGGTGGTCGAGCCCACCGGCTGCCTCGCCGCGGCCGCGGCGCTCGACGAGGTCTATCCGGTCAGGGGCAAGCGGGTCGGGGTGCTGCTGTCGGGCGGCAATGTCGACCTCGCCGCCTTCGCCAGGTTCATCGCCGACTAGAAATTTGGGAAAGTCGTCATTCTGGGCGGCGCCAGGCGGCGTCCGGAATGACGGTCGCGATCCTGCCGGTCAGGTCACGCGAACGGCAGGGTCTGACCGAGGCCTTGCCGGGCCGCCTTCGCCAGCAGCGCATGGCCGAGCGCGATATCGCTCAGCGACAGGCCGCGATGCCAGAACAGGATGGTCTCGTCGTCGCGCTCGCGGCCGGTCTTCCTGCCGGCGACGATCTGGCCAAGCTCGGCATGCAGGTTGTGCTCGTTCAACTTGTCCTGGTCGACATGCTGGCGCAGCGCGCCGAACGGCAGGCCCTTGCGGCACTGCCCCCAGTCGTCGACGACCATCTTGTCCATGATGTCGGTCAGCGACAGTTCGACCGCGCTCATCGTGCCATAGGGCACCACGAACGCTCCCTTCTTGATCCACGAGGTCTTCAGCATCGGCGTCGGCTCGGGCAGGCGCGAGGCCTCGACGATGACGTCTGCGCCCCGAAGACAGCTCTCCCAATCCTCGGTCGCGACGACCTTCTTGCCGAGGTCCTGCGACAGCTTGTCGGCGAAGCTGTCGCGGCTTTCCTTGCGGCGGGAATGGACGCGAATCTCCTCGAAGTCGAAGAAGTGGTCGAGCAGCCGCACGTTCCAGTAGGCGGTGCCGCGCGCGCCGATATGCCCCAGCACCTTCGACCCCTTGCGGCCGAGATACTTGCCGCCCAGCGCGGTGATCGCGCCCGTCCGCATCTCGGTGATCGCGGTGGCGTCGATGATCGCCTTCGGCATGCCGGTCTCGGGGTCGAACAGGTTGAGCACCGCCATCTCGGAGGGCAGGCCCTGCTTATAGTTGTCGACGAAATCGCCGACGATCTTGACGCCGGCGAGGCCCAACGGCTTGACCACGCCGCGCAGCACGTTGAAGTGGCCCTTGTCCGAACTTTCCGGGATCAGGTGCATCCGCGGTTCGATTACCGTCTGGCCATTGCCCTGGGCGCGCAGGCCGTCCTCGACCGCGGCCAGGATTTCCTCGTCGGTCAGGGCCAGCTTCTCGACGTCGTGGCCGTTCAGATAGGTGATCGAAATCGCGGGCATGGCTACTCCTGGTCGGTCAGCGGGAAATGGCAGGCGACGTTCTGGCCCCGGCCGACGGGGCGCAAGTCGGGGGCTTCGGCGCGACAGCGATCCTGCGCCATCGGGCAGCGCGTCTGGAACCGGCAGCCCGGCGGCAGATTGAAGGGGCTGGGCACCTCGCCCTCGAGGATGACGTGCTTGCGCTTGCGCTCGGGATCGATCACCGGGTTGGCCGAGATCAGCGCGCGGGTATAGGGATGGGCCGGTGCCCGGAATACAGTGGGGGTCGGTCCGGTCTCGACCAGCTTGCCGAGATACATGACAGCGACACTGTCGGTCACCTTGCGCACGACGCTCAGGTTGTGGCTGACCATCAGGTAGGTCAGGCCCAGCCGCTGCTGCAGGTCGTGCATCAGGTTGAGCAGGTCGCCCTGGATCGATACGTCGAGGCCCGCAGTCGGTTCGTCGGCGACGACAAGACGCGGATTCAGGATCAGCGCCCGGGCAATGCCGACACGGCGGGCCTGACCGCCCGATACCTGATGGGGGTAGCGGTCGAGCTGGGCTTCCTTCAGCCCGATCGCCGACATCAGGTCGAGCACTCGCGGCCAATGGTCCTTGAGCTTGAGGCCGTGGATGACCAGCGGTTCCTCGAGAATGCGGCGGAGCGTCAGGCGCGGCGACAGGGACGAGGCCGGATCCTGGAAGATCATCTGGGCCTGGGCGCGGAACCACATGCGTTCCGGCCCCTTGAAGCCGGTCACGTCGCGCCCGTCGAAGCGCACCTGGCCCCGGGTCGGTGCGATCAGGCCGAGCACCACCTTGATCAGCGTGGTCTTGCCCGACCCGCTCTCCCCGACCAGGCCGAGCGTACCGCCCTGGTCCAGCGTGAAGGTCGCGCCGTCGACCGCATGGACGGTTCCGCCATAGACGACCGAGACGTCATCGATCTCGAGCAGCGGGGCGGTCATGCGAGCACGCAGGCGGCGCGGTGGCCCGGCGCCAGTTCGCGCAGCGGCGGGACGGCCTGGCGGCAGCGCGGCTCGGCCTGGCCGCAGCGGGCGGCAAAGATACAGGCGGGTTCGAGGTCGAACAGATCGGGGACGTTGCCGGGGATCGAGCGCAGCGCCGTGTCCCCACCATCCTCCTCGCTGATCTCGCAGGACAGCAGGGCGCGGGTATAGGGATGGCGCGGCGACAGGAAAAGGTCGCGCGACGAGGCCTGCTCGACCACGCTGCCGGCATACATGACCACCACCTCGTCGCACAGGGTCGAGATGACGCCGAGGCTGTGCGAGATGAACAGGATCGAGCCGGAGAAATTCTCGCGGATCTGTTCGAGCAGCCGGATGATCTGGGCCTCGATGGTGACGTCGAGTGCCGTCGTCGGCTCGTCGGCGATCAGCAGGTCGGGTTCGACCAGCAGCGCCATCGCGATCATGATGCGCTGGCGCATGCCGCCGGAGAACTGATGGGGATAGGCGGCGATCCGGCGCACCGGATCGGGAATGCCGACCTTGGCCATCATCTCGAGCGCGCGGTCGCGCAACTCGCGCTTCGAGCGGCCGGGAAACTTGCCGCGCTGGATATCGACCATCTGGGTCTCGATGGTGAAGACCGGGTTCAGCGCGGTCATCGGATCCTGGAAGATCATCGCGACCTTGTTGCCGCGCACCCTGGCCATGCCGGCGGGGTCGAGGCCAAGCAGGTCGGTGCCGTCCAGCCGCACCTCGCCCGACAGCCGCGACAGATTGGGCGGCAGCAGCCGCATGATGACGGATGCCAGCGTCGACTTGCCCGATCCGCTTTCGCCGACCACGCCGACGATGCGGTTGCGCGGGATCGTCAGGTTGACCTGGCGCAGCACCTGGGCGGTACCTCGGGCCGTGGCGTAGTCGAGGTCGAGATTGCGGACCTCGAGCAGCGGACTGGTGGTCATCGTGCCGCCCCCGTTCATCGATCGGTCTTCAGCTTGGGGTCGATGGCGTCGCGCAGCGCTTCGCCGAACAGGGTGAAGCCGAGGGTCGCGAGGGTCAGCATCAGGCCCGCGAAGGCCACCGGCCAGATCGTCTCGGTCAGGTTGGCATAGCCGTCGTTCAGCAGCGTGCCCCAACTGGCCAAGGGGGGCGGCACGCCGACGCCGAGAAAGGACAGGCCGGCCTCGATGGTGATGACGACCGGAATGTCCATCGAGGCGAGCACGACCAGCGGCCCCATGATGTTGGGCACGATATGGACCAGCACCAGCCGAGCGCGCGAGGCGCCGAGCACGCGCTCGGCCTCGAGGAATGGCGCATTCTTCAGCGACAGCACCTGGGCGCGGGCGACGCGCCCGAAATGCGGCAGCAGCGTGATCGAGACGATCAGTACGACCTTGCCTAGCCCGGGCCCCAGCAGGGCGACGACCGCCAGGGCGAAGACCAGGCTCGGGAACGACGAGATGATGTCGAACAGGATCAGGATCGCCCGCTCGACCTCGCGCGGCGCATAGGCCGCGCCGATGCCCATCAGCGTGCCGACGACCAGCGAGACGATGATGGTCGAGACCGCGACCAGCAGCGCGGTCTGGGTGCCGTAGAGCATCCGGCTGAACAGGTCGCGGCCGAGATGGTCGGTGCCCATCGGGTGGATCCAGGTCGGATCCGAGAAACGGTTGAGAATGTCGAGTTCGTTGGGATCGTAGGGCGAGATCACCTGGGCGCCGAGGCCCATGATCAGGATCAGCACCACCAGGATCAGCCCGAGCCGGCCGGTCGAGCGGCCCCAGATCTGCGCGATGACGCCGCGCATCAGTGGCCACCGCCGGCGCGCGCCGACTGGCGCATGCGCGGATCGAGCCAGCCATAGGACATGTCGACCAGCAGATTGGTCAGCACGAACAGCAGGACGACGACCAGCACGCCGGCCTGCACGACGGGATAGTTGCGGGTCAGGATCGCATCGTAGACCAGCTTGCCGATGCCCGGCCGGGCGAAGATGATCTCGGCGAAGATCGCGCCGCCCAGCAGGCGTCCGATGCCCAGGCCGAGAATGGCGACGGTCGGAATGGCCGCGTTCTTCAGGGCATATTTGTAGATGATCTTGGTATCCGACACGCCATAGGCGCGCGCCGTGCGGATATAGGGTTCGCCCATCACTTCGAGCAGCGACGAGCGCACGAGCCTGGCGATGTAGCCGACCCAGCCCAGCGCCAGCGACACTGAGGGCAGGATCAGCCGCACCAGCTGGTCGAGATAGTTGCCGGGCTCGCCGGCGCCCAGCACCGGCAGCCAGTCGAGCCAGATCGAGAAGATCAGCAGCAGGAAGATCGCCACGACGAAATTCGGCATCGCGATGAACGACACCGAGAACACGGCGCCGATGCGGTCACCGATCGAATCCGGATGGGTCGCGGCATAGGCGCCGAGCGGCAGGCCGACGAGAATGGCAAGGCCGATCGAGGCGAAGGTCAGGGTGACGGTGAAGGGCAGCACTTCCATCACCATCGTCAGGATCGGACGACCCGAGATCACGTCGGTGCCGAGATTGCCCTGCAGCACATTGCCGAAGAAGATCGCCAGCCGCCGCCAGACCGGCAGGTCGAGACCCATCTGCTTGGAAAAGGCGGCCACCGCCTCAGGGGTGGCACGCGGCCCCAGCAGCACGTCGGCCGGATTGCCGGGCACCAGCAGCGTCAGGCAGAACAGCAGCGCCACCGCGCCGACGATCACCAGGATCGTGGTCAGGAGGCGATTGGCAAGGAAGCGCAACGAAGCTGGCACGGGCTGGCATCCATTCCGGGAACGACAAGGGCGCCGGCGGCTCGCACGCAGCGCGAGCCGCCGGCCACCGGACCGGATCAGGCTTCGCGGAACAGGCCGAGCTGGAGATCGTCGCCGTTCGGCAGGATAGCCGGCCGCAGCCACTTCTTCGAGGCGAAGACGTTGACCTCATGGGTCAGCCAGATATAGGCCGCCGACTGGTCCATCACCTTCTGCAGCTCGATGTAGAGCTTGGCACGCTCATTGGCGTCGTCGGTCGAGGCCGCGGCGACGTTGAGCTTGTCGAACTCGGGGCTGGCCCAGCGCTGCCAGTTCCAGACGCCGACCTGCTCGGAGACGAACCACTGGGTCTGGAAGGCCGGATCGGCCTTGCCGCCGAAGCGCTGGATCGACAGGTCGAGATTCTTGCCCGCGTCGCCCTTGCCGGCCGACCAGAACGTGCCGCCGTCGAGCACTTCGAGGTTCAGCTTGATGCCGAGATTGGCCAGCATGGCCTGCACGACGAGGCCGGCGGCCTGGAAAGCCGGGCGGTTGAGCAGGGTCAGCTTGCATTCGAAGCCCTTCTCGTGGCCGGCTTCGGCCATCAGCTTCTTCGCCGCATCGATGTCGCGCTTGTACTTCGGCGCATCGGCCCAATAGCCGAGCAGGCCCGGCGCGATCAGCGAGTAGGCGCGGGTGACCGCGCCGTTATAGGCGGCGAGGATGACGCGGTCGACGTCGATGGCGAGCCGGATCGCCTGGCGCACCTTGAGATTGTCGAACGGCGGCTTGGAGACGTTGATGCCGATCCAGACGAAATTGATGGAATCGAGCGAGATGACGTCGGTATCCGCCAGCTTCGCCATTTCCTTGGCGGCGGCCGGCTCGATCACGGTGAAGTCGAGCTCGCCCGAGCGGAAGGCGAGTTCCGCGGTCTTCGGATCGGCGACGGGCTTCAGGATGACTTCGTTGAACGCGACCTTCTGGCCCTTCCACTCGGGATTGGCCTTGAGGATGATGCGCTGGTTCGGCTCCCACTTCTCGAGGATATAGGGACCCGAGCCGATCAGGCTCTTGGTCGCCTGGTCGCCCAGCTTCTCGTAAGCCGCCTTGGACAGGATCGAACCCGAGCCGTCCGGCAGGTTGACCAGCCAGATCGCCGGGGCCGGATTCTTCAGGTGGATCTTGCCGGTATACTTGCCGGTGACCTCGACCTCCTTCAGCGCCTCCCAATCCTTGGCGTATTGGGCCATCTGGCCGTTCGCCATCGGCTTGATGTAGCGCTCGAACGAGAACTTGACGTCCTCGGCGGTCACTTCGCCGTAGCCGCCATGGAACATCAGGCCCGGCTTCAGCTCGAACTCGATCAGTGTCGGCGAGACCTGGGTGATCGACTTGGCGGCGTCGAGTTCCCACTCGAACTTGCCGGGCTTGAACGAGATCAGCCCCTGCAGCACCGCGCGCATGACGTTGCCTTCCACGTAGGAAACGCGGTTGGCCGGATCGAGCGACTGGATGTCGCGCATCATGCGGACGGTGATGCGCTCGCGGGCGGCCTGGGCGGGGCCGGCGAAAATCGGGAACAAGGCGGCACCGCCGGCGGCGGCAGCCCCCGCCTTCAGCATGGAACGCCGTGAGAACTTGCCAGCCATCGTGGTCTTCCCCCTGTTTGCGCGCACAGGCCGGCGCGCGGATGAAATCAACTATCCCCGAATGCGTTCATCGTGTTTTGTTGCTTGAAGCGTACATGCCTAGACAACATCAGACAACTACAAATTTCAGATCGTCCGGCCGAGCAACTGGTCGTCGAAACGGTAGCGGCTGAGCGTTTCGGTACCCGCCTCGGTGACCAGCAACTGATCCTCGAGCTTGACGCCCTGGCCGCTGCTCGCCGAACCGACATAGCTCTCGACGCAGATGACCATGCCGGGCTCGACGCAGCCCGCCAGCGGATAGGGCTTGCCGGGCTCGATATGGGGAATATTGGGATGTTCGCCCGAGAGCCCCAGGCCATGCCCGACGCAGTAATAGCGGCTCTGTCGGTGCTCCTCCGGCACCGGCCAGGCGCGGGCCGCGATATCGGCGAAGGCCACGCCGGGCCGGATCAGATCGGCGTTCCAGGCCAATTGCTCGCGCGCCCGGCCGTAGAGCATGCGTTGCTCGCCACCGGGCCGTCCGCCACCGACGCGGAAAGTGCGTGAGAAATCCACGGCATAGCCGGCGTAGCCGGTAACGTCCGTATCGAAGCAGATCAGGTCGCCCGGCTCGACCCGGCGCTCGCCGGCTTCACGGAAGTAGGGAAACGTTGCCGATCCGCTTTGCAACAGCCGGGTCGAGACGTAGTGGCCCCCGCCGGCGATGAAGCGGCGATGGAATTCGGCCCAGATCTCGACTTCGGCCAAGCCTGGGCGGATCGCCGCCTCCAACTCGCCGGCCGCCCGCTCGACCCGGGCCACCGCCTCCCGGATATAGGGCAGTTCGACCGCCAGCTTGATTCGGCGCGCTGCCGCAAAAACGGCATCCGCATCGCTCAAGGAGATACCGCGGGCGCGCAGCGCATCGACCGTATGGAACGGCAACCGGTCGATGCCCAGCCGCCGCTCGCCCGGCGCGTGCTCGGCCATGGCGGCGGCAATAGCCGCGGCGAAGCGCGCCGCGGCCGCGGCCGGCTCGCCCCCCGAGGAGACATGGTCGAGGCCTTCCGCCTGGCGGATGTCGTCGATCGTCGGCAGGCCGGCCGCCAGATGCGCACAGCCGCGGAAATCGTAGAGGATCGACGGGCCGTCGGCGAACATCAGCAGATAGCGCGCCGGGGTGCGCATGCTCCAGACACTCATGTTGGTCGCGCCGGTCGCGTAGAGAATGTTGACAGGATCGACGATGACCAGGGCCGGGCAATTGGCCCGGCGCATCATGTCGCGCACGCGGGCGGCACGGGCGAGCAGCAGATCGGGGGAGACGGACGAGAAGCTCATGGACCGAATGTTGATCTCCCGATTGCATCACATCAAATATGGAGATCTGATACGAATGGATCAGGAAACATGATTCCTTTCTCGCTTCGCCAGCTCGGTCATGTCGTCGCGGCCGCGCGGCATGAAAACGTGACGGCCGCCGCCCGCGCCCTGCATGTCTCGCAACCCTCGATCTCGGCCTCGATCGCGCGGATCGAAAACCATTACGGCCGGCCGCTGTTCGTGCGCCATACCGGCCAGGGCGTGTCGCTGACCCCGTTCGGCCGGCAATTCGTCCGCGAAGCCACCGCCCTCGTTGCGTCGGCCCGCAACCTCGCCGACCTCGACAGGGATGATGGCGGGGTCGCCGGCGAGTTGATCGTCGGCTGCTACGAGGGGATCGCACCGATCTATCTGCCGCGGCTGATGCAGGCCTTTCGCGCGCGGCACCCGGGCGGCACCCTGCATTTCCGCGAGGCCGCGTTCGATGGCCTGTCGCGCCTGCTGGAGCAAGGCTCGGTCGATCTGGCACTTGGTTACCAGGCGGCGCTGAACGGGCCGTATGCCCGGACCGTCCTGATCGAACGGCAGCCCTATGCGATGATGCCGAAAGGTCATCCGCTGACCGCGCTGCGCCGCCTGCGGCTGCGCGACATCGCCGCGCATCCGCTGGTGTTCTCGGGCCAGCCGACGACCTGGACCAACACCCACCAGTTGTTTCGGTCCCAAGGGCTGGAACCGATGGTCGCGATGCGGGCGCGCTCGTTCGAATTGCAGCGGGCGCTGGTCGCCCGCGGTTTCGGGGTCGGCATCGCCACCACGAAGCCGATTTCCGACAAGACATATGACGGCGCGCGCCTCATCTATCGCGAGATCGACGAGGTTCTGCCGCGGCAGGCGATCGTTGCCGCCTATGACCAGGCCGGGCTGACCCGTACCGGCCAGGCCTTCATCGACACGGCGGTGGCCTGCCTGACCGAAACGCCAAGGAGCAAGACGTGAGCCCGATGATCCAGACCTGGCTGACCGCCCGCGGACTGACGTTCCGGCTGCACGGCCATGAAGCCCTCAAGTCCTTCGAGGAATTGTCGGCCGCGCTGAACTTCCCGCCCGAGGCGATGGTCAAGACACTCGCCTTCATGGATCCGGCCGGTCGCTGCATCCTCGCGGCGATGCCCGGGGCGGCGAAGGCCGACTACAAGCGGATCGCCGATGCCGCCGGGATAGCGCGGTCGCAACTGCGTGCGGCGACGCCGGCGGAACTGGGCGAGACCCTCGACGCCGAGGCCGGCGGTGTCGGCCCCTTCCCCCTGGCCGGCAGCCAGTTGCTGATCGACCGGAGCGTCGAGGCGCTCGCACGGATCTATTGCGGCACCGGCCGTGTCGGTTCGACACTGGAAATCGACGGTGCCGCCTATCTGGCCGCGGCCGCCGGGATCATCGGAGATTTCGCCAAACGATGATCCGGCGGCGCGGCGAGCGGAGATCGCCCCGTCAGCTGCCCCGCTTCATGAAGCGGCCGCCCAGGCGATAGCGGGCGCCGGGATAGAGCAGCCGGGCCGCCGAGATGATCTGCCCGTTCGACCAGGTGCGGCGGCGGATCAGCAGGCAAGGCTCGGTCTTGTCGATCTGCAGGTGCTTGCGCTCCCACGGTTCGGCCAGCACCGCCTCGATGATGTGTTCGCCTTCCGACAGCGGCGCCTGCTGCATCAGGTAGTGATGCGGCGTCACCCGCGCCGGATCGATCTCGAGATAACGCGGTACGGCGGCCGGGTTGACCCAGCGATCCTCGAGCTGGATCGGCACCTCGTTCTCGAGATTGGTCAGGACCGTATGGTAGAGCTGGGTGCCCGGCATCACGCTGAACTGGCTGGCGACGTCGGCCGGCGCCTCCTCGACCTGATGCCAGATCACCTCGGCACGATGCTCGTGCCCGCGCTCGCGGATCTCGTCGGCGATCGAGCGAATCTCCATCAGCGGCGCCTGCGGCTTGGCACCGGCCACGAAGGTGCCGACCCCATGCACCCGCACCAGCATCCCTTCCGACGTCAATTCGCGCAGGGCGCGGTGAACGGTCATCCGGCTGATGCCGAGATCCCGGACCAGTTCGTTCTCCGACGGAATCTTGTGGTCGGGCCCCCAGGCCCCGCTGGCGACGTTCTGCACGATCAGTTGCTTGACGCGCTGGTAGAGCGGGGCCGGACCATCGTCGAGAACAATCATTTTCCGCGGACTCCTTCGATCGCCCTTGTCTATACCAAGGGCGCAGCGGGGGCGAGGTCCTGAAAGGTCGCAACCGCCGGGCCAAGGTCGAAAGGCACCTCGCCTTCGCGGCCGATCGGCAAAAGCGGCGTCAGCGCCTCGGCGGCGGCGCGCAGGCCATGTCCCAGACCGGCAGGTTCCAGGCCGCGGCGGCGAATCGCCCAGCTGGCGACGATCGCCTCGATCGTGACCGCAACCCAGGCAGCCCCGGCCTGGCGCTCGCCCTCGGTCACCGCGACCGGGGCAAGGCCCGCGACATCCTCGACGCCATCGCAGATCTGACCCCGGTAGAGGGTGGTGACCGGCTGGGCCGCATGGGTTGCCGCGGCAAGCTTGGCTGTGGCGATATGGGCGATATTGAGGAACTGGACCCCGCCGCTCGCCCCGGCCTCGGCGGCGAGCCCGACCGGCAAGCCGGAGAATTGCGGCCATTGCAGCTTGTGCACGCGCTCGTTGCCTGCCTGGAGCGCCTTGGCGATCGCCAGCCGCACCGCATCGAGCGACAAGGTCAACAGCGTGCTTTCCATGCTGCCGTGGGACACCGGCCGCCGGGCCTCCAGATCGATCACCGGGTTGTCGACGACCGCGTTGAGCTCGGCTTCCCAGATGCCCCAGGCCCAGCCCAGAGCGGCATAAAGGGCACCGTGGATCTGGGGCACGCAACGGAAGGACAGCGGGTCCTGCAGGAAGCGCGGCTCGCCCGAATGCCAGAGGGCGCTGCCCTCCAGCAGCCCGCGCAGATGATGGCCCGCCGCCCGGTGCCCGGGCTGCGGGTGCGCGATCTCGACGGCCGCGCTCCAGGCCCCGGGATTGCCGCGGAGGCCTTCGAGCGAGAGGGCCGCCGCAAGGTCGAGGGCACCGAGCAGCCGGCGACACTCCAGAAGAAACAGCGCGCCGTGCCCCAGCGTCAGGCTGTTCGAATTGAGCAGCGACATCGCTTCCTTCGGCCCGAGTTCCCGGCCCTCCAGCAGCGGCAGGGCCGCCTGCGACAGCGCGACGATATCCGACGCGCCGACCGAGCAGCCGAGGCGGACCGGCGGCAGGTCGGCGCCCGCCAGCCGCTCGACCAGCGCCGACACCAGCTCGGGCCGCACCCCGGACATCCCCGTGGCGAACTGATTGAGCTGCACGCCCAGGGCCGCGCGCAGCACCGCTTCGCCAGCCGCTTCGCCGGGGGCGAAGCTCGCATGGGCGGTGAGGACCCGGCGATTGAACGTCGCCATCTCGGCCGGCTGAAGGGCATAGTCCTTTTGCGAGCCAAAGCCGGTAGTGATTCCGTACGACGGTTCGCCGCGCGTCACCATGTCGTCGACAACCGCGCGCCCCGCTTCGATGCGGGACCACGCGCCGGGGGCGATGCGCACGGCGGCACCGGCGGCGATCCGCCCCACGGCCTCCAGGGTGAGCCCCCGACCGTCGACCTCGACCGCCTCGACCATGCCGCCTCCTCGTTAAGCCCGACCACTGTTATAGTGTTGTCTAGACAACTATGAGGCAAGGCAATTCGACCGGTCCCTATCCCGCAGGACGCAGGGCGCAACCGTCAAGGTAGCGCAGCACGGCATCACGCAGATCCTCGCCCAGATCGTGGACGGCAACATGCAGGTCGACCCGATCGTCCGCGCCGATGGTGATCGAACGCGGCTTGTGGCCAGGTTGCTTGACGGTAATCACGAGGTTGCGCACGCGCCGGCTGCCGATCACCTGCTGCGGCAGCTTGGTGACCAGCACGATCTCGGCCAGCGGCCTGATCCGGTTGTCGGGGTTTTCCGTGCCGTCGATCTTCAACCGCGCGTGATAGTCGGCAAAACCGAGACTGCCGAGCGAGCGGGTTTCGGTCTGATGGACGATCTCGCAACGCGTTTCGCCGCGATAGGCGTGCACCTTGGCCTGGCGATAGGCAGTGATGATGCCGTCCAGCTTGGCACGCAGATAGTCGGTGACCGCCTGGCCGATCAGCACCAGCGCCGTGTCGGCCGGAATTCTGCCGGCACCACGCAGCTCGAAGATCGAGCGGATCGCGGCGTCGGTCGATTCCTGGCCGGCGGTATCGTCCCATGCCCTGTTGACCAGGGCATTCACGCTCGATGTGTCGGGGGTGGGCACGCGGTACGCGATATCCGGCGCGACGAGCGACATGTTCGTTCTCTTTGTTGGCCATGCGTCGCTCGTCGAACGCGCGTCCCAGCCTTCCCGTTTCTTCACGCCCGTTATTGTCACAACCGTACGATCAGCTGTGCTGTTCGATTCCTGTCCCACTCTTTTTTCGCGAACCGGTCAGCGAGCGGTAAGCGTGCGGGTGGATAATGATGGGTACGGATGGAATGCATCCGCGGCTTTCAGATCAGAAGATCCAAGGAACGAACCCATGGTTACCTCCGCCATCTCCGCCACTACCCCGCGTATCCCGCAGCGCCTGCCGGAAGCCAGCCCGGCCGAGGAGCGCGCGGAAACCCCCGCGCAGGACGCCCTGGAGGCCGGCGAAAGCAGCGCCTCGGCACCCCGCCCGCAGGCATCGTTGCCGGCCTATCTCGGCCGCAACGTCAACCAGACGGCCTGACCTCTCCCCCTTGACCTCGGGCCGTCGCGGTGGGCGGCGGCAGGGTGATCACGATCACCGCGCCGCCGCCCGCTGCGTCCTGGATATCGATACGACCGCCATGGGCGGCGATCGTCCGCGATACGATCGCCAGGCCTAGCCCGGCGCCGGCAGCGCCGCTGCGGTTGCCGCGCCAGAACCGATGGAAGACGGTTTCGCGCAGTTCGCGCGGAATGCCCGGACCATGATCGCGGACCGCCAGGCTGCCCTGCTCGCCGACGGCAATCGATACCGTGCTGCCTTCGGGCGTATGGGCCAATGCGTTTTCCGCGAGGTTGCGCAGCGCGCGGAACAGGAAGTCGCTGATCCCGCGAACAAGCACGGGCCGCCCCGCGCCCGTCACCTCGATCGAGCGCCCGCGCTCGACCGCCACGGGGGCCAGAAGCGTCGCCACGTCGACGGCAATCGCCGCAAGGTCGGCGACATCCCCATCCCCGACCCGCATGCCGTCGAGGCGCGCGGAATCGAGCAATTGGCCGACCAGCCGTTCCATCGCCGCGACATCGGGCAGCAGATCGGCGGCGGCCCGCGGGTCGAGAACCACCTCGAGATGGGTCTTGAGCACTGCCAGCGGCGTGCGCAGTTCGTGGGCGGCATCGGCGATGAATTCGCGCTCGGCGCGATAGCCATCCTCGACCCGGCCCAGCGCCAGGTTCACCGCCTGCACGAAGGGCAGGATCTCGCGCGGCATGCCGCCCTCGGGCAAACGCCGAGACAGGGTGTCCGGGCCGATCGCCGCCGCGCTTGCCGCCGCGGCCCGCAGCGGCCGCAATGCCACATGAACCACCAGCAGATTGACCACCAGCAGCAGCAGGACGAACGGCCCCCAGATCCAGGCCCATTCGGAAATGAACTCGTCCATCAGCGCGTCGACATACATCTCCCGGTCGTCGGAGACGACCTGGATCCAGTAACGCTGCCCCATCACGGTAATCGGACGCGTGATGCCGTAGGCTTCCTCGACACCCGCCGGCGAGCGAAAGACGAAGTAGTCGCTCTGATGTGGATCGTCGGCGTCGAACAAGGGGCCGGTCACCCCTTCCGATCCGATGATCAGCCGACGGGCATCGTCGAAGACCGCGAAGCGAGAGGCGGCGGCCTTCAGCGACCGGTTGACGTTCTCGGCCGCCCGCGGCGGCAGCACGCCGCCTTCCTCGTTGAGGAAATGCTCGATGAGCCGCGCCTGGCTGAGCAGCGTCTGCTCGCGAACCCGGTCGTCGGCCGCGTCATACTGGATATAGAGCAGCGCCGCCGCGCCGATAAGGGCCAGCACGCTGACCACGACGAGGGCTGCGGCGAGACGGCCGACAAGCGAAGACGTCCCCCTCATGGGACGCGATCGGACAGGAGGTAGCCGACACCCCGCAACGTATGGACATGCACGGTCGCGCCGGCCTGCATCATCCGCTTGCGCAGGCGATGGATCAGCACCTCGATGGCATTCGAGCTGAGTTCATCGTCGAAGGCATAGATCGCCGCCTCGATGGCATCCTTTGTCACCACCTTGCCGAAGCGGCGCAGCAGCAGTTCCAGCGCATCGCGCTCGCGCCGGCTCAGCGATACCGGCTCACCGCCGACGCGCACCTCGCGCGTCGTGCTGTCGAAGGCGACGTTGCCGCGCACGAGGACCGAATCGAGGCTGTCGCCAGGCCGGCGCAACAGCGCCCGCAGCCGGGCCACCAGTTCTTCCATGGCAAAGGGTTTCAGCAGGTAATCGTCGGCCCCACGATTGAGCGCGCCCACCCGGTCCTCGATGCCGTCGCGGGCCGAAAGGACCAGCACGGGAATCGAATCGCCGCGTTCGCGCAGGCCGGTCAGAATCGACAAGCCAGAGACATCGGGCAGACCGATATCGAGAACGACGACGTCATAGCGTGTGGCCCCCAGCGCCGCCTGCGCGTCGGCCGCCGTATGCATCACGTCTACCGTGAATCCCGCCTTGTCGAGGCCCAGCCCGACGAAACCCGCCAGCCGGACATTGTCCTCGATCAGTAAGACGCGCATCGCATTTTCCACGGCCTGCCGGTGCCATCCCGTTCACGATCCGGCTGTTCGCCGCACGATGCAAGCATCGCGAGAACTATGGTGCGGCTTCCCTTACGGCTCGCTGACGGCAGCGCGATTTCGCGGTCGGGCCGTAAGCGGTCGGTCAGGCGGCTCCACTACGGTCGCCGGCAGTTTTCAGGAGTACCCCGATGCGACCGGACATCATCGCAACCCATCCCCCGAGACAGGCTCATCGACCCGACTGGCTGCTGCCGCTGGCCTATGCCGCAGGCATGCTGGCAAGCGGCGGCATCCGCCGGGCCATCCGCTTCCTGGGCCGCGCCGCAACCTGCCCCCGCGCGACGATCGGCTGGCTTGCCTATATCGATGCCGGGCCGCTGCGTGCCGTACCGCTTGCCGCCCGGCTCGACCTCGCACAGAAGATCTATCGACCCTATGCGCGCCGCGATGCCGATCTGGCTGGGCGGATCGCCCTGCTGCGGGCCCATTACGACGGCCTGGCGATACGGCTTTCGGTGGCGGCGATCGCACGGCTTGCATCCGGGCAATCGCTGATCGTCGGGACCCTGACGGGGCGCAGCGGCCGCCGCTACGACGTGACGATGATGCGCGACTGCCGCTTCGGCAAGGAGGGCGAGATCACCCTGGCCCTGCAGGCCTGCGACCCGAACATCGTCCTGGCCGCTGTCACGTTCTCGTTCGCGCGGGCCGGGGACGGGTCGACGCTGTTGTCGCTGGGCGGCCTGCAGGGGCCGCCGCGACCGCATGGTCGCGACGAGGTGGTCGCAGCCACCCGCGATCTGCACGGCGAGCGGCCGAAGCGGGCGGTGATCGCCGCCGCCGGCGCGCTGGGGCACTGGCTTGGGGCCGGCGGCATCGCGGCCGTCTCGAACGCCAATCATGTCAGTCACAGCATGAACCGCCGCGGCGCATTTCATGCCGACTACGACGGCTTCTGGGAAGAACTGGGCGGATCCCGGCGCGCCGACGGCGACTACGACCTGCCGATCGACCCGCCGCGCCGGTCGCCGGACGAGGTGCCGGCCAAGCGCCGCAAGGAATGGCTGCGCCGCACTGCCGCGATCGACGATCTCGTCGGGCAGGTGCGGCGCAGCCTCGATGCCGCGCTCTAGCGCTATTTTGCTGCGGTCTTGGCCCGGGCCGCCTCGATCGAGTTCTGCAGGTCCTCGATCACCTGCTCGCCAAAGCGGGTGACGACCGCGCCTTTCTGGGCGGCAACCAGACCGGCATTGGCATCGATCGCCTTGCAGTAGGCGAGGATCAGCGCGTCGGCGATATCGGCCGGCCGCGCCTTCGCCTGGCCCGACCACATCGCGGCCGTCAGATCGGCGATCGCCGGGGCCGGGACCCGCGGTCCCACGGTTGCCACCAGCGGCGTGGCCGCGGCGACCAGCGGCTGGGCGACCAGCTTGCCGTCATCGGCCGGGCAGGCAAACGGAACCGTGCCATCGGGCAGGTGCGCGACAAGCGAGTTGCCGGCCGCCGTAGCCCAGACGATGCCGAGCTGCGGTCCCGGCGCCGGCGTCGCCTGACCGGCGACATAGGCGGCAACATCGTTGGCGAAGCGGCCCAGCGCGGCGCGCTTGGCGGCATTGTCCTGCGGCCCCTTGGCCAGTATCGGGCAATAGGCGCCGACCAGCGCGTTGACGGTATCGGCCAGCCCGGCACCCTGGTTGGCGTTCTGGTAGGTATCGACCAGCTTGGAAATGTTGAGTGCCGCCCCACCCGACATCTGCTCGTTCAACAGCTTGGTCGTAGCGGCATCGAGATCGGTTGCCGACGGCCCGCCACCAACCTGCGGACAATCCAGTGCACGGGCTGCGTCGGTGCCGGCCGGCGCCACCGCCACGGCGGCGCGGAAGCCCGAGGCCATTTCCGGCGTGGCATTCGGCGCGGCTGTGTTGCCCCAGCTGGTCCTGACATAGTTCGCGACATCGGCGACATCACGGTCGCTGAGCGCGCCGGCAAAGCCAGGCATGGCCCCGAACTTACCGGTCGCCGCGATGCCCTGCAGCACCACACGGATCACGTCGCCGGGACCAGCGGCCAGCACGGCCGGATTGCCGGCAAGCGGCGGGATGGCGCCTGCCATGCCGGCGCCCTTGTCCTGGTGGCAGGCGATACAGTTGTCGACATAGAGCTTGGCGCCCCGGTCGTGCGCGCCAGCCGTCATCTTCGATGCCGCCTGCGGCGGGCGCGTCTTGTAGGTGCGCGGCTGGTCCAGCAGGTAGGCGGCCAGCGCCGTCAGGTCCTGGTCGGTCAGATAGGCCAGGCTGTCATGCACCACCTCGTACATCGGACCAAAAACTGTCGTCTGCTTGGCCGAGCCGTTCTTGAGATACGCGGCCAGCGTCGGCTTGGTCCAGCCGTCGAGGCTCTTCAGCGTGTCGGTGGTGAGGTCCGGGGCATACCAGTTGTCGATCGGGGCGCCGGCCAGGGCCTTCGACGATTCGGTCGCTCCCAGGACATTGCGGGGCGTGTGGCAATCGCCGCAATGGCCAAGCGCGTCGACCAGATAGGCGCCGCGATTCCATTCGGCATCCTTGGCCGGATTGGGCTTGAAGCGGCCGTTCTCGAAGAACAGCTCGCGCCACCCGATCAGCGAATAGCGGATATTGAACGGGAACGGCAGGGCATTGGGATCATTCGGCCGCTCGACCGCCGGGATCGTGCGGACATAGGCCCACAGGGCCTTGATGTCGTCGTCGGTGATCTGCGTGTACGAATCGAAGGGCATGGCGGGGTAGAGGAACTTGTGCCCCTTGCCGATGCCGTTGCGCACCGCCCCGTCGAAATCGGAAAACGTCCAGTCGCCGATCCCAGTCTTCCTGTCCGAGGTGATGTTGGGCGAGTAGATCGCGCCGAACGGCGTGTTCAGTGCCAGGCCGCCCGCGAAAGGCGCCCCGCTCGGACCGGTGTGGCAGGGCATGCAGTCCGCGGCCTTGGCCAGATAGGCCCCGCGCTGGACCAGCGCCGCATCATCCTGCGCCCTGGCACCGTCCGTCATCAGCGTCGCGGCCGCCACGGCGACCACCCCCAACACTGCCCGCATGCAATCCCCCCGAGGTGAGCATTCGTTTCAAACCCGGACGATAGCATATCGGCGGGACATGACGAGCCTGTGGTGCATTGTGTTAAGGTCGGCCAAAATCAGGCGTGGAGGAAAGACGATGGCGGAAATGATCGCCGGCGACCGCAGGGTCGACATGGCCGAGGTAAACCGGCGCGCCGCCCAGGCGGCAAGCGGACTGCTGGACCTTGGCCTGGGCGACGGCGACGCCATCGCGCTCTACCTGCGCAACGACATCGCGTTTTTCGAAGCGTCCCTGGCCGCCGGATTGATCGGTGCCTACGCGACCCCGATCAACTGGCATTTCACCGCCGACGAGGCGGGCTATATCCTGCGCGATTGTGGGGCCAGGGCGCTGCTGGTCCACAGCGACCTGTGGCCGATGCTCGCCAGGGCGGTGCCTGACGGCATTACCGTCTTTGTCGTGCCGACCCCTGCCGAGATTCGCTCGGCCTACCATCTGCCGGACGTACCGGTCGCGCCCGGCATGACGTCGTGGGCGGACTGGGTCGCCGCGCAGCAGCCGCTGACGGGCGTCGTCCCGCCGCCACGGGCCTCCATGATCTACACCTCGGGTACCACCGGACGCCCGAAGGGCGTGCGGCGCCAGCGCCCGACCGCGGAACAGGCCGCGCGCCAGCTCGATTTCGGCGGCCGCACCTACGGTCTCAAGCCTGACGGGAATACCGTGGCCCTGATGAATGGACCGATGTACCACTCGGCACCGAATGCCTATGCGATGCTGGCGGCACGCACCGGTGCCAGCATCGTGCTGCAGCCGCGCTTCGACCCTGAGGAATTGCTGGCGCTGATCGAGCGGTATCTCGTCACCCACATGCATATCGTGCCGACGATGTTCGTGCGCCTGCTGAAGCTGCCCGAGGCGGTGAAGCGGCGCTACGACCTGTCGTCGCTGCGCTGGGTCATCCATGGCGCGGCCCCCTGCCCGCCCGCGATCAAGCGGGCGATGATCGACTGGTGGGGGCCGGTCATCAACGAGTACTACGGCGCCACCGAAACCGGCATTACCGTCTGGCACTCCTCGGCCGAGGCGCTGGCCAGGCCGGGTACCGTCGGGCGCGTCATGGATTTTGCCGAAGTCCGCGTGCTGGACGAAAACGGGGTGGTCCTGCCCCCCGGCCAGATCGGCGAGATCTACATGCGCATACCCGACCTGCCCGACTTCACCTATCAGGGTGCCGACGACAAACGGCGCGAAGTCGGCCACGAGGATCTGGTCACCGTCGGCGATGTCGGCTGGGTCGACGAGGACGGCTATGTCTTCCTGTGCGACCGCAAGCGCGACATGGTGATCTCGGGCGGGGTCAACATCTACCCGGCGGAGATCGAGGCGGTGCTGATCGGCATGCCCGGCGTGAAGGACTGTGCCGTCTTCGGCATCCCCGACGAGGAATTCGGCGAAAGCCTCTGCGCCTATGTCGAGCCCGACGATCCCGGCGACGCCCCGGCGCCGGCGGCAATCCGCGGCTTTCTGGGCGAACGGCTGGCGAAATACAAACTGCCACGCGTGGTCGAGATCGCCGCCAGCCTGCCGCGCGAGGATTCCGGGAAGATCTTCAAACGCAAGCTGCGCGCCCCCTACTGGGAAGCCGCCGGCCGCAACATCTGACGGGGGATCGCGGATGGCCGGATGGTGGCAGCGCCTGTTCGGCGGCGCACGGGAGCAGGATGGCGTGCAATGGACGACGACCGAGGCCCTGGCCACGGCGCTGGACCAGGGCGACCCCGTGCTGATCCTCGATGTTCGCGGGGCCGACGAGGTGCGGGGACCGCTCGGCGCCATTCCCGGCATGCTGAACCTGCCGCTGGACGAACTGCCCCGGGAGCTCGGCAAGCTGCCACGCGAGCGGCCGATCGTCGTCGTCTGCAGGACAGACAGGCGGTCGGCCCGCGCCGCCGCGATGCTGCGGGACGCAGGGTTCAAGACCGTGGCCGTCCTGGCCGGCGGGATGGAGCGCTGGTCGGCAGAGGGGCGTCCATGCCGGCCGGAACCGTCGGCCGGCAACGGCAGTTGAAGGGGACCGATTCCGGGGGTCTGAAGGATCACGCTTGCGCCGCTTCTTGCTTGTCATCGCTGCAGTGATCGGCCTGGTTGCGGCGGGCGCCGGCATCGGCTGGACGATGCGTCACCCGCTTGCCCGATGGGCGACCCTGCGTCTGCTCGACGACCAGGGCCTTGGACCGGCGGCATTCACCATCGACCGCATCGGCCTCGACGGGTTTGGCGCCCGCGATGTCTCGCTGCGCGGCGGTGCGCTGCGGCTCGACAGGCTCGATGTGACCGCCGATCCCCGCGCCCTCGCCCGCGGCCAGATCGGCACCGTCGTGCTCGATGGGCTCAACCTGACCATCGCGGCAAAGGATGGCGCCCTGACCCTGGGGGGACAAGGATTTGGTTCCTCAGGCGGCGGTGGTCCGAGTGGCAGTCTTGCGGTCGACCGGTTGCGACTGACCAACGCCACCGTCACGGTCAAGGGTTTCGGATCGCCTGACACGCTGCACATCGCCACAGCCGATCTCGGCCTCAAACTGGCATCCGGCGGCGGCATCGATGCGTCGCTCGGCAACGCGGCCCTGTCGGCGCCTGGCCTGCCGTGGACCATCGCCGACGGGTCAGGCGCGCTCGTCTGGGCCGATGGCCAAGGCAGTTTCGAGCTCGATATCGGCAAGGCGTCGAGCACTGCGCGGCCAGCCGTCGTGCAGCCCGTGTCGATCAGGCTTGCCGGCAAACTCAGGCCCGGCCGAGTCGACTTCACGATGCAGGCGAAGATCGCGGCCAAGGCGCCACTTGCCGTCTCCGCCACCGGCCGCCACGATCTCGCCACCAATGCCGGCGAGGCTAGCCTCGTGATCGCACCCGTTACCTTCGAGCCGGACGGGCCGCAACCCGCCGATTTGTTTCCCGTGCTGGGCGTGTTGCCGCTGCCGGCCGGCGGCACCGTGTCCGCCGACGGCAAGCTCGCCTGGCGGGGCGGCAGGGTTACGCCGGACATCACGCTTCATCTGGCCGGGGGACAGGCCCGTCCGCCCGGGGCCGACATCGACGGGATCGCGACCGCGATACGCATCGTGTCGCTGTCGCCTCCGGCCACGGCGCCGGGTCAGGTTCTCGTCGCCACGGTCACCGGCGGCGGCTTGCCGCCGACCCCGATCACGCTCGGTTTTGCGTGGCGCGGCGACCGGCTCGATATCGAGCGGCTCGAAGCCGGCTTGGCCGGCGGTCGCCTGACGACCAGCCCGTTCGCCGTGTCCGCCGCCGGCCGGCTGTCGGTCGAAACCACGCTCGATCTTGCGGATGTCGACCTGGCCGAGGTGTTCAAGCTGATCGACGTCGAAGGCCTGGCCGGCACCGGCAAGCTCGGCGGTACGATCCCGCTGCGCTGGGCCGAAGGCCGGCTTGCCGTTGCCGGCGGGCAGTTGGCGACGGCGGGTCCCGGCCGTCTCAGCCTGGCGCGCGACCGGTTGCCCGCGGCATTGAACCAGGCGGGCGAGGAAGTGGCGCTGGCTTTGACGGCACTGGCCGACTTCCATTACGACTCGCTGTCGCTGACGCTCGACAAGAGCGCCGGCGGACAGGGCAGCATCCGCGTCACCATCCGCGGCTCGAACCCGCAGGTGATGGACGGCCAACCCTTCGTCTTCAACATCAACGTGGAAAGCGATTTCGATCGCCTCACCGAACTGGCCCTGCACAGCATGACCGCGACCCAGGAACTGCTGCGCCGGGCCGAAAGGAGCCTCTCTCCATGAGCGTCAGATCCGGGCCGTGGATCCTGGCCATGCTAGCCCTGGGCGTTGCCGGCTGCACGCCGACCGTGCAGGTGGCGGCCCCGAAGGAACCGATCACCATCAACCTGAACATCAAGCTCGACGCCGACGTGCGGCTGCGGATCGAAGAGAAGGCCAAGGAAGATGTCGAACAGAAGCCGATTTTTTAGTCTCCTGACCGCGCTTTGCCTGGCCCTGGGCCTGCTGACGTCTGCCGGCATCGCCTCCGCGCAGTCGCGCCTGCTCGATGCGCCGCGCGCCGCCGGCATGGTCGGCGAGCGCGACGACGGCTTTGCCGTGGTCCGTGGCACCGTCCCGCCGGAGATCACCGCCCTGGTCAATCAGGTCAATACCGAGCGCCGCGCGCTCTACGCCGAACGGGCCAAGAAGGACGGCGTGCCGGTCGAGGCGATCGGCAAGATCTACGCCGCCGAGATCATGAAGGCGGCGCCAGCGGGGACCTGGTTCCTAGACTCGTCGGGCAAGTGGACGCAACGCTGACGTCCGTCCAGCCATGGCTTCCTCCCCGTCGCCGGAGCCACCGTGGCGCCGGTCACAGACGAAGCGCACGAAATCGGCGATGACGATGTGGTAATCTCCGATTTCGCTTGCTTGGGGGAGTGCCATGAACGTTTCTCTAGTCCGGAAACGCGATGTCGACGACGGGACGGGGCCACGAGACTCCGATGCACGGCTGGCGACACGGTCGGCGGGGGCCAGCCTCGCCGCCAAGCTGCGGCTGACCTCGCGGGCGCTGGGCTGCACCACGTCGAAAGAACTATGCGCACGCTTCGCCGCGGTTAACCCGGGTACCGCCTTCACCACGCAGAACGCCTACAAGTGGCTGGGCGGCAAGGCGATGCCGCGGATGTCGAGCGTCTACGACGACTGGGCCCGCGTCCTCGGCCCCGATGTCTCCGCCTCCTTCGTCGCCGCGGCCTCGTTCGACGAATTTGCGGCCACCCTCATCGCCCAGTTCGACCTGCCCGAAGCGACGGTCGCCGAGTTGCGGCCGGAGGCGCCGCCATCGCCCGAACGCCGGGCCGCCCCGGCGGACGCCTGCTGGCAGGCCCGGCCCCTGTTCGTCGGCAGCTATCTCGCGGTGTCGCCGGCCTGGTCGCGGGCCGAGCGGGGCAAGCTGATCCTGGGTCATGCCGAAATCGCCGACGACGGCCAGGACGGCCTGGAATGCCGCTATAGCGAACGGCTGTTCGGCCGCGTCGTGACGATGGCAGGCCGCATGGTATCGGACGGACGCACCGCCCAGGCATCGCTGGTCTGCAGCGCGACCCAACGGCTGATGTTCCTGGGCCTGCACGCCCCGGCCCCGCCGGCCAACGTGATCGGCGGGATGCTGGCCGGCGCGGTGCTGCACGATGTCGAGGCACGGACCACGGCATCACGCATCCTGCTGCTGCGCGACCATTCCGCGACCCAGGATCCGCTGGCCCGAGGCCGCTACGCCGATGCCAGCGGCGAGATCATCGACCAGGAGATCGGCCTGCTCGGCTATCGCCCGGCCGGCGACCGCCGGCCGGCGGCCGACCACATCGTCGCCTTCCTGATGGCGGCGACCGAGGGCGGCATCTTCGACATCCGTCCTGACGGCATCGCCGCGCTGGCCGGCGCACTCGACCGTCTCGCCCCCGATTGAGAGCCATGCTCATTTCGCATGGCTGGGTATTTATTTGTGACCTAGCTTAATATAAGCATGCTTATAATATCCGGGCATGTCTTCGTCGCCCGTCGACCCGTCGTTCGGCCTGCTGATCTATGAAATCTCGCACCAGATGCGGAAGCGTCTGGAACAGCGGGCGAAGGGCCTGGGCCTGACCCGCGCCCAATGGCAGGCGCTGGGCAAGCTGAAGCGCCACACCGAACTGAGCCAGGCGCAGTTGGCCGACATGCTCGACCTGGAGCCGATCACGATCAGCCGGCTGCTCGACCGGATGGAGGAAGCCGGGCTGATCAGCCGCCGCCCTCACCCGACCGACCGCCGCATCCGGCTGGTGTCCGTGACCGAGACCGCCAAGCCGATCCTGGATGAATTCCGCGTGCTGGTGGACGAGTTGCACGAAGAAGTCCTTGGCCACCTCAGCGCGGCCGAGCGTACCGAGCTGATCGACCGCCTGACTGCCATCCGCGCCATCCTCGCCGAACCGACATCGAACTGATTTCCCCGGAGTTCGCGCCATGACCTCGTCCCATCCCCGCTCGCCCGCCGGCCGCCGCCTGCGCCGGCTGTTCCTGCTGGTCGCCGTCCCCGCGGCTGCGCTTGCCGGTGGCGCCTATTTCTATCTGCATGGCGGTCGCGTGGTCGAAACCGACAACGCCTACGTCCAGCAGACCAAGCTGATGATCTCGGCCGAAGTCTCGGGCCAGCTGGCCAGCATCGCGGTACGCGAGAACCAGACGGTCAAGCCCGGCGACCTGCTGTTCACGCTGGACGACCGCAGCTTTCGTGCCGCCGTCGATCGGGCCGAGGCCGACCTTGCCGCCGCGCGCCTGAACATACGCGCCTTGCAGGCGAGTGTCCGGGCCAAGCAGGCCGAGATTCGCACCGCTCAGGAGACGCTGGCCTACCAGTCGAAGGAAATGGGCCGCCAGCAACGGCTCGTCGCCGCCGATGCCGGCGCGCAGACCGCGCTCGACGCCGCCCGGCACCAGCAGGATGTGGCCCGCGGCCAGGTCGCGGCTCTCGAACAGCAGTTGCAGAACCTGCTGGCCCAACTCGGCGGCCAGCCGGACGGCGACGTGGAACGTCATCCGCTGGTCGAGGAGGCGCGCGCAGCCCTTGCCCGCGCGCGCATCGATCTTGATCATACCGTGGTCCGCGCCCCGGCGCCGGGCATCCTGGCCAAGGTCGATCAGGTTTCCCCCGGCGCGCATGTTTCGGCCGGCGCGGCGATGTTCGCCCTGATCGCCGACGATCGCACCTGGGTAGAAGCGAATTTCAAGGAAACCGACCTGACCTACATGCAGGTCGGCCAGGCGGCAACCGTCGTGGTCGATGCCTATCCCGACCTCACCTTCAAGGGGCATGTCGAATCGGTCAGCCCCGGCGCGGGGAATATCTTCAGCCTGCTGCCGGCCCAGAACGCGACGGGCAACTGGGTCAAGGTGGTCCAGCGCGTGCCGGTGCGCGTCGTGCTCGATTCCGTCGATGCCGCCCATCCGCTTCGCGCCGGCATGAGCGTGACGGCCGAGGTCGACACCGGGCACGAGCGCCAGCTGTTCGGCGGGATCCGCACCGCATTGGCGGCTACGGACAAGCGCTGATGTCGGCCGTGGCCGCCACCGCCCCGGGCGGCGCCGAAGTCCGCCACCGCGGTGCCATCACCGTCTCGATCATGCTGGCGACGATCATGCAGGCGCTGGACACCACCATCGCCAACGTCGCCCTGCCCCACATGCAGGGCAGCCTGGGCGCCGCCCAGGACCAGGTATCCTGGGTGCTGACCTCCTACATCGTCGCGGCCGCAATCGCCACGCCGCTTACCGGCTGGCTGACCGGCCGGCTCGGCCGCAAGCGGCTGTTCATGGTCTCGGTCACCGGTTTCACCATCGCCTCGATGCTGTGCGGCCTGGCGCAGAGCCTGGAGCAGATGGTGGTCTACCGACTTTTGCAGGGCCTGTTCGGCGCGGCGCTGGTTCCGCTGTCGCAGGCCGTGCTGCTCGACATCAATCCGCGCGAGAACCACGGCAAGGCGATGGCGATCTGGGGCGCCGGCATCATGGTCGGCCCGATCCTGGGGCCGTCGCTGGGCGGCTGGCTGACCGACAATTTCGACTGGCGCTGGGTGTTCTACATCAACCTGCCGGTCGGCATCCTGGCGCTGGGCGGGATCGCGGCCTTCGTCGCCGAGACGCCGCGCAGGCTCGACCAGTATTTCGACATACTGGGGTTCACGCTGCTGGCGGTGGCTATCGGCGCGTTCCAGATGATGCTGGACCGCGGCCAGCACAAGGATTGGTTCGGCTCGCCCGAGATCGTCATCGAGGCGGCGCTGGCAGGCGGCGCCTTCTATATGTTCCTGGCCCATTCGGTGACCACGGCGCGGCCGTTCTTCAGCCCCGGGCTGTTCAAGGACGCCAACCTGATGGCGGGCAACTGCTTCGTCTTCGTCATCGGCGTGATCCTATTCGCCACCATGGCGCTGTTGCCGCCGCTGATGCAGAGCCTGCTGGAATACCCCGTCGTCACCGCCGGGATGATGCTGGCGCCCCGCGGGGTCGGGACGATGGCGGCGATGATGATCGTCGGCCGGCTGGTGGGACGCTTCGACACCCGCATCCTGCTCGCCGCCGGCTTCCTGGCGATCGCCTTCTCGCTGTGGCAGATGACCCGGCTGCTGTCGTTGCAGATGGATTGGGGCCCGTTCATCTGGACCGGCATCATCCAGGGCGTCGGTATCGGCCTGGTCTACGTGCCGCTCTCTGCCGCCACCTTCGCCACCCTGGCGCCGGAACTGCGCGGCGAAGGCACCGCGCTGTTCAGCCTGCTGCGCAACATCGGCTCGTCGGTCGGCATCTCGTTCGTCGAGACGATGCTGAGCCGCAACACCCAGACGATGCACGAGGATCTGGGCGGGCATATCACCGCGCTCAACCCGCTGACCGGCCTGCCGCCGGCCGGTGCCCAGGGATTGACCGGGGCGCTGGCCGCGATGAACGGCGAGATCACGCGGCAGGCCGCGATGGTCGCCTATGTCGACGATTTCAAGCTGATGATGCTGATGACGCTGGCCGTCGTGCCGCTGATCGTGCTGCTGCGGCCTAGCCGCAAGGCGCCTTCGGCCGAACATGCCGTCATGGAATGACGTTGGAGTAACCGAGATGCTGCGTCCCCTTCTTGCGGCAACCGCGATGGTCGCCCTGTTGTCCGGCTGCGCCCTGGGCCCGGATTTCCTGCGCCCGGCCGATCCGCGGACCGCCGCCTACACGGCCGAGCCGCTGCCGCCCACCGTCGGCGAGGCCGACCGGACCCAGGCCCTGGCCATCGGTGCCGAGGTGACGGCGAGCTGGTGGTCGCTGTTCCAGTCCGAAGCCCTCGACCAGATCGTGCGCGACGCCATTGCCGGCAGCCCGACACTGGCGATGGCGCAGGCCAAGGTGACGGCGGCACGCGCCGCGGCCGACGTTGCCCGCGGCGGCACTGCACCGCAGGTCGAGGTGCTCGGCAATGCGAATCGGGCCAAGGCCAATCTGGAATCCTTCGGGCTGCCGGGCGATTCCAACCCGATCAACCTGTTCCTCGTCGGACCGCGCGTGTCCTACGACCTCGACGTCTTCGGCCGCACCCGCCGGCAGGTCGAACAGAAGACGGCCGAGGCCGACCGGGCCGAGCACCAGCTGGCCGCGGCCTATCTCAGCCTGACGGGCAATGCCGTCCGCCAGGCCATCGCGATCGCGGCCTACAACGACGAGATCAAGACGCTGCAGACCGTCATCGCCGACGACGAGCGCACGATCGCGCTGGTCCGCACGCGGCTCGACAACGGCGCGGCATCGCGGGCCGATCTGTTGCGGGCACAGAGCCAGCTCGATTCCGACCGCGCCCTGCTGCCACCGCTGAACCAGGGCCGGGCCGCCGCGCGCAACGCGCTGGCCGTCCTGACCGGCCGGGCGCCGGGCGACTGGCTGCCGCCGGATTTCAGCCTGGCGCAGTTCACCCTGCCGGCCGAACTGCCGGTCGCCCTGCCCTCGACCCTCGCGCGCCGGCGCCCCGACATCGCGGTGGCCGAGGCCGAATTGCATGCGGCCTCGGCCGCGATCGGCGTGGCCGAGGCCGCGCGCTACCCCGACATAACTTTGAGCGCCGCGATGCTGCCGCTGGCCGCCACCCCGGCCGGGCTGTTCGAAGCCTCGAACCTGTTGTGGACCTTCGGCGGCAGCCTCGCCGCCCCGGTCTACAAGGGTGGCGCACTCGAGGCGCGCGAGCGCCAGGCCAAGGCCGAATACGATGCCGCGATGGCCAATTACCGCGACACGGTGGTCAAGGCCTTCGGTCAGGTCGCCGACGTGCTGAACGCCCTGCAGAACGACGCTGCCCTGACGGCGGCCCAGCGCCGGACCGTCGCCAGTGCCGGGGAGGCGACCGAGCTGGCCCGCATCCGCTATCGCGACGGCGCCGCCAGCCTCAACGATGTGCTGGATGCCGAGCGGGTCTACCAGCAGGCCAAGCTGAGCCTGGTCGACGCCGAGGCGCGTCGCTATCGCGACAGCGCCGACCTGATGGCCGCTCTCGGCGGCGGTTGGAAGGCCCGCGGATAGGGGCTCAGGACACCGCGCGCGCCGGCAGCGGCCCCACCGTCTCGGCCTCCGGCGCGGCTTCCAGGCAGAAGCGGGCCGCATCGCGCAGCGTGACGGCCTCGGCATCGGCGTTGACGCGGGCGGCATCGGCGGCGGCGTCCAGCGGCGCCCAGCAGGCCAGCAGAACGCGGACGTCCGGCGCCAGATGGCGGATGCGGCGGACCGCATAGCGGATGTGAATGCGCATCGACGGATCGAGATAGCAGAGGCAGACGGTCGTCACGCCGTCGAAATCGAGCTCGCCGATCCGGGCGCCGGCCAGCGCGTCGGGCGCACCACGCCGGGTCTGCAGCCCATATTTGCCGAGGACCTGGGTCAGCATCATTGCCGCCAGCGGGTCGAAGGCGCCGGGGCCGGGCAGGCACAGCGCGATGCCCGCCTCGGGCGGTGGTGCCACCACCGCGCCCGGCGGCATTTCATCGGCATCCGCCAGATCCTCGATCAGCTGTTCGCCGGCCTGGCAGATGCCGTCGATGCGCGTCTGGTCCAGCACGCCACGCGCGGCATCGAGCTGGGCGAGGCGCAGACCCTCGATCGCCACCTCGTCGTAATATCGCGACAACGGATTTGCCTTGAGGAAGATCTCCGCGCGCTCGGCCGCCTCGTCGGGATCGGACGATAGCAGGCGCTGGTAGAAGGTTTCCGGCGGGGTTAGCGGCGGGCGATCGCCCAGCAGCACGTCGAGGAATTCCAGCTGATCGACATGCCGCCCCAGCACGACGAGACAGATTGTCAGCGGCACCGCCATGATCAGCCCGACCGGTCCCCAGACCCAGGCCCAGAATGTTGCCGACAGGATCACGGCAATCGGCGACAACCCGGTATTGCGCCCGTAAACCAGCGGCTCGACCACCTGTCCGACCAGCGGCTCGACGACGACGAACAGGACCAGCGTGCCGAGAAACATGGTCCAGCCGGGATCGACTGCGGCAGCAAGCATCAGTGGCAAGCCGGCTGCGATCAGGCCGCCGACATAGGGCACGAAACGCAGCACCGCCGCCAGCATGCCCCACAGCACGGCCGAGGGCACGCCGATCACGACGAGCCCGATGGCGATCACGACGCCGAAGCCGGAGTTGATCGCCAGTTGCAACAGGAACATCCGGCTCAGGCGCCGTGCGGCATCGTCGATCGCGGCGGTCGTGCGCTGCAGGTCGTGCGAGCCGGCCAGCCGGATCAGGCGGTTCCGCAGATCCTCGCGCTGGACCAGGATGAAGATCACGAAGACCAGGATGATACCGGTGGTCGCAAGCGGATAGAGCAGCGGGTCGACCAGGTTGCGCACCGTGCTCAACGGACCGGGTAGTGGCTGGCGGATCTCGACGGGCACCGGCATCAGCTCGCCGTCGGGGCTACGATTCGCCAGCCTGTTCTCGTCGCTCGTCTTGGCGGCCGCGGCGGCTTTCGCCCGACCCTGCGCCTGGATCGCCTCGGCCGCCGTGGCCGATCCGGCCGCCGCCGGCTCTTCTTTCGGCGCGCTGTCGAGGGCGCGGCCGAGCCGCCCGAACATGTCGGCGGCGCGCTTCAACGTGCGGCTTTCGACCGCCGCCCCGCGCAGCGTCTCGATCTTCCGCAGCATTGTCGCTTCGTAACTCGGCAGATCGCGCGCAAGGCCGTCGATCTCGCGCACCATCACACCGGTCAGGCCGAACAGCACGGTGAACGCCAGTGCCACGACCGCCACGACGGCCGGCCCGCGCCCGAAACGCCAGCCCTGCAACAGGCGGACCGCCGGCGCCAGGACGAAGGAAAGCAGTGCCGCCAGCGCGATCGGCACCAGCACTTCGCGGCCGAAATAGAGGGCGGCCACCACGACCACGGCAATGTTGAGCGCATTCGCCCCGGGAACGATCAGCCGCCGACGGGCCTCGGGCTGGGGCGGCGCAATGGCTGGCACGGCTGGGCGGACCTTTCCCCCGGAGCGATATCGGGCATCCGGAAGAACCGGCAATGCGGCGCTAAGGTTCCGTGCCGATCAGACCTCCAGCCACTCCCGGCGGATGTCGTCCCGTGCCTTCAACTCGGCCGGCGTGCCTTCGAAGACCATGCGGCCATGACCCATCACATAGAGCCGGCGGCTGATCTTCAGGGCGATGGTCAGCTTCTGCTCGACCAGCAGGATGGCGACGCCGCGGGCGGCAATTTCTTCCAGCAGGCGGGCCACCGCCTCGACCATCTTGGGCGCCAGTCCCTCGGTCGGCTCGTCGATCATCACGAGGTCGGGGTCGCCCATCAGCGTCCGGCACATCGTCAGCATCTGCTGCTCGCCCCCGGACAGGACGCCGCCCGGCGCATCCGCGCGCGCGCGCAGATTGGGGAACAGCTCGAACATGTCCTCCATCGACCAGCGGGTCCGGTTCTTCGGCGCCTTCTGGCCGAGCATCAGGTTCTCGCGCACCGTCAGCGTCGGGAAGATGTCGCGATTCTCCGGCACGTAGCCGAGCCCCATCAGCGCGATCTCGTGCGGCTTGCGGCCGGCAATCTCGGCGCCCTTGAACCGGATCGACCCGTGCGGCGGCACGTCGCCCATGATCGCCTTGACGGTGGTCGAGCGGCCGACGCCGTTGCGGCCCAGCAGCGCAACGATCTCGCCGGCATCGACCCGGAAGTCGACGCCGTGCAGGATGTGGCTCTTGCCGTAATAGGCGTGGAGATCGGTGACCTCCAGCATCAATGCGCCTCCTCGCCGAGATAGGCCTCGCGCACGGCGGCGTTGCCGCGGATGCGCTCGGGCGTGTCGGTCGCGATCACCTCGCCGTAGACCAGCACCGAGATGCGGTCGGCCAGGTTGAACACCACGCCCATGTCATGCTCGACCATCACGAGCGTCTTGCCGACCGAGACCTTGCGGATCAGTTCGACCGCATGGTCGGTTTCCGAGGCGCTCATCCCGGCCGTCGGTTCGTCGAGCAGGATGACCTCGGCCCCGCCGGCGATCGCCAGCCCGATTTCGAGCGCGCGCTGCTCGGCATAGGTCAGGACGCCGGCCGGCAGATGCGCGCGATGGCCGAGGCCGATCAGGTCGAGCACCTCTTCGGTGCGCGCGCGCACGTCCGCCATGCCTTCGACCGGGCGCCAGAACGCGTAGCCCGCGCCCTTCGACCACAACACGCCGCAGCGCAGGTTCTCGAAGACGCTCAGCCTCGGGAACAGGTTGGTCACTTGGAACGATCGCGACAGGCCGCGGCGATAGATGCGGTTGGGCGGCAATCCGACGACGCTTTCGCCATTCAGCAGGATGTCGCCCTCGTTGGGCCTGATGCGGCCGGAGATCAGGTGGAAGGTGGTCGACTTGCCGGCGCCGTTCGGGCCGATGATCGCATGCCGCTCGCCCTTGGCGATATCGAGGGTCAGACCGCGGATGATCGCGGTCTGGCCGAAGCGCTTGTGTACGTCGCGCAGGCTCAGCGCCGCGGTCATGCGCCGACCCTCGCCAGTGCCTCGGCCCGCGTGGCCGCCACCGCCTCGGCAATGCCGGGACCGAGCCGGCGCAGCGTCCAGGCCCCCGCGGCCAGCAGGATCACCGCGGCGATCCAGGGCAACGCCGTCTTTGCGTCGAGCTGGAGCAGGCCGAGATTGAGCACCGTGGTCTTGGCCCGTTCGACCGTCAGCTTGTAGGTCAGCTCGATGATCAGCGCCCCGCCGCCGACCAGCAGCAGGCCGGGCACAAGCGCCTTGGCATAAGGGACGGCAAGCCGGGGCAGCAGGCCGGCACGCGCGATCGGGCCGTGCAGCGTGATCAGGCCGGCAAGCCCGCCCGGCACGAACATCACGACCAGGATGAACATGATGCCGAAATAGAGCTGCCAGGCCCCGGTGATGTCGGACAGCGAGCTCTGCAGCAGGGTGATCAGCACCGCACCGACGATGGGTCCGGCAAAATGGCCGGCCCCGCCGATATAGGCCATCAGCAGCACCGTGCCCGATTGTTGCGCGCCCAGCATCGAGTTCGAGGCAATCTCGAAATTGATTGCCGCCAGCGCACCGGCAATGCCGGCAAAGGCCCCCGACAGGCAGAAGGCGATGAAGCGGATGCCCTGCGTCGAATAGCCGACAAAGGCCGCACGCTCCGGGTTTTCGCGCACGGCGAGGCACATCCGGCCGAACGGCGTGCGGGTGATGAAGTACATGGCGATCATCGACACGAAGCACCAGCCGGCGATCAGGTAGTAGACCTGGATCTGCGGGCCGAACTTCCACCCGAACAGGGCAAGCGCCTTGGTGCGATTGAACGAGACGCCCTGCTCGCCGCCGAAGAAGCCAGTCATGACCAATGCCAGCGCCGCCACCAGTTCGACGATGCCAAGCGAGATCATCGCAAAAGCGGTACCGGCGCGCCGGGTCGAGGCGGCGCCGAAGATGACGCCGAAGACCAGGCCGGTCAGGGCGCCGACCAGCGGCACGGCGGCAAGCGGCACGGCCAGCTTCTCGCCGCTGATGATCATCATCGCATGGGCGGCGAAGAAGCCGCCCAGCCCGTAGTAGACGGCATGGCCGAAGGACAGCATGCCGGTCTGGCCGAGCAGCATGTTATAGGCGAGGGCGAAGATGACCATGATGCCCATCAGGCACAGCTTGGTCAGCGACGCGCCGGACGAGAACACCTGCGGCAGCAGCAGCATGACGAGGCCGGCGGCAAGCCAGATGCCGACCGAGGCCAGCAGCGGGCTTATCGTGCGGTGGCGTGGGGTGGTCCCGGCGATCGACTGGGTCATGTTTCACGCGTTCCCATCAGGCCGGTCGGGCGGAAGACCAGCATCAGCACCAGAAGCAGGTAGGGTATGACCGGTCCGAGCTGGGCCAGCGTCGCATTCCACAGGTCGCCCAGCACGGCGGGTGCCGGCAGGCTGATCCCGAGCGGCAGGAAGACGTCGTTGAGCGAAACGTTGACGGCGATGGCAAAGGTCTGGACGAGGCCGATGATCAGCGAGGCGATGAAGGCCCCGGCAAGCGACCCCAGGCCGCCGAACACCACCACGACGAACAGGATCGGGCCGAGCAGCGCGGCCATCGACGGCTGGGTGACGAGCGCGGGGCCGGCAATGGCACCTGCAAGCCCGGCCAGGGCGGCACCGGCGCCGAACACCATCATGAAGATGCGCGGGACGTTGTGGCCGAGCATCGCCACCATGTTCGGATGGGTCAGCGAGGCCTGGATGATCAGCCCGACCCGGGTGCGGGTCAGCAGCAGCAGCAACGCGACGAAGATCGCCACCGAGATCACCAGCATGAACAGCTTGTAGGCCGGATAGGTGGTGTCCCACAGCGTGAAGGCGGGGAAGTCGAGCAGCGCGGGCACGCGGTAGTCGAGCGGCACGCGCCCCCACAGCACGACCACGACTTCCTCGATGACGAAGGCCAGGCCGAAGGTGAACAGCAGCTCGGCCACATGGCCGTGGCGATGGACCAGACGCAGGCAGAAGCGCTCGACCCCCGCACCGAGCAGACCGACCGCCAGCGGCGCGATCAGCAGCCCCGGCCAGTAGCCGATCGTGCGGGTGATCTGGTAGCCGAGATAGGCGCCCAGCATGTAGAAGCTTGCATGGGCGAAGTTCAGCACGCCCATCATCGAGAATATCAGCGTCAGGCCCGAGGCGAGCAGGAACAGCAGAACGCCGTACTGCAGGCCGTTCAGGGTCGAGAAGACAACCAGCTCAAGCATCGGCACCGCCCAATCGTTGCCGGGAGAGTTCGCCGGTGCCGCAGGGCGGCACCGGCCTCGTCAGGCAGGCAGGCGTCGGACCGTCAGCTCGGCCGGTCCATCTTGCAGACGGTCTTGGTGATGGTGTCCTTCGCGTCGACCTTGGCGACAGTCTTCCAGCCCCAGCCGGTGCCTTCCTCGTCGACCGCGACACCGGGGCCGAACGAGGAGATGTAGAGGTCCTGGAACAGCTGGTGATCGTCCTTGCGCATCCAGACCTCGGCGCCGATCGCATCCTTGAAGCGCATGTCCTCGAGTGCGGCGGCGACCTTGGCCGCATCGACCGACTTGGCCTGCTCGATCGCCTTGACCAGCATGTCCATCTCGTTCTTGGCGCGCAGATACCACCAACCCGACCCCGAGTACTTCTTGCGGAAATCGGCGTTCAGGTTCTGCATCTCGGCCCCCTCGACGTTGGAGTGCCATTCGGAAATCTGGAAGACGCGGTGCTCGAGGCCGGTCTGACGAACCGAAGTCGGGCCGCCGGCACCGCCGGCATAATAGGTGTACCAGTTGGCCTGCAGCCCGGCATCGGCAGCCGCCTTCAGCAGCAGCGCCAGGTCCTGCGCCCAGTTGCCGGTGATGACGGAATCTGCGCCGGACGCCTTGATCTTGGCGATATACGGCGAGAAGTCGGTGACCTTCAGCACGGGGTGCAGTTCATCGCCGACGAACTCGATGTCGGGACGCTTTTCCTTGAGCATCGAGCGGGCGGAAACGCGCACCGCCTGGCCGAACGAATAGTCCTGGCCGATGACGTAGACCTTCTTGATCTCCGGCCTGGTCTTCATGAAGCTGGTCAGCGCCTGCATCTTGATGTCGGCATCGGCGTCCCAGCGGAAATGCCAGTAGTTGCACTTCGCGTTGGTCAGCGCCGGATCGACCGCCGCATAGTTCAGGAACAGGACCTGCTTGTCGGGATTGCGTTCGTTATGCTTGGCGACGAAATCGGTCAGTGCCAGCGCGACGTTCGAGCCGTTGCCCTGGGTGATGAACTTCGCGCCGCTGTCGATCGCCTTCTGGGCCTGCAGCAGCGTCTCCTGCGGGCTCGACTTGTTGTCGTAGGTGATCAGTTCGAGCTTCTTGCCGCCCAGCACGCCGCCTGCGGCGTTGACCTTGTCGACGAGAAACTGGAAGTGATGAACCCCGTGCTCGCCGACCGTCGCACCGCCACCCGACAGGGGGTCGATATAGGCGATCTTGATCGTATCCTGGGCTCGAACCGGCATGGCCAGTGCCGTCAGGCCAGCCAAGGCCACGCCAAAAACCGTACGACGCGCAATCATCCGGATCATTGGTATCCTCCCATTGTGGTCTTTTGATTCATTCGTTGTCCCGAGCCTGTGGGACGGCGGGTATCCAGTCAAGCGACGACTTTGGTTCCGCAACCGAAAAACCAGTATGGAAAAGTAAGGAGACGACGACCGTGACGCTGATCATGCGCAATCCTGCGACCGCCGCCCCGCCGACCGGCATGTACAGCCATGGCATCGAGGTGCCGCCGCAGGCCCGCTGGCTCTACATCACCGGCCAGGTCGGCATCGATGCCGAGGGACGCACCGCGACCACGATCGAGGAGCAGTGCCGGCTGGCCTTCTGGAACGTCGAGCAGGTGCTGGCCTCGGCCGGCATGGGCATCGCCGACCTTGTGCGGGTCAATGCCTATCTGATCGACCCGCGCTACATCGAACCTTATCGAGTAGCCCGCGACGCGATCCTCGGCGATGCCAGACCGGCGTCAACCGTGCTGGTCGTGTCGATGCTGGCCCTGCCGGAATTCTGGGTCGAGATCGAGGCGGTCGCAGCGAAGGTCTAGATCGTAGGACGTGGGGACATTCGGGCAATCGCTGCCACCGGGTAGCGCTTGCCCTCCTGTCCTGAGGTGCAGTCACCCGCGCCTTTCAAATTCCGGCCACTGCTACGCGCCCCTAAGAAGCGCCGCCTTGCGCAGATAGGCGGTCGCTTGGCCGATGAAGATGCCGCCCGACACCCCGGACAGCCCGGTGACGAGCAGCGCATGGGGATAGCCATCCAACAACCCTGGCGACCGCGCCCGCAGATAGCCGAACATGTAGTTCATCGCAAAGATTGCCACGATGAGGCACAGCGTCAGCCAAGTCCCCGGCACGACGATCAACTCGGCATCCGTATGCCGCGTGACCCTGGCCGAACGGAACATCAAATAGCCGATCGAGGCCCCGAGAATGACCCCGCCCGCCCAGGCTCCGACTGTCGGGACCAAATTCCTCGCGTTCAGCCAAATATTCAGAATCGACCAGACGACGAAGATACATGGCAGCCTGATCAGGGCGAAACGGCTACGGGTGCGTTGTCGGGATGCGGAAAAGCCCAGCCAGAGCAGAAGCAGGAACAGCGGATAAACCCAAATGGGCGTCCCCGTCAGGATCTCGATCATGCACCTTTTCCCTACTTCGGTATAAGCCCGCATCATACCCTGCAACCGCGCACCACCAAGAAACGAATTGCCGACCAACCAGTTGGTCGGTAAAATCAGCTCCATGTCGATCCACAAGCGGAAGCCATCTGATCCGACCGTCCACGGCTCGCGCGGGCGCCTGCTGGACGAAGCGGAAGCCCGCTTTGCCGCAGACGGCTTCCACGGCGCGGCGCTGGGCGCCATTGCGGGGGCCTGCGGCCTGGGCAATGCCGGGCTGCTGCATCATTTCCCCAGCAAGGCGAAGCTCTATCTCGCCGTGCTCGACCGGCTCGCCGCCGAGCTCGAGCAACGGCTGGCATCGGGACTGGGGGCCGCAACCGATCCGGCGGCGAGAGTCGAGGCGGCCCTGTCTGCCCAACTCGCCTGGACGGTGGAGCGACCGCAGGCGGCGCGGCTGGTGCTGCGCGAACTGCTCGACAATCTGGGCCGGGTCGAACAGGCGCGCCACCTGCCCCTCGTCACCTATGTCGAGACGATGACCGGCGTGATCGAGCAAGGCCAGCGCGCCGGCTGCCTGCGCGAAGGGGCGCCGCTGGTCCTGCTGACGCAGTATCTCGGCGCCCTGGCCTACGCCCTGGCGGCGCGCCCGACTTTCGCCCGGATGCAACCCGGCACCAGGCTGCTGGACGACGAGGCCGCCTGGATCGCGGCCGTCGCCATCGACGCCGGCGCGGCGTTGAAGCGGGGTAGACCATGATGAGCGCGGCTGCAGCGATCGGGGCCGGTCTTTACCGGCGCGCGCAGACGGTCCTCCGCACGGGCAGGCCCGAAATGGCCGACCGCACCTTCGTCTCGCCGGTTTGCCGCTATGTCGATGACGGCAGGGTGGCGGCCGAACGCGCCCTGTTCCGCCGTTTTCCCCAGGTCCTGTGCCCGGCGGCCGACCTGCCTGCGGACGGCTGGTGCGCCCGCGACATCGGAGGCGTGCCGGTACTGGCGACCCGCTCGGCAGCCGGCGAGGTCCGCGCCTTTCTCAATGTCTGCCGCCACCGCGGCGCCCGCCTGGTGGCCGAGGGGACAGGTTGCGGCCGGCGCGCTTTCGCCTGCCCCTATCACGCCTGGAGCTACGGTACCGACGGCGCGCTGCGCGGCCTGCCCCAGGACTGGGGTTTTCCGGGGCTCGACCGGACGGCCAACGGGCTGCGCCCCCTGGCGGTTGCCGAGCGTGCCGGGGTGATCTGGGTCGCGACCGATCCGCACGTCGCGGATCTGGCGCTCGGCCCATTGGCCGACGAACTGGAAACCCTCGGTTTCGCCGACCACGTATCCTTCATGCCGCGATCGTTCGAGCTGGCGGCGAACTGGAAGCTGATGCTGGACGCCTCGTTCGAGGGCTATCATTTCAAGACGGCCCATCGCGACACCATCGCGGCGATGTTTGCCGACAACGTGCAGTTGATCGACGAATACGGGCTGAATCGCCGCCTCTATCTCGTCCGGTCCAACCTGTCGGCGGCAACGACGGAGGCCGAGTTCGCGTTTCGCGAACACGGCAATGCGATCTACCACTTCTTTCCGGCGACGATCCTGCTGGTCCAGCGCGACCACGCGCAGCTGACCTGGCTCGAGCCGCTGTCGCCTGGTCGCACACGCGTTTTCGATGTGGCCCTGATACCGGCCCCTCCGGACAGCGAGAAGGCGGCCGGACATTGGCGGCGCAACGTCGCCCTCTATCGCCGGACGCTCGCCGAAGACTACGCCCTGATGGAGTCGATGCAGTGCACAATGACCTCAGGGGCAAACGAGGCGCTGACATTTGGTGCGTTTGAGTTCGCAGCGGCGCGATTCCACACGCAACTCGAAAGTGAACTGAAACATCCGGCGAAGAGTTAGCGTTACCATCGGCTGACCGCCCTGAAATGGTCACGTGACACCCTTCCTTTAGTCCCCGCAGGCAATTGCATTCCTGACGGTTCTATTGCAAAAGCCTGGGGTCTTAGAATTCCGGAGGAGGAAAACGCCGATGTCGCATCCGGCCAACCATCGCACCAAGAATGCCAAGCTGCTGGCCTGGGTCGACGAGATGGTGGCGCTGTGCCGGCCTGACCGCGTGCATTGGTGCGACGGCTCGCAGGACGAGTATGACCGGCTGTGCGCCGACATGGTCGCCGCCGGCACGCTGATCAAGCTGAACCCGGAAAAGCGCGAGAACTGCTTCCTGGCCCGTTCCGACGCCTCGGATGTCGCCCGCGTCGAGGATCGCACCTTCATCTGCACGACCAAGGCCGAGGATGCCGGCCCGACCAACAACTGGATCGATCCGGTCGAGATGAAGGAGACGCTGAAGGGCCTGTTCGCCGGCTGCATGCGCGGCCGCACGATGTATGTCGTGCCGTTCTCGATGGGTCCGCTCGGCTCGCCCATCGCGCATCTCGGCGTGCAGCTGACCGACAGCCCCTATGCCGTCGTCAACATGAAGATCATGACCCGCATGGGCCAGCCGGCGCTGGACGTGCTCGGCGACAGCGGCGATTTCGTGCCCTGCCTGCATTCGGTCGGCGCCCCGCTGGAACCCGGCCAGGCCGACGTCGCCTGGCCGTGCAACGAGACCAAGTACATCGTCCATTTCCCCGAGGAACGGACGATCTGGTCCTACGGCTCGGGCTATGGCGGCAATGCGCTGCTCGGCAAGAAGTGCTTCGCGCTGCGCATCGCCTCGGCGATTGCCAAGGACGAGGGCTGGCTGGCCGAACACATGCTTATCCTCGGCGTCGAAAACCCGCGCGGCGAGAAGACTTATGTCGCGGCGGCCTTCCCGTCGGCCTGCGGCAAGACCAATTTCGCGATGCTGATCCCGCCCCAGGGCTTCGACGGCTGGAAGGTCACGACGATCGGCGACGACATCGCCTGGATCAAGCCGGGTCCGGATGGTCGCCTGCGCGCGATCAACCCGGAAGCCGGCTATTTCGGGGTCGCCCCGGGTACCTCGCGCTCGTCGAACCCGAATGCGATGAAGATGCTCTACAGGAACTGCATCTTTACCAATGTCGCGCTGACCGATGACGGCGACGTCTGGTGGGAAGGCATGGAAGGCCCGGCCCCCGCCCATGCGATCGACTGGCAAGGCAAGGACTGGACGCCGGCAAGCGGCACCAAGGCCGCGCATCCCAACGCCCGGTTCACCGCCCCGGCCAGCGAATGCCCGTCGATCGACGCGGCGTGGGAAGACCCCGCCGGCGTGCCGATCTCGGCCTTCATCTTCGGCGGCCGCCTCTCCAAGACCTTCCCGCTGGTGTTCCAGTCCTTCGACTGGAACCATGGCGTCTACCTCGCCGCGACGATGGGGTCGGAGGCGACCGCCGCCGCCGTCGGCCAGGCGGCGATCCGCCACGATCCGATGGCGATGCTGCCGTTCTGCGGCTACAACATGGCCGATTATTGGGGCCACTGGCTCAAGATGGGCCAGTCGGTGACGCAGGCACCGCTGATCTTCCGCGTCAACTGGTTCCGCAAGGACGAAGACGGCAAGTTCATCTGGCCGGGCTTCGGCGAGAACATGCGGGTCCTGAAGTGGATCGTCGAGCGCGTCGCCGGCAAGGCCGAGGCGGTGGAAAGCCCGCTGGGCCTGATGCCGCGCCACCAGGACCTGACCTGGGCGGGGCTGGATTTCGCGTCCGACCGCTTCCACGGCATCATGGCGATCGACCGGGCCGAGGCGATGGGCGAGGTCGAGAACCAGGCCAAGCTTTTCGGCAAGTTCGGCGCCCGCCTGCCGGCCGAACTGGAACGCCAGCGCCAGGATCTGGCCGGCCGCCTGACCGCCGCTCCGGCGGTGTGGAAACTGGCAAGCTGAACACAGCTGAACAACCGGGGGCTTTGCCGGCTGGCATTTCCCCCGCAGCCGCGCGATGATCGGGCCTGTATGCCAAGTACAGGCCCGATTGCATGTCGGGGTCCCAAGGAGAGGAAGACGATGCCTGCCTACCGTTCCCGCACCACCACCCATGGCCGCAACATGGCCGGCGCCCGCGGCCTGTGGCGCGCCACAGGCATGAAGGACGGCGATTTCGGCAAGCCGATCATCGCGGTGGTCAATTCGTTCACCCAGTTCGTACCCGGCCATGTCCATCTGAAGGACCTGGGCCAGCTGGTCGCGCGGGAAATCGAGAAGGCGGGCGGCGTCGCCAAGGAGTTCAACACGATCGCCGTCGACGACGGCATCGCCATGGGCCATGACGGCATGCTCTACAGCCTGCCGTCGCGCGAGATCATCGCCGACTCGGTCGAGTACATGGTGAATGCCCATTGCGCCGACGCGATGGTCTGCATCTCCAACTGCGACAAGATCACGCCGGGCATGCTGATGGCCGCGCTGCGGCTGAACATTCCCGCCGTGTTCGTCTCGGGCGGCCCGATGGAGGCCGGCAAGGTCAAGCTGCACGGCAAGGAATTGTCGCTCGATCTGGTCGACGCCATGGTCGCGGCGGCCGACGACACGGTCTCGGACGAAGATACCGCGGTCATCGAGCGCTCGGCTTGCCCGACCTGCGGCTCGTGCTCGGGCATGTTCACCGCAAACTCGATGAACTGCCTGACCGAGGCGCTGGGCCTGTCGCTACCGGGCAATGGCACGATCGTCGCAACCCATGCCGACCGCAAGAACCTGTTCCTCGAGGCCGGGCGCCTGTCGGTCGAACTGGCGAAACGCTATTACGAAGGGGACGACGCCTCGGTCCTGCCGCGCTCCATCGCCTCCTTCAAGGCATTCGAGAACGCGATCACGCTCGACATCGCGATGGGTGGGTCCACCAACACCGTGCTGCACCTGCTGGCCGCCGCCCACGAGGCGGAGGTCGATTTCACGATGCACGACATCGACCGGCTGTCGCGTCGGGTGCCGGTGCTGTGCAAGGTCGCCCCGGCGGTCTCGACCGTGCATATCGAAGACGTCCACCGCGCCGGCGGCATCCTCGCGATTCTCGGCGAACTCGACCGCGCCGGGCTGCTGAACCGCGACGTCCATTCGGTTCATGCCGCCAGCCTGACCGAGGCACTCGACCGCTGGGACGTCAAGCGCAGCCAGGCCGAGGACGTCGTCACGCTGTTCCGCGCCTCGCCCGGCGGCATCCCGACCCAGGTCGCCTTCAGCCAGCAGCGCCGTTATGACAGCCTCGACCTCGATCGCGAAAAGGGCGTGATCCGCGATGCCGCCCATGCCTTCTCCAAGGACGGCGGCCTTGCGGTGCTCTACGGCAACATTGCCGAACGCGGCTGCATCGTGAAGACCGCGGGCGTCGACGAGAGCATCCTGAAGTTCTCGGGTCCTGCCCGCGTCTATGAAAGCCAGGATGCCGCGGTCGCGGGCATCCTCGGCAACGAGGTGAAGGCCGGCGATGTCGTGGTGATCCGCTACGAAGGACCGCGCGGCGGGCCGGGCATGCAGGAAATGCTCTACCCCACCAGCTATCTGAAGTCGAAGGGGCTGGGCAAAGCCTGCGCCCTGATCACCGACGGGCGCTTCTCCGGCGGAACGTCCGGCCTGTCGATCGGCCATGTCTCGCCGGAAGCGGCCGAAGGCGGGCTGATCGCGCTGGTGCAGGATGGCGACACGGTCGAGATCGACATCCCGAACCGCAAGATCAATCTGGCGGTGGAACCGGAGGAACTGACCCGGCGCATGGTCGCCGAGGACAAGAAGGGGGCATCTGGCTGGATGCCGGCGACGGCACGCCAGCGCAAGGTTTCGCCGGCCCTGCAAGCCTATGCGCTGATGGCCACCTCGGCCGACAAGGGCGCCGTGCGCGACGTCAGCCAGGTCGTGCGCAAGCCGCGCTGACCACAAGCCGGGCGGGGGCGCGTGCGCCCCCGCCTTGCGACATCCCGCCGCCTACTGGCCGGTCGTGCCGGCGATACGGCGCAATCTCGACAACTGTTCGTAAAGTCGTGGCGCCACGTCGCCGACCGGTGCGGCCTCGGCCGCCGAGGGCGGCGGCGGCGGTGCCGGCCGCGCCGGCGGCACGCCATAGGAGGGAGCGCCGAACGGACCCGAAGGCGCGGCCGGCGCCGCGGGCGGCGGGCTGACCGGCGGTGGCACCGGAGCCGCCGCGGGCGCCGCAGACGCCGGCGGCGGAGCGCTCGGCGCGCTGAGCCAATCGAAATTCGACGCCGGCTTGGCCCTCGGCTTGGGCGGCGGGGGTGGCGGCGGTATGGGCGGGGCGGCCGCCACTGCAGGCGCAGTTGCCGGGGGCGGGGTAAGCGGCGGGGGCGTCACCGGCGGTGGCGTGGCCGCGGCAAAGGTTGGCGGCGGGACGGAGCCGCCCCCCGGGGCCGACGAAGCAGGCGCCGGATCGGCAAAGAAGGGATCGCTTGTCGGCGAGACCGCGGCGGCAGCGGCGAACAGGTCATCCCCGAACGGGTCATAGCGGCCGCCGGCCGGCGCGGCCGCCGGACGCACGGGCGGCGGCTCGACGCGTCCGGCCGGCGTCGCATCATCGAACACCGGATCGAACGACGGAGCCACCGGCGGCGGCTCGTTGGCCTCCGCGGCAGGCGGCGCGGCGGACTTTTCGGGCGCAGTCTTGGCGGGATCGTCCTGCTTCTTGAGCAGCGCCTCGAACGGATCGCGCGCCTTGTCGCGGCGGATGATCGGCTGGGCCAGCGGCGGAATGTCGAAATCGATATCCTGGGCCGCGGGCCGCACCGGCGGCTTCGGCGCCGCGCTCGCCTTGGGTTCGGGACTGATCCTGGGTTCGGGGGCGGGAGGCGGTTCGGCAGCGGGTTCCGGCCGCAAAGCGGCCGCGGCAGCGGCCGGCTCCATCGGCGGCGCCGGTTCGAAAACGGCCGGCGCGACCTCGTTTGCCGGTTCGAGCGCGGGTGCCATGCCCGGCGGGCGCCAGTCGCCGACATCGCGGCGATAGGTGACGGCAACCCGGCGCGACAGCACCACGTAAGGCAGCAGAATCCCGAGCAGGCAGGCCGTCACCTGGAACAGCCCCGGGCTGCGCGCCGAAAGCCCCATCTCGACCACGGCGATCGAATAGCCGGCCAGCAGCAGGGTCGCCGCGGTCAGGCCGGAGAACAGCCAGGGAAACAGCGCCGAGCGGGCCAGCGCGCAGTACCCGGTGACGTAGGCAAGGATCGCCAGCGCGACCTCGCCATGCAGCATCAGGCGGGTTTCACGCGGCAGGTCGGGCCGCAGCAGGTCCCAGGACATCACGGTATCGACAAAGAACGCCACCAGCATCGCGACCAGCCCGGCAATCACGAGCAGCATGCCGCCGCCCAGGCCGTAGGCCGGGTGCTGACGGGCAATGCGGCGCGGAACGATCGGTCCGGCGATGACTTCGTCTTGGCTCACGGCTGCGCCTTGATCGTGATGCTACAGGCGACGGGTGCGCCGCTCGACTGAGCCTGGGTGCGGCAGGCCTCGATCGCGGAGCCGTTCTCCTCCATCAGCTTCCAGCCCGCATAGACCTGCGCAAAGCTGCGCGGGTCGCTGCGGGAAAGCATTTCGTTGCCGACCGCCCAGGAATCGGCGGGGCCGAGGATCGCCATCGCGATCGCGGTCTTCATCGTGTCGGGCAGGCGCGGCACCAGCGCCATGACCAGCACCGGGACCAGGATCAGCACGAAGCCCCAGCCGACGAAGTGCCAGCGTGCCAGCGAGCGCGTGGCCGCCAGTTCCTCGACGCTGTCGGTGAGTTCGCGGGCAGCCTTGACCAGCACCTGCGTGGTTTCATTGAGCCGAAGGACGTCGCGGCCCTCGACCGATGGCGGCGGTCCGGGCAACGGCACCGGCACGGCCTCCTCGGGCGCCCGCCGGGGCGGGGCGGCAACAACCAGCCGATGAACCTCGGCCCCCCGTCGCCGCGGCGCGTCGTCGGCCACCGTCCCGTCGGCGAAGATCTTGTCAGCTCGGACGCCCTCGCGCCCCGTCTCGACTGCCGTCTCCATGGTCCGGACCTCCGTCAGCTTGGGTGCTGCCCGCCCTTCATCAGAGCCGCTATGGTTTCGTTGACCTTAAGCCGGGCGAGGTTCTGCGTCACCACCTCGTCTTGCACCTGGCCCAATTCGCGGCGGAACCGGCCGATTTCGCCCTGGATCCGTTCGCCCCGCTCGGCCAGTTCCTGCCGCATGACGGCCAGCGTCTCGACCAGGGTCGACATCCGTGCCTCCGCCCGCCGGCTTTCCTCTGCGAACTGGGCGGCAACCCGGCCTGCCAGCGCTTCGCGCTCGGCCCGGGCGACCGCCTCGTTGGCAGCCACCGCATCGATGCGCCGATCCAGAGCCGTCTGCCGGATCAGGATGACGACGAGCATGACGAGCACAGCGAGTACGAGGACGCCGATCCCGACCAGGAGATGATCGCGGAACGGCCCGACCAGCATGACAAGGGGATCGCTGTTGTTCATTTTGCGGCCTTCGGGGCGGCGGCTGGGGCGGCAGCGGCAGACGCGGCGGGCGCTGCGGCGGCAGCGGCAGCAGCGGCTGGTACCGCCGGTGCCACGGGCGTCGGGGGCACGGGCGTCGGTGGCACGGGCGGCTTGGTGGACGCTTCGCGCACGACGATCGGATCGTAGCCGCGGATGCTGCCGAGGCTCGCGGCCGCGGTCTCGGCATCGCGCAGCGAGGTGAACGGGCCGAGCCGCACGCGATAGGTCGGCTGCAAGCCCCAGGGGACGGTCACCACATAGGGCGGCGCGGCCGCGCCGGCAAAGCTCGCCGCCAGCGCGTCGGCGGCCTCCTTGGTCGGCAGGGCGGCAATGTCCACCGCATAAAGGGGCGCGGCCGCCGGCATGCCCATGCCGGGCAGTGTCGCCGTCGGTCCCGGCGTGCCCGGCTGCTGCAGCGGATAACCGGTCGGACCACCGGCAACGGTCGGGTCGGCGCGGAACAGGTCGCCGATGCGGGCAGGCAGCGGCAAGGCGGCATAGAGCGAGGCTGCAGGTGTCGGTGCGGCGGCGCCACCGGCGGCGGCCGGAGCGGCACCCGCGGCAGCAGCCGGTGCCGCCGGCGCCGCGCCGGAAGCGGGAGCAGCGGCGGCTGCAGCCGCGCCGGCCGGGGCGGCTGCCGCAGGGGCAGCGCCGTTCGGCGCAGCGGCGGCGCCGCCCGCCCCGCCGGCCGCCGCGGTCACGGCCGGGGTCGCTGCGGCGACGACGGGCTGGGCGGCGCCGGGAATCGCGCCCTTCGCCGCCGCCTCGGCAGCGGTCTCGGCCTTTGTTGCCGCGGCGGCGACGGCCGGCGGCGTGCCCTGATGCCCGGCAGGCGCGGCGGCAGTCGCGACGGATGGCGCACCGCCGGCCAGATAGCCGGCGATGAACGACAGCGCGGCCAGGAAGAACACCCCGACGATCACCGCGATGAGCTGCCAACGGCTGAGCATGCCAAGCCCCTTGGAAGTCCGGTCAAACGCCGACGGATACCCGCCGTCGGCCCTTATCGGATAGCACAACAGGGCCGGCGGCGAGAGTAAAGATCGCAACGGCGCGCGTGACTCCGATCACCATTGACGTAATCTAATCTAAAACCGGTTGCCGGCATGACGCTGGCGATGATAGTCAAAGCTTCATCGGCACTTAATGCACATGTTCTAAGGTCGATGCGCGTTGATTACAGATGGGGTCGAGGCCCGATCTGTAAGGGGGTAGTGGGGGGTGATCCGGTGGTAATGCTGCGTCAGCAGTCGAGACCTGATCCTGATAGCAGGCGGTCGATTTCGGGCCGCTCCGCCACCCGTCGCCTATTGCTGCTTTCCCTACCGCTGCTGGTGGGCGGCTGCGGGATGATGCCCAAGATGTCGCCTGACGCCAATGTCTCGACGGTGACCCTGAGCGCCTCGCCCGACGCCAATGACGGCTTCCCGGTGCCGGTCGACATCGTCGTGGTCCGGACCGACGGCCTGGTCGGTACGGTCGGTGCGCTTGCCGCCCGCGACTGGTTCGCCAAGCGTGACCAGATGCGCAAGGACGCGGCCGACCGCATGTCGGTCTGGTCGTTCGAGATCGTTGCCGGCCGCACCCAGGCCCCGTTCTCGATCAGCCGGTCCGACCGCTGGGATGCCAAGGGCATCTTCGTATTCGCCAACTATATCGCCCCGGGCGACCATCGCCTGCGCATCGACACGCTCGATCGCGCCGACGTGGTGCTCGGCCCCCGCGATCTTTCGGCCGCCCCGTCGGCCAAGTAGCGACGGCAGGAGCGCCCTTTGGCCACCGATCCGACATCCGCCGCCACCCGCTGGGTTCTGCCCGATCCGGTGCTCTGGCACGACGGCATGCTGCTCCTGCCGCAGCATTTCCAGCAGCAGGCGCTGCGCCAGGAAGGCCTGATCGACTACCGCATGCGCCGGATGCACCCGTTCTCGTACGGTATCGTCCAGCTCGCGGTCGACCAGAGCGCCCTGCTGGGCGGGCTGTTTCGCGTCCAGCAGCTCGAAGCGGTGATGCCTGACGGCATGCCGATCCGCTATGTCGCCGGCGAAGGCGACAGCGACCTGACCCTGGACCTGTCGCCCTATGCCGAAACCATGCGGCGCGACCCGTTGCGCATCTATGCCGCGGTGCCGAGCCACGAGGACATCAACCTGCAGGGCGGCGACCCGGATGCCCGGCGCTACCGGTCCAACGACGGCGAGCCGGTGCTAGACATCGTCACCGGCGAGGGGCGGGAGCGGATCCCGCGGCTGATCCCCAACCTGCGGCTGGTCGCGGCGCGCCAGCCTTCGGCCAAGCTGGTCACCTTGCCGCTGGCCGAGGTGAGCCTGCGCGACGAGAATGTCGAGCTGACGAGCTACGTGCCGCCGATGATGCTGCTGTCGGCGCGCTTCGCCCTGTGGCGCGAGCTGACCCTGCTGGGCCGGCGCCTGCGCGAGAAGATTTCCTTCATCAGCGAGCGGATCGACGCCGCCGGCACGCGCGAGGGCGAGCAGGTGCTCTATCGCCTGACACTGTCGGCCATGTCGACCTTCCTGCCCCAGCTCGAGACCCAGCTGCTGGCCGAGGCGACGCCGCCCTACGACGTCTACCAGACCCTGGCCGCGATCATCGGCGCAGTCTCGCCGATCGGCCGCAACCGGGTGCCTCCCACCCTGCGCGGCTATCACCACGAGGAGCCGCGCGCGGCCTTCGACGAGGCGGTGCGGCTGATCTCGACCGCGCTGGACGAAATCCAGGAAGACTATCTGTCGATCCCCTTCGTGCCGACCGCCCAGGGCTTCTCGCTGCGGCTGCGCCGCGAATGGATGACGCGCAACCTGATCCTGCGCGCCCGCATTCCGCCGGGCGGGCGCGAGGAGGACACGGTATCCTGGATCAATTCGTCGGTCATCGCCTCCAACCGCATGATCGGCTCGCTGCGCGAGCGCCGCGTGCTGGGCGCCGCCCGCATCAAGGTCGGCCCCGAACACGGCCTGGACCTGCCGGTCGGGCCGCGCACGCTGCTGTTTGCCGTGCGCAACGATGCCGAACTGATCGTCGAGGACGAAGAACTCGTCGTCGCGAACTTCCTCGACCGCCAGCAATCCTCGCGGCCGGCGGAGTTGATCCTGCATGTCAAGCAAGGCTCGGGAGACGCCCATGCCGCCCGCGGAGCGACGCGCTGAACCGACGGCCCCCGCGGTGAACCCGCCCGCGCGCCGGGGCCGCGCCGGAGGGGGCGGCGGACGACGGCAGGCGACGGAGAGTTTCGACTTCACCGACCGCTTCGCCGCGTTCTACCGCGACGTGCTGGTGGCGAAGGCGATGGCGGCGGAACCGCTGGCCGAGGTCAGCCAAGCCTATCGGCACAGCCGCTACAACGTGATCTTCTCGCACCTGATCGCCGCACTCGAGGAGCGGATGGGCGAGATTTCCGAGTTCGGCGGCGAGTATGCCCGCCGGCTCTATGCCCGGTTCCTCTTCATCCTCGTCGCTTTCGCCGACGACGTGCTGCTGTCGATCCCCTGGTGGGGGCGCGAGCAATGGGTGTCGGCACCGCTGGAGGCGCACATCTTCGGCACGCGCGTGGCCGGCGACACCTTCTTCGACGACATCGACGGCGACCTGGCCGGCTACGGCATCGGCCGCGCCGAACTGGCGCGCGTCTACCTCGCGGCGCTCGCCCTCGGCTTCCAGGGCAAGTACCGCGGCCGCGATGCCGCCCCGCTGATGGACGACTATCGCCGCCGGCTCTACGGCATCGCCTACGGCGTGGCCGCCGAACGCGCGACCGCCGGCGACCAACTGGTCGGCCAGGCGCTCGACCACACCCGCCGAGGCGGCGTGCCCCGGCGCCTGCCGTCGCTGAAGCCGTGGATTCTCGCCTGCCTCGGCGTGCTGCTGCTCTACATGGCGATCGGCCATGCGATCTGGATCTACGAGGTCGGCGATCTGCCCGACCGGGTGCAGGCCCTGCGCCTGCGGCTGAACTAGGGGCGGGTCCGCGATGACCGAACTTTCCGCCCTGCTGCAGCATTGGTCGCCATGGCCCGAGGTCGTGCTGGGCCTGCTTGCGGTCATCCTGCTGATCGCGATCGTCATCGTGCTGGCCAGGGCGCGGCGTCCACTGCCCGGCGCCAAGGCCGAGCCGCCGAAACCGTCGAACAACGAACTGGTTCACCAGGCGCTGCGCCGTTCGTTCCGGGCCGCGCGCGAAACGCTGCGCGATCTCTACGGCGGCCGCGACTTCCGCTATGCCAGCCCGCTGGTCGCCGTGGTCGGCGCGCCGGATTCGGGCAAGTCGTCCCTCATCGCCGGGGCCGGGCTGACGCCGGTCACCGCCGGCGGCGACGGCCCGGCCGCGTTCTCGTTCTTTGCCGACGGCGCACTGCTCGATCTCCGCGGCGATCTCCTGGGCCTCGACCGGCCCGCCGGCCTCTACCGGCCGTGGGAAGAGGTGCTGTCGCAGCTCGACCTGCTGAAGCCGGAGCGGCCGCTGGATGGCATCGTCCTGACGATCTCGGTCGCCGACCTGTCGGGCCCGACCAAGCTTCGCCCCGAGGCGCTGGCCGAACGCGGCGAGGTGTTCAACCGCCGCCTCGGCCGAATGCAGCGCCAGCTGGGCATGCAGCTGCCGATCTACATCGTGCTGACCCAGGCCGACCTGCTCGACGGGTTCACCGAGCTGGTGCAGTTGACGCGGACTGCCGATCCCGACGAGATCCTCGGCTGGTCGTCGCCCTATTCGTCCGACGCGGCCTTCACCCCCGACTGGGTCGCGGAAGGCATCGCCCAGCTGCAGACCAATGCGCGCGAGGCCGCGATTGCCGGGCTCGCCACCGTGCCGAACGCCGAACGCTTCGGCCCGGCGGTGCTGCTGCCCGGCGGCATCGGGGAACTGGCCGAGCCACTCGGCATCTTGCTGGCGACGACGCTGCGCCAGTCTACCTTCAACGAACTGTCGATGCTGCGCGGCATCTACATGGTCGGCGGCTCCGGCACCAGTGCGGCCGAGGGGGGCCAGGCCCCGGCGCGGCTGCCCGCGACGATCGAGGCGGAAGGCCCGGCCAGCCGGGGCGGCCGCCGCCCGGCAATCGCCTTCGCCCGCGATCTGATCGCTGAAAAGATTCTCGCCGAACGTGCGGTGGCCCAGCCGCAGGCACGCGGCCTGCTGATGCGCCGGCGGCGGCTCGTCATCGCCCAGGCCGCGGTCGTCTTGCTGATCGTCGCGGCCATGCTGGCCTTCGTCTACGTCGACCGGACGATCGCGCAACGCTCGTTCGAGGTGCACCGTCTGCTGCTGGCGATCGACGAGCAGGTCGAGCGCGAGAACCGCCCGGGCGAGCAGCGTGCGGCGATGCGGGCCTCGTCGGTCGATCTGATCCAGCAGTTGAACCAGGTGCCCAACGACGTGCTGTCGCTGTGGGTCCTGCCGTCGAGCTGGGCGACCACGGCGACGCGCAATATTGCCGGGCTGAAGATCGACGTCGTCCGCGGGCTTCTGTTCCGCAACCTGCACGACCAGCTGGCCGCCAAGCTGTCGACGCTGCCGGGCGATGCGCGCCGCCAGGTCGTGGCCGTCACCGGCGGCACGACCAACGGCGATTCGCTGATCACCAACTACCTCGCCCAGGTGAATTCGTACGAGCAGCTGATCAACCTCTACAACGGTCTCGGCCTGCCGGCGAGCCGACGCCCCGCCAACCAGCCGCCGCCGCGCGCCGCCCTGCACGAGATCGTCTCGCGGCTCGACGGCACCAACCTGCCCGATCGCTTCTTCGACATCGCCGCTCAGGCCGTGCGCGAATATCCCGGCCAGCTGCCGACGATCAACGTCGACCTCTACCGCAATGGCGCACGCGAAGGGCTGAACGCGATCTTCCGCGCCTATGTCGCCCAGCTGTCCGAACACAACAAGCTCGAGTACCTGGTGCCGCAGCTGATCACCACGCTCGACGAATCGGTCGACGTCGGCACCGCCGGTTATGTCGACCTCGTCCGCCTGCCGCGGCTGCAGGGCCTGCTCGACCAGATCGACGAGATCATCCGGACCGGAACCTATGACTGGGTGCTGCGCGACGATCTCGACCAGGATGCCGAATGGCGCGGCTGGCTCGACGCGATCCGGGCGTCCACGCTGCTCGGCTCGGACCTCGCCGACCAGATCGAGGCGCAGGGGCTGTCGGCGCGCAGCGACTTCATGGATACCGTGGTCGGCGCCCGGTCGGTGACGATGGGTCCGATCTTCACGACCTCGGGCAACTCGCTGGCACTCAGCCCGCAGTTGCAGGCGCTGCGCCAGACGGTGGCGGCGGTGCCGACGGCCCAGGGCAACGACAATGCCGGGCAACCGCTGCTGACCCAGATGCGGCCGCTGCCGCGCAGCGTCGGCCCCGGATCCTACGTGCAGTGGGATGCCGGCTGGCTCGGCCGCGCAGTGGCCGAGATCGCGAACTATCAGGGCGCGCTGGGGGCAACGGCCGCCGGCCGGTCGAATGTCGGCATCAAGGACCTGGTCGAGCGCGACCTCGACCAGCGCCTGGCGGTCTATCTCGGCCGCGCCATCGTCGTCAGGCCGATCCCCAACACGGCCAACGGTCTGGACGACGAGGTCTTCCTGCAGCAGCGCGTCGACAATTTCGTCAGCGTGATCCCGACGCTGAACTCGATCCTGCTGACCCTGCGCCAGATCGGCTCGAACCAGAACCGCGCGACCGTCGCACGGCTGGCCGCGGGCGAAGCCTACGGTATCCTCGACGCGTCGCGCCGGCTGGTCGATACCGCCCGCCCCTATCAGCCGCGCGGCGGCGACTTCTCATGGTGGGACGGCTCGGCCAAGGCGGCCTATGGCGCCTTCGGCGTGGCCACCGATGCCGATCTCAAGCTCTACCTGAAGTATCAGCGCGAGCGGATGGCCCATTGGGCCCGCGATTTCGCCAAGCCGGCATTGGACTTCCTGATGCAACAGAGCGTGGCGGGCGAGCCCGTCGGCCTCGACGCGCTCAACTTCTGGCGCCAGGTGCTGGACCAGCTCCAATCCTTCGACCAGCAGGATCAGTCCAGCGCGGTGCTGCAGCTCGAAACCTGGGTCACCGGCGTGCTGAACACCGCAACGATCGACGATTGCGGCACCCTGGCCCTCGGCAACATGCCGGCCCAGCCCGGCGGCTTCTTCCTGACCCGCCTGGCCGACCTGTCGCGCGCGGCGCAAAGCCGCTGCGACACGCTGGCGATGCAGCGGATCGACAAGAACTACGGCGATCTCGCCAACTACTTCAATTCGCGGCTCTCGGGCAGTTATCCGTTCGCCACCAGCCAGAACCGTCAGGCAGCGATCCCGGCGATCTTCCAGTTCCTCGACCGGTTCGACGCGTTCATGAATGCCGGCAACGGCGATCCGGCCCGCTGGACCGACCAGAGTGCCGCGGCACAGGCGGCGCTGAAGTTCCTGAACCAGATGGACGTGGTCGACGCCTTCTTCCGGGAATCGCGGGTCGCGATCGGCAAGCAGCCCTCGATCGCGATGTCGGTTACCGCCTCGTTCCGCGTCAATCGCGCCAAGGAGCGGGCCGCCGACGAGGTGGCGATGTGGTCGATCAAGATCGGCGATACGACGCTGACCCAGTATGATCCGGAGAAGGCGATCACCTGGACACCCGGCCAGCCGATCTCCGTCGGGTTCCGCTGGGCGATCGATGCGCCGACGCGTCCCCGGGTCCGCACCGGCTCGCCACCCAATCTGTCGACCGACAACGGCGAGGCGCGCTACAGCTATACCGGGCCCTGGTCGATCTTCGGTCTGGTCGCCGACCACGCCGCGCCGGCCGCCGAAATCCCGATCGACGAGGTCCAGGACGGCTCGCGACTGCTGATGTTCGACGTGCCGCTGGTCGATTCCGACGAGAACGCCAAGACCGCGCGACTGTTCGTCCGCCTGACCTTCCGTGGTCCGAACGAACTGGGCGCACCGCTCCTGGAATTCCCCGACTTCCCCGTGGTGGCGCCGCCGGCACGTTCGCAACCCGCAGCCTCAGCCCAGCCGGCCGCCCCCGGCCGGCCGGTCCGCCCCCGTATCGGAGCCAACACCCAATGAGCATCGATCGCGACAGCCTGCTGCAACCGATCAAGCCGGATGCGCCAAGCGGCCCGTCGCTGCACTACGAGCCGCTTTACGACCAGATCAAGGAAGCCCGGCGCGAGGACGACGCGATCGCGCCGCAGGGCATCTGGCAGACCACGCTGAAGACCGCCAACTGGCGCAAGGTCGCCGATCTCTGCTCGGATGGCCTGAAGAAGTCGAAGGACATCCAGCTGGTCGCCTGGCTGACCGAAGCCCTGGTCCAGACCGATGGCTATGACGGCCTTGCCACGGGCCTCGACCTGCTGAACGGCCTCAGCCAGGGTTTTTGGGAAACGCTGTGGCCCGAGCCCGACGACGTCGAATCCGGCGACTACGAATCGCGCGTCATCGTCTACGAATGGCTGCAGCGCCAGTTGATGCGGCGCCTGCCCTTCGTCGCGCTGACCGATCCGTCCAGCCGGACGGAGGATCCCTATGACCTGCTGGTCTGGCGCAAGGTCGGGGACCTGCCGGTCGATCCGAACGCCAAGGAAGACGAAAGCGGCGCCCCGACGCCGAAGCGCTTTCAGGCCAGCCTTGCCGCCACCCCGACCGACGTGCTGGCCGATACCCGCCGGGCTGCCCAGGCGGCGGCCACGTCGCTGTCCGAACTCGAAGGCTTCCTCGACCAGCACTGCCGCACGCAGAGCCCGAGCTTCCGCGAGTTGAACAACCTGTTGGCCGAGGTGCTGCGCCGGCTGGATGCGGTGCTGACCGAACGCGCCCCGGCCCCGGCCCCCGAGCCGGAACCCGAGCCCGAGCCGGAGGATTCCCCGGCGCCCGCCGCATCGACCTGGGAACCGGTGTCGCCGTCGGCGCCGCCGGCGCCGGCGCCGACGGCCGCAGCGCCGTCCCTGACCCCTAAATCGCGCGACCATGCCTACGCCATGCTCGCCGCGGTGGCCGACTATCTCGGCCGGACCGACCCTCACAGCCCGGTACCGTATCTTTTAAAGCGGGCGGTGAGCTTCCGTGAGATGACTTTTGCCGATCTCCTCGGCCATCTCGTAGACGACGAACGGCAGCGCAGCCATCTGCTGAAGCTGATGGGTCTGCCGCAACAAGGATAGGGCCGACGGATGCCGCGTGACCGCCATCACTGCCCAGAAGAAGCTGAATTTTATTTGAGATTTCCGTCACAGTCCTGTCACGTGCCAGAAGCTAGAACGGACGTATCGAGATCAAGTCAAGGAGCGGACCAATGAGCGAGAGCCTGCAGAAGAAACTGAACCGGGTGCGCCCACCGCGCGTCCAGATCACCTACGACGTCGAGACCGGCGGCGCGATCGAGAAGAAGGAGCTGCCCTTCGTGGTCGGCGTCATGGCGGATCTGGCCGGCAAGAACGCCGGCGCCATGGCCCCGCTCAAGAACCGGAAGTTCGTCGAAATCGATCGCGACAACTTCAACAACGTCATGGGTGGCCTGAAGCCGAAGCTGGCCTTCCGGGTGCCCAACAAGCTTGCCGACGACGGCACCGAGATGAGCGTCGCGCTCGAATTCCGCGACATGAACGACTTCGACCCGGCCAGCGTGATCAAGCAGATCGAGCCGCTGCGCAAGCTGTACGAAGCCCGCCAGCGCCTCAACGACCTGCTGGCCAAGCTCGACGGCAACGACGAACTCGGCGAACTGCTGAGCGATATCGCCAGCAACACCGAGAAGCTGAGCGCGCTGCGCTCCGCCGTCGGCGGCGACAAGGATGAGACCGCAGCGCCCGAGGCGCCGAAGGAGTGAGGCTCGCCGAAGACGGCGAAGCCATCGGTGCCACAGGGATAGGGATTTCAGGAGGAATTCGAATGGAAGCGCAGGCACAAGGATCGGTCAGCCTCCTCGACGAGATCGTCGAGCAGGGCCACATGGCCCGGACCGAGGAACAGAAGTCTTACGCACAGGATCTGATCGGCGAATTCGTCCGTCAGGTCACTGACGGCGAACACATGGTCGGCCGCGACGCGGTCGCCCTGATCAACGAGAAGATCGCGGCGCTCGACGCGCTGATCTCGGCCCAGATGAACGAAGTCCTGCATCACCAGGATTTCCAGAAGCTGGAAGCGAGCTGGCGCGGCCTTGCCTATTTCGTCAACAACACCGAGACCTCGTCGCGGCTCAAGATCCGTGTGCTGCCCGCCACCCGGGACGAGTTGCAGAAGGATCTGGAGAAGGCGGTCGAGTTCGACCAGTCCGCCCTGTTCAAGAAGATCTACGAATCCGAATACGGCACCTTCGGCGGCACGCCGTTCTCGATGCTGGTCGCCGATCTCGAATTCGGCCGCACCCCGCGCGACCTGAGCCTACTGGAGAAGCTCGCCGGCGTCGCCGCGACCGCGCATACCCCGCTGATCTCCTCGGCCTCGTCGAACCTGTTCGACCTGTCGAGCTTCACCGATCTCGATGCGCCGCGCGATCTCGCCAAGATCTTCGAGAGCTCGGAACTGGCGCGCTGGCGCTCGTTCCGTGAATCGGACGACAGCCGCTACGTCTCGCTGGCCCTGCCGCATATCCTGATGCGCGACCCCTACGGCCCGGACACCAAGCCGGTCGAAGGCCTGAACTTCGTCGAGGACGTCGACGGCAAGGACCACAAGAAGTACCTGTGGGGCAATGCCGCCTATGCGCTCGGCACCCGCATCACCTCGGCCTTCGCCACCTATGGCTGGACCGCGGCGATCCGCGGCGTCGAAGGCGGCGGCCTGGTCGAGAACCTGCCGGTCCACACCTTCCGCACCGAAGACGGCGACGTCGCCATCAAGTGCCCGACCGAAGTGGCGATCACCGATCGTCGCGAGAAGGAGTTGTCGGACCTGGGCTTCATCAGCCTCGTCCACCAGAAGGGTACCGACAAGGCGGCGTTCTTCGGCGGCCAGACCGTCAACAAGGCCAAGACCTACAATACGCCGGCAGCCAACGCGAATGCCCGCATCTCGGCGATGCTGCCCTATGTCCTGGCCGCGTCGCGCTTCGCCCACTACTTCAAGGTGATGATGCGCGACAAGATCGGTTCGTTCCAGACCGCCGACCAGGTGCGCGACTACCTGCAGACCTGGCTGTCGGGCTACATCCTGCTCGACGACAACGCCAGCCAGCAGGCCAAGTCGTCGTTCCCGCTGCGCGAGGGCCGGGTCGACGTCTACGAGGTGCCGGGCCAGCCGGGCGTCTACAAGGCGACCGCGTTCCTGCGTCCGCATTTCCAGCTCGAGGAACTCTCGGCCTCGATCCGGCTGGTCGCCGACCTGCCGGCGCCGGCCGGCGGTTGATCCCAGTCACAGACGACAGACTTTTCCGGGGACAGAGTAACGACGTCTGAAGAACCGAAGGTCCGAAGAACCGACGTTCTTCTTTCAACTCAAACGACCCAAACGAAGGAACTCGTATCATGGCCGACCTCATCATCATGGACTGCAAGCACGAAGGCGAAGCCACCGAGACCGGCTTCGAGAACAAGATCGCGTGCATCGCCGCCCAGTACTGCGCGGAAGTGCCGATCACCTATGACCGCACCAAGGGCGGCCGTACCGCCGGCGTCGCCGTCCACAAGCCGGTGACCGTGATCAAGGCCGTCGACAAGTCGACCCCGAAGCTGTTCGAGAGCCTGTGCAAGGCCGACTCGAGCCTGGGCGACGTCAAGCTGCACTTCCTGCGCCAGTCGGGCGGCAAGCCCGAGAAGTACATGACGATCGAACTGGGCGAGGCGATGGTCGCCAAGCTGAAGACCTACGTCCCCGGCGACGAGCAGGAGGACCCCTCGAAGAACAACGTTCCGCTCGAGCAGGTCGAGATCAGCTACAAGACCATCAAGTTCACCTACGTGCCGCAGAAGACCGACGGCTCGATGGGCGGCAACGTCCAGGCGGGCTGGGACGTCATCGCCAACAAGTCGGCGTAACGACCGCCGGTCACGCGCGCCGGCAGCGAGGTTCCCTCGCTGCCGGCGCCGTGCCGCCGGATCACAAGAAAGACGGCTTCGGAGCGACGACAGGCCCAGGTCACCAGAAGGGGGAGGCATGCGGGGAAATCAGGACGAAAGCAAACAAGGCGCCCGTGCCCTGTTGTTCGATCGCCTGATCGACGAGGCGCCGGACCAACCCTTCGAAGTGACGCCGTTCCGGCACTACACGCTGCCCAACCTGCGGGCCTCGGTCGTCAATGAAGTCGCCCGCCTGCTGAACAGCCGCGCCCCGGTTTCGGAAGGCGAGCGCGGCCCGTTGTTCGGCACGACCCTGACCTTCGGCATCGCCGACTATGCGGTTGCCACCATCGCCTCGACCGACGAGCGCAATGCCTTGTGCCGCGAGATCGCGGCGGTGATCGAGGCGTTCGAGCCGCGGCTGAAGAACGTGCGCGTCCAGTTCGTCAAGGTCGATTCCAGCCGGCAGGCGCTGAGCTTCATGGTCGACGCGACCTTGAGCGCGCTGCCGATCGTCGAGCAGTTCAGTTTTCCCGTCCAGGTCGGCGGCGAAGGGGAGTAGTCCGGCAACATGCGCGGCAGTTTCGACGAGCGGCTGGTCGAGGGGTTCCGCCAGGAACTCGACTATCTGCGCCGCGCCGGCGCGGATTTTGCCCGCCGCTATCCCAAGATCGCTTCGCGCCTGGAACTCTCGGAAGGGGAAAGCGCCGATCCGCAGATCGAGCGCCTGCTCGAGTCCTTCGCCTTCCTCACCGCGCGCATCCACAATCGCCTCGACGCCGACTTCCCCGACATCCCGAAGGCGCTGCTCGATTCGCTTTATCCCTATCTGAGCCAGGGGATTCCGCCGCTGGCGATCGCGCGCTTCGACGTGGGCCGGGATCCGCTGCCGCCGCCCGAGGGGCGTGTCATCGCGCGCGGCACGCCGCTCTATGCGCAGGGGGCCGGCGCAACCTGCCGGTTCCGCACGACGGCCGAACTCAATCTCGCCCCGATCCAGCTGATCGACGTCCGGCTGGAGCCCGTCTCGCTGCACGATGTCTTCTCGAACGGCCGGATCGCCGCGGTCATCCGCCTGCGGCTCAGGAGCCTCGGCGTACCGCTCAATGAAATCCGGCTGGAAAAGCTGCGCCTCTATCTCGGCGGCAACCGCAAGCTCGGACCCGAACTGCACGAACTGCTGGTTTCGGCGGTCGGCGCCATTGCCTGGGAGACTCAAGGCGGCAGCGGGTCGCCGCGGCCCTTCGCCCGGGTGTCTGAGGTGGGCTTCGCGCCCAACGAGGCAGCCCTGCCCGAGCGGGACAATGCGCTGTCGGGCTATCGGCTGCTGGCCGAATATTTCGCCTTCCAGGAAAAATTCCTGTTCGTCGACATCGACAAGCTGGGGCCCCTGCCAGCCGCCAGCGAAGCCGACCTGCTGATCGGCCTGTCGCGACCGCCGGCCGGCCGCTTCGACCTCGACGCCGACAGCGTGCTGCTGAACTGCGTGCCGATCATCAACCTGTTCGTCAAGACGGCCGAGCCGATCCGGCTGACGCATACGCAGTCGGAGTATCTGGTCCGGCCCGAGCTGAATGCCGAGGCGCAGTACGAGATCCACTCGATCACCGACGTTCTGCTCTCGGCCGCCTCGCAGCCCGAACCGACCCGGGTCGCACCCTATTTCGGCTTCGGCCACGCGGCGGTCGGCGACGACGCGGTCTTCTGGCACGGCCGGCGGGTCGCCGCCCGCGCCGGCATGCCGGGCACCGAGCTCTTCATCGGCTTCAAGGAACAGCGCTTCCGGGCGCGCCGCCCCCCCGGCGAGACGGTCACGGTGCGCACGCTGTGCACCAATCGCGCCCTGACCGAGCAGTTGCCGACCAATGCGATGCTGCAGGCCGATGTCGAACTGCCCGCCGTCGTCTCGCTGCAGATGCGCCCGACGACCTGCGTCCATCCGCCGGCCGACGGCGCCACGCTGTGGCAGTTGGTATCGCAGTTGTCGCTGAGCCACATTCCCTATGAAAGCGGCAAGGAAGGGCTGGCGGCGCTGCAGGAAGTGCTACGCCTCTATTGCCCGCCGCATCGCGTCGCGGCACTGGAGGAAATCGCCGGCCTGCGATCGCTGCAGGCCGAACCGGTGGTGCGCCGCGTCGGCATGGAAAGCTGGCGCGGATTCTGCCGCGGCGTGCGCCTCGAACTCGAGGTCGACGAACGCGCCTTCGTCGGCGGCTCGGCCCATCTGCTCGGCGCGGTACTGAGCCGCTTCTTCTCGCAGACCGCGAGCATCAACAGCTTCACCGAACTGGCGCTGCGCAGCGCCCAACGCGAGGGGATCTGGCAACAATGGCCGGCGACGATCGGGTCGCGCAACACGATCTGAGGGCGGCGCTCTACGCCGAGCCGGAACGCTTCGCCTTCGTGCAGGCGGTCCGGCTGCTGGAGCAGCTGAGCGCCAACGGCGCCGAGGTCGGTTCGTCGACGTCGATGCGGAACGAACCCGTGCGCTTCACCGCGCGCAATGCCCTGTCGTTCCCGGCCTCCGAAATCGACGGGCTGAAGCCCGGCGAAGGCATGCTGCCGCCGACGCTGATCGTCGCCATCCTCGGGCTGGCCGGCATCCAGGGCCCCCTGCCCCGCTCGATCACCGAGATGATGCTCGGCCGCATCAAGGCGGGCGACCGGGCGATGGCCGATTTCCTCGACCTGTTCAACCACCGCCTGATCGCGCTCTACTATCAGGCGATCAAGGCCCATCGGCCGCTGCTGGAATCGTCCCGGCCCGAGATGACGCGCATCGGCCGCGCGCTGCGGGCGATTGCGGGGCTGGGCCGGGGCGACGCCGCCGGCGATGCGACGCTTCTGCGTTTTGCCGGCATCCTCAGCGAGCAGCGGCGCCCGGCCGAAGGGCTGCGCCGGCTGGTCCAGGGCATGCTGCAGGTGCCGGTCGCCGTCACCGAATTCGTCGGCGAGTGGCGCAACATCCCGCCCGAGCAGCAGACCAGGCTCGGAGCCTCGGGCGGCGGCGCCCAGCGGCTGGGCCAGGGTGCCGTGCTTGGCCACCGCGCCTACGACCAGCAGGGTACGGTCGAGCTGGTGCTCGGCCCGCTGACCTTGGAACGCTATCTCGACTGCCTGCCGGGCGGGCCGGATTTCGCCCGCCTGGAACGTCTCGTGCCGCTTTATTGCGGGCCGGCGCTGGAAGTCCGCCTCAGGCTGCTGCTGAACCAGGATTCCCAGCCTTCGGTCAAGCTGTGCTGCGGCACTGCCGGCCGCCTGGGCCGCACCACCTGGCTGGGCAACGGCCCGCGCCGGGGCAATGCCTCTTCGCCTTCGTTTCTCCTCAACCCCTTGCTGAAGCCGAGCACGCGCCATGTCCTTTGATCTGAAGACGCTGATCGAAAAACTCAACCCGCTGTGCCGCAAGGCGCTCGAGGATGCGGCCCATCTCTGCGTGTCGCAAACCAACTTCTATGTCGAGATCGAGCATCTGCTGTCGAAGCTGGTCGCCGCCCAGCAATCCGACATCTATGAGATCCTCTGGCAGCTCAACGTCGACCGCGGCGACCTCAACCGCCAGCTGACTGCCGCGATCGAAACCTTCAAGCGCGGTGCCGGCCGCACCCCGGCCTTCTCGCCGCAGGTCGCCCGGCTGCTGAAGGAGGCCTGGATGATCGCCTCGCTGGAAAGCGGCGAGCCGATGACCCGTTCGGGCGCCATCCTGATCGCCCTGGTCTCGATTCCGGAACTCCGCGAAAGCATCGCCGAGACCGTGCCGCTGCTGGCGGCGCTGAGCCCCGAAGCCGTCAAGGCCAAGTTGAAGGAAGTCGGCCCGACGACGGCCGAGAAGGTCGATGCCGCGGCCCGTACCGAGGCGGCGCGCCGCGCGCTGCAGCCCTCGGCTCCCGGGGCGGCAACGGCCGCGACCGGCGGGGGCGCTCGCCCGGCCACGGCGCAAGGCGGCGAAAGCGCGCTGGACAAGTTCACCATCGACGTCACCGCCCAGGCGCGCGCCGGCAAGATCGACCCGATCCTCGGCCGTGATGCGGAAATCCGCCAGATGGTCGACATCCTGATGCGTCGCCGGCAGAACAACCCGATCCTGGTCGGCGAGGCCGGGGTCGGCAAGACCGCGCTGGTCGAGGGCCTTGCCCTGCGGATCGTCGCCGGGGAGGTGCCGCCGCCGCTGCGCAAGGTATCGATCCGCAGCCTCGACCTCGGCCAATTGCAGGCCGGTGCCGGCGTGCGCGGCGAATTCGAGAAGCGGCTGAAGGACGTGATCACCGAGGTGACCTCGGCGGTCGATCCGGTCATCCTGTTCATCGACGAGACCCACACGATCATCGGTGCCGGGGGCCAGGCCGGCGGCGGCGATGCCGCCAACCTGCTGAAGCCGGCCCTGGCGCGCGGCGAGCTGCGCACCATCGGCGCGACGACCTGGTCCGAATACAAGCGCCACATCGAGAAGGACCCGGCGCTGACCCGCCGCTTCCAGGTGGTCAAGGTGCCCGAGCCCGACGAGGCGACCGCGATCGCGATGCTGCGCGGCATCACCCCGTCGCTGGAAAAGCATCATGGCGTCGCCATCCGCGAAAGCGGCATTGCCGCCGCCGTCCGCCTGTCGATGCGCTACATCGAGGGCCGGCAACTGCCGGACAAGGCGGTCGCCGTGCTCGATACCGCCTGCGCCCGCGTGGCACTGGGCCAGTCGGCGGCACCGCCGACGCTGGAAAGCGTGCTGCAGGACCTGCGCATCGTCGGCGACGAGCGGCGCGCGGTGACGCGCCAGATCGAACTCGGCCTCGGCGACGACGATACCCAGGCACTGGCCGCCAAGCTCGACGCCGAACTGGCCGATCTCGAAGTCCAGCGCGCTGCGCTGGCCAAGCGGCATGAGGAAGAGGCCGGCATCGTCAAGAGCATCCTGGAGGAGGAAGCCAAGCTGAAGCCGCCGGCGGAGGGTGAGCAGGCAGCGGCACCCGACATGGCGGCGCTGACCGACCTGCGGGCCCGGCTCGCCGCGATGCAGGGCGAACAGCCGCTGGTTCCGGTCGCGGTCGACGAGGCGGTCGTCTCCGAGGTGATCGCCGGCTGGACCGGCATCCCAATGGGCAAGCTGCGCTCGGGCGAAGTCTCGACGCTGATGCAGCTCGAAGAGAAGCTGGCCGAACGGGTGATCGGCCAGCGCGACGGCATCGACGCGATCAGCCGCGCGATCCGCATCTCGGCGGCCAAGCTCGCCGCCCCCGAGAAGCCGATCGGCGTGTTCCTGCTGGTCGGCCCCTCGGGCGTCGGCAAGACCGAGACGGCGCTGGCGCTGGCCGACCTGCTCTACGGCGGCGAGAACCGCATCGTCACCATCAACATGTCGGAATACCAGGAAGGCCATTCGGTCTCGAAGCTGAAGGGCGCGCCTGCCGGCTATGTCGGCTACGGCCAGGGCGGCATCCTTACCGAGGCCGTGCGCCACAACCCCTACACCGTCGTCCTGCTCGACGAGTTCGAGAAGGCGCATCCGGAGGTGTGGGAGCTGTTCTACCAGGTGTTCGACAAGGGCTCGCTGGAGGATTCGGAAGGCACGACCGTCTCGTTCCGCAACGCCCTTATCCTGCTGACCTCGAACCTGGCCCAGGACGTCATCACCGATGCCTGCGTCGAGGGGGCGGAAAAGCAGCCGAGCCTCGAAGAGCTGAACGAGATGATGCGCCCGCATCTGGTCCAGCACTTCAAGCCGGCGCTGGTCGGCCGCATGACGGTCATCCCCTATCGCCCGCTGTCGGAGGCCGAGACCCGTTCGATCGCCGCGCTGAAGCTGAAGAAGATCCAGCGACGGATGGGCGAGCAGCATCGCGCCGAACTGCAGCTGACCCCGGCCGTGCTGGACAATATCGTCGCGCGGTGTGACGACGCCTACAGCGGTGCCCGCACCATCGATCGCATCATCAATCAGATCCTGTTGCCGGACTTGTCAGCGGGCATCCTGGACCGCATCGCCAATGCCGAGGCGTTCAAGGAAGTCGTCGTGGACGTCGATCAGGATGGGCACTTCACCTACCGCTTCTCCTGAAGCGACATAGGAGCAGAACATGGCGACCGATGAACGCTTCCAGCTGATCATCAAGGATGTCGGGTCCAAGGACCTGTCGTTCGGCGAGCCCGACATCATTGCGCTGCGCCTGGACGAGACGCTGACCGGCCTGCCGGACAGCGACTGGGCGGGCACGCCCGCCTTCGGCATGCGCGAGCCGCTGGGCAAGGAGGGGCTGAAGACCCCGTTCAGCGACATGGGCGCGACCCCGGTCGGCCGGGCCCTGGGCCTGGTCACCACCGAGGCCGCCCTGCCCTTCCGCCTGCGCGCCCGGCTGCGCCTGCCGGTCGATCCGGTCGAGGTCAAGAAGCTCCTGAACCGGCCGGCCATCCTGCGCATCGGCGACGTGAAGGAAGCGCGCTACCTGCACGGCCAGGTGATCCAGGCGCGCAACCTCGGCGCCGGCTCGACCGCCGAGCGCGCGATCGACGTGCTGGTCCTGCCCTGGCTCGCCTATCTCGGCCTGACCAAGCGGGCACAGGTCTGGCAGGGCAAGACGGTCGACATCGTCCGCCAGGTGCTGCAGCAGTACCCGGCCGACCTGACCGGCCCGATCGAGATCGAGACCTCCGGCGTCGACCCGTCGCTGCCGTCGCGCAATTTCGTGCTGCAGTACCAGGAATCGGACCTCGACTTCGTCTATCGCATCCTCGAGCGCGACGGCATCTATTGCTATGTCCGTCACCAGGCCGACAACGCGAAGCTGATCCTCTCGTCCAGCAACGGCGGGCTGACCGATGCGCAGCTCAACAAGCGCAAGCTGACCGTCGAGCAGCAGCCCGGGGCCGGCGAACAGCTGTTCGGCGACCTGATCTCGAACCTGGCGATCCAGACCGAGACGGTGCCGCAGAAGGTCATCGCCCGCGACTTCAACCCGAAGAACGCCTCGGCGACACTGCAGGCGATGAATCCTTCCGAGGACAAACCGCTGACCGTGCTGGCCTATCCCGGCGGCTTCGACCAGCTCGACCAGGGCCTCGACCGCGTCGCCAAGCAGCTGGCCCGCGCCTTCGCCAGCTACGAGGTGCTGGCCGTGGGCGAAAGCCGCTGCCAGTTCATGGCGCCGGGCGAGATGGTGCAGCTGCCGAACGACAAGCGGCTGGGCCTGCCGGCAGAACTCGACAACGGCCAGTTCTTCATCCGCCGCACCCGGCACGACCTGATCCGCATGAACGACCAGGAAGAGCCGACCTACGTCAACCGCTTCGAGGCGATGGCGCTTGACCGCGAATACCGCCCGGCGCGGCTCACGCCGGTGCCGCGTGCCTACGGGGCGACGCTTGCCAATGTCGTCGTCGCCAGCGAGGGCGCCGCGGCCGACGTCGAGGGTGTCGACGGCGTGCTGATCCAGTTCCTGTGGGACGATGCCAAGGTCAAGCTGCGCGCTCGTCTCGGCCAGGGCTGGGCCGGCCAGAAGCGTGGCGCCTTCATGATGCCGCGCCCCGGCGACGAGGTCATCGTCTCGTTCGTCGAGGGCGAGATCGACCGGCCGGTGGTGATCGGATCGCTGCACAACTCGGACGCGGCGATGGCCTTCGATCCGCATGCCTCGGGCGGCGCCCTGTCGTCGGTGGCGGCGCCGGCGGCTGCCGCGCTCGGCATGGCGCTGGTCGGCGCCGGGCTCTCAGGTGCTTCGGACTCGTCGAGCGAACTCGGCCGCATGGCCGGCATGCGGGACGAGGGCGGCAACGCGCTGTCGCTCTACGACAAGCCGGGATCCGAACGGGTGATGATCGCGGCAGCCAAGGACCGCAACGACCTGACCGCGGGGACCTGGGCCCTGGCCTCATCGACGAAGAACGAACTGGTCGTCGGCGACTTCACGCTGAAGATCGGCGGCAACTTCAACCTCGAGGTCGCCGGCAACACCTTCGTCACGCTGCTGGGCAACCACACCATGAAGATCGGGTCGTGACATGGCCGAGGAAACCGAAAGCACCGACACGTCCCAATGGGGCAATGTCGACGATGCCTATACCGGGAACAACGACGTCGGCAAGGCGCGTCAACTCGGCGACGACTTCTGGCAGATCCAGACCGCGCAGGCCAAGTACTGGGACTCGCCCTATACGATGTCGAATCTGCATGCCGAAGAGAGCATGCTGATCCAGGCGGGCGCGCTGGCTACCGGCTATGTCGAGAACTCGTCGCTGGCCGCCGCGCTGATCGGCATCAGCTTCGAGTTCAAGACGCCCGCCGTCATCACGGTCGACATGATTCCGGGCTCGAAGATCGAGGTCGACATCATGAAGGCCGAGGCCACGACCAACAAGGCATGGCTGAAACTCGGCCATATCAAAGCCAACGATGCTCTGGAAGCCGAGGAACTGCTGTCGGAGTGCAAGGCCGCGGTCTCGGAAATGCAGACCAAGCTGGCCGGGCTGAAGAGCGGCGCGGCGGAATCGACGATCGCCGAGGCCATTCGGATCTGAGGAGACTGGTGTCATGAGCGATGGCGGTACGGAAGTCGAAATCGATCGCGAAGACAATTTTCGGGCATTATGGGCCAATGCCTATGCCGAGTACGGCCCGGCCAACACGACGATGGATTTCCTCGCCTCGCTCGAGGGCCAGATCGTCGGCAGCCTGGCGTTCTCGACCTCGGCGATCGGGGTGCAGATCGATACCTGCCTCGGCGCGATGGGCGTCGAGGTCGACGCGGGCAACAGCTTTGCCATGCACGGCCTGCATCTGCAGAACACCGAGGCGGAACTGGAGGCGGTCTGCAACGAGGCCGAGGCTGCCTTGTCCAAGGCGTCCGCCAGCGTGATTTCCACGCATTCCGATGTCAGCCAGCTCAAGAGCACCGTCGATTATCTCGAAAGCGGCGGCGCGTGGCTCAACGGCATGGCGATGATCGCCAATCTCTGACGGGCAGGAGGACGCATCATGACCAATACCTACACACTCGGTGCCCCGCTGTTCGGCATGACCGCCTACAATGCCGACTCGTTCATGCTGAAGGCCGATGCCACGGCGTCGAGCTATGCGGCCAACACCACCGGCAAGCTCTACTTCGCCGCCGAGTTCGCCGCGACGCTGGCGGGGGTGACGGTCAACCTGAACGCCCCGCCGGTCATCGCCATCGAAGCGAAGCTGAATTTCAAGGCCGAATGGAAGGATGGCGAGTTCCAGTTCTCCGAGACGGTCGCCAACAATGAAGCCGCGAAAGCGACGGCAACGCTGCAGAAGACCAGAAGCATGTTGAGCGACATGAAGGCCAAGATGACCGACATCGAGGACAACGTCACCGAGTTGAACAACCACGCCGATACGGTTCGCCTCTACGGCGCCCTGATGGAAGCCTGAGCACCGCATGCGTCTGGTCAAGCCGCTCCGCCTCGGCCTCGTCAAGCGCTCGCTGCTGTGGGGCGGACGTACGCTGCTGTCGTTCGGCCTGATCACCGCGTTTCCGCTGGCCAGCCCGCGCCGGATCATGAAGGAAGGCGAGATGTGGGAGGCCATCGCCCCCGCGCTCGGCGACCAGGTGCTCGACTCCGGCGAACCGAAGCGGCGCGGCGAGGTCGTGGTGTTCGGTCACTACTTCGCGCCCGGCGACAAGCCGGTGCTGCAGCATGGCGTGCGCGTCGCCCTGGGGCCGGTCGACAAGTCGATCCGCGTCACCGGCCACCGCGAATGGGCAACCGATGAGCAGGGCCGCGTCGTCCCGACCTCGCCCGAGCCGTTCACCAGCCTGCCGATCGACTGGAAATATGCGTTCGGCGGACCGGGCTTTCCCGCCAACCCGGGCGGACGGGGCTACTGGCCGGAAGATACGCGCAGCGCCGATGCGCGCTACCCGCTGCCGTTGCTGGAATATCCGGCCGACGTATTGACCAGCCCCGACGCCGTGATCGCGCCGGCGGGGCTGGGCCCGCGCGATATCATGCTGCCTGCGCGCCAGCAATATGCCGGCACCTACGACCGCTACTGGGCCGACAACCATGCGCCGGGCCTGGCGCAGGATGCGACGCTCGATCTGTTCCAGGTTGCCGCGACCGACCAGCAGTTCCAGGGCTTCATCGGCGGACGCGAGCCGTTCACCGTCGAGAACATGCACCCCGAGCAGCCGATCCAAAGCGGCCAATTGCCCGGCGTGCGCGCCCGGGCCTTCGTCCGCCGCACCGAAGCGCCCGAAAAGCTCGAGGAGTTGCCGCTCGCCACCGACAGCGCGATCCTGTTTCCCGGTATCGGCCTCGGCCTGCTGATCCACCGCGGCAGTCTCTGGGTTTCGGCCTTCGATCATCCTGAGATCGACCTGTTCATGGCCGGATTCGAGTGGCAGGAACATGCGCCCCGGCCGCAGAGCTATTACGAGGCCGATCTCGTCCGCCGGCTCGACCCGGTCGAAGGCCTGCCGCTCGGCCTCGACTATCTCTCGCTCAGCCCGGAAGGCTGGGTCGAACCGCCGTCGGAAAAGGCGACGTGGTTCAAGGTGATGCAGCCGCGTTCGTTCGTCGTGCCGCCATCGCTGCAGGCCAAGATCGACGAAGGCAAGGCCATGCTGGCCAAGATGATCCCGCCCGACAAGGTCGAGGCCTTCGCCAAGGCTCACGTCCCGAAGGATGACGGACCGACGCTTGCGGCTCTCCGGGCCGAGCTGGCCGCGTTCGACGCGTCCAAGCAGGCTGGGCTGAAGAACCCGCTGCTGGTCAAGCCGCAGATGGACCGCATCAAGGCGCTGACCCGTCAGGTCGTCGACGAACGTGTCGGCGCCACCGAGGATCGCATCCGTACCGTCATGGCCCGAAAGGGCATGGACTACGATGCGTTGAAGGCCGCCGCCGCCGCCAAGCCGGTAATGACGCCGCAGCAGGTGATGGCGCAATCCGATGCGGCGCTCGACCGCGCGGCCGCGGGCGCGCCGCCGGCAGCGCGCGAGAAGATCCTGGCGGCCAAGGTCGGCCAGCATGCCGGGCTGGTCACCCAGGCCATGAGCGATCTGGCCGCGCTGACGGCCAGGGGCAAGGCCGCGATCGGCCATGCGATGCCGGCGCCGCCGCCGGTGGCCCCGGCCGAGGCGGCACGGCGTGCGGCCGGCGCCCAGGCGCTGCTCGCTCAGGGCGGCGATGCGACCCGCGGCGAATTCGCGGGCCTCGACCTCTCCGGATTCAATTTTGCCGGTCGCGATCTCACCGAGGCCGACTTCGCCGCCAGCATCCTGGTGGGGGCCGACTTCTCGGGCGCGGACCTGACACGCGTGAACTTCGCCGGGGCGGACCTTACGGACGCGCGGATGACCGGGGCGAAACTGCAGGAAACCAACCTCGGCAAGACCCGGCTGGATCGCACGGATTTCGGCAATGCCGGGATCTTCAAGGCCACGTTCTCGGAGGCCGAGGGAAGCGACACCGTCTTTGCCGGCGCCGGGATCGAGGGGGTGACGGCGATAAAGCCGCGCCTGTTCAGGCCTTCGTTCATGGGCGCGAAGCTCAAGGAAGTGAACTTCCTCGACGCCGAACTCGACGAAGCCAACTTCGATCAGGCCAATCTGGAAAAGCTGGTGTTGCTGAACAGCCGGGCCGATCGTGCCAGCTTTCGCGGCGCCCTCCTGGTTCGGCCGACGATGGTCAAGAGCACGTTGCAGGGGGCCGATTTCTCCCGCGCCTCGATCGAGCGCCTGTCGACCGCGGGCGGCGTCGACCTGCGCGACAGCCGCTTCGACCACGCCCGCATGCCGGCCGCAAGCCTGATCGGAGTCGTGCTTACCGGCACCAGCTGGACGGCGACGAACGCCGCCGGCGCCCTGTTCAACAATGCCGACCTGCGCATGGCCAATTTCCATTGCGCGTTGCTGCGCGGCGCCCTGCTGATGCGCGCCAATCTGGTCGAGGCACGGTTCGACGGTAGCGACTGTGCCGATGCCTCGTTCATTCGCGCAGACATGCGCTGGGCCTCGCTGCGGCAGACCAGCCTCTATGGCGCCGACCTCACCGATGCCCGCCTCGACGACGCCGTCATCGACGGCGGCATGATCGACAACACCCTGCTGGCCGGACGGAACTTCCCATCATGACCACGCGAATGAACCGCGAAGAGTTGCTCGGCGAACTCAAGGCCATGCAGATGCTGGAAGGCGTCGACATGTCCGGCATGGACCTGCGGGGTCTGCCGCTGGCCGAGCATATCCTGATGAACTGCGACTTCACCGGCGCCAATCTCGCCGGTGTCGACCTGTCGGCGTGCCACCTGCACAACGGCAAGTTCGGCGATGCCGAGATGAGCGGCGTCGACCTCACCTGTGCGATGGCCATCGACGCCGATTTCGCCGGCGCCAGGATGGCGGGTGTCGTGCTGCGCGGCTTCCAGGGCATCAAGTGCCGCTTCCCCGGGGTCGATCTGTCCGACGCCTTCTTCGAGGACAACCAGCTTTCCGATGCCGACATGACCGGCGTGCGCTGGCCGGCGAACGTCAAGCGATTCCTCAGCGCCGGGTTGCTGATGGACGGCGGCAGCGCCCGGGGCACGATGTTCGAGCGGTCGCTGTTCACCAAGCCGGTGCTGGGCAGTTTCGACCTGTCGGACGCGACGCTGTCGCAGTCGGGCATGATGGAGGCCGACTTCACCGGCGTGAACCTCGACGGCACGCGCTTCGACCGGGCGCTGATGCTGAATGCCGACCTGTCGAACCGCGATTTTTCGGGCCGCGATTTCACGATGACCCAGTTCATCGGCGCCAAGCTCGCCAATACCCGGTTTACCGGCACCAAGCTCGACAAGTGCAATTTCACCAAGGCCGATCTGACCGGCGCCGACATGAGCCGCGCCCAGGCACCGATGTCGAGCTTCGTCGAGGCCATCCTCGTCGGGACGCGGCTCGACGGCGCCCTGCTCGACTACGCCAACTTCGGCCAGGCGCAACTGACCCAGGCGAGCCTCGCCACCACCAGCATGGTCGGGGCGGGCCTCGTCGCCGCCAAGCTCGACGGGACGCGCATCTCGAACGCGGCGATGTCCTATGCGGATCTCAGCCATGCCGACATGACCGCCTCGACCCTGTCGGGCTGCGACCTGCGCTATTCGATCTGGCATCGGGTCAAACGCGACGACACTACCCGGATCTCGGATTGCGACATGGGCGGCGCCCGGGGTGACGATGAGCGACGTGCGATGGCCGAGGATTGGCTGATCAACCAGAAGCTGGGACAGGAAGTACCGCGCTAGCGCACGATCCCGCCGGGGGGCGGTTGCAGGGAGGGAGACGATGGGCAACGTGGACGACGCCTATACGGGCAACGACGATGTCGGCGGCGCGCAGCAGAGCGGCATCGGCGAATTCTGGGCCATCGCCACGGCCCAGACGAAGTTCTGGAAAGCACCGCGGACCACAACCGCCTTCTATGCCGCGGCGACCCAGTTGATCCAGGCTGGCGTCTCGACCACGGGATACATCGAGAACACGTCCGTTACCGTCGGCCTCAGCGGCATACAGTGCAAGCTGAAGACGCCGGAAGTCGTCACCTTCGACCTGATCCCGGGCAGCGCCGTAACGCTCAATCATGGCGCAAAGTGGCAGATGACCGCGAACAAGGCCTTCCTGGTCGGCACGCATGTACAGGCGAACAGCGCGCTTAAGGTCAAGGAACTGATCAGCCAGTGCCACGCGGCCATGTCCAAGGCCAAGGACACCGTGACCGCCATCGACGACGGTTCGGTTTCCGCCGTCATCGGCGAAGCGTTGCGCGCCTGAAGGACGTACTGCGATGAGCGATGCTGGCGGAACCGACACGACGACCATCGATATCAGCCGCGACGACAGTTTCGAGGCCTTCTGGGACAGCGCCTATGCCGAATTCGGCTACGCCTATACCCGGGTCGATCTGATGACCGGATATGAGGGCCAGGTGCTGCTGGCCGCCGCCTTCTCGACATCGGCCGTCGGCCTGCAGGTCGAAAGCGCCGTCGGGGCGGTCGAAATCACCGCCGACGCAGGTAGCAGCCTGACCTTCAACGGCCAGACATGCCGGTTCGAGGCAGCGACGCTGTTGGCCGACTGCAATGATGCGCATGCCGCGTTGCAGCTGGTGGAGGCGGAAGTCACCACGATGAAAAACCAGCTCACCAGCCTCGAATCTACCGTCGATCATCTCGAAAGCGGCGGCTTCTGGCTGAACGGCATGGCGATGATGGCAAGGCTATGAGGCGGAGCGTCGCGTCATGACCGTCACCTACACGCTCGAGAAGCCGACCACCGGCATGACGTTCTTCACCGATACCTCGTTCCTGGTGAAACTGGATGCGACCGCATCGAGCTTTCTGGCCCGGACGACGGGAAAGCTTGAATTTGCCGGGGAATTGAACGCGACGCTCGCCGGCGCCACGCTCAATCTGAATGCGCCGGCCGTGGTCGCGATCAAGGCGGTCGTCGCCGCCGAGTTCAAATGGCACAATAACCACTTCGTCAGCGGCCATACCCTGGCCGCGGCCGAGGCCGCGACGCTGGCCAGCGCAATGCAGCAGACCCAAACCTGCTTGGACAATATCGAGACGGGCCTGACGTCGATCGCCAGCAAGGTGTCGAACCTTGCCAATCACGAAGCCACGCTCTCGGCGTATACCGTAATGATGGAGGATTGATCCCTCCATGAAGCTGGTCAAGCCACAACGCCTCGGCGTCCTCAAGCGCTCGCTCCTGTGGGGCGGTCGCACGCTGTTGTCGATCGGCGTCGTGACGGCCTTCCCCCTCGCAGAACCCCGCCGGATCATGAAGGAAGGCGAGATGTGGGAGGCCATTGCCCCCGCCCTGGGCGATCAGGTTCTCGATACCGGCGAACCGAAGGCCCGCGGCGAGGTTCTGGCCTTCGGTCATTATTTCGCCCCCGGCGGCAAGCCCGTGCTGCAGCATGGGGTGCGGCTGGCCCTGGGACCGGTTGACAAGTCGATCAGGGTCACCGGGCGTCGCGAATGGGCGACCGATGCCGGCGGGCGCGTCGTTCCGACTGCCCCGGAACCACTGACCAGCCTGCCGATCGAGTGGAAATATGCCTTCGGCGGCAAGGACTTCGTTCCGAACCCGGCAGGAATCGGCTACTGGCCCGTGGATACGCGCAGCACCGATGCACGCTATCCGCTGCCGTTCCTGGAATATCCCGACAATGTCGTCGCCCACCCCGACGACATCGTGCCCCCGGCGGGCTTCGGACCCCGCGATCTCATGACGCCGGCGCGCCAGCAGCATGCGGGCACCTATGATCGGTTCTGGGCCGACAACCATGCGCCGGGCCTGCCGCAGGACGCCACGCTCGACCTGTTCCAGGCCGCGGCGATCGACCAGCATCTGCCGGGATTCATCGATGGCCGCGAAGCCTTCGCCGTCGAGAACATGCATCCCGATCTGCCGATACAGGCGGGCACTCTGCCGGGCGTGCGGGCGCGCGCCTTCGTGCGTCGCGTGGGGGCACCGGGCACGCTCGAGGAAGTCGCGCTGGCAACGGATACCTGCATCTTCTTTCCTGCCATCGGTCTTGGGGTCCTTATCCATCGCGGCAGCCTGTGGGTCTCGGCCTTCGACCATCCGGAAATCGACCTGCTGCTCACCGCCTTCGAGTGGCAGGAGCACGAACCGCGTACGCTCGGCTACTACGAGAAGGACCTGGCGCTCCGGCTGGCGCCCGAAGGGGCGCATCTGGGGCTCGATTACCTGTCGCTCAGCCCGAAGGGCTGGATCGAACCACCATCGGAAAAGGCGGGTTGGTTCAAGGTTCTGAAACCACGCCCCTTTGCCGTGCCGCCATCGCTGCAGGCCAAGATCGACGAAGCCCAGGCGCAACTGGCGAAGATGGTGCCCGCCGAGCAGATGGCGAGCCTGGGACCGCCCCCAGAACCGCGGCCCGACGGCCCTGCCATCGCGGCCTTGCGCAGCGAACTCGCCAGCCTGCCGGCAGCGGCCGCCCTGGCGACCCGGGCCACCGACATCATGCCGCAGATGGACCGGATCAAGGCGCTGGCGCAGACCGTCGCCGATCGCGCGGTGGCGTCCCTGGAGAGGTACGGCAGGTCCACGATGGCCGCAAAGGGCCTCGACTACGACCAGATCAAGGCTACGGCAGCGGCCGGTGCGCCGAAATCGCTGCAGGAGGCAATGGACCGGGTCGACGCGCAGATCGACAAGGCCCTGGCTAACGCCCCGCCCGCGACGCGCGAGACTTTGCTTAAGGCCAAGCTCGCACCGCACAAGGCCGTCGCCGACGCCGCGACCGCCGACCTCGCAGCGCTCCAGGCGCATGCAAAATCGGCAATCGGGCATGTCATGCCCGCAGCGCCGCTGCCGTCGCCGGCCGAGGCCGCGCGTCGGACGGCCGAGGCGGCCACCCTGCTGCAGACCGGCGGGTCGGCCTTGCGCGCGAATTTCTCGGGCCTCGACCTCTCGGGCTTCGACTTCGGCGGCCGCGATCTCAGCGAAGCCGATTTTGCCCGATGCCGCCTGATCGGTGCGAAGTTCACCGGGGCCAACCTGTATCGGACCAATTTTGCGGCGAGCGACCTGACCGAAGCCCGGTTCGACGGCGCGGCGCTGACCGAGACCAATCTCGGCTGCGCCCGCCTCGACCGCACCGACTTCACCGGAGCGGCGCTTGCCAAGGCGACACTGAGCGAGGCGGAAGGCGAGGCCACCGTGTTTGCCGCCGCGACGCTGGATGGCGTTGCGGCGATGAAGGTGAAGCTCGCGGCGCCGTCGTTTGCCGGCGCCACGCTGAACAAGGTCAAGTTCCTCGATGCCGAGCTCGATGATGCCATCTTCGACGAGGCGACGATCAATCGGGTCCTTCTGCTCAATTGCCGCGCCAACCGCGCCTCGTTTCGCGGCGCGGCCATGGTTCGCCCGACGATCGTCAAATCGGTACTGCACGGGGCTGACTTCAGCGGCGCGACGATCGAGCGGCTGTCGACCGCCAGCGGCGTCGATCTGACCCACGCCTGCTTCGATCGGACGAAGATGCCCGCCGCCAACCTGATCGGTGCCGAACTGAGCGGTTCGTCCTGGGTCGCGGCCAACGCCGCAGGGGCACTTTTTGCCCAGGCACGGCTGCGCGACGCCGTCTTCGACTGCGCGCTGCTGCAGGGCGCCCTGCTGATGCGCAGCGACCTCGGCTGCGCCCAGTTCGACGGCAGCGACTGTGGTGGAGCCAGCTTCATCAAGGCCGACTTGCGCAGGAGTTCGCTGCGCCGGGTCAGCCTGTATGGTGCCGACCTGACCGACGCGCTTCTGGACGAGGCGGTCATCGACGGCGCGCTGATCGACAAGACCGTGCTTGCGGGCCGGAATTTTCCGGCGTGACCGTTCTGTGCGTTCCGTCGCTTTCCGGTGGCAGCGCGCGGTATAGCTTGGGGCAAAGTTCAGCGGCGGGGCGTGCCCCGCCACCGAGACAGGAGATGGCAAGATGACGACCGAGAGCCTGCAGCACGCGCCGTTTGCCCAGACCTACGCCGCATCTCCCGCGCCGGCGGCCGCCGCGCTGGTTGAAGGGGTGGTCAGAACGGTCGCCCCGGTCTGGCTGATCGATATCGGCGACGGCGACTGCTCGGCGGTACCGGCGGCATCCTGCCTGGTCCGTCCGGAACCCGGCGACAAGGTGCTGCTCTGCCGGGTCGGCGCCGACCGCGGCTATATCCTCGCCGTGCTGGAGCGCGCCGCCGCCGCCACCCCGGTCACCGTCGCAGCGCCGGACGGGCTGACGTTCGAGGCCGATCGCGGCGACGTCTCGGTCCGTGCCGGCGGCGCCGTCACGCTGGTCGGCACCGAGGCCACGACGATAGCCACGGCGCAACTGACCGTGCGGGCCGCCACGGCCACGATGATCGCCGAGGAGGCGCTGGCCGATGCCGAGCGGCTTACCGCACGAACCGGGCGGCTGACCCTGGTGGCCGAGCGGGTCGACCAGATGGTCGACCACCTCACCGCCCGCTTCAACCACGTGCTGCGCCTGGTCACCGGCGTCGACCGCACCCAGGCCACCACGATCGCCCACGAGGCGCGCGAGGAGTTGAGCCTGCGTGGCCAGCGCGCCTTCATCAGCGCCCGCGAAGACGTTCGCGTCGACGGCGAACGCATCCATCTCGCCTGACCCAAGGGGGAACCGCCATGGTCTTCTGCAACACGCAAATGATGGGCATGAACTTCGCCTTCCCCGACGTCTGCCTGACGCCGGTCCCGCCCGTCATCGTCCCGATCCCCTACCCCAACATCTCGATGAACCCGACGGCGATGCCGTTCGTGCCGAACGTGTTCTATTCCTGTGGCCCCGCTCAGAACATGATCCGCAACGTCGTGCCGTCGATGGGCGACAATACCGGCGTCAACCTGGGCGTCGCGTCGGGCATGGAGATGGGACCGACGCGCAACCTGATGGGCAGCTTCACCATCCTGGTCGGCGGTGCCCCGCAGACCAAGATGCTCGACGTCACCGGCCAGAACGGCATGTCGCCGAACGCCGTCGGCGCGACCCTGGTGCCAAGCCAGGTCCGCGTCCTGAATCTCGCCTGAGGCAGAGGCCGCCATGGACCAGCTGGTCGACAAGAAGGGCGCCAAGACCGGAGACATCAAGGATCTCGGCGGCACCTGGTGGTTCATCTCGACCGAGTCGGCGGAAGTCGACCTCGAGAACAAGGACAAGAAAAGCTTCTGCGCCTCGGGCAGCGCCAGTCTCGAACTCAGCAACGAGGCCAAGGCGGTCGGCGAAGCCACGTCGTCGGAGCTCACGCTCAAGGGGCTGGCGCTTTCGGCCAATACGCCGGCGGTAGCCGGCATCAAGATCGGGCCCGGCCCCAACATCGAATACGACCAAGTCAAGTGCAGCCTCGTCACCAACTCGGCGATCGTCAACACGATCACGCGCATCGAGCTCACGACCGCCGAGCAGCGGGCCCTGGTGTCGCGTGCAAAGGCCGCCATCGCCCTGATCGAGAAGAGCACGGCCGTGTTCGAGAATGCGGGCGCCTACGCCGAGATCACCCAGCGCATCCAGACCAAGTGACCGGCGCCTGAAGGGGAGCTGCAACCATGGCCGATCCAGCCGTCATCACCATCAACCGCAACAGCAATTTTCACAGCATCCAGCGCGACTATTCGGCATCCGTCGGCATGATGACGAATTCGATGGACGTCAAGATCGGCGGCAACCTGACGATCAAGGGTGCCAACAGCATCAGCACGACGCTGGCCGGCGTGAAGATGGAAGCCAAGCTGTTCGGAATCTCGATCGAAGCCGAGTTCGGCCATAAGCTGAAACTGCTGAACGGGGCCAACTTGCGCACCTCGACGGCCGACGGCGAAGCCTATCTGAACGAAGCGAAAGTCCATCTGGCCAAGCTTCAGGACGTCACGACCAAGGCCGAGCAGGCCGCCTCCGCGACCGAGGCCAAGGTCACCGCCGCCAAGCGCGCGGTGACCATCATCGGCAACAACGGCGTCTCCCTGAACGTCTAGCGCGGAGCCTGAAGCCATGGCCAAGAAGTACATGTACGCGAAGGGCGTCGACGGCATGACGTTCTACACCAAGTCGACGGCGACGCTCAGCTTCGGCGGGTCGGCCTCGGCCAATGTGGCCAAGCATGGCCTGACCATCGTGCCGGTCACCGGATCGGCCGATTTTCACGTTGCCGGCGTCAAGGCCTCGATCGGCTCGCCGCTGCTGGTCAGCATCGATTTCAGCAGCGGTCTCACCTGGAACCTGAAGAAGAACGAGGTCGAGACCACCGGCATCTATGCCGAGAAGAAGACGGCCAAGGTGGATACCGGCCTTGCCGAAACCCAGTCGGCGGTGACCGAGTTGGAGAAGACTGCGATCAAGACCGCCAACGGTGCGATCAGGATGGCGACGCGCGCACTGACCCTGCGCAGCGCCAGCGCCGTTTCCAGCGAATAATGGAAATCTACAAGCCTCAGCGCCTGGGTCTGCTCAAGCGATCGGTGCTGTGGGGCGGCCGCACGCTGCTCTCGCTCGGTCTGCTGACGGCCTTCCCCTTCGCCCACCCGCGCCGCCTGATGGAAGAAGGCGAGATGTGGGAGGCAGTGGGTCCCGCCCTCGGCGACCATCCCCTCGACACCGGCGAGCCGAAGGCGCGCGGCGAGGTCGTGGTATTCGGCGACTATTTTGCGCCCGGCGGCAATCCGGTGCTGCAGCATGGCGCCCGCGTCGCCGTCGGCCCGATCGACAAGTCGATCCGCATCACCGGCGCGCGCGAGTGGACCTTCGATCGCGAGGGCCGGCTGATCGTCACCCAGCCCCAGCCGTTCACGGCGATGAAGCTGGACTGGCGCCTGGCGTTCGGCGGCCCGGATTTCGTCGACAACCCGGCGGGGCGCGGCCATGTCCTGCCGAACGTGACCAGCCCGGACGGCCGCTATCCGTTGCCCTGCCTCGAATATCCGCACGATGTCGTCAAGATGCCGGGCGACGTCGTCATGCCGGCCGGGTTCGGTCCGCGCGACATCATGCTGCCGGCCCGCCAGCGCTTCGCCGGCACCTATGATCGCTTCTGGGCGGACAATCACGCCCCAGGCCTGGCGGCCGACGCGACGATGGATCTGTTCCAGGTTGCCCCGCCCGATCAGCAGATCGATGGCTTCTTCGGCGGTGCCGAGCCGATCGTGGTCGAACACCTGCATCCGAGCCGCGAACAGCTGAACTCGCGGCTGCCGGGGGTGCGGCCGCGGCTGTTCCTGCGCCGCCGCCAGCATCACGAGGTGGTGCTGGAGGAACAGGCGCTGCGGGCCGATACGCTGGTGCTGTTTCCCGCCCTCGAAATCGGCGTGCTGATCCACCGCGCCCATGTCTGGGTATCGGCCTTCGATCATCCGGAAATCGACCTGCTGCTGGCCGGCTTCGAATGGCAGGAACAGGAGCCGCGCAGCCGCGCCTATTACGGCGACGACCTGATGCGCCGCCTCGATCCCGAGGACGGCTTCAGGCTCGGCCTCGACTACACCTCGCTCAGCCCCGAAGGCTGGCAGGAGCCACCGCGCGAGATGGCCAAGTGGTTCAAGGTCGCCACGCCGCGCGATCCCGTCCTGCCGCCACGGCTGCAGGCGGTGCTCGACGCCGAGAAGGCCCGCAGCGAGGCCGTGCTGCCGGCATCGGTCTTCGCCGAGATGGCGGCCCGGGCCGCGGCCAGGCCGGGCGAGACCGCCGAGTTGAAGGCCTTGCGCGCCGAGATCGACGCCTTCTCGGCCGCGGCCGCCGGCGCGACCGACGCCCGCAAACTGGAGCCGCAGATCGACCGGATCCTCGGCCTCGGCCGCGGCATGGTCGAGCAGACCGTTTCCGACGGCGAGGCCCGCGCCCGCCAACTGGCGGCACGCGGCGGCCTCGACTACGACAAGCTGCTGGCCGAGGCTGCGGCCAAGGCGCCGAAGACACCGCGCGAGATGGTCGCCGCCGCCGATGCCGAGGTCGAGCGCCTCGCCGCGCTGACGCCGCAGGGCGAGCTGCGCGACAAGGTGCTGGCACACAAGCCCGGCGATCACTTCGGTGCCCTCGACGGTGCGATGGACGACATCGCCTCGCTGCAGGCCCTGATGCAGGCCCGCGCCGGCCATCTGATGCCGCTGCCCGAGGTGCCGCCGCCGGCCGAGGCCGCGCGCCGCCTGGCCGAGACCAGGGCGATGCTGGCCGGTGGCGGCGACATGGCTCGCGGCCAGTTCGCCGGCCTCGACCTGTCGGGCCTCGACTTCTCCCGCCTCGACCTGACCGAAGCCGACTTCACCAACTGTCGCCTGGTCGGCGCGCGCTTCCACGGCGCCAACCTGACCCGCGCGTCGTTCGCCGCCGCGGTGCTGGACGAGGCGCAGTTCAACGGCGCACAGCTGATGGAAACCAATCTCGGCAAGGCATCGATCAGCCGCGCGGTATTTTCCAGTGCCCAGTTCACCAAGGCGCTGCTGGCCGAAACAGTCGGCGAGGCGCCGGTCTTCGTCGATGCCGAATTCAGCGAGGTGACGTTCAACGGCGTCGCGCTGCAGGGGGCGAGCTTCATCGACGCCCGCTTCCTCAAGTCGAACTTCCTGGAATGCACGCTGAACGAAGCGGCGTTCGACCGGGCCCAGTTCGAAGGCGTGTCGATGATCGATTGCCGGGCCGACCTCGCCTGCTTCTTCCGCGCCCGGATGGTGCGGCTGACGCTGGTGAACTGCCGCCTGCACGATGCCGATTTCAGCGCGACCGACGTCGAGCGGCTGGCCACGGCCGGCAAGGTCGACCTGTCGCGTGCCCGATTCGACCGCGCGAAGATGCCGGCAGCCTGCTTCATCGGCGCGGTGCTGCCCAATACCAGCTGGGTGGCGACCAACCTTGCCGCAGCCCTGTTCAACAATGCCGATCTGCGCCAGGCGCATTTCCACGCCGCGCGCCTCGCCGGCGCCTCGTTCATGCGCGCCGATCTCGGCCACGCCGACCTGCGCGGCAGCGATTGCGCGGGCGCGAGCTTCATCCATACCGACCTGCGTCGCGCCAGCCTCGTCGATGTCAGCCTCTACGGCGCCGACCTGACCGACACGCTGATGGAGGATACGGTGCTGGATGGCGCGATGATCGACTTGACCAGACTTGCCGGCCCGAATTTCCCAGGCTAGCCCGACGGAAGGATGTTTCCATGGCCAACACAGGCAGCGTCGTCAACAGCACGGGCGACCAGATCGGAGTCGCCGCCGATCTGGCCAACGATCGCGGGCTCGATTGGGAATGGTGGGCCGTGGCCAGCGCCACCTATTCCGCCTCGGCCAAACCCAAACAGACGGCAAACCTGTTCGCCTCGTTCGCGACATTGTTCCAGGTTGCCGGGGCGGTGAAAGCCTATGGGGAATTGTCGAGCGCGACCTTCCTGCCGGTTGGGGTCAGCGTGACCGCGACGTCGTCGAAGGTCGCGACGATCGAAGTCATGCCCGGCCCGAAGATCACCTACGATTCAGTCAAGCTCGAAGCGACGACCAACCGGGCCTACATCAATTCCATCACCAAGATAAAGCTGAGCGATGCCGAGGCCAGGGATGCGGTCGCCAGCGCCAAGGCGGTCCTGTCGGAGGCAAAGAAGATGCGTACCTCCCTGAGCAGCAGCGTCCTCAAGGCTCAAGTCACGCAACTGGTACAGGCATAGTCATGGCTGATACGACGACGATCACGATCAACCGCGAAAAGGCTTATGGCGCCTTCGAAGCGGAAGCGATTGCCAAGTTCGGCACCGACCTCGAAGCCCTAGAGTTCAAGGCTTCTCTGGATCTGAATGTCACGGCGGGGACGCTGGCCCTGACCTCGTCGCTGGCGGGCGTCAAGATCGAGGGCAAGCTGGCCTTTTCCTTTGCCGCCGAGTTCGGCAAGAAATACGAGATGTTCAACGGCATCACCTATTTCGGTGCCCAGGCCAAGGCCAAGGCGATGCTGGCGCATGCCAAAGTGCTGCTGACCGAGACCAGCGACGTGCTGACCGAGGTCGAGAAGCGGGCAACCGCACTCGACCAGGGCCTGAGCAGATGCATCCACAGCAGGAGGCGCGTTGATAAGGTTTCGGTGCTGAGCATCCTATGACAACCGACAACACATACCAGTTCAACACGCCGACCAACTCGATGACGTTCTATACGAAGTCGTCGATGCGCTTTTACGCCGGTGCCTCGACGACGGCCAACACCAGCAGCAACACCGTGTCGGTCGGCCTGACCGGCGTGCTGGACGCCACCTTGCTCGGTGCCAAGATCACCACCTTCACCCCATTGATGCTGACCTTGTCGGGCTCGCTTGCCTATTCGGCGGAACTGCAGAGCGGGTTCAAGTTCAAGTACACCGGCATCGGATGCGAGCAAAGCACGGCGGAAACCGAAAGCGCCCTTGCCGAAACGAACTCAGCCCTGGCCGACGTCAAGAATACGATGGTGTCGCTGGAAACGGAGCCATTCACGCTGGCAAACCGTGCCGCTGACTTGATAATGAGCGGAATTTCGGTCGTTCCCTGATGAAGATCGTCAAGCCTCAGCGCCTCGGTCTGATCAAGCGGCCGCTGCTGTGGGGCGGTCGCACGCTGCTGTCGCTGGGGCTGATCAGCGCCTTTCCCTTCGCCGATCCGCGCCGGCTGCTGCAGGAAGGCGAAATGTGGGAAGCGATTGCGCCGATCCTCGGCGACAAGCCGCTCGATACCGGGGAACCGAAGGCACGCGGTGAAGTCGTCGTCTTCGGCAGCTATCATGCCCCCGGCGGCGCGCCCGTCCTGCAGCATGGTGCCAGGGTCAATGTCGGCCCGATCGACAAATCGGTCCGCGTCACCGGACGCCGCGAGTGGCGCAGGGGCCCCGACAACGCTTCGTTCGCCACCTCGCCCGAACCCTTTACGACGATGCCGCTGGACGACTGGCGGCTCGCCTTCGGTGGACCGCAATTTCCCGACAACCCGACCGGCATCGGCTTCTGGCGCGAGGACATCTTCACCGCCGACGGCCGCTACCCCCTGCCCAGCCTCGAGCCGGTGCGCGCAGCGATGGTCTCGCCCACGGACGTCATCGCGCCGGTGTGCTTCGGTCCGCGCGACATCATGCATCCGGATCGCCAGCAATATGCGGGCACCTATGATCGCTACTGGGCCGAGAACCATGCGCCGGGCCTTGCCGCCGACGCCAGGCTGGACCTGTTCCAGGTAGCGAGCCGCGACCAGCAACTCGAAGGCTTCTTCGCCGGCACGGAAAGACTGACCGTCGAAAACATGCATCCCGCGCAGCCGGTCCAGACCGGACAGTTGCCGGGCGTGCGGCCGCGGCTGTTCATCCGGCATCATCGCCAGCATGATTGGAAGCTGGAAGAACTGGCGCTGCAGGCCGACACGCTGGTGCTGTTTCCCGAAATCGCGCTGGGCGTTCTGATCCACCGGACCAACCTCTGGGTCTCGGCCTTCGACCATCCTGAGATCGACCTGCTGCTTGCCGGCTTCGAATGGCAGGAACAGGCGTCGCGGCCGCTCGACTATTACGCTGCCGATCTCGCCCGCCGCCTCGATCCGGAGGACGGCTTCAAGCTAGGCCTCGATCATACCTCGCTCAGCCCCGAAGGCTGGGTGGAACCGCCGAATGAGAAAGCGGCATGGTTCAAGGTGGCCAAGCCCGGCAACCCGACCTTGCCGCCCAAGCTGCAAGCCCTGATCGACGACGCGACGGCCAGGATCGAAGCCACCGTGCCGCCCGACATTCTGGCCGGCATGAAGAAAGCCGCCGACGACTACGACCCCTCCCCGGAGATCAAGACTCTGCGGGCCGAACTGGACGCCCTCAAGGCGGCGGCGCCAAAGGCCAGCGATGCCCGGCAACTGCGGCCGCAGATCGAGCGGGTGTTCACCATGGCGCGCGACATCGGTTTTCGCGCCCGGGACGAGGCGCATGGCCGGGCACGCGCCCTCGCTGCCAAGGCGGGCCTCGACTACGATGCGCTGGCCGCGCAGGCCGCGGCCAATGGCCCCAAGACGCCTCAAGCGGTGATCGCCGCCGCCGACGCCGAGGTCGAGCGCATGGCCGCCGCGGCCCCCCCCGGCATGCGTGACCAGATCCTCGCCAACAAGCCCGGTGATCATCTCGGCCCTATCGACCAGGCGGTCGCCGACATTGCCGCCTTGCAGACCCGCATGCGCAGCCAGATCGGTCACATGATGCCGGCTTCGGCCCTGCCGCCGCGCACCGACGGCGCCCGGCGCCTGGCCGGGCTGCAGGCGGCGCTGGCAGGTAACGACACGCTGGCGGGCGGCGATTACGCCGGCCTCGACCTGTCGGGCCTCGACTTCAGCAGACGCGACCTCGCCGAAGCCGATTTCACCGATTGCCGGCTGGAGGGTACCCGTTTCGACGGCGCCCGGCTGGCGCGGGCGTGTCTCGCCGGTGCGATTCTCGACGACGCCAGCCTGACCGGGGCCGATCTCACCGAAGCCAATCTCGGCCGCACCAGGCTAAACCGCGCACGGTTTGCCGGTGCCGTGCTCGAGCGCACCCAGCTTGGCGCGTCGAACGGCCAACGGACCGATTTCACCGGCGCCCGCATGACGGAAATGACGGTCAGCGACGCCGTCCTGACCCAGGCGGTCTTCGCCGAGGCGGAGATGGTGGACGTCACCTTCATGGAAGCCATTCTCGACCTCGCCGTCTGGGATGGTGCGGTGATGGAAAAGCTGGTGCTGATGAACTGCCGTGCCGACCAGGCGCGGTTCGTGGCGGCCGCCATGTCGCGATGCGTGCTGATCGACACCCGGATGCACGATGCCGATTTCAGCCACGCGCGCATCGAACGGCTGTCGACTGCCGGCGATATCGACCTTGCCCGCTCGTGCTTCGACCGGGCGCGCATGCCCGGTGCCTGCCTGATCGGCGCCAGCCTGCCCAACACCACCTGGGTTGCCGCCAACCTCGCCACCGCGCTGTTCATTCGCGCCGATCTGCGCCAGGCGCACTTCGCCTCGGCGCTGCTGGCAAACGCGTCGTTCATGCGGGCCGACCTGTTCCACGCCGATCTGGCCGGCGCTGACCTCGCCGGGGCCAGCCTGATCCGCGCCGACTGCACCTACGCCAACCTCGCCCGCACCAGTCTCTACGGCGCCGACCTCAGCGACACGATCCTCGACCACGCGGTGCTCGACGAGGCGCTGATCGATCTGACGAAGCTGTCGGGACCGAACTTCCCAGCCGCCTGATCGATGTAAAAGATTTTTTATCGTCCGCCGCAACATTGCTGTCACCGCGGCCGGGGATAGTAGCTTTCATGGTCGAAAGCGGCGGCATCTACAAGGATGGGGCGCAGATCGGCAGTGCGGCCGACCTCGGATCAGGGCCGCTCGGCTGGGAATGGTGGGCCGTGGCCAGCGGCACGATTTCAAGTTCGCCGGCGCCGAAACTGACATCCAACTTCTTTGCCTCGGGCGCGTTGCTGGCGCAGGTCGCCGGCAGCATCAAGGGGTATGGCGAACTTTCGTCCTGCACGCTGATGCCGATCGGCCTGAATGTCACGGCAACGACGCCGCTGGTCGCTTCGGTCGAGGTCCTGCCGGGCGCCAAGATCGAGTATGACTCGGTCAAGGGACAGTTGCTGACCAACAAGGCCTATCTGAATTCGATCACCCGGGTCGCGTTGAGCGACGCGAAGGTGCATCAGGCGCTTTCCAGCGCCAAGGCGGTTCTCGCCCAGGCGAAAAGCCTCAAGACAAAACTGGATTCGGGCGTCCTGGACGCCCGGGTCGCCATGAAGGTCCAGGGGTGAACGATGGCCGACACGACCGTCACCACGATCACGATCAATCGCGAAAAGGACTATCATGCCTTCGAGGCCGAAGGCACGATCAAGGCCGGCACGGGCCTCGAAGCCTTCGAGACCAAACTGGCCTTCGACGTCAATCTCAGCGCCAGCCTGTCGCTGACCACCGCGCTTGCCGGGGTCAAGATCGACGCCAAGCTGATCGCGCTGACGATAAAGGCCGAGAAAGGCACGAAATTCGAGATGTTCAACGGCCTCGCCATCTTTGGGCGGCAGGCGAAGGCGGCCGCATTCCTGGCCCGTGCCGATGTCCTGCTGACGGAGGCCAAGTCGGTGCTGGCCGAGGTCGATAGTGGCCTGACGGCGCTGGAAGCGAGGGTCACCAGCGCCGAGCAATCGGACGTCGAGGTGAAGACCGACCTGCAGGTCGTGATGTGATGACGACCGAGTACAAGTTCAACACCCCGACCAACTCGACGACCTTCTACACGAAGGGGTCGACGCGGTTCTATGCCGCCGGAACGATCTCGGCCAATACCGACGCGAATACCCTTTCGCTCGGCATGGCCGGTCTCCTCGACGTAACGCTCGCCGGTGCCAAGATCGCGGTCAATACACCGCTGATGCTGGCGCTGTCCGCCTCGCTCGCCCTCACCTGGGAATGGCAGGGCGGCACCAACTTCAAATACACCGGCATCGGCGCGGAACAGAGCACTGCCGAGATGGACAATGCGCTGGCCAAGACGGCCACGGCGCTGTCGAGCGCCGAAAGCGGCCTGGCCAGGCTGGAGGAACGGGCAGCCACCCTCGCCAACTCGGCCGTCGATGTGTCGCAGAACGCCATATCCGTCTCGGCGTGATGCGGATCGTCAAGCCATTGCGGCTGGGCCTGCTCAAACGGTCGCTGCTATGGGGCGGTCGCACGCTGCTCTCGTTCGGGGTGGTCACCGCATTTCCGTTCGGCGCGCCGCGCGCGCTGCTGCAGGAAGGCGAGATGTGGGAGGCGATCACCCCCATCCTCGGCGACCGGCCGCTCGATACCGGAGAACCGAAGGCCCGCGGCGAAGTGGTCGTGTTCGGCAGCTACCATGCACCGGGGGGTACGCCCGTCCTGCAACATGGCGCGCGGATCCGTGTCGGTCCGATCGACAAGTCGATCCGCCTTACCGGCCGGCGCGAATGGCGCCGAAGCCCGGATCGGCAATCCTTTGCAACGTCGCCCGCCCCATTCACCTCGATGCCGCTCGACGACTGGCGCCTCGCCTTCGGCGGCCCGCAATTTCCCGGCAATCCGTGCGGCATCGGCTTCTGGCGCGAGGATACGTTCACCGACGACGGGCGCTACCCGCTGCCCTGCCTGGAATATCCGGGTTCCGTGATGAACGCGCCGACCGACGTCATTGCGCCGGCCTGCTTCGGTCCCCGTGACGTCACGATACCGGATCGCCAGCAATTTGCCGGCACCTACGACCGCCACTGGGCGGAGAACCACGCGCCAGGCCTCGCCGCCGATGCCACGCTCGACCTGTTCCAGGTTGCGCCACCAGACCAGCAGATCGCCGGATTCTTTGCCGGAACCGAGAGCGTGCTGGTCGAAAACATGCACCCCGCCACGGCACTGCAGACCGCGCAGTTGCCCGGCGTAAGGCCGCGGCTGTTCGCCCGGCGTCGCAACGACGGCGGCCAGCGGCTCGACGAGTTGGCATTGCAGGCCGACACGCTGGTCCTGTTTCCCGAGATCTCGCTGGCCGTTCTGATCCATCGGACAGATCTATGGGTTACGGCGTTCGATCACCCGGAGATCGACCTTGTTGTCGCCGGCTTCGAATGGCAGGAACAACCGGTGCGGCCGATCGGTCATTATGCGGCCGACCTCGCACGGCGGCTCGATCCCGACGACGGTTTCAAGCTCGGCCTCGATCACGGGTCGCTATGTCCCGACGGCTGGCAGGAACCAAGCCACGAGAAAGCCAGCTGGTTCAAGGTGGCGAGGCCGGCAGATCCGACACTGCCCCCGGGCCTGCAGGCGATGATCGACGCAGCGACCGCGCGGCTCGAGGCAGCGGTGCCGCCGGAAGTCCTGGCCGGCATGACCGCCGCGGCCGCAGCCTATGAGCCGCCGGGGCTGATCAAGTCCTTGCATGCCGAACTCGACGCCTTCAAGGCCGCCGCGAAGACGGCCAGGGATCCTCGGTCGCTGAAACCGCAACTGGACCGGATCGAGACCCTGACGCGGCAGGTCGTCGACCAGGCCGCCGGTGAGTTGCAGGGCCGCGCCCGTGCGATGGCGGCCAAAGCCGGCCTCGACTACGATGTCCTGGCAGCCCGGGCGGCGGCCGATACACCCAGCACCCCGCGGGCCATGATCGCCCGCGCCGATGCCGAGATCGACCGTGTCGCCGCCGCGGCGCCGCCGGCGATGCGGGAACGGATCCTCGCCAGCAAGCCCGGGGCCCATCTCGAATTCGTCGATCAGGCGATGGCCGACATCGCGTCGCTGCAGGCGCGGATGCGGGCGCAGATCGGGCATCTGATGCCGGCAGTGACCGCGGGCGAACCCGGCGACGCCGCACGGCGCCTTGCCGCCCTGACCTCGGCCTTGCAGTCCGGCGGTCCGCTCGACACGCGAGACTTCGCGGGCCTTGATCTTTCCGGCCTCGACTTCCGCCACCGCGACCTGTCGGAGGCTGATCTTGCCGGCTGCCGCCTGGCTGGCGCCCGCTTCGACGGCGCCATATTGGTACGGAGCAACCTAGCCGGCGCCGTCCTTGACGGCGCCAGCTTCGCGAACGCCAACCTCACCGAAACCAATCTCGGACGTACCAGCCTCAATCGGACCCGGTTTGCCGGCGCGCTGATCGAGCGAAGCCAGTTTGGCGCCGCGCGGGGCGAGTGCACCGACTTCAGCGGCGCACGCCTCGTCCGGATCGCGGCGATGGACGGTGTCGCGCTGCCGTCCGCGAACTTCGACAGTGCGGAAATGACCGACGTCACGTTCATGGCCTCGACGCTCGACGACGCGGCCTTCGGCCGAGCGCGGCTGGAGAAGGTCTCGCTGATCGGATGCCGCGCGGACCGCGCGCGATTCGAGGCCGCGACGCTGACGCGCTGCACGCTGGTCAATTGCCGCCTCCACAACGCCGATTTCGGCCACGCCGTGTTCGACCGGCTGTCCACCGCGGGGACAAGCGATTTCACTGGATCACGTTTCGATCGTGCCAGAATGCCGGCAGCCTGCCTGATCGGTGCCAGCCTGCCCAATACCAGTTGGGTGGCAACCAACCTGTCCTCGGCCCTGTTCAACCAATGCGATCTGCGCGCCGCCCGCTTCCGCTCGGCGCTGTTGGCAAATGGCTCGTTCATGCGCGCCGATCTCCGGCACGCCGACCTGCGCGGCGCCGATCTGGCGGGGGCAAGCCTGATCAGGGCCGATCTTTCCCGTGCCGACCTCGCCTGCGCCAGCCTCTACGGCGCCGATCTGACCGGAACCGTCCTCGACGAGGCCCAGCTGGAGGACGCCTTGCTGGATCTGACCCGGCTCGCCGGTCCGAATTTTCCGGCCGATGCCGACTGACGCGCGCCGCCGCGCCGTCAGCGCGCCAGATATTCCCGCATCAGTCCCCGCGCCCGGTGCAGCCGCGCCTTGACTGCCTGGCGGGTGGATCCGGTCGCTACGGCGATCTCGTCGATCGTCATTTCCTTGACGTCGCGCATCAGCGCGACTTCGCGATAATGCGCGGGCAACGCCTCGATCGCGGCGGCGAGATCGAGGCGCAGTTCAAGGTCGGGCCGGTCGAGCACGAGATCGTTCCCATCGTCAGGCAAAGGCAAGCCGGTCCGGCGGGCCAGCCGCAGGCATTCGCGCCGCACCACGGTGAACAACCACCCAGAGATCGCCGCCAGCGATCGGATCGTCCCCACCCGACGGAACAACAGCCACAAGGCCTCCTGTGCCGCATCCTCGGCGTCGGCGGTGCTGCCGCACGTGGCGCGGGCATAGCGCCGGATATCGGGCTGGGCAATTTCGATCAGCCGTACCAGCGCCGCCTGGTCGCCCCTGCAGGCAGAGTCGAACATACCTTCCGGAATCCGGGCAGCCCGCATCAGTTCCTCCATATCCCTACCTATCCAAGGAGGCGCGGAATCGGGCAAGGGATTCGCGCGGTCGCGGAAAAAATTCGCGAATCCTGATGCGGTCCGGCTGCCTCTTCCGTCGGTGACGCCATTGATGGAAAAGAGGAAAGCCATGGCAATTTTCGTTGCCGTTCACGGCGCGTTTTTCGGCGGCTGGGTGTGGAAGACGGTGGCCGACAGGCTCGCCGCCCGCGGACACACCGTCCATCGCCCGTCCTTGTCCGGTTGCGCGGACCGCGAGCATGTCGGCGGGCCGGACGTCACGCTTTCGACCCATATCGCCGATATCGTCAATCTGATCGTTGCGGAGGATCTGACCGATGTAATCCTGATCGGCCACAGCTATGGCGGCATGGTCACCACCGGCGTCGCTCATGCAATCCCCGACCGAATCAGGGCCATGATCCATCTCGACGCCCTGCTGCCCGTCGACGGCGAATGTGCCTTGGATCTGGCCGGCTGGGGCCTGCAGGCCCCGGCCGAGCGGTTGGCCAACGAGCAGGGCCGGGGCTGGCTGGTCCCGTTCTTCCTGCCGATGGCCAAGTTCTGCGGCGACGACGATCCGGCCAGGGCCGTACTGGAACGCAAGCTCGGCGGCGTGCCGCTCGGCCCGTTCACCGAGCGGCTGACGGCCTGCGCCGATCTCGACCACCTGCCGCTGCTTTATGTCTACTGCACCGACGAACCGCTCGGCATGTTCGAAGTCTCGCGCGACCGGGCGGCGCGGCTGCCGCGCGGCCGGGTCGTCGCGATCGACAGCCGCCATGCCGTGATGCTGACCCGCCCCGATGACATCGCCCGGTTGTGCGACGAGTTCGCGGCCTGACCGGGGGTACGGCCGCGGTCGTCACCCCAGGCCGTAGCGTCGCGACAATTCCTCGGTCACGAACTGCACGGCGCCGGTCCAGTCGGTCGAGCGTTCCTGGCGGAACAGGCGGAAGCTCGGATAGAGCGTGGTGTCCTGGCCCTGACGCCCCCAGCGCCAATGCGGCGTGGTCGGCAGCAGCATCCAGACCTCGCGCCCCATCGCGCCGGCGACGTGGGCGGTGACGTTGTCGGCGGCGATCAGCAGGTCGAGTTCGTTGAGTGCCGCGGCGAGATCTTCAGGGTCGCGCGCCACCTGGGCCAGATCGACGGCACCGATATCGCCGAGGCGCCGGCGATCGACCATCTCGGGCGGCCCGCCGAACGAATAGAGCTTGAGGCCGGTCAGACGCAGGATCGGGGCGAGATCGTCCAGCAGCAGCGCCTGGCCCGGCCCGCTGGCCAGCGGCGTGCGCTGCCAGGCCAGGCCGATCTTGGGCTGGTTGCCGGCAAACATCTCCGGCCCCCACGGCCGCTTGCGCGCCGGATCGGGGGTCAGATAGGGAAAGCGTGCCGGCAGGTCGTAGCCTTCCGCCGCCGCGGCCTGGGGCAGCGCCTGGACCGGTAGCGCGGTGAACGGGCCGAGCCGCTCGACCGCCGCGGCATCGGATGCCTCGATCACACCGGAGACGCCGTCGATGCGGCTGACCAGATGCACCAGCGGGGCGACGGTACGGACCGTGACGCGCCCATGCCGCTCGGCCAGCTGGCGGGCGAGGCGCAGATAGACCAGCACGTCGGCCATGTCGCCGCGCACCGCGTCGACCAGCAGGTCGCTGCCTTCGCGGGGCAGGGCAAGGCCGGCAGCCAGTGTCCGCCACGGCGCCTCGTCGCTGCGCTCGATCAGGCCGAGTTCGCGGCGCAGCCCAGCGGCGTTGGGATTGTCGCCCAGTTCGTCAAGCAGCATGCCGGCGCGGGCGAATTCGCCATCCTGGTACAGCACCTCGGCCAGGCCGAGCTTGATGTCGGGATCGTCGGGGCTGGCGCCGAGCGCCTCGAAGAAGCCGAGCGTCGCGGCCTTCAGCGCGCCGCGGCTGGCATGCAGGCGGGCCAGCGGCAGCAGGGCCGCGGCATTGCCGGCACGCTTGGCTGCCTCGAAGGCGGCCATCGCCTGCTCGGTCCGCCCAGCCTGCAGCAGCAGGATCGCGCGCATCTGCTCGAACGTGCCGTCGCCCGGATGCTGCAGCAACGCGCGCTCGATCGCCGCCATCGCCGCCTCGACCTGCCCGGTGGCGTGCAAGACCGAGATCAGCCCCTGGGCCGCCTCACGCATCGCCGGGTCGGCCTTCAGCGCACGGCGATAGCAGGCCTCGGCCCTGGCCGGATCCTTGGCCATCTGCGCCAGATCGCCCAGCCCGGCGTGGCCGCGGGCGTCTTCGGGCGCGATCGCGACCACCCGGTGGTAGAGCGCCGCGGTCTCGTCGACGCGGCCCTGCGCCAGCACGCAGCGGGCGAGGTTGTAGGCGGCATCGGCATGGTCGGGCTTGCGGTTGAGCACCCGCCGGAAACCCAGCTCCGCCGCCGCGGGATCGCCCGACTGGAAATAGACGACGGCACGGTTGCTCTCGGCCTCGTCGTTGGTCGGGTCGATGCCGAGGATCTTGGCATAGATCGGCAGGGCCGCACCGCCCTGCCCGCCCACCAGCATCAGCGTGGCGATGCCGCCCAGCGCCCCCACATGGTTGGGCACGGCCTCCAGCACCTTGCCGAACACGGCGCGGGCGGCGTCGAAACGCCTGGCACGCACATGCGCGGTGGCGATCTCCATCGCCTCGGCGACCTCGGGTCCGTTCTCGTCGATCATGGCAAGGGGCCTCACGCTGATTGCGCGGGCACCCTGCGATGCCCCGGCCCGGGGGTCAAGCGGCGGCCGTCACACCAGCGCCAGACGCGCCGCCAGCGGCGCGGCGAGACCGGTCGAATCGAGGCCGAGCCGGGCGCCGGCATGGCCGCCCGCAGTCGCCTCGGCCAGGCGAACAGCCACCTCGACGCTGTCCAGCACGGGGGCATCGAGCCCCGCGCCCACGGGGGGGGCGAGGCCGGCAAGGCCCGCCCCGCCCAGAATGACCACGTCGGCGCCATCCTCGTCGATCGCGGCCTCGCAGGCCTGCCGCAGCACCGCGATGCTGCCGGCGGGATCGCTGGCGATCGCGGCGCCGTCGGGGGCCACGGTGCGGATGCCGGCCAGGCGCGCCCCCAGGCCGCGAACGGCGACGAATTCCTCCAGCATCGGCCCCCAGCGCTCGCCCCCGGTCACGATGGCGAAGCGTTCGCCCAGGCTGCAGGCATGGCGAATCGAGGCGTCGGCCAGGCCAAGCACCGGCCGGTCGGACAGTTCGCGCAGGCCGTCGAGCCCCGGATCGCCGAAACAGGCCAGCACCGCCACGTCATGCGCCGGTGCTGCCGCCCAGGCGTCGAGTGCGGCATGGGCGGCGATCGCATAGGCCGCGCGGCTGGCGATATAGCGCCCGCCGAATCGCCCGCCGACCGCGACGATCTCGGTATCCGGCCGGGCAACGGCGCGGGCCGCGGCCGCCACCTTGGCCGTGATCGCCGCGCTGGTATTGGGGTTGATCAGCAGCAGGCGCATTCAGCGCCGGGCCCGCCGCCGCTGCAGCATCAGGACGGTGCCCAGCGCCGCCACGATCACGGTGAACGACAGGCCGGTCGTGGTCGTGCCCAGCGCGTAGAGAACCGGTGTGGTGACGTTGGTCGTCATCCCGTAGATCTCGAGCGGCAGCGTGTTGAAAGATCCTGCAGTCATCAGCGTGCGGGCGAACTCGTCATAGGACAGCGTGAAGCCGAACAGCCCGACGCCGATCAGCGACGGCAGGATGATCGGCAGCACGACATGGCGCACCGATTGCCACGGCGTGGCGCCGAGGTCGCGGGCAGCCTCCTCATAGGCCGGGCTGAAGCGATTGAACACCGCGAACATGATCAAGAGGCCGAACGGCAGGGTCCAGGTCAGATGGGCACCGAGGGCCGACGAATACCACGTCGGCTCCAGCCCGAGAATGTTGAACATCAGCCCGATGCCGAGCGAGACCAGGATCGACGGCACGATCAGGCTGGCGATCGCGAGATAGAAGATGGCGCCGGCCCCCCGGAACCGGTTGCGGAAGGCCAGTCCCGCGGCAAAGGAAAAGACAACGGTGATCGCCATGACGATCAGGCCCAGGATCGCCGAGCGCGAGAACGAGCCGCCGAAATCGCCGACCGCCTGCTGCTCGGTCAGGTTCCTGAACCAGTGCAGCGACGAGCCGTTCATCGGAAAGGTCAGCCCGCCGTCGGGGCCCTGGAACGACAGGATCAGGATGGTCGAGATCGGGCCGTAGAGGAACAGCACGAACAGCACGAAGAAGGCGGCGAGGCACCAGAAGGCGAGACCGCGCTTGGCCTGATGCATGTCACAGCTCCTTGCGGATATCGACGATGCGCAGCATGGCCGCGACCATCAGCAGGACGATGACCAGCAGCACGACGGCGTTGGCCGCGGCGGCCGGGTATTGCAGCAGCGAGATCTGGTTGGCGATCATCAGCCCGACCGAGGCGCTCTGCCCGCCGCTCATCAGCCGGACGGTGATGAAATCGCCCATCACCAGCGTGACGATGAAGATCGAGCCGATGGCAATGCCGGATTTCGACAGCGGCACGATCACGTTGGTCAGGATCTGCCAGCCGCTGGCACCGGCATCGCGCGCCGCCTCGATCAGGCTGCGGTCGATGCGCATCATCGAGTTGAAGATCGGCACGACCATGAACAGCGTGTAGAGATGGACAAAGGCCAGGACGACGCTGAAATCGGAGAACAGCAGGAATTCGAGCGGGTGGTCGACGATGCCGAGGTTGATCAGCGTCTGGTTGATCAGCCCGTTGCGGCCCAGGAACGGGATCCAGGAAATCATCCGGATGATGTTCGATGTCCAGAACGGGATCGTGCAGACCAGGAACAGCGCGGTCTGCCACACCACCGACTGGACGTGGAAGGCCAGGAAATAGGCGACGATGAAGCCGATCAGCAAGGTCAGCGCCCAGACCAGGACGGTGAACTTCACCGTGTTCAGGTAGATCTTCCAGGTGACCGGCGACCCCAGCAATTCCTGGTAGTTGGTCAGCACGAAGTCGGGAATGACCTGGACGCTGTCGTAGTCCCAGAACGAGACGATGACGATCGTCAGGATCGGAATCACCAGGAACAGCACGAAGACGGCGGTCAGCGGCGCGACCTGCAGATAGGGTCGCCAGGCGGTGGGGATTCCGAGACCACGGGCCGGCGGGGCCTCGTCGGCGGCTTCGGTCGTGACGGTCGTGGTCATCGGAATCCCCAGCATCAGGTGGCCTGGACGGTTCTGTCAGGGCCTTAGGCGGCGATGAACTCGTTCCACTTCGAGACCATGTAGCGGTCCTCGTCCATCACCGAGTTCCAGCAGGCGACGGCGCCCATACGGGCCGAGAACGACCCGCCGTCGCGCACCGCGCCGACCTTCTCCATCACCTTGCCCTCGGGGCTCAGGATGTCGGCGGTGGCGGGCTTGCCCTCCATCCAGTAGCCCCATTCGTTCGGGCTCATGAATTCCTTGGCGGTGTCGAGCACGGCCGAATAGTAGCCCTGGCGGTTCAGATACGCGCCGACCCAGCCCGACAGGTACCAGTTGATGTATTCGTAGGCAGCCGCGAGTTCGAGGCCCGAGAGATGCTTGGCGATGCCCAGCCCGCCGCCCCAGGCGCGGTAGCCTTCCTTGAGCGGCTGGTAAATGCAGGCGATGCCCTTCGACCGGACGGCGGCGACGGCCGGCGACCACATCGACTGGATCACCACCTCGCCCGAAGCCATCAGGTTGACGCTTTCGTCGAAGCTTTTCCAGAAGGCGCGGAACTGGCCGGCCTTCTTGGCATCGGTCATCACCTTCAGGGTCTGATCGATCTCGGCCTTCGTCATGTTGCCCTTGTCGCCGTACTTCACGACGCCCATGGCCTCGCAGATCATCGCCGCGTCCATGATGCCGATCGACGGGATGTTCAGGATCGACGTCTTGCCCTTGAAGGCCGGATCCATGATGTCCTTCCAGCTCGAGATCTCGCGGCCGACGAGGTCGGGGCGAATGCCCAGCGTGTCGGCGTTGTAGATCGTCGGGATCAGCGTCATCCACTGGGTCGGCGCCTTGGCGAACTTCTTGGAATCCTTGCCTTCGACGAAGCCGACCGTGTGCGGCGCGGTGCCCTGCGCGATCTTGGATTCGGGCGTCAGCTTGCCGTTGATGAAGATCGGCACGATCTTGTCGAAGTTCTTGATCTTCTTCACGTCCATCGGCTGCATCACGCCGGTCGGGAAGACCTTCTTGCAGATCCAGTATTCGATGTCGGCGATATCGTAGGATTTCGGCTGGGTGACAGCGCGCTGGGCGACCGCGTCGGAATCGAGCGCGGTCATCTGCAGGGTGAAGCCCAGGTCCTGCTTCACCTTCTCGGCCACCGCATTGAGGTTTGAGACGCCGGTGCCGAACTGGCGCAGCGTCACGTTCTTGATGTTCTGGGCCCAGATCGTCGGAAAGCCGGTGATCAGGCCCGAGCCGGCGGCGGCACCGGCCGTGGCGGCCGCGCCCTTCAGCAGGGCACGGCGGGACGGCATCGAGGGGGTCTTGGACGTCATGTTCTTACGCGCTCCCGGATATTTTCAAGGGTTGAGGCTCAACTCAGGGACCAAGCGGGTGAAGGTCTTCGGCCGCCCAACTGGCGCGCACGACGGCACCGACCGTCAGCGGCTGGGCAGCAAAGGCGGTCTCGGACAAGACGACGCCGAAATCCTCGGCATCGGCGGCGTCGAGCCGCAGATGCACGGAGGCGCCGTGGTATTCGAGGGACTGGACCGTGCCGACGAGGCTGAGCGGGCCGGGTACTTCGGTCGCGGCCGCCGGCGCCAGGGCGATGCGGTCGGCGCGGATCGTCATCGCCGGGCCGCGGGTCAGCACGTTGTGACCGCCGATGAAGCGCGCGACGAACGCGGTCGCCGGGCGGTTGAAGATTTCCTGCGGCGGACCGGCCTGTTCGATCCTGCCCTCGTTCATGACGACGACGAGATCGGCCAGCGCCATCGCCTCGGTCTGGCTGTGGGTCACGTGGATGAAGGTGATGCCGAGCTCGGTCTGCAGCCGCTTCAGTTCGGCCCGCATGCGATCGCGCAGGAACGGATCGAGGGCCGACAGCGGCTCGTCGAGCAGCAGGACGGACGGGTTGGTGATCAGCGCGCGCGCCAGGGCGACGCGCTGCTGCTGGCCGCCCGACAGCTGCGCCGGCAGGCGGTCGGCATAGCGGTCCATCTGCACCAGCGCGAGCAGTTCGCGCGCCCTGGCCCGGCGCTCCGCCTTGGCCACCCCCTTCATCTTCAGCGAGAAGGCGACATTGTCGGTGCAGTCGAGATGGGGAAACAGCGCATAGCTCTGGAACATCATCGCCGTGCCGCGCCGGGCGGGCGGCACGCCGTTGACCTGGCGATTGCCGATCAGGAGGTCGCCGTCGCTGATGTCCTCGTGACCGGCGATCATCCGGAGCGTCGAGGTCTTGCCGCAGCCGGAGGGGCCGAGCAGGCAGCAATAGCTGCCCGGCGGGATCTTGAGGGATACGTGGTCGACCGCGACGGTCCGGCCATAGGCCTTGACCAGACCGATCAGTTCGACGCCGCTTGCACTCGACACGGACATCCGATCCCCCTGACTGGGTTCCGACTGTTCACAATCGGAATCCATTCAGCAAACATCGTGCCAATGTTTTGCGTACAGTTTTGTCTGCACATTTGCCGATGATTCGACAAATGGGCCGCCCAAATTTTAAGCCTTAGGGCGAAGATTGCTAAAATAAAAAGCAGAAATGCCGCGGAGCGCGCGGCAGAGACGCGGATACTGTGGCGCACGCCCGCACCGCGAAATTCCGGATCAGACCGGAAATGTCGTCAGAATTGTATACGATCAATCCGTCGAGAGGATGACGTTACGGACCAGCGGGTAGATCTGGTTGTTCCAGCGCGAGCCGGAAAACACGCCGTAATGCCCGACGCCCGGCTGCAGGTGATGGCGCTTCAGCGCCGGCCGCAGCGAGGTACAGAGGTCGTGGGCGGCAAGCGTCTGACCGACCGAGCAGATATCGTCGCGCTCGCCCTCGACGGTGAGCAGCGCGGTGCGGCGGATCGCCTTCGGGTTGACGGTGCGGCCGCGCCAGCGCAACCGCCCCTGCGCCAAGTGGTACTCCTGAAACACGGTCTGGACCGTTTCCAGGTAGAATTCGGCCGGCAGGTCGAGCACGGCGAAATACTCGTCGTAGAAGACCTTGGTCACCTCGGCCTTTTCGCGTTCCCCGCGGACCAGGTTGTCGTAGAGGTCGAGATGGGCGCGGACATGGCGCTCGGGATTGAGGCTCATGAACGCGGTGAGCTGCATGAAACCCGGATAGACCCGCCGCATCGCCCCTTCGAACTGAAACGGCACGGTCGAGATCAGCATCTTCTCGAACCACTCGATCGGCCGGGTGGTGGCGAGTTCGTTGACCTTGGTCGGATTGAGCCGGCAGTCGATCGGCCCGGCCATCAGCGTCAGCGAGCGCGGCAGGGCCGGGTTGTTGTCCTCGGCCATGATCGCCGTGGCGGCGAGCGCCTGGACGCAGGGCTGGCACACGGCGACGACATGCGCGCCCGGCCCCAGCGTCTCCAGGAACTTGATCAGATAGTCGACATAATCGTCGAAACCGAAGCGACCGTGCCTCAGGCTGACGTCGCGGGCATTGTGCCAGTCGGTGATGTAGACGTCATGCTCGGACAGCAGGGTCTTGACCGTACCGCGCAGCAGCGTGGCGAAATGGCCCGACATCGGCGCGACCACCAGCACCCGCGGCTGGGTGGTCGTGACGCCTTCCTTCTTGAAATTGAGCAGCGTGCCGAACGGCAGGGTCAGCGTCGCTTCCTCGACCACGCGAACTTCGCGGCCGTCGACCGTGACCGTATCGATCTCGTAGGACGGCCGGGTGTGGGTCAGCCCCGCCCGCTCGATCATCTCGCAGGCCGCCGCCATCCGGCGCAGGAAGGGCGTGCCGCCCCAGCCGTGATCGATCATCGGCCGGGTCATCCGAGCCATGGCCCGGAGCGGTGCCATCAGGTCGGCCTGGGTCTGGTAGGAGAAGTACATCATTCGTTGCGTATGGCGGCCGACCGGGTTGATGCGACAACACGTTTTGCGAAAAACCGACGCTAGTCTGAAAAGGCTAGTGCATTTTCTGCTGCAGTGCGAGAAACTTGTTGCGACGCACGCGTCACGTTTCGTCACCGAATGCTGCAGCACCCGATGGGACCATCAGGATGAAAAGCAATCTCCGGGCGAAGACGGCCAAGGCCGCGCCGGTGAAAACGCCAGCCGTCAAGGCCGCGGCAAAAAAGAAGGTGGCCGCCGCAGCCGCACCCGCCACTGCGGTGGCGCCGAAGGCGACGCTGTCGATCTCGTCGAAGAACTATTCTTCCTGGTCGCTGCGCGGCTGGCTGATCTGCCGGATGGCCGGGCTTGACTTCGAGGAAGTGGTGCTGCCGTCGGACGATCCGTCGACGCGTGCCGAACTGCTGCTGCTGTCGCCGTCGTTCCTGGTGCCCAAGCTGACGCATAACGGCATCGCGGTTTGGGACACGCTGGCGATCGCCGACTATCTGAACGAGATCTTCCCCGAGGCCGGGCTGTTCCCCGCCGACCTCGCCGCCCGCGCCCATTGCCGGTCGATCGCCGGCGAGATGCATTCGGGCTTTGCCAATCTGCGCGCCGCGCTGCCGATGAACCTGAAGGCGCACCATCCGAATTTCAAGGTGTGGGCCGGCGCCCAGGCCGATATCGACCGGATCACCACGATCTGGCGCGGCTGCTTTGCCGCCTACAAGGGCAGCCATCTGTTCGGAGACAAGCCGACCGTCGCCGATGCGATGTATGCCCCGGTCTGCACCCGCCTCCTCACCTACGACGTCAAGCTCGATCCGGAAAGTGCCGCCTATTGCCGGCGCGTGATGGCTTGGCCGGACATGGTCGAGTGGGTCGAGGCCGCCCGCAGCGAGCCGGACGAGGTCGAGGAACTCGACGTCGAGTTCTGATAGACTGGCCCCATCGCCGCGTCAGGGAGCTTTGCCGTGGAATGGGTCGTCCTGGGGCTGGTCGCAGTCCTCGTCCTCTATGCCATCATGGTCTACAACCGTCTGGTCGCGCTGCGGCAGGGCACCGGCCAGGCCTGGGCCGACATCGACGTCCAGATGAAGCAGCGGCTGGACCTGATCCCGAATCTGGTCGAGACGGTCAAGGGCTATGCCGCCCATGAGCGCCAGACGCTCGATGCCGTGGTCGCGGCCCGCAATGCCGCGGCCCAGGCTGCGGGGCCGCAAGCCTCGGCGGCGGCCGATACCCTGCTGACCGGCGCGCTGCGCCAGCTTTTCGCGCTGGCCGAAGCCTATCCCGACCTCAAGGCCAACCAGAACTTCCTGGAACTGCAGCGCGAACTTTCCGACATCGAGAACAAGATCGCCGCCGCGCGCCGCTTCTTCAACAATGCGGTCGGCGAGTTCAACGCCGCGATCGAGCAGTTCCCCGCCGTGCTATTCGCCCGCACGCTTGGCTTTGCGCCCCGGGATTTCTTCGAGGTGCCGCCCGAACAGCGCGCCGCCGTCGAAGCCGCGCCACAGGTGAAGTTCTAGGCCCGATCGGCCATGCGCACGCTGGGTCTGCGCACCCAGATCTGGAACAACGCGCTGAAATCCATCCTGCTGATGGCCGGCTTTCCCGTGCTGCTGCTGCTGATCGTCTACGGCGTCTCGGTGCTGGGGGTGGCGCTCGAGGACCAGGAGGTGATCCCCGGGCTGGTCGAGGCAGGCAGGCGCCTGCCGCGCTACGTGCCGATCGCCGTTGTCGGCGCGCTGGCGTGGTTTGCCGTGGCCTATCTGATCAACACCCGCGTCGTGCGGGTGATGACGGGCGCCACGCCGGTGACGCGCGAGCAGGAGCCGCGGCTGCATAACCTGCTGGAAAACCTCTGCATCAGCCGAGGTCTCGCCATGCCCCGCCTTTGCGTCATCGAGACCGATGCCCTCAACGCCTTCGCCGCCGGGGTCAGCCGGCCGCAATACATGATCGCGGTGACCCGCGGCCTGATCGACACGCTCGACGATGCCGAACTCGAGGCGGTGCTGGGGCACGAACTCAGCCATATCCGCAACGGCGATGCCCGGCTGATGATGGTGGCCGCGGTCTTCGTCGGCATCATCTCGCTGGTCTCCGACCAGTTCGGTCGCCTGATGCGGCTGTTCGGCAACGGCATCGGCCGCCCGTCGTCCTCGTCGAGCGGCGGCAGGGAAAAGGGATCGGGCGGCGGTGCGCTGCTCCTGATCCTGGTCGCGATCGCCTGTTTCCTGCTGGCCCGCCTGCTGGCGGTCGCGATCCGGCTGGCGATATCGCGCCGGCGCGAATTCATGGCCGATGCCGGCGCGGTCGAGCTGACGCGCAATCCGGACGCGATGATCGCGGCGCTGCGCAAGATCGAGGGCCGCTCGACCATCGCCGACGCCCCGACGCAATTGCGGCCGATGTATATCGATGTCGGCGGCCGATCGGGCTTTTCCGGGCTGTTCGCCACCCATCCGCCGATCGCCGACCGTATCGACGCCCTGGTGCGCTATGCCGGCGGCCGCGAACCGCAGCCGGCCGCGGGACCCTGGGGGCCGGTGCCGCGTTGATCAATCACCAGAAGCCACAGGGAGTACCAGACGATGGCCGAAAGCGACTACCACAAGGACCGGATCTCGAACCGCAAGCTGCATCCCGAGACCCTGATGCTCGGCTACGGCTATGACCCGAAGCTGTCCGAAGGCGCAGTGAAGCCGCCGGTCTTCCTGACCTCGACCTTCGTCTTCACCTCGGCCGAGCATGGCAAGGAATTCTTCGACTATGTCGCCGGCCGTCGCGAGCCGCCGCAGGGCGAGGCGGCGGGCCTCGTCTATTCCCGCTTCAACCATCCGAACTCGGAAATCGTCGAGGATCGCCTGGCGATCTTCGAGGAGGCCGAGGCGGCGGTGCTGTTCTCGTCGGGCATGTCGGCGATCGCCACCACGATCCTGACCTTCGCGCGGCCCGGCGACGTGATCCTGCACAGCCAGCCGCTCTACGGCGGCACCGAGACGCTGATCGCCAAGACGCTGGCCAATCTCGGCATGAAGGCGGTCGGCTTCGCCGACGGCGTCGACCCGGCGTCGGTGCGCGCGGCCGCGGCCGAGGCGCAGGCGCTCGGCCCGGTCTCGGTCATCATGATCGAGACGCCGTCGAATCCGCTGAACACGCTGGTCGACATCAGGCTGGTCTCGACCGTCGCCGACGAGATTGCCGCCGGCCAGGGCGGGCGACGGCCGATGGTGATCGTCGACAACACGCTGCTCGGCCCGGTCTACCAGAAGCCGATCCAGCACGGCGCCGACGTCTCGGTCTACTCGCTGACCAAATATGTCGGCGGCCATTCGGACCTGATCGCCGGCGCGGCCTTGGGCACGAAGGCGACGATGCGGCAGATCCGCCTGCTGCGCTCGGCCATCGGCACCCAGCTCGACCCGCATTCCTGCTGGATGCTGGGCCGGTCGCTGGAAACGCTGGCGCTGCGCATGTCGGCCGCCAACCGCAACGCCGAGACGGTGGCCGCCTTCCTCGCCGGCCATCCGCATGTCGCGCGCGTCCATCACCTGTCCTACCTGCCGGCAGGATCGGCGGCCGCGCGGGTCTTCCAGACCCAGTCGACGGCGCCGGGATCGACCTTCTCGTTCGACGTGCGCGGCGGCGAGGCCGAAGCCTTCAAGGTCCTGAACGCGCTCAAGGTGTTCAAGCTGGCCGTCTCGCTGGGCGGCACCGAATCACTGATCTGCCATCCCGCCTCGACCACCCATTCGGGCGTGCCCAAGGCGACGCGCGACCGGCTGGGGGTATCGGATGCGACGATCCGCGTCTCGATCGGCATCGAGCATGCCGACGACCTGGTCGCCGACCTCACCTACGCGCTGGCGCAGCTCGATCGCTGACCGGGTGGCTCTCGCGGTCGAAAACGCCGCGAGAGCCCTTGGCATACCACCCTGCGTTCCTCTAGCCTGTCAGTCTCAAAATCAGGGAAGACAGTCAGGAACGGCCGCCATGCAGCTCTACTATTCGCCGACCTCGCCTTACGTGCGCAAAGTCATGGTCCTGCTTCACGAGACCGGCCTGCTGGACCGCGTCGCGCTGACGCCGGCGACCGTCACCCCGATCACCAACGATCCGGCCGTCGCCGCCCACAATCCGCTGACCAAGGTGCCGACGCTGACGCTCGACGACGGCAGCGATCTCTACGACAGCCGCGTCATCTGCGAATATCTCGATACGCTGCATCACGGCACGCCGATGATCCCCGATGGCGGCGAGGCGCGCTGGCGGGTGCTGCGCGTGCAGGCGACCGCCGACGGCCTGCTCGATGCCGCGCTGCTCACCCGCTACGAGACTTTCATGCGGCCGGAGGAAAAGCGCTGGCCCGAGTGGATCGAGGGCCAGACCGGCAAGTTCCTGCGCGCGGTCGACAAGCTGGAGGCCGAGGCCAAGTCGTTCAGCCAGGCGATCACCCTGGCAGAAATTTCGACGGCCTGCGCGCTGGGCTATCTCGATTTCCGCTTCGGCCATCTGCCGTGGCGCGACAGCCACCCGAAGCTCGCCGAATTCATGGCCGCGTTCTCGCAACGGCCCTCGATGGAAGCGACCAAGCCGGCTTGATCGCGGTGGGGCGGCCCGACGGCCGCCCCTGTTGCCTGCTCAGAATTTCCAGCTCAGCGCGACGGTCGGACCGTGCATCGTGGTCTTGTACCGGAACGTGCCGGTGGCATTGCCCGAATCCTCGTAGTTCTCGTAGAGATAACGATAGCCGAGCGAGGTCGACAGGCTGGGCGTCCAGCTATAGCCGATGCCGGCATAGCCCGAGCTCGAGATCTTCGATCCGACGTCGAAGCCGCCGATATCGGCAACGGCATCGGCAAACCATTTCTCGCTGATCGTGAAATGGCCGGCGAAGCCGACCGTCGGATCGATCCAGGTCTTGCGCTGATCGCCCGATACCGACTTGAGCGGACCGTTCGGATCGAAGGTCATCGAGCTCTTGATGTTGGTGTAGCGGGCACCCGCGGTGAGGGCGAGATCCAGGTTCTGCAGACCGGTGGGCAGCAGGTAGCCGACGGCACCGGAAGCGATCGTCTGGGTGATGGTCGCGTCGAGGCGGCTGCCGCCAAAGGTGCCGACCGACTGGGTGTCCGAGAGCTTGGCATAGACGAGGTCGGCCAGCAGCAGCCACTTGCCGTTCCTGGCGACAAACGCCCCCATCAGCGCGCCGTCGGCGTTGCGCAGTACGTCGGAGAACGGCACGTCGACCGAGGCGGTCGGCAGGTTGCGGACGCCGACATCGCCGGTCAGCGACGTCGCCCAGACATAGAGCGTCGTCTGGAATTTCCAGTCGCTGCCCGGGGTCGCGTCGGCCGCCAGGGCCGGGGTGGCCGCCGCAGCCGCCGTCAGCAGCGCAACGGCGGCGCCGGTGGCGCACAGGACGCTTCGGTGAATGACCTTCATACTGCGCATACCGCGTTTCCAGCGTGTTTGTCGATAACACAGCCCATGCCGGTAACCGGAAACCAATGCAATTGAATTCACCTTGCGTAAGCCGACAGGCGCCTGCGCGCCTGTCACCTCAATGCAGGAAACCGGTGGAGATCCAGGGCACGGCCGCCACCACCAGCAGGCCGACGAACAGCGCGAGCAGATAGGGCAGGATCGGCTTCAGCGCCTCGGTCGGGTCGAGCCGGCCGATCGCGCAGGCGGTGTAGTAGCCGACGCCGAACGGCGGCGCGAACAGGCCGATGCCCATCGCCAGGATGACGACCATCGCATAGTGCACCTCATGGATGCCGACCGCGCGGGCAACGGGGAAAAGAAGTGGCCCGAACAGCACGATCGCGGGAATGCCCTCCAGCACCGAGCCGAGGATGATGAAGGCCAGGATCGAGGCGGCCATGAAGGTGAAAGCGCCGCCCGGCAGAGCCGTGATGGTCGCGGCAAGCTGGCGCGAGAAACCGGACTGGGTCAGGGCCCAGGCCATGCCGGTGGCGGTACCGATGATCAGCAGGATCGCGCCGGACAGCGCCGCCGTGTCGATCAAGGCCGGCCACAGCCGGGCCCACGGAATCTGCTGGCGGAACAGCGCGGCCGCCAGCACGCCATAGGCAAGGCTGTAGGCCAGCCCGATGGTCGAGACCTCGGTGGCGGTCGCGACACCCTCGACGACGGCGGCCCGGATCAGGAATGGCAGGATCAGCGCCGGCAGCGCGATCAGCAGGGTGCGGCCGATCTCGGCCCCGCTGGCCCGGCGCACATGGCTCAGATCCTCGTGGCGATACTGGAACCAGACCACGGCGCAGAGCATCACGGCGAGCACCACGCCCGGCAGCAGGCCGCCGGTGAACAGGGCGGCGATCGACACGCCGGTGACCGAGCCGATGGTGATCAGCACCAGGCTGGGCGGGATCGTCTCGGTCTGGGCGCCGGTCGCCGACAGCAGCGCGACGAGGTCGCCGGGGCGGGCGCCGCGCGCCTTCATTTCCGGAAACAGCACCGGCGCCACCGCCGCCATGTCGGCTGCCTTCGAGCCGGAAATGCCCGAGACGAGATACATCGCCGCCACCAGCACGTATTGCAGCCCGCCGCGGGCATGGCCGATCAGGCTGGCCAGGAAGCCGACCATGGCCCGCGCCATCCCGGTGATCTCGATGACGAGGCCCAGGAAGACGAACAGCGGCACCGACAGCAGGATGATATGCGACATGCCCTCGTCCATCCGGCCGATCACCACGGTCATCGGCGTGCGGGTGGTGATGGCAAGATGGGCGAAGGTGCCCAGGCCGAAGGCGAAGGCGATCGGAATGCCCGACAGCACCGCCATGCCGACCAGCAGCACGAAGAAGACGATCAGCTTGTAGTTGCCCATCGCCATCAGCAGCGGCTTGGCGCCGACGAGGATTCCGGCAATCACGCCGAGCAGCACCAGCGCCAGCAGGAATTCCTTCAGCGGCGCCAGACGGCCCAGCCGCAGCAGCCCCAGGAACAGCATCAGGCCGAGGCCGACCGGCACCGCCATCGCCCGCCAGATATTGGGAATTTCGAGCGCCGGGGTGACGATCGCGGCTTCGTCCAGCGCATATTCGATGGCCGGGTGCAGCACCAGCGCCAGGAACAGCATGCCGGCGGCCAGCGCCAGCGCGTCGAAGAACACGCGCCAGCCCGAGGTGGCCCGGGCGACCAGGGCGCCCATGCGCATGTGGTCGAGCCGGCGATAGGCGACGACGGCGCCGAGCATGGCAAGCCACAGGAACAGGATCGACGCCAGTTCGTCCGACCAGGTCAGCGGCCGATGAAAGACATAGCGGCTGACCACGCCGGAAAACAGGATCAGCATCTCGACGACGACGAGGATGCCGACCACGACCTCGATCAGCCGGCCGATGCCGTTCTCGATACGCGCGGCGGCAGCGGTTGCCCAATTGCCCGGCATGGGGGCGGTCATCGTCTGGCTGTTCATCTCGATCCCTTCACGCGCGGCAGCTCAGCCCGCCATCGACCGGAAGACAGACCCCGGTGATATAGGCCGCCTCGTCCGACACCAGGAACAGCGCGGCGCGCGCCACATCCCAGGCGGTCCCTGAACGTTTCATCGGCGCGATCTTGTCGCGCGCCTGCTTCATCGCCGCGGCATCGGCATATTGCGACACGATCTGCTGGTAGATCAGCGGCGTGTCGATGACGCCGGGCAGCACCGCGTTGGCGCGGATACCTTGCGCGGCATAGCGCACCGCCAGGGCGCGGGTGAAATGGTTCAGCCCGGCCTTGGAGGCATAGTAGGAAAAATAGGGATAGTCGTTGATCTGCACCGAGGCGAGCGACGAGACGTTGACGATCGCCCCCGCCCCCTGCCCCTGCATCACCGGCAGCACATGCTTGCAGGTGAGGAAGACGGACGTCAGGTTGACGTCCATCACCCGATGCCAGCCTTGCTCGGTGATGTCGGCCAGATCACCCATCTCGGTGATGCCGACATTGTTGTGCAGGATGTCGATACGGCCGCAGCGGGCGACGACGTCGGCGACCGTCGCCGCGACCTCGCCGCCCTGCGTCACGTCGGCGGCGAGGGCGAAACCCTTGCCGCCCTCGCCTTCGATGATGCCCACGGTTTCGCCGGCAGCCGCCAGGTTGCGGTCGACGGCCACGACGGTCGCGCCCTCGCGGGCATAGAGCACGGCGGCGGCCTTGCCGTTACCCCAGCCCGGGCCGGACGAACCCGCGCCGAATACGAGCGCGATGCGCCCGTCCAGACGTCCAGTCATCGCCATCCCCTCCGCCGTGCCGCCTGTCGTCAGGCCGTCTTGCCGGTGAACTTCTCCAGCACCGCCCAGGCCTCGTCGCCGTATTTGCCCTTCCACTCGGCGAAGAACCCGGCCTGGCGCAGCTTGTCGCGGAAGGCATCCTTGTTGACGGTGTGGAACTGCATGCCCTTGGCCTCCAGATCCTTCTGCAGGCTGTTGGTCAGCGCGGCGACGTCGCGCCGCTGGTCCTCGGCGCTCTGGTTCAGGTTCTTGGCCGCGATCTCGCGTACGTCCGGCGGCAGGGCTTCCCAGGCCTTCTTGTTGACGAGCATCCAGTAGCCGTCCCACATATGGCCGGTCAGCGACAGGTGCTTCTGCACCTCGTAGACCTTGGTGACCCAGATCGCGGCCAGCGGATTCTCCTGGCCCTCGGCGATCTTGGTCTGCAGCGCCGAGTACATCTCGGCGGCATTGATCGAGATCGGCGACGAGCCGAAGGCCTTGAACATCGACGACCACAGCGGGCTGACCGGCACGCGGATCTTGAAGCCCTCGAGATCGGCGGGGGTCAGGATCGGCTTGGTCGACGAGGTGATGTGGCGGAAACCGTTATCCCAGATCTTGTCCATCGCCATGATGTTGGTCTTGGCGATGGCGGCACGGATATAGGCACCCAGTTCGCCATCCATCGCCTTCCAGACGGCATCATAGTCGGGGAAGGCAAAGCCGATGCCGTTGATCGAGGCGACCGGGACCAGGGTCGACAGGATCAGGCCGGACAGCGTGAACATCTCGACCGCGCCCGAGCGCAGCTGGCTCAGCACGTCGGTATCGGAACCGAGCTGGTTGTTGGGGAAGACCTGGATGTCGAGGCGGCCGCCGGTCGCCTCCTTGATGCGGTTCGACGCCTCGGTCATCCGCACGTTAAGCGGATGGGTGGCCGGCACGTTGCTCGCATACTTGTAGGTGAATTCGGCCGCGCGCGCCCGGCCGATGCCGAACACCCCGGTCGTGCCCAGCGCCGCGGTGCCGGCGATCAGGGCGGTACGCCTCGTCATCTTGATCATTGTTTTTCCTCCCAAGGATTGTTGGCTTGAGTTACGCGACGCGGTCACCCTTCTTCACCTGGACCGCCCGGTTGTCGGCGGCAGGCAGCATCTTGGCGGGGTCGCGGGTGACGACGACGTCGATCACCACCGGCCCCTTCGTCACGAAGGCACGGGCCAGGGCGGGGGCCACCTCGTCGGGCCGCTCGACCCGGATGCCGGTACAGCCCAGCGCATCCGCGACCTTGGCATAGTTGGTCTCGGCCAGGTCCGAGGCGTGGTAGGCGCCCAGGCCATACATCAGATGCTGCAGTGCCTTGACGTAGCCCGACGCCGCGTTGTTGACGACGATCACCGCGAAATCGAGGCCGAGGCGGCGGGCGGTCTCGATCTCGCCCAGCATCATGTTGAAGCCGCCGTCGCCGGTCAGGCTGACCACCCGCCGGCCCTTGCCGGCCAGCGCCGCCCCCATCGCGCCGGGCAGGCCATAGCCGATCGAGGCAAAGCCGCGATCGGGCAGGAAGCCGCGGCCCGCCTGCCTGGTATCGTAGAGCAGCCCGCCCCAATGGGCGGCAAAGCCGCCATCGGCGACCAGGATCCCGTCGGCCGGCATCGCCTTGTTCAGCTCGCCCATCAGCCGGCCCATCGCCACCGGCACTTCCTCGGATTCGTAGCGCTCGCGCGTGTTCTCGCGCCAGGCCGCCATGCGCCGCGCGACCTCGCCGCGATAATCGTCGCGCGCGGTGCGTTCGCCCAGGGCACGATGCAGATCGGCGATGCCGGCGCGCGCATCCCCCCACAACACGACCTCAGGTGCCGCGGTGCGGCCGAATTCCTCGGCGACGATATCGAGATGGATGATGGTCTTGCCGCGCGGCGGCACGGTATAGCGCTTGGTCGCGATTTCGCCGAGCTTGCAGCCGATCACCAGCAGCACGTCGGCTTCTTCGATCAGGCCGTTGGCGATGCGGTCGTAGCGCCCGAACAATCCGGCCGACAAGTCGTCGGTACAAGGTATCGCCCCCTTGCCCGTCATCGTGTGGGCAACCGGGATGTCGTGGGCGCGGGCGAAGGCGGTCAGTGCGGCGCTGGCATCGCTCAGATGCACGCCGCCGCCCGCCAGGATCAGGGGGCGCGCGGCGGCCTTCAGCAGCCCCGCAGCCTTGGCCACGGCCGCCTCGTCGGGGCGGCAGCGCAGGGCCGGCGCGGCCTCGTAGGCCGGGTCGGCGCGGAACGCGCCCTCGTCGAACGGGTGGGTCGCATGGCAGATGTCTTCCGGCACGTCGATCACCACCGGCCCCGGCCGGCCCGTGGTCGCGATCTGGAACGCCCGGCGCACCAGTTCCGGGATACGGTCGACCACCTCGACCCGCAGCAGGTCCTTGACCGCGGGGCGCAGGATTTCGGTCTGCCGCGATTCCTGCGTCATGTTCTTCCAGGAATGGCCGCGATGGGTATTGCCGGTCACCACCACCATCGGCGTGCCGGCGTTCAAGGCCTCGACCAGCCCGGTGACCAGATTGGTCGCGCCCGGCCCCAGTGTCGCATCGGCCAGCCCGACGCGGCCCGAGACCTTCGCATAGGCATCGGCGGCGAAGACGCCGGCGCGCTCGTCGTTGATCAGGTGATGGTCGAGGCCGAGGCGGCGGGCGGCATCGTAGAACGGCAGCAACTGGAAGCCGCCCATGCCGAACATCGGCCCGCCATGGTGGGCGGCGATCATCCGGGCCAGCGCCTCGCCGCCGGTCATCTCGTTCGTGCTCATCGCATCATCTCCGTGACGGCGGCAACAATGGCATCGCGGCTGACGCGCACGGCATCCTCGACCGGCGGGGCATAACCGACCGGCGCGCGCGGCGCTCCCAGCCGGCGAACCGGCGTCTTCAGGTCGCGGCCCAGCCGCTCGGCCACCGTGGCGGCGATCTCGGCGCCGAAGCCCGCCACCGCCACCGCCTCGTGGGTGACCAGCAGGCGGCCGGTGCGGGCGACGCTCGCCAGTACCCGTTCCTTGTCCCACGGCCAGATCGATCGCAGGTCGATCACCTCGGCCTCGATGCCCTGCCCGGCCAACGCCTCGGCGGCGGCCGCCGCGACATGCACCTGCGCCGACCACGACACGATGGTGGCATCGCCGCCGCCGCGCACGATCCGGGCCTCGCCGAAGGGCACGAGATAATCGGGGTCGTCGGGCACCTCGTCCTCCAGGCCCCAGAGGTTCTTGTGCTCCATGTAGACCACCGGATCGTCGCAGCGGATCGCGGCCTTGAGCATGCCCTTGTTGTCGGCCGGGGTGGCCGGGCAGGCGACGACCAGGCCCGGGATATGGGCGTACCAGGATTCCAGCGACTGCGAATGCTGGGCGGCCGACGACCGCCACATGCCGATCGGTTCGCGCACCACCAGCGGCACGCGCGCCTGGCCGCCGAACATGAAGCGCGCCTTGGCTGCCTGGTTGACCAGTTCGTCGACGGCACACAGCGCAAAATCGGAAAACCGCATCTCGACCACCGGCCGCGTGCCGGTCATCGCCGCGCCGACGGCGGCGCCGAGGATGGCAGCCTCCGAGATCGGGGCATCCGATACCCGGTCCGGCCCGAAGGTTTCGGTCAGGCCGCGATACTGGCCGAACACCCCGCCGCGGCCGAGATCCTCGCCGATGGCCCAGACCAGCGGGTCGCGGGCAAGTTCCTCGGCCAGCGCGGCGCGCCCGGCGTCGAGATAGCTGAGACGCGCCATCAGTAAGCCTCCACGGCGGGCGAGCCGATATCCTGGACGTCGACGAAGGCCTGATCGGCCGGCGGATAGGGCGCGGCCCGGGCGCTGCCATAGGCCGCTTCCATCTCGGCCAGCGCGGCGGCCCGAACCGCGTCGACCTCGGCGGCCGCGACGCCCGCGGCCAGCAGCGTATCGCGCGCCCGGCCGATCGGATCGTTGTGGGCCTGCGCCTCGACCTCGCCGGCCGGGCGATAGGTCGCGGGATCGGCGCCGGTGTGGCCGGTGATGCGGTAGGTGCGGGCATGCAGGAAGCGCGGGCCGTCGCCGGCGCGGATGGCGCCGATCAGTTCGGCTGCCGCGGCGTCGACCGCCAGGACATCGTTGCCGTCGACCTCGACCGCCGGCACGCCGATGGCGCGCGCCCGGGCGGCGGGGCCGGCCCCGGCCGTCATCGTGGCGGTCCGGGTCGTCGCCGAATAGCCGTTGTCCTCGCAGACGAACAGCACCGGCAGGCGGAACACCGCGGCCCAGTTCAACCCTTCCAGAAACGGCCCGCGATTGATCGCGCCATCGCCGAAGAAGCAGGCGACCATGCGGTTTTCCCGGCGCAGCTTGATGGCATGCGCCGCGCCGGCCGCGATGACGATGTTGGCGCCGACCACGCCGTTGGCGCCGAGCATGCCGACCTCGAAATCGGCGATATGCATCGACCCGCCCTTGCCGCCGCAATTGCCGCCGACACGGCCGAGCAGTTCGTGCATCATCGCGGTGGCCGACGCGCCCTTGGCCAGGGTGTGGCCATGGCCGCGATGGGTCGACAGCAGCAGGTCGTCGGCCGACATGTGGCCCATCACCCCGACCGGCACCGCTTCCTGGCCGATCGACGGGTGGATCGCCCCAAGGACGACCTTGTCGGCCAGGCCGCGCAACGCGACCTCCTCGAGGGCGCGGATGCGGTGCATCATCTGATGCTGCCTCCGCAAGCGCTCGATATCGATATTGGCCCCTGAACTCGCCACGCTACCTCCCCATCAACCCAGTTTCGCCGCGCGCGGCACGGGCATCAGCCCGGCTTCGAGGCCGCGCGCCTCGGCCGTCAGCAAGTCGACCAGTTCCCGAACCCGCTCCGGCGTCATCCGGTCGCGGATCGCGGCCAGCGACAGCGAGGCGAACGGCACTCCGGAGGGGTCCATCGCCACCACGCCGATCGCGTTCATGCCGGAAACGATCCGCCCCTCGTTCAGCGCATGGCCCTCGGCCCGGGTGCGGGCGACCAGGCTGCGCAGCATGTCGGGCTCGAAGCCCTGGAAGTCCTTCAGCCATTTGACGTTCTGGGCGATCACCCCCTCGACCTCGGCATCGGGCAGGCCGGCGAGCAGCGCCAGGCTGCCGGCACCGACGCCGAGCGGCCGGCGGTCGCCGACGTCGAGGGTCAGGGTGCGGATCGGGAAATCGCCGACGGCGCGCGCGACGCAGATCGCCGCGCCGCCTTCGCGCACCGAGGCGAAGACGGTGTCGCCGGTGGCTTGCGCGAGGCGATCGAGGATCGGCTGGACCACCCCGGCGGCATGATGGCGCATCGCCGAGCCGCCGAGGGCGATGGCGCCGGCGCCCAGCCGGTAATGCTTGGCCGGCAATTGCTGATAGGCGAAGCCGACCGAGACCAGCGCGGTCAGCAGCCGATGAACCGTGGCCTTGGACAGCCCGGTGGCGTCGGCGATGTCGGACAACGCCACGCCATCCGGGCCGCCCGCTGACAGGGCGCGCAGAATGGCGGCGACGCGATCGACCGTCTTGACGGCAAGATCCTGCACTCGGACGCTCCTCCCAGGCGCTTGTTCTAAAGTCTTGCGCCAAAGCTTTTCCGAAAACGCGGGCGATGCTATCCAGAATTCGGAACGCAAGTCAACGAGGATGCCATGAGCGCCAATCCGATCGTCGTTGCCGCCACCATCACCAAGCTGCCGGACTGCCGTGGCGCCGTCCTGGTCACCGGCTCGCATGGCGGGGCGCTCTGCGGCCATCTCGCCATCGCCGCCGGGGTGCGGGCGGCGATCTTCCATGATGCCGGGGGTGGGCTCGACCGCGCCGGCATCGCCTCGCTCGACCTGCTGGGCAGCTTCGGCATCGCCGCCGCGGCGGTAGGCCATTATTCCTGTCGGATCGGTGACGCCGACGATGTGATGGCGCGTGGCCGGATCAGCCATGCCAACCCGGCGGCGGCGCGGCTCGGCGTTGCCACTGGCCAGGCCGCGGCGGAGGCCGCCGAGATTCTTCGGCAAGCGGAACTGCGCGCAGCGACCACGCCCGGCCTGGTCGAGGCCCGCATGGTGCTGGACCGCCCTGCCCGGCCGCTGGTGCTGATCGATTCGGCTTCGCTGGTCGATGCCGCGGTTGATCGGGGCGCCGTGATCGTCACCGGCTCGCATGGCGGGCTGGTCGGCGGCAAGCCGGAGATGGCGTTGCGTGCCGACGGCTTCGCCGCCGTCTTCAACGACGCCGGCATCGGCATCGAGGATGCCGGCATCGGCCGGCTGAAACCGCTGGATCAACGCGGCATCGCCGCGTTTGTCGTGCGCGCCGATTCGGCGCGCATCGGCGAGGCGCGGTCGAGCTACGACGGCATCATTTCAGTGGTCAACGACACCGCCGCCCGCCTCGGCGCCGTACCGGGCGGCAAGGCGGCCGAGGTGCTGGAGCGCTGGGCGGCGGGAAGCTAGCAGTCCTCGCAGGCGCGCTCCATGTCGTGGACATGATCCGCCGCGCCGGTCGGTGCAGGCGCCATCGCCGCGACGGTCGCGACCTTCGCGCCATGCTCCAGCGTCCGATGCACCGGGCAGCGATCGGCGATTTCCATCAGCCGGGCCCGCTGCGTCTCGTCGAGGTCGCCCGCGATCGTGATCTCGCGGGTGAACAAATCGGGCGGATCGCGGTCCTTGGCCTTGCTGTGGTCGACGGCGACGCGAACCTTGGCCAGCGGCCAGTTCTTCTGCGCCGCATACATTCTCAGCGTCATCGCGGTGCAGGCGCCGAGGCCGGCGGCCAGCAGGTCGTAGGGCGACGGGCCGGACCCGAGCCCGCCGACCGAGACCGGCTCGTCGGCGAGGAAGCGGGCCGCGCCGGCGCGCACCGCCACCTGGAAGCGCCCTGCGCCGGTTTCCTCGACCACCACGCGGCCATCGGGCGCCTCGACCGGCTTGTCCTCGGCCGGCGCCGCCAGATAGCGCGAAGCCCAGGCGGCGATGACGTCGGCGGCATAGGCGGCATCGGCCGGCCGTGTCAGCAGATGGTCGGCATCGTCCAGCGTGACGAAGCTTTTCGGGTGGCGCGCCGCCTGGAAGATCATGCCGGCATTGTCGATGCCGACGGTCGCGTCGCGCGGCGCATGCATGACGAGCAGCGCCCGGTGCAGTTGCGCGATGCGCGCGCCCTGGTCGTGATGGCGCAGATCGTCGATGAACGAGCGCCGCATCATGAACGGCCGGCCGCCCAGGTTGACCTGCGCCTCGCCCAGCTCCATCAGCTGCTGCAGGCCGTCGCCGAACAGCGCGGTGACATGGCCTACGTCGAAGGGGGCCGCGATCGTCGCCACCGCCTTGATGCCCGGCAGGTCGCCGGCCGCGGCCAGCACCGCCGCGCCGCCGAGCGAGTGGCCGATCAATAGCCGCGGCGCCATGCCGGCCGCGGCCATCGCCCCGGCGGCGGCGACCAGGTCCTGAACGTTGCCGCTGAAGGTCGTGTCGCCGAAATCGCCGCCGCTCTGGCCCAGCCCGGTGAAATCGAAACGCAGCACGCCGAAGCCGCGCGCGGTCAGCGCCCGCGCGATGCGCACCGCCGCCAGCGAGTTCTTCGTGCAGTTGAAGCAATGGGCGAACAGGGCGTAGGCCTGGGCCTGCCCCTCCGGCAGGTCCAGCAGGCCGGAAAGTTTCTGTCCGTCGGCCCCTGCGAAGTCGAAGCTGCGCTGCGCCATGACGCTCAGCCCAGCCGCGTATCGATCGGCAGGCCGCCCTTGAGGGTCAGGGTGACCGGCGTACGCTCGGCGATATCGGCCAGCCGCGCCCGCTGCGCGTCGTCGAGGGCACCTTCGAGCCGCAGCACGCGGTCGATGCGCTGCCGGTCGCCCTCGCGCACGAAATGCAAGTCGACATGCACGGCCGCGAGCGGCCAGCCCTTCCGCCCGGCATACATCTTCAGCGTGATCGCCGTGCAGGCGCCGAGGCTCGACAGCAGAAGGTCGTAGGGCGCCGGCCCGGCATCCTGGCCGCCGAGGGTGGCCGGTTCGTCGGCCACCAGCGCGTGGTGGCCGGTCTTGATGGTGACGGCATAGGCCGTCTCGCCGATGCTGGCTTGCGCACGGGCCATGGTGATGATCCTCCGATCAGGGCAGCGGCACGAATTCCTGGTTGTCGAGGTCGGGCAGCTTCATCCGGCCGGCACGCCAGTCGGCCTTGGCCTGCTCGATCCGCTCCTTCCGCGAGGAGACGAAGTTCCATTCGATGAACCGCGGCCCCACCGGTTCGCCGCCGAGCAGCATGACGATCGCCGGCGTCACCGCGCGGATCGCGATCGCCTCGCCGGGGGCGAAGACCAGCATGCGGCCGGCCGCGAAGGTTTCGCCCCCGACCTCGACCGCGCCGGCCGCGACATAGGCGGCGCGCTCGGGGTGGCCGCCCGGCAGTTCGGCCACCTTGCCGGCGTCGAGTGCCCAGTGGACGTAGAACATCGGCGAATGGGTCCGGACGCCGGAACGGATGCCGTAGGCCTCGCCGGCCAGCACCTTGGCCCAGGCGCCCCGCTCGCCGTGCACCGGCATCTCGGCGCTCGAATAATGGACGAACGAAGGATCGGTCTCCTCGTCGGCCTCGGGCAGCGCTACCCAGGCCTGGATGCCGTGCATCGCGCCGCCTTGGGCGCGCGCCTTCTCGAAGCGCTCGGAATGGGTGATGCCCCGGCCGGCGGTCATCCAGTTGATCTCGCCCGGACGGATCGCGACCTCGGAACCGACGCTGTCGCGGTGCATGATCTCGCCGTCGAACAGATAGGTGATGGTCGACAGGCCGATATGCGGATGGGGCCGCACGTCGACGCTGCGCGGCATGCCCCGGGGGAAGTCGACCGGCCCCATGTGATCGAAGAAGACGAACGGGCCGACCATGCGGCGGGCGGCCACCGGCAGGACGCGGCCGACCTCGAAGCCGCCGATGTCGCGGCGCCGTTGTTCGATGACGTGTTCGATCATCTCGGTCCCTCCCCGGGAGAATGCCGCCCCACCCGGCGGCGGGTGGGGCGGCGACTGCTTCTAGTATCAGGCGGCGTCGACGAGGACCAGTTCGGCATCCTCGATCGCCTTGACCCGGATCACCGGCTCGGCATGGACCGCCGCGCCGTCGCGGGCCTGGATCGCCACGCCGTTGACCTCGACCGAACCGACCGCCGGGACGAGATAGCCATAGCGGCCTTCGCCCAGCGCATATTCGACCGTCTCGCCGGCCTTCACCGTCGCGCCGAGCACGCGGGCATCACTGCGGATCGGCAGCGCGTCCTCGTCGCCGGCGATGCCGGAGGCGAGCGTCACGAAGCGGCCCGAGCGGTCACCCTTGGGAAAGGGCTTGGCGCCCCAGGACGGGGTGCCGCCCTCCTCCGTCGGCAGGATCCAGATCTGGAAGATCCTGGTGGTCTCGTCCTCCAGATTGTACTCCGAGTGGCGGATGCCCGAACCGGCACTCATCACCTGCACGTCGCCCGCCTCGGTGCGGCCCTTGTTGCCCATCGAGTCCTGGTGGGTGATCGCCCCCTCGCGGACATAGGTGATGATCTCCATGTTCCGGTGGGGGTGCGGCGGAAAGCCGGTACGCGACGCGATCTCGTCGTCGTTCCAGACCCGCAGGTTGCCCCAATGGACGCGCGACGGATCGTAGTAGTCGGCAAACGAGAAATGGTGCTTGGCCTTGAGCCAACCATGGTCGGCACCGCCGAGGCTTGCGAACTGTCTGCGCTCAATCATGATCTTCTACCTTCCTGGCCCCAATCATTGGCGCCTCACGAGATAGAAGATAAGCGCAGACCACGCGGCCCGAAATACCGGCGACTGAAACGGATTGTTTCTGACTGGCGACAATGACCGCTTCGTCAACCTTATTTGTGACCAGAATGGCAAGATGCACCCGCCACCACGCTGAGACCGCGATCGGCCCGCAGCGGCTGCCAGATCGCGATCTCGCGCGGCCGGGCCAGCAGGCCGGGCAGCGCGTCATGCCAGGCCCGGCGATAGGGCCGGGCCAGTTGGACCGTCGCCACGTCATCGTGGTCGGCCCAGGTTTCGTAGAGCATGAAGCGCGTGGCACAGGCCGGATCGGCGTGCAGGACGGCCTCGTGAAAGGTCTCCTCCGACCGCATCGCGTCGAGCACGCCGTCGAGCAGGGCGCGAAAGACGCCGACCTTCTCCGGATAGACATCGAAGGTGATTGCATAGGTCACGGGCATTGCCTCCAACTCCTCTTCCATCGACCGGACGCTACGCGCGGCGATTCCGGCGGGCAATGACGTCGCTAGTCATGCGTTTGCGGCCCCGGGTGAGACGCCATGCAAAAAGAATGGGACGCGCGATCAAGCGGCGGCTGAAAAGGTCGGTTAGGGTCGCGCCGCCGCAGTATGGGCCGGCACCTATCAGGGGAGTTGGAGAGCGATGTTTCGAAAGATCGGGGGAGCGGCCATCCTGGCCGCCTGCGCATGGGTGGGCGCGATTGGCCCGGCCAGCGCGGAGGAACGTATCGTCGGCGGTTTCGAATCCGCCAATGCCGCCTGGCCGATGCAGGTTTCGTTGCAGCGTACCGATACCAAGCAGCATGACTGCGGCGGGACGGTCATTTCCGACCAGTGGGTGCTGACGGCGGCCCATTGCGTCTTCCGCAACGGCCAGACCGTGTCGACCGGCTTCTATATCGCCGTCGCCGGCACCAACCGCGTCGGCGACAGCACCGGCAACGTCTCGGCGATCACGCAGGTGATTCCCCATCCGGGGTACACGTCGAGCGGCTTCGACAACGATGTCGCGCTGCTGAAACTGGCCACGCCGCTGAACGTGATGAAGGCGACGCTGGTCTCGTCGGAGATGGAAGCGACGCTCGGCTCGGCCGGCACCACGGCCACCGTCATCGGCTGGGGCGGGATCTTCTCCGGCGGCCCGGGCTCGAACCTGCTGAAGCAGGTGTCGGTGCCGTTGGTCTCGGCCAGCAGCTGCGCGGCCTACTATACCAGCCGCTACACCAACAACATGATCTGCGCCGGCTTCCCCCAGGGCGGCTCGGATTCCTGCCAGGGCGACTCCGGCGGGCCGCTGTTCGTTGCCAACCGCCAGGGCGGTTCGGCCCAGATCGGCGTGGTATCGTTCGGCGACGGCTGCGCCGAGCCCAACATTCCCGGCGTCTACGCCCGGGTCGCCAACTACCGCAGCTGGATCGAGGGCTACGTGCCCGACGTGCGGTTCACCAACCCGATCGAATCGGGCTACTGGTCGGCCGACGGCGTCAACGCCGCCGCCATCGCGCTCGAACTGCGCTCGAACCGGCTCTACGGCGCCCTGCTGGTCTACCGCGCCAATGGCCAGCCGGTCTGGTACCAGACCGGCGGGACGATGACCTCGGCGACCAGCTACACCGGCAACTTGACCGAGTATGCCAACGCCTCCGGCCTCGACGACACCTACTATCTCGGCCCGACCGCGTCGGGCACCGTCGGCACCGTGTCGATCAACTTCACGTCGTCGACCACCGGCACGCTGCAGATGGGCGGCGTCAACTGGACGATCCGCCGCTCCACCCTGGCCGCCGGCCGCCCGGTTCCCGGCAGCGGCCAGCCCGAGACCGGCTGGTACTACAGCGCGATCCAGGGCGGCCGCGGCTATTTCGTCGAGGCACAGGGCAATACCCTCCAGGTCACGACGCTGGGCTATGACGGCGACTACGGCAGCTCGAACGCCTTCTGGCCCTACACCTCGGGCAACACGGTCGCGGCCGCGGCCGGCGTCCAGCTCAATGCGCCGCTGATCTTTTGCACCGGCGGCGTGACGATCACCGGCACGGGCGGCAATCCGGCCTGCCAGTCGACCGGGATCAACATGCCGGTCTCGTTCGACACGCCATATCGCGCCAGCGTCACCCTGCCCAGCCAGTGGGCACTGCCGCTGACCCGCTACCAGTTCTGAGCCCTCGGGCTCGGCGGGGTCCGTCAGGGGCGATCACCACGATCGCCCCGGACAGGCCGTTATAGCGCGCTGCCGGGCGTACCGAAGCGGCGTCAAGGACAAAATAGCCGGACCGTGCCGGGAACATCCGGAATCACGACTTGCACGGATAGGTCACCGCGGGCGCCGATTGAGCGCTAAACTCCGGTCTCGAAGCGGTTCCCTCCGGCGATGGTTGGTCCCCTCTGCCGACCGGGAAGCCCAGGGGCGGAGAGCCGGTTGGCCCTCCGCCCCAGCTTCGCGCGCCAACTTCCGATCAAAAATCGGTAACCATATTCGTCATCCGAGCGGATCCTGCATTTCCGGGACCGGGGTCGGCACGGCGCGTCCGTTGGCAAAAGCCGCCACATTGGCGGTGACCATCGCCTGCATCGCAGCATGGGCATCCAGGGTATTGCCGCCGATATGCGGCGCCAGCACCACGTTCGGCAGGCCGCGCAAGGCCTCGGGAACCGTAGGCTCGCGCTCGAAAACGTCAAGGCCGGCAGCGCCCAGCGCACCGCTTTGCAGCAGGTCGATCAGCGCCGCCTCGTCGATCAGCGAACCGCGCGCGATATTCACCACGATCCCGTCGGTTCCCAAAGCCGCGAGAACCTCGCGGTCGACGACGTGACGGTTCGTGGCGTCGGCCCGCGCGGCAACCATCAGCACGTCGGCCCATTGCGCCAGCCCCGTCAGCGTCGGGTAATAGGCCCAGGGCGCCTCGGCCTTGCGCGTCCGGCCGTGATAGGCAACCTCGGTCTCGAACCCCGCGACCCGGCGCGCGATCCGCTCGCCGATCGCCCCCAGGCCGAACACGCCGACCCGCCGGCCGGTGAGGCCGCGTGCCGGCGGCATGCGAGTGACCGGCGGCCCGGCCCAGCGCCCCTCGCGCACGAAACGGTCGGCCGCGGGGATCTGCCGGACGGCGGCGAGCAGCAGTGCGAGGGCGAGATCGGCGACCGCGGCGGCATTGGCCCCCGGGCTATGCGCCACCATGATACCGCGTGCCCGCGCTGCGGCGAGGTCCACGCCCTCGTATCCCGACCCGTAGCAGCAGACGAGTTGCAGGCCCGGCAGGCGGTCCATCAGCGCCGCATCGGTCGTCTGGGTTCCCATGGTGACCAGGACGTCGACGGTCGCGGGCGGCGTTCCGCCGGACAATGGCCCGCTCACCGTGCCGAACGGCGCCAGCCGCTCGGCCAGCGCGGGTGGAAAGGGGCAGGCTAGAAGAATCGAGAGTGTCATGCCGGCACCGACCGAATAGCGGAAAGGATGCAGGCATAGCATGGTCCGCCGCCAAGGTCAGCGGAGCCGAGCCGGCCGGGGCGCAGCGCCGCCGAGGCGACCGACCCGTGCCGGCACATCCGGACTCAGTCGCGGCGGATCTTGACCCGCTTCAGGATCTGGTCGGCCTCGATCCCGCTCGCATACCATGCGAGACCGCCGAGGCTGACGGCCATCAGGGTCCAGGCGATGGTCATCGTGGTCAGGAGAGCGTCCATTTGCTGATTCTCCATATTTCAGTTCGATGAAACCCTGCCTCGGAAAGCTGTAACTGTCTGTCAGATCATGTTTGTAACCGTCGTGAAATGCCGGGGATTCTCCAGTAGATGAATACCGTCAGCCTCGTCCTGATCCTGCTGCTGGCGGTCGTGGTCAGCGCGGCCGTCGCCCGAATGCTGCCCGCCGCCATCCCGCGGCCGCTGGTCCAGATCGCCCTGGGTGCCGCCATCGGGCTGGCCACCGATTACCGCGCGGTGCTCCATCCGGACGTCTTCTTCCTGCTGTTCCTGCCGCCGCTCCTGTTCCTCGACGGCTGGCGCATGCCGCGAGAGGACCTGTTCCGCGACCGCTCCGCCATTCTCGGCCTCGCCTTCGGCCTCGTCTTTTTCACCGTGCTGGGTGCCGGGGTGTTCATCCATTGGCTGATACCGGCCATGCCCCAGGCCGTCGCCTTCGCGCTGGCCGCGGTGCTGTCGCCGACCGACGCGACCGCGGTTTCGGCGATCCTGCGGCGCATGCCGCTGTCGCGCCGGACGATGAGCCTGATCCAGGGCGAATCGCTGCTCAACGATGCCTCGGGCCTGGTCTGCCTGCGCTTTGCCGTGGCCGCGGCGCTGACCGGCGGGTTCTCGCTGGGCGACGCCGCCCTGGAATTCGTCTGGCTGGCGGCGGGCGGCATCGCCGCCGGACTCGCGGTCGCCTGGGCCATCGTCATCGCCAAGGAATGGGTCGGCCGCCATTTCGGCGAGGACAGCGGCTCGCAGATCCTGATCAGCCTGCTGATCCCGTTCCTTGCCTATCTCGCCGCCGAACGTCTCGGCGCCTCAGGGATCCTCGCCGCGGTCGCCGCCGGCATCGCCATGAGCTTCGCCGAAACCGGCGGCCGGGCACAGCCGACCACCCGCCTGCACCGCCGCACGGTGTGGGACGCGCTGCAGTTCACCGCCAACGGCATCATCTTCGTGCTGCTGGGCGAGCAACTGCCCGACATCCTGGCCTCGGCCCCGCGCACCGTGGCGACGGTGGGGCAGGAAAATCCGTGGTGGCTCGCCTGGTGGGTGCTGGCGATCTCGGCCGGGTTGCTGACGCTGCGCTTCGCCTGGTCCTGGGGTTACGTAAGATTGACCGGCCTGACGGTCGACGGGGTGCTGCCGACCGTTCGCATGAATGCGGTGATGGCGCTGGCCGGGGTGCGCGGCGCGGTGACACTGGCCGGCGTGCTGACGCTGCCGATGACGCTTGGCGACGGGCAGCCCTTCCCGGCCCGCGACCTTGCGATCTTCCTGGCGACCGGCGCGATCATCGTCTCGCTGCTGGTGGCAAGCCTCGCCCTGCCGCTGCTGCTGCGCGGGATGCCGCTACCGGCCGATCACACCCACGATGCCGAGGAGGCCGCCGCCCGCCGCGCTGCGGCGGAGGCCGCGTTGACCGAGATCGACGGCATGCGCCACCGCCTGGCCCATGCCAGCGGCGACGGCGACCTGCACGTCACCATTGCGGCCCGGGTGATGGAACCTTATCGCCATTTCCTCGACGGCGACGGCCGCGACCTGCCCGCGTCGGAAAAGCAGCGCATGGCCGAGATCGAACGGCAGATGCGCCTCGCCGCGATCCGCGCCGAGCGCGGCGAGATCTTCAGGCGTGTCCGCAGCCGCCAACTCGGCAGCGAAACCGCAAGACGCCTGATCGGCGAGCTCGATCTTGCCGAAGCCCGGTACCTGTGACCCTGCCCAAGCCATCGCCTCGGATCATCATAAGGGAAGTTGGTGGGCCCGGCAGGACTCGAACCTGCAACCAGACCGTTATGAGCGGCCGGCTCTAACCATTGAGCTACAGGCCCAGCGCCCGGAAAACAGAACGCCGGCGGCCAGGAATTAACCCCGCGCCGCCGGCTTTGTCGAGAGCGAAAATGACAAGGTTCAGTTGTCGAGGAACGAGCGCAGCTTGCGCGACCGCGACGGGTGCTTGAGCTTGCGCAGCGCCTTGGCCTCGATCTGGCGGATACGCTCGCGGGTGACCGAGAACTGCTGCCCGACCTCCTCCAGCGTATGGTCGGTGTTCATGCCGATGCCGAAGCGCATGCGCAGGACGCGTTCCTCGCGCGGCGTCAGCGTCGCCAGCACGCGGGTCGTGGTCTCGCGCAGGTTCGACTGGATCGCGGCATCGAGCGGCAGCACCGCGTTCTTGTCCTCGATGAAGTCGCCGAGATGGCTGTCCTCCTCGTCGCCGATCGGCGTCTCGAGGCTGATCGGCTCCTTGGCGATCTTCAGCACCTTGCGCACCTTCTCGAGCGGCATGCCGAGCTTGGCAGCCAGTTCTTCCGGCGTCGGCTCGCGCCCGATCTCGTGCAGCATCTGGCGGCTGGTGCGCACCAGCTTGTTGATCGTCTCGATCATGTGCACGGGAATGCGGATCGTGCGGGCCTGGTCGGCGATCGAGCGGGTTATCGCCTGCCGGATCCACCAGGTGGCATAGGTCGAGAACTTGTAACCGCGGCGATACTCGAACTTGTCGACCGCCTTCATCAGGCCGATGTTGCCTTCCTGAATCAGGTCGAGGAACTGCAGGCCGCGGTTGGTGTATTTCTTGGCGATCGAGATGACGAGGCGCAGGTTGGCCTCGACCATTTCCTTCTTCGCCACCGACGCCTCGCGCTCGCCTTCCTTGATGGTCGAGCAGATCCGCTTGAATTCCTGCACCGGCAACGCCGATTCGGTCGCGATCACGGCGATGCCCTGCCGGATCGTGTCGACCTGCTCCATCATGCCGCCGAGCTTGATCCAGCCCTTGTGCTTCAGCTTGACGACGCGCTTCAGCCAGTTCGGATCGAGCTCGGATCCGAAGTAGTTCTTCAGGAATTCGTCGCGCGGGATCTTGCAGCTTTCGGCCAGCCGCAACAGCCTGCCTTCCTGCGCGATCAACCGGCGGTTGATATCATACATCTGGTGCATCAGCCCTTCGATGCGGGCGTTGTTCAGATGCACCGATTCCATCAGCTCGACCAGCTCCTGCCGCATCTTCTGATGGCGCTTCTCGGCCTGGGCGCCGAGTTCCTCATGGGCCAGCGCGGCCTGCAGCCGCTGTTCCTGGCTCTTGCGCAGCTTCTTGTAGTGGGCCGCGATGGCGTCGAAGATCTCGAGGACCTTCGGCTTCAGCTCGGCCTCCATCGCGGCGAGCGACAGGTTGCCCTCGTCGTATTCCTCCTCGCCCTCGGCCGCGGGCTGGCCATCGCCGCCCGGCTGGCCGCCGTCCGGACCGGGCGCCGGCGCCTCGGCTTCCGCCTCGACCTCGGCCTCGGCCGCCGCCGCTTCCTCGGCCGTCGGGCCGGAGCCGCCCATCGTCGCCTCGAGGTCGACGACATCACGCAGCAACAGGCGCCCCTCGACCAGGTCGTCGCGCCACTTGATGATCGACTGGATGGTCAGCGGGCTTTCGCAGATCGCCCCGATCATCTTCTCGCGGCCGGCCTCGATCCGCTTCGCGATGGCGATTTCGCCCTCGCGCGACAAGAGTTCGACCGAGCCCATCTCGCGCAGATACATGCGCACCGGATCGTCGGTGCGCTCCAGCTGCTCCTCGGGCTTGGCCGGGCCCTCGCCGTCGGCTTCCGCGTCGACCTCGCCGGCCTCCTTGCGCTCGGCGAGTTCTTCCTGCTCCTCGTTGTCGACGACGTTGATGCCCATTTCGGACAACAGCGTCATCGTGTCCTCGATCTGCTCGGAGGACATCTGGTCGGGCGGCAGGACGGAATTCAGTTCATCGTAAGTGACGTAGCCGCGCTCCTTGGCGCGGGCGAGCATCTTGCGAACCGCGGCCAGCGACGAGTCGAGCAAGGGGCTGTCGGTGACGTCCTCGGTCTTCTCGGCGTCCGGCGCTTCTGCGGTCTGCTGCTTGGCCATGGCTGCTCCTGATCACGCGCAACTTGTCACGCGAAAGCGGCGCGAGCGGTGATCCCCGGGATGGTCGGGGATACCGGTCGCTCCGCCCTGAACTGTTCCGGCGCCCCGTCCGGTCAAGTCCGGCCGGCCGAGTCGCGCGAGAACGGGGTATATAGCGGCAAAGCCCTTCAGTTTCCATCCCTCGATTCGCCGATGGCGATGCGCAGGCGGTCGCGCTCGGCCTGGAGCGCCACGAGGCGCGCCAGATTGTCCTCGCTCAGATCCTGCTCCAAGGCCCGCTGCGCCATCAGAACTTCATCCTCCAGCGCCGCCAGATCGTGCCGATCGAGTACCCCGACCCAATCCCGCGCGACTTCGTCGGCCGGGGTCGAGGAACGGGCATAACGCTCGATCTTGGGTGTCGCATCGCCATCGAGCACTCCGAGTGCTGCGGCAAAACCGTTGGACTTCAAGTGGTTGCGCAAACCCTCGCTGTCAAGCCCGTCGTGATCGAGCACGAGATCGGCCACCGCAGCCTTCAGCGCATCCCATTCCGGGTCGCGGAACCGGGCCTGGGAAAAACGCTCGACCTGGCGGCGGACCAGCTCGGGATGGGCCAGGGCCGCGACCAGCAATTGCCGGTCGGCCAGGTTGGTCTCGGTGGCCGGCGGCGGCAGGACTGCCTGGGGATGCGGCGGCGGCTGGTCCCACCGCCCGCCCCCCCGGCCCGGCGGGCGCGCACCCGGGCGCTGGAACGGCCGCTGGGCCCGCGGCGCGGCGCGGAAGAATTCGTAGAGCCGGTCCTTGAAGAACTGCCGGTAGTATTCCTTGACCGACTGGTCGGCGATTTCTTCGCACAGCTTGACGACCAGGTCGTGGCGCAGCTCGGCCTGGCGCTCCGGCGTCGGGAACGCGCGCCCCTCGGTCGCCCGCCGCCACAGGATGTCCGACAATGGGCGCGCAGCCTCCAATACCGCATTCATCGCCTGTGGCCCTTCCGCCCTGATCAGATCGTCGGGATCGCGCCCGCCGGGCAGCAGGGCAAAACGGAACGAGCGGCCGGGCTTGAGCAGCGGCAGGGCCCGCTCGGCGGCGCGATAGCCGGCGCGCAGGCCCGCGGCATCGCCGTCGAAACACAGCATCGGCTCGTTCGACAATTGCCACAGCACGTCCATCTGCGCCTCGGTCAGCGCGGTGCCGAGCGGGGCGACGGCATGGTGGAAGCCGCCTTGGGCCAGGGCGATGACATCCATATAGCCCTCGGCGACGATGACGGTGCCGACGGCGCGCGCCGCCTCGCGCGCGGTGGCGAGATTGTAGAGGTTGGCCCCCTTGTGGAACAGCTCGGTTTCCGGCGAATTCAGGTACTTGGCGGGGTTGTCGCCCAGGGCGCGACCGCCGAAGGCGATGACGCGGCCGCGCTTGTCGGTGATCGGGAACATCACCCGGTCGCGGAAATAGTCGAAGCTTTCGCCGCCGTCCTCGCGCTGCTTGACCAGGCCGGCGGCAACCAGCTGCGCCTCGGTCAGGCCGCGGGCCAGCATGGCCTGCTTCAGCGCGGTGAAGCCGCCGGGGGCATAGCCCAGGCGGAAGCGGCGCACGGTATCGGGGCGCAGCGCCCGCTTGTCGAGCAGGTAGCGCTTGGCATCCGCCCCGGCCTGGGTGTCGAGCTGGCCGGCGAACCATTGCGCGGCCGCCTCGAGCACGTCGTAGAGCGTCGCCGCCCGCTCCGCGCGCGCCCGTTCGGCCGCATCGGCCTTGGGCAGCTGCATGCCGGCCTCGGCGGCCAGCGTCTCGACCGCTTCGGGAAACTGCAGGCCGTCCGAGCGCATGACGAAGCCGATGACGTCGCCATGCGCGCCGCAACCGAAGCAGTGGAAGAAGCCCTTGTCGTCGTTGACAGTGAACGACGGCGATTTTTCGTTATGGAACGGGCACAGCCCGGTATGTTCGCGCCCCCGGCGGACCAGCCGCACCTTGCGGCCGACCACCGAGGACAACGTCAGCCGCTGGCGCAGCTCGTCGAGAAATGCCGGGCTGAGCGACGCCAAGTCAGGCCCGTCAGCTGCCGAGCAAACCCTTGATGATGCCCGACGCCTTGGCGAAATCGATCTGGCCGGCATAGGCCGACTTCATCGCCGCCATCACCTTGCCCATGTCCTTGGGCCCGGCCGCGCCGACATCGGCAATCACCTTGGCGGCGATCACCCGCACCTCCTCCTCGCCGAGCTGGCGGGGCAGGAATTCCTCGATGATGGCGATTTCGCCGGCTTCCTTCTCGGCCAGGTCGGTGCGGCCGCCCTGCTGGAACATCGCGATCGATTCGCGGCGCTGCTTGATCATCGACTGCAGCATCTGCAGGATCTCGTCCTCGGAAATGCCGTTCTCGTAGCCCGGCTTGACCCGCGAATCGATGTCGCGCTGCTTGAGCTGGGCCAGAATGCCCCTCACCCCGGCTACCCGCTCGGCATCCTTGGCCTTCATCGCGTCTTTCTGGGCTTGCGCCAAACGCTCGCGCAACATGGTCGAGACCTCTCTCTCGTCAACTGCAACAGACGGATTGTCCGGGACGGCAGACTATAGCCGCCTGCCTATATCCTGGGCAACCGCAGCTTTTCGGCTTGCAAGGGCCATGCCGCGGCTAGCCGACCGGCGCGTCCCAGTCGATCGGCGGCGGGCGCTTCACGCCGGTGGCCCCGGTGAAATCCGCCCCTTCGAGATTGGCGCCGCGCAGGTCGGCATCCTTCAGGTTCGCGTCGGTGAAGTCGGCATAGGACAGGTCGCAGTCCTGCAGGTTGGCGCCTTCCAGGTCGGCGCGGGTGAAGCGCGCGCGCTTCATCACCGATCCCTCCAGGATCGCACCCTGTATCTTGGCGCTTTCGAAATTGGTCGGCCAATGCTGGTTCATCGTGCCGGCGATCGGCACCGGGGTCGCGCGAACGCCGACCATCTTGGCGCCGGAAAGATTGGCGCGGCTGAAATTGACGCCCTTCAGGTCGGAATAGGTCAGGTTGGCTTCCCGCAGATCGGCAAAGCTCATGTCCGCCATCAGCGACAGCGTGTTCTCCAGATTGGCCCGCGTCAGGATCGCAAAACGCAGATTGGCCGCCGACAGTACGGCGTTCTGCAACTGCTGCTCGGTCATGTCGAAGCGTTCGAGTTCGGCGCGCACCCCGGTCTTGCCGCCCGATGTCACCCATTCGATGTGCTTTTGCAATACCTCGGCCAGCGGGCCGCCCAGTTCCGACAACTGGCGGGGCAGCTTGGCACCGGCGATGCTGACCTTCGACCAGTCGACCCCTTCCATCAGCGCGCCGGCGAAGTCGCAGTCGCGCAGGTTTGCGCCGTTGAGGACGGCCGATTTGAGCACCGCGCCGTGCAGGATGCAGCCGGTGAGGTTGGCTTCCGTCAGGTCGGCCCCGACCAGCGTGCAGCCGGTCAGGTTCGCATTCGACAGGTCGGCCCGGATCAGCTTGACCCCGGTCAGGTTGCAGTCGGTCATGTCGGTCTGGGTCAGGAAGGCGTTCGACATGCGCGACCGCGACAGATCGGCCCCCATCAGCTTGGCCGTGTCCATCTTGGCCTTGCCCTGGTCGACGCCGCGGCTGACGAAGTTGCCGCGCTTGTCGTGACGCATCAGCATGCCGTCGCGCAGATCGCATTCGACCATCAGCGCGCCTTCCATGTTGGCGCCCCGCAGGCAGGCGCCGCGCAGGTCGGCACGGGTCAGGTCGACCTGGCGCAGGTCGGCCTCGCGCAGGTCGGCGGCAAACAGGTTGGTGGCCACGAGCTTGGAGCCGGCAAGGATGGCGCGCCGCAGGCTCGAACCGGTCAGGTCGGCGTCCGACAGCACCCGACGCGCGAGATTGAGCCGGCTGAGATCGTGCAGCGTCAGGTTCAGCCGGCGGCCGCCGACCTGGCCCTTGCGGAACTTCTCGTGCAGGCGGATCGCCTCGGCCAGATCGGGCTGGGTGATGCGCTTGAGGTCGTCGCCCCCTGCGCCATCGCCATCGGCCTCGTCGCGTCCGTCGCTCATTACCCCCGCCATCCCCGCTGTAAGGAACGTGTTACACTAACGATCCAGGGCGGCCGGCACAATCTTGCACGACGGTCAGACCATCGGGCGGGGCAAGGCCCCAAGCAAATTCCATGCGACTTGACGCGGCAAGGGCCTTTTCTGCTATTTTGAGATCTCGAAGGAGTTTCCAAAAATGGCGACAAAACCGCATCCCGCCACGCCCCCGGAACCGGGGATGACGGCGGTCCTGGTGCTGCACGACGGCTCGGTCTTCTGGGGCCGCGGCTGCGGCGCCGAGGGCAAGTCGGTCGGCGAGGTCTGCTTCAACACCTCGATGACCGGTTATCAGGAGATCCTGACCGATCCGTCCTATGCCGGCCAGATCATCAGCTTTACCTTCCCGCATATCGGCAATGTCGGCGCCAATGACGAGGATATCGAGACGCAGGGGATTGCCGCCCGCGGCGTCGTTCTGCGCGCCGATATCACCGAGCCGTCGAACTGGCGCGCCAGCCGCCCGCTGGACGACTGGCTGCGCGGCCGCGGCCTGATCGGCATTTCCGGCATCGACACCCGTCAGCTGACCCGCCGGATCCGCGATATCGGCGCGCCCAACGGCGTCATTGCCCATGCGCGCGACGGCCGCTTCGACCTCGATGCCCTCCTCGCGGAAGCCCGGGCCTGGCCCGGACTCGAGGGCATGGATCTCGCTGCCGACGTGTCCTGCCGCCAGTCCTATGGCTGGGACGAGACGCGCTGGCGCCAGGGCGTGGGCTACGGCAAGCTCGAAAAGCCCGAGTTCCACGTGGTGGCGGTCGATTTCGGCATCAAGCGCAACATTCTGCGCTGTCTGGCGACCGCCGGCTGCAAGGTGACGGTGCTGCCGGCCGATGCCACGGCCGAGGAAATCCTGTCGCGCAGTCCCGACGGCGTCTTCCTGTCGAACGGCCCGGGCGACCCGGCCGCTACCGGCAAGTATGCCGTGCCGATGATCAAGGGCGTCATGCAGTCCGGCGTGCCGATGTTCGGCATCTGCCTCGGCCATCAGATGATGGCGCTGGCGCTCGGCGGCACCACCCGCAAGATGCATCTGGGCCATCGCGGCGCCAATCATCCGGTCAAGGACCTGGAGACCGGCAAGGTCGAGATCACCAGCCAGAATCACGGCTTCATGGTGCTGCCGGAAAGCCTGCCGACCTATGTCGAGCCGACGCATGTCTCGCTGTTCGACGGCTCGAACGAGGGGCTGAAAGTCAAGGGCCGGCCGATCTTCTCGGTACAGTACCACCCGGAAGCCTCGCCCGGCCCGCAGGACAGCCACTACCTGTTCGAACGGTTCGTCGGGCTGATGCGCCAGCGTCGCCAGGCGGCGTAGGAGCCAGCCAACAAAAAACCCCGGATCGGCCGACCGATCCGGGGTTTTTCCTTAACCGGCGCGCCTACTTCTCGACGAAAGCCTTCTCGATCACGTAGTGACCGGGCTCGGAGTGATTGCCCTCCTGAAAGCCCCGGGCCTCCAGCATGGCCGAGCAATCCTTGAGCATGTCCGGGCTGCCACACAGCATCAGGCGGTCGTTGGCGGGGTCGAATTCCTGCAGGCCAAGATCGCGGAACAACTGGCCCGACTGGATCAGCTCGGTGATCCGGCCCTTGGTATGGAACTCGTCGCGCGTGACGCTCGGGTAGTAGATCAGCTTCTCGCGCACCGCATCGCCGAAGAAGGCGTTCGCCGGCAGATCCTGGGTGATGATCTCGGCATAGGCCAACTCGTCGACCTTGCGGCAGGTATGGGTCAGGATGACCTTGTCAAACCGCTCATAGACCTCGGGGTCCTTGATCAGCGACAGGAACGGGGCAAGGCCGGTGCCGGTCGAGAGCATGTAGAGGTTCTTGCCGGGCAGCAGGTTGTCGAGGATCAGCGTGCCGGTCGGCTTGCGCCCGACCAGGATCTGATCGCCGACCTTCAGGTTCTGCAGGCGCGAGGTCAGCGGACCGTTCGGAACCTTGATCGAGAAGAATTCGAGATTCTCCTCGTAGTTCGCGCTGACCAGACTGTAGGCCCGTAGCAACGGACGGCCGGAAACCTCGAGGCCGATCATCGTGAACTGGCCGTTCAGGTAGCGGAAACCAGGATCCCGGGTCGTCTTGAAGCTGAACAGAGTGTCGGTCCAGTGATGAACGTCAAGTACAGTAGCACTGTGTAGATTGCTCATTGCTCGACCAACACGTGTGGAAAATCGTTCGCAGATATACTCAAGTCTTGCCGCGTTTACAAGTCGGCATGTTGCATAGCAGCATTGCGGGCACGCAGCCATTGCCGAACGCGCCACCCAACCGTGCCATAAGGTCGCAGCGACCGCGGGAACCGGCAGGCCGAGCATCGGCATTCCGCGTCACCAGTACGACCATAGTCCAGGTAACCGTCATCGATAGTACAGATGCCGAGGCCCTGCGGTCGGCCCGTGATCTGGTCATTCTGACGGGATGGAGATGGGGATCGGCTTCGGGTTTGAATGCGGCGATGATGCGGCTATCGTCGACGCTCCTCGGAGAGAGACCAGACCAATGCCGGAAAATGAAGAAGCCCCGCTCGTGAGCGGCGGGTTTGACTATAGCGATGCCTGGGCAGCACGCCTTGAACTGGTTCGTGAGAAAATTGCGGCCGGCGAGACCGAGGCGCGCTACCTGCTTGCCGCGCTTGAAAGGCAGGAGCGCTTTTTCCTGCTGTGGACCAAACCGGGAATGCCCCCGGCATGGGGGCCTCGTCCGGTCGAGCCGGATGCGGAAACATGGCCGTCGGGCAATGGCATATGGCAGGCGACTTCGCTACGCGGGAACCTGGCAAGGGTGCCCTCGTATGCGGAATTCCGAATCGATTTGCTGCTCTCAGACCTAGCCGCAACCTATGGTCCATTCGACGTCATCGCTGAACTCGGTTGCGGCTATGGCCGCAATCTTTTCAAGCTGTACGACGCCAACCCCGACCGTCAGGTCAGGTACGTCGGCGGCGAATACATGGCCAGCGGAATAGAACTGGCTAAGGAAATAGCATCCCGTCATGAGGCAGGAGCGCGTTTCAACTTTTGCCATTTCGATCATATGCAGCCTGACTTGTCTCCGATCGGGCAGGCGCAGCGAGCGATGATTGTCACAGTGCATTCGATCGAGCAGATCCATCGTTTGCCACGCGACTATTTCCACCGACTGGCACAGGCCGCGCCCGAGGTAATAGGCGTTCATGTGGAGCCCTTCGGCCATCAGGTCGACCCCGCCCTTGGCCCGATGACACGCGAACAGGTCAAGTTTGCAGCAGAGCGACGCTGGAATAGCAACATGCATAATCTTGCGCGCCGCGCCGAAGCAGATGGAGCAATTGCTATCGACCAGATCTCACTAGACTGCTTCATGCCGCGAGATCCTTTCAATGCGAGTTCACTGCTGGTCTGGCACCGCAGATAGCACTGCCATCACCTGCTGAACAATCGACGCTGCGGCCAACCTCGGAAACATGGCGACCGGCAACCGATCACAGTGATCGGGCGGCCATGAAAACCGAAGGAGACCGCCATGACGATCAGCAACTCTCCCAGCTTTCTGCGCCGCGTCCTTCTTCCCCATGCCGTGGCCGGCGCTATCGCCGGCGCGATGCTGCTGGCCGCTGCCGGGCGACAACCGACCACGACCGCCGTTCGCCGGCCACTTCCGCCCGGGTCGGCCTGGGCAGTTCCAGGCCGACAAGCAGGCCACGCGCCCCCTGCGACAGCAGCGAGACAGCCGCGTAGGAACCGGTGAAGGCTACCGGGGTAAACCAGTCGCGGGCTTCGCCCCCGATCCAGGGGCCGGCCACGGCGGCGATGACGCCACCGGCCATCACCCAGGCGATCGCGCGTGGCCGCCCCTCGACCGGGACGCTGTCGGCGACCGCATAGCGATAGTACTGGCTCGAGGCCTGATCGACGCCCGTCAGCGCGTTCCCCGGGCAGAAAAGCCAGAAGTCGCCGCGCAGGACCGCAAGGGCCGAGACCGCACCGCCGCTGGCGCCGGCCGGCGCGCCGGCCATAAACCAGGACCGGCGCCGCCACCGTCCCATCGCCAGCGACAAAGGCGAGGTGACCAGCGCGGTCGCGACCGCGATCAGGGCATAGGGTATCGTCGCGAGTGCCTTGCCCGAGGCCAGCATTTGGCCGACGATGCGTGCGCTGGCCGACCATGGCATCGCCGCGACCGGCACCGACGCAATCAATATCCGGATTCCACTTCCCCACGACGAGGCGATGACTGCCGCGCTGGGCCGATGCGGCTGGGCGGTGATGATCGGGGGCGGTGTCCCGGATCGCCAACGTTATCGGAATCAGGGTGACAATTGCCGATCTCACGACGGAGGAAGCCCTATTGTTTGCTAGCGACCTCGCTCGTCTGCTAGGCAGCGGTCACCCGCCTGCGGTGGAGAGGCCGAAAGAATGGTAGACCCTTCCGACCACATCGGCACCACAAAGAGACTTGATGCATGACGGAAAGCAACGATGCCCCCCAGGGAAAGGACGGGTTTGACTACGGTGATGCCTGGGCCGCGCGACTCGAGCTGGTTCGGAAGAAGATCGCAGAGGGCGAAAACAAGGCCCGATACCTGCTAGCCGCCCTGCAACGGCAGGAGAGGTTCTTCACGCTCTGGACCAAGCCCGGATCGGGGCCCACCTGGGCGCCCCGAAAGATCGAGCCGGGTTCGGAACTCTGGCCGCCCGGCAACCGGGTTTGGCGCCCCACATCGCTGCGCGGACTCTTTGCCTGGGTGCCGTCATATGCGGAATTTCGCATCGACCTGTTGCTCGCCGATATGGCAGCCAGCCACGGCCCGTTCGACGTGATCGCCGAACTTGGTTGCGGCTATGGCCGCAATCTCTTCAATCTCATCGATGTCAATCCGGATCGCCAGGTTCGCTATGTCGGGGGCGAGTATATGGCCTCGGGAGTCGAACTGGCACTTCAGATTGCCGCCTGCCACGAGGCACGCGAGCGGTTCTCTTTTGCCCATTTCGACCACACGAACCCGGATATGTCGCTGATCGGCCCTGCCCGCCGGGCATTGATTGTCACCGTCCATTCGATCGAGCAGGTCCTCCGCCTGCCAACCGACTATTTCCATCGTCTGGCCCAGGCAGCGCCGGAGGTTGTAGGCATCCACATCGAACCGTTCGGCCATCAGGTCAATCCGGCGCTCGGTCCGATGACGCGCGAGCAGGTCAAGATGTTCGCCAGCCGGCGCTGGAACAGCAACATGCATAACATTGCCCATCGGGCAGAAGCCGACGGCGCCATCGCTATCGACCAGGTCTCGCTGGACTGCTTTTTGCCGCTCGACCCCTACAACGCCAGTTCACTACTGGTCTGGCACCGAAAATGATCTCTCGATTACCCGGGGGATAATCGACCCCGCGGCAAAGCCTGGCGAACATGGGTTTCAGGGGTACCGGTCTGGCCGATCGAACAGCCCCGCAACACCCAAGGAGACCGCCATGACAACGATCAGCAATTCCTCTGCATTCCTGCGTCGCGTCCTGCTCACCGACGCGGGCGTCGGCGCCTTCGCAGGAATCGTCCTGCTGTTCGCCGCTGCACCGCTGGCCGAGATCCTCGCCCTGCCCGCTCCGCTGCTCCGCTATGCCGGGCTGGCCCTGCTGCCGGTCGCGGCGCTCATCCTGTACGTGGCCACCCGACCGCAGCCGCCGCGATTCGGCGTTTGGGCCATCATCGCCGTCAATGTTCTATGGACGATCGAGAGCTTTCTGCTGCTGTTCTCGGGCTGGGTGCATCCGAATGTGCTCGGCCAGATCTTCATCGCCGTCCAGGCGCTGATGGTCGCAGGCTTTGCCGAACTCGAATTCATCGGCCTGCGCCGTAGCGCGCCGCGCATCGCCGTCGCGTGATCCAGGCGGTTGGGCGGGCTGCCGGCAGCCCGCCCTCACCTGTCTTCGAGAATATCCTTTAACCGCCGGACGACCTTGACGTCGCGACTGGCGGTGGCCACGACGACGTCGGGGCCTTCGACCTGCAGCGGAAAGTTGGCGGCACGGGCCGCGGCCGCGGCTTCCTTGGTCTGGCCGGCACGGATGATCGCGGCGGTCAACTGCCTTGCGAGAGCCTGGCTCATTTGCGGCGAGGCATAGACCGATATCGACGTGGTGAAGGCCAAGTCTGGGTTCCCGGCCACTTCCGACAGCGTCGCCGTCCGGCTCAACCCCGGCGCCCGCTTGGCCCCGTAGGTGACGATCGGCGTGACCGCACGGTTGGTCAGCGCGTTGATCAGCGGCAAGTCGAAGGTGGTGACCACGGCGGCGTCGACCTGGGCGTCGGCGACCAGGGCGAAGCTTGCCAGCGTCGACTGGCTCGTCACCGGGTCGATGCTGCCGCCGGCCACCTTGGCCGCCAGCGCCGCGCCGATGCCGGTGACACTGCCCGGGCCGTTCGCCGCGACCCTCAGGCGACGGGCCGCCAGCGCCTTGACGAAATCGGGCCAGTCATGGATGTCGGACTTTTCCGGCACGATCAGCGCCAGCGATATGCCGCGCGACAGCTTGGCCAGCGGCTTCAGCGTCGGCGCCTCCAGGCTGGCCACAGTCGTCTCAAAGTCGTCCATCACCAGCACGATCCGGTCCTGCGGACCGGCCGCGGCGACCCGGGCGCGCGCCTTGGCCCCGCTGTCGCCGACCAGATATTCGGTCGCGACCGGCGTGCCCAAAGCCAAGGAGAGGTCCACGTCGATCAGCGAGAAAGCCTTGGCCGACAGCGAAGCGCGCTCATAGCCGAGCACGACGGTCAGCGGGGACTGCGCGGCGGCAGGGCCGATCGCGGCGAATCCGATCCCCGCCGCGACGGCCGCAGCACCGAGCGCCCGCCACAAATCCTTGATACGCATTGCCTTACAATCCCCCGTCGCCAGCCCGAAAGGTGCCGCGACAAACCCGAGCCGATCTGCAACTGGCACGCAATTGCACTAACATAGCCCGATTTCGACGGACAAGGACCATGACAAAACCGGCCCGGTCGCGTATAGGGTGCGCCTGCCATGCCAAAACGCACTGACATCAGCTCGATCCTGATCATCGGGGCGGGTCCGATCGTGATCGGCCAAGCCTGCGAATTCGATTACTCCGGCACCCAGGCCTGCCAGGCCCTGAAGGCCGAGGGGTACCGAATCATCCTGGTCAACTCGAACCCGGCGACGATCATGACTGATCCGAACCTGGCCGACGCGACCTATGTCGAGCCGATCACGCCCGAGATCGTCGCCAAGATCATCGAGAAGGAGCGCCCCGACGCGATCCTGCCGACGATGGGCGGCCAGACCGCGCTGAACATCGCGATGAAGCTGGCCGATGACGGCACGCTGGCCAAGTTCGGCGTCAAGCTGATCGGCGCGGCGCGCGACGCGATCGCCAAGGCCGAGGATCGCGACCTGTTCCGCAAGGCGATGACGCGCATCGGCCTCGACATGCCGAAATCCGCCATCGCCCACACGATGGACGAAGCGCGCGCGGCCCTGGCCGAGATCGGCCTGCCGGCGGTCATCCGCCCGTCCTTCACCCTGGGCGGCACCGGCGGTGGCATCGCCTACAACAAGGACGAGTACGAGGAAATCTGCGCCCGCGGCCTCGACGCCTCGCCGACCACCGAGATCCTGATCGACGAGAGCGTCGTCGGCTGGAAGGAATACGAGATGGAGGTCGTGCGCGATCGCGCCGACAACTGCATCATCGTTTGCTCGATCGAGAATATCGATCCGATGGGCGTACATACCGGCGATTCGATCACCGTCGCGCCGGCACTGACCCTGACCGACAAGGAATACCAGATCATGCGCGACGCCTCGATGGCGGTGCTGCGCGAGATCGGGGTCGAGACCGGCGGATCGAACGTGCAGTTCGCGATCGACCCGGCCACCGGCCGCATGATCGTGATCGAGATGAATCCGCGTGTCTCGCGCTCGTCGGCACTGGCCTCGAAGGCGACCGGCTTCCCGATCGCCAAGGTCGCCGCGCGGCTGGCGGTTGGCTACACGCTCGACGAACTGATGAACGACATCACCGGCGTCACCCCGGCGTCGTTCGAGCCGACGATCGACTACATCGTCACCAAGGTGCCGCGCTTCACCTTCGAGAAGTTCCCGGGTTCGGAACCGTTGCTCACCACCGCGATGAAGTCGGTCGGCGAGGCGATGGCGCTGGGCCGCAACTTCCACGAATCGCTGCAGAAGGCCCTGCGCTCGATGGAAACCGGGCTGACCGGCCTCAACGAGGTCGTCATCCCGAACCTGACCGGCGACCCGATCGCCGATCGCCAGGTGACGCTGGCCGAGCTCACCCGGCCGACGCCGAACCGGCTGCTGGTCATCGCGCAGGCACTGCGCCAGGGGCTGTCGGTCAAGGACATCGCCGAAGCCTGCCGCTACGATACCTGGTTCATCGAGCGGCTGAAGGAAATCGTCGACGCCGAGGCGCAAGTGCGCAAGGACGGCCTGCCCGAGGGTGGGCCGGGGTTGGCGCGCCTGAAGCGCATGGGCTTTTCCGATGCCCGCCTGGCCGAGCTTGCCGGGATCGACGCCGCCAAGGTCGCCGACCGTCGCCGGTCGCTCGGCGTGCTGCCGGTGTACAAGCGGATCGATACCTGTGCCGCCGAGTTCGAGAGCGGCACGCCCTATATGTATTCGACCTACGAAGGCGACGGCCGCATGGCCGGCGAGGACGAGGCCGCGCCGTCGGAACGGCGCAAGGTCATCATCCTCGGTGGCGGGCCCAACCGCATCGGCCAGGGCATCGAATTCGACTATTGCTGCGTCCATGCCTGCTATGCCCTCAAGGAGGCAGGTTTCGAGACGATCATGGTCAATTGCAACCCGGAGACCGTGTCGACCGACTACGACACCTCCGACCGCCTCTATTTCGAGCCGCTGACGGCTGAGGACGTGCTGGAAATCGTCCGGGTCGAGCAGTCCAGGGGCGTCCTGCACGGCGTCATCGTGCAGTTCGGCGGCCAGACCCCGCTGAAGCTTGCCGCGGCGCTCGAAGCGGCCAAGGTGCCGATCCTGGGCACCTCGCCCGATGCCATCGACCTGGCCGAGGATCGCGAGCGCTTCCAGCAGTTGCTGCACCGGCTGAACCTGCGCCAGCCCCCGAACGGCATCGCCCGGTCCGAGGCCGAGGCGCGTGCGGTGGCCGAGGAGATCGGGTACCCCGTGGTCATCCGCCCATCCTATGTGCTGGGCGGCCGCGCCATGGAGATCGTGCGCGACGGTGCCGGGCTCGAGCGCTACATGACCGACGCGGTCAAGGTTTCCGGCACCTCGCCGGTGCTGATCGACCGTTATCTGAACGACGCGACCGAGGTCGACGTGGACTGCCTGGCCGACGGCGACACCTTCCATGTCGCCGGGGTGATGGAGCACATCGAGGAAGCCGGCATCCATTCCGGCGACAGCGCCTGCTCGCTGCCGCCCTATTCGCTGTCGGCCGAGGTGATTGCCGATATCAAGCGCCAGACGATCGAACTGGCCCGCGCCATCGGCGTGGTCGGGCTGATGAACGTGCAGTACGCGATCCAGGGCGACACGGTCTACATCCTGGAGGTCAACCCCCGCGCCAGCCGCACGGTGCCGTTCGTCGCCAAGGCGGTCGGCCATCCGATCGCGAAGATCGCGGCCCGGGTGATGGCCGGCGAAGCGCTTGCGAGCTTCAACCTGACCGACGGCGACCTCGACCACGTCGCGGTCAAGGAAGCGGTCTTCCCGTTCGCCCGCTTCCCCGGCGTCGATTCCCTGCTGGGGCCGGAAATGAAGTCGACCGGCGAGGTCATGGGCCTTGATCGCGATTTCGCCCATGCCTTCGCCAAGGCCCAGATCGCGGCCGGCAATCACCTGCCGGTGGCGGGCACCGTGTTCATCTCGGTGCGCGAGAGCGACAAGGCCGGGCTGGTCGACGCCGCCCGTGCGCTCAACGCGATGGGCTTCAAGATCCTCGCCACGACCGGCACGGCCGCCCATTTCCGCGCCGCCGGCATCGAAGATGTCCGCGTGGTCAAGAAAGTCATGGAAGGGCGGCCGCATGTGGTCGACGAAATGAAAAACGGCGGCGTCGACCTCGTGTTCAATACCTCGGAGAGCGGCCAGTCGATTCGCGACAGTTTCGCGATCCGGCGGACCGCGCTGATGAACAAGGTGCCCTATTTCACCACCGCAGCCGGCATGAAAGCCGCAGTCAAGGCGATCGCGGCGCTTAAAGAGGGGTCACTTGAAGTCGCGCCGCTTCAAGCCTATCTTTAGTCATTCCGCGAGTTGGGCTGACCCGGCCGGCGCAGAAGTGAGGCGCCGGCCGACGCATTGTTGAAGGTATCATGCAGAAGATCCCGATGACGGCGGCTGGCAACCAGCGCCTGGAAAACGAATTGAAGCACCTGAAGACGGTCGAGCGTGCGGCGGTCATCAAGGCCATTGCCGAGGCGCGGGAACACGGCGACCTGTCGGAGAACGCCGAGTACCATGCCGCCAAGGAGCGGCAGGGCTGGATCGAAAGCCGCGTGCTCGAGCTCGAGGACAAGCTGCGCCGGGCCGAGATCATCGACCCATCCAAGCTGTCCGGCGACAAGATCAAGTTCGGCGCCACCGTCGTGCTGGCCGACGAAGATACCGACGAGGAAGCGACTTATCAGATTGTCGGCGCCGATGAGAGCGACATCAAGGCCGGCCTGCTGTCGATCACCTCGCCGCTGGCCCGCGCCCTGATCGGCAAGGGCGTCGGCGAAAGCGTCGAGGTCGCCACCCCCGGCGGCCACAAAGGCTACGAGATCGTCTCGGTCGACTATCGCTGAATCATTGTCTCCGGTGGCCGGCCTCAGGGCCGGCCGTGTCGCCGTGCGGACAGTCCTCTGTCACTTACACATCGTCGTGGCTGCGTAATCTTCCTCTTGGCAGTCGGTAGCAGAGTGATTATCTGCTGAGCGAGGCCGGCCGACACCCAGGCCCGCCGCGACCGAACGGACCGGAGCCGATGATGAACCAGACCACCGCCAAACCAGGCTTCGACTGCCCCAGTTGTGGGGTCGGGCTGGTCATGACGGACCGCCAGGGCATCGAAATCGACTACTGCCCGCAATGCCGGGGCGTGTGGCTCGATCGCGGCGAGCTCGACAAGATCATCGAACGCAGCCAGCAGCCCGCCGCCGCTGCCGCGGCTCAGCCGCAACCGGGACCTTTCGCGCCTGTGCCGCCGCCGCAGCAAACCTATGGCCATGCGCCGCCTGGCCCCTATCGCGATCACCGCGACCGCGAGTACGGCCATCATGGCAAGTACAAACGGCGCAAGTCTTTCCTGGAAGAACTGTTCGACTGAGCAGCCGCGGCCCAGCCCCGATGATCGATTTCCAGTCTGCCCGCCTGATTCCCCGCCCCGCGCTGCGGCGCGCCCGGCGCGTCGCCGCCCGCGCCGCCGTCGCGATACGCGCCCGCCCCGGTTTCGATTTCGATACCGGACTGCTGGTGTTCTGGCAGGCGCTGCTGCGCAACCCGCGCGGGGTGGGGGCGGCAGTCCCGAGTTCGCGCCGTCTGGCCCGGGCGATCGCAGCTGCGGTGCCGCTTGATGGCGACGACCTCGTGGTCGAGATCGGGGCGGGATCGGGGGTCGTCACCTCGGCGTTGCTGGCACGTGGCGTGGCGCCTGAGCGCCTGGTGGTGTTCGAGCGTGACCGCGAACTGGCCCGCCACCTGCAGCGGCGCCACCCGACTGTCAGGGTGATCGCGGGCGATGCCTGCCATCTGCGCCGCATTCTCGGCGCCGATCAGCCGATCGGTACGATCGTCTCCGGCGTCCCGCTTCGCTCGCTGCCGCGCGAGCAAGCCCTGAACCTGCTGCGCGAATGCGCGGCCGCGCTGCCGCCCGCCGGCCGGCTGGTCCAGTTCACCTATGCCTGGGATATGCCCCGGCTGTTCGCCGAGGCAGGCTTTGCCCATGAATCGCGGCAGTTCGTCGCGATGAACCTGCCGCCGGCCTTCGTCGACTGCTGGAAGAGACCGGACTGAGCGCTCAGCCTTCCGCCAGCTCGATCGGGACGCCGGGATCCCGCTTGGACGTGCGGATGGTCAGCGACGTCTTGACGTGCGCCACGCTTGGTGCAGCCGTCAGGTCGCGGGTCAGGAAGGTCTGATAGGCATCCCAGTCGCGGGCGACGATCTTCAGGATGAAGTCGTTTTCGCCGGCCAGCATGTAGCATTCCCGTACCATCGGCCAACTCGCCACCTTTTCCTCAAAGGCGCGCAGGTCGTGTTCGGCCTGGCTGGTGAGGCCGACCATCGCGAAGACCGTCACGCCGAAGCCGAGCGCCTCGGGGGTCAGGTCGGCGTGATAGCCCCTGATATAGCCCGATTCCTCCAGCGCCCGCACCCGCCGCAGGCATGGCGGTGCCGATATACCGGCGCGCTTGGCCAGCTCGACGTTGGTAATCCGGCCATCGGCCTGCAGATCGGCAAGAATGCGCCGATCGATTTCGTCAAGCTTGACACGCTGCATGAATCGAACCTCGAAATGGCAGGGCGCGCAACATTATTACGAAGAAGGACCGCTGCCAAGACACGCCGTAACGCCAAAGGTGGCGGCGCCCGTGGTTAGGATATTCCGCCGGCCAGATCAACCCTTGAACTGCCGCATCAATCCCTTAGCTTGAATTTGTTCCGGTAGCGCCCGGAAGCGGCGTGACAGGTTGGTAGCGAACCGATAAGAATCTAGGCATGGCCACACGATACGAAACCAAAGTCCTGATCCTCGGATCCGGGCCTGCCGGCTGCACCGCCGCCATCTATGCCGCGCGCGCCGCGCTCGAACCGATCATGGTCCACGGGCTGCAGCCCGGTGGGCAGCTGACCATCACGACCGAGGTCGAGAACTACCCGGGCTTCGCCGAGGCGATCCAGGGGCCCTGGCTGATGGAGCAGATGGAGGCGCAGGCGCGCCACGTCGGCACCCGCATCCTCAATGACATCATCGTCTCGATCGATTTCACCCAGCGGCCCTTCGTCGCCACCGGCGACTCCGGCGACACCTATGTCGGCGACACGCTGATCATCGCCACCGGCGCCCAGGCGCGCTGGCTCGGCCTGCCTTCGGAAGAAACCTTCAAGGGCTTCGGCGTTTCGGCCTGCGCGACCTGCGACGGCTTCTTCTACCGGGGCAAGGATGTCGTGGTCGTCGGCGGCGGCAACACGGCGGTCGAGGAAGCGCTTTACCTCACCAACCATGCCCGCAAGGTCACGATCGTGCATCGCCGCGACAGTTTCCGGGCCGAAAAGATCCTCCAGCAGCGGCTGTTCGCCAATCCCAAGATCGAGGTGATCTGGGACCATGTCGTCCATGAAATCGTCGGCGAACACGGGGGCAAGGGCGTCACCGGCGTCGTCTTGCGCCACGCCACGACCGGGGCGGCCCGCGAACTGGCTACCGACGGCGTCTTCGTGGCGATCGGCCACAGCCCGACGACGCAGCTTTTCCAGGGCCATATCACCCTCGACTCCGATGGCTACATCGTCACGTCGGGCCAGTCGACGGCGACCAACATCGCCGGCGTGTTCGCGGCGGGCGACGTGCAGGACAAGATCTACCGCCAGGCGGTGACGGCGGCCGGAACCGGTTGCATGGCGGCCCTGGAAGCCGAGCGCTTCCTGGCCCACCATGCTTTGCCGGAGGCCGCCGCCGCCGAGTAGCGGCAGGAATTATAAGAATCCGGCACGGGGATACGGCCGGACAACAGGGGACGGCCGACGCCCATGATGGACTGGGACAAGCTGCGTATTTTCCATGCCGTCGCCGAGGCGGGCAGCTTCACCCACGCGGGCGAACAGTTGAACCTCAGCCAGTCGGCGGTCAGCCGCCAGATCGCGGCGCTCGAGGAATATCTCCAGACCTCGCTGTTTCACCGCCATGCCCGTGGCCTGATCCTGACCGAACAGGGCGAGTTGCTCTACCGCACCGCCCACGACGTGTTCGCCAAGCTCGCCATGGCCGAGGCGATGCTGACCGACTCCAAGGACAAGCCCTCGGGCGAATTGAAGGTCACGACTCCGGTCGCCTTCGGCTCGATCTGGGTGGCGCCACGGATCCGCGAGTTCGTCGATCTCTATCCCGACGTCTCGATCATCCTCAAGGCGGATGACCGGGAACTCGACCTGTCGATGCGCGAGGCCGACGTGGCCATCCGCATGCGCAAGCCGACTCAGCCCGACCTGATCCAGCGCAAGCTGATCACCGTGCACAACCACATCTATGCCTCGCCCGACTATCTCCGCCGCTTCGGCACGCCGACGACGATGGACGAACTGGCGCGGCACCGGCTGATCGTCTACGGCGAGGATGCCCCCCCGCCGCTGGCCGACATCAACTGGCTGATGACCACGGGGCGGGAAGGCCCGCCGAACCCCGTGCTGCGCATCAACAACGTCTATGGCGTGATGGTGGCGGTCGAAAGCGGCCTGGGCATCGCTGCCCTGCCCGACTACATGGTCCAGGGCAACTCCCGCATCGTGCGCATACTTCAGGACAGCGAAGGCCCCGCCTTCGACACCTATTTCGTCTATCCCGAAGAATTACGCAATTCCAAGCGCATCGCGGTTTTCAGAGATTTCCTCGTGCGCAAGGTTGCCGAATGGAAATTCTAAATTAATCCAACCACAGCCATGCGGGTTGCGCATGGCTCACCTGCCAAAAACGTTGTGGTTGCAAACTCTGGTGCCGACTATAACTTTGGCCATGGTTGTTGCGTTGCAACAGCCTAGTTGGCCCTGGCGCTTCGTCGGGGCCGACGTTTACGTCTCCCAGACGTGAAGCCTCCCTGTTAGACTCGGCCGATCCTTGTGATCGGCCCTTTTTTTTGCGCTCCGCGCCAGGGCTGGCGGCCGGTATAGCCGTGGCCTAGTCCTTCCGGCAAGGGAAATAACGGGATAACCGTTCCAACTGCAACCGATGTTCGACTAGCGGCCAGTTGTGCGTTTTTGATGGTTTTTTGACGGAACTTAGAACAAGAATCCTGGCAACTCGGCCATATCGTCGAAACGCCGCACCGAATCGGGAATCGGCCCATGCGGCCGATATGCGAACACCGTCATCCCTGCCGCGACACCGGCGGCAATGCCGAAACGGCTGTCCTCGACCAGGGCGCAACGTTCGGGCCGGGCGCCCAGACTGCGCGCCGCGTGCAGGAACACGTCGGGCGCCGGCTTCGGGTTCGGCACTTCGCGGCCTGAGAAGATCCGGTCGCCGAAGAAGCGGTCGAGACCGGTCAGTTGCAGCGAAAAGGCGATCTTTGCCCGCTCGCTGGACGATGCGACGCATTTGGGCAAGCCGATCGCGTGCAGCGCCTCGGGCACGCCCGGCATCGGCACCAGTTCGGTTTCGTAGCAGGCGAAAGTTTCGGCCTGCAGCGCGGGAGTGAAGGTCGCATCGTCGATGACGATGCCGTGGGTGTCGGCGACATGGCGATAGCATGACGGCAGGCTGAGCCCGATGAACGCGGCCTCGACTTCATCGAGCGTCATCGGCACGCCGAGCGCAGCCAGATGACGATGCAGGATCCGGTTCGAGATCCTCTCGGAATCGACCAGCGTGCCGTCGAGGTCGAAAATCACCAGATCGAACCGCGCCATCGTCAGCCCTCAAAACGAACCCGCCGGCCCCTGCCATGCCGCACATCACGGCTTGGAGGGCCCGGCGGGGCCAGTCATAGCAGATCGCGCTTACTTTTCGAGCAGGCTGCGCAGCATCCAGGCGGTCTTTTCATGCACCTGCAGGCGCTGGGTCAGCAGGTCGGCGGTCGGCTCGTCGCTGGCCTTGTCGGCGACCGGGAACAGTTCGCGCGCGGTCTTGGCCACCTGCTCGTGGCCCTTGACCAGGTTCTTGATCATCTGGGTCGCCGCCGGGACGTCGTCATCCTCGGTGATCTTGGTCAGCTTCGCGTAGGCCTTGTAGCTGCCCGGGGCGACATGACCCAGGGCGCGGATCCGCTCGGCGATCAGGTCGACGGCCAGCGCCAGTTCAGTGTACTGCGTCTCGAACATGAGATGCAGGGTATTGAACATCGGCCCGGTGACGTTCCAGTGGTAGTTGTGGGTCTTCAGGTACAGCGTGTAGCTGTCGGCCAGAAGCTTGGAAAGCCCGCCGGCGATCTTGGCGCGATCCTTGTCGCTGATCCCGATATCGATGTCCATGATGGTATCCTCTTTGTGCCTATATCCTAGATAATCAAGGAATTTCGGGCATTCAAGCTACATTCTGGAATCGTTCTATCTTTCGAGCTCGGCGCGGCGCTGGGTGATGACCTGGTCGGCATGGCGCCCGACCAGTTCCTGCAGATGATCGAACGCATGGCTGAAATGACCGACTCCCTGGGTCAGCGACCGCAATTCCAGGATCAGGTCATGCATCTCGGTGCGCGGCAGATAGGCCGACACCACGTCCCAGCCGGGCCATCCGGTGCGGCCGTCGAACCCGAGGATCTGGCCGCGCCGGCCGCCGATCAAGGCGTTGGCCTTGGGCGTGAATTCCGACGGCACGGCGATATCGACCTTGTGGATCGGTTCCAGCAAGGTCGGTTCGCCCTTCGGCAGCCCCTCGCTCATGCCCAGCCTTGCGGCGGTCTTGAACGCCATTTCCGAGGAATCGACGGCATGGTAGGAGCCGTCGGTCAGTGCGACGGCCAGGTCGACGACGGGAAAGCCGAGCGGGCCGCGCTGACAGAATTCCTTGATACCCTCCTCGACCGCCGGAATATATTGCTTGGGCACCGTACCTCCGACGATGCGGCTTTCGAAGGCAAAGCCCGAACCGCGCGGCAGCGGCGCGATGTAGAGATGCACGTCGCCGAACTGGCCGTGCCCGCCCGACTGGCGCTTGTGCCGCGCATGCTGCGTCACCGGGCGCTTGATCGTTTCGCGATAAGGCACGCGCGGCGGCGTGGTTTCCACCGCCAGGCCCAGCCGGTTCTTCAACTGCGACAGCGCGACCTTCAGATGAATGTCCCCCTGCCCCCACAGTACCAGTTGCTGGGCGTCGGCATCGGTCTCCAGGAACAGCGAGGCGTCTTCCTCGGTCAGCTTGGCGATGGCGGCCGACAGTTTCACGTCATCGTCGCGCCTGGCCGCGCGGATGGCCAAGCCGTAGGCCGGTGCCAGCCGCGGCGCGCGCGGACAGGCATCGCCGCCGCCCCGGCCCTCGCGCAGCGTATCACCGGTATGGACATGGTCGAGACGCCCCAGGGCGACGATCTCGCCGGCGACCGCTTCGCCGACCTTCGGCGCATTGGCCGAGAGGCCCTTGTAGATCCCGGCGACTCGCTCGCCGTTGACGACGGTACCGTCGGCGATCCTGCCCGACCAGACGCGGGTCAGGCTCAGCTTGCCGCCATGCGGCGTCATCACCGTCTTGATGACCTGGCCGCAGAACGCACTATCGGCGGCATCGACGCCGGCCCGCATCGCCGCCTCTTCCGCCGCTGGCACCTCGTGCCGCAGCGCCTTCAGCAGCCGGCGCACGCCATGGTCGGTCTCGGCCGCACCGAACAGCACCGGCACGATCAGCCCGTCGCGCAGTTCGCGCTGCAGGTCGGCGAACACCGCGTCGCGCGTTGGCGTTTCGTCGGCCAGCAACTGCTCCATCAGCGCGTCGTCGAAATCGGCCAGCCGCTCGAGCATCTCGCCCCGCGCCTCGGCCTCGCGCCCCTTCACGCCGTCGGGCATCGGCACGATCTCGGATGCCTCGTTGTCGTGATAGATGAAGGCGCGCTCGCTGGCGAGGTCGACATAGCCGATGACCGGTCCGGCAACGCCGCCCTGCGCCGGTCCGCGGATCGGCACCTGGCGCAGCACCAGCGGTCGCTGCGACACCGGCTGCAGCGCCTTCAGCAGGTCGCGCACCGGGCCGCGCGCCTTGTCGATCTTGTTGACGAAGATGAAGCGCGGAATCTTCTGCTCGTCCAGAAAATGCAGCAGCGGCGACAGCGCCAGCACGCGATCGGGATCGGGTTCGCAGACCACCACCGCGGCGTCGACGCCGATCAGCGCATCCAGCGTGGCCTGCTGAAACTCGATGGAACCGGGACAGTCGATGAAGGTGAAGTCGGAGTCGAGATAGCGGCCGGTGGCCACGTTCGGCTCGATCGTCATCTTGCGTTCGCGGGCCTCGGGCGAGGCATCGCCGAACGACGTACCGTCGGCGACCCGCCCCTTGCGATGCGTCGTGCCGCAGACGTGAAGGATGCTTTCCAGAAGAGTGGTCTTGCCCGACAGATAAGGGCCGACGATGGCAACGGAACGCGGACCGGAAGGCTTGGCATTCGGCATGATTTTCTGCCCCTGCGTTGTTGTTCCTCCCAAAGCCCGGTCATGCTTTCACGAAAGTCGCGGGGCCGGCAAGGGGCGTCAGAAGCGTCTTTCCGCGCCGAGCGCGCCCAGCCGCTCGAATGCCGCAAAGCACCCTTGCACCGTGCGCTGCACAATCTCCTCGACGGTCAGCACCTCGTCGATCAGCCCGGCGGTCTGGCCGGCCAGCCCCAGGCTCGCCTCCATGTCGCCGCCGAAATACAGTTCCTGGATGCGGCCGAACGCATCCTTGGGCATCAGCCCGGCGGCGTGGATCGCGCGCGACCGTTCGGTCTTCAACGCCCGGACGCAGGGCGTGGCCTGCTTGTTCAGCACCAGCGTCCCGGTTTCATCGGCATCGACGATCGCCTGCTTGAAGTTCTGATGCACCGGGCTTTCCCGCGACGAGACGAAGCGGGTGCCCATCTGCACACCCTCGGCCCCCAGTGCGAAGGCCGCGGCCATGCCCCGCCCGTCGACGATGCCGCCGGCGGCGATCATCGGCACGTCGACCTTGTCGCGGATGGCCTGAAGCAGCACCAGCGTCGAGACTTCCTCGGGGTTCTTGAAACCGCCGCCCTCGGCCCCCTCGACGATCAGCCCGTCGACACCGGCCTCGACCGCCTTGACCGCCGCCTTCACCGTGGGCACCGCGTGATAGACGACGATCCCGGCCGCCTTCAGCCGGTCGATCAGCTTGGCCGGGCTGCCGGCCGAGGTGGTGACGAACTTCACACCGCAGGTCGTCACGAAATCGACCATCCGTCCGTCGCGCAGGAAAAGAAGCGGCAGGTTGATGCCGAACGGCTTGTCGGTCAGCTCGCGCATCCGCTCGATCTCGCGGATGCAGTTGTCGGTCTCGCCGGACGAGGTTTCGACGATGCCGAGGCCGCCGGCATTGCTGACGGCGGAAGCCAGCGCCGAACGGGCGATCCAGCCCATCGGGGCCTGGACGATCGGATAGCGGGTTCCCAGATGGGCGAGCACTCGGTTCAACGCGATCTCCCTGGCGTCTTGTTGTTGTCGCGCCTTATGCTACTCATCGGTAACCTAAATACAAGCAGCTCGGGCAACCGGCCAGGAAGGAATTCAGCGCGGGGGGGGGGGCGACATCCCGCCCTGCCCGGTCAAGGCAACGGCACCGTCATGCCGACCGTGGCCCGGGTGAAATCGTCGACAAGGATCGCCACGGTCAGCCGCCAATTGCCGCCGCGCGGCAGCACCAGTCCCTCGGCCTGCCACTGGCCCGGGCCCACGCGCCTGGCCGGGCGGTCGTAGCCCGCGCCGGGCTCGGCCGCCGGTGCCAGCGTCACCGTCACCTCGCGCGGTTCGAGCGGCCTGCCTGCCGGGTCGGCCAGATGCAGCACCAGCCGGGCCGGCTGCCGCCCCAGCGTGGCTGTCACCGTGACCCCGTCGTCGACGGCGACCACGGTGACGCCGTCCTCGGCCGCATGATGCAGGGTCTGCGTCCGCGGCGGTTCGTTCTGGCCCATCACCGCCGTAGCGGCGAGGACGACGATAAACAGGAGCGCTTCGATCGCGATGCCGCGACGCAAGGCGGCGGCGGCACGCGGCAGGCGCGGCGCCAATCGCAGGCGGTGCCAGGCCGCCAGCCCCAGCAGGCCGGCCACCGCCGCGAGCTTGATCAGCAGCGCATCGACATAGACGCGGACATCGGCCGGCCAGCCGCCGAGCTGGAGCAAGGTCAGCGCCACGCCGCACAGCAACAGCAGCGCCACCAGCCCGACCGCGAGACGCGACCAGCGCCGGACCACGTCCGGCCGGTCGGCCACCATGGCCAGCGGCCATAGGGCGCCGAGCCAGAAGGCGGCGATGGCGCCATGCACGACCAGGACCACGGCCCAGGCCGGCCCCTGGGCCACGACATGGCCCGACAGCCCCAGGCTGAGGATAAGCACAAGCGCGCCGGCCGGCGCCACGCGCCGCCCTGCCAGGATCAGTATCGCCCCGGCGATCGCCGCAATCGCGGCCTCGCCCCGCGTGCTGCCCAGGGCAAGGCCCAGATGATCGACGGTCGCGGCAAGCGGCGCGTCGGCGAGCCACAACCCCTGCAGGACGATACCGGTCACGGCCAGGGGCAACAGGCACCCGGCGGCGATGGCCGCCTGGCGGCGCGGCACGCCGCCGGGGATCAGCCAGCCGGCGATGATGCCGCCAGCCGCCAGCAGCAAGGCCGCCAGGAACAGGCCGCGCTGCACCGTCACGGCGGTCTGCCAGCGGCCACCAGCCGCGGTCGCCACCGGGGCAGCGGCGCCGCCTATGCCGAAGGCCAGGGCGCCGGCGACCGGATGGCTGTCGGCCGACGTGACGCGCCAGGACAGGACATAGCCGCCGGCCGCGAGGTCGGGCGGCAGGGCCAGTTCCAGCACCGGACCGCTGACGCTCGCCTGCAGGTCGGCCGTCCCCGCCGGCCCGACCAGCTGCGCCGAGATCGGCGCGATCGGTTCGTCGAAGGTCAGCCTGGCGGTCGACGGCATCCGCTCGAGCGCCGCGCCGTCCGCCGGGCTCGCTTCGACCAGCACGGCATGGGCGCCGGCCGGGCCGATCCAGAACAGGACCAGCACGACCAGCGCCGCAAGCCAGCGGATCACGACTTGGGCAGCAGTTTAAGCGGCGCGGCCGGCTCCTTCAGCGAATCGAGGCTCTGCCCCGGCTTCGGAATCTCGATCCAGCGATGTACGCCCTTCTCGCATTCCTGCACGATCGGCCAGTACAGCGTGGTGCCGGGCTCGTTGGGCAGGCGCACCTGCATGCGGAACTCGTCGAAGAACTGGTCGGGCAGATTGCCGCCGGTCCAGGTCACTTCCGAGACCCGCTCGGTGATCGTCTCGCCATGCGGACCCTTGAGCGGCTCGGCCAGCTTCTCGCGGGTGACAGCCAGTTCCCAGCCGGGCTTCGGCTGCGGCTTGGTGCCGAAGACGCCGGCGGGGATGCGCACGCGCACCGCCTGGGTCGCGGTGCCTTCGCAGCCATGCGGCACCTTGACCGACACGACGAAATAAGTCCCGGCGACCGCCTGCGGCTCGGCCAGGGTGGAATGGGCAAGCGCCGGCGTGGCGGCGCAGACGGCCAGCGCCACGGCGCCGGCAAGACGAAGGGTCGACATCTCGGAATTCTCCATCAGACGGGAAACGGCAGGCGCAGTCGTTGCGTCAGCGCGGCTCCGGCGGCCCCCTGGGGCTCTGCGTCCGATAGTCCGGGGCGATGGCTGCCCGGACGGGAATCGGGGAATCGTCGATCGCCAGGGCCAGCGTGACCGGCAGCGCGGCAGGCGGCGGCATGACGGCCGCCCCGGCCCCGGCATGCAGGCACAGCGTGCAATCGTCGCCGCCCCGCGCCTGCGGCACGGCAGGCGCGCCATCGGCATCGACACGGACGAGCTTGACGCCGTAGGGCGTGCACAGCGCGATGGTTTCGCCGCCGGCCTGGGGTACCGGCATCAGCCCATGGGCCGACACCGTCGCCGACTGCAACAGCAGGGCAAGCAGCGCCAGCAGCATGGCAAGGCGGCGGTACAAGGGCGTTCCCCGTCGAGGCAGTCTCTCTCGCCTTGTCGGCCATGAGATCGGTGCTTGTCAAGCCGCGGGCGGCGGGGCTTGATGTCGCCATGCGCGCGCTCGTTCTCGTTTTTCTCCTCGCCCTGGCCGCCTGTGCCGGGCGCCCCGATCTCCCGCCCCAGGCACCAGGCTCGCAGCCCGTCGGCTTCTGGCCGGGCTCGGGCGCCAGCGAGCGCGTCGTCGGCGTCAAGGTCACCGCCGACGCCTGCCCGGGCCGCATCGACACGGCGACCTGCGCGATCGACAGCTTCGTCGCCTGCCTGGTGCGCCAGGACCAGGCCTTGTGCAACGTGGTCGCGGGCAACCCCGGCGACTATCCGATGGATCGCGGCTGGCCGCCGCGCAGCCCGGACCTGGTCCTGCGCTATCGGGTCGTCGGGCTGACCAACGCCCCGTCATCGGGCATGCAGACCCACAATTTTCAGGACTGGACGGTTCGCCAACTCGACGTCTGGGCCGATCTGATGATCCGTCAGTGCTACGAGCCCGATGCCGCACTGGCGCAATGCGCCCCGGCCTTCGCCCGGGCGATGACGATCCAGCTGCGCCCTGGCCCCACCGGCTGGAAAGCGGTCGACTGGAGCCAGCCTGAGTGAACCCAGGCCCCCATCTGCACCACCACGCCCGGTTCTACCTGACCGGGGTGCTGGGGCTTCTCGCCTGGCTGCTGACACCCACCCTCGATCCGTCGGTACGGCTGACGCTTGCCGGCGACGTATTCTTCGCCAGCTACCTGCTGGCGACCGGCATCCAGATCGCGAAGGCGACGACGAGTTCGATGCGCCGGCGCGCCGCCTACGAGGACGAAGGCATCGTCGTCATCTTCCTGATGACGCTGGCGGCCATCGCGGTCTGCGAACTGGCCATCTTCGACCTGATCCACAACGAAGGCCTGCCGGTGCGGCTGCGGCTGGGCCTGGCCGTCGTCACCGTGCTGCTGGCCTGGACGACCATGCATACGATCGCGGCGGTGCGCTACGCCCATGTCTACTACGCCCCGGCGCAGGATCCGCACGACGAGGATGGGGATGCCGGCGGACTGGCATTCCCGGGTACGCCGGTGCCGGATTTCTCCGACTTCCTCTACTACGCCTTCGTCGTCGGCATGACCGCCCAGGTTTCCGACGTGCAGGTGACGTCGCGCCGGATGCGCCGGCTGACGCTCGGCCATGGCGTGCTGTCGTTCCTGTTCAACACGGTGCTGCTGGCGCTCGCCGTCAACGTCGCGGCAAGCCAGGCGTGACCCCCTGGCGCGGCATGCCGCGCCAGGGGTGGCCGCTTACTTCAGCCCGGCGCAGAAGCGCTGGATGCGCTTGCAGCTTTCGGTCAGCTGGGCGGTGGAGGTGGCGTAGGAAATGCGGAAATGCGGCGAGAGGCCGAAGGCCGCGCCATGCACCACCGCGATGCCCTCTTCCTCCAGCAGCGCCTCGACGAAATCGAGGTCGGACTTGATCTCGCGCCCGCCGGCCGAGGTCTTGCCGATCGTGCCGGCACAGGACGGATAGACGTAGAAGGCGCCCTCGGGCTTCGGGCAGCGGATGCCCGGCGCGTCGTTGAGCATCGCCACGACGAGGTCGCGGCGGGCCTTGAAGCTTTCGTTGTTCCGGGCGATGAAATCCTGCGGGCCGTTCAGTGCCTCGACCGCCGCGGCCTGGCTGATCGACGACGGATTCGACGTCGACTGCGACTGCAGGTTGCCCATCGCCTTGATCAGCGCCTGGGGGCCGGCGGCATAGCCGATGCGCCAGCCGGTCATGCAATAGGCCTTGGACACGCCGTTCATCGTCAGCGTGCGATCGTACAGCTTCGGTTCGACCTGGGCCGGGGTGGCGAAGACGAAGTTGTCGTAGACCAGATGCTCGTACATGTCGTCGGACAGGATCCAGACATGCGGATGGCGCAACAGCACGTCGGTCAGCTTCTTCAGCTCGTCGGCATTGTAGGCGGCACCCGACGGGTTCGACGGCGAGTTCAGGATCAGCCACTTGGTCTTCGGCGTGATCGCGGCCTCGAGCGCCTCGGGCGTCAGCTTGAAGCCCTCTGCCGCCGTAGTCGCCACCGGCACCGGCGTACCACCGGCGAAATTGACGATGTCGGGATAGCTGACCCAGTACGGCGCGGGAATGATGACCTCGTCGCCCTCGTTGACGGTGGCGCACAGCGCGTTGAACAGCACCTGCTTGCCGCCGGTCCCGACGGTGATCTGCTGGGGGGTGTAGTCGAGGCCGTTCTCGCGCTTGAACTTGGCCGCGATCGCCTGTTTCAGCGCCGGGGTGCCGTCGACATCGGTATAACGGGTCTCGCCGCGGTCGATCGCCGCCTTGGCGGCATTGCGGATGTTTTCGGGCGTGTCGAAATCGGGTTCGCCGGCGCCGAGGCTGATGATGTCACGCCCCTCGGCCTTCAGGGCGCGGGCCTTGGCGGTGACGGCCAGCGTGGCGGACGGCTTGATGCGGCCGATCGCGGCGGAAAGGAACGACATGGCGCGGTCTTTCTGGGTTTGGAAGAACGCGCGGCAAGCTACGATCATCCCTTCGGCGGTGCAAGGCGGCGGGGCCAGAATTCTTCTGCCCAATATTGCAGCGCAACACCTATCCTGCCACAATGATGGGCAGAGAGGCATCCATCTGGGGGATTACGATAATGCAAGGCTTCAGCCTGACCCGCCGCCACCTGACTGGCGCCGGCGTCGGCCTCGTGCTGGCGTGCATCGCCGCGCCGGCGATGGCGCAGACCAAGATCAAGTTCACGCTGGACTGGGTCTTCCAGGGCCCGACATCGCCGTTCCTGGTGGCCGACCAGAAGGGCTATTACAAGGCCGAAGGGCTCGACGTGACGCTCGATTCCGGCCAGGGCTCGGCCGGCGCGCTGCAACGCGTGGCGACCGGCGCCTATGACATGGGCTTCGCCGACATCAATTCGCTGGTCGAATTCAACGTCAAGAACCCGACCCAGGCGGTCAAGGCCGTGATGATGGCCTATGACTTTCCGCCGTTCGGCGTCTATGCGCTGAAGAAGAGCGGCATCGCCAAGCCGACCGACATCAACGGCAAGAAGCTCGGCGCGCCGGCCTTCGACGCGTCCTACCGCCTGTTCCCGGCCTTCGCCAAGGCGACCGGCATCAACCTCGCCTCGGTGCAGATGGTCAACATGGAGCCGCGGCTGCGCGAGCAGAGCCTGATCCAGGGTTCGGTCGACGTCATCGCCGGCCATTACTTCTCGTCGTTCCTCGACCTCAAGGCCCGCGGCGTCGCCGGCGACGACATCGTCGTCATGCGCTATGCCGATGCCGGGATGGACTTCTACGGCAACGCCGTCATCGCCTCGCCGGCTATGCTGCAGAAGCCCGAGGCGGTGAAGGGTTTCGTCAAGGCGACCATCAAGGCTTGGGCGGAGGTGGCCAAGTCGCCCCAGGTCGGCGTCGACGCGGCCAAGAAGCGCGACGGCCTGATCGACGAGAAGGTCGAGATGGAGCGGCTGATGATCTCGCTCGACACCAACGTGATCACGCCCTACGTCAAGGCGAACGGCATGGGCGGCGTCGACACCGCGCGCCTCGACCGCTCGCTGGTCGCGCTGACCGAAGCCTTCGCGCTGCCCACGACGCCGAAGGCCGCCGACATCTTCACCGCCGAATTCCTGCCGCCGCAGGCCGAGCGGATGATCTCGAAGTAGCGAGGCTGGGCCGGTGGTGACACCGGCCCTTCTTCATTCCGCCGCGGCGCGGCGGCCGGCGAACATCGCCTCCATCTCGCGCCGGATGCGCACGGCCTCGGCGGTCTCGTCGACCGCGACATCCGCCCAGCGGACGACCTGCCCGGCCGGCACCTGACGACGCAAGGTGACGTGGTGGGCCAGCCCGATCGGCAGGGCTCCCTCGGCCAGGGATGCGGCCGCCGGCATCAGCCGCCCCCAGACGGTATAGCCGCCCTCGCCGTCCAGCACTTCGCCGGGCTTCAGGTCGCGCTTGGCGACCGCCACGGCGTCGCCGCGGAAATCGATCGCCTGTCCCGTCGGCTCGCCCCGCAGCCCGACCGAGGCGACGGAGATGCCAAGCTCCAGCCCGATCAGGTGATAGGGCTTGTAGAGCGCGCTGTAGCGGCCCGTCGGATCGGTGATCAGCCCGTATTCGGCAAAGCAGCGCGCCACGTAGTCCGACGGCGCCTCGAACACGACATAGACACCCCAGCGCAGGTCGCGGAATACCGGCCGGCCGTCACGTTCCAGCGACGAGACGACCTCCACCTGTCCGCCGCGCGGCCCCAGGATCCGGGCGAGGTCATCGACGCCACAGGGCGGAAACGCCAGGCCGTCCGGTGCCGGCGACAGGCCGGTGGCGTTGGCCACCGCCGCCATCTCGATCGCCGACTTGGTGCCGTCGAGGAACGAGTTGAACATCTGCGGGTTCATGCCGCCGGCCCTGGCCTGCTCGGCGGTCAGGCCGTAATGCGACCAGACCGTGTCGGGCGTCGACTGGTGATAGGCCGGGAGGTACTTGGTGCCCTTGCCGGCCGCGACCACCTCGAAGCCGGCCGCGCGGGCCCAGTCGACCTGCTCGGCGATCAGGGCCGGCTGGTCGCCGTAGGCCAGCGAATAGACCACGCCCGCCGCGCGCGCCCGCGCCGCCAGCAGCGGCCCGGCCAGCACGTCGGCCTCGACATTGACCATGACGATATGCTTGCCGTGCCCGATCGCGGCCAGCGCATGGGCGATGCCGGCGGCCGGATGGCCGGTGGCGTCGATGACGACGTCGAGCGCCGGATGGCCGATCAACGCCATCGCATCCTCGCCGATCCAGGTGGTGCGGCGATCGACGGCATCGCCGGGCGACGCCGCCGAGAATGCCTCGTCCGGCCAGCCGGTCCGGGCAAGCGCCTCGCGCGCCCGCGCCGGGGCCAGGTCGGCGATGCCCATCAGGTGGATGCCCGGCGTGCGCCGGGCCTGGGCCAGGTACATCGTGCCGAACTTGCCGGCGCCGATCAGCCCGACGCGCAGCGGCCGGCCGGCGGCCTCGCGCGCCACGAGCAGACGATGCAGGTTCATCGCCGCCCCCTCACGCCGCCAGCGGACGGGCCAGGCAATCGTCGCCCAGCATCTCGATCGGGGTGAAGTCGCGATTGGCGATCCAGGTCGGCCGCCTGAAGCGGCGGATCGCGTTGTCGCATCGGTTCAGCGACAAATAGAGGATCCAGCGCGACCACGGCGTCAGGTTCGAGCCGGAAGCATGGACCAGGTTGCCGTGGAACAGCAGCACCGAGCCCGGCGGCCCCTTCGGCGCGACGATCCCGCCCTCCTCGACCAGCCGGGTGATGGTCGCGTTGTCGGCGGTCCACAGCGGGTAGCTCGTCGTCGTCACGTCGTGCCCGGCGGCCAGCCGGCCCTGGCGATGGCTGCGCGGGATGAACATCAGCGGGCCGTTGAACTCGTTGGCCTCGGCCAGGAACAGCGCGATGTTCATCGCACGCGGCGACGGCATGTCGTCGTCGTTGTACCAGGTGGCATAGTCCTGATGCCATTGCCAGACCGCGCCGTCGAAGGCCGCCTTGGCGTTGATCTTGAACTGATGCATGTAGAGCTGGTCCGATCCCAGAAGCTGCATGCCCGGTTCGACCAGCCGGGGATGGCGGGCGACCTTGGCGAACACCGGGTTCCAGGTCTGGACGTAGAAGGCCGAGCGCGGCGCGTCCGATCCCTTCTCGCGGATCACTTCCTCGCGGTCCTGGGAAAATATGCCTGGCAACTCGGCCGTCATCAGGGCGACCTCGTCGGCCGAGAACGTATTGGGCAGGAACAGGAATCCCTGTTCGTCGAACTCCTCGATCTGGGCGGGCGTCAGTTTCATGGCGTCTTCCTCCTGCGTGGTCGGGACGCGGCCTCTGCCGGGCCGCTTGCGGTTTCCGCCGCCACCATCGCCAGCAGGCTGGCGACGGCAGCGTCGGCATGATGGCGGGCAAGGCGTTCGGCCTCGTCCGGCGCGCCGTCGACGACGGCGCCGAGAATGGCTTCGTGCTCGTCCCAGATTTCGCCGCGCCCGCGATAGCGGCTGATATAGCCGCCCATGACGCGCCGGATGTGGTGCCAATGCAGCCCGGCGGTTTCGGCGATCAGCGGATTGCCGGAAAGGTCGTAGAGAAACAGGTGGAAGCGCATGTCGGCCTCGATCATGCGCGCGACCGACCCCGAGGCGACGGCGGCGCGGCCGGCGGCGATCAGGCCCGGACCGGACAGCCGGGCATCGGCCTGTCCGCGCCGGGCGGCACCGCGGGCGGCGGCCCCGTCCAATGCCGACCGCACCTCGTAGAGCTGGGCGACGAAGTCGCGGTCGAACGGCGCGACGACGATGCCGCGCCGCCCGGAATCCCGCACGAACCCCTGACGGCGCAACAGCACCAGCGCCTGCAGCACCGGCTGGCGGGAGACGTCGAGCCGGGCGGCCAGGTCGTCCTGGGTGATGCGCGCCCCGGGCGCCAGTTCGCCGGCACAGATCGCGTCGAGGATCGCGCGATAGACGCGATCGGCCAGCGGCACGTGCAGCGACAGGCGTTCCATCGAGACCTCCGGACGACGCGGCGTTCGTGATCTCGTATACGGTATTCCCGAATTGCCACCGCGGCAAGCCGCGGGATTTGTCAGGCGTAGCTGCGTTCGTCCGAAATCACCTTGCCGTCGTTGGGCAGGCTGCCGGGTGGAACCAGTTCGACCGCGCCGCGCAGCTTGCAGACCGCCTGCAGGCTTTCGGCGATGGCCTCGGCGCCCTCGGCCGCCTCGACCCGCAGCGTCATCGCATCGACATTGTTCTGGTTGGTGACGACGAGGCGCAGCCGGCCGATGCCGGGATGACGCCGGGCCACCTCGGCGATCTGGCCGGGGGTGACGAACATGCCCCTCACCTTGGTCGACTGGTCGGCACGGCCCATCCAGCCCTTGATCCGCGTGCTGGTGCGGCCGCAGGGCGAGGCACCGGGCAGCACGGCCGACAGATCGCCGGTCGCATAGCGGATCAGCGGCATCGCCCGGTTCTGCAGCAGCGTCACCAGCACCTCGCCGACCTCGCCGGGGGCGACCGGGTCGCCGGTACCGGGACGGACGATCTCGACGATCACGCCCTCGTCGATGATCATGCCCTCGAGCGCCGGGCTCTCATAGGCGATCAGGCCAAGCTCGGCGGTGCCGTAGGACGATCGCACGGTGACGCCGCGATCCTGCAGTTCGGCGCGCAGCGACGGCGGCAATGCCTCGCCGCCGACCAGCGCCTTGGTGATCGACGAGACGTCGGCGCCGAGTTCGCGCCCCTTGTCCAGCAGGATCTTGAGGAACGAGGGCGTGCCGCCATAGGCCGCAGGCCTCAGATGCGCGATCGCCTGGACCTGCAGTTCGGTATTGCCGACGCCGGCCGGAAATACCGGGCAGCCGATCGCATGCGCGGCCGATTCCATCAGCATGCCGGCCGGGGTCAGGTGGTAGGAGAAGGTATTGTGGACAAGCTCGCCCGGGCGCAGGCCGGCAGCCCACATCGCGCGGGCGAAGCGGAAGGTGTCGGTGCCATGGCCTTCGACCTCGTAGATCGGGCCGGGCGACTGGAAGACGCGGGCAAGCTGGGCCGGCGGCAGGGCGACGAGGCCGGCAAAGGGCGGCTTGTCCTGCTGCAGGGCGGACAAGGCCGATTTGCGCGTCACCGGCAGGCCGGCGAGATCCGCGAGCGAGACGACGGCGGCGGGATCGAGACCGGCCAGCAGGTCGGCATAGTGGGGCGCATGCGCCTTGGCATGGGCGAGCTGGGTGCGCAGAAGACCGAGCTGCGCGGCGAGACGCTCGTCCGGGGTCCGAAGTTCAAGCGCGTCGTAGTAGTCGCCATGACCGACCATGGGCTGTCCCCTCTAGGAACGATTACCGTTGCTGCTCGCCGTTCCGATCGTCACGCCAGCCAGCGTTTGCGTCGCCTGTAGTGCTTGACGTCCTTGAAGCTCCTGCGTCCCTCGGTGCCGAGGCCGAGATAGAACTCGCGGACGTCGGCGTTTTCCCTGAGGGCCGAGGCCTCGCCGTCGAGGACGATGCGGCCGTTCTCGAGGATGTAGCCGTAGCGGGCATAGCGCAAAGCGAGGTTGGTGTTCTGCTCGGCGATCAGGAACGAGACCCCGGCATCGCGATTGAGCCGGTCGACGATCTCGAAGATTTCCTCGACCAGCTGCGGCGCCAGGCCCATCGAGGGTTCGTCGAGCAGGATCATCCGCGGCCGGCTCATCAGCGCCCGGCCGATCGCCGTCATCTGCTGCTCGCCGCCCGAGGTATAACCGGCGACCGACTTGCGCCGCACCTTCAGCCGCGGGAAGTAGTCGTAGACCCGGTCGAGATCGGCCTGGATCGCGGCCCGGCCGTCCCGTCGGGTGTAGGCGCCGGTCAGCAGGTTCTCCTCGACGGTGAGATGGCCGAAGCAGTGCCGCCCCTCCATCACCTGGATCAGCCCGCGCCGGACCAGGGTCGACGGGTCGAGGTCGTCGACCCGCCCGCCCTGGAACTCGACCGAACCCTTGGTGAC
>JAFKFH010000035.1 GCA_017307375.1 Alphaproteobacteria bacterium
TCCAACCGGCGAAGACATAGCCGGTGGCGGGGGTGGCGGTGAGGGCGACGGCGGTGCCGGCGGTGTAGCTGGCCGAGCAGGACGTGCCGCAGACCAGGTCGCCGCCACCATCCCGCACCGTCCCGTTCGACGGCGACGCGATCGTCAGCCGCGGCGGCGGCGGCGACGGTGCATCGGCAAGAATGACGGCCGATCTGTCGCCGATCAGGCTGGCCGAGGGAGTCGCCAGCGAAGCCCCGGACAACTCGCCCCCGAGAAAGATGCCACCCTGGTCGTTCAGCGCCGCGCCTTTGATGGTCAATTCGGCGTCAGCCCCACCATAGTTGCCGGCCGCAGCGACTTGACCATTCTGCCCCAGGACGATGACGAACCCATCCCTGGTGCCGATGCGGGTCATGGCGGCGTCGGCGGGCGTATCGATATTTCCGCCGTCGAAACTTCCGGCAACGTAAAGGCGTGATCCGGCCGCCACTGCCGAACTGAGGCTCATATCGGTGGCGTTGCCACCGAAGCGGTTTGCCCAGGCAATCGTGCCGTCGGCGGCAAGTCCGATCGCAAATCCCGCGACCTCGCCGCCGGCCATGGTGAGAGCGGCTGCCGAGGGAGTTGTGATGCTGCCTCCGAAGTTGCCCACCAGATAGAGGTTTGCGGCATCGTCGTCGATCACCAGTCGACGGGTCGTAATGTTGGCGCCCGGCCCGCTGAAGGACTGGACCGCCTGTACGAGGAGGCCGTCATAGTCAACTCGGAAGATCGCGGCATCGTTATCACCGCCTAGCGCCAACACCGGGCTGGTGAGCCCCGCCCCCCCGAAACCGCCTGCGACGTAGATCGACCGCCGGTTCTTGTCGAGGGCGATGCCATTCAAGCTGACGCTGGATCCGGCGCCCGCAACCGTCTTGTTCCAGAGCAACGCGCCGGTGCCGGAGTTAAGCCGCATGATCAAACCGTCACTGTTACCGGTGAGCGGTACCGTCGGCGTGTTCAGGTTGCCGAAGGAGAACTTTCCGGCGACGAACACCGAGTTCCGCTGGGGATCGACCGCCACATCGAGCAGTTCGACCCCCGTGCCGCGGGCGACATAGCTCCAGTCGATACTGATGTTGCCCGCCGTCGTTCCGAGCACGAAGCCGTAATTGTCGTTCTGCGCATCCACCGAGACATCGGTGAAATTTCCGCCAAAGCTTCCTGCCAGATAGATCTTGCCCGCGTTGTCGACGGCAATGGCGCTGATCGTCAGATCAAGTGTATTGGAAGTACTTCCGAACGACTGTACCCATACCGCATCTCCGCCGGGACCGTACTTCGCGACGAATCCGTCGCGCGGCGCTTGAGATCGGGAAAGAATCAAATTACCCACCAGGAGCGTGGAACCACCGAAGGTGCCGGCGACGTAAAGATTTCCATTGGCGTCGCGAGTCATGGCCGTGATTGCCGTTTCGGCACCCGTCGTGCCGAAACGGCTTATCAGCGAAGGCGCTGAATACGACGACGTTGCGGCTGCAAGGCAGCAGAGCAGCGCGAGGGACAAGCCGCGAACGAAAGCGGCAACACGGTGGCACGACATATCCGGGTCTCCTGGCTTGCGGTAGCTGCAAGCCTCTACCAACCGTCCTGTGTTGCCCGCATCCCACGTTCTGGGGGGGAGACTGAATAAATTCAGTCTCTACAATAATAAGAAAATTTTCTTATAATGTTGTCCACAGAAAGTTGTGCCGCAACCGCCCGGGGCTGGGACCTGCCCGGGCGGCTGCGGTCCTCGACGCTTTCGTCCGGCGGCGGGGCGGGACCGCGTGCCGGAACGCCGGGCGGGGACCCGGCTGCGAAAGCGGTCGAAATCGTGACGGTGTTGCTAGTCCGCCCTTTCCTCCATGCCGCCGCCCTCGGTCGGATCGGCGTCGCCGCTGTCGTAGAGCATGCGCAGGACGAAGCGTCCGTCCCGGTCGGGCTGCAGACCGTCGGGCAACACGGCGGCGGCGACATCGCCGGCGAGATAGACCCGGCGGCTGTCGCCGTCGAGCACGATGGCCTGCCCGCGCGGATTGCCGCCGGCGCCGGGAATCCGCCGCAGCCAGAGCGTCATGCCGGTGGCGGCGTCGAGTCGGGCGACCAGCGCGTCGGCCTCGTGCACCCGCGGCCGGCGCGGCCGCGGGGGACCCGAGTCGACGGCGCCCGACAGGAACACCGCCCCGGCTGCCGCATCGAGCGCCAGGTCGCCGATATCGACCCGCCAGTCGGTGATCGGGACCGACCATCCGACGCCGCGCGGCGGATCGAAGCGCATGACGAAGCCCGCCTCGTCGCCTGCCGCCGGCAGGCCGAGGTCGTCCAGCGTGCCGCCGGCATAGGCACCGGCCACGAAGACCGCACCCCGGCCGTCGGTGGCCACGGCCCGCGCCGCGGCCCGCACCGGCGAGCGCGCGCTGCCGAAACCGGCCGCCCAGGTTGCCGTGCCGCGGGCATCGATCATCGCGACGAACAGGTCGGAGGCGCCGGCCGGCGATTTGGTCAGGACGACGCCCCCGATGCGCGCCGTGGCACCGGCAAACGTGCCGGCGACATAGGTGTTGCCCTGGCCGTCACGGATCGTGGCCGCGATGCGGGTACGTTCGGCCGCGACCGATTGCGACGCCAGCAGGCCGAGAATCGCCACGGCAAGACGGCAGGCATGGCGGGCGAACGGCATCTCGGGCACCTCCTGGTGTTTGAATACCGTTGGTGCTATCAGGCGTTGCCGAATTCGCGCATCCCACGTCCTGGGGAGGGCGGAAAATATCTTCCCGTCCCACATTCTTGGGATGCCGGGGCGTGGGCGATCCGGCATCATCCGCGCCATGACGACAGGGTTTCCGCGGGTAGTAGCCGCCCGGCCCTCGTGGGGGGCCGGGCGATGGCGCTGATTTTGATCATCGAGGACGAATACGAGCTGCGGGCGGGCATCGCGGCGGGCCTGCGCATATCCGGATTCGACGTGGCGGAAGCGCCGGACGGCGACAGCGGCTATGCCGCGATCGTCGAACGGCGGCCCGATCTCGTGCTCTGCGACATTTCGATGCCGGGCCTGCGCGGCGACCGGCTGCTGCTGCGGCTGCGCCGCGAGCATCCGGAACTCGCGCGCATGCCGTTCCTGTTCCTGACCGCCCTGGCCGATCGCGACAGCATCCTGGCCGGCCAGGAGCTGGGCGCCGACGACTACCTGACCAAGCCCGTCGACCTGGCGATCCTCGCCGGGCTGATCCGCCAGCGGCTCGACCAGGCCGATCGCTGGCGCGAAACCTATGACGACGAGATCGAGCGCCAGCGGGCGGCGATGCTGGCCGAATTGTCCGAGCGTAGCCGGCTGTCGTTCCTGTCGGCGGCCGATGTGCTGAACCGCTTGGCCGAGGCGGTGATCCTGGTCGATCCGACCGGCCGGGCCACCTTCGTCAATCGCGCCGCGCTGCATCTCCTTTGCGGTGATGACGGCCTCGCCCTTGATCAGGGCCGGCTGGTCGTCCGGCAGGGCGATGGCGCCCGGCTGCTGCGGGAGGCCTTGGCCCAGGTGCGCGAGGGTGGACCGTCCGATCCCAGCGTGCATCTGAACATCGAGCGCCCCTCCGGCCGCCGGCCCTATGCGCTGCGGCTGTGCCGGCTCGATACCGAGCTCGATCCCGATGGCGGGCCGGGACCGCTGGTCGCCGTGTTCCTGGCCGACCCGGTCGCCCGGGTGCGGCTGTCGGAAATCTCGCTCTGCGCCCGCTACGGCCTGACCCCGACCGAGGCCCGCATCGTCGCCGACCTGGCGTTCGGCCATTCGGTGGAGACCATCGCCGACCTCCACCGGATCAGCCGCTACACCATCCACCATCACCTGAAGTCGATCTTCCGCAAGACCGACACGACGCGGCAGCCCGAACTGGTCGCCCTGGTGCTGTCGAGCAGCATGGCCGAGGCGGCGCCCCCGGCAGCGACAGCCGGCTGAATGCGATCGCCCGATCCCGCGACGCTGTTCATGGTGCTGAGCGCCGTGGGCATCTTCGTCGCGGTGCTGGTGATGGTGGTCTGGCGCGGCGAACGCCGCCATGCCGGCATGCGCGAAGTGGCGATCGGCCTGACGGTGATGGCCGCGGGCTTCGTCACCCAGGCCATGTCGGTGGCGGCGACCGCGCCGGGGTGGGTGCGCTTCTTCATTGCCGCGGGTCACCTTCAGGTCGTCGTCGGCGGTACGCTCAATCTGAACGGCGCGGTGACGCTGGCCGGGGCCAGGCCGGCCTGGCGCCGTGACTGGGCGATCGGCATCGTCGGCTATGCGATCTATCTGTGGTTGATCGCGATCGATCCGGGCTCGCCGCTGCGCCATGCCACGGTTTCGGCCTGGAGCGTGCTGATCTGCGGCGGCGCGGCACTGGCCCTGATCGGCCGGCATGGCGGCGACGCCAGCCGGCCGACGCGCTGGATGCTTGCCGCCCTGCTGGCGCTGCATGCCACGACCGAGGCGGCGCGCGGCATCGATGCGCTGCTGGCGCAGCCGCCGGTCGAGTTCCGGCCGAACAACGCACTCAACATCCTGTTCCTGTTCGAGTTCATCTTCGCGATCCTCGGCATCGCCATCCTGTCGATGCAGTTCGTCAACGAACGGCTGCGGCGCGATCTCGGCCGGTCCGAGGCGCGCATCGTCTCGGCTTTCCGGGTCGCCAGCGATGCCTTCGCCGTGTTCGATGGCGGCGGGCGGCTGGTCACAGCCAATCCGCGGGTCGGCGACATCTTCCCGCCGCTGGCGCCGCTGATTGCCGGCCGCCCGTCGGTCGAGGCCCTGTTCGGCGCGGCGCCCGACTCGTTCGGGCTGGTGCCCGACTGGCTGCGTCGCGGGCCGGACGGCTTCCTGCTGGAGGCCGCGGCCGAACGGGTTGCCGAGCTCGCGGGTGGTGGCTGGGTCCATGTCTCGGCGGCGACCAGCGAGGGGGGCGGGCTGGTGCTGTGCTGGAGCGACATCACCGAGTTCAAGCAGGCCGAGGCGGTGCTGGCGAGCGAACTGGCACGCGAGCGCGAACTGGCGGCGATGCAACGCTCGTTCGTCTCGATGGCGTCCCACCAGTTCCGGACGCCGCTCGCCATCATCGACATCAATGCCCAGCTGATCGCGCTGCAGCGCCAGGCGGGCACCGGTGACGAGACCGGCGAACTGTCCGAACGCATCCGCCGCACGGTACGGCGGATGATCCGGCTGATCGAGGCGATGCTCGGCGCCGCCAGTGCCGAGGAAGGCAAGATCGAGTTGAGGAAGGCACCGACCGACCTGGCCGCACTGGTGCGCGAGGCCTGCGACCGCGCGCAGGAGGCGGCGCCCGGCCGGACCTTCGATCTCGACCTTGCCGGCCTGCCGGCATCGGTCAGCTGCGATCCGAACCTGATCGACCAGGTGCTGGGCAATCTCTTGTCGAATGCCGTCAAATACTCGGCGGCGGGCCGCCCGGTCGTGGTCACCGGCCGGCGCGACGGTACCGCCGCGCTGATCGCGGTCACCGATTTCGGCGTCGGCATCGCGCCCGAAGACCGCTCGCAGATATTCGAACGCTTCTTCCGTGCCCGCAACACCGCGGGCATCGCCGGCACCGGCATCGGCCTGACCCTTGCCCGCTACATCGTCGACCTGCATGGCGGGAAGATCACGGTCGACAGCGAGCTCGGTGCCGGCTCGACCTTCACGGTCACGCTGCCGGCCGGCTGACCGGGCCGGTAGCGCCATCGGGGGTTCAGAAGCGGAAGCGTTCAAGGGTCGCGACCCGGCCATCGGGCAGGGCGATGCGGGCTCGGTCGGTGCCGGTGAAGGTCATGCGGACCTGGCCGATCTGGCTGGCCGAGGCCGTGGCGGCAGACGCCCCGCCGAAGGGCATGCCGCCGGCATACTGCATCAGCGTGCCGCTGAAGCCGAGATCGGCGCCGAGCGTCGCCTGCGCCGCCTGCCACACCGGCTGGCGCTGGGCATCATAGCCGAGGACCGACAGATAGCCGACATGGGCGACCGCGCCGTTGGCCTGTGCCTGGGTATTGACCGCGAGGAAATAGCCGACGCCGTTGCCTGCGTCGGGTTCGTACCACCAGCCGGTC
>JAFKFH010000006.1 GCA_017307375.1 Alphaproteobacteria bacterium
CCTTGGTCCGGTCGTAGGTGATCGGCACTTCCGCCGCGTATTGCGCGGCGATGCAGGCGATCTTGTTCTCGAAGCCGGTCTCGGTGGCTTCGCCTTCATGCTTGCAATCCATGATGATCAGGTCGGACATGACACGGTTTCCTTTGAGATGATCTTGTTCGGGGCTTCGTCGTTTGCCGTGAAGCGACTATGCCCCGATCCGCGTCCCTCCGCTGTGACCGGCGTCAAATCCTGGCGTTCTTGCAAAATTGCAAATTATAATCTGCAATATGCCAATTTGCCGTGCAATCGGGAAAGGAGCATTCTTGCCCTCACGAACCAACCGGTTCCCCATCTGGCCACGGAGACTGCCGCCATGATCGACCATCGCCTTGCCCCGTACGGTGCCCTTGCCCTGCGCGTTGCGCTGGGCGTCATGTTCATCGCCCATGCCTATCTGAAGTTCGCCATTTTCACGATGCCGGGCTTCGCCGGCTTCCTCGCCCAGGTCGGACTGCCGACCTTCCTGGCCTGGCCGATCGTGCTGGCCGAATTCTTCGGCGGCCTGGCGCTGATCCTCGGCGTCTATGCCCGCGGCGTCGCCTTCGCCCTGCTGCCGGTCCTGCTCGGCGCCCTCTCGGTCCATGCCGGCAACGGCTGGGTCTTCAACGCCCCGAACGGCGGCTGGGAATATCCGGCCTTCCTGGCGGTCGCGGCGGCCGTGCAGGTGCTGATCGGCGACGGCGCGCTGGCGGTGCAGCCGACGACGCTGCCGCGGCGGCTGGTGGCACACGCGGCTTGAACTGAATTGCCCCCGGGCGGCATCCTCGGATGCCGCCCCTGACTTTTCCGGATTCGCCGATGATCGCCTGGGACGATTTTCGCCTGATCAAGGCGATAGCCGATGCCGGTGGCCTTGCCGGCGCGGCGGCGCGGCTCGGCGTCAACCACTCGACGGTCTTTCGCCGCCTCGCCCAGATCGAGGAGGGGCTGGGCCTGCCGCTGTTCGAACGGCATCGCGGCGGTTATCTGCCGACCCCGGCCGGCGAGGAGATGATCGCGCTGGCCCTGCGCCTCGACAACGACATCACCGCCTTCACCCGCAAGCTCGCCGGCCGCGACTGGCTGCCCGCCGGCGAATTGCGGGTCACCACCTCGGATTCGCTGCTGGTCCATCTGCTGACCCTGCCGCTGGCTCGTTTCCGCGAGCGTTATCCGGACGTGCGGCTCGACCTGATCATCGGCAACCAGGCCCTGAACCTGTCGAAGCGCGACGCCGACGTGGCGATCCGCGCCACCGACCATCCGCCGGAAAACCTCGTCGGGCGCCGGGTCGCGCGCATCGCCTGGGCGCTCTACGGCCGCCGCACCGACTTTCCCGTGGTCCCGGCCGCGCCCGGCGACTGCCGCTGGGTGATGCTGGGCGACGGTTTCGCCGGGCTCAAGGTGGTGCGCGGCCTGCAGGCCCGGGTGCCGGCCGAACGGATCGTCTACAAGCTGAACACCGTGCTCGGCCTGGCCGAGGCGGTCGAGGCCGGCATCGGCATCGGGCATCTGCCCTGCTTCATCGGCGACGTTCGCCCGGGCCTCGTCCGCCTCGGGCCGCCGGAACCCGACTTCGCCGCCGATCTCTGGCTGCTGACCCACCCCGACCTGCGCCACCAGGCCCGGCTGCGCGCGTTCCTGGACTTCGTGGCCGAAGAGATCGCGCGGGAACGTGCCTTGATCGAAGGGGCGAAGCCCGCGGCATCGTAAGTGGATCGCACACCGGTGCTCATGCCGGCATGATGTAGGCGAGCTGGTTGCGGATGTTGGTGGCCAGCGAGATCAGCCGCGGTGCCACCTCGTCCTCGATCTGGTTGGGGCTGAGCCGGTAGATCGGCACGCGGCAGTTGATGCCGAAGCAGTCGCCGTTGGCGTCGCGGATCAGCGGCACGCCGGCCGAATGCGTGCCGGGAATCCAGGTGCCCTTGACCACCGAGAAGCCGCGGGCGCGGCAATCCCTGACGCCCTGGATGAACGAATCGGCGTACTTCACCCACAGGTCCGGCCGCCGCTTCAGCTCCTCCAGCTTGGCCTTCAGCTCGTCCTCGGTCAGCAGCGAGCACAGCGCATGGCCGATCGCGGCGGGCAGCAGCGGCCCGATCGTGCCGAGGTCGGGCGAACTCCAGATGTTCTCGTTGACCCGCGAGGTCTCGAGGTAGACGAAATTCCCACGGTCCATCGTGCCGATCGAGACGGTACCGCCGAGATCCTGGGCCAGCTTCTGCATCGAGGGCCGGGCGATGTGCAGCAGCTTCAGGTCGACCAGCAGCGGATTGACCAGCATCAGTGCCCGCCAGCTCAGCCGGTATTTCGTCTTTTCCTGCCGCAGATAACCGGTCTGCTGCAGCGTGTAGGTCAGCCGCGTGACGGTCGAGCGGTTGATCCCGGTCTCGCGCGCGATTTCCCCGTTGCTCATCAGCGTGCGGTTCGGCCGGAACGCCTCCAGCACCTTCAGCCCCTTGACCAGGGTGGTCGCGATATCGGGGTCTTTGTCGCCAGCGGTCAAGGATCGTCCCTCTCGTCGGTCCCGGCATGGCCGCGCGGCCTTGCGCCGGCAGGTTGCCGTGTCGGGCGGAGGATCGCCCTCGATTGCGCTAATGTCAACATAGTGAACATTTTTTTCGTATTATTACCGATCGATTGACATAATTGGCCGCTAAGAGCCAAATTTTGCCGGGAGTTCATCCAGGAGAGTGTGGAATGACCGGCGTCATCGACATGGAAATCAGCATGCCTCGCAGCGAGGCGAACCCGGATCTCGACCGCATCGCCCGCGGCCGGCCGGGAACGCCCTTCGCCCAGTCGCTGCCGCGGCCCGAGGGGTATGGCTTTGCCAACTACGCCCATGTCTTCAGGAGCAAGGAAGGCGCGCCCAAGGAGGGCAAGGCCGATGACGGCGGGCTGAAGAAGCTGGTCGAGGACATGGACCGCGCCGGCATCGAGCGCGGCCTGCTCGTCGGTGCCGAGAACAGCGCGACCGGCCGCATCCACCAGGCCTATCCGAACCGCTTCTTCCTGTTTCCGACGATGGACCCGTTCGACGGCATGCGCGCGGTGCGCGAGTTCGAGCGGCTGGTGAAGGAGGAGGGCGCGAACGGCCTGCGCCTGTCGGCGCTCTACAACGGCGTGCCGGCCAATGACCGCCGCTACTACCCGCTCTATGCCAAGGCCGCCGAACTCGACGTGCCGGTGCGCATCTACACGGCGATGAACTACGCCAACGACCGGCCCTACGACCTCGGCCATCCGCGCTATCTCGACGACGTCTGCGTCGACTTCCCCGAATTGCGCGTCGTCGCCGGCCTTGCCGGCTGGCCCTGGGTCAACGAGATGGTCGGGCTGTTGCGGCGTCATCCGCGGCTCTATGTCGACACGGCGGCGCATCATCCGCGCTATTTCAGCCAGCAGGGCTCGGGGTGGGAGCAGTTCCTGCAGTTCGGCAACACGCTGCTGCAGGACAAGGTGATGGTCGGGCTGTCGCGCTATCTGTTCGGCACCTCGTTCGAGAGCATCGTCGACGAGTACCGGAAGCTGCCGCTGAAGGACAAGGTGATCGAGAAGTGGCTCTACAAGAACGCGGCTGAATTCTTCCGCCTGGGCTGAAGGTCGCGGCCGATGCTTCGCTTCATAGGCAGGCGTGCGCTCTACGCCATCCCGCTGCTGCTCGTGATCGTCGTTCTGATGTTCTCGATGCTGCACCTGATCCCCGGGGATCCGGTCCAGGCACTGGTGGGCGACTATCCGGTGCCGCCCGCCTATCGCCAGGCAATCGAAGAGAAGTATCGGCTGAACGACCCGTTCCTGGTGCAGGTCGGCAACTATCTCGCCAATGTCGTCCAGGGCGATTTCGGCTTTTCCTATCAGAACCAGCGCACGGTGCTCAGCCTGATCCTGGAACGCGCGCCGCGCACCATCCTGCTGGCCGCGGTCAGCTTCGGGCTGGCCATCCCGCTGGGCATGCTGATCGGCATCGCCTGCGGCACCACGCGCCATCCCGGCGTCGACAAGTTCTGGACCACGACCGCGCTGATCGCCTATGCCATTCCGACCTTCTGGCTCGGCCAGCTGTTCGTCATGTTCTTCGCGCTCAAGCTCGGCTGGTTTCCGACGCAGGGCATCGGCCCGATGGTCAGCCGGACGCAGGGCTTCGCCTGGGTGCTCGAACGTATCCGCTATCTCGCCCTGCCGGTGATGGCCTTCGGCATCCACGAGGGCATGCGGATCGCCAGGATCATGCGGGCGAGCGTCATCGATACCCTGTCGCAGGGTTACATCGTCACCGCCCGCGCCAAGGGCCTCGGCCGGGGCCAGATCATCCGCAGCCATGTGCTGCGCAATTCGAGCCTGCCGCTCGTCACCATCGCCGGCTATGCCTTCGGCCATGCGCTGGGCGGCGCCGTGCTGCTCGAGACCGTCTTCACTTGGCCGGGTCTCGGGCTTCTGCTGGTTGATGCGATCCGCCTGCGCGACAACATGACGGTGGTGGGTGTCGTGATCTTTTCCGCCATTGCCGTCGTCGTGATGAACCTGGTCGTCGACCTGCTCTACGCGATGCTCGACCCGCGTATCCGGACGATGCGGTGAGGGGCTGGTGATGAGCGAGACCACCCTCACGGCCCACGCCGCCAGGCTGATGCGCACCCGCCATGGCTCGATCGGTGCGGTCATCCTGATCGCCATGGCGCTGATCGCCGTCTTTGCCGGGCTGCTCGCGCCTTATGCGCCGCTGCAGCAGACCGCGGAAAGCCTGGCCGAGCCATCCGCCGCGTATCTGTTCGGTACCGACAATATCGGCCGCGACATCTTCTCGCTGGTCGTGCACGGCGCGCGTTCGTCGCTGCTGGTCGGCCTCGGCGCGGCGCTTGCCGCGCTGCTGGTCGGCGGCACCGTCGGCATCGTCGCCGGTTATTTCCAGGGCCCGGTCGAGGCGGTGCTGATGCGCATCGTCGAACTGTTCCAGACCCTGCCGGTGATCATCCTGGTGCTCTGCGCCGTCGCCCTGTTCGGATCGAGCTTCTGGCTGCTGATCGCCGCCGTGGCGCTGGCGATCTGGCCGATGGAGGCGCGGCTGGTCTATGGCCAGTATCTCAAGCTGCGCGATCGCGACTTCATCGCCGCCGCGCGCGTCGCCGATCTGTCGACAGCCCATATCATGTTCAGGGAAATCCTGCCCAATGCGCTCCAGCCGGTGATCGTCCAGGTCGCGCTCGACGCGTCGATCGCGATCCTGATCGAGGCAGGCCTGGGGTTCCTCGGCCTGTCCGATCCCGACATGGTCAGCTGGGGCCGCCTGCTGTTCGTCGCCCAGGACTACATGGACAGCGCCTGGTGGATGAGCCTGTTCCCCGGGGCCGCCATCTGCCTTACCGTCGTCGGGCTGAATCTGTTCGCCGACGGCCTCAACGAGGTGATCGATCCGCGCGGATCGGCCGGCGCCGGGGGGCTGCAATGAACGCGTCTCCTGTGCTGCTCGACGTCCGCGACCTCAAGGTCCATCTGCGCGTCGGCCCCGTCCTGGTCAAGGCGATCGACGGCGTCGATTTCCAGGTCCGGCACGGCGAATGCGTCGGCATCGTCGGCGAATCCGGCTCGGGCAAGTCGACGATGGCGCGCGCCGTCACCCGGCTGATGCCGAACGTCGCGATCGGCGAGCTGAGCGGCAGGCTGACCTTCGATGGCCGCGACATCCTCGGAATGCCCGACGCCGAACTGCGCCGGTTGCGGCGCGGCCGCGGCTTCTCGATGATCTTCCAGGATCCGCTGGGCTATCTCAACCCGACCCAGCGGATCGGCCGCCAGATCGGCGAAGCGCTGGCGCGCGATGCCGGTGCCGGGGCTGACCAGGCCCGGATCCGCACCCTGCTCGACGAAGTCGGGCTGCCCGATCCGGCCAATATCGCCCGCCGCTATCCGCACGAACTGTCGGGCGGCCAGCGTCAGCGGGTGATGATCGCCATCGCGCTGGCTTCCGATCCGCAATTGCTGTTCGCCGACGAACCGACGACGGCGCTGGACGCTACCGTCCAGCTCCAGGTGCTGCAGACCCTCTATCGCCTGCATCGCGAACGCAACATGGCAATGGCGATCATCACCCACGATCTCGGCGTCGTCGCCGAACTCTGCGACCGCGTCTATGTGATGCGGGCGGGCAAGGTGGTCGAGAGCGCGGAAACGGTCACGCTGTTCGAGAACCCCGCCCACGATTATTCCAGGCGCCTGATCGAGCTGAGCACGCGCCGTCATACGCGAGGTGCCGGGGCATGACCGAGCCGATCCTGCGCCTGCACGGCGTCGAACAGATCTACACCAGCCGCAATGCCGCAGGTTCCGGCTGGAGCACGGTGCGCGCAGTCGACGGCGTCGATCTCGACGTGCGCGAGGGCGAGACGCTTGCGGTGGTCGGCGAATCCGGGTCGGGCAAGAGCACGCTGGCAAAGCTTCTGCTGATGCTCAATCGACCGACCGCGGGCGAGGTCCGTTTCCGCGGCCGGCCGCTTGCCGCGCTCGGCCCGGCCGACCGCCAGGCCTATCGCCGCCAGGTGCAGGCGGTGTTCCAGGATCCGGCCTCGTCGCTGAACCCGCGGATGACGGTCGCGCGCATGCTGGGTTTCATCGTCCGGCGCCACGATCTGGCGCCGCCGGCCGAGGTCAGGGCGTTCCTGGCCCGGCAACTGGCGGCGGTCGGGCTCGACCCGCCGGAAAGCTATCTCGACCGCTATCCCCATCAGCTGTCCGGCGGGCAGCAGCAGCGTATCGCGATCGCCCGGGCGATGATGCTGCGCCCGGCGATCATCATTGCCGACGAACCGCTTTCCAGCCTCGACGTCTCGGTGCAGGCCCAGGTCCTCGACCTGATGCGCGACCTGCACCAGGCGACCAATGTCGGCTTCGTGATCATCAGTCACGATCTCGGCGCGATGGAGGCGATCGCCGATCGCACGGCGGTGATGTATCGCGGCCGCATCGTCGAGATCGGCGGGGCGATCTATGCGCGCCCGTGCCATCCCTATACCAGGCTGCTGCTGGAGGCGCGGCTGTCGCTTGACCCGCGGCGCGGCCGGATCAGGGCGATGAGCGCCGCGGCGCGACCCGAGGCGGTGGCGGCGGCGGCGGGCGGATGCCGCTTCCGCGGCCGCTGCGCCTACGCCGTCGACATCTGCGCGCGGGCCGAGCCGGCCCTGCGCACCGTCGGGACCGACGGCACGCTTGCCGCCTGTCATCGCGCCGAAGAAGTCGGTGCCGAACCGATCGCGATCTAGAGACCGGAACACAAGCTGAGGGAGAGAGCGTTATGGACAAGGTAACAAGATCGGGCGGCGGCCGATTGCTCCGCCTGGGTGCGGCCTCGCTGCTGGCCGGGCTGCTGGCTGCGACGGCGGCACAGGCCCAGGACGAAAAGCCGGTTCCCGGCGGCACGGTGATCGCCGCGCTGAATTCGACGACGATTCCGAACCTCAACACCCAGTTGACCTCGTCGGTCCCGGCGCTGTTTGCCGCCGATGTCTGGGCCGACGGGCTGATGACCTACGACCGCCTCGCCAATCGGATCCCCCGGCTGGCGACCGGCTGGACCTTGTCCGATGACGGCAAGACCTACACCTTCACCCTGCGCGAAGGGGTCAAGTGGTCTGATGGCAAGCCGTTCACCGCTGCCGACGTCGTCTTCACGCTGGAGGCCTTCGGCAAGTTCAACACCTACCTGACCAAGCTGGTGCCGCTGATCGACAAGGCCTCGGCGCCCGATGACAAGACCTTCGTGCTGACCCTGAAGGAGCCGTTGACCGCGACCCTTGACCTCTTCGACAAGGAAGTGTTTCCGCTGATGCCGAAGCACGTCTACGAGGGCAAGGATATCGCGACCCATCCGGCCAACATCGCCCCGGTCGGTCTCGGTCCCTTCAAGTTCGAGAAGTGGGAAAGCGGCAAGTCGATCACCTTCGTGCGCAACCCGAACTACTGGGAGGCGCCCAAGCCCTATCTGGATCAGGTGATCTTCGCGCTGATCCCGAACCCGCAACAGCGCCTGAACGCGATCGTCAACGGCGAGATCAACTGGTTCCGCCCGGAAGTGGTGCAGGTGCCGGCGACCCAGGCGGCGGCGAAGAAGGGCACCTTCCGCGTCGTGCCGATCATCACCAACGCGCCGGAGACCGCGGTCGTCGATCTCAATCTGCGCCGCGCGCCGATGAACAACGTCAAGGTTCGCCAGGCGCTGTTCCAGGCGATCGACCGCCAGCGCATCGTCAAGGATGTCTATCAGGGCCTGGCCGAGACGGCGAAGAACGCGATCCCGACCCAATTCAAGATGCTGCACGATCCGTCGGTCAACTACGACACGATGTATCCCTACGATCCGAAGAAGGCCGGCGAACTGCTCGACGAGGCGGGTTTCCCGCTGAAGGACGGCAAGCGCTTCTCGATGGAGCTGACGGTCGTCTCGATCGCGCCCTATGACGCGGTGGCCCAGATCGTCCAGGCGCAGTGGAAGGCGATCGGCATCGACGTCAAGCTGTCGGCCCTCGACCTGCAGATCTGGACCAACAAGGTCTACACCCAGCACGATTTCGACGCGTCGATCATCTCGCTGACCGGCCGTTCTAATCCGGTGCTCGGCGTCGACCGCAGCTTCACCTGCAACCAGACCAGCGTGCCCTTCGCCAACCCGACCGGCTACTGCAACCCCGAATTCGACAAGGTGGCGGCCGAGGCGGCGTCGGCGCCGGCCGGCAAGCAGCGTGCCCTCTACAAGACCTATGCCGAGATCATCGCCCGCGACCTGAACCAGCTGGCGCTGACCAACGCCCGGGTGTTCGAGGCGGTGACCAACAACTTCAAGAACCTGGATGCGCAGTTCAACTTCGCCTTCAACACGCATCCCAACTGGGCGGAAGCCTGGCTGCCCAAGGACAAGCAGTAATCTCCCCAACTGGCGCCTTCGCGGGTCGCCCAACGCCCGCGAAGGCATTTTTCTTCGGTAAGGACACCGTCTTGCATATCGATGTCACCCCCATGGTCCGGCCGCGCGCCGTGGCCGTCATCGGCGCCTCGGCCAAGCGTTCAACCCAGGGCAACGTCGTTCTCGGCAATCTGAAGTCATGGGGTTATGGCGGCCGGATCGTGCCGGTCCACCCCCAGGCCGGCGAGATCGACGGCCTGGCGGTCGTCAATTCGGTCGCGGCGCTGGGTGACGATACCGATGTCGCGATCGTGGCCATTCCTGCCGCCCAGGTTCCCGCGATGCTGCGCGAGCTGGAGGCCAGCCCGGTCCGTTCCGCGATCGTCTTCTCGAACGGCTTCACCGCCGAGGAGGAAGCCGACATGCGCGCCTTCGGCGCGACGAGCCGGCTGATCGTGCATGGCCCGAACTGCATGGGCCTCGTGAACTTCAACGATTCGGTGCCGCTCTATCCGTCGCGCCCGTCGCTGCGGCTGAAGCCTGGGCGCGTCGCGCTGGTGGCGCAATCCGGATCGGCCGCGATCTCGGTGATGAATTCGACCGTCATCGGCCTGTCCAAGGTCGTGACCGTGGGCAGCGAGTTCACGGTTTCCGCCGCCGACTACATCAGGTGGTTCGCCGACGACCCCGAGACCCAGGTGGTCGGTGTCGTCGCCGAATCGATCAAATCGGCGCGGGCCTTTGCCGCGGCGGCCGAGGCGATCCACGCCGCGGGCAAGTCGCTGATCGTGCTGAAGGTCGGCCGCTCCGACGTCGGGGTCAAGGCGACACAGGCGCATACCGGGGCGCTGGTCTCGTCGGCCGACGCCTACGATGCCTTCTTCCGCGAAACCAATATCGCCACCGTCGCCGACTATGACGAACTGGTCGCAAGCCTCGAATGCGCCGCCGCCGCCCGCCCCATGGTCGGCGGGACGGCAATCGGCATCGTCGGCATTTCGGGCGGCCAGACCGCGCTGGCCTGCGACATCGCCGAGGCCCAGGGTGTCGCGGTCGCGGCCTTCGCCGGGCATACCCAGGCCAGCCTGCGCGGCTTCCTGCCGGGCACGCCCGGCCATAACCCGGTCGATTTCGGCGCTGTGGTCAACGTCCAGGACCGCAAGATTCCGGAGGCGCTCGAGGCCGTGATCGCCGACGAGGCGGTGGGCGCCGTGGTCGCGCTGCAGGACACGCAGGAAAGCCTGAACCCGGCGACGCTGCAGAACTATATGAACGTCCTGGGCATCTACGCGGCACGGGGCAAGGCCAGCCCCAAGCCGCTGGTCGTCGTCTCGCCGACGTCGGAGAACGTCGATCCCGGCGTGCGCGCGATGCTGGCCGATCATGGCGTGCCGCTGATCCGTGGCCTGCATGCCGGGTTGAAGGCGGTGGGCAACCTTGCCCTGGGCCGGCCGGGTCCTGCCGGTGCCTGGGCCAAGCGGCAGAACGTCGCAACGGCCGGCAGCGACGAGATCGCCGCGCTGAAGCGCGAGGTCGCGCAGGCGCAAGGCACGCTCGGCGCCGCGCTGTCCTTCCGCCTGTTGCGTGCCTATGGCATCCCGCTGGTCAAGGCGATCGTCGTCCGCGACGAGGCGGAAGCACTGGCCCGCGTCGGCGAGGTCGGCTTCCCGATGGTCGTCAAGGTCGCCTCGGCCCGGATCCAGCATCGTTCCGACGTCGGCGGCGTCGTGCTCGGGGTCGCCGATGCCGACGGGCTTCGCGATGCGATTCGCACCATCGCCGCGAATGTCGGCCGCGCCCGCCCCGATGCCGGCATCGACGGCTATGAATTGCAGGCGCATCTGGCGGGCGGCATCGAGGCGATGGCCGGATTCACGGCAGCCGCCCCGTTCGGCCAGATGGTGATCCTGGGTTCGGGCGGCACGCTGGTCGAACTGCTGGCCGATCGCGCCGTCGGGCTTGCCCCGTTCGACCAAGCGCAGGCCCGGGCCATGCTCGATCGGACCCGGCTGGCCAAGGTCCTCGGCGGCTATCGCAACCTGGTGCCGCAGACCGACATGAGCGGCCTGATCGACGTTGCGGTCAGGCTGTCGCGGCTCGCCGCCGATTTCGACGGCCTGCTGGCCGAGTGCGATATCAATCCGGTGCTGGTCGCCAGGGGCACCGGCGACGTTCGTGTGGTCGACGCGCTGTTCGTGCGCGCCTGACGCTGGCGGGGCGGACGTCGGTCCGCCCCACCGAACAGACCGGCATGTGCGAAATGAAATATCCGCGTAATATTCGGCGACTTGCAGGTTCCTGATCTACCGGTACCTGTGGGCGACCTCGGCCCTTCGCGCGACACACCGTTTCATGTCCCGACAATCCGTTACAAGTTTCAATCGGTAAGTGTCCTATACAGCTTGAGAAATTGCCCGCCTCTCCGTAAGGTGGGCAACTACTCGAAGATTGGCTTACGGGGGCCCAGGGGCGTGCAAGGCTTAGCGGGATTTTCGCGTTTCGGCGCGGGCGCCTTCGGCGTCTGTTTGCTCGCGGTTTTGGCGGCGCCGGTGCATGCCCAGACCGCGATCGACAGCCAGAATTTTTCGACCAGTGCGCCTGACCCGAAGCGGCAGAGCAACACGTCGAAGGTCGCTGCCGAGATCGGCGATGGCGACGACCGGGCGACGTCTGATGACCGGCAGCGGGTCGACGATCGCTATCAGCCCAAGGGCGTCGAACTCGGGAAGTTCCTGTTCCTGCCCGACGTCATGACCGCCGGCGGCTACAATTCGAACGTCTACACGACGACGAACAATGCAAAGAGCGACCTGTTCGCCCGAGTCGTTCCCAGTTTCCGGCTGCAGTCGCGCTTCGACCGGCATGCGTTGAACCTCTCGGGCGAAGCCGAGAAGATCTATTACCGTCGCTACACCAGCGACAACGTCCTCAACGGGCGCCTTTATGCGGATGGCCGCTACGACCTGTTCCGGGGGACCGAGATCACCGGTCAGGCTTCGTACTATGCCGAGCACGAGGATCGCGGCAGCCCCGATGCCGTGAATGGCCAGTATCCGACTCCGGTCTTCGGCAACCGCCAGTTCCTGGCCGGCAAGCACACCGAGGGGCCGTGGCTGTTCTCGGCCGACGTCAGCCGCCATCAGATGATCTTCAAGGACGTCCCCGGCGACAATGGCGTCATCATCCAGAACCAGGGCCGTAATCGCACCGAATATCGCGCCTCGGGCCGGGTCGGTTACGAATTGATCCAGGGCTACTACGCCCTTGGCCAGGTCAGCGGCAACATCCGGGATTACAACCTGCCCGTCGACTATAACGGCGTCGACCGCTCGTCGCGCGGCTATGCGGCGCAGGGTGGCGTCGGCGTCGATCTGAGCCAGCTCATTCGCGGCGACTTCCTGGTCGGCTACTTCAAGCAGGACTACAACAGCTCGACCCTGCAGAACCCGAGCGGCCTCGCCGTCAGGGCCGTGTTCAACTGGACGCCGGACAAGCAGACCCTGATCGTGCCGTCGCTCGAGCGCTCGGTGCTGGAAAGCACGACGGCGGGCGCATCGAGCATGGTGCGTACCGCCTTGACCGCCTTGGTCCGGCGCGAGATTCAGCGCAATCTGGTCGGCTCGATCTTCGGCGGCGTCTACTATGACGCTTATGAAGGCCTGGGCAAATCGACCTGGACCTACGAAGGCAAGATTTCGACGACCTATGCCTTCAACGAGAATGTCTATACCGGTGCCGATATCGGCTATCGGCAACGCAACGCGCCCGTCGGGGTCAGCAACAGCTACAGCCAGCTCATCGGCATGATCCGCCTCGGCGTGCGCATGTGACGTCACTACAGTCCGGATCTGGGTGCTTGAATGTGGAATGACCTGGTAGGCGTGATCCGCCGTGCGCCGGCCCTGCTGGTGCTGGTGCTGTGCGTGTTGCTGACCGCCTGCGGCGGTGGCCTTCCCAGCGAGATGGCGCCGGCCAAGGCAACGTTGCCTGGCGACGGGTATCTGCTCGAGCCGGGCAACCGGGTCCGTGTCATCGTTTTCAACGAGCCCGCCTTGTCGGGTGACTTCACGGTCGATGCCAGTGGCAATATCGCCGTACCGCTGGCCGGCGGCATCCCGTCGAGCGGGGTGACCGCGAAGGTGCTGGCCAAGCGGATCGAGGATGCGCTGATCCGCGGCGGTTTCCTCAAGGAACCCCAGGTCTCGGTCGAGATCCAGACTTTCCGGCCCTATTATGTTCTCGGCGAGGTTCGCCAGCCGGGTGAGTTCCCGTACACCACGGGCGTGACGGTGCTCGGCGCGATCGCGCGTGCCGGCGGCTATGACTACCGTGCCCGCGAGGGCGAGGTGCTGCTGGTCCGCGACGTCGATGGCCAGCCCAAGGAGTTCCGCGCCAACGAGCGCACCCAGTTGCAGCCTGGCGACATCGTCAAGGTACAGCAGCGAGCCTACTGAGGACGCGTCGTGATGGCGCCCGCCGGCATATGCCCACCGGATCACCCGATGCAGCCCGCGCCGGCGGGGCAGCGGATCGCCTGATGTCGATTGCCTCTCCCGCGTCGACCTACGCCGTCGCGCGGGGTGACGATGCCGCAGCGCCGCGCCCGTTGCTGATTACCTTGCTGATGTTGCTGCTCGATACCGGGCTGGTGCAGGTCGCGGTGGCTGCGGCGATACTGGTCCGCCTCGCCCTGGCCCATTGGGTGCCGATCGGTATCGGCTTCGAAACCTGGAGCCAGATGGCGCTGGTGATGCTGGTGCTGCCGGTCGGGTACTTCTTTGCCGGGCTCTATCCCGGCTATGGGCGTACCGGCGTCGAAAGGCTGCGGGTCCGGGTGCTGGTCACCGTGCTGGGCTTCGGCGGCCTGATCCTGTTCGACTATCTGGCGCAGAACGGCCAGTGGTCGCGCGGCATCCTGCTGATCACCGCGGCGATCGTCGTGGTGGCGGTGCCGGTCTGGGATGCGATGGTGCGCCATTGGCTGATGCGCACCCGCTGGTGGGGCGAGCCCGCGGTGGTCTGGGGCCCGGCCGAGCGGCGCCAGACCGTCATCGCCACGCTGAACCTGCAGCGTGATCTCGGCTGGCTGCCGGTTTCCGAGGGCGAATTTCCGGTGCCCGGGATGTCGCCCTTGCCAGGAATCAAGCTGGCGATCCTGGTGCTCGATCGCCAGGCGGCGCTGCCCCCGCTGACCGTCGAGGCGCTGCCCTACAGCCGCGTCGTGCTGGTGCCCGACATGGGCAACGTCCAAAGCCTCTGGGTCGCCGTGCGCGATCTCGATACCCATCTCGGCCTTGAGATGCAGCGCAACCTGCTGGTGCCCGGGAACCGGATTCTCAAGCGTTGCCTCGATCTGCTGCTGGGCGTCGTCGCCGCGGCGCTCGCCCTGCCGATCGTTCTGGCCGCTGCCGCCGCGATCAAGTTCATGTCGCCCGGTCCGGTCTTTTTCGCCCAGACACGCGAAGGGCATCGCGGTGTTCCGTTCCGCATGTGGAAGCTGCGGACGATGGTCACTGACGCCGACCGGCGCCTCGAGGCGCTCTTCGCCGCTTCGCCGGACCATCGGGTCGAATGGGAACAGAACATGAAGCTGCGCGACGATCCGCGCATCATCCCGCGTGTCGGCCACTTCCTCCGGCGGTTCAGCGTTGACGAACTGCCGCAACTCTGGAATGTCCTGCGTGGCGAGATGAGTCTGATCGGGCCGCGGCCTTTGCCCGACTATCATCTTGCGGCGCTCGATCGCGACGGTACCGACCTGCGCCGGCATGTCCGGCCGGGCATGACGGGGTTGAGCCAGGTTTCCGGGCGGTCCTCCTGTTCGCTGGAAGAACAGCAGCACCTTGACGGATATTACGTGCGAAACTGGTCGCTGTGGCTCGACCTGCACATCCTGGCGCGCACCGTGCTGGCTGTCGTCCGGGGGCGAGGCGCCTGGTAAGGAGCGGGTTCGGCGCAGGGCCGTCCCCGATTGAATTCATGAATATCGGATTGTCGCGATGAACCAGATGATGCAGCGGGAAGGCGGGCTCGCCCAACGCCTGCGCGAGCGTGTCTCGACCGAGGTGGATCTCGGGCAGATGCTGAGGTTGTTGTGGCGACGCCGGCTGTTCATCCTGGCCTGGGTCGTGCTGGCCGTCGGACTGGCCTGGTTGATCGTTTCTCACATTACCCCGATCTACACCGCGACCGCCCAGGTGATGATCGACGCGCGCCGGTCGCGAGTGGTCGACCTCAAGGAAGTGCTGAGCCAGCTGAGCCCGCAAATGGTCACCGTCTTCAGCGAGGTCGAGGTCCTGCGGTCGCGCGGGCTGGCCAAGCGGGTTGCCGACAAGCTCGATCTCTACAACAGCCCCGAATTCAATCCCGCCCTTCGGCCGGTGATCGAGAAGAACAAGGCCATGCAGTTGATCGAGGATGCGACCTCGACGCTGTCGCGCCTGCTCGGCATCGAGAAGCCGGAACCTGTGCTCGATCCCGCGGCCGTGGAGGCGCGGATGCGGTCGTCCGTGGTCAATACGCTGATGGGGCGGCTGTCGGTCAGCGCCGTGCCACAATCGCTGGTGATCCGCCTGTCGGTCACCTCGCCCGACCCGGCCATGGCCGCGCAATTGGCCAACGCCTTCGCCGAGGCCTATGTCACCGATCAGCTCGAAGCCCGGTTCGAGGCGGTCCGGCGTGCGACGTCGTGGCTGAACGGCCGCCTCGACGACCTGCGGCAGAGCGTGGCCGAAGCCGAGCGGCAGGTTGCGGCCTACCGGAGCGAGGCGGGGCTGGTCGAGAGCCGCGGCAACACGGTCAGCCAGCAGCGCCTCACCGAACTGTCGTCGCAACTGATCCTGGCCCAGTCACGACGCGCGGAACAGGAAGCCCGTGTCGCGGCGTTGCAGCGGATCGGCAGCGGCGGCGATGCCGGCACCGAACTCATCGATTCGCCGCTGATCCAGCGCCTGCGCGAGCAGGAGGCGACGCTGGCGCGCGAAGCGTCCGACCTGTCGACGCGCTATGCCGAACGCCACCCGCAGATGACCAAGATCCGGGCGGAACAGGCGGAAGTCCGGCGCAAGATCGAGGCCGAGGTGGCCAAGCAGGCCCAGGTCTCCCGCTCCGAACTGGCGGTTCTCCGCGACCGCGAAGCCACGCTGGCCGCACAGGTGCGCAAGCTGGAAGCCACCATCAACGATCAGAGCCAGGCGTCGGTACGCCTGCGCGAACTCGAGCGCGAGGCACAGGCGAGCCGCTCGCTCTACGAAGCGTTCCTGTCGCGCTTCAAGGAAACCGGCGAGCAGGAACAGATCCAGCAGGCGGATTCCCGGATCATCTCGACGGCCGAGCCGCCGCGTGCCCCAACCTATCCGCGGGCGAGCATGCTGATCGCGGTGGCGGGCCTGGCCGGGCTGGTTGCCGGGATCGGGCTGGTCCTTCTGCTCGAGCAGTTCGACAACGCGTTCCGCAACAAGGAGCAACTCGAGGAAGCAATCGGCCTGCCGGTTTTCGGCCTGGTGCCGCAGGTTCGGGTGATGCCGGGGCGCCATGTCGAATCCTATCTCGCCGACCGGCCGGCCTCGTCGTTTGCCGAGGCCTTCCGCATCATCTGGTTCACGCTGAAGAACTCGGTGGCGGGCGGCACGCCCAAAGTGGTGCTGGTGACGTCGTCGGTGCCCGAGGAAGGCAAGAGCCTGTCGGCCCTGTCGCTTGCCCGGACGGCGGCGAACCTGTCGATGCGGGTCCTGCTGATCGATGCGGACCTGCGGCGTTCGTCGGTCGCCGGCATGCTCCGGACCGACGGGACCAATGCCTTTGCCGACGTGCTGGCCGGGCGCTCCAAGGTCGAGGATGCCGTTTGCCGCGACCCCCTGTCCCAAGTCGACGTGCTGTTGTCGCGCGCGGCCAATCCGCCGGCGGTCGACCTGATGGCGGCCGACGGCCTCGGCCCGCTCATCGCCGATCTGCGCACGCGCTACGACCTCATCGTCATCGACAGCCCGCCGACGATGCCGGTCGCCGATGTCCAGGTGCTGACCCGCCACGCCGATGCCACGCTGTTCTGCGTCCGCTGGAACAAGACCCCGCGCCCCAGCGTCCAGGCTTCCATCCGCACGCTGCTCGATGCCGATGCCAAGCTTGCCGGGGTCCTGCTGACCCGGGTGAATACCCGCAAGCACGCGCGCTACGGCTACGGCGATATCGGTTATTATTATGGCAAGTATCGCGGCTATTATTCCGGCTGACCGGGCGCGGATCGCCGCCACGGTTGTTTCGGTCCTGATCGGGGTGGCCTTGATCGGCCTCGCCTGGGGCCGCGTCGTCGACGAGATGGCCTTGTTGAAGCCGGCCTCGGTGCTGGCGGCCGTCGAAGCAGGCATCCCCGTCACCGCAGCGGAGATTTCGGGGGCGGCGCGTGCGGCGCAGGCGGCCGAGGATGGCCCGGTCGGCGCGCGGGCCAGCCGCATCGCCGGTCAGTTGCACATGGCGGCTGCCGCCCGCCTTGGCGGTACGGCTACCCTTGCCGGGCTTGCCGAATACGATCGCGCGGCCGCACAGTTCGCGTCGGCGCTTGCCGATGCGCCGGCCGACCGATTTGCCTGGTGGTGGCTCGTCTCGTCGCGCTGGAACAGCGCCCAGCATCTGGCCGCGGCGCAGGCCTGGCGGGCGGCGGCGCTGAGCGGGCTGTTCGATCCGGAACTGATGTTCGCCCGCGTCGAGGGGGCGCTTGCCTTGTGGCCTTATCTGGACATCTCGGCACGGCAGGCGCTCGGCGCACAACTGGTGGTGCATTGGCAATGGGGGCCTGACGGCCTTGCCGAACTGCTGGCGCGCTTCGGTGCCGGAGACGTCTTGCGCGAGGCCCTGACCGGGCGTCCCGACATCGCCGAGGATCTCGGCCGGCGCATGGCGGGGCGGCGGTGATCGAAGATCCGGCATCGGGCTATCTGGCAGTCGGGGCGACAGCGGCCGTTCTGCTGGTGATCTCGCTGTTCAATCGATGGCTTCTGATCCTCGTTTTCCTGTTCCTCGCCATCGTCGGCAACCAGTTGCAGGTCGATCTCAACCTGCGCATCGATGACCAGTCGGTCGCGCCGCTGGACATCGCCTTTGCCATCGGGGCACTGGCGGCCGGCTTGCGCATGGCAAGCGGGCGCGCACCGGACCGAACCCAGACGATCTGGCTCGGCTTCACCATCGTCGGCTTCATCGCCTTCCTCCGCGGCATGTCGTCCTATGGATTCGAGGTGGCGGCGACGTCCTACCGCTACTGGTTCTATTTTTCCGCCGGCACGCTGTTCGTGCTGAGCTTTCCCTGGCAGCCGCTGCATGTCGATCGTCTGGCCAGGCTGTGGCTGGGAATCGCCACCGTGCTGCTGATCCTCATCATGATCCTGTGGACCGCGCCGGATCTCTCGCCCTTGAGCGAAGACCTTGCGATGCAGCAGGTCAGATACGCCTACGAGAACCAGCGCGTCGTCGGCGCCTCGGTGGCCTTCCTGATCGGGCAGGCGGGCATGATCGGTCTTGCCGCGTGGCTTGCCGTCCGGCCGGTGCCGCTGATCCGGGCTTCGGGGCCGATTTTCCTGATCGTGATGGTGCTGCTCTATCATCGCAGCGTCTGGGTGGCGATCGCCCTGGGCATGGGCGTCCTGATGCTGCTCCATCGCCGGGCACTCTATCGCCTCAGCGTGCCGATCGGACTCGGCGCGATCCTGCTTGCAGGGGCGCTCATGCTCGGCCATGGCCTGGGCAAGGATCTGCTCGCCGAACAGATCGATTCGGCGATCGACGAGGCGCTCGACCAGAACAGCACGCTGACCTGGCGGTTGGAGGGCTGGCAGGTTCTGCTGTCGCGTGCGATCGGCGAGGGGCCGGTCGTCTGGGTCTTCGGCAGCGGTTTCGGCGTGAGCTATGAACGCCAGCTCGGCTATTCCACCGTCACGGTTTCACCGCACAATCTCTACGTCGAACTTTTCGTCAATGCCGGTCTGCTCGGCGTCGGGTTGCTGCTCTGGTTCCAGGTCAGGACCGTGCGCCTGTTGTACGTCTCGGCCAACGCCGAAAATCCTGACCTGCTGGACCGCCGAAGCGCGATTGCGATGATGGCGACGCTGATGATTTTCAGCATCCCTTATTCGCCGTCGCTCGAGCAGTCGGTCTGGCTGGGTGCCCTCGCGGCGATGGCAAGCGCCACCCTGGAGGCACGAAAGTCAGAGACGGCTGTCGCTGCCCGGTTCGCCTGAGGTCCCGCCGGCGATGCGACGCCGTGCGGTCCGGCGACGGCTGAAGGTCTTCATCGGAGGCTCGCCTGGATGAGCCGGCCGATGCTCCGTGTGCTCCACGTCCTCAACACCCTCCAGCGATCCGGCGCCGAGGTCATGCTGGCTGCCGGGGCCCCGCATTTCCGGGCGGCAGGTTTCGACGGCCATATCCTTTCGACCGGCGAGGAATCTGGCCCCTTCGCCGAGACGCTTTCGCGTGCCGGGTATGTCATCCATCACTTGCCGTTCAGCCGCAGTGCCGGCTTCTTCAGCGACTTCCGTCGGCTGGTCGCAGCGACGCGGCCCGACGTCGTCCATATCCATACCGAGCGGGCGGCGCTGGCCTACGCCGCCCTCGCCAGGCCGACGGCGACGGTGATTCGCACCATACATGCGTGCTTTGAGTTTTCCGGCGCCCTGCGCTGGCGCAAGGCCGGCGAGCGTTGGTTGAGCCGTAGAGCATTCGGCGCCGTTCATGTCGCGCCGAGCCCCTCGGTTCGCGACAACGAATCCCGCCGCTTCATGAACGAGACCGTTCTCTGTCCGAACTGGTACGACGACCGGCGATTTTTCCCGCCGACAGACGAGCAGCGCCGTCGTGCGCGCGACGCGCTGGCATACACGTCCGACGATGTCGTCGTGGCTTGCATTGGCAATCATGAGCCGGTCAAGAATTTCGCTGTCGGTCTGGAAGCGTTCGCTCGGGCCCGGCCGGATCGGCGATTGCGCTTTCTGCATGTCGGTTGCGCGACCGCCCCGGAAACCGGCTACTCTCTGCCGCAATTGGCGGTCAGCCTGGGCGTGTCGGATCGGACCCTCTTCATCGGCCCAACCGACGATGTGCCGCGCTACCTGCACGCCGCCGACGTCTGCCTGGTTCCTTCGCTGCGCGAGGGTTTCTCGGTGGCAACCGTCGAAGCGATGGCCTGTGGCCTGCCACTGATCCTTGCCGATGTTCCGGGGCTGGCCGACTTTCGGGATGGCATTCCTGGCCTCGTCTATTCGGCCCCCTCGATCAACGACTTGAGCCGGGCGATCACGTCGATGGCAGAAGCCGGCGAGAGTGCCCGCCGGCAACTCGGCGCAAGAATCGCCGCAGCGGCCAGCGAAAGGTTCTCCACCGAGGCGGGGGCCGCCCGCTATGTCGCGTTGTACCGCGGGGCCGGGATCTGAAGGGGCACCTACCGGCCTGCCTGGAGGATGCGCAGGCGATCGCCATCCAATGCCGCGGCCGTAAGGACCCCCGTGGCATAGGCGCCGGTATCCAGCGCCACGCGATTGGGCAGGACCTGTGGCACGGGCACGACGCTGTGACCGTGGACGATCACTTTTTCATGCCGGCCCGGCCAGCTCAGGAACGGCTCGCGGATCCACATCAGGTCATGCAGATCCTGCTGGGCGAGCGGACGGCCGGGGCGGATGCCGGCGTGCACGAAGGCGTAGTCGCCCAGCACCATGCTGGGTTCGAGGTTTTCCAGGAATGCGCGATGGCCGGGGGGCAGACCGGCCGCCAGCGCATCGCGCAACCCGGTCAATCGCCCTGGGCCGGTCCCGCCGGCGGTGCCGATGCCGTAGCTGTCCAGGGTGGCCGCCGCGCCGAACCGGAACCAGTCATCCGCCGCCTCGGGCTCGTGCAGGAAATCCAGCATCGCCTGATCATGATTGCCACGCAGGCAGCGTAGTTCGAACCCGGGCGGCGGCCCGGCGGCCAGCAGCTCGATCACCCCGCGGCTATCGGGTCCACGATCGACATAGTCGCCGAGGCACACGATGATTCGACGCGTCGCCGGCGGGTGGCGGCCAGCATCGGCGACAATCTCGGACAGGAGATTACGGAGCGCAGAAAGTTCGCCATGGATGTCGCCGATGGCGTAGACGGCGAGGCCGGACGGCAGTGCCGGTGGCTGATGAACTACCGCGCGGCCGGGCAGCAGACCTCGCAGCCCGGCAAGCAATCCCCTGATCATCAGCCGCAAAGAATCAGGAAGGGCTGGCCTGGCTCAGGGTGTTCTGGTTGGTGACCGGCACGACCGGATTCTGATTCTGGGTGTTCTGATTCTGCGTCGTCTGCGTGGTCGTCGAGCCGGTGCCGGTCTGGGCCTGCTGCGGATTGGTCGGGGTGGGATTGGCCAGGATCGCGGCGACCTGCGCGCCGTTCGTCGTATTGATCTGCGACAGCTGCGACGACGTCGATGCCTGATTGAGGGTCGTCACCACGGTCGTGCTGGCCGTCGGCGCCGCGGCAGCGACCGTCTGGCTCGAGACCGCCGCATAGGAATTGGCCATGACCGCAATCGCCGCCGACGGCGAAGCCTGATAGACGGCCGGCGTGGTCGCGATCTGAACCGCCGTGGTGGCGATCTGAGCGACCGAGGTCGGGGCAACCTGCTGGGCGGCGGGATTGACGGCGATGCGAGCGGCCGTCGTCACGACCTGCAGCGCCTGGGACGGCGCGCTGCCGTTGACCGTCTGCGGCTGCACAGTCTGGACCGCGACGGCCGCCACCTGCACGGCCGCCGCCGGGTTGACGGTCAGAATCCGCTCGGCCGCGGTGACCGCGTTCACCGCGACGGTCGCGATGACCGTGGAGTTGTTCGTGCTCTGCGCCGCCGTCATGGTAGCGACGGCGAGATTCGCGGCCTGCTGGGGCACCACCTGGGTGGCGGCGGGGGACACGAAGATCCGCGCGGCCGTGGTCAGCACGTTCTGGGTCTGCTGGGGGGCGGATTGCTGGACCGGCAGGCTGCGGACCGCCTCGACGGTCGCGGCGGCCACCTGCACGGCCGCCTGGGGATTGGTCGCCAGCAGCTGTTCGGCCGCGGCGACGGTCTGGGCGGCAAGCGTTGCCGAACGGGTCGCATCGCCGCCGCTCAGCGTGGTGATGGCCGAGGCCACCGCGCTGCTCGATCCCGACTGAACTGCTGCGCGCAGGGCCGGCGGCAGGCTCGCGAGCGCGTTCTGCTGCTGCTGCTGTGCGAGGGCAGGGGACTGCAACGACAGGCTGCAAATCGTCGACAGGCCGCCAGCCACTGCCAGCGCGACAAATAGATTACGCATCGGATAAGCCCCGCATGGTCGAATTCTCGGCCATATCATACGCTGCTGTGCATGCCCCCGCCAGCCCGCTGTTCCCGCCCTTGTCACGAAGGTGCGGATTCGCGTAACAGCATGCCGGGGCAGGTGGGGGAGATCGATGGGGCGGCGTCTGCATTTCTGGATCTTTGCCGCCGTGCTGCTGTTGGCGCCGCTACCGTTCGGGGCCAATCGGCCCTGGAGCGCCGCGCTGCTGGCTTTGCTGACCGGCTTGTTATGCCTGACTTGGCCGCTGGCGACCGTTGGCGACCGTGCCCTGCAGCCCTGGCCCTTGCGGCGGATCGCCGGTCCGGCGAGCCTCTTCGTGATCGTCGTCGCCTGGGCCCTGCTGCAGGCCAGTCCGTGGTTGCCGCTTGGCTGGGCGCACCCGTTCTGGGGCGAGGTCGCGGCCGGGCTCGGACCCGCCGGCCCCGCGGTCTTGCCCAGGGTGGCGCTGGCCCCGGAGGCGGCAACGGCTGCGACCATGCGCTGGGTGGCCTATGCCGGCATCTTCTGGCTGGCGTTGCAGCACGGTCGGTCGCATCGCCGGGCCCGGCTGCTGGTCGAGGCCCTGGCGCTGGCCGGCGGCCTTTATGCCGCCTACGGGCTGGTCGTCTATTTTTCGGGCCGCGAGATGATTCTCGGCATACCGAAATGGGCCTATCGCGGCGACCTGACGGCGACGTTCGTCAATCGCAACAGCTATGCCGCCTATGCCGGGCTCGGCCTGCTATGCGCCGCTGCTGCCTTGCATCGCCGTCTGCGCGACAGCCGCGGCGACCTGCCGGCGCTGGTCAACCATCTGCGGCGCCCCAGTGTCTTCTTCATGGCCGCTGCCGCGGCCATCGTCGTTGCCTTGCCGCTGTCGGGATCGCGGGCCGGCCTGGTGGTGTCGGTCGGTGGCCTCGTGGTTTTCGTCGGGGCGCTTCTGCTCGGGCGGCTGGCGCCCGCCGCGCGTCCGAAGGCGATATTGGGCCTGGCCGTTGCCGTGGTGGTGCTGGCGGGCGCGTTCGGCGGCCTCGTCTTCTGGCTGGGGCCGACCGCGGATGACGCGGAGGCACGCCTGCGCATCTATCGCATCGCGCTCGAGATGATCGAACGCCGGCCATGGATCGGCATCGGTCTCGGCGGATTCGGTCCGGAATTTGCGATGGACCGGCCGTTCACCATCAGCCAGGTCTGGACCGAGGTTCACAACGGCTATCTGGAACTCGCGGTCGAACTCGGCGTGCCGGCGGCCGTGATCTTCGTCGCGGCCATCGCCTGGCTGGTCGTCCTGTCGCTGCGCGGTGTCCTGGTGCGCCAGCGCGACGGCATGTTCCCGGCGCTGGCCCTGGCGGCCAGCGCGCTGCTGGGCGCCCACGCGCTCGTCGACTTCAGTGGCCAGATCCCGGCGATCGCGGCGACCTGGGCGGCCCTGCTGGGCCTGGGGGTCGCCCAGGGATGGCGTCACGCCGACTGACCGCGTGCGCCGAAGCGGCGCCGCCATTCCTCGGCCATCGCCAGGGCGGCGAAGCGCGGGACGGTGCGCAGGTAGCGCGGGGCCAGCCGGCGCGGCTCGGTAGCCAGCCTGAACGCCCATTCCAGTCCGATCCGGCGCAACGCCGGCGGGGCCTGGGGCTTGGTGCCGGCCAGGAAGTCGAAGGCTGCACCCACCCCCAGCAGCAGCGGCGCCGCGAGCGCGGCGCGATGGCGCGCCATCCACAACTCCTGCCGGGGTGCCCCGAGCCCGACCCAGACCACGTCGGCATGCGTTCGATTTATCGCCGTTATCAGGCCCGCCTCTTCCTCGGCGCTCCAGGCCCCATGCGGCGGTCGCAGCGTCGTCACCTGCGCACCGAAACGTGCCGCCAGGCGGGCAAGGGTTGCATCGTCGGAACCGAACAGCAGGTGGCGGCGGCCACCGGTTCGGGCGAGCAGGGCAAGCATGAAGTCCGGGCCATAGACCCGGTCCACGGGATGCCCGCGGGCGCGGCCCAGCCACACCAGCGGCATGCCGTCCGGTGCTGCCAGCGCCGCGCCGGCCACCGCGGCGGCCATCGCGGGATCGTCGCGCGCCGCCAGGATCGAGCGGGCATCGAGATGGCAGACATAGCGCCGGCCGCCATCGGCGATCCAGGACTCGGCGGTGGCGACCGCCTCGTCGAATCGCGGCATGTCGACCTCGATCCCCAGCAGGATTTCCTTGCGCCAGTTCATGACCGCTCCCGGCGAAGGTGCTCATAGAGCGCCAGGCGGTCAGCCAGCACCCGGTCCGGGTGGTAGCGGTCGCAATAGGATGACCTGGCACCGGCCGACAGACGGGCCAGCCCCGGCCTGTCGGCCAGCAGTGCCGATGCGGCGTCGCGCCAGTCCGCACCGTCGCCCGGCGCGGCGAAGGCACCGCTCGTGCCTGCCTCGACCATGTCCGCCGCGGCACCGCGGCGGCTTGCCAGCACCGGCAGACCGTTCGCCATCGCCTCCACCACCGACAGCGGAAAGTTCTCATAGGCGAGCGAGGGGAACACCAGCAGCGCGGCCTTGGCCATCGCCGCGTGAACATGCTGCGAGTCTAGCGGCCCTGCGATGGTCACATGGCTCGGCGCCCGCTGTTCCAGCGCCGGGCGCAGCGGGCCATCGCCGATGACGGTCAGGGGATGGTCGATCTGTGCCCAGGCATCGACGAGCATGTCGACGCCCTTCTCGGGGCTGAGCCGGCCGACATAGAGGGCGCCCCGTCGTTCATCGGTCCAGGGTGAAGCGCCCGGATCGGGCAGCGCGACCGGGCTGACGGCGATCCGCTCGGCCGGCACGCCGCCGGCGATGAAGCGGTCGCGGGCGAACGGCGTCAGGGCAAGAAATCGGTCGACCCGGCTGGCCCAGGTACCCCGCAGCCGGTGCAGTCCGGCCATCGCGGCGGCAGCGGCGCTGGCCCCCCGACTGCCACGATAGCAGCCATGCACGACACCCGGCCATTTGACCAGTCTGTCGCGGCATGTTTCGCACGGCTGGCCGTCGCGCAGCAGAAGGCCGTTCGGGCAGAGTAGGCGATAGTTGTGCAAGGTCTGCACCACCGGGATCCCGGCATCGTGCGCCGCCTCGTAGATCGCGGGCGACAGCACGGGGAAGAAATTATGGACGTGCATCAGGTCCGGCCGCGCCGCCGCGATCGCGGCGGCAACCCCGCGCCGGCCCGAGGGTGACCACACCGCGCCGAAGCCCAGGGCCAGCGATCCGTTGCCCGCGATATCCTGGTGGTCGAGGATATGGCCGACCACGTCAAGCCCGGCCTCTGCCAGCAGTGCGCGCTCGGCATCGACCGCGACATCCTCGCCGCCACGCAGCCGATAGCGCTCATGCACGATCAGGATGCGCATCGCGCGATCATCCAGGCCAGCGCCCTGGCCGCGAGGCGGTTCGGCGTCTCGGCGCTGCTGTCGAGCAGCAGGGCTGCGGGCTCGCCGCCGGCCAGGGTGCGGTAGGCCGCGACCTGACGGTGCGCCTCGGCCAGTTCGAGTTCGCCCTTGCGGGCGACGAGCAGGGCGGGATCGGCAACCAGTACCAGGAGCCCGGTGCCGCGGGGTATCAGCCTGGCTATCAGGTCGATCGCCGGCTGGGGCGCCGCGATGCCGCGCGCGAGCGGCGCGACACGATAGTCGGCGGCATGCCTGTCGAAGATCGCCATCCTGCCGCAAACGAGGTGCGGGCGAACCAGCAGCCAGTAGCCGACATGCCAGTCTGCCCAGGCGATGCCGAGCCGCAGCAGCGATGCGACCTTTCCTGGTTTGCCGGTGCGCTCGGCCTTCGGCCCTTCCGGTCGATTGCGTCGCAGCCCGGCCAGCCGCGGCAGCAGGAAGGGCCGGGTATGAAACAGGCGGACATCGGTTGCGAGCTGCCCGGGCAACCGATCGGCAAGGTCTGCGATCAGCGTCGACTTGCCGGCGCCGTCGGGTCCGCTGACGACCCACATATGGCCGGGCGGCCGCCACCAGCATGCCAGCGTGTCGCCAAGGCGGGCCGCGGCGACCCGGGCCATCAGCCCCGGTCGGCGGGCCAACGCCCGGAGCAGCACGCGGCGCCAGGCAAGCCCGCCGGCCTCGGCGAGCAGTGCGGGATCGATGGAGGTGCCGGGGCGACGTGGTCGCCCGTGCACCAGCCGGTGCTGGAGCTCGCGCAGCGATGTCGCCTGGCCCGGCCGCAGGCGTCGCACGCCGTTCTCGACGATCGCGCCGTTCAGCGCCACGTCCGCGTCGACGAACGGCACGAGCTGCGCGGTCATCGCCCGATGCAGGTCCAGGACGAGGAAGTCGCCCGCGTCGTCGCGGGCGAGATAGAGCGCCAGTACCGCGCCGCGCGGAATCGCGACACAGAGCTGCCACGGCGTTTCCTCCAGCTGCCGCCTCACCAGCGCAATCCAGTCGCGCCACGGGCGCCACGCGGCCAGCAGGTCGGCATCATGGCCGTCGGTCGGGGCGCCGGGATCGATCGCCTCGTCCAGGCGGGCAAGCGCGAGCCCCGCGGCCTCGGCGGCCGCAAGCAAGCGGGTGAGGACGGCCCCGCGTGTCATCGCGCCCGTTCGCGCAGCCGATGCCACAGCGTCTCGCCCAGCAGCGCCTTCAGCCCCTGCTTGCAGTGGTCGAGCCACAGCGGCGCGCGGCCTTCGATCAGGCGAACGAACGCCCTGTCCGTGGTGCGGGCATTGACCGGCAAGGCGGGCAGCATCAGGCCGAGCGGTTCGGCCGCATAGTCCCAGCGCAGGCTGCGGACATGGGCGTAGCCGTGTGTCGCCGCCAGGGTCTCGATCCCTCGCGGGCAGATGCCGCCGGGCGGGGCGAGCCAGTCGATCCGTCGGCCGGTGAGATCCTCGAGGATGGCGCGGGGACGGACCAGTTCGCCATCGAGCGTCCGGGCGTCCATCCGGTCGAACCGGGCATGGCTGAAGCCATGCGCACCGATGACATGGCCCTGGGCGGCGAGGCGGGCGACCTGGCGCGGGGTCAGCCGGCCGGGCTCGCCGAGCCGCCCGGCCGGCACCAGGAACAGGCCGGGCCAGCCGCGATCCGCGAGCACGTCGCCGACATCGGCATGATCGGCCGTCGCATCGTCGAAGGTCAGTGCCACCGCGCGTCCGTCGGCGAGCCGCAGCAGCGCGCCGCCGGTCGAGCGCGCGCCGCGCCGCGCCAGCAGGTCGAGCTGGGCGGCGAAACGGGCACGGGTGACGTCGTGGAAGCGCGCGCCTGCCTCCGTGGTGATCCGATGATAGACCAGCAGCGCGGCGGTCATTGCGGAGCCTTCAGGAAGCGGTCATAGAGCGCTGTGGCACGAGTGGGCCAGAGAAAATTCCGGACGGCGTGACTTCTGCCGACGCGGCCCAGCGCCGCGCAGCGTGGCGGATCGGCCACCAGGCTCGTGATCGCCGAAGCCAGCCCCGCGACGGCTTCGTCGGGTGTTGCCGCGGCCACCTTGATGCCGGCCTCGTCGGGGACGAGCTGGGCTGGCCCTCCGCGCCGCAGGCAGACGATGGCCAGGCCGGCCGCCATCGCCTCGGCCACGGCAAAACCGCCGGAATCGTGCAGGGCCGGAAAGATCAGGGCATGCGACCGGGCCAGCCGCCGATGCGCCTCCGCCTGGGGCAGCCTGCCGACGAAGGTCACGCGCGCGCCGATACCGAGGTCGTCGGCAAGGCGGGCGAGTCTCGCCCGCTGCGGCCCGTCGCCGATCACTTCGAGGTGCCAGTCGCCGGCAACCTTCGCCAGCGCAGCGAGTGCCAGATGGAGCCCCTTGTGCGGCAACAGCGGGCCGAGCGCCACCAGGCGCAGGCCGGTCCCCGCGACGCTGGTGCCCCCGTCGCCGGCCGAACTGCTTGCGAGTTGGTTCAGCGTTTCGGGTGCCAGCGCGACCTGCGATTGGAGCATCACGCTGGCCGCGCCGATCGCCCGCATCCGTTCGGCGGTTTCCGGGGTCGTCGCGACGGCGAGCCGGCAGCGTCCGGCAAGGCGCCGCAGCGCCGGGCGGTGTTCCGCCAGTCGCGGTAACAGCCGTCGCAGTGCCTCGTAGGTCGCCCCGCGCCAGCCCAGGCCCGGCCAGAATGCCGCCTCGCACGGTTCCCCGCCGCCGACCGGCCCCCACAGCAGCGGCAGGTCCAGCGAGTCGAGTGCGGTGCCCGACCAGTATTGGGCGAAGGTGACGTGATGGGCCACATCGAATCGGCCGGTGGCGGCCAGTTCGCGCAGGCGCGGCGTCACGCTGCGCATCCAGGCGAGATAGTAGGCCCGCGTGGCCAGTCCGCCGAACCGCGCCTTCAGCCGTCGCGCCCACGGCGGCAGGTCATGATAGACTACCGTCAGGCGCGGTTGTGGCCGGGCCGTCAAGGCCGCCTCGATCGCCGGGCGCGAGGAGGCGCGGGTGACAACGCAGACATCGTGGCCGAGGCCGGCCAGCGTCGTCGCCCATCCCCAGCCGAGGCCGGGTTCGGATCCACGGTCAGGCGCACAGGCATAGGCCATCAGCAGCACCTTCATGGTCCCTCGCGCCGCCGCAGGACAAAGCGCAGGCCGGTCAGGGCAAGGTCGGCGCGCGGGCGATGCGCGAAACAGGCCGCCGGCACGATGCGGTCGAGCTGGGCCAGTTCGTCCGGCCCGCCGCCTGCGGTCTTCCAGGCCACGATGTCGAAGGGCAACCCCGACAGCGCCGCGCGATGATCGGCGGCGCCGAGGCGATTGAAGGGGGTGAACGGGTTCGCAAACCAGCGGCGCCAGGTCGCCTCGTCGTAGCGCAGGAAGTTGAAGCGAGAGAGGCTCGGATCCATCAGGGCGTACTGGTCGTCCAGCGTGATCGTGACGACGCAGAAGCCGCCGGGGCGCAGCAGACGCGCGATGTCGCGATAGAGCGCGGCGACCTCGTCCGGTGCGGGATGTTGCATCACCTGCAGGCAGGTCACCAGGCCGAAGCCACCTTCCGGCAGTGGATAGGGCGGCAGCGCCGGCGCGAGGTAGCGGCAGTGATGCCGCGCAAGCCAGCCGTCGAGATCGGGATCGCCGGCGTCGAAGCCGAGTTGCCGGGCGACCGCCGCCACCGCCGGCCAGCGCATGACCGGGGCGACGTCGACCCAGGTCTGCGGCGTGATGCCATGCCGATGCAGCACGAGCGGCACGACGGGCAGCCAGCCCGCGCCGATGTCGAGATGGGGACCGAGCGTCGCGGGGTCGGCACCGGCCTCGGCCAGCCAGCCGATCAGCTGGCGGCCCAGCATCTCCTTGTTGGCGATCGCCTCGGGGTTCGGTGCGATCGAGCGCGTGCCGTGGCGTTGCAGCAAGCCATAGACGGCGTGGCCGCCGGGCAAGGCGCCGAGCAGGCGCTGGATCATGACCTTGGCAAGAAATCGGATCATGCGAGCGATCCCTGCACTGTGCGCCGCCGCCCGGGCGGTATCGCCTCGGCCAATGCCGCACAGGCGCGGTCCAGGGCAGGCCACAGCCCGAGCTGGTCGATCTCCCAGCTGTGGCTCCACAGATGGAAGACGCCGCCGCGCCGCCGGCCGATCCCCAGCAGGCCGGCAAGACCGCGGTCGAGATCGCCGGCAAGCCGGCAGGCCAGGTCCAGCCGCCCAAGCCCGCCGCCGCAGCGCAGCCAGTTGCGGGTCAATGCCGGCCAGCCATGCGGATGAAACTGCATCGTGGTCGCCAGCATGAATTGGTCGGGTCCGTGATCGAGGCGGAACATTTCGGTCCCACGGGCATAGGCAAATCCGGCCGCGACCGCGGCAGCGCGGCCATGCCTGCCGGCATGGCCGCCCGGATAGGCGAAGCCGGTGACCGGCATGCCCAGCACGTCCTCGAGCCGCCGCCGGCCGTCGACGATCTGCTCGCGGACCTCGGCGGGTTCCAGGCCGGTCAGCCGCCGGTGGTCGCGTGTATGGGCCGCGATCTCGAACCCGGCCGACGCCAGCGCGCGCAGGTCGCCCGGCGTCATCACTGGCCGCCCTTCGCCGTTGACGGCCGGCACGAAGAACGTGCCGGCAATGCCGTGGCGGACAAGGATGTCGGCCAGCCGCCGGTCGGCGGGATGGCCGTCGTCCCAGGAGGTGACCAGGGTCAGTTCAGCCATGATCGGTTCGCCTGGCCAGCAGCAAGCCGCCGGTCTGATAGCTTTTTGCGGGCCGCAGGCGGTCGAGCGCGAGCGCGGGATAGCCGAGGATATGCCACGGCGCGGCCAGTAGCAGCGCCAGGCCGACCCGCAGATAGTCGGAGGCGCGACGGCCGCTGCGCCAACCCGATTCATGCCGGATCAGCAGCCGGCCGGGCAGCGCGGCGGCATTCGCGGTCAGCAGGAAGAAGAAGCCGCCGAGCGGCCGGTGGTGCAGAATCGTGAAGCCCGCATCGGCCAGCAGCCGCTCCGCCCCGGCATGCGTCCAACGCCAGAGGTCGCGGCTCGCCCCCTGGGGCAGCATGCTCGGATAGGTGATCAGCAGCGCGCCCTGCGGCGCCAGGACCCGCCGTATCTCGGCCAGCACGACCGATGGCGCCTCGACATGCTGCAGGACCTGGAACATCGCCACCACGCCCGCGGTATCGCTGGCTATCGGCAGGCGGGCGGCGTCCGCGACCAGGCTCAGCTCGGGCGCCGGCGTCAGGTCGACGACGATCTGCGGGGCCCGCGGCCGGGCTTGGTACAACGCTCGGCCATGTGGTGCGCGGCCCCCGCCGACGTCGACCACCGGCAGTTTCGACAGCGGATCGGCCACCATCTCGGCGACAAAGCGCCTAACCAACCAGTATTCGGGCTGAAGCAGTTGGAGCAGCAGCCGGTAGAGGCGTATCGCCGCCGTCATGCCAACAACCCTGCCAGCAGCAACGGATAGAGCGACAGCAGCCGGTCGCGCTGGCGCTGGGCGGCATGATCGTCGATCGCCTCGGCCGCCACCAATGCGGTCTCGGCGGCCAGCCGTTCGGCATGATGCAGCAGGAACAGGGCCAGCTCGGCCTCGGCGCTGCTCTCGTCAGGCAGCAGTCGTCGCGCAAGCCACGGGCCGGCCGCCGCCGCAAGCCTGCCCAGGCCGAGCGCCATCGCCCGGCGGCCGAAGGGTACGACGGTCCATGACAGCCTGTCATGGTGCCGTGGCGCGTCGGCCTGGAAATTCTCGAAGTCGAGCAGGACCGGCCCGTCCAGCAGGTTCCAGTAGACGAAGTCGCCATGCGACGGCGCGACGGCGATGGCCCGGTCGCCATGCCGGTCGACCAGGCGACGATGCCAGTCGGCGAACCCGGGTACGGCATGGGCCGGCATCATGTCGCCGATCCGGTGCCGACCTGAGACCAGACCCTCATAGGGGCCGTGACGCGGCATCAGGGCGCGCCGGCGGCTCCAGGGCGCTGCGGTTTCGGTCCGCAGCCAAAGTGCCGCCCAGCCGCCGCCGTCATGAAAATCGATCAGCACAGGGCGGCGATAAGGTGCCGGCGGTGGCGGCAGCGCATAGGCGGCCGCTTCCCGCCGCAGCCCGGCGGCGGTGGCGGGGGTCGGTGCCAGCTTGACGAAGCCGGCGTCGCCGGCGAGCTGGATGCCGAGCTTGCCCAGCGCATGGCGGCGCACCATGGCGGTCGGCGCGGCAATGCCGAGCGCGGCGAGGCAGCTTCCGGGGTCGACCGTCATCGACGCACCAGGGCCCGGCGAATGCCGGACAAGGTTGCCGCCGCGATGGCTGCGACGCCCAGCCGATCGGCCGTTGCCGCAGCCCCGGCGGCCAGGCGCGCGGCCAGGTCCGGTTCCCGAACCAGCCCGGCCATCGCCCCGGCAAGGCCGGCGGCATCGGCCGTCGGCGAAACGCAGGCATTGGTGCCGTCCTCGATATCGGCAATCTCCGGTCCGTGCGCCTCGCCGCGGCAGGTCACCAGCGGCCTGCCATAGGCGGCGGCATGGGCGACGACCAATCCGACCGCATCCGGCACGACGACGGCCAGCGCCATGCCAAACAACGACGCCAGCCGGCGTTCGTCGAATTCCGGTCCCACGAAACGGATGCCCTGCCGCCCGGCCGCGAGATCGCGGACACGGCCGATGTCCGGACCGTCGCCGACGATCACCAGCGCACAGTCGAGCCCACTGTCGCGAAGGTTCGTGATCGCCTCGATGGCAAGATCGAGCCGCTTGCGTGCATAGACCCGCCCGACAAACAGGAAAATGTTCTTTTCGGTCAGATCCAGTTCGTGCCGCCGGGCGGCGATATCCTCGGGGGCGATCGTCGCCGCTATCCGGCGAATCGCCGCGACATCGAGGCTGTTTCGCTGCACGAATATCCGGTCGGCCGGAATCCCGCAGGCGAGGCAGTCCTCGGCGCCGGCAGCGCCATAGGGCAGGGCGGCGTCGGCGCCGCGCGCCATTGCACGCCGCAAGGCATTGCGCAACCGTTCCCAGCCGCCGCCGGCAGCCGGTCCGAGGCGGAAATGACCCGAGAGGACCAGCCGCGGCCGCCCGCACAGCCGGCGTGCCAGCCAGCAGAGCCAGATGCCGAGGTCATGGACGTGCAGGCCGGCGACGACGACATCGTGGGCCAGCATCGCGGCGAAGCTGCCGCCGCTCCAGCCGATGCGGCCGCCGCCGCCGGGCCAGAACCCGTGCCGGGCGCGACGGGCCGGCAGGTCGAGGCCGTCCGTCTTGCCGCGGCCGGGAAAGCCGGCCGGGGCCGGCCCATAATAGACGGTGAAGGCAAGATCGCCGGCGCCGGCAAGTGCGTTGATCTGCGCCACCCGATAGGGCGGCAGCGTGCCTTCCAGCAGCGCGACGCGGGCCGGACCGCCGGTCGGCCGGAGGGCCGCCAGTAAACAGCGGGGATAGGGCATCAGCAGCCAGACAGGCCACAGCCGGCCGCCATGGCGGCGCGCAAAGCGCGTCCAGCCCCGCCAGTGGTAGCCGCGCGGTCCGACGATCGCGGACAGCCGCTCCGGCAGCGGCAGGCTGCGGTCGGTCCAGGGAGCCGGCTTCAGGTTGGGCGCGCAGAGGCCGTGGCTGCCCGGCGCGGCGAGCAAGGCGACGCCGATCGCCCTCGCTCGCAGGCCGAAATCGGTATCGGCCATGCCCTGGACGCCGACAAAGGCCGGATCGATGCCCCCGAGGCGACGGGTAACCGCGGCGGGAACCAGCGCAATATTCCCCTGGAAGGTGTCGCAGCTAATCGCCGTTTCGGTGGCCGCGACCGGCTCGAGGCGAAAGGGATGGTGCCGGCCCAGACGCTGGCCGCCGTAGGATCGGCCTCCCTGGATCGGATCCCGCGTCGTGCCGACGACGACCGCGCCCGGCGAAGCGTCGTGGATCGCGAGCAGGCGCGCGATGGCATCGGGATCGAGCAGCACGTCGTCGTTGAGCCACAGATGGAAATCGGCAGGCCCGGCCGCGGCGACGGCAAGACCGCGGGCCATGGCACCGGCCCACCACAGCGACCCGTCGGCCTGCACTATTTCGATGGCTGGATATCGCGCCCGGATTGCCGCGACCGTATCGTCCGGGCTGCCGTCGTCGATCACCAGCACGTCGATGCAGGTGTTCTCGGGCAGTCGCTGGGCCACCAGGGCTTCCAACCCGGCCAGGGTCACGTTCCGGCGGCCGTAAGTCGCCAGAACTGCAAGAATACGCCGGATCGGTGTCGATCCAGTGATCGTTCCGGCCAGCCGGAGATCGCGATGGTGCATAGCGGCGCTCACCGTCGCTTTCCTGCCACCCCGCAGCGCCGAAGTCCAGTGTGCCCGCGGTCAGGGGATTCGCGCTCGGGGGCCAGCCTTGATGTCGCTACTTATGGTAGAAGAAAGAACGCAGATTCCTTCCTTTCGGCGTGTCGGTGTCAGTGGGTCGCCAGGATCGGGATCCGGCTGCGGCTCAGCAGGTCGTGGGTGAAGCCGCCGAAGACGAATTCGCGCAACCTCGCATGGCCGTAGGCGCCGGCGACGATCAGGTCCGACCCGCGCTCCGCCGCGCGGATCAGCAGTTGGTCGGCAAGGGTCGGTCCGGCTGCGACCTCGACGGCGGAGAGGGCCTGGATCCGATGCCGCCCCAGGAAGGCAACGACGGACTCCAGCCGTTGCCGCACGGCCGCGATCTCGCCGGGCGATGCCTCCGGCGGGGCGATCTCGACCACTTCCACCTGGCGGGCCTGGCGCAGCAAGGGGATCGCGTCGGCGACGGCGCGCGCCGTTTCGCGCCGTTCGCTCCAGGCGATCGTCACGGTTTCGCCGATCGACGCCGGCGGGCCGCCTTCGGGCACGACCAGCACCGGCCGGCCCGACTCGACGATCAGACCTTCGGCGAACCGTCCCGGTGCGTCCTTGTGATCCTCGCCCGTACCGGTCAGCCCGACGATTGCCAGATCGGCCCGCCGAGCGGCCTGGGCCAGCAGACTCGGCGGGTCGCTGAGGCCGCCAGGCTGGTTTCCGTCGATATGGAGCCATTCGGCAGCCGGCATGGTCGGGCTGAACGTGGCAAAATGGTCCCTTGCATGGCCTTCCGTCGCCGCCAGGGCGGCCTCGATCGTCCTGTCCCAGTCGGTTCCGGTGCGTCCGAATAGCGTGGCGGGCGCGATCCGCGCCGGCGAAACATAGGCGCAGACCAGCCTGGCCCCGTGACGCTGGGCAAGGCCGCGGGCGAGGGCAAGTCGTGTCGCCGTCTGCCGCGTGTCGTCGACATGGACCAGGATGGTGCTGAGCTCGCGCGCGGGCATCTGTCGACCGGCGTTCAGTGGGATATCAGGACGGGCAGGGTCATCGAGGACAGGATAGATCGCGTCACCCCGCCCAGCACCATCTCCTGAAGCCGCGAGTGGCCGTAGCCGCCCATCACCAGCATGTCGGCACCGACATCCGCGGCGCGCGAGAGGATCAGTGACGCATCCCCGATTCCGGGTACCCCGGGCAGATATTCCGACGCTGTCGCAAGGCCGTGCGCCTCGATATACCGGCGCAACGTCGCCAGTCCGTCGCGGTGCCGGGCGATTTCCTCTTCGGCCGCCCTCGCCGGCCCGATTTCCAGCAGATGTACTTTTTCCGCGTCGCGTAGCAGCGGAAGCGCGTCGTACAAAGCGCGTGACGCCTCGCGGCTCTCGGTCCAGGCGATCAGGGGGCGCCGGCCGACATCGGTGAAGCGGCCGGCCTGCGGTACGATCAGCACCGGCCGGCCGGCCGACATCATGACTTCCTGGGCCAGCAGGCCGGGACCCTGGGGCAGGGCGCCGTCGGTCTCGGTCTGTCCGACGACGATCAGATCGGCTCTCCGTCCTTGCGCCACCAGGACCGGCCCGGGACGGCCAAGGCCGTCCGCTTCCTCGACGCGCCAGACGGCATCGGGCACCTGCTGCTTCAACGCGGCGAAATGTTCCTCGGCCTGCCGCTGGATCGTCCGGCGATGTCGGCTCAACCGGTCGTTCCATCCGGGATCGACCTCGCCCGGCAGCGCCAGCGGCATCGTGGCTGGCGGCGCGACGAAGACGCCCACGAGGTCGGCTTCCAGACGACGCGCCAGCGTGCCGGCAAGGGCAAGGCGTGCCGGGCAGTGCCGGGTTTCGTCCACATGGACAAGAATCGTCGAGATCATGGGCATGGCTCGTCTCCTCCGATGTTCTTTGCGCAAGCCTGCACCCGGACCTGCGCCGGGTCGTTGATCCGGGTCAATCCCGGCTGCGGCGACGCGCCGCGCAGATCGAGGATGTAGGTGATGACCGCCGTCGTCTGCTCCGGCGTCAGGCTGAGGTTCGGCATCGTCTGGTGCGACGTCTGCAGCAGGACGCGCAGCGCCAGTGCGCTGATCGCGGGGTTGGCGGCCAGGTCGGCGAACGGAATCGCCGCCTTCAGCGGCGAGGTGCGATCCTGTCGACCGACGGCATGGCAGCCGCCGCAATTGGCGCGGACGAACGCCGCGTCCTCCTGCGAACCGGCGCCCGCCGATATTGTCGGGACAGTGGACGAGGCCAGCACGGCGACGAGAAACATGATCGGTATCGGTCGGTACATCGGCATCCTCGCGATGTCGGCTGATGCAATGAGTCAATCTGCACCGGACGTCGTTCCCGCCGCCTTGATCGAGGTCAAGCCGTGCCTGCCCGAATGAGCTAGAATTCCCAGGCGACAGCGGCCAGGGAGGCGCAGATGCAGGCCATGGTGCTCCACGGCGGATCGTCGGTGCTGCAATTGGAGACCCGGGCCGACCCGCTGCCCGGCCCCGGCGAGATCCGGCTGCGGGTCGAGGCCTGTGCCGTATGCCGGACCGATCTGCATGTCGTCGATGGCGAGTTGCCGCATCCGCGCCTGCCGCTGATCCCGGGTCACGAGATTGTCGGCCGTATCGACCTGATCGGCGACGGCGTTGCGGGGCTGGGGGTCGGCGATCGAGTCGGGATACCCTGGCTGGGCCATTGTTGCGGCCGATGCCCCTACTGCCTCGCCGGCACCGAGAATCTCTGCGATGCGCCGCAGTTCACCGGCTATACCCGCGATGGCGGTTTCGCCACGCACGCGATAGCTGATGCCGCCTTCGCCTTCCGCCTCGCCGATGACGGCGACCCGGTCGCCACCGCCCCGCTGATGTGCGCCGGGCTGATCGGCTGGCGCTGCCTGCGGGCGGCGGGCGACGCCAGGCGCCTGGGGCTCTACGGGTTCGGGGCGGCCGCGCATATCCTGGCGCAGGTCGCCTGCTGGCAGGGTCGGGACGTCTATGCCTTCACCCGATCTGGCGATCTGGCGGCGCAGCACCACGCGCGGACCCTCGGCGCCGTCTGGGCCGGCGCATCCGGCGAAACACCGCCGGTGCCGCTCGATGCCGCGATCATCTTCGCGCCGGTCGGCGGGCTGGTGCCCGTCGCCCTGGCGGCCGTCGCCAAGGGCGGTCGGGTCGTCTGCGGCGGCATCCACATGTCCGATATTCCGCGCTTTCCCTATGCCCTGCTGTGGGAGGAGCGCAGCCTGTGCTCGGTGGCAAACCTGACGCGCGCCGATGCGGCCGAATTCCTGGCGGTCGCGGCCCGGGCCAAGCCCGTCGTGACCACGACCGTGTACCCGCTGTCCCGGGCCAACCAGGCACTCGCGGAACTGCGCGCCGGCACGTTCCAGGGCGCGGCGGTCCTTGTGCCCTGAAATCCCGCGTCGCTAGTGGGAGATGAAGACCGGCAGCATCGCCTCGGTCAGTACCTGCCGGGTCACGCCGCCCAGCAGATATTCATGCAGCCGCGAGTGGCTATAGCCGCCCATCACCAGGAGGTCGGCACCGAACGCGGCCGCATGGTGCAGAAGGCGCATGGCGATATCCTCGCTGCCCAGATTGTCGTCGCGCTGCAGCGTCGCGGCAACGTCGTGGACCGCGAGATAGTCGACGAGGCTTTCCAGATCGACGGCGGCTCGCATCGCCTCCGCCTGGCTCTCCCCCGGCGCACCGATCTGCAGGATGCGCACGGCGGCGGCGCGCCGCAGCAACGGCAGCGCATCGCGAACCGCCCTGGCCGATTCCCGATCCGATCGCCAGCAGACGACGACCCGGTCGATCGCCTCGATCGCGGCGCAATGCCGCGGTACCACCAGGACCGGCCTGCCGCCGCGCAGCAGCACCTCCTGGGGCAGCGCACCCAGGCGGTGATCGCCGGTTTCCCCGGTGCCTGCCTGGCCGACGATCACCAGGTCGGCGAAATGCGCCTCGCGGACCAGTGTCGGCGCAATGTCGTCGAACAGGCTGGGTTCCGCATCGATCACCCGCCAGCGTGCCGACGGCATGTCGTGGGCGAGGCCGAGGAAATGCTCCTCGGCATGGCGCATCGCGGTGCGGATGCGTCTTGCCGCTGCCTCGGTAAGGACGCAATCGACCGTGCACGGCATGGCGAACGGATTGGCGGCGCGCAAGGCGACATGCAGTGCGACAAGCGTCGCCCCTTCGCGGCGCGCGATGTTTGCGGCAAGGCGCAGCCGGCCGGGACAGTCTTCGGCATCGTCGGCATGGACGATGATGGTGGCGATTTCAGGCACGGCTTCGTCTCCGTCGTTGATCCTGCAGAACGCCATGGATCGGCCGCGCGGACCTTGATCAGGATCAACCCCTGTTGCGAGCCATCGCTCTAGGCTCGTCCGATGACGACGCGCCGGGTCCCTCCGATCAGCCGTCGCCGGCTGATCGGAGCCGGCTGTCTGCTGGCGTGTACCGCGCTTGCCGGCGTCGCGCAGCCCGCGCCGGCAGACGACCTGCTGGGCGAGGTTCGGCTGCATGTCGCCGGACATGACGACACGCTGCCCGATCTGGCGGTCGACAACGATCTCGGCTATGGCGAGGTGCTGGCCGCCAACCCGGACATCGATCCCTGGCTGATCCCCAGCGGGACCGTGATCGTGTTGCCGGGCGCCCACCTGCTGCCGCGCGCGCCGCGGCGGGGTATCGTGATCAACCTCGGCGATCAACGGCTCTATTTCTTCCGGGGCGCGACGGTCCGCAGCTTTCCGATCGGTATCGCGGTGGAAGAAAGGGACATGCGGCTGGGGACGACGCGAATCCAGCGCAAGCAGGAAAATCCGACCTGGTATCCGCCGCCATCGGTCCGGGAGGAAAGCCCCTGGCTGCCCGACCGGGTGGCGCCGGGACCGGACAATCCGCTGGGCAGCCGTGCCCTCTATCTGGAATGGCCGCGGGTGCTGATCCATGGGACGAACAGGCCCTATGGCGTCGGGCGGCGGGTCAGTCATGGTTGCATCCGGCTCTACGAACCCGATATCGAGCAGCTCTATCGGGATGCACCGGTTGGCCTGCCGGTCACCTTCGTGTTCGAGCCGGTCAAGCTCGGCTGGTCGTCGGGCGTGCTCTATCTGGAAATCCATCCCACCCTGGACCAGATCGACGCGTTGGAGAACAATGAGGCGGTTGATCGCGACGAGCCTGCCGACCTGCGGGAACTGGTGCTTGCCGCCGCCGGCTCGGCGGCCGACCGGCTCGAATGGGACACGGTGGCGCTGGCGGCCCGCCGGCGCAGCGGCCTGCCGGTGGCGATCGTCCGTTGACGATGCCACCGGTGCGACCGGTCATTGCTTGCGGAGCGACCTGTTGAACATCCGATCGGCCTTCTCGCTGGCCGACCTGGCATCTGCCGCAGCCGTGCTGGCGCTCGCCTGGGCGCTGCGCGCCGCATCGGCGGCTGCCTTCGCCTCGGTCGCCGCGCGACCGGCATCGGCCGCCGCCTGCGCCGCCGTCGACTGGGCCGCAGCGGAACTGGCAGCCGCGCGATCGGCGGTCGCGCGCACCTCGGTCAACAGGGCGCGATCCTGCTCGGAAAGCTGGGTGCATCCGGCGGCCACCAGCATCATCGTGCCGACGACGCAGGAAGACAGGGCCTGTCGATAGCTGTGGGGCATCTGGAAATCTCCTTGGCGATGAAGGCCGCCTGCGTTTGGGCGGCGACACCCCTAGGATGACGCCGGCGTCAGGTTCGGCATTGATCCCAGTCAAGTTGTGATCAGACCCTGGAATAAGTTTTTCGTCCTATTACTTCCGATGCTGGACGATCGGAGCCGGTCGGCCGTGGCCGCGTCTGTGGCAATCGTGGGTCGACGAATCACCCCTGCCTTGATTGGAATCAATTTTCGACGAATTGGCCGCTTGGTGCGGCAAGCCGCCGCGTTTGCCAACCTTACATCTTCAGATACCATGCGTTCATCGAAGCAGAGACAGGGAGGATTGCGATGCCCTCGTTCGCACCGGCCGCCGGCCGCGACGTTCCTGCGCAACCGCCGCCGACTGGCGTTCGGCCCTGCTGTGACGGGTCGCGCTCGCCCCGGCCTACCTGCAGCGCCTGCGTGGCGCGTGGCCTGACCATCTGTCGGGCGCTGCCGCCCGAGGAACTGGTCGAGATGGAGCAGCTGTCGACCGTCATCCGCATCGAGGCCGGCGCGACGCTGTTCGACCAGGGCGACGAAGCCGGCAGCGTCTACAATCTGACCGCCGGGACCATCCGGCTCAGCAAGACTTTGGCCGACGGCAGGCGGCAGATCACCGGTTTCGTGCTGCCGGGTGACTTCATCGGCCTGTCGAGCCGGGCAACCCATCCCTATAGCGCCGAGGCGATCGGACCTTGCCAGCTTTGCCGGTTCAACGCGGCCACGCTGGGCCGGATGGCGGATCGGCTGCCCCGGCTGGAGCACGAACTGTTCGATCGAGCCCGCGACGAACTCGATGCCGCCCACGACCAGATGCTGCTGCTCGGCCGCAAGTCGCCGCGCGAGAAGGTTGCATCCTTCCTGCTGGAACTGGCCCATCGCTGCGAGCGCTGGGGGCAACGCCCCGACCGGGTCAGCCTCGACATGACCCGGACCGACATCGCCGATTATCTGGGACTGACCATCGAAACCGTCAGCCGGACGTTGACCCGGATGAAGCGGGACGGGATGATCGCGCTGCCGTCGTCGAACGAGATCGTCTTCCTGCGGCTGGATGCCGTCCGCACCCTGGCCGAGGGCAGCTGAGCGGCGGCTTCGCCCCGTCAGGCCTCATGCCGGATCTGCCGGCCCGCTAGCGGGCAGCAGCCGGGCGATGTCATCCTCGGTCAGCGTTTCCTTTTCCAGCAGTACCGCCATCGCTCCCTCGATCTGGCCGGCGTGGTGGCGGACGAGGTTCTCGGCCCGGGCAAAGGCCGTGTCCACCAGCGCCCGAACCGCCATGTCGATCCGATCGGCGGTCCGGTCGCCGAACTGGCGCGGAGAGGCCGCCGGCATGGCAGTATCGAGGAAGCGGGGTACTTCGTCCTCATAGGCCACCTGGCCGAGGTCTTCGGCCATGCCATAGCGCATGACCATGGATCTGGCGATATCGGTGGCCTTGACCAGGTCGTCGGCCGCCCCCGTCGAGATTTCACCGATCAGCACCGCCTCCGCCGCCCTGCCGCCCAGCAGCACCGCCATCTTGTTCTCGAGTTCGGCGCGCGTCATCAGGTAGCGATCCTCGGTCGGACGTTGGATCGTATAGCCCAGCGCGCCGATTCCCCGCGGAATGATCGAGACCTTGTGGACGCTGTCGCTGCCGGGCAGGCAGCGCGCCACCAGCGCATGGCCGAGTTCGTGGCAGGCCACCGCCCGCCGTTCGGCCAGGTTGAGCAGTCGATGCTTCTTTTCCAGCCCCGCCACCACCCGTTCGATCGCTTCGGTGAAATCTGCCATTGCCGTTGCGGCGGCACCGCGCCGGGTCGCCAGCAATGCAGCCTCGTTGACCAGGGTGGCGAGGTCTGCGCCGCTGAAGCCAGGCGTCAGCGCCGCGATCGCGTCGGCTTCGATATCGGGGCCGATGCGGATGCGGGGCAGATGGACGGCCAGGATCTGGGCGCGGCCGGCGCGATCCGGCCGGTCGACCAGGATCTGACGGTCGAAGCGGCCGGCTCGCAGCAGGGCCGGGTCGAGGATTTCCGGCCGGTTGGTCGCGGCCAGCAGCACGACGCCCTCCCGGGTGTCGAAACCGTCCAGCTCGGACAGCAGCTGGTTCAGCGTCTGCTCCTTCTCGTCATGACCGCCGCCAGCCGCCGGAAAGGCACCCCGCGCCCGGCCGAGCGCGTCGAGTTCATCGATGAAAATGATTGCCGGTGCACGCTGCCTTGCCTGCTCGAACAGATCGCGTACGCGCGCGGCGCCGACACCCACGAACATCTCGACGAATTCCGAGCCGCTGATCGAGAAGAAGGGTACGCCTGCTTCGCCTGCCACCGCCCGTGCCAGCATCGTCTTGCCGGTGCCGGGCGGCCCGACCAGCAGGATGCCCCTGGGCATCCGCGCGCCGAGCCGGCCGTATTCGGCCGGGTTGCGCAGGAAGGCGACGATCTCCTGCAGTTCGAGCTTGGCTTCGTCGACACCGGCGACGTCGGCGAAGGTCACCTTCACGTCGGTCTCGACGAAGACCTTGGCGCGGCTGCGCCCGACCGACATGAGGCCGCCGCCGCCGGCCATCATCGGGCGCAGCAGGAACATCCACAGCGCGATGAAGACCAGCGACGGCACGACCCAGCCCAGCACCTGGCCCAGCAGCCCGGGTTCGGGCTGGCCGGTGAACCGCACCCCCGTCTGAGTCAGCATGGCGGCAAGGCCCGGCTCGACCCGCTCGGTCACGAAGCGGCCCGCGCTGCCCTTCTCGGCGCCGCGGATGGTGCCGGTGATGCGGCCGGGGCCGACGACGAGGTCATCGACCTGCTTGTCGGCCAGCATGACCAGGAAGTCGCTGTACCCGACCGTGCGGACGTCGCGATACTCGGTCACGAAATCCCGGATCATGATCACCGCCAGCACCGCGAAGACGATGTACCAGAGGCTGATCTGATGTTGCTTCTGCATCAGCGGTCGGGACCGCTCAATGTGCCAGCAGCACGGGCAGCGGGGCGGTGCGCAGGATGTCGCGTGTCACCCCGCCCAGCACCCGCTCGCGCAGCCGCGAATGACCATAGGCGCCCATGACCAGAAGGTCGGCCCCGAGTTCGGCGGCGCGCCGCAACAGCGTGGCGCCGGGATCGAGGCGGCCGGACGACGCCACCTCCACTGTCACCTCCATGCCGTGGCGCGCCAGGTGCGCCGCAATGTCTGCGCCGGGTTCCTCGCCGTGATCGGGGGCATCGCCCGGATCGACGACGAGAACGGTCACCTTCGCTCCCGGTTCGAGAAGCGCCAGCGCGTCGTTGACCGCCCGCACCGCCTCGCGCGTCGGCTTCCAGGCGACGACGGCATTGCGGCCGACGGCTGCCGGGCTGCCGGGCGGCACCATCAGCACCGGCCTGCCCGAATCGATCGCGAGATCGGCGGCCGTCACGGTCGTGCCGTCCGGGGTCTCGGGCTTGGCACGGGCCACGACGGCGAGGTCGACATAGCGGGCGTGGAGCATCGCGGCGTCGGGGCCGCCGGCAGCGACCAGCCAGCCGCCCGGGACCCCGGCGGCGGCCGTTCGCGCCTCGTAGCGCTCGCGGCAGCGCGCCGCGGCGAGATCCGCCTCCTCCCGCCATTGCTGCCACAGCGGTTCGAACATCATCGGATCATAGCCCAGCGGCAGCCGCATCGGCGGCACCGGGAAGATGCCGGTCAACTGGGCGCCGTCGCGGCGTGCCAGACCGGTTGCGACATCGATCAGGCCGTCATCGCCCGCGCTCTCGTCGACATAGACGATCAGGTCTCTGATGGTCATCGGCATTGCCCTTCTGTTGCGGCCGGCAGAATGACACCGGCGCGCCGGGCGCGGGTTGATCTCGATCAAGGCCATGCGCGAGCGGAGATGGTCGCATGGGCGGCCGCAACGCCGATGGAACCCACCGATGACCAGCAAGATCCGACTTGAGCTCGCCCGGACCAAGGACCGGCCGGAAGGCGATATCCGCCATGGCTATGAACTCGTCGCGCCGCTCGACCCCGAAGGGCATCTCGACGTCGACGCCTGGCGGCACCAGCGTGCCGCCTGCACCGTGCATCGCTTCGCCCCCGGGGCCGAGGACGAGTTCGGCCGTCTGGTCCACACCCGGGGGCAGCGATGGGCGTTCTCCTATCGTCCGGGTGACGATGACGACGAGGCGGTCTTCCGGCTGGCCGACCATCGTTTCCGCGTCGGGGACTATGTCTCGATCACCGAGCATGACGGGGTGACCCGGCCGTTTCGCGTCGTGTCGGTCCGTCCGCTGCCGGCATGACGGCGCGACGATGACCATCCGGCACCTCGACGGCCTGTTTCGCCCCGCGGCCATCGCGGTGATCGGGGCCAGCCGGGACGAGGGTCGGTCGGGTGGCATGATCCTGCGGCGCTTGCGCGCCGGGGGCTTTGCCGGACCGGTACTCGCGGTCAACCGGCGGGCCGCGACGGTGCAGGGCCAGCCGGCCTGGGCCGACGTCGAGAGCCTGCCGCAGGTGCCCGATCTGGCCGTGCTGGCAACGGCGCCCGGCGAATTGCCGGGGCTGGTCCGCGCGCTATGCCGCCGGGGTTGCCGTGCCTTCGCCGTGCTGCCGCGCGACGGCGATGCGCCGGGGATGGCGACCGAGGCGCAAGACGCCACGCTCGCGGCGGCACGCCCCTGGCTCGGACGGCTTCTCGGGCCAGATAGCTTCGGGGTGATGGTGCCGGCGCCGCGTCTCAATGCCACGCTGGCGGTCGACCTGCCGGCGCCCGGGCATCTTGCATGCGTCACCGCATCGACGGCGGTGGCCGCCACGCTGCTCCACCGGGCACAGGCATCGGGGATCGGCATCAGCAAGCTGGTCGGGGCCGGCGCGGCCGCCGACATCGACCTCGCCGATCTCGTCGACTATCTCTCTTTGGATGCCGATACACATGTGATCGCCCTGCATCTGCAGGCCGTGCCCAACGGACGCAAATTCATGTCCGCGTTGCGCGCGGCATCGCGGCTGAAACCGGTGATCGTGTGCCGCAGCGGCAATGCCGGCGACCCGGATGCCTGGACGGACGCGGTCCACGATGCGGTCTTCCGGCGCGCCGGCGCCCTGCGCGTGGCCGCCCTGGACGATCTCTTCGATGCTGCGATCGCCTTGGCTGCTCCCCATCGCCCGCGCGGGAGCCGGCTGGCCATCGCCGGCAACGGCGGCGGCCTGGCGACGATGACCGCGGATGCCGCCGCCGGTGCGGGGTTGCAGCCGCTAGGCGGCATGATCGATATCGGCGACCATGCCCGGCCGGCCCGCCATGTCGAGGCGCTCGCCCGGCTGGGGGCACGAACGGGGGCCGACGCGTTGCTGCTGGCGCATGCCCCCTCCGGCATGGTGCCGACCGGGGATATCGTCCGGACAATCCTTGCCGCGCCGGGCGCCGGGCCGATCTGGACCGCGATCTGCCTTCCGGCCGCGAGCGCGGGCGAACGCCGGGCGCTGGGCGCGGTCGGCTACGCCGCGTTCGCCGATCCGCTCGCCGCCGTGCGCGGGCTGGGCCTCGCCCTGCGGCATCGTCAATTGCAGGATCTGGTCCAGCGGGTTCCAGGGCATGTCGCTGAAAGCGGTCGCGATTCGACCCGGCCGCTCGGTGGCGGGGACGGCCGCGGGTTGCTGGCCGATTACGGCATCCGGCATCTGCCGGCGGGGGTCGCGGCCGGCTTGTGGTGCGACCCGGTGTTCGGGCCGGCGGTATGGGTTGCGCCCGGCCCAGGCCCGGCCCGTTCTTTCGGCTTGCCGCCGCTGGACTCCGTGCTCGCCGCCGATCTTTGCCGCGACGTTGCCGCCGATGGCCTGACCGACCTTCTGGTTACACTCGGCCGGATTGCCATCGACCATCCGGAGATCAGGGAGATGGTGGTCGATGCGGCCGGCGACGCCGCCGGTCTGCGCTGCCGGGTCGCCATCCATGGCGGCCCCGCCCCGCCGATGCCCGCGATTCGTCCTTATCCGGCCGAGTTGGCCGGGATGGTGGCCTTGCGCGACGGCACGGCCATCGCGCTGCGCCCGGTCCGGCCCGACGATGCCCCGCTGGTCGATGATCTGTTCGAGCATCTGACGCCGGACGACGTCCACACCCGCTTCTTCAGCACCTTGCGCGTCTTGCCGCGGGCGTTGCGCGCCAGGCTGACCCAGATCGACTACGACCGCGAGATGGCGTTTGTCGCGATCGAGGAGACCGGCGGAGATCCCTGCCTCGTCGGCATGATCCATCTGCTTGCCGACCCGGATTTCGACGTCGCCGAGTTTGCCGTCATGGTCCGCAGCGACTGGCAGGGTCGCGGCGTCGGCCACCTGTTGATGCGGACGATCCTGTCCCACGCCCGGCGGCGCGGTCTGCGGCGTATCGTCGGCGTGGTGCTGAACGAGAACCGGCGCATGCTCGATCTGGCGCGGCGCCTCGGCTTTGCCGCCGTGCATGGCCGCGATCCCGGCACGAGCGAGCTGCAGCTGGATCTCGAACCGCTCAGCCCTGGGCCAGGGCCAGCGCCCGCCTGAACCGGGCGAGCGCCAGGATGAAGAACACGGCCCCGAGACCTGCGACCACCGCGAGGCTGGGCCAGATCGTGTCGAGGCCGGCGCCACGGTTGAGGATCGACTGGGCCAGCGCCACGTAATGCGTCGACGGTGACAGCCGCATCACCATCTGCATCGCCTCGGGCATGCTTTCCAGGGGTGTCGTTCCCCCCGACAGCAGGTTCATGATGATGAAGACGGGGATCGCCAGCAATCCGAACTGCGGCATCGAACGGGCGACGGTGGCGAGCAGGATGCCGAGCGAGGAAACCGAGAACAGGTAGATCACCGTCGCGGCGACGAACAGCGATATCGAGCCGGGGATCGGAATTCCGAGCAGCCAGCGCACGACCAGTATCAGCGACAGTGTCGCCGCGCCGACGATCACGAGGCCGTTGGCCCACAGCTTGGCGCACATGATGTCGCTGGCGGCAAGCGGCATCACCAGCAGGTGTTCGATCGTGCCGTGCTCCCGTTCGCGGATCAGGGCTGCGCCGCTCAGGATGATCGCCAGCAGCGTGACGTTGTTGATGACCTGCATCAGCGCCATGAACCAGCTGGACTGCAGATTGGGGTTGAACCGGGTGCGCAGGGTCAGCGCCACGGCCGGATCGCTGGCGGGCGCATTGACGAACGCGGCGGTCTCCTGGGCGACGATGCTGGCGATATAGCCCGCGCCATTGCCCGCCTGGCTCATCGCGGTCGCGTCGACATCGAGTTGCAGGGCGGGCCGGCGGCCGGCCAGCAGATCGGACTGGAAGTCTGGAGGTATATCGAGCACGAACGAGAACCGCCCGCGATCGAGCGCCTGGTCGACCTCCTGGCTCGTCAGCATGACCGGCGACTGGAAGAACGGCGGCCGCAGGGCGTCGACGAGCCGCCGCGAAAGCTGCGACCGATCCTCGTCGACGACGCCGACCGCGGCGTTCTCCACGTCGGTCTTGGCGCCTGTCGCTACGCTGTAGATGGCGATGGTGAAAGTATAGACGATCAGCAGCAGCAGGACCGGATCGGCCCGCAGGCTCATCAGTTCCTTGACGCCCAGGCGATAGATGATGCGCAGCCGCCGCATTCAGGCCTCCTGCGTGCGCAGCACCGCGCGGCCGGCCGCCATGATGGCGATGGCAAACAGGGCCAGGGCCGCAAGATCGACCGGTACGTCGGGCCAGCCGAGCGCCTTGGTGAAGGCGCCGACACTGATGCGCTGGAAATAGGCCGACGGGAACAGCGTCGCCATGACGGCACCCGGACCGGTCAGCGACGAGACCGGGAACAGCAACCCGGAGAAGTTCACCGCCGGAATCACGATGGCGATCGCCGTGCCGAAGATCGCCGCGATCTGCGTCGTCATGAACGACGACATCGCGATGCCGATGCCGGTGGCGCCGATCACATAGAGGAAGCCGCCGGCGGCGAGCGCGCTCAGGCTGCCCTTGATCGGCACGCCGAACAGCAGCACGGCGAGCAGGACAAGACAGGCGAGGTTGACCAGCGCCACGCCGATATAGGGCAGCTGCTTGCCCATCAGGAACTCACTGCCCCGGACAGGCGTGACGTAGAGATTGATGATCGAACCCATCTCCTTTTCGCGCACCACCCCGACCGCCGTCATCATCGCCGGGATCATCACCAGCAGCAGCATCAGCACGCCGGGGACGATCGCATAGACGCTCTTGAAATCCTGGTTGTAGCGGAAGCGGGTTTCCAGCCCGAAGGCAGCTTCGGGGGCGCGCGGCGCGGCATCGAGATCGGCCAGCCTTTCGAGATAGAGGGAATGGACACCACGGACATAGCCACGGGCCGTTTCGGCCCGGAACGGCATCGCGCCGTCCAGCCAGACGCCTACCTCGGGCCGGTGTCCGCGCTTGAGGTCGCGACCGAAACCGGGCGGGATCTCGATCGCCAGGCGCAGGTTGCCGGCGCGCAGGCGATCGTCGAGGTCGGCATCGCCGGCCAGCGGCGCCTGTGCCTCGAAGTAGCGCGAGCCGGCGAAGTTCTCCAGATAATCGCGGCTCGCCGGGGTACGGTCGCGATCCAGCACGGCGTAGGACAGGTTTTCGACGTCGAAGGAGATGCCGAAGCCGAAAGCGATCATCAGGATCAGCGGACCGAGCAGCGCAAAGGCAAGCCGTACCGGATCGCGGCGCAGTTCGAGCGTCTCGCGCGCCGCGTAGGCCCACAGCCGCCGCGGACTGAATCCCGGACCTTCGGTCTCCGGCTCGTCCGGTATCACGGCGGCGGGGGCCGTGCCGGCATCCGGCTCGCCGGCCGCCTGCTCCAGCAGCGCGATGAAGGCTGCTTCCAGGCTGTCGCCGCCGCGGCTGCGGCGTATCTCCTCGGGCGTCCCCTGGGCCAGCACCCGGCCGGCATGCATCAGCGACAGGCGGTCGCACCGCTCGGCCTCGTTCATGAAATGCGTCGAGATGAAGATGGTCACCCCGTCATCGCGCGACAGTTCGACCAGCAGCCGCCAGAAATCGTCGCGAGCGACCGGGTCGACGCCCGAGGTCGGTTCGTCGAGGATCAGCATGTCCGGCCGGTGGATGACGGCGACGGCAAGCGACAGCCGCTGGCGCTGGCCGAGCGGCAGACGCTCGGGCAGGTCGTCGGCGACGGTCTCGAGGCCGAACCGGGCGATCATCGCGGCCGTCCGCGCCTCGACCTCGGTGGCAGGCAGCTGGAAGAGGCGGGCGTGCAGGACCAGGTTCTGGCGCACCGTCAGTTCGGTATAGAGCGAGAAGCTCTGCGACATGTAGCCGACCCGGTGCCGCCGCCCGATGTCGTTGCCGTCGACGGCGCTGCCGAACAGGAAGGCTTCGCCCTCGCTGGCCGGCAGCAGGCCGGTCAGCATCTTCATCGTCGTCGTCTTGCCGCAACCGTTCGAACCGAGGAAGCCGAAGATCTCGCCCCGGCGGATGCTGAAATTGACCCGGTCGACGGCGGTGAAGTCGCCGAACCGGCAGGACAGGCCGCGGGCCTCGATGACCGGCGGGCTGCCGTCGTCCTGCCACGGCGGGATCACCAGCCGGCCGTCGCGGCCGCGCCGCGCCGGCGGCAGCAAGGCGACGAACGCGTCCTCCAGGGTGGTGGTGCCGGTGCGGTGCTGGAACTCGGCGGCGGTGCCGGTCGCAAGCACCCGCCCCTGGTCCAGCGCGATCAGCCAGTCGAAGGCCGTCGCCTCCTCCATATAGGCGGTGGCGACGATGATGCTGAGCCCCGCGCGCTGGCGTCGCAGCCGGTCGATCAGCGCCCAGAACTGGCGGCGGGACAAGGGATCGACGCCGGTCGTCGGCTCGTCGAGGATCAGCAGGTCGGGATCGTGGATCAGCGCGCAGCATAGGCCCAGCTTCTGCTTCATTCCGCCGGAAAGCTTGCCGGCAGGCCGGTCGGCGAACCGCGCCAGGCCGGTGGCGGCCATCAGCGCCTCGGCGCGCTGGCGACGGGCCAGCGGGCCGTGGCCGAACAGGCGACCGAAGAAGTCGATGTTCTCGGCCACCGACAGGGTCGGATAGAGGTTGCGGCCCAACCCCTGTGGCATGAAGGCGATGCGGCCGCAGGCGGCGGCGCGATGGGCCGGATCGGCAATATCGCCGTCAAGCACCGTGACCTTGCCCGCCTGGACCCGGCGCGCACCGCTGACCAGGCTCAGCAGCGTCGACTTGCCGACCCCGTCCGGTCCGATCAGCCCGACCAGCCGCCCCGCGGGAATATCGAGATCGACTCCGTCCAGCGCACTGACCCGGCCGTAGCGATGGACGACGCCGGCAAGCCGGACAACCGCGCTCACTGCAGACGGGCCGGCCATGCCACGGCATCGTCGTAGCGGGCGAAGGCGAGGCCCGGCAGGCCCGGCTTGATCAGCGGCAGGGTCGGGTCGAGCAGGCGGGCCTTGACCCGGAACATCAGCTTCTGTCGTTCGGTGGCGGTCTCCACTTCCTTCGGCGTGAACTGGGCCTTGGCGGAGACGAAGGTGATGCGGGCCGGCAGCGCCCGGTCGGGGCGAACGTCGAGCAGCACGCGTGCCTCGGCGCCGATCGGCAGCAGGCCGGCCTCGCGCTCGGGCAGGAAGAATGTCATGTAGACATTGTCCAGGTCGATCAGCGTCAGCACGCGGCCGCCGGCGGCCAGGACTTCGCCCGGTTCGGCCAGGCGATACTGGATGCGCCCGGCCCGCGGGGCGCGCAGCGTGGCGTCGTCGAGATTGGTCTGGATGCGGTCGACCTCGGCCCGCGCCGCGGCGATCGCCTGGGTCGCGTTCGCATGCTGCGCCTCGGCCACGGCCACGGCGGCGGATGCGGCCGTCATCTCGGCGCGCCGCATGTCGGCCTGTTGCCGGGTGCCGGTCCCTCGGTCCAGCAAGGTCTGTGCGCGGTCGAGTTCCTGCCGGGCCAGGGCGCGGCGGGCCTGGGCGTCGGTGATCTGTGCCGCGGCCTGGCGTTGCTGTTCCCGCGCCTGCTGGACACGCGCTTCGGCCTGGCGCAACCCGGCCAGCAATTCCTGGCTGTCCATGCGGGCGACGATCTGCCCCGCCTCGACCGTATCGCCCTCGTCGACCAGGACTTCGGCGATCCGGCCGGCGAACTTGGTCGCGATGTCGACCTCCTGCGCCTCGAGCCGGCCGTTGCCGACGGCAATCCCCGCCGGGATCGCCTGCGCCCGGGCAAGCCACCACAGCCGTCCGCCGTACCCGCCGGCGCCGAGCGCCACGAGGATCAGGATCAGCCAGGCGATGCGCCGCCGCCAGCCGCCACCGCCGCCGCCAGCCGCCGGACGCTGGCCACGCGCCGGCAAAGCCGCGACCGGGTTGGCGACGGGTACGAGGGTGCCGGCAGTCGGCCCCGGCGGCGTGGTGTCGGATTGGGCCATGGCGACGCCCTTCAATGCGCCATCAGCACGGCGCAGTCGCCATGCTGCAGCACATGGCGGCTGACACCGCCTAGAACGAACTGGCGGAAGCGATTGTGGCCGAAGCCGCCCATCACCAGCAGGTCGCTGCCGCAGCCGCGGACCGCGTCCAGCAAGGCCGGACCGTCCCCGTCGCCATCGCCGACGACGGGTCGGACGGCCGCCGGCAAGCCGCGCCAGCGCAGGCTGTCCACCAGGCGCGCGGCGTCCTGCCGATGGCCGGCGTCGGCATCGACGCAGACGACCTCGATCGCCTTGGCCCGTTCCAGGAACGGTGCCGCTGCAGCGACGGCACGTGCCGCCTCGCGCCCCGGTGTCCAGCCGATCGCGATGCGGTCGTAGGTGACGGTGGGCTGCGGACCGGCCAGCAGCAGCGGCCGCCCGGTTTCGAACAGCGCGGCGTGAAGCATTCCCTGCGGCAGGCCGGTATCATCCGGCCGGCGCATGACGATCAGGTCGCTGACCCGGCCGGCGCCGGCCAGGGCGTCGGCCGGATCGCCATAGTCGAACAGCAATTCGGCCGAAAGGCCGTCGCGTGCCACGCCGGCGCGGCTCGTGACCGGAATGTTGCGTCGGGCGCAGAAATCGTCGAATTGCCGACGCGCGGCCCGGCACCGGGTGTCGCCGTCGCGGTCGATCATCCCGGCAAGTTCTTCGGCCGGTATCGAGGCCAGCATGTCGCCCCCGAGTGCCGCGACGTAGGCGGTGCCGTCGGTACGCACGTGCAGGCAGACGAGATGGGCGCCGAACCCCCGCGCCATGCCGCCCGCGGTTTCCAGCGCATCGACGGCACCGGCGCCGTCGCCGGCAAGCGGCACGAGAATGGTCCTGATCATCGCCTGCTGCTCCTGACTCTATGATGCCGTTCTAGGCGCGCGGGTGGGCGAGGACCTTGATCGAGATCAATGTACACCGGCAGGCGACGGACGATAAGCGCCGCATCTTGCGGAGGTGTCGTGATGGCCCGCCCGATATCCGAAGGAGGGTTCTGGACCAGACCGCTGGCCCAGACCCTGGCCTTGCTAGAGTGCGGAGCCGACGGGCTGGCGACTGCCGAGGCGGCGGCCCGGCTGCGGCGCACAGGACCCAATCTGGTACGTCAGCAGTCGCGCCGGTCGCTGTTGCGCCAGCTCGCCGCCCGGCTGCGCAATCCCCTGGTCATGATCCTGCTCGGCGCCGCGGTCCTGTCGGCGATCACGGGCGACCGGGCCAGCTTCGCCATCATCGCCGCCGTGGTCGTCCTGAGCGTCGTACTCGATACCGTGCAGGAACATCGGGCGGCGACCGCGGCCGAGAGGTTGAGATTGTCGGTCGGGCTCAGCGAACGGGTCCTGCGCGACGGCCGTGAGCGTCTCGTCGCGGCGGCAGAGATCGTCCCGGGCGACGTCGTCCGGCTCGCGGCAGGCGACCTCGTGCCGGCCGACGGACTGGTGCTCGAAGCCCGCGACTTCTTCGTGAACGAGGCATTGCTCACCGGCGAATCCTATCCTTGCGAAAAACGGCCCGCCGGTGATGCGGACACCGATACGGCGCAGGTGGCGTTCGCGGGAAGCTCGGTGGTCAGCGGTTCGGCCACGATGCTGGCGGTCGAGACCGGGCCGCGCACCCAGCTCGGCCATATCGCGGAAACCCTGCGGACACCGCCCCCGCCGGCCGCCCTGGAGCGCGGCGCCCATCAGTTCGGGATGATGATCATCCGGTTGACCGTGCCGCTGGTCCTGTTCGTGCTGATGGTCGACCTGGCGTTCCAGCGCCCGACACTCGAATCCTTCCAGTTCGCGCTGGCGCTGGCGGTGGGGCTGACGCCCGAACTGCTGCCGATGGTGCTGTCGGTGACGCTGGCGCGCGGGGCGGTCCGGCTGGCGGCGCGCCGGGTCATCGTCAAGCGCCTGGCGGCGATCCATGACCTCGGCGGGATGGACGTGCTGTGCACAGACAAGACAGGCACGTTGACCGAGGCCCGGATCAGTCTGGTCGGCCATGTCGGACCCGACGGCCGCGACAGCACGCGCGTCTTCGAACTGGCCTGGCTGAACAGCCGGTTCGAGACCGGTCTGCGCAGCCCCCTCGACGCCGCGGTGCTGGCAAGACCCTGGGCGCAAGGCGAAACCTGGCGGAAGATCGACGAGATACCGTTCGGTTTCGAACGCCGCCGCGTCTCGGTCCTGGTCGAGCGCGACGGCGAGCGCCTGCTGATCGCGAAGGGGGCGCCGGAGGACGTGCTGGCGCTATGTGACAGAACCGATGCCGAGGGCGTGCCGCATCGACTGGATCCGGCAGGGCGGACACAGATCCTGGCCACGTTCGAAAGGCTGAGCCGCCAGGGCTACCGCCTGCTGGGCATCGCCTGGCGGCCGGCGGCCGACGGGCAGGCCAGGGCGGTCGTCGCCGACGAGGCCGGCTTGATCTTTGCCGGTTTTGCCGTGTTCGTCGATCCCCCGAAGGCGTCGGCCCGGGCGGCAATCGACGGGCTGCGCCGGTTCGGCATCGCGACCAAGGTGGTCACCGGCGACAATGAATTCGTCGCCCGCCATGTCTGCGCCGAGATCGGCATGGCGGTCGATGTGATGCTCACCGGTACCGAGCTCGAGCAATTGAGCGACGAGGCGCTGCTGGCCCGGGTCGAGCGCGTCGACCTCTTCTGCCGGGTCACGCCGGCGCAGAAGCACCGGGTGATCCTCGCCCTGAAGCGACGCGGCCATACGGTGGGGTATCTCGGCGACGGCATCAACGATGCCCCCTCGCTGCATGCTGCAGACGTGGGCATCTCGGTCGAAGGGGCGGTCGACGTGGCCAAGGATGCCGCCGACCTGATCCTGCTGGAACGCGATCTCCGGGTGATCGAGGCCGGCGTCCGCGAAGGGCGGCGGACCTACGCCAACATCATGAAGTACGTGATGATGGGCACCAGCTCGAACTTCGGCAACATGTGTTCGATGGCCGCTGCCTCGGTGCTGCTGCCGTTCCTGCCGATGCAGCCGATCCAGGTCCTGCTCAACAACCTGCTCTACGACCTGTCGGAAGTGCCGATCCCGTTGGACGAGGTCGATGCCGAGGCCCTGGCCACCCCTCAGCGCTGGGACATCGGTTTCATCCGCGGCTTCATGCTGGCGCTGGGGTCGCTCAGTTCGCTGTTCGACCTCCTGACCTTCGGCATCCTGCTCTGGGGCTTCGGGGCCGGGATGGCGGAATTCCAGACCGGCTGGTTCGTCGAATCCCTGGCAACCCAGGTCCTGGTGATCTTCGTCATCCGCACCGGCGGCAACCCGCTGCGGGCGCGGCCTCATCCGTTGCTCGCGGTCGCGGCGCTGGGTGCCGTCGTCCTGGCGGCTGCGCTACCCTACCTGCCGGTCGGTGCCTGGTTCGGCCTGGTGCCGCTGCCACCAGGCTTCCTTGCCGCGCTGGCGGGGCTGACGATCGGCTATCTCGTCCTTGCCCAGTTCGCCAAGACCGCCTTCCTGCATTTCCACCAACAGAAGCACTGATCGGCAACTGTTGATCATGATCAAGGCCGTAAGCCTCGCACCGCACGATAATCGGACCGTGCCGGGATGCGGCAGGACTGACGGGAGAGCAAGACATGTCCGACCCATCGAAAAAGAAGGAAGCCGCCGAAACGGGATTCCCGTTCGCGACGGCGATCATGCCGGACGCCTCGGCGTTCGAGGGTTTCATGCAGTCCGGCCAGGCCTGTCTCCAGGCCTGCACCGACTGGCGTAACGAAGTGATGCGGTTCTTCGACCAGCGCCTGAAGGCCGACGAGAAGCTGGGTGCGGCACTCGGCGAGTGCAAGTCGCTCGTCGAAATCGCTGACCTGCAGCGCAATTGGGCGGTGACCGCCGCGCAGGACTACGCCGAGGAAGCGCAGCGCCTGGCCCAGATTGCCGCCGGATCCTTTCCATTCTGGCCGGACGCCGGGGCGAAAGGCGCACGCGGGAAAGTCTGACATCGCCTCTCGCCGGCCGGGGTGCCCCGACCGGCGACCCGGCTCAGGCTTGCATGTCCAGGACGATGCGGCCGTCGATCTGCCCCTGCAGCATGCGGGCGAAGATATCGTTGATGTTTTCGAGCCTGTCCCAGCTGAAATGCGCGGCAACCTTGCCCGCGGCGGCAAAGGCCAGGGCTTCGTCCAGATCCTGGCGGGTACCGACGATGGATCCACGCACCGTGATCCGCTTCAGCACGGTGTCGAAGATCGGCAGCGCGAAGCTGCCGGGCGGCAGGCCGACCAGCGCCATCGTGCCATGCGGGCGCAGCATGCCGAAGGCCTGCTCGAAGGCTGCGGGCGAGACTGCGGTGACCAGGACACCGTGCACGCCGCCGATCTCGCCCTGGACCGACGCGACCGCATCGCTCCGGCCGTTGATCGCGATCTCGGCGCCGAGGCGGCGGGCCAGGGCCAGCTTGTCGTCGTGGATGTCGACGGCGACGACGCGCATGCCCATCGCGACGGCGTATTGCACGGCCATATGGCCGAGGCCGCCGATACCCGAGACCGCGACCCATTCGCCCGGCCTGACCTCGGTCTCCTTCAATCCCTTGTAGACGGTGACGCCGGCGCAGAGGACCGGTGCCGCCGGCCCCCAGTCCAGCCCAGGCGGCAGGACGCCGACGTAGTCGGGATCGGCCAGCGCGTATTCGGCAAAGCTGCCGTTGACCGAGTAGCCGGTGTTCTGCTGCGATCCGCACAACGTCTCCCAGCCGGTCCGGCAATGCGGGCAGTGGCCGCAGGCCGTGTGCAGCCAGGGAATGCCGATCCGATCGCCCTCGCGCAGCCGACTGACGCCCTGGCCCAGAGCGGCGACCGTACCGACACCCTCGTGACCGGGAATGAACGGCGGCCGGGGCTTGACCGGCCAGTCGCCATGGGCGGCATGCAGGTCGGTATGGCAGACGCCGGTCGCGGCAATCCTGACCAGGACTTGGCCCGGACCGGGCTCGGGCACCGGGACCTCTTCGATGACCAGCGGTGCGCCGAATTCGCGAACGACCGCGGCCTTCATCGTCTTGACCATCGTCGGGCTCCTTCCAACTCGATTTTAGTGACTCATCAACACCGGCAGGGGCAGCCGGGTGAGCATCTCTCGCGTCATGCCGCCGAGCACCAGTTCGCGCAGCCGCCCGTGCCCATAGCCGCCCATGACCAGAAGGTCGGCTTCGAACCGCCCGCTGCGCGCAATCAGGGCGCCGGTCTCGTCGCCTGGATCCGCGCGAAGAATTTCCCCGTCGGCCGTGACCCCGTGCAAGGCGAGATAGCCCAGCGGCAGATCCAGTGCAGCCATGCTCGGTGTGGCTGCCTGGCCCACCGTGACGACGCAGACCCGTTCGGCGCGGCGCAGGAACGGCATGGCGTCGGCCAGGGCGCGGGCGGCCTCCCGGCTGTCGCTCCAGGCGACGACGATCCGTCGGCCGGCGTCTTCGTCGGCAAGGATGCGTGGCACGACCAGGACCGGGCGGCCTGTGGTGACGACCAGCTGCTGGGGCAGGCTGCCGGGCCGTTCGGCCTCGTCCTCGCCGGCGCCGCTCTGCCCGACGATCACGAGGTCGAAGCCGCGGGCCTGGCGCGCGACAAGGGCGGCGGGGCCGCCAGCCGCGGCGACGGCCGCGGGTCCGAAAGCCTGCCATGCGGTATCGCGACGGGGGCGCCGGAACGCCGCGAACATGTCCTGCGCGCGCTTTTGCATTTCGTCCGACCGGGATGCGATCAGGGTATCCCAGGCCTCATGTGCCTCGCCCGGCGCTACCGGCCCCATCGCCGCCGTTGGTGATGCGTAGATCCCCGAAACCATGGCCTGGAACCGGTCGGCCAGGCGACCCGCGAGACGAAGCCGGGACGGGCAGAACACCGTCTCGTCGACATGAACGAGAATCGAACGGATGTCGGTCATCGCACGACGCGCCGGATCCAGCCGGCATCGACCGGCCGCCGGTGGCGAAGGGCCGCCTCGTCTGCCCGGCCGCCGAACAGGCGATCCGCTCCCTCGTGCCGGCGTGCCAGCGGGTGCGCGGGCGTAGCATCCTGGCCGATCATCGATAAGGCTCCTCGCTTGCCTGACGACGCCAAGCTTGGAGCCGTTCTGCGTTCCGCGCCTTGATCGGGATCAAGGCGCGGCGGCAGGCCCGGTATCAGTGCGCCATCAGGATCGGCAGCGGCGCCTGCGTCGTGACGGTATCGGTGACGCCGCCGAAGACGAACTGGCGAAACCGGCTGTGCCCATAGCCGCCCATCACCAGCAGGTCCGCGCCACCTTCGCGCGCGGCCGCCAGCAAGGTCGCGGCGACACCGTCGTCGCCCGGCGTCAGGAAGCGCGCCGACACGTTCGGCCGATGCCACTGCAGGGCGGCAGTCAGCCGCGCGCTGTCATCGGCTTCGAACGGCGCATCCTCGCCGACCTCGAGCACCAGCACGCGCTCGGCGCGCTCGATGAACGGCATCGCCGCGGCAACGGCGTGGGCTGCCTCGCGGGTCGCCTTCCAGGCGATGGCGACCGTGCGAAATGCCGGCGGCAGCGGCCGGCTGCCCAGCAGAAGGAGCGGCCGGCCGCTTTCGAACAGGGCGTTCTCGGTCACGACCGGGGGCGCCATCCCGCCCTTGTCGCGCGGAATCAGGATCAGATCGGCGGTACGACCATGATCGGTGATGATGTCGGCCTCGCTCCCCGCCTCGACGCGATACTCCGCCGACATGCCGGGCAACAGGCTCGGGGTTTCCGCCCGCATCACCGCGTTCGTCTCGCAAAACCGCTCGAAGCTCGCCCGGGCCACGGCCGCGCGCCCGGTTGCCTCCTCCTGGATTCGGGTGATCACCTCGCCGTCGATCGGCAGGCCGAGGCCGGCGCCGCTCATGGTCGCGGCGAACGTCACCCAGTCATGGCCGACATGCAGAAAGATCAGGTGCGAGGCGAAAGGCTGGCCAATCGCGGCCGCGGCGGCAAAGGTCGCCTCGTCGGCATCGGTCCCGGTCGCGGGAACGAGGATGGTCTTGAACATGACTCGCCTTTCGATCGCCTGTGATGCGTCCGTGATCCTTCTACGACCCGTAGCGCGGTCCGGCCTTGATTGGGATCAACCGACGTCGTGCGCGACCACGATCCGGCTCTCGACCGCGGTAACGCCGGCGGTCGCATAGGCGGTCTCCACGGCCCCGCGTACCAGATCCTGCAGGTCCTTGTCGCATCGTCCTGGCGGATCGCCCTTGATCCTGGTCAAGGCACCATGGCGCCGCAGTCGCCAAGGTGGCAGGCGATCGAGCCCCTGCGTGAGCGGAAGGAAGCAGACATGACCAAGCGACTGGCCCTCGTCACCGGCGGCACGCGCGGCATCGGCGCGGCCATCTCGACCGCCCTGGCCGATGCCGGTTGCACCGTCGTTGCCACCCATGCCGGCAACACGGCGAAGGCTGACGCCTTTCACGCCGAAACAGGGATACCGGTCTATGGCTGGGACGTCGCCGACTTCGCGGCCTGCCGCGACGGTGTCGCCCAGGTCGTCGCGGCGCACGGCCCGATCGATATCCTCGTCAACAACGCCGGCATCACCCGTGACGCGACGCTGCACAGGATGACCGAAGCGCAATGGCGCGCCGTGATCGACACCAACCTGGGCGGCTGCTTCAACATGTGCCACGCCGTGATCGAGGGCATGCGCGCGCGCGGTTTCGGCCGGATCGTCAATATCGGCTCGATCAACGGTCTGGCGGGGCAGTTCGGTCAGGCCAACTACGCCGCCGCCAAGGCCGGCATCATCGGCTTCACCAAGTCGCTGGCTCAGGAAAGTGCGCAGAAGGGCATCACCGTGAACGTCGTTGCCCCCGGCTATACCGCCACCGACATGGTCGCGGCGGTGCCGGCCGGAATCCTGGAGAAGATCGTGGCAAAGATTCCGGTCGGACGGCTGGCCGAGGCTCGCGAAATTGCCGCCGCCGTCCGTTATCTGGTGTCGGAGGAAGCCGCTTTTGTTACCGGCGCGACGCTCTCGGTGAACGGGGGCCAGTACATGGCCTGATCTCCGGCCGGGCAGCCGTGACCGGCCGGAATCACGCCTGTTGCGTGACGGATCTGAATGGTGTGCTGTCGGGGGCCACCATTCGAGTCCCGTTTCCGGAGGATGTGTCACCATGGATCGCTTTACCGGCGGCTGCCTCTGCGGCGATGTCCGTCTTGTTGCGCGGGGCCGGCCGTACCGGGTCGGGCTTTGTCATTGCCTGGCCTGTCGCAAACACCATGGCGCACTCTTCCATGCATCCGCGGTCTTCCCCGAGGAGGCGGTGACCATCGAGGGCGAGCCCAGCGGTTATGCCGATCGCTTTTTCTGTCCACGCTGCGGCTCGTCGGTGTTTTCGCGCAGCGGCGACGAGATCGAGGTACATCTGGGCGCGCTCGATGCCTGCGACCAGTTGGAACCCACGTACGAATTGTGGACCGTGCGCCGGGAAGCCTGCCTGCCGCCTTTTCCCGGCATGCGGCGATACGATCGTGATCGTATCGCCGCCGGACGCTCGGAGGACTGACACAGGGTTCGGCAATCCGCACGATGGAATAGCCCGCCTGGAACCAGGCGCATCATCCGCCGCCGATCCCCTGGACCACCTTGCCTCGTCCTTCGCAGTTTGGACATACGCGGTCCCGTAACCGGCCGGTGCCGGCGCATTCGGGGCAAACCGCCTCACCGGTGCCTGGCATGCCTGCCGGCGCGTCATCGCCGGGCGCAATCTCGTCCTGCAGCGGCCGGCCGGGGGTTGAGCCGTTTACCATCGCCGTCACCTCCGTTGTTTCAGTGGCGGTTCAACCGGGTGGATTCCGGCTTGTTCCGGCGACAAGGTGAATTCGCGGTCCAGTCTTTGCGCGAGGAACACTCGATGGCCAGCCGGGCGATGACACCCGCCACCTCGCATGCCCGCTCGGACCGGTCAGCAGCGGTCCGGCCAAGCCTGCAACAGCTGATCGGCCGTGGCGATCTCGATCTGCTGGCTGAACCGCTGCCGGTACATGCCCAGCAGCGCGTCATGCCCGGGATCGGATGAACTGCATATGCCGTCCTCGACGATGACGACGCGAAAGCCGTGATCTACCGCGGCCAGGACGGTGGCCAGGACGCAGACATCGGTTTCGGAGCCCGATATCACCAGACTGTCGACGGACTGCGCCGCAAGCTGCATCGGAAGCCGCCGCCCGGCCAGGGCCGAGTACACCGGCTTGTCGACTACCTGCGCCGGCGGCACGAACCGGGCGAGGCTCGGCACGAGGTCGAGATAGTCGGGGTCGAGCCGGGCGCGGGTCTTGTCCTCCCATCGGGTATAGTACCGCTGCCAGCTGCCCGGCATATCCTCCGCCTTCAGCGGCGGAATGAACCGCGTGAAAATCGTCCGCGCGGGGTCGTGAGCGACCAGGCTCTCGACGACGGGCAGCACTCGATCCATCCAGGGCGTCGGCCAGGGACCGTCCGCGGCGAACAGACGCTGCATATCGACACACAGATGGCGCGTCGTCGCCGGCAACGTTCCGAAGATCAGTCCGTCAGCCATGGCCGTCCCCTGCCGGTTCGGAACATTCGCCTCCAGGCCCGGTTCGTGAACTGATGAATGGAGCAGACATGATGTTCGGATCCTGGTTTCCGCCTCCGCCGATCTGGATCAGCGATATGGCGCTATTGCTGGTCGTGGTCGGCCTCGGCTGGCTCGGCCACGCGCTGGCCTGGCATCCTGCCCGGCAACGCCGCTGGCAGCCGTATCGGGGAGCGACACGCCTTGCCGTCATTGCCATTGCCTTGCTGGCGATGCCGGCGCTCGACCGGACGCTGATGGTCGGGCCGCTGCCGTGGGCGGCGCTCGCGCTGCTGGCGCTGATCGTTGCCGGGGGCTGGGCGATGCACTCGGCGTGGGGCCGGGCGGCAGCGCTGGCGACGGTGGTCGGCCTCGGCGGGCTTGCGATGGCGCCCGCTGTGGAGGGACTGTCGCATCCTCTGATGGCTTGTGCCGGCGTGGCTGGGCTGGGGCTGGCTTTTGCTGTCTGCCGGCGCATCGGGTGATGTCAGCGGTCGGTGACGCCGACCAGGCCGATGACGGCGATTGCGACGACTACAATGACTGCCAGCAGCCATACCGCACCGTGACCAACGACGGCCCCCGACCGGTCCCGGGGACGGGTGAAGTCCGGCGGCCTGTCAAAGCGTTCCTGATCGCGTGCCTTGTCCACTTCCGACGCTTTGGGCGGGGTGCCGGCAGCCTCGTCGTCCGTGCCGAGGGGGGCTGCTGCCGGATCGCTGAAGTCGACCTTGGACCCTGTGCGGCCGCTGTCGATTTCGTGGCGAAGCATGTCTGAGTTGGCGCGTCGCGGCTCGTCTTTCATGCGATGCTCCTGGCAATTCGGGATCCGGGGCTGACGGCCGGCGGGATGATGCCGGCGGCAAACATGCCGGGAGGGGCCCTGGCCGCGACGGAGCCCCTCCCGGCTGATCGGTCGGAGTGGGCGTCGCGCCATCCAAGCGCCGCTTCACTCGGTCTCGATCACGTCGACAACGGAACTGGAGGCGTGATGTTCCTGAAATGGCGTGAAATAATAGGATTTTTTTCTTTATCTGCCAAACATAGGTTAAGGACGGGACTCCAGGGCTACGGGTGCGGTGCCGACGACCGGCCGGTCGCGTTCGCGCAGGATCCGCCCGCCGAACTTGCGCAGGATGTCGCGGCAGGCCGCATCCAGTTCGGCGATTGAGGAAGATTCGACCGTTCCATAGCCGACGGGTATGCCGCGCGCGGCCTTTCCCGTGGCGGGGTGTGCAGCCAGCCGGGTGACCACATAGCTGCCAAAGTAGCGCTGCTTTCGATCGGTGTCGTAGATCATCACATGCAGGCGGTTGGATGAAGTTTCGAATATCGCGTGTTCCAGCAATTGCTTCATGATACTCCTCGACGGTCGCGCCATGTTCCCATCAGGAGGGATTGCCGACATTCACTTACGATAAGGCCTGCTATTATTCTTCGTCGGCAATTGGACCCTAATCCAGCCAGTTTTCTCTCTCATCGAGTGCTTTACGGACTTCTGTCGCATCGGCCGATCCGCGTATCGTTCTGGACATGTCTTACGCCCGAGACCGCCTCGGCGATGGCTTCGGCGCGACGCCTGGCGGCGCGCGAGGCGACCGAGCCGGACAAGGTGACTTCGGTGCCGCTGACCGTGACCTCGATGCAGCGGGCGTCGACTCGCGGGTCGTCGGTCAGCCGTGTGCAGACATCGTCGTGGATACGCGCGGCCGGCCGGGTGTAGCCGCGCGGGCCATGGCCGCGATGTGCTTCGACTGGCTGCCGGTGCACAATATTGCGGTCGCGGAACCATGATGCGATCCGGTCTCCCGCGCGGTCGAGCAGGGCACGATGCACGCCACCCAGGGCCGTGGGTCCGCTTTGGTCCTGGCCGTCGTCGGCAAACGGCGGGCCGAAGGCCAGATAGTAGCGCTCCGCCAGACGATCGGCGTGCCGTCGGCGGTGCGTCGGCGCACCACCGATGCCCGCCGATGCGTCGTGGGGCCGAGGCCGGCACCGGTCTTCTCCGCTCGCGCGGTCGTTGTCGTCCATCGTTTTCTCCCGCTCAGGTCTGCAAGCCGCCGGGGAACGTCGTGCAGGCGAGGCCGTTCCGGATGTGCGGCCAGCTCTTGGTGTTGTGGCATCGGTGTAGCCAGGGTCCTCGCTGGCGCGATGCCGGATCACGACATGCTCTTTGTCGTCATTCGGCGGTCGGCGCCCATGCCGGGAACGGCTTCCCGATATTACATCAATGTAAGTTGATGTAGGCTGATCTCATGCCCGAAAATTCGGCACTTGAACCCCCCGGCGATTCACGACAGGCCTCCCGATTGGTGGTCGTCGGTATCGGCGCAGTCCGGGCATCGATCCCATCGGTCAGCTGGGTGCTCGCTCGGCTGCCGGCGCAGTCGCGGCTGGCGGTCCTGATCGTTGTGCAGGACCATCAGCCAGATGACCTGCCGGGGATATCGGCAACCCTCGCCCAGGCCGGGCGGCTGCCAGTCGAAGTCGCCGCTGACGGCCTGCAGCTTCAGCGTGGTCACGTCTACCTGGCGCCGGCGGGCGCGCTGCTGACCCTGGAAGGGGCACGTCTGCGGGTCGGAGGGGATGGTGACCGGGGCGCGCTCGACACATTCCTGCGGTCGTTGGCCGAGCAGCATGGGAAATATGCGATCGGCATCGCCCTGGCCGGATTGGGCGACGACGGCACTCTGGGGCTCGCCGCTGTCAGGCTCAATGGCGGGCTGGCCATGGCCGAGCTGACGATGCCGGCGGACCAGATCGGGCGCCATATCGTTGCCCATGTCGACCGTCTCGGTAGCGCCGTCAGGGCCATCGGCCTCGGCGCCGACATTCAGCCCGACCATGGGGCGGCTCATCTGCGCGATGAGCATGTCCGGCGGCTGGAGAGCGAGTTGCACCTGACCAAGGACCGGCTGGAGGCGACGATCAAGGAACTCGAGACTGCCAATGGGGTGCTCAAGTCCTCCAACGACGGATACCGGGCAGCCAACGAGGAGCTAAGATCGGTCAACGAGGGCTTGCAGACAGTCAATGGCGAACTGGCCAAGGCCAATTCCGATCTGAAGAATCTGCTGGAGGGCACACGGATCGCGACCATCTTTCTAGACAGCGACCTGCGTGTCAAAGCCTTCACGCCCAGCGCCACCGAGATATTCCACCTGGTCGAGAATGATACCGGGCGCCCGATCACCCAGATCGCATTGCGGATTGCCTACAATGGGCTCGAGGACGATGTGCGCAACGTGCTGCGCACGCTGGCAACCGTCGAGCGCGAGGTCGACGACCCGCGCAGCGGTTCGCGCCATCTCGTTCGCGTGCTGGCCTGTCGCGGCATCGATAATTTCATCGCGGGCGCGGTGCTGACCTTCCTCGACGTGACGCCCGCCGTTCGCGCCGATGAGACCCTGCGCAAGAGCGAGCAGCGTCTGGCGCTGGCTCAAGCCGCGGGCCACATCGGGTCCTGGACTCGTGATGCCGGCACCAATGCCCAGTGGTGGTCGCCCACGATGTTCGAGCTGCACGGCCTGCCGCCGGGCGAGGCGCCGCCCGCCGACGCCCATCTTGCCTTTGCCGAGGATTTCGACCGTGCCCGTTTCGAGCAGGCGATCGCTGCCGCGCTCTCGGGCGATGGCGACATCAATATCGAATATCGTATCCGCCATCCGCTGCGGGGCGAGCGTTGGCTGGCGACGATCGGGCAGGCCGAAGCCAGATCGAATGCCGGCCGGCCGATGCGGCTGGTCGGCGTCACGTTCGACATTTCCGATCAGAAACGGGCAGAACGACGCAGCGCGCTGATGCTGGCGGAATTGCAGCATCGCGTTCGCAACACCCTGGCCGTGGTGCGCTCGCTGGCGGCACGCAGCCTGGAGACCAGCCGCACGCTGGACGATTTCCGCAGTCATTTCGAAGGCCGCCTCGGCGCGCTCGGCCGCACGCAAAGCGTGCTTGCCCGCCTTTCAGGGGGCGAGGTCGACCTCGAGGAGCTGGTCCGCGACGAATTGCTTGCTCAGGCGGTGCCGGACGACGGGCATCTGCGGATCGTGGGGCCACGCATCAGCCTGCGCCAGAAGGCCGCGGAACTGTTCGGCCTGGCGTTGCACGAGCTGGCGACGAACGCGGTGAAGTACGGCGCGCTAGCCAGGCCACCCGGCAGCATATCCATCACCTGGCGTATTTTCGAGACCAGCGGCGGCCCGCGCCTCGGCCTCGAATGGCTGGAGAAGAACGCCCGCCCGGTGCGCCCGCGCCAGCGTCGCCGCGGCTTCGGCAGCACCTTGATCGAGCAAGGGTTGCACTACGACCTCGGTGCCGCGACTTCGCTGGAAATCGGTGCTGGCGGCGTACGCTGCACGATCGAATTGCCGCTGGGTAGCGACCTGGTCATCGCCGAGACGGCCGGGGCGGAATGAAGACCAGCCGCGGGATCCCGCCTGCCGCACCGCAGGATCCGATCGATGCGGTGGTCAGGCGATTCCAGACGGCCGGAATGTGCCAGGATGACGCTGCCGGCGTTACGGCATTGCGGGACGCCTGCATGACGCCCGAAACCTGGCCGGCCGGCAGCGACCTGATGCGGGAGGGGCATCGCGCGCGCGCGTTGATCCTGCTGGACGGCTGGGCCGCCCGCGCCTGGCATCTGCCGGATGGCCGGCGGCAGATCCTGAACTTCTACCTGCCAGGGGATGTCGCAGGCTTCACCTTCGGCGCGGCGGCGTCGGAAATGACCACCGTGACCGCCCTGACCGCGGTGCGCGTCGCGGCCTGCACCCCGCTCGAGCAGGCGATGCGCCTCGATGCCACGCTGGCCGGGATCAAGCAGGCGGTAGAGGCATGCGCGCGAACGATGGAACATCTGCTGATCGACCAGGTGGTACGGCTGGGGCGCCGGACGGCGTATGAACGGATGTGCCATCTGCTGCTGGAACTGCATGCGCGCCTTGCGGCGATCGGTCGTGCCCAGGACATGACCTTCGCGATGCCGCTGACCCAGGAGACGCTCGCCGACGCGACGGGCCTCAGCATCGTGCATGTCAATCGGACGCTGCAACAGTTGCGCCGCGACGGCCTTCTTGAACTGCGGACGGGCGAGGCCCGTCTGCTCGAACCGGAGCTGATGGCAGCCATTGCCGATTATCGCGCGCCCTCCGGCCCGAGGCCGGCAAGCCGACCGGCGACCTAGGCTCGCGGTCCTGCCGGCAATGCGACTCTGGCGGAACAACGCCGGCTGCGTGACGTTCGTGGGTACTTGGTTCTGGCCATCGCGCTGTCGGTCCTACCCGTCCCCAAGGCAGGAGTTGGCCGATGTTCATGCACGACAAGCGTCTGATGCGTACCGAGATCGATCGCGTCGGCGGCGCGTGCCGGGGCAGAAGGCGCCAGTACCAAACCTGTCGTCACAGGGCCCTGATCGCTATCCGCCGGGCCACCCTTGCATAAGGAAACGATGGTCATGGCTGCGTCCAAGCCCGCCGGCTCCAGGCCCGACAGCGACGAAGCCCTGCTCAGCCGCCTGCCGGCCGCCGAGCGCATGGCCATCGACGTCCAGGTGGCGCGCCTGGTCGCGCGCCGCAGCCGTCGGGACGATCCCGACAGCCTGGAGGCGCTCGCCCGCGACCTTCTCCTCCGCCCGGAAGCCTACGGGAACGAGGGCTCGGCCTTCCTGGCCTCCGCCACGTTGCGTTGCTGGGCCGAGACCCTGCGCCGCAGGCCGCAATAAGCGTCTCGTTGGTGCTGGATTGCACGGTATGACGGTATTTTGGTGGGATTCATCCAGGGAGCGGTGAACTGCCGATGAGCTTGTTGGAAGTTTCTCGCGGCCTCATGTCGACGGACGGAACGCATCTTCCCCTCGATGGCCGCGCCGTCCTGATCGCCGAGGACAATTTCGCCATCGCCGACGACCTGCGACGGGCTTTCGCCGGCCTGGGCGCCTTTGTCGTGGGCCCGGTGCCGGATCTCGGGCGGGCCCTGCACATTGCCCGGACCGAAGACCAACTGGATGGTGCCGTCCTCGACATCAACCTGCGCGGGCTGCTGGTCTTTCCGGTCGCCGAGATTCTGTGCGCACGCGGCATCCGGTTCGTCTTTGCCACGGGCTATGACCAGACCATGGTCCCGGCGGGGTTCCGCCATGTGCCCCGCTGCGAGAAACCCATCGATCCGGTGCGGGTGGCGCTGGCCCTGTTCAACTGACCGTATCGGGCCGATCGCCGGCGGCGACCAGGCGCTCGGCGACGATGTCGCCGGCATGGAAGACGACCACGGCACGATACTTGGTGGCGAGATCGGCGAGGCTTTCGGCCTCGACCGCGCCGTCGGCAATGATGCTGGCGGGATGGGGGCGGACACGCCGGTCGGCGGGCAGCGCCTCCCGCGGCCGGACACCCAGATAGCGCGCGAGATATCCGCCCGCCGGCTTCTCGCTGATGACTACCTGGAACCGGCTGTCGCGGGTTTCGATGTCGACGATCGTCACGGTTTGCCTTCCACCCGGTTTCTGCCAGAAGTAGCGCGCCTGCCGGGCGCCGGCATTCACCTATGATAATGCCCTGCCGGATCCGCTGCGCAATGCCTGTCTCATTCACATAAGTTAAGTCAATAAGGATTATTTTCTTACGAATAATTTAGCTTTGCAGCCGGAACGTTGCCGGCATGCGGAGGTTCACCGGGGACCCAGCTGATCGGCGGGCGGACAGGCGGCTAGTCGCCTGTCGGGCGAGCCGAGGAAGGAGGTAACGGTGCCAAGCAAGCAGAAAGGCGCACAGGCCAACAGCGCTGCAAAAGCCGGCGCGGGGAAGGCCATCGCGGCGGTGGCGGCCCAGTCCATCACGACGAAGCCGCAGCAACAGCCTGCCGCCGTCAGCCAGTCCGGCGACGGGGTCTCGATGCTGAAGCAGGATCACCGCAAGGTCGATGCCCTGTTCACCCAATACGAGACCGAAGGCGCCGACAAGGCGTCGATCCGGCGTCAGATCTGCGACGAACTGATGATCCACGCGATGCTGGAGGAAGAAATCTTCTATCCCGCCTGCCGCGGCCACGTCGAGGCGGCGGACGACAAGCTCGACGAAGCCCAGGTCGAGCACGACAGCGCCAAGATGCTGATCATCGAGCTTCTGGAGGCAGAGGACGACGATGAGTATCTCGACGCGAAGGTGAAGGTCCTGGCCGAGCAGATCAGGACCCATGTGAAGGAAGAAGAAGCGGCCGATGGCGTCCTGGCAAAGGCGCAGCAGGCCGGGATCAACAACCCCGATCTAGCCCGGCGGTTGCGGGAGAGGAAGTCGGTCCTGCAGATGCAGGCTCAGTCCGGCGACCTTCCCGAACCGCAGGTGATCTCCTTCCAGCACGCATTTGGTAGCAGCAAAGAAACGGAGGACGACATGAGCCGAGGGAATTATTCGGGTCGCGACGAGCGCGGCCGCTTCACCGGCGACGATGATCGCGGCTACGGCCGCAGCCAGGGCCGCGGATCCAGCGCGAGCCGCAGCCGCTACGACGACGACGATGACCGGCGCTATGGTCGCGGCGGTGGCAATGGCGGCAGCGGCTGGTACGGCGATTCGGAAGGCCACGCCGAGGCCGCGCGCCGCGGCTGGGAGAATCGTGACGACAACGGCTATCGCGGCCGCGGTCGCGACGACGAGGACGATCGCCGCTACTCGACCCGCGGACGCGACGACGACGATTACCGGCGGTCCAGCCGGTCGTCCGGTGACCGGGGCCAGGGCGGCTGGTTCGGCGATCGCGAGGGTCACTCGGAAGCCTCGCGCCGCGGCTGGGAAGATCGCGATCGTGGCGGCTACAGCGCGCGCGGCCGCGACGACGACGATTACCGTCGTTCCAGCCGGTCGTCGGGTGATCGCGGTGACCGGGGCCAGGGTGGCTGGTTCGGCGATCCCGAGGGCCACTCGGAAGCCTCGCGGCGCGGCTGGGAAGACCGTGACCGTGGCGCCTACCGCTCGCGCGGGCGCGACGACGACGATGACCGCCGCTATACCCGCAGCCGCCGCGACGACGATGACGACGGCCGTGGCCATGGCCGCGGCGGCTGGTTCGGCGACCCTGAGGGTCACTCGGAAGCCTCGCGCCGCGGCTGGGACCACCGCCGCTAAGGCTCGACGGCAAGGCGACGGCCTGGAACCCGGAGGGAGCAATCCCTCCGGGTATTCCGCGTGGGCTGGGTCAGCCGAAGCGCGGCCGGCGTTTTTCGCGGAACGCGGCCAGGCCCTCGACCAAGTCGCGACCGTCGACATGGATGGCAAAACGCTCGAGTTCCGCTTGCAGGCCCCGTTCGCGGCTGGGGCCACCCGTCAACAGTGCCTTTATGTGGCGCACCACTTCCGGGCTGGCGGCGCAGATGTCGCGGGCAAGCGCACGCGACCGTTCCATGACCTGCGCCGCCGGCACCACCTCATTGATCAGGCCCCAGCCCGCGAGCGTCTCGGCGGTGACGAGTTTGGCGGTATAGAGAAGTTCGCGTGCGTGCGAGGCGGACAGACGCTCGGCCAGCCGCACCGTCGAGCCGCCCGCCGGTACCACGCCGTAGCGGGCATGGCCGTCGCCGATGCGTGCGCCGGCCGCGGCGACGATCAGGTCGCAGGCCAGCATCAGTTCGATTCCGCCGGCGACGGCGGTGCCGTTGACGGCGGCGATCACCGGTACCGGCAGTCCGGCGAGCCGGCTGATGACGCGCTGGTTGTAGGCAAGGTCGCGCAGCAGCAGTGCCTTGCCGGCGTGCAGCGTCGCCTCGAATTCGATCAGGTCCCCACCGGCACAGAACGCCCGGCCGGCGCCGGTCAAAATGACGGCCCGCAGGTCGTCCATGGTTTCCAGGGCGGCAAGCTGCGCGTCCAACCGATGCATGAGCTCGCGCGAGGCGGCGTTGAGTTGGGCCGGACGATTGAGCGTCACGATGGCGATGCCATCCTCGATGTCGAGCGTGACGGCGTCGGCCCGGGCCAGGATATAGGTCTGCGGCAAGGGTCGAAGGGCCGCGGCCAGCGCGGCGAGATGGCCGTCGGTGGCGGTCGAAAGCGTGACCTCGACAACGGGTTGCCTGCCGTCGTCCGTGCCGGTGGTGATCTCGACGGCAACGTCCGGCCCGCAGATCGCCGCTGCCTCCAGCCGTACCTTCTCGCGGATCGCGAGATCGCGTAGCGCCGGCTTGAAGATCTTGCCGACCGCGGTGACCGGCAGCGCATCGATCAGCATGACGCTGCGCGGCCGGGCCGGCGGCTCATGGACATGGTCGTCGAGAAAGCGTCGCAGCGCATCGGGATCGATCATCACGCCCGGTTGCGCCACCACGAACAGCGCGGGTACTTCGCCGGCATGCTGGTCGGGCATGCCGACCGCGGCGCTGATCTGGATTCCCGGGAAGCGGTTGGCGACATCCTCGATCGCCGCCGGATCGATATTGTGGCCGCTACGGACGATCAGGTCTTTCTCCCGGCCGGTCAGCACCAGCCGTTCGTCGTGGGTCAGATAGCCGATATCACCCGTCGTCAGCCAGCCATCGTCGCCGAGGGTGCCGTGGTTATGGGCCGGATCGAGATAGCCGGGGAATACCTGCGGGCCGCGCACCTGGACCAGGCCGCTTTCGCCCGGGCCGCAGGGCGCGTGTCCGCGATCGAGCGCGACGATACGGGTTTGGGCGTAGGGCGCCCTGAACCCGACGCTGCCGGGCACGCGCTCGCCCCGGCCCGGGTTGAAGGCGATGGCCGCCGCCGTCTCGGTCATGCCGTAGGTCTCATAGAGACGGATGCCGGTCGCGGCCTCGAAGCGCTGCCCGACCGCCGCGGGCAGTACGGCACCGCCGGTGCCGGCCATGCGCACCGACGAGACGTCGGTGCCGGGCACCCAGGCCTGGGTGATCGCCGCGATCGAGGTCGGCACGCCGGTGACGACCGTGGCCCGGAATCGCTGCACGATGTCCCAGTAGCGCCGGACGACGTCGGGCGGGCGCAGGCCATAGGGCGAGGGCACCACCACATGTCCACCGGCGGCGAGCACCGCCAGCCCGGTCGTGATCGTGCCGCCGACGTGGAAGAACGGAAAGCCGTTGATGACGACATCGTTCTCGTCATAGCCGTAGACCTGCCCGAAGCCGAAGGCTGCGTGGATCTGGTTGCCGTGGGTCAGTTGCACCAGCTTCGGCCGTCCGGTGGTGCCGCCGGTGTGGAACAAGGCGCAGACCGTGTCGCGATCATTGGCGGGGGTGAAGTCGAGCGCATCGGCGCGATGCGTTCGCAGCGCGTCGTCAAGGCCTCCGCCCATGACAAGGACATGGCGCAGGCTCGGCACGTGATCCAGCACCCCCTCGGCCTTGGCCCGGCAGGCTTCGTCCAGCCGCCGGTCGGCCACGACCAGGATTTCGGCCCGCTGCGCATTGAGCAGGTCGAAGATTGCCTCGCGCGACAGCAGGTAGTTCAGCGTGCCGGCGACACCTGCGACCTGCGCGCCGAGCAGCGTGGCGGGCAGCCCCGGCAGGGTCGGGGTCAGGAAGGCGACGCTGCCACTGCCCGGCCGGATCCCCAGGCCATGGAACAGGTTCGCCGCCCGGGTGATCTCGGCCAGCAGGTCGCGGTGGGACAGCGTGACGTCGCTATCGCCGCCCAGCACGGTCAGGGCAGGGCGATCGCCTGCGGTCGCGAGGAACAGGTCGTAAAGATTGCGGGCGGTGACCACCTCGTCATAGGGCATCGCCTCGATCGCCACGACATCGGCGATCGTGCGGACGGTTCGCACCGGCCGGGTCGTCCGCATCAGTGCACCGCCGCGTACATGATGGTTTCCTCGTCGGCGGCGCGGCCGTCGAATTCCTCGACGATCCGGCCCTGGCGGCAGACCAGGATCCGGTCCGACAGGGTCAGCACCTCCGGCAGGTAGGACGAGATCACCATCACGGCGATGCCCTCGTCGGCCAGCCGGTTGATCAGCTGATGAATCTCGGCGATGGCGCCGACGTCGACGCCGCGCGTCGGCTCGTCGAAGATGACCAGCCTGGGCTTCTGCACCAGCGCCTTGGCGACGACGACCTTCTGCTGGTTGCCGCCGGAGAGTTCGATGACGCGGGCATCGGCGTTGATCGCCTTGATGTTGAGGGCGCCGATCCATTCCTGGGCCAGGCGGCGCATCTCGCCCATGCTGACGGTGGCCGACTTCGCCTGGCCGCCGGCCAGCGCCCCGAGATAGATGTTCTCGGCGATCGACATCGTCTCGAAGAAGCCTTCGATCTTGCGATCCTCGGTCACGTAGATGATGCCGTCGCGCACGGCCGGCCTGGGCACCCGGTAGCGCACCGCCCGGCCGTCGAGCCGCACCTGGCCGCCATGGAAGAAGTCGCGCTTCAGCACCCCGGCGACCACCTTGGCCGTCTCGGTCCGGCCCGATCCGATCAGGCCGAACACCCCGGTGATCTGCCCGGCGAAGATCGAGAACGAGGTATTGCGGACCACGTTGCCCATCGACAGGTTCTGCACGCTGAGCGTCTTGGCCGCGGGCCGGCGTACCGCGCGATCCTCATGGCGGCCGTAAAGCTCGTCGGTCAGCGAGCGCCCGACCATCGCGCGCACGATCTTCTCGCGGTCGAAGGCGCTGGTCAGATCGGTGACCACATGCTGGCCGTCGCGCATCACGGTGATCCGGTCCGATATCTGCAGCGCCTCCTCCAGCGCGTGCGAGATGAAGACGATCGAGACGCCGCGCTGGCGCAACCGGTCGACCAGCGCGAAGAACTGGTGCTTTTCCTCGGGCGTCAGGGTTGCGGTCGGTTCGTCGAAAATGATGATCCGGGCATTGTGATGGACTGCCCGCGCGATCTCGACCATCTGCTTCTGGCCCGCCCCCAGGCTCGAGACCAGCGCGGTCGGATCGACGTGGAAGTTGAGCGACTGCAGGAACTGCTGACCGGCGATATAGATGCCGCGCAGCCGGTGGAACCACTTCCTGTCGGTCAGGTAGAGGTTTTGCGCCACCGTCAATGACGGCACCAGGCTGGTTTCCTGGTAAACCATGGCGATTCCGCGTTTCAGTGCCTCGGCCGGCGTCGGCAGCGTGACCCGTTCGCCATCCAGCCAGATCTCGCCCGATGTCGGTTCGACGACGCCGGCCAGCATCTTGGTCAGGGTCGACTTGCCGGCGCCGTTCTCGCCCAGCAGGGCATGAACCTCGCCCTGGTGCAGGGCGAAGGTGACGTCCTTCACCGCGGGAACGCCGCGATATTCCTTGGTGCCGTTGCGCAGTTCGAGCAATGCCATTTCATGCCTCCGGCAAGGCGACGACGACATCGTCGCCACGCGCGGCCGCGAAGACGGTTCCGCCATGCGCGACGACGCTGGTGATGCCATGGGTGCGGCCATCGGCCCGGCTATGCAGGCTCGATACCGGCTGGAATGCCGCATCGAGCCGGACGCACAGGCCGGTCGACAGGCTCGGCGCCCAGGGTTTCAGCAGGCCCAGATGCTTGACCCCGCCGCCCTGCAGCGGCTCGTAGAAGCTGCGCCCCGATCGCAGTTTCGGCGCGATCCAGTAGGGCTGCGGCACCTCGGCGATCATCCGCCTGACATAGGCGGTTTCGCGCAGCACGAATTCGACGAGCTGGCTGCGCGGCGCGAAGATCGCCAGCCAGTAATGGTCGCCGCTGCGCGACAGCCGGCCCGGATAGCCCGGGAGGTCGCCATAGAGAACTCGGGGCCGCGCCGGTTCGGCGGGATCGATGCAGACCAGGCGGTGCTTCCAGGCCTCGGCCACGACCGGTCGGCCCTTGCCGTCGATCGCCAGGCCGCTCGGCCAGGCGAGACCGGCGGCAAGCCGGGCGGCACGGCCCGTGGCCAGGTCGATCTGCCACAGACTGCCGGTGGCGCCGCGCTGCAGCAGATCGAGCTGCCACTCGTCGGGCCGATGGCGCGCCGACCCGCAGGCGACATAGAGCGCGGTTTCCGTGATGGCCATCGCGGTGATGCACCCGCCCTCGACGCGATGGCGGCGCCCGTCGATCAGGATGGCGCCGTTTGCCAGCGCGATCGCCGGGCCTTCGATGCAGGTGATGCGATCGTCCACCTGCAGCACATGCTGCCATCGGCCCGCGGCATCGAGCGTCAGGAGGGTATCGCCGGCCGCGGCGAGCAGCCGGCCGCCATGGACCGTCAGGCAGTCGACGCCGTCGAGGCGATGTCGTGCCGCGGCCTCGTCCAAGGCCCGGTTCGGCCGCAGCGCGCCGTCAAGCGGCGGCACCGTTACGGCGGCATCGCCGCGGCCCAGGAAGTTGTCGATCGCCTTGAGGATCATGACCGCCCCCAATAGGCGCGCTGGCCGGTCCAGTCGGGATCGGAATCCGGCAGTTTCAGGCGCCCGATGCGGTTGTTCAGCAGCCCGCCGATATAGAGATGGCCGCGATGCTCGCGCATCGAGGTGATCATCGGATGGTTCTCGCCGCCCTGGTCCCAGAGCACGTCGAGGATCGTGCCCCGGTCGTCGAAGCGGACGACGCAGCCGGAATTGATGTTGGGATAGAGCCATTCGTCCGGCGCTATGCGCCGGGCCATGCGCTTGCGGAACCCCGGCATCTTGAGTGCGAGGTCGAGCGACGGGGTACGCATGCCGACCAGCGCGAGCCAGTAGGTGCCGTCCGAGGCGCGATTGATGTTGTCGGGGTATCCCGGCAGGTCGGCGATGACCGTCTCGACACTGCCGGACTTTGGTCCGGCGAAGTAATAGCGGCTGACCCGGCAGCCCCAGGTCTCGGCGAACAGGAACGACTGGCCGTCATGGGTCATGCAGATCCCATTGGGGAACATCAGGTTCTTCAGCACCGTCCGCGTGCTGGCCGTGGCCGGGTCGTAGCAGACGATGCGGCCGTTGCCGCGCGCCTCGAGGCAGTCGACCGGCCATTCGTGCATTTCGTAGCGGATCGTCGCCTCGCTGAAGAATACCCGGCCGTCCGGCGCGATATCGAGGTCGTCGGCCAGGCGCAGGCGCGAATCGTCGACGATCGAGAACCACGACCGGTTGGTCTCGTCGGTCAGCTTCTCGATCCTGCGGTCGGGGGTGATGCGGTAGAGCCCCATGCCGCCGATGCAGCAGAGCAGGTTGCCGTCGCGGTCGAACGCCATGCCGAGCGGCCGGCCGCCGACATGGGCGTAGACTTCCCAGCGGCGGTAGTCGGGGGCAAGGAACCGGATGATGTCGCCGGTGCGGTTGCCTGCATAGATGTGGTCGTCGTCGTCGAGGATCACGTCCTCCGGCCCGTCGATCTCGCCCAGCCCGATCAGTTCGACCCCGCGCAGGCGGTCGTTCAGCGCGTAGGGCGAGCCCGCGTCGGTGCCCGGGGCGGGCGGCAATGCGGCGAAGACCGGGGAGACGTAGACCTTCGACAGCACCTTGTGACGGTTCTTCAGCCAGCGGACGTCGATGGCGACGGCGCCGAGCAGCACGAGGCCGAGCAGCAGCGAGTTGGCGCCGCTGGTGACACCGAGGCGCACCAGGCTGTTGACCATGATCATCACCGTGATCGACCCGATGATCGCCTTGGCGGCCGAGCCGCGCCCGCCGCCCAGGCTGTTGCCGCCGAGCACGGCGGCGGTCAGCGCCGCGACCTCGAGCCCGATGCCGGTATCGGCGCCGGCACCGCCGAGGCGCGAGGCGAACAGCACGCCGGCCAGCGCCGCAAGGGTGCCGGAGACGACATAGGTCAGGCAGATCACCCGCCGCACCGGGATGCCGACATTGTGGGCCGAGCGGCGCGAGCCGCCGGTGGCCAGTACGTGCCAGCCGATGCGCGAGCGGCTGAGGATCAGATGGGCCGCGATCGCGACGACGGCGGTGACGACGACGCTGAACGGCAGGCCGGCGACCGACCCCTCGCCGAAGAAGAACCAGATGTCGGAATCGACGAAGGCGGCGGCGATCGCGACCGAGTATTTCAGCAGCAGCATGTCGACCACCGCGCGCACGATGATCAGCGTGACCAGGGTGGTGAGGAAGGCGCGCAGGCGGAGATAGCCGACCAGCAGGCCGTTGATCAGGCCGACCGCGGCGCCGCAGCCCAGGGTCGCGGCCACCACCGCGCCGACCGGCCAGCCGGCGACGTTGAGCAGGGCGAGCGCGACGATATTGCCCAGCGCAAAGGTCGAGCCGACGCTGAGGTCGATGCCGCCGGCGACCATCACGATCATCAGCGCCAACACCAGCAGGCTGAACTCGCCCCATTGGCGCAACAGATTGCCGATGCTGCCCGCGCTGAAGAAGTCGGGGATCAGGGCGCCGAAGGTCGCGACGACCGCGATCAGGATGACAGCGGGGATGACGTTGTCGATCCAGCGCTTGGTCAGGAGTTCGCCGAGGAGATGATCGGGCACGACGCGATAGCGCCAGTACGCAACGGTATCTGACAGGGACATGATGCCTTGCTCTGTTCGCCTGAGGGGCCGGCACGGCGGTGGCCGTGCCGGCGGCTGCGGAACTACTTCTTGGCGGCGAGCGTCCAGCAGGACCCCGGGTTGATGTTGTCCTTGGTCATGAAGGTCAGCGGCGAGAACAGCGTGGTCTTGACCGCGCCGGCCTTCTGCTTGTTCTGCAGGATCTGCTTGATCATCGTCGCCATGTCGCGGGCCTGGCCTGGCACGTCGTAGGACACGACCTCGCTGTAGGTGCCGTTGTTGAGCCCGTCGCAGGCCGCCTTGTTGCCGCCGCCCGAGGTGATCAGGTAGACGTTCTTGCCCGATTCCCGGATCGCCGCGCCGGTCCCCAGGTCCATCACGTCCCAGAAGCCGACGATACCGCAGAGGTCGGGATGCTGCTGCAGCACCGTCGCCGCGATGTTCCGCGCCTTGGTCGCGTCCCAGTCGGCCGCCTGGTTGGAGACGACCTTCATGTCCGGGTTCTTGCCGAAGACGTTGTTGATCCCCTGCATCTGGTAAGCGGAGGCCGCGGCGGTCAGCACGCCCTGGATGATGGCGACCTTGCCGTTCCCGCCGTTCTTGGGCGAGCATTTGCCGATCAGCTTGCCGGCCATCTGCTCGCCCATGTCGACGTAGTCGGCGCCGATGAAGGCGTCGGTCGAATAGCTCGACCGCATGTTGATCTGGACGACGTGGATGCCGGCATCCTCGGCCCGCTTCAGCAGGCGGGCATAGGATTGCACATCTGGGTTATGGACGACGATGACGTCGGGTTTCTCGGAGATCAGCGAGGTGATCGCCTGGGCGCCGGCATCCGTGCTCCAGTTGGGGTCCCGCACCTCGAAGGTCATGCCGAGCGGCTCGATCGCCGAGCGGATACCGGCGGCCCAGCCCTCGGTCAGGTCGAAGCCCATGGCGACCGGCACGTAGGCGACCTTCTTGCCTTTCAGCGACGAGTAGTAGGGCGCGCGGGTCGGATCGTCGATGCCCTGCGCGAACGCGGTGCCGCCGCACGCCAGCAGCGAGACGGCGAGCAAGCCTGCCTTGATCAGCTTCATGGTAGTCCTCCCTAGATGTCCCCTTGTTGCGCTGTCTGCTCGTCGCGGGGGTTGAGGATCGTGTCGATCACGATCGCGGTGAGCAGGATCACGCTCTTGATCACGTTCTGGAGCGTGTATTGGATGTCCATGATGGTCATGCCGTTGAGCAGCACGCCGATCAGCAGCGTGCCGACGATGACGTTGCGGATGCCGCCGCGCCCGCCCGACAGGCCGATGCCGCCCAGCACCACGACCAGGATCACGTCGTAGACGAAGGTCGAGTTGGCGATACGGGTGTTCATCGAGGCGACGGAGGCAGCGGTGACGATGCCGGCGACGAAGCCGATCAGCGACGACATCATGTATTGCAGCACGATGATCGGCCGTGCCGGCACGCCGGAGATGCGCGCGGCGGCAAGGTTGTCGCCGACCGCGCGCAGGTAGCGGCCGGCGCGTGTCTGCCTCAGGAACAGGAAGGCCAAGAGGCAGACGCCGGCAAACAGATAGATCGGCACGGGTACGCCGAGTACGGCGCCCTGACCGAGCCACAGCAGATACCGCGCGTGATCGGGAAAGTAGAGAACATCGAGGTTGAACAGGAAATAGCGACCGAAGCCGTAGACCGCAGTTCCCATGGCAAGCGTGGCGAAGATCGCGGGGATCTCGACATAGGCGATCAGGAAGCCGTTGATCATGCCGACCGCCAGGCAGAACACGACGCCGATCACGGCGGCCTGCGCCACCGGCATGCCGGTGCCGATCAATTGCAGCGTCCAGGCGACCGAGATCGCCATGGCGGCGATCAGCGACAGGTCGATGCCGCGGCCGATCACGACCAGCGCCATCGCAACGCCGAGAATTCCCAGGATCGATACGCTGCGCAGCAGGTTCAACAGGTTGTTGGCCGTGAGGAAACCGGGAAGCGCGATCGAAAAGCCGATGCAGAGCAGTACCGCCAGACCCAGCACGATCTGTTCTTGGGTCAGCCGTCCAAAAATACTCATTTTCCATCCCCAGGATTTATCGCTGCCGGCTTTTGCTGCCGCGCTTTTGCAGGACGTTAGGGGCGGATCTGGCCGGAATCTTTCGCCAGGGCGCACAACTTTTTGCTGAACGTGCACTACCTCTTGCCGGATCGCGCGGTAGTGACATACTGGGGCGCATCAGCCTAAAGGCGGAGAAAACCGCCGGCATAAGGGGAGGGGGAATGGATCTCGTTTTTTCGACGGACCAGTTCGAACCCGCGAAGCGCTATGCGGCCTGGCGCGACGCCATCTGTGACGTCTATGTCCATGTCGACGTCGCGGCCAGCGATCCCGACGACTACAAGGGCTTCATTCGCGAAACCGCCTTCGGCGAGATCATGCTGACCGACATCCTGCTGTCCGAGCAGCGGATCATGCGGCGGGCCCACCATATCTCCAGCCTTGATAAGGATTGCTACTATCTGCAGCTGATCCAGCGCGGCCATCTGAATGTGCTGCAGAAGGGCGAGGTCTATTCGTCCAATCCGGCACGCGGCGCGATCTTCTGCGCGACCGAGCAATACGAGCTGCAATGCCTGGGCGAGGTTCGGTCCTACTACCTGGAACTGCCGCGCGCCGCCTTTGCCCAGCGTTTCCCGCGCGAGAAGGTGCCGCTGTCGGCAGCGATCAACTCGACCCAGGGTCTCGGGCGCATCGCCACCGAATTCTGCGGGATGCTGGCGGCCGAGGGCGGCAGGCTCGACACCGAGGTGCGGGCCGGCCTCGGCGATCAGCTGATGGATATCCTGGCCCTGACGCTGCTATCGGCCGAAGACCAAGTCGGCGATGCCGACGGGGCGGTGCAGAAGGCGCGGCTGCGCTCGATCCAGAACTGGATCGAGGAGCATCTGGGCGAGCACGACCTGTCGCTCGAACGCATCGCGTTCGCCAACAACATCTCGCTGCGCTATCTGCACACGCTGTTCCGCCAGAGCGAGATGTCGGCGTCCGAATGGCTGTGGCATCGCCGGCTGCAGCGTTGCTACGATCTGATCGCCCGGGGTGACGGCCGGTCGATCACCGCAATCGCCTTCGATCTCGGCTTCAACTCCTCGGCGCATTTCTCGACGATGTTCCGCCGCAAATACGGTCTCAGGCCGCGCGACCTGCGCTGAGCTGCCGCCGCCTGCCCATCGATCGTCACCGGAACTCGGCGGCGCTCGCCTCCAGCCAGCCGGCAAAGTCCGCACCGAGGCTGCGGAACACGGCGAGTTCATAGACGCCGGCCGAAAGATGACGCAGCCGCAGGTCGATATGGCCGGCGCGGGTCAGCGCGACGGCACCGGGCGGCAGCGCCGCCGGATCGAGGTCGATCGGCAGCATCTTGGCCAGGGTGTCGCGCACCCGCAGGCCCGAAACCTCGGTCAAGTGCCAGCCATCGGACTGATCGGTGACGGCTGCCTGCCCGGCAAGCCGGCCGGCGAGGTCGCGCGCGATCGGCCGATCGGCGATCGCCGACCACTCGCCCGGGCCGGCCCAGGCGAAGGCGATGTCGGCGCCGCCGGCCCACCGTCCGGCAGATGGCAGGTCGATGCCGTAGGCCGCGGCGATCGTTGCAGCGACTGCACCGGCCTGGCCGCGCCGCGCCTCGATCGAGGCGAGGAAGCGGTCGCGGGTGACGATCGCAATCCCGGGTTCATCCATGCAGGCGGCTCCCCTCCGGATCGTAGAAGACCGGCGAGACCACTTCGACCGGGGTATCCCGGCCGCGCACCGGATCGTAGGCGCGCACGGTTTCGCCCAGCCGTTCGCGCCCGCGCGCCAGCAGGCCCAGCGCGATCCATGAGCCCAACTGCGGCGAATAGCCGACCGAGGTCACGTAACCCTGGTCGTTGGCGGCGGTCGCGACAGCCCCCTGCGGCAGCAGATGGGCGCCGCCGGCCAGGATCGCGCCCGGCTCGCGCGGCTTGAGGCCGACCAGGACCGGCCGTTCCGGGTCGACCAGCGCCGGGCGGCCGGCCATCACCCGGCCGATGAAATCCTTCTTCGCCGACATCATCCTGGCCAGCCCGAGGTCGCCGGCCGTGGTCTGGCCGTTGAGTTCAGATCCGACGACATGGCCCTTTTCCAGCCGCAGCAGCCCGATCGCCTCGAGCCCGTAGGGCGTGATCCCGAAGGCGTCGCCCTCGGCCATCAGCCGGCGCACTAACGCCTCGCCATGGCGGGCCGGCACGGCAATCTCGTAGGCGCGCTCGCCGGAAAACGACAGCCGGAAAAGCCGCGCCTCGATGCCGTCCATGATCGTCGTCTCGGCCAGGCCCATATGGGGCAGGCTGACATCGGTCAGGCGGGCCAGCACGTCCGGCGCCCGGGGCCCGGCCAGCGCCACCTGGGCCCATTGCTCGGTCACCGAGGTCATCTGCACGTCGAGATCGGGCCACAGGACCTTGCGGCAGAATTCGAGATGCCGCCATACCGTGCCGGCATTCGCCGTCGTCGTCGTCATCAGGAAATGCTCGGGTCCCAGCCGGGCCGTGGTGCCGTCGTCGAAGGCGAAGCCGTCCTCGCGCAGCATCAGGCCATAGCGGCAGCGGCCGACCGGCAGGGTCTTCCAGCCGTTGACGTAGACCCGGTCGAGAAATTCCGCGGCGTCCGCGCCCTGGATGTCGATCTTGCCCAGGGTGGTGACGTCGCACAGCCCGACGGCCTCGCGCACGGCGCGGACTTCGCGGTTGGTCGCGGTCAGCCAGTCGCTTTCGCCGGGGCGCAGGAAATACTGGGCACGCAACCACAGCCCGGTTTCGACGAAGACCGCGCCCTGTTCCGCCGCCCAGCCGTGCATCGGCGTGCGCCGGGTCGGGCGGAAGTCGCGGCCACGGTGATGGCCGGCGAAGGCGCCGATCGCCGCCGGGGTGAAGGGAGGACGGAACGTCGTCGTCCCGGTGGCGGGAATGCCGCGGCCGGTCAGTTCGGCCATGATCGCCAGGCCGGTGACGTTCGAGGTCTTGCCCTGGTCGGTCGCCATGCCCAGCGTGGTATAGCGCTTCAGGTGCTCGACGGCGCGAAACCCCTCGCGCGCAGCCAGCGCGACATCGTCGACGGTGACGTCGTTCTGGAAGTCGACGAAGGATTTGCCGCGCGTGCCCCGCACCCGCCACAGCGGCGCGATCTCGTAGCCGCTGCCGAAATCGCCGGCTGCGGCACCGACCACCGTCATCCCCGGCGGCAGGCCGCCGGGCACGAAGCTTGCGATCTTCTCGTCCCAGCGCGGCTTGCCGCCGAGATGCGAGGTCAGATGCAGCGTCGGGTTCCAGCCGCCGGACATGGCGACAAGGTCGCAGGCGATGGTCGTGCCGTCGCTGAGCTCGACATCCCGAACGCCGAGGCGGCCGCGCGCACGCTGGATGGAGACGCCCGCAGCCAGCCGCGCATTGGCGGCCTGCGCGGCTGCGATCGTCGCGGCGGAAGGCACCGGCCGCGGGTCGACCAGCGCCGCGACCTCGATGCCCGCGGCATGCAGGTCGGCGACCGTCCGGGCGCCGTCGTCGTTGTTGGCGAACACCACGGCACGGCTGCCCGGCGCCACGCCGAAGCGATTGACATAGGTCCGCACGGCGCCTGCCAGCATCACGCCGGGCCGGTCGTTGTCACCGAAGGCCAGCGGTCGTTCGATCGCGCCCGCGGCCAGCACCGCGCGCCGGGCGACGAGGCGCCACAGGCGCTGGCGCGGCTGATGCTGGCCCGGGATCGCCAGATGGTCGGCTACCCGCTCGATCGCCGCGTAGGTCCCGCCGTCATAGACGCCGGTGACCGTGGTGCGCGTCATGACGCGGAGATTGGGCAGGTCGCCCAGCTCGGCGATCGGGTCCCGCCCGCGTTCGGACAGCAGCCGCCCGCCCAGGACAAAATCCTGCTCGGCCAGGATCACCCGGTCACCGGCGCGCGCCGCCACCAGCGCCGCATCCAGGCCGGCCGGTCCCGCACCGATCACCAGCACGTCGCAGAACGCCGTCGCCTTTTCGTAGTGGTCGGGATCGGCCACGGCTGCGGCACGGCCAAGGCCGGCGGCGCGGCGGATCAGCGGTTCGTAGACCTTCTCCCAGAACGCGGCCGGCCACATGAAGGTCTTGTAGTAGAAGCCGGCGGTGAAGATCGGCGACAGCAGCCCGTTCACCGCCATCACGTCGTGGCGCAGCGACGGCCAGCGATTCTGGCTGGTTGCCACCAGCCCGTCATGCAGCTCGACCGTCGTTGCCCGCGTATTGGGTTCGCGCCGGGCGCCGTCGCGCAGCTCGACCAGGGCGTTCGGTTCCTCCGGTCCGGCCGAGAGGATGCCGCGCGGGCGATGATACTTGAACGACCGCCCCACCAGCGCGACCCCCGCGCCGAGCAGGGCCGAAGCGAGGGTGTCGCCGGCAAAGCCGCGATAGGCCTGGCCGTCGAAGTGGAACGCGATCGGCCGGGCACGGTCGATCGTGCCGCCGGTGGCAAGGCGACGGCCGGTCATCGCGCCACCTCCTGCACCGAGGCGACGACATGGGTGGTCGTGTCCCGCGTGACCACGAGCCACGCCCGGCAGCCGGAGGCGTGATACCACCATTCGCGATGCGCGCCGGCCGGGTTGCGGCGCAGATAGACGTAGTCCATCCAGGCCTGGCCGAACGGTTCGCCGTCGGGGCGGCGGCGGTCGGCATCGCCGCCATAGGCGAATTCCTCGATGCCGCGATTGCCGCAATGGGGGCAGGTCAGGCGCATGGCGATCCGTCCAATGCCGCTCGGGTCAAGGCCATCTTGCTCAATGCAGGGCGACGTCGGCCCCGGCCCCGGCCTCGTCGAGCAGCCGGCCGGTGGCAAAACGGTCGAGGCGATAGGCGGCGGCGACGCGATGGGGTTCGTCGCGGGCGATCAGATGGGCGAAGCACCAGCCGGAGGCCGGCGTCGCCTTGAAGCCCCCGATGCACCAGCCGGCGTTGAGATAGAGGCCGCCGATATCGGTCCGGTCGATGATCGGGCTGCCGTCCATCGACATGTCCATCACCCCGCCCCAATGGCGCAGCATGCGCAGGCGTCCCAGCGCCGGCATCAGCGCCATGCCTTCCTCGCAGACATCCTCGATGATCGGCAGGTTGCCGCGCTGGGCGTAGGAGTTGTAGCCGTCGATCGAGCCGCCGAAGACCAGCCCGCCCTTGTCGGACTGGCTGATGTAGAAATGCCCGGCGCCGAAGGTCACGACGCAGTCGATCAGCGGCTTCAGGCCTTCGGAGACGAAGGCGGTCAGCACGTGGCTTTCGATCGGCAGGCGCAGCCCGGCCATCGCCGCGACGCGACCGGAATTGCCGGCGCAGGCCAGCCCGATCTTGCCGGCGCCGATGAAGCCGCGCGACGTTTCGACGCCGGTTGCGCGGCCGCCTTCGATGCGGATGCCTGTCACTTCGCAGTTCTGCAGGATGTCGACGCCGCGCCGGTCGGCGGCGCGGGCGTATCCCCAGGCGACGGCATCGTGGCGCACCGTGCCGCCGCGCGGCTGCAGCAATCCGCCCATGATCGGGAAACGCGCATTGTCGAAGTCGAGGAACGGCAGCTTGGCGCGGACGGCATCGCGGTCGAGCAGTTCGGCATCGACGCCGTGCAGCCGCATTGCATTGCCCCGGCGGGCATAGGCATCGCGCTGGCCGTCGGAATGGTAGAGGTTGAGGACGCCGCGCTGGCTGACCATCGCGTTGTAGTTGATGTCCTGCTCCAGCCCTTCCCACAGTTTCAGCGACCATTCGTAGAACGGTATGTTGCCGGGCAGCAGGTAATTTGAGCGCACGATCGTCGTATTGCGCCCGACATTGCCCGACCCGATCCAGCCCTTCTCGACGACGGCGATGTTGCCGATACCGTGCTGGCTGGCCAGGTAGTAGGCGGTCGCCAGGCCGTGGCCGCCACCGCCGACGATGACGACATCGTAATGCGGCTTGGGCGCCGGGTCGCGCCATTGCGGCTTCCAGCCGCGATGGCCCGACAGCGCCTCGCCCAGCAGCGTGAAGATCGAGAAACGGTCGGTCATGCGGCGATCGGCACCCAGCCGCGCCGCGCCGCCCAGTCGGGATCAAGGCCGGCGAACCGGTCGAGACGCAGCTTGCCGAGATCGGTGAACCTGCAGCGGCCGTCGATCACCAGGTCGCGGATCGCATGGCCGGTCGCCGGCGACAGGCCGAAGCCGACCGAGGACATCGTCGCCACCGTCACGTTGCCCGGATCGGCCAACCGGTCGATCACCGGGCGGCCGTCGGGCGTGTTCTCGATGATGCCGGCCCAACTGCGGATCATCCGCACATGTCCGGCCTTGGGGAACAGCTCGGCCAGCCGGCGGGCCAGGTTGCGCAACAGCGGGGTCGAGGGGCGCGCGACGGCCTGACCGTCGCCGGCCTCGACCCATTCATGCGGCCCGCCGCCATAGGCGAGGTTGCCGCGCAGCGTCTGGCGACCGTAGAGGCCGTTGCCGTCGACGCCGCCATGCGTCATCAGCGGCAGCGGCTCGGTGACGATCATCTCGGCCCGGCCCGCGGCCAGCGGCAGGTCGTGGCCGAGCAGGCGGAGTAGACGGCCGGTCTGGGGGCCGGCGGCGATGACGAGGTTGTCGAGGCCGATCTCGCCACGATTCGTCCGGACCGCGACGACCTTGCCGCCGGCGGTGGAGAAGCCGGTGACGAAGGTGTGCTGCATCAGCCGGCCGCCCAGGTCCTGCAGCGCCCAGCCATAGGCCTGGACGGTGCGCTGCGGATTGGCGTGACCGCCGAAATGGAAATGCACGGCACCGACGGCGTTGTCGCCGGCCAGCGGGACCAGTTCGCGCACCTGCCTGGGATCCAGCTCGCTGGACGGGTAGCCCATTGCGCGCGTGATCTCGGCCATGCGCCGATAGCGGGCGAACTGCAGTTCGTTGATCGCGACGATCACCCGTTCGCGCCGGTATTCGGTGGGATAGCCGAGCAACTGGTCCATCTGCGGCCACAGCCGCTGTTCCTCGTCGAACAGCTGGCTCTGGTAATGGGTGCAGCCGCCGCCGTTCCGCCCCGACGCTTCCCAGCCGATGATGCCCTTGTCGATGACGACGACATCCATGCCGTCGCGCGCCAGCCACCAGCCGGCGCTTAACCCCGTGACGCCGCCGCCGACGATCACCGTCGTCGCACCCTTTTGCCCCGTCATCTCCGGACCCCTCAGAGGTGCATGTGGTCGCCGAGGCCGGATTCGTCGTCCAGGACCTCGCGTTCGGTGCCGATATCGGCGTAAGGCGTCCATTGCCCGGGAATGCCGAACCAGACTTCCCAGCGGTCGCGCATCACCTGCTCCTCGTCGGCATCGGCCAGCACGGTCAGCGGCAGGGGCCGGACCGGGGCACGATAGCCGGCCAGCGGTACCTCGGCCGGGTCGAGGTTCGAGGCGAGCGCCAGATGCAGCGCCACCTGTTCGCGGCAGCGACGGCCCTGGCAGTGGCCCATGGTCACGCGGGTCAGCCGCTTCATCTGGTCGTGGCTGGGCGGGCCGTCGGCCAGCATCGAAGAGAGGTCGTGACCTTGCGGTGGCGGGCAGCCGAGATAGCGCGGCGGCTGCATCCCCAGCAGTTCGGCCCGGCTGACTTCCTCGCACAGGCAGACCAGCTCGCGCCCATCGCCGGCGCGGGTCTGGGCCCGCACCCAGTCCAGGCGATAGCCATAGCCGTCGCCCGAAGGCACGCCGGCACAATCGCCAGCGAAGCTGACGCCCGGGATGCTCGACCGGCCTTCGCCGTCGACCAGCGGCACATGCCCGCCGCTGTCGCCGCGGGCCGCGAGACGGCACCCCAGCACATCGGCCAGTTCGACCACGGGGACCAGGCCGATGGCGAGGCAGATCGTGTCGCAGGCGATCCGGGTGACGGCGCCGCCGGGACCGACCAGGTCGACCGCCTCGATGCCGGACGGACCGCCGACCGCACGCGCGACCGCATGGCCGGTCAGGACCGGCAGATCGGTGACGGACTGCGCGCTGTCGCGCACTTCGACGAGGCATGCCACCTCGAGTCCGCGCGCCTGCGCCTGCTGGGCGGTCTCTACCGCCAGGTCGCCCGAGCCGAGAATGACGATGCGCCGGCCGTCGAAGGCGTCATAGGTGGCGATGAGCGACTGCAGCGCGCGGGCGCCGATCACCCCGGGCTGTTCGACACCAGCGAAGGAAACGACGAAGTCGCGCGCGCCGGCGGCCACCACCAGCCGGTCGAAACCGATCAGCCACGAGCGTTCGTCGTCGGCCAGCCCGACGACGCGGCCCGGCAGGGTCTGGACGCCCGGGCCGTTGACGAAGGCGCCCCAGGCATAGACGCCCAGGCGGACGTCGACACCGGCCTCGAAGGCTTCCTCCAGTGCCGGCTTGGCCGACAGGACCTGCTCGACCATGCGCGGCTTGTTGTGCACGGCGGCGGTCATCCGCTGGCCGTAGAAGAGCGGCACGTCGAGGCCCATCAGTCCGCCGGCGACGGGGTTTTCGTCGACCAGCACCACCTTGGCACCGTCGCGGGCACCGGCGATCGCGGCGGCGATGCCGGCCGGGCCGGCACCGATCACCAGCAGTTCGGCGTGTTCGGCCGGGGCGCCGTGCTTGCCGGCGACCGATTTCGGGTCCTGCATCAGACCGCCTCCATCGCCCGGTCGAGATCGGCGATCAGGTCCGCCTCATGCTCGACGCCGACCGAGATCCGCAGGGTGGAATCGTCGACTCCCATCGCCTCGCGCCGCTCGCGCGGCACCGCGAAATGGGTCGTGGTCGCCGAATGGCAGATCAGCGTCTCGGTGCCGCCCAGGCTGACCGCCATGCGGATCACCTGCAGGCGGTCGAGCATGCGGAAGGCGGCCGCCTCGCCGCCCCTGATCCGGAACGAGAAGGTCGAGCCCGCGCCGCGGCATTGCCGGGTGAATGCCGCGGCACCGGGGCCGCCGTCGTTGGCGATGAAGCCGAGATAGGTGACCGAGGCGACCTTGGGGTGGTCGCGCAGGAAGGCGGCGATCGCCGTCGCGTTGCGCCCGGCCCGCTCGGTGCGCAGATGCATGGTTTCGAGCGAACGCAAGAGCATCCAGCAGTCATGCGGGTTCAGATGGGTGCCGAGCAGCGTGCGCAGCTGCTTCAGGCGGCCGATCATTGCCGCGTCGCCGCTGATGCCGCCGCCCAGCAGGTCGGAATGGCCGCCGGCATATTTGGTCAGCGAGGTGACGCAGAGGTCCGCCCCGTGACGCAGCGGATTCTGCTGGAATGGACCGAGGAAGGTGTTGTCGACCACGACCGGCGGTCGGTGCCCCTGTGCCCGGCCGATCTCGGCCGCCACCTCGGCGGCCAGCGCGATGTCGCTGATGCCGCCGGTCGGGTTGGCCGGGGTCTCGATCATCACGAGGCCGACGGTGCCGGCCGCCATCGCTTCGCCCGCCGCCGCCCGCACCGATGCCGGGTCCAGCGCATCGCCGATGCCGACCGGGCGGATGCCGAAATGCGACAGCTGCGTGTGGACCAGCGCGTCGGTCCCGCCATAGAGCGGCCGCGAATGCAGGATCACCTGGCCGGGCCGCAGGATCGACTGCATCATCGTCGAGATCGCCGCCATGCCGCTGTTGAACACCGCCGCCTCGGCCGCGCCGTCGAGCACCGCCAGTCGCTGCTCCAGCATCGTCATGTTCGGGTGGTCGAGGCGCGAATAGATGTAGCCCGATGCCTCGTCGGGACGGGCCGGCCGCGCGCCGAAATAGACCTCGTGCACGTCCTTGGCGTGCTGGGCAGTCGGGTAGACGAAGGTCGACGTCAGGAACATCGGCGGCTTGACCGCGCCGTGATGGGCATGGGCGTCGTAGCCGGCGCCGACGGTGAGCGTATCGGGATGCAGGCCATCGCCGCCGCTCATCGCGCCGTCTCCGCGATGTAGCGGCGCGCCGTGGCGCAATACCAGTCGGTGAAGCGGATCAGCAGCGCCTCGGCATCGTGCGAATAGGGGCCGGGCAGGTAGCCGGCCGAATGCACGCCGCGCTGGTTGTTCTCGGCCAGGTCGCGGTCCTGCAGGTTGGTCCGGGTCCACAGCGCGCCGAGGCGGTCGAGGTCGTAGTCGACACCTTCGACCGCGTCCTTGTGGACCAGCCATTTCGAGACGACGAGGGTTTCCTCGGGCCCGGTCGGCCAGGCGGTGAACATGAAGACGTGGTCGCCCACCGCATGGGCGAAGCTGTGCGGTTCCAATGCCCAGCGCAGCGAGCCGATGTCGCCGCCTTCGGCCGGGCACATCGGGCGGGAGACGACCGGCTGGCCGTCCAGCGTCATCGAGACGCAGCCGGGATTGAGCGGGAAACGGATGGCCTGCCACCAGTCGCCCTCGACCGGCCCGACGGGCAGGCCTGCGGCGGCCATGCGGGTATTGAAACGCTCGACCTCGCCGGCTTCGTCCGCCTCGAAATGCGCCCGGGCGCCGATCGGGAACGTAACCGACAGTTCCGGATGACGCGCCGAGCAGTGATAGCACTCGCGCGCGTTCTCCATCACCAGTTTCCAGTTCGCCCGTTCGATCAGCGTGCTTTCCAGCGCCACCTTGGCATTGGCGAGATCATGGGGCAGCAGCAGCGGCGCCAGCTTTTCGCGGAAATCGGCAAAGGGCGGCGGATCGTCGCTCAGGCAGACATAGACCGTTCCGGCCACGGTGCCGACATGGATCGGCCGCAGGCCGTGACCGGCGCGGTCGAAATCGTCGGGCATGCGGCCGGCATGCACCAGCTTGCCGGTCAGGTCGTAGGTCCACTGGTGATAGGGGCAGGTCAGGGTGCGGGCGCGGCCATGGCCGTTTTCGCAGATCTGGGCGCCGCGATGGCGGCAGGAATTGTGGAAGCCGCGCAACTGCCCGTCACGATCGCGCAGCACGATGATCGGCGACCTGCCGACGGTCAGGCTGAGATAGCTGCCAGGTTCGGCGAATTCGACTTCGAAACCGACCATCAGCCAGGAACGAAGGAAAATCGCGTCCATGTCGAAATCATAGATGTCGCGATCGTTATAGAGATTCGACGGAAGGGAATGCCCGGGCAGGCGCTTGTCGAACAAAAGGCTGACATGGCCAAGATCGACCATTGGGGTTCCTTCGTCTTGCAATAACTTGCGATATGGTCCGAGTGGGCGATGACGATCCCGCAGATACTGAGATCGCGATTGCCGAAATGGTGGCATACGAGATTGCTGTAAGGGCAATCATAAATAGTCATGGGGTTCATCAGTTTTTGGGCGTTGTCCGGCCCATGACATAATTTGATAGTCAACAACGGCCGGCGGCGACGCCGGCCACAGCCGGTGCGGGGGCACATACGGTTCATGGTCAGGTTCAATCGACATTGGTTGCCGTTGAACGCGCTCAGGGCCTTCGAGGCCGTGGGCCAGAACCTGTCCTTCACCGCCGCGGCCAGCGCGCTGCACGTGTCGCAAGGGGCGATCAGCCGCCATGTGATCAATCTCGAGAAGCTGCTCGGCCATCAGTTGCTGGCGCGCCGGCCGCAATCGCTGGCCCTGACCAAGGCCGGCACCACGCTGCTGCCGGTGGTCCGCGATGCCTTCGACCGGATCGAGGTGGCGCTCAACGACATCGTGCGCGAGGGTGTCGGGCGCAAGACGCTGAAGCTGCAGCTGCCGCCGTCCTTCGCCCAGAAGTTGGCCCTGCCGATCCTGCAGGGCTTCAAGAAGGACTTTCCCGAGATCTTCGTCGACATCTCGTCGATCGGCTTCACCGGGCTGCCGCGCAACGATTGCGACGTCGCCGTGGTCTACGACCGGCCGAAGGCGGGCGACACCATCACCGACCTCCTGTGGATGAATCGCGTCGCGCCGGCCTGCACGCCCGAACTGGCCGCACGCCACCAGAACATGCCGATGCGCGAGATGCTGGCCGCCAACGAGCTGATCCACGTCAAGCTCGAGGGGCAGACGCCCGGCCTGCTGTGGGAGGGATACTCGCGCCACCATCAGCTCGGCCTCGACACCGACAGCGGGCTCGCCTTCGACACGGCGATGCTCGCCGCCCAATACGCGATGTGCGGCGACGGGGTCGCGCTGCTCGACGTCGATCTCTTCGCCGACGACTTCGCGGCCGGCCGGCTGGTCACGCTGGGCGAGCCGTTCGAGGACGGCTACGGCTATTTCCTCAACCTGCACCCCGAGGATCTGGCCGACCCGGTCATCGCCGTCTTCCGCTCGTGGATGATCCGGCATTTCGCCGGTATTGCCGAACAGAACGCCATAGAAGCAAACAACAGGGAAGGTAACACGACATGTCCGGACTGAAGCTCGGCCGCCTGCGCAGCATGCTTGGTGGCGCTCTGCATCCCGCGGTGCGGCCGCTGGCCGAACAGGCGACGCGCGGCGAGATCGGCCGCCGCGAATTCCTGCGGACCGCGGCCTTCCTCGGCGTCACCGCCGCCTCCGCCAAGGCGTTCATCGGCGATCTCGGCCTGGTCGGCGAGGCCGCCGCCCAGGGCGCGCCCAAGCAGGGCGGGACGCTGCGCTTCGCCTGCTCGGTCATGGAAATGAAGGACCCGGCGCTGGTCACCTGGGCCGAGCCGTCGAACCTCTATCGCAATTCGCTGGAATTCCTGGCCGAGGTCGATGCCGACAACGTCACCCAGCCTTACCTCGCCGAGGGCTGGAAGCCGTCGGACGACCTGAAGACCTGGACGTTCAAGCTGCGGCCCGGCGTCAAGTGGTCGAACGGCGACGACTTCACGGTCGAGGATGTCGAGTTCAACTTCAAGCGCTGGCAGGCGCCGGATTCGAAATCGCCCAATAAGACGTCGTTTGCGATGGTGACGAAGTTCGAGAAGCTGTCCGACCTCGAGTTCCGCCTGACGCTCGATCGCGCGGTGCTGGCGATTCCCGAGATGCTCTACGCCTACACCTGTCCGATCCTGCATCGCAAGTTCGACGAGATGGGCTCCGACTGGATCAAGAACCCGATCGGCACCGGCCCCTTCCAGATGACCGAGTACAAGGTTTCCTCGATCGCCAAGTTCAAGCGGCGTGACGGCTATTGGGGCAAGCCGGCCTTCCTGGACGAGATCCAGTATATCGACCTCGGCACCGACATCGCGGCGCATGTCGCGGCCCTGGCCGCGGGCCAGGTCGACGTGCTCTACCGTGTCACCATCGCCGAGATCGAGCTGGTCGAGAAGCTGCCCAATGTCCGCCTGCTCCGCGGCAAGGCGGCGCAGACCGTGGTCATGCGCATGCAGGTCGACCAGAAGCCGTTCGACGACATCCGCGTGCGCCAGGCCGTCTGCCTCGCCGCCGATAACCAGAAGATGCTGGAACTCGCCTACCGCAACCGTGGCGTGGTCGGCGAGAATCATCACGTCGCCCCGTTCCAGCCGGAATACTTCAAGCTGCCGCCGCTGAAGCGCGATGTCGCCAAGGCCAAGGCGCTGCTGGCCGAGGCCGGCTACAAGGACGGCATCGACCTGGAACTCGTCGTCGGCAACACCCAGGGCAAGTGGGAGCAGGACGCCTCGCAGGTCCTGCAGCAGGCGCTGGCCGAGGCCGGCATCCGCCTCAAGCTGAACGTCATGCCTGCCGCCCAGTACTGGCCGATCTGGGACAAGGTGCCGTTCGGCGTCACCTTCTGGGCCCACCGCCCGCTGGCGGTCATGACGCTCGACCTCGCCTACCGCTCGGGCGCATCGTGGAACGAGAGCCATTTTTCCGACAAGAACTTCGACGCCGCGCTCGACAAGGCGATGGGCATCGTCAACCCGCGCGAGCGGTCGCAGGCGATGGAGCAGGTCGAGAAGATCCTGCAGGACTCCTGCGTCATCGTGCAGCCGTTCTGGGCCGACAAGTTCGCGGCCGTCTCGGCCAAGGTCAACAACCACCGGCCGCACCCGGCCGATTATTTCCGCATGGATCGCGTCTGGATGACCTAGTCTGTCCCCTGTCGTCATCCCGGCTTCGGCCGGGATGACGATCGCCCCTTCCGGCCCGGGTTGACAGGGAGACGACAGCGGAATGAAACGCTACATCGCCATCAAGCTCGGCGAAATGATCCTCGTCATGCTGGCGGTGTCGTTCATCGTCCATGTCGCGCTGGAACTGAATGTCGGCGATGTCGCCGCCAAGGTGCTCGGCCAGTTCTCGACCGCGGCGCAGCGCCAGGTCTGGCTGAAGGAGAACGGCTATCTCGACCCGTTCCTCGTCCGCTATTTCCGCTGGCTCGGCCATTTCATCGTCGGCGACTGGGGCCAGTCGCTGCGCTTTCGCACCGAGGTGATCAGCCTGATCGGGCCACGGCTTGCCGCCACCGGCATTCTCGCGGCTGCGACGCTTCTCGTCACCGTGCCGATCGCGCTGCTGCTCGGCATTGCCGCCGGCGTGCGCGAAGGCTCGCTGCTCGATCGCGGCATCACCGTGTTCTCGGTTCTCACCACCTCGATCCCGGAATTCGCCTCGGCCGTCTTCCTCTCGGCGGTGTTCGTCTTCTGGCTCGGCCTGCTGCCGGGCGCGTCGACGATGACCGCCGGTTTCTCGCCGGCCGAACTCGTGTTGCCGGTGATGGTGCTGTCGCTCTATACCGCCGGCTACCTCGCGCGGATGACGCGGTCGTCGATGATCGAGGCGATGGCCTCGCCCTATGTGCGCACGGCGATGATGAAGGGCGCCTCGCTGCCCCGCATCGTCTTTCGCCACGCCCTGCGCAACGCGCTGATCGCGCCGATCACGGTGATCATGCTGCAGATCCCCTGGCTGCTTTCGGGTGTGATCGTCGTCGAGGTGTTCTTCGCCTACAAAGGGTTCGGCACCTTGCTCTTCGAGGCTGCGCTCAATTCCGACATTTACCTGATCGAAGCCTGCGCGATGGTCGGTGTGGTCGTGGTCGTGGTCACCCAGCTGATCTCCGACATGCTCTACACTTGGCTGAACCCGCGCATCTCGTTCCGCGATGTCGGCCGGCGCGAGGGCGGGGCATGACGGTGCTGGGTGTGCTGCGCCGCTCGGGGCCGGCGCTGATCGGCGGCGCCGTCGTCGGGGTGTGGCTGGCCTGCGCGCTGTTTGCGCCGCTGCTGGCGCCGTACGACCCGCTGAAATCCTATTCGCCGCTGATCTCGCCCGGCGGGCTGTCGCCGGACGGGATGCGTTTCTGGCTCGGGACCGATCTGCTGGGGCGCGATATCCTGTCGCGCCTGATTCACGGTGCCCGCACCGTCGTGGTCTGGGCCGGGCTTGCGACGCTGTCGGCCTATGTCGTCGGCCTGGCGGCCGGCCTGCTGGCGGGCTTCTATCGCGGCTGGGTTGACACCGTGCTGTCGTTCGTCGCCAACACGGTCCTCTCGTTCCCCGTGCTGGTGCTCTATATCGTCATCATCGTCTCGATCGGCGCCTCCGCCGCCAATATCGTCATTGCGGTCACCTTCGCCTCGGCCCCGGCGATCTTCCGCATCGTCCGCGCCCTGACGATCGACCTGCGCAGCCGCGACTTCGTCGCCGCTGCGATCACGCAAGGGGAAAGCGACTGGCGCATCATGCTGGTCGAGATCCTGCCCAACGCGTCGGGCCCTCTGGTCGTCGATGTCTGCCTGCGGCTCGGCTATACCGCCATCACCATCGGCGTGCTGGGATTCCTGGGGCTCGGCCTGCCGCCACCCACGCCCGACTGGGGCGGCATGATCAACGACGGCCGGGCCATGGCGATCGCCTTTCCGCATCTCGTGGTCTTCCCCTGCATCGCCATCTCGTCGCTGATGCTGGGCCTGAGCCTACTGGCCGACGGCCTGCGCGAAATCGCCAATGCCGGTCCGGGCGGCGGGGAGGGTTAGGCGATGGAACAGATCCTGTCGATCGAGAACCTGTCGATCGCGCTGCCCAGGGGGGCCGATCGCGGTTTTGCCGTCGACGGCGTGACGCTCCAGGTCGCCCGCGGCGAGATTCTCTGCGTGGTCGGCGAGTCCGGCTCGGGCAAGTCGGTCCTGGCTTCGGCGGCGATGGGCGCGCTGGCACCCGGCCTGCGCCGCACCGGGGGCCGGCTGACCTTCCAGGGTCAGGACGTCACCGACCTGCCGGAGAAGGCCTGGCAGAAGATCCGCGGCAACCGCATCGCGATGATATTCCAGGAACCGATGGCGGCGCTGAACCCGGCGATCCCGGTCGGCGGGCAGGTGGCCGAGGTGCTGGAACTGCACGGTGATCTCGATCGCGCCGGCCGCGCCGCGCGCGTCCTCGCGCTGCTGGCTGCGACCCATCTGCCCGATCCGCCGCGGATCGCCGCCTCGTTCCCCCACCAGCTGTCCGGCGGCCAGTGCCAGCGCGTGGTGATCGCGATGGCGCTGGCGATGAACCCGGCGCTGCTGATCGCCGACGAGCCGACCACGGCGCTCGACGTGACGACCCAGGCCCAGGTGCTGCGGCTGATCGGCGAACTGCGCGACAATTTCGGCCACGGCATCCTGTTCATCACCCATGATTTCGGCGTCGTCGCCGAGATCGCCGACCGGGTTGCGGTGATGCGTCATGGCCGGCTGGTCGAGATCGGTCCGGCCGATCAGGTGCTCAACCGCCCCCAGGATCCCTATACCCGCATGCTGATCGATGCGGTGCCCGACCTGCACCGCCAGGTGCAACGGCCCTCGCGCCAGGCCGAGCCGGCCTTGCGTATCGAGGGGCTGGCCAAGACTTATGGCACGCTGCAGGCCTTGAAGCCGGTGAGCCTGACGCTGCGCCGCGGCCGCACCGTCGCGATCGTCGGCGAATCCGGCTCGGGCAAGTCGACCCTGGCCAAGACGGTGATCCGGCTGCAAAGCTGCAGCGCCGGCCGCGTGCTGGTCGACGGCCAGGATTTCGCCGCGCTGAGCGGCCGGGCGCTGGCCCGCGCCCGACGGCGGATCCAGATGATCTTTCAGGATCCGTTCGGATCGCTCAATCCGCGCCGGCGGGTCGGCGACATCGTCGGCCGCGCCGCCGTGCTGGCCGGGATGACGCGGGCCGAGGCGCGGGCGCGGGCGGCCGAGTTGATGGAACTGGTCGGGTTGAAGCGCGAGGCACTCGATCGCCGGCCCGGGCAATTTTCCGGTGGCCAGCGCCAGCGTATCGGCATCGCCCGCGCGCTGGCGATGTCGCCTGAGATCGTCATTGCCGACGAGAGCGTGTCGGCGCTGGACGTGTCGGTGCAGAAGCAGGTGCTGGCGCTGATCGACGACCTGCAGCAGCGTCTCGGCCTCACCGTGATGTTCATAACCCACGATCTGCGGGTCGCAGCCCAGATCGCCGACTACATCGCGGTGATGCGCCAGGGCGAGGTCGTCGAGTTCGGCGAGGCCGAGGCCTTGCTGGCCGCGCCGCGGCACGACTACACCCGGGCGCTGCTCGATGCCGCGCCCGGCCGCCACTGGTCGCCGCCGCGGCTGGCGCGCGAGGCTTAGGCCAAGGCTTCCCTGAAGGCTTCGGGGATCGTGCCGGCCTTGAAGCTGCCGTCCGGTCCCGGCACCACCCAGGCGCGGACCTCGTGGCCTTCCACCGCCACGGTGTCGCCGTCGCGCAGCACGGTATAGCGCAGGCGAAAGCTGCGGGTGCTCCATGACTCGATCTCGGCGACGATCCGGATCGGGTCGTCGTAGCGGACCGGTGCGCGATAGCGGGCGCCGGTATCGACCAGCGGCGTGCCCAGCGCGCCGAACCGTTCGCGGATCGCGCGCTGGCTGACCCCCCGTTCGCGCGTGAACGCGTGAAACGTCGTGTCGAACCAATAATAGTAGTTCGGATAGAAGACGATACCCATCTCGTCGCAATCGCCCCAGGCGACCGTGACGTCGTAGTGAAATCCCATGACATTCCCTCTGTCGTGACCGGCCCCCGGCTGGTCCTCGCGGCATTCTGGACGGCTTCGCCGCCGGGTGACAGCGGCAGGATGCCGCGCGGTACTTCCGCCCGCGAAAAGTCAAATAATATGACTTTTAAGCCGACATGGCCTGTGGCACACTCCAGCCCGAAACAAGCGGGTCAATCCGCGAAATGGTTCAAACCACGGGAGAAACGCCAAATGAATTTCAAAGCTTTGCTGCTTGCTTCCGCGATGACGGCGGCGGCTGTGCCGGGGATCGCGCTGGCCCAGGACCTGACGGTTGGGTTTTCGCAGATCGGGTCTGAATCGGGGTGGCGCGCGGCCGAGACTACCGTCTCGAAGTCGGAAGCCGCCAAGCGCAAGATCAATCTCAAGATCGCCGACGCCCAGCAGAAGCAGGAAAACCAGATCAAGGCGATCCGGTCGTTCGTCGCCCAGAATGTCGACGCGATCTTCCTGGCCCCGGTCGTGTCGACCGGCTGGGAGGCGGTGCTGAAGGAAGCCAAGGAAGCCAAGATCCCGGTCGTGCTGCTCGATCGCGACATCGACCCCTCGGGCAAGGACCTCTACCTGACCGCGGTGACCTCGGACAGCGTGCATGAGGGCAAGGTCGCCGGCGAATGGCTGGTCAAGACCGTCGGCACCAAGCCGTGCAACGTCGTCGAACTGCAGGGCACGGTCGGCGCCTCGGTCGCCACCAACCGCAAGAAGGGTTTCGAGGCCGGGATCGCCGGCGCGCCCAACGTCAAGATCGTGCGCAGCCAGACCGGCGACTTCACCCGCGCCAAGGGCAAGGAAGTGATGGAGAGCTTCATCAAGGCCGAGGGCGGCGGGGCCTCGATCTGTGCGGTCTACGCCCATAACGACGATATGATGGTCGGGGCGATCCAGGCGATGAAGGAAGCCGGCCTCAAGCCCGGCAAGGACATCCTCACCGCCTCGATCGACGCCGTGCCCGACATCTTCAAGGCGATGGCCGCGGGCGAGGCCAATGCGACGGTCGAACTGACGCCGAACATGGCCGGGCCGGCTTTCGATGCCATCATCGCCTACAAGACGAAGGGTACCGTGCCGCCGAAGTGGATCCAGACGGAATCCAAGCTCTATACCGCGGCCGACAATCCTCAGGCGGTCTACGACAGCAAGAAGGGCCTGGGCTACTGAACCAGCCCGGCCCCGGCGCCGCGTGCCCTCCCACGCGGCGCCGCCCGTCCGTATCCGTCCTTTGCAGCGTCAAGATTGCCCGATGGACCCGTACGAAGACCCGCCGCTTCTGTCCCTGCGCGGCTTCTCCAAGTCGTTTGCCGGCCAGGTTGCGCTCGACCGGGTCGACTTCATGCTCGAGGCCGGATCGATCCATGCGCTGCTGGGCGAAAACGGCGCGGGCAAGTCGACGCTGATCAAGACGATGACCGGCGTGGTGCCGCGCGATGCCGGCACGCTGTGCCTCGGTGGCGTCGAGATCGCGCCCCGGTCGGCCGCGGAAGCGACCCGGGCCGGCATCGCCACCGTCTATCAGGAAGTGAACCTGGCGCCGAACCTTTCGGTGGCCCAGAACCTGTTCCTCGGCCGCCAGCCGACGCGCTTCGGTTTCGTGCGCGAACGCGAGATGCGCCGGCGGGCCCGCGCGTTGCTCGCCGAATTCGACATCGACATCGACATCGCAGCCCCCCTCGGCAGCTATTCCGTCGCGATCCAGCACATCGTCGCCATCGCCCGCGCCGTCGACCTGTCGGCGCGCGTGCTGATCCTCGACGAACCGACCGCCAGCCTCGATGCCCATGAGGTCGAGGTCCTGTTCGGCGTCATGCGCAAGCTTGCCGCTCGCGGCATCGGCATCGTCTTCGTCACCCATTTCCTGGACCAGGTCTACGCCGTCTGCGACCGCATCACCGTGCTGCGCAATGGCAGGCTGGCCGGCGCGGCATCGGCCGGCGAGCTGCCGCGCCTCGATCTCGTGCGCCTGATGCTCGGCCGCGAACTGTCCGCCGCCACGGCCGTCCGTACCCCGGCCGCCGCCGGCGGCGACGTGCTGGCCACGTTCGCGGGTTTCGGCAAGGCCGGCTATGTCGCGCCATTCGATCTCACCCTGCGCGCCGGCCAGGTGATCGGCCTGGCCGGCCTGCTGGGGTCCGGGCGCACCGAGACCGCCCGGCTGGTCTTCGGGGCCGAGCGCGCCGACAGCGGAGCCGCGGTCGTCGCCGGCCGGACGGTCGAATTGTCCAGCCCGCGGGCCGCGCTCGACCTGGGCTTCGGCTATTGCCCGGAGGAGCGCAAGACCGATGGCATCGTGGCCGAGCTGACCGTCCGCGAGAACATCGTGCTGGCGCTGCAGGCGCGGCGCGGCGTGTTCAACCCCCTCTCGCGCCGCGAACAGGACGAGATTGCCGCCAGGTTCATCCGCCTGCTCGACATCCGCCCGCCGGATCCGGAGCGGCCGATCGGCCTGCTGTCCGGCGGCAATCAGCAGAAGGCGCTGCTGGCGCGCTGGCTGGCCACGGGACCGCGCCTCCTGATCCTCGACGAGCCGACGCGCGGCATCGATGTCGGCGCCCATGCCGAGATCATCGCGCTGATCCGCCGTCTCTGCGCCGAGGGCATGGCGCTGCTGGTCGTGTCTTCCGAACTCGAAGAGATCGTCACCTACGCCGACGAGGTGGTGGTGCTGCGCGACCGGGCCCATGTCGCGCGGCTGTCGGGCGAAGCGGTCGAGGTTTCGGCTATCCTGGCGGCGATCGCCGCCGAGTCGCCGGCCCTGCGGGCCTCCGAGGCGGCAGAATGAGGGAGGCCGCCATGGCACTTCGCCTGCCGCGTGCCGGCCTGTCGCAGGTCGGGGCGCTCGCCGTCATCCTGCTGGTGAACTGGATCGTCTCGCCCCAGTTCTTCGATATCCGCCTGCAGGACGGACGGTTGTTCGGCAGCCTGATCGACGTGCTCAACCGCGGCGCGCCGGTGGCGCTCCTGTCGCTCGGCATGGTCCTGGTGATCGCCATGCGCGGAATCGACCTGTCGGTCGGCGCGGTGATGGCGATCTGCGGCGCCATCGCAGCCAGCCTCGCCGACAGCCACGCCCTTCCGGTCGTGCTGGCGGCAAGCCTCGGCGCCGGCCTGCTCTGCGGCCTCTGGAACGGCATCCTGGTCGCCGTCCTCGGGATCCAGCCGATCGTTGCCACCCTGATCCTGATGGTCGCCGGCCGCGGCATCGCCCAGTTGATCACCGAAGGGCGGATCGTCACCTTCACGTCGCCGGCGCTGGCCTGGTTCGGCGGTGGATCGGTGCTCGGCCTGCCGACGCCGATCGTGCTGACCCTGGTCATGCTGGGCCTGACGGCGGCGATCGTGCGCGGCACGGCGCTCGGCCTGCTGATCGAGGCCGCCGGCGGCAATGCCAGGGCGGCGGCGCTGTCGGGCGTCGGCACCCGCGCGATCACCGTCGCCGTCTATGTCTGGTGCGGGCTGTGCGCGGGTCTGGCCGGCATCGTCGCCGCCGCCGACATCCTCGGCGCCGACGCGAACAATGCCGGGCTCTGGCTCGAACTCGACGCGATCCTCGCCGTCGTCATCGGCGGCACTTCGCTGTTCGGCGGCCGGTTCTCGATCCCGCTGGCGGTGATCGGCGCCCTGATCATCCAGGCGATGAATACCGGAATCCTGCTGTCCGGTTTCCCGCCGGAATTCAACCTGATCGTCAAGGCGGTGGTGGTGCTGGCGGTGCTGCTGCTGCAGTCGCCGCGCCTCGGCCTCAAGCTTGGCCGGAGGAAACCATGAAGCGCCTGGCCCCCGTCCTGGCCACGACGGCCGTCTTCCTGATCGGCTATCTGGTCTGCACGCTGACGTTCCCGAACTTCGCCTCGTTGCGCGTGGCGATGAACCTGCTGACCGACAACGCCTTCCTCGGCATCGTCGCGGTCGGCATGACCTTCGTGATCATTTCCGGCGGCATCGATCTGTCCGTCGGTTCGGTCATCGGCTTCACCACGGTGTTCCTGGCCCTGGTGATCGAACGGGCGGGCATGCCGCCGCTTCTGGCCTTCGTCGCCATCCTGGCGATCTGCGCCGCCTTCGGCGCGCTGATGGGGTCCGTCATCCAGTATTTCGATCTGCCGCCGTTCATCGTCACGCTGGCCGGCATGTTCCTGGCCCGCGGCCTCAGCTTTCTCCTGTCGACCGAATCGATCCCGATCAATGCCGGGCTCTATTCCCATCTCGCGGACTATGCGCTGCGCCTGCCCGGCGGGGCCCGGCTGACCGTGCCGGCGATGATCATGCTGGCGACGGTGATCGGAGGCGCGCTGCTGCTGCATGGCACGCGGTTCGGCGCCAATGTCTTTGCGCTGGGCGGCGCGCGGGGGTCGGCCGCGCTGATGGGCATCAATGTCGGCCGATCGACCGTGCTGATCTACATGCTGTCGAGCCTGCTGGCCGGGTTGTCGGGGATCGTGTTCTCGCTCTATACCTCGTCGGGCTACTCGCTGTCGGCAGTCGGCGTCGAACTCGACGCCATCGCGGCCGCGGTGATCGGCGGCACGCTTCTGTCGGGCGGCTACGGGTTTGTCCTCGGCACTTTTGTCGGCGTGCTGATCCAGGGCCTGATCCAGACCTACATCAGCTTCGACGGCTCGCTGTCCAGCTGGTGGGCCAAGATCGCCACCGGCCTGCTGCTGTTCGCGTTCATCGGCTTCCAGCAGGCGACGCTGCACATGGCCCGCCGCGGCCGGCTGCGACCGGCGGCGGGAGTTGCATCATGACCACCAACATCGTCATGATCCCGGCCCGGCGGGGCCATTCCAACCATGCCGAGGTGGCGCGCACCATCGCCATCGACATCATCAAGGGGCGTTACGCCGAAGGGGCCAAGCTGCCTGGCGAGCCCGAGCTGCTGGTCCTGTTCGGCGTTTCCCGGCCGGTGCTGCGCGAAAGCGTCAAGACGCTGGTGGCCAAGGGCCTGCTGTCGACCAAGGCCCGGGTCGGCACGGTGGTGCGCGAGCGGGCGATGTGGAACATGTTCGACCCCGACGTGATGGCCTGGCATCTCGATGCCGGCATCGACAAGCGCTTCCTGCGCGATCTGGCCGACATCCGGCTGGCGGTCGAGCCGCGCGCCGCGGCCCTGGCGGCCGAGCGGCGCTCGGAAACCGATCTGGCGCAGATGCAGGCCGCGATCCGCCAGATGCACCTGGCGGTGAAGGGCGAGGGGGCCGGCTTTGCCGATGCCGACCTGCGCCTGCACCTGCTGATCGCCAAGGCATCGGGCAACCAGTTCATGCGCTCCATCGGTGCCGTCATCGAGGCGGCCCTGCGCGCCTCGTTCGTGCTGAGCGAACCGGTCGACGACCGCGACTATCAGATCACCGTGGCGGCGCATGAACGCATCGTCGAATGTATCGCCGACCGGGATTCGGAGGCTGCCTCGGCGGCGATGACCAATGTGATTTTCAACGGTTTGCGCCGTCATGGCGCGGTGGGTTGAGGGTATGACGAAAAAGCCGCTGCGCAGCCAGGCCTGGTTCGGCCGGCAGGACAAGATGGGGTTCTATTACCGCTCGTTCCTCAAGAACAGCGGCTTCCCCCAGGACCAGTTCGACGGCCGCCCGGTCATCGGCATCTGCAACACCTGGTCCGAGCTGACGCCCTGCAACGCGCATTTCCGGGCGCTGGCCGAGCATGTGCGCGCCGGCGTGCTCGATGCCGGCGGGTTCCCGCTGGAATTCCCGGTCTCCTCGCTGGGCGAGGTGACGATGCGGCCGACGGCGATGCTGTTCCGCAATCTCGCCTCGATGGATGTCGAGGAAGCGATCCGCGCCCATCCGCTCGACGGCGTCGTGCTGCTGATGGGCTGCGACAAGACGACCCCGGCCCTGCTGATGGGCGCGTCCTCGGCCGACCTGCCGGCGATCGGCGTCTCCGGCGGTCCGCAGTTGCGCGGGGTCTATCGCGGCCAGATCATCGGCTCGGGCACCAACATCATCTCGATGAGCGAGCAATTGCGCGCCGGCGAGATCACCCTGGCCGAATTTCACGAGGCCGAGGCCGGCATGAACCGGTCCGCCGGCAGTTGCATGACCATGGGCACCGCCTCGACGATGGCGTCGATGGTCGAGGCGCTGGGCCTCGGCCTGCCCGAGAACGCGGCGATTCCGGCGGCCGATGCGCGCCGCAACCTGCTGGCCCGGATGAGCGGCCGGCGCATCGTCGAGATGGTGCACGAGGATCTCAAGCCTTCCGACATCCTGACCCCGGCGGCCTTCGAGAACGCGATCCGCACGCTGGCCGCGATCGGCGGTTCGACCAATGCGGTCGTGCATCTGCTGGCCATCGCCGGCCGGGTCGGGGTCGATCTCGGCCTGGCCGATTTCGACCGGCTGGGCCGCGACCTGCCGTGCCTGGTCGACCTGATGCCCTCAGGCCGCTTCCTGATGGAGGATTTCTACTACGCCGGTGGCCTGCCTGCGGTGCTGCGCGCGCTGGGCGAGCAGGGGCTGCTGCATCGCGACGCAATGACGGTCAACGGCCATACGATCTGGGAGAACGTCGCGGGGGCCGCCTGCTGGAACGACCAGGTCATCACCCCGTTCGCCGCGCCGTTCAAGCCGGATGCCGGCATGGCGATCCTGACCGGCAACCTCGCCCCCTCGGGCGCGGTGATCAAGCCCTCGGCCGCGTCGCCCGAACTGATGCGGCATACCGGGCGGGCGGTGGTGTTCGACAGCGTCGAGGCGATGCACCGCGCGGTCAACGACGACGATTTGGATATCGATGCCAGTTGCATCATGGTGCTGCAGAATTGCGGGCCGAAGGGATATCCCGGCATGGCCGAGGTCGGCAACATGCCGCTGCCTGCCAAACTGTTGCGCCAGGGCGTGCGCGACATGATCCGGATCTCGGACGCGCGGATGTCGGGTACCGCCTACGGCACCGTCGTGCTGCACGTCGCCCCGGAGGCGGCGGTCGGCGGCCCGCTCGCCCTGGTCCGGTCGGGCGACCTGATCACGCTGGACGTGCCGGCTCGCTCGCTGCATCTGCATGTCGACGAGGCTGAACTGTCGGCGCGCCGCGTCGCCTGGGCGCCGCCCGCACCGCCGGCCGATCGCGGCTATCAGCGGCTCTACGTCGACCACGTGCTGCAGGCCGATCGCGGCGCCGATTTCGATTTTCTGGTCGGGCGCTCGGGATCGCCGGTGCCGCGCGACAATCATTAGAGGTGAAGCCGATGACTGCTCCCTACAAGGGTGTCTTCCCCGTGGTGCCGACGGTTTTCGATGCCGACGGGCGGCTCGACCTCGACGGGCAGAAGCGCGCCGTCGATTTCATGATCGACGCCGGCTCGCATGGCATCTGCATCCTGGCGAATTTTTCCGAGCAGTTCGTGCTGACCGACGAGGAGCGCGAGACCGTGATGGGTGCGGTGCTGGCGCACGTCGCCGGCCGGGTTCCGGTGATCGTCACCACGACGCATTTCTCGACCTTCGTCTGCGCCGAACGCTCGCGCCGCGCGCAGGACATGGGCGCGGCGATGGTGATGATCATGCCGCCCTATCATGGCGCCACCTTCCGGGTGCCCGAGGCCGCGATCTACGATTTCTACCGCGCCGTGTCGGACGCGATCTCGATACCGATCATGGTGCAGGATGCGCCTGTTGCCGGCACGCCGCTGTCGGTGCCGTTCCTGGCCCGGATGGCACGGGAAATCGAGAACCTCGCCTATTTCAAGATCGAGGTGCCGCAGGCGGCCGCGAAGCTGCGCGCCCTGATCGAGACCGGCGGCGATGCCATCGTCGGTCCCTGGGACGGCGAGGAGGCGATCACCCTGATGGCCGATCTCGATGCCGGCGCGACCGGCGCGATGACCGGCGGCGGCTATCCCGACGGCATCCGCCAGATCACCGATGCCTATTTTGCCGGGCGCCGCGACGCGGCGATCGACGCCTATCAGCGCTGGTTGCCGATGATCAACTACGAGAACCGGCAATGCGGGCTGGCCGCGTGCAAGGCGTTGATGAAGGAGGGCGGCGTCATCGCGCACGAAACGCTGCGCGCGCCGTTGCCGCCGTTGCACCCGGCGACGCGCGCCGGGCTGATCGAGATCGCCCGCCGTCTCGATCCGCTGGTCTTGCGCTGGGGGCGGTGATCCGGCAGGCCGGCTCCGGGATCCTGCATCCGCCGGGAAAAATGACGACCTGGCCTGACGAGGCCGGTGCCTTACTCGCGCGTCAGTGCTATGATCGTTGTCGAAACCAGAATGGTGGACGACGATGGTCCTTGGAATCGGGGACTGGCTGCGGCATCGCGTGAAGCGGGATGCGCCGGCCAAACAAGACGATGGCGTGCCCGTCTCCGTGCCGGTGCCTGGGCGCGATCCCGATACGCTGTTGCCCGCGGAAAAGCGAGCCGAGGGGCGCGGCGTCGATGCAGCCAAGCTTGCGGCGGCGATCCGTCGCCTGGTCAAGGACCACAAGGGGCGGACGGCCGGGGCCATCCACCTGATCAACCTGCATGTCGTGCGCGAGCGGATGGGCGATCGCTGGCCGGCGGTGGCCGACCGCCTTCTGGCGGGAATAGAAGTCATTCTCGACAATCGACTGACTGCGGCCGACCTCTACATCCGCATCGAGGGTCCCTCCTATCTGATCGTCTTCGGCGAGATTGACCACGACGCCGCCAAGCTGAAATGCGCGCTGATCGGCCGCGAGATCGAGAAGCATGTCTTCGGCGACGATGTCGACCTCGCCGAAATCTCGGTCCGGGCCTCGGTCTTCCGGCTGGACGACGGCCTTGCCGGCCAGGGCGAGGAAATCGACCTGCTCGGCATGATCAGCGCGCTGAAGCAGGGGGCGGGGCAGACCGTGCCGGGCGAGCGGCGCGAGCCCGACGGCATGGCCGCGGCGGGACGCCGACCCGAAGCCGCCGATGACGGCGACCTGCCGCCCATTCCAAACCATGAACCGCCGCACGGTCCGCAACCGCCGCGGATCAGCTATGTGCTGGTGCCGATCTTCCAGACCGCGACGACGCCGCCATCCTCGTTCGTCTATCGGCCGATCTGGCATACCCGCCAGGATGCGATCGCCACGTATCTGTGCCAGCCGATGTGGGTGAAGTCGAACGCGGTCGGTGCGGCGGGCGAAGGCACCATCGAGTACCAGTTGGCCTATTCCGGCGAAGGCGACATCGCCACGCTGGAGGAAGTCTGTCGTACCTTCCGGGCGCTGGCCGCCGAGGGGCGGCGCGTTCTGCTCAGCATGTCGGTGCATCTTGAAACCGTCGCCCGCTCGGCGACGCGCAAGGAATTCCTGGCCGTGGCGGCCGGCCTGTCGCCGGCCGAGCGCCGTTTCCTCAGCGTGGAATTCGCCGGAATCGACGAAACCGTGCCGGTCATGCGGTTGACCGAACTGGTCAGCGTGATTCAGCCCTTCTGCCGCAGCGTCATCCTGCGCTGTCCGCTGGACCGGCGCCGCTTCGCCGGCGTGCGGGAGGCGCGCCTCTACGCGGTCGGTGTGGAAATCGGGCCGTTCCATGGTCCGGAAGCCGGGTTGCTGGCCCGCCTCGACGATTTCGCCGGCGCCGCCCAGGCCGCAGGCCTGCGCAGCTATGCCCACGGCCTGCGCAGCCGCAGCCTGATGAGCGCGGCGATCGCCGCCGGTTTCGATTATGTCGACGGTGACCCGGTGGCGCCGTTGCGCGAACGGCCGTCGAATGCCTATCGCTTCAGCCTGACCGACCTCTACGGCGGCAGTCCGGAGACGGCTGGCAGGGCGGTGGCATGACCAGGATCCTGCTGATCGACGACGATCCGCTGCTGCGCGTCACGCTGGCGGCGGCGCTGTCGGCTGCAGGCCATGTCGTAGTCGAGGTCGACAACGGCATCGAGGGGGTGGCCGAGGCGCGGCGGCATCGGCCGGACCTCGTCGTCGTCGATATCATCATGCCCGAACAGGATGGCATCGAGACGCTGATCCGCCTGCGCGCAAGCGATCCCGATCTGCCGGTCCTGGCGATCGGCGGGGGGCGGGCTCGCGCGGCCGATTTCCTGTCGCTTGCCACCGGCTTCGGTGCCACGGCGACCCTGGCAAAGCCATGCGCGCCGGAGATGCTGGTCGAAGCCGTCCGCCGCTGCCTCGCCGCGGCGCAACCGGCAGGCCCGGTCCAGGCCGAAACGGTCTGAGCGCCGATTTGCTCAGCGTGCGCCGGCGGCCAGCAGAATGCGCTCGATCTCGCCATAGCCGCGCGCCCGGGCATGGGCCAGCGCGGTGACGCCGTCGCGGTCGGGAATGCCGACATCGGCCTTTGCTGCCACCAGCAGTTCGACAATGCGCTGATGCGGTTCACCGCCGGTGCCGAGGATCACCGCTTCCAGCAGCGCGGTCCAGCCCAGGTTGTTGACGTGGTCGACATTCACGCCCGCCGCGATCAGCGTGCGAACGGTCTCGACATGTCCGCGCTCGGCCGCCGGGATCAGCGCAGTGCCGCCAAAGCGGTTGGTGCTGCGCAGATCGGCGCCGTGGGACAGGGTCAGGTTCAGGATCTCGATATGCCCGCGCGCGCCGGCATAGAGATACGCGCTGTCCTGGATCAGGTCCTTGGCATTGACGTCGGCTCCCGCTTCGATCAGCAGGCGCGCCGCCGCGACATTGTTGGCATGGGTCGCGACCAGCAGGGCGGTCCGGCCATGCTTGTCGCGTGCGTCGATTGGGGGCGCATCTGCCAGCAGGCGCCGAAGGCCCGTGACGTCGGTTTCGAGCGCTGCCGCATGCAGACGGGTATCGCTCACGGGCGTCTCCTGTGCCAGGACGGCGCGGCCCAGCAGGGCCAGGACCAGCGCCGCAACGAGGTTGAAGGTTTTCCACATCGGCCGATGCTAGCGCCTTGCGAACAAATTGGGAACCGCCTAGGGTTCCGACTTTGCCCGGGAGTGCCGCGCGTTGCCCAGCCCCACCCCTCTCGATGAGCTGAATGCCGAGCAGCGGCAGGCGGTGCTGCACGGGGCGGGCGACCCGGCCGGCGGGCCGCCGCTGCTGGTGATCGCAGGGGCGGGGTCGGGCAAGACCAACACGCTCGCCCATCGCGTCGCGCATCTCGTCGCCGAAGGCGCCGATGCCCGGCGCATCCTGCTGCTGACCTTCAGCCGCCGTGCGGCGATCGAGATGACCCGCCGCGTCGAACGCATCAGCGGCGAACGCGCACTGCCCTGGGCTGGCACGTTCCACGGCATCGGCGCGCGGCTGCTGCGCGAATTCGCCGGGCGGGTCGGTCTCGATGACGGGTTTTCGATCCATGATCGCGAGGATTCGGCCGACCTGATGGCGATGGTTCGCCACGACCTCGGCCTGTCGCAGGCCGAGACGCGCTTCCCGGCGAAGGCGACCTGCCTGTCGATCTATTCGCGCGCGGTCAATGCAGGCGAGGACCTGGAGGCCGTCCTGGCGCGCCATTTCCCATGGTGCGCCGGCTGGCAGGCCGAACTGCAGCAGCTGTTTGCCGACTATGTCGACGCCAAGCAGCGCCAGCAGGTCCTCGACTACGACGACCTTCTGCTCTACTGGGCCGAGATGATGACGGTCCGTGATATCGCCGATACCCTGGGCGCGCGCTTCAGCCATGTCCTGGTCGACGAATACCAGGACACCAACCGGTTGCAGGCCCGGATTCTGCTGGGGTTGCGTCCCGACGGCCGCGGGGTGACGGTGGTCGGCGACGATGCGCAGAGCATCTATGCCTTTCGTGCCGCTACGGTGCGCAACATCCTCGAGTTCCCGGCCCATTTCGACCCGCCGGCCCGGGTCGTGACGCTGGAGCGCAACTACCGCTCGACCCAGCCGATCCTGGATGCCGCCAATGCGGTGATCGGGCTGGCGGCCGAGCGCTTCACCAAGAACCTCTGGACCGACCGGGCCTCGGCGGCGAAACCGCGTCTGGTCACGGTCCGCGACGAGGTCGACCAGGCCCGCTACGTCGTCGAACAGGTGCTGGCCAATCGCGAGGCGGGCGCGGCGCTGAAGCAGCAGGCGGTGCTGTTCCGCACGTCCCACCACGCCGGCACGCTCGAGATCGAGCTGATGCGCCACAACATTCCCTATGTGAAGTTCGGCGGCCTGAAGTTCCTCGATGCCGCGCATGTGAAGGACCTGCTGGCGTTGCTGCGCTGGGTGCAGAACCCGCGCGACCGCGTTGCGGGGTTTCGCGTACTGACGCTGATCGACGGCGTCGGCCCGGTTTCGGCGGCGCGGCTGCTCGATCACCTGGCTGCCAGCCCGGATCTGCGCTGGGCCCTTGATACCGTGGCCGTGCCGCCGCGTGGCGCCGCCGGCTGGTCCGGCCTGCGCGACCTGCTGGCCCGCCGGGCGAACTGGCCCGTCGAGATCGAGATGGCACGTGCCTGGTACGAGCCGCAGCTCGAACGCGCCCATGAGGATGCCGCCGTCCGCAAGGCCGACCTGATCCAGCTTCAGCAGATCGCCGCCGGCTATGCCTCGCGCGAGCGCTTCCTGACCGAGCTGACGCTCGACCCGCCCGACGCGACCTCCGATGAGGCCGGCGTGCCGCACAAGGATGAGGATTACCTGATTCTCTCGACCATCCATTCGGCCAAGGGCCAGGAGTGGCGTGCGGTCTACATGCTCAACGTCGTCGATGGCTGCATGCCCTCCGATCTCGGCACCGGCGAAACCGAGGCGCTGGAGGAGGAGCGGCGGCTGCTCTATGTCGGCATGACCCGCGCCCGCGACGATCTGCACCTGCTGGTGCCGCAGCGCTTCTTCACCCATAATCAGGCGCCGGGCGGCGATCGCCACGTCTATGCCGCACGCACCCGCTTCATCCCGACTGGCCTGCTGCCGCTGTTCGAGCTGGCATCCTGGCCCGTTGCCGGACCGTCGGAAGGGCCGCGCGCTGCCGGCCCGGCCGTCGATATCGGGGCGCGGCTGCGACGCCGCTGGCAGGCGCCCCATTCGGTGCAGGACGACTTCGACCTCGCTTCCCTCGGCGACTGACCGCGCCAGGTCCCGCGCCGACCGACGGTTGCGGCTTGACATCCGGGCGTGAAAAGCCAATCCTTTTCACCAAACAAACGTTCGGTAAAAGGCTACGATTTTTCCATGTCCCAGCCTGCGCCCGCCCCGCTGGTCTACGATCCCCGCGATCCGGCCGTCCGCCGCGATCCGTTCCCGCTCTATCGCCGATTGCGGACCGAAGATCCCGTGCACTGGAGTCCGGTGCTGCGCGGCTGGATCCTGACCCGGTTCGAGGATGTCCGGCGGGCGCATGCCGCCGACGAGCTGTCGTCGGACCGCATCACGCCGTTCTACGAGAAGATGCCGGCCCAGGAACGTAGCGTGCTGGCCGAGCTGGTGCACTATCTCAATCTGTGGCTGGTCTTCCGCAAGGCGCCCGAACATACCCGGCTGCGCCGGCTGCTCAATGCCGGCTTCACCACCCAGGCAGTGCAGAGCCTGCAGCCGCGGATCAACGAGGTGGTCGACGGGCTGCTCGACCAGCTCGAATACGGCCGCGAAGTCGACCTGATCGCCCGCTTCGCCACGCTGGTGCCGGCGATGGTGATCATGCACATGCTGGGCGTGCCGGTCGGCATGCTGCACCAGGTCAAGGAATGGACCAACGAAATGGCGCTGTTCATCGGCAGCGCGCAGGGCGTGGCCGACAAGTACGAGCGCGCCGCGGTGGGGGCGCGCGAGATGTCGGCCTATTTCCGCGACCTGATTGCCGCCCGCCGCGCCGAACCGACCGACGACATCCTGAGCCGCCTGATCGCGGCCCGAGACGACAATGATGCGTTGAGCGAGGATGAACTGGTCGCGTCCTGCATGCTGATGCTGTTCGGCGGCCACGAGACGACGACGAACCTGATCGGCAATGCCGCCTACACGCTGTGCCGCCATCCCGACCAGCGCGCCAAGCTGCTGGAGCGACCGGAGCTGATCGGCCCGGCGATCGAGGAGGTGCTGCGCTATGACGGCCCCAGCAATTCGTCGGCCCGCATCGTCGCGGTCGATCACGAATTGGGGGGCAAGGCGCTGAAGGCGGGCGACCGGGTGTTTGCCATGGTCAACGCCGCCAATCGCGACCCCGAGGCCTTCGAGGACCCGGAAACCTTCGATATCGAGCGTTCGCCCAACCGTCACGTCACCTTCGGCTACGGCATCCATTTCTGCCTGGGGTCGCAGCTGGCGCGTCTCGAGGGCAAGATCGCGGTGGGCGAACTGGTCCGCCGCTTCCCGGACATGCGGCTCGGCCCCCAGGGCGAGCCGGAATGGGTAAATGCCATGATCATGCGTGGCCTGCGGGCCCTGCCGGTGGTGACGTCGTGAACGAGGTCTATGTCGTCGGCTCGTTCTCGACGGCGTTCGGCAAGAAGCCGGAAACCGGCTTCAAGGACCTGACGCGGGAAGCCTATCTCGGCTGCCTGGCCGATGCCGGTCTGGCCCAGGGCGCCGACATCGAGCAGGCGTGGTTCGGCAATTGCGGCATGGGCGCGTTCGGGCAGAACAATATCCGCGGCCAGGTCTGCCTGACCCCGCTGGTGGGCGACGGGCTGTTTCCCGAACGCGTGCCGGTGATCAACGTCGAGGGGGGCTGCGCCACCGCCTCGATGGCCTTCCACGGCGCCTGGAAGGATATCCTCTCCGGACAGTCCCGGCTGTCGCTGGCCATCGGCGTCGAGAAGACCTTCTTTCCTGGCGACGCCGCGCGCACCCAGTCGATTTTCGAGGGCGGCATCGATCAGCTCGATCCGGCCGAGTGGCACGACTATTACCGCAGGGCCGGCGAGATTTCGGGCAAGCCGTTCGAACCCAATGCCGGCGGCGGCACCGTGTTCATGGACACCTATGCGATGCAGGCGGCCTGGCACATGCGCCGCCACGGCACCACCCAGCGCCAGATCGCCGAGGCCGCCTCCAAGAACCATCATCACGGCAGCCTAAATCCCAAGGCGCAATACCGCTTCGAGGTCAGTGTCGACGAGGTGCTGGCCGACCGCATGGTCAGCTTTCCGCTGACCCGGTCGATGTGCGCCCCGATCGGCGATGGTGCGGCGGCGGCCTTGCTGTGCTCGGCCGACTATCTGGCGGCGCTGCCCCCGGCGGTACGCGCCCGCGCCGTGCGGGTGCGGGCCTCGACGCTGTCGGGCGGCAAGTACCGCGATCCCGCCGAACCGGGTCTCAGCCGCATCGCGGCGCAGAAGGCTTACGCGCAGGCCGGCATCGGTCCGGACGCGATCGACATCGCCGAGGTGCACGACGCCACCTCTTTCTGCGAAATCTATCAGAGCGAGATGCTCGGTTTCTGCGACGAGGGGCAGGGCGGCGCCTACATTGCCTCGGGGGCCGCGTCGCTCGGCGGCCGGCGGCCCTGCAACCTGTCGGGCGGGCTGGTTTCCAAGGGGCATCCGGTGGGCGCGACCGGCCTGTCGATGATCGACGAGCTGGTGCTGCAATTGCGCGGCGAGGCCGGCGCGCGGCAGGCCGGCGCCCCGCGCTATGCCCTGGCCGAGAACGGCGGCGGCGTCGTCGGCTTCGACGAGGCGGCCTGTTCGGTGATCATCCTGGAGGCGGGCAAGTGACCGCGGCGCCCCAGATCGCCGTCGCCATCCATGGACCGGTCGTGCTGGCGACGATCACCCCGCCCGACGGCTTCATGAACGACGATACGGCGGCCGAACTGGACGCGCTGCTCGACCGGGTCGACGGCGATGCGGCACTGCGTGCCGTCGTCTTCACCGGCGGGCTGCCCGATGTGTTCATCCGCCATTTCGATGTCTGCGTGTTGGAACGCCGCGGCCGCGCGATGGCGGCGCGGGGCCTGACGTTCGATCCGGCGCGGCCGGTGCCGGAATCGGTCTATCTGCGCTGCCTGCGGCGCATCGAAACATCCGATCGCGCCTTCATCGCCGCGATCAACGGCACGGCGATGGGCGGCGGGTTCGAACTGGGCCTGGCCTGCGACATCCGGATCGCGCGGGCCGGGAATTACCTGCTGGGCCTGCCCGAGATCAATATCGGGCTGCTGCCCGGTGCCGGGGGCACCCAGCGCCTGACGCGGCTGATCGGTGAAGGCCGCGCCCTCGAACTCGCCTTGTTCGGCCGCACCTTCCCGCCGGAACGGGCCCTGGCGCTCGGCATTCTCTCCGAGTGCGTCGACGATGTCGTCGCCCGCGGCCTCGAACTGGCCGGTGAACTGGCGGCGAAGCCGCCGCGCGCCTTCGCCCATATCAAGGGCCTCATCCGCGGCGCCGGCGCCGGCCATGCCCATGCCGACGAACGCACGCTGTTCTGCGACCTGATGGTCGACGAAACGTCGCTCGGGCTGATGGCCGGCATGAATGCCGGGCGCTACGACATCCGTGGCCCGCGCTGAACCTTAGCGATAGCGAGCCTTCAGCACGCCGACCATCTCGCCGGCGATCTGGGACGGCGTCTGGCGCCCGGGCCGATACCAGGTCAGCGTCCAGTTCAGGGCGCCGAGCAGGGTGAGGCGGAAGATGCGGCGGTCCTGCGACCGCACCTCGGGCAACGCCTTGACCAGGTCGCGGAAGATCGCCTCGTAGCGGTCGCGCTCGCCGATCAGGTGCGGGCGGGTGTCGGCCGCCTCGGACGGCCAGTCGGCGATGATCGCCGCGACATAGCCTTCATTGCCCAGCAGCGTGTCCAGATGGGCGGCACAGGCCGCTTCTAGCCTTGTCCACGGCTCGGACACACCGTCCAGCGCCCGGGCCTGCGCGGCGAGGATCTGGTCGATGCCGATGGTGTAGATCGCCGTCAGGATCTCGTCCTTCGACGGGAAGTGATAGTAGATCGAACCCGGCAGCATGCCGACCGCGGCAGCGATGTCGCGCATCGACGTGCTTTCGTAGCCGCGCGTCGAGAACAGCCGCGCCGCCTCGTCGAGGATCATCGCACGGCGGTTGTCGGGGCGGGTGGCATCCTTCTCGGGACGCGGTCGGGGCATCTTCGCCATGCGGCCACCTTATGGAATGCCCGCGCCTAGGACGCAAGCTTGCGCTTTTTCAGGTCGCGGCAATCGATCGCCCGCTCGCGCGGATCGCCCTGGCCGTCGAAGATCCGGTTCTTCTGGATCTTGTTGGTCGAGGTGACCGGCAGTTCGTCGCGGAAGGCGATCCAGCCGGGGGCCTTGTAGTAGGCAAGTTGCGCCAGCGCATGGGTGACCAGTGCGGCCGCGGTCTCGGCGCTAGCGGCCGCGCCGGGGGCGGGTACGACACAGGCCATCACCTCCTCGTCCCGCATTTCGTCCTTGACCGCCAGGACAGCGACACGGGCGACCGCCGGGTGGGCCGCCAGCACCGCCTCGACCTCCGAGGCCGAGATGTTCTCGCCCGACCGGCGGATCATGTCCTTGCGGCGATCGACGAAGTAGAACATCCCGGTCCGGTCCCGCCGCACCACGTCGCCGGTATGGAACCATCCGCCGCGCCAGGCTTCGGCCGTCGCCTCGGGATTGTCGAGATAGCAGCGAAAGAAGCCGCGCCGCGGATCGGGACCGGCGCAGCGCACCAGCAGCTCGCCCGGCGTGCCGTCGGGCACGGGCCGGCCTTCGTCGTCGGCGACCATCGCCTCCAACGCACCGGACTGGCGGCCGAAGGCCCGCGTATCGGTCTGCCGCGGCTCGAAATTGTTGGCGAGGAAGCGGCCGGTCTCGGTCATGCCCCAGACCTCGACCAGCGGCAGGCCGAAGCGTTCCTCGAACGCGGCGTGCAGCGTCGGGTCGCAGCCGGCGCCCAGGCCGAAGCGGACGCGATGGGCGCGATCCCATGGGCCCGGCGGCTGCTTCAGCAGGGCGGGCGGCATGATGCCGAGATAGTGGATGGCGGTTGCCCGCGAGCCGGCGACATCCTGCCACCAGGTCGAGGCATGGAAGCGATCGGGCAGGATCAGGCAGTTGCGGGTCAGGATCGCCGTGGTCACGCTGGTCACGCCGCAATTCATGTGGAACGCGGGCAGCGGATTGAGAAGGCGCTCCTCGCCTCGCCGCATCGTGAACAACCCGCCGAGATCGCGGTACCAGCGCCCGACGGTCAGGACGTATTCGTTGGTCAGCACGCAGCCCTTGGGCGCACCCGACGTGCCGGAGGTGTACAGGATCAGCGCCTCGGCCTGCTGCCCCGGCGGATTGGCGCGCGGGGCGGGCGGGGCCTGCGGCAGGTCCATGTCGTCGGCAAGCGCCACCGGCGGGCCGCCGGCCGCCAGGGCCGGCCCGACGATCGCCGCGGCTGCGGCCGTTGCCACCACGAGGTCGGCAGCGGCATGGCCGAGCTGGTAGCGGATCTCGGCGGCCCGGTGGTCAGGGTTCATCGGCACGATCGATGCGCCCAGGCGGTTCAGGGCGAGAAAATGCAGGAAATGCAGCGGCTGGCTGCCGAGGTTGAGGGCGATGCGATGGCCCGCGCCCCAACCGCATGCCCGGTAGCGGGCCGACAGCGCCTCGACCCGGGCGGCGGCCTCGCCATAGGTCAGCACCGTGCCGCCGCAGGACGGCGTCGTGGCCAGAAAGTCGAGGTCGGGGGTGTCGGCGCTGGCTTCGGCGAAGGCGTCGTACAGGGATGCGATGGTCATTGCACCGGCTGCCTCTCTATGACAAACAACTGACTGTTTGGTATATCAGCCCCGGAGCCCGCGTTCCATGAAAGTGATCGAGTTTGCCGCGTTCGGCCGCCCGGCCGAAATGGCCCGGCTGGTCGAACGGCCCGACCCGCCGCCGCCCGGCCCGGGCGAGGTCCTGGTCGAAACCCTGCTCGCCACGATCAACCCGGCCGACCTGCTGACGATCGAGGGCCGTTACGGCGTGCGTCCACGCCTGCCGGCGATACCGGGGGCGGAGGCGGTCGGCCGCATCGGCGCGCTGGGCGAGGGCGTCGCGGGGCTCGCTGTCGGTGACGCCGTGCTCATCCTGAGCGGGGCGACCTGGCGCGATCGCACGGTGCTCAAGGCGGGGGCGGTCGTTCGCCTGCCGCCCGGCATCGATCTCGAACAGGCAGCGATGATCAAGGCCAACCCGGCGACCGCCGCCGCGATGATTACCGGCATCCTGCCGCTCGCCGGGGGCGACTGGCTGATCCAGAACGCGGCCAATTCCGCGGCCGGCCGCTTCGTCGTCCAGCTGTCCCGCCGCCGCGGCATCCGCACCGTCAATGTCGTCCGGCGCCTGGAGGCGGTTGCCGACCTGCAGCGGCTGGGTGCCGACGTGGTCCTGGTCGATGACGGTCGCGATGCCGCCCGGCTCGCCCGCGACGTCGTGGCGGCGACCGGCGGGGCGCCGATCCGTCTGGCGCTCGACGCGGTCGGCGGCGGCGCGACCGACGGGCTTGCCGCCAGCCTGGCCGATGGCGGCGTCATCGCCAATTACGGCCTGCTGTCGGGTGCGCCCTGCCAGGTCGATCCCTTCCATCTCGTCTTCCGCGGCATCCGCCTGCAGGGCTTCTGGCTGGCGCAGTACGCCAAGGCGCAGGGCGCGCCAGCGATGCAGGCGCTGTTTGCCGAGCTGATCGAACTGGTCGCCCGCGGCGAGATTCGTGCCGAGGTCGAGGCGCGCTATCCCTTTGCGCGCATCGCCGAGGCACTGGATCATGCCGCCCGGCCGGGCCGGTCGGGCAAGATCCTGCTCACACCCTGAGGATGCTGGCGTCATCCCCGGAAACCCGGCCGGCGAGATGCCGCGCCAGCCGGGCATCCGGGCCGGCCAGCGCGTGATCGAGGCTGATCGCCGTGCGCAACAGGCGCAGTTCGCCGATCCGCTGGTCGGCCGGCAGCCCGGCGTTGATCTGTCGAACCTCGTCGACGATCAGGGCGTGAACGGCGGGGGCGTCGAACGCCGCCTGGTCGGTTACCGCGTCGACCCCGGCCCGGCGCACGAAGCGGGCGATCGGCTCGGCCTCGGCCGCGACCAGTGCGACGCCGGGGGCCAGCAGCAGCGCGTCGTTGATCATCAGGCTGTCGCGCAGCGCGGCCTCGGCCGGCATGACCGGCGATGCCAGGATGGCGCCGTCGGTGACCGGTCGCCCGATCGCCCGATACCAGCCGGCGAGCTGCGGGCCGAGCGGGTCGCCGAGGTTGATCAGGGCGCGGGTGCGATCCAGCCCGAGCCGGGCGCGGACGCGGCCGAGCAGCCAGCCGCGCAGCGGCATCGCGCCGGCGCCCATCGCGCGGTCGAGCATCCAGCGCTGGAACGGTGTCGCATCCTCGGCGGCCAGGGCGATCGCCAGCCGCAGGCGCTTCCACAGACGGGCCGGCCCGACCACGACGGTCGGGCGCAGTTCGACGAGGTCGTCGCCGACCGTTTCGCGATTCTCGGCGAAGCTGACGGTCGCGCCGCTGGCGATCGGCCAATAGCCGACCGCGATCCGCTCGGCCAGGTAGGACGGCGCCAGAGCGGACATGAGATCGTCGCCCGCGCGCAACGGGCTGGCCTCGGCCAGCGCGGCAAGCTTGCCGTGGGTGATCGTGGTCACCGCGCCGCCGGCGACATCGAGCAGGGCAGGGACGTCGGCGGCGATCGCGGCGGCCGGCGCGGCGGCGGGGACCAGCGCGCCGACATGCTCGATCCCGGCCGCTGTCGCTTCGGGCCTGGCCGTCGGGCCGGAGGCGTCGAACAGCAGCGGCGGACGCGGTTCGGGCAGGGCTGCCAGCAGTTCCAGCGCCGCTGCGTCGCAGGCGAGCACCGCGCGGGTGGCAGTCCGATGAAGGATATCGGCCGCGCCGGCGGGTTCCAGGTCACTCGGCAGCGCCAGCACGGCGACCCCGAGTGACAACGCCGCATGTTCGGTGACCAGCCATTCCACCCGGCCGTCACCGATGACCGTCAGCACGTCGCCTCGGCGCAGGCCGCGCGCAGCCAGTGCCCCGGCCCGGCCCCGCGCCGCCTCGGCAAATTCGGTCCATGTCCATTGGCGCCACAGCCCGCCCTGCTTCTCGCGCAGGGCGACTGCCCGGCCATGACGCGGGGCGGCGGCGAAAAGATCTGCGGTCATAGCCAGCTCCGTCGCAGCCGCTGCACCGGTGCGCCGATGCCGTCGTCATGCTGGGCGAGGTAGTATTTCTGGATGTCGGCGCGCTCGCGCAGCACCGCCGCCCGGTCGCCGGCAACGATGCGGCCGTTCTCCAGCGCATAGGCATAGTCGCTGACCGCGAGGGCCACGGCGGCGTTCTGCTCGACGAGCAGGATCGTCGTGCCCTGTTCGCGGTTGATGCGCACGACGATGGCGAAGATTTCCTTGACCAGCCGGGGCGACAGGCCGAGCGAGGGTTCGTCGAGCAGCAGGAGGCGCGGGCGGGCCATGACCGCGCGCGACAGGGCCAGCATCTGCTGCTCGCCGCCCGACAGCAGGCCGGCGCGCTGCGAGCGCCGCTCGCGCAGGATCGGGAAATAGTCGAAGACGACCTCCAGGTCGGCGGCCACCCCGGCCTTGTCGCGGCGGAAGAAGGCGCCCATGCGCAAGTTCTCCTGCACCGACAGGTGGGGAAAGACCTGGCGCCCTTCCGGCACGTGCGACAGGCCGGATTGCGCGATGGCGTCGGGCTCCGACCCCTGGATCTCGCGCCCGTCGAACACGACGCGGCCGGCCCGCGGCACCAGCGTGCCCGAGATCGTGCGCATGATCGTGGTCTTGCCGGCCCCGTTGGCGCCGAGGATCGCCACGATCGAGCCGGCCTCGACCGCGAACGACACGCCGCGCACGGCGGCGACCGGGCCGTGATAAGTCTCGATGTTCTGGAGATCGAGCAGGGCCATGGTCATTCCCCGATATAGGCGCGCACGACGTCCGGGTGGCGTTGCACCGCGTCCGAGCTGCCCGAGGTGAGGATCCGGCCCTGGTTGACCGCCAGAACGTGGTCGGACACGTCGGATACCAGGCGCAGATTGTGCTCGACCATCAGGATGGCGATGCCCAGCCGGTCGCGGATCGCCTTCAGCCGGTACGCCAGCGCCCGCGCCTCGGTCGGCGTCAGGCCTGATGACGGTTCGTCGAGCAGCAACAGGCGCGGTTCGAGGGCCAGGGCCCGCGCCAGCTCGACATTCTTGCGGATACCGTAGGGCAGTCCGTGGATCGGGGTGCGGCGATAGGATTCGAGGTCCATGAAGCCGATGACGCCTTCCGCGACCTCGCGGAACGCCTTCTCGTCCCGGCGCAGCGACGGCAGATAGCAAAGCTGCGACAGGAAGCCGGCGCGAGCATGGACATGGCGGCCGAGCAGCACGTTGTCCAGGACCGTGGCATGCTCGAACAGCTCGATGTTCTGGAAGGTCCGGGCCATGCCGAGCCGGGCGATCTGGTGCGGCGGGCGGCGGGTGATGTCGGTCCCCTTGAAGACGATGCGCCCCGATGTCGGCTCGTACAGCCGGCTGATCAGGTTGAAGATCGTGGTCTTGCCGGCGCCGTTGGGGCCGATGATCGTGAAGATCTGGTCGGGCATGACCTGGAACGAGACCTGGTCGACCGCGACCAGGCCGCCGAAGCGGATCGACAGGTTTTCGACGTCGAGGATCGCCATCACCACCGCTCCGACTTCAGGAAGCTGCGCTGACGCTTGAAGCTGCCGGCCTTGCAGAACGGGAATTCCGACCAGTAGCGGCGCAACGACTGCCAGCGGCCATAGATGCCGCCCGGTTCGACGATGATGAACAGGATCAGGATGATGCCGAAGGCCGCGGTCTCGATGCCGGTCTGGTTGGCGATGGCGTCGGGCAACAGGCCGCGCAGGCCGGCGATCACTTGCGGCAGCAGGATGATGAAGGCGGCACCGAACACGACGCCATGCAGCGATCCCAGCCCGCCGACGACGACCAGCGTCAGCATTTCGATGGAGACGTTGATGCCGAACTGCTCGGGCGTGATGAAGGTCAGCTTGTGGGCCAGCAGCGCGCCGGCAAAGCCGGTCAGCGCCGCCCCGATGGCAAACGACAGCGTCTGGTAGATCGCGAGGTTGACGCCCATGCTTTGTGCGGCGATGCGGCTGTCGCGGATGGCGATGAAGGCGCGCCCGATCGGCGAGCGCAGCAGGTTGGCGACGCCGAGCAGGCAGAGCACGAGGATACCGAGGCAGAGCAGGTAGAACTTCCGCTCGCTGTCGATCGCCCAGCCGAACAGCGTGGCATCCGGCATGATCAGCCCCAGGCTGCCGCGGGTCACCGAGGTCCAGCGGGTGATCACCTCCTCGACGATGAAGGCGAAGGAGAGGGTGGCGATCGCCAGGAACAGGCCGGTCATCCGCAACGCCGGCAGGCCGATCATGACGCCGGCCCCGGCTGCGACCAGTCCGGCGGCCGGGAGGGCGACGACGAACGGGACGCCGGCCGTCTCCAGCGCGCCGGCGGTATAGGCGCCGATCGCCAGGAAAGCCGCCTGGCCGAACGAGACCAGTCCGGTATAGCCGAGCAGCACCATCATGCCGAGGCCGGCGATGGCATAGATGCAGATGAAGGTGAACTGGCTGAGGAAGTACTCGTCGATCAGCCACGGCAGCGCGACGAACAGGGCGCCGATCAGCAGCCAGCGCAGGGCGGCCGCGCGGCCCGGGACCAGCACGAGATCCTGGCCGTGGTCGATACGCAGGTCGTTCGATGCCATCGTTACACCTTCTTGCGCACGGATTGGCCGAACAGGCCCTGCGGCCAGAAGACCAGCGCGGCAAGCAGCAGGATATAGGCGGTCACATCCTTGAAGCCTTCCGGCAGGTAGAAGCCGGCAAGCGATTCGCAGATGCCGAGAATCAGCCCGCCGACGATGGCGCCGGGCATGCTGCCGAAGCCGCCGAGCACCGCGGCCGGAAATGCCTTGATGCCGATCAGCCCGACCTGGGCATGCACGAAAGTGAGCGGCGCCAGCAAGATGCCGGCGATCGCGGCGACCGCGGCACTCATCGCCCAGATCAAGGTCGACAGGCGGCGGATCGGGATGCCCATGTAGCCGGCGGCCATCTGGTTCTGCGAGGCGGCCTGCATCGCGATGCCGGTGCGGGTGCCGCGGAAGAACAGGTAGAGGCCGGCGATCAGCACGACGGTGACGGCGATGATCACCACATGCTCCTGGCTGACGACGAGGTCGCCCAGGCGCAGCACCTGACCGGTATAGGGTGTCGTCAGCTTGTGGCTGTCGGTGCCCCAGCCCGGCACCATGGTGACGAGCGAGCGCAGCAGGTAACCCAGGCCCAGCGTGACCATGACGATGGCAAAGGCCGGTAGCCCGATCATCGGCCGCATCAGCACGCGTTCGATGACCACGCCCAGCACCGCTGTCCCGGCCACGGCGACGATGACGCCCTGCCAGTAGGGCAGGCCCCAGAGATCGACGGCGGTGAAGCCGAAATACGCGCCGACCATCATCAGGTCGCCCTGGGCGAAATTGATGGTCTCGGTCGCCTTGTAGATCAGGATGAACCCGAGCGCGACCATCGCGTAGATGCAACCGATGGCGGCGCCGCTGACGACTTGCTGCAGGAAAATCACCGGCTGCCCCGGCCCGGCGCGTCAGCGCGCATTCCTTGTTTCCTCCGGATCAGCGGTCCTGATCAATTCTCGCTCCCGTCGTCGGTCGGCGCGGCGGGTGTCTTGCCTAAATGCCTTTCCGCGGATACGCTGTCAATCAATAACAAACAATTGTTTGGCAGATGTTCGGTTCTCCCGTCGGAGCGGCCGGACAATCAACCCGAGGGGGAAACGCGCCTATGAAATCACTGATCGTCGCAGCCGTCGCCGCGGTGCTGGGCCTGGCCATGCCGGCCCTGGCCGAGGCACCGGGCGTCACCGACAAGGAAATCGTCATCGGGACCCATCAGGACCTGTCGGGCCCGGTGGTCAGCTGGGGCCAGCCGGTCACCAACGGCATGCGCATGGCGGTGGACGAGATCAACGCGCGCGGCGGCATCAACGGCCGCCAGCTGAAGCTGCTGGTCGAGGACGACGGCTACGACCCGAAGAAGACGATGCTGGTGACGCAGAAGCTGATCACCCGCGACAAGATCCTGGCCCTGGTCGGACCGATGGGCGCCGCGACCTCCGGCCCGGCGATGCCTTACGTGCTGAAGCAGGGGGTGCCCCACCTGTTCCCGGTGGCGTCGTCGGAAATTTTCTTCGATCCTTATGACCGGCTCAAGTTCTCGATCTTCACGCCGTGGTCGGCCCAGACCTACCAGGGCGTCAAGTGGTTCAACGCCACCAAGGGGCGGAAGGCGATCGGCGCCCTGGTCCAGGACGACGAGTTCGGCGCCAGCGTGCAGAAGGGCGTCGAGGAAGCGGTCAAGGAGTTGAAGCTGCCGCTCACGGTGGTGACCTACAAGCGCGGCACGACCGACTTCTCCAGCCAGATCGCCAAGTTGAAGAACGAAGGCGTCGACGTCGTCATCCTGGGCACGCCGATCCGCGAATCGGTCGCCGCGGTGGCCGAGGCCCGCAAGGCCGGCTGGAACGTCGACATGATGGTGACCACGTCGGGCTATGCGCCGGAAGTCGTCAAGCTCGGCGGCGACACCGTCGAGGGCCTCTACGGTACGGCCCAGACGCCGATCCCGTACTACGAGACCGCCTCGCCCGAACTGAAGGCCTGGATCGAGTCCTACAAGAAGCAGTTCAACGTCGATCCCAATCCCCAGGCGGTGATCGGCTACCAGATCATCACGCTGTTCGCCGAAGGGGCGAAGAACGCGGGCAGGGACCTGACCGTCGACAGCCTGATCAAGGGCCTGGAAGCGGTGCATGACTACAAGGACATCTTCGGCACCGCGCCGATGTCGTTCGGCCCGAGCCGCCGGCTGGCCACCAACACGCCGATCCTGTTCGAAGTCAAGGGTGGCCGCTGGGTGCAGATCCAGTCGCTGCAGTAACGGTTTCTCCCCGGAGGGCGCGCCGGCCGCGCCCTCTTCTTTTCCGACCCATGGATGGCGCGTTTACCGATGGACAGGCTCGACGATCCGCAGCTCTTCATTCCCGACATTCTGGCCAGCCACGCCAAGTGGTATCCGCAGAAGGAGGCGGTGATCTGCGGCGCGCGCCGGGCGACCTGGGCGGAATTCAACGCCGGCATCACCCGCGTGGCGAACGGACTTCTCGCCCTGGGAATCGGCCGGGGCCACAAGGTCGCCATCGCGATGACCAACAGCGTCGAGATGCTCGAGGTGATGTTCGGCATCGTCAAGGCGGGGGCCTGCGCCGTGCCGCTGTCGTCGCTGCTGTCGCCGGAGGCGATCGCCACGCTGATCGACGATTCCGACGCCTGCGCGATCTTCGTTTCCGCCCCGCTCGACAAGCTTGTCCTGCCGGGCGAGGCGAAACTCGGCAAGCTTCGTCCCGATGCGCGCTTCGCGCATGGCTTCGTGGCACCGGGCTGGCGGAACCTCGGCGACTGGGCCGCGGGGCAGTCGGTGGCCGATCCGGGTGTCAGGTACCGGATGGCCGACGACTTCAACATCATCTATTCGTCGGGCACCACTGGCATTCCCAAGGGCATCGTGCAGAGCCACAAGGCACGCCAGCACTGGGCCTATTCGAACGCGCTGGAACTGCGCGTCGACCGCACCGCGAAGGCGCTGACGACCACCTCGCTCTGCTCGAACGGCACCTTCCTCGTCATGCTGCCCGCGCTGTTCATGGGGGCGACGCTGGTCGTGATGGAAGCCTTCGATCCGCGCAGCTTCCTCGAAACCCTGCAGCGCGAGCGCTGCACCCATACCTTCATGGTGCCGACGCAGTGGATCGTCACCATGGCGCTGCCCGATTTCGACGCCTACGACACGTCGTCGCTGCAGATGATGCTGTGCGCCGGCTCGCCGCTGCGCGGCGACACCAAGCTCGAGATCGCGCGGCGCTTCGGTCCGAACATCACCGAGCTCTACGGGTGCAGCGAGGGGCTTGCCACCATGCTGCGCCCGGCGCAGATGGCCGGCAAGATCGGTTCGGTCGGCACGCCGGTCCTGGGTTTCGAGCTGGCGATCATCGGCAACGACGATCGTGAAGTGCCGCGTGGCGAGATCGGCGAGATCGTCGGTTACGGCCCCGGGCTGATGACCGAGTACTACAAGCGGCCCGAGGCGACCGCCGACACGATCTGGCGCGATGCCCATGGCCGCAGCTTCCTGCGGACCGGTGATATCGGCCGGCTGGACGAGGACGGCTTCCTCTACATCCTCGACCGCAAGAAGGACATGATCATCTCCGGTGGCTTCAACGTCTTCGCCATCGATATCGAGACGGTGCTGGGCAGGCATCCCGACGTGCTGGACGTGACCGTCATCGCCGTGCCGCACGAAAAATGGGGCGAGACGCCGCTCGGCATCGTCATCCCGCGTGACGGCGCCGCGACCCCGGCCGACGAGATCTGCGCCTGGGCCAACGAGCTGTTGTCCAAGCACCAGCGGCTGTCGGGCGTCGTCTTCCGAACGGAGTTGCCCCGCAACGCCCTGGGCAAGGTGCTGAAGCGCGAATTGCGCAACGAGTTCTGGCCGGCGGCGTCCTGACCGTGCGGGTGGTGATCTGGGGCGCCGGCGGCGTCGGCGGCTATCTCGGCGCGCGCCTGGCACAGGGCGGCGCGCAGGTCGCCTTCGTCGCTCGCGGCGCCCATCTCGCCGCGATGCGCAGCCACGGCTTGCGCATCGAAAGCCCTTTGGGGGACGCGCGTATCGCGCCGGTCGAGGCGAGCGACGATCCCGCCGATCTGGCGCCGGCCGACGTGATCGCGGTGACGGTCAAGGGCCGTGATCTCGCCGAAGCGGCCGGGCGGCTGGCGCTGCTGCTGAAGCCCGGCACGGCGGTCATTTCATTTCTCAACGGCGTCGAAAGCGTCGGCATCCTCGGCGATGCCGTCGGCGCCGCGCGGGTGATGGGCGGTATCTGCTACATGCCGCTGGTGGTATCGGCGCCCGGCGTGATCGGTCATACCGGCCGGGTCAATCGCTATGTCTTCGGCGAGGTCGGCGGCCAGCGCAGCGCGCGCGCGCTGGCGTTCGAGGCGGCATGCCGGGCCGGCGGTCTCGATGCCGTGCTGTCGGAGGATATCGAGCGCGATCTGTGGCTGAAATTCATCATGCTGGCCCCGTTCAGCGCGATGACCTGCCTGACGCGCGCGCCGCTCGGCGTCTTCCTGGCGGATGCCGCTGCGCGCGCGCAGTACGAGGCCGGCATGGTCGAGGTCGCCGCGGTCGGCCGCGCCCTGGGCGCTCGCCTGCCCGACGATGCCGTGGCCCGCAACATGGCGTTCGCCCTGAACCGGGCCGATCCCGCGACCCGGTCGTCGATGCTGGAAGACCTCGAGCGCGGCCGGCCGCTGGAACTCGACTCACTGGTCGGGTCGGTGGTGCGCCTGGCGGCCCGTGCCGGGGTGGATGTCCCGTTTCACCGCATGGCGCATGCGGTGCTGGGGGTGCACCGCGACGGGCATCAGTCGCGATAGCCGGGATCGAGCCGGTCGAGCTTGCGGGTGAGTGCCGCGAATTCGCGTTCGCCGGGGGCCCAGCCGAACCCGGCCTTGGCCTGGGCGGCCGCCAGGTCCTGCACCTCGGGCGAGGGCATTTCCAGGGGCTGGTTGCCGGCCAGGGCGGCGACCTGCATGCGGCAGGCGCGGTCCAGGTAGAACATGTAGATGAAGGCTTCCGGGATGGTGCGGCCGACGGTCAGCGTGCCGTGATTGCGCAGGATCATCAGGTTCCTGTCGCCGAGATCGGCGACCAGCCGGGCCTTCTCGCCCTCGCGCAGCGCCAGGCCCTCATAGGCATGATAGGCAATCCTGCCCCAGTACAGCATCGCCGTCTGCGTCAGCGGCAGCAGGCCGTGCTTCTGTGCCGATACCGCCGAACCGGCAATGGTATGCAGGTGGATCACGCAGTGTACGTCCGGCCGCCCGGCGTGAACCGCCGAATGGATGACAAAACCCGCCGGGTTGATCGGGCCTGCGCCCTCGTCGACGATATGGCCGGCCAGATCGACCTTGACGAGGTTCGACGCCGTCACCTCCTCGTAGAGCAGCCCGAAGGGATTGAGCAGGAAATGATCCTCGGGCCCCGGGACGCGGGCGGAGATATGGGTGTAGATCAGGTCGTCCAGCCCCAGCATGGCGAAGATGCGATAGCAGGCGGCGAGTTGCACCCGTACCTGCCATTCCTCGGCACTGATCCCCGCGCGCCGGGTTGCCGTTGCCGTCTGGGCCATCTGCGCTTCCTTTCCCCGTCTCTTCCGGCCAGGGTCGTACCGTCCCGCTCGATGGTCAACAAAAAACAAATACTTGTTTGGTAAATGGAGCGGCCTAGACTGGCCGCCGAGATTTCCATGGGAGGAAATGCCGATGCTGACCGAAACCCAGGTTTCAGCCTACCGCGATCGCGGTTTCGTGCTGATCCCAGGCCTTTTCGACGCTGCCGAGCTCAGCGTCTTGAACGATGCGGTCGCCGATCTCGGCCGGCATGACGGGCCCGAGGTGATGCGCGAGGCCGATGGGCGGCCGCATGTCGTCTATGGTATGCACCGCCTGGACGACCGGCTCGCCGCGCTGGCGCGGCACCCGCGGATCGTCGCGATCGCGCAGGCGCTGATCGGCAAGCCGATCTACGTCCACCAGTCGCGGGTCAACGTGAAGCAGTATCGCGGCGCCGTCGTCGATTGGCATCAGGATTTCGGCACCTACCATCGGGTCGACGGGGTGCCACGGCCGGACGGCATCATGATCTCGATCTTCCTCGACGACATCTCCGATCTGAACGCGCCGCTGCTGGTGGTACCGGGCACGCATCATTCCGGCATCGTCAGCGAGGCGCGCATCAACCCGGAAGCCGAGGATGCCGGCCGCGCGGCGAAGTATCGCTACGACATCAGCGAGGAAACGCTCGGCGGCCTGGTCAGGCAGCACGGGCTGGAATCGGTGACCGGGCCGCGCGGGTCGGTGCTGTTCCTGCACATGAACGTCGTGCACGGCTCGACCGTGAACATCACGCCGTTCCGTCGGATCATCCTCTATCTCAACGTCTGCGCGACCGACAATCGCGGCGAGACCTTTGCCCGGCCCGAATATCTCGCCGCCCGCGATTTCGGCGCGATCGAACCGCTGGGGCCCGACTGCCTGACCCGCTTTGCCCGGAGTGGTGCCAATGCGTGACAATCCGGTCAAGACCCGGCTTGCCGCCGGCGAGGTGGTGCTGGGCACCATGGTGTTCGAGTTCGCCACGCCCGGCCTGCCGGCGCTGCTCGCCGCGTCGGGGGCGGAATTCGTGCTCTACGACATGGAGCATTCGGGGTTCTCGATTCCCGACATGAAGGTCCAGTTCGGCCTCTGCCGCGGCGCCGGCATCATCCCGCTGGTGCGGCCGCCCGAGAAGACCTACGAGACCGTCGCGCAGTTGCTCGACTGTGGCGCCATGGGCCTGATGCTGCAGAAGGTCGAAAGCGGCGCCGAGGCGGCGGAGATCGTTTCCTGGACGCGCTATCCCACCGCCGGCATCCGCGGCGCCTTCTTCGGCGGCGCCCATGACGATTTCACCGGTGGTTCGCTCGACGACAAGATGCGCAGGGCCGAGGCGCGCACGATCGTCATGCCGATGATCGAATCACGGGCCGGGGTGGCGGCGGTCGACGAGATCGTCGCGACGCCGGGCGTCGACGGCGTTCATCTCGGCCAGTACGACCTGTCGCTGTCGCTGGGCCTGCCCGGCCAGTTCGACCATCCCGAGATCCAGGGCGCGATCGACGCGATCCTCGCCGCCTGCCGGCGGCACGGCAAGTTTGCCGCCTGCATGGCGCCCACGGTCGACCTGGCCCGCGACTGGCGCGGCCGCGGTTTCACCCTGATTTCCTACGGCATGGATTCCGGCCTGCTGGCCGGGGCCCTGTCTGCCGGACTGAACGGCATCCGCGCCGGGTGATGATTTTTAGTCAAATGATTAATTAATCTTGCGGCCGAGGGTTGCGAAGCGCAGACTTGGAAAAAAGGGAGGATCGCGATGAACTTCGATTTTTCCGACGAACAGCGCGAATTGCGCGACCAGGTCCGCCGCTTTCTCGCCCAGCACGCTAGTCCCCGTTCCGCCATCGCCGCCGGCGGCCATGACCCCGCCCTGTGGCGCGGCATGGCCGAACTCGGCCTGCTCGGCATCGCCATCCCGGAGGAATACGGCGGTGCGGGGGCGGGATATCTCGAACTGTGCGTCGTGGCCGAGGAGGTCGGCCGCGCCCTGGCGCCGGTGCCGTTCTCGTCTTCGGCCTGCCTTGCCGCCGAATTCATCCTGCAGGCCGGCAGCGAGGCGCAGAAGCGCGCCTGGCTGCCCCGGCTGGCGGATGGCACGGCGATCGCGGTGTTCGCCGCGGTCGAAGGCGTCGGCGATGCCGCGCCCGACCGAATCGCTGCGACCGTGTCGGGTGGACGGCTGACCGGCATCAAGTCGCCGGTACTGGATGGCGGTGTGGCCGATCTCGGCATCGTCGCGGCGCGGGGGGCCGACGGCATCGGTCTCTATCTTGTCGACCTGCGGGGGGCCGGGGTCGCGCGCAGCGGCCTCGACAGCATGGACCCGACCCGTTCGCTGGTCGAGATCCGCTTCGAGGGCGCACCGGCCGAACCTCTGGGCGAGGCCGGCTGGGATACCGTCGAACGTATGCTGGACCGTGCCGCGGTGCCGCTGGCCTTCGAGCAGGTCGGCGGTGCCGACCGGGCGCTGGAGATGGCCCGCGACTACGCGCTGGAGCGTGTCGCCTTCGGCCGCCCGATCGGGTCGTTCCAGGCGGTCAAGCACATGCTGGCCGACATGTATGTCTCGGCCACGCTCGCCCGCTCGAACGCCTACTGGGCGGCCTGGGCGCTGGCGACCGACGCCGCCGAGCTTGGCCAGGCCGCCGCCTCGGCCAGGGTCAGCGCGACCGAGGCCTTTGGCCATTGCGCCCGCAACAACATCCAGGTCCACGGCGGCATGGGCTTTACCTGGGAGTTCGACTGCCACCTGTTCTATCGCCGCGCCGCGCTGCTGGCGACCGCGCTGGGCGGGCCGGCGCTATGGGAAGACCGGCTCGTCGCGCAGTTGCGCGCGGCCTGAGGGAGGCTCGAGATGGACTTCGACGATACCGCCGAGGAAGCCGCCTTCCGCGCCGAGGCGCGCGCCTGGCTGCGGGCCAACGTACCGACCGAATACGAAGCCGACCTCAGGTCCTCGCCGTTCGGCCGGATCGCGCTACGCAACCGCGACATCGTCGCGGCCTCGAAGGCCTGGCAGAAGCGCAAGGCCGAGGCCGGCTGGGCCTGCCTGCACTGGCCGAAGGACTATGGCGGCCGCGGTGCCAGCCCGATCGAGCGGGTGATCTGGCAGCAGGAGGAGGGGATCTATTCCAAGCTCTCCTCGCTGTTCATCGTCGGCCACGGCATGTGCGGCCCGACGGTGATGGCCTATGCCGACGAAGCGCAGAAGCGGCGCTACCTGCCGCCGCTGGCCGCCGGCGAGGAAATCTGGTGCCAGCTGTTTTCCGAGCCGGCCTGCGGCTCCGACCTCGCGGGCCTGCGCACGCGGGCCGAGCCCGACGGCGACGACTGGGTCGTCAACGGCCAGAAAATCTGGACCAGCCACGCCCATCTTTCCGACTATGGCATCCTGCTGACCCGTACCGATCCCACAGTGCCCAAGCACAAGGGACTGACCATGTTCTTCCTGGACATGCGCAGCCCGGGGGTCGAGATCAGGCCGATCCGCCAGGGCGACGGCCAGGCCGAATTCAACGAGGTCTACTTCACCGACGTCCGCATCCCGGACGCCCAGCGGCTCGGCCGGCCGGGCGAGGGCTGGTCGGTGGCGCTGACGACGCTGATGAACGAGCGGCTGTCGATCGGCGCGGTGATGCCGACGGGCTTCCCCGAAATGCTCGCCTTCTGCTGCACGCCCGGGCCCGACGGCCGCGCCCCGGTCGACGACAGCGCGGTGCGCAAGCGCCTGGCCCGCTGGGCTGCGCGCAGCTCGGGGCTGCGCTTCACCGCGCAGCGCTCGATCTCGGCGATGTCGCGCGGCAACATGCCGGGACCGGAGAATTCGATCGGCAAGCTGGTCGCCGGCACCATGATGCAGGAGATCGCCGGCTACGCGCTCGAACTGATGGGGCCCGCCGGCATGATCGCGGGTGGCCAGTTCCAGGCGATGATGCTGCGCTCGCCCGCCACCCGGGTCGAGGGCGGTACCGACGAGATCCTGCGCAACATCATCGCCGAACGCGTGCTGGGCCTGCCCGCCGACATCCGCGTCGACAAGGACGTGCCGTTCAATCAGATCGCACGGACCGGCTAGGCGTCGCCGATGTCAGGGGCGGCGGGTCAGGGTTTCCAGCGCCCGCTTGAAGAACTCGCGCCGCGATTCCTTGTCGAAGACCAGCAGCGGCGCGACATTGACCGACAGCAGGATGCGGGCACGCACCTCGGCCTCGCCGGCCTCGAAACCCAGGTCGCGGAAGGCCTGCGCCAGGAACGGCAGCACCAGGCTCTCCGATTCGCTGACCGTGGCCGCGGCGCGGGGGTCCATCGTCGCCCAGATGCGCATGGCGTGGTCGAGCTCGAAGGTACGTTCCTGCAGCGACAGCTTGGCCAGGCGCTGGATGCGGGTGATCGGGTCGGGGTTGCCGACCATCGTCTGCTCCAGGACCCGCCGCACCCGGTCGGCCGAGAAATGCCGGGCAACGGCGCCGAGGTAATCCTCGAAATCGCTGAAATGGTGATAGAAGCTGCCGGTCGAGACGCCCAGTCGCGCCGTCAGTGCCGAAAGCTTGACCCCGGCGATACCCTGTTCGCGCAGGATGTCCTGGCCGGCCTCGATCCAGTCGACGCCGCTCAGCCGGCGATCGGCCGGCACCCGCTCGGCGGTCTTGGCCGTTTTCTTCGACGTGCTGGCGGCGCGGGCCGACTGGCGCCTGACTGTGCTTCGCAACGACATCCCCGTATCCGACGCTCCCGTTTTGCAGGGTGGAACGATCTATATCACCACCGTCACGCAGAAGCGATGGACAGCTCGATCATAACATAATATATGTTATTGAAATGATGATTTGCCGGTCAGCCTAATGCGGGCCGGACGAGACGCCGGAAAACACGGTGCCGAAGAATCAGCTTGGGAGAGGAAACCATGAACGACGACCACAGCGGCATCAGCCGCCGACGGCTGCTGCGCCACGCGGCTGCGGGATCGCTCCTGCTGCCGATGCCCTTCATCGCCCGCCGCGGCCTGGCCGACGAGGTGTTCCGCGTCGGCTGGATCCGGCCGACCACCGGCCGTCTCGCCTCGTCGTTCGCGCCGCTTTATGCCGGCGGGCTGATCGCGATCGACGAGATCAACGCCGCCGGCGGCATTCTCGGGCGCAAAGTCGTGATCCAGGAAGAGGATGACGAGGCCTCGCCGGCCAAGCAGCCGGCGGTGATCAAGCGGCTGAAGGATGCCGGCGTCTCCTACGTCGTCGGCCCGACCGGCTCGCCGCAGGTGCTGTCCTCGCTGGCCTTCACGACCCCGGCGCAGATGATCCAGTGCGGCATCGCCAATGCCGCCGACCAGGGCGACGCGGTCAAGTATCCCTACAACTACATGTGCGTCTGGTCGACCGAGCAGGAGGGCGAGGCGGCCGCCGCCTACATGGCCAGCCAGCTCAAGATCCGCAAGATCGGCCTGCTGCAGGAATCGACGGCGTTCGGCGAACAGGCCGGCAATGCGACCCGGCGCAAGTTCAAGGAACTCACCGGCCAGGATCCGGCCTCGGTCCAGGTCTATCCGGCGACCGCGACCGACCTCGCCCCCTATGTGAAGAACCTGCAGGCGGCGGGCTGCGAAGGCGTGATCGTCTGGATGGCCAACACCGTGCATATCGGCATGGCCTTCAACGCGATGGCCCAGCAGAAATGGCTGCCGCCGGTCATCGGCCACGTCAACCTGTTCAACGACTCGCTGTTCGACCTGGTGCCGCTCGACGCGCTGAAGAACGTCTATGGCGTCTACTATCGGAACTGGACCTATACCGACAAGGAACAGGTGCCGCAGCGCAACCAGGAACTGGCCAGGAAGCTTGCGGCGGTCGACCAGGCCAAGGGCATCAATGCCTTCATCGCCGGTTGCCCGCATTACGACTTCCTCTATCTGCTCAAGGCCGCGGTCGAGCAGGCCAAGTCGACCGAGGTGGCCGCGGTCAAGAAGGCACTGGACGGGGTGCGCGGCTACAAGGCCGTCCTGGGCACGATCAATTTCAGCGAGACCAGCCATGCCGGCATCGGCATGGAGGACGTGACCCTGGCCAGCGTCGCGTCGGCCAAGGATCCGCGTTCGTTCGGTGCCCTGCGCGAGCGTGCGCCGGGAGCCTGACACTCCTTACCGGGGAGGTAGCCGTTGTACCTCGATGTGCTGGTTCAGGCCCTGACCGCGGGCAGCATCTATGCCCTGGTCGGGGTCAGCGTGAACGTGATCTACCGCCCGACCAATACGTTCAATCTGGCCCAGGGCAACCTGGTGATGCTCGGCGCGATCCTCTGCGCGACGATCCTGGGGCAGCTCAAGCTGCCCTGGTATCTCGCCGCCGGGATCACGGTCGTCGTCATCTCCGGGATCGCCTGGCTGACGCATCTGGTCGCGGTCGCGCCGATCCTGTCGCGGCCGGGCGGTGGCGGGCATGGCTGGCTGGTCTCTACGCTCGCCGTCGGCATCCTGATCGAGGATGCGGTCGGCAAGATCGTCGGGCCGGACCCGCAGCGACTGCCGCCGCCGCCACCGCTGTCGACCGAGCTCGGCGCGCTGGGCGTATCCTCCTACCAGGTCGCGCTGGTCGCAGGCGTCGTCGCGATCGTCGCGGCCCTGGAAATCTTCTACCGCTCGCGGACCGGCCGCGCGATCCTCGCCATTGCCGAGGATCGCGACGCCAGCCTGCTCTGGGGCATCGATCCGACCCGGCTGGCGCGGATGTCGTTCGTGCTGTCCGGTGTCGTCGCGGCGCTTGCCGGCATCCTCGCCGGGCCGGTGTTCTACGCGTCGGTCGGCCTGGGCGGTTCGCTGCTGATCAAGGGGTTCGAGGCTGCGGCGGCGGGCGGGATCGGCAGCAATCGCGGCGTGATCCTGGCTGGATTCTTCATCGCCCTGCTCGATGCGATCACCGCGCGGGCACTGGCGCCCGGCTACCAGGATGCGGTGAGCTTCGTTGCCGTCCTGCTGCTGCTGCTCGTCCGGCCGCAGGGGCTGATGGGGCGTACCAATCTGAGGACGGTGTGACATGCGCTGGATGATCGCCGTCACCGCGGTCGCCGCGCTGCTGCCGTTCGGTCTGTCCGGCGAATACGCGCTGCTGGTCGCGACCCAGCTGTGGGTGTTCTATATGGTGGTGGTCGGTCTCAACCTGCTGACCGGCTATGGCGGGCAGACCTCGATCGGTCACGGCGCGCTGGTCGCGGTCGGCGCCTATGTCGCCGCGATCGGCATGGTCGACTACAAGCTGTCGTTCTGGCTGGCCCTGCCGCTGGCCATGCTCGGTACCGGCGCCGCCGGCGCCTTGATGGCCTTGCCGACCTTCCGGCTGTCGACCTGGTACTTCGCGCTGATCACGCTGGGTTTCGCGCGGGTGATTTCCGGCCTGCTGGTCGAGCTGGAGCCGATCACCCACGGCTTCAGCGGCGTGATCGGCGTGCCGATGCCGCGTGTCGGGGGGTACGAGTTTTCCGGCCGCGCCTTCTACTGGCTGGTCCTGGCGCTGGCCTTTCTCGCCTATCTCGTCACCTCGAACCTGATCGGTTCGCGCTACGGCCGGGCGCTAATGGCGCTGCGCGACAATCCGCTGGCCGGGATCGGCGCGGGCATCTCGCTCGGTCGGCTGAAGATCATGGCCTTCGTCTACTCGGCGGCGCTGGCCGGGGCGGGCGGGGCGATGTTTGCGGTCCAGAAGACGGTGATCACGCCGGAGGATTTCACCACCGACCTGTCGATCTTCTTCCTGCTGGTCGTCGTGCTCGGCGGGCTCGGCCGCAGGCACGGCCCGCTGATCGGGGCGCTGGCCTTCTTCCTGCTGCCCGAACTGCTGACCGACCTGCAGAAATGGCGGATGCTGATCTATGGTGCCGGCCTGCTGCTGCTGACCATCTATGCTCCCGACGGTATCGCCGGGGCGCTGGAAGGCTGGTTCGGCCGGTTTCGCCCTCGCAAGGCCGCGGCGTCGGCGCCGGTCTCGGCGTTGCCGCAGTTGGCCGGCGCCGAGCTTGCGGTGGCCGCGGTCACCAAGACCTTCGGCGGCGTCACCGCAGTCGCCGATCTCAGCCTGCAGGTACCGGCCGGTACCGTGCATGCCGTGGTCGGGCCGAACGGGTCGGGCAAGACCACGCTGCTGAACCTGATCACCGGCTTCTATCCGGTCGACGGCGGTCGCATCCTGGTCGCCGGGACCGACGTCGTCGGCCGCGGCGCCACCGCGATCGCCCGCGGCGGTGTCCGCCGCACCTTCCAGACGCCCAAGCTGATCCCCGGGCTTTCGGTGATCGAGAACGTGATGCTCGGCGCCTTCACCGCCGAAACCGCCAGTCTGGCGGAAGTCGCGCTGAACCTGCCGCGTGCCCGGCGCGAGGCGGCCGAGCGGCGGGCCGAGGCGATGTCCTATCTGCGCTTCGTCGGGCTCGACGTGCGGGCCGACGACCCGGCGGGCGACATCCCGCATGGCCAGCAGCGGCTGATCGAAATCGCGCGCGCGCTGGTCGGACGGCCCAGCCTGCTGTTGCTCGACGAACCCGCGGCGGGGCTGTCGCTGGCCGAACTGGACGGGCTCTGCGCACTGATCAAGGCGATCGCCGCTCTCGGCACCACGGTCGTCATCGTCGAACATCACCTCGATCTCGTGGCCAGCCTGGCCCAGTCGGTCACGGTGCTTGATCGCGGCCACCTGCTCGCCGCCGGCACGCCCGAGGCGGTGTTCCGCGATCCCGGCGTCATCGCGGCTTACATGGGCGCCCGGGCGCTGAGCGGAACGGAGGCCAGCCATGCTGCTTGAGGTCGACGGGCTGGTCTCGGGCTATGGCAAGGTCGCGATCCTCGACCGCGTGGCACTGACCGTGGCGCCCGGCGAGCTTGTCGCCATCGTCGGCGGCAACGGCGCGGGCAAGAGCACGCTGCTGCGGACGATTTCCGGCCTGCTGCCGGTGATGGCGGGCACGATCCGCTGGGAAGGGCGCGACGTCACCCGCGCCAGCCCCCGGACGATGCTGGCCTTCGGCCTGCTGCACATCGCCGAGGGGCGGCGGCTGTTTCGCCAGCAATCGGTGCAGAGCAATCTCGACCTCGCCTTCTACGGTGCCGGGCTGTCGCGCGAGGAGGAACGGCGGCGGATCGACGATGCCTTCGCGCGCTTTCCCATTCTGCACGAGAAGCGCGGCGAACCGGCCGGGGCGCTGTCGGGCGGCCAGCAGCAGATCCTGACCGTGGCGCAGGCCTGGCTGCGGCGGCCGCGGCTGCTGATGCTCGACGAACCCTCGCTCGGCCTGGCGCCGGTCATCGTCGACCAGGTGCTCGACCTGGTGCTGCGGCTGCGATCCGAGGGATGCGCGATCATCCTGGTCGAACAGTTGGTCGAGCGGGCGATGGAAATCGCCGATACCGCCTATGTGATGCAGAACGGTCGGATCATGGGCTCGGGCCCCGCCCGCGAGATGATCGGCAGCGAACTGCTCCAGCATGCCTATCTCGCCTGAAGGGAGGAACGGATGACGGATTTCAGCCTGTCCCAGGTCATCGGCCGCTCGGCCCTGCTGCGCGGTGACGAGCCGGCGATCATCGATGGCGAGCGCCGCGTCGGATGGCGCGACTTCGCCGACCGGATCGCCCGGATGGCCGGGCTTCTGCGTGCCATCGGCATGGGCGAAGGCGATCGGGTCGCCATGCTGGCCCTGAACAGCCACCACTATCTCGAAGCTTTCTTCGCCGTCCCCTGGGGCGGCGGCATCTTCACGCCGCTGAACTTTCGCCTGGCCGTGCCCGAACTGGCCGCCATCCTGCGCGATGCCGGGGCCGGGATCCTGATCGTCGATGCCGCCCATGTCCATCTGGTCGCGGATCTGAAGGCGGCTGCGCCGCTGCGCGAGGTCGTCCTGCTCGACGACGGCTACGAGGCGCTGCTTGCAACCGTGGATCCCGCGCCCGATGCCGGCCGCGCCGGCGACGACATCGCCGCGCTGTTCTACACCTCCGGCTCGACCGGCATGCCGAAGGGCGTGATGCACAGCCACACCAACATCGTGATGGCCGGCTTCACCTGCATTCCGATGTTCCAGCTGAACGAGGATGCGGTGGTGCTGATCTCCGGCCCGCTGTTCCATGTCGGCGCCACCGGCATGTGCATCCCGGCGCTGACCGCCGCGGCGACGGTCGTGCTGCTTGCCCGCTTCGATCCCGGCCAGGTGATCGAGGCGGTGTCGGGCCACCGGGTGACGACGATGACGATGGTGCCGACGATGCTGCGGATGGTGCTGGACCATCCATCCTGCCGCCACCACGACCTGACCTCGTTGCGGACGGTCACCTTCGGTGGCGCCCCGATGCCGGCCAGCCTGCTGGCCGAGGCGCTGTCGGTCGTCGGCTCGGCCCGCTTCATCCATTGCTACGGCATGACCGAGACGACGGCGAGCTGCTCGTCGCTGCCGGCGCAGTATCTGGGCGATGCGCGCCGCGCCACCTCGGTCGGCCGGGCGCTGACCGGCATCGACATGGCGATCGTCGATGCCGACGACAGGCCGGTGCCGCCGGGCGTGTCCGGCGAGATCGTGGTGCGCGGGCCGGTGGTGATGAAAGGGTACTGGAACCAGCCGGAGGTGACGGCCCGGACCCTGCGCGGCGGCTGGTTGCATACCGGCGACGTCGGCTATATCGACGAGCGCGGCTTCGTCTTCCTGGTCGACCGGCTGAAGGACATGATCATCACCGGCGGCGAGAACGTCTATTCGCGCGAGGTCGAGGAAGCGATCTACAGCTATCCCGGCGTCGCGCAGTGCGCAGTCATCGGCATTCCCGATCCGCGTTGGGGCGAGGCGGTGCATGCAATCGTCGCCGCGTCCAATGGCACGGCCATCGATGCCGATGCGCTGATGGCGCATTGCCGCACCCGCATCGCCGGCTACAAATGCCCGCGGTCGATCGACGTCCGGCCCGATCCACTGCCGCTGAACGGCGCCAACAAGATCAACAAGCCGGCCCTGCGCCAGCCGTTCTGGGAGGGCCGGCAAAGCCGCATCGTGTGAGACGATGCGTTGCCCCTTAAGATAACATAGATTATGTTATGTAAATCGAAGATCTGGTGGAGGAAGCCATGGCCCTGAAGACCCCTGAGGAATACGTCGCCAGCCTGCGCGACGGCCGCGTCACCTACTGGGACGGCGAGCGCATCGACGACATCACCACCCACCCGCGGTTTCAGGTGCCCATCGCCCTGACGGCGAAGGACTACGAATACGAGTCGCCGGAATACGGCGCGTTGCGCCGCTACGAGACCGAGGACGGTGCCGCGGCCCACCGCATCTACCAGATTCCGCGTGACGAGAAGGATCTGGCGACGCGGGTCGAGATGATGGCCCATACCTCGATCGGCACGCTGGTCGCGGGGGTCTACATGGCGCTGATGAGCGTCAAGGACCAGGTGGCGCAGGTCAATCCGCGATATGCGGAAAACATCGAGCGGATGTATCGCTATTGCCGCGACAACGACCTGCGTGCCGCCGAGGTGATCACCGATCCGAAGGGCGACCGCAAGCGCCGCGCCCACGAGCAGGACGACCCCGACCTCTATGTCCGCATCGTCGAGCGCAACGACAAGGGTATCGTCGTGCGTGGCGCCAAGCTGCATATCACCGCCGCCTCGCTGGTCCACGAACTGGTGGTCATGCCGACCAAGGGCATGCGCCAGGACGAGACCGACTATGCCGTCTCGTTCTCGATCCCCGTCAACACCAAGGGCGTCACCATCATCAACCGCAGCTTCGCGCCGGCCGAGCTGAACGCCTTCGACTATCCGGCGTCGTCGCATCATTCGATGCCGGAAGGCTTCGTCGTGTTCGACGACGTCTTCGTGCCCTGGGACCGCGTCTTCCTTGCCGGCGAGGTGCAGCTGGCCTCCAAGCTGGCGCAATCGCTTGGCCTGTGGGAGCGCACCGGCGGCGTGGTCGAGGCGGTGCGGATGTCGGAACTGTTCGTCGGCCTGGGGCAGCTCGTTTCCGAGATGCAGGGCAAGGACCAGGACCCGATGGTCCAGGCCTCGATCGCCGAACTGATCACCTATGCCGAGACGTTGCGCATGGGCCTCGATTATGCCTGCCGGCACTACGAGAAGACGCCGTCGGGCATGGTCTTTCCCAACATGCTCGCCATCAACGTCGCGAAGTACTACTACGCCGCCAACTATCACCAGACGGTGCGCTACCTGCATGATCTCGGCGGCGGCCTCGTCCTGACGCTGCCGCTGGAGAGCGACCTGCGCAATCCGGAATCGGGCAAGTACATCCGCAAGTACCTGCACACGAAGAAGGATGTCGACGTCGAGCAGCGCATGCGCGTCTACAACCTGATCCGCGACCTGACGGCCGATGCCTATGGCGGCTGGCAGTTCGTGGTGGCATTGCAGGCCGGCGGCGGGCTGCCGGCGCAGCGCATCATGATGAACCGTACCTACGACCTCGCCCGCGCGCGCAAGCGGGCGCTGGCGGCGGCGGGCGCGAAGGTCTGAACCGATGACGGCGGCTGCGATGACGGACGACGATTTCCGCGCCGAGGTACGCGACTTCCTCAGGCACCATCTGCCGGCGGACATGGCCGCCCGCAATCGCACCGCCGTTCATCCGACCCGCGAGGACACGCTGGGATGGCAGGCTATCCTGGCCCGCCGCGGCTGGTCGGTGCCGTCCTGGCCGGCCGAGCATGGCGGGCCCGGCTGGACGCCGTTGCAGCGCTACATCTTCGAGGAGGAGCAGGCGCTGGCCGGCGCGCCGGCCAACAACATCCAGGGCGTGTCGCTGGTCGGACCGGTGATCTACACCTTCGGCAACGCCGCCCAGCGGGCGCGTCACCTGCCCGGGATCATCGAAGGCAAGGTCTTCTGGTCGCAGGGTTTCTCCGAGCCCAATGCCGGTTCCGACCTGGCGTCGCTGCGGACCCGCGCGGTGCGCGACGGCGATCACTATATCGTCACCGGCCAGAAGATCTGGACATCGCAGTCGATGATGGCCGACTGGATCTTCTGCCTGGTGCGGACCAACCCGTCGGCCAAGCCCCAGCGCGGCATTTCGTTCCTGCTGGTGCCGGCCGACGCGCCCGGCATCACCATCCGGCCGATCCGCTCGATCGACGAAGGCGAAAGCCTCTGCGAAGTCTTCTTCGACGCTGTCCGGGTCGCCGCCGAGAACCTGATCGGCGAGGAGGGCAGGGGCTGGGACTACGCCAAGTTCCTGCTGGGGCTGGAGCGCGCGACCACGGCCGAGGTGCCGCGCAACAAGCGTTATCTGGCGACGCTCAAGGAGATCCTGGGGTCAGCCGACGATGCCTGGCGCCGTCGGGTCGCCAGGATCGAGGTCGACCTGCGGACGCTCGAGGCCGGGGCGCTGCGGGCGATCGGGGCCGACCAGGACGACATGCTGCTGCCGTCGGCACTCAAGCTGCATGGCTGCGACCTGATGCAGACCACCCTGAAGGCGCAGGTCGAGGCGCTGGGGCCGCACGGGCTTGCCTACTGGCCGCAAGGCCACGACGACGCGCCCGTGCCGCCGGTGGCCGCGCATGGCCGCGATGTCGCGGCGGAATTCCTGTTTCGCCGCGCGGCCACCATCTACGGCGGATCGAGCGAGGTGCAGAAGAACATCATCGCCAAGGTCTTCGTCGACGGCGACATGCCGGCAAAGGGCCTGGCGACCGACGAGCAGCGGATGATGCAGGATTCGGTCGCCCGCTTCGTCGCGCGCGATTATGCCTTCGATGCGCGGCGCCGGATGCCCGCGGGGGGCACCCGGGCGATGTGGCGGCAATTCGCCGAACTCGGCTGGCTCGGCGCCGGGCTGCCCGAGGAGACCGGCGGGTTCGGCGGCGGCATTGCCGATGCGGCCGTGATCGCCGAGGGCCTGGGCCGCGCGCTGGTCCTGGAACCCTATGTCGGCTGCGCGGTGATGCCCGGCCGTGCCCTGGCCGCGGCCGGCGGCCAGCAGGCACTGCTTGCCGTCCTGGCTTCCGGCGAGACGATCTTCGCCTTCGCCCACGATGGCGACGTGCGTGCCGACCGCGATCTCGTCCTCACCGGCCGCAAGGTCGTGGTGATGGGCGGTGCGATGGCCGACCGGTTCCTCGTCTCGGCCTACACGGCCGAAGGGCCGACCCTGTTCCTGGTCGACCGCGGCACCCCGGGTCTCGCGGTCCTGCCGTACCGGACGCTCGATGCCCGCATGGTCGCCGATATCGAGCTTGCCGGGGTCCAGCCGGCCGCGGTGATCGGCCGGGTCGGCGATGCCGGGCCGGCGATCGAGGCGGCGGTCGCCGATGGCCTCCTGGCGCTCTGTGCCGAATCCTACGGCGCGATGGATCAGGCGATGCGGATCACCCGCGACTACCTGCGTCTGCGCCAGCAGTTCGGTGCCCCCCTCAGCACCTTCCAGGCCCTGCGCCACCGCCTGGCCGAGATGTATGTCGCCGTCGATCTCTCGGGCGCTTTCCTCCGGCAGGCACTGGCTTCCGGCGACGTGGCGCTGGCCCCGTCGGTCAAGATCCGCTTCGGCCAAGCCGGCTTCTTCGTCGGCGCGCAGGCGGTACAGCTGCATGGCGGGATCGGCATGACCGAGGAATGCCAGGCCGGTCACTTCTTCAAGCGGCTTTGCGTCAACGACCTGCTTCTCGGCACGGCCGAGCAGCATGTCGGGCGGATGGCGTCATGACCTTCGTCGATATCAGCACCCGCATCAGGCGGCATGCAGCCGACCGGCCGGACGACGAGGCCCTGGTCGTCGACAATGAGCGCATTCGCTGGTCGGCCTTCGATCGCCTCGTCAATCGCTGCGCCAATGCGCTGATCGGCCAGGGCGTGCAGCCGGGCGACCGGGTGGCCGTTCTCGCGCCGACCTCGGCGGCCTATCTCGTCGCCTTCCTCGGCATCCTGCGGGCCGGGGCCGTCGTCGTGCCGCTGTCGCCGATGGCGGGCAGCGAGGCGCTCGGCGCGATGGTCGCGGACAGCGGCGCGGTGGCCGTGTTCGCGGGGCAGGAGACGCGGACGTTGGCCGAGGCATGTGCCGCGACCGTCCGTTGCCGCATCGCCTTCGACTTTGCCGCCCCGGGCTGGCTCGACTATGCCGCGCTCGCAACCGACGACACGGCACCCGACGTCACGCTAACACCGGCGCTCGGCTTCAACCTGATCTATTCCTCCGGCACCACCGGGACACCGAAGGGCATCGTCCACGACCATGCCACGCGCACCGTCACGCTCGATGCCCTGGTCGGCCTGGGATTCGGGCCGGACTGCCGCACGCTGGTCGCGACGCCGCTCTATTCCAACACCACCCTTGCCGCCTGGCTGCCGACGCTCGGCCTTGGCGGTACCGTCGTGCTGATGACCAAGTTCGACGCGCGGCGCTATCTGGAGCTGGCGCAGGGCGAGCGCATCACCCATTCGATCCTGGTGCCGGTGCAGTACCAGCGTATCCTGGCAGACCCCGAATTCGACCGCTTCGATCTCTCGGCCTTCCGTTTCAAGATGGTCACCTCGGCGCCGATCCGCGCGGCGGCCAAGCGCGAGATCGTCGAACGCTGGCCCGGTCCGCTGCTCGAGATGTATGGCCTGACCGAAGGGGGCGGCATCTGCACGCTGGATGTCGGTGCCAATCCCGACAAGCTCGATACCGTCGGCAAGCCGGCCTGGGGCTGCGACGTCAGGATCATCGACGAACGCGGCGTCGAACTGCTGCGCGGTCAGGTCGGCGAAATCGTCGGGCGCGGGCCGGTGATGATGTCGGGCTACCACAACCAGCCCGACCGTACGGCCGAGATCATCTGGCGCAACCCCGACGGCGATGTCTTCTTCCGGTCGGGCGACCTCGGCTGGTTCGACGACGACGGCTTCCTGCACCTGTCCGACCGCAAGAAGGACATGATCATCTCCGGCGGCTTCAACATCTACGCCACCGACCTGGAAGTTGTGCTGGCCGCCCATCCGGCGGTACGCGACGTGGCCGTCATCGGCATTCCCAGCCGCGAGTGGGGCGAGACGCCGCTGGCGCTCGTCGTCCTGCGCGATGGCGCGTCGCCGACGGCCGAGGACTTGCGCGGCTGGGCCAACGAGCGGCTGGGCAAGGCCCAGCGCCTCGCAGCCGTCGAATTCCGCGAGGCGCTGCCGCGCAACGCGCTGGGCAAGATTCTGAAACGCGAGCTGCGCCAGCCTTATTGGTGAAACACCGTCCGCCGCCTGCTGTCGTCGCGCGGCCAGGCCTGTTCGACCTCCGCCAGCGGTGCCGGCGTGAAGGCAATGTGCAGGCCGGCCGGAACGGCGGCCTGCAGCACCGCCCCGGCTGCCGCGACGAGGCGGTCGAACCGGATGCTGCCGATGCCGCTGCCCATCAGTTCGATGGCGGACGAACGCAGCACGCCGCTCGGCAGTGCGATGTCGGCCGCGCTGACCGAGCCGACCTGGACAAAGCGGATGGGTACGGCGTCGCGCCCGGCCCTGGCCCCGGCGATCAGCAGCGCGCGGGCGCTGTCGCCCCACAGATAGTCGATGACGACGTCGACGCCTTCCGCGAACGGCGCCAGGAAGGCTTCGGGCTGGTCGAGCGGTAGGGTGACATCGGCGCCGACCTCGCGCAGTGCCTGCGCATTGCGACCGGTGGCGATGATCCTGCCCGCGCCGAGATGTCGGGCGATCTGCACGGCGAGCCGACCTGAGGTACCCGTGGCGCCGTTGACGAGGACGGTCTCGCCCGGCTTCAGCCGCGCCCGTTCGACATAGGCGGCCCAGGACGACATGCCGGGATTGGCGATCGCTGCGGCGGCAAGATCGTCGAGGTCGTCGGGCAGGTCGACGCACTGTGCCGCCGGTACCGCCACCCGCTCGGCCATCGCGCCATGGGGCGGCCTCGGCATGACAAAATAGACGCGTCGGCCGTCGCTGGTTCGCCCGACGCCGTCGATCCCGGCAACGAAGGGGAAGGCGTTGGTCGCGCTGTAATGTGCCCCGGACGCGCGGGCCTTCACCACCTGGCTGATTGCCGCGGCCGTGACGTCGATGAGAATTTCCCCCGCCGCCGGTACCGGCTCGGCGAAATCGGCGAAGACCGGCACCTGGCCGGGACCCTGGACGACGGCGGCCTTCATGGCGCATCCCTCAATAATGTGTATGATGCACATATATCGGAGGTCCGGAATGGCGTCAAAGAAGAAAGTGCAAAATACACATATGTCGCTGCGGCACCGGGCATTGCACGGCGCGTTGCTCGACATCGTCGGGGCGATGAACCGGCCCCAGCGCGATGCGATGCTGATCGCGGCGGCGGGCATTCCGCTCGATCGGGCGCTGTTCCCGCTGCTGGTCGGGATCGAGCGCTTCGGCCCGATCGGCATCGTGGAGATGGCCGACCGGGTGGGGCGCGACTACACGACGGTCAGTCGGCAGGTATCGAAACTGGAAAGCCTCGGGCTGGTCGTTCGCCGCGACGGGGCGGCCGATCGCCGGGTGCGCGAAGCCGTCGTCACGCCCGCGGGCAAGGCAATGACCGACCGGGTCGACGCGGCGCGCGAACGCATCTTCAGCGAGGTCTTCGCGGGTTGGGACGACGAGGATGTCGAGACGCTGGTCCGGCTGATGCGGCGCCTCGCCGACGCGATGACCGGTCAGTAGACCGCGATATCGTGGCGGAAGCCGAGTTCGCGGCAGTACGCCGCCGTCGCCAGGTCGCCGTCCTCGCCGAGGATGTCGCACCAGGCCACCGCTTCGTGCGGCAGCATGGCGGCGGCGATCTCGGGCAGCGTGGTGCCGGCGGGGCGGCGGATCAATAGCGGCATGATATGGCCGGGCATCACCACGGCGCCGGCCCGCGCGTTCGGATCGGCCGCGGTGCGGATCGTCAGCGCCCGGTCGGCGGCCGAAATGCCGCTGCCCGGGCAGTCGGCGACCTCGATCGAGGCGAGATAGACCGGCGACCCGTCGTCAGGCAGCTGCGTGCCCGCCATCGGCTGGATACCCAGGCGGAAGGCCGCGGCGAGGTCCAACGTGACCGAGAGCAGGCCGCGGCCGAGGCTGGCCATGCGGTTGGCCTGTGTCTCGGTCAGGGTCGCGGCGCGCGCAGCGAAGATGCCGCGATCGCCGCCGGTGAGGATCGCCAGTTCCCCGGCGGGCAAGGCCGAAGTCTGGGCTTGTCTGAGGGCACGGGGCATGGCGATCCTCCCTTCTCGCTTGGCTACTGGGCCGCGACCATCGCGCAGGTCGCCGCGCTCATCGGACGGAACGCCTTCTCGGGCTCGACCGTCTCGACCGCCTGCACGTAGTCCCACTCGCCGGTCGACTGGCCGGGCTGCTTGACCTGGAACAGGTACATCCGGTTCATCAGGCGGCCGTTGGCCCGGATCGTCGCCGGACCGAACAGCGGGTCCTCGACCTTCAGTTCCTTCATCTTGGCGACCACGGCGGCACCGTTGGCCTTGGCGGTTTCCTGGCCGACCGCCGCGGCGGCCTTCAGATAGTGCAGCGTTGCCGAATAGGTGCCGGCGACGTTCTGGCAGGGGCGGATGCCGTTGGTCAGCGGCATCATCCGCTCGGTGAATTTGCGCGCCGCATCGTTCTGCGCCCAGTAGAATGCGTTCGAATAGAACATGCCCTGCGAATCCTTCAGGCCGATCGCATGCACCGTCGGCACATCCATCAGCATCGCGGTCAGCACCGACCCGTTCGAGGTGATGCGGAACTCGGCCGCCTGCTTGATGCAGGTGGCGAGATCGTCGCCGGCATTGGCAAAGCAGATCACCTTGGCGCCGGACGCCTGCGCCTGCAGCAGCAGGCTGGAGAAGTCGCCGGTCGACGGGAACGGGTGGCGGACCGAGCCCAGCACCTTGCCGCCGGCGGCGGTGATGATCGCAGTGGCGTCGCGTACGACCGACGCGCCCATCGCGTAGTCGGCCGCGATGAAGAACCAGGTGTCGAGCTTGCGGCGCAGCAGCGCCTCGGCCACCGTGGTCGCCATCGCGTAGCTGTCATAGGTCCAGTGGACGTGGTTCGGACCGCAATATTTCGAGGTCAGGTCCTCGGTCGCGGTGCCGGAGAACAGGGCGACCTTGTTCTTCTCCTTGACCAGCGTCGACAGCCCCAGGGCCAGCGCCGACATCGGGATGTCGGCGACCGCGTCGACGCCTTCGGAATCGAACCATTTGCGCGAGATGGCGAGGCCGACATCGGGCTTCAGCTGGAAATCGGCATAGACCACCTCGGCCGGCAAGGTCGGGTTCATCGCCTTGAAATCCTCGACCGCAAGCCGGGCGGCGGATACTGCGCTGATGCCCGACAGGGTCGCGTAGGGGCCGTTCATGTCGGCCAGCACCGCGACCCGGATCGGCGTCGCGGCCCGGGCCGGCCGGATGAACGGCATGGCCAGCGGGCTCAGGGCGCCGGCGGCGGCCGTGGCAGCAAGAAGCTTGCGGCGGTTCATGGTTTCCTCTCCTCTGGACGGCGGCCCTGGTTGTCGCCCGGCCCCCGGCCGCCTGGGGGCGAGGATTGGTAACATAAATTATGTTATTGAAGTGTCCGGCCGGCTAGGCGCCAGCCGGCGAACGAAACCACCTGTTCGGCGACGATCCGCAACTGGTTGAGCACGGCCGGGCTGGTGGCGCCGCCGCTGCCGTCGAACTTGGTTTCGGTCGCGTTGATGCCGGCGCCCATCGGCGTCGGCCAGCCGCGCAGCGCGTGGGCGATCGAGCGCAGCGCGACCAGCGTCGTGCCCGCGGCCTGCCAGCCATAGGCGCAGGCGATGCAGCCGATCGCCCGGCCGTCGAGATAGGGCGTCTCGTCGCGCGCCAGGTCCTCTACGTAGTCCAGGGCATTCTTGAGCAGACCGGAAACCGTGCCGTGATAGGCGGGTGAGGCGAGAATGACGCCATCGCAGGCGCGTAGCGCCCCGACCAGGCGGTCGGCCTCCGGCGAGCGTTCGGCCCCGACGCCATAGAGCGGCAGGACCAGTGCGTCGCCGGTGAAGGCTTCGGTCCGTGCCCCCAGGCTTTCGGCAAAGCCCATGCAGGTGCGCAGCGCCATTTCGGTCGACGAGCCGGCACGCGGCGTGCCGCCGATACCCACGATGAGAGGTTGCCTGGCCATCGTCATCCCTCCGCCTTGCCGCCATCGACCGTACAATAACATAATATATGTTATTGTCAAAGCCGGCAATCCGTCGGATGGGCGCGAGCGCGCTTGCATTTCATCTGGATATTTTTATCTACTGGAAAAGTAGATTTATATGGAGCATCACGATGCCTGCATCACGCCAGCTCAAGCTGGGGGCCTTCATGCGTCCGGTCGGCATCCATACCGCCTGGTGGCGCTATCCCGGTGCGTTTCCTGATGCAAATTTCAACTTCACCCATCTGAAGCGTTTTGCCCAGACCTTGGAACGGGGCAAGTTCGATGCCTTCTTCATGGCCGATCATCTGGCGGTGCTGAACATGCCGATGGCCGCGCTCAGGCGTAGCGCGACGGTGACGTCGTTCGATCCGGCGACGCTGCTGCCGGCACTGGCGGCGGTGACCGAGAATATCGGCCTGATCGGTACCGGTTCGACCACCTTCGAACAGCCCTACCATCTCGCTCGCCGGTTTGCCGCGCTGGACCATCTGAGCGGCGGGCGTGCCGGGTGGAACCTCGTCACCACCTCAAACCCCGAGGCGGCGCTGAACTTCGGCCTCGATGAACATGTCGAGCATGACGAACGCTACCGCCGCGCCCGGGAATTCTACGACGTGGTGACCGGGCTTTGGGACAGCTGGGCCGACGACGCCTTCCGCCGCGACGTCGAAAGTGGCCTGTTCTTCGATCCAGAGCGCCTGCATGTGCTGAACCACGAGGGCAAATACTACAAGGTGCGCGGGCCGCTGAACGTCGCGCGGCCGGTCCAGGGCTGGCCCGTCGTGGTCCAGGCCGGCGCTTCCGAAGCCGGCTTGCAGATCGCGGCCGAAACCGCGGAGGTCGTCTTCGCCTCGGCCTCCAATCTCGCCGTGGGGCGCAGGATCTATGCCGACATCAAGGGCCGGATGGACAAGATCGGCCGTAACCGCGACCACCTGAAGATCCTGCCCGGCGTGCTGGTGGTGGTCGGCGACACTGTCGAGGAGGCGCAGGCCAAGCGCGCCCTGCTTGACAGCCTCGTCCATCCCGACAGCGGACTGGCCTCCCTGTCGGTCATCCTGGGCGTCGACGCCTCCGCATTCGATCTCGACGGCCCGTTGCCGCCGCTGCCGCCGAGCAATGCGAGCCAGTCCGGCCAGAAGCATCTGGTCGAGCGCGCCAGGGCCGAGAACCTGACGGTCCGGGATCTGGCCCGGATCGCGGGCAGCTTCGCAGGGCTGTCGCTGGTCGGCACGCCTGCAACGATCGCCGATCAGATGGAGGAGTGGCTGATGTCGGAAGGCTGCGACGGGTTCAATGTGATGTTCCCCTACGTGCCCGGCGGGCTCGACGATTTCGTCGATCGCGTGGTGCCCGAACTGCAGCGGCGCGGTCTCTTCCGGCGGGAATACGAAGGACGCACGCTGCGCGACAATCTCGGCCTGCCGCGTCCGGCCAACCGCTTCTTTCCCGGAACCTGACGCAGTCGACAACTGCCCGCCGAGCGATCAGGGCTGGACTGAGCTCCACGGTGCACGGACGACGCCGGATCGGGTGTCCAGGCGGCTGACCCGATCGCCGATTTGCCTGGCCGCACCAACTGCTGCTTTTCCCTGATCCGTGCCTGCCCTAAATCCATGCTGCGGACGTTGCACAACCAGGGAATCGGCATGTCACCGTTGGAAGGCCCCGGCGCGAGATCGTTGAGGGAACGCGTCGGCGCGTTGCGCAACCTGCCGCCCTTCGTCGTGATGGTCTGGCAGACCAGCCCCTGGCTCACTTGCGCCGCGCTGCTTCTGCGCCTGATGCGCGCCTTGCTGCCGGTCGCGGCGCTCTATGTCGGCAAACTGATCATCGACGACGTCGTGCTGCTGCTGCAGGCGCCGGACCGGCCTGGGTCTGCCGCGGACTGGCTGGCCGGCGGCCGGCTCGGCCCGCTGGCCTCCTATCTCGCGGCCGAATTCCTGCTGGCCGTGCTGGCCGACCTGCTTTCGCGGGCGACGGTGCTGATCGACGGTGTGCTGGGCGACGAGTTCAGCATGGCGTCGTCGATCCGGCTGATGCGGCATGCGGCGCGGCTTGATCTTGCGGATTTCGAGGATGCCGAATTCCAGGACCGCCTCGAGCGGGCCCGGCGCCAGACCAGCGGCCGTCTCGGGCTGATGGGGCAATTGTTCGGCCAGGCCCAGGACATCGTCACGGTGGCCAGCCTGGTCGTGGGCCTTGCCGTCTACGCCCCCTGGCTGATCGTGTTGCTGGTCGCAGCCTTGCTGCCCGCCTTCGTCGGCGAGGCCCATTTCAACGCACAGGCCTATTCCCTCGATTTCCGCCGCACGCCGGAACGGCGCGAACTCGACTATCTGCGCCAGACCGCGGCTTCGGCGGAAACCGTCAAGGAGGTCAAGATCTTCGGCCTCAACGATTTCCTGATCGGCCGCTATGCGCGCCTGGCCGGTGACTTCAACGCCGCCAACCGCCGCCTGGGGCTGCGGCGGGCCGGCTGGGGCGGGCTGTTCTCGGCGATCGGCACGCTCGGCTATTATCTCGCCTACGCCTATATCGTCTGGCGCACGCTGGGCGGCGATTTCACGGTCGGCGACCTGACGTTCCTTGCCGGATCGTTCCTGCGCCTGCGCGGATTGCTCGCCGGCCTGCTGACCGGTTTCTCGACCACGGCGGCACAGGCGCTCTATCTCGACGACCTCTTCTCGTTCTTCGAGGCTCGCCCGCGAATCCTGTCGCGACCGGGCGCGTTGCCGGTACCGCGCCCGATCACGCGAGGCTTCGTGTTCGAGGATGTCGGCTTCATCTATCCGGGCGCCGACCGCTGGGCCGTGCGGCATCTGAGCTTCACGCTGAACGCCGGCGAGGTCCTGGCCCTGGTCGGCGAGAACGGTGCCGGCAAGACGACGCTGGTCAAGCTGCTGACCCGTCTCTACGACCCGGTCGAAGGGCGCATCCTGCTCGACGGTCGCGACCTGCGCGACTACGATCTCGATTCCCTGCGCGCCTCGATCGGCGTCATCTTCCAGGACTTCGTCCGCTACAACCTGACGGCGGGCGAGAACATCGCGGTCGGACGCATCGATGCACGCGACGATGCCGGCCGCATCGCCCAGGCCGCTGCGCGCGCGCAGGCCGACGACGTCGTGGCCCGCCTGCGTGGCGGCTACGACCAGATGATCGGCAAGCGCTTTCGCAACGGGGTCGAACTGTCGGGCGGCGAATGGCAGAAGGTCGCGATCGCGCGGGCCTACATGCGTCAGGCCGACGTGCTGATCCTCGACGAGCCGACCGCCGCGCTCGATGCACGGGCCGAGTTCGAGGTGTTCCAGCGCTTCAAGGAGCTGAGCCGGACCCGCACCGCCATCCTGATCTCGCACCGCTTCTCCAGCGTGCGCATGGCCGATCGCATCCTCGTCCTGGCCGACGGCCGGGTCGAGGCATCGGGCACGCATGAGGAACTGATGCGACAGGCCGGCCGCTATGCCGAATTGTTCGAGTTGCAGGCCGCCGGCTATCGCTGAAGCTGGCCGCCGGTCATGGCTCGGGCCGGAGATGCCGGCTCGCCTCCTCCTCGACACGCTGCCAGATCTCGATCGCCATCGGTTGTTCCGATTCCTCGAGGATATGGCCGACCAGCCCGATCGCCCTTGCCATCACGCCGAAGCCGCGCACGATCTTCCAGGGAAACCCCATTTCGCAGCAGATCGCGCCGATCGCGCCCGTGGCGTTGATCGGCAGCACTTTGCCCGACACGCGCTCGGCCTCGGCCGCCACCTTGGTCATCAACGAAATGTAGCGGCCGCCATGCCCGTTGGCGGCGGCGAGCGCAAACAGGCGCGGTGTGCGCGGATCGATCGGCTTGTGCAGCGGATGGCCCAGCCCGGGCACGATCTTTCCGGCGGCCTTGTGCTCGGCAACGATGCGGACGGCGAGGGCATCGAGATCCACGTCGGGGGCGCCGTAGGGCAGGGCGTCGCCGAGCATGCGCGCGGCACCCTCCATCGAGCCGACGAAGACGCTGCCCAGGCCGCACAGTCCGGCAGCGACCGCCGCCTGCAGCGATTCGGGTGCGCCGGCATAGGTCAGCCGCGCGGCCAGGGCTGACGGGGTGATGCCGTGTTCCACCAGGGTCACGACGATCGCGTTGAACAGGATCGACTGTCCGGCCGTGGGCATGCGGCCCGTAAGCTGCAGGAAAGCCATGTCGCCGAGGTTGAGATGGCCGAGGATCTCGTCGGGCAGGCTCTTGCCGCGGACCGCGATGCGATCGGGCGTGCTCCAGGCGATGTCGGAACGGATCTGCTTCTGCTTGCGCGCCATGACGGCTTCTCCTGCTACGATGTCGGCGACATTAGGATTGGAGAAAACGATGTCGGACAAGCCCCTGTGTTACCAGGAGCGCGAAGGCGCCACTGCGATCATCTGGATGAACGAGCCGAAGCGGCGCAATCCGCTGTCGCTCGAGATGCGGCAGGCGATGCTCGACGAGATGACGCGCGCGATGGACGATGCCGCCGTGCGGGCCGTGGTGCTGACCGGCGCGGAGGGCTGCTTCTCGGCCGGCGGCGATATCGCCGGCATGACCGGGCTGACGCCGGCCAAGGCCCGGCAGCGCCTGCGCAACGTTCACCGGCTGGTGCGGCTGATCCATGGCGGGGCAAAGCCCGTGATCGCCGCCGTGGAAGGGTGGGCGGTTGGTGCCGGGCTCTCGCTCGCCGCGCTCTGCGACCTGGTCGTGGCCTCGTCGGAGGCCCGCTTCTCGCTGCCTTTCGCCAGGCTCGGCCTGGCCCCCGACCTCGGCGCGCTGCATGCCTTGCCGGCGCGCATCGGCATCGGCCGCACGCGGTGGCTGGCCCTTACCGGCAAGACCATCGATGCGCCGACGGCGCAGCAATGGGGATTGGTCGAGGAGATGGTCGATCCCGGCACGGCGCTGGCCCGTGCGCTTGCCACCGCCGACGCGATCGGCCAGGGGGCGCCGCTGGCGCAAGGCATGACCAAGCAGATGCTGGCGCGGCTGCCGATGGCATTCGGCGACCTGCTCGACGCCGAGGCCGACATGCAGGCCTTGCTGATGCTGACCCGCGATTTTCAGGAAGGACGGAATGCCTTTCTCGAGAAGCGCGCGCCGACTTTCACGGGCGAATGAGGCCTCGGTAGCGACTGGAATCTTGACAACTTCTGTCAGCAACGAGGCTCGCCGTTGCAGTCGGCATTTTTTGCGGCGGGCCGCTTCCCTTCCGTCGACGGAACGTGCAGGGTTCGGCGCTCGATCATGATCGCCACGACGGAGGAACGCCCGAATGAAACTCTATCTCGCGCCCGGCGCCTGCAGCCTTGCCGACCACATTGCCCTGCACGAAGCTGGACTGGCGTTCGAACACGTCAAGGTCGATCTCAGGTCGCACACCACGGCGGACGGGGACGACTATTACGAAATCAATCCCAAGGGCTACGTGCCCGCGCTGGTGCTGGACGACGATGAAATCCTTACCGAGAACATCGCCATCCTGACCTGGATCGCCGACAAGCTGCCGTCGCTGGCGCCGGAGGGGCCGCTCGGCCGCTATCGCCTGCTGGAAATGCTCGCCTTCATCTCCACCGAGATCCACAAGCAGTTCAAGCCGCTGTTCCGTCCCGATTCGACCGAGGAGGCGCGGGCCGCCGCGCGCGAGACGGTCGCCAGGCGCCTCGCCTATCTCGCCGGGAACCTGGAAGACGATTTTCTCTTCGGCGACAACTTCACCACGGCGGACGCCTACCTGTTCGTGATGCTGTTGTGGTCGGGCAGAATGGGGATAACGATACCGGAGGCGCTTGCGGCCTACGTCGAGCGCGCTCGCGAACGCCCGTCGGTTCGTCTGGCGCTCCAGGACGAAGGCCTGGCCTAATCTGCTGCTGCGGGACGAGGCGTCCGGACGCCTCGTCCCGCAGGGCTGCGGTCATCCGACGGCTGCGCGTAACCAAAGAGGAACCAACGATCGGAGAACGATGCGCCGGATCCGCAGGGGCCGCGACGGCGCGGCCCGGTCATCTTCAATCGCGCTGCACGTTCGTATATTCTCGCCCGGAAATTGAGCGAGGCCCCGCCCATGCCCACGTCCTTCAAGGCCATTCGTGCCCGTGCCGCTCAGCGTAAGGGGGGCGAGGCGACGCTGGGCAAGCTGCTGCCCAAGGTGCCGGCGGCCCGGCAACTCGCCAGGCTCACCGACGACCGGTGTCTGGCCGAGATGTCCAGGCGCATATTCTGTTCGGGCTTCGTCTGGTCGGTCATCGACAAGAAGTGGCCAGGTTTCGAAGATGCATTCCTTGGTTTCGTGCCGGAACGGCTGATCTTCGAACCCGACGAGTTCTGGTCGGACCGGGCGGGCGATGCCCGCATCGTGCGCAACCCGCAGAAGGTCATGGCCGTGCGCGAGAATGCGCGCTTCGTCGCCGATATCGCCGCCGAGCACGGCTCGTTCGGCAGGTTCCTCGCCGGCTGGCCGCTCGACGACCAGGTCGGCTTGCTGGCGCTGCTGGCCAGGCGCGGTGCCCGCCTCGGCGGCAATACCGGCCAGTACTTCCTGCGCTTCATCGGCCGCGACGGCTTCGTGCTGTCGCGCGACGTGATCGTCTGTCTACGTGATGCCGGGCTCGAGATTGCGCAGGCGCCCTCGTCCAAAAAAGACATGGCCGCGATCCAGGCCCAGTTCAACGCCTGGGCTGCGGAAACGGGACTGCCGTACACTCATCTGTCGCGCATCTGCGCAATGTCGATCGGCGAGAACTACCCGGCGGAGCAACTGCTGGAAATGCACGGCGATTAGGGGCGGCCGGCCTGTTCCTGCCCAGCCATCGCGAGCCAAGCGGCCACGAGCATGACGATCATGGCGGCGATATCGATCGGGCCTGCGGTTTCGCCGAAGACGGCGATACCCAGCGCGACGGCGATGACCGGCGACACGAACGCATAGGCGCCCGATCGCGTCGGCCCGATATCGCGCAGCAGGCGCATGTAGACCGAATAGCCGATCAGCGATCCGAACAGGACCAGGAACAGCCAGCCGTTCCAGGCGGCCCAGCCCCAACGCCCGGACAAGGCCTCGATCGCGCCGGGTTCGAGGGCGAGCGACAGGACCATGAGAACGAGACCGCCGATCAGCGTGGTGGCGCCGGCAATGACCCCGGAGGGGTAGCGGCGCAGCAGCGGGCGCGCCAGCACCGCACCCCAGCCATAAGCCAGGGCCGCGCCCGATACTGCCGCGGCGCCGGCCACGGCCAGCCAGCCCCCGGCCGTTGTCCAGGCCGCCCAGGCGGTTGGCCCGAACAGCGCAAGAAGGCCCAGCACGCCCAGTGCGATCGCCCCGGCCCGCCGGCGATCGAAGCGTTCCTCGCCCAGTAACAGGGCGAAGCCCATCAGCGCGATGGGTGTCAGCGACATTTCCAGCACCGCGGCAGTCCCTGAATCCACGTGCTGCATGCCCCAGAACAGCGCGCCATAGCACAGCGTGATCATCAGCAGGCTGGCAATTGCCGTGCGTGGCAGGTCGGCGCCGGCGATGCGGCAACCGCCCGCGCCGCGATGCGCGATCAGCCACAGCACCGCCCCGGCGGTGGTGAACCGGGTGCCGGCGAACATCAGCGGCGGGACCGTCGCGATCCCTGCCTTGATGCCGATCCAGGTCGTACCCCAGATCGCACACAGCAACATGAACATCAGCGTGTTGCGGTTCAGTCCCATGCCTGAAGAACACCGGCCACGGAGGCGACGTTCCAGCTTCAGCCGCGGTGGAACCCCGTCGCCGACATGCCGTTGGGCTGGCATGTCAACGCTGATGAAAGGAAAAAATGCCATGCCGAGCATTGCCGATGCCCGCATCCTGATCATTGCCACCAACGGTTTCGAGCAGTCCGAGCTCGAAGTGCCGCGCGATCGTCTGCGTGCTGCCGGCGCCAAGGTCGAGGTGGCCTCGCTCGACGGGCGGGCGATCAAGGGATGGGACAAGAAGGACTGGGGTCGCAGTGTCGATGTCGACTTGCGGATCGGCGACGCCGACCCGTCGGCCTACGACGCCCTGGTGATTCCCGGCGGCCAGATCAATCCCGACCTACTGCGCGTCGAGGACGACGTCCTGAAGCTCGTGCGCCGGTTCCTCGCGGACGGGCGGGTCGTCGCCGCGATCTGCCACGGTCCTTGGCTGCTGGTCGAGGCGGATGCCCTGCGGGGCCGCAAGGCCACTTCCTATCATTCGATCCGGCGCGACGTCGAAAATGCCGGTGCCACCTGGATCGATCAGGAAGTCGTGGCGGATCGCGGCATCGTCACCAGCCGGTCGCCGGCGGATCTCGGCGCGTTCGTCACGAAGATCGTCGAGGAGATTCGCGAAGGCCGCCATCGCAATCGTTCCGACGCCGCCTGACCTCGCTCGATGCGGCCGACAAACCCGAGCGGCGTCACGCCGCTCGGGTTCCAGTCCGGGGTATTCCAGCCCTGGTCAATGATGGGCCTGATGCTCGGCGTTGCGCTTGCGGGTCTGTGCCGCCTTCCGCGCCGATGCCGACCTTTCCGCGGCGGGCCGCGAGGCGGCCGCGCGCCCGCCCGCCTTGCCGCCCTTGTGGGCTGCGGGATGTCCGGTGTGGGCGCCCCGCCCCGATCCACCGGCCTTCTTGCCGCCGCCGTCGTCCTTGTTGACCGTGGCCCAGGCCCGGCGCTCGGCTTCTGCTTCGGATACGCCTCGCGCTTCGTAGCTTTCCGCGATGTGGTCGGCCTTGCGTTCCTGCTTGTCGGTGTATTTCGACTTGTCGCCGCGTGGCATCGGATTTCTCCTTCGCTGTTGCGCAGGCAAAACGACGGGGCGGGTGCGAGGTTCCGGGCCGGGGCCGGCCCGGCCGCGGCCTACAGGATCGGCTTGCCGCCGGTGACGGCGATGGTGGCGCCGGATACGTAGGAAGACAGCGGATCGGCCAGCATGACATAGGCGGTGGCGAGTTCCGCGGGCTGGCCGGGCCGTTTCATCGGTACCTGCTGGCCGAACTTCGCGACCGTCTCTTCCGGCATGGTTGCCGGAATGAGCGGGGTCCAGATCGGTCCGGGTGCCACGGTGTTCGCGCGGATGCCTTTCCCGGCGAGCAGCTGCGCCAGGCCGCCGGTGAAGTTCTGGATGGCGCCCTTGGTCGTGGCATAGGCAAGCAAGGTCGGATTCGGGACGTCTGCGTTGATCGAGGCGGTGTTGATGATCGCGCTGCCCGGTTTCATGTGGGGCACCGCCGCCTTGGTCAGATAGAACATCGCATGGATGTTGACCTTGAAGGTCATTTCCCATTCATCGTCGCTGATCTCGGCAATATCGTCGAACGTTGCCTGATGGGCGGCATTGTTGACCAGGATATCCAGGCCGCCGAGTTCCTTGACCGCGCGATCGACGATCGCCCGGCAATGCGCGGGATCGGCAATGTCTCCCGGCATCAGGATCGCCTTGCGCCCGGCTTCCTCGACGAGGCGCCGGGTCTCCTGCGCGTCCTCGTCCTCGTTGTAATAGGAGATCAGCAGATCGGCGCCTTCGCGCGCGAAGGCAATCGCGACGGCCCGGCCGATGCCGCTGTCGCCGCCGGTGATGACGGCCCGGCGCCCGGACAGGCGGCCCGAACCCTTGTAAGTCGCCTCGCCGTGATCGGGCACCGGCGTCATCTTGGCCGTGTGGCCCGGCATCGGCTGCTTCTGCGCAGGGAAGGGCGGCTTCTCATGATCGTTCATCGGACATCTCCTGTGGCGGGGGATGTCGGAGAACCGGTCGGCCCGGGCGTTGTTCCCGGCCCCGCCGCAGATCGGCGGGCCTTGTCGGCGTGCGCCGCCGCCCCGACCGGTCGCGGGGCGGCGGCCGGCCTTGTCAGGCGGCGTCGAGCAGCGCGGCGACCTCATCCTCCTGGGCGCCGCGCAGCGTGAAGTGCAGATGCACCCCTTCGGGTGTGGCGGCGACCACCCGCGCCGTGATCGGCGCGATCCCGGCCAGTGTCAGCACCGCGCGGTCTCCCGGCCGCGCATCGATCCCCGGGGCGAAATGGGCGCCGCCGACCGACAGATCGACCAGCCGGCCCTGCATCGCGCGGCCGCCGATGTCGATGCCCGCGGCGATCGAGACAGCGACGCGCTCGATGGCACGCCGATCGCCGGCGGTCTTGATCGCCTCGAGAAAGTGGACGACCTCGTCGCGCATGGCCGTGGCTGAATCGGAGACATGGGCCGAGGCGGTGCCGACGATGCCGGCCGCTGCCTTCGTGCCCAGCGCGGCCTCGCGCATCCGGCGGGCGCTTTCGAGCACGTCGGCGACACTGGTCGATGCCTCGTTGACGTTGCGGGCGATTTCGCCGGTCGCAGCCGACTGCTCCTCGACCGCCGAGGCGATGGCGAGCGAGACTTCATGCAGCCGCGCGATCATCGCGCTGATGCCCTCGATGAAACGGACGGCCTCGGTGACCGATCCCTGGACGGCCGAGATCTGGCTGCCGATCTCCTCGGTCGCCCGGGCGGTCTGCCCGGCCAGGTTCTTGACCTCGGTCGCCACCACGGCGAAACCTTTGCCGGCGTCGCCGGCACGCGCGGCCTCGATGGTCGCGTTCAGTGCCAGCAGGTTCGTCTGTCCGGCGATCCCCTGGATCAGCTCGACCACCTTGCCGATGGCTTGGGCCGTCTGGGCCAGATCGCGGATCTTGCCCTGCGCACCCTCGCCCTGGGCCACGGCTTCCGCCGCCATGCCCGCCGAGGCGGCGACCTGGGCACTGATCTCGGCGATCGCCGCCGACAATTCCTCGCTGGCCGACGCTACCGTCTGCAGCTTCGAGGATGCCTGATCGGAGGCGCCGGTCACGGCCGAGGCCTGCACCTCGGTTTCCGTGGCCGAGCTGTCGATCGTGCTCGACGAGGAAGCCATCTCGTCGGCCGAGCGGCCGAGCAGGTCGAGCACCCCGGCCATCGCGCCCTGGAAATCGCCGATCAGCCGTTCCATCGCCTGGGCGCGGCGATCCTTGGCCGCGCGTTCCTGGGCCTCGGCGGCTTCGCGCTCCGCCCGCAGCCGCTCGCGCTCGGCGGCCATGGCCTGTTCGCGCTCGGCTTCGGCAGCCTGGCGCCGCCGTTCGGCCTCGGCCTGGGCGTGTTCGTCGGCCAGGCGGCGCTCCATCGCCTCGTTGTCCAGCCGGCGCTGTTCCTCGGCCAGCTTGCGGGCCATTTCCTCGCCCTGCAGCCGTCCCCTCTCGATGCCGTGCTCGCGCAGCGCCAGCACGGCGCGGGCGATCTCGCCGAATTCGTGGCGCGCTTCGACCATGTCGATTCGCGTGGCGTTGTCGTCCGCGGTCATCGCCTGCAGCGAAACCAGGATCGACCTGACCGGACCGGTGATCGAACGGCCGATCAGCCAGGCCAGCAGGATCAGTGCCGCGGCGATCCCGCCGTCGATCGCGGCGGTCTTCATGATGCGGTCGCGGAACGCCTTCTCGACGTCATCGACATAGATGCCCGAGCCGATGATCCAGCCCCAGGGTCTGTAGGCTTCCACATAGGAAATCTTGGGCTGCGGTTCGGCGGCGCCGGGTTTGGGCCACATGTAGTCGACGAAGCCTGCGCCCTTGGTCGTCGCCACCCGCGCGAACTCGATGAACAGTTTCTTGCCGGTCGGGTCGGCATAGGCCGACTGATCGCGCCCGATCATGTCGGGGGCGAAGGGATGCATCAAGAGCTTGGGCGAGGCATCCGACACGAAGAAGTATTCCTGCCCGTCATAGCGCAGCGCCGCCAGGGCGCCGAGGGCCATGGCCTTGGCCTGGTCCTCGGTGATCCGACCGGCCTTGGCTTCGGCGGCGTAGTGGCCGACCAGGCTCATCGCCGATTCCACCAGGTTGCGCGTCTTGGCCTGGCGGTCTGCCATCAACGCCTCGCGCAGTGTACGCGCGCCGTCGATGGAAACCGCGACCAGCGCGATCAGCGACAACACGATGATCACCCACATCCGGGTGGTCAGCTTCACGCCCGACAACATGTCGATAAGTCCTTCTACCGATTGTTGGGCGGAAGTCTAATCTATGCCTGGGATACCGCCGGCCGGGCAAATTGCCGCACGATCGTGCGTATAGCGGGCGGATCCTTCGGCATGGCAACGCGTTGGCATCCCATTATCGAAATGGAGGTGACCATGAATCGCGAGACGGATCGCCAGCGCCAGCAGGAACAGCGCCATACCGGTCATGGCGTCGATCACACCGACGGCCAGCAGAACACCGGCAACCACAAGAAGCCCGATGCGCCCGAAAAGGGCGGCCCGGACCGCTTCGGCGGCACGCGGGCCGGGGCAGCGAATTTGGAACGTAAGCAGGACTGACGCCTGCGGCGCTCTACGGCTTTTCTTTGACTATAGGGCCGACGAGTTCGGCCGCAGTCAGCCTAGGTTTCGCCCGAACAGGGCGAACAGCCGTTCCCAGTGCCTTTCCGCCGCGTCGCGGTCATAGGTGCGGCGCTGCGGAAAGGCGAAGCCGTGATCGGCAGCCTTGTAGAGTTCGACCTCGTGGCGCAGCCCCGCCGCGGCCAGGGCCTGGTCGAGCGGTTCGATCCAGTCGACCGGCACGTAGGGGTCGGTCTCGGCGAACGCCACGTATATCTCGGCATCCGCGTCCTTCACCGTCAGATGCGGGCTGTCCGGCTTGTCGGTGACGAGCCAGGTGCCGTAGAACGACGCGGCCGCCTTGACCCTGCCGGGATAGCGGGCCGCAGCGCCCAGCGCATGCTGGCCGCTCATGCAATAGCCGACGGCGCCGACGCGGGCCGCGTCGGCGGCCGGATCGGTTTCGGCGAAGGCGAGCAGGGCATCGCTGTCGGCCATCACCAGCGGCACGTTCAGGCTGTACATCAATTCGGTCATGCGCTTGCGCATCGGGCTTTCCGGATCGGGCGACAGCGGCCCCAGATCCTCGACGCCGCCACGATAGTAGAGATTTGGCAGCATCACGTAATAGCCGGCCGCGGCCAGGCGGCGGGCCATGTCGCGCAATTCCTCGCGAATGCCCGGCGCGTCCATGTAGAACAGGACGACCGGATGGGGCCCGCCGCGTTCGGGGTGGCAGACGAAGGTGTTCATGGCCCCGGCAGCCGTGGCGATTCCGATCTGGCGTTCGATCATCTGAAGCGTTCCCCCGCTTGATTGCGCGGCGCACTCTACACGAAGCCCCACGCCCGTGGCACGACGGCGCGCACCGGTCTAGGATCGTTGGCATGACCCTGCATTTCCCGTTCGACAACAGCTATGCCCGGTTGCCCGACCGGTTCTTCGCCCGTCTCGCGCCGACCCCGGTCGCCGAACCGCGGCTGATCCGCGTCAATCACGCGCTGGCGGTCAGGCTCGGCCTCGACCCCGCCGCGCTCGAATCGCCGGAAGGGGTCGCGGTGCTGGCAGGCAATGCGGTACCGGCCGGCGCCGAGGTGCTGGCGATGGCCTATGCGGGGCATCAGTTCGGCAATTTCGTGCCGCAACTCGGCGATGGCCGGGCGCTGCTGCTGGGCGAGGTCGTGGGCAGCGACGGCCGGCGCTACGACATCCAGCTCAAGGGTTCCGGACCGACGCCGTTTTCGCGGCGCGGCGACGGACGGGCCGCCCTGGGGCCGGTGCTGCGCGAATATCTGGTCAGCGAGGCCATGGCCGCGCTGGGCATTCCGACGACCCGGGCCCTGGCGGCGGTCACCACCGGCGATAGGGTGTTCCGCGACCGGCCGCTGCCCGGGGCGGTCATCGCGCGGGTCGCGACGAGCTTCGTGCGCGTCGGCACGTTCCAGTACTTTGCCGCGCGCGGCGATGTCGAGGGTATCCGGCTTCTGGCCGACCACGTCATCGCCCGCAACTATCCCGATCTCGTCGGCGCGCCGTATCGGGCCTTGCTCGATTCCGTCGTGGCCGGCCAGGCCGAGCTGGTCGCCCGCTGGCTGCTGGTCGGCTTTGTCCACGGCGTCATGAATACCGACAACATGTCGATCGCCGGCGAGACCATCGATTACGGCCCCTGCGCCTTCATGGACGGCTACGACCCCGGCATGGTGCTGTCGTCGATCGACCATGGCGGGCGTTATGCCTACGGCAACCAGCCGCGTATCGCCCAGTGGAACCTGGCCAGGCTGGCCGAATGCCTGCTGCCGCTGCTGGCCGACGCCGAGGATGCGCAACTGGCCGAGGCTCAGGCGGCGCTCGACGGTTTTGCCCCGCGTTTCGAGGCCGCCTATCACCGCGGGCTGCGCGCCAAGTTCGGCCTGGAAACGGCGGAAGACGACGATCTCGCCCTCGCCCGCGACCTGATGCAGGCGATGGCGGCGCAGGGCGCGGATTTCACGCTGACCTTCCGCCGGCTGGCCGATGCCGTGACGCCCGAGGGGGAATGGCGGCTGCGCGCGCTGTTTGCCGAGCCGGAGGCGGTCGATGCCTGGCTGCCGCGCTGGCGCGCAAGGCTGGCGCGCGAAGACGGCGACCGGGCGGCGGCCTTGCGGTCGGTCAACCCGGCGTTCATCCCGCGCAACCACCGGATCGAGGAAGCGATCGCCGCCGCAATCGAGCTTGGCGATTTTAGTCCATTCGCAACGCTGCACGAGGTTCTGGCGCGGCCGTTCGACGATCAGCCGGGCCGCGAGGCTTATGCCGAGCCGCCGCAGGATTTCGAGCGGGTGACGGCGACCTTCTGCGGCACCTGATCGGCCGCCCGGCAGCGATGGACCGGATCAGCGAGACCGGCGCGGCCCCTCCGTCCTGATCAGCGGCAGGCAAGTCAGGTAGAGCGCCGCGCCGGCGATCCAGACAAGGCCGGGGAAGACGTCGCGGCTGGCGAAATAGCCGATGCCGATCGCCGGTGGCCCGATGATGCTGGCGAGGCTCGCCATGCTGGCCATCACCCCCTGCAGCCGGCCCTGGTGGTCTTCGCCGGCCTGGCGCGAGGCCAGCGCCTGCAGGGCGGGGGCGCCGATGCCGCCGAGGCAGAACAGCGGGAACAGCAGGAACGCCATCCACCCCTGTGTGGCCAGCGCGATCAGCACGTAGGCGGCGGAATCGGCGGCGATGCCGATGACGATCGCCCCGCGTTCGCCGAACCGCTCGGCGATCGGCCCGGCGACGAAGGCCTGGGCGATGGCATGGAAGAAGCCGAACCCGGCCAGCGACAGCCCGACCATCAGGCCGTTCCAGGCGAACTTGTCCTCGCCATACATCACCCAGACCGTGGCGCCGATCTCGCCCACCAGGGTCAGCACGACATGCGCGGTGATGAGCGGCAGCAGGGCCGGGAAGGCGAAAGCCCAGCGCAGCGGCGCGAGCGGGTTCAGCGCCGCCCGGTCGAACGCCGCCGCCCCGCCCCGGCGCGATTCCGGCAGCAGGAACAGCGCCAGGGCCAGGTTCAGCGCATTGAGGCCCGCCGCGGCCAGGAACGGCGCGCGGATCCAGACGTCGCCGAGCAAGCCGCCCAGCGCGGGGCCGAGGATGAACCCGGCGCCGAAACAGGCGCTGAGCTGGCCGAAGCGGCGGGCGCGCTGGTCGGGCGGAGTCACGTCGGCGACATAGGCATTGGCCACCGCGACCGAGGCGCCGGTAATGCCGGCGACGGCGCGGCCGACGAACAGCAGGCCAAGCGTCGGCGCAGCTGCCATGAACAGGTAGTCGACCGCCGCCCCGGCCAGCGAGGCGAGCAGCACCGGGCGCCGACCGTAGCGGTCGGAAAGTGCCCCCAGCACCGGGGCGCAGACAAACTGCATCGCGGCAAACAGCCCGAGGAACAGGCCCATCTGCCAGCCGATATCGGCGGCATGGCCGACGTCGCGCAACAGCCGCGGAATGATCGGCAGAACCAGGCCGACGCCCGCGGCGTCCAGCACCACGGTTGCCATGATGATCTTGTAATTCCAGGTCATCCTCGACCTATTTATCGGTGATAAATTAACTTATCAATGATAAAGAAGCGACATGAAGGTGGATCGGCAGCGAATCGTCGCGGCAGCACTCGACCTGCTCGACGAAGCAGGGATCGACGGCTTGACCACGCGGGCGCTGGCCCGGCGGCTCGGGGTGCAGCAACCGGCCCTGTACTGGCATTTCCGATCCAAGCGCTTGCTGCTCGATGCGCTGAACCAGGAAATCCTTGCTCGTGGCCACAAGGTGCGGCTGCCCGGACCGGGCCAGGATTGGCGCGAATTCCTGATCGCCAATGCCCGCAGCTTTCGTGGCGCGCTGCTCAGCCATCGCGATGGCGCCCGCGTCCACGCGGGCACCGAGGCCGATCCCGGCGCCCTGCCGCAGGTCGAGACCCAGTTGGCCTTCCTGGGCCGGGCCGGCTTCACGCCGGAACTGGCGATGGACCTGCTGGTGGCGATCGGCCGCTATGTCGTCGGCTGCGTGCTGGAGGAGCAGGCGGAATACCCGGCGAATTCGGGCCGCGGCCCCGATCTCGATGCGGCTGCGGCAAGCCATCCGCTGACTGCCGCCGCCGTCGGCCACTATCGCCGCAGCGGCGCCGATGGCCTGTTCGAAGCCGGCCTGGCGCTGATGATCGCCGGCGCCGAGGCGCGTTTGCGCGATCGCGGGGCAGGCCCGGCCGGGCCGGCCTGCCCCTGACCGTCAGAGAGTGAAGCTGGCGAACGGCGTCTCGCAGGGCGGGCCGTCGGCCACCCACAGGCGGCGGTCGTCCAGGTCGATCAGCACCGCGATCGCGGTCACCGTGCGCTTGGCGTCGATGACATCGGGGTCGGGATGCCGGCAGATGCCCAGCGGATGGCTGACATGGTCGCCGAGACAGGCGCGCAGGTGGTCGTGGCCGAGGCGCGGGCCGCCCTGCGCCAGCAGCCGGCGTAGCCGGTTGCTGCGGAACAGCGTGCTGGCCGATATCGTCTCCATGCGCGAGCCGATGCCGGGCAGCGCCTCGAAATGATTGGCATGGGTGACCACGCCATCGACCGGGTAGAGGCAGGCATGGTCGTCGGGCGCGGTCTCGATATCGATGATCTCGCCTTCGGCCGTGCCGACCAGGAAGTTCGCCGACCCCATGCGCGCGCCCGACACGATCGCCAGCAGCGCCTGGTCGTAGCGGCGGGCATCGATGATGTCGCGGCAGCGGACATGGAAGGGCCTGGCGCCATCGTTGGCACCGTCGCGGGCCGAAACCAGGCCGTTGACGCACAGGCCGATGCCGTGTTCGTTCACCGCCATCTTGGCGCCGACGATGCCCGCTTCCATGACGGCGAGGAAATCGGGCAGGCCCTCGCGCCGGGCGCGCATCACGAAGCTTCTGCCCCGCAGCCGCTCGAGCCAGTCCCAGTTCTGGCCCAGCACGACATGCCCGCTGTCGGTGCGTTCGGGCAGCAGGCCGAACGCCGTGCAGCCGTCCGGTTCCGGCATCGCCGTCGTCCGGGCCCTGGCCTCGGCCCCGAACACGCCGTAGGTCAGCTCGTAGCGGACGTTGAGCAGCGAGACGACGCGCAGCGGCAGATCGGCACCGGCCGCGATGCCGACCATCTCCTCGTGATAGGCGGGGCTGAGGCGGGCCAGCCGCGGAATCCAGCCTTCCGCCGCGGCCAGCGCCGTAGCGCGGTCCAGCCCGCCGGCGGCGAAGCGGTCGAGATAGGTTTCGACATTGGCGGCGATGGCCGCGGCCATCAGCACACCGTGCTGACGGCCGCGCTCATGCGCCGATCCGCGGGCGTCGAGGATCGCAATCGACATGTCAGCGACGCAGCCGCGTCCAGACGCCGTCGCGCAGCTCGCGATTCTTCAGCGAGCAATCCTTGACCGGCCGGAAGCGCGCCTTCATCGCCTCCGGCGGATTGATCGCCGGGTCGTCGCGCATCTCGGGCTTCATGAAGGCGGCCGAACCCTTGATGGCGTTGTTGTAGCCCGAGAAGTTCGAGGCCTCGCCGGCGTTCTTCGGGTCCATCATCCAGTTCATGAAGGTCTTGGCGTTCTCGACGTTCTTGGCGCCCTTCGGCACCGCGAAATTGTCGCCCCACAGGTTCATGCCCTCGGCCGGATAGACGAAGACGGCGGTGGGCAGCTTGAGACGGGCGCGATAGGCCGCGCCGTTCCACTGCTGGTGCAGCGCGACCTCGCCGGCCGCGACACGGTCGATCGTGCCGGTCGACGAGTAGATCTTGACCGCCGGCTTCTGCTTCAGCAGCAGGTCGAGGATCTTCTGCGCGTCCTCGGGGTTCTCGGTGCAGGTATCGATGCCGAGATAGAGGGCGCCGGCGGTGAACATCTCGCCCTGATCGCCCAGCGCCGCGATCTTGCCGACAAGCTCGGGGCGCGGGTCGAAGAATTCCTTCCAGCTTTCCGCAAGCTTGCCGCCCGGTACCTTCGCCGAATCGTAGGTGAAGCCGGTCGAACCCCACATGTAGGGTACCGAGTATTCGCGGGCGGGATCGACGTCGGGCTTGTCGAACGGCTGGTCGACATTGGCGAAGTTCGCGAGCTTGGCGGCCTCGACCTTCTGCAGCAGGCCGGTCTTGATCATCGTGCCGAGGATCGAGTTGGTCGGCACGACGATGTCGTAGCCGCCGCCGCCGGCCTGCAGCTTGGCCAGCATCGTGTCGTTGGAGTCGTAGACGTCGACATTCACCTTGATGCCGGTCTCGGCTTCGAACCGCTTCAGCAGGTCGGGCGGCACGTAGTTCGCCCAGGAGTAGAGTTGCAGCACCTTGCCCTGCGCCTGGGCGAGGGTGGGGGCGCAGACCAGGGCCACCGCGGTGGCGAGCAGGCGGGCATAACGTGTCATTCAACCATTCCCCTTGTCGGATTGTTTGTCGGAGTGTCGTCCCAGCAGAAAAGCGATGGTGATCAGCAGGATCGAGGCGAGCAGCATGACCGCCGACAGCGCATTGACCTCGGGCGTGATGCCGATGCGGATCATGCCGAAGATGTAGACGGGCAGGGTCGTTGCGCCCGGCCCGGCGACGAAATAGGTGATGACGAAATCGCCGAGCGACGAGATGAAGGCGAGCATCGCCCCGGCCGCGATCCCGGGCGAAAGCAGCGGCAGCTCGATGCGCAGGAAGCGCCGGGCCGGATCGGCGTAGAGATCGGCGGCCGCTTCCGACAGCGCCGGATCGAGGCCGGCGAGGCGGGCGCGGATCGGATAGTAGGCGAAGGGGATGCAGAACACCGTATGCGCGATGACGACGGTGAGCAGGCCGAGTTCGAAGCCGACGAACACGAACAGCAGCAGCAGCGCGACCGCGGTAACGATCTCGGGCACCAGGATCGGCAGGCCGAGCAGCCCTTCCACCGCGGCCTTCCAGGCGGCGCGCGCCCGCGCCACGCCGAGCGTGGCGGCGGTGGCCGCCGCGGTGCCGAAAAGGGTCGCGCAGGCGGCGACGATCAACGAGTTGCGCGCCGCCTGCAGCATGTCGGCATTGGTGAATACGGCCCGGTACCAGCGCGCCGAGAAACCGGTCCAGATCGTGATCAGGTCGTTCTCGTTGAACGACAGGATCAGCAGCGCCAGAATCGGCAGATAGAGGAAGGCGAGGCCGAGGGCCGCGACCGTCGCCGTGCCGGGAAAGCGGAACAGCGACTTCATGCCGACTTCCTCCGCCGGCCGGCGAGCGCCAGCAGGCCCAGCCCCATCAGCAGGATGACCAGCAGCACCATGGCCAGCGCCGCCCCGAACGGCCAGTTGCGCGAGGCGCCGAACTGCGCCTGGATCAGGTTGCCGATCATCATCGACTTGGCGCCGCCGAGCAGTTCCGGGCTGACATAGGCGCCGAGGCAGGGCACGAAGACCAGCACGCCGCCGGCGACGATGCCGGGCATGGCCAGGGGCATGACGACGCGGGTCAGCACCCGCAGGCGATTGGCGCCGAGGTCGAATGCCGCTTCGATCAGCCGGCGGTCGATCCGTTCCATGGCCACGAAGATCGGCAGGATCATGTAGGGCAGGAACGAATAGACCAGGCCGATGCCGGTCGCGAACGGCGTGTAGAGAATGTCGATCGGCCCGGATACCAGGCCCAGGCGGTTCAGCATGCCGTCGATCGGCCCGCCGTTCCTGAGCAGCAGGATCCAGGCGAAGTTGCGGACCAGCAGGTTGGTCCAGAACGGCACGGTGATCAGGAACAGCAGCTGCGCCGCACGGCGCGGCGGCAGCATCGTCATGTAGAGGGCGGTGGGAATGCCGATCGCCAGCGTCACCGTCGTGGTGATCGCCGCCAGCTGGAACGAGCGCGCGAAGATCGCGAGGTAATCGGGATTGAGGGCGAGGCGGCCGACGAGGTCGCGCTCGAACACCAGCTTCTCGTAGGCCGCAAGCGAATGCGCATCCCAGACCACACCGCCGAAGGCGCCGCGCTCCAGCGTCGAGACATAAAGCATCAGCAGCAGCGGTCCGACCATGAAGGCCAGCAGGAACAGCGCTGCCGGTGCCGCCGGGGCGAGGCCGCGCCGTCTCACGGCGTGAAGACCCGCACGGCATCCGGCGCCACGCCGAAGCCTACCGCCGTGCCTTCGGCCGGCGGACTGACGCCGCCGGCGCGCAGGCGTGCGCGAAGCACGCTGCCATCCGGCAGTCCGGCATGCAGCAGTGCATCGGTCCCGAGATAGACCGCATGGCGCATGACCGCGGTCAGCGACCCGCCGAGGGTCACTCGCTCTGGGCGGAAGGCGAGCGTCACCTCAGTCCCCGGGGCGACGGCGGCCGCGTCGCCGGCGACTATTTCCGCGCCGCCCGCCAGCGCGAAGCGGCCGGCCGCGCCGTCGCGGGCGATGCAGGTGGCAGCGACCAGGTTGGTATCGCCGATGAATTCGGCAACGAAGCGGTTGGCCGGGTATTCGTAGATGTCGACGGGCGCCCCGATCTGCATCACCTCGCCGCGCGCCATCACCGCGATGCGATCCGACATCGTCAGCGCTTCTTCCTGGTCGTGGGTGACGAAGACGAAGGTGATGCCGGTTTCCTGCTGCAGCCGCTTCAGCTCGATCTGCATCTCCTTGCGCAGCTTGAGATCCAGCGCCGACAGCGGTTCGTCGAGCAGCAGCACCTTGGGCGCCGCGGCGAGCGCACGGCCGAGCGCCACGCGCTGCTGCTGGCCGCCGGAAAGTTCGCGGGGCTTGCGATCGGCCATGCCGTCGAGGCGCAGCAGCGCAACCATGCGCGCCACCCGCTCGCGGATTTCGGCGCGCTTCAGGCCCAGCATTTCCGGCCCGAAGGCGATGTTCTCGGCGACCGTCATATGCGGGAACAGCGCATAGCTCTGGAACACCGTGTTGACCGGCCGACGATTGGGATTGAGGCCGAGCACCGAGCGGCCGTCGAGCAGGATGTCGCCCTCGTCCGGTTCCTCGAAGCCCGCGATCATCCGCAGCAGCGTGGTCTTGCCGCAGCCGGATGGTCCGAGCAGCGTGAAGAACTCGTTGCGGCGGATGGCAAACGAGACGCCGCCCAGCGCCGGATGCGCACTGCCCTCGAACTGCTTGCGGACGGCCGCGATGGTGATGGCGTCGGTCATGCGGCGGCCTCGTGGCGGAAACGGCTGATGCGGTCTTCGAGCTGATGGCGCCAGTAGATCGCCTGGAAGGCGATGCGGCCGAGGCTGCCGCCGGCAAACACGGGCGCGAACGGGGCGAAATGGTGATGGCGGTCGTCGCCGTCGGCGATCGCGGCCGCGATCAGGTCGCCAGCCAGTGTCGTCGAGGTCAGGCCGAGGCCGCCGAAGCACGCCGCGGCCCAGACCCCCGGGCCCAGCGGACCGATGATCGGCATGCGATGGCGCGCATAGGGCATCACCCCGCCCCAGGCCGTCTCGATCTCGATGTCGCCCAGTTGCGGATAGATGCCGGCGACGTCGCGGCGCAGCAGCGCGGCCAGCCGTTCCGGCCCCGGCTCGCAGGCGCTGGCCCGGCCACCCCACAGCAGGCGCCCGTCGGGCAGCCGGCGGTAGTAGTCGGTGGCGACGCGCGTGTCCGACACGGCCGCGGTGGTCCTGATCACCTGGGACAACCGGTCGGCCATCGGCGGCGTCGTCATCACGAAGGTCGCCACCGGCACGGTCGCGAGGCCCAGCCGCGGGTGCAGCAGGCCCATGTAGGCGCCGCCGGCAAGGACGACGTGCCGGGCGTGGATGTCGGCCGCGTCGGTGCGGATCCGCCGGCCGGCCCCGCCGAGATCGAGTTCCACGACGGCGCTGTTCTCGTGCAGGCGGGCGCCCAGCCGCGCGGCTTCGCCGGCCATGGCGCGCGCCAGGTTCAGCGGCTGGAGCTGCAGGGTCGAGGGATTGAGATAGCCGTCGGCATAGCGGTCGCTGACCAGCATGTCGCGCAGTTCGGCCTGCGGCAGCATGACGAGGCCGGCGTCGTAATCGCGGTTCAGCGTCTCGACCAGCCCCGGCAGGGTATCGGGATGTTCCGCCATGCGGCAGCGCAGGGCGCCGCGGCCCTGGATGATGTCGGGACCCAGCCGGCCGGCGCGTTCGCCCACCTTCGCCAGTGCCGCGCCGGACAATTGCCAAAGCGCCAATGCCCTGTCGCGCCCATAGCGGGCGGCCAAGTCGAGAATGCCGACCGGATAGCCCCGGCTGGCGAAGCCGCCGTTACGGCCCGATGCGCCCCAGCCGATCCGATGGCTTTCGACCAGGCAGACCGACCGGCCGCGCTCGGCCAGTTCCAAGGCGGTGGCGACCCCGGCGAGGCCGCCGCCGATCACGCAGGTCTCGACCTCGATCCTGCCGGCGGCCCGCGGCCAGCGGCGATCGTCGCTGCGTGTCGCCGCGTAATGGGTGGCGGTGTAGTCGCCCATGGCGCCGGCGTCAGTTGGTGTCGCCGCCGGCGATCAGCCGGGCGGTGGCGCGGGCCAGCGGGGCGAAGTGCTCGCGCACGGCCGCCTCGTCATGATCGTCGAGGCTCGAGGCGATGTGGACGGCGGCGACGGGGCGGCCGTTCCGCCCGACGACCGGCGCGGACACCACGATCTCGCCGATCAGGCATTCCTGCAGCGACAGGGCATAGCCCTGGGCGCGCGTCTCGGCGATCGAAGCCATGATCCGGTCGGGATCGGTCAGGGTGAACGGGGTCAGCGCCCGGCGGTTCGAGCGTTCGACGATCGCCCGGGCCTCGGCTTCGTCCAGCACCGACAGCATCGCCCGACCGCCCGACGAGCAGAAGGCCGGCATGCGGCGGCCAAGCAGCGTGGCCCCGAAGGCCTCGCGCCGGCTTTGCAGCCGCACCGCATAGACGATCTCGGTATCGTCGAGCAGGCTGAGATCGACGCGGGCCCGGCATTGCCGGCGCAGATCGGCGAGGTAGGGCGTCGCCCGCTCGATCAGCGGGTTGGCGCGCAGATAGGCGTAGGACAGGCCGAGCGATTTCAGCGACAGGCGGTACTTGCGCGTCGACGGGTTCTTTTCAAGGTAGCCCAGCGCATGCAGCGTGAAGGCGAAACGCTGCGCGGCGGACTTGTCGAACCCCGTCGCCTGCGCGATCTCGGTCAGGCCGAGTTCGGCGGCGTCGGGCCCGAAGGCCTCGAGAATGGCGAAGCCCCGCTGCAGCGATCCGACGAACAGCGGGTTGTCCTCGACCGCCGACAACTCGGCTTCGCCTGTGTTTTTCTTCCTGCCTGCCAACGCCAACGCCCCCAGGAGATGACCTGGGGTGACGCTAGCAAGCCTGCCTCAATATCGCAATACAGTTTTATGTATTGCTATGCAATACAAAGGGTGGCGCGTTCAGGTCTGCAGCACGTAGGTACCCGGGGCGTCGCACACGGCCTCGTAACCCTTCGCGGCATTGCCCGTCTCAGGTGCGGCGACCCGCTTGGGCGCGGAATGGGCGTCGAGCCAGCCGAACCATTCGTCCCACCACGATCCGTTCTTCTGCGGCGCCGTCGCCTGCCATTCGTCGGCGGACTGGCACAGCCCGCGGGCTTCGCGGGTGGCGACACGGTAATGCCGCCCGCCGTGGCCAGGCTCGCTGACGATGCCGGCGTTGTGGCCGCCGCTGGTCAGCACGAAGGTGATGTCGGTGTCGGTGAGGTAGTGGATCTTGTAGACGGATTTCCAGGGCGCCACGTGGTCGCGCTCGGTCCCGACGACGAACAGTGGCAAGCGGATGTTCTGCAGCGCCGCCGGCCGGCCTTCGACGATGAACCGCCCGGTAGCCAGGTCGTTCTCAAGATAGAGCCGGCGCAGATAGTCGGCATGCATGCGGTAGGGCATGCGCGTGGCATCGGCGTTCCAGGCCATCAGATCGTTCATCGGCGTGCGTTCGCCCATCAGGTAGTCGTGGACCAGATGGGACCAGACCAGGTCGTTGGTGCGCAACAACTGGAAGGCGCCCGCCATCTGGCCGCCCGACAGGTAGCCGCGCTGCCACATCAGGCTTTCCAGCACCTGCATCTGGCTGTCGTCGATGAACAGTGCCAGTTCGCCCGGCTCGCTGAAATCGGTCTGCGCGGCAAGCAGGGTCAGCGAGGCCAGCCGGTCGTCGCCCGTGGCCGCCATGGCGGCGGCGGCGATCGACATCAGCGTGCCGCCCAGGCAGTAGCCGGTCGCATGCACCTTGCGGCCGGGCATGATCGCGTTGATTGCGGCCAGCGCCGCCATCACCCCCTCGCGCCGATAGTCGTCGAAGGTGACCTCGCTATCCTCCGCGCCGGGATTCGCCCAGGAAATGCAGAAGACGGTCTTGCCCTGGCCGACCAGGTGACGGATCAGCGAATTCTGCGGCGACAGGTCAAGGATATAATACTTCATGATCCAGGCCGGCACGATCAGCACCGGCTCGGCCGTGACCGTCTCGGTCGCCGGCGCATACTGGATCAGTTCGATCAGCCGGTTGCGGTAGACGACCTTGCCCGGTGTGATCGCCACGTCGCGCCCGACCGCAAAATTCTCGGTACCGGCCGGCGGCTCGCCGCTGATCTGGCGCCGGGCATCATCCTGCCAGTTGCGCATGCCCTGCAGGAAGTTCGCGCCGCCGGTCTCGATCGACCGGCGGATCACCTCGGGGTTGGTGAACGGGTTGTTCGACGGCGAGAAGACGTCGAGCACCTGGCGGGCGGTGAATGCGACGATGTCGCGATTATGCGGATTCATGCCCGGGATTTCGGCCGTGGCGTTGTGCCACCACTGCTGCTGCATCAGGAAGGCCTGGGCCAGCAGGCTGTAGGGCGGGCGGGACCAGCCGGCCCCGCGGAAACGGTTGTCGCCCGGCAGCGGCTCGATCGCCGGCGGGGCCTCGGGATCGAACATCGCGGCGGCGGCATGGGCGATCAGCCGCGCGGCCTTGCGCCCGGCCTTCGAGGCCAGTTCCAGCCGCTTGCCCGGCGCCCCGGCGAGATGCAGCGACCAGTCGGTCAGGCCGAGCAGGAGAGCCGCGGGCGACAGACCGCCCGAGAGCTGCGCCACGCCGGCCTGTCTCGCCCGATCGAGCGAGCGATAGAGGTCGATACCGGTTTCACCCATGGACAGTCTCCTTGCACGCCGTTTGCAGCCGATAAGTCGGTCGCCCGGCCGGAAACGTCAATGCGACGAAACGAACCAGCCCGATCGGATGAGGTCCGCCGCCGCTATCCCCGGCGCCGGACCTTGGATCTGTTGTGGGCAATGGCCGCGCGGACGAGCGCTTTCAGCGCTCTCTCGTCGATGTCGTCGCCCTCGTGGAGGTCGATGGCGCGCCGGGTATTGCCGTCCAGGCTGGCATTGAACAGCCCGGCCGGATCGTCGAGCGATGCGCCCCGGGCAAAGGTCAGCTTGACCGTCGCCTTGTAGGTCTCGCCGGTGCAGATGATGCCGGCGTTCGACCAGACCGGCACGCCCCGCCATTTCCATTCCTCGACGATATCCGGATCGGCCTGCCTGATGAGGCTGCGCAGCCGGGCAAGCATCTCGCCCCGCCAGTCGCCCAGCTCCTGGATGCGACCATCGATCAGGTCGGATGCGGATTTTGGCTCGACCATGGCGATCTCCTTCCGGTGGGGACGACATGCTACGGGACCGTGCGCCCGGAACCCAGCACGCCCCGCTTGCATCTTCCATTCGACTATGGGTTGAATACGCCGTCGCCCGCCGGAGAAACTCGATGGGATCTGCCCACCGCAACGACGCCTTTCCCCGGCCGCTCGCGTTGCTCGACAGGGGCATCGGCCGCCTGCTGGCCGCCGGTCGCTGGCTGGTGCTGCCGGTCACGCTGTTGCTGTTCCTGCAATGGCCGTTGCGGGACTTGATCCAGGCATGGTCGCGCGATGCCAACGATCTTGCCCAATGGCTGTTTGCGCTCTACGTCAGCATGGCGATGACCTTCGCCTCGCGCGAGGGCAGCCATCTCGCCGCGGATGCCTTGGCCCAGCGCTACGGTGCACGCACGCGCGACCGTCTGCGGCGTATCGGCAATCTCGTCGCGGTGCTGCCCTGGGCGTTGTTCGTGCTGGTCGCCGGCGCGCCGTTCGTCTGGCAATCGCTGCGCCAGCTCGAAGGTTTTCCCGATACCTACAATCCCGGCTATTTCCTGATCAAGGTGGCCGCCTGGCTGATGGCGTTGCTGGCCGGGGCGCAAGCCCTGCTCGACCTCTCCCGGCCGCGGACGGAGGGTTGAGCGATGGCGTATGCTGGCCTCGCCATGCTCGTCCTGGTCGCCGCGCTGATGGCCTTGACCGGCCTGCCGGCCTTCATGGTCCTGACCGGTGTGGCGGTCGGCTTCTCGGGCCTGGGCCTCGCCGTCGGCGCCTTCGATGCCGGCTGGCTGGGCGCCTTGCCAGGCCGGATCGTCGGCCTGCTGGAGCAGGACCTGCTGCAGGCCCTGCCGCTCTACGTGCTGATGGGGGCGCTGCTCAATGCCTTGCCGCTGATCGACCGCCTGTTTCGAGCGGTCGGCGCCGTCGCCGGGCGCTCGGGCGCCGGGCCGCGCCTGGCGGCGCTCGGCGTCGGCGCGATGCTGGCGCCGATGAACGGCTCGGTCGGGGCGAGCGTCGCGGCCCTGTCGCGTATCGTCCAGCCGCGGCTGGTCGCCCGCGGCGTGGCCGCCGGTCCGGGGCTTGCCACGATCTGCGTCGCCGCCACGCTCGGTGTCGTCGTGCCGCCGTCGCTGGTACTGATCCTGCTGTCCGACGCAATGATGCGCGCCCATACCGAGGCGCTGAACGCCACCGGACGGTTCGAACGGGTGATCAACACCCAGGACATGTTTCGGGGCGCGCTCGGCCCGGCCTTGCTGCTGATCGTGCTGCTGCTGGCCTGGACCTGGTGGCAGGGCCGGCGCCTGCCCGCCATCGCCGAACGCGAAGCGCTGGCGCGGCGCGACTGGTGGACGGCCGGGATCACCCTGGCCGCCATCGTGGCTTTGCTGGCGGCGGTCGCCATCGGCTATCTCTATGCCGTCGAGGCGGCGGCCTTCGGGGCCGTCGCGCTGCTGGTCTTCGGCCTTGCCGGCGGCAGTCTCGACCGCCGAGGCCTGGCCGATCTATTGCGCGCCACCATGGCGATCACCGGCGCCCTGTTCGCATTGTTCGTCGCCGCGACGACCTTCACGCTGGTGCTGCGCGGCTTCGGGACCGACCGTCTGCTCGACCAGGCGATCGCGGCGATACCGGGCGGCGCTGCCGGCAAGACGGTCGCGGTACTTGCCGCCATTGCCGTGTCGGCCTTCGTGCTCGACGCCTTCGAGATCATTTTCGTGATCGTGCCGATCGTCATGCCGCCGCTGCTGGCGGCGGCGCCCGATGCGGTCTGGATCGCCGTGCTGACGCTGCTGGTGCTGCAGGCGAGTTTCCTGATCCCGCCATTCGGCTATGCCGTGATGGCCGCGCGCAGCGCGATGGCGCGGCCGGTGCCTTTACGGCAACTCGCCCCGGCGCTGCTGCCGATGCTGGCGCTGCAGCTGCTGGTGCTGGCCGCGACGGCGGCGATCCCGGCAATCGCGCATCTGTTCGTGCCGGAGATCGCGGCCACTGCCCCCGGCTCGGCGACCGACGGCGATGCCGAGCTGCGCCGCCAGCTCGACAGCCTGACGCCTGCCGATCAGGAGGAGTGAACGACCAGCCGGCCCGCCGCCGCCCCGGCCAACCGGCCGAGCGTGACGGCACTGGCAAGCCCGTTGCCCGAAAGATAGCCGGCAACCCCGTCGCCCGAGATGCCGCGCGCCGCGCCGCCGCCGGCAAACAGGTTGGGCAGCGGCCGGCCGGCCTGATCGAGAACCCTGGTCTCCCGGTCGATGGCGAGGCCACCCTGGGTATGGAACAGCGCGCCGGTGACGCGCACGGCATGGAAAGGCGCGGCCAGCCTGGGCACCCCGGCAAAATTGCGCCCGAACGGATCGGCGGCGCCCTCCTTGGCGCGATCGACGGCGGCGAAGGTCGCGGCCAACGCGTCGGGATCGAGATCGAGCAGGGCGGCAAGCCCGGCGACGCTGTCTGCCTGGCGTATCGCTCCCTGCGCCTCGGCCTCGCGGAAATCCTCGAACTGCCGGGCCACGGCGGCGATGCGCGCGTCGAAGATCGAATAGGCCATGGCCCCGGGCTGGGCCAGCACCTTGACCGCCTGTTCGGAATAGCCGTGCGCCTCGTCCGAGAACCGGTGGCCACCGGTGTTCACCTGGAAGCCGCCTTCCATGATCACCGCCCAGGTGATCAGGATGCCGTGCGGCGAGGCGACCGAGCCATGGCCCTGATAGGCGCCGAGATCGGCCGCCCGGGCGCCGAGGCCGGCCCCCCATCTGATCGCATCGCCCTGATTGCCGGGATGGCCGAAATAGAGCGCCCCGGCCATCTCGGGGATATGGGTCGCCACCAGGTCCCGGGCGCCGCCATAGCCGTTGCAGGCGAGGACGAGGGCGCGACAGGCCAGCCGTTCCTCGCGTCCGTCGGGCCGGCGGAACGCCAGGCCATGGACCCGTCGCTCATCGTCGGCGAACAGCGTGGTGACGACGGCGTCGGCGATCAGCGGGATGTCGGCCCGCTCGACCGCGGCGCGCAGCTGGTCGATCAGTTCGGCCCCGGCGCGCCGCGGCGTGCCGTGCATGCGCAGGCGGGAATGGCCGGGATAGCGGAAGCCTTCGACGATGTCGAGCTGCAGCCCGTGGCGATCGGCCAGCCATTCGATCGCCGGTCCCCCCTCGCGCGCGATCAGCGCGACCTGCTCGGGATCGGCGCGGCCGTGGTTCTTGGCCATGATGTCGGCGGCGAACAGCGCCGGATCGTCGTCGATGTCGCGGGCGCGCTGGAACCGCGTGCCCGCCGCCGGGATCAGCCCGGCCGACAAGGCGGTTGAGCCGGAGGGGACCGCGTCGCGCTCCAGCACGACGACCTCGGCGCCCAGTTCATGCGCGGCAAGCGCGGCGGTCAGGCCGCAGGCGCCGGCACCGACGATGGCGACGGCGATTTCCTCGGCCGGGCCCAGCTCGGATGCCGGCCGGATGCTCACGCCGCGACCTGGGCGATGAACTCGGCGCAGGTCATAACCGGGCTGACTGCGCCCAGCGAGGCGACGGTGACGTCGTGCGTCTCGCGCTTGAAGGCGGCGCAGCCGTCGGACAACAGGATCGTCTCGAACTCGCGGACATGGGCGTCGCGCAACGTCGCGGCTACCCCGCCATTGGTGACGATGCCGGCAAAGACCAGCCGGTCGATGCCGGCCCGCCGCAGCACGAATTCGAGGCGCGACATGTAGAAGGCCGAATAGGCGACCTTCTCGACCGAGAATTCCGCCGGCGCCAGGTCGTCGACCAGCGCCTGGCCCCAGCTGCCCGGGGCGAAGTCACCGCGGGCCAGGAACGGTCGCAGGGCCTTCAGGTGCCTGGCGATCAGCGGTTCGCCGTCGCGGTCGGGCACCAGGGTGAACAGGGTCGAGACCACGACGCCGCCGGCGGCGCGCAAGGCGGCGATGACCGGCTTCAGCCGACCCGGCAGGGCGGCGATATCCGCCGCCCCCTGGCCGCCGCGGGCATAGGCGCCGTCGGGATGGATGAAGTCGTTCTGCAGGTCGACCAGCACCAGGGCGGTGCGCGTCCAGTCTTGGCTCATGACAGCACCACATTGCCGAAGTCGTCGACGCGGGCGGTCTGGCCCGGTTCGACGATGATGGTCGTGTCGAGCTGTTCCAGCACCGCCGGGCCGGCGATCTCGGCCCCGACCGGCAGGGCCAGGCGGTCATAGACCGGGGTGTCGGCCCAGGCACCCGCCGCAAACATCGGCCGGCTGCCGGTCCGGGCTGCCGCGATGCTGCCCGTCCCCGTCGGCGCCAGGCGCTTCAGGTCGAGCTTGGGCCGTCGGCCGATCACCGCGAGGCGCAGGTTCAGGAGGCGGACGGCAATGCCGTCGAGCAGCCGGCCATAGGCCTTCAGGTAGGCTCGTTCGAACGCGCCGCGCAACGTCCCGGCATCGTCCAGGTCGGCTGCCTCCAGTGCCACGGCGAGCGTATGAGTCTGGCCGACATAGGACATGTCGGCCTCGATCACCACGTCCTCGGCGGTGAACATCACCTCGGCCCTGGCGAGCAGCCGCCGGCCCTGGGCGGTCAGTTCCGCGGCCCGTGCCGCCAGCGCGGCGGCGTCGAGCTGGCCGAGCTGGCGGTTGATCGTGTGGACGAAGTCGTAGCGCATGTCGGCGATGACGCAGCCCAAAGCCGAGGTGACGCCGGGGTAGCGCGGCACCAGGGCGCTTTTCAGGCCGACATCCCGGATCAGGGCGCCGGCATGCAGGGCGCCACCGCCGCCGAAGGGCAGGGCGGCGAAATCGCGCGGGTCGTAGCCACGCTCGATCGAGACGAGGCGCAGGGCGCCGGCCATGCGCGCATTGGCGACGCGCAGGATGGCATCGGCGGCCGCGACGGCGTCGAGCCCGAGCGGCTTGCCCACATGCTTCTCGATCGCGGCGCGCGCCGCCTCGACGTCCAGCCGCTTCAGCTTGCCGCCGATCGGGCGCTCGGCATTGATGCGGCCGAGCACGACGTTGGCATCGGTCACGGTCGGCCGGTCGTTGCCCTGGCCGTAGGCGACCGGGCCAGGGATCGAACCTGCGCTTTCCGGGCCGATCTGGAGGATGCCGCCGTCGTCGACCCAGGCGATCGAGCCGCCGCCGGCGCCGATCGTGGTGATCTCGATCATCGGCGACCGCACGACCAGGCCGAAATCGACCGCCGTCTGGGCCGCCAGGGCGATGTCGCCGCCGGCGATCAGCGAGACGTCGAAGCTGGTGCCGCCCATGTCGCAGGTGATGACGTTGGGATAGCCGGCCGAGGCCGCGATATGGGCCGAGGCGATGACCCCGGCCGCGGGTCCCGACAGTGCGGTGCGGACAGGGCGCTCCTTGGCGGTATCGACGGTCATCACCCCGCCGTTCGACTGGACGATCAGCAGGTCGCCGGCAAAGCCGTCCTCGCGCAGGCCGGCGTCTAGCCGCTCCAGATAGCTCGCGACGACCGGTTGCAGGTAGCCGTTCAGCGCGGCGGTCGAGGTGCGCTCGAATTCGCGGATTTCCGGCAGCAGGTCGGAGGCGACGGTGACATGCGGGTTGGGCCAGACCTCGCGCAGCGCGGCCAGCGCGGCCTGCTCGTTGGCCGGATTGGCATAGGCGTTGACGAAGGCGATGGCGACGGCCTGCGCACCCTTGGCCAGCAGGTCGCGGGCGGCGGCCTTGACCGCCTCGGTATCGACCGGTTCCAGCACCGTGCCGTCGGCCAGCGTGCGCTCGGCCACCTCGACGCGCAGGTCGCGCGGGATCGGGGGCACGAAGCTGCCCTTCAGGCCCCAGGTCTCGGGCCGGTCGCGCCGGCGCATTTCCAGCACGTCGCGGAAGCCGGCCGTGGTGATCAGGCCGCAAGGCGCGCCCTTGCGTTCGAGCAGTGCGTTGGTGCCGACCGTTGTGCCATGCACGACGGTCGCGACGGTGTCCAGCCGGTCGAGCTTGCGGCCCAGCCCGTCGCGGAATCCCGCCGCCTCGTTGCCGCGGGTCGAGGGCACCTTGACCACGTCGCAGGCGCCCGAGGCTTCGTCGAGAAAGAACAGATCGGTGAAAGTGCCGCCGACATCGACGCCGACGATGAAACGCTGCTCGCTCATTACGCCTGAACCTTCGTCACGTACCCCAGGGCCCGGTCGCGCGCGACCGCGGCTTCGCTGCGCTCGGCCGGCGACCCCCAGCCGCCGCCGCCCGGCGTCTCCAGCCGCAGCCGCTGGCCGCGGCTGATCTTCAGCCCGTTCAGCTTGGAGACCAGCGCCGGCTCGGCCATGCCCTCGCCATCCGGGTAGAAGAAGCGGTTGCGCGCGGCCGCGCCGCCACCCAGCACGCCCGGCGGGGCCGCGGTGCCGCGCTCGCCGAACAGGAAGACCTGGGCCTCTTCCTCCAGCAGTTCGATCTCGTAGACCGCGCCGAGGCCGCCGCGATGCTTGCCGGCGCCACCGGAATCGGGGCGCAGGGCCCATTGCCGGAACATCACGGGATAGGCCGCCTCGAGGATTTCCAGCGGCGGGATGGTGGCGGTCGAGATCGGCGCGTTGCCGTGATTGAGGCCGTCGCCGCCGGCATGCGCGCCGTGGCCGCCGCCGAAGAACGAGAACATCACCCAGCGCTGGCCGTCCTTGCGGTGGCCGGCCAGCGACAGCGCATTGATCGTGCCGTAGGCCGGCGCCGGCGCGCGTTCGGGCGCGATGCGCGAGAAGACCTGGAAGACCACGTCGATCACCCGCAGGATCGTCTCGGTATAGCCGCCGACCGGCTTGGGCGCCTTGACGTTCAGCAGCGTCGTGTCGGGAATGACGAAGCGGATCGGGTCGAGCACGCCGGCATTGGCCGGGACATCGGGGAACAGATGCTTCAGCGCGACATAGCAGGAGGCGACGGCGGTGGCATACGAGATATTCAGCGGCCCGGCGCAAGGCGCCGACGAGCGCGAGAAATCGAGGGTCAACGTCTCGCCGGCGATCTCGACGTCGAGGGCGATGGTCAGTTTGCGATCGCTGATGCCGTCGTTGTCGAGGATGTCCTCGGCCGACCAGCGGCCGTCCGGCAGGTCGGCCAGGCGGGCCCGCATCAGCCGGGCGGCGCGGTCGCGCAGTTCGGCCAGGCCTTCCGCCACCACCGCGTCGCCATAGTCGGCCAGCAGCGCGTCGAGCCGGCGGATGCCCAGGTCGAGCGCGTTGACCTGGCCGTTGAGATCGCCATAGAGGCTGCCCGGCAGGCGGCTGTTCGACTGCAGGATCGCGACGATGTCGGGGCGGTACTGGCCGGCGGCGTAGAGCTTCACCGGCGGGATCAGCATGCCTTCCTGGAAGCATTCGGTGGCGACCGGGTTGTAGTTGCCCGGCACGTTGCCGCCGACGTCGTGCCAATGCCCGACCGAGGCCAGCCAGCAGAACAGCTTGCCCTGGCGGAAATAGGGCCGCACCAGCTTGAAGTCCGAAAGATGGGTGCCGCCGTCATAGGGATCGTTGAAGATGTAGACGTCGCCGTCGGCCAGGTCGCCGTCGCGCGCCGCCTTGTCGATCACGGCCTTCACCGCGAAGGCCATGGCACCGACGAAGATCGGCAGCCCGGCCTTGCCCTGGATCAGGGTTTCGCCCGACGTCGCGTGATAGAGGCCATGGCTGGCGTCATGAGCTTCGGCGATGATCGGGTTGAAGGCCGAGCGGAACAACGTGGCGTCCATCTCGTCGGCGATCTGCTCCAGCCGGCCCTTGAGGACGGCGAGCGTGACGGGGTCGATACTCATTCCATACCCTCCGGGCTCGGATCGTAGCGGCGGCCCTGCGCCAGGAACGACGGGGTTTCCAGGACGTCGTTCAGCGCGGCGAAATCGTGCATGCGGTCGGCGAAAGGCTTTGTCGTGCCGTGCTGCTTCAGGCTGGCGAGATAGTCCTGCGCCATGCGGGTCAGCGCGCGCACCAGCCCGCCGGGGAAGATCACCAGCGAGAACCCGATCGCCTCGAGATCGGCGGCCGACGACAGCGGCGTCTTGCCGCCTTCGACCATGTTGGCCATCAGCGGCACCCGGCCGCCGAAGCGCGCGACCACGGCGGCAAGCTCGTCGGTCGAGCGCGGCGCCTCGACGAACAGCAGGTCGGCCCCGGCCTCGACATAGGCCGCGGCGCGATCGAAGGCGGCTTCCAGGCCCTCGACCGCGACGGCGTCGGTCCGGGCGATGACGAGGAAGTCGGGCGACGGCCGCGCATCGACCGCCGCCTTGATCTTGCCGGTCATTTCCGCGGTCGAGACCACCGTCTTGTCGCCGAGATGGCCGCAGCGCTTCGGGAAGGTCTGGTCCTCGAGCTGGATCGCGTCGGCCCCGGCCCGGGCATAGGCGCGCACGGTGCGCTGCACGTTCAGCGCATTGCCAAAGCCGGTATCGCCATCGACGACCAGCGGCAGGGCCACGCGGTCGCGGATGGCGCGGATGACCTCGGCCATCTCGCTCATCCCGACGAGGCCGATATCGGGCAGGCCGAAGCGGGTGTAGGAGACGGATGCGCCGGACAGATAGGCCGCTTCGAACCCGGCCTGCTCGATCAGCAGGGCCGACAGGGCATCGTAGCAACCGGGGGCCAACAGGATGGGCGCCCGCCCGAGACGCTGGCGGAGACTCATGGCGTCCTCCCAGAACGTTGTTCCAAATAGGGTAGCAGCCCGCCGGCACCGATCATGGCCATCAGATGCGGCGGAATGGGTTCGCAGTCGTGCCGGCGCCCGGTCGCGACCTCGATCGCGACCCCGGCGACCGGATCGACCGACAGTTCGATGCCCGGCGCGATTTCCCGCGCCGTCGGGCAGGTCAGGGCCGGCAGGCCGAGATTGAGGGCATTGCGGTAGAAGATGCGCGCGAACGATACCGCCAGCACGCAGGCGACGCCGTTCAGCAGCAGTGCGTAGGCTGCCTGTTCGCGCGACGATCCCGCCCCGAACTGGCTGCCGCCGACGACGATGTCGCCCGGCTTGACGCGGGTGACGAATTTGGGATCGACCGCCTCCAGGCAGTGCCTGGCCAGCTCGGCGATCGGCTTCTTCATGTAGGCACCGGGGGCGAGCAGATCGGTATCGATCCGGTCGCCGTAGACATGGGTCAACCCGGCGATCATCACAGCATCTCCCGCGGGTCGGCGATCTGGCCGGCGACGGCGGCCGCGGCGACCGAGTAGGGCGAGCCGAGCCAGACCGCGGCGGTGCCCGACCCCATGCGGCCCTTGAAGTTGCGCGCGGTCGAGGCGATGCAGACCTCGCCGTCGGCCAGCAGCCCGGCACCGAGGCCGGCGCAGGCGCCGCAGCCCGATGGCAGCAGGATCGCGCCGGCCTCGGTCAGCGTGGCCAGCGTGCCGTCCTTGATCGCCTGCTCGGTCGTCCGCGTGGTTGCCGGGGCGATCAGGAGGCGCGTGCCGGGGGCCACCTTGCGGCCCTTCAGCACCCGGGCGGCCATCTGCAGGTCGTCGAGCTTGGCGCCGGTGCAGGCGCCGATATAGGCCTGATCGACGCGCTGGCCGAGATGTCGGCCGATATCGCCCGAATTGGCCGGGTTGTGCGGCGCGGCGACCTGGGGGCCCAGGGCGGAGGCATCGTAGCGATGCACTGCCTCGACCGGCGCGTCCCGATCGCCCTGCCAGGCGGCGACCAGGGCGTGGGCCTCGGGAACGCCGGTACGCGCCAGCCACTCGGCCGTCGTCGCATCGGGCTCGATCAGCCCGGTCTTGGCGCCGAGTTCGGCGGTCATGTTGCAGAGGGTCATCCGCTCGGGCATGCCCAGCGCCGTGATGGCGGGGCCGGCCAGTTCGGCGACGCGATAGTTCATGTCGTCGGGATCGACCTCGGCGCAGAGGCGCAGGATCATGTCCTTGGCCGACACGCCGGGCTGCAGCCGGCCATCCCAGTGGAAGCGGCGGGTCGCGGGCACCTTGAGCCAGATTTCGCCGGTCACCAGCACGCCGAGCATCTCGGTCGCGCCGATGCCGACCATGAAGGCCCCGAAGGCGCCGCCGGTGGGCGAATGGCTGTCGCCGCCCACCGCCATCATGCCCGGATGGATCAGGCCGTTCTCGGGCAGCACGACATGGCAGATGCCGCGCATGTCGAAGAACCGGGCGATGCCGGCCGACTTGACCCATTTGCGGGTGAGGTCGAGGATCTCGGCGCTTTCGGCGTCGATCGCCGGCACGTAGTGGTCGGACACGACGACGACCTTGTCCGGGTTCCAGACCTTGGCGCCGAGACGCTCCAGCATCGGCTTGACCCGGCGGGGGCCACCCGAATCGTGCATCATCGCCAGGTCGACGCCGACGGTGACGATCTCGCCGGGCAAGACGGTCGCGGCCCCCGCGGCGCGGGCCAGGATCTTTTCGGTCAGTGTGGCGGACATGATGATCAGAGCCCCAGATAGCTGCGGCGGAGACCGGGATCGTCGGCCAGTTCGGCCGATGGCCCGGCCATGACGAAGCGGCCCTGTTCCAGCACATAGGCGCGATGCGCGATCTCCAGCGTCTGGGCCACGTTCTGTTCGACCAGCAGGATCGACAGGCCCTCGGCGTTGATCGCGCCGATCAGCGCGAACATCTCCTCGACCAGCAACGGCGACAGGCCGAGCGAGGGTTCGTCGAGGATCAGCAGGCGCGGCTCGGCCATCAGCCCCCGGCCGATCGCCAGCATCTGCTGTTCGCCGCCCGACAGCGTGCCGGCGGCCTGGCCGAAGCGCTCGCGCAGCCGCGGGAACACCGTGCAGATCCGCTCGACATTCGCGTCGCGCCGGGCGCGGCCGCGGCGATAGCTGCCGAGCAGCAGGTTTTCGCGCACGCTGAGATCGGGGAACACCCGGCGGCCTTCCGGCACCTGGATCAGCCCGGCGGAGACCACCTGGGCGGGACGTGCGGCGGTGATGTCGGTGCCGTCGAACAGGATCTGGCCGCCGGTCGGCCGGATCAGCGCCGACAGGGTGTTGTTCAGCGTCGACTTGCCGACGCCGTTGGCACCGAGCACGGCGACGATCTCGCCACTGGCGACCGTCATCGACAGGCCGCGCAGCACGGTGACCTCGCCATAGCCGGCCTCGAGATCGCGGACCTCAAGAAGCATGGCGCGACCCCGCTTCGATCCGCCCCGCCGCGGCGCGGCCGAGATAGGCCTCGACCACCTTGGGGTCGGTGACCAGCAGCGACGGTGCGCCGGCGGCGATGACGCGACCCTGGTTCAGCACGTGGATATGCTCGCACAGGCTCATCACCGCCTGCATCACATGCTCGGTCAGCAGCACGGTGACCCCGGAATCGCGGATGCCGCGGATGACGCCGATGATTTCGCCGATCTCGGTCGGGTTCAGCCCGGCCATCACCTCGTCGAGCAGCAGCAGCCGCGGCCGCGTCGCCAGCGCCCGCGCCAGTTCCAGGCGCTTGCGACCGGCGACCGTCAGCGAGGCTGCCGGACGGTCGAGCAGGCCGGCCATGCCGACCAGCTTTGCGACCTCGGCCGCCGCCGCCAGCGCATCGGCCCGGCGGCGGTGATGGAGATGGGCGCCGACCGCGATGTTCTCGCGCACGCTCAGCCCCGCGAACGGCTGGGTGATCTGGAAGGTCCGGCCGATGCCGCGATGGCAGACTTCATGCGACTTCAGCCCGTCGATGCGCTGTCCGGCAAAGCTGATCTCGCCGGCCGTGGGCGGCACCGCACCGGCGATCATCGAGAACAGCGTGGTCTTGCCGGCACCGTTGGGGCCGATCAGACCGGCGATCGAGCCCTCGGCGACCTTGAGCGAGGCGCCGTCGACTGCCAGCAGCCCGCCGAAGCGTTTGGAGACGTTCGCGACCTCAAGCATGGCGGCGCCCCAGCCGACCGATCAGCCCGACGATGCCGTCGGGCAGGAAGCGCAGCACGATGATCAGCAGCAGGCCGAACAGGGCGAGATTCAGCCCCGGCGCCCCGTCGGTCCAGACATTGGCCACCTCGCCCAGCGCGCGCATGACGATCGCCCCGATCAGCGGGCCGAACAGCGTGCCGATGCCGCCGATGATCGGTGCCAGCAGCGCCTCGACCGAGACGCCCGAGCCATAGGCGATATGCGGGTCGAGATAGAGGAAGAACTGGGCATAGAAGACGCCGGAGAGGGCGGCCAGCGCCCCCGACAGCGTGATCGCGCCGAGCTTGACCCGGAAAATGTCGATGCCGAGTGCGGCGGCGGCCGCCTCGTTCTCGCGCACCGCGACGAGATAGGCGCCGAAGCGCGACCGTTCGACCGCCAGGGTGACGATCAGGCTGACCGCGAAAAGGATCAGCATGGCATAATAGAACCCGGCCTTGTCGGCGAACTGGAAGTTTGCCGGCGAAACCTTCAGCGGGATCAGGATGCCGGCACCCCCGCCGGTGAACGGTACCGACGTGGCCAGGATGCGGAAGACCTCGGCGAAGGCGAGCGTCACCAGGGCGAAATAGGATCCCTTGAGGCCATAGCGGAAGGACAGCGCCCCGCAGAACGCACCGATCGCACCGCCGGCGATCGTGCCGGCGATCAGGCCGGTCCAGGGGTCGAGGCCCAGCCGCACCTGCAGGACGGCGGTGACATAGGCGCCTGTGCCGAAGAACAGCGCGTGGCCGTAGGAGAACTGCCCGCCATAGCCGCCCAGGAGGTTCCAGGCCTGCGCCAGGCAGGCGAACATCAGGGTGGTGGTGGCCAGGCCCAGCCAGTAGCCGGTGCCGAGGGCCAGCGGGGCCGCGGCCAGCGCGGCCAGCACCACGGGCACGGCGATCAGCTTGATGCGATCGGGATTCATGCCGGCTTGCCCCCGAACAGCCCGGTCGGCCGGAACAGCAATACCAGGATGAAGATGATGAAGATGCCGATCTGGCCGAGGCTTTCGCCGAGGATCAGCCCGCCGGCCGATTCGACGAGGCCGAGGATCAGCCCGCCGACCAGCGCGCCGGTGAAGCTGCCCATGCCGCCGAGCACGACGGTGGTGAAGGCGACCAGCACGAAGGCATGGCCGACCTGGGGCGTCACGTAGAACGACGGCAGCAGCAGGCAGGCGGCGGCCGCCAGCGTCGCGGTGCCGATGCCGAAGCACAGGCCGTAGATATGCTCGACATCGATGCCCATCAGTCGCGCGCCCTGGCGCTCGCGCGCGACGGCGCGGATGGCGCGGCCGAGATCTGTCCGCCCGATCAGGAACCACAGCAGCGCGGCGATGCCGAGCGCGGCGCCGAAGGCGACGGCGCGCGGCACCGGGATCAGCGCGACGCCGATATCGATGACGTCGAAGCCGTAGGGCACATCGATCGTGCGGGTGTCCGAGCGCCAGAAATAGAGCGCCAGGTTGTCCAGAATGATCGACAGGCCGAGCGTGACCAGAAGGATGTTCTGGTCGCGACCGTGGGCGGTATGCTCGATCACGCCGCGTTGCAGGAAATAGCCCAGGATGAAGAAGGCGGGTACCGCGATGGGCAGCGCCAGATAGGGATCGATCCCCAGCCCGGTGTTCAGGAAATACACGCCGTAAAGCGCCACCATCAGCAGCGAGCCGTGAGCGAAGTTGATGATGTGCAGGACGCCGTAGATCAAGGTAAGGCCGAGCGCCACCAGCGCGTAGATCGCGCCGGTGGTGAGCCCGTTGACCAGGGCCGGTACGAGAAGTGAGGCAGTCATCGCCGTCAGGCCCCGGTTCCTCGTTATGCCCGCGGGATCGGATAGACCGCCTTGGCCGACGCGAAGGTGTCGGGGAAGATCACCTCGATGTTCTTGCCCAGGATCTGGGTGTTGACCGGCTGGGCCCCCTCGTTCTGGCCGTTGACGAACAGCGTCGGGCCGTAGGGCATGATATGGCCGTCGAACTTCGACGCGGCCAAGGCCTCGGTGACCTTCTTGCGATCGCGCGAGGCGGCATGTTCCAGGGCGTCGCCGATCACCTGCATGCAGGCGTAGTTCAGCATGGCCTCGTAGGTCAGGTCGATCTTCTTGGCGGCGCAGGCTTTGGCAAAGGCCTGGGCGACCGGTTTGCGCGGGTCGTACCAATGATTGCAGTCCATGATGTACTGCGCGGCTTCGTTATGTTCGTTGGCGAACTTGATGTTGGAGGCCGCGCCGCCGAGGATGGCGTAGATGCCCTTGGGCCGGACGCGCTGCTGCTGCAGCGTGCGTGCCATCAGGATGAATTCGTTCAGGTAGTTCGACGGGATCACCAGGTCGGGATTGGCCGACTTGATCTTCAGCGCGATGTTGGTGAAGTCGCGGGTGGGCGTGGCGTGCGAGATGGTGTCGACCACCTCGAAGCCGCGGGCCGGCAGCTCGGTGTTGAGCAGCTTGGCCATGCCGGCGCCGAAGGCCGAATCCTCGTGCACGATCAGCACGGTCTTGGCCGGCTTGCCGGCAGCGTCGTTGATCTTGACCAGGTTCTCCAGCGCGGTCGAGGTGATCTTGCCGAAGCCCGGGCCGAAGCGGAAGGTGTTGGTCAGTCCGCGGCTGACGATCTGGTCGACCACGCCGACATCGACGACATGCGGCAGGTCGTAGCGCGCGGCCGCCTGGGTGGTGGCGAGCGCGATGCCGGAGGCGAACGGCCCCAGCACCAGCGAGACGCCGGCCTCGTTCAGCTTGTCGATCTCGGCGGCACCGACTTCGGGCTTGGACTGGGCATCGGCCAGCACCGGCTCGATCTTGGCGCCGCCCAGCGCCTTGATCCCGCCGGTGGCATTGATGTGCTCGACGGCGAGCAGCGCGCCGGCGCGGGCCTGCGTGCCGGAATAGGCGAGCGGCCCGGTCACCGGATGCAGCACGCCGACCTTGATCGTTCCGGCCTGGGCACGCAGCACCGCGGGCGCGCCGATCGCGGCCATGGCCGCACCGACACCCGCCATCTGCAATGCCTGCCGGCGATTGATACGCTTGTTCATTGGTCTTGCTCTCCCCTGATGCGGCCGTTGCCCGACCGTTTGCTGCCTGAAGCCCAGACATGGCCTTTGCCCTTGCGCTCCCGTTCCAGGGTCATCCGGTACTGGTAGCGGTCGGGGCGATAAAGGATGCGGATATACTCGACCGGCTGCTGGTCGCGGTCGTAGACGGTGCGCACGATCGACAGCAGCGGCGCGCCCACGGCAACACCCAGCGCTGCGGCAACCTTCGGGTCGGCCAGCACCGCGCCGAACGACTGGCGGGCCGAGGCGACCTTGACGCCATTCTGCTCCAGCAGGCTGAGCAGCGGCCGGGTGCCGAGGTCCTCGGCCCCGAAATGGCGGCCGAGATGGCCGGGGATGAACGAGGTGAGATAGGAAAACGGCGCACCCTCGTGGCTGCGCACCCGCACTGCGCGCTGCACCAGCTCGTTCTGGCCGACCTGCAATTCGCGCTGGACATCCTCGGTCGGCAACACGAAGCCGAACTCGAGCAGCGCAACCTGGGTCTTGAGGCCCATCTCGAGCAGGTTTTCCAGCAGGCCGTCGATATCGGCCGCCACCGGCGGCGGCAGGCTGCGCGGCTTGACCCGGGTGCCGGCGCCGCGCCGCCGTTCGACCAGGCCCTGCGCCGCCAGTTCGTTGACCGCGCGCGCGACAGTGATGCGCGAGACACCGAATTCGCGGCTGATTTCCTGTTCGCTCGGCAGCAGGCCGTCGCGTCCGTAATAGCCATGCTCGACCCGCTCGCGCAGCACCAGTTGGATCTGGTGATACAGCGGGGTTGGCAGATCCTGGCTCAGCGGGGCGTCGTCGGTCATCAATGTTTCCATCTCGAATGACATAGAGATATAGCAAATAAAGTCGTTCCGTCCAGCGCAATCAGCCTAGTTTGCAGCCTGCTGCTGGCTTGGGCAAACCCTGCCCAAAATCCAGGATTTCTGCCTATCACGGCGCCACCCTGGGCGACGCTATGATACTGCCGAACGACAGCGAGAATGTCGGGTTGACTCAAACCCGGTGATCAATAAGCTATAAAGACAAGACATTATGGTGTTTCCCGTAACGGACATTCACAGGGGGTTGACGATGGGTAGGCTTACTCGGCGCGAATTGTTGGCGGGGGCGGCGGGGCTGGCGGCGGGGATGGCCGTTTCCGATCTTGCCCTGGCGCAGGCCAAGGAGAAGGTGACGATCCTGACGCCCTTCACCTTCCTGATCGGTTTTGCCGAGCTGCTCTACCCGCTGTCGGCGGGGTACTATGCCGAACAGGGGCTCGACGCCACGGTGCTGCCGGCCGGCGGCTCGGCCGCCGCGGTCACCCAGGTGCTGGCCGGCCAGGCCCAGTTCTGCCGTACCGGTGCCATCGACCTGATGACCGCGGTGTCGCGCGGCGCCCCGCTGGTCGCGATCGCGACCATCGCCCAGGCCTCGACGATCTGGATGATTTCGCCGGCCAAGGCGCCGATCAACAGCCCGGAGGATTTCAAGGGCAAGACGATCGGCATCATCTCCAAGGCGGGTCTCGCCGAAAACCTGCTCGACATGATGCTGGCGGGTGCCAAGATCGATCCGAAATCGGTGCCGCGCGAGGCGGTCGGCAACGCCCCCGGCGCCTACAGCCTGATCGAGCAGGGGCGTATCGCGGGCTATCTCGCCTCGACCTCGACGGTCCTGGCGCTGAAGGCCGCGGGCACGCCGATCGTCGCCTGGAACACCGACCAGTTCGCGAAGATCCCGGGGCAGGTGCTGGTGACCACTCGCGAGATGGTCGAGAAGCGGCCGGAGACCTGCCAGAAGTTCCTAAACGCGGTCAACATGGCGGTCACCGAGTTGCTCGATCCCAACAAGATCGACGCGGCGATCGCCAAGATGAAGCCGCTGGAGATTTCCGACGCCAAGGACCCCGTCGCGGCCAAGGCGGCGTTGCTGGCCGAGCAGAGCTCGTGGTCGCCCGGCGGCATCAAGCCCCTGCGCAACGTGCCGGATCGCTTCTCGGTCTGTCGCTTCCTGATGGTGGGGGCGGGCCTGTTGCCGCAAGGGGCGAGCGACCAGGTCTATACGAACCAGTTCGCCGTCAAGCTGCCGTGACGACGGTACCTGCGGCGGCCCAGGCCGCCGTCAAGATCGCGGTCGACGGGGTCGGCATGGTCTATGGTCGCGAGCGCAAGGTGCAAGCCCTCGCGCGCGTCGATCTCGACATCGCCGACGGCGAATTCGTCGTGCTGCTCGGCGCTTCGGGCTGCGGCAAGACGACGCTGTTGCGCATCATCGGTGGGCTGTTGAAGCCCACCGAAGGGGCGATCGTCGTGGATCGGCGGCCGCTGTGGCAGGGCGGGAAGCGCGATGCGGCAGTGGCCGACCAGATCGGCTTCGTCTTCCAGGACGCCAATCTCTTTCCCTGGATGACCATCGCCGAGAACATCGCGCTGCCGCTGCGCCTCCGCGGCGCCACGGCGGATGCGCGGCGGCAGGTGGCGGGGACGCTGTGCGCCAAGGTCGGCATATCGGGGTTCGAGGATGCCTATCCCAGGCAGCTTTCCGGCGGCATGCGCCAGCGCGCCGCTATTGCCCGCGCCCTGTCCTACGATCCGTCGATCCTGTTGATGGACGAGCCGTTCGGGGCACTGGACGCGCTGACGCGCGAGCAGATGAACCTCGAACTGCAGCGGATCTGGCTGGCCAATCGCGGCACCGTGGTGCTGGTCACCCATTCGATCGCGGAGGCCATCTTCCTGGCCGACCGGATCGTCGTGCTGACGCCGCGGCCTGGCAAGATCGAAACCATCGTGCCGGTCGGCTTTCCACGGCCGCGCACCATGGCGATCCAGCGCGAACAGGCTTTTCACGAGCTGCAGGACCGCCTGCGCGACCTGCTGGGGGTCAGTGATCATGTCGACTAGGGGAAACCTGCTCACCTGGATCACCACGCCGCTGCTGCTGCTGGTGTTCTTCGTCTGCTGGGACGTGTACGTCTCGGCATTCCAGGTGTCCCGCTTCGTGCTGCCGCCGCCGCTGGAGGTGCTCAAGGCCTTCTGGGGCCTGCTGATCGAGGCGTCGACCTGGCGGCATGCCGCCGTCACGGTCTACGAGACCCTGTTCGGGTTCGTTCTCGCCACGGTGTTCGGTGTCGGGTTGGGCGCCCTGCTCGCCAAGGTCCCGCTGCTCGAACGCGTGCTCAGCCCCTTCATCATCGCGACCCAGGTCGTGCCGAAGGTCGCGCTGATCCCGCTGTTCATCCTGTGGTTCGGTTTCGGCCCGACCTCGAAGATCGTGGTCGCGGCGGTGCTGGCCTTCTTTCCGATCATGGCCAACACCCTGCTCGGCTTCAAATCGATCGAGACCGGCCATCGCGACGTCATGCTGTCGCTCAACGCGACATCTGGCGCCCATGCCCGCTTCCTCGAGCTGCCGGCCTCGCTGCCCTACATCATGAGCGGCATGGAGGTCGGCATCGTGCTGGCGATCATCGGCGCCGTGGTCGGCGAATATCTCGGCGGCAACGTGGGTCTGGGCCATCTCGCCGTCGCCAGCCTCAATTCGTTCCAGGTCGATCTCCTGTTCGCGACGATCCTGTTGCTGACCGTCATCGGCTTCCTGCTCTACCTCGCCGTCGTCGGGCTGAAGCGCTGGGTGATCCCCTGGCACCAGTCTTCCGGCCAGGTCGTCTGATCCATTTCCGTCATCGAGGTTCCGGTATGAGCGACATCATCGACGTTTCGGTGAATTTCCGACCCAATACCAAGGTCGGCGTCTACGACTACCTCAAGATCGACCGCGCTCTGGTCAAGCCCTTCGACCCCGACGGCTATATCGCGGAGATGGACAAGGCAGGCATCGCCATGTCCGGGCTGATCGCGAATGTCTCCGCGAACGGCATCGGTGGCGAGGAGCATTTCGTCCGCGCCGAGGAAATCGCCCCCTTCCTGAAGAAATATCCCGACCGCTATTTCGGCTGGGTCGGCATCAATCCGCTGCGCAAGATGGAGATGGTGCGCTACATCGAGTTCGCGGTGAAGGAACTGGGCTTCAAGGGCGTCCACGTCTACCCGCACTGGTTCGGCGTGCCGATCAACGACCGCCTCTATTATCCGATCTATGCCAAATGCTGCGAGCTCGGCGTGCCGATCACGCTGCAGGTCGGCACCCATTCGATGCGCTCGGGCGCCAAATGCGTCGGCCGTCCGATCCTGCTCGACGACGTCGCCTTCGATTTTCCCGAGCTGAAGCTGATCGGGCTGCATCTCGGCGCCCCGTGGCTGGAAGAAATGGTGATGCTGGCCAAGGCCTACGAGCATGTCTACATCATCGCCGACGCCCATCCGCCGTCGACCTGGGGCAAGCCGCTGCTCGACTACATCGCCGAGCGCGACTGGGCCAACAAGGACGGTTCGCACAAGGTCATGTGGGGCACCGACTGGCCGGTGCAGACGGTAGCGAAGTCGCTGGCCGAGGTCGACGCGCTGGGCTTCGCCCCCGAGGTCACGGCGCGGCTGACCGGCGGCAATGCCCGCCGCATCCTGGGCCTGTGACCGCGATGAGCGGCGAGATCAGGGCGATCGACACCGTCGTCAACATCTGGACCAGGGAGGCGCTGGCCGGCCGGCCCGACCGCAGCCAGTTCTACACCGGCAAGATCGGGCTGGACCGCGGCACGTTCGAGGGCATCACCCATGAAGAGATGCTGCGTCGCATGGACGCGGCCGGCATCGAGATCGCCTTCCTGATCGCGGCCAAGGTCGGCCAGCTCGGCCATCCCTCGTGCTATCACGTGCCCTACGAACTGGTCGCCGACGCGGTCCAGGCCCACCCCGATCGCTTCCGCGGCCTTGCCGGCCTCGATCCGACCGAGGGCATGAGGGGTGTGCGCGCCTTCGAGCACGCGGTTAAGGAATACGGCTTCATCGGCGGGCATTTCTATCCGCATTGGTACGAGCTCGGCCCCGACCATGCGAAGTGGTACCCGTTCTATACCAAGGCCTGCGAACTCGACGTGCCGCTGCAGCTGCAGGTCGGCCAGTCGCTAATCTATGACGAGCGCTACCCCAGGCGCTCGGTCGGCAGGCCGATCGCGCTCGATGCCGTTGCCTGCGACTTTCCCGAACTGAAGCTGATCGGCATCCATGTCGGCATCCCCTGGACCGAGGAGATGATCGCCATGGCCTGGAAGCACAAGAACGTCTATATCGGCTGCGACGCGCACAGCCCCAAGCATTGGCCGCCGGCCTTCGTCCACTATCTCAACACCTATGGCCAGGACAAGGTGCTGTTCGGCACCGACTTCCCGGTCCTGGGGTTCGAGCGGACGATGGCCGAGATCCATGCCCTCGACCTGCGGCCCGGCGTCCTGCCCAAGCTGCTGCGCGACAACGCCGCCAAGCTCTATCGCCTATGATGAACCTGGCCGCCGCGCTGGACGATCATGCCCGCAGCCGCGGCGACCGCATCGCGGTCGTCGCCGGCGAGGCGCAGGTCACCTATCGCGACTTCGCCCGCCTGGTGGTCGATGCGGCCGGCTGGCTGGCTGCCCAAGGCTTGCGGCCCGGCGACGTCGCCGGGCTGTGGCTGAAGGATACCATCCAGCATCTGGCGCTGATCTACGGCTGCGCCCGCGCCGGGGTCGTCATGCTGCCGCTCGACTGGAAATGGACGCCGGCGGAAGCCGAACGCGTGGCCGTCCATTTCGGGGCCAGGCTCGTCGTCACCGATCCCGGCGCGCCGCCGCTCGGCGTGACCACGGTCGCGGTCGAGGGCTTCCCGCCGGCCGAGGCACCGCTTGCCGCCGGGGCCGACGACCTGCTGCTGCTGTCGCTTTCGTCGGGCACGACCGGTCGGCCCAAGGGGCCGGCGGTGTCGCACCGGCAATTCTTCCGCCGCTTCATGACGCACTGGCTGCATCTCGGTTTCACCGATGCCGATCGCTTCCTGTGCGCCACGCCGCTCTATTTCGGCGGCGGACGGACCTTTGCGATGTCGATGCTGTTCACCGGCGCCGCGGTGGTGCTGGCCTCGCCGGGCCTGTCGGCTGCCGATCTCGTCGATATCGTCGCGCGCCGGCGCATCACCTGCCTGTTCCTGGTGCCGACGCAACTGCGCCGGCTGCTGGCGCTGGATGATGCCGCCCTGGCGCCGTTGCGCGCCCTGCGCCTGCTGTTTTCGAGCGGGGCGCCGCTGACCGTCGCCGAGCGACAGGAGATCGCGGCGCGCCTCTGCCCGCGGTTCCACGAATATTATGCCTCGACCGAGGGCGGCGGGGTGTCGCTGCTGACGCCGGACGATCTGGTCCGCCGGCCCGATTCGGTCGGCCGGCCGGTCTTCGGCGTCGAGGTCGAGGTGGTCGACGACGACGACCGGCCGCTGGCCCCCGACGCCGTCGGCCGCATCCGTTATCGCGGGCCGGGCGTCGCCACCGGCTATCACCTCGACCCCGAGGCATCGCGCGAACGGTTTCGCGACGGCTGGTTCTATCCCGGCGACCTCGCCGCGATCGACGGGGACGGCTTCGTGTCGCTGCGCGGCCGTCGCGAGGATGTGATCATCCGCGGCGGCGTCAACATCTATCCGGCCGAGATCGAGGCGGTGCTGACCGCCCATCCCGCCGTGGTGGAGGCGGCCATCGTGCCGCGCGCCTCCGCCACGCTGGGCGAGGAGGTCGCGGCCTTCGTCGTTCCCCGCACTGCGGTGACGGCCGACGCGCTGGCGGCCTGGTGCGCCGAGCGGCTGGCGCCCTACAAGCGGCCGGCGGCCATCGTCCTGCTCGCCGAACTGCCGCGCAACAGCGCGGGCAAGGTCCTGAAGACGAGGTTGTCGGCATGAGCGACGATCTGGAAAAGGCCATCGCGGCGGTCATCGCCGCCCGGGCCCCCGAGGGTCAGGGGCGCGAGGCGGCGGTGGCCGAAGCCGCCCGGCTGGCCCGCGACGTCGAAAGCTATCGCCACCTGCTGGGGCCGCAGCACAAGCCGGCGGTGCGCCGGTGATTCGCGCCGCGGCTGCCGCGCTGGCCCGCGGCGAGACGACGGCCCGGCGGCTGGTCGACGAGCGGCTGGCCCGGATCGACCCGGCACAGAACATCTTTGCCGAAGTGTTCGCCGACCAGGCGCGCACGGCTGCCGATCGCTTCGATGCCGGCCGGCGGACCGGTCGCCTCCTCGACGGTCTGCCGCTGGCGCACAAGGATATCTTCTGCCTGCCCGGCCGCCAGCCCGGCTGCGGGCTGCAGCCCGGGCGGCTCGCGCTCGACCTGCCGCCGTCGCGCGCCGCGGCGAATGTCGGCGGCATCACGCTCGGCATGGTCAACCTCGCCGAATATGCGCTGGGCACGACCGGCACCAATCATTTCCTCGGCGATGTCGCCAACCCGCGGGCGCCCGGCCATATCACCGGCGCATCGTCGTCCGGCTCCGGCGCGGTGATCGCGGCCGGCCTGGCTTTCGGCTCGCTCGGGACCGATTCCGGCGGCTCGATCAGGCTGCCGGCCGGCTTCTGCGGCGTGGTCGGGCTCAAGCCGACCGCCGGCGCCGTCCCGGCCGAGGGCATCTTCCCGTTGTCCTGGTCGCTCGACGAGGTCGGGCCGATGGCGGCGACGGTCGACGATTGTGCGATCCTCTTTGCTGCGGCGAAGGGCGAAACCGCGCCGCCGGCCATTACCCCCGATGTCGCCGGCTTGCGGGTCGGCGTGCCGAGGTCCTATTACCTGGACGATCTCGATTCGGCCGTTACCGACGCTTATCGCGGCGGCCTGGCGCGGCTCGAGGCCGCGGGCGCGCGGCTGGTCGATGTGGCGGTGGTCGAGGAACCAAGGATCCGTTCGCTGGTGCGGCTGATCATGCGCAGCGAATTGTCGGCGGTGCATCGCCGGCGGATGGCGGCGAACCCCGAACTCTACCCGCTGGCGGTGGCCAAGTTCTTCACTGCGGGCGAAGGGCTGCTTGCCGCCGACTACATCGATGCGCTGCGCCTGCGCCCGATCCTGACCGCGCAAGCGCTGGCCACCACCTATTCGCAGGTCGACCTGCTGGCAACGCCGACCGCCCCGGTGACCGCCCCGCGCTACGACGCGCTGACCGATGCCGGCGATCCGGCGATCTGGGCGGCGATCACCCGGTTGATGCACATGACCCAGCCCGCGACCTTTTTCGGGTTCCCGGCCCTGTCGGTACCGCTGGCGACCGGCGGCCCGCCGATCGGCCTGCAACTCATTGGACCGCCCGGCGCCGAGACCGTGCTGTTCCGGGCCGGGGCCGCCCTGGCCTAAGCGCGGGCGCCAGATATATCATCCCCGCCCCGGCGACGATTCGGCCGGCACAGCGAGGGATTGACCGATGACACGCACGCATCCGACCGAAGCCCCCGTCGACCTGCGCGAAAAGGGGGTGCCGGGCGGTGCCGGGCCGGTCGCACTGGCCGAGACCGGTGGCCGGGGCTGGAACGTGCTGCGCGAGGATCTGCCGTTGCCGGTGGCGGTGATCAGCCGGTCTGCGCTGCGCCACAACTCGGCCTGGATGCGCGATTTCCTGGCGCGCTCGGGTGCCAGCATCGCGCCGCATGGCAAGACGACGATGGCGCCCGGCCTGTTCGACCTGCAGCTCGACGACGGCGCCTGGGCGATCACGGTGGGCACGCCGCACCAGATCCAGGTCGCGCGCAGCTTCGGCTATTCGCGCCTGGTGCTGGCCAATCAGCTGGTCGGCCGCGCCGCCATCGACTTCGTGATGGGCGAACTGGCCGGCGACGACACCTTCGAATTCTACTGCCTGGTCGATTCGGTGGCGAATGTCGCGGCCCTGGCCAAGGCGGCCCGCGCCCATGGCCTGGCGCGGCCCTTCACCGTGCTGGTCGAGATGGGCTTTGCCGGCGGTCGCACCGGTTGCCGCAGCGTTGCGCAGGCGCTCGATGTCGCGCGCGCGGTCAAGGCCGAGGGCTCGGCCCTGGCGCTGGCCGGCGTCGAAGGCTTCGAGGGGCTGCTGAAGGAGCCGGCCCGGGTCCAGGCGTTCCTGGACGAGATCGTCGCGCTGGCACGAACCGCGGCGGCCGAGGACCTGTTCGCCGCGGGCCGGGTCATCCTGTCGGCCGGCGGGTCGGCGTTCTACGACTTGGTCGTCAAGACCTTCCGGGACGCGCTGCCCGGCCGCGACACGCTGCTGCTGATCCGTTCGGGCTGCTACATCACCCATGATTCGATCATGTACACCCAGGCTTTCGATGCCCTGCGCGGCCGCGATCCGGCGCTGGCCGCGGCCGATGGCGGCCTGCAGCCGGCGCTGACGGTCTGGGCCTATGTGCAGTCGCGACCCGAGGCCGAGAAGGCGATCCTCTGCCTGGGCAAGCGCGACATTTCCTATGACGATCTGCCGGTGCCGACGGTGTGGTTCCGTCCGGGATCCGATATGGCGGCGCCGGCCCCGATCGCCGAGGGCCATGCGGTGACCGGGCTGAACGACCAGCACTGCCATCTGAAGGTTCCGCCCTCGTCGCCGCTGCAGGTCGGCGACATGGTCGCCTTCGGCATCTCCCATCCCTGCCTGACCTTCGACAAGTGGCGGGTGATCCATCTGGTCGACGACGAACTCTCGGTGGTCGGGTCGATCCGTACCTATTTCTGATGGCGCCGGTCCGCGGCCGCGCCTACGGCATCACCCTGATCGCCATCGCCACCGTGCTGTGGAGCACGGCGGGCCTGTTCGTGCGCTCGCTGGGCGATCTCGACGTGTGGACGATTCAGGCCGGCCGCGCCTTGTTCGGCGCCCTGTCCCTGATCGTCGTCATCGCGGTAGACCGCCGCCGGGCGGCGGCGCGCACGATCTTCGGCATCGGCCGGGCCGGCTGGATCGCCGTGCCGCTGTCGGCGATCTCGATGATCACCTATATCGCGGCGGTGAAGCTGACCACCGTCGCCAATGTGCTGATCTGCTATGCCACCCTGCCGTTCTTTGCCGCCGGCATGGCCTGGATCGCGATGCGCGAGCAGGCCGGGCGACGCACGGTGATCGCCAGCGCCGTGGCGCTGGTCGGCATCGTCGTCATGGCCGGCGCGGCGGTCGGGCCGGGCGACCTGGCAGGCGTGGCGCTCGCGATCGCCATGACCGCTTCGTTTGCGGTGCTGGTCGTGATGGCCCGTCGCTATCCGCGGCTCAACATGGGGGCGGTCAACCTGTGGGCCGCACTGCTCTGCTTTGCCGTCTGCTGGCTGCTGTCGCCCCGTGAAATCCCCTCGGCGCTCGACACGGCGATCATCGCCTTGTTCGGGGTCGTGACCACCGGCCTGGCCTACCTGCTGTTCCTGACCGGCGCGCGCTATATCCGCTCGGGCGAAGCCGGGTTGATCGGCATCCTCGACGTCATCCTGGGCCCGTTATGGGTCTGGTGGGCTTTCGGCGAGAACCCCGGGATCCCCGCAATGGTCGGCGGGGCCATCGTGCTGTCGGCGCTGGTCTGGTATCTGACGCGGCGCGATAGGGCCTAGACTAGGTTTTGCGCAGCATCGCAATGATGCCGCGCGCAATCTGGGCCGGCGTCTGCCGGCCCGGGCGATACCAGGTCAGCGTCCAGTTCAGCGCGCCCAGCAGGGTCAGGCGGAACAGCCGCTGTTCGGCCTTCCGCAGGCCGGGCAGGGCCGCGACCAGCTTGCGGAAGATGGTCTCGTAGCGATCGCGTTCGGTCACCAGTCGCGGGCGGATCTCGCTGTCGCCCGGCCAGTCGGCGATGACCGCGGCGGCATAGCCGTCGCGATTGAGCAGCGTGTCGAGATGGGCGACCGCCGCGGCTTCCAGCCGGTCCCAGGGATCGTCGACCGTGGTGATGGCGGTTTCGACCGCCGTGATGATCTGGTCGACGCCGATGCCGTAGATCGTCGCCAGGATCTCGTCCTTCGACGGGAAGTGATAGTAGATCGAACCGGGCAGCATGCCGACCGCCGCGGCGATGTCCCGCATCGAGGTGCTGTCATAGCCGCGGGCCGAGAACAGCTTGGCGGCTTCGTCGAGGATCAGGGCACGGCGATTGTCGGGCACGGTTTTCTGCATGGCCGCGGGATCTTAGGACTTTCCGCCGCACAGGGCTATCGCAGGGCATCGGCATCCACCATTTCGGCAGGGCCGTTGGCATATCCGGTACTCGGCTGTCGCCGGCGCCGAAAAGCCGCCAATCTGACGAAGTGCATGATTCCGCACTCAAAATTGTCTAGATGTACTATTTGAGTTTTCTTCCAATATTTTCCAATCTTTGCTGTCGGTTGCGGTTGTTTTTCGCGACATTCCCCGCGACAACAGGATGATTGACTTGTCAGGGAGTGCCGTATCATGCCGACCCGCCGCGATCTCAACTTCGGCATGCTTGCCGCGCTGGCCGCACCGCTGGTTCGCGCAGCGCCGGCCGGCGCCCAGGTGCAGGGTGTGCAGATGCTGTCGGGCGACATCGCCGGCGGCTTTGCGGATCTGGTCGAGGCGGCGGTGCCGCCCGGCCGCGGCGGCATGATCGCCGCCGTGGTGCAGCAGGGCCGGCTGGTCGCCTCGGTCGCGCGCGGCAATGCCTCGATCGAGATGGGGGTCGGCATCGGTCTCGACACCTCGTTCCATATCGCCTCCTGCTCGAAGCATGTCGTGGCGATGGCGCTGGGCCTGCTGATCGACCAGGGCGTGATCGGGCTCGACGATCCGGTCCGGCGCTATCTGCCCGACCTGCCCGACTACGGGATCCCGATCACCGTCGGCCAGATCATCCACCACACCTCCGGGCTGCGCGAGCAGTGGACGTTGACCAGCCTTGCCGGGTTCCGCGAGGGCGACAACATCCTGCAGGACGACGTCATCGACCTGATCTACCGGCAGCGCGCGATCAACACCCCGCCGGGCGCGGCCTATGCCTACTCGAATTCGGGTTACAGCCTGCAGGCCGCGCTGGTCGAGAAGCTGAGCGGCATGAGCCTGCGCGAGTTCTCGCGCCGCTTCATGTTCGAACCGCTGGGCATGACCAGCACCTATTGGCGCGACGACGTCGAGGAGGTCACGCCGAACCGTGCGCTCAGCTATGTCGTGGGTGGCGGCGGCAAGAAGCGGTATCTGGCCCTGGACTTCGCCACCTACGGCGCCACCGGGCTCAACACCACGATGGCCGATTTCGCCAAATGGGATCGCGCCTTCTATCCCGGCTCGATCTTCTCCGACAAGCTCCTGGCGCTCGCCACCACCTCGGGCAAGCTGAACGACGGCACCGCCACGGGCTATGGCTTCGGCTGCAACATCGGCATGCGTCACGGCTATCGCCTGATCAGCCACGCCGGGGCCGATTCGGGTTTCCGCTCGATCTTCATGCGTTTCCCCGATGTCGGCATCACCGTGCTGGTGCTGTGCAACGACTGGGGCCTGAACTTCACCGGCGTCGCCGACGGCATCGCCGACTGGCTGCTGGCCAATGCCAGGCCGTCGCTCGCTTCGCTGCAACCGGTCGTCCCCGCGGCGCTGACCGCCGCCCAGCGCCGCGCCTGGGCGGGACGCTACCGCGCCGCCGACGGCACGACGTTCGACCTGCTGCCAGCCGGGACCGAGGATCTGAACTTCCAGTACCAGGGCCAGGTGCTGCCGACCTTGCCGCTGTCGGCGTCCGAGGCGCTGCTGACCCTCGCGAACTTCCGCCTCACCTTCAACTGGCAGGGCACGACGGTGAAGTCGGCCGTGTTCCGGGGCGTCGAGTACACCAAGCTCGTACCCCAGGCGACGATCAGCCCGGCCAGCCTCGTCGGCACCTACTGGTCGCCCGACCTGGGCCTGCCGCTGACGCTCAGCCGGCGCGACGACCGCCTCTATGCCCGCCTGGGCAAATACCCGCCGCTGGCGCTGACGCCGTTCGACGTCGACGTCTATTGGGGGCTCGACGCCGGTCTGTTGCGCGCCCGGTCCGATGGCAGCATCAGTTTCCAGGGGCATGGCGTCAGCGACCTGGCCTTTACGCGGGTCGCCCTGCCGGCCTGATCCGCCCGGTTTGACATCCGGCGCGGCGCTGCCTTAGGGTCCGGCGCATGCGCAGGGGGAGCCGTCGATGAAGCAGCCGACTGTCGCCGGCATGACCCGGCGCCGGCTGGTCGCGGCGTTCGGCGCGGCCCTGGGTTCGGGGCTGGCCACCCAGGCCCTGAGCGCTGGACTGGTCTCCGACTTCCAGCCGCCGGATTTCGATCGGCTCGACCGGGCACCCCGCGTCGTCATCCTGGGGGCGGGCATTGCCGGCCTCGTTTCGGCATTCGAACTCGGCCGGGCCGGTTTCGACTGCGTGATCATCGAGGCGCGCGAGCGCGTCGGTGGGCGATCCTGGACGGTACGCGGCGGCGACCGCTTCACCGAGATCGGCGGCGCCAGCCAGACCTGCGGCTTCGACCCGGGGCACTACCTCAATCCCGGCCCCTGGCGTATCCCCTACCACCATCGCGGCATGCTCCATTACGCGCGCCGGCTGGGCGTCGCGGTGCAGCCGTTGATCCAGAACAATTTTGCGGCCTATGTGCGCCACGGCGATACCAGCCGGCCGCTGGCTGGCCGCAACCTGCCCCAGCGCATGCTGGTCGCCGACTATTTCGGGCGAACCGCCGAGATGCTGGCGTCCTGCATCGACCGGGGCATGCTGGACGATGTCCTCGACCCGCCGCTCAAGGCCGCGGTGCTGGCGGGTCTGCGCGCCAGCGGCTGCCTCGACGGGGACTATGCCTATCGCGGCAACGTCTATCGCGGCTGGGACGTGCCGCCGGGCGGGGCCGGCCAGCCGCCAGTGCCGTCGGTACCGTTCAGCCTGCGGGACCTGTTCGCCTCGAACCTCGTATCCTGGCTGCCCGAAATCTTCGATGGCCAGCATCAGCCGACCCTGTTCGAACCGGTCGGCGGCATGGATCGCATGCCTACGGGCTTCGTCGCCAGCCCCGAATTCAAGGCGCGCCTGCGGCTCGGTCGCGAGGTGGCCGAGATCCGCCAGGACGACAATGGCGTCCGTATCGTCCATCGCGACGCCGCGACCGGCGGAACCGAGGTGGAGACCGGCGACTATTGCCTTTGTACGATTCCGGCCAGCGTGCTCTATCGCATACCCGCCGACTTTCCCGCCGACATCCGGACCGCGCTCGCCGGCATTCCCTACGGGGCGGCCTCCAAGGTCGGCCTTCAGTTCGCCCGGCGCTTCTGGGAGGAGGACGAGGCGATCTATGGCGGGATCACCTACATGGACGGCTCGCTGCGCGGCATCGCTTATCCCTCCCACGGCTTCCTTGGCGCCAAGGGCGTGCTGCAGGCCGAATACGACCTCGACACCCGCGCCGCGCTGGAATACTCGGCACTGTCGCCGGCCGATCGGGTGCAGCGGGCCCTGAACGTCGCGAACCGCATCCACCTCCAGGCGCTCGACAGCTTCGAGAACGGCTTTTCCGTCGCCTGGCATCGTGTGCCTTACACCCATGGCTGTTATGGCCTCTGGAGCGCCGACAGTCGGGCCCGGTTGATGCCGGTGCTGACCCGACCAGCCGGCCGGGTCCACTTTGCCGGCGAGCATCTGAGCTATCTGCCGGCCTGGCAGGAGGGGGCGCTGCTCTCGGGGCTCGAGGCGACGGCAGCGATCTACCAGCGCGGGCGGCTTGGCCAATGACGGTGGCGCGGGCCGTGCGTGCAGTGCTGGCGCTTTCCCTGCTCGGCGCGCTGCCGGCGCATGCGCAGAACGACCAGGCCGCCGCAGCTGATGGGCTGCGTCTCTACACGACGCTGTGCCAGGCCTGCCACATGCCCGACGGTGCCGGGGCCGGACCCTATCCGAAACTGCGCGACAATCCGACGGTCCGGCGGGCCGGGCCGGCCTATGTGGCGCAGTGGGTGCTGTTTGGGTATGGCGCGATGATCCCGTTCTGCAATCTTCTCACCGTCGACGAGGTCGTCGACATCGCCAACTGGCTGCCCAGCCATCTCGGCAATACGACCGCCGCGCCGCCGGTCGACCCGGAAGCCATCCGGGCGCAATGGCCATCGCCGGCTTCCTGCCCATAGCCGCTTGCCATCTATCGCTTAGTTATCTAAGTGTTCCTGTCGATGCTGCAGGAGGGCAAAGCCATGGGCGAACGGAAGCTGCGCTTGGGAATTGCCGGGCTGGGCCGGGCCTTCATGCTGATGCTGCCGACGCTGAGCCGCCATCCGCTGCTGGAGCTGGTGGCGGCGGCCGACCCGCGGCCCGAGGCGCGCGCGCGCTTCGTCGCCGACTTCGGGGGCCGCGCCCACGAGACGGTCGAGGATCTCTGCGCCGATCCGGCGGTCGAGGCGGTCTATGTCGCCAGTCCGCACCAGTTCCACGTCCGCCATGTCCAGATCGCCGCGGCGGCGCGACGGCATGTGCTGGTCGAGAAGCCGATGGCGCTGACGCTTGCCGATGCCAGGGCGATGATCGCGGCGGCGGATGAGGGCGGCATCCGCCTCGTCGTCGGCCACAGCCATGGCTTCGATGCCCCCTATCTGCGCACCCGGGCCCTGATCGATTCCGGCGCCTATGGCGGGGTGCGGATGATCAACGCGATGAACTTCACCGATTTCCTCTATCGGCCGCGCCGGCCGGAGGAACTGGTGACGGCCGAGGGTGGCGGCGCGGTGTTTTCCCAGGCGCCGCATCAGGTCGAGATCGTTCGCCTGCTCGGCGGCGGCCGGGTGCGCAGCGTGCGCGCGGCGACCGGCATGTGGGACCCGGCGCGACCCACCGAAGGGGCCTATTCGGCTTTCCTGACCTTCGAGAACGGTGTCTTCGCCAGCCTGACCTATTCCGGCTACGGCCATTTCGATACCGACGAGTTCATGGGCTGGACCGGCGAGCTGGGGCAGCGGCGCGATCCCGCCGCCTATGGCGCGGCGCGCGCGGCGCTGGCGCGGCTCGGCTCGCCGGACGAGGAGGCGGCAGCCAAGAACCGGCGCGCCTACGGCCGCGATTCCGCCGCGTCGGTGGTGCAGGCCGGGCCGCAGTCGCTGCACAATCATTTCGGCCTGGTGGTCGTTTCCTGCGACGGGGCCGACCTGCGGCCGCAGCCCGACGGGGTCATGATCTACGGCCATGCCGAGCGCCGGCTGGATCGGCTGCCGCCGCCGCCGGTGCCGCGGGCGGAAGTGATCGACGAGCTGTACGCGGCGGTGGTGGACGGCCGCCCGCCGCTGCATTCCGGCGCCTGGAGCCTGGCCACGCTGGAAGTCTGCCTGGCCATCCTCCGGTCGGCGGCCGAGGGCCGCGAACTGACCCTCGCCCACCAGGTCGGGTTCTAGATCTTCGAGACTTCCAGTGTCGCGGGATGAAACAATTCCTCGACCGTCAGCAGGCGGGGCGACAGTCCCTGGCCATGGTGATGCCTGAGAAAGTTTTCGAGCACGCCGCGATTGGCATCGATGCCGTAGGGCCAGTAGTCCTCGCCCATCAGCCGGCGTGCCGCCGCCAGCTGTTCCTCGACGAAGGGCAGGGTGACCTTGGTCGCCGACGTATCCGACAGGCGGGCCAGCGCCGCGGTCTTGGACTGCTGGAAAGCCTTCAGGCAGGTGGCGGGCAGCCAGGGATGGCGCTCGACCAGGCTGCGGCGCACGCCCAGCACATGCATGATCGGGAAGATGCCGGTACGGCGATAGTAGTCGGATGCCGCCGCGGTCGGATCGGCAAACAGCCGCCCGACCCGCGGGTCGCCGCGATCGAAAGACGACGGCGAGCGCGGGCCGATGAAGGCATCGATCTCGCCCTGTTCGAGCAGCGTGTTGAGCGACAGGCCGGCCGGCGCATCCTCGACCCGGATCTCGGGCGGCAGGGCGATCTTGATCTTTTCCGGCCGCCCCGGCTCCTCCAGGCCGCCGCGCACCCAGGTGACGTCCGACGGTTTGACGCCGTAGTCGTCCTCGAGCAGCGCGCGCGCCCAGACGCAGGCGGTCAGCTGGTATTCCGGCAGGCCGATGCGGCGTCCCCTGAGGTCTTCCGGCCTGCCGATCCCGCGATCGGTGCGGATGTAGATCGAGGTATGGCGGAAGGCCCGCGACAGGAAGGCCGGTACCGCGACATAGGGGCAGTCGCCCTGGGCTGCCTTGACCGTATAGCTCGACAACGACAGCTCGCAGATGTCGAACTCGGCATGGCGGAAGGCGCGGAAGAAGATCTCTTCGGGGAAAAGCCGCAGGAACGTGGGATCGACGCCGTCGATCTGGACCTGACCGTCGATCAGCGGGCGGTTGCGATCGTAGTCGCCGATGGCGACGGAAAGCTGCAGCGGGGCCATCGTTTCCTCCACTCCGGGTCCTTATGGCCTTCATTGCTACGAGCTTTGCCGGCGCCGATCCAAGACATGTGCGGACTGGCAGCGATACCGCCGCGATATGGCAGCGGCGTCAGCCGGGGAATGGCGTCGCGAGATCGCCGAGCGAGGCAAACAGCCGTTCCTGGGCGCGTTCGAGGAAACGGTCGATTTCGGCCTGGTGGCGGAAACCCGGCCGCTTGAGCGAGCGCAGCAGGTAGAGCGAACGCTTGATCGCCGGCCGCTCGATCCGGCGGCTGACCAGCGTCCCCTTGCGCAATTCGTCGATGGCCGTGCCGTAGGGCATGATCGAGGCCGCCGCGCCCCGCGCGGCCATCGCCTTCATCGCCGAGATCGACTGGGCCTCGAACGGCACGCGCAGGCTTAGGCCCTGCCGGTCGGCCTCGGCCTGGACCAGGCGGCGGATCAGATCGCGCGGTCCGGGCAGCACCAGGTCGAACGACAGCGCCTCGGTAAAGGTGATCGGGCCGACGGCGGTCTTTTGTGCCGGGGCGGTGACGAACAACAGCTCTTCTTCGAGGATCGGGCGGCGTTCCAGCCCGACGCGCTCGGCCGCCTCGTAGGCGAAGGTGATGTCGAGTTCGCCGCGCTCCAGCGTCTCGACCAGGATGAAGCTGAGTTCCTCGACCAGGCTGAGGAACACGTTGGGCATCTGCTCGCGCGCATCCAGCAGCAGGTCGGGGCCGATCTGCAGCATCAGGCTGGGGCTGAGCCCGAGGGTCAGCGTCTCGCGCGTGCTCTGGCCCAGCGCCTGCACGTCGGTCCGCGTCGCCTCGATCTGGCGCAGGATGCTCAGCGCCCGTTCATGGAGCAGCGCGCCGGCCTCGGTCGGCAGCACGCCGCGCGAATGCCGTACCAGCAGGTCGACGCCGAGATCCTGTTCCAGTTGACGGATCTGCAGGCCCAGCGCCGGCTGGGCCACGTTCAGGGCCTCGGCCGCGCGGGTGATGTTGCCGGCCTCGACGACCTTGGCGAAATAGCGGAGCTGACGAAGGTTAATGGCCCTGGTTCCTCGCTGGCGTGCGCGTCACCAACGTGATGCCGGCGACGATCAGTACGATCCCCAGCGCATGATAGGCGAAGAAGCGTTCGCCGAGCAGCAGGATTGCGGCGCCGGCGGAAAAGATCGGCATCAGGTGCATGAACATGCCGGTACGCGCCGGCCCCAGCGTCGCGACCGCGCGATTCCACAGGATGTAGGCGAGCGCCGAGGGAAAGATCGCGAGATAGAGAATTGCCGAGACCACGTCCGGGGTCAGCGCCATCGGGCCCGCGGCAGGGATCTCCCAGGCGACCAGCGGCAGGTGGAACAGCGCGCCGAAGCCGACGGTTGTCCCGAGGAAGGCCATCGGTCGCAGCCTGGTCGGGCGCCACTTGATCAGCACGGTATAGGCGGCCCAGAACGGCAGCCCCGCCAGGACCAGCAGGTCGCCGCGGTTGAGGCCGAGGTCGAACAGCCGTTCGGGCTGGCCTTGCGCGATGATCGTCAGCGCCCCGGCAAGCGAAATGCCGATGCCCAGCACCTGCCGGCCGTTCGGCCGATCGTGCAGGACGACGGCGGCGAGCAGGAAGGTCGCGACCGGCATGAACGAGTTGATGAAGGCCGCGCTGATGACCGTCGTGTCATGCAGCGCCACATAGATGAAGCAGTTGAACGCGGTGACACCGACGGCGCCGAGAAAGGCGAGAAAAGGCAGTTCGCGCCGCCATTGCGCCGTATCCGCCCGGCCCTGGGCGATCGCGAACGGCAGCAGGATCACGAAGGCTGCGGCCCAGCGCCAGAACGACATCTGGAACGGTGGAATGGCATCGCGCATCGCCCGGGCAACGAGGAAGTTGCCGGCCCAGAACAGCGGCGGCAGTGCCGCCAGCAGCGGGGTGAGGCGCGCGGCCGGACCTGTGTCGATCAGGCCACGGCCTCCGCCTTGTCGGCGTAGAGCGCCGCTTCCTCGGGGCAGGCCCCCAGCACGCGCCAGTTGACGGCCTTGGGCACAACGCCTTCGAACGAGGCCAGCCTGGCCTGGGGCAGCCGTCCTTCGCCCGGCTGGCCGATGACGCGGCCGTGGTCGCGGAAGTCGATCGCGGCGGCGACCATCAGCCGGCGGAAGCGGACGATGGCGATGTCGGAGGCGCCCAGCCGCTCGGCGCTGCGGTCGGCGATGGCACCCATCGATTCCCACATCGCCATGTCCTGGTTGGGAATGCCGCGGATGCCGGTGAAGTCGCCGAGTTTCATCGCCAGGCGGTCCTGGCCGTAATCGTTCTCGCGCGTGCGACGGCTGGAAAAATCCGCGTTGAGGTCGATGCCGGGCTGGGCCACGTTGAACCTGCGCCAGGCTTCCTGGTCGATGCCGCCGGTCTCCGACCAGGCGATGAAGTGGAAATAGCTGTTCCGGTCGTCCTGCGGCACGATCACGCTGGCCACGTTGTAGGACGAGTTCGGCGGGATCAGTGCGGTGAACGGCGCGACATAGGTGGTGATGCGGACATAGTCGCTGGTCTGGGCGTTCTGGATCGGCTTGCGGATGGCGGCATAGCGCATGCCGTAGTTGGTCAGCTGCACCTGGATGCGTGGCGACTTGTCGGTCGACGGGCGCAGCCAGTGGGTGTCGGCCGCCGCTGCGCCGGCGACGTCCGCCGGCCGCATGTCGGACGAATGCAGGCTGGACGAATGGGCCGAATCGATCTGTCCTTCCATGATCTGCGCCCAGTTGCAGGGCACCAGGATCTTGGTGATCGCGACCCGCGTCTGTGGCGTTGGTGCCCAGGGCGGCGGCTCGAATGCCGGCATCGTGTCGGCCGGGCCCATGTAGGTCCAGACGAAGCCGCCGGCCTCCCGCGTCGGATAGGCCTTGTGCCTCACCTTGCTGATGAACGAGGCGGCATCGGGCTCGGAGGCCATTTCGAGCACGTTGCCGTCAACGTCGAACTTCCAGCCGTGATAGAGGCAGCGCAGCCCGCAGTCCTCGTTCCGGCCGTAGACCAGCGACACCTTGCGATGCGGGCAGTTCTCGCCCAGCAGGCCGACCCGCCCCCTGGAATCGCGGAACGCCACGAGATCCTCGCCCAGCAGGCGGACGCGCACCGGCTTGCCGTCTGCCTCGGCCACCTGCTCGGACAGCACCGCCGGGATCCAGTGCCGGCGCATCAGCTGGCCCATCGGCGCATTGCCCTCGACCAGGCAGAGCAGCCCGTTTTCCTCGGCCGTCAGCATTCCCGTCGTCCTCCAAGGCGCGTCAGTTTACTTAGTTTTCTAAGCAATATGTAGCGCGCCCATCGGAGTTTGTCGAGCCATTGTTAAGCTGGCTAAGGATCGCGGCTTGGGGCATGAATGCGCCATGAAGAACCCGACCGATCTGCCCTTCGAGAACAGCGTCGGCTATCAGATCCGGATCACCCACCGGCTGGTGCAACGCTACCTTCAGTCGAAGATCGAGCCGCATGGCGTCACCCTCGGCATGTGGTACTTCCTGCGCGCCCTGTGGCATGAGGACGGGTTGACCCAGCGCGAGCTGTCGCGGCGGCTGGGCACGATGGAGCCGACCACGCTCACCGCCATCGCGGCGATGGAAAAGGCCGGGCTGGTGACGCGGGTGCGCAATGCGACCGATCGGCGCAAGCTGAACGTCTTTCTGACCGAGAAGGGGCGGGGCCTTAAGGCCGAGTTGCTGCCACTCGCCGTCGAGGTCGTGCATGCCGCGACCGACGGCTTCTCGCCGGCCGAGGTGCGCCAGTTCCTCAAATTCCTCGGTGCGATCCAGGGGAATGTCGGCCGCGAACTGGCCGATGCCGCGCCCGAGGCCGAGCTCGACTAGCCGCTATCACGAAAAACTTCTGAGAGCCCAAGGCAGATTGTCTTGGACCCTGGCAGCCCCGTAAGGCTCAATCGCCGACAATAAGGCGCCGAACCATCCCCTGGCATTCGGTGGCCGCGCAGGATTGAGGAAACCAGCGGGAGGGTGCGTGATGCGCCACCAGGCGATGTCTGCCGTCGCAGCCGGCGAAGCGGCCGACCACCAGGTCTTGCAGCCGATCGAGCGGCCGGTCGGGACCGAGGCGGGACCGGCGCGCTTCGGCAGCGACGTGGTCGCCGACACGTTGCGGGCGCTCGAATTTCCCTATATCGCGCTGAACCCCGGCGCCAGCTTCCGCGGCCTGCATGACAGCCTGGTCAACCACCTGGGCAATCAGCGGCCGAGCATGATGCTGTGCCTGCACGAGGAACACGCGGTGGCGATCGCGCAGGGCTATGCCAAGGTCACCGGCCGGGCGATGGCGGTTGCCGTGCATTCCAACGTCGGGCTGATGCACGCCACCATGGCGATGTTCAATGCCTGGTGCGATCGCATGCCGGTCGTGGTGATCGGCGCGACCGGCCCGGTCGATGCCGCGATGCGCCGCCCCTGGATCGACTGGATCCATACCGCCCGCGACCAGGGGGCACTGGTCCGTCCCTACGTCAAGTGGGATGACCAGCCGGCGTCGCCCAAGGCCGCGCGCGAGGCGCTGATGCGCGGCACCTGGCTTGCCGAGGCCGCGCCGCGCGGGCCGGTCTACATCAATCTCGATGCCGAGATGCAGGAAGCCGCGATCGAAGCGCCGCTGCCCGCGGTCGATGCCGCCCGCTTCCGCCCGGCGGTCGCCACCGCCGCGCCGGCCGATGCGATCCAGAACTGCGTCGAAATCCTGCGCGGCGCCGAACGTCCGGTGATGCTGGTCGGCCGGGTCGGCCGCGACGAGGCCGGCTGGCGCCAGCGCATCGTGCTGGCCGAGACGCTGGGCCTGCGCGTGATCACCGACCTGAAGGTCGGCGCCGGCTTTCCCACTGACCACTTCCTGCATGTCGGTGCGCCCGGGATCTTTGCCGGGCCGGCGGCCCAGGCGGCACTCGCCGAGGCGGACGTGGTGCTGAGCCTCGATTGGGTCGACCTCGCCGGCACGCTGACCACAGCGCTGGGCGACCGCCCGGCACCGACCGTCATCCAGGTCTCGGTCGATCAGCAGATCCACAACGGCTGGAGCATGGATCACCAAGGGCTCGCCCCGGTCGACATTCATCTCGGCACCGAGCCCGAGACGGCGGTGGCGGCGATGGTGCTGCTGCTCGAATCCGCGGCTGCGCCGGCCGAACGGCCGCCCGTCGTGCCGGCGCCCGCGCCGCTGGCCGACGAAGGGAAGATCTCGGTCGAGCACCTGGCCCTGGCCTTGCGCCACACGGTCGCCGCCCGGGACGTATCGCTCACGCATCTGCCGCTTTCCTGGAACGGGGCGTGGTGGCCGTTCCGCCATCCGCTCGACTTCCTCGGTTCCGATGGCGGCGGCGGCATCGGCGGCGGGCCTGGCATTTCGGTCGGGGCGGCGCTGGCGCTGCGCGACGCCGCCACGGGCCGCCTGCCCGTGGCGATCTGCGGCGACGGCGACTTCCTGATGGGGGTGACATCGCTGTGGACGGCGGTGCACTACCGCATCCCCTTGCTGATCGTGATCGCCAACAACCAGTCGTTCTTCAACGACGAGGTCCACCAGGAACGGGTGGCGCGCCAGCGAAACCGGCCGGTCGAGAACAAGTGGATCGGCCAGCGCATGGTCGATCCGGAGATCGACCTGGCACAACTGGCCCGCGCCCAGGGCGCGGAGGGCTTCGGGCCGGTTCACGACCGCGCGGATCTGGTCGCGGTCTTCCAGGCCGCGATCCGGGCGGTCGACGCCGGCGGCGTCGCGGTCGTCGATGTCCGGGTCGAGCCCGGCTATACCCCGGCGATGACCACCGCGCTGACGCGGAGCGGACAATGAGCGCCAAGGTGATGCCCTTCGCCCCTCAGGCCACCATGGAAATGCCGATCCTCGTCGTCGAGGACGTCGTCAAGCGCTTCGATACGCCCGAAGGGCCGCTTACCGCCGTCGACCACATGTCGTTCAGCGTGCGCGAGGGCGAGTTCGTCTCGATCATCGGCCCGTCGGGCTGTGGCAAGTCGACGCTGTTCAGCGTGCTGGGCGGGCTGGTCGGCGGCTATGAGGGCAAGGTCACGATCGAGGGCCAGCCGATTGCCGGACCGCACCCGGCCATCGGCATGGTGTTTCAGGAGGATTCGACCTTTCCCTGGCGCAGCGTCCTCGACAACGTCGCCTTCCCGCTGGAGATCCAGGGCATGTCCAGGGCCGACCGCTATGCGCGGGCCCGGCATTTCATCGCCATGGTCGGTCTGGAAGGGTTCGAGAAACGTTTTCCCGCCGAGCTTTCGGGCGGCATGCGCCAGCGCGTCTCGATCGCGCGGACGCTGGCCTTCCAGCCCAAGATCCTGCTGATGGACGAACCGTTCGGCGCCCTCGACGAACAGACGCGCCTGTTGCTGGGCGACAAGGTGTTGCAGATTCAGCAGCAGCTGCGCCAGACCATGCTGCTGATCACCCATTCGATCTCCGAGGCGGTGCAGCTCTCCGATCGTATCGTCGTGATGACCTATCGTCCCGGCCGGGTGAAGCGGATCATCGACATCGACCTGCCCCGGCCGCGCTCGATCGACGTGGTTTCGAGCGAGGCGTTCGGGCGCTATGTCGCCGCGATCTGGAGCGACCTGCGCGACGAGGCCAGCCGAGGCATGAACGATGCCGAGGCGCGCCAGCGGTCGTCGTCATGAGGGAGGCGCGCCGGTACCGCCTGCCGCCGATCGCCTTCGGCCTGGGCACGGTGATCCTGGCCTTTGCCGTGATCGAAGTCCTGATCCGCGCCGACGTGATCAGCCAGTACGTGATGCCGACGCCCTGGCAGGTGCTGCTGTCGTTCGGCCGTGTCGTCGCCGAGGAGGATATCCCGCATCGCTTCCTGGCGACCGCCGGCGAGTGCCTCGCGGCGGGCGCGCTGATGTCGGTTTTCGGCATGCTGCTCGGGGTCGCGCTCTATCGTTTCCGCCTGCTGCGCGCCGCCACCGAAACCTGGGTCGCGGCCTTCGCCGCCGCGCCGCTGGTGCTGGCCTATCCGCTGTTCCTGGTGATCTTCGGTCGCACTGCCTGGACGATCATCATGATCGGCTTCCTGTCCGGCCTGGCGCCGGTCGCGCTGAAGACGCTCGAGGGGTTGACCGGCGTGCGTCCCGCGCTGCTCAACGTCGGCCGCTCGTTTCGCCTGACGCCGGCCCAGCAGTTCTGGAAGGTGCTGTTCCCGGCCGCGGTGCCGACGATTTTCGTCGGCTTCCGGCTCGGTTTCATCTTCGCGCTGATCAACGTGGTCGGCGTCGAATTCCTGATCAATTTCGGCGGGCTGGGTCAGCTGATCAACGAGCTGGCAGAACGCTACGACCTGCCCGGCACCTATGCCGCGATCACTTTCGTCATCCTCGTCAGCGTCCTGTTCTTCATCGCGCTGGAAGGAATCGAACGCTGGCTGCGACCGGCGTCATGAGAGAATTCTTAGGGAGGAGAACCATGAAGAAGACGATAGCGGCGATAGCCGGCACGCTGATGGCGCTGGGGCTGATGCAGACGCCAGCAGCCAATGCCCAGGACGTGCTGCGGCTGGCCATCGGCCAGCGCGGCAACTGGGATACCTCGGTCTCCGAGCTCGGCCAGCGGGCGGGCATCTTCAAGAAGCACGGTCTCGAACTGAAGATCCTCTATACCCAGGGCGGCGGCGAAACCCAGCAGGCCGTGATATCGGGCAGCGTCGAGGTCGGCATCGCAGCCGGCATCATGGGGGTCATCTCGGCCTTCGGCAAGAATGCGCCGGTCCGCATCATCGGTGCCGAGACGACCGGCGGCGCCGACCTCTTCTGGTACGTCAAGGCGGACTCGCCGTTGAAGACCCTGAAGGACCTGGAAGGCAAGACCGTCGCCTATTCGACCAACGGTTCGTCGACCCATGGCGTGGTCATGGCCTATCAGAACGAGAACGGGATCAAGATGAAGCCGGTGACGACCGGCGGCCCGGCCGCGACCCTGACCCAGGTGATGTCGGGCCAGATCGACGTCGGCTGGTCGGCGCCGCCCTTCGGCCTCGACCTGCTCGACCAGGGCAAGATCCGCATCATCGCCAGCGGCGAGGATGCCGCCGCGTTCCGCGGCCAGACGGTGCGTCTCAACATCACCAACGTCCAGACGCTGAAGGCCAAGAAGGATCAGATCGTCCGCTACATGACGGCCTATCGCGAGACCGTCGACTGGATGTACTCGAGCCCCGATGCGATCAAGGCCTACGCCGAATTCGTCGGTATCCCCGAGGCGATCGCCAGGCGGACGCGCGACGAGTTCTTCCCCAAGAAGGCGATCGACCCGGACAAGATCGTCGGGCTCGACGCGGTGATGCCCGATGCCGTCGCGCTCAAATACATCCCCGCGCCGCTGACCAAGGATCAGCTGGCCGAGCTGATCCAGATCCCGCCGCGGCAGTAAGGGAGCACCTGGCGATGACCGATGCCAGCCTGATCACATCGTCGCGGCGGCTGTTGTCGCCGGTTGCGGCGCTGCGCATCGGCATCGTCGCGGCGGTGCTGGGGACCTGGGAGATCGTCGCCGCATCGGGCCTTCTGTTCCGCGACGTCGTGCCCTCGCTGCCGGCGATCGGCAAGGCGCTGGGGCAGCTGCTGATCGACCCGGTCTATTATGCCAATCTCGGTGTCACCGTCGGCGAACTGCTCGGCGCCCTGGCGGTCGGCGGCGGGCTCGGGCTCGCCGTCGGCATGGTGCTCGGCGCCAACGCCTATCTCGGCAAGGCATTCGAGGAATTTCTCTACTATCTCGGCCCGACGCCCAAGATCATCTTCTTTCCGGTGATGCTGCTCTGGTTCGGCGTCGACACCGGTTCGAAGGTCGCGATGGGCGCGTTGTCCTGCTTCTTTCCGATCGCGGTATCGGCGCTGTCCGGCATGCGCCAGGTCGACGGCGTGCTGATCCGCGTCGGCCGCTCGTTCCGTGCCAGCACCTGGCAGATGGTGACCAAGATCTATCTGCCGGCGATGCGCCATCCGATCGTCAACGGCCTGCGCCTGGGACTCGGCGTCGCCATCATCGGCACCTTGCTGGCCGAGACCAAGATGTCCAACCAGGGCCTCGGCTTCCTGATCATCCAGACCTATACCACCTTCAACATGCCGCGCATGTATGCGCTGCTGATCACGCTGTTCCTGCTGGCGATCGGGCTCAACGCGCTGATCGCCTGGTTCTCGGGCGGCGGCGCCGCCAGAAAGTCGTGACCATGACCGATCCGCTGTCGCTGTTGCCCGTTCATCGCGACCTGTTCTATGGCGGCGCCTGGGCCGCACCGCTGTCGAATCGCAGGGTTGCAACCTACAGCCCGGGTACGGGCCAGGCCGTCGCGGAGGTGGCCGAGGCGGGGCCCGCGGATGTCGATGCCGCGGTCGCGGCGGCGGCGCGCGCCTTCCGCGACTGGCGCCGGGTGATGCCGCAGGAACGGGCCCGGCTGCTGCGCGAGGTTGCGCGGATCCTGCGGGCCCACGCAACCGAGCTTGCCACCATCGATGCCGTCAACTGCGGCAATCCGGTGCACGAGATGACCTCGGACGCGATGATCGGCGCCGCGCAGCTCGACTTCTTCGCCGGCCTCGTCACCGAGATGAAGGGCGCCTCGATCCCGATGGGCCCCGACGCGGTGAACTTCTCGGTACGCCAGCCGCTCGGCGTCGTCGCGCGGATCCTCGCCTTCAACCACCCGTTCATGTTCTGCGCCGGCAAGATGGCGGCACCGCTGGCCGCCGGCAACACCATCATCGTCAAGCCGCCCGAACAGGCGCCGCTGTCGGCCCTGCGCCTGGCGGAACTGCTCGACGGGGTTCTGCCGCCGGGCGTCTTCAACGTGCTGCCGGGCGGGGCTGCGGCCGGCGCGGCGCTGGCCGGCCATCCCGGCGTGGCCAAGGTCGGGCTGATCGGCAGCGTCGCGGCCGGGCGCGCGGTCATGCGGGCGGCGAGCGACACGATCAAGCCGGTACTGCTGGAACTCGGCGGCAAGAACGCACTGATCGCCTATCCGGACGCCGATCCCGACAAGGTCGCCGATGCGGTGATCGGGGGCATGAACTTCACCTGGTGCGGCCAGTCCTGCGGATCGACCAGCCGGGCGTTCATCCATCGCGACATCTACGAGGCGGTCCTCGAACGTGTCGGGGCGCGCATCGGCCGCTTCAAGCCGGGCCTGCCGACCGATCCGGCGACGACGATGGGCGCGATCGTGTCCGCCCGTCAGCTCGATCGGATCGAAGGCTTCATCGCCTCGGCGAAGGAGGAGGGCGCCCGCCTGATCTGTGGCGGCAAGCGGCCTGCCGATCCGGCGCTGGCCGGCGGCCACTATCTGGAACCGACCGTCTTTGCCGACGTGACGCCAGCGATGCGCATCGCGCGCGAGGAAATCTTCGGCCCGGTACTGTCGATCCTGCCCTGGACCGACGAGGCCTGGATGATCGACGCGGTCAATCAGGTCGAATACGGTCTGACCTGTGCCATCTGGACCCGCGACGTCGCCACCGCCCATCGCACAGCCTTGGCGGTCGAGGCCGGCTTCGTCTGGATCAACGAGGTTTCCAAGCACTTCCTGGGCGCTCCGTTCGGCGGGGTCAAGCAATCGGGCATCGGACGCGAGGAATGCCTGGAGGAACTGATCGGCTTCACCCAGGAAAAGAACATTCACGTCAGCCTGAAGGCGTGAGCCGATGGCGCGCCGGCCCGCGGTCGTCATTCCGCGCAGCGATCGCCTGTCGCATCTGGTCGGTGATGCGATGCGGGCGTTGATCCGCGGGTTGCAGCTGCGCCTGTCGGACGGGCCGATCTCCTACGGTCACTGGGCGTTCCTGCGCATCCTCTGGCATCAGGACGGCCTGTCCCAGCGCATGCTGGCCCGGCGCGCGGGTTTGAGCGAGCCGACGACGTCGGCGGCGCTCGACGCGCTGGAGACGCTGGGTCTGGTCGAGCGCCGGGCTCCACCCGGCGGCCGGCGGCCGCTGATCCGCCTGACGGCCGAGGGGCGTGCCCTGGAGACCCGGCTGTTGCCTTTCGCTACCGACGTCAACCGTGCCGCCCTGCGCGGCATCCCGGCGCTGGATCTGGCGGCGACCTGCCGCACGCTGGAAGCGATGGTCGACAATCTCGGCCCACCGGCGGACACGAAATCGAGGAAGACATCATGACCGACCTTGCCACCGCGGTAGCCGATCTGGTCGCCGCCAACCATATCCTGTTCACCCATCGTGTCGTCGACGGCTTCGGCCATGCCAGCGTGCGCCTTGGGCCGGACCGTTTCCTGCTGGCCCGCAACATGGCGCCGGGGCTGGTCACGGCGGACGATATCCTGACCTTCGATCTCGACGGCGAGGCGCTCGACGCCCAGGGTCGCTCCGTCTATCTCGAACGGTTCATCCATGGCGAAATCTACCGCGCCCGTCCCGACGTGCAGGCGGTGGTGCACAGCCATGCCGCCACCGTCATCCCGTTCGGTGTCTCGCAGATGCCGCTCCGCCCGATCTTCCACATGGCGGGCTTCCTGCGCGGCCCCGCGCCGATCTTCGAGATCCGCGATCATGCCGGCGAGGCGAGCGATCTGCTGATCCGCAACCGCGAGCTCGGCGTGGCGCTGGCCGACAGCCTGGGCGGCAACGCGGTGGTGCTGATGCGCGGTCACGGCGCGACGATTGTCGGCAACAGCCTGCCCCAGGCCGTCTATCGGGCGATCTACACCGCCGTCAATGCCGGGTTGCAGTCCGAGGCGCTGCGGCTGGGCGAGGTCACCTTCCTCACCGAGGGCGAGGCCGATGCCGCCGCGGCCAGCAACGACGGCCAGCTGATGCGTGCCTGGAATCTGTGGAAGCACCAGGCTGCTGAAGCCGTCATCAGGGCGTAAGCCGCTCGCGCTTGACCACGACACCCGCCTTCTCGCGGTCCCAGGCGTCGGCGGTGACGCCCGCTGTGCGCAGCACATGTTTCTGCACTTTCTGCGTCGGGGTCTTGGGCAGGTCGTCGAGGACGCGGATGTAGCGCGGGATCATGAAATGGGCGAGGCGCGGGCGCAGGAAGTCGATCAGCGCCACCGGGTCCAGCGTGTGGCCGGGGGCCAGCGAGACGGCGACCAGCACCTCGTCCTCGGCGATCTCGGAGGCCACCGCGACGGCCGCGGCCTCGCGGATCGCCGGATAGGCGCAGACTTCCGTCTCGACCTCGAACGACGAGATGTTCTCGCCGCGCCGGCGGATCGCATCCTTGATACGGTCGACGAAGAAGAAGTTGCCCGCAGTGTCGACGCGGAAGCCGTCCCCGGTATGGAACCAGCCGTTGCGCCAGGCACGCGCCGTCGCCTCCGGGTTCTTGTAGTAGCCATGGTTCATCGCCCAGGGCTGGTCGGTGCGCACGATCAGCTCGCCCACCATGCCCGGCGGTACTTCGTTGTCGTTTTCGTCGACGACACGGGCCGCGACTCCCGGTCGCGGCCGCCCGCAGGAGGAGACGACCGTCGGATTCCGTTCCGACAGCAGCGGGCAGGACACTTCCGTCATGTTGAACGTCGTCATCACCGTGACGCCGAAACGGCGGCCGAAGCCGATCGCGTCCTCGTCGAGCGGCAGGGCGGTGACCCAGCGCAAGGCCGTATCGTTGCCCGCCGGCTCGGGTCGCTTCATCAGGAAGCCTGCCATCACCCCGAGCAGGATCAGTGTCGTCGTGCCGGTGCGCGCGACGGTGTCCCAGAAACCGTCGGTCGAGAAGCCGTCGACCAGCGCGATTGATCCGCCGCGCGACAGCATCAGGTGGATCGGGATGGTGCCGCCGGCGTGGAACAGCGGCAGGGTGATCAGGTGGCGGTCGGCGGCGGTGGCCAGGGGGAAGCCCTGGCCGCTGGCATGGAGATGGGCGTAGGACGACAGCACGCCTTTCGACGGGCCGGTGGTGCCCGACGTGAAGATGATCGCCTGCGTCGTCCAGGGTTCGATCGGGGTCGGAGCATCGGCCACCTCGGCCGGGGCGTCGTCGAGGATGTCGGCCGCATGGCGGATCAGGCCGGGCAGGTCGATGCCCTTGTCGCGGAAGACCACCAGTTGTTTCAGCCGGCCACGATCGACCGTGGCGAGACGCTCGACCAGGTCGCCATGAACGATGCCGATCGCCGCGTCCGACAGCGCCACGACATGTTCGAGGATGCCGCCGCGATAGGCCAGGTTGATCGGGACGTAGACTGCGCCGAGATAGTTGACGGCAAACCACACCTTCAGGCAGTCAGGCCCGTTGGGCAGCCAGACCAGCACGTGATCGCCCTGGACCACGCCGATATCCTGCAGCGCGCGGGCGGCGCGCCGGACATGGCCCCGCAGTTCGGCGTGGGTCCAGGTCGTGCCGTCCTGGAAGACGGCGAAGACGTCGTCCGGCCGCTCGGCGGCACGGCGGTCGACCAGATTGCGGATGACACACTCGTCTGCAGTCGGCATGGGCAAGGCGGATCCTCCGGTCAGATCGGCGGGACGGCGCGGTATTTCGGCGGCTGGCGGTTGGCGCGGCGGGCCGGCGCCCGGTCCAGCACCTCGATCAGCCGGGCGCGGGTGGTGCGCGGATCGATGAGGTCGTCGATCCCGAACCCTTCGGCCGCCTGCAGCGGGCCGATGCGGTCGCGGATGCCGGCGATCAGTTCGCGGCGCCGCGCCGCCGGATCGGGGGCGGCCGCGTAGTCTGCGCGATAGGCGACGTCGACCGAGCCCTCGACCGACATCGCGCAGATTTCAGCGGTCGGCCAGGCGAAGCTGGCATCGGCATCGAAGCTGCGCCCGCCCGCCATGGCGACGTAGCCGAGGCCGTAACCCTTGCGCAGCACCACCGATATGCGCGGTACCGTCGCATGCCCCAGTTCGAACAACAGCTTGGCCGACCGCCGGCCCAGCGCGCTGCGCTCGGCCTCCGACCCGATCGAGAAGCCGGGCACGTCGATCAGGTAGATCAGCGGCAGGCCGAAGGCATCGCACTGGGCGATGAAGCGCGCCGCCTTCTCGCAGGCCGCGGCATCGAGCATGCCGCCCAGCGCCAGCGCCTGATTGGCGACGAATCCGACCGGGCGGCCGGCGAGCCGGGCGAAGGTCGTGACGATGTTGGGCGCGAAGGTCGGCTTCAGCGCGAAGACGCTGTCCGTGTCGGCGATGTGGTCGATGACCCGGGCCACATCGTAGCTGCGCCGCGTATTGGCCGGCACCAGGGCCAGCAGCGCCTCGGCGCGTGCCGGATCCTCGTCGGGCACGGACGCAAGCGGGGCGGGGATGCGGGCGTTGACCGGCAGGTAGGACAGGAACCGGCGTACCGCCGCGATCGCCTCCTCCTCGTTGTCGACGCCGAGATCGGCGAGGCCGTGGCGGTCGACCTGTGCCTCGGCGCCGCCCAGCGCCTGGACGTCGATCACCTCGCCGGTACCCGCCTTGACCAGTGCGGGTCCGGCAAGACCCATGGTCGACCTGCCGCGCACCATGACGACGAAGTCGGCCATGCCGGCATAGTTGGTGTTCGCCGCGAAGCCTGCGCCCAGCATTGCCGCGACGACCGGCACCCAGCCCGACAGTCGGGCCAGATCGTGGAACACCGGCGCGCCGTGCGCATAGGCGCGCGAATTCTGCCCATCCTGGATCCGGTGCCCGCCGCCGTCGAGCAGCATGGCGAGCGGCATGCCGTGGGCCAGCGCCAGGGCGACGGCGCGATCGAACTTGGTCGAGCCGAGATGGCCGGCGCTGCCGCCGAACACGCTGAAATCCTGGGCCACCACGGCGGCGGGCCGGCCGCCGATCAGCGCGGTGCCGGCGACCAGCCCGTCGGCCGGCGCATCACGATCGAGCCCCTCGACCAAAGCGAGGCCGCCGAACTCGCGGAAGCTGCCGGTATCGCACAACAGGGCAATGCGCTCGCGCGCGGTCAGTGCGCCGCGGCGGCGCAGCCGGGCGATCGCATCGGGCCTCGCCTCGTCATAAAGCCGGGCGCGGCGGCATTCGACGGTTTCAAGCGGATGGGGGGCGTCGTCCCCGGCTGCCGCGTCCGCCGCGGCCGCCGCGACATCGGCGGGAAACAGGTGCAACAGCACGCTGTCGGCGCGCACCGTCGCGCCGGGCAGGTGCAGCGGTGGGCCGAGGATGCCGTCGGCGGGCGCCGCCACGACATGCTCCATCTTCATTGCCTCGATCACTGCGACGGTCTCGCCCTTGCGCACCGCGTCGCCTTCGCAACGGTCGAGCGCGACGAGGCGGCCCTGCAACGGACTACGCAAGGGCAGCGCTCCGTCAGGGACCGTGGCGGGGCCGTCATCCGTGTCGGCAACGGCGGCCTCGGCCGTGCGAAACAGGGCCGGATGGTCGCCGCCCTGCAGGTCGTCCCAGCGGCGTTCGACGAAGCCGATGTCGACCCGGCCGCCGGCGAAATCGGCATGGCGGATCAGGTTTTGCAGCAGGGCGAGGTTCGTTGCGACACCGTCGACCTGGAATTCGCACAGCGCGCGGTAGGTGCGCGCCAGCAGATCGCCGATCCGGGATGACGGGACATGCACGACCAGCTTGGCCAGCAGCGGATCGTAGCCCGTATTGACCTGATGGCCGCGATAACCGAGCGTCTCGACGCGGATGCCGGCGCCGGTCGGTGGCTCGAAGGCCGACAGGATGCCGCCGCCGGTCATGTTGACCCGCAGCTGGACGGCGATGCCGCGCATGGCCGGCGGCTCGGTCAGGCCGATCTCGGCCAGCGTCCGCCCGGATGCCAGTTGCAGCTGCAGTCCGACGAGATCGATGCCGGTGATTTCCTCGGTCACCGTGTGCTCGACCTGCAGGCGGGGGTTCATCTCGATAAAGACGAAGCGGCCGGTGGCCGCGCCGGCGGCGTCGATCTCGACCAGGAATTCGACGGTGCCGATGCCGCGATAGCGGGCGCGCGCCGCAAGGCGCAGCGCCGCGGCCGTCAGCCGATCGCGCAAGGCCGCGTCGAGCCACGGGCTCGGCGCCAGTTCGATCAGCTTCTGGTGCCGGCGCTGGGCCGAGCATTCGCGGTCATGCAGATGCACGACCGCGCCGGTGCCGTCGCCTGCTACCTGGATCTCGACGTGACGGGCCGGGCCGATCAACTCCTCGACATAGAGATCGCCGCGGCCGAAGGCTGCCTGCGCCTCCGAGGCGCAGCGGCGCCAGGCTTCGTCGAGTTCGGTCGGGTCGTGGACCACGCGCATGCCGCGACCGCCGCCACCGGCGACGGCCTTGACCATCATGGCCCGGCCCGGCCCCAGGCGCCGGAGGAAGGTGCGGGCGTCGTCGAGCGTCGTCGTCCCGCTGCTGCCGGCGGCGATCGGCACGTCGCAGGCAGCGGCGAAGGCCAGCGCCCGGGCCTTGTCGCCGAACAGGTCCAGAGCTTCTGGTGCCGGGCCGATGAAGGTCAGTCCCGCTTCGGCACAGGCGTGGGCGAAAGCCGCATTCTCACTGAGGAAGCCGTAACCGGGATGGACGGCGTCGCAGTCACCCGCGCGCGCGGCGGCCACCAGAGCGGCAATGTCGAGATAGGCGGCAATGCCGCTGCCGGGCAGGCCGACCGCGCGGTCGGCCTTGACCACATGCAGGGCGGCGCGGTCGTCTTGCGAGTGGACGGCGACCGCACCGAGCCCCAGTTCGGCGCAGGCCCGCGCGATCCGGATCGCCACTTCGCCGCGATTGGCGATCAGGACGCGCGTCACCATGTCACGACTTCTTCAGCAGCGGGCATTCGCTTTCCGCCGCGGGGCGGAAGGCTTCCGCCCCGGGGATCGTCGCCACGATGTTGAGATAGTCGAAGTCGTACTTGGAGTCGGCCGGCGCCTTCACCTCGGCATAATACATGTCGCGCAGCAGGCGGCTGTCGTCGCGGATGCGGGCGTTGGCGGTCATGAAGTCGTCGACCGGCAAGTCCTTCAGCGCCTTGATGACCGCCTTGGTCTCGGTCGTGTTGGCCTGCTTCACCGCCTTGAGGTAATGGGCGACGCTGGAATAGACGGTCGCCTGCACATCTGTCGGCATCCGTTTGTGGCGTTCGAAGAAGCGCTTGGCGAAGGCACGCGTCTTGTCGTTCTGGTCCCAGTAGAAGTCGGTGACCAGCGGCACGCCCTTGGTCGGCTCCAGCCCCAGGCTCTGGATATCCATCGTGGTCACGAACAGCGGGGCCAGGCGCTGGGTCAGGCCGAATTCGGCCGATTGCTTGACCAGGTTCTGCAGGTCGGCACCGCCGGTGGCGAAGGCCACGACGTCGGCGCCCGATCCTTGCGCCTGCACCAGGAACGAGGCGAAGTCCTTGGTGCCCAGCGCGTAGCGCACCGAGCCTGCGACCTTGCCGCCGTTCTTCTTCACCACCGCCATCGCGTCCTGCTCCAGGTTGTGGCCCGAGGCGTAGTCGATGGTGATGAAATACCAGGATTGCGCCTTGGGCTTGCGCATCACGCCGGCGACCGTGGCGTTAGCCAGCGAATAGCTGTCATAGCCCCAGACATAACCGTGGTCCGAACACAGCTTGCCCTGCAGATCGCGGTTGTTGGCGCCGGAGAAGAAGACCAGCTTGTCCTTGTCGGCGGCCAGCGTCTGCAGCGGCAGCGCAAGGCCGGAGTTCAGCACGTCGAAGATCGCGGCGACACCTTCGACGTCGTACCAGCGCCGCGCGATCGAAAGCCCGATATCGGGCTTGTTCTGATGATCGGCCGAGACCACCTCGATCGGCTTGCCCAGCGCCTGGCCGCCGAAATCCTCGACTGCCATGCGCGCCGCCAGGACCGAACCGGCGCCGCCGAAATCGGAGAACAGCGAGGACATATCGGTGATCACCCCGATCTTGACCTGCTGGTCCGCGGCGTGTGCCGGTGCCACCGCCACCACGGCCAGCGCGGCGGCAATTATTCCTGCCTTCAAGCCCTGCATCTCGCGTTCTCTCCCGTCTTGCCCTGTCATCGGTTTTCCCGTGCGGGCGTTTTCGTATGCCGCACGATAATTATCTGCTTAATCTGGAAAATCAATAGAGCTATTTATTAATTGACGTCGGGTTGCGCCGGGGCCGCCGCCCCGGCTAGGTTCGGCGTCGAAAAAACGGGAGAGAGCGGGTTTGGCGGGGCGGAAGGCACCATCAGTCGAAGTCAGGAAGCGTGGCCGGCCGCCGCGCGAGGCCGGCCCGGTCGAGGCGCCGCAGGACCGGCTGCTCGATGCGGCGATCGACCTGTTTGCGCGCTATGGTTATGACCCCGTGTCGACCGGGGCGGTGGCCGACGCGGCCGGCTTGACCCAATCGATGGTCCACTACCATTTCGGCTCGAAGGAGGCGCTGTGGAAGGCCGCGATCGACCGGCTGATGCGCCGTCGCGGCCGTGCGTTTCCGGTGATGCGTCTCGAATTCCGCGATGTCGATCCGGTGACGCGGCTCAAGATCCTGGTCCGCCGGCTGATCGAGGCCAATGCGGCGGAGCCGAACTACGTCCGCATCGTGATGCACGAGGCGATGGCCAATACGCCGCGCCTCGACTACCTGATGGAACGCTACATCGCTGACGGCTTCGAAGCCTTCAACTCGGCTGTGCGCGACGCTATCGCGGCCGGCATGATCCGGGCGCTGCCCGTGCACGACATCACCAGCATCGCGACCTCGGTATCGGTGCTGACCTTCTCGATCGGCGAGGTGACGCGGCGGGTCTACAACACCGACCTGACGACCGACGAGCATGTGCAGTCGCTGAGCGACAGCATCATCACCACGCTGTTCTCGGGCCTGCAGGTCAAGTGACGTCGTCGAAGATCGGCAGGGTGCCGACCGAGATCACCTCGGCCGGCCCGTCGCCGACGACGCGGATGTCGTGTTTCGTATGGCCGGGAAAATGCAGCGAATCGCCGGGGCCCAGCACGTAGCTGTCGTCGCCCACCAGGTAGCGGACCTGTCCCGACAGGACGTAGACGAATTCGTCGCCGTCATGGGACACCGCCTCTGACTGATAGCCGGACGGCATCGTCAGCTTCACCGCGTTGATGACGCTGCCCGGAAAGGTGGTCGACAGCCGTTCATAGGTCTGGCGCCTGCCTTCGATCGCGTAGGCCTGGCGCAGGCCCTGGCGCGTGTCGGGCCGATCCTGCGTCGGCTGGTCGAACAACTGGCGCAGCGGCACGTCCAGTGCGCGCGCGATATTGGCCAGCGACGAGATCGAGACGCCGGTCAGGTTGCGTTCGGCCTGCGACAGGAAGCCGGTCGAAACGCCGGCTGCCGCCGCGACCTCGGCCAATGTCCTGCCCGCCGCGCGCCGATGCCGCCGCAGCCTTTCCCCGATCCGTTCGACCGTCATGTCCGACCTCGGAATCCGCCTTGACATGATTTTAGTGTCACTTAAATTTTAGTCACACTTAAATTTCCAGTCAGGGGATCTGGCAATCATGACCATTGGCGTCGGCGGCACCGATCGGGCGGCGGCCCTCAACAGTCTGTCGAACATGATGGCCGGGGCGGTGCCGATCGCCCTGGACGAGTACCAGGCCCGCATCGCCAAGGCCCAGGGGCTGATGCGCGAGCAGGGCGTTGCCGCGATCTACGTCAATGCCGGTTCGAACCTCACCTATTTCACCGGCACCCAGTGGAAGCAGTCCGAGCGCATGGTGGGCGCGATCATTCCAGCCATCGGGGCGGTCGAATACATTGCCCCGGCCTTCGAGGAAGGCACGGTGCGCGACTACATGGTCGTCGAGGGCCGCGTCAATTGCTGGCACGAACATGAAAGCCCCTATGCGCTCTTCCTGGAAATCCTGGAGCGACTGCAGATCGGCGCCGGTGCCGGCCATCGCGTGGGGCTGTGCGAGAGTTCGCCGTTCTTCATCGTCGACGGCATCGCCAAGCTCGCCAAGGGCTACGACTTCTTCGATGCCCGGGTGATCACCGCTGCCTGCCGCACGCGCAAGTCGGCCAACGAGATCGCGCTGATGCAGCGGGCGCACGACATGACGCTCGCCGTGCATCGCGCCACGGCCTCGATGCTGTATGCAGGGATCACCACGACGGAAGTCGAGGAATTCATCAACGAGGCCCATCGCCGCGTCGGCAGCCGCGGGTCTTACTTCTGCATCGTGCTGTTCGGGCCTGCCTCGGCCTTCCCGCACGGCGTCAAGAACCCGCAGGTGCTGAAGGACGGGGATGTCGTGCTGATCGACACCGGCTGTCTCGTCCATGGCTACATGTCCGACATCACCCGCACCTATGTCTTCGGCGAACCGACCGAGCGGCAGCGCTGGGCCTGGAATGTCGAGAAGGCGGCGCAGGCCGCGGCCTTCGCCGCCGCCCGGCTGGGCACCCCTTGCGGCGATGTCGATATCGCGGCCCGCAAGTCGCTCGAGGCCGCAGGCCTCGGGCCCGACTACGCGCTGCCCGGCCTGCCGCACCGTACCGGCCACGGCATCGGGCTCGACGTGCACGAATGGCCCTATCTGGTGCGCAGCGACCGCACGCCGCTGGCCCCGGGGATGTGCTTCTCCAACGAACCGATGATCTGCTTCCCCGGCGAATTCGGCATCCGCCACGAAGATCATTTCTACATGACCGAAAAAGGGCCCAAGTGGTTCACGCAGCCCTCGCACTCGGTCGACGACCCGTTCGGCCTGCAAGCCTGAACGGAGAGTATACTCCTATTGCCGGGCGCCGCCGTTGCGGCGCCCGGTTGTCCGACAAACTTGTCGCGATGCAACAAGACGCGTGACATCCCGTCACCAGAACCGGTATGCCTGCGGGCGTTCATTACGGTGACGGAGTGGCGGGAATGGATCGGCGTGACTTCCTCATGCGCGGCGCCGGGGTGGCGGCATCCCTGGGTTTTGCGGCGCCGTCGCTGGCGCAGGGGCGCGCGGAAACGCTCCGTGTCCTGGCCGAATCGGCAGCCAATTCGCGCGACCCGCATGGCGACGGCGTCAACGTGCCGTCACTCGGCACCTTCACCAATGTCTATGATCGCCTGGTCAACTTCGATCGCAGCGAAGTGCTGCCCAGCGTCTATCGCTACGACTATTCCCGGCTGATCGGCGAACTCGCCGAGCGTTTCGAGGAAGCCAACGACGGCAAGTCGCTGGTCTTCCACCTGCGCCGCGACGCGACCTTCCATGACGGACGGCCGGTGACTGCGGAAGACGTCAAATGGTCGCTCGACCGTGCAGTGTCGCTGCCGGCATCCAAGCGGCAGCTCGCCACCGGATCGATGACCGATCCGGCACAGTTCGTGGCGGTCGACCGGCATACCTTCCGCATCGACTGCCCCCGCAAGGACCGCTATACCCTGCCCAACCTGGCGCTGACCCAGGCCTCGATCATCAACGCCGAGGAGGCCAGGCGCCGCGCGACCGCCGCCGATCCCTGGGCGACCGAATGGCTGCGCAACAATGCCGCCGGCGGCGGTGCCTACCGGATCGAGGGCTGGACGGCCGGTCAGCAGATCGTCTACGGCCGCTTCGATCAGTGGAAAAGCGGCCTACTGCCGAAGATCCGCCGAGCCGTGCTCCAGGTCGTGCCGGCCGCGACCGCCCGTGTCGCCTCGTTGCAGAAGGGCGACGCCGATATCGTGCTGCAACTGCCGCCGAAAGACATCGATGCCATCGCAACGGACGGGCGGGTGCGCGTCGCCTCGATCCCGGTGGTGACGTCGTTCCGCTTCATCGCCTTCAACACGCAGACAAAGCCGTTCGACGACGTCCGGGTGCGGCAGGCCATCGCCTATGCCTTGCCCTATCAGGGCATGTTCGACGGGGCGGTCTTCGGCCACGGCACGCCGCTGTTCGGCGGCCCGTCCTTCACCCCGGCCGCCGCCGATTTTCCGCAGGCCATGCCCTATCATCTCAGCCTCGAGAAGGCGCGGACCCTGCTGGCCGAGGCCGGGCTGGATCAGGGCTTCCAGACCACCTTCAGCTACAATGCCGGTGACGCGACGATCGCCGAGCCGGTGGCGCTGCTGGTGCAGGAGGGCCTGGCCGCCATCGGGATAAAGGTCGAGATCGAGAAGGTCACCGCGGCGCAGTGGGCGACGCGGCTGACCGAGAAGAAGGTGCCGTTCTACGTCGAATCCTCGGCCGCGTGGTTCAATGATCCGGATTACTTCTTCCGCATCTTCTTCCAGGGTGACTGGCGCTGGAATTTCGGCTCGTTCGTCAATGCCGATCTCGCCGCCATCCTCGACAAGGCGCGGTGGGAGACCGACCGAGCGACCTACGACCGGCTGATGCGCGAGGCCATCGCCATCGTGTTCCGCGAGGTGCCGGTGGCGCTGTTGTGGCTGCCGTCGTTCGAGGTTGCCATGCAGCCCGACGTGACCAATTTCACCTACTACATTCACGGTCAGGTCGATTTCCGGCCGATCACCCGGATCGCCTGAACGGGCAGGGCGGCGATGCGGCAGTCGATCCCGGCCTTCGCCGCCCGGCGCCTGCTGGCGATCCTGCCGGTGCTGGCGGGGGCGGTCGTCTTCGTCTTCGTCGTCATGCGCCTGCTGCCGGCCGATCCTGCCGCATTCCTGGTTACCGGCCCGCAGGGCGGGCCGGAACAGATCGCCGCGCTGCGCGCCCGGCTGGGCCTCGACCGCAGTATCCCGGAGCAGCTCGCGCGCTATGTGCGGGACGTGTTGTCGGGCGATCTCGGCCGCTCGCTGACGACCGGCGAGCCCGTGCTGGCCGACCTGCTCCAACGGCTGCCGGCGTCGCTCGAACTGACGATCGCCGCGTTTGCCGTCGCGCTGGCTGCCGGCATCGCTCTCGGCACCGCCGCCGCCTTCCGGCCGGGATCCGCCGTCGATCACGCCTGCCGGTTCATCGCCACGGCCGGCAATTCGCTGCCCGGATTCGTCGTCGGTCTTTGCCTGATCTACGTCTTCTACGTCCGTCTCGGCTGGTCGCCGGAGCCGGTCGGGCGCCTGGACGGATTGATGGTGCCGCCGCCCGCGGTCACCGGCTTCCTGCTGGCCGACAGCCTGCTCGCCGGCGACGGGGCGGCGTTCCGTTCGGCCCTCGGCCATCTTGTTCTGCCCGCCGCGACGATGGCCCTGTTTGCGCTGGCGCCGCTGGCCCGCATCACTCGCGCGGCGCTGATCGAGGTGCTGGCGTCCGACTATGTCCGCACCGCCCGCGCGCTGCAGCTGCCGACCCGGCTGGTGGTCGTCCATTACGCGCTGCACAATGCCGCGGTCCCGATCGTGACCACGCTCGGCCTGATCTTCTCCTACATGCTCGGGGCCAATGTGCTGGTCGAAAAAGTATTCGCCTGGCCTGGCATCGGTTCCTACGCGCTCGAAGCCGTGCTGTCGGCCGACTACGCGCCGATCCAGGGGTATGTCCTGCTGGTGGCGCTCAGCTTCGCGGCGGTCAATCTGCTGGTCGACATTCTCTACGGCCTGCTCGATCCACGGGCGCGGATCCGGCCATGACCAGGCCGCTCGGCATCGCCGCGCTGCTGGCGATCGGCCTGCTGATCCTGCTGGCGCTGATCGGACCGGCGATCGTGCCGCATGATCCGCTGGCCACGCGCGTCGCCTCGGGGTTGCAGCCGCCATCGGCGGTCCACTGGTTTGGCACCGACCAGCTCGGCCGCGACATCTTCAGCCGCGTGGTGGTGGCAACCCGCCTCGACCTCGCCATCGCCGCCTCGGCCGTTTGCCTGTCGCTGGTCACCGGTGCGGCGATCGGTGCGGCCTGCGGCTATTTCGGCGGGGTGCTGGACCGCTGGGCGGGGCGCGTCGTCGACATGCTGATGGCGTTCCCACTGTTCGTCGTCGCGATGGCGCTGGTCGTGGCCCTCGGCAACAGCGTCGCCAACATCGTCTATGCCACGGCGATCATCAACCTGCCTTTCTATATCCGCTTTGCCCGCGCCGAGGTGGCGGTGCGGCGCGACGCCGGCTATGTCCAGGCTGCGCGGCTCGGCGGGGCGGGGCCGTGGCGCATCGTGTTCGGCACGCTGCTGCCCAACCTTGCCCCGAGCCTTGCCGTGCAGATGTCGCTCAACCTCGGCTGGGCGATCCTCAATGCCGCCGGGCTCTCCTTCATCGGCCTCGGCGTCCGCCCGCCGGCCGCCGAATGGGGCGTGCTGACCGCCGAGGGCGCGCCCTTCCTGATCTCGGGGCAATGGTGGGTCGCGGTGTTCCCCGGCCTGGCGCTGATGGGCGCGGTCTTTGCCTTCAACCTGGCCGGCGACGCCTTGCGCGACCTGCTCGATCCGCGGCGGCGGACGACATGACGCTCGCCGAGGTTTCCGGCCTCGGCGTTTCGTTCGGGCGCATCCGCGCCGTGGACGACGTCTCCTTCACCGTCGCCGCGGGCGAGATGCTGGGGCTGGTCGGCGCCTCGGGTTCGGGCAAGTCGGTGACCGCCCTGGCCCTGATGGGGCTGGTCAAGCCCGATCGCGGCACCATCACCGGCCAGGGCCGCCGTGCGATCGTGTTCCAGAATGCGCGCCGCGCGCTGAACCCGACCCGTACGATCGGTCGGCAGCTCGCCGACGTGCTCGGCTCCCCCGTCCGGGTCGGCGACATGCTGAGGCGGGTGGGGCTGTCGCCCGACCGGGCGGATGCCTACCCGTTCGAGCTGTCCGGCGGCATGTGCCAGCGGGTGATGATCGCGCTGGCGCTGGCGACCGATCCGGCCCTCTTGATCGCCGATGAGCCGACCACGGGTCTCGATACCACGGTCCAGGCGACGATCCTGGACCTGATCGCCGATCTGGCGCGCGAGCGTGGCATGGGCACGATCCTGATCACCCATGACCTGGCGCTGGCCGCCCAGCGCTGCGACCGCATCGCGCTGCTCGAAGGCGGCCGCCTCGTCCGGATCGTGTTGCCCGGCGACCTGCCGCCCCGTCCGGTCGCAAGCCCACAGGCCGCGGCGCCGGGCTCGACGCTGCTGCGGGTCGACGGACTTGCCAAGCATTACGGCAAGCTGCGCGCAGTCGATGGCGTCGATCTGGTTGTCCGCGAGGGCGAGGCGCTCGGGCTGGTCGGCGAGTCCGGCTGTGGCAAGTCGACCCTGGCGGCCATGCTGGCCCGGCTGATCGACCCGACGGCGGGCCGGATAGAATTCGCCGGCGAAGATATCGCCGCCGTGCCTGCCCGGCGGGCGGCGGCAGCGGCCTGGCGGGGCCGGCTGCAGATGGTGGTGCAGGATGCCGGCGACAGCCTGGATCCCCGGCTGACGGCGGCCGAGGCGGTGGCGGCGCCGCTGCGGCGGCTTTGCCGCCTGTCGGGCGCGGCGCTGCACGCTCGCGTGGCCGAACTGTTCGACCGGGTGCACCTGCCGCGGGCGCTGCATGACCGGCTGCCGTACCAACTGTCCGGCGGCCAGCAGGCCCGCGTCGGGATCGCCCGCGCCCTGGCGCCGGGCCCCGGCTTCGTCATTCTCGACGAGCCGACCGCCGCCCTCGACGCTGCCCTGCAGGACGCGATCATGCGGCTGCTCGACGATCTGCGCCGCGACCTGGGCGTCGCCTATCTGCTGATCAGCCACGACCTCGATGTCATCCGCCAACTGTGCGGTCGCGTCATGGTCATGCAGGCCGGCCGCATCGTCGAGGCCGGTCCGGTCGCCGAGGTCTTCGCCCGGCCCGCCCATCCGCATACCGCCGGGCTGATAGCGGCCATCCCGCAGGGCCGGGCGCTGCGGCCATGACGGGTCGCGTTTTGCCCATTTGATGAATAGCGTTCACTTGCGTCGCTCCTCCAGTTATTCGCAGGGATAGGGCCGCCACCCGGGGCACCTCTATTTGCACTGCGGCATGCGTTTCCGATTGACAGCCCCCGGCCCCCGCTTCTTAATGAAGTCAATTCATCAACGGGCGATCAAACAGCCCTGTGGGGGGAAATGCTCGGCATGCAGCATCATCGGCATCCGTGTGTCCAGGTTCCGGCATGACCGACGCGCCCGTCCTGACCGAGCGCCGCGGCCTGGCACTGTGGATCACCATCAACCGGCCTGAGCGGCGCAATGCGCTCAACGAAGCCGTCGTCACCACGATCGGCCGCGCCATTCGCGAGGCGATGGCGGAGAACGAGGTTCGCGCCATCGTGCTGACCGGGGCGGGGGACAAGGTCTTCTGCGCCGGCGGCGATCTCAGCCCGTCGGCCGACGGCGCACCGTTCAGCGTCGATCCGGCGCGGCCGCGCAATTTCATCGTCGACCTGTTGCAGTTGATCGAGACCTGCCCGATCCCGATCGTCGCGCGGGTCAACGGCCATGCGCTGGCCGGGGGCTTTGGCCTCGTCTGCGCCTGCGATCTGGTCGTCGCCGTCGATGCCGCGACGTTCGGCACGCCGGAATCCAAGATCGGCCTGTTCCCGATGATGATCATGCCGCATCTGATGCGGGTGGTGCCGCCGCGGCGGCTGATGGAGATGTGCATCACCGGCGAACCGCTGACGGCCCAGCAGGCGCTGGCCGACGGCATCGTCAATCACCTGGCCGCGCCGGCCGATCTCGACGCGAAGCTCGACTGGCTGCTCGACCGCGTCGTCAACCGCTCGCCCACCGCGATCCGCCTGGGCAAGCAGGGATTCCAGGCGATGCGTGACATGGCGTTGCGCGATGCCCTCGAATACGCCCAGCTGATGCTGCCGATGATGGCGCAGACTCAGGATGCCCGCGAAGGCTTCGCAGCGTTCCGGGAAAAGCGCCAGCCGGCCTGGACGGGGCGCTGATCCGATGGGCAGAAAAGTCCGCATCGGCTGTGGCGGCGGCTTCTGGGGCGACAGCGAGCTTGGCCCGATCCAGCTGGTCGAGCAAGGCGAGGTCGACTACCTCGTCATGGATTATCTGGCCGAGATCACCATGTCGCTGCTGGTGCGGGCACGGGCCAGACAGCCCGAACTCGGCTATGTCCCCGATTTCGTCGATCTGTTCGGCCGGCGCCTTGCCCCGCAACTGGCGGCCCGGAAGATCAAGGTGGTCGCCAATGCCGGCGGGGTCAACCCGCTGGGTTGCCGCGACGCGCTCGAAGCCGCGCTGAAGGCCGCCGGCGTCGACCTGAAGGTCGCGGCCGTGACGGGCGACGACCTGATGCCGATCGCCGAGACATTGCGGTCGGCCGGAGTCACGGAAATGGCCAGCGGCGCCGCCCTGCCGCCGAAGCTTCTGAGCATGAATGCCTATCTCGGCGCCTTGCCGATCGCCGAGGCATTGGCCGCGGGCGCCGATATCGTCGTTACCGGTCGCTGCGTCGACAGCGCGGTGGCGCTGGGGCCGCTGATCCATGAATTCGGCTGGAAGGCCGACGACTACGACCTGCTGGCGGCGGGCAGCCTCGCCGGCCACATCATCGAATGCGGCACCCAGGCGACCGGCGGCGTCTCGACCGACTGGCGCGACGTCGACGGCTGGGACCACATGGGCTATCCGATCGTCGAATGCGACGCCGGCGGCGGCATGGTCGTGACCAAGCCGGCCGGCACCGGCGGAGCCGTGACGCCCAACAACGTCGCCGAACAGATCGTCTACGAGATCGGCGATCCGCGCGCCTATCTGCTGCCCGACGTCACCTGCGATTTCTCCGGCGTCACCGTGACGGCCGATGGACCTGATCGCGTTCGTGTCGCGGGCGCCCGGGGGCGGGCACCGACCGGCCGCTACAAGGTCAGCGCCACCTATGGCGACGGCTTCAAGACGTCGGGCACGCTGATGATCGGCGGGCGCGAGGCCGGGGCCAAGGCACGCCGCACCGGCGAGGCGATGCTGGCGATGTGCCGCCGCCTCTTGGTCGCGCGCGGCCTGCCGGACTACCTGAAGACATCGATCGAGGTCCTCGGCGCGGGCGACACCTACGGCCCCGCGGCTTTCGACGGTCAGGCCCGGGAAGTCATCCTCAAGGTGGCGGTCCACCACCAGGCGAAGGAGGGGGCCGAGATTCTGGCGCGCGAGTTCCTGACCAGCGCCACCGGCATGGCGCAGGGCATCACCGGCTTCGCCGGCGGCCGGCCCAAGGTACAACCGGTGGTGAGGCTGTTTTCGTGCCTGGTCGACAAAACCGTCGTCGAAGCGAAGGTGCTGATCGGCGATCGCGAGATCGCCGTGGCCATTCCGACAGCGGGCCAGGATGCCGTCCCCGCCGCTGCGCCGCCAGCTGCCGTCGATCCGGCCCCGCCGGGGGGAACGGTGCGCGTGCCACTGATCGCGCTGGCCTATGGCCGCAGCGGCGACAAGGGCGATATCGCCAATATCGGCATCCTGGCCCGCCGCCCGGATTTCCTCGCGCCGATCCGGGCGGCACTGACGGCCGAGGCGGTGCGGGCGCATTTCGCCCATCTGCTGACCGGCCGGGTCGAGCGCTTCGATCTGCCCGGCCTGCACGGCTTGAACTTCATGCTCCACGGCGCGCTGGACGGCGGCGGCACGGCTTCGCTGCGCCATGACCCGCAGGGCAAGGCTTTCGCCCAGATGCTGATGGATCTGCCGGTGCCGGTGCCGCAGGCCTGGACCGAAGCCGGCAGGCCGCTGGCGGGATGGGTGTCATGAGCGCGAGCATCCTGTCGCTGACCAACGTCCAGATCTTCTACGACCGGGTGATCGAGGCGGTGCGCGACATCTCGCTCGACGTCGCCGAGGGCAAGATCGTCGCGCTGCTCGGGGCCAACGGCGCCGGCAAGTCGACGGTGCTGAAAGCGATCTCGGGCACCCTCGGACGCGAGGACGGCGAGGTCGTCAACGGCTCGATCAGCTTCGGCGGCGAGACGATCACCCATCGCCGGGCCGCCGATATCGTCGGCCGCGGCCTGGTCCAGGTCCCGGAAGGCCGTCGGCTGTTCCCGACCCTGACGGTGGTCGAGAACCTGGTGATGGGCGGCTATTCGCAGGCCGCCAGCCAGACCCGGGCCGATCTCGATCGTGTCTATGCGCTGTTCCCGCGGGTCTATGAGCGCCGTGACCAGATCGCCGGCTATCTGTCGGGTGGCGAGCAGCAGATGGTGGCGGTCGGCCGGGCGCTGATGGCGCATCCGAAGCTGCTGATGCTCGACGAACCCTCGCTGGGTCTGGCGCCGCAGATCATCGACGACATCTTCGACACGATCATCGCGCTGAACCGCGATACCGGCCTGACCGTGCTGCTGGTCGAGCAGAATGCCCAGCTCGCGCTCAACGTCGCGGCCTACGGCTACATCATGGAGAACGGGCGCATCGTGCTTGACGGGCCCTCCGAGCGGCTGAAGTCGAATGCCGACGTGCAGGAATTCTACCTGGGATTCGGGCAGAGCGGCACGCGCAAGAGCATGCGCGACGTCAAGCACTACAAGCGCCGCAAGCGGTGGCTGTCATGAGCGTGTTGCTCGAAGTTTCCGGCCTGTCCAAGCGCTTCGGCGGGCTGAAGGCGGTGACCGATGTCTCCTTCAATGTCGAACGCGGCCAGATTTTCAGCCTGATCGGTCCCAACGGTGCCGGCAAGACCACCGTCTTCAACCTGATCAGCGCCGTGCTCAAGCCGACTTCCGGCACCGTCCGCTTCGACGGGCGCGACATCACCGGGGCGCCGACGCATTCGCTGGCCCGGCTCGGCATCGCCCGGACTTTCCAGAACCTGGCGGTCTTCAAGCATGAAAGCGTGGTCGCCAACCTGCTGGTCGGCATGCATACCCACCTGAAGTCGGGGCCCCTGTCGGCCATGGTCTTCTGGGGCCGGACGCGCAGCGAGGAATTGCGGGCGCGCGAGCGGATCGAGAAGATCATCGAGTTTCTCGAGATCGAGGATATCCGCGACGCCACCGTGGGCACCTTGTCCTACGGTCTGCAGAAGCGGGTCGAACTCGGCCGTGCACTGGCGGTCGACCCGAAGCTGCTGCTGCTCGACGAGATGGTTTCCGGCATGAACCAGGAGGAGCGCGAGGATATCGCCCGCTTCATCCTCGACCTGAAGGAACAGCTCGGCACCACGGTGATGATGGTCGAGCACGACATGGGCATCGTCATGGACATCTCCGATCATGTCTGCGTGATGAACCACGGGGTGAAGATCGCCGAGGGCACGCCGGCGGAAGTCTCGGCCAACCCGGCCGTCGTCGCCGCCTATCTCGGCACCCGCCGCGAAGGGGTGCTGGCATGACCGGCGCGGCCGATCTCAGCGTTTCGGCGCTGATGCAACTGCCGATGCCGATGGTGCTGAAGCGCCGGGCGCAGGTGACCCCCGATGCACTGGCCTTCCGCGAGAAGAAGCTCGGCATCTGGCAGCGCGTCACCTGGGGCCAGTATTGCGCGACCGTGCGCCGCTTTGCCATCGGGCTCTATGCGCTGGGCTTCCGTCCCGGCGACCGGCTGGCGGTGGCGGGCGAGAATACGCCGGAATGGCTCTACGCCGATCTTGCCGCGCAATGGCTGGGCGGGGCCTGCCTCGGCGTCTACCCGACCAATCCGTGGCCCGAACTGCAGTACATCCTGCGCCATTCCAGGACCAAGTTCGCGGTCTGCGGCGATCAGGAACAGACCGACAAGGTGATCGAGGCCGGGTCGAACGGCGAGGGCCTGCCCGACCTGCTGCGCACCATCTGCGTCGACATGAAGGGGATGGTGCACTACCGCACGCCGGGGCTGATGTCGTTTGCCGACGTCCTCGACCTCGGTGCTGCCGAGGAGGCGCGCCATGGCGCCACGGTCGACCAGCTGCTCGCCGGCCTGGATCCCGATGCCGTCGCGCTGATCGTCTATACCTCGGGCACGACCGGCATGCCCAAAGGGGCGATGCTGACCCATCGCAACATGCTGCATTCGGCAGCCCAGGTCGTGCAGTCGGCCGGGCTGTCGGCCGACAGCTACTCCGTCGTCTGCTACCTGCCGCTCTGCCATGTGGCCGAGCGCAGTTTCTCGACGGTGATGCAGCTTCTGTGCGGATCGGTCGTCTCGTTCGCCGAATCGATCGACACGATCGTCGCCAATCTGCGCGAGATCGCGCCGCTCGGCTTTCTCGGCGTGCCGCGCATCTGGGAGAAGATGCAGCAGAACGTGCTGTTCCGCCTGCGCGACACCACGCCGCTGCAGCGCTGGGCCTATGGAATTGCGATGCGCTGGGGCAGGCCGATCGGCCTGCGCGCCCAGGCCAATGGCGGGCGGCGCCGGGGCTTGCGCGACAATCTCGTCTTCTTCGTGCTGTGGCTGCTCTATTTCCGGGCACTGCAGCGCTTCCTCGGTCTCGATCGCGTCCGCGCGGCGTTCTGCGGCGGGGCGACGGTCTCGCCCGAGGTACTGTCGTTCTTCTGGACGATCGGCGTGCCGGTCTACCAGATCTACGGCATGACCGAGAGCGCCGGGGTCTCGCACATGCAGCAGCCCGGCCATACCCTGACCGGCTGTTCCGGCCTGGTCATCCCCGGCCTGGAACAGAAGCTGGCACCGGATGGCGAGTTGCTGCTGCGCGGCCCCTCGATCTTCAAGGGCTATCTGTTCGATGCCGAGGCGACCGCCCGCGCCTTCGACGGCGACTGGCTGCATACCGGCGATATCGTCGAGTTCGAGCCGTCTGGCGAATTGCGTGTCGCCGACCGCAAGAAGGACATCATCATCACCTCGGGCGGCAAGAACATCACGCCGTCGCTGATCGAGAATGCGCTGAAGGACTCGATCTACATCCGCGAGGCGATCCTGATCGGCGAGGGGCGCAACTTCCTGTCGGCGCTGATCCAGGTCGAATACGACAGCGTCGGCAAATGGGCGCAGGCGCAGAACATTCCCTATACGACCTACAAGAGCCTGGTCGAGCGGCCGGAGGTCTACGAACTGGTGCGCGAGGCGGTCGAGGCGGTCAACGCCCGTTTCGCCCGGGTCGAGAACATCCGCAAGTTCGTGCTGCTGGAAAAGCAGCTCGACCACGACGACGGCGAGCTGACGGCGACGATGAAGGTGCGGCGCCGCACCATCGAAACCCGCTTCCGCGACGAGATCGCCCGCATCTACGGGAGTGCCGCCTGATGGAATACTTCCTGTTCCTGGTTTCCTCGGGCCTCGTGGTCGGCGCGACCTACGGTCTGGTCGGCATGGGCTTCGCCATCATCTACAAGGCGACCGGCATCGTGAACTTCGCCCAGGGCGAGTTGCTGATGCTGACCGCCTATATCGCGTTCTCGCTGGCCTCCAGCCTGTCGCTGTCGCTGGTGCCGCTGATGATCGTGACGATCCCGATCGCCATGGTCATCGGCATCGTGCTGGAGCGGGTCTTCATCCGGCCGATGCTGGGCGAGCCGCTGTTCTCGATCGTCATGGTCACGATCGGCCTGGCGGTCATCCTGCGTGGTGTCACCATCATGATCTGGGGCCCCGATCCCCACGAATTCCCCACGGGCCTGTCGACCCAGGTGGTGCTGATCGGGCCGGTGCCGTTCTACCAGGTCCAGCTCTACGGCCTCGCCACGCTGGCGGCGGTGACGCTGGCGGCCTGGGCCTTCTTCCGCTTCACCCGGCTCGGCATCGCCATGCGGGCGGTGGCGGCCAACGAAGGGGCGGCGATGCTGATGGGCATCGAAGTCTCGCGCATCCACATGATCGCCTGGGCGCTGGCCGCGGCAGTCGCGGCACTGGCCGGCATCCTCTTCGCCTCGATGTTCAAGCTCGGCCCGACGATCTGGTTCGAAGGCCTGCGCTCGTTCCCTGCGGTCATTCTCGGTGGCCTCGATTCGGTCCTCGGCGCCGCGCTCGGCGGGCTGGTCGTCGGGCTGATCGAGAATTTGGCGCAGGGCTATATCGGCCAGGGCCTGCGCGAGATCGCGGGCTTCGTCGTCATCGTCGTCATCCTGATGCTGCGGCCCTACGGCCTGTTCGGCGCCCGCGAGATCGAGAGGGTCTAGAGGCATGCGTACCGGCCACTACAAGGAAACCTACGGCGAGCTGATCGCCCTCAGCGATTCGGGCGTCGCGTGGGCGTGGGTCGCGGCGCTGGCCGCGGCCCTGGTGCTGCTGCCGCTTCTGGTCGGCAACTATACCCTGTCGCTCGCGGTCAGCGTGCTGATCGCGATCGTCGGAGCGATCGGGCTGAACCTGCTGACCGGCACGACCGGCCTGATCTCGATCGGGCAGTCCGGTTTCCTTGCCATCGGCGCCTACACCAATGCGCTGCTGGCGACCGACTACGGCTGGCCGGTCTGGGCCTCGCTGCCGGCGGCCGGCGTGCTCTCCGGTGCCATCAGCCTGCTGGTCGGCATACCCTCGCTGCGGCTGAAAGGCCTCTATCTGGCGATCACCACGCTGGCCTTCTCGTTCATCGTCAACTACGTGATCCTCTATGCCGAGCCGCTGACTCACGGCCCGAACGGGGTGTTCCTCAACGACACCACGTTCCTGGGGCTGGACCTGTCGTCCGACCGCGGCCTCTACTACTTCGTGCTGGGGGTGGCGGTGCTGGTGACGCTGGCCGCGCTCAACCTGCTGCGCAGCCGGATCGGCCGGGCCTGGCTCGCCATCCGCGACCACGATATCGCCGCCCGGGCGATGGGCATCGACCTCGTGCGCTACAAGCTGCTGGCCTTCGCGGTCTCGTCGTTCTTCGTCGGCATCGCCGGCGGGCTGATGTCGCTGCAGATCCGCTTCATCAACATCGACGTGTTCGGGTTCCTGTTGTCGATCGAGGCGCTGGCCATCATCATTCTCGGCGGCTTCGGCTCGATCGCCGGGACGATCCTGGGGGCGGTATTCCTGACCCTGCTGCCCGAGGCGATCCGGATCGTCCTGTCGCTGTTCGTCGATCCGCAGGCCCCGGCCTACACCAAGTACATCTACGAGATCCGCGGTATCGCCTACGGCATCGTCATTGTCGTGTTCCTGCGTTTCAAACCGGACGGGCTGATCGGCCTGTGGCGGGACGTCCGGAAGTACTTCGCCAATTGGCCACTGGCCTACTGACGCCAATAAAAACCCCTGGGAGGGAACGATGAAAAAGACACTGAGAATGACCCTGCTGGCCGTCGGCGCGGCGCTGATGCTGCCGGCGATGGCCGCGGCCGAGCCCGGCGTCAGCGATACCGAGATCCGCATCGGCGACGTCAACATCCTGACCGGCCCGGCGTCGTTCATCGGCCAGGCGGTGTCGGTCGGCTCGAAGGTCGCGGCCGCCGAGATCAATGCCGCCGGCGGCATCAACGGCCGCAAGATCGTGATGAAGACCGAGGATGACGGCTATGTCCCGTCGCGGTCGTTCCAGGCGCTGAAGAAGCTGCTGGAGGTCGACGACATCTTCGCGCTGAACGGCACCTCGGGCACCGCGAACGTGCTGGCGATGATGCCGCTGATCACCAAGGCGAACCTGCCGACGGTCGTCACCACCGCACCCAACGAACTGGTCTACAACCCGGTTCGCCCGTCGGTCTTCACCATCGGCGCTTCCTACGAGGCATCGTTCTACGCCCAGCTCAAATACATCCACGAGAAGCTGGCACCGAAAGGCGCGGTCTACGGCCTGATCCGCCAGGACGACGATTTCGGCGTCGCCGTCGAGAAGGGCTACGAGCGCGCGATCAAGGAATTCGGGCTGAAGGACGGCATCCGCCTGCGCTACAAGAAGGGCCAGGCCGACTTCGCCGCCGAGGCCGTGCAGATGAAGGCCGCGGGCGTCCAGGTCCTGGCCAACGGCGCGATCATCGCCCAGGCCGCCACGGTGCTGAAGGAGACCCGCAAGCTCGGCATGGACCTGCAGGTCGCGGATGTCTGGTCCGAGATCATGCCGCCTTCGGCCAAGCTGCTGGCCCCCGCCGGCTACTCGTACCTGATCGGCGACTACATCGCGGCGATGGCTGATCCCGCCGCCGTGAAGTGGATGGAGAAGTTCAAGCCCTACATGACCGAGGCCGACATCGCCGCGGTCAACCGCTATACCTTCATCACCTATGCCGGCCTCAAGATCATGGCCAAGGCGATGGAGGCCTGCGGCAAGGACCTGACCCGCGCCTGCACGGTCGAGAACCTGCGCAAGATCAAGAATTTCGATACCCAGGGCCTGACCGCGCCGGTCTCGTTCGACAACGAGCGCCAGCTCGGCGGCACGGCGATCAAGGTCTACCAGATCAACCTGGCCGACCAGTCGTTCAAGGCCTTGACCGACTATCAGGAATATTGATCGATCGAGGAGGGGTCCCGCCGGCCAGCCGGCGGGACCCAGCCCGATGGGCCACAAGCCCGGCCACCGCCCCGCCGCGCGCCTGCCACGCGAGACCCGCATCGCCGAGCTGATGGCGGCGGCGCGCCAGGTCTTTCGCGACAAGGGCTACGACGATGCCTCGATCGCCGAGATCGCGCTGCGCGCCGGCGTCGGCGAGGGCACGCTCTACCGCTATTTCGAGAACAAGCACGATCTGCTGATCAAGGTCCTGGAGGACTGGTATGTCGGCATGATCGAGGACGACGATCGCCAACTGCGCGCGCTGCAGGGCACCCGCGACCGGCTGCACTACCTGATCCGCAGCCACCTCGCCGTGATCTGGCGCGAGCCGGTGTTCTGCCGGCTGGTGCTAGTCGAATTGCGCGCCGCCGCCGACTATCGCGGCAGCGCGTTGTTCCAACTCAACCGCGCCTACGCCCGGCGCACGCTCGACACTATTCAGGAAGCGGTGCAGTTGGGCGAGTTCCGCGCCGATGTGCCGCTGTCGCTGGTCCGCGACATGATCTACGGCTGCATCGAGCATCATACCTGGGGCTATCTGCGCGGCGATGCCGAATTTGCGGTCGACGGCGTCGCCGAGGCCATCACCGACATGATCTGCCGCGCCCTGGCGGTGCCCGCCCCCAGGCCTGACGCGCTCGCCGCGGCGATCGAACGGCTGGAAGCGCTGACCCAGCGCCTGTCAGGCTGAATATTCGGCGACGAGGCGGTCGACCAGCTCGGCCGTGGCCGGGATATCGGTGATCGAGCCGACGCCCTGGCCGGCCGACCAGACATCGCGCCATGCCTTGGCCTCGCCCGCCCCGATATCGACCTCGGCCCGTCTGCCCGCGGGATCGAGACCCGCGGCCAGCAGGCTCGGCTTCAGGAAGTTCGCGGGCATGCCGCTGACGGCTTGCGTATAGACGATGTCGCCGCTGGCCGATCGTACCAGCATCTGCTTGTAGGCGTCCGAGGCCAGGCTTTCGCGGGTGGCGATGAAGCGCGTGCCGACATAGGCGGCATCGGCACCGATCAGCCGCGCGGCGGCGACATGGCGGCCGCTCGAGATTGCGCCGCCCAACACCAGCGTGCCGCCGAAGAACCGGCGGATCTCCGGCACCAGGGCAAAGGGGCTCAGCGTGCCGGCATGGCCGCCGGCGCCGGCGCAGACGGCGATCAGCCCGTCGACCCCGGCCTGCGCGGCCTTTTCGGCGTGGCGGGCGGTGGTCACGTCATGGAACACGCGGCCGCCATAGGACTGCACCGCGGCGATCAGCTCGGGGTCGACGCCGAGCGAGGTGATGACCAGCGGCACCTTGTGCCGCACCGTCACCGCCAGGTCGGCCTTCAGCCGGGCATTGTCGCGATGGACGACGAGATTGACGCCGAACGGCGCCGGCTTGTCGGCCAGACGTTCGGCGATCGCGCCGAGCCAGGCGTCGTAGCCCTCGGTGCTGCGCTGGTTCAGTGCGGGAAAGGTGCCCAGCACGCCGGCGCGGCAACCCGCGACGACGAGGTCCGGGCCCGAGACCAGGAACATCGGTGCCATGATCACCGGTAGCCGCAGACCCTCGAGCATCGTTTTCCCCATCTAATGAATTATCCTCATTTATATCGCGGATGCCTGATGATGATCCAGGAGTCATTGACGGAAATTGCCGGGTAATTATAGTGAGCATAATTCATTAAATAGGAGGGAATGCCGCATGGGCGAGGGATTCACGGGCGAGGCGCTGGCCTTCGACTGGCCGGCGCCCGGTGTGGCACGCGCGACTTTCACGCGCGGGCCGGAGATGAACACCTTGAGCCTCGCCTTCGTTGCCGAGCTCGACCGCGCGGTGACGTCTGCGACCGAGGCCGGCGCCCGCGCGCTGATCCTGACGGGCGAGGGGCGGGCCTTCTGCGCCGGGGCCCATCTGACCTATTTCACCGACAAGGCCTCGCCGCTCGAGTCGCCGCTGGCCATCCGCGATCGTTACCTCGTGCCGATCACCCGGCTGTTCGACCGGCTGGAGGCGGCGCCGTTCCCGGTCATCGCGGCGATCAACGGCTTTGCGCTGGGCGGCGGGTTCGAACTGGCGCTGTCCTGCGATTTCCGCATCCTGGCCGATACCGCGCGGCTCGGCCTGACCGAGGTGCGCGTCGCCGCCTTTCCGGCGGCCGGCGGGGTGCAGAAGCTGCATCGCTTCGTCGGGCGCGGCAAGGCGCTGGAACTGATCCTGCTGGGGCGCCACATCGTGGCAGCCGAGGCCGGGCAGCTCGGCCTGGCCTATGCCGTGGTCGAACCGGCGGCGCTGATGGACCGGGCGCTTGCCCTGGCGGCGGACCTCGGCCGCGGCGGGCGCTTTGCCATGGCCCAGGCCAAGGCCAACATCCTGCTCAGCGAAAGTCTCGATGCCCGCACCGCGCGCGATTTCGGGCTGGAGGCGCTGGCGGTGCTGGCCGCGACGCCGGAATGGGCGGAGGGGATGTCCGCCTTCGTCGAGAAGCGCGAGCCGCGCTTTACCTGAGGAGGGGGCAGGGCATGGAAAACATCGTCGATGCCGGCCGGCTGACCGTCTATCGCGCCTTCGCCGCCCAGGTGCGGCAGGCGCCGGGGCGGCTTGCCATCGAACATGCCGGCGGGCAGATCAGCTATGGCGAACTCGACAGCCGCGTCCGGCGCCTGGCGGCGGTGCTGCAGGGCATGGGGATCGGTCGCGGCGATCGCATTGCGCTGTTGTCGGAGAACCGGGTCGAGTTCGTCGAATGCATGCTGGCCGCTGCCGCCATCGGCGCGATCGTCGCCTGCCAGAACTGGCGGCTGTCGGCCGACGAGCTGCGCCACTGCATCACGCTGGTGACGCCCAGCCTCGTCATCGTCTCGCGCAGCCATGCCGCGCTCTACCGGTCGGCGGGCTGCGGCGAGCTGCCGCTGATCGACCTCGACGACGGCTACGAGGCGCTGGTCGCGGCGGCGGCACCGCTGCCGGCCGCGGCGACGGTCGATCCCGAAGACGGCCTGCTGATCATCTACACCTCCGGCACCACCGGCATGCCCAAGGGCGCGCTGATCAGCCACCGGGCCGAGATCGCGCGGATGGCGGTGCTGCGCCTGGACCTGCGGGTGACGGAGGAGGATGCCTTCGTGGCCTGGGCGCCGATGTTCCACATGGGGTCGGCCGACCAGTTGCTCGGCGCGCTGATGTCGGGGGCGCCGGTGATCGTCGTCGACGGCTTCAACGCCCGCCGCATCGTCGATGCCATCGCCCGCCACAAGCTCGGCTGGCTGCTCCTGATGCCCGGCTCGATCGAGCCGGTGGTCGAACTGATGCGGGCCGAAGGCATCCGCCCGCGCGGGATCAAGGCCGCGGGTGCGATGGCCGACCTGGTGCCGCGCCAGCTGATCGCGGAATTCACCGCGCTGCTGCAGGCGCCTTACCTCAACAGCTTCGGTTCGACCGAGACCGGCCTGCCGCCGGCCTCGCGCTGCCTGTTCCCGCCGGGCGTGGTGCCCGAGGCGCTGTCCAAGCGCCAGAGCACGCTGTGCGAGGTGCGGATCGTCGACGCCGACGGCAACGAAGTGCCCGATGGCGAGCCGGGCGAGGTGGCGATATCGGGGCCGACCGTGTTCTCCGGCTACTGGAATGCGCCGGAAACCAATGCGCGTGACTTCCGCAACGGCTGGTTCCGCATGGGGGACCTGTTCCGCCGCAACCCGGACGGCAGCTTCGATTTCGTCGACCGCGCCAAATACATGATCAAGTCGGGCGGCGAGAACATCTACCCGGCCGAGATCGAGCGGGTGCTGCTGGCCGATCCGCGCATCACCGACGCCGTGGTGGTGCGCCGGCGCGACGACAAATGGGGCGAGGTGCCGGTAGCGGTGATCTCGACCCGCGGCGAGGCGCTGGCGCTGGCCGATATCGAGGCGATCTGCCGCGGCAAGCTGGCCGGCTACAAGCGGCCGCGGGCATTGCGCGTCGTCGCCTTCGACGATTTCCCGCGCTCGACCACCGGCAAGATCCTGCGGCACGAGGTCGAGACATGGATCTCGTAAGTCCCAAAACCCTGCGGGCCTGGCAGGCCGAACGCCACGTCACCCATGACGTGGTGACCCCGGCGCTGGTCGATCGTTATCTCGTTACCCTGGGTCATCGGCCGCAGGGATTGAAGCCCGGCGCGCCGGCGCCGCTCGGCCTGCACTGGTGCCTGGGGCCGGAGGCGGCGGCGATGGAGGACCTGGGGCCCGACGGGCTGCCCGAGCGTGGCGGGATCATCCCGCCGGTGCCGCTGGCCGCGCGGATGTGGGCGGGCGGCGACCTCGACTTCACCGCGCCGCTGCGCGTCGGCGACTCGGTCGAGCGGGTGGCGCGGCTGTCGACCCTGACCGAGAAGGCGGGCCGTGCCGGCCGGCTGGCCTTCCTCGGCATCGACTACGACTACCGGGTCGAGGGTGCGGTGCGCCTGCACGAGGTGCAGCGCATCGTCTGCCGCGACCCCGCGCCGCTCGACCTTGGCCAGGCCGCGCCGGAACACGACGGTCCCTGGGCCTTCCGCCGCCGGGTCGCGACCTCGGCACCGATGCTGCTGCGCTTTTCCAGCCTGACCTTCAACCCCCACCGCATCCATTACGATCTGCCCTATGCGACCCAGGCCGAGGGTTATCCGGGCCTGCTGGTGCACGGCACCCTGACCGCCGCCCTGCTGCTCGATACCTGCGCGGCCGCGGTCGGCATCGAGGCGATCGCGCAGGTCACCCTGCGCGCCCGCCGACCGGCCTTCTGCGGCACGGTGCTGACCCTGGCCGGCCAGCGCGGGCCTGACGGCATCCGCCTGGTGGCGCTGGACGGCGACGGGCTGACGGTGATGGATGGCGCGGCAAGGCTGCGCGCCGCGACGGACGCGCCCTGAGCCATCCTCCTCAGGTGAGCCGGGCGAGGATTTTTTTGGCCGCCCGCAGATGCGGCTTGTCGATCATCCGGCCGTCGAGGCGGACGACACCAACCGCCGGATCGGCGGCGAAGGCCGCGACGATGCGCCGGGCCCAGGCGATCTCTGTCTCGGACGGGCTGAATGCCTGGTTGACCGCTGCGATGTGGCGCGGGTGGATCAGCATCTTGGCGCCGAAGCCGTCGCGCCGTGCGGCCTCGGCCTCGCTGCGGCAACTCTCGTCGCCGTCGATGTCGGTATTGACGGTGTCCACCGCCACGACGCCGGCGGCGGAGGCTGCGATCAGGCAGAGATTGCGGGCCAGTCGATAGGGATCGGTCCAGCGTCCGTCCACCTGGTTGGCCGAGGCGCCGAGCGAGGCGGCGAGGTCTTCCGCGCCCCAGGCCATGCCCCAGAGCCGCGGCCCGGCCGTGCGGTAATCGGCGAGCGCCAGCAGCGAGTCGGCGGTCTCGGTGACGATCGCCATGATCTTCGTGGTGCCGGTCGCGATGCCATGCATGGTCTCGAAGGCATCGAGGTAATGGCCAAGCTGCCTGACATGCTCGACCGAGCGGCATTTCGGCAAGGCGATGCCATCGGGCCTCGCCCGCATTACCGCGGCGAGATCGTCAAGGCTCAGGCCCGTATCGAGATCGTTGATGCGGACGAACAGCCTCGGCCGCTGCACCGGCGCCTGGGCCAGCGTGGCCTTCAGCGTTTCGCGCGCCGCGGCCTTGGCCTCGGGCGCCACCGAATCCTCGAGGTCGAGGATCAGCGCGTCGGCGGCGCTGGCAACGGCCTTCTCGAACTTGCGCGGCGAATCGCCCGGCACGAACAGCAGCGAGCGCATCACGGCCGCCGCCGCATCAGCGCGGTGCGCCGGCAGATCGCCACGGTCTCGTCGCGCTGGTTCAGCGACGTATGCTCGAATTCGACCAGGCCCGCGTCGGGTCGCGACTTCGACTCGCGGACGGCGACGACCCGGCTGCGGCTGCGCAGCGTGTCGCCGCAGAAGACGGGCTTGGGGAAACGCACCTCGCTCATCCCGAGATTGGCGACCGTCGTACCGAGCGTGGTGTCGTTGACGGTCATGCCGATCATCAGCCCCAGGGTGAACAGGCTGTTGAACAGCGGTTTGCCCCATTCGGTCGTGGCGGCGAAATGCGCGTCGAGATGCAGGGGCTGGGGGTTCATCGTCATCGTCGAGAACAGGACATTGTCGGTCTCGGTCACCGTGCGCGTCCAGGGATGGTCGAACAGCTGGTCGACCGTGAAATCCTCGAAATACAAACCGGGCATCGTCTTCTCCTTCAGGCAATCCTGATCGCGCCGGCCTGGGCCAGCGCCTCGATCCGGGCATCGTCGACACCCCATGCGGCGAGGGCCGCGCGCGTGTCGGCCTGCGGTGCGGTCGGGGCGGCGGCGGGCGTGCGGCTGAACCGCGGGGCGGGGGCGGGTTGGATCACGCCGTCGATCTCGACGAAGCTGCCGCGCGCCTGCAGATGCGGATGGCCGGGCGCTTCGGCCATCGACAGCACCGGCGCGACACAGGCGTCCGACTCTGTCAGCAACGCGGCCCAGTCATCACGCGGTCGGGTGCGGAATTGCGCGGCCAGCGCGGCCCGGGTCGTCGGCCAGGCGGCCTGATCGTCGCAGGGCAGCGGGTCGAGGCCGAGGCGGCGAAACAGTTCGGTGCGGAACTTGCCCTCGATCGGTGCCACCGCGATATGGCGGCCGTCGCTGCATTCGTAGACGTCGTAATGCGGCGCGCCGGAATCGAGCAGGTTGGTGCCGCGCGCCAGGCTGTGCAGGCCGGCGGCATTAAGGCCGAACAGCGGCGTCATCAGCGAGGCGACGCCGTCGACGATCGCGGCATCGACCACCTGCCCGCGGCCGCTGCGCTGGGTTTCCCACAAGGCGCAGACCATGCCGAAGGCGAGATAGAGCGCCCCGCCGCCATAGTCGCCAAGCAGGTTGACCGGCGGCGTCGGCGGCTGGCCCGCACGGCCGATGGCGTCGAGCGCGCCGGTCAGCGCGATATAGGTCAGGTCGTGTCCGGCATGGGGTGCCAGCGGTCCGTCCTGACCCCAGCCGGTCATCCGGCCGTAGACGAGACGGGGGTTGCGTGCGAGGCATTCGTCGGGGCCGAGGCCCAGCCGCTCCATCGTGCCGGGGCGGAAGCCCTCGATACAGCCGTCCGCCTCGGCCAGCAGGTCGAGGGCGAGGGCGCGGGCCGCCGGGTGCTTCAGGTCGATCGCCGCCGACAGCCGGCTGCGATTGGCCAGCGCGAAGCGGGCGGGGCGTTGCAACCCGGTATCGGACGGCTCGGGCCGGTCCAGCCGCAGCACGGTGGCGCCGAGATCGGCCAGCAGCATCGCCGCCATCGGCCCCGGGCCGATCCCGGCGAACTCGACGATGCGGCAGCCGGCGAGCGGGCCGCTCATGCCGCCAATCCATGGGCCGCGCGGTCGAGGTCTTCGCGGAATTCCGGCGCGGCGATGGCGATCATGCGCCTGGTCCGCTGCTTCAGGGTCAGGCCACGCAGTTCGGCCACCCCCCATTCGGTGACGATGGCGTCGACGTCGCAGCGCGGCGTGGTGACCACGGCGTCGGCCAGCCTGGGGACGATACGACTGACCCGTCCCTGGGCGGCGGTGGCGGGCAGGGCGATCAGCGCCCGGCCGCCGGCCGAGGCATTGGCGCCGCGCACGAAGTCGGGCTGGCCGCCGATGGCGCCGACCGCGCGGCCGCCGAGCGTCTCGGCGTTCACCTGGCCGGTCAGATCGACCTCGATCGCCGAGTTGATCGCGACGAACCGGTCGAGCCGCGCCAGCACCCCGGCGCCGTGGGTATGACGGCCGGGGCGCAAGGCGATATCCGGATTCCCGTGGGCGAAGTCGTAGAGGCGCCGGGTGCCGAACAGCAGGCCGGCGACGGTCCTGCCGGCATCGATCGCTTTCGCCGCATTGGTCACCGCGCCGCCTTCGATCAGGTCGAGCACGGCATCGCCGATCAGTCCTGAATGAATGCCGAGATCGCGATGGCTGCCCAGCGCGCGCAGCACCGCGTCGGGAACGCTGCCGACGCCGATCTGCAAGGTCGCGCGATCGGGGATCAGCCCGGCGGCGTGGGCGCCGATCCGGGCCTCGAACTCGCCGATGCGGGCGGGTGGCAGTTCGAGTGGCGCGGCCTCGGCCGCGACCGCCAGGTCGATGCGGAAATCGGCAGGCAGTTCGGCCGACGGCGTCCAGGGGACATCCGGGTTGATCTCGGCCACCACGACGCGGGCGCGGCGAGCGGCGTCCAGCAGGTAGTCGCAGGCCAGCCCGCCGGACGGCCGCCGCCCCGGCGGCCCGGGGCTCAGCTGGATCAGCACGACGTCGGCCCGCAGCCGGCCATCGGCGAAGGCATCGCCAAGCTGCGAATAGGGCATCGGCAGGATATCGAGCCGGGCAAGCGCCGCCGCCTTGCCGATGGCGCCATAGGAAACGAAGTCGATGGCGGTCGCCCGGGCGAAGGTGTCGGAAAACAGCGGCCCGACGAACAGCGAGACCGGCGGGTCCAGCGCCGCCAGCGCCCGCGTCAGCGTCAGCGCCTCGGCGGTGCCCTGGCCGCAGACGACGCGGTCGCCCGGTCGGATGATGGCGGATAGATCGACCATCAGTAGGATTTCGGCAGGCCCAGCACCTTTTCGGCGATGAAGCACAGCACCAGCTGCGGGCTGATCGGGGCGATGCGCGGGATCATCACCTCGCGCAGGTAGCGCTCGACGTGATATTCCCGGGCATAGCCGAAGCCGCCATGGGTCATCACCGCGGTCTGGCAGGTCTTGAAGCCGGCCTCGCCGGCCAGGTATTTCGCGCTGTTGGCCGCGGCGCCGCAGGGCATGCCGTGGTCGTATTGCCAGGCGGCCTGCATCGTCATCAGCCAGGCGGCCTCCAGTTCCATCCAGCATTCGGCCAGTGGGTGCTGCACCCCCTGGTTCTGGCCGATCGGGCGGTTGAAGACTACTCGATCCTTGGCGTAGCTGGTGGCCCGCTTGAGCGCGAGATGGCCAAGGCCCACGGCCTCGGCGGCGATCAGCACGCGCTCCGGGTTCATGCCGTGCAGGATGTATTCGAAGCCGCGGCCTTCCTCGCCGATGCGATCCTCGACCGGCACACGCAGGCCGTCGATGAACACCTGGTTGGAATCGACGGCCTTGCGGCCCATCTTCTCGATCTCGCGCACCTCGACATGGCGGCGGTCGAGGGCGGTATAGAACAGGCTGAGGCCTTCGGTGGGCTTGCGCACTTCCTCGAGCGGCGTGGTGCGGGCCAGGATCAGCATCTTGTCGGCCACCTGGGCGGTCGAGATCCAGACCTTGGCGCCGTTGAGCACGTAGTGGTCGCCCCGCCGTTCGGCCCGGGTCTTCAGCTGGGTGGTGTTGAGGCCGGTATTGGGTTCGGTCACCGCAAAGCAGGCCTTCTCCCGGCCCGCCACGAGCGGCGGCAGGGCGCGGCGCTTTTGCTCGTCGTTGCCGAAGACCACGACCGGGTTCAGGCCGAAGATGTTGATGTGCACCGACGAAGCCGCCTGCATGCCGCCGCCGCTCTCGGCGATGGTGCGCATCATGATCGCGGCTTCGGTGACGCCGAGGCCCGAACCGCCATATTCCTCGGGGATGCAGATGCCGAGCCAGCCCTGGCCGGCCATCGCCTGGAAGAAATCCTCGGGGAAGCCGCCTTCCTGGTCGCGGGCCGCCCAGTAGTCGTCGCCGAAGCGGCGGCAGATGCCGGCGATGGTGTCGCGGATCGCTTCCTGTTCCGGGCTCAGTGCGAAATCCATGTCTGCGTTTCCTTCAGCGTGGGACGGGTGCGGCGGTAACGCGCGCCCGGGTGAGTTCGGCGATCTCGTCGTCGGTATAGCCGGCTTCGCGCAGGATCTCGGCCGAATGCTCGCCCAGCCGCGGCGCCAGGCGCTCGGGTTCGGGGGACGTCTGCGACCATTGCGAGGGCACGCGCATCGAGCGGATCGGCCCTTCGGTCGGGTGCTCGACCACGGGGAAGAACCCGGTGGCGGCGAGATGCGGGTCGTCGATCAGGCTGTCCAGCGTATGCATCGGCGTGCAGGGAATGTCGGCGGCGCGGAAGAACGCGGTCCATTCCGCGGTGCTGCGGGTGCGGATGATCGCGGCAAGCTCTCGGTAGAGGTCGTTGATATGCCGCAGGCGCTGGCCCAGGGTCTGCAGCCGCGGGTCGCGCTCGAAAGCGTCGGGCCGGCCAAGCGCGGCATAGAAGCTGCGCCATTGCTTGTCCGAATAGATCAAGGCGCAGATATGGCCGTCGGCCGTCGCGAACGGCCGCCGTTCCTCGGCCATCAGCCGGGGATAGCCGGGTTCGGCCACCGGCGGCTCGTAGGTATGTCCGCCCATATGGTCGCCCAGCACGAACTGCGTCATCGTCTCGAACATCGGGATGTCGAGGCGCTGGCCCGGCCCGCCGCGGGCGCGATGCATCAGGGCGGCGAGGATCGCGCCGACGGCGTAGAGCCCGACGGTGCGGTCGGCCAGGTTGGTCGGCAGGTAGCGCGGCTCGGCCCCGCTGACCCGGCCAAGCAGGCTGGGCAGGGCGGCCGCGCCCTGGATCAGGTCGTCATAGGCTGGCTGGGCGGCATAGGGACCGTCCTGGCCGAAGCCGAACAGTCCGGCATAGACGATGCCGGGATTGACCGCGGCGACATCCTCGTAGGCAAGGCCCAGCCGGGCCATCGCCAGCGGCCGCACGTTGTAGACCAGTGCGTCGGCCGTGGCCGCCAGCCGCAGCAGCGCCGCGCGCCCCGCCGGCTGCTTCAGGTCCAGCACGATCGAGCGCTTCGAGCGGTTGGTGTTGAGGAACATCGGTCCCATGTCGGCATGCCGGCCCGGCCCGATACCCCGGACCAGGTCGCCCTCGGGCGCCTCGACCTTGACGATATCGGCCCCGAAATCGCCGAGGATCTGCGTCGCGTACGGCCCCATCAGCACGGTGGTCAGATCGATGATGCGGATGCCGGCCAGCGGACCACCCATCAGTTTTTCACTCCCCACGACTTATTTTTCATATACAGGAATTTTTTATACCGATATGTGAAAATTAGTCAAGACCACATTCGTGATCCTGGTCTCTGACAGGTCTGTCAGGACGGCCTATCATCGCGCGATGGAAACGATAGCGCATCATCCGGTCGTCGCCTGCCTGCAAGCCGAGATCAGGGCGATCGGCCCCGGCCGCGATCTCCCGGCTTTAGGCCGCGCGCTGCGCCGCGCCGCCCTCGATCAGGCCTGGGTGACGCCGCGCCATCGCGAGATCGATGCCGAACAGGGTTTCGGCTCGCACCTGGTGTTCGAGGAGGGCAACCACGACCTCGCCCTGTTCGTCGTTTCCTGGGCGCCCGGCCGGGGTGCGCCGCCGCATGATCACGGCACCTGGGGCGTTGTCTGTGGGATGACAGGTTTTGAAACCAACACGACCTGGACCAGGCGTCCCGGCGGCGGGATCGAAAGGGGTGGTGATTACGTTGTCGGCCCGGGTGATCTCGTCACGGTCGGGCCGGAGGATATCCACAGCGTGACCAACCTGACCGACCGTCCGGCCACCTCGCTGCATCTCTATGGCCGTCATCTCGATCATGTCGCCCGCAACCGGTTCGACCCGGCCGCCGGCACCGTCAGTCCTTTCATCGTTCGTATCAGGTAGGTATCAATGGCCACTCTCGGCATCGTCGGCACCGGCAAGCTCGCGGCTTTTCTGGTCGAAGGCCTGCGTCTTGGCGGTGATGACGGCGAGATCGTGCTGTCGCCGCGCAACGCCGACCGCGCGCGGCTGCTGGCCGACCTGTTCCGCTGCCGAGTGGCCGAAGACAACCAGGCGGTGGTCGACGCGGCCGACGCCGTGGTGATCGCCACCCCGCCGGCGCATGCGCTGGCCACGATGCGCGAGTTGCGCTTCCGGCCGGGCATGCTGGTGGTCTGCTGCGCCATCGACGTGACGCTGGCCGAACTGCGCGCCGCGGCCCCGGGCATCCGCGTCGTGCGGGCGATGCCGACGGCGGCCTCGGCCTTCGGGCTGGGCTCGACCCCGATCTGCCCGCCCGATACCGAGGCGCGGCTGCTGTTTGCCAAGGTGGGCGATGTCCATGCCTGCGCCGACGAGGCGATCTTCCGCGCCGCCACCGCGCTGACCGTCTATCACCTCTGGGCCTTCGCCCTGATGGAGCAGGTGGCCCAGGCCGGCCAGGCCGCCGGCCTGCCGCGCGAACTGGCGGTCAGCCTGGTGGCCGGCCTCACCCGCACCGCCGGCGCCTACGCCGCGGCCGCCGATCCGGCGCAGCCGATCCGCATCCCGCTCGACGAGAACGGCACCGAGGGCACGATGACGGCCGACGGCCTGGCGGTGCTCGATGCCCGCGACGCCTTCAAGCCCTGGGGCGAGGCGGTGGCGGCGGCGGTCCGGCGGGCGTGATCTCACGGTCGCCGCCGCCACGGCTGCTGGCCAGACGGCCCTCGTCATCCCGGCTTTCGCCGCGGCGACGATTGGCCTTTACGGCCAAGGCGGCCGCTACTCGCCCTTGCGCAGATACCGCGCCACCATCTCGCGCATGATCGCGGCGGTTGCCGGAATCTTCTCGCGCAGGCGCCCGGCCGGGCCGGCGACGAACAGCGACAGCCGCCGGTCGCCGACCGGCAGGGCGACCGAGACGCCGACGACGTCGGGGGTGAATTCGGTCAGGCTCTGGAACCAGCCGCGCTCGACCGAGGCCGCGATCTCGGCCTCGACCGCCTCGGGGGTCATCGGCGTCGACGGGTGGTAGGCGATGTACTCGCAGCGCTTCAGCACCGAGGCGCGTTCGGCCTTGGAGAGTTGCGAGAGGATGGCGCGGCCGTTGGCGGTCGCATGGATCGGGATGCGCTTGCCGATCCGGGCGGCGTAGCGGATGGCCGAGTCCGATTCGACGGCGTCGAGGAACACGCAATGGGTGCCCGCCTGGGCGCCGACGCCCACGCTTTCGCCGGTCGCGGCCGCCAGTTCCTTGACCAGGTCGTGGATCGAGGCCGGCAACGGCTCGGCCTCGGATATGTCCTGGGCCAAGGACAGCCAGCGCGGCGTCGGGTAATAGCCGCCGCGCGCCTTCGGCTCGTAGAGAAAGCCGCGCTCGACCAGCGTGCCGAGCAGATTGAACGTCGACGACCGCGGCCAGGACATTTCGTCGGACACTTCCGTCAGGGTCGCCGGCCGCTTGCGCTTGGCAAACATCTCCAGGAGGTCGAGGACGTTGGCGGCTTGCTTGACGATCATCCCGTGTCCTCTACATGAGGCGTGTTCCCGTTTCAAACGCCAGTTTCACTGGCCGAGATAGGCGGCCCGGACCTGACGGTCGGCCAGCAGGTCGGCGGCCGGCCCCTCGAGCACCAGCCGCCCCTGCTGCAGCACATAGGCATAGTCGACCGAGCGCAGCGACAGCTGGATGTTCTGCTCGACCAGCAGCAGGCTCATGCCGCGTGCGCTCAGCGCCGCCAGCACCGCGAAGATCTCGGCCACCACCTTCGGCGCCAGGCCGATCGACGGTTCGTCGAGGATCAGCAGCCGCGGGCGTGTCATCAGGGCGCGTCCGATCGCCACCATCTGCTGCTCGCCGCCCGACAGCGTCCCGGCCCGCTGCCGCGCGCGTTCGCGCAGGCGGGGGAACAGGTCGAAGACCTCGGCCTTGGTCTCCTCGCGGCGGGCCTTGGCCGCGCCGTGGGTCGAGGCCGCCACCAGGTTTTCTTCGACCGTGCAGTCGGGAAACAGGAGGCGCCCCTCGGCGACGGTCGCGATGCCCAGGCGCGTGCGATCGTGCGGGCGGGTGCGGGTGATCTCCTGCCCATCCCAGCGCACCGCGCCGGCGCGCGCCGCGATCAGGCCGTTGATCGTCTTCACCAGCGTCGTCTTGCCGGCCCCGTTCGAGCCGACGAGGGCGACGCGGCCGCCGGCGGGCAGGTCGAGGCCGACCCCGTGCAGCACGTCGGCGGCGCCGTAGCCGGCGGCAATCGCCGCGATGTTCAGGTCGGGCATGGTGCGGCACTCCCCAGATAGGCGTCCTGGACTCGGCCGTCGGCCAGCACGGCGGCCGTCGGCCCTTCGGTCAGCACCTCGCCGAAGTTCAGGACGACGGCGCGGTCGCACAGGGCCGAGACCACCGGCACCGAATGTTCGACCAGCAGGATGGTCAGGCCGCGGTCGCGCAAGGCGCGGATCTGGTCGCACAGCGCCGCCGCCTCGGTCGCGGTGAGCCCGGCGAGCATCTCGTCCAGCAGCAGGACCTGCGGGTCGGTGGCGAGCGCCCGGGCGATTTCGAGCCGGCGCAGTTCGGCCACGCCCAGGATCCCGGCATCGGTCGCCGCCATATGGGCCATGCCGAGATCGGCCAGCACGGCGCGGGCATGGGCCTCGGCGGCGGGGCCGCGGTCGTGGCGGGCGAAGGCCGCGACCTTGACGTTCTCCAGGACCGACATGCCGCGGAACGGCCTGACGATCTGGAAGGTGCGGGCAAGCCCCAGCCGGCAGATGCGATGCGGGCGCAGCCCCTGGATCTCGCGCCCGCCGAAGCGCACGCGCCCGGCATCGGGTTTCATCAGCCCGGAAATGCAGTTGAACAGCGTGGTCTTGCCGGCGCCGTTCGGGCCGATGATGCCCATGATCGCGCCCTGCGGCACCTGGAAGGCGACATCGCGCAGCGCGGTGAGGCCGCCGAACGACTTGCCGATGCCGTCGACGTCGAGCAGCGCGGTCATGACACCCTCCGCCGCCAGCGCAGCGCACCCAGGCCCTGCGGCAGGAACAGGGCCAGGCCGATCAGCAGGCTGGCATAGAGCACGATGTTGACGCCGTAGAACGACGCCCCGATCCAGATGCGCAGCAGTTCGGACGCCGGGATCAGGATCGCCGCGCCCAGCAGCGGCCCCCACAGCAGGCCCATCCCGCCGATGATCGAGAACACCAGGAGCTGGATGGAAAGCTCGACCCCGAGGACCGAGCGCGGGTCGACGAAGGCGACATAGCAGGCGTAGAAGGCGCCGCAGACCGCGACGATCCCGGCCGACAGGGCGAAGGAGAACAGCTTGAAGCCGAAGATCGGCACGCCCAGCGCCTCGGCCGCCTCCTCGTTGTCGCGGATCGAGCGCCAGTAGTAGCCGGTCTTCGCGCGCAGCAGCGCCCAGCCGGCGATCAGCGTGGCCAGCAGCACGACCAGGATCATCAGGCCATAGGGCCACTTGGCGCGGAATTGCAGGCTGATCCAGGGATCCCCCCCGGCGGGAAGCATCATGCCGTCGGAACGGCCGAGCCAGACGGCGGCCGAAACCAGGAAGAAGGCGATTTCCGAGAAGGCCAGCGTGGCGATGCCGAAATAGTAGCCCTTCAACCCGTAGCGAAAGCACAGCACGCCGATCGCCAGCGCGCAGACGACGGCGATGAGGACCGCCAGCGGCAGCATGACCCAGGGGCTGAGGCCATGGGCGGTGACGCCATAGGCGACCGTATAGGCGCCGATGCCGATGAACAGCGAATGGCCGAGCGAGAGCAGGCCGGTGAAGCCGGCAGCCAGGTTCCAGGCCACCGCCATCGTGCCGTAGAGGCAGGTCAGCACGAAGACGTCCATCAGATAGCGGTCCTGCGTCGCTGCCGCGAAGCCCGCGACGACCAGCAGCACCGGGATCAGCGGGAAACGGATCATCGTGCGACCCTCCGGGCGATCAGGCCTTCCGGCCGCCACAGCATCGCGACGATAAGCAGCGCGAAGGGCACGGCGGCGGCGATCGAGGCCGAGAACCAGGCGCCGGCGATGCTTTCGGCCAGGCCGACCAGCAGCGCCCCGAGCAGCGCCCCGCCGAAATTGCCCAGGCCGCCGGCGATCACGATGACGAAGGCCTTCAGCGTGAACAGCGCGCCGACATGCGGATTGACATAGAGGGTCGAGGCCAGCAGCGGGCCGGTGATACCGAGCGTGCCGATGCCGATGCACAGGGCCCAGCGATAGACCGCGCCGAGGCCGATGCCGCAGAGCACCGCGCCGTCGCGCGACTGGGCGACTGCCCGCATCATGATCCCGAAATCGGTCAGCCGCAGCACCAGCCACAGTGCCGCGATCAGCAGCAGCGAAGCCAGGGCGGCGATCGCCTGCGGCAGTTGCAGCAGCGCAGGGCCGATGGCGATGCTTTCGGTCGCGCGCGCCAGCGGGATCAGGAGGTTGTCGCCCTTGAAGGTCATCAAGGCCAGGTTCTGCAGCAGCAGCGACAGGCCCAGCGTGACCGCCATCTGGTTGATTTCCGGCGCGGCGAGAGCGCGGCGGATGATGCCGTCATAGAGCAGCACGCCGATCAGCATCAGCAGCGGCGTGACGATGAAGATCGCCAGTACCGGGTCGATCCCGGCCAGCGCCCAGGCGAAATAGCCGGCATACATCGCGATCATCAGGAATTCGCCATGGGCGAAGTTGATGATCCGCATTACCCCGAACACCAGGGTCAGGCCGACGGCCACCAGCGCGTAGATCGCGCCGTTGGCCAGCCCGCTGACCACGGCCTGGGCAAAGATGTCGAAGGTCACCATCGCGGAGCCCTATGGAAAGAGTCGCCCGGCCACATGACGTGGCCGGGCAGGGGGTCAGCGGACCGGCTTCTGCTGGGCGACGCTTGCCGGCCAGACGGTGACGAACTTGCCGTCGATGACCTGGGCGACGACGGCGCCGACCGTGTTCTGGCCGCGCTCGTCGAACTCGATCACATCGTCGGGCAGTACCGCGGCCGGGCCGTCGGTCACCTTGATCCTGGCCAGCGCATCGCGCACCTTGGCCGGGTCGCGCGAGGCCGCGGCATCGATCGCCATCGCCGCGATCCAGGTCGACGAGAAGGCCTGGGCCTGGTTCGACAGCGGGATTTCGTTGTTGAAGGCGGCAGCGAACGCCTTGACGAAGGCGAGCGAGGCGGGCTTGGCGACGTCGGGCATCCATTCGACGATACCGAAGGTCTTCTCGGCGATGCCGCCGGCCTGCAGCAGGGTCTGGTGCACATGGCCGCCGCCGAAGCCGATGATGACCGGGTTGAATTTCTGTGCCGCCATGGCGCGCAGCAGCACGACCTCGTCGTCGACGTAGGAGACGATCAGCACGGCGTCGGCACCCGACGCCTTCAGCTTGGCGGCCTGGGTCGACAGATCGGGCGTGCCGGTCTTGAAGCTTTCCTCGGCCACGACGAACACGCCCTTGGCCAGCAGCGTCTCCTTGTAGTTCTTCGAGACCGACTGGCCGTAGGGGCCGTCCTCGAAGGCGAGGCCGACCTTGCGGATCTTGGCGTCGCCGGTATTCAGGTCGGCCATGAAGCCGGCGACGTTCTCGGCGAACCACTTCGCCTTGGGCGCCACGCGGAAGACGTTCTTCAGGCCCTGCTCGGTGATCGAATCGGTGACCGCCGAGGTGACGATGAACGGCACGCCGTTGCGGTCGGAGATCTGCATCGCCGGGATGGTGGTGGCAGAGGCCCAGGCTCCCATCAGGAGCGAGACGTTGCCGCGGGTGATCAGCCGGTCGGCTTCGCTACGCGAAATCTCGGGCTTGGACTGGATGTCGGCCACCACCAACTCGACCTTGGCGCCGCCGAGCGACTTGATGCCGCCGGCCTCGTTGATCTGCCGGGCCGCCAGTTCATGCGCCTTCAGCATGCGCCCGCCATCGGCGGCATTGTTGCCGGTGATCGGCAGCAGCACGCCGATCTTGACGGTGTCCTGGGCCAGGGCCGCGCCTGCGCTCAAGGCGCAGGCCATCAGCGCCGCCGCGGCACCGCGGCGGATCATCGAACTCAACATGCGGGTACTCCCCCCTCCTGGTTGTTCTGCTTGGCCCGGCTCAGCGGGCGGTGAAGCCACCGTCGACCGGCAGCGCCACGCCGGTCACGTAGGATGCATGGTCGGAGGCCAGCCACAGCGCGGCCTCGGCCATCTCCTCGGGCAGGCCGACGCGGCCCAGCGGGATCGCGGCCATCAGCTTGCGCTTGTTTTCCTCGATGACAGCGGGATCGTTCACCCGGCCGACGAATTGCGGCAGCATCGGGGTCTCGGTCGGGCCGGGGCAGACGACGTTGACGCGGACGCGGTCGGCGGCAAAGCGCTGGGCCAGCGACTTGGTCAGGCCGACCACGCCGAACTTGGCCGCCGAATAGACCGGGCTGAACATCGATCCGACCAGCCCCGAGACCGAGGCGGTGAACACGATCGCGCCGCCGCCGCGCTTGCGCATATGCGGCACCGCCGCCCCCGCCGACAGCAGCGCCTGGGTCAGGTTCAGCATGATCGCCTTGTCGTATTCGCCGATGTCGATGTCCTCGACCGCCGCGGGGCCGGGCGTGCCGGCATGGGCCCACAGGATGTCGAGACCGCCGAGCCAGTCGGCCGCCTCGCCGATATAGCGGCGGCAGTCTTCCTCGCGCGACAGGTCGGCGACGAAGCCGCGCGCCTCGCCACCTGCCGCCTTGACCGCGTCGACCACCTCGTCCAGGCCCTGGCGGTTGATGTCGACCGCGGCGATCCTGGCCCCTTCGCGGGCGAAAAGTTCGCAGCCGGCCCGGCCCATGCCGGAGGCGGCGGCCGAGATGACGGCCAGCTTGTTCTTGAGCCGCATTGATATCCCTCCCTTCAGGTCGCGTAGGCGTCGGCGAAGCGGCCGGTCAGGTTGACCACCGTCGCGCGGGTTTCCAGGTAATTGTCGAGCGCCTCGGGGCCGTTCTCGCGGCCCAGCCCGCTCATCTTGAAGCCGCCATAGGGGATCGACCACCTGATGTAGCGATAGGTGTTGACCCAGACGGTGCCCGCCGCGATCTGGTTGGCGACGCGATGGGCGCGGCCGACATCGCGGGTCCACAGCCCGGCGGTCAGGCCGTAGCGGGTGTCGTTGGCGATCGCCACCGCCTCGTCCTCGTCGCGGAAGCGGATCACGCTGCACACCGGCCCGAAGATTTCTTCCTGGGCGATACGCATGTCGTTGGTCACGTCGGCGAACACGGTCGGGGTGACGAAATAGCCCGGGCCCAGGTCTTCGCGGCGCCGCCCGCCGGCGACCAGCCGTGCCCCCTCGTCCCGGCCGATCGCGAAGTAGCTCAGCGTCTTCTCCAACTGTTCGGCATGGGCCTGCGGGCCCATCTGCGTCGCCTCGTCGAGCGGCATGCCGACGCGCACGCGGCCGGCGCGCGCGGCCAGTTCCTCGACCACGCGGTCATAGATCGCGTCCTGCACCAGAAGCCGCGAGCCCAGGGCGCAGCTCTGCCCGCAGGCCACGAAGGCGGACGAGGCCGCGGCGTTCAGGGCCTGCTCGACATCGGCATCGTCGAAGATGATATGGGGCGACTTGCCGCCGAGTTCGAAGGAGAAGCGCTTCAGCGTGGTGGCGCCGGACCGGACGATCTCCTGCGCCGTGCGATGCTCACCGGTGAACGAGATCTTGTCGACGCCGGGATGGGCCACCAGGCGGGCGCCGGCGAGGTGCCCGTGGCCCGGCACCACGTTCAGCACGCCCGGCGGCAGGCCGACCGCCTCGGCGATACGGGCCAGCGCGAAGGCGGTGACCGGCGTCTGCTCGGCCGCCTTGACGATCACGGCGCAGCCGGCGGCAAGCGCCGGCGCAACTTTCCAGGCGGTGGTCAGCATCGGTGCGTTCCACGGCACGATGGCGCCGACCACGCCGACCGGCACCCGTGTCGTATAGGCATGGATCGTCGGATCGATCGGGATGGCGCGGCCGTCGAGCTTGTCGGCCAACGCGGCGTAATAGTGGTACCACTGGCCATGGGCGCCGATATCGGCGCGGGTTTCGCGGATCGGCCGGCCGTTGTCGCGCGATTCCAGCACGGCCAGTTCGGCCGCCTGCGCCTCGTAGGCCTGCGCGAAACGGCGCAGCAGCCCGGCGCGCTCGAACACGCTCATCCGGCCCCAGGGGCCTTTCATCGCCGCCCGGGCCGCATCGACCGCCCGGTCGATGTCGCGCACGCCGCCGAAGGCGGCGACCGCCCAGGGCGTGCCGGTCGACGGGTCGATCGATTCCGCGATCTCGCCGTCGAGCGGCGCGACCCACTCGCCGCCGATGAACAATCTGTCCTGCCGATGCAGCGCCGCCACCACGTTTCCTCCGATCTTATTTTTCATCTATATGAATTTAAAGTACACATATCGGAAAAATGGCGCAGCGTCAATTGTCCCGCCGCTGGTGCGGGGATAGGCTCGGGTTCCCTGGATTTCGGCGTCAGGGAGCCGGGGGCAGCGGCGGCCAGACCTCGGTGATCTCGGCTTGGACCGGGCGTTCGAGATAGGTGCTGAGCACGACGTAGCTGCGGGTCGCGGTAACGCCCGGCACGGCATAGATCTGGGCCAGCACGGCCTCGAGCTCGCGGGTATTGCGGCTGCGGATCTTGAGGATCATGCAGGTATCGCCGGATACCGAGTGCATTTCCTCGATCTCGGGAAAGGCCGCCAGCTTCATCATCCGCGGCCCCTTGCTCCACCCTGTCGTATCGACATGGACGAAGGCGAGGAGGGGCTTGCCGACTGCGTCGCCGTCGAGGCGGGCCGAGGTCGCGGTGATCACCCCGGTCTTGCGCAGCCGCTTGACCCGTTCATGCACCGCCGGGGCCGACAAGCCGACCTTCTCGCCCAGCCGGGCATAGCTGATCGTCGCATCGGCGGCGAGAACGCCGAGAATCTTCCGATCGAACGGGTCGAGCAAGACATCACCTCAGGCATGTCGCGGTGCGGCTCGAATACTGTTCGGCGATTCCCGGCAATCCTGCAACAGCTATTCCGCTTCTAAAGGCTTAAGCCTTACGAGAAGGCCTGGATGCCGGTGATGGCGCGACCGATGATCAGGGCATGGATGTCATGCGTGCCCTCGTAGGTGTTCACCGTCTCCAGGTTGGCGGCATGGCGCATGACGTGGAAGGCGGCCGAGATGCCGTTGCCGCCATGCATGTCGCGGGCGATGCGCGCGATGTCGAGCGCCTTGCCGCAATTGTTGCGCTTGATGATCGAGATGGTCTCGACCGGCAGGGTGCCGGCATCGAACAGCCGACCGACGGCCAGCACCGCCTGCAGGCCCAGCGCGATCTCGGTCTGCATGTCGGCGAGCTTCTTCTGCACCAGCTGGTTGGCGGCGAGCGGCCGGCCGAACTGCTTGCGGTCCAGGGCGTAGCCGCGCGCCGCCTCGAAGCAGAATTCGGCCGCGCCCATCGCGCCCCAGGCAATGCCGTAGCGGGCGCGGTTGAGGCAGCCGAAAGGACCCTTGAGGCCGGAGACGTTGGGCAGGAGGTTCTCTTCCGGCACCACGACGTCGTCCAGCACGATCTCGCCGGTGATCGAGGCGCGCAGGGACAGCTTGTTGTCGATCTTCGGGGTAGAGAAGCCGGCCATGCCGCGTTCGACGACGAAGCCCCTGATGGCACCGTCATGGGCTTCCGACTTGGCCCAGACCACCGCGAGGTCGGCGATCGGGCTGTTGGTGATCCACATCTTGCTGCCGCGCAGCGAATAGCCGCCGGGAACCTTGGTGGCCCTGGTCCGCATCGAACCGGGGTCGGAGCCTGAATCGGGTTCGGTCAGGCCAAAGCACCCGACCCATTCGCCCGAGGCGAGCCTGGGCAGGTACTTGCGCCGCTGCGCCTCGTCGCCATAGGCGTAGATCGGGTGCATCACCAGCGAGGATTGCACCGACATCGCCGAACGATAGCCGCTGTCGACCCGCTCGATCTCGCGCGCCGCCAGGCCGTAGGCGACGTAGCCGAGGCCGGCGCCGCCGTATTCGGCCGGCAGGCTGGAGCCGAGCAGGCCCAGCGCGCCCATCTCGCGCATCAGCTCGCGGTCGAAGCGTTCCTGCATGTAGGCGTCGGTGATGCCGGGCAGCAGCCGGTCGGTGGCAAAGCCCCGCGCGGCCTCGCGCACCAGGCGCTCCTCCTCGGTCAGCTGCGCATCGAGGCCGAAAGGGTCGGTCCAGTCATAGGCGGTCATCGGGGCATTCTCCGGTTCGTCTGACGGCCGGGGATGATCGGGGCGAGTTGGGCCTTTGCTGCAACGACGAATCTTCCGATTATCGCGACCGGATGGAATGCCTGGAGTCGTTCGGATGCCGCTGTCCCGCCGCCTGATGCCCTCGATCACCGAACTCGTCGCCTTCGAGGCATCGGCCCGCCATGGCAGCTTCACCCGCGCCGCCGAGGAACTGGCGCTGACGCAAGGGGCGGTGTCCAAGCAGGTCCGGCAACTCGAGGACTCGCTCGGCGTCGCCCTGTTCGAGCGCGAGCAGCGGCGGGTCATCCTGACCGATGCCGGCCGCAACTATCTCGGCGATGTCCGCGACCTGCTCGACCGGCTGGAACAGTCGACCCACGCCGTCCTGGCCACCGGCGGCGGCGCGGTGGTCAACCTGGCGGTGCTGCCGACCTTCGCCAGCCGCTGGCTGATCCCCCGGCTGCATCGCTTCACGCGGGATATCCCGGTCAACCTGACCACGCGGCTGGAACCGTTCGATTTCGAGCGCGAACCCTTCGATCTCGCCATTCACCACGGCACCGGCAACTGGCCGGCGGCGCGGGCCTATCACCTGCTGGACGAGGAGATGATCGTGGTGGCAAGCCCGGCCTATCGTGCCGCCAGGGCACTCGACCGGCCGGAAGACCTGGCGCGCGCCGCGCTGCTGCAACAGGCCACGCGCCCCAATCTGTGGCAGGACTGGTTTGCCGCCTGCGGCGTCGAGGCGGCGGCGCCCTATCGCGGCGCGATGCTCGACCAGTTCTCGATGACCGCCGAGGCCGCGGCCAATGGCCTGGGCGTCGGGCTGGTGCCGCGCTTCCTGGTCGAGGGTGAGTTGGCCAGCGGCCGGCTGGTCATACTGTTCGACCGGCCGCTGCGTCAGGATCGCGCCTATTTCGTGGTCACGCCGACCGGGCGCCGGCGCAATCCGGCCGCCGCGGCCTTCCTCGACTGGCTGCGCGACGAGGCTGCCGCCTACATGGCCGGCCGCGCCACCACCGGAACGTAGGTCTCCAGCGCCGGATCGGGCAGGGTCACGGTGCGGCCGAGCTCGGCCGACCGGTACAGCGCCATCAGCATCTCGACCACGGCGACGCCGTCGGCAAAGGTTTCGAGCGGCTTGCGGCCATGCCGGAAGGCCTCGACGAAATGGCGGTTCTCCAGCGTGTAGCCGTAGATGCCGGCCTCGTCCTCCAGCACCGGCATCAGGCCCTGCTCGGCATTCTGCTTCTCGACCAGGTCCTCGCCGGCAGTGCCGGTGACGGCGCGCGACAGGAAAACCTTGAGGCCGGTGTTGAGCGACGAGAACTCCATCGCATATTCCGGCCCCAGCAGTTCGAGCGTGATGCGCAGGCCTGGTCCGACATAGGCCCAGGAGGTCGTGGCCTCGATCATCACGGTCTGGCCTTCCGCATCCTGCAGGGTCAGCAGGCCGCGGGCGAAATCCTCGGCGGGCCGGGTCGTGTAGTCGACCTCCGGCCCCATCTGCGCCTTCAGCCGCGCAGCGTAATGCGGCCGGGTCCATTTCAGGTTGGCGACGGTCGCGTTGGCCGAGACCAGCTTCAGCGCATCGCGCGGCTCGTCGGGCCCGGTCAGCAGATAGCGGCCGACCTCGACGCTGTGGCACATCATGTCGGAGAGGACCCCGCCGCCCTGTTTCTCGCCCTGCCAGAACCAGGGCTCGTGCGGCCCCGAATGCTCCTCGGCGGCGCGCGCGATATAGGGGCGGCCGGCATTGGGCACGGCCCGGCGCCAGATGATGTCGCGGCCGCGCTGGACCGCGGTCGAGAACAGCTGGTTCTCGAGATAGCCGTGGTTCAGCCCGCAATCCTCGACCAGCCGCAGCATTTCGCGGGCTTCGGCGAGCGTGCGGGCCAACGGCTTCTCGCAGGCCACCGCGCGCAGGGTCGTGCCGCCCGCCTTGACCAGCCGGTGGATCTCGGTCATCGCCTCCAGCCGGGCGTGGTTCGGATTGGCGATCCAGATCGCGTCGACCGTACCGGAATCGATCATGTCGGCGATCGAGCCATAGGCGACGCAAGGTCCCAGATCGAGGTCGCGCACGCGGGCGGCGAACCGGTCGCGCCGCGCTGCGGTCGTCGAGTAGACCGCCGTGACTTCGACGTGCCGCACCCCGGTCAGCGCCTGCAGGTGGAAATGGGCGATGAAGCCGGACCCGATGAAACCGATGCGCAGCGGCTGTGACATGGGGCGCTCTCCGATCAGGCGCGGGGGTTGAGGACGTCGTTCAGGGCATCGCCCAGCAGGTTGAAGCCGACCACGACGGCGACGATGGCCACGCCCGGCCACACCGCCATCCAGGGGGCATCGACCAGGAATTGCCGGGCAGCGTCGAGCATGCTGCCCCAGCTCGGCGCCGGCGGGGCCTGGCCCAGGCCGAGAAACGCCAGGCTCGCCTCGGCCAGCACGGCGACGGCGGTGGTCAGCGTCGCCTGCACCACGATCGGCGGCAGCACGTTGGGCAGGACATGGGCGAACAGGATCCTGGGTGCGGCGACACCCTGGCCGATCACCGCCTGGATGTAATCCTCGGTGCGGACCGCGAGCGTCTGCCCCCGGGTCAGCCGGGTGAAGATCGGCATCGCCGAGATGCCGATGGCGATCATCGCGTTCTCGAGGCTCGGCCCCAGGAACGCGGCCAGCGCGATCGCCAGGACCAGGAAAGGGCAGGCCAGCAGCGCATCGGTCAGGCGCGAGATGATCACGTCGGCCACGCCGCCGAAATAGCCCGCGACCAGGCCCAGCGGAATGCCCAGCAGCATGGCGACGACGACCGAGATGCAGCCGGCGGCAAGCGAGGCGCGCGCGCCGTAGATCACGCGCGACAGCACGTCGCGCCCGAGGTCGTCGGTGCCGAAGGGGTGGGCAAGGCTCGGACCCTCGCGTACCACCAGCCAGTCCGACGCCGTCGGGTCATAGGGCGCGATCAGCGGGGCGAAGACCGCGAGGATCACGAACAGCAGGACGATCGCGCCGCCGGCGATGGCGGCAGGTTCGCGGATCAGGCGGCGCCAGGCGGTCATGCGCGCAGCCGCGGGTTCAGCGCCATGTAGGCGAGGTCGGCGACCAGGCTCATCAGCAGGAAGATCGCCGCGGCGACGATGACCACGGCCTGGACCACCGCGTAGTCGCGGCCGAACACGCCGTCGACGATCATCTTGCCGAAGCCGGGGATGCCGAAGACCTGCTCGGTCAGCACCGCGCCCGACAGCAGGTGGCCGAATTCGAGGGTGGCGAGGGTGACGACAGGGATCAGCCCGTTGCGCAAAGCGTGGCGGGCGATCACCAGCCGCTCGCGCAGGCCCTTGGCCCGCGCGGTGCGGACGAAATCCTGCTTCAGCACGGTCAGCATGGCCGAGCGGGTGTGGCGCATGATGACGGCGGTGGCAGCCGTGCCCAGCACCACCGCGGGCAGCAGCATCGACCTGAGATTGCCGACGATGCTCTCCGATACCGGCACGTAGCCGCCCGAGGGCAGCCAGCCCAGCCCGACCGAGAAGGCGAGGATCAGCATGATGCCGAGCCAGAAGCTGGGGATCGACAGCCCGGCCAGCCCGACCACGCTGACCGCATAGTCGGTGACGCCGCCGCGGCGCAGGGCGGCGATGACCCCGGCAGGAATGCCGACGGCCAGCGCGACCAGCATCGACAGCGTGGCAAGCTCGATGGTGACCGGCAGCTTGTCGATCACCATCTCGCGGATCGGCAGCCGCGTGCGCACCGACGTGCCGAAATCGCCGGCCACGAAGGCCGACAGCCAGCGGGCGTACTGGACCGGCCAGGGCTTGTCGAACTGGTACTTCTCGCGCAGATGCGCGATCACCTCCGGATTGTTCTCCTCGCCTGCCAGGGCGACCGCGGGGTCGCCCGGCAGGAACTGCTGCAGGCCGAACATCAGCACCGAGACCAGCAGCAGCGTCGGGATGGCGACGGCGAGCCGTCGCCCGATGAAACCGAGCATCAGCCGGCCGGCTTGACGCCCTTCAGCCGCAACAGGCCGTCGGGATAGACCGCCAGGCCGTCGACGGCCGAGCGCGCGGCGAAGAACCAGTTCGGATGATAGATCGGGATGGTCGGCAGGTCGGTCAGGTACATGCCGGTCGCCTTGGCATAGAGCGCCTTGCGCTTCGGCATGTCGCCCTCGGCGCGGGCGGCGTTCAGCACACCCTCCAGCTCCTTGTTGCAGTACTTGTTGACGTTCTGGCCGCCGTTGCAGGCGAAGAAGGCGTAGAGCGTCGGGTCGGGATCGCCGCGGCCGGACCAGTTGCCGATATACATTTCGAAATTGCCGGCCAGATAGCGCTGGATCGCGGTGGCCGTCTCGAGCGGCTGCAGCTTGACGTCGAAGCCGGCTTCCTTGGCCATCGACTGCACGATCTGGGCGACACGGGAATCGGTCAGCGCGTTCTCGAAGGTCAGCTCGACCGGCACCGTCGTCATGCCGGCCTCCCTGATCAGCTTCTTCGCCGCCTCGACGTCGCGTTTCGGCGCCGGGTTGTCCTTGGAGTAGAACGGATCCGACGGCGGGATCATCTGATTGTCGGCGGTGTACTCGCCGTTGAAGGCGACCTTGTTGATCGCGTTGCGGTCGATCGCCAGTTCGAAGGCGCGGCGCAGCCGGGCATCCTTGCCCAGCGGGGTGTTGGCCTTTTCGCCGGCACCGACATTGACCATCAGATGCGAGACGGCAAGGCCCGGGGCCGAATGCAGCTTCAGGTTCCGGTCGTCGCGCACCGTCTTCAGGTCGGTCGGCGCCACGCGTTCGGCGATGTCGAGGTCGCCGGCGCGCACGCGGGCGAGCCGGACGGTCGAATCGCTGATGTAGTAGTAGACCACCTGGTCATAGCCGTAGGATTTGGCATCCCAGTAGTCGGCGAACTTCTCCAGCCGGATCAGGTCGCGCGCCTTGCGCTCGACGAACTTGTAGGGGCCGGCGCAGACGGGAGCGTTGGCGAAGTCGTCCCCCGCCTTGGTCGAGACCATCATGCCGGCCCGGTCGCTCAGCACCGACAGGAGCGGCGCGAACGGTTCCTTGAGGTCGAGGCGCACCTGCGTCGGCGACAGCACGGTGACGCCGGCCACCGCCGACAGCTCGGCCTTGCGGCGGCTGTCCTTCATCGTCGTCATGCGCTCGATGTTGAACTTCACCGCTTCGGCGTCGAAGGGCGTGCCGTCGTGGAACTTGACCCCCGGCCGCAGGTTGAAGGTGATCGATTTCTGGTCGGGCGCCCAGGTCCAGTCGGTCGCCAGCTGCGGCACGATGGTCAGGTCGGGCGCAATGTCGACCAGCTTGTCGCACATCGCGGCGAAGACGAAGCGCCCGGCATAGGTGCCGGAAACCGCCGGGTCCAGCGCGTCCGGATCGTCCTGGATCCCCACGCGCAGGGCGGCGGCGTCGGCCGCTCCGGCCCAGGCAGCAGAAGCCAGCAAGGCGGCAATCAGTGTCGACCAGCGTTTGCGCATTTTCCCCCTCCGTTGACCGGTTCCCATGGCACCAGCATGCACGATGACTTCAATTTGTAAAGGTCGCGAACGAAATTGCCATGAAGAAGGCCTTTTCAACCGTCATTCGGCGGGTTGGTGCTTGACGGATCCGTCGATCTTTCATCTATTCGTTCGGATGGTAGACGAAGTGACCGGAGCCGCGATGACGTCAGACCCCCACAGCGCGCATGTCGCCCGCCAGTTCTCGGTCCGTCAGGTCTTCGAGGCGGTGCTGCATCGCGGGCCGATTTCGCGGGCCGAGCTGGCGCGGCTGACCGGGCTGTCGAAGCAGACGACGTCCGAAGTCGCCCGCGTGCTGGAGGATGGCGGCTGGATCCGCGAAAGCGGGCGGACCTCGGGCGGGCTGGGGCGCAGCGCCACGACCTACGAGATCAACGATGCCGGCGCCTATGTCGTCGGTATCGACCTGGGCGGCACCAAGATTCACGTGGCCCTCGCCAACCTGCTCGGGGGTGTCGTCGCCGAGGCGGTCGAGCCCACCGACCGGCGCGGCGGCCGGCACGTCACCGCCCAGATCGGCGACATTGCCGCCCGTCTCGCCGCGCAGGCCGGCGCCGCCCCCGGCGCGATCCGCGGTGCGGCGATGGGCAGCCCCGGGGTGTTCGATCCGCGCTCGGGCGTCATCACCATCGCGCCGAACATTCCCGGCCTGGACGAGATCGACGTGGCCGCCGCGCTGCGCGAGGCGCTGGGGGTCGATTGCGCGGTCGAGAACGACGTCAATCTCGCCGCGAAGGGCGAGCAGTGGCAGGGCTCCTGCGTACAGGCACAGACCTTCGCCTTCATCGCATTGGGCACCGGGATCGGCATGGGCCTCGTCGCCGACGGGCGGCTGATCCGGGGCGCGCGCGGCGCGGCGGGCGAGATCGCCTACCTGCCCCTCGGCGGCGACCCCTTCGATTCGCGCGGCTTCCGTTTCGGCACGCTGGAGACCGCGATCGGCAGCGCCGCGATCCTCGACCGCTATCGCGGTTTCGGCGGCATGGCGGCGCAGACCGTGCGCGACGTCTTCGACCGCATCGCGCAGGGCGACCAGGCCGCGATCGCGGCGATCGACGAGACCGCGCGCATCCTGGTCCAGACCATCATGGCGGTGAAGGCGATCCTCGATCCCGAACTCGTCGTGCTTGGCGGCAGCATCGGGGTGCGGCCCGAGATCGTCGATCGCGTGCGCCGGCTGGTCGATCGCTACCTGCCCGACCCGCCCGCCATCGCGCCATCGGCGCTGGGCGCGCGCGCCTCGCTGATCGGCGCGGTCGGCGTGGCGCTGACCGGGTTGCACGAACAGCTCTTCGGCGTGGCGGTGCAGCCGGGTGTGCTGGCCCTGCCCGTCGTCGAGGCCGAGCGGCGCACGGCATGAGGCGGCCACAGCTGATCGTCGTCGACGACGCCGAGGCCGCCTCGGCCGTGGCGGTGGCGCGGGTGCTGGCACTGCTGGCGGCGAAGCCGCAGGCCGTGCTGGGCCTGGCCACCGGCGAGACGATGCGGCCGGTCCATCGCCGGCTGGTCGAGGCGCACCGGCGCGGCGCGGTTTCCTTCGCGCGGGCGCGCTCGTTCAATCTCGACGAGTATATCGGGCTGCGGCCCGGCCATCCCGCGTCGTTTGCGAGCTTCATGCGGCGCACCCTGTTCGACGCGGTCGACTTCGCGGCCGGCACGACGCATCTGCCGGACGGTGGCGATCCCTCAGCCTACGAGGCCGCGATCAAGGCGGCCGGCGGAATCGATCTGCAACTGCTGGGCATCGGCGGCAACGGCCATATCGGCTTCAACGAACCTGGTTCGGACTTCGCCTCGCGCACCCGGGTCGTACGGCTGGCCGAGGCGACGCGCGCCGCCAACGCACCCGCTTTCGCACCCGATCCGGTGCCCGGCCAGGCGGTGACGATGGGCATCGGCACGATTCTCGAGGCGCGGGCGATCGTGCTGATCGCGACCGGCGGGGCCAAGGCGCAGGCCGTCGCCGCGGCGCTCGGCCCGGCGACGACGCCGGATTGCCCGGCTTCGGCCTTGCGCCTGCATCCGGCCGCCGTCATCGTCGCCGACCGCGCGGCAGCCGCCGGCATCAGCTAGTCTTTGAGGGAAGAGACCATGGCAGCACTACGCGATTTCACCCGGCCGGGCCGGTCGGTGGCGGTGGCCGAAAACGGCATGGCCGCGACCTCGCATCCGCTGGCGACGCTTGCCGCGGTCGAGATGCTGCGGGCCGGCGGCAATGCGATCGACGCGGCGATCGCCGCGGTCGCGCTGCAGGGTATCGTCGATCCGCACATGACGGGTATCGGCGGCGACTGCTTCGTGCTCTACGCCCCGCGCGGCGGCACGCCGATCGCGCTGAACGGTTCGGGCCGGGCGCCACTTGCCGCCAGTCTCGACTGGTATCTCGAGCGCGGCTTCACCGCGATCCCGGAAACCTCGCCGCATGCGGTCACCGTGCCCGGCGCGGTCGATGCCTGGTGCCGCCTGGCCGCCGATCACGGCAGCCGCAGCCTCGAGGAAATCCTCAAGCCCGCGATCACGGCGGCCGAGGATGGCTATCGCATCCATCCCCGCGTCGCGCTCGACTGGGCCCGATATGGCGAGCGCATGGCGCACGATGCCGATGCCGTGGCGCAGTACCTGCCGCCGCCGCAGGTCGGCGACCGCATGGCCCATCCCGCTGCGGCCCGCACGCTGCGCCGCATCGCCCGCGAAGGCCGCAAGGCGTTCTACGAAGGCGAGGTGGCCGAACGGATCGTCGCCAAGCTCAATCGCCTGGGCGGGCTGCACACGGTCGAGGACTTCGCGGTGCAGACCGCCGACTACGTGACGCCGATCTCCACCGGCTATCGCGGCTATACCCTCCATGAATGCCCGCCCAACGGCCAGGGCCTCGCCGCCCTGCTGATCGCGCGTATCGCCGAGCGTTTCGACCTGAAGAACCCGGGCTACAGCGAGGCCGATCGCATCCATCTGCTGGCCGAGGCGACCAAGGCTGCCTATCACGAGCGCGACTGGCTGGTCTGCGACCCGGCCGTGCATCCCGTCGACATCGACGGCATCCTGTCGGACGCCTCGATCGATCGCCTGAGTGCGCCGATCACGCTCGAACGGGCTCTGGAAGCCAGCGCCTGGGATGGCCCGACCCATCGCGACACCGTCTATGTCAGCGTGGTCGACCGCGACCGCAACGCGGTCTCGTTCATCAATTCGAACTTCTTCGCCTTCGGCAGCGGCATCTACGAGCCCGGGACCGGGGTGCTGCTGCAGAACCGCGGCGCCGGCTTCCGCGTCGAAGCCGGCCATCGCAACGCCATCGGCCCGCGCAAGCGGCCGCTGCACACGATCATCCCGGCGATGCTGGCGCGCGACGGCCGCGCCGTGATGCCGTTCGGGGTGATGGGCGGTCAGTTCCAAGCGGCCGGCCATGCCCATATCCTGTCGCGCATCGTCGATCACGGCGACGATCCGCAGGCCGCGTCCGACCGGCCGCGCTCGTTCTCGTTCGGCGGCACGCTGTCGCTTGAGCCGACGATCGGCCAGGCGATCTTCGACGACCTGACGCGGCGCGGCCATCGCACCGCCTGGGCCGACGAGGCGCTGGGCGGTTGCCAGGCCATCTGGATCGATCATCGGCGGGGCGTCCTGCTCGGCGGGTCGGATCATCGCAAGGACGGCCTGGCATTGGGCTGGTAGCCATGGCGCCGCTGGTCACCGTCCGCGATCTGACGCTGCGCCTGCCTGACGGCGCCGACCGGCCGCATGCGGTCGAACAGGTATCGTTCGACCTGCATGCCGGACGCATTCTCTGTGTCGTCGGCGAATCCGGCTCGGGCAAGTCGGTCTGCGCCCAGGCGCTGATGGGGCTGCTGCCGCCGCAGATCACGCGGGCAGGCGGCGAGATCCGGTTCGGCGACCACGATCTCCTGACGCTCGATGCCGAAGCCTGGCGCGACCTGCGCGGCCGCCGTATCGCGATGATCTTCCAGGAGCCGATGACGGCGCTGAACCCCGCGATGCGCATCGGCCGGCAGATCACCGAGATGTTCGAGGCGCATGATCTGCTGACGCCCGCCGAGCGGCGCGCCCGGGCCCTCGCGCTGCTGGCCGAGGTCGGCCTGCCGGAAGCCGAGCCGATCCTGCGCGCCTATCCCCATCAGCTGTCGGGCGGCCAGCGCCAGCGGGTGATGATCGCCATGGCGCTGGCCCTCGAACCCGCGGTGCTGGTCGCCGATGAACCGACCACGGCGCTGGACGTCACCACCCAGGCCCAGATCCTCCGGCTGATCCACGACCTGCAGCGCCGGCGCAACATGGCGGTACTGTTCATCACGCATGATTTCGGCGTGGTTTCCGACATCGCCGACGAAGTCGTCGTGCTGGAAAAGGGCCTGGTGGTCGAGCAGGGCGCCGCCGCCGACGTGCTGGGCCGGCCGCGCCATCCCTATACCCGTGCCCTGCTGGCCGCGGTGCCGACGCTGGCGCCGCGGGCCGCCGACGTCACCGGGGCCGAAGCCTTCACCGTCTCCGGCCTGGCCAAGACCTATGTGACGCGCGGTGGCTGGTTCGGCCGGCCGCGGGTGGTGCCCGCGGTGCGCGGGGTCAGCTTCACGGTGCGGCGCGGCGAGACGCTCGGCCTGGTCGGCGAATCGGGTTGCGGCAAGTCGACCATCGCGCGGCTGGTCACCCGGCTGGTGAAGCCCGATGCCGGCACCATTCGGCTGGGCGATGTCGATCTCGGGACGCTCGAGGGGGCGGCGCTGCGCGATGCCCGCCGGCGCGTGCAGATGGTGTTCCAGGACCCCTTCGCCTCGCTCAATCCGCGGCGGCGTGTCGGCCAGGCGATCGCCGACGGGCCGATCGCGGCCGGCATTGCACCGGACGAGGCCCATGCGCGGGCCGAACGCCTGCTGGCGCTGGTCGGTCTCGACGCCCGCGCCGCCGGCCGCCTGCCGCATGAGTTTTCCGGCGGCCAGCGCCAGCGCATCGGCATTGCCCGTGCCCTCGCGCCCGAACCCGACCTGCTCGTCGCCGACGAGCCGGTCTCGGCCCTCGACGTCTCGGTCCAGGCCCAGGTGCTGGAACTGTTCGAGGACATCCGCAAGCGGCTGAACCTGTCGATGCTTTTCATCACCCATGACCTGAAGGTCGCCTCGCGGGTCTGCGACCGCGTCGCGGTGATGTACAAGGGCTAGATCGTCGAGGAGAAGCCGACCGCCGCGCTGTTCGCCAACCCCGAGCATCCCTACACCCGGCGGCTGCTGGCGGCAGTGCCGGGCCGCGCTCTCTGACGCTCGCCTTCCGCACCCAGGCAGGCTATAGCCGTTGCCGGTGTGATTGCCCCCGGGGGTTGCCGGCTATGCGGGCTGTTCTGTGGATGCTGGGCGCGGTGGCCAGCTTCGTCGTGATGGCGTTGAGCGTGCGCGGGCTCGGCGGCACGCTGTCGGTGTTCCAGATCCTGTTCTTCCGCGGCTTCGTCGGCCTGCCGTTCCTGCTGGCCGGCATCCTGATCTGGCGCGGCCCGGCGGGCTTTCGCCTGCTGCGCTCAGGCAACATGAAGCTGCAGGTGGCGCGCAACGCGATCCACATCGTCGGCACGTTGTCGTGGATCTACGGCCTGACCCTGCTGCCGCTTGCGATGGTGTTCGCCGTCGAGTTCTCGGCGCCGCTCTGGTCGGTGCTGCTGGCGGCCCTGGTGCTGCGCGAATATCCGAACCGGCCACAGCAGATCGGCGTCGTGCTCGGCCTGATCGGCATCCTGATCATCCTGCGGCCGGGACTGGCCGGGTTTTCCTGGGCGGTCATGTCGGTGCTGCTCGCCGCCTTCGCCTATGCGGCCACCTATCTGTGCACGCGCATGCTGGGCCGCACCGACGGCGTGCTGGCCGTGCTGTTCTGGATGGCAGTGCTGCAATCCCCCGTCGGCTTCGTGCTGTCGCTGACCGACTGGCGGCCCGTGCCGCTGGAACTCGCGCCGATCATCCTGCTGCTCGCGCTCAGCGGGACGGCGGCCCATCTGTGCCTCGCCGCCGCGCTGCGTGCGGCGCCGCTGGCCCGCATGCTGCCGCTCGACTACCTCCGCCTGCCGATCATCGCCGTCATCGGTGCGCTGTTCTACGGCGAACCCTTCGACCCGTTCATTCTCGTCGGCGGTGCGGTCGTGCTGGTATCGGTGTTCCTGACCCAGAAGAAAGCGGCCGCGCGATAGCGGCTTCTCCTTTGGTCGGGTAACGGCCGCAGTCATTGACAGCGGCCCCCCGCATGATACGGTCGCCCGATGACGACGAAATGCCTGCGTAAGCTGATGCGATCGCGCCGGGCCTGCCAAGTCAGGGCAGGCACGCCCGCCTCGGGTATGTCGCGCTGATCAGGCGCGGCGGCGTTGCCCGAGGCCTGCTGGCCACCGCGATCCCGCCGTTCCGTCCGAGGTTACCCATGCAATCCAATTCGCCGCTGCCGGCCATCATGCTGGCGCGTTCCGACAGCGACCGTCTCGATGCGCTGGTCGAAACCTATCCTTCCTGTCCGAGTTTCGTGCGCGATTATCTGCGCCGTGAACTGGGCCGGGCCGAGGTGGTCGACGATCCCGCTTTGCCGGGCGACATCGTGCGCATTTCATCGGCCGTGACCTATCGCGACGATCGCAGCGGCCGCACGCGGACGGTGACACTGGTCTATCCGTCGGCCGAGGATGCGGCCCAGGCCCGCGTCTCGGTGATGACGCCGATCGGCGCGGCCCTGATCGGGCTGAAGGCCGGACAGTCGATCGACTGGATCGCCCCGTCGGGCGAGCGCAGGGCGCTGACCGTGCTGGCCGTCGCGCCGGGGCCTGAGTCATGAACGCCGGCAATCCCGCCGCGGACGACGAAGCCGCCGCCGCGGCGCTCGAGATGATCGCCCGCCACGGTGTCCGTGCGGTGCATGTCATGCGCGACCGCATCGAGGCCCTGACCCGGGGGGGCGACATGCGCGCCCTGGACCGCGCCTATCGCGTCCTGACGCTGGTCGAGCGCGAGGTCGGCTGAGCCGCCCGGCTGGCCCTGCCGACGGTTTTATGATCCACTTCACGGATTAGTGATTGTTGGAGGCGGCCTGCCCGCGTAGCCGACGGCCATGGTCAGACGGATCTACAGCGACGAGGAATTGCGCGAGCGTGCGGTCGCTGCCGCCGAGGAACTGCTGCGTCGCCACGGCCCGCAGAAGACCCGGCTGGTCGACGTCGCCAAGGCGATCAAGGTGTCGCATTCGGTGCTCTATCGCGTGTTCCCGGACCGGGAGGCCCTGATGGACGCGGTGTCGGCCCGCTGGCTCAGTTGCATCGATGACGAACTGGGCCGCATCGCCGCCTCGGAGGCGGCTCCGGACCAGCGTTTGCGCGCCTGGTTTCGGCATCTGCACCATGTAAAGACCGTGAAGATCGCGCAGGATCCGGGCCTTTGGGCGAACTACGACATCGCTGCGGCGCGCACCTCGCCGACGGTGTGCAGCCATGTCGGAATCATCCAATCGCAGGTGGCCTCGATCATCCGCGACGGGATCGGTCGGGGGATGTTTCCGAAACTCGACATCGACCGTTGCGTCGAGTCGTTCTTCAACGCGACGATGGCGTTTCACCACCCGCGGCTGGTGGCGGAGGAGGGCGCGCGCGAGCGCCCGGACGAGCTTGATCGGATCCTCGATCTGATGCTCCATGGTCTGAGGGCGCAGGCCGCCGCCGCGGCGGCGAAATGAAACATTAGACAATAATTGGTTTTTGTTTTATCGTGCGTGCCACTGCGGTTGCCCGGAGTGCCCGACGCCGTGCGATATGGTTCGCCGGCCGGCTGGCTCCGCCCGACCTTGCCGGGCGCCCCGAGCCGCAGTTCGCTCTTACAGAATTTGCCGATCCCGATAACCCCTGATCAGAGGCCTATCCCCATGATCAAGCTGTCGATCAACAACGTCGAGCACAGCCTCGACGTCCCGCCCGACATGCCGCTCCTCTGGGCGGTGCGCGACGTTCTCAACCTCACCGGCACCAAGTTCGGTTGCGGCCAGGCGCTGTGCGGCGCCTGCACCGTGATGGTCGACGGCAACCCGACCCGGTCCTGCCAGACCCTGGTCGGCGACGTCACCGGTGCCAAGATCACCACGATCGAAGGCGTCGAGGGCAAGGTCGCCCAGGCCGTGCAGGCGGCCTGGCGCAAGCTCGACGTCGTTCAGTGCGGCTACTGCCAGTCGGGCCAGATCATGTCCGCGATCGGCCTGTTGTCCACGACGCCGAAGCCGACCGATGCCGACATCGATTCGGCAATGGATGGGAATGTCTGCCGATGTGCGACCTATGTCCGCATCCGCGCCGCCATCCACGAAGCCGCCACGATGCTGGGTTGAGGGAGGGGGCACATGCTGATCGCCAAGACTGCCGCGGGTATCGCCAAGCCGGCCGCTCCGAACCGCCGTTCGTTCCTCAAGGCCTCGGGCGTCGCCACCGGCGCGCTGCTGGTCGCCACCCATATCGGGGCGAAGAAGGGCTTCGCCGCCACGCCCAACGATCCGCCGGCACCGAATGCCTTCGTCAAGATCGCGGCCGACAACACCGTCACCGTGATGATCAAGCATCTCGACATGGGGCAGGGCGTGACGACCGGTCTTGCCACCATTGTCGCCGAGGAGCTCGACGCCGACTGGAGCCAGATGCGCTCCGCCTTCGCGCCGTCCGATCCGCAACTCTACAACAACCTGTTCTTCGGCCCGATCCAGGGTACCGGCGGGTCGACCTCGACCGCCAATTCCTGGATGCAGCTGCGCCAGGCCGGCGCCGCCGCGCGGGCGATGCTGGTCGCCGCCGCTGCCGCCGAATGGCAGGTGCCGGCGGCCGAGATTTCGGTCGCCAAGGGCGTCGTCGCGCATAAGTCGGGCAAGTCGGCCAGGTTCGGCGATCTGGCCGCCAAGGCCGGCACCATGCCGGTGCCGACGTCGGTGACGCTGAAGGATCCCAAGGACTTCGTCCTGATCGGCACGCGGCTGCCGCGCCTCGATTCCAACGACAAGACCGACGGCAAGGCGGTCTACGCGCTGGACATCCGCCGGCCGGGCATGAAGACCGCCGTCGTGCTGCATCCGCCGCGGTTCGGCGGCACGGTGAAGTCGGTCGACGACGCCGCGGCACGCAAGATCCCCGGCGTGGTCGACGTGGTGACGATTCCCCAGGGCGTGGCCGTGATCGCCGACAATACCTGGGCCGCGCAGAAGGGCCGCGAAGCGCTCAAGGTCACCTGGGACGATTCCAAGGCCGAGACGCGCTCGTCCGACAAGATGCTGGCCGACTACAAGGCCGCGGCCGCCAAGCCGGGCATCGTGGCGACGCAGCGTGGCGAGGTCGATGCCGCTCTCAAGCAGGCGGCCAAGGTGGTCGAGGCCGAGTTCGTCTTCCCCTATCTGGCGCACGCGCCGATGGAGCCGCTGAACTGCGTCATCGAGATGACGCCGGCGGGCATCTGCGAGATCCACGCCGGCTCGCAGTTCCAGACCGTCGAGCATGCGACGGCCGCCGCCGTGCTGGGCCTGAAGATGGAGCAGGTCAGGATCAACACGCTGTGGGCCGGCGGTTCGTTCGGCCGGCGGGCGACGCCCAATGCCGACTATGTCGCCGAGGCCGCCGCAATCCTGAAGGCGTCCGGTGCCAAGTACCCGGTCCATCTGGTGCAGACGCGCGAGGACGACATCAAGGGCGGCCGCTATCGCCCGATGTTCTACCACAAGGTCCAGGCGGGGATCGGCGCCGACGGCAACCCGCTGGTCTGGACCCATCGCCTGGTCGGGCAGTCGTTCGTCATCGGCACGGCGCTCGAGGCGATGGTGGTCAAGAACGGGCTCGATCATCTCGCGGTCGAGGGCGTGGCCGACATGCCCTATGCGGTGCCGAACATGCTGGTCGACTGGCACGATGCCCCATCGCCGGTGACGACCTTGTGGTGGCGCTCGGTCGGGCACAGCCACACCGCGCAGGCGGTCGAGGTGATGATCGATGAACTGGCCCATGCCGCCGGCAAGGACCCGGTCGCCTATCGCCTGGCCCTGCTGAAGGATCATCCGCGCCACCGCGCGGTGCTGGAACTGGCGGTGGCCAAGGCCGGCAACGACAAGCTGCCGGCCGGGCGCGGCCGCGGCGTCGCGGTGCACGAAAGCTTCTCCAGCTTCGTTGCCATGGTTGCCGACGTCACCGTCAACAAGGACGGGGTCAAGGTCGACCGGGTCGTGGCCGCGGTCGATTGCGGCATCGCGGTCAATCCGGACGTGGTGCGGGCGCAGGTCGAGGGCGGCATCGGCTATGGCCTGGGCCACGCCCTGCGCAACCAGATCACCTTCACCGACGGCGTCGTCGACCAGGCGAACTTCGACGGCTACGAACCGCTGCGCATGTCGGACATGCCCAAGATCGAGGTGCATATCGTGCCGTCGACCGCGGCCCCGACCGGCATCGGCGAACCCGGCGTGCCGCCGATCGCGCCGGCCGTGGCGAATGCGATCTTCGCCGCGACCGGCAAGCGCCTGCGCTCGTTGCCCTACGACCTGAAGCTGCTCGGGTCGGCATAAGTCCATGGCGGCCGCAGGCGAGAACCTTCTTCTCGCCTGCGGCCCGCCGGCTTCTTTTTCTTCCTACCCGGCCACCTGTCTGAGCGCCGCGATGGCATCGGCCAGGTTGTCGGCGCAGGCATAGCCGCGCTGGCCGAACAGGCCCTGGGCCTCGGCCATCGTCATTTCCCGTTCGGCACTGCCGGTGGCGGCGAAGCCGACGACCAGCGGCTTGGGGGGCGGGCTGGCGTCGAGCAGCCGCAGCAGCCCGGTCACCAGGCTCTTCAGGGACGACGCCGAGAGGGTGAGGTAAAGCAGGATGGCGCGCACGTCGTCGCGTGCGGCCCGCTCGAACACCAGCCGCGATTGCAGCGCGAAGACCTCGGGTCCGCTGCCGCCGGGGGCATCGACGAAATTTGCCGCCCGCAGGCCCGCGTCGCCGACCAGGTCGAGGATCGCCATGCCCAGTCCCGCGCCGCCGGTCAGCAATGCGACATTGCCTTCGAGCTCGACGAAGGTGCAGCCGGCCTCGGCCGCGCGCCGCTCCAGCGCGGTCATGCCGGCCTGTTCCAGCGCATGCGAGACCAGCCCCCGGCGCGACTGGTGGCGGAAGGCAGCGTTGTCGTCGACCACGACCTTGGCGTCGAGTGCGACGAGACCGCCGGCCGAGGTCAGCGCCAGCGGGTTGATCTCGATCAGTTCGGCGTCGATGGCACGGAACACGCGCCCCAGCTCGGCAGCGAAGCGCGCCAACGCCCCCAGGTTGCGGCCGGCCGCGCCGGCGGCACGGAAGAAGCCGACGAGATCGTGCGGCCGCACCGGGCGCCGCGGGTCGGCGCGGTATTCGCGCAGGGCATCGGGCCGTTCCTCCACCGCGATGCCGCCGGCGGGCGAAAACATCAGGATTGGTGCCTGGGCGACGTCGTCGATGCGCCAGGCCATGTAGAACTCGGCGGCGATATCCACGGCGGCCTCGACCAGCAGCGGCACGGCCGGCCCGGCCAGCGCCCGGATCTCCCCGGCCGCCGCCGCGGCGGCTGCGCCATCGACGACGCGGACCAGGCCCTGCTTGCCGCGCCCGCCTGCCAGCATCTGGGCCTTGATCGCGACCCGGCCGCTTGCCGCCGCGATCTCCTCGCCCGGGTGGTACAGTCGCCCGGCCGGCACGGCGATGCCGGCCTCGGCCAGCAGTGCCTTGCCGTCTGCCTCGATCAGCCGCATCGCCGGCGCTCCCCGCCCTGTCGGCTCACGGCCGCAGGCCCCAGGACGCCGGCACGGCGATCGGGATGTCCAGCGCCATCTGGGCAAAGCCCTTGGCCAGCGGATCGTTGCGCAGGCTGGCCATGCCGCCGCCGCCCAGCGCCTCGCGCAGCAGGAAGTTCATCGCCGAGATGCCCGGCACGTCGAAGCGCTCGACCGGCCCCTTGATCAGGTGGGCGAAATAGCCGGCGACGACGTCCGGTGTCAGCGCCGCGCGCAAAAGCGGCAGATAGGCCGGGTCACGCGCAATGATGCCGATATTGGCGCTGTCGCCCTTGTCGCCCGACCGGGCCCAGGCCAGGCGGATCAGCGGTACCTCGACTGTCGGGCCACCGGCCGGTCGCGCCGCCACCGGTGTTGGCGCGGCATGCGTGGTTGGCCGGCCGGGGGCGGGTAGGACGACCGGGATCTCGGCATCGCCGAGGTGAACCGACGGCGCCGGCAATGCCGCCTTGTCCAGCAGGAACGAAAACAGCCGCACGATCGGCACCGGCTTGGGCCGCCCGCCCGCCACGCCCGTGGTGCCGGGCGACCAGGAGGTGCCGGCCGGCGCGATCTCGCGGGCGAAGATGCCCAGTGCGGTCGGGTTCTCGTGTTCGACCCCGAGCTTCATGACGACCTCGCGGGCGCCGCGCGCGCGGCTATGCGGCCCGTAGCCGGCCTCGGCGCCCAGGATCTCGATATCGGTGGCGCGATAGTCGCCGAGATTGAGGTGGCGGAAGATGCCTCGCGTGCGTGCCAGGATGGCCTCGGCCGTGCGCTCGGCCTTGCGCGCGGCGTCGATGCCGATGACGGTGAGCATGCCGAAGCAGCGCCAGCCGTCCATGTAGGTCGCCGAAACCTTGTAGGTGGCCGTCGGCGCCCGGCCGCGCGTGCCCGACACTTCGACCCGGTCGGGGCCGACCTGGGTCATCGTCACCGCGGTAAAATCCGCGATCACGTCGGGCAGGATGTAGCTCGACGGATCGCCGACTTCGTACAGCATCTGCTCGGCGACGACGGCCGGCACGACGAGGCCGCCGGTGCCTGCGGGCTTGGTGACGACGAAGCTGCCGTCGGCGCGGCATTCGGCGATCGGATAGCCGATGTCCTCCCAGCGTTCGACCGCTTCCCAGTCGGTATGCAGCCCGCCGGAGCCTTGCGCGCCGCATTCGAGGATATGGCCGACCAGGCTGCCGGCCGCCAGGCGGTCGTACTCGTCGGGCGCCCAGCCGAATTCGTGCATCAGCGGCCCCAGCGCCAGCGCGCTGTCGACGCAGCGGCCGGTGATGACGATGTCGGCACCTTCGGCCAGGGCGGCGGCGATCGGCACGGCGCCGAGATAGGCATTGGCGCTGGCCAGCTTCTCGGGCAGGGCGATGCCGGAGAACATCTCGGCCACGCCCTTCTCGCGCAGGCCCGGGATCAGCGGCGTCACATCGTCGCCGGTGATCACCGCCACCTTGAGGTCGACGCCCATCTCGGCGCACAGCGCCCGCAGCGCGGCGCCGCAGGCCGGCGGGTTGACCCCGCCGGCATTGGTGACGACCTTGATGCCCTTGCGGGCGATATCGCGCAGGATCGATTTCATCGCGGTGCCGACGAAGTCGGTGGCATAGCCCAGCGCCGGATCCTTGGTGCGGGCCCTGACCAGCAGCGACATCGTCACCTCGGCCAGGTAGTCGTAGACCAGGTAGTCGACCTCGGCCCGCCGCACCAGCTGCGGACCGGCCACCGCGCTGTCGCCCCAGAAGCCTGACGCGCCGCCGATCCTGACGATCTTCTCGCTCATCGTTTTCTCCTCAGCGCCCGGTCCAGTTGGGCTTGCGCTTCTCGTTGAAGGCCGCGACTCCTTCGCGCGCATCCTCGGTCTGCGCCATCAGCGCGATCTGGCCTTCGGTGAAGGCGATCGCCTGATCGAAGGTCATCGAGCGGACGGCGCGCATCGCATACTTGCCGCGGCGGATCGCGGTCGGCGACTTGTCGGTGATGCGACCGAGCAGCCATTGCACCTTGGCGTCCAGCTCGTCGGCCGGCACGACATGATTGACCAGCCCGACCTCGCGGGCTTCGGCGGCGCCGATCGGTTCGCCGGTGATGCAGAGTTCGTTGAGCACGCGCGGGCTGACGAGATCCTGCAGGACCGACAGGACCTGCATGGGAAAGACGCCGATCTTGACCTCGGGCAGGCCGAAGATGGCGTGATCGGCCGCCACCGCCATGTCGCACATGGCCAGCAGGCCCATGCCGCCGGCCATGCACACGCCGTTGATCCGCGCCACGATCGGCAGGTTGGTCGATTTGACCAGGCGCAGCAGATTGGCGTAGGCCGTGGTCGGTTCGGCCAGGTCGCGACCGAAGGTCGAGGTGCCGACCGACAGGTCGGCCCCGGCGCAGAAGGCCTTCTCGCCCGCGCCCGTCAGCACGACGGCGCGCACGGCCGGATCGGCCGCCGCCTGGCGGATGCCGGCGGTCAGGCCTTCCAGCACGCCGGCCGACATCGCGTTGCGCCGCGCCTCGCGGTTGATGGTCAGCCAGACCGCATGGTCGCGAACTTCGGTCAGCACTTCCTGATCGGTCGTCATCACACTCTCCTTCAACCCTGCTTGGCTGCGGCCTGGAAGGCCTTCAAGACGTCGGTTCCCGGCAATTTGCGGTCGTCGAGGCGCTTGGCCCAGTCGCCCGTCACCGGCTCGAGCCGGCGGGCCAGGTCGGCGCGCTCGCCGTCGTTCAGCCGCCAGGCCTTGCCGCCGGCCGCCTCGAATTCCTTGACCGCCTCTTCCTCCTGGTCGTCCGACACCTTGCAGAACGACTTGATCGTGGCCTCGCCGGCATCGGCCAGCGCCTTCTGGATCTCGGGCGACAGGCCCTGCCATTTCTTCAGGCTGATCGAATAGGTCGCGACCAGGCCGCCGAAGCTGGCGCCGACCGTGGTGTTCTTCACCACCGTCAACAGGTCGTAGGGCTTCATCGACCCGGCCGGCCCGACGGTGCCGTCGATCGTGCCGCGCAGCAGCGATTCGCGCACGTCGGGGGCGGCCAGCCGGATCGGCACGGCACCGAGCGTGCGCAGCGTCAGGTCGAAGGCCCCGCCGGCCGCGCGGATCTTCAGGCCCTTGAGGTCGTCGAACTTTGCCAGGGGCGCGCCTCGCGTCGACACCTGGTAGGGCGAGATGGCGAAGGCCATCAGCGGCTTGACGCCGTTCGGCTTGAATTCGCGATCGTAGAGGATGCCGTCGCGGCTCAACGCCCAATAGGCGGCCGAACCCTGGCAGGCGGTGGCGAACATGCCGGGCAGCTCGCCCACCGCCGACAGCGGCATCTTCTCGGAGACGTAGGAGGGGACGATATAGGCGATGTCCATCACCCCGGCCGTGGTCAGCTGCAGGAAGTCCTTGGCCTTGCCGAGCTGCTCGGTCGGATAGTACTCGAACTTCAGGGCCCCGTTCGCGTTCCTGGTCGCCTCGTCCATGAACTTCCTTGCGGCATGGACCGAGATGTAGTGCGAGGTCGGAAAGGAATCGGCCAGTTTCAGCGTCACCTGCGCCGAGGCGGGCAGGGCGATGCAGGCAAAGGCGAAACCGAGCGCCAGGGTCTTGTTCATTGTTTCCTCCCTCAATTTGCCATCGTCGCCGGCAGCCACAGCACGATGGCCGGGAAGGCTGCGAGCAGCGCGATCAGCAGGATATGGGCGATCACATGCGGGGTGACGCCGGCGAAGACCTCGCCGACCGGCCTGCCGGTGTAGCGGGCGACGACGAAGACGTTCATCCCGACCGGCGGGGTCACCAGCCCGACCTCGGCGGTCAGGATGACGATGATGCCGAACCAGACGCCGTCATAGCCCAGGGCCTTGATGACCGGGACCAGGATCGGCACGGTCAGGATCAGGATCGCGACCTGGTCGAGAAAGCAGCCGAGCACCAGGTACATCAGGATGATGATGGCGATGATCGCATAGGGCGGCACGTCGAGACCGGCGATGAACGAGACGAAGCCCTGCGTGGTCTGGGTGATGGTCAGGCAGTAGCTGAAGATATGGGCGCCGACGATGATCATGGCGATCATTGCCGAGGTGCGCGCCGCACCCTCGAGCGCGGTGAAAAGCGCGGACCAGGTCATCTTGCGGCGGAACACGGCGATGGCCAGCGCGCCGGCCGCGCCGAGGCAGGCAGCCTCGGTCGGCGTGGCGATGCCGAGATAGATGACGCCGGTGACCAGCAGCATCAGCACCGCCATCGACCCGGTGACGCGCAGCGACGCGATCTTCTCGCCCAGCGAATAGCGCCGGCCCGGCGGGGCGCGGCGCTGGTCCATCAGCACCAGGACGACGACGGTGGCCGCGATGGTCAGCGTCACCAGGATGCCCGGGACGATGCCGGCGATCAGCATCGCCGAGACGCTTTCGCCGGCGACCAGCGCATAGAGGATCGCGGCCATCGACGGCGGGATCAGCATGGCCAGCGTGCCGGAGATCGCGACGACGCCGTTGGCGAGGTTGCGCTCATAGCCGTGGCGCAGCATGGCCGGCAGCGAGGTCGAGGCAAGCGTCGCCGCGCCTGCGGTCGACGACCCCGAAATCGCGCCGAAACCGGCTCCGGCAAGGGCCGTGGCCACGGCGAGCCCGCCGGGCAGCCGGCCGACCCAGACCACCATGGTGTCGAACAGTTCGTCGGCGATCCGGCTGACGATGACGATCTCGGCCATCAGGATGAACATCGGGATCGACAGCAGTTCGTAGGTCGAGACCGATGTCAGCGGTGTGGTCGACAGGATTCCCATGACGGTCGAGAAGCCGCCGATCAGGTAGAGCCCGATCATGCCGGCAACGCCCATGGCATAGGCGACCGGCAGGCCGATGGCGAGCAGCAGCAGCAGCAGGCCGGTGATCGTCGCCGCGATCATGCGGCACCCATGGCGCGGCGCGATTCCGCCACGAGTTCGAGGGCGAGGCGGCCGAGCAGCGGGGTCAGGCCGAGCGGGATCAGCAGATAGACCGGCCACAGCGGCCAGGCGATCGCGCCATCCGAGGCCAGCCCGTCGCGCCAGGCTTCCCAGAAGCTCGCCGCCCCGGCCCACCAGATCAGGGCGAACATCACGATGACGAAAATGCCGGCGACCGCCAGCGCCCCTGCCCGCAGCCGCGGCGGCAGCAGGTTGGCGATGACGTCGACATTGACGTGCTGGTGCCTCGCCTGCGTCGCCGAAACCGCCAGGAAGAAGGCGGCCGCCATCAGGTAGGTGCCGATCAGTTCGAACGACCAGGTCAGCGGCGCATTGAAGGCATAGCGCATGACGACGTCGACCACGGTGACACCCATCATGGCCAGGAAGGTCAGCGAGGCGACAAACAGCGCGACGCGCTCGATCAGGTCCAGAACCCTGGCAAGCGCGGTCACCGGGTCAGCTCCGCCACAAGTGTCGCGACGGCCATCGGGGACTCGGCGACACGGGCGCCGGCCTCGGCCAGGGCGGCCCGTTTGGCCGCGGCGGTTTCGCGGTCGGCACCGATCAGGGCGCCGGCATGGCCCATGCGCTTGCCCGGCGGGGCATGGCGCCCGACGACCAGGGCGACCACCGGCTTCCGGGCCGCCGCGATCACGTCGAGCATCGCATATTCCTTCCCGCCGCCGATCTCGCCGAGATAGGCGACCGCATCGGTCGCCGGATCGGCCAGGAAGGCCTGCAGCCATTCATGCGGGTTGCGGCCGGCCATCATGTCCCCGCCGATATGCACCGCCGTGCTCTGGCCGATGCCGGCCTGGCTGAGGATTCGGGTCGTGGTCAGGGTCAGCGTGCCGCTGCGGCCGATCACGCCGATCCGGCCGGGCCGGGCGAAGCCGGGCGCGATCGACCCGAGCAGCGCGGCGCCCGGACTGATCATGCCGAGCGAATTGGGCCCGACGACCCACATGCCGTGCTCGCGGGCGACGGCGAGCGCCTCGAGCGTGTCATGCACCGGCACGAATTCGGCGGCCACCGCCGCCAGCCTGATGCCGGCCTCCGCACATTCGATCAGCGCGTCGCGCGCGCCGGCGGCCGGCGTATAGACCATGGCCGTATCGGCCCCGGCCGCGGCGACGGCTTCCGCCACCGTGTCGAAGGCGGGAACGTCGTCGATGATCTCGCCGCCGCGACCCGCCGAGACCGAAGCGACGACGATGGTACCGGACTGGCGCATGGTCTGGACCTGGGCGCGGCCATAGGCGCCGGTGGCGCCGATCACGGCCACGCGTGCCGAAGCGTCGAGCAGGACGGCCATGGGTCAGGCGAGCCCGGCGAACAGCGCCGGTTCCTTGGCGAGAAAGCGCCGCACCGCTTCCTTGTGAAAGTCGGAGGTGAAGCAGATGCCCTGGTAGGCCGCCTCGATCTCCAGGTTGGCGCGCAGGTCGTGCGACTGGGCCTGGTTCAGGGCCTGCTTGGCAAGGCCGAAGGCATCGGGCGACGCGGTCGCGATCCGTGCCGCCAGCGCCAGCGCCGCCTGCGGCAGGGCCGCCCGGTCATGGATTGCGTAGACGATGCCGAGCGCATGCGCCTCGGCGGCGTCGATGGTGCGGGCCGAGAAGACGAGTTCCTTGGCGCGCTGCAGCCCGACGATGCGCGGCAGCAGGTGCAGCCCGGCGAAATCGGGTACCAGCCCGACCCGGGCGAAGGACTGGGCAAAGCGCGCCTCGGGCGTGGCCAGGATGAAATCGGCGGCCAGCGCCAGATTGAACCCGGCGCCTGCGGCATGGCCGTCAACAGCGGCGATGACCGGCCGGTCCAGCATCACCCATTCCTGCAGCCAGTCGATGTTGCTGCGCAGGCGGTCGCGTCCGGCCGCCGCATCGGGGATGGCGCCTTGCATCGAGGCCAGATCGCCGCCGGCGCAGAAGCTGTTGCCGGCACCGGCGATGATCACCGCGCGCACGCCCTTGTCCCGGCGGATCTCGCCGACCGCCCATGCCAGCTCGTTGCGCATGGCAAGGTCGAGGGCGTTGCGCCGCTCCGGCCGGTTCAGCGTGATCGACGCGATCCCGTCGACCACCGCATAGCGGATGGCCTGGTACTCCATCTGGGCGTCTCCTCCGGTCGCTGGCTTGTTACCAGACGTGCTTGATGTAGGTCGACAGGTCGCGCTCCGAGCCGAAGCGGTCGCCGCGATAGGAAAACTGTCCGAAATAGATGATGCGCTCGGCCTCGTCGCAGAAGACGCGGGCCAGCCGGGCCACCGGCGCCGACATCGGATAGGCCAGGGCCGCGGCTTCCTCGAAATCGGCGGCGGCGACGGTCAGTCGCTCGCGCCCGGTGGCGAGGGCGGGGGCTGCGTGCATCTTGACCAGCCGCGCGAGCTTCTCGCGCTCGTCGGCACCGCTCGGCAGGCGGCGGTACAGGTCGCGCTCGATATGGATTTCCATCACGCAATAGGGCGCGCCGCCCTCGGAATGGATCTTGCGCACCCGCATGTAGGGTCCCGCCGGCTGGCCGAAGAAGCGTCCGGCCTCGGGCAGTTCGGCAACCTCGCTGCGGTCGAGCACGGTGATGACATGGTCGGCCGCCATCACCAGCATCGGTTCCATGACGGTGTAGAGCGGGGCGGCGTCAGGCCGGCTGGCATCATAGGTGACCGCGGTGCGGCGGCCGCGCTGGCTCGATACCAGCCCCTCCGTCGCCAGCATCTGCAGGGCCTGGCGCACGGTCACACGGGCGACGCCATAGCGGATGCAGAGCTCCTCGATGGTGGGGATTTCGGCGCCATTGGCCCAGAAGCCGGCCTTGATCTGCGCCCGCATGATGCTGGCGAGCTGTACGTACAGCGCGATCGGACCGGGCTGAAGCTTCTGCGGCTGCGACATAGCCTATTAATAGGACTACCAGTCATCTTCGGTCAAGGGTGCCTTGCAACCGACGCTTAGGTATCTAATATCCAGATCGTTGCAGAGGGGGGAAACCTTGGGCCGGACGAACGCTGGCGGCGAGTCGACGGAGGTCATCCTGCGTCACTGGCGCGAGGTGGTGCCCGATGATCGTCTGGCCCATCTGGTCAAGGATGCCACGCGCGCCCTGGTCCGTGCGCTGCAGGCACGGCTGGCGGCACACGGCGTGTCGTTCGGGCACTGGTCATTCCTTCGCATCCTGTGGGAGCGTGACGGGCTGACCCAGCGCGAACTGAGCGAGCAGGCCGGGGTGATGGAGCCGACCACCTTCGCCGCCCTGAAGGCGATGGAGAAGCTCGGCTATGTCACCCGCGACCAGATGCCGGACAATCGCCGCAAGGTCTTCGTTCATCTGACTCCGTTCGGCCGGTCGCTGCGCGACCGGCTGGTGCCGCTGGCCGAGGAGGTCAACCGCCTCGCCATTGCGGGGGTGTCCGATGCCGACGTGGCGGCGACGCGGCGGACCCTGCTTGCGGTGATCGAGAACCTGGCCGCCGACGAGGCCGCCGCCGCGCTCGTCCAGCGCCGCATACCCTCGACGCGCGAGATGGCGCGGCGCGTCTCGATCGCCGCTAAGGGCTGAAGCCTGCCTCGCGCTGCCGGACAAGCGCCGTCAGCGTCGCATTGACCGGTGCCTCGATGCCGACCTTGGCCGCTTCGCGCGGGACTGCGCCGTTGATCATGTCGATTTCGCCGCGCCGCCCGCGTTCCAGGTCCTGCGCCAGCGATGGCCGTGCGTTGGGAATACGAGCGCCGAAGGCGCGGACATGGGCGACCGGGTCGGCGATGTCGATGCGGATGCCGCGCGCCTTGGCGACCGCCCAGGCCTCGCCGGCCGCGGCGCGGCTGACCGGGCCGATATCCGGATCGTCGATGACTTGGCCGACGGTCAGGCCGGTCAAGGCGCAAGGGGCGCTGTAGGCGACGTTGCAGATCAGCTTGTCCCACTGCATCGCGGCGATGTCGGCGACCGCCTCGGCCCGGAACCCGGCGGCACGCCACAGCGCGGCAATGGCGTCGACCCGCCTCGGGTCCAGGCCCGCATGTGCGCCCATGCGGACCACTTCCATGCCGTTGTGGAAGGCATGGCCCGGCGCCTTCATCGCCGCGCCGAACCCGCCGGCGATGCCGACCGCGAGCCGGTCGGGACCGACCGCCGCGGCGACGATGTCGGCACTGCCCAGGCCGTTCTGGATCGTCAGTACGGCCGTGTCGGAGCCGGTCAGCGACCGGGCCTCGGCGGCCGCCGATCCGATGCCGGTGGCCTTGGCGGCGATGATCACAAGGTCCATCGTTTCCCGCGGCGCCGCCGTGGTGGCGCGCAGCCGCACGATGCGGTCGCCGCTGGCCCCCTCGACCCGCAATCCGGCCCTATTGATCGCCGCGACATGGGCTGCCCAGGAATCGACCGCCAGCACCTCGTTGCCGGTACCTGCCAGCAGGGCGGCGTAGACCGAGCCCATCGCACCGCATCCGACCACCGCGATCTTCATGCCAGCCTCCCCAATGCGTGACGCAGTTCGGGCTTCTCCTCGAGCCCCCAGCCCGGCGCATCCGACGGGATGACCATGCCATCGCCCAGCACGCAGCCGGGACCATAGCCGCCGAAGGGCTGGAACACGCCGGGATAGGCCTCGCAGCCGCCCAGGCCGAGGGCCGTGGCGATGTGCAGGTTGATCAGATGTCCGCCGTGCGGATGGGCCTGGGCGCGATCGAAGCCGCGCGCCTCCATCGCCGCCAGCATGCAGACATATTCATCCAGGCCGTAGGCGAGGCCCGGATCCATCTGGAAGATGTCGATGCCCGGTCGCATGCCGCCGAAGGCGATCAGGTTGCGCGCATCCTGCAGCGAGAACAGATTTTCGCCCGTTGCCACCGCACCACCGTAGGCCGAGACGATCCGCGCGTTGAGGTCGTAGTCCAGCGGGTCGCCCGCCTCCTCGAACCAGCGCAGGCCATAGGGCCGCAGTGCCTCGGCATAGGCGGCCGCGGTGGTGAAGTCGAAGCGGCCGTTGGCGTCGACCGCGAGATTTGCCCCGGGGCCGGCGATCGCCAGTGCCGCTTCGATCCGGGCAATGTCGTCGCCGAGCGCCGCGCCGCCGATCTTGATCTTGTAGGCGGCGAAGCCCTGGTCGCGATAACGGCGCAGTTCGCCGGCCAGCCGTCGCGTCGAATCCTCGGGATAATAATAGCCGCCGGCGGCATAGACCGGCACCGCATCGGCTGGTCGGCGTCCGTAATGTCGGGCGATGGTGGCATAGGCCGGTTCGTCGGCCAGCTTGGCGTTGACGTCCCAGCAGGCCAGTTCGATCGCCGCGACGGCGCCGGCACGGTCGCCATGGCCGCCGGGCTTTTCGTCGCGCATCGCCGCCCGCAGCACGCCGACCGGATCGAAGGCGTCGCCCGCCGCGTTCAGCAACTCGCCGGGTCCGGCCGCCATCAGCCGCGGGATCACCCGCTCGCGCAGGATGCCGCCCTGGGCGAAGCGGCCGATCGAATTGAAGCCGTAGCCGACGACCGGCCGGCTGCCCCGCCTGGCATCGGTGACGACGGCGACCAGCGATACGGTATGCGTGCGGAAGTTCACCAGGGCGTTGGCGACATCCCCTTCCAATGGGACGGTGATTTCAAGGATATCGGTGATGCGCAACGGCCATTCCCCTGTCAGGATGAAAAGCCTAGAGAGCGGAGGAGATGCGGATGGGCGGCATTCTGTCGGGCAAGGTCGTGTTGATTACCGGGGCCGGCGGCGCGATCGGCCGGGCGGTCGCGCATGCCGCGGCGGCCGAGGGGGCGTCGATCGTGGTCAACGACCTCGGCGTCCCGGTCGATGGCGCGGGGGCAGCCGACGACAGTGTTGCCGGGGCGCTGGCCCGCCAGATCGGCCCCCGTGCGATCGCCGACGGCGGCAGCGTCGCCGATGCCGCTGCAGCCCGGGCGATGGTCCGGCGTGCCGTCGATCATTTCGGCCGGCTTGATGCGGTGATCAACATCGCCGGGGTGATCAGCCTGACCAAGGTGCACAGGATCGCCGAGGCCGAATGGCGGCGGTCGATCGACATCAACCTGACCGGTGCCTTCCTGGTATCGCGCGCCGCCATCGACCAGTTCATCGCGCAGGGCGGCGGTGGCGCGATCGTCCATTTCACTTCGACCGCGGCGTTGATCGGCAACTGGGGGTTCGCCCACTATGCCGCCGGCAAGATGGGGGTTGTCGGTCTGTCGCGCTCGATCGCGCTGGGGCTGCGCCGCCACGGCATCCGCTCGAACTGCATCGCGCCGATGGCCTGGAGCCGGATGCTGGCGCTGGTACCGGAGGATACGCCCGAGCGCGCCGGCCGGGTCGAGCAGTTGCGTCAGCTGAAGCCGGAAAAGGTCGCGCCGCTGGCCGTCGGCCTGTGCGCCGACACCGCTGCCGACGTATCGGGGCAGATCTTTGCCGTCCGCAACGACGAGATCTTCATCATGAGCCAGCCGCGCCCGATCCGCGGCATCCACAATGGCGATGGTTGGACCCCGGAAGGCGTCGGCTCGACCGTTCTGCCGGCCCTTTCCGGATCCTTCACCCCGCTCGAAGCGACCGAGGGTGTCTTCACCTGGCCGCCATTGTAGCCGCGGCACTCTCAGATCGCCCGGCCGACGCCGGCCCAGTAGGGATCGCGCAGGCGGCGCTTGGCGATCTTGCCCGAATCCTCGCGCGGCAGGCCCGGCACGAACTCGAACTCGCGCGGCACCTTGAAATCGGCCAGCCGCGCGGCGAGATGGGCGCGCAGTTCAGGCGTGCCGGCAGAGGCACCGGGCACGAGTTGAACGACCGCCAGCAGGCGTTCGCCGAACTCCGGATCGGGGATGCCGAAGACCGCGCAATCCTGCACCGCGGGATGGGCGATCAGGTTTGCCTCGATCTCGGCCGGGTAGATGTTGACGCCGCCCGATATCACCATGTCTTTCTTGCGATCGGTCAGATAGAGGAAGCCGTCGGCGTCGACCCGGCCGACATCGCCGTTGGTGATCATGCCGTTGCGCTCGATCGCCCGGCGCGCCTCGGGTTTGCCGAGATAGACGAAGTCGGGTACGGCCGGATGGCGGACGAAGACCTCGCCGATCTCGCCGGTCGGCACCTCGCGGCCTTCGTCGTCGAGAATGGCGACGCGGGCGTCGGGCGTGATGCGGCCGACGGTACCGGGATGGGCCAGCCATTCGGCGGTGTCGCACAACGCGATCGGGCCGGATTCGGTGGCGCCGTAATACTCGTGGATAACCGGCCCCCACCAGTCGATCATCGCGCGCTTGACGTCGGGCGCGCAGGGGGCCGCGCCGTGCACGACATGCTGCAGCGACGACAGGTCGTAGCGGCGTCGTACCGCCTCGGGCAGGCGCAGCAGCCGCACGAACATCGTCGGCACCATGTGCAGATGGGTGATGCGCTCGGCCTCGATCAACTGCAGCAGCGCCTCGGGCTCGAACTTGGCCTGCAGCACCGACATCGTGCCGGCGCGGCAGGACATTAGGCCGTAGTTGCAGGGGGCCGAATGGTACATCGGCCCGACCAGTACGGTCCGCGCCTTGTCGTGCAACGGGAAGACCTGCAGGCGGTAGCGCTGCAAGATGGCGGCCGCCTCGCCCTCGACCGGGTTGCGGCGGACGCCCTTGGGCTTGCCGGTCGTGCCCGAGGTATAGATGATCGCCCCCGGCGGCGCCTCGGGCGCGCGTGTCCACGGCGTCTGCGCCGCCAGCCAGTCATACCAGAGCAGCGATCCGGTCGGTGGCACGCACTCGGCAGCGGCGACGCCATAGGCTGCCGCGATCTCCGGCGGTGTCGGCACCACCAGCAGCAGGCTGCCTTCGGGCAATGGCCCCAGCCGGGGCAGCAGATCGGCATGGGCGACGACGATGCGTGCTCCGCAATCCTCGACGACATACGCGGTCTCGTCGGGCTTGCCATGCCAGTTGAGCGGCACGGTGAAGGCGCCGAGATTGCCTGCCGCGTAGGTCGCCTCGAAGATCGGGAAATCGTTGCGCAGCAGCAGCGCGATGGCGCCGCCTTTCTGCAGGCCGGCAGCGGCGAAACCGCCGGCGGCAAGGTCGATGCGGCGGGCCAGCTCGGCCGGGTCCAGCACACGGTCGCCGCTCTTCAGCAGGCCGAAGGTTGCCATGCGGGAGTCTCCTTTACAGCGGCAGGCGCGACTGAACCCAGGGCAGCAGCTTGCCGACCAGCGCGTCGAGGTCGCTGGTATCGCGGCTGCCCCAGGGGGCTTCGAAGTAGTGCAGCGCGTCGGGGAATTCCTCGAGCGTCTTGTCGGTCGAGGCCAGGGCATGGTGGATGGCGCGGGCATCCTTGGGGAAGACGTCCATGTCGCGGCCGGCGTTCACCACCAGGGCCGGTTCGGTGATGTTCAGCGCGGTCCGCTCGATCGTGGCGTTCGACGACAGGCCCGACCAGGTCGACAGCCAGGCGAGCGGCGTGGCCAGGCGCCCGAAGCCGAACAGCTGGAAATTCATCAGGTCCGGCCGTTCGCTCAGGATCGAGCCGTAGGGCCGGTTCGACGGATCGATCCGGCGGTCGACATAGGCGAGGTTCGCCATCGTGCGGTAGATCGTCATCATCGGCTGGAACGCCTCGCGGCGCAGCACCTCGCGCCGCTGATCGTAGGGCAGCTTCTGAAAGTCGGCGTCGTCGTTCAGCTTCTTGGCCTGTTTGGCCTCGTCCAACATGGCCAGTGCGGCCGCGTCGATGCGGGCCACGCGGGCACGCTGGGCGGCACGATAGCGGGTGACGAATTCGGGGCCGTACTCGCTCCATTCCGGGGGCGGGCGAAAGCCGTTGCGCGCCTGGTACATGTCGAGGTCGGGATCAGACAGCAGCGGCCGTGCCTCGTCGACCACGGCGGGGTCGACCAGATCGAGCAGCATATGGCCTTCGCCGAGATGGGCGGCGAGGAAGATCATCGCGTCGAAGGCCGGCATCTCGGCGTCGCGCAGCGGCACCCGCCGGCCGCCGGGGGCGTGGCTCAACCGTTCCGCCGGCGCCAGTTTGGCCTGGTTCTGGTAGAAGGCGCCGAGCGAGCCGCCGCCGGAATTGCCGATGAACAGCACCTTCTCGACGCCCCGGCGTTTCAGGAAGCGCACGGCCGCGGCGACGTCGAGCAGGATGACTTCGTGCAGCGTGGCCGAATCATTGTTCGGGCTGCGCGTGTTGGCGCCAAGGCAGCCATAGCCCGCGTCCAGCAGGGCGGGGAAGATGTAGTGCTGGGTGAAATCGGCACGCGGATGCATCGCCAGCACCGCGACCCTGGGATTGGGGTTGTTCTTCGGCGTCCACCACAGCCCGCGCAACTCGGCGCCGTCATGGGCGTGCAGCACCAGCGGTTCTGCCGCCGCATCCCGCGGCGGCCGGCGGAAATGCACGGGCGAACCCTGCCAGTAGGTCTTGGCGACGAGTTTCATGATACTCCCTCCCCGAACGGTATCGTCAGTCGCGCGGGCCGGCGAAGCGGCGCGCCAGCGGGTCGATGATCAGTTTCTCGCCCGCGATGAACAGAAGGACGATGGCGACGCAGGTAGCCAGCACCAGCGCATTGTTGGCGGTGTACTGGGCGCGCACCATGACGTAGCCGAGCCCGGAATTGGCGCCGAACAGCTCGGCGACCAGGGCCAGCTTCCAGCAGACGCCGTAGGAAATCCGCAGCGCCGCGATCAGGTAGGGCATCAGCAGCGGCAGGTAGAGCATCGTCAGGTTGCGCCAGGTCGAGCGCGTGAAGCTGCGCCCCATCTCGACCACTTCCTGATCGATTTCGTCGAGGCCGGCCGACAGGTTGATCAGGCAGAACGGCAGCAGGATGACGACTTGCACGAACAGGACCGAGAAGTTCGAGACGTCGAACCAGATCACCGCCAGGATCGCCCAGCCGATCGACGGGAACGAGTTCAGCAGCGGTTGCAGCCGGCGCAGGATGACCCATTCGAGATCGGGGACGGTGCGCGCGACCAGCGCGAGCGCCAGTCCACCGACCAGGGCCAGCGCCACCGATGCGACGACGCGCAGCGTGGTGGCGACGGTATTGATCATCAGCGACGGTTCGCTGAACAGCTTCCACAGGGCAGCCAGCACGTCGACCGGGCCGGGCAGCACGAAGCTCGGCATCGTGCGCGACACGCTCCACCAGCCGAGAATGGCCAGCAGGACGCCGCCTTCGGCGATCAGGCGCTGGATCAGCGCGGCGCGGCGGCCGCCCTTCGAGGTCGCGCTATCGGCCATAATGTCGCTGAATCCGTTCCTGGGCCGGCTTGAAGAACAGCCGGTCGCCGGCGAAGACGATGACGATGATCCACAGGATCACCGCCAGGATGACCTCGGTCTCGTAGTTCTGCCGCGACTGGTTGACGACGTAGCCGAGCCCCCGGTTGGCGCCGAACAATTCCGCCAGCAGCGTCGACTTCCAGGCGACGCCGAAGGAGATGCGCAGGGCGGCAAAGCCGAACGGCACCAGCAGCGGCAGGGTGATTTGCCGGAAGCGGCGCAGCCCGGACCGGGTGAATGACCGGCCCATTTCCTGCAGTTCCGCATCGAGGGATTCGAGCCCCTCATGCAGGTTGATGAAGATGAACGGGACCAGCACGCAGGCCATCGCGAAGAAGACCGCGCCGTCGGTCTGCCCGAACCAGATCACCGCCAGCACCGCCCAGCCGATGCCCGAGAACGAATTGAGCAGCGGATAGATCCGGCCGCGGATCAGCAGCCGCGTCGGCCGCACATAGTGCGCGGCCAGCGCCAGCGCCGCGCCGATCGACAGCGAGATCGCCAGGGCGCCGAAGACGTGGAACAGGGTCGTCGTCAGGTGGAAGAAATAGGTCTTGGTCGTCACGAACAGCAGGAACTTCTGCAGGACCAGCATCGGCCCAGGCAGGATATAGGCGGGTACGAACGGGCTGACGGCAAACCAGGTGCCGACCAGGGCGACCACCAGGCCATTCGCCCACCAGGCCTTGCGGCGCCGGGCGGCGCGCCTGAGCGCGTCGCCGTCGTCCGGGGCCATCCCGCTGTCGGCGACAGCGGTCACTGGCGCGGCGCCTGCGACCAGACCGCGGGCTCGACCGGAATGGTGTTCTCGATCACGCCGATCTGCTTGGAATAGTCATAGAGCTTGGTCAGCGCCTTGATGTCGCTGTCCTTGATGTAGATCGGCACGTCGACCGCCTCGCGGAACAGGTAGACGAAGAAGTCCTCGTCGATCTGCTCCTGTTTGGCGACGATCGGGTTGACGTCCTTGGCATGCTCGATGGCGTAGTCGCGCGAGGCGCGCAGGAGCCGCAATGCCTCCTTGTAGGCATCGGGTTTCTTGTCCATCCGCTCGGGATAACCGATGATCACGGTCGAGACCGGATCGCCGTCGAACACGCCCTTGTAGGTCTCGTACATCTTGGCCAGCGGCCGGAACTCGGGGTTGCGCGACGCCTTGTAGTTGTTCGACAGCGCCAGCACGCCGGCATCGACCTGGTTGGTCAGCAGCGCCGGGGCGATGTTGGCCGAGGCCATCTCGTTGAACTTGATGTCGCCGCCCTCGAGCGCGACGTTGAAACCGTAGTGCTTCCACAGCGCGATGCGCATGATGGTGATGCCGGTCGAGTTCAGCGCGAAGGTGCCGAGCTTCTTGCCCTTCAGTTCCTTGATGTCCTTCAGCGGACTGTTCTGCGGCACCCAGATGTTGCCGCCATCGCCCGAGATCAGGCGCAGCGAGATGCCGGCGATCTTCAGGTCCAGCCCGCGCTGCGCCAGCCGCGGCAGGCTGATCGCCGCCGCCTGGACGAGGTCGTAGCGCTTGGTCGCCGTGACCTGCAGCAGGGCGGGCAGGTCGAGGGCGACGGGCTCGACCTCGACGGTGGACGACGAGACCTTGCCCGACTTGATGCCGTAGAGCGTCAGTTCCATGGACGGGTCGATGACGTAGGCGAAGGAGATCTTCTCCTTGGCCTCGGCCAGGCTGGCAAGGCCGAGCAGGGCGACGGCACTGGCGGCGACGAAGGTGGTCAGGCGCTTCAGGCGCGAGTTCATGGTTATTCTCCTCCCCCTCTGGTCTTAATGCTGGTTGCCGGACTCCATCTGGGCGAACGATCTCAGCAGATGGTCGCGCAGGCCGCGCAGCTCGGCGTCGTGGTCGATCAGGCGCGGCCGCGGCGCGTCGATCCTGACGATCTCGCGCACCACCGTCGGTTTGTTGGAAAGCAGCAAGATACGGTCGGCCAGGGCCACCGCCTCGTCGACGTCGTGCGTCACGAACAGCACTGTCTTGCTGGTCTTCTGCCAGATCGCGATGATCTCGGCGCGCAGGCGCTGCCGCGTCGTCGGGTCCAGCGCCGAGAACGGCTCGTCCATCAGCACGATGTCGGGGTCGACCGCCAGGGCGCGGGCGATCGAGACACGTTGCCGCTCGCCGCCCGACAGCATGCGCGGATACTTGGCGGTGTCGTGCGACAGCCCGACGAGATCGAGCAGATCTGCCGCGCGCTTGCGCGCGGCGGCGTCCGGCTTCTCGCCGAAGCGCAGTTGCCGGGCCAGCAGGACGTTGTCTAGCGCGCTGCGCCACGCGGCCAGCCGCGGCGACTGGAACACGAAGGCCATGCGCTGCCAGGCCGCCTCGGGCGTCTCGCCGTCGATGGTAATGCGGCCTGCAGTGGCGGCGAGCAACCCGCCCAGCAGGCGCAGCGCCGTCGACTTGCCGCAGCCCGACGGTCCCAGGATGCAGACGAACTCGCCCGGGGCGACGGTGAAGCTGAGGTCGCGATAGAGCTGGTGGCCCGACAGTTCCAGGGTGACGCCGTCGAAGCGGATCAGCGGCTCGGCGCTTGCCTCCGCCGGCGCGCGCGGCGTCGGACGGACTCCCTCTGTCGTCAGGGCCGTATCGGGCGTCACTGGGTTTCCTCCGGGTACTCTTTTTATACTTTTGGACTGGTGGGCTACCAAACGGTCGTCCGCCGGTCTCCGGAGAAACTTAGGTCTCTAATTTATCGGCTGTCAAGCATCCGGCGCGCGCGAAGACGATGCGACGATCGTCGCCTGATCGCCCGCGGGCCCTTGGGCATGAATTCCGCTCGGGATGGAAAAAGGGTGGTGGCGGCCCGCCAGCGGGCCGCCACCCGGCGCCTGGGGCGCGGTCAGTCTTCCTCGCCCATGTGGTAGAGGATGTCGCCCGGCGTCGACAGCGGGGCGGAAAGCGTGATGCGCAAGGCCGCGGCATAGAACAGCGGCGGGGCCATGGTGCGGGCCAGCTCGACCACCCGGGCCTGCAGTTCCGCGACCTTCTGCGGGTTGCTCGCCGACAGGTCGGTCTTCTCGGAGGGATCGGCCTCGATGTCGAACAGTTCCAGCTTCGGCGGCAGCAGCACCTGCCAGACCAGCTTCCACTTGCCGTCGCGCACCGCGCCCTGGGTCGGCTCGATATTGTAGACCAGCCCGTCGCGGGGCGAGCCCTTGCCGGCGGCCAGGGCCTGCCAGATGTCCATGCCGTCGATCGGCTTGGTGTTCTCGACCTTGGCCCCCGCGAGCTTGGCGAGGGTCGGCAGCATGTCGACGACATGCATGACGCCGTTGGCCTCGCCGGGGGCGATCCGGCCCGGCCAGTTCGCCAGCGCCACGACGCGCGTGCCACCTTCGTAGAGGCTGCCCTTGCCTTCGCGGTAGGGGGTGTTGTTCGGCGGCAGGTCGCCGGCCACGACGCCCTCGCCGACGAACATCGCCGAGCGGGTGCCGCCGTTGTCGCTGTGGAAGACGATCAGCGTGTTGTCGCGCATGCCGCGACGGGTCAGCGCGTCGACCACGCGGCCGATCTGCTCGTCCATCGCGGTGACCATGGCGGCATAGGCGCGCCGGCTGGGGTCGGCGATGGTCGCGTAGCGGTCGAGATAGGCCTGGGGCGCCTGGTAGGGCGTATGCGGCGCGGTGAACGACAGGTCGAGGAACAGCGGTGTCGCCGGATCGTGGCTCTCGATCAGCCGGACGGCCTCGGCCCCGAACAGTTCGGTATCGTAGCCGACCTCGTCGAGCAGGGTGTTGTCGCGGTACCAGTCCTTGGCGCCGTGCGATTCCAGCTTGAAGTGGTCGATCTCGCCGACCAGCGCGCCGTAGAAGTAGTCGAAGCCGCGCTGGCGCGGCCAGTAGTCCTGCTTGGCGTGCCCCAGATGCCACTTGCCGATCAGGGCCGTGCGATAACCCGCCGACTTGAGGATCTGCGGCAGCAGCGTCTCGTCGGTCGCGAGCCCGTAGGTCGCGCCCGACGGGATCGCGCCGGTCTGCAGGCCGTAGCGCATCGGGTAGCGCCCGGTCATCAGCGCCGCTCGGGTCGGCGTGCAGAGGGGCAGCGTGTAGAAGCTGGACAGCTTCATCCCCTCGGCGGCCAGACGGTCGAGGACCGGCGTCTTGATGTCCGAGCCGTGGAAGCCGACATCGGCAAAGCCGAGATCGTCGGCGATGATGTAGACGATATGCGGGCGCGGCGCGGCCTGGGCGCCGGCCGGGGAGGCGAGGGCCGAAAGGCCCGCCACCGCGGCCAGGAAGCCGGCGCCGCCGGCCAGCACGTCCCGCCGGCTGGGGGCGGCGCTTGCGGCGTCGCTCGGGGACTGGGTGTCATTGCTCATGGAATACCTCACGGGGCAGGGGAGCGGCGGATGCAGCGAAAGCCGATATGGACGGACGAGGTGTCGACCGTCTGGGGTTGACGGGCTGCCGGGCGATAGCGCCGGCAGTAGCTGGGGGCGCAGAGATGCGAGCCGCCTTTGAGGACCTTGCGCGGCAGCCGGTCACCGGCGGCGAGATCGCGGCTTTCCGCTTCGCTGCCGCCGCGCGGATTGCGCGGCAGGCAGCACGGCTTGCCCGCCGTCGCGGCGTGATCGGCCCGGTACCAGTCGGCAGTCCATTCCCAGACATTGCCGATCATGTCGTAGAGGCCATGGCCGTTGGCCGGGAAGGCCGCGACCGGCGAGGTGCCGACATGGCCGTCTTCGGCCAGATTCTCGACCGGAAAGCGGCCCTGCCAGGTGTTGGCCCGGTGAATGCCGTCGGGCACCAGCGTGTCGCCCCAGGCGAAGGCTGCGCCGTCGAGGCCGCCGCGGGCCGCATATTCCCATTCCGCCTCGGTCGGCAGTTCCTTGCCCTGCCAGCGGGCATAGGCTTCGGCGTCGGCCAGGGCGACATGGACCACGGGGTGATCGGCCCGGCCGTCGATCGTGCTGTCGGGGCCTTGCGGATGCCGCCAGTCGGCACCGGGAACGAGGTGCCACCAGCGCGTCCAGTCGTCGGTGCCGGCCTGACCCGGCTGGCGGAAGACCAGCGACGCGGGCACCAGCAAGGCGGGGTCGGCGCCCGGATAATCCTCGGGTCGGGGCTGCCGTTCGGCGAGGGTGACGTAGCCGGTCGCCGCGACGAAATGCGCGAAATCGGCGTTGGTCACCGGAAAGCGATCGATCCAGAAACCATCTACCGCAACCAGGTGTGCCGGTGCCTCTTCGGGGTAGTGGACATCCGACCCCATGCGGAACGTACCGCCGGGCAGCCGGACCATCGTTTCCTCGGCTGCGGACGCAGGGGCGCAGGCCGCAAGTCCACCGTTCATGCTCGTCTCCGCCGGGCCCGACATTCAGGCTTCGCGCTGGGATAGCGACGATCCGCCGGTCCTCGCAATTGCCATTTGGCGCCACGCCATGGGTGTCAGCCCTTCCCAGCGCCGGAAGGCGCGGACGAAATGGGCCGGGTCGGAATAGCCCAGGGCACGGGCGACGCTGCCCACCGGCAGCGGCGACTCCGCAAGATAATGGCGCGCCCGGCCCTGGCGCCATTGATCGAGCAGCGCCTCGAATGACGTGCCGCGGGCGGCCAGCCGGCGCTGGAGGCTGCGCGGCGATATGCCTAGCGTCTGGCTCGTATCGAGCAAGGTCGGGGGCCGGACCAGAACGACGGCCTCGAACAAGGACAGGAGGATCCCGACCAGCGCGTCGTCGTCGAGGGGCCCCGGTCCGGCCGGCAGCGAGACGTCGTCCCTGATGATACCGGCCGCGCCAATGGCAACATTCCGCCGGTCGAGCAAGGCGGCATCGAAACTGAGCGTGAGTTCGGCCCCCGGCGCGAAACTGACCGGCGTTTGCAGCTTGTCCTCATAGCGCGCCATGGTGACACGCGCGCGATGCGGCAACGTGACGTGGATGTCGGCCCGGGCATCGCCGACAATCCCCCGGATTGCGCCGAGCAGGAATCCCGCAACCCCCTCGTTCAGCACGGCGGCATGGTCGGTGTCGCTGTCGGCGAGCCGATGGTGCATGACGGCGCGGTCGCCGCGCAGTCTGAGGCCGTAGGCGATGCCACCCTGCAGGGAAGGCATGTGGCGAACATGCGCGACCAGGCATTCACCCAGGGTACCGCCGGCGAAGAGCGCCTGACCGGTCGGGCCAAGTTCGGCAGGATCGGCCGAGGTCGCCAGGTCGAGGCCGATGGCCGGGTTGTCGCTGCGCCGGGCCAGATTCTGCAACACGCTGCAGATCTGGGCACGGGCGACGACGCGGCCTATCGGCAGGGTGTCTTCTGCCTTGATGCCCGCCTGTGCCAGCATTGCCGGCAGGGACAGGCCGTGCGCCTGTGCCACCTGGGGCAGCATGTGGAGCAGAGCCAGCCTGACGGGATGTCGGTCCCACATCGCTGCCGCCGTCCTTCCCTTCGATACTGTCGCGATTGTGCCACGGCTCGGCCCGTCTCGATAGATTGGCAGGAAACTTTCACCCTTCATAAGGTGAAAGATTGTGCCGGTGTCGGCGTCGCCAGAAACCCGCGCCTTGGTCATGGCGTTAGCCCGGCCATGAGAAACATGCATTGCGATGTCGCTATCATCGGCGCCGGCACGGCCGGCCTGGCCGCCCGCCGTGCGGCGATTGCGGCCGGCGCCCGTACCGTGCTGATCGAGCGCGGGCCGGGCGGCACCACCTGCGCCAGGGTCGGCTGCATGCCGTCCAAGCTGCTTGTTGCCGCGGCCGAGGCAGCCCAGGCAGTGCGCGCGGCGGCACATTTCGGCCTGCGCTGCGACGGGCCTGCAGTCGACGGCCGTGCGGTGATGGCCCGGGTCCAGCGCCGGCGCGACGGCTTTGTCGCCGGCATGCTGGACGATCTCGATCGTCTCGGCCCTGACGAGAAGGTCATGGGCGAGGCGCGTTTCATCGATCGCAACACCCTGATCGTCGGTGACGAGGTCAAGATTGCCGCCGCGGCAACGGTGATCGCCACGGGGTCGGTTCCGCGCCTGCCCGAGGACCTCGTCGCGCTCGGCGACCGGGTGATCACGTCCGACGCGGCGTTCGACCTGGACGACCTGCCGGCAAGCCTGGCCGTGCTCGGTGCCGGGCCGCTCGGGCTGGAACTCGGCCAGGCCTTCGCGCGGCTGGGCGTGTCGGTGCACCTGTTCGACCAGAGTGTGTCGCTCGGCGGATTGGCCGACCCGGGCATCATGGCCGAGGCGCGCCATGTCTTCGGTGCCGACATGGCGATCGCGCTGGGGGTCAGGGTCCGGGCGTCGGCGGATGGCGACGGCGTGCGGCTCGCCTGGCGCGATGCCGACGACCAGCCCCGCTCGGTCCGGGTCGACCGCGTGCTGGTGGCGGCCGGCCGGGTGCCCGGCGTGGCCAGCCTCGATCTTGCGCGCACCGGCCTCGCCCTCGACGACGACGGGCTGCCGCAGGTCGATCCGGTCACCCGGGCCTGCGGCCGCAACCCGATCTTCATGGCCGGCGACGCCGACGGCGACCGGCCGGTGCTGCACGAGGCCGCGATCGAGGGTCGCATCGCGGGCTGGAACGCGGCGACCTATCCGGTGATCGAGGCCGGCCGCCGGCATGTGGCACTGGCGGTCGTCTTCACCGATCCGGGGCTGGCCCGGGTGGGGGAAGCCGGCCCGGGCGAAGGCGGCGTCACCGGCTGCCACGACTTTGCCGGCAACGGGCGCGCCGTGATCGCGGGGCGCGGCGCCGGATTGCTCAAGATCCATGTCGGGCGCGACGGCCGGGTGCGTGGCGCCGAGATGGTCGCGCCGGGGGCCGAGCATCTGGCTCATCTGCTGGCCTGGGGCATCGCTGCCGGGATCGACCTTCCCCGCATGCTGGACATGCCGTTCTACCACCCGACCTTCGAGGAGGGCGTGCGCGGGGCGCTGGAAGATGCCCGGAAAAGGCTCGGCTGAGATTTTCTGCGCGGGGGTTGGAACCCGGCTGCCGCCCCGGCGTTCATCGGCGTCTGGAGGTGCTGCGATGCCGATGACCTTCAACCAGATCTGGTTGGGCCTGTTCCTTCTGGTGGCAGCCCTGGCCGCGGCCAGCGACTTCGGGGCGCCCGATCTTCAGCGCGACCTGGTCGCCCGGATCGCCGATGGCGACGCTTGCTCCGCGCCGGCGCCCTGTGTCCCGGAACTTGCGGCGGTACGCTGAAGTTGTCCCGCTACCGCCGGTAATCCCGGTTGCAGGAGGTAGCATCAATGTCGCAGCGTTTTCGTCCTGATCCGTCGCACCGCGACCTCGGCTATTCCCCCTATGACGATGATCGCGGGCGTTATGCGGCCGGCCTGCAGCGCGACGACTATCGGCGGTCGCCGGAACGCGACGATATCGCTGGCAGATACCCCGATCGGGATGGCGGCGACGTCCAAACCGGAGATGTCGATGCCCGTGGCCGGTCGAAGGCCAGCGAGTCTACCGGCCGGGTCCATGGCCCGGTCTACGGCGTCTCGGGCGCCTCGTCCTCACGAGACTATTGGCGCCGCGCCCTCCGGCGCCAGCCCTCGGTGCCCGAGGGACCGCATCGCGGACACGGCCCGAAGGGTTACACCCGCACCGATGCCCGGCTGCATGAAGCGATCTGCGACCGCCTCACCGACGATCCCGATATCGACGCCCGCAACATCACCGTCACGGTGAGCGATGGTGTGGTCACGCTCGAAGGGCGGGTCGACAATCGACTGTCGAAGCATATCGTCGAGGACTTGGTCGACGATTGCGGTGGGGTGAAGGGCATCCGCAATCTGATCGATGTCGAGGCTCGTTCCGGCACGCCAGGCCGGGCATGACCCAGCCGCGCCGGCCCGCTGGGTGGCCGGCCAGCGTCCGCATCGGCATATCCGGCTGGACCTATGCTCCCTGGCGTGGGGCTTTCTACCCCGATGACCTGCCGAAGAAGCGCGAGCTTGCCTTTGCCGCTCGCCGCTTCGAGGCGATCGAGATCAACGGCACCTTCTATGGCCTGCAGACCCCGGCAAGCTTCGGTCGCTGGGCGGAGGAGACGCCGGAAGACTTCGTCTTCGCCGTCAAGGGCTCGCGCTTCATCACCCATCTGTTGCGCCTGCGCGATATCGAGACGCCGCTGGCCAATTTCGTTGCCTCCGGCCTGCTGCGTCTGGGGGCCAAGCTTGGCCCTATACTATGGCAGTTCCCGCCAAGCTTTCGCTTCGAGCCCGACCGGCTGGAGGCCTTCCTCGCCCTGTTGCCGCAGCATACCGATGCGGCGGCGCGGCTGGCGCGGCGCCATGACGGGCGCCTGAACGGCCGCGCCTGGATCGAAACGGATGCACGTCGCCGCATGCGCCATGCGATCGAAATCCGGCACGACAGTTTCCGCGACCCTGCCTTCGTCGCCCTGCTGCGCCGCTACAACGTCGCGCTGGTCTGCGCCGACACCGTCAAGTGGCCGCTGCTGATGGACCTCACCGCGGATTTCGTCTATTGCCGGCTGCATGGGTCGCAGGAACTCTACCGCAGCGCCTATCCGGCGGCTGAACTCGACCGCTGGGCCGATCGTGTCGGCGCATGGGCGACAGGTCAGCCGATGGAAGACGGCGATTTTGCTGGGCGTGGCCGTGGTGTCCGGCGTCGGCGTGATGTCTTCGTGTTCTTCGACAACACCGACAAGCTCCAGGCCCCCATTGATGCCGGGGGCCTGATCGAACGCGTCGGACGCCGTCTCGGCGCTCAGGCCAGCGTGTGCAGTTCGCCGGCCGTGGCCGGCGGCTGACCCGCGCCTTCGCGGAACCGGGCTCCCATCGCGGCGAAATGGCGGCGATAGCGCTCGAAACAGCGCGCCCCGCACCACAGCCGCAGCAAGGCACCCTCGGCGATCGGTCGCGCGCAGGCCGGATTGTCGGCTACGAGCGGCAGCAGCACCTCGTGGTTCCAGGCCGCCGAATGCCGCACGTCGAGGGTCGCATGCAGCGTGAAGTAATGGCGTGTGCCCGCCGCCAGCCCGAGCCGCCGCAGGCCCGCATCGACAAAGGGCGCTCGCGTCGGCGCCGTCAGCTCGATCACCCCCAGCGCGCCGATCGACTGGTAGGCGTAGCGCCGATTGGCAGCCAGCCCGACCATCAGATTGGCCAGCGCCAGCGCTTCCGCCACGACCGGGTCGGGCATCGTGTCGAGTCCAAGGTGATCGGCCAGCCGCGCCAGCATCGGGCCATGCATCCCGCGCGCATTGCCTCGCCCCATCTCGTCCCAGAAGTTCCGCGCCATTTCGAGTTTGGGCCGATCGGGCAGGCGCAGCTGAGTCAGCGCGACCAAGTCTTCGAACCCGGCCTCGCCTGCCACTTCCTGGCGCAGGAACCAGCGCATCTGCGCCAGATCGGCCTTTTCCGCCAGATAGGGAAACAGCGGATCGTACTGACCTGGCCCGTCGCGCTTGAGATCTTCGAACCAGGCGACGAAGGCGTCGGCTTCATCCGGCACGGCATCGAGCAGCGGGGCAACGGCCGTGCGGGCATCCTCGATGAAGGCATGTTCGGCGAGGCGGGCATGGTGCTCGCGCTCCAGCGCGGTCCGCCAGTCGGGGTCGCCGGCCACGGCCGGCACCAGGCGGTTGCGATTGAAGCGCGCGAGATCCATCTGCTGCTGATGGGAGAGGATGCCGGGTACGGCAGACATGGCAACTACCTTTCCTGGGTGACGACCATCAGCACGGCCGCGATGCGGTCGGCGCGGCCGTAAGCTGCGGTTTCGAGTTCTTCGCCGAAGACGTCAGGGTCGATTTCCTCGTAATGCCAGTTGCGGCCTGCCAGGCGCGCAACCATCTCGGCCCGGAAGGCATCGTGGCCGCCGACGATGGCCGACCCGGTGTAGAGAACGAGGCGTCCGCCGGGATTCAGCCGGGCGGCCGCCTGCTCGGCGATCCGCACCGACAGCGCAGCACCGAGGTCGCCGCCCCCATGGCGATAGCGTCGTCGCCCGGCATCGACCAGGTATGGCGGATTGGCGATGATCAGATCGGCCGTGCCCTCGATGCCGTCCAGCACGTCGCTGTGCCGGCAGGCAACATTTGCAAGGCCGTTGATCGCGGCATTGACAGCGGCGAAGCGCAGCGCGGCATCATTGATGTCGCCCAGCACGACTGCGGCGCCGTTTCCCAGCCAGGCCGCGACCGCAAGTCCGCCGGCACCGCTGCCGGCACCGATGTCGACGATGCGGGCGGTATCGACCGGGACGAGCGGCAGCAGCGCGCGAACGAAGCGATAGGTATCCGGGCCGAAGAACACGGCATCCGCGGCGGTCGTGGGATAGGCCGAGTGCACGAACAGCTGGTTTCCCAGGGTCGAGCAGCGGATGCGCGCGCGCAGCAGGCCGGCTTCGGGCTGCAGGATCCCGGCGCGGTCCATCAGCGCCAGCATCTCCGGCGGCGGCAGCATCGGATCGAATGGGCATGACCAGCCGAAGATATCGGCGAGGTCGGCCGCGATCGGGCTGGCGCGGCGTGCCAGAACGCGCCGATGGGTTTCCGGCGTCACTGTCGTGAATCGATATCCACCCGAGATCAGCGCGCGGCCCAGCGCCACCAGCGCGGCATCCTCGTGCCCCAATGCCTCGCCAGGTGCTGTCGGGATCGTCATGTGGCCGGAACCAACAGCCGGGGGTTTGGTTCCTCCGGTCGCGATGCAAGGCGGATGGGAGACGTGGCGTGCGCTTTCTCGGCGTCGGGGACGACAACAGCCTGGGCGATCTTTATCGCCAGCTCCAGTCGGCCGGGCATGATGTCCGGGTGCATGTCGACAACCCCGACTGCCATCGGACCCTCGATGGTTTCGTCACGCGGGTGGCCGACTGGCGCGCCCATCTCGACTGGCTGCGTGCTGCCGGCAGGGATGGCGTCCTGCTGTTCGAAACGGCACATGACGGCCCGCTGCAGGACCGGCTGCGCCGGGACGGTTTCAACGTCATCGGCGGCAGCAGTTTTGGCGACCGGCTGGAGAACGATCGCGCCTTCGGCCAGCACTGGATGCGCGCCGCCGGGTTGCAGACCGCGGAGACGCGCGAATTCAGGTCGTTCGCCGCTGCGGCCGAGTTCATCGAGCGCCGGCGCCGCCGCTATGTCTTCAAGTTGTCGGGCGGCACGTTCTCTTCCAGCCAGAACTATGTCGGCGTGATGGACGACGGTACCGATGTCCACGCCCTGATGCGCAGATACGACAGGCACTGGCCGGGCGAGGTGCCGACCTTCATCCTGATGGATCACGTCTCGGGGGTCGAGGTCGGAGTCGGCGCCTATTTCAATGGCGAGGATTTCATGGAGCCAGTCTGCCTCGACTGGGAACACAAGCGCTTCTTCGACGGCGACCTCGGCGAGTTGACCGGCGAGATGGGCACGCTAGTCACCTATCGCGGCGCCGGGGCGCTGTTCGATGCGACGCTGCGGCGGCTGGGCGTGCCGCTGCGCGATGGGGGCTATGTCGGCTACATCAACATCAACACGATCGTCAACGACGCCGGTGTCTGGCCGCTCGAGTTCACCTGCCGGTTCGGCTATCCCGGCTTCGCTATCCTGTCCGCTTTGCATCGCGAGGACTGGGGCCAGCTGTTCGGACGCATGATCCGGCGCGACAGCCTGGCCTTCGCCACGGCGCCCGGCTATGCCGTCGGCGTCGTCCTGACCGTCCCGCCCTTCCCCTATGGCGGCCATGCCGGCCTGCCGTCGGCCGCGGGGCTGCCGATCGTCATCCGCGGCGAGATCGACGAAGCTACCCGCCGCCACCTGCATTTCGACGAGGTGGCCGAGGTTGCGGGGGCGCTGCAGACCACCGGACCGCTCGGCTATGTCATCGTGGCGACCGGGGCCGGCGCTACCGTGCCGGACGCCCGCGCCGCATGCTATGGACTGGTCGACCGCATCGCGATGCCCAACCTGCGTTTCCGCCGCGACATTGGCCAGCGTTTCGTTGGCGGTGAGGGCGCCAGATTGCGTCGCCTCGGCTGGCTCGAGTAACGCGGCGGGTTCAGAAGACGGTGTTGCGCTGGCGCCCTTCGGAATACTGGAACGCCGGCAGCGCCTCGAGCTGCGCCTTGGTCAAGTTGACCATGATCCGCCCGCCCTTGTCCGAAAGGTGCAGTTCCCGCCAGCCCAATGCGACGTCGCGTTGATCGGTGCCGAGGAACTTGCCGACGTCGACGATGACGTCGGCGGCCCGGCCGTCGCCGTCCAGCCGTACGGCGCGAACCACCCCGATGACCGCTTCCTGGCCGTTGGTGATCTCGCGGCCGATCAGCTTGCCGGCCTCGACCTTGTCGGGGGCGGGGGCGACGGCGGTCGCCTCCTGCGCGCGCACCAGCATCGGCAGGGAAATATCGATCACGGCAACACAGGCGAGGGTGCCGATCAGCGCCAGGGCGGCGAGCTTTGCCATCGTTGCGTCCTCCGCGGTCGTTCAGGCCCCGCAGACAACGGGCAAGTCGCCCCGAAGGTTCCCCACGGAACGGGCGGTGCCTGCCGCCGGTTTTGCACGGCGACACTGCAAACAGGCCAGGAGGAATGCCATGCGACGCCATCGTTCACCCGCGGGGCAGGAGGAAGATAGCCAGATCGAGCTGTTCGACCAGGCGCGAACCGCCGCGCCCGAGTTGTCGGTCGCCCGCGCCGTGGTCGGCCGCGAGGCCGAAGACGAAGTCGAAGGCGTCAGCGGCGCGGATTGGGTGGCGGCCGAGCGGGCTCGTCCCGATCTGCCGGACGAGACGATTGACGGCCTGTCGGAACTCGAGGAGGAGGTGCGCCGCCAGGCCGAGGACGTTCCGACCGGCGCACCGAGCCCGTTGCTGTTCGACACCGATCGCCCCGTCGAGCCGGAAGAAGCGCTGGCCAACCAGGGCGAATTCCCCGATCTCGCCGATCAGGGCGAAATCCCGGATCCCCAACTCCCGGATACCCGACGTCGGGGCGGTCGATGAAAAATGTGTGGTCAGGGTGGAACCGGGGCAGGGCCGCCGCGTTTAAAGCCCGTTCATGAGTAATTGCCCACCACCCACGACCTCAGGGGCGGCTATCGGCCGCCCCATTTTTCTTCACCCCTGGTAGGTGCAGGCGAAGACATGAGTGGCCTGGGCACCGGGAGCAAGTTGCCGCATCGACGGCTTCACGCCGATATCCCCGGCAAATCCGACGGGATCGCCGTGGCCCGTCCAGCCTTCTATGCACAGGAACGGCGCATCGTCCTTGGTCCACAATGCCAGATGCGGCAAGTCCCGGACAGTGACGCGCAAAGCCTCCCCGGCATCGTTGGCGAAGGTCAGCGTCGTCGACGCCGCATTCAGGAAACACAGCGCGTCGGCCTGAAACAGGGCGTGGTTCAGGGCAAGACGGGTACCGCCGTGGGTGAGTGGCACCGGCCGCATTTCCGGTGCGAAGAGGCCCTCCGGCGTGATGACCGGAACCGATGCCTTCTCCGGACGATCGAAACGAATCTCGTGGGCGGCTGCGGGGCTGTCGAAAGGCCAGCGAAACGCAGGATGGAACCCCATCGCATAGGGAAGCGGCTCGTCGCCGGGGTTGCCGACGGTTGCGGTCGTCTCGATCGAATCGGCCGTCAGGCGATGCGTGACCGTCAGGGCGAAGGCAAAAGGGTATTGGGCGCGGCTGGCCGCATCGTCGCGCAGAACGAAGGTCGCATGGTCCTCGGCCCGGGACTGCAGAACGAACTCGCGATCGCGGGCAAAACCGTGGCCGCCGATCGCATAGGCCCGGCCGGCGACGTGCAGCCTGTTGTCATGGCACCGTCCGACGATGGGAAACAGCAGCGGGGCCCGGCGCGGCCAATAGGGCGGGTCGCCCGACCAGAGCAGATCGCGATCGCCAACCGACCACGATTGCAACTCGGCGCCGTGGCGCGCGATCACCGCGCGGGCGCTGCCCTGCCTCAGCTCGATATCGTCGCCGGCCATCGCGATCTCCCTGTTCGAGCCGCGATTCTAGTGGCCGGGCGGGGCAATCTCAACCCGAGCGGCCGATGCTGCCTGCACCGCCCGCGAACTGCCGCCTACAGCGCTGCGATCGCCGACAGAAAGTCGCCGACTTCACGCTGCAGGGCGGCGCTGGCGGCTGCCACCTCGTGCGACGCTGCATCGACGACGCCGGCGGCCGCTTCCGACCGTCCGGCGGCACCCAGGACCGTGTCGCTCGATCGCGATACCAGGCCGACCGCTTGCGCGGCGCTGCTGACGTTGCCGGCGATTTCCCGGGTGGCCGACGACTGCTGTTCGATCGCCGAGGCTACGGCGGCCGACGCATCGTGCAACTGGTCGATCGTGCCGCGGATTCGGTTGATGATGTCGACGGTGCCGCCGACGCTGTCCTGAATGCCGCTGATCAGCGTGCCGATCTCTTCGGTCGCCTTCGACGTCTGGTCGGCCAAACTCTTCACCTCGCCGGCGACGACGGCGAAACCCTTGCCCGCGTCCCCGGCCCGCGCCGCTTCGATCGTCGCGTTCAGCGCCAGCAGGTTGGTCTGGCCGGCGATGGCGCGGATCAACCCGACCACCGTGCCGATCGAACGGGCGATTTCGTCAAGCCGGGCAATGCGCCCCTCGGCCTCCTTGCCCTGTTCGACCGCGGCGCCCGCGATCGTCGAGGACCGGGCGATGCGGCCGGCGATGTCGCTGATCGATGCCGACAGCTGCCCGCTGGTCGTGGCCACGGTCTGCAGGTTGGCGTCCGTCTGCCGCGCCGCAGCCGAGACTTTCGACGATTCGGCGTTGACCTCGGCGGCCGTGGCTGTAATCGCGCTCGATGCCGCGCTCATCCGTTCGGCCGAACGGCTAAGCGTTGCCATCACCTTCTGCATGTTGACGTCATAGTCGCGAACCAGCCCCGCCATTTTGTCGGCCTGGGCCAGCTTGCGCGCGATCGCTTCCTTGGCGGCGGTGATGTCGGTCGCATACTTGACCACCTTGAACGGCCGGCCGGCGAGATCGAGGATCGGGTTGTAGGATGCCTGGATCCAGACCTCCCGGCCGCCCTTGGCCAGGCGCCGGTACTCGGCGGTCAGGTGCTCGCCCTGGTTCAACATCGCCCAGAACGCCCGGTATTCTTGGCTCTCGGCATAGTCGTCGTCGACGAACATGCGGTGCTCGCGGCCCAGAACCTCGTCGAGGCGGTAGCCCATGACACTCAGGAAGTTCTCGTTGGCGGCGAGAATGGTTCCATCGGTGCCGAATTCGATCACCGCCTGCGACTTGCCGATGGCTGCGATCTGCCCGGCATAGTCGGCAGCCTGCAGCTTGGCGGTCGTCACGTCGGTCGCGAACTTGACGATCTTGAACGGCTGGCCGTCGGCATCGAGGATCGGGTTGTAGGATGCCTGGATCCAGACCGCGCGCCCGCCCTTGGCCATCCTCATGTATTCGCCAGCCTCGTAGGCCCCCTGGGACAGGCGGTCCCAGAACAGGGCGTATTCGGCCGAGCGGGCGTAGTCCGGATCGACGAACTGGCGATGATGGCGCCCGACGATTTCCGCCTGGGTATAACCCGTCAGTTCCAGGAACTGGCGATTGGCGCCGGTCACCGTGCCGTCGAGATCGAACTCGACCACCGCGACGGCCCTGGCGATCGCGGCTACCTGTCCGGCGTGGTCGGCGGCACGGCGCTGCTGCGCGGTGATGTCGGTCGCGTATTTCAGGACCTTGAATGGGCGGCCGTCGCGGTCGAGCACCGGGTTGTAGCTGGCCTGCAGCCAGACTTCCGAACCGTCCTTGGCGAAGCGCTTGTAGACGGCGCTGCAATGCTCGCCGCGCGCCAGCGCCGCCCAGAAGCGGCGATACTCCTCCGACGCCGCCACCGATGGCGCGACGAACAGGTTGTGGTGACGGCCGACGATCTCGTCGAGGCGATAGCCCATGACGTCGAGGAAATTGTCATTGGCGGTGAGGATTCTGCCGTCGGTACCGAATTCGATGATCGCCTGCGACTTGTCCATCGCCGCGGCCATAGCCTGCAATTCGACGGCGTAGGCCGAGGCGAATCTTCCTACCGATCTCGAGTTTGGCATAGTCGTCTACCTTCCCGTGCCCCCCACAGGATCCACGAGACGGGATAATGCACCGGCGCGGCATATCCATTGCCCAATTGCTGCAAATTGTTGCCCGTGCCGTGTAACGGATTGTCGCGCGGCCGAGAGGGCGCTCCCGGCCCCCTCTCGCCGCGTCCGGCATCACACCTTCAGGACCAGCTTCCCGAAGTTCTCGCCGGTGAACAGCATGTTCAGCGTCTCGGGGAAGGCCGGGATACCGCCCTCGACGATGTGCTCACGCGTCTTCAGCTTGCCCTGCGCCAGCCAGCCGGCCATCTCGCGCACCGCCTCGGGGAAGCGGTCGACATAGTCGAAGATCACCATGCCTTCCATGCGCGCCCGGTTGACCAGCAGCGACAGGTATTTCGACGGTCCCTTGACCTCGGCCGTCGCGTTGTACTGCGAGATCGCGCCGCAGATGACGATGCGGCCGCGGAAGGCCAGCGCACCGAGCGCGGCATCCAGGATGTCGCCGCCGACATTGTCGAAATAGACGTCGATGCCCTTCGGGCAGTGCTGGCGCAGTGCCTTGCCGACCGGCTCGGCCTTGTAGTCGATCGCGGCATCGAAGCCGAGGTCGTCGACTACCCAGCGGCATTTGTCGGCCCCGCCGGCGATGCCGACGACACGGCAGCCCTTCAGCTTGGCGATCTGGCCGACCACCTGGCCGACCGCGCCCGCCGCGCCGGAGACCACGACGGTCTCGCCGGCTTTCGGCTGGCCGACGTCGAGCAGGCCGAAATAGGCGGTCAGGCCGGGCATGCCCAGGACCGACAGGTAGTTGGTCAGCGGTGCCAGGCCGAGATCGAGCCGGACCAGGTCCTTGGCCCGGGCCAGCGCATATTGCTGGACGTTCAGCGTGCCCGAGACATGGTCGCCGGGCTTGAAGCCTTCCGCCTTGCTTGCCACCACCTCGCCGACGCCGCCGGCGCGCATCACCTCGCCCAGCCCGACCGGCTTGATGTAGGAACGGACGTCGTTCATCCATCCGCGCATCGCGGGATCGAGCGAGAGGTAGAGCACGCGGACCAGGACTTCGCCCTCGCCCGGTTCCTGGACGGGGACCGTCTGCAATGTCCAGTCGGTGGCCTTGGGCATGCCCATCGGCCGGGCGGCGAGCAGGATCTGCTGGTTGTCGGTCATCGTTGCCTCCTGTCTTTCGTTATTGTGCGGTGAAGCCGCCGTCGACCGTCATCAGATGCCCGGTGACGAAGCCCGCCTGGTCCGAGCAAAGCCACATCACGGCGGCCGCCACCTCCTCGGGTTCGCCGATCCGGCGCATCGGATGGATGCGGTCCATCGCCTCCTTGCGGCGCGGATCGGCCGCGACGGCGCGCTCGTACATGGCCGTTCGGATCACGCCGGGGCAGACCGCGTTGATGCGGATGCCCTTGGAGGCATATTCGACCGCCGCCGTCCGGGTCAGCCCGACCACGCCGTGCTTGGAGGCGGCATAGGAAGGCATCGTCGCCGCGGCGCCGAGGCCCGCGACCGAGGCGGTATTGACGATCGCGCCCCCGCCCCCCTGCGCCAGCATCTGGCGGATCTGGTATTTCAGGCAGAGGAAGACTCCCTTCAGGTTGACCGCGATGATCCGGTCGAAGGCGTCTTCCTCGGCGTCGGCCATCCGCGCGGCCTCGAGTTCGATGCCGGCATTGTTGAAGGCATGATCGAGCCGGCCATGACGGCGCACGCACTCGGCCACCAGCGTCTCGACCGAGGCCGACGAGGTCACGTCGGCCTCGATGAAAGTCGCAGCGCCGCCGCCGTCGACGATGCTGCGTGCCAGATGCCGTCCGGCCTCACCGGCGATATCCGAAATCACGACGGTCGCGCCGGCCTGCGCGAAGGCCAGGGAGGTAGCGCGGCCGATGCCGCCCGCCCCGCCGGTGACCAGGACGGTCTTGCCCACAAATGACACTTTGACGTTTCCCCCATTTGATTGCGCCCGGGTCGCGGGCGGGCCGATGATCGGCCGGGCCGTCACGTTGGTCAATTGGGCCCGGAACATCATAGGGCGGGCATTTCTTCGGCGACCGGCTTATGATATATCATATATCCATATTGATCGATGAAGGAGGTTCCGATGTCGCTGCTGCAGGGCAAGACGGCGGTGGTGACCGGCGGGTCGAAGGGGATCGGGGCCGAGATCGCCCTCGACCTGGCCCTGGCCGGCGCGGCCGTGGCGGTCAACTACCGGTCCGACGAAGCCGGCGCCCGCCGCGTCGTCGACCAGATCGGCGCGCGCGGCGGCCAGGCCGTGGCGATTCGCGCCGATGTCGGCATCGAGACCGAGCGGCGGGGCCTCTTCGAGGCGGCAAGCGGACGCTTCGGCCCGATCGACATCCTCGTCAACAATGCCGGGGTGTTCCGCTACTTCCCGCTGGCCGAGACCCGCGAGACCGATCTGCAATGGATGTTCCAGACCAACGTGTTCGGCCTGTTGCTGTCGATAAGGGACGTGGTCGCGCTGATGCCGGCGTCCGGCGGCAGCATCATCAACATCAGTTCGCTGGCCAGCACGTCCTCGCCCGTGCATGGCACCGTCTACAGCGCGACCAAGGCCGCGGTCGATTCGATCACCCGCTCGCTGGCCAGGGAACTCGGGCCACGCGGGATCCGGGTGAACGCGGTCCGCCCGGGTGCGGTCGAGACCGAAGGCACGATCGAGCAGGGGCTGATCACCGGCGACCGGCTGCGCGCCTTCATCGAGACCACCCCGCTCGGGCGTGTCGGGCTTCCCGCCGACATTGCGCCGGCGGTGACCTTCCTTGCGTCCGACCGGGCATCCTGGATAACCGGCGAGACCTTCCTGATCGCCGGCGGCAGGTACTGAAGCCCTTCTAGGCCCCGCCGGCCGCGACGTGGCGGGCCAGCTTGTCCAGCGTCTGGCCGCCGTATTCCACGGCGCCGAAGCCGATCGTGGCCTCACGCTGCGCCTTCGACGGATGCATCTGGCGCAGGGTTATGACGGTCTTGCCGTTGCCTTGTTCGTCGAAGGTGACGAGCATCCGGAACCTGCCGGGATCGTCGTCCTGATCCGAACCGTGCTCGACCTCGATCAGCGACGGCGCCTCCATCCGCAGGAAGACCATGCGGTTGCTGTAGCGGAAACCGTCGGGGGCAACCATGTCGAAGCGCCACGTCCCGCCGGGCCTGACATCGATCTCCCTGGTTTCGATCGTCATGCCCTCGGGGCCGAACCACTTCTGGATCTGGTCGGGATCCGCCCAGGCGGCGTAGGCGCGGCTACGCGGCGCATCGATGACCCGGGCCAGAACGATTTCCCGATCGATCGGCCAGCCGGCCCAGGCGGAATTGGCGCTGCTCGGTGGCATGCTCATGCTGCTACGACGTCCTCTTCATCTGTTCTATATGGGCTTCCAGGCGATCGAGGCGGCTTTCCCAGGCAGCGATATGGGCGCTGAGCCAGGCCCGCGTCGCCTGCAGGGCGTCCGGCTCGATCCGGCATGTCCGGACACGGCCGATCTTTTCAGAACTGACCAGGCCGCTCTGCTCGAGGACACGGACGTGCTTGAGCAGCGACGGCAGCGCCAGGGCGAACGGCCGGGAAAGCTCGGTTACCGATGTCGGTCCCTCGCACAGACGGGCAACGATGGCCCGCCGTGTCGGGTCGGCCAGGGCGGAAAACGTGCTGTCGAGGTCGGATAAAAACTTAGCCATGGCGGAAAGTATTTACCTGGATCAGGGTTTGGTCAAGGAAACTTTCCGCATCGGCTAAGTTTTGAGCCGGTGAACAATCTTCAGCCGGTGCGGCCCGGGCGCTGTCGGCGCGATAATCTACGGCGAATTCGGTTCGTTTCTTTTCTCAGTAGGGATTTTTGGCTTCGTACGCCGAATGTAGTGCGGATATTTCACCTCATGTCCGAACGCTATCCATCGCATTCCACCCCCTTTGTCGCCGTGCTGGCCCTGGCGCTCGGCATCGCCGCGATCGGTTCGAACTCGCTGCTGCTCAGCCCGCTGCTGCCCCAGGTCGCGACAAGCCTCGGCACGACACCGCTACGCGTCTCCTGGGCGTCGGCGGCCTATGGCGGGGCGACCGCGCTGTCGGCCTTCTTCCTGGCACCGCGCATCGACGGTCTGGGGCTGCGCCGGGCCGTCATGCTGGGTCTGGCCGCGCTGATCGCGGCGACCGCGGGCGCGGCCCTGTCACCGCATTGGCTGTGGCTGGTCGCCGCCCAGGCGCTGGCCGGGCTTGGTGCCGGCATCGCACTTCCCGCCACCTACGCGCTGGCGAGCGTCGTGGCGCTGCCGGGGCAGGAGGCCAAGACCGTCGGCCGCGTGCTCTCCGGCTGGGCGGTCTCGCTGGTTGCCGGCATTCCGATCGCGGCCTTCATCGCCGACCGGCTCGGCTGGCGTGCCGCCTTCGTCGCCGTCGCCCTGGCCGCGGCCCTGGCCGTCGCCGGGATCGCCAGCCTGTCGTCCCGGCCGCCCGCGACGTCCGCGGGCCGGCCCGGCGTACTGGCGCCGCTGCGCTATGCCGGCGTGCCGCGGCTGCTGCTGATCTGCTTCGGCTTCATGGCCGCGTTCTACGGCGTCTATGCCTTCCTGGGCGACCATGTTGCCGGCCAGCTCGGACTTTCCACCGCGCAGACCGGGTTGCTGGTGCTGAGCTACGGCGTCGGTTTCGGCCTGGCCAGCCTGGGCGACGGGCTGGTCGACCGTTTCGGGCCGCGGCGGATCTTCCCGCTGGCGATGCTGAGCGTGGCGCTGCTTTACACCGCGATGCTGCCCGGCGCCCGGCACATCGCCATCATCGCCGCGCTGGGCGGGCTATGGGGGTTCTGCAACCACTTCGCGCTGAACATCCTGGTGCTCTTGCTGGTGCAGGCACGGCCGGACGAGCGCGGCGCCGTTCTCGGCCTGAACAGCGCGGTGACCTATCTCGCGTCGTTGATCGGCGTCGCCGTCGCCGGCCCGGTCTACGACCAGGCCGGCTTCGGTCCGCTTGCCCTGGGGGCGGGCGCGGTCATGCTGGGCGTGACCGCCCTGGCGTTCAGCGCGTCAGCGAGGTGACCATGCTGCGCGCGACGCGGGCCACGTTTTCCGGGTTCAGTCCGCCGACGCACATGCGCCCGCTGCCGACCAGGAACACGCCGTCCTCCTCGCGCATCCGCCGCACTTCGTCGGCGGTGATGCCGGTATAGGAGAACATCCCGAGCTGTTCGGTCAGGAAGGCGGTCGGCGCATTCGGGCTGATCTTGCGAATCTCGGCTGCCAGGGCCTGGCGCATGGCGTTCATGCGGTCGCGCATCTCGGCCACTTCCTCGACCCACCGGGCCTTCAGCTCAGGGTCGTTCAAGACGGTCGAGACCAGCAGGCCGCCGGTGAACGGCGGGTTCGAATAGCTGCGCCGGATGGCGAGCTTGAGCTGGCCCAGCACCCGCTCGGCCTCGTCGGCGTCGGTGCACAGGATCGACAGCGCGCCGCAGCGCTCGCCGTAGAGCGACAGGTTCTTGGAGAACGAGGTCGCAACCAGCATCACCGCGCCGGTGCGTGCGTAGTTGCGCACGAAGGCCGCATCCTCGTCCAGGCCGCGGCCGAACCCCTGGTAGGCCATGTCGAAGACGACGATATGGCCCTTGGTGGCGCAAGCCTCGGTCACCTTCGCCTGCTGCTCGGGATTGAGGTCGACGCCGGTCGGGTTGTGGCAGACCGGCTGGATCACGAAGATGCTGCCGGGCGCGGCCGCCTCGATGGCACCCAGCATGCCGGCGAAGTCGAGCCCGCGGCGCGAGGCGTCCCAATAGGGATAGGTCTGCGTCTTGAAGCCGGCGCGCTGGAACAGGCCATGGTGATTGTCCCAGGTCGGGTCGCTGATATAGACCGCGCGGCCGGGGGTGTGCTTGGCCAGGAAATCGGCCGCGACGGCCACCGCGCCGGTGCCGCCGACCGACTGGACGGTGGCGATGCGGCGCGCCGCCAGCGCCGGATGGTCGGCCCCGAACACCAGCGCCTGGACCGCGCTGCGATAGCCGGCGTCGCCTTCCATCGGCAGATAGGGACGGGTGCGGTCGGTGATGCGGTTTTGCGCCTCGCGCACGGTGGCAAGCAGCGGCAGCTTGCCGGCGGCGTCGGTATAGACGCCGATGCTCAGATTCACCTTCTCGGGCCGCGGATCGGCCTGGAACTGCTGGTTGAGCGACAGGATGGGATCGCCGGCAAAGGCTTCGACGGTGCCGAACGGCGAGGTGGTGGACATCAGCTGATTCTCCTTCAACGCAGCAGCTTCAGGCTTCCGGTCAATGAACGTACCCATCTCTCCGGCCCGGCCAGACCGATACCGTCGATGATTTCGGCCGAAAGGTCGCGGGATGGAAACAGCGCAAGATAATCGGCGAACCGGTGGATGGCACGGGCGAATTGCGGGAAAGCGACGACGGTCGCGCCGTCGGGCGCCGGCAGGGCTTTCAGCAATACCGCGCGGATCGCCTCCGGCGTGGCCTGCAGGATCGGGGCGGGCAGGGCGGCACTGTTGTGCACCGAGCGCCCGGCGGCGTCGGTCAGCATCGTGCCCCCCAGCGCGGGGATGACGGCGCCGAGCCCGGCCCCGATGGTCGCCACGGTATTCGCCAGCAGGCCGACCGGAAGGGTGGGGTCGATGACGATCGCCAGCCGCTCGACGGCGGTTGCAGTATTTTTTTCCATTCGCCGACGATAGCGGGCCGGCCGCGGGCAATCTTGCCTTTGTGCCCACGTTTGACTGATATCCAGGCAAGAGTTTTTGCTTTTCCGATATAGAGAGGAATGAAATGCCCGGCATCGCGTTGGACATCATCGATCGCAAGCTGCTGCGGCTGCTCGAGCAGGATGCGCGCGCGACCATCGCCCAGCTGGCCGAGGCGGTGAACCTGTCGACCTCGCCCTGCTGGCGGCGAGTCAAGCGGCTGGAGGAGGCGGGGCTGATCGAGGGCTACCAGGCCCGGCTCAACCGGCGCGCCCTCGGCTGGGGTGTGCTGGCGTTCGTCACCGTGACGATCGGCGATCACGAGCATGACACCGCCACCGCCTTCGAGCACGCGGTTGCCGCGCACCCCGAGATCGTCGCCTGCTGGAGCGTCGCGGGGTCGAGCGACTTTGTCATGCAGGTCGTCGCCGCCGACCTCGACACCTATGCCGATTTCGCGATGACCACGATCCGGCGGTTCCCCGGGATCAAGGCAATGCAGACGACCTTCACCCTGAAGGAGATCAAGGCGCCCGGGCCATGGCCCGTGACGCCGGGCTGATCAGCGGCTGACGGCCGCATCGAAGTCGACGGCGACGGTATTGCCGCCCGAGACCACGACGCCGACCCGCTCGCCGGGGGTGGGCCGGTAGCGGCCCGACAGCAGCGCGGCGAAGGCCGCGGCGGCGCCCGGTTCGGCGACGATGCGCGCCACTCGCCACAGGGTTTTTTGCGCCTCCAGGATCGCATCGTCGCTGACCAGCGCGACACTGGCCACGTAGTCGCGTGCAATCGGGAACACCTGCTCGCCGATGCGCAGCGGCGACAGCGAATCGGCGGCGATCCCACCGGTCGGGGCATCGACCGGCCGGCCGGCTGCCAGCGCGTGGGCCAGTGTCGGCGATGCCTCGGGCTCGACCCCGACGACGCGGACGCGGTTGTGGTACCAGGCGGCGATGCCGCCGATCAGCCCGCCCCCGCCGACCCCGACCAGCACGGTGTCGAGATCGGGTGCCTGTTCTTCGAACTCCAGCGCCAGCGTGCCCTGGCCCAGCATGGTCTCGGCCTGGTCGAAGGCGTGGACGGACAAGGCTCCGTTGGTCTCGGTCCAGGCGTTGCAGGCCGACAGCGCATCGGCATAGCGTTCGCCGCCGATCTCGAGCGTGGCGCCGTAGCTGCGGATCCGCTCGATCTTGGCGGGCGAGGAGATGCGCGGCACGAAGATCCGGGCGGGCAGGCCCAGCCGCATCGCGGCATAGGCCACCGCCGCCCCGTGATTGCCGCCGGATGCCGCGGCGACGCCGGCGGCCGGTGCCCGGCGGGTCAGCAGATTGGCGAAGGCGCCGCGGGTCTTGAACGATCCGGCATGCTGGGTCAGTTCGAGCTTCAGGATGACGGCCGCGGCCTCGATCCCGCAATCCCGGCCGTCGATGGCCAGGGTCGGCGTGCGGCGGATATGCGGGCGGATCAGGGGCTCGGTCGCGGCGATACGATCGGGGGTCACGGTCATCGGTCAGGCCTTTCCGGGTGCGGTCTTGACTATAATTAGGAAATTAGCTAATTAGCAATATGCCTAATATCGATGCGCTGCGTGCCCTTGCCAATGACCGCCGCCTTCAGATCCTCGAATGGCTGAAGGATCCGGTCGCGCATTTCCCGCCCCAGGTCGATGGCGACCTTGTCGCCGACGGGGTTTGCGGCGCGCTGATCGCCGACAAGCTCGGGGTCAGCCCGCCCACCGCCAGCGAGCATCTGAAGCTGCTGACCCAGGCCGGGTTCCTGTGCGCCAGGCGGATCAAGCAATGGACGTTCTATCGGCGCGACGAGCCGCGCATTGCCGCCTTCAAGCGGGAAATGACCGAAGGGCTCTGACGATCATCATCCGCGCATCGGCCACCAGCGCCGCGTCCGCGACCGGCCGGTTCAGGAAATCGGCCCAGGAAAGCAGATCGACCAGCCGGCTCAGCGCCTGCCAGTCGTCCGGCAGCCTGCCCCCGGCGTCGCGATAGCCACCCGCGATCGCGGCCGCGACGCCGGGCAGGTCGCCCCACGGCGGGCGCAGGATATTGCCGAAATCAAAGAACGGCGAACCGGCGAAGGCGAACTCCCAGTCGAGCACAGTCAGGTCCCCGCGGCTGCCGACCAGGATGTTGGAGCCGTTGAAATCGCCATGGCTCAGTACCGGCGGCCCGTCCCAGCGGTCGAGCGATCCGGCCCGGCGATCGGCGCAGGCAAGCAGGCTGGCCGTCAGTTCGGCGCCCAGCCGGGCGCCGCCGCGCCCGTCGACCAGGCAGTGCCTCAGATAGCCGATCAGTCCCTCGCCGCCGCCGACGAGCGTGGTCGCGATCGCCAGGTCGGGTCCGAAGAATCCGGCGATGGAGAAGCGGTGGGCATGAATTCCTGCAAGGGTACGGCCAAGGCTGCCGGCCAGGGCGGCTTGCCGGTCCAGCGGTAGGCTGTCCAGGCGTTGGCCGTCGACCCAGCCGGTCACGGCGTAGGGCCCGTATCGCCCGTCCAGGCCGACATGCAGCACGCGCGGGCAGACCGGGATCAGGGACGCGATCGCCGCCTCGCGCGGGCCGGCGGATGGATCGCGCTGGTAGAAGCGCAGCACCAGCGGCGCGTGTCCGGCGATGTCGATCCGGACGTTGCTGTTGGCGAGGCCGCCGGCCAGACCGGTGCAGGCCAGTATTCTCGCGGCCGGCACCACCGGCCGCACCAGCCGGGCCGCCTCGTCGGGCGGCGGCAGGATGGCGGGCAGGGTGCGTTGCCAGCGGTGCCGCATGCTCAGCCCTCCCACGGGTTGACGGCGTGGCCGGTTGGGTTAGGGTCGGCCGGATCGTTTTCGGGAGGGAGTATCCGATGCCTGTCGCCCTGACGCCGCTCGAGCAGCTGGCCGCCCAACTCGCCGCCGGCGAGACCACCTCGATGGCGCTTACGCAAGCCTGTCTCGCCCGTATCGACGACCCCGCGGGCCAGGGGGCCAAGGCCTTCACCCGCGTCTACCGGCAGCAGGCGCTGGCCCAGGCGGCCGCGGCGGATGCGCTGCGTGCGGCCGGCGTCGCCGGCGGGCCGCTTGCCGGCATCCCGGTCTCGGTCAAGGATCTGTTCGACGTGGCCGGCGAGCCGACGAAGGCCGGATCGGTCGTGCTGGCCGATGCCCCGCCGGCCGTGGCCGACGCGCCGGTCGTCGAGCGGCTGAAAGCCGCGGGTGCCGTCATCGTCGGCAAGACCAACATGACCGAGTTCGCCTATTCCGGCGTCGGCATCAACCCGCATTACGGCACGCCGGGCAATGCGCATGATGTCGAGCGGATTCCCGGCGGGTCCTCGGCCGGGGCTGGGGTTGCCGTGCCCTATGGTTTCTCGGCCGCCTCGATCGGGTCGGATACCGGCGGTTCGGTGCGCATTCCCGCCGCCTTCAACGGCATCGCCGGCTTCAAGCCGAGTCAGGTGCGGGTGCCGCGCGACGGCGTGGTCCCGCTGTCTCGGTCGCAGGATTGCATCGGTCCGCTGGCGCCGACGATCGCCTGCTGCGCGCGGCTCGATGCGGTAATGTCGGGCGAGGCGCCGCGGGTGCTGCCCGATCTGCCGCTGGCGGGGCTGCGTTTCGCCGTGCCGACCCGGCTTCTGGTCGACGACCTCGACCGAAACGTCGCCGGCGCCTTCGCCCGCACGTTGACGGTGCTGTCGGCCGCGGGCGCCCATGTCGTCGATGTCGATCTGCCGGTGCTGGCCATGCTGCCGGGCTTTGCCAAGCTGGGCGGACTGGTCGGGCCAGAGGCCTATGCCTGGCATCGCGATCTGCTGGCGATCGGTGCGGCACGCTACGACCACCGGGTGCTCGCCCGCATCATGCCGATGGGCCAGCATCTGGCAGCCGACTACGTCGCGGCGCTTGAACTGCGCCAGGCGATGATGGCATCCGCCGACCGTTCGACCGCCGCCTTCGACGCGCTGCTCTGCCCGACCGTCGCCGTCGTGCCGCCACGTTTCGACGAGGTCGCGGCGGACGACGATTTCCACCGCCTGAACGGCCTCATCCTGCGCAATACCTCGGTTTTCAACATCCTCGACCGCCCCGCCGCCACCGTGCCCTGCCAGGCGGCCGGCGAATTGCCGGTCGGGCTGATGGTGGTGGGCGAGCGGCTGGCCGACCGTCAGGCGCTGACCGTCGCCCTCGCCGTCGAGCGGGCATTGCAGGCCGCGTTGCGCTGACCGGTCAGCCACGGGGCACGAAGAACGGCGTACCGGCCAGTTCCGGTTCGTCGAAATCGTCAAGCGCCGCGCGGATTTCCGCCTGATCTTCGCGGAAGAAGGCCTGGGCAATGGCGTCGGCCAGCCGTGCGGCACCGACACTGGTGCCGGGTATGTCGCTTGCCAGCATGCCGTGGCTGAGCTGGGCGCCGTGATTGAACAGGTGGATCCGGTCCAGCCCCGGCATCATGCCGGGCACCCGTTCCAACAGCTCGAATCCCGGGCCGAGGTAAGGATGGCGGCCCAGCGCCGGCCTCGACCGGGCCGGCGCATGGCGGTCGGCCCAGGTGGCGATGGCGGGGGCGATTGCAGCCAGTTCGGGCCGCTGTGGCAGATCGACTGCAAAGCCGGTGCCGAGGATCAGGAAGTCGTGGATGCGACGGCCGCCGTCGGCCAGCCGCAGCGCCACCCGCTCGCCATCGCGCGCCGCCGCCGCAACAGGTGTCCCGAGGTGGATGCGGAAGCCGCGATGGCGCAGCGTGCGGTTTACCGTCTCGTGCGGCGGCGGGGCGGGATTGTCCTCCATGTAGGCGGCAAGGTTCCAGCGGGCGTCGTCGTCGAGCGCCTGCCAGCCGAGGAAATAACCCGGCCCGGCCGAGCCGCGCCCCTTGTTGATCTGCGGCAGGGCCGGCCGCCTGACATACATGTCGACCGTCGCCGCGCCGTGTTCGAGGGCCGTCGCGGCATTGTCCCAGGCTGACGCGCTGCCGCCCAGCACCGCTACCGAACGGCTGGCCAGCGCCGGGAAATCGATCGCCTCGGTGCTGTGGGCGCATCGTCCGGGCCACAGTTCGCGGTCGACGAAGTCGGGGATATGCGGGCCGCCGGCGCCGGCCCGGCCGGTGGCAAGCACCACGCGCCGCGCCCCGGTGATCCGGCCATCGCGCCGATGCACGGCGACGGCATCGGCCGATGGCTCGATCCCGGCCACGGCCGCGTCGTTCTCGATGCTCAGGCCCAGCACCCGGCCGAACCAGCCCAGGTAGTCCTGCCAGGTCGCGTTGGGAATCTTGTAGAGCGCTTGCCACGCGGCGTTGCCGAACGTCGCCTCGTACCAGGCGCGGAAGGTCAATGACGGTATCCCGAGCGCGGGACCGGCGAGCGTCTTGGGCGAGCGCAGCGTGTCCATCCGGGCGTAAGTCACCCAGGGGCCTTCTCGGCCCTGCGGGCTGGCGTCGACCAGCCTGACGTCCCGGATCCCGCGCAGGGCCAGCGCCCCGGCCGCGGCCAGGCCGCACATGCCCGCACCGATCACGAGCACGTCGACGAGGGGGGCGCCGTCCGTCGCCCGGCGCGGCGTGGTCCACGCTGCGGGGGGCAGCCCCAGCAAGCTCAGGTCGCGAGCGACCGCTTCGTCGGCAAGGGATGTCATCATGAAAGAACTTTGTCTATGGAATTAATATGATATTATCCGGCGATGCCAGGTCGGTCGAGCGATCATGGCAGATTTCCACCCGCAGGCAGGAGGCGTTCATTCATGAGCAGCACGGTCGAACCCGGCGCCGCTACCGATCGGGCGGCTGCATTCCGCGACGCCATGCGGCACCTGGCCGGCGGCGTTGCCATCATCGCGGCGGGGCAGGGCGAAGCGCGGCAAGGCATGACCGCGACATCGGTCACCTCGCTCGCGGCCGATCCGCCCAGCGTCCTCGTCTGCATCAATCGCACCGCCAGCCTGCGGCCGCTGCTCGACCGTACCGGGCATTTCGCCGTGAACCTGCTGGGCGACCGCCACCAGGCTCTGGCCGACCGGTTCGCCGGCCGGCACGGCGTGGCTGGGCACGAACGCTTCGCCCGTGGCGCCTGGACGACGCTCGCCACCGGCGCGCCGGTGCTGGCCGATGCGCTCGCTGCCATCGACTGTGCGATCGATGACATCATCGAGCGGCATACCCATGCGATCGTCATCGGCCGAGTCGAGGCGGTGCGGATCCGCAGCGCGCCGGCGCTGGTCTACTGGCATGGCGACTACACCCATCTGGCGCGCGGCACCATCGACCGCAGCCTGGCGGAGACTTGCGTCGGCGGCTGATGTCCGGGTTCTTCCGGCCAGGAACCGGGGCTCAGATGCCCGCGTTCTGTGGCCCATGGGTGCCATCGCACACGTCACCGCCGAAACCCCGCAGGCCAGGACCCGCGAACGCCGCGCGCTGGCTCTCACCATCCGTGCCGCCGGCCTGGTCAGGATAGAGCCGGAGGCGCTGACGATCAGTCGGCATCGAACCCCGACCGGCTTCTTCTACACGGACGCGGAAGGACGCCGCATCAGCGATCCGGCGGTACTCGACCGAATCCGGCTGCTTGCCATCCCGCCCGCCTACGAAGACGTGCGCATCGCCGACGATCCGCGCGCCCATATCCAGGCGCTGGGCCGCGACGAGGCCGGTCGTCTGCAGCATCGTTATCACACGGATTGGGAACGGGTGCGCGAAGTGCGCAAAGGCTCGCGCCTGGCGCGACTGGCCGAGGCACTGCCGCGCCTGCGCGCGGCGGTCGCCCGCGACATCGCCGCCCGCGCGCTGAGCCGGGAGAAGGCGATCGCCTGCGCCGTGGCTCTGATCGACGAAACGCATATCCGGGTCGGCTGCGAGGCCTATGCCCGCCAGGATGGCGGGCGCGGGGCGGCGACACTGCTGAAGCGGAATGTCAGGCTGCAGGGCAGCCGCATCGAACTGGAGTTCCGTGGCAAGGGCGGCAAGAACATCGTCTGCGGCCTCGACTCGCCGACGCTGGCGCGCGCTTTCGCCCGGCTGATGAAGCTGCCCGGTCCGCGCCTGTTCCAATACCGCCAAGCCGGCGGGCCGCCGCTGCCGATCACCGCCGCCGACATAAATGCCTATCTGCGCCAGGCCACCGGCGCGAAGGTCAGTGCCAAGGATCTGCGGACCCTTGCCGCCTCGGTCGCGGCGGCCGAGCAGCTTCTGGAGATCGAGCCCGCCGCGAGCGAGGCCGAACGTCGCCGCCAACTCGCCTCGGTGATGCGCTCGGTGTCGGAGGAACTGATCAACACCCCGGCGGTGGCCCGGCGCAGCTATGTGCACGCGGTGATCGTCGAAGCCTTCGAGACCGGGGCATTGCAGCGGATGCACGACAAGGCGCGCGGGGGCCGCTATCTGCGGCGGATCGAGAAAACCGTGGGCCTGCTGGTGCGCAGCCGGCGGCGCCGCTGACCTTAAGCGCGCCCCCCGTGGTCAGAGAGCTTGCCCAGTCGCCGAGTCCAGCGGCGAGATGCCCTTCTTCAGCATCTCCTCGTGGCGGCGCACGACCTTCAGCGCCGCGCCGGCGAAGGCAACGAGATCTTGATCGTTGCCGGTGGTATAGTACGCCTCGTGCATCCGCCGCGCTTCCTGGAGGGCGGCGACCTGGGCCTGCGCGAACAGCCGGTCGAAGTCGGCCCCCCCGGTCTGTTCAAGCCGCTCCAGCATCTGCATGTGCGGCGCATCGAGCCGTGAGGGCAACAAGGCGTCGTGGCCCCCCTCGGCCAGAACCTCGTGCAACCGTGCCTGCAGCCTGGTGTAGTCGGTGATCAGGGTGGTCGCAAAGGCGCGGACCGTCGGTTCCTGCGAGCGCGCCGCGACCAGCCCGGCGGATTCGATGGCGAACATGTCGGCGGTGGCTATGGCCTGCACGTAGGTCTCCAGATCGAGCGCGCCGGCATCGCTGCCCGGTCGGGCGGCAGCAGGCTGCGTCGTCGCCTGCGGCCAGGCGGGCGCTCCGGCCGTCAGCACGGCCGCGACAGCCATGGCCAGAATGGGCGTCGGGACGCGATATCTTGGCATGTGATGTCCTCCGCGGGCGGGATGCCCGCCATAGCCGGTCAACGGGATGCGCGCGGGCCGGTTCCGCCGCCAGCAATTCTGGAACCGATGTGCCGCAAGCAGCGTTGAAGAGGCAGAGTTCCTCCCTGATGAAGACCAACTAGGCGGCCGCCCGGCCGCCTTTTTTCTTTTCCGGAACCCCGGCGTGGTACCCACGTTCTGTCTGGGAACCACGTCATCGAAGGAGTTGCCAGATGAACGATTTCTCCAAGATCACCAGCGCCACGCTGATTGCCGCCGACAAGGTCACCGGCACCGATGTCTACAACACCGACGGCGAACGCATCGGCGAGGTCGACGACATCATGATCGACAAGGTCTCGGGCCGCGCGATCTACGCCATCATGTCGTTCGGCGGCTTCCTCGGCCTCGGCGAGAAGTATCACCCGCTGCCCTGGTCGACCCTGAAATACGACACCACGCTCGGCGGCTATGTCGTCGCCCTCGACAAGGACTATCTGGAGCGGGCCCCCTCCTACGAGAAGGCCGACAGCTTCGACTGGACCCCTGCCTATGGCCGTTCGGTCGACGACTACTACAAGATTCCGACGGTCTGGTAACCGGTCCGCCCGGTTACGACCACGGCGCCCGGGCTCGTCCCGGGCGTTTTCTTTTGTGCTTCCCCGACTGCATGGCCTCGGCTTCAAAAGCAGAAAGGCGGCCCGATCACTCGGGCCGCCTTACCGCCGCCGGACCGCCGACCGTCACGCCACGGCCGGGATCCTTTGCGGCCGGTTAGCCGGTGGTGTCGCTGAACACCGTCCCGCGATACTTCGGATCGCGGTACTTGTATTCGGGCAGGCCCTTCAGCTGGTCCTTGGTCATGTTGACCATGACCTGCTCGCCATTGTTGGAGACCTGCAGGTCGCTCCAGGCCAAGGCGACTTCGTGCTCGCCCATGCCGAGGAACCCGCCGACGCCGACGATCACGGTCTGGACCTTGCCGTCCTTGTCGAGATAGACCGACTTGATCTCGCCGATGGTGTCGTTGTTGGCGTTCTTGATGTTGCGGCCGATCAGCTTCTTGGCGTCGGCCTGGCCGGCCGGAGCCATTGCCGCCGGGTCGGTAGCCGAGGTGGCCGGAGCCTTGGTGGCGCCCGGCGTGCCCACGCTCGGCGCGGCCGGGGCGGGCGACGGGGTCGTGGTCGCAGCCGGCGGGTTGGTCGGATTGGTGGTGGTCTGGGCCATCGCAACGGGGGCGGCGGCCAGCAGGCCGACCACGGCGCCCGACATCAGCAGGGTGGAAAGCTTGGTCATTTCTTTAGACCTCCAAAGGTTTTTGACATCGCCCTGGGCGGGACGGTGAGTGAACGGTGAGGCCGCCCGAATGTTCCTGCGGAGCGTGGAAGAAATCTCGGAAAAATCGAGCCTGAAACGAAAACAGCAGGCAAAATGGAATGCCTGCTGTTCATAAGAATAAAATCCGATTCAGGCGTCAGGCGATACGGCTGTGTCGTCGCAGTTTCGCTGCATCAAGCAGCATCCGGCCGGCCCAGCGATAGACATTGTGCTCGGCGACCAGACCGCGCATCAGCGCCATGCGGTGACGTTGCTCTGATTTCGGCATCCGCAGCGCGAAATCGATTCCATCGGCGGTGCCCGCGGTGTCGTAGGGATTGATGGCGACGGCATCGATCAGTTCGGCCGCCGCGCCGGCGAAGCTCGACAGGATCAGCACGCCTTCCTCGTCGTCGCGCGCGGCGATGAATTCCTTGGCGACCAGGTTCATGCCGTCGTGCAGGCTGGAGACGACGCAGGCATCGGCGGCGCGGAACAGCGTGAAGACCTCGTCAGGCTCGTGGTGGCGCGCCAGCAGGACGATGGGTTGCCAGCTCGCTGTGCCGAAGCGCCGGTTGACCGCGTCGACCAGGGCGCGCGTCTCGGCCTCGAGCTGCTGATAGGCGGCAAGCTTGGTCCGCGTGGGTGCCGCCACCTGCACGAAGACGAACCGCTCGCGCCAGCCGGGGTGGCGCTCCAGCAGATCCTCGACCGCGCGGAAGCGCTCGACGATTCCCTTGGTGAAGTCGAAGCGCTCGACGCCGACCGCCATCACGATGTCTCCCGGCAGGTTCAGCTGCTCGCGCACCAGCCGCCGGCACTCGGCGATCGTCGGCTGCTGCCGCAGGGCGCGCGGCGGCCATTCGATCGAGATCGGATAGGGGCGGATGCAGGTGGTAGCGCCGCCGCGGGTGATCGTCGACTGCTCGCGGTCGATCCGGCTTTCCAGATAGCGATCGACGCAATCGATGAAGTTGTGGCAATGGGCCGGCGTGTGGAACGCCATCACGGTCGACCCCAGCAGGCCGTCGAGGATTTCGTCGCGCCACGGGCAGATGCCGAAGACTTCGGGGTTGGGCCAGGGAATATGCCAGAACGTGATGATGGTGGCGTTGGGCAGCCGCTCGCGGATCATCCGCGGCAACAGGGCGAAGTGATAGTCCTGGACCAGCACGACCGGTGATTCAGAGCGTGCCTCGGCGACCACCGCGTCGGCGAATTTGCGGTTCACCGCGACATACTGCACCCAGTCTTCCTGCCGGAATTCCGGACGGACATAGGCAAGATGGCAGAGCGGCCACAGCCCCTCGTTGGCCAGGCCATAGTAGTAGCCGTCCTGCTCGGCATCCGACAGCCAGATGCGGCGCAGCGCATAGGACGGGTCGTCCGGCGGCACCGCGATGCGGTCCTGTCCGTCGACGACATCGGCATCGGCGCTGCCCGAGCCGTGCGCGATCCAGGTGCCGCCGCAGGCGCGCGTGATCGGCTCCAGCGCCGATACGAGGCCGGAGGCCGGCATCTGCAGGGTTATCCCGCCATCGGGATTGCGGTTGTGGATGTAGGGTTCGCGGTTGGAGACGACGATGACGTCGGCGCCCGGCAACTCTTCTTCCAGCAACCGGCGCAACGCGGCGGGCGACCACTTGACCTTGATGTCGTTTGCGGGAGCGTCGGGTTCGGCTTCCAACGGCGCGCGGCTCGGCGGGGCGGGGCGGCGCCAGGCGGCGGGCGAGAGCAGGCGGTTCAGCGTCTGCAGCCAGTTCGGTGCCTCGAACGGCACGGCGCCACGCGCCAGCAGTGAGCTGTCGAGCTTGTTCAGCATATCGGTATTGATCCTTGTCGCTTGGGGCGTGTCCAAGTGCGGCAAGGAGGCAACCCGCCCTGATCCTTAAAGTTCCCGGTCTAGCCGAAAGGTCAGTGCACGCCGCCGTCGAGCAGGTGGCAGGCGACGAGACCGCTGTGGTCGCCGGATTTCAGCGCCGGAACCTCGGCGCGGCAGCGCGGGCCGGCCAGCGGGCAGCGCGGGTGGAAGGCGCACCCGGCCGGCGGGGCGAGCGGCGAGGGCAACTCGCCCGCGATCGGCTGAAAGCTCCGGCGCCCGACCCCGATCCGGGCGACGCTGTCCAGCAGCGCCCGGGTATAGGGATGCAGGGGGCCCGCATAAAGCCGGGCGGTCGGGGCCGTCTCGACGATGCGGCCGAGATACATGATCGCGACGCGATCCGCGACATGGCGGACGACGCCGAGATCGTGGCTGATGAAGATCGCGGTCAGGTGGAAGTCGTGGCGCAAGGCCATGAACAGGTTCAACACCTGCGCCTGGATCGAGACGTCGAGCGAGGCGACCGGTTCGTCCAGCACCAGCAGGTCGGGCTGCATCGCCAGGGCGCGGGCGATGGCGATGCGCTGGCGCTGGCCGCCGGAAAACTGATGGGGAAAGCGCCGGGCGTAGGTCGGATCGAGGCCCACGCGGGCGAGCAGGTCGGCCACCATCGTGCCGGGCTTGCGGGTCAGGCCATGCACGACCGGGCCTTCGGCGATGATGTCGCCCACGCGCTGGCGCGGATTGAGGCTGGCGAAGGGGTCCTGGTGGATCATCTGCACGCGGGTCGTCAGCTTGGCGACCCGCCGGCCCGCGGGCTTTGCCACCGCCGTACCGTCGAAGCGGACGTCGCCGGCCGTCGGCAGATGAATGCCGGCCACGATGCGCCCGAGTGTCGACTTGCCGCAGCCGCTTTCGCCGACGAGGCCGACCACCTCGCCCCGGTCGACCGACAGCGAGACGTCGGTCACGGCCTGGACGACAGCCGGCTTTCTGCCGGCGCCGAACAGCGCGGCCAGGCGATCACCGATATTGGGCTGGTGGACGAAGCGTTTGGTGACGTGGCGGAGGTCGAGCAGCGGCGTCGTCATGCGCGCACCAGCGGGTGATGGCACAGCACTTCGCGGTCGAACCCGGCTGCGACGGCCGGGGGATCGGCGGTGCAGGCGGCGTCGGCGCGCGTGCAACGGTCGCGAAAGCGGCAGCCGGCCGGCAGACGCCCCAGCGACGGAGCCGAGCCGGGAATCTGCGGCAATGGCGTGCCGGGTTCATGCAGGCTCGGCACCGAGGCCAGCAGGCCGGCGGTGTAGGGATGGGCCGGCTCGGCAATCACCGCCGCGGCGGGGCCGCGCTCGACCACCCGGCCTGCGTACATCACGCAGAGATCGTCGGCCAGGCTGGAGATCACCGCGAGGTCATGGGTGATCCAGACGAAGGCGGTGCCGGTTTCATCGGCCAGCCGGCGGACCTCGGCCAGGATCTGGCCCTGGATCGAGACGTCGAGCGCCGTGGTCGGCTCATCGGCGATGATCACCGCCGGCCGGTGCAACAGCGCGGTCGCGATCGCCACGCGCTGGCGCATGCCGCCCGACAGCTGGTGCGGATAGGCTTCCAGCCGTTCCGCCGGCGAGGGGATGCCGACCACTGCCAGCGCGTCGCGGGCACGGGCCAGGGCGGCACGCTGCGAAACCTTGTCGTGGGCGCGCACCGCCATCGCCATCTGGCTGCCGACGGTCAGCACCGGGTTCAGGGTCATCATCGGATCCTGGAACACCATGGCGACGCGCGCGCCGCGCATGCGGCGCAGTTCGCCGGGCTTCAGCGCGATCAGGTCGACGCCGTCGAGCAGCACCCGGCCGCCGGCGATGCGCCCCGGCGGCTCGATCAGCCCGAGGATGGAATAGCCGGTGACCGACTTGCCCGATCCGCTTTCCCCGACGAGGCCGAGGATGCGGCCCTTTTCGACCGAAAACGAGACGCCGTCGACCGCGCGCAACGTGCCGGCGCGGGTGACGAACTCGGTCTGCAGATTTTCGACGACCAGCGCGCTCATCGGCTGCGCCTCGGGTTCAGCACGTGGCGCACCTGATCGCCGACCAGGTTGATCGCGACCACGACGATCATCAGCGCGATCCCGGGATAGATCGAGATCCAGTAGCGCCCGGACAGCAGATACTGGAAGCCGTTCGAGATCAGCGAGCCGAGCGACGGCGTCGTCACCGGCAGGCCCAGGCCGAGGAAGGACAGCGTCGCCTCCAGCGCGATCGCATTGGCGACCTGCACCGTCGCGACGACGATCAGCGGCGGCAGGGCGTTCGGCAGCAGATGGCGGAACAGGACGCGACCGGCGGGCAGCGGCGTCGACAGCGCCGCCTCGATATAGTCCTTGCGCCGTTCGGCGGAGGCCGCGCCATGGGTGGTGCGGGCGAAATAGGCGTATTGCGCCGCGACCAGCGCGGCGACGAGTTGGCCCAGCCCCTGGCCGAGCAGCGCGACCAGGACCAGCGCCAGCAGGATGGCGGGCAGCGACAGCTGCAGGTCGACGATGCGCATGATCAACGCCTCGATCCGGCCGCCGTAATAGGCGGCGACCAGGCCGATCGTGGCGCCGATCACCAGCGCGAACGCGCCGGCGAGCACGCCGATCAGGAACGAAATGCGCAAGCCGTAGAGGATCGCCGAAAAGAGGTCGCGGCCGGCGCTGTCGGTGCCGAGCCAGTGGACATAACCCGCCGAGCCGGTCTCGCCGGGCGGCAGCCGCGCATCGCCGAGATCGAGGGCCTGGAGGTCGTAGGGGTTCTGCGGTGCCACCAGCGGGGCGGCGAAGGCGAGTCCGAGGGTGAGCACGACGACGGCGAGCGCGGCGACCGCGATCCAGGATTGGCGATAGTCGTCCCAGAAGGCGGCGAAACGGGCCAAGCGGCCCTCGCCGGTCACGATGCCCCCCGGGTACGGATGCGGGGATCGAGCTGGCCGTAGGCGAGGTCGACGACCAGGTTGATGACGACGAACAGGAAGACGACGAGGATCAGATAGGCGACCATCACCGGGCGGTCGAGGGTGATGATGCTGTCGATGATCAGCTTGCCCATGCCGGGCCAGTTGAAGATCGTCTCGGTGACGACGGCGAAGGCCAGCGTCGAGCCGAATTCGAGGCCGAACACGGTGACGATCGGAATGGCGATGTTCTTCAGTACGTGACGGAAGATCACCTCGCCGTCGCCCAGGCCCTGCGCGCGGGCGAAGCGGACATAATCGGCGCTCATCGCCTCCTGCATGCCGGCGCGCGTCAGACGGATCAACAGTCCCATCTTGAACAGCGACAGGTTCAGCGCCGGCAGGATCAGATGCTGGATGCCGTCCCAGGTGGCAAGCGACGTCGGTATGCCGAAAAGGGTGCCGACCGTGCCGCGCCCGCCCGAAGGCAGGATGCCGATCTCGACCGCGAAGGCCAGGATCAGCAGCAGCCCGACCCAGAAAGTCGGCACCGAGAAGCCCAGCACGGACAGCCCCATGATCACTTTCGACGACATCGCGTCCGGGCGGTAGCCGGCCCAGATGCCCAGCGGGATGCCGACGACGGTCGCGATGACCATCGCCGACAGCGCCAGTTCCAGCGTCGCCGGAAAGCGCGACAGGATCAGCTGCATGACCGGCAGGCGATAGACCATGCTTTCGCCGAGGTCGCCGGACAGGACGTTCTTGGCGAAGTAGAAATACTGCACCACCAGCGGCTGATCGAGGCCGTAGCGCGCGATCAGCGCCGCGCGCAGCTTCTGGTCGGCGGCCGGATCGATCATCACATCGATCGGGTTGCCGATGGCATAGACGCCGATGAAGACGACCACCGACATCACGACGATGACGGCGGCCGCCTGCAGGACACGCTGAAAGAGAAAGCCGAGCACGCTACGGATAAATCAGGTCGAGGTTACTTCTTCGGCGTGATCAGGTGGGCCAGTGTTTCCTGGTCGACGCGGGGTACGAAGGTCACGCTGTCCTTCTTCGAGGCCCACACGGTCTGCAGGATGACCGTCGGGATCAGCGCCCGGTCGTTCATCGAGATTTCCGTGGTCTTCTCGAACAGGGCGCGGCGCTTCGGATCGTCCAGCGTCTTCTGGCCTTCCTGGAACAGCTTGTCGAACTCGGGGTTCGAATAGCCGGACTTGTTGAAGGCGCCGAGGCCCAGTTCGGCATCGGGCGTATGAACCAGCGAGCCGTAGGTGTAGGACGCCTCGCCGGTCAGCGTGCCCCAGCCCGACATCCACAGGCTGAACTCGCCCTTCTGCTGGGCGGGGAAGAAGACCGTGCCGTTCAGGGCCTGGGCGTTGATCTTCAACCCGGCGCGCGACCACATCTGTGCCACCGCCTCGCAGACCGCGGCATCGCCGGGCAGGCGGTTGTTGGTGCAGGCGAAGTCGAGCTCGAAGCCCTTCGGGTAGCCCGCCTCGGCCAGCATCTGCTTGGCCTTGTTCAGGTTGTACTCACGCTCGGGCAACGCCTTCGAGGCACCGAAGAACGTCACCGGCATCAACTGGTTGGCCGGCTTGCCCAGGCCTTCCAGCACCACGCGCACCAGGGTCTTGCGATCGATGGCGAGGTCCATCGCCTCGCGCACCTTCAGGTCGCGCATCGGGTTCTGGTCGATTTCCTTGCCGTCGACCTTGGCCTTTTTCGGCAGGGTTTCCTTGACGTTCGGGGTGATGTTCAGGATGTAGACGGAATCGGCGATGAAGGTGTCGACCGACTTGTCCTTCTGCATCGAGGCGTAGTCGGTGGCCGGCACGTAGTTGACCAGGTCGACCTGGCCCGACTTCAGCGCGGCGATGCGCGCGGCGTCGTTGGGGATTTCCTTGCGCACGACCTTGGCCCAGGCCGGTCTCTGGCCCCAGTAGCCGTCGAAGCGCTCGACGACGAGGTCGCCCTTCGGTTCCCACGAGACGAACTTGAACGGGCCGGTGCCGATCGCGGCCGCACCCGAATTGAACTGGTCGTTGCGCGCCTCCATCCCGATCTTCTTGGGCACGACGAACAGGCGGATGAAGTCGTTGGGCAGCGTCGCGGCGGTGCCGTTGGTCTTGACCTGCAGCGTGTACTTGTCGACGACGATCGCTTCCTTGACCCGCTTGGTATAGATCGTCATCGACATCGGGCCGGTGACGGCGGGGATACGCTCGATCGAGAACTTGACGTCCTCCGCGGTCAGTTCCGAGCCGTCGTGGAACTTGACCCCCTCGCGCAGCTTGAATTCCCAGGTGGTGTCGTCGATCGGCTTCCAGGAGACGGCCAGCGCCGGCTGCAGCTGCAGGTTTTCGTCGACGCCGACCAGCGTGTCGAAGATATGGCGCAGCGCTTCGGCCTGGCTGCCCAGCGTCGACCAGTGCGGGTCGATCGAATCGGGGCCGGCGCGTACGCCGATCGTCAGGTTCTGTGCCAGTGCGCCGGTGGCGAAGGCGGTCCCGATCACAAGCGCCGCAGCCGCGACGCCGGTCTTGAAGTATCCCAGTTTCATCATGATCCCCCTTGCTGCCGGTGTGGTTTTACAGGCAAGCTGTTCTTGTCGCTTATGACGGTAGGCTACAATTTCCGGGAGCGTCAACAAGAATGAAGTCAGAAACACACGCGTTCCGGTGTCAATGTATCAATTCGATGGAACAGTCGACGTGACGACCGGGGGCGTGGCCGAACCGATGATCGATGGGCTGGTCGGGCGGCTGGACCGCGACCTGCCGGTGCCGGTCGGGGTGCAGCTGCGCGGCCTGCTCGAATACGGCATCGCGCTGGGCGAACTGCCGGTCGGCCAGCGCCTGCCGTCGGTCCGCGCGCTGGCGCAGCGCATGGGCATTGCCCCGATGACCGTCGCCTCGGTCTATGCCGAATTGCGCGACTGCGGCTTGCTGGAAGGCCGGCAGGGCGCGGGCACCTACATTGCCGATCGCGGCGGCCAGGATCGCGGCCGCATGCTGGCGCTGCGCCGCATCCAGCGCAAGATCGACGCACTGCTCGCCGAGGCCGAGGCGCTCGGCCTGGCGCCCAACGACGTCGCCGCGCAGCTCAATGCGCGGCTGGCGCGCGGGCGGGGCGGGGCCGTCCGGCCGCTGGCGCTGGTGATGGTCGGGCTGTTTCCGGATGCGACGCAGGTCTATGCCGACTGCATTGCCGCCCAGCTCGGCCCGCAGGACCGCATCATGGCGACGACCATCGCCGCGCTGCAGGCCGGCGATTATCCGCCCCGTGCCGATCTCGTCGTCACGCTGGCCAATCGCCGGGCCGAGGTCGAGGCGCTGTTTCCGCCGGGCATGCCGGTCATCGGCATCAGCTTCATCCCGTCGGAGGAGACGCGGGGGCGGCTGGCGGCGATCGATCCGGGTGCCAAGCTTGCCATCGTCTCGATGTTTCCCGAATTCCTGGCGCTGATGAAACCGGGCGTGCTGCGCTTCACCCCGCATGTCGCCGATGTCGAGGTCGGCATGTACAACGATCCCGATCTCGACGACCTGCTGGCCCGCTGCGACGTGCTGGTCTATGCGACCGGCGCCGAATCGCTGCTGGCCCGCCTGCCGCCCGGTCGCCAGGCCCTCGAATATCGCCATGTTCCCGATCCCAACGCCATCCGCGCCGAACTGCTGCCGGCGGTCGAGCGCGTGCGGGCCACCTTGCCTGTCCAGGAGGAAAAACCTTGAGAATTTCGGCTGCCAACTGGTCGATGGTCGAAGACTACCTGAAACACGACGACCGTGCCGTCCTGCCGCTCGGCTCGACCGAGCAGCATGCGCATCTGAGCCTGTCGGTCGATTCGATCCTGTCGGAGAAGGTCGCGGCCGACGCGGCCGAGCCGCTGGGCGTGCCGGTCTTCCCGGCGCTGGCCTACGGCATCACGCCCTACTACATGGCCTTTCCCGGCACGCTGTCGCTGCGCGCCGCGACCTACATGGCGGTGGTGCGCGATCTGCTGGACAGCCTCCATCGCACCGGTTTCCGCCGGGTGCTGATCGTCAACGGCCATGGCGGCAACAGCCCGGTCCAGCCGGTGACGATGGAATGGATGACCGACCATCCCGGCACCCGCGTGCGTTTCCACAACTGGTGGAATGCCCCGCGGACCTGGGAAAAGGTCAAGTCGATCGACCCGGTCGCCAGCCACGCCTCGTGGATGGAGAACTTCCCCTGGACCCGCCTGCCCGGCGTGGTGCAGCCGACCCAGCGCAAGCCCTACGTGCCGTTCGACAAGATCAAGGACCGCGGGCCGGAAGGCGTGCGCGAACTGGTCGGCGACGGCAATTACGGCGGCCTGTACGAACGTCCCGACGACGAGATGCTGGCGTTGTGGCAGGTCGCCGTCGAGGAAACGCGCGAGCTGATCGCGGGAGAGTGGGAATGAGCGACCGGCCGATCCTGATCTGGGGTGCCGGGGCGATCGGCGCCACGCTGGGCGCCTATTTCGCCCGGGCCGGCGAGGATGTGCTGCTGGTCGATATCGTGGCCGAGCATGTGGCGGCGATGAACGAGGGTGGCATTGCCATCGAAGGCCCGGTCGAGGCCTTCACCCAGGCCGTCCGCGCGATGACGCCCGACCAGGTCGAGGGGCTCTACGACCGGGTCATCCTGGCGGTCAAGGCCCATCATACCGAAGGCGCGATGCGCAGCCTGATGCCGCATCTGGCGCCCGGCGGGTTCGTGCTGTCGGCCCAGAACGGCCTGAACGAAATCACCATCGGCGAGATGATCGGGCCGGAGCGCACGATCGGCTGCTTCGTCAATTTCGGCGCCGACTGGCTGGCCCCGGGGCGCATCCTGTTCGGCAATCGCGCGGCGGTCGCCGTCGGCGAACTCGACGGCCGCACGACGCCGCGGGTGGCCGAGATGCATCGCCTGCTGTCGATCTTCGAGCCGAAGGCGGTGCTGACCGACAACATCTGGGGCTATCTCTGGGGCAAGCTCGGCTATGGCGCGATCCTGTTCGCCACCGCGCTGACCAACGGGTCGATGACCGAGAACCTGGAAAGCGCCCGCCATTTCCCGGTGTTCGACCGGTTGGGGCGCGAGGTGATGGCGGTGGCGGCGGCGCGCGGCATGCGCCCGCTGGGGTTCAACGGCTTCGATCCCCAGGCCTTCATGCCCGGCGCGCCCGAGGCCGCGTCGCGCCGCTCGGTCGCCGACATGGCCGAGCACAACCGCCATACCGCCAAGACCCATTCCGGCATCTGGCGCGACCTGGCGGTGCGCAAGCGCAAGACCGAGGTCGATGCCCAGATTGCGCCGATCTCGACGCTGGGCGCGGCCGTCGGCATCCCGACGCCGGTCATCGACCGGCTGGTCGCCCTGATCCACGACATCGAGGACGGGCGCCGGCCGCAATCCTGGGAAACCCTCGACCTTCTGTTGGACGCATGCAGCACGATTTCACCGACCGCCGCGTAATCGTCACCGGGGCGGCCCAGGGCATCGGCCGGGCGATCGTCGCCCGCTTCGCCGCCGCCGGGGCCCGCGTCCATGCCCTGGATCGCGATGCCGAGGGGCTGCGCGAGGCCGCGGGGGCGGCGGACACGGCGGCGCTGGACCTGGCCGACCGCGCGGCGGTGCAGGCGGCAATCGCCGCGATCGGCCCCGTCGATATTCTCGTGACCGCGGCGGGCGGCGTGCGCGGGCAGCAGCCCCGGCCGATCGAGGACATCGACGAGTCGGCATGGCACCAGCTGTTCCAGGCCAACGCCGACAGCGCCTTCTGGTGCGCCCAGGCCGTGGCCCCCGGCATGAAGGCGCAAGGCCGCGGCCGCATCGTCACCATCTCGTCCGGGGCGGGGCTGCGCCCCAGCCTGACCGGGATCCAGGCCTATGCCGCGTCCAAGCACGCCCTGGTCGGGCTGACCCGGCAACTGGCCTGGGAACTCGGGCCCCACGGCATCACGGTGAATTCGGTCGCCCCCGGTTTCGTCCTGTCGAACCCGGCGACCGAACGCCAGTGGCAGGGTTATGGCCCCGAGGGTCAGGCACGGCTGGTGGAATCGATCCATACCCGGCGGCTCGGCACCCCCGACGATATCGCCCATGCCGTGCTTTTCCTGGCCGCCGACGAGTCGTCGTGGATTTCGGGCCAGGTACTTTCCGTCGATGGCGGCCGCAGCTGAGAGGACTGTGACATGAACGCTGATCTGCCCCCGCATGAATGGCCCGAGGCGCGCTGGCGCGCGGCCGTCGATCAGGTCCGGGCCGGCCGCAACCTGAAGCCGGCGCAGTGGAAGAACGGCGCCCGCTGCGCCATGGCCCTGTCGTTCGACAGCGACCATGAAACCAACGAACTGCGCGACGGCGGCAAGTCGATCGGCCGCATGTCCTGGGGGCAGTACGGGCCACGCCAGGGCATTCCCCGCATCCTCAAGGCGCTCGACCGCTACGGTGCCAAGGCCAGCTTCTACGTGCCCGCCGTTTCCGCGCTGCTCTACCCCGACGAACAGCGGCGGCTGGTTGCCGAAGGGCACGAGATCGGCATCCATGGCTGGATCCACGAGCTGAACAGCCAGCTGCCTTACGAGATCGAGCGCGACCTGATGTTCCGTGCGGCCGACACGCTGGAACAGGTCTCGGGCCAGCGCCCGGTCGGGCTGCGCACCCCGTCATGGGATTTCAGCCCGTCGACGCTGCGGATCGAGCGCGAGCTGGGCCTGCTCTACGATTCCTCGCTGATGGCCGACGACGATCCCTACGAGCTGGTCGAGGCGGGCACGCCTACCGGCATCGTCGAGCTGCCGGTCGAATGGATCCGCGACGATGCGGTCTATTTCAACATGAACCGCTTCGCCGCGCTGCGCCCCTACACCCCGCCCGAAGCCGTCTTCGACATCTTCCGGCGCGAATTCGAGGCGGCCTACGAGGAAGGTGGCCTGTTCCTGCTGACCATGCACCCGCATGTCATCGGCTATCGCAGCCGCATCTGGATCCTGGAGGCGCTGCTCGACCTCGCCGCGAACCTGCCCGATGTCTGGATCGCGACCCATGCCGAGATCGCGGCCTTCGTGAAGGCGGAAGCCGGGCTGTGATCCGGGCCCGCCAGGCAGGCCTGGCCTGCGGCCGGCTGAAACCCGGCCCCGGCAACCGGATCACCGACGTGCCGGGGGTGGCCGTCGGCCATCTGACCCGCGCTGCCGGCGCGATCCAGACCGGTGTGACGGCCATCCTGCCGCATGGCGGCAATCTCTATCGCGACAAGCCGGTCGCGGCCGCGGCGGTAATCAACGGTTTCGGGAAGAGCGTCGGTCTGCTGCAGATCGACGAACTCGGGACGCTGGAAACGCCGATCCTGTTGACCAACACGCTGTCGGTCGCGACCTGCGCCACCGCGCTGATCCGCCGGGCGATCGCCGCCAATCCGGATATCGGCCGCGCCACCGCAACGGTCAATCCGGTCGTCCTGGAATGCAATGACGGGCATCTGAACGATATCCAGGCGCTGGCCCTGACCGAGGCCGATGCCGTCGCCGCGTTGGAGGCGGCAAGCCCGGACTTTGCCGTGGGCGCGATCGGTGCGGGCCGGGGGATGAGCGCCTTCGGCTTCAAGGGCGGCATCGGCTCGGCGTCGCGCCGGCTGAAGCTCGACGGCGCGGCCTGCCATCTCGGGGTGTTGGTGCTTGCCAATTTCGGCCGGGCCGGCGACCTCACTCTGCCGGACGGCCGGCGGCTGGCGCCGCCTTCGGCGGCCGAGGCCGAACGCGGCTCGGTCATCGTCGTCGCGGCGACCGATGCGCCGCTCGATCATCGCCAGCTTTCCCGCGTGCTGCGGCGCGCCGGTGTCGGCCTCGCCCGTCTCGGCGCCTTCTGGGGGCACGGCAGCGGCGACATCGCCATCGGCTTCACCACCGCCAACCGCGTCGACCACGACGAGCGCCGCGACATCGTGCCGATGGCCGCGCTGAACGAGCGACGCATCGACCTCCTGTTCGAGGCGATGGCCGAGGCGACGCAGGAAGCCGTGCTCGACGCGCTGGTCGCCGCAACCCCGGTCGTCGGCCGCGACGGCCATATCCGCCCCTGTCTTGTCGATTGTCTGGAGGTCGCGACATGAGCGACAAATTCACCCTTGCCGTCCATGGCGGCGCCGGCACCATCGATCCCGCGGCGCTGACGCCCGAGCGCCGCGCCGCCTACCGCGCCGGGCTCGCCCGTGCCCTGACGGCCGGCCATGCGGTGCTGGCCGACGGCGGTGCCGCGCTCGACGCGGTGACGGCGGCGGTCTGCGCGCTGGAGGACGAACCCTTGTTCAACGCCGGACGCGGCGCGGTCTACACCTCGGCCGGCCGGCAGGAGATGGATGCCGCCATCATGGACGGCCGCGATCGCCGCGCCGGGGCCGTGGCCGGCATCTTCGGGCCGAAGAACCCGATCCGTGCCGCCCGGGCGGTGATGGAGCTGAGCGAGCATGTGCTGCTGCTGGGCGATGGGGCGCTGGCGATCGCCCGCCAGGCCGGGCTCGAGTTCGCCGACCGCGACTACTTCTTCACCGAGGCGCGCTGGCAGGCATTGCAGGAAACGCTGAAGCAGCGCGCCTCGGGCGCTGACGATGGCGATCCGGCGCGCAAGCACGGCACGGTAGGCGCCGTCGCACGCGACCGGGCCGGCCACCTCGCCGCCGCGACCTCGACCGGCGGGATGACCGCCAAGGCGCCGGGCCGCGTCGGCGACAGCCCGCTGATCGGTGCCGGCACCTTCGCCGACGATGCGACCTGCGCCGTATCCTGCACCGGCCATGGCGAGATCTTCATCCGCTGGAACGCGGCTGCCGAGATCGCGGCGCGGATGCGCCATCGCGGTGAACCCCTCGCCGTCGCGGCCGAGCATGTGGTGATGGCCGAACTGCTGCCGGCTGGCGGGTCCGGCGGCCTCGTTGCCGTCGCGGCCGACGGAAGCGTGGCGCTGCCGTTCAACTCGACCGGCATGTATCGCGGGGTGATCGGCGCCGACGGCATCGCCCGGACGGCCATCCACCGCGAGGACCTGGCCTAGCTAGGCATATTTCTTGGCGCCGGCGACGCAGAGGGCGACGCCGGCCGCCATCGCCACCAGGGTCCAGCCGACCGGCTCGTGCACCACGGCCGCGGCCAGGGCCAGCGCGAAGAACGGCTGCAGCAGTTGCAGCTGGCCGACCGCGGCGATGCCGCCCTGGGCCAACCCCGCATACCAGAAGACGAAACCGATCAGCATCGAGAACAGCGAGACATAGGCCAGGCCGGCCCATGCCTGGAGGCCGATGCCGGCGAAACTCGGCGGCGCGAAGGCAAGGCCGAGCGGCAGCGACAGCGGCAGGCACAGGACCAGCGCCCAGGAAATGACCTGCCAGCCGCCCAGCCGGCGGGACAGCCGGGCACCCTCGGCATAGCCCAGCCCGCAGATCGCGACCGCGGCGATCATCAGCCCGTCGCCGGTCAGCGAGCCGCCGGCACCCTGGGCCAGCGCGAAGCCGCCCACGATGGCCGCGCCGATGCAGGCGAAGATCCAGAACGCCGGCTGCGGCCGCTCGGCGCCGCGCAGTACTGCGAAGATCGCCGTCGCGAGCGGCAACAGGCCGATGAAGATCGTGGCATGGGCCGACGTGACATGCTGCAGCGCCAGGGCAGTCAGCAGCGGAAACCCGACGACGACGCCCAGTGCCGTCACTGCCAGGGCGACGAGATCGGCCCGGCCGGGCACACGCTGGCGCGTGGTCAGCAGCAGGCCGAGGCCGAGCAGTCCGGCGATGGCGGCGCGCGCGACGGTCAGGAACAACGGATCGAAATCGATCACCGCCAGTCGGGTCGCCGGCAGCGAGCCGGAAAAGATCAGGACACCAAGAAAGCCGTTCAGCCAGCCGAGCGTGCTGCGATCCATCGGGCTACCTCCATCGACCGGCGCAATCTCGCAAGGTCGAGGCTGGTGCGGCCAGGGTCGGTTCGGGTATGATCCGGATGGACTGTACTGCTACTGTCTCCGGTACACATGCTCGACATCGACCTGCCGCCTGTGGGGGGCCCGACCCTCGTTTCCCGCGTGATGGAGGCCCTGCGCCGGCGCATCGCGACGCGCGAGCTGGGGCCGGGTGCGCGCCTGCCCTCGATCCGCCGGGCGGCGGAAAGCTTCGGCGTCTCCAAGTCGACCATCGTCGAGGCGTTCGACCGGCTGGTCGCCGAGGGCGCGATCCTGTCGCGGCCAGGATCCGGGTTCTATGTGGCCGGCGGTGGACGGGCCCTGACCCTGGCCGAGGTCGGGCCGCGTCTCGACCGGGCGATCGATCCGCTGTGGATCATGCGCCAGTCGCTCGACGTCGGGCCGACGACGCTGGTGCCCGGCTGTGGCTGGCTGCCGGAAAGCTGGTTGCCGGTCGACGGCATTCGCAAGGCGTTGCGCAGCCTGGCGCGGGACGAGGCGGCCGGCCTGGTCGGCTACGGCCATCCCCGGGGCTTCGCGGCGCTGCGCCTGCAACTGGCCCGCCGGCTGGCCGAACGTGGCATCGAGGCACCGGCCGACCAGGTCCTGCTGACCGACAGCGGCAGCCAGGCGATCGACCTGATCTGCCGCTTCCTGCTCGAACCCGGCGACAAGGTGCTGGTCGACGATCCCGGCTACTTCAACTTCCAGGCGGTGCTGCGCGCCCATCGCGTCGAGGCGATCGGGGTGCCCTACACACCATCGGGTCCCGATCTCGCCGCCTTCGCCCAGGCGGCGGCGACCCATCGTCCGCGCCTCTATTTGACCAACGCGGCGCTGCATAACCCGACTGGCGCGAGCCTGGCCCCGGCCACGGCCCATCGGCTGCTGAAACTGGCCGAGGCCCACGACCTCATCATCGTCGAGGACGACATCTTCGCGGATTTCGAGCTGGAGCCGGGGCCGCGTCTGGCCGCCTTCGACGGCCTGGATCGCGTTCTGCATATCGGCAGTTTTTCGAAGACCCTGTCGGCGGCGGTGCGCTGCGGCTTTATCGCGGCCCGACCCGACTGGATCGAAGGCCTGACCGACCTGAAGCTCGCGACCACCTTCGGCAACGGCGATCTGTCGGCGCAACTGGTCCACCGGCTGCTGACCGACGGCAGCTATCGCCGCCACGTCGAAGGGCTTCGTGCCCGGCTGGGCCAGACGATGGGGGTGGTCGGGCGCCGGCTGAAGGCGATGGGGCTGGAGCCGTGGATCGAACCGCGCGGCGGCATGTTCCTGTGGATGCGCCTGCCCGACGGGCTGGATTCGGCGGTGGTCTCGCAGCGCGCGCTGGAGCGCGGCGTGGTGCTGGCGCCCGGCAACGTCTTCAGCGTGTCGCGTGGCGCCGCGTCCTTTCTGCGCTTCAACGTTGCCCAGACCAACCTGCCGCCGGTCTACGAGGCGCTGCGCGCCAGCCTCACATGAGGTCGGCGGGCGGCCGCTGGCGCGCCCGCAGCCGGGCCAACGCGGCCATGCGCGCGGGCGCGTTGACCGCGCCGTACTGGTCGTAGCCGCCGACCCGCTGCACCAGCTCGAAGAAGAAGCGATCCTCGAACGGCTGGGTGTAGAGGTGGAAGAATTCGCCGTCGCCCTGGCGGTCGTAGAGGATGCCGAGGCGGGCCATGCGCGCGACGAGGTCGCCGTCCAGCGCATAGCGGGCGATGAGGTCGTCATAGTAGTTGGCGGGAATGTCGAGCAGCGGCAGGCTGCCGGCGCGCAGGGCTGCGGCCGCGGCGAAGATGTCGGGCGTCGAGAAGGCGATATGGTGGACGCCGGCGCCGGCGAAGGTCGAAACCGAGCGAGCGGTCGCCGTGTTCCGCTTGTCGGAAATATTGAGCGGGATGCGCAGGCTGCCGTCCGGTGCTCGGACCACCCGGCTGTGCACGATGCCGTAGGGGTCGGCCAGTTCCCAGCGTGCCTCGGGCGTCAGCCCCAGCACCGCGCGATAGAACAGGACCCAGGAGTCGAGCTGGCCGGCCGGCAGCGCCTGGGCGAGATGGTCGATGCGATCAAGGCCGAGGGTGGGGCGGGACGCGCCTGATTCGTCATTGTCGTCGCGCAGGAAATCCTGGTCGAGCGCCGAGCCGCCAGCGGTCGCGCCGACGAAATAGAGCAGGCTGCCGTCGAGCGAGCGCACGGCTGGAATCGCCCGTTCGTTGGGTCCGATCCGTCCCTCGAAGCGGGTGGCGCCGAACGCGGTGGCGCGGGCCAGCGCCGCGCGCTCGTCAGTGGTCGCAAGGCCCAGCGCGCAGATCGCCGGGCCGTGGACGCGATAGTAGGACTGGGCGAACGAGCCGGGCTCGGCGTTCAGGACCAGGTTGATGTCGCCTTGCGCAAACAGCGTCACCTGCTTGGAGCGGTGCCGGCCGGCGCGACGGAAGCCGAGCGCCTCGAACCACTGGCCGAGCTTGCGTTCGTCGGCCCCCTCGACCGCGAACTCGACGAAGGCAAGGCCCGACAATGCCGGGGCCGGCGGCGGGTCGAACAGCCCGGGGTGGCGGCCACCGAGGCGGATCCGCACCTGTTCCTCCAGGAAGGCCAAAGCCCGCATGCCGTCCTGCGCGGTGGCGCGCGTCGGCGAGGCGCGGAATTCGTCGTTGAAGATTTCAAGCGACAGCGGCCCGGTATAACCCGCCTCGACCACCGCGGCGGTCATGCCGGCGAGGTCGAGATCGCCCTGGCCGGGCAGGCAGCGGTAATGTCGGCTCCAGGACAGAAGGTCCAGGTTCATCAGCGGCGCGTCGGCGATCTGGACGAAGAAGATGCGGTCGCCGGGGATGTCGCGGATCGCGGCGGGGTCGTCGCCGCGAGCCAGGATGTGGAACGAGTCGAGGATGATGCCGAGATGCGGATGGCCGGCGCGTTCGACCAGCCGCCAGGAATGGGCATAGCGGTTGACCCGGGCGCCCCAGGCCAGCGCCTCGTAGCCGACGCGCAGGCCGCGCCGGGCGGCGCGCTCGGCCAGCATCGCCAGCTGGTCGGCGGCGCGGGCATCGTCGTCGATGGTGGCCGGCGAGACGTTCGAGCAGACCAGTACCAGCGGCGCCCCCAGTTCCTGCATGACGTCGAACTTGCGTTCGGCGCGGTCGAGGTTGCGGCGCAACTGGTCGTCGGTCACCCCCTCGAAATCGCGAAACGGCTGATACAGGGGGATTTCGAGGCCGAGATCCGCTGCCATCCGCCTGACGTCGCGCGGCGAGCCGTCGAAGAACAGCAGGTCGTTCTCGAAGATTTCCACGGCATCGAACCGCGCGACGGCAGCCGCTTCCAGCTTTTCTTCCAGCGTGCCGCTCAGCGAAACCGTCGCGATCGATCGCCGCATCGTTTCCTCCATAATAGGTTATTTGTGAAAATATCCTATTAATTAGGTTTTGCGAAGTCCTTGCGTTGATATGGGATAAGGCTGCAGAATTCCGGCAATCGGGGAGGAACCGCAGCGGCATGACGGAACGTTCGCAGCCGGGTGAAGATGGCCTGTCGGCGCCGACGCTGGCCGAAGCGACCCATGCGCGGCTGCGGTCGGATATCCTGACGGGGGCCTTGCGCCCCGGTGAACGGCTGAAGCTCGAGGCGCTGCGCGACCGCTACGACGTCTCGGTTAACACGCTGCGCGAAACGCTGTCGCGCCTGGTCTCGGAAGGCCTCGTCGCCAATCAGGGGCAGCGCGGCTTCATGGTGGTCGCGGCCTCGCTGGCCGATCTGCGCGACATCACGGAGATGCGCAAGCTGCTGGAATGCCGGGCGGTTCGCCTGTCGGTCGAACATGCCGACCTCGAATGGGAATCGCGCGTGGTCGCCGCCTATCACAAGCTGTCGCGGATCGAGGAGGTGGTCGAGCAGGATCCCGGGCACTGGGGCACCCAGCTCGAACTCTACAATCGTCAGTTCCACAACGCGCTGATCTCGGCCTGCGGTTCGCGCTGGCTGATGACCTTTCATGGGGTGATGTACGACCAGAGCCTGCGCTACCGCATGCTGGCCTTCCGCGTGCGCGACTTTCCGCGCGAACAGTCGCGGGCCGAGCATCGGGCGCTGCTGGACGCCGCGTTGGCTCGGGACGCCGAGCGGTTGGCCGCGATCGTCGCGGCCCATATCACCAAGGGGGCGGAACTGTATCAGGAGGAAAATCTGTCGCCGAGGCCCGCGCGCCGCGGGCCGAAGCCGAAGAAATGACATGCGCCGCGGCGCGGACTCTCGTAAGGGGATCGCTGCTGTACGGACCGCCGGAATGATGTAGACCTTTAGGATAGTCTTGGGAGGAAAACCAATGAACCGACTGACGATCGCCACCGCGATGGCCGTGGCGCTGGGGATGAGCGCGCCGACCATGGCCCAGATCAAGCTGGCCGATGTCGCCGAACTTTCCGGTCCCGGCGCCACCGTGGGCACCAACTGGAAGAACGGGATCGATCTCGCCGTCGCCGAGATCAACGAGAAGGGCGGCATCCTCGGCCAGAAGATCGAGGTGACGCATGCCGATTCGCAGTCCAACCCGGGCATCGCCCGCGCCCAGGTGCAGAAGGCGTTGGACGGCAATCCCTATGTGCTGCTCGGCCCGGGCTATTCCGGCTCGGTCAAGGTGACGGCGTCGCTGGCCCAGCAGGCCGAGATTGCGCAGATCATGGGTGGCGAGGCGGCGGAACTGACCCAGGCCGGCAATCCCTATCTGTTCCGCACCTCGTTCGGCCAGCAGTCGTCGATGCCCAAGGTGGCCCGCTACATCGCCGAGGAGGTCAAGGCCAAGTCCGTCGCCGTCGTCTGGGTCAACAACGACTTCGGCAAGGGCGGCCGCGACATGATCACCAAGGAACTGGCCAAGCGTAACGTCAAGGTCGTCGCCGACCTGTCGACCGAAGCCGGCCAGGCCGACTTCGCCGCCGACGCGGTCAAGGTCAAGAACGCCAATCCGGATGCGGTGTTCATCTACCTGAACGAGGAGGAGAGCGCGCGGGCGCTGAAGGAATTCCGCCGCCAGAACATCCAGGCGCCGCTGATCGGCGAGACCACGCTGATCGGCCAGAAAGTGATCGAGTTGGCCGGGGATGCCGCCAACGGCGCCAAGGGCCATGTCGGCCTGACCACCGATGCTCCGGTGCCGGCGGTGGCCGCTTTCCGCGACCGCTTCGCCAAGAAGTACAACTACGTGCCCGACCACAACGGCATCAAGGGCTACCTCTCGATCTACGTGATCAAGGCGGTGACCGAGAAGATGGGCAAGGTCGACCCGAAAGGTTTCGCCAAGACGCTGCACGGCATGACGATCAAGCCCGAGCAGGAGCCGGGCATCCTGATGGAAGTCACCTACGACGCCAACGGCGACATCGACCGGCAAAGCTTCATGGCCGAGGTCGTCGGCGGCAAGCAGGTCGTCAAGGAAATCCTGCCCAAGATGGGGAACTGACCGGCGGTCGTCGCCCCGGTGAATGCCGGGGCGACGACGGGGTCTTGCGGTCGCCGCCGGGGGTGACGGACAAGTGGGCTTCGAATCATGCTGAATCTGCTTAACCTGGTCGTCTCGGGGCTGGCCACCGGCGCGATCTACGCGCTGGTGGCGATCGGCTTCACGCTGCTCTGGCAGACGTCCCAGACGATCAATTTTGCCCAGGGCGAATTCGTCATGCTGCCGGCGTTCTTCGTGCTGGCCGCCCTCAACGTCGGTCTGCCGTTCTGGGCGGCCGTCGTCGTCGGCATGATCGCGGCGCTGGTGCTGCTCGGCGTCACCTTCAAGCTGGTGCTGGTCGATCCGATGCTGCGGCATGGGGTGCTGCCGCTGGCCATCGCCACCATGGCGCTGTCGATCTTCCTGAAGGATTCGGTCAAGGAATTCTATTCGGCGGAGGCGCAGGCCTTCCCCTCGATCGTGCCGGAAGGCAGCCTGGCGCTGTTCGGCACGCAGATCCCGCTCCAGTCGATCGGCGTCTTCGTGCTGGCGGTGGCCGCGGTCGTCGTGTTGCAGCAGTTCCTGGCGCGCAGCTCGACTGGCCGGCAGATGCAGGCCGCGGCCCAGAATCCGACGGTCGCCCGCATCCTCGGCATCCCGGTCGAGCGGATGATCCTCTATACCTTCCTGATCAACGCGGCGCTGGTGGCCCTGGCCTCGCTGCTGATCACCCCGATCTACCTGGCCAAGTTCACCTCGGGCGAGACGCTGGGCCTTGCCGCCTTCATCGCCGCGATCGTCGGCGGCTTCAACCAGGTGCGCGGCGCCATTGTCGGCGGCGTGGTCCTCGGCCTGGTCGACAACCTCGCGGCCACCTACGTCTCGACGCAATATCGCGGCGCCATCCCGCTGTTCCTGCTGATCGCCGTCATCCTGTGGCGGCCGCAGGGGCTGGTCGGCCGCGCCGAGGAGCGGACGGTATGACCGGGCGCACCAAGACGATGCTTGCCGCCCTGGCGCTTGCCGCCGGGATCGCCGCGCTTGTCCTTGTGCCGCTGCTGCTCAACCGCTACGGCCTCTACATCCTGTCGATGTGGGCGATCATGAGCATCGCGGCGATCGGGCTGAACCTGACGCTCGGCTATGCCGGCCAGGTGTCGCTGGCCCAGGGCGCCTTCGTCGGTATCGGCGCCTATGCGGCGGCGATCATCACCACCCAGGGATGGCCGCTGGTCGCGGCACTGGTCGTGGCCGTGGCGCTGTGCTTCGTCATCGGCTGGCTGCTCGGCTATCCGGCGCTTCGCGTCCAGCATCACTATCTCGCCTTCGTCACGCTCGCCTTCTCGACGCTTGCCTATCTGGTGTTCCGCAACGAGGAATGGCTGACCAAGGGCATCTACGGCATCACCGGCGTGCCGCGGCCGACGCTGTTCGGCTGGCCGCTGGCGGCGCCGCTGCGCTTCTACTATTTCTGCCTCGCCGCGCTGGGCATCGTCTTCGCGGGGGCATGGTGGCTGGTCCGCTCGCCCTGGGGCCGCGCCTTCATGGCGCTGCGCGAGAACCCGATGCGCGCGATGTCGCTCGGCGTCGATACCCGGCGCTACACCCTGATGGCCTTTGCGATCGGCTCAAGTCTCGGCGGCGTCGCCGGCGTGCTCTACGCGCCGCTCGTCGAATTCATCGATCCGACGCCGTTCACGCTCGGCCTGTCGCTCAACCTGCTGATGATGGTGATCGTCGGCGGCTCGGGCTTTCTGTTCGGACCGCTGCTCGGCGCGCTGATCTCGGTGCTGCTGCCCGAATGGCTGCGCTTCTCGGAAGGGCTCTACCTCATCGTCTACGCCCTGTTCGTGATGATCCTGCTGGCCTGGTCGCCGACCGGCATTCTCGGCATCGTCGATCGCTACCTCGCCCGGCGCCGCGCCCGTGCCGCCTCGGCCGCGCGGTCGGCCGCGATGCCGGAGGCGCTGCCATGAAGACGGTTCTGGAGGTCGAGAACCTCGGCAAGCACTTCGGTGGCATCACCGCGGTCGACGGCGTGTCGTTCCAGGTCCGCGAGGGCGAGATCCTTGGGATCATCGGGCCGAACGGCTGCGGCAAGTCGACGCTGTTCAATTGCGTGCTGGGCCAGTTGCAGCCGAGCCAGGGCGAGGTCCGCCTCGATGGCCGCGTCGTCACCGGCATGCGGCCCTGCGACCTCAATCGCCTGGGGGTGAGCCGCACCTTCCAGCTGTTGCAGGTCTTTCCCCAGTTGACGGTGCGCGAGAACCTGATCCTGGCGGGGCAGGAGCACCAGGGCAGCATGACCCGCCGGCTGTTCGGCCGGCGCGACGCCGGGCTGACCGAGGCGGCCGAACGCATGATCGCCTTCTTCAAGCTGGGCCACCTCGCCGGCGAGAAGGCCGGGGGGCTGTCTTACGGCCAGCAGAAGCTGCTCGACGCTGCGATGGCCTTCATGGCCGGGCCGCGCCTGGTCCTGCTCGACGAGCCGGCCGGCGGCGTCAACCTGACGATGCTGGCGCTCCTCAAGGAACGGCTGCAGGCGATCAATGCCGAGCAGGGCGCGACCTTCGTCGTCATCGAGCACAACATGGACTTCGTCATGTCGCTGTGTACCCGTGTGCTGGTCCTGGCGGAAGGCCGCGTGCTTGCCGAAGGCACGCCCGACGAGGTCCGCGCCAACCCGAAAGTGATCGAGGCCTATCTTGGGCATTGATGCGATCCTGGAACTGCGCGATGTCGTTGCCGGCTACGGCGAGATGACGATCCTGAACGGCACCACATTCGACGTACCCCGTGGCGCCATCACCACGATCATCGGCCCCAACGGTGCCGGCAAGTCGACGGTGTTCAAGACCGTCTTCGGCCTGCTGAAGGCCCGCCAGGGCACGATCCGGCTGGGCGGGCGCGACATCACCAACGCATCCCCGCGCCGCCTGCTCGAGGCGGGCATCTGCTATATTCCGCAGGGCCGGAACATTTTCCCCGAGCTCAGCGTGCGCCACAACATCGAGCTCGGCGGCGTCGCCGCCGGTGCCGGCGTCAAGGACCTGGCCCGGCGGATCGAAGCGGCACTCGACCGCTTCCCGGTGCTGCGCCGCAAGGCCGACGCCCAGGCCTCGACCCTGTCGGGCGGCGAGCAGAAGCAGCTCGAGATCGTGCGCGGCCTGCTGCTCGATCCGGCGCTGATCCTGATCGACGAGCCATCGATCGGCCTGTCGCCGCTGATGGTGCAGGAGACCTTCGGCATCCTGACCGAGTTGCGCGCCCGGGGCGTTTCGGTGCTGATGGTCGAGCAGAATGCCCGATCGGCCCTGGAAATGTCCGATTACGGCATCGTGCTGGAACTGGGCCAGACCCGGATCGTCGATCGCGCCGATGCCATCCTGGCCGATCCGCGCATCGGCCAGCTGTTCCTGGGCGGTTCGGCGGCATGAAGCTCGCGGTTGTCGGGGCCGGGCTGATAGGACGGCGGCATGCCGAGATCATCGCCGGCCTGCCGGGCGCGACGCTTGCCGCCATCGTCGATCCGGCGCCCGAAGCCGAGGTGTTCGCAAGCAGCCTTGGCGCCGCATGGTTTGCCGACCTCGCGCCGCTGCTCGACGCGGGTGTCGACGGGGTGGTGATCGCCACGCCCAACCGGCTGCATGCGGCAGGCGCCATCGCCTGTCTTGCGCGGCGTTTGCCGGTGCTGGTGGAGAAACCCGTGGCCGACACGGCCGAGGCTGCCGCGCGGATCGCCAGGGCGGCCGGCGCGACGCCGACGCTGGTCGGACATCACCGGCGCCATTCGGCCAGCCTGAAGGCGGCGCGGGCGGCGATCGCCGAGGGCCGCGTCGGCGCGGTCACCGCGGTGACCGCGCTGAGCCATCTGCTGAAGCCGGACGATTATTTCGACGTCGCCTGGCGCCGCCAGCCGGGCGGCGGGCCGATCCTCATCAACCTGATCCATGTGGTCGACGACCTGCGCTATCTCTGCGGCGAGATCGTCGCGGTACAGGCGATGGCGTCGTCGGCGACACGCGGCTTCGCCGTCGAGGATACCGCCGTGGTCACCCTGCGCTTCGCCTCCGGCGCGCTCGGCACGCTGGGCGTCTCGGACGTCGCGGCGGGACCGTGGAGCTGGGAGCTGACCTCGGGCGAGAACCCGTTCTACCCGCGCCAGGACGGCGACTGCTATCTCGTAGCCGGCCGCGACGGCGCGCTGGCGGTGCCGACCCTTGATCTCTGGCGCTATGACGGCCCGCCCCATTGGGGCACGCCGATGACCCGCACGCGGCTGCCGGCGCCGGCGGTCGATCCGCTGATCCAGCAGATGCGGCATTTTCGCGACGTGGTCCGCGGCGAGGCCGAGCCGTTGGTGACTGTCGCCGACGCGGCGCGCAGCCTCGTCGTCGTCGAAGCGATCGCCGAGGCGGCGCACACCGGCCGCATAATACACTGCAATTCCGGCGATTAACCGATCAAACTTTTCGGCTTGATGAAATCTATTTATCCAGTAGATTAATTCTCGCGGGCTTGTTGCTGACCGTGGGGAGATCGTCCGTGACGCCATTCTGTCGCTGCTGCCGGCCCTTCGCCTGAACGACCGGCGCTGACGCGCCCTTGACGCCATTCCCGATCGCCTGAGGTGACGGACGATGTCCGAACGCTATCGCCTTGCCATGAGCATTCGATGAACAAGCCGCTGCCGCTGTCGGAGACGGTCGCCGCGGTCGCGGCGGATCTGCGCCTGACCGCCGGCCATCACGATGCCACCGGCGAGTTTCCCTTCGCCAATTTCGCCCGGCTGCACGAAGCCGGGTTGCTCGCTCTGACCGTTGGCAAACGGTTCGGGGGCAGGGGCGGGCGGCTGGCCGAGGCGACGGCGGTGATCGGGGCGATCGCGGCCGCCGAGCCGTCGACGGCGCTGGTGCTGGCGATGCAGTACATCCATCACGCGACGATGGAAGGTCGCGCCTGGCCGGTCGAATTGGCAGAGCGGCTGGGGCGCGAGGCCGTGGCCGACGGCGCGTTGATCAATTCGCTGCGGGTCGAGCCCGAGCTGGGTACGCCGGCCCGCGGCGGTCTGCCGGCGACGACCGCGCGGCGTGTGCCCGGCGGCTTCCGCCTGTCCGGCCACAAGATCTACGCGACCGGCATCCCGATCCTGACCTGGGCGGTGGTCTGGGCGCGCACAGATGATGCCGAACCGCTGGTCGGGCCGGTGCTGGTACGGACCGGCCAGCCCGGCATCACGGTCGTCGAGACCTGGAATCACCTGGGCATGCGCGCCACCGGCAGTCACGACATGGTCTTCGACGACGTCTTCGTGCCGTCCGATCAGGCGCCGGCCTTGCGGCCGCCGGGGGAATGGGGCGGTCCCGACCCGTCGCATCAGGCCTGGAACGCATTGCTGATCGCAGCCCTCTACGATGGTGTCGCCAGGGCGGCGCGCGACTGGCTGGTCGGATTTCTGCAGGCGCGGCGACCGGCAAACCTGGGGGCCCCGCTGGCGACCGTGCCGCGGATCCAGCAGGCCCTGGGCGAGATCGATGGCCTGCTGGCCGCCAATGCCCGCCTGATCCGCAGCGCGGCGCGCGATACCGACGAGACCGAGCCGCCCGCGGTGGCCGAATCCGCCTTGCTCAAGTCGACCGTGACCGGCAACGCGATCGCGGCCGTCGAGGCGGCGGTCCGGCTGGCCGGCAATCCCGGTCTGTCGCGCGACAATCCGCTGGAACGCCATTACCGCGACGTGCTCTGCGCCCGCATCCACACCCCGCAGGACGACATGGCCTGGACCGCCGCCGGCCGCGCGGCTCTCGGGCTCTGATCGAAGGAGGATTTCATGTCCGTCGAATTCATCGGCTTCATCGGTACGCGCGACTTTTCCGAAACCCGGCCGGCGCGCGGGCCGGTCATCGATGTCGGTTATGTCGAGGCGGTCGCGCGCGCCCACCAGGCAGCCGGTTTCGACCGCGCGCTGGTCGCGTTCCACTCGACCTCGCCGGAAAGCATCCTGATCGCGGGGCACGCCGCGTCGGTCGCCCCGCGGCTGGGGCTGATGATCGCGCACCGCCCGGGTTTCACCGCCCCGACCCTCGCGGCCCGGCAGTTCGCGACGCTGGACCAACTGACCGGCGGGCGGGTCGCGGTCCACATCATCACCGGTGGCGACGATGCCGAGCAGCGCCAGGACGGGGACTTCCTGACCAAGGACGAGCGCTACGCCCGCACCGACGAATATCTCGGCATCCTGCGGCGCATCTGGACGGCGAGCGAGCCATTCGACCATCACGGCACCTATTATCGCTTCGAGCGCGGCTTCTCGGCCGTCAAGGCGATCCAGGCGCCGCATGTCCCGGTCTATTTCGGCGGCGCGTCGGACGCGGCGATCGCCGTGGCGGCAAAGCACGCCGACATCTACGCGCTGTGGGGCGAGACCCATGACCAGGTGCGCGAGATCATCGGCCGTGTCCGGGCCGAAGCGGCGAAACACGGCCGGCGGCCGCGATTCAGCCTGTCGCTGCGGCCGATCCTGGCCGACACCGAGGAAGCCGCCTGGGCCCGCGCCGACGCGATCCTGGAGCGGGCACGCGCCTTGCAGGACAAGACCGGGTACAAGCGCACGGGCGAACCCGCCAATACCGGTTCGCAACGCCTGCTCGCCGCTGCGGCCAAGGGCCTGCGGCTGGACAAGCGGCTATGGACCGGCATCGCCGCGCTGACCGGGGCGAAGGGCAACTCGACCGCGCTGGTCGGCACGCCCGAGCAGGTCGCCGACGCGCTGCTCGACTATTACGACCTCGGCGTCACCACGTTCCTGATCCGCGGCTTCGATCCGCTCGATGACGCCATCGATTACGGCCGCGAGCTGATTCCGCTGACCCGCCGCCTGGTGGCGCAGCGCGCCGCGGCGGTCGCGTCAGCCGCCGAATAGGCCAGGGCCGCCCGTTCATTTCGCCAAGTGTCCCGGAGTATCGCTATGTCCAAGTCAGTCCAGGCAGTTGCCGTCACGGCCCATGAAGAGGAGCGTCAGCGGCGCAAGCGGGCCCTGGCGGCCGCCTGGCGCCTCTTCGCCCGCCGCGGTTTCGTCGACGGGGTCATATCGGTGCGTGATCCGGAATGGCCCGATCACCTCTGGATCAAGCCGCCGGGGCGGCATCCGGCGCTGCTGCGCGTTTCCGAGCTGGTGCTGGTGGATCCGCAGAAGGCGCCGCCGTTGCACGCGGCCATTCATCGCGCCCGGCCCGACGCGGCATCGGTGATCCAGGTTGCCACCACCCACGGGCTCGCCTGGTCGACGCTGGGCCGGCGGCTCGATCCGATCACGGCGGAAGCTTGCGTCTTCTATGACGACCATATCGTCCACGCCGAGTTCGACGAGGGCGAGGAGGCGCGAATCGCCGGCGCGCTGGGCCATCGCAAGGCGGCGATCCTGCGCGCCCGCGGTCTGCTGACGGTCGGGCAGGGCATCGAGGCCGCCGCCTGGTGGTTCCTGGCCTTCGATCATGCCATCGAGACCCAGATGGCCGCCGAGGCCGTCGCATGGCCGCAACCGCTGGACGATGCGACGGCGCGGGCGACCCATGCCCGGCTCGGCAGCGAGGCGGTGGGCAAGCAGTCGTTCGAGGCCCTGTTCGACTGGATCACCGCCGTCGAACCCGATTTTATCACATAACAGTGTGAAATTTCAATTATCACAAAATAGCTGTGATCTGTCGGCTTGTTCAAATCTACAAGTTTGGTATTTTTGTGCCATAAGTGGTCGGCATGCTCGACCACGGCACAGCGGAGGCACTGTGATATGAGCGTCCACGCCATCCTCGTTCCCCTCTCCGGCCAGGCCAGCGACGACGCCGTCGTCCGCGTTGCCGGCGACCTCGCCACTTCGTTCTCGGCCGCCCTCGATTTCGTTCACATCGGCCGCGGCTACGAACAGGAGTTGGTCGCGGTCGGCGATTCCGGTTTCGGCGCGATCGCCAACCGCCTGCTCGACGTCGCCGTGGCTGACCGTGAGGATCGCGCCAGCCGGGCCCGCGCGGCCTATGACCGCTGGGTCGCGCTGGCGCGCAATGCCGGGCTGCCGGCCGATCGCGCCCGCTGGCAGGACGGTGTCGGTCAACCCGGCGCGCAGATCGCCCGGCTCGGCCGGCTAGCGGACATGCTGGTGATGGCGCGGATACCTGCCGACGATCCGACCGACATGTGCCCGGAGCAGGTTGCCGCGGAAAGCGGTCGCCCGGTGCTGGTGGTGCCGCAGTCGAGCCCCGGCGCCGACCGTCCGCGCCGCATTGCCATTGCCTGGGATGGCGGGCCCTCGGCGTCCCGTGCGGTGGCGGCCGCATTGCCGCTGCTGAAGGTTGCGGCCCGGGTCGTCGTGGTCACCGTCGAGGAGACGCGCAGCGCTGCCGATGCCCCCGATCTGCGCCCTTATCTCGAGCGGCACGGCATCGACGCCTCGGTGCTGCGGCCGCTGAGCCCGCGCGATCAGGTGGCCAGCCGTCTGGTCGCGGCCTGCGACGACATCGATGCCGACCTGCTGGTTCTCGGCGCCGGCGCGCGCCGCGGTCTCCACCGGCTGCTGCGCCGCCGGATCGCCCGCGACGTACTGGCCGAAATCGACCGGCCCGTACTCCTTTCGGCCTGACCTGAAAAAAAGCAAGGATGCCTCACATGGATCGACGTTCATTCCTAATCGGGACCACGGCCGCTACCGGCGTGCTCGGCCTGGGCCTGGGGGCCGCCCGCGCGGCCACCGATTTCCTCAACGTCTCCTATGACCCGACGCGCGAGCTCTATCAGGCCTATAACGAGGCCTTCGCCAAGTATTGGAAGGCGCAGGGCGGCGGCGATGTGACCTTCCAGCAGAGCCATGGTGGTTCGGGCAAGCAGGGCCGCTCGGTCATCGACGGCCTGGCCGCCGACGTCGTCACCCTGGCGCTGGCCTACGATATCGACGAGATCGCGCAGACCGGGCTGATCGCCGCCGACTGGCAGAAGCGCCTGCCCGACAATGCCTCGCCCTATACCTCGACGATCGTGTTCCTGGTGCGCAAGGGCAACCCGAAGAAGGTCAAGGACTGGGACGACCTGCTGCGCAAGGACATCAAGGTCATCACGCCGAACCCGAAGACCTCGGGCGGCGCGCGCTGGAACTACCTGGCGGCCTGGGCCTATGCGGTGAAGAAGCAGGGGGCGGACGAGGCCAAGGCCCGGGCCTTCCTGGGCGATCTGTTCAAGAATGTGCCGGTGCTGGATTCCGGCGCGCGCGGCTCGACCATCACCTTTGTCCAGCGCAATGTCGGCGACGTGCTGCTGGCCTGGGAGAACGAGGCGTTCCTGGCGATCAACGAACTCGGTCCCGACAAGTTCGACATCGTCGTGCCCAGCCTGTCGATCCTGGCCGAGCCGCCGGTGGCGGTGGTCGACAAGGTCGTCGACAAGAAGGGCACGCGCAAGCTGGCCGAGGCCTATCTGAAATACCTCTATTCGCCCGAGGGCCAGGAGATCGCGGCGAAGAACTACTATCGTCCGCGCCTGGCCGAGGTCGGCGCAAAATATGCCGAACGGTTCCCCAAGGTCGAGCTGGTCACGATCGACAGCGATTTCGGCGGCTGGGGCGTGGCGCAGAAGAAGCATTTCGCCGACGGCGGCGTCTTCGACCAGATCTACAAGCCGGCCTGATCGGCATGACTTTCGGTCGGGCCATCGGCCTGCGCCAGAGCGTGATCCCGGGTTTCGGGATCACCTTCGGGCTCACCCTGTTCTGGCTCGGCCTGATCGTGCTGATCCCGCTGGCGGGACTCTTCCTCAAGTCGGCGACGCTGTCCTGGCCGGCGCTGGTCAACACGCTCGCCAGTCAGCGCGTCTGGGCGGCGTTTCAGCTGTCGTTCACGGCGTCGGCCGTGGCCGCCCTGGTCAACCTGCCGCTGGGGCTGATCGTCGCCTGGGTGCTGGTCCGCTACCGCTTTCCCGGCCGGCGCGTCCTCGACGCGCTGGTCGACGTCCCCTTCGCCTTGCCTACCGCGGTGGCCGGCATCGCACTCACCACGCTCTATGCCGAGAACGGTTGGATCGGCAGCCTGCTGGCACCGCTCGGCATCAAGGTGTCGTTCACGCCGCTCGGCGTCGTGGTGGCGCTGGTGTTCATCGGGCTGCCGTTCGTCGTACGTACGGTCCAGCCGGTGCTGGAGGATCTCGATCCCGAGGTCGAGGAGGTGGCGGCCAGCCTCGGCGCCAGCCGGTTGCAGACGGTGACGCGGGTCGTGCTCCCGGCGCTGATGCCGGCGCTGCTCACCGGATTCGCGCTGGCCTTTGCCCGCGCGCTCGGCGAATACGGTTCGGTCATCTTCATCGCCGGCAACCTGCCGATGGTCTCCGAGATCGTGCCGCTGCTGATCGTCATCAAGCTGGAAGAATATGCCTACGCCCAGGCAACGGCGCTGGCGGCGATGATGCTGGTCATCTCGTTCGCCATCCTGCTGACCATCAACCTGATCCAGCGCCAGGCGCGCCGGCACGAGGAGCGTGGCTGATGGCGCGCCGACAACCGCTGTTCCTGGAATCCCGGCCGATTCGATTCGGACTCATCGCCATCGGGGTCGCCTTCGTGGCGCTGGTCATCGTCGTTCCCCTGATCGCCGTGTTCACCGAGGCGCTGGCCCGCGGCATCGGCCCCTACCTGAAGGCGTTGGAAGAGCCGGTGGCGCTGGCCGCCGTGCGCCTGACCCTGCTCGTCGCCGCGATCTCGGTGCCGCTGAACCTCGTGTTCGGCATCGTTGCCGCCTGGGCGATCGCCAAGTTCGAGTTTCGCGGCAAGAGCCTGCTGATCAGTCTCATAGATCTGCCGTTCTCGGTCTCGCCGGTGATTTCCGGCCTGATCTACGTGCTGCTGTTCGGGCTACAGGGGTATTTCGGCCCCTGGCTGCAGGCCCACGACATCAAGATCATCTTCGCGGTACCCGGTATCGTGCTGGCGACGATCTTCGTCACCTTCCCCTTCGTGGCACGGGAACTGATTCCGTTGATGCAGGAACAGGGTGCGCAGGAGGAGGAGGCGGCAGCACTGCTCGGGGCCTCCGGCTGGCAGATCCTGTGGCGCGTCACGTTGCCGAATGTCCGCTGGGGCCTGCTCTACGGCGTGCTGCTCTGCAATGCCCGGGCGATGGGCGAGTTCGGCGCGGTGTCGGTGGTCTCGGGCCATGTCCGCGGCCTGACCAACACGATCCCGCTGCATGTCGAGATTCTCTACAACGAATACAACTTCGTCGCGGCCTTTGCCGTCGCCTCGCTGCTGACGCTGCTGGCGCTGGTCACGCTGGGCCTGAAGACGTTGATCGAGGCGCGGATGCGCAGCGGCAGCCGCACCTTGTTTCACAGCGCATGATGGGATGAATAAATTCTTCACAAACGCTGTGTGATCTAGAGTGTTGTTTTAGTCTATCGCTTATGTATGATTTTTATCGTGGTCGCGTTGAGGCGACCCACCGCGGCAATTTCAAGGTTCGCTTGCGCCGCGTGACCAAACGCTAAGCGCCGCGGTTCATCCCGCGGCTCCGCCCTGCAGGAGATACCGCATGTCGAACCTCTGTTCGTGTTGTCGCCCGGCCTGACCAGGCCCTCCGACTCCGCCATCGAGAATAATTTCCGCTGAAGCCCGGTCCCGTGCCGATGCACGGGCGTGCCTTCGGCCAAACGACAAGGAACAACGGACGATGTCCGAACGCAACCGCTTTGCCTTTTCGCGCCGCCTTGCAGCCCTTGCCCTGGGTACCGCAGCCCTTGCCCTGACCTTGCCGGCCCTGGCGGCCGACAAGGTGGCGATCGCCTACCAGACCGTGGTCGAGCCGGCCAAGGTCGCGCAGGCCGATGGCCTCTACGAGAAGGCCGGCGCCAGGGAGATCGACTGGCGCAAGTTCGATTCGGGCGCCGAGGTGATCGCCGCCGTCGCCTCCGGCGACATCAAGATCGGCTATGTCGGCTCGAGCCCGCTGGCTGCCGCCGCCAGCCGCAGCCTACCGATCAAGACGGTGCTGATCGCCGCCCTGATCGGCGATGCCGAACAGCTGGTGGTCCGCAACGGCGCCGGCATCGACAAGCCGGCGGATCTCGCCGGCAAGAAGGTCGCCGTACCCTTCGTCTCGACGACCCATTACAGCCTGCTCGCCGCGCTGAAGCATTGGCAGATCGCGCCGGGCTCGGTGCAGATCCTCAATCTGCGGCCGCCCGAGATCACCGCCGCCTGGACCCGGGGCGACATCGACGCCGCCTATGTCTGGGATCCGGCGCTGGGCCAGATCAAGGGATCGGGCAAGGTGCTGGTCTCGTCGTCGGAGGTGGCGAAGTGGGGCGCGCCGACCTTCGATGCCTGGATCGTCCGTGACGACTTCGCCGCCGCCAATCCCGATTTCGTGCAGGCCTTCGTCAAGGTGACGACCGATGCCTATGCCGCCTATCGCGCCAACCCGAAGGGCTGGGCCGACAAGGCGGCGACCGACAAGATCGTCCGCCTGACCGGCGCCAAGGCCGAGGATGTGCCGGAACTGTTGGCCGGCAGCGTCTTCCCGACCGCGGCCGAACAGGCCGCGCCGGCGCTGCTGGGCGGCGGCACGGTCGCGGCGATCGCCGAGACCTCGGCCTTCCTGAAGGAACAGAAGCGGATCGACGCGGTGCTGCCCGATTACGGCCGCTTCGTCGATGCGCGCTACGTGAAGGCCGCGGCGCTGACCAACTGAGAGGGGGAGGCGCTCGCGGCCGGCCGGGGGTGTTCTCTCCCACCCCCGGCCTTGGCCCCGGCGCGATACCGATGACGGATCTTCGTTTCGACCAGGTGTCGGTCTACTACCCCGGCCAGGACGGGCCGGTCCTCGACCGCGTGTCGCTGGCGCTGGCGCCCGGCGAACTCGTCGCCGTGATCGGCGCGTCAGGCTGCGGCAAGACCACGATGCTCAATCTGGTGGCCGGCTTCCAGGCACCGGCCAGCGGCCGCGTGATGGTCGATGGCCGCGACGTGACCGGCCCGGGCGCCGATCGCGCCGTGGTGTTTCAGGACGATGCGTTGTTTCCCTGGCTCGACACGCTGGGCAACGCGACCTTCGCCGCGCGCATGCAGGGCGTGCGGCGGGTCGAGCGCGAGGCGCGTGCCCGCGCCGTGCTGGCCCAGGTCGGGCTGGCCGGTGCCGAGGGGCGCCGCATCTGGGAATTGTCCGGCGGCATGCGCCAGCGCCTGGGCCTTGCCCGCGCGCTGGTCGCCGATCCGGCGATCCTGCTGCTCGACGAACCCTTTGCCGCCCTCGACGCGCTGACGCGCGAGACGGTGCAGGAATTGCTGCTGACGCTTTGGGGCAAGAGCGGCAAGACCGTCATGCTCGTCACCCACGACATCGAGGAAGCCTTGTTCCTGGCCACCCGGGTGATCGTGATGGCGCCGCGCCCAGGCCGGATCGTCGACGCGATCAAGGCCGATTTCGGTCGCCGATTCCTCGCCGGCGAGGCGACCCGTGCACTGAAGTCGGATCCTGCCTTCATCCGCTTGCGCGAACAGGTGCTGGCCGGTGTCTTCGCCCGGGCGGCGGCATGACGATGCATCCGTTCGACAGCCAGCTCGCGCTGCCCGGCGTCGCCGAGGCGACCGAACCCTCGCGCCTGCCGCGGATCGCACGCGGCAAGCTTCTGCCCGTGGCGACGATCGCCGCGCTGCTGCTTGCCTGGTGGGGGGCGGCGCATGCCGGTCTGGTATCGCCGCTGTTCCTGCCGGCGCCCGAGGCGGTGTTCGCCAAGCTGGTCACCGTCGCCGGCGACGGGTTCGTCGATGCCACGCTGGGCCAGCATCTCGCCGCCAGCCTCGGCCGCATGCTCGGCGCCTTTGCCCTTGCCGTGGCCACCGGCGTGCCGCTGGGCTTGGCCGTCGGGGCAAGCCCCTTGGTGCGCGGCATCGTCGACCCGCTGATCGAACTCTATCGGCCGGTTCCGCCGCTTGCCTATCTGCCGCTGATGGTCATCTGGTTCGGGATCGGCGAGCTGTCGAAGGTCCTGCTGATCTATCTCGCGGTGCTGGCGCCGGTGGTGATCGCCACCGCGGCCGGCGTGCGCGGCGTGCCGCGCGACCGGCTCAACGCCGCCCGGGCCCTCGGCGCCTCGCGCTTTCAGCTCGGCCATGCCGTCATCCTGCCGAACGCTTTGCCCGACATCCTGACCGGGCTGCGCATCGGGCTGGGCGCCGGCTGGTCGACGCTGGTCGCCGCCGAACTGGTCGCCGCGACGCGCGGCGTCGGCTTCATGATCCAGTCGGCCGCCCAGTTTCTCGTCACCGATGTCGTGCTGCTCGGCATCTTCGTCATCGCCGCGGTCGCCTTCGCGCTGGACGGGCTGATCCGCCTCGCCCAGCGCCGACTGGTGCCCTGGCAAGGGAAAGTCTGAACATGTCTCTTTCCGCCACGCCGCTTACCCCCGTCATCGGCGCGCTGGTCTCGGGCGTCGATCTCGCCCGGCCGCTCGACGATGCTGCCGTCACGGCGTTGACCGACCTGCTGCACCGCCATCTCGTGCTGTTCTTCGAAGGCCAGGCCTTGACCCCGGCGCGCCAGCGCGACTTGGCTGCGCATTTCGGCCACCTGCATATCCACCCGATCTATCCGCATGTCGCCGAGGTGCCCGAGATCATCGTGCTCGACACCCATGCCGACAACCTGCCCGACAACGACAACTGGCATACCGACGTCACCTTCATCGAGACGCCGCCGCTGGGCGCGATCCTTTCCGCCCAGCGATTGCCGCCGACCGGCGGCGACACGCTCTGGGCCAGCGGGATTGCCGCCTTCGAGGCGTTGTCGGCGCCCTGGCGGCAATTCCTCGCCGGCCTCGATGCCGAGCATGATTTCGTCAAGTCCTTCCCGCTGGAACGCTATTCGGCGGCGGGCGAGCGCGAGCGCTGGTTCGAGGCGCGCGCCAAGCATCCGCCGGTGACCCACCCGGTCGTCCGCACCCATCCGGTGACCGGTCGACAGGCGCTGTTCGTCAACGAAGGGTTCACCACCCGCATCCTCGGCCTGACGCCGAAGGAGAGCGAGGCGACCCTGCGGTTCCTGTTCGAGCATGTCGCACGCCCGGAATTCACGCTGCGCTGGCGCTGGCGCCAGGGTGACGTGGCTTTCTGGGACAACCGCGTGACCCAGCATTACGCGACCGCCGACTACCTGCCGGCGCGCCGGGTGATGCACCGCGCCACCATCCTGGGCGACCGCCCCTATCGAGGAGACCTGCGATGACCCTTGCCGCCATTCTCGTGCCGCTGCAGGGCGGCCAGGCCGATGCCGCTGTTCTCGCCGCCGGTGCCGGTCTCGCGCGCCGGTTCGATGCCGCCCTCGACGTGCTCCATGTCGAGGTCGGTGACCTGTCCGAGCCGCAATTGTTCGACGAGAGCGCCTGCGCCGGCTTCGCGCTCGGCAGTCTCGAGCGCGATGCGGCCTGGCGCCGCGATCGCGCCGCCAATGCCCGCCGCGCCTATGACGCCTGGCAGGCCGACGCCGGCAAGCGGCTGCGCGCGGTCGCCTGGCGCAATGCGGTCGGCGAGCCCGCGGCCGAGATTTCCGTCCATGGCCGCCTCGCCGATCTCGTCGTGCTGCCCAAGCCCGACCTGACCGAGGACGGCGGCGCCTTGCTCGACCAGGTCCTCTTCGGGTCGGGCCGCCCGGTGCTGGCTGTGCCGGCGACGCCGATCGCCGAGCGACCGCGCCATGTCGCGATCGCCTGGAACGGCGGCGTGACCGTGTCGCGCGCGATGCAGGTGGCGTTGCCGCTGCTGCGCGACGCCGAGACGGTCACGGTGATCACCATTGCCGATTCCGAGGCCAAGATCGCCGATCCGCGCCCCTATCTGTCGGCGCACGGCGTCGCTGCGGACTGGCGGCGGGTCACGGCCTCGCCGTCGGCCGAGCTGGGCGCCCTGCGGCAGGCGGTCACCGCGGCACAACCCGATCTTCTCGTCCTCGGCGCCGGGCGTGGCGGCTGGCTGCGCCGGTTGATCGCGCCGCGCCGGCTGCAGGCCCTGCTCGACTCGAGCATCGGTCCCGTCCTCCTGACTGCGTGAGGGAATGATGTCCTGGCTCCGCCGGCTGATCCTGCCTTTCCTCGTCCTCGGCCTCGTCGCGTCGGCGCGAGCCGAGGTCTCGGAGGTTCGAATTGCCCAGCAATTCGGCTTGACCTACCTGCCGCTGATCGTGATTCGCGCCGAAGGGTTGATCGAAAAGCGGGCAGAGGCGCTGGGCATCGGGCCGTTGAAGGTCACCTGGGCCAGGTTCGGCGGCGGGGCGCCCTCGAACGACGCGCTGCTGTCCGGGTCGGTCGACTATATCTCGACCGGGCTCGGACCCTTCCTCATCCTTTGGGACCGCACGCGCGGCAATTTGGGCGTCAAGGGCGTCGGGGCGCTCGACGCATCTTCGGTCCTGCTCAATACCAACAACCCGGACGTCAAGTCGATCGCCGACCTGACCGACCGGGACCGGATCGCCTTGCCGTCGGTCAAGGTGTCGCATCAGGCGGTGCTGCTGCAGATGGCGGCCGAGCAGAAATACGGGTTCGACCAGTATGCCCGCTTCGACAGGCTGACCGTCGGCCTGCCGCATCCCGAGGCGCTGGCGGCCCTGCTGTCGGGCAAGACCGAGATCACCGGGCATTTCGGCAACGCGCCGTTCGTCTATCAGGAACTGCAGAAACCCGGCATCCGCACGATCCTCACCTCCGACGAGGTGCTGGGCGGCCCGTCGACGGTGACCTCGCTGTTCACCACCTCGAAGTTCCGCGACGCCAACCCGAAGGTCTATCGTGCCGTGTTCGAGGCGCTGGCCGAGGCGCAGGCGCTGATCGCCCGCGACAAGGCGCTGGCGGCCCGCCTCTATGTGGCCGAGGAGAAGTCGGCGCTGTCGGCGGCCGAGATCCAGGCCATTCTGGAAAGGCCCGATACGCGCTACACGCTAACGCCGCTCGCGACGGGGAAGTTCGCCGACTTCATGCACCGCACCGGGGCACTGAAGACCCGGCCGGCTTCCTGGCGCGACTACTACTTCCCCGAAATCCACGACCTGGAAGGCAGTTGACGTGACCGCCGGCGCCGAAGTCACCGTGCTGCCCCAGCCGATCCTGTCGGTCAAGGGGGCCACGATTCGCTACGAGACCGCCGACCACCGCGTGACGGCGGTGCAGCGGGCGAGTTTCGAGGTTCATCGCGGCGATCGTTTCGTCCTGCTGGGGCCGTCGGGTTGCGGCAAGTCGACCCTGTTGAAGGCGGTTGCGGGGTTCGTCGTGCCGGCGGCCGGCGAGATCGAGCTGAACGGCCGCGCGGTACGTGGCCCCGGTCCGGATCGCATCATGGTCTTCCAGGAATTCGATCAGCTGCTGCCATGGAAGACCGTCCGCGACAACGTGATCTTTCCGCTGCGCCGGGCCGGTCTGGCACCGCGCGCCGCCGGGGCGCGGGCCGATGACTACATCGCCCGGGTCGGGCTGTCGGCTTTCGCCGGCCTCTATCCCCATATGCTGTCGGGCGGCATGAAGCAGCGCGTCGCGATCGCGCGCGCCATGGCGCTCGAACCGTCGATCCTGCTGATGGACGAACCCTTCGCGGCGCTGGACGCGCTGACTCGCCGGCGCATGCAGGAAGAATTGCTGCGATTATGGGACGATGTCGGCTTCACGCTGCTGTTCGTTACCCATTCGATCGAGGAAGCGGTCACGATCGGCAGCCGCATCCTGCTGCTGACGCCGCATCCGGGCCGCGTCCGGGCCGAGCTCAATGTCCCGCGCGCGATCGCGCAGGGCGGCGATGCCGCGGCACTTGCCCGCCGTATCCACGGCCTCCTGTTCGACGAGGCGCCGATCGCGGCGCGCAGCGCCCATGGCTGAGATCCTGCACGCCCATCCGTTCGAGCGTCCGGAATATGTGCGCGAGCCCGAGGCGGCCGACCCCGGTTGGACCAGCCCGCGGCAGCGCGGGCTGGCCGCGCGGTTTGCCGGCATTCCGGCGGTGCGCCAGGCGACGCTGCTGGTCCTGCTCGGCCTGGCCTGGCAGGGCTATGCCATGCTGCTCGACAATTCGCTGATGCTGCCGACCGCCGCCCAGGCGCTGGCGGCATTCGCGCACGGCATCGCCGACGGCGTGCTGATCGAACGCGGCTGGACCTCGGTCAAGGTACTGCTGGGCGGCTACGTCGTCGGTTTCGTTGCCGCACTGATCCTGACCGGCCTCGCCGTCGCGACCCGGATCGGCTCGGACCTGCTGACCCTGCTGACCGCGATGTTCAACCCGTTGCCGGCGATCGCGCTGCTGCCGCTGGCGCTGCTCTGGTTCGGCCTCGGCACGGGAAGTCTCACCTTCGTGCTGGTCCACGCCGTGCTGTGGCCGATCGCGCTCAATACCCATGCCGGCTTCCTCGGCGTCAGCCCGACCCTGCGGATGGCCGGGGCATCCTTCGGGTTGCGCGGGGCGGGCCTGGTCTTCCGCCTGCTCATCCCGGCGGCCTTCCCGGCGATCCTGACCGGCCTCAAGGTCGGCTGGGCCTTTGCCTGGCGGACGCTGATCGCCGCGGAACTCGTCTTCGGTGTCTCGGCCGGGTCGGGCGGGCTGGGCTGGTACATCTTCGAGAATCGCAACCAGCTCGAAACCGCCAACGTCTTTGCCGGGCTGTTGGCCGTCATCGTCATCGGGCTTGCGGTCGAGGGCGTCGTCTTTCGCTCGGTCGAGCGCCTGACCGTCCGCCGCTGGGGCATGCAACAGCAATGGAGGGCCGAATGAGCCTCGCGATCCGCTCCTTCCCCGGCCCGCTCGGGGCCGAGATCACCGGCATCGACCTGAACGAGGAGATCGACGAACGTGCCTTTTGGCGCATTCGCGGCGGCTTTCTCGATCATGGCGTCGTCGTCTTCCGCGACCAGGCGGCGTTGACCCCTGCGCGCCAGATCGACTTTTCCCGGCGCTTCGGGCCGCTGCAGGTTCATGTGCTGCATCAGTTCCTGCTGCCCGGCCATCCGGAAATCCTGATCGTTTCCAACGTGGTCGAGGATGGCCAGCCGATCGGGTTGGGCGATGCCGGCCGCTATTGGCATTCCGACCTGTCCTACAAGCCGGTGCCCAGCCTGGGATCGCTCCTGCATGCCCGTGAATTGCCCGCCGAAGGCGGCGACACGCTGTTTGCCAACATGTATCGCGCCCATGCCACCCTGCCGGCGGCACTGGCCCGCGCGATCGAGGGACGGCAGGCAATCCATTCCTATCTGAAGCGCTACGACACGCTGCGCGAACAGAACGGGGTTCGGCCGGTCCTGTCGCAGAGCCAGCTGGACCAGGTGCAGGAAGTCGTCCATCCCGTCGTGCGCGTCCACCCGGATACGCGGCGCAAGGCGCTGTTCGTCAGCGAAGGGTTCACCACCCGCATCGTCGGCCTGCCCGAGGACGAGAGCGACGAGATCCTGGGCCAGCTTTTTGCCCATTCGACCGCGCCCGACAACCTCTACCGTCATCAGTGGCGGCCCCACGATCTGGTGTTCTGGGACAATCGCTGCACGGTCCATCTGGCTGTCGGCTGCCCGCCCGACCAGCGCCGCACGCTGTACCGCACCACCGTCCAGGGCGACGTGCCGCACTAAGAACAAAGAGAATTTGTGCAACAACAGGAAACCGCATCATGTGTCGAAAATAGTTTGGCCACTCCCGGAACCGGTGTATATTTGGGTTCGGGCGTGATGGCCTTCCATCGGACCCCGCGGCAATTTGACCTGAGCAGCTTGCGCCGCGTCACCAAACGCTAAAGCGGAGACCTCATATGACTGACCTTCGGTCCCTTCCTCTCCTCGATACTCGCGAACGCTGTAGCGCCTGTTGTTGATGCGCCTGTCGCATCGACCCCCCGGGATATCGCCATCATCGTTTGCAATTCCCCGGCCTGCGCCGGGGGCAGGAGAGTTGCCATGCCGACCGCTCGCGCCAACGCCTTCGTCATAGAAATCACCGGCATCGCTGCCGGCCTCGCCGTACCCGAACGCGGCGGGTTTCGCTTCTACGCCGCCGACCAACGCTTTGCCGGGCTCGACGGCAGCCGCTTCGGCGCGCTGGACCAGATCGAGCGCGCGGGACGCCGCCAGGTGCGGCCGACCGCCGACTAGCATTCACAGGCCTTCAAGGAGGAACGCTGCATGAGCATCCAACTCGGCCAGATCGCGCCGGACTTCACCCAGGTCTCGACCCAGGGCGAGATCAACTTCCATTCCTGGCTGGGCGACAGCTGGGGCATCCTGTTCTCGCACCCCAAGGACTACACGCCGGTCTGCACGACCGAGCTTGCCGCCGTCGCGCGGCTGAAGCCGGAGTTCGACAAGCGCAACGTCAAGCCGATCGGCCTGTCGGTCGATCCGCTCGGCTCGCATGAGGGCTGGTCGGCCGACATTCACGAGACGCAGGGCATCGCCCCGAACTTTCCCTTGCTGGCCGATGCCGACCGCAAGGTGGCGACGCTCTACGGCATGATCCATCCGCAGGCCGATCCGTCGATCACCGTGCGGTCGGTCTATATCATCGACCCGAACAAGAAGGTCCGGCTGACCCTGACCTATCCGCCCTCGACCGGGCGCAACTTCGCCGAGATCCTGCGGGTGATCGACAGCCTGCAACTGACCGACAAGCACAAGGTGGCGACGCCGGTCGACTGGAAGCCGGGCGACGACGTGATCATCGTCCCGTCGCTGTCGGACGAGGACGCCAAGAGCCGCTTCCCGGAAGGCTGGAAGACGTTGAAGCCGTACCTGCGCGTCGTCAAGCAGCCGGCGGCGTGATCGCCTGGCGGGCGGTCAGATCTCGTACATCGGGATGTACTGGCCGCCCGCCGCCTCGCGCGCATGCATGTCGGCGACCGAGGTCGAATCGAGCACCGCCGCGATCTGGTCGCGAACCTGCTGCATCACCTGGCGAATGCCGCAGGACGCCTCGTCCTGGCAATCGTCGCAACGGCGATAGGCCGTGCGGCTGACGCAGGCGATCGGCGCCACCGGCCCATCCAGCAGGCGCACCACGCGGCCGATGGTGATCGCCTCGGGCTGCTGGGCCAGGCGATAGCCGCCGCCCTTGCCCTTGCGCGACGTCAGCATGCCGTCGTTCTTGAGCTGCAGCAGGATGGCGTCGAGGAATTTTTTCGGTATCCTCTGCTCCTCCGCAATCTCGGCTCCCTGCACCGCGCGATCGCGATAGGTGGTGAGGTAGAGCAGGGCCTTGAGCCCGTATTTCGCTTTGCTCGTTAACATAGTCCACAGATTTGGTGGAATAAGGCAGCGGACTTTGCCGCCGTTCGGGCGGCAAAGTCAAGCCATCCGCCACCAAATATTGTGGCCGGGTCATGCTGCCGCGACCATTCGGCCGAGATGGGAGGGGCGAGCGGCCAGGAATTGCCGGAGGCGCCGGTCGAAATCCGGGACGACGGCTGCCCGGACCGACGGCCGTTCGGCCAGCGCCCGGCGCCAGCGGGCAAGCTTGGGGCCGTCGACCAACGCCAGGTCCGGCAGGCGGTCGAAAGCGTCGAAGTAGCGGAAGACCGGCGCGAATACCGCGTCGACCAGCGAGAAGGCGGGGCCGTCGAACCACGGCCCCTCGCTGAGCCTTGCCTCGAGCCGGGCCAGTTTGTCGACGATGGCGGCGCGCCTGGCGGCGAAGCCGGCCCCTTCCGGCGCATTGTAGAAGCCCGCGATATCGGCCAGCAGGGTCGAGCCGAATTCGATCCAGCCGCGATGGTCGGCGCGGGCGAGAGCATTGGCCGGATGCAGGGCGGGGCTGGTGGTTTCCTCGAGATATTCGAGGATGACGGCGGATTCGAAGATCACATGGCCATCGACCTGCAGCAGCGGCACGCGCCCGAGCGGCGAAAGCCTGAGGAACCAGTCGGGCTTGTCCGTCAGGTCGATCCAGACCCGCTCGAACGGCAGTTCGCGTTCGGCAAGCGCGATCGCCGCGCGTTGGACATAGGGGCAGAGATGGTGGCTGACCAGGGTGAGGGCGGGCATGTCGGCATCTCCAGATCAATGCATTTGCATGAATAATTTGATGCAGGTGCATGTTTCCGTCAAGGTCCATGCAATTGCATGTTTTGAGGCGTCATGAGCGATCCCGTCTTCACCGCCTGGGCGCGCCTGCTGCGGGCCCAGACCCATCTGCTGGGCGTCGTCGAGCGCGAGCTGAAGCAGGCCGGCCTGCCGCCGCTCGGCTGGTACGATGTGCTGCTGGAACTGTCGCGGCCGGGATGCGACGGCCTGCGCCCGGTCGAGCTGGAGAAGCTGCTGCTGCTGGCCCAGTACAACCTGTCGCGGCTGCTCGACCGGCTGGAAAAAGCGGGGCTGGTCGAACGCCGGGCGGTGGCCGGCGACGGGCGAGCCCAGCGCGTCGTGATCACCGCGGCCGGCCGCGACCTGCGCGAGCGGATGTGGCCCGCGTACCGCGATGCGGTGCGGCGGCATTTTGCCGCGCAGCTGAGCGACCGGGAAATCGAGATGCTGGCCCAGATGCTCGGCAAAATCACCGCTTGACCTTCCCATGATGTGAAGGTGGAGGCTCCACCCCATATCAAGGCCGAGTTGAAGGAGTGCGTGGCATGTTGCATCTCGAAGTTTCCGGCATGACCTGTGGCGGTTGCGCCCGATCGGTGACCCGCGCGGTGCAGGCGGTGCCAGGCGTCTCGCAGGTGGCCGTCGATCTGGCCGCCGCGACCGTCACGGTCGAGGGCGGCGCGCCGGATGCGATCCGCGCGGCGATCGAGCGTGCCGGCTATGCTGTCGTGCGGGCCGGGTCATGAGCGCCGCGGCCGAAGTCGATCTCGCCATCTCCGGCATGACCTGCGCCTCCTGCGTGGCGCGGGTCGAGAAAGCCTTGCTGCGGGTGCCGGGTGTGACCGCGGCCGCGGTGAATCTTGCCACCGAGCGGGCGCGGGTCTCCGGTGCGGTGGCCGATCCGGCCGCGTTGGTCGCGGCGATCGAGGCGGCGGGCTACGATGCGCACACGCTGGCGGCGCCGGCAGCCGAGAGCCGGGAGAAGGCGAGGGCGGACCGGCGCGCGCTGCATCACCTGATCGCCGCCGCGCTGCTGTCGCTGCCGCTGGTCGCCGGCATGGTCGCCGCCCCGCTGATGCTGCCCGGCTGGGCCGAGCTGGTGCTGGCCTCGGTCGTGCAGTTCTGGCTGGGCGCGCGCTTCTATGTCGCCGCCTTCAAGGCGGTCCGCGCCGGCGCGGGCAACATGGACCTGCTGGTGGCATTGGGCACCACGGCGGCCTGGGGCCTGAGCGTCTGGCTGCTGGTCACGGCCCATCCGGGCCACCGCCCGCATCTCTATTTCGAGGCGTCGGCGGTGCTGATCACCTTCGTGCTGCTGGGCAAATGGCTCGAGGCGCGGGCCAAGGGCCAGACCGCGGCGGCGATCCGCGCGCTGATGGACCTGCGGCCGGAGCGGGCGAGGCTGCGGCGCGACGGCGTCGAGGTCGAGGTGGCGGTCGAGGCGATCCGGGTCGGCGACGTCGTCGTGCTGCGCCCCGGCGACCGGATACCGGTCGACGGCCGGGTAGTCGAGGGCGAGGGCCAGGTCGATGAATCGATGTTGACCGGCGAAAGCCGGCCGGTCGACAAGCAGCCGGGCGCGCCGGTCACGGGCGGCGCCATCAACCTCGACGGCATGCTGGCGGTCGAGACCCGCGCGATCGGGCCGGAGACGACGCTTGCCCGCATCGTCCGCCTGGTCGAGGGGGCGCAGGCTTCGAAGGCGCCGATCCAGCGGGTGGTCGATCGTGTCGCCGCCGTATTCGTGCCGGTGGTGCTGGTCATCGCCGCAGCGACGCTGGTCGGCTGGTGGTGGGCCGGTGGCGATGTCGAAACCGCAATCGTCACCGCCGTGTCGGTGCTGGTCATCGCCTGTCCCTGCGCGCTGGGCCTGGCGACACCGACGGCGATCATGGTCGGCACCGGGGCGGCGGCGCGGCGTGGCATCCTGATCAAGGATGCCGAGGCGCTGGAGGCGGCGCATGCGGTGACGGCGGTCGCCTTCGACAAGACCGGCACGCTGACCGAGGGGCGGCCGCGGGTGGTGCAGGTCGCCGGTGGCGACGCGGTCCTCAAGCTCGCCGCCAGCCTGCAGCAGGGCAGCGAGCATCCGCTGGCGGCGGCGGTGCGCGCGGCGACCGGCGAGACCGCACCCGCCGCGCTGGAAGATTTCCGTGCCTTGCCCGGCCGCGGTGTCGAAGGCCGGGTGGCCGGCCGTCGGCTGGTGATGGGAACGGGCCGGCTGATGGCCGAGCGCGGCTTCGACCTCGCCGCTTTCGGCGCGCCGCCGGCGGGCCAGACGGTTTCCTGGCTGGCCGACGACAGCGGCGTGCTCGGCTTCGTCGCCTTCGGCGATCGCCTGCGGCCCGAGGCGCAGGCGGCGGTTGTGCGCCTGCGCGAACAGGGGGTCGAGGCGGTGATGGTCACCGGCGACGGCCGCGGCGCCGCCCAGGCGGTGGCCGACGAACTCGGCATTGCCAGGGTCTTTGCCGAGGTGCTGCCGGGCGACAAGGCCGCGGTGATCGCCGCGTTGCGGGCGGAGGGACGCACGGTGGCGATGGTCGGCGACGGCATCAACGACGCCCCGGCGCTCGCCGCCGCCGATATCGGCTTCGCCATGGCCACCGGCACCGACGTCGCCATGCATACCGCCGGTGTCACGCTGATGCGCGGCGACCCGCGGCTGGTGCCCGAGGCGATCGCGATGTCGCGGCGCTGCTATGCCAAGATCCGCCAGGGCCTGTTCTGGGCCTTTGCCTACAATGTCGTCGGCATCCCGCTCGCGGCCCTGGGCCATCTGAGCCCGGTCCTGGCCGGCGGCGCGATGGCGCTGTCTTCGGTCAGCGTCGTGCTGAACGCCCTGACGCTGCGGCGATAGGAAGATCGTCTTGCCGTCGGCGGTCGCCGCGGCCGCGCGTCAGTTCGCCGGCATCATGCCCTTCCCCGACAGCACCGCCGCCGCGTCCGGGCCGGCCAGCATCTTCAGGAAGGCGCGGGCGGCCTCGGGCTGGCCGGTGGTGGCCGAGATGCCGCCGGCATAGACGGTGTAGTTCTGGATCTCGGCCGGCAGCGGGCCGACCAGGACGGCGCCCTTCACCGCCAGGATCTCGCTGACCTGGTGGATGGCGAGGTCGGCCTCGCCCGAAACCACGCGAGTGGCGACGAGGCCGCCCGGCACCAGTACGGCCTTGGCCTTGATCGCATCGGTGATGCCCCAACGGTCGAACAGGCCCATCAGGTAGATGCCGCTGGACCCGCCGGACGCCGGGTCGATCATCGCGACCCGGCGGGCGTCGAGCAGCGCCCGGCGGAAAGCGTCGGCCGTGGCGATATCGGGGGCCGGCGCGCCTTCCTTGACCGCGACGCCGATGCCGACCTTGGCGAGATTGACCGGCGCTTCGGCGGCGACCCGGCCCTTGCGGGCCAGATCGGCCAGCCCGGCCGGGGTCAGCGCCAGCACGTCGAAGGCTTCGCCGCCCTCGACGCGGCGGGCCACCCCGCCCGCGGTGTCGTTGTCGATCGCGACCTTGTGGCCCGTCGCCTTCTCGAACAGCGGGGCCAGCTCGACCACCACGGGCTTGTAGGCCCCCGTGGTCAGCACCTTGATTTCGGCCGCCGCGGCCGGCCAGGCGAACAGGGCGAGGGCTAGGGCAAGGACGGGCTTCAGCATATGGGGTCCTAACGTCGGCTGCGTGGCTTGGTCACGGGTGCGTTGAGGTTCGACAGGTCGAGGCCCCGGACGATCGCCGCCGTGGCCTGGAAATGGGCATTCAACAGCGCGGTCGCCCGTTCTGTGTCGCGGGACAGGATCGCGTCGACGATACGCTGGTGCTCGCCATGCGTATCACGATGCGGCGCGGCCTTCGATGCCGAGAGATGGCGATAGCGATTGGCGTAGCTGCCGAGGGTGTCGGCAAACTCGATCAGGTGGCGCGACCGGCACGCCGCGATCAGCGAGCGGTGGAAGGCGGCATGCGCCTTTTCCCATTCCACCGGCACGACATCTGGGGCGCGCGGGTCGCTGACCGGCGTCCGCACCAGGCGATGCATCGCCAGCACGATCCCTTCCTCCCAGGCCGCGTCGCCATGGGCGATCGCCTCGCGCAAGGCGATCTCGTTGATCCAGCAGCGGGTGCGGGTCAGTTCCTCCAGGTCGTCCAGGCTGACCGTCGGCATATAGAAGCCGCGCTGGTCGCGCTGTTCGACCATGCCTTCGGCGGCAAGACGATTGAGCGCCTCGCGCATCGGGCTGGAACCAACGTCATAGCGCTGCCGCAGCGTCTCGATGCGCAGCTTTTCGCCGGGCCGGAACCTGCCGGCGATGATGTCTAGCCGCAGCCGTTCATAGGCCGACGAGGCAAGCGTGTTGGGTGTCTCGCGCACCGGGCGGGCAAGGGTGGTCATGGTCCTCCGGCGACCGGGGCTTATGGTCGCGAGAAATATGTATATCCCAGCACGCGTATTTTAATTATCGATATTTCGTTGACTGAATGCAAAATCTCGATATTTTTGACGCAAACATCGAGGGAGGAAGCGATGCGCTTCGTAAGTTTCGCCGGGCCGGCCGGGCCCGCGCTCGGCCTGGTGCAGGATGAGGAGGTCGCCGATCTCGGCCAGACCAGCATCGAGACGCTGATCGCGCAGGGGTTCGACGGGGCCGCCGCGGCGGCCGCCAAGTCGTCGGTGCGTCATAAGCTGGCCGATCTCGACCTGCTGCCGCCGACGCGCGGCGCCGGGAAGATCATCTGTCTCGGGCTCAACTACATCGACCACGCCGCGGAATCCGGTCACAAGCGGCCGGAATACCCGGTGCTGTTCATGCGCGGCGCGACGTCGCTGGTCGCGCATGGCCAGCCGATCCTGCGCCCCGCCTGTTCGGACAAGCTCGACTACGAAGGCGAGCTGGTCGCCGTGGTGGGCAAGCGTGCCCGCCATGTGGCACGGGCCGACGCACTGTCCTTTATCGCCGGCTATTCGATCTTCAACGATGCCTCGATCCGCGACTACCAGCTGCGCACGCCGCAATGGACGATCGGCAAGAATTTCGACGCCACCGGTGGCTATGGCCCGGTGTTCGTCACGGCCGACGAACTGCCGCCCGGGGCGGCCGGCCTGAAGATCCAGACCCGGCTGAACGGCCAGGTGCTGCAGGAAGCCAACACCACGGACATGATCTTCGGCGTGGCCGAGACCGTCGCGCTACTGACCGAATGCCTGACGCTCGAACCCGGCGACCTGCTGGTCATGGGCACGCCGTCCGGTGTCGGCGGCGCGCGCAACCCGCAGGTCTGGATGAAGCCCGGCGACGTCTGCGAGGTCGAAATCGAGGGCATCGGCATCCTGAGCAACCCGATCGCGCAGGAAGCGGCGGCCCGCGCCGCCTGAAGGGGGGAGGACCCAGATGATCAAGGTGGCGGATATCGCCTACGTGACCTATGCGGTCGCCGATCTCGACCGGACCGAGCAGTTCCTGACGGATTTCGGCCTGGTCCGCTCGGCCCGGACCGCAGATGCGCTCTACATGCGCGGAGCGAGCGGCGCCCATCACCAGCATGTCAGCCGCCAATACATCGGCGGCGACGGTGACGGGCCTGGCCTGGTCGGCATCGCGCTGGCCGTCAGCAGCCGCGACGAACTGGCCGCGGCGACGGCGATCCCCGGCGCCTCCGCGATCGCGGCAATCGACGAGCCCGGTGGCGGCGAGCGCGTGCGGCTCGCCGGGCCGGAAGGCTATGTCATCGACCTGGTGCACGGCATCGCCACATTGCCGGCGATGCCGGTGCGCGATGCGCTGACGCTCAATTCGGGTATGGCCAAGCCGCGTCAGGGCGCGACCCAGCGCCCGGTGCGCGGGCCGGCCCAGGTGCTGCGCCTCGGCCATGTCGCGCTTCTGACCCGCGACCCCGGGGCGGCGGCCGTCTGGTTTTCCCGCCATCTCGGCCTGATCGCCTCCGACTATCTCGACGATCCGGCGTCGGGCGGCACGGCTGGCGTCTTCATGCGTTGCGACCGCGGCGCGGACCCGAGCGATCATCATACCATCGCCGTTGCCGGTGCGCCGATCACGCGTATCCATCACTGCTCGTTCGAAGTGCAGGACTTCGATGCGGTGCAGATCGGCGGCGAATGGCTGGAGGCGCGCGGCCACCGGCGCGAATGGGGCATCGGCCGCCATATCCTCGGCAGCCAGATCTTCGATTACTGGCGCGATCCCGACGGCAACATGATCGAGCATTACACCGATTCCGACGTGTTCGACGCCTCGGTACCCAGCGCGCGCCATCCCGCCGGCCCCGATACGCTGTTCCAATGGGGGCCGCCGCCACCGCCGAGCTTCTTTACCTGAAGGCTTGCCGTTACCGGGGGAGGAGACAAAAGAATGGATGAATGCGATGTGTTGGTCGTCGGGGCCGGGCCGGTTGGCCTTGCCACCGCGATCGAACTGGGACAGCGCGACGTCAAGGTTCGGGTCGTCGACCTGACCGACGACGTCGGCTTCCGCCCGCGGGCCAAGCTGACCAACGTGCGATCGATGGGGCTGATGCGGCGGTGGGGCCTGGCCCAGGCGGTGCGCGAGGCCGCGCCGCTGCCGGCCGACTATCCCTCCGACGTGATCTTTGCGACCGGCATGAGCGGGCATCTGCTGACCCGCTTCGAGAATGCCTTCCGCTGCCGGCGCCAGCGCGACGCGCAATTCCCCGAACCGGCGCAGTGGATCCCGCAATATGCGCTGACCCGGATCCTGCGCGACCATGTCCGCACATTGCGCTCGGTGCGGCTCGATTACGGCCAGCGGTTCCTGGACCTCGAGCAGGACGGGGACGATGTCGTCGCGCGGATCGAGCCGGCCGCAGGCGGCGCCTCCCAGGCGCAGCGCTGCCGCTACCTGGTCGGTGCCGATGGCCCGTCCTCGACCGTGCGGAAAGCACTGGGCATCCGCATGCAGGGCGACCATGCCTATGCGCGCAATTTCGGCGTCGTCTTCCGCGCGCCCGAGTTGCCGGCACATAACCGGCTGGGACCGGGCATTCAGTACTGGCTGACCAACCCGGCCTGCCCTGGCATCGTCGGGCCGATGGAGCGTGACCTCTGGTTCTTCGGAACCCAGGTGGCGCCGCAGGTCGATATCGACGGCCTCGATCCCGTCGCGCTGGTACGGCGTTGCATCGGCCTCGACATCGCGGTCGAGGTGGTGGCAACCGACCCCTGGATGTGCCATCGCCTGGTTGCCGAGCGCTATCGCGAGGGCCGCGTGATGCTCGCCGGCGATGCCTGTCACCTGCATCCGCCGATGGGCGGCTACGGCATGAACATGGGGATCGGCGACGGGTTGGCCGTCGGGTGGACGCTCGCCGCCGTGCTGCAGGGATGGGGCGGCCCGGCGCTGCTCGACGCCTATCAGATCGAACGTCGCCAGGTGCATGAACGCGTCATCGCCGAGGCAGTCGAGAATTACTCGACCCTCACGAACCAGCTGGTGCGCGACGCGATGATGGCCGACGGACCGGAAGGCGATGCGGCGCGCGCGGCGGTGGGCGAGGAGGTCGCCCGCGTCAAGCAGCGTGAATTCCACACGCTCGGCGTCGTCCTGGGCTGCCGCTACGCCACCTCGCCGGTGATCGTCGGCGACGGCAGCACGGCGCCGCCGGACGAATACCGCAACTACCACCCGTCGGCCCATCCCGGCTGCCTCGCGCCCCATGCCTGGCTGACCGACGGCAGCTCGCTCTACGACCATTTCGGCCGCGGCTTCACCTTGCTGGCCGAGACGGACGACGTTGCCGCCTTCCGGGCGGCGGCGGCGGCGCGGGGCATGCCGCTCACCGTCTTCGTCCATGGCGATCCCGCCCTGACCGAACTCTATGCCGCGCCGCTGGCGCTGATCCGGCCCGACCAGTTCGTCGCATGGCGCGGATCCGCCGTGCCGGCCGATGCCGGCGCCTTGCTCGACCGGATCAGAGGTATCTGACCGCGTACCGCAAACCCCTGGGGAGGAAAATCATGAAAAAAATCATCGCCGGCGCCGCAGCCGCCCTGCTGTCCGCCTGGCTGGGCACGGCCCAGGCCCAGACCATCGAACTGAAGATCTCCCACTACCTGCCGCCCAGCCAGACCATCCACAAGGAATTGACGCGGTGGAGCGACGAACTGGCCCAGCGTTCCGGCGGCAAGCTGAAGGCGACCGTCTATCCCTCCGGCCAGATGGGCCCGTTGCCCCGCCAGTTCGACATGGCGCGCACCGGCGTCGTCGACATCGCCTTCTTTTTCCCCGGCATCCTGCCGGGGCGCTTCCCATTGAGCGAGGCGATCCAGCTGCCCTTCACCTTCAACAAGGATGACAAGACGGTCCAACCGGTCTCTACCGCCGAGGCGTCGGCCATCATCACCGGCATGATGCCCGACCTGGGCAAGGAATATCGCGACGTCAAGGTGCTCTATTTCATCGTGACGCCGACCGGCAGCCTGTTCTTCTCCAAGGCGACGGTGCGCCAGCCCGCCGACCTCAAAGGCCTGCGCATCCGGCATAACGGCCCGATCTCGGCGGCGACGGTGCAGGCCTGGGGCGGAACGCCGGTCTCGGTCCAGCCGGCCGAACTGGCCGATGCCTTGCAGAAGGGCACGATCGACGGGCTGTTCATGAATTACGAAGGCGGCCAGGCCTTCCAGCTGGCGGCCGATGCCCGCAAGGTGACCGAGCTCAACGCCGGCGCCGGCGTCTTCGTCCTGGCGATGAACCAGGCGAAATACGACGGCCTGCCGGCCGATCTGCGCAAGATCATCGACGAGACGTCCGGCGTGGCCGCCGCCCGCCGCGTCGGCGCGCTCTATGATCAGGCCGAGGCCGCCGGCCGCGCCTACGCCCTGGCCCAGCAGGTCGAGATCATCAAGCCCGACCTGGCCCAGTACCAGGCCTTCCGCAATGCCTCGGCCGGCATGGTCAACCAGACGATCGACGAGCTGGAGAAGCGCAACCTGCCGGCCAAGCGCTTCTTTGCCGACGTGGCCAAGGCTGTCGCCGGGGCGGGGCAGTGATCGCGGCGCTCGACCGGCTTTGCCGGTTGATGACCTGGATCGGGGCGGCGGCGCTCGTGGTGATGATGCTGGGTACCGTCGCCGACGTGGTGCTGCGCGCGGTGGCGAACCTGCCGCTGCGCGGTACCGTCGATCTGGTCGAGGCGATGCTGGTGCTGGTCGTCTTCCTCGGCCTGCCGGAAAGCTTCCTGCGGCAGGAGCAGATCACCGTCGACATCTTCGACCATGTGGTCTCAGCCCCCGTGCTGCGCGCCTTCCGCGTCGCGGCCGCTGCGGCCTCGCTCGGCTTCCTCGTGCTGCTCGCCGTCTATGTCGTGCGGCCGATGCTCGATGCCCTCGAATTCGGCGACCGCAAGCCCGATCTGCCGATCCCGATCTTTCCGCTGATGGTGGTGATCGAAGTCTCGATCGTCGTGTCGCTGATCGCGATGGCACTGATCACCGTGCGCGAAGTCGTCCGCCGCGAGGCCCGGGCATGAGTGCCGAAGTCGTCGGCATGATCGGCATGGCGGGGCTGGTCGTCATGATCCTGTGTCGCATTCCCGTCGCCATCGCGCTGGGCCTGGTCGGCCTGGTCGGCTATGCGGTGCTGCAGGGCTGGGCCAAGGCGGCGCTGGTCTTCGGCGCGGTGCCGCTCGAGCTTGCCTCCGCCTATACCCTGTCGGTGGTGCCGTTGTTCGTGCTGATGGGGGCGCTGGCCACCACCGCCGGGCTGTCGGCCGACCTGTTCCGCGCCGCCAATGCGATGTTCATGGGGGTGCGCGGCTCGCTCGCCATGGCGGCGATCGGCGCCTCCGCCGCGTTCGGCGCGGTCTGCGGCTCGTCGGTCGCCACCGCGGCGACCATGGGCCGGGTCTCGATCCCGGAGATGCTGAAGGCGGGGTACGACCACGGTCTCGCCGCCGGCGCCGTGGCCGCCGGCGGCACGCTCGGCATCCTGATCCCGCCGTCGCTGGTGCTGATGGTCTACGGCCTGATCGCCCAGCTGTCGGTCGCCAAGCTGTTCGCCGCCGCGATGGTGCCGGGCCTGGTGTTGACGGTGCTCTACATCGTCGTCGTCCGCATCATGGTGGCGTTGCGGCCTGAACGGGCACCGCGCCTGCCGACGCAGGGGCTGGCAACGATCCCGAAGACCCTGCTGCGCATCTGGCATGTCGTGCTGCTGTTCGGCGTCACGCTCGGCGGCATCTATCTCGGCTGGTTCAGCCCGACCGAGGCGGCCGCGGTCGGCGCCTTCGGCGCGCTGGTCCTGGGGGTGGCGCTGCGCCGCCTGGGTCGTGCCGAAGCGGTACGGACCTTCGGCGAGACGGTCCGGGTGGTCGCGACCTTCACCATCATCATCATGGGTGCGACGCTGTTCTCCTATTTCGTCGTGCAGACCGGCATCGCGCGCACCATCGTCGACTGGATCGCCGGGCTCGGCATTCCCCCGCTCGGCGTCATGCTGGCGCTGATCGTGTTCTACATCGTGCTGGGCTGTTTCCTCGAAGGCATCGGCATGGTGCTGGTGACGGTTCCGGTGCTGCTGCCGCTGGTGACGGCCAACGGCTACGACCCGATCTGGTTCGGCGTACTGCTGGTCATCGTCATCGAGATCGGGCTGATCCATCCGCCGGTCGGCATGAACCTGTTCGTGATCCGATCGCAGGCGCCGGAGATAGCGCTGAAGGACATGTACTGGGGTGTCCTGCCCTATCTCGCGGCGCCCTTCGTGCTGATCGCCTTGCTGCTGGCCTTCCCCGGCCTCGCCCTCTGGCTGCCGGGGCAGATGCGCTAGAACCCCGCCAGCACGATCTTGCCGCGCGTCGCGCCGGATTCGATCCGGGCATGCGCGCGGCACAAGGTGCCCGCGTCGATCCGGCCCAACGTCTCGGTCGCCGTGGTGCGGATGACGCCGGCATCGACCAGCGCCGAGACTTCGTTCAGCAGGCGATGCTGGGCGATCATGTCGGGCGTCTCGAACAGCGGCCGGGTGAACATCAGTTCCCAATGGGCCGAGATGCTGGCCCGCTTCAGCGGCACGATGTCGAAGGTCTTGGGATCGTCGATCAGGGCAAACTTGCCCTGCGGCCGGATGGCCGGGATGATGCCGGGATAGTGGCGGTCGCTCGCGGTCAGGCTCGCCACCATGTCGACCTGGGGCTGGCCGATCGCCTTCAATTCGGCGACCAGGTCCTTGGCGTGGTCGACGACATGATGGGCGCCGAGGCTCAGGCACCAGTCGCGCGTCTCCGGCCGCGAGGCGGTGGCGATCACGGTCAGCCCGGTCAGCCGGGCGGCCAACTGGATCAGCATCGACCCGACGCCGCCCGCCCCGCCGATGATCAGCAGGCTGCGGCCGTCCGGCGTCTTGCCGGGGGCGACCCCCAGCCGGTCGAACAGGATCTCCCAGGCGGTGATCGCGGTCAGCGGCAAGGCCGCGGCTTCAGGCCACGAAAGCGATTTCGGCTTTCGGCCGACGATGCGCTCGTCGACCAGATGATATTCCGCATTGGTGCCCGGCCGGGCGATCGAACCGGCGTAGAACACCGCGTCGCCCGGCTGGAACAGCGTTACCGCCGGGCCGACGGCGGTGACCGTTCCGGCCGCGTCCCATCCCAGGATTTTCGCCGTGCCGTCCGGCGGCGCGACCCCTGCGCGGACCTTCGTGTCGACCGGATTGACCGAGACCGCCTCGATCCGGACCTTCAGGTCGCGCGGACCCGGTTCGGGCTCGGGGATGTCGAGGTCGATCAGCGCTTGATCGGCGGTAATGGGTGACGGCGTATAGTACCCGACGGCTTTCATGACAATCTCCTGCTGGCTGTCGGCAACGGAGATAGTGGGTGGCTGCGCCTGCATCGATACGGCATAATTCTGCCGGTAGTACACATTTGGATACTGTGGCGATGAAAAAGCTGCGGCACTACGACTGCGCCAGCGGTTGCCCGGTCGAGGCGACGCTCGACCTGATCGACGGCAAATGGAAGGGTGTGATCCTCTATCACCTGGAGGATGGACCGATCCGCTTCAACGAACTGCGCCGCCGCCTGAACCATATCACCCAGCGCATGCTGACCCGGCAGCTGCGCGAGCTGGAGGACAGCGGGCTGATCCTGCGCACCGTCTATCCGCAGGTGCCGCCCAAGGTCGAATACGCACTGTCCGACGACGGCCGCAGCCTGGCGCCGGTGATCGCCGCGCTGCACGACTGGGGGCGCGGCTGGCTGACCCGTCGGCCGCAGGCCCAGGCGGCCGAGTAGGCACGGTGGCACGCAACGATCCGCATAACCGGACGCGCTACTGGCGTGACCCGGCGTTGCCGGGGTTCAGCCTGCTCGCCGCCGATTTCACCACCCACGACTATGCGCCGCACAGCCACGATGCCTTCGTCGTCGCCGTGACCGAGGCCGGCGGCGCCGAATTCCGCAGCCGTGGCCGAACCGAGGAGGCGCAGGTCCAGCGCCTGCTGGTCTTCAACCCGGCCGAGCCGCATTCCGGCCGCATGGGGCGGTCGCGCCGCTGGCGCTATCGGTCCGTTTATGCCGACACGCAGGCCATCGCCGGGCTGCAGGCCGCGTTGGGCATCGAGGCGACGCCCTATTTCCTGTCGAATGTGGTCGAGGACCCGGCGCTGATCGGCACGTTCCTCGATCTACACCGCGCCCTCGACGGCGAGGCCGACGCGCTGCGCCGGCACGAGCTTGCGGTTGCCGGCTTCGGCGCGCTGTTTCGGCGCCACGGCACCGGCGGCGGCCGGATTGCCCGGGCCCCGCGCGATCGGGCCTTGCTCGACCGCGCCGTCGGGTTGCTGTGGGACCACCATGTCGAGGGCCTAACGCTCGGGGATCTCGGCGAGGCCGTCGGGCTGACGGCGTTCCAGCTGATCGGGTTGTTCAAGCGCGGCACCGGCATGACCCCGCATGCCTACCTGACCCAGATCCGCCTGCGCGTCGCGACCGACCTGCTGCGCGGGGGCACCGCCCTGGCCGAAGCCGCCGTGGCGGCCGGCTTCTACGATCAGAGCGCGCTGCAGAACCACTTCAAGCGCGCCCATGGCATCACCCCGCTGCAATATATGCGAGCGTATCTGACCTAGCCGTCTCTGCCGTAGGCAGCCATGAACACCTTCGTCGCCGCTGCCACGCGCCGGTCGATGGCAGCGTTTGTCGGCGGCTCCTGAACCCCCAGCGACAAGGCCAGCGTGCCGCGATCGAGCAGCATGCCGAGAAACATCTCGGCCGCTTCGAGCGGATCTTCGACCCTGAGCTCGCCATGGGCCGCGGCGTCGGCAAGATAGGCAGCCAGTCCTGCCCGCGCCGAGGACGGACCTTTCTCCCAGAAGCTGCTGGCGAGATCCGGGTAGCGCTTCGCCTCGGCGACCGCGAGGCGGTACAGGCCCATCACCTCTTCCGACAGCACGATCCGCATCGCCGCGGTCCCGGCCGCGGCCAGGATCTCGGCCGGCGGACGCCGCGAGCCGTCGGCCGGGTTGTCGAGGGTGATCGCGGCGTCGAGCCTGGTGGTGACATCGGCCACGACCGCGGCGAACAGCCCCTGCTTGTTGCCGAAAGCGGAATAGAGCGTCGTCTTCGACCCGCCGACCGCCTGGATGATCTCATCCACGCTGGTCCCGTCGAAGCCGCGCTCGATGAACAGCCGGGTCGCGGCGGCCAGCATGCGCTGGCGCCGCTCGCGCCCCGGCCGTCGCGATCCGTCGTCGTTCATGCCGCCCATGTCCCGTCCGATGTCACGGGTGCCGTTGTCGCCGGTGCGGACATGCGCGGTCAAGCCGCCACGGCCTCGATCGCAGTCAGTTCGGGCAGGATTTCCCGCGACCCGACATGGCGGAAACCGGCTTCGGCCAACAGCGCGGCATATTGTGCTTCCGATCGTTCGCGGCCGCCGGTTATCGCCATCATGTGCAGGTCGAGCAGCTTGGCGGCATCGGGAAGGTTCGCCGGACCGATCACCGCTTCGAGAATGACCAGGCGGCCGTTATCGGCAATTGCCCGGCGGCAGTTGCCGAGGATGGTGATGCAGCGCGAATCATCCCAGTCGTGCAGGACGTGCTTGAGCAGATGCAGGTCGGCGCCTGCCGGCACGGCCTGGAAGAAGTCGCCTGCGACCAGCGCGCAGCGTGGCGGCGGGGCGGCGCGGGCGGCGGCGATCGCGTCGTCGAGGTCGAACAGGATGCCGGACAGTTGGGGCTGGCCCGTCAGGATCGCCGCCAGCAGCGTTCCATTGCCGCCGCCGATATCGAGCACCCGGTCGAAACCCGCGAAAGGATAGCTGGCCGCAACCGCTTCGGCCTCGCCGCGATAGGTATCCTCCATCGCCTGGTGGAAAATCGCGAAGGGGCCGGGATTGTGGCGATAGAAACCGAAGATCGAATCGCCGAATACCGCGTCGAAGGCCGGGCGCCCACCGCGCACCGTCTGTTCCAGTGCCGCCCAGGCCCGAAACTGTTCGGCCCCTACCATGCGCACGAAGCCGCGGACGCTGTCCGGCGCGTCGGTGCGCAGCGGACCACCTAGCGCGCCGAGCACGAAGCGGCGGCCGTCGGTTTCCCGAAAGATACCGAACGCCGCCAGCGCCCGCATCACGCGGTATAGGGCGTCCGGATCGGCCGCTGTGTCGAGGGCCAGGTCGGTGATCGGCTGCGGCTCGGCGCCGAGCAGGTCGGCGACCCCCAGCGTCGCGGCGACGCTGAGCGATTGGGAAATCCAGTAGGCGGTGGCGAGCTGCTGCAGCGCCACGGCGGGCGGCAGGGCAGGGGTGGGGTTCATTGCTGTCTCCATAATGTAACGTACAGTACTATTAAGGCCGCGTGTCGATAAGCGCAAGCGGTATCTGCTGCCGGGCGGCGTCACCAATAGGCCGGGTGATAGCCGAACGAGGCGCCGAGCAGGGGGCCCCGGCGCATGAAGTCGTTGATCGGATAGAAGTAGGGCTCGATCTGGACGATCAGCCGGACGGCCGGCGCCGCGATGCGCCCGGCCGGCGAGTGCAACATCATCTGTCGTTCCAGCGTCGTGAAGGCCTGCGACCTGGAAACGGCGTTGGGTATCAGCAGGAAGCCGGCCGCGACGCCGATGAATGCGGCCGCGACGGCAAAGGTCAGCCGTCGCGGCTGCAGTCCCGGCAACAGGATCAGGGCCGACATGCGCGACGCCTTGATCATGTGGATCAGCGCGCCCAGGAAGGAAAAGAACAGTGCCAGCGGCGGCACGTAGAGGGCGGCGACGGCATCGCGGCCGATCTGGCCATAGGGGCCGCGGTCGGCAAACTTGTCGTCCGCCTCGGTCAATGCCCGCATCTCGGCGTCGAGCCGCCGGTTGATCGCCGGCTCGTAGACGTCGGCCACATAGGCTGCGAGGCCCATGCGATGCGCCAGCCTGACCGGCTCGGCCAGGCCGATCGCCCGGCGCCACTTCTCCTGGATCGCGGGTTCGGCCTCGAACCTGTCGATATCGAGGTTTTTCGGCAGGACCACCCCGAGCGCGCCGACCATCGCCTGTTCATAGGCATCGTCGGCCTCGTCGACGATCCTTCCGGCGATCGCGGCGTCGAACGCGGCGCGATCCGACGGGTTCCAGCCTGCCGGCAGGTCGAGGTTTGCCCTGGCCGAGATCTCGTCGCGAACCTGGTCGCGGAATGCCGCCGGAACCCGCCCGGGCGTCCAGCCATGTCGGCGCAGTTCGTTCTCGTAGTCGGCCCAGGCCGTGGCCTGGCGCGCGGGGATGGCCAGCAATGCCTGCCGGTAGCGGTTCACCCCGTCGGCATAGGCGTTGTAGCTGTCGACGATCGCTTCCGCACTGGGGACGAAGACGTTGGTGTAGGACGATTCCGCGGTGCCGATCGCGGCTTCGAGGCGCAGCCGGGCGAGCTGGCGCAGCATGCCCGTGACCGACCCGTCGGTGTCGCCATGCAGGAACGTCATGATCGGCAGCAGCGACAGGAACGACTTTCCCTCCGGACTCGCCATCACCGCGGGCGTCAGCTCGATGCCTTCGATCGCCGCATCCTGCTCGATGATGGAAGTGGTCATCAGCCGGATCCGGATGGCGGTGCGCCGCTCGGTTCCGGTCGACCTGTCCACCAGATAGTCGATCAGGCCCTTCTGCACGGCGTACATCATGGCCATGCTGAGCAGCCCCGAGACCAGGAGCAGGCCGAGAAAGGCGACAAGCCCGAGGCCGCGGCGCTCGGCCCGCCGGATGATCGCCTTCCAGAAGACCAGCGCCAGCGCGATCCCCGACAGGGCCCGGCCGATATGCTCGATCATCCCGATCTCGTCCGGCGCGGCCATGCCCCCGGTCACGTCGAGCAGCCGGCCGTTGAACGCGAATTCGACCACCAGATAGGCGAGGGTGAGCGGCAGCACGATCCTGACGGTCCAGCCGGGCCTCAGCCGCACCGCAGGTGACCACCATGCGGGCATCGGCCGGGCCGTCAGAAGCGGATGGTCGGCTTGGCCGGCCGCTTGTCGTCGGCCGTGGCAAGGCGTGGAATGTCGTCCTTGCCGGCGCGCTGGACCGGCGCGGGAATGGCGGCCGGCATGCGGGCAAGGCTGGCCTTGCGCAGGTCGGGCCGGCTGCCTTTGGCCGCCGGGACCGGCCGGGCCGGTTCCCCGCCGGCCTGGCCGGTCGGGCGCGGCGGCGCCGTGCAGCCGCTCAGGCCCAGCCCGACCAGCAAAACCGCGCCGATGATGATCCTGCCGTCCAGCATGACCGGACCCTGCCCCCCCGGAAATTACACCCAGGATAGGCAGGATCCGGCCGGCTGGCAACGCGCGGGCCTCGCGGTCAGTGGCTGCCCAGCAGCGCAGCCCGGTTCTGCTTCAGGAACTCGGCAACCGGGGTCGGTGCCCGTCCGGTCAGTTCTTCGACCGCCGGGGTGACGATCGCCGAATAGCCGCGCGCGGTCTCGATGTCGAAATCGATCAGCACGTCGACCATGAACGGCGGGATGCCGGCGGCGGCAAGGCCCGGACGCAGCGCTTCCGGCGGCAGCGCGACATGCGCGACCGGCTTGCCGCTGATCTCGGCGGCGATCGCGGCAATCTCGTCCTGGCTGGGTGCGGCGGGACCGGTGATGTCATAGATCCGCCGTCCCTCGGCCGATCGCAGGGCCGCTGCCGCGGCCCGGGCGCAATCCTGCCGCGTCACGTAGGAGCGGCGCCCGCTGCCGGTGGCGGTGAACAACGTGCCGGTGGCCACGGCATGGGGCAGGGCATGCAGCAGCAGGTCGGCATAGAGGTTGTTGCGCAGGAACGTCCAGCCCATCGGCGAGGCGGCCAGCGCCTGCTCGGTCCAGAAATGATCGTCGCTCAGCGAGCTCTGCGGGGTCGGGTGTGCGGCGACGACCGAGGTATAGACGACGTGGGAGACGCCGGCCGCCGCCGCGGCCGCGACCGCGGCGCGGTGCTGGGCCAGCCGCTTTCCGGGCTGGGCCAGTTCGTCGGTCGAGATCAGCAACAGCCGGCCACCCCCGGCAAAGGCCGCGGGCAGGGTCGCCGGATCGTCGAAATCGGCCTGGCGCACCGTGACGCCGCGGGCGGCAAGGTCGGCCAGCTTGTCGGGGTTGCGGGTCGTCGCCACGATCGGGCCGGCCTGTGCGGCCAGCAGGAAATCGACGACCTGGCGGCCGAGATGGCCGCCGGCGCCGGTGACGATCAGGGCGGGGCTTTGGGTGTCAGGCATGAGGGGTTCTTCCATCCACGACAGGTTGGTCTCTTTTTGAGACCAGGACTAAAATAGAGATGGACCTGATATCGGGAAGAAGGCAGCTTCGCGTCAGATGGTTACCTGGAAGGAACTACCCCGATGACCGCGGCAACGGAACAGGACGACGCCCGGTTGGTCGAGCGCCTGCGCGACGCCCGGGCCGGGCATGACGAGTTTTCCGCCTGTCCGGTACGCGGCGTGCTCGACCAGATCGGCGACAAATGGTCGACGCTGATCGTCATCACCCTGGCCGAGCGGCCTTTCCGTTTCGGCGAACTGCGCCGGGCGCTGGCCGACATCTCGCAGCGCATGCTGACCCAGACGTTGCGCGATCTGCAGCGCGACGGCCTGGTCGAGCGTCGGGTCTATCCGACCGTGCCGCCCAGCGTCGATTATCGCCTGACGCCCCTCGGCCGCTCGCTGCTCGGCCCCCTCGGGGCCCTGATCCGCTGGGCCGACGAGAACCACGGCGCGATCCGCGCGGCCCGGCTGGACTTCGACGCGGCATCCGACCAGCCGCGCACCTGGACCGCGCGGGGCGAGATCGGCTAACAATCGACGATGCATGTCGTCGTGATCGGGGCCGGTCTGGTCGGCCTCTCCTCCGCCTTGTGGCTGGCGCGGTCCGGCCATCGCGTCACCGTCGTCGATCGCCGGCCGCCGGCACCGGGCGTGGCCTATGACCATGCCTGCTCCTACGGCAATGCCTGTTCGATCGCCCTGCATGCCTGCATACCCGTCGCAACGCCGGGGATCGCGCGCAAGGTGCCGGGCATGTTGCTCGATCCGCTCGGCCCGCTCGCGCTTCGCTGGGGCTACCTGCCGCAGCTGGCGCGCTGGCTATGGCATTTCGTGAAGGCATCCGACCCGGCCGAGGTCGAACGGATCGGCGGGGTGCTGGCCGGGCTGCTGGCCCAGGTCAAGGCAGGTTACGACCCGCTGGTCGAGGAAGCCGGGGCAGGCGATCTGTTCCGTCACCAAGGCTGCCTCTATCTCTACCGGTCGGCTGCGGAATTCGCCGCAGCGGAAGCGGAAATCGCCTTCCGCCGCCGACACGGCGTCCGGCTCACCGTGCTCGATGCTGCGGCGATCCGCGCGCTCGAGCCCAATCTGGCACCGCTCTATCATCGCGGCCTGATGTTCGACGACGCCTACAGCGTCGTGAGCCCGCATCGCCTCGCCCTGGCCTTCGCCGCGGCGATCGGTGCGCGCGGTGGGGACTTCGTCGCCGGCGAGGCGGTGCTGGGCCGCGACCTCGCGGTGACGATCGGCGGCACGGTGCTGCGCCCCGACCGGGTGGTGGTCGCCGGCGGGTCGTGGTCCAGGACGCTCGCCGCGCAGATCGGCGACGACATCCTGCTCGATACCGAACGCGGCTATCACGTGATGTTTCCCGGACAGGGCGACGTGCTGACCCGCCCGGTCTGCTATCCCGGCCATGGTTTTTACCTGACGCCGATGGCCGACGGCCTGCGCGCGGTGGGCACGGTCGAACTGGGCGGGCTGCGGGCCGCGCCGGACTGGCGGCGCAGCGACGTGATCGCCGGGACGGCACGCCGGTTGCTGCCCGGCCTGGCCGAAGCCGACGGCCGCTGGATGGGATTCCGCCCGTCGATGCCGGATTCGCTGCCGGTGATCGGAGCCTCCCCCCGCGACGCCCGCGTCGTCTATGCCTTCGGCCACGGCCATATCGGGCTGACGCTGGCGGGCATCACCGGCCGGCTGGTCGGCCAGATCGTCGACGGCGCCACGCCGTCGCTCGATCTGGCGCCGTTCCGGCCCGACCGGTTCTAGGCCAGGCCGCGCAGCCGCTCGATCTCCTCGATGCGGCCCTTGGCGCTGGGCCACAGGCGTTCGGTCACGGCGGCGACCAGTGCCTCGGTCAGGGCCAGCATCGCGACGGTCGAATCCCAGTTCGACGGCGCTTCGATCCGCGCCGACAGGACATGGCCGGCAACGCGCGAGACCGGCGACAGCCACTGGTCGGTGACCAGTACGATCGTGGCCCCGCGGCCTGCCGCCTCGGTCGCCAGGGTGACGATGTTTTCCTGATAGCGCCTGATGTCGAACACCACCAGCACGTCGCGTCGGCCGAGGTCGAGCAGGTGGTCGCGCCAGTGTTCGACCTGGCCGGCCAGATGGGCCACGCCCGGCCGCAGGATGCGCAGGTGGCTGGCCGCATAGCGCGCGATCGCATCGGTGAAACGGCCGCCGACCAGATGCAGCTTGCGCCGCGGATCGGCCAGCAGGGCGGCCACCGCATCGAATTCCTGCGGCGGCAGATGGGCGAAGGTGTCTGCGACATTGGCCACCATCGCCGCGGCGAAGCGACCCAGCCGGTCCTGCGGCGGCGCCGACGTCTCGTGGCTCGCCTTCATCAGCGGGGTCTTGAGCTGGGCTTCCAGTTCGTCGCGCAGTGCGCGCTGAAAGTCGGGATAGCTGGCGTGACCGAGGCGCGCGACGAAGCGCAGCACCGACGGCGCCGAGACGCCGGCGCGGGCGGCGAACTCGGCCACGGTCTCCAGCCCGGCCATCGGATAGTGGCTGAGCAGGGCGAGGCCGGCGCGCCGCTCGCTGGCGGTGAAGTCGCGGATGCCTTCGCGGATACGCTCGGCGATGGTCTGGTCGGGATTTCCCATCTGAAATCAGTATTCCAGAATTGACAGCATCTAGGTGGATCGTATGATCCATTACAAGAAACGGCAAGGCGGGTCATGGGCATCAGCGCGACGGAAGATCTGGTCACGGTCGAACGGCCCGACGGCGCCGGCCCGCTCGTGCTGGTCTGCGACCACGCCTCGAACGCGGTGCCCGCGGGCTTTGCCGCGCTGGATGTGCCGTCCGAGGTGATGGAGACCCATGTCGCCTGGGACCCCGGCGCCCTGCAGGTCGCCCAGCTGCTGGCGGCCGCTACCGATTCCCCGCTGGTCTATCCGCGTGCCACCCGCCTGCTGCTCGATTGCAACCGCACCCCGGACGCGCCGGGTTCGATCGTTGCGCGCAGCGAGGATACCGAGGTGCCGGGCAATCGCGATCTCGCCCTGGAGGAGCGGCTGGCACGCGTCAGGCGGATCTACACGCCGTTCCATGCCGCGATCGACGCGGTGATCGACCGGCGGCTGGCGCGCCGGCAGCCGACCGCCGTCGTCGCTATCCATTCGTTCACGCCGGTCTATCACGGCAAGCCGCGACCCTGGGACGTCGGCGTCCTCCACGATCGCGACCGCGGGCTGGCCGACCTGCTGCTGCAACGCCTGCGGGCCGACGGCGATGTCGTCGTCGGCGACAACGAACCTTACGCGCCGCGCGACGGCGTCTATCATACGCTGGCCCGCCATGCCGAGGCCCGCGGCCTGCCGAGCGTCATGATCGAGATCCGGAACGACCGCCTGGCCGATCGGGCCGGGCAGGCTGGCTGGGGCGACCGCCTCGCCCGCCATCTGGTGCAAGCATAAGCCAACGATCGAACAGACTGGGAGCGTCATGTCTGGACTTCTGACCCTCGATACCCTGCGCAAGGCCGTGGCCGGCGGCGAGATCGACACCGTCGTCGTCGCGCTGGTCGATATGGCCGGCCAGCTGATCGGCAAGCGCTTCCACGCGCAGTTCTTCGTCGATTCCGCCCATGCCGAGACCCATGCCTGCAACTACCTGCTGGCCAACGACATCGACATGGAGCCGGTGCCGGGCTATGCGGCGGCGAGCTGGTCGCAGGGCTATGGCGACTTCGTGCTGAAGCCCGACATGGCGACGCTGCGCCTGCTGCCCTGGGCGCCGGGCACGGCGCTGGTGCTGGCCGACGTGCTCGACCATCACCATCACGAGGATGTGCCGCACAGCCCGCGCGCGATCCTCAAGCGCCAGATCAAGCGGCTGGCCGAGAAGAAGATGACCGCCTTCTTCGCCTCCGAGCTTGAATTCTACCTGTTCGACGAAAGTTTCGAGGCGATCCACAACAAGGGCTATCGCGACCCGAAGACGGCTGCCTACTACATCGAGGATTACCACATCTTCCAGACCGCCAAGGAAGAGCCGGTCATGCGGGCGATCCGCAACGGCCTGCAGGGGGCGGGCATCCCGGTCGAGAATTCCAAGGGCGAATGGGGGCCGGGCCAGGCCGAGATCAACGTGCGCTATGCCGAGGCGCTCGAGATGGCCGACCGCCATGTCCTGATCAAGCAGGCGATCAAGGAGATCGCCTACGCCCAGGGCAAGGCCGTTACCTTCATGGCGAAGTGGCGCTACGACCTGGCCGGCTCGTCGAGCCACGTGCACGGCTCGCTGTGGGATGCGGCGGGCAAGAAGCCGCTGTTCTTCGATCCGAAGGCCGAGCACGGCATGTCGACCCTGATGCGCCAGTACATGGCCGGACAGCTTGCCTATGCCCGCGACATCACCTATTTCCTGGCGCCGTTCATCAATTCCTACAAGCGCTTCCAGGTCGGCACCTTCGCGCCGACCCGCGCCGTCTGGTCGAACGACAACCGCACCGCCGGCTTCCGCCTCTGCGGCGAGAATTCCAAGGCGATCCGGGTCGAATGCCGTATCGGTGGCGCCGATCTCAATCCCTATCTCGCCTTTGCCGCGCTGATCGCCGCGGGCCTTGCCGGCATCGAGCAGAAGCTGGAGCTGGAGGCGCCGTTCGTCGGCGACGCCTATGCCGGCGCCAAGCTGCGCGAGATCCCCAAGACCCTGCGCGAGGCGACCGAGACCCTGCGCAAGTCGAAGATGCTGCGCGCCGCTTTCGGTGACCAGGTGGTCGAGCACTACCTGCATGCGGCCGAGTGGGAGCAGTTCGAATACGATCGTCGTATCACCGATTGGGAGCTGAAGCGCGGCTTCGAGCGCTCCTGACCTGACAGCCGGAGAGAGTATGGACCATGAGTGACGTGATCCGCTGCGTATCGCCCGTCGACGGGCGCGTCTATGCCGAGCGCCCGGCCGCCACCGACCAGGCCATTGCCGATGCCCTGGCACGCGCCCGCATCGCCCAGAAGGCCTGGGCCCGGGTGCCGGTGTCCGAGCGGGCGAAGATCTGTTCGGCCGCGGTCGACGCGATGCTCGCCATGAAGGACGAGATCGTGCCCGAACTGGCCTGGCAGATGGGCCGTCCGATCCGCTATGGCGCCGGCGAACTGCGCGGCTTCGAGGAGCGCGCCCGCTACATGATCGCCATCGCCGAAAAGGCGCTGGCCCCGATCGAGCCCGATCCGAAGGACAAGTTCCGCCGCTGGATCGCGCGCGCCCCGCTCGGCCTGCTGCTCGTCGTCGCGCCGTGGAACTATCCCTATCTGACCGCGGTCAATTCGGTGATTCCGGCGCTGATGGCCGGCAATGCGGTGATCCTGAAGCATGCCGCCCAGACGCTGCTGGTGGGCGAGCGCTTCCAGATGGCGCTGGATCGCGCCGGTCTGCCCGCCGGCCTGTTCCAGACCCTTATGCTGACCCACGCCCAGACCGCGAAGATCATCTCGACCCGCCAGGTCGACCAGGTGAACTTCACCGGCTCGGTCGCCGGCGGCAAGGCGATGGAGGCGGCGGCGGGCGGCACCTTCATCGGCCTCGGCCTCGAACTCGGCGGCAAGGACCCTGCCTATGTCCGTGCCGATGCGGATCTTGCCCAGGCGGTCGAGAATCTGGTCGACGGCGCCTTCTTCAACTCCGGTCAGTCCTGCTGCGGCATCGAGCGGATCTATGTGCATGAGTCGCTCTACGAGCGGTTCGTCGAGGGCGCGGTCGAGCTGACCAGGACCTACGTGCTCGGCGATCCGCTGCAGGAGGCGACGACCTTGGGGCCGATGGTCAAGGCCGATGCCGCAGCCTTCGTGCGCGGCCAGGTGGCCGATGCCGTCAAGGCCGGCGCCCGCGCGCTGATCGACCCGCAGGCCTTTGCCGCCGATCGCGACGGCAGCCCGTACATGGCGCCGCAGATCGTCGTCGGCGTCGACCATACGATGTCGCTGATGACCGAGGAATCGTTCGGCCCGGTGGTCGGTGTCATGAAGGTCGCGTCCGACGAGGAGGCGATCGGCCTGATGAACGACAGCGCCTACGGCCTGACCGCCTCGATCTGGACGGCCGATGCCGACGCCGCCGCGGCGATCGGGGCCGAAATCGAGACCGGCACGGTGTTCATGAACCGCTGCGACTATCTCGACCCGGCCCTGGCCTGGACCGGCGTCAAGGATACCGGCCGCGGCGCCACGCTGAGCCCGATCGGCTACGAGACGCTGACCCGGCCGAAGTCCTATCATTTCCGTACGAGCTTCTGAGAGAAACCGTGATGACGCTGACCGCCAACTGGAACTACCCGACCTCGGTGCGCTTCGGGCAGGGCCGGATCGCCGAACTGCCGCAGGCTTGCCAGGCCGTGGGCATGCAGCGCCCCCTCATCGTCACCGATCCCGGCCTGTCGGCCCTGCCGATGATTGCCGAGGCGGTCGCCGCCTGCAAGGCGGCGGGCCTCGGGGTCGGGCTGTTCGACCAGGTCAAGCCGAACCCGGTGGCCAGGAATGTCGAGGACGGCGTCGCCGCCTTCCGCGCCGGCAAGCATGACGGCGTCATCGCCTTCGGCGGCGGCTCGGCGCTCGATTGCGGCAAGGTCATCGCCTTCATGTCCGGCCAGACCCGGCCGATGTGGGATTTCGAGGATATCGGGGACTGGTGGACCCGCGCCGACGAAGCCGGGATCGCCCCGATCATCGCGGTGCCGACGACCTCGGGCACCGGCTCGGAAGTCGGCCGCGCCGGCGTCATCACCAATGAAGAGACGCACACCAAGAAGGTGATCTTCCACCCGAAGATCCTGCCGCGGATCGTGATCTGCGATCCGGTGCTGACCGTCGGCCTGCCGCCGAAGATCACCGCCGCGACCGGCATCGACGCGCTGTCCCATTGCCTGGAAGCCTATTGCGCACCGGGCTTCCACCCGCTGGCCGACGGCATCGGGGCCGAGGGCGTTCGGCTGGTCAAGGAATATCTGCCGCGCGCGGTGGCCGACGGCCGGGACATCGAGGCCCGTGCCCAGATGATGGCCGCCGCGGCGATGGGCGCGACCGCGTTCCAGAAGGGGCTGGGCGCGATGCACTCGCTGGCCCATCCGATCGGCGCGCTGTACGACACCCATCACGGCATGACCAACGGCGTCGTGATGCCCTACGTGCTGGTCTTCAACCGGTCGGCGATCGAGGAGCGGATCGCGCGGCTGGCTGCCTATATCGGCCTGGCGCCGTCGTTCGACGCGTTCCTGGCCTGGATCCTCGACCTGCGCAAGACTGTCGGCGTGCCGCATACGCTCGATGGCATCAACGTCGGCGGCGAGAAGGCCGAGCTGATCGCCGAGATGGCCGAGGTCGACCCGACCGCCGGCGGCAATCCGATCAAGCTGACCCGGGAAGGCGCCCGCCAGATCTTCGACGCGGCCCTCGCCGGCCGCGTCTGATCCTTCAGCCCTGGCGATTTTGTGAACGGGGCCGGGCAGCGTATGCTGCCCGGCCCCGACGTTTCTGGAGTGTTTACCGATGCATGAAGCCTCGCTCGATCGCTGGACGCACGATCACCATTTCGGCCAGGACCATGCCCGCCCGGCCGAGCGCGGCGTCCTGATCGTCACCCTGGTCACCGCGGGAACGATGGTCGCCGAACTGGTCGCGGGCCACCTGTTCGGTTCGCTGGCGCTGTTTGCCGACGGCCTGCACATGGCCTCGCATGCCGCTGCACTCGGCATCGCGCTGTTCGCCTATCGCTTCGCCCGGCGGCACGCCCGGAACCGCCGGTTCTCCTTCGGCACCGGCAAGGTCAATGCGCTGGCCGGCTTCGGCAGCGCGATCCTGCTGGCCTGTACCGCGGCGGCGATGGCCTGGGAAGCCGTCGGGCGGCTGAACCAACCCGTCAGCATCGCCTATGGCGAGGCGATCGTGGTCGCCGCGATCGGCCTGATCGTCAATCTGGTCAGCGCCGTGCTGCTGCATCACGACCATGATCACGATCATGGCCACGACGCTCATCACCACCACCATCATCACGATCACAATCTGCGCGCCGCCTACATGCACGTGATCGCCGATGCGGCGACCTCGGTGCTGGCCATCGCGGCTCTGGCCGGCGCCTGGGCGACGGGCGCCACCTGGCTCGACCCGGCGATGGCGCTGGTCGGGGCGGTGCTGGTTGCGCGCTGGGCCTGGGGCCTGGTCAGCAGTTCGGCCGAGACGCTGCTGGACCACGAAGCGCCGAACGGTATGCGCGAGGCAGTGCGGCGGGCGATCGAGGCCGATGGCGACACGCGCATCACCGACCTGCATCTGTGGTCGGTCGGTCCGGGCGTCTATACCCTGGTGCTGTCGGTCGTCGCCCACCATCCGCTGGAACCCGACGGCTACAAGGCGCTGCTGCCGCGCGACCTGCCCATCGACCATCCGATCATTGAGGTCCGCCGCTGCGCCGGGAGCCACTGATGTCGTATCAGTCTAATTGTCGCGGATAATGGCGGTCAGGATTCCAGCAAAATTGCTGCCCACGAGATAAGGGGCTGGCGAACGGTCCAGTTATACAATAAATTACCCCTCGGTTCGTGGAGGAACGTACAGGGGTGAAGATGTCCGCTTTGCATGATCTTCGTGGGCGGCTGGCGCGGCTGCGCCTGCCGGTTTTCGCCGCGCCGATGTTCCTGGTTTCCGGTCCCGATCTGCTGATCGCCTCCTGCAAGGCCGGGGTCGTGGGTTCATTCCCCGCCCCGAACGTGCGGACGGCCGAGGAACTGGAAGTCTGGCTGCAGGCGGTGACGGCGGCTCTCGATCCCGACTATGCCGCCGGCGGCAATGCGCTTACCGCACCCTGGGCGCTCAACCTCGTCACGCATCGCACCAATGCGCGGCTGCCGAAGGATCTCGACCTCGTCGCCCGCTACAAGCCGCCGGTCGTCATCACCGCGCTGGGCAGCCCGGCCCCGGTGGTCGAGGTCGTGCATGGCTATGGCGGCCTGGTCTTCGCCGACGTCAATTCGATCGGCTATGCCCGCAAGGCGGCCGCGACCGGTGTCGACGGGCTGGTGCTGGTGGCAGCCGGTGCCGGTGGCCATACCGGCCATCTCTGCAACTATGTCTTCGTCGAGGAGGTGCGCGGCTTCTTCGACGGCATGATCGCGCTGGCCGGTGGCATCTCGACCGGGCGCTCGATCCTGGCCGCCCAGGTGATGGGGGCCGATTTCGCCTATATCGGCACCAAGTTCATCGCGACCGAGGAAAGCCTGGCCGAACCGGGCTACCGCGACATGCTGATCCGCTGCTCGGCCGACGACCTCGTCGTCACCAAGGCCTTCACCGGCGCCAATGCGAGCATGATGAAGCCGTCGATCGAGGCCCAGGGGCTCGATATCGCCGATATCGTGTCGCGCCAGGCCAAGATGAACTTCACCGGGCTCGAAGGGGCCGAGGTCAAGCCCTGGAAGGGCATCTGGTCGGCCGGGCAGGGCGTCGGCTCGATCGATGCGGTCGTCCCGACCGCCGTGCTGGTCGACCGGCTGGCCGCCGAATACGCCGCGGCACGGCGGCAGGCGCGCGAGCTGCTCGGCTGATGGTGCCCTTCGACGCCGCCACGGTCGCGGCCTATCGCGCCCAGGGGCTGTGGCGCGACCAGACGCTGCATGACGTCTTTGCCGCCAATGCCGCGGCCAATCCCGGCCGGCTGGCGCTGGTCGATGCGCCCAACCGCGCGGCCTTCGCCCATGGCGAACCGCGGCGCTTCGACTATGCGGGGCTCGCCGCGCTGGTCGACCGGCTGGCCGCCGTGCTGCTGGGGCAGGGCCTGGCGCGCGACGACGTGATGCTGGTGCAGATGCCCAACATCCATGAGCTGATTGTCCTCTATCTCGCCGCGGCACGGCTTGGCGTGGTGGTCAGCCCGGTGCCGGTGCAGTACCGGCATGGCGAGCTCGGCCAGATCGTCGAGACGCTGCGGCCGAAGGCATTCTGCACCACGGCCCGGTTCGCCGGGCTGTTCCTCGATCATGTGCCGTTTTCCGGGCGGGTGCTGGTCTTCGGCCCTGGCGCGCCGACCGGTGCCGTTTGCCTCGACGAGGCGACCGGCGATCCCGTCCTGCTCGACGCCGCCCCGCGGCCGGGCGCCGACGATATCGTCACCATCTGCTGGACTTCGGGTACCGAGGGCCGGCCCAAGGGCGTGCCCAAGACGCACAACAACTGGATGTCGTCGGGCCGCGGCCTGCCGCGGGCCGCGCGGCTGCAGCCGGGCGACGTCATCCTGGTGCCATTTCCGGTGATCAATGCCGCCTCGATCGGCGGGCTGTTCACCCCCTGGCTCGGCACCGGCGGCACGCTGGTGCTGCATCATCCGTTCGACATCGACGTCTATCTCGGCCAGATCCGCGACGAGGGCGTGCACTACACGATCGCGGCGCCGGCGCTGCTGACCGCGATCCTGCAGAAGGGCGGCGACGGCGGCCGGCTCGGCCGGCTGCGCGTGCTCGGCACCGGCTCGGCCCCGCCCGATCCCTGGATGATGCGCCGCTTCGAGGAACGCTTTGGCATCCCCGTGATCAATTTTTTCGGCTCGAACGAGGGCATCCTGCTTTGTGCCGATGCCGACATGATCCCTGACCCGGAAACCCGCGCCCGCCTGTTCCCGCGGGTCGGCGACGACAGCTGGCCGGGCCATGGCGAGACGGTGAACGGCGGGGCGATCCGCCTGGTCGATGCCGAGACCGGCGAGCGTGTGACCACCCCCGGGCGGGTGGCCGAAATGCGGATCAACGGTCCGTCGCTGCTGCCCGGCTATTACCGCCCCGACGGCTTCGAGCGCTCCGGCTTCGACGACGATGGCTTCTTCCGCACCGGCGACCTGTTCGAGATCACCGCCGATGGCGGCCATATCCGGTTCGTCGGTCGTTCGAAGGACCTGATCGTGCGCGGCGGCATGAAGATTGCGCCGGCCGAGCTCGACGCGCTGCTGTCGTCGCATCCGAAAATGCGCGAGGCGGCGGTGGCTTCCTTCGCCGACGAGCGGCTGGGCGAGCGCGTCTGCGCCTTCGTGGTGCCGAAGGCGGGCGAGCAGGTCACGCTCGACGACCTCTGCGCCTTCCTCGAGGAGAAAGGCCTGGCCCGCTTCAAGTGGCCGGAAAAACTGGTGGTGATGGAAGCGCTGCCGCGCAACGCGCTGGCCAAGCTGGTGCGCAGCCAGCTGCGGGCCTAGTCGGCCGCGACCTCCCAGGCGCGGATCACGCCACCGCAGGCCGAACAGACATAGCGGGCGTCGAGCAGACTGCCGCAGCGGCTGTGGCGGACCAGCTGCGGCGGACCGTCGGGGCCAGCCAGCCAGCGGTCGCCCCAGGTGATCAGGGTCTGGATCATCGGGTAGACGTCGCGCCCTCGTTCGGTCAGCCGGTATTCGAGCTTGCGCCGGCCGGAACCGGCGTCGAGGTCGACCAGGCCCAGCGCCGTCAGCTTCTTCAGCCGCGACGACAGGATGTTCGACGAGATCTTCAGCTCCTTCTGCAGCGCGAAGAAATTCCTGACGCCGAGATAGATCGCGAACAGGACCAAGTTCGACCAGCGGTCGCCGATCAGCGAGGTGGCGACCGGCAGCGGGTCGCTTTCCGCCACGGCTTTCTGGAGGGCCGCGTCGTTCTGGCGCGACAGCCGCGCCGGCGGGCGCGGATCGAAGCCGCCGCCATCCTCGACGGTGACATCGTCGAGCGTCACCGTCTCGCCGCAGGCCCGGCAGGACAGCCGCGGATCGAGCTGGTGCCCGCAAGGGCGGTGGCGCAGCCGGGTCGGCAGGAACGACTGTTCCGGGTTCCACTTCCGGTGCCAGCACCAGACGGCCAGGATGAACGGGTAGAGGTCGAGGCCTTTCGGCGTCAGATGGTATTCGAACACCAGGGTCCGGTGCTGGGCCGGCTTCTTGTAGAGGATCTGCTGGGTGGTCAGCTCGGCCAGGCGCAGCATCAGCGTCTGGCGCGGAATCCCTAAGCGTTCCTGGAATTCCTGGAACCGGTGGCTGCCGAGGAAGGCTTCCTTGAGCAGCAGGACGGTCCAGACGTCGCCGATCAGGTTCAGCGCGCGGGTGACCGACGAGGCGCGGATGACGTCGTCAACGGGGGCGTCGTCGCCCTCAGCCACTGCCCCGTCCATGCCGTTCCCCGCGTTCAGATAGCGCTGGCCTGCTTTAGGGCCGCAAGGTCGGCATCGTCAAGCCCGAGGCCGCGCAGGATCGCCTCGGTATCGGCGCCGAGCGCCGGTGCCAGCCGCGCGAACCGGCCGGGCGTGGCCGACAGCCGCACCGGCGGGGTCATGATCGGCACCGGGCGCTCGACGCCCGGGACAGCGTGGTTCTGCCAGTATCCCTGGGCGGCGATATCCGGATCATCCAGCGCCTGCCGGAACGACAGGACCGGCGCGGCCGGCAGCCCGGCCCGGGCAAAGGCGTCGAGGCAGTCGGCGGTCGACAGGCCGGCGCACCAGGCACCGACGCCGGCCGACAGCTCGGCCCCATGCTCGCCCCGCGACAGGTCGTCGCGAAAGCGCGGATCCTCGATCCATTCGGGATGGCCGACCAGTCGGGCGCAGCGGCGGAACATGCTGGCGCCGACGACCTGAAGCAGCACCCAGCCATCCGTTGTCCGGTAGATATCGGCGGGCCCTGCCGTCTGGCCGAGATTGCCGCTTCCCTTGCGGTCCGGTGCCAGGGCGGCTTCCTCGGCCAGCCCGCTCATCGTCATCGACAGGGCGGTGCCGAGCAGGGCGGCTTCGACCTGCTGGCCGCGCCCCGTCGCCTCGCGGGCGCGCAGCGCGGCCATGACGCCGAAGGCCGACAGCGCAGCGGTCGCATGGTCGACATACATCGCAAAGGCCCGGCGTGGCCGGCCGTCGTCGCCGGTCATGTGCATCGCCCCCGACATCGCCTGGCCGATGCCGTCAAAGCCGGGCCGGCCGCGAAAGCCCCCCTCATGGCCGAAGGCCGCACAGGTGCAGAGCACGATCCGCGGGTTGATCGCCGCAATCCGCGCATAGTCGAGGCCCATGTCGGCCAGGGTCTTCGGCGGGAAATTGGCGATGACCACGTCGGCCCCGGCCAGCAGCCGGTCGATGACCGGCCGGGCCGCCGGGTTGAACGGATCGAGCGCCAGCGAGCGCTTGTTGCGATTGACCTGGAGATACAGCGTGCCGCCCGGGGTCGCCGGGTCGGACGAGATCGGCCCGACCTCGCGGTCGTTGCCGCCTTCGGGCCGCTCGATGCGGATCACGTCGGCGCCGAAATCGGCGAGCAGCGCCCCGCATTGCGGCCCGGCGATGAAATGGCCGAAGTCGAGAACCGTGATTCCGTCCAGCGCCCCGGCCATGGTCGAACCGCCTATCCGTTGCCGACGACGAACGATACCACGGTGGTCGCGCTGCCACCGACATTCAGCGTCTGGAAGCGGCGGGCGCTGGGAACCTGCATCGCACCGGCCTGGCCCGTCACCTGCCTATGGCAGTCGAGCACCATGCGCACCCCGGTGGCGCCGACCGGATGGCCCAGCCCGATCAGCCCACCCGACGGATTGATCGGGCAGCGGCCGCCCATCGCAATGGTCCCGTCCTCGATCGCCTGCCAGCTCTGCCCAGGCGCGGTCAGGCCGAAATGGTCGATCGCCATGTACTCGGTGGTGGTGAAGCAGTCATGGGTCTCGATGCCGTCGATCGCGTCGGTGCCGGCGCGGCGTTGCGCGTCGAGGATCGCCTTGCGCAGATGCGGCATGACATAGGGGCTGTTGCCGGCGGCGGCGAGTTTTTCCTGGTAGCCGATCGGTGCCGTTGTATGGCCCCAGCCCTGCAGCCGGGGAATGTCGGCCAGCTTCAGGCCATGGCGGGCGGCATGGTCGCGGGCCTTCGCTTCGGACGCCAGGAAGATCACCGCGGCGCCGTCGGTCACCTGGCCGCAATCCTGCTTGCGCAGCCGGCCGTCGATCACCGGGTTGGCCTCGTCGTCGGCGGTGAAGCTGGCCTCGGTGAAGCGCCAGTTGCGGGTCTGGGCATTGGGATTGCGCTTGGCATTGCCGAAGTTGATCTCGGCAATACCCATCAGGTGTTCGTATTTCAGCCCGTAGCGGCGGTCGTATTCCTCGCCGAGACGGTTGAACAGATGCGGCCAGGGATAGCGCACGCCGTCGCATTCGTGGCCGATCCAGGCCGCCGCGCCGAGATGGGCGGCGGCGGTGTCGCCGGGCACGTTGCGCATCTGCTCGATGCCGGCGACGCAGGCGAGATCGTAGCGCCCCGCCTCGATTTCCGCGGCGGCCGCCAGGATCGCGATCGAGCCCGACGCGCAGGCCGCCTCGTGCCGGCCTGCCGGCAGGCCGACCCAGGCCGGGTCGATCATGGCGAAGAATCCGCCCAGCTGGCCCTGGCCGTTGAACAGGTCGCCGACGAAGTTGCCGACATGGCCGGTATCGACCTCGGCAGGCTCGAGGCCGGTGGCCTCCAGCCCGCCGATGACGGCATCGCGGAACGCGGCGTAGACGTCCTTGCCCTGGCGGGCCCAGTTGTCGCTGAAATCGGTCTGGTGGCCGCCGAGGATGTAGACCGGTGCCGGCATGGGCGGTTCCCCTTATTCGAAGATCGTCTCGCCCGGCGCCCAGATCGAATGGAAACCGGCGGAAATGCGATGCGGAATGCGGACGCGCGCGATCGGCCCGCGCGAGATGTCGGCTGCCTCGAAGACCAGGCAATGCGACGACCAGTCGCGGGTGTCGGTCGTGAAGGTCACGACATAGGCCGCATCCTCGGGGTCGTCAGGCGTCTTGCCGCGCCGCGGCGCCACCGGCGCCTCGTTGCCGTAGACGCCGGGGCCGTAGTCCCAGCGCTGGCGGGCACCGGTCTCGGTATCGTAGCGGACCAGGGCGTCGAAGGTCTGGCATTGCCCGACCGTCGACCCGGGCTGCGCCAGCGGGATCAGCTGGTTGAACGACAGTTTCGACTTCAGCCCGAGATAGAGCGGGTTGACCGTCGGGAACTCGGTGTTGAGGTCGTCGATCATCCGCTCGCGCACCTCGCCGGTCTTCAGGTTGAACGACCACTGGTGCAACTGGTGCAGGCGGCGGCGCTGGGCCAGCATCGAGGCCAGCTCGCCGTCCTTGGTGTCGCGCACGTAGTCCGGATCGGGCTGGCGGCAGCCGACCTGGTGGACCCAGTCGCCTTCCTCCCAGCAATTGACGATATGCAGGATGTAGCAGGGTTCGGCTTCGAACCACTTGATCTCGTCGGGCTGGCCATAGCGCGGCAGCACGCCGAAGCGGGCGGGGATGTCGCGATGGAAGCGCACGACCCGGCGCCGGTGCTTGGCCAGCAGGTCGACGTCGTGGAAGAACGGCAGGTCGTGCAGGATGACGTAGTTCGGCGTCAGTCCCATGTCGTGGGGCGAGCGCGGGCCGGGCAGCGGCACCGGCACGTCGTGGATCAGCTCGCCCTGCGGATTGGCGACGCCGTAGCGCATATAGGGCGGTTCGTTGCCGTAGGTGAAGAAGAACAGCTCGCCGGTGCGCGGATCGATCTTGGAATGGGCCGACAGATCGTAGCGCAGCTTGCCGCCGAACTGCTCCTTGCCGCGGGTCTCGAGCGTCAGCGGGTCGATGTCGTAGGGCTTGCCGGTCATGTAGAACAGCGACAGCAGCTTGCCGGCATACTGGATGACGTCGGTGTTCGAGTTGTCCTTGATCGGCGAGCCGGGCAGCTGGAAATTGTAGGGACCGGCAAGGCCCGGCCAGATGTTCTTGCCGGCGATGTCCTCGACCACGAAGGCTTCGTTGCGGATCCAGCGCTGGCGGAACGAGGCGCGGCCGTCGCGGAAGTAGATCGCCCGCAGCATCGCGTCGCCATCGTAGTAGTGATAGCGGTTGACCGGCGTGAAGCGCTGCGACGGGCCGTTCAGCACATAGGCGCCGTAGAGATCGGCGGGCAGTTCGCCCTCGACCTCGAGGTCCTCGGCGCCGTATTCGCGCGATGTCGGCGCGAACAGGCCGTGCAGATAAGGATGGTCGACCTGCCAGATCCAGTCCGGCGCGTCGGGCGGCGGCGTGCCGTCGGGCGCGAACAGCGGGATGTTGGCCGAGGCAATCGGCAGATCCGGCTGCGTGCCGGCGCGCTGGGCGGTCGCGGTCATCATTCCCTCCCGCAATTGGTTTCTTAACTAGACCGATGAGGAGTGTGGCGTCACCAGTTCAGTTTGGCAAGCGTGATTCGTTGCCAATGATCTGGCCAATAACAATCGAGGCGAAGAAACCTCAGGGAATCTGCCATTCCTGGCGCAGAAACGATATCGCTGGGTTTCCAACCTTGCGTAGCTGGCGTCAATGGTCTAGTTTAGCAACAGAACGAAGAACGCGTTGCCCTTGGGGAGGACATCATGACGCTTCACACCAATCGCCGCCGATTCCTGGCCGGCAGTTCGGTCGCCATGGGCGCGGCCGCCGTCGGCGCGCCGGCCGTGCTGCGCGGCCAGGACGTGCCGCGTGTCCGCTACGTCACCTTCGCCACCGGCTATAACGTCGTGCTGAACGAATGGATGGCGGCCAAGCGCTACGACCTGAAGCGCGGCGTGAACATCGACGTGGTCAATTCCTACTCGTCGGTCTCGAACTACTACAACGACCTGACCGCCGGCACCTTCGACCTCGGCATCGGCTCGTGGGACACCTTCGCCCAGCGCTATCTGGCCGGCGTGCCGCTGAAGCTCGTCTGCACCATCAACAACTACGACATCCTGCGCGTCGTGGCACTGGAAGGCGGGCCGGCTTCGCTGAAGGACCTGACCGGCAAGACGCTCGGCGCCACCCTGTCGTCGGGCGCCTACCGGATCATGAAGCTCGCCGCGCGCGACTTCCATCAGATCGAGCTGGAAAAGCAGGTCAAGGTCCAGAACGTCGAAAGCCCGGCGGCGGCCGTCACCATGGTGATGGGTGGGGCGATCGATGCGGGGCAGAGCTGGGAACCCAACATCAGCGTCGGCGAATCGAAGGAACCGAAGCTGCGCTCGATCTACAATCTCGGCGAGGATTTCCTGAAGAACGCCGGCTTTGCGATGCCCTATTTCGGCTTCGCCCTGCGCAAGGAGATCGCCGAGAAATACCCCGGCGTCGGGCAGAAGATCGCCGCCTCGATGACCGACTGCATCAACGGCGTAATGGCCAATCTGGACGAGGCGGTGAACCTTGCCGCCCCGAAGATGAAGGTCGACCCGGCGGTGCTGAAGAAGGCGTTCACCTCGGGCCGCCTGGTCTTCCGCCCCGGTGCGATGACCGATTCGACCTCGCGCAAGACGGTGAAGTCGGCGGCCGACTACCTGACCAAGAACCAGGTGTTGAGCAAGCCGCTCGACGACGGCTTCTTCATCTGAGACGGGAAGGGAGCGGGTGATGAGCCAGGTAGCCGCGAGCGACAGCCTGTCGGGTCTGCCCAAGACGCGGGTGACGATGTCGCCGGCGCGGCGCGACATGATCGCCCTGGCGATCGTCGTCGCCGCGCTGGTCGGGGTGATCCAGGTGGCCAGCTGGTATGTACCCGCCTATATCATGCCGGCCCCGGCCGCGATCCTCGGCGCACTTTGGGTGCTGCTGACCGAGGAATGGACCCAGATCCTCGTGACCGTCGCCCGCCTGCTGGTGGCAGCCGGCTTCTCGATCGTCGTCGGCACCGCGATCGGCTGCGCGATGGGCATGTTCATGCCGATCCGGCCTTATCTGCGCTCGCTCGTCGTCATCGATTCGGGCATCCCGGCACTGTCCTGGATGCTGATCGCGGTCTTCTGGTTCAAGGACCCGGAAGCCCGCATCTTCTTCATCCTGACCGTGATCCTGCTGCCGTTCTACGCGCTGAACGTGCATGACGGCATCCGCGCGCTGCCCAGGGAATGGTCCGAGGCGCTCGGCACCTTCCGTCCGTCGCGCTGGCAGATCTTCCGGCTGCTGATCCTGCCGCATGTCGTGCCCTATGTGCTGATGACCACCAAGTCGATCATCGGTTATGCCACCCGCATGGTGATCTTCGCCGAACTGATCGGTTCGGCCGTCGGCATCGGTGCCAAGATGGGCCTGGCGCAAGGGTCGTTCGAAATGGCGACGGTCCTGGCCTGGACCGTGTTCCTCGTCATCTTCAACATCGTCATGCAGGCCCTGGTCGCCGCGGTGGAGGCGCATCTGCTGCGCTACCGCGTCGAAGCGCAGGCACGCTGAAAGGGGCGCGTCATGGACGAAATCGTTCTCGACCGGGTCAGCCATCGCTTCGGCGACCATCAGGCGGTGCAGGATCTGTCGCTTGCCGTGCGGCGCGGCGAGATCGTCGCGATGGTCGGCAAGACCGGCGCGGGCAAGAGCACCGCGTTCAGCATGATCATGGGCAATCTGAAGCCCGACGAAGGCGAGGTCCGCGTCGCCGGCCTCGATCCCTATGCCCAGTTCCAGGCGCTGCGGGGCCGGATCGGCGTCTCGTTCCAGACCGATCGGCTGCTGCCGTGGCGGCGGGCACGCGAGAATGTCGAGATCGGCATGCAGATCCTGGGCGTGTCGGCGGCCGAACGGCGCCGGCGGGCCGAGGAATGGCTTGCCCGCGTCAAGCTTGCCGACGCCGGCAACAAATATCCGCACGAGCTGTCGGGCGGCATGCGCCAGCGCGTGTCGCTGGCCCGTGCGCTGGCCATCGACCCGGCGATCCTGCTGCTCGACGAGAGCTTCTCGCAGCTCGACGAGGTCACCTCGCGCGCGCTGCGCCGCGATTTCAGCCAGTTGATCCGCCAGCTCGGCAAGACCTGCCTGTTCATCACCCACCGCATCGACGACGCGGTCGAGATGGCCGACCGGATCGTCGTGCTGGCGGCGCCGGCGCGGGTCGCGCTCGATATCGAGCCGCGCCGGCACGATGCGTCGACCGGAACGCTGCACGCGCTGGTCGAGCGCGCGATGGCCGGCGAGGCCGCGCCCCCCAGGGCCGCCGCGGCGGGCGGGCGCTGATGGTACCGCTGGTCCTGCTGCCCGGGCTGCTCTGCACGCCGGCGGTGTGGTCCGACGTGACCGACCTGCTGGACGGCAATACGCTGGTGCCGGAAATCCCGGCACTGGACGACATCGGCGACATCGCCGCCCGGCTGCTGGCTGACCTGCCCGAGCGTTTCGCGCTGGGCGGGCTGTCAATGGGCGGATATATCGCCCTGGCGATGATGGCCCGTGCGCCCGAGCGGATCTCGGCCCTGGCCCTGGTCGACACCTCGGCCCGCGCCGATACCGAGGCGCAGGCCGAGCAGCGCCGGGACGGCGTCGCCAGGGCGCAGGCCGGCGGGTTCAGCGCGATGCTGCCCAAGCTTGCCTCGTTCCTGTTGCATCCCCGGGCCGATCCGGCTGTCCAGGCCCGCGTCGTCGCGATGGGCGCGGCGATCGGCGTCGATACCTTCGCCAGGCACCAGGCGGCAATCGCCGGTCGGCCGGACCGCCGGGCGATGCTGGCCGGTATCGGCTGTCCCGCGACGGTCCTGGTCGGCGATGCCGACCGGCTGACCACGCCGGACCTGGCCCGCGAGATGGTCGAGGCCATTCCGGGGGCCGTGCTGGAAATCATCGCCGATGCCGGGCACGTCACGCCGCTGGAACGCCCGGGTCCGGTGGCCGCAGCGCTGCGGCGCTGGCGTCAGCCGCATCGATAGGCTTATGGTCCCCGCAGCACGATCGTGGGAGAGACATCATGGATCTGGGATTGCGGGGTAAGGTCGCGCTGGTCACCGGGGCCAGCCGCGGCATCGGGCGTGCCATCGCCGAAAGCCTGGCCGCCGAGGGCGCGAAGCTCGCCCTGGCCGCGCGCGATCTGGCGGCGCTGGAGGAGGTGGCGGAAGCGGTCGCGGCGCGCGGTAGCGAAGCCTTCCTGCATCGGGCCGATCTGCGCGAGGCCGAGGCGCCGCAGGCCTTCCGCGATGCCGCCATCGCCCATTACGGCCGCATCGATATCGTGGTCGGCAATGCCGGTGCCACCAAGCGCGGTGATTTCCTGCAGCTCAGCGAAGCCGACTGGGCCGACGGTTTCGCGCTCAAGTTCCACGGCCATGTGCGGCTGACGCGGGCGGCCTGGCCCGATCTCGTCGCGTCGAAGGGCACGCTGCTGTTCGTCATCGGCGTCGGCGGCCGCACGCCCGGGGCCGAGTTCACCATCGGCGGCTCGGTCAATGCCGCCTTGATGAACTTCACCAAGTCGATGGCCGACCGTGGCGTCGCCGACGGCGTGCGGGTCTGCGCGGTCAACCCGGGCGCCATCGCCACCGCCCGGCTGCAGACGCGCATCCGCAGCTACGCGGCCGAGCATCGGCTGGACGAGACCGCGGCGGCCGAGGGCCTGGCGCGTGCGATGGGCGTCGCCCGCTTCGGCCGGCCCGACGAGATCGCCGACATGATCACCTTCCTGGCCTCCGACCGTGCCGCCTACGCCCAGGGCGCGCTGATCGACGTCGATGGCGGTGTGACGCGTACCTTGTGATGTAATCTTTCGTAAGTGGCCGTGCAAAGGAAGACCTTCCGTTCCGCTGCCACGGCCGGGCCTTGACTATCTCCCCTGCGGCGGGCAACCAGAATGGTGCTCTGCATGTCGTTGGGGGAGACGATCATGACGCGCTTGCTGACCTGGGCCTCGCTGGCCCTGACCCTGCTGTTCGCGCTGCCTGCGCAGGCGATCCAGATTACCGGCACCTTCGTCGCCGGCCCGGCCCTGGTCGTCGAATCGGTCGTCGGCGCCTATCTGATCAGCAACGGCCAGGTGACGACCCAGCCCATTTCCGTCTACGTTACCAAGGGCGCCGGACAATTCGTCCTGACCGTGCCGCCCAGCACCCCGGTCCTGGTCGTCGGCAATTTCGTGCCGAACGGCCGCTACGACGATCCCGTGCTCGGCCGCACCGAGCAGCTCTCCACGATCATGCGCGCGGTGCTGGTGACCGGCACGTCCGACATGGCGCTGACACTCTCTCCGATCAGCGAGGCGGCCGCGCAGGTCGCGCTGGGCGAGACGTCGGCACAGGCGCCCGCGCCGCTGACCGAGGCGCTGATCCGCGCCACCCAGGCCAAGGCGCAATCCTACCTGCTGTCCGTCGATCCGCTGGCCACCACGCCGCTCGATGCAACCAGCGCCGCGGCGATGGCCGGGGCCTCGCCGGCGCAGCGCCTGCTGGCGGTGGCGCTTGCCGGGATCTCCTATCAGCGTTCCGCGACCGGCCAGACCCTGTCGGCGGTCATCCAGAACGTCGCCCAGCTGATCCAGGCCGGCTGGACACTGCTTGATGCCGGGGGCGGCTTCTCCGCCGATCCGGAGAGCGAGCCGGTGGCCGCCATGGCGCCGGTCCAGAATGCCATCGGCAGTTTCGTCAACAGCACCCAGAACCGGTCGGGCGTCGCCAGCCTCTATGACCTTGCCGCCATCCTGCTGGGCGGCGGGCCGCGCGGCGGCACGCCGGGCGCGCCGTGGACACAGGCCTGCATCGAGTCCGTCACCGCCGACTTCGCCATCCGCGATGCGATCGCGCAAAGCCCGCTGGCCCAGGCGCAATGGCGGACCATCTCGGCCTACGGCAATCTCGCCTGGGGGCCGTCACCGACGATCTATCCGGCAGTGACCATCCCGGCCGGCTGCGATCCGGTCACCTGGCAGCAGCAGCGCCTGCTGGCCGCCGCCAATCACTTCATCCAGCAACAGCACAACTACTGCCACCACTACATTCCCGGCTGGAATTCGGCCGGGCTGACCTTCCCCCAGTCCAACGGGCCGAACGCCGGGCCCGGTCCCTCCTATTGCTATACCGGCTCCGGCGCCGGCATCGCGGCGAACGCCGCGACGCAGACCGGCCTCGACTGCTCGAACTATACCTCCTGGCTCTACAACTACGCGCTGGGCGGGGTGCGGATGACCGGCGGGATCACGGCCCAGGGCGGCTCGCTGCCGACCGCCGACCGCGCCTACAACTACGGCAATGCCTGGGCACCCGGCACGCTCTACGAGCGGCCGGCGCAGTGGCAGGGTTACATCACCAAGGGCCAGGCGCAGTACCAGCAATATCCGTTCCAGCCCGGCGACCTGCTCTATGTCGGGCCGACCGCGGCCGACGCGGCGAAGGGCAAGATCTCGCATGTGGTGATGTGGACCGGGATCCAGGCCGCCGACGGGTCGGGCCGCTATCTCGTGACCGAAAGCTTCGGGGCGATCGACAACGACGGGGTCAAGCCGCAGGCGGCGATTCCCAACCGCTTCCCGTTCAGCGGCCCGGCCGGCTTCACCGGCGCGGCCTATACCGGCTATCTGAACAACGCCGGCCCGAACCTGCGCTATTTCGAAGGCACGTTCCGCGCGACCAATCTGGTGCACTACCGCCGGATCATCAACGCGCCGTCCGGCTACTACACCATTCCCTACTCGGCCGGCACCGGGGTCGAGCAGGGCCGGCTGGCGATCGACGTGACGATCGCCGGGGCGCCGGCCGGCACGGTCACCGCCTCGCTCGACACCGGCTCGCGCGGCTTCTGGGTGACGCCGGGTCTGGCACCGGCCGGCAGCGCCGCGTCGGCGCAATCGGTGCCGGGCTACATCTTCTATTGGAGCAGCGGCCATGTCCGCGTCGGTTACTGGACGCCGATGGCGGTGACGTTCCCGGCGGCGACGGCGCAGGGTGGCGCCACCGGCCCGGCGACCGCGACGATCCCGGTCCTGGTCGCGACGCTGCAGGGCTGCGTCGTCGGCACCTGGCCGAACGCCAGCTGCACCGACGGCACGCTGAGCCCGCCGACCGTGCAAGGCGCGATGATGGGCATCGGCTTCGACCGCACGGGCCACGGCACCGGCTATGGCAGCGCCACGCCCGATCCGACGGGGCCGGGCACCACGGCGAACCTGCAGATCCTCAATCCCTTCCTCAATCTCGACCAGATGAAGGGCGGCACGATGCGCAGCGGCTACATCCTCGGCACCGGCGGCATCACCCTGGGGCTGACCGCCGCCAATACCGCCCAGACCTACAACGGCGCGCGCAGCGCCTATGCCTACACCCAGCTCAAGCCGACCGGCCGCCCGGCGGTGGCGGGCGCGCCGACCGACTGGCTGCCGATGACCGGCGCGGTGACGCTACAAGGCAAGACCTATGCCGCGGCCCAGGCCGTGCTCGACATCGGCATTCCGAACATGTTGATCACGCTGGGCAACGCCACGCCGTTCGCCGGCCAGGTGACCGCGGGCAACACGACCTACCTGTCCGCTGCTTCCGGTACCCTGGACATCGACCTGCAGAACGGCAACGGCCGGGTCGGCTACAGCATCGCCGTTCCCGATCCCGGGGCGGTGGTGCCGCCGAACGCGACGCTCAGGCCGGCCAATGTCGCGCTGTCACCGGCCCAGCCGGTCTGGTGGACCAATGAAAGCCGCGACACCCTGGTCAATACCGGCATCTATGCGCTGAACGCCTTCAACTATCTCTACGATGCCCAGGACGGGCTGATCGGGCTGCAGCTCAATGCGACGTCGGACGGCAAGGGCGCGCATGTCCGGACCAACTGATCACGGCGCGATAGCGACCCAGGGGCAGGCCTCCTCGTAGGCGCGCGCCAGCTGGAGCACGGCGAGGTCGGCGCGCGGCCGGCCGATCAGCTGCATGCCCATCGGCTGGCCCTCGGGGCCGAAGCCGACCGGCACGCTGATCGCCGGGCAGCCTGCCATCGTCGCGCCGGCGACCACTTCCATCCAGCGGTGGTAGCTGTCCATCCGGCGGTCGCCGATTGCCTTGGGCCAGTGCTGGTCGACCGAAAAGGGGAAGACCTGGGCGGTCGGCAGGGCCAGGAAATCATGATCCTCGAACAGCGCCAGCAGGGCGTGGTACCAGGCCATGCGGGCATCGCCGGCGCGCTGCACGTCGATCGCCGACAGTTTCAGCGCCCGCTCGACTTCCCACTGCGCTTCCGGCTTCAGCTTGGCGCGGCGGGCGGGATCCTCGAAGATCGGCCCCAGCTTGCCGATCAGCCCGAACTGGCGCAGCACGGAGAAGGCTTGCCACAGGCGCTCGAAGTCGAAGCGGGGCAGGGCTTGCGCAACCTCGCAGCCCAGCCCGGCGAGAATGTCGAGCGCCGACCGGCAGAGGTCGAGAATGCCGGGCTCGATCGCGAGATGGCCGCCGAGATCACCGCCCCAGGCGATGCGCAGGCCCTTCGGGTCGCGCTGCAACCGCTCCTCGAACCGATAGCCGGGATCGTCGAGCGACAGCGGCGCCCGCGCGTCGTAGCCTGCCTGCACGCTCAGCAGCAGGGCGAGGTCGTCGACCGAACGGGCCATCGGCCCCTCGGTGCCGAGCTGTCCGAAGAAGCCGTCGAGGGTCGGCGCATAGGGCACCCGGCCCTGGGACGGGCGGAAGCCGAAGACGTTGTTGAAGGCTGCGGGGTTGCGCAGCGAGCCGCCCATGTCGCTGCCGTCGGCGACGGGCAGCAGACGGAGGGCCAGCGCCACGGCCGAGCCGCCGGACGAGCCGCCGGCGATCCGGCCGGGGTCGTAGGCGTTCCGGGTGATCCCGTGGACCGGATTGTAGGTATTGGAGCCGAGGCCGAATTCGGGTGTGTTGGTCTTGCCGATGATGATCGCGCCGGCCCGCCGCGCCCGCTCGACGATCACGGTGTCGACCTCGGGCACGAAATCGGCGAAGAGCGGGGAGCCGTAGGTGGTGCGCAGCCCCTTGGTATTGGCCAAATCCTTGATCGCCTGCGGAATGCCGAACAATGCGCCGCGGCCTTCGCCACGGGCCAGCGCCGTATCGGCCTCGCGCGCCTCGGCGATCAGCACGTCGCGCGGGCGCAGCGAGATGATCGCGTTGTAGGTCGGATTGACCCGGTCGATATGGTCGAGATAGGCGCCCATCACCTCGGCCACCGAGACATGGCGGTGGCGGATCGCCTTGGCCAGCGCGCCCGCGCCGAGGCGGCAGATGTCGGGGGCGGAGGCGGTGATCGATCCGGGTGTCATGCGGGGGGCTCGCGACTGGGTATCAGGGGGCGCAACGATAGGATAGTCGCGCCCCCGATGCCAGTCAGGCGGTGTGTTGCGACCGTTGGCTGCCGAACAGGCCGATCAGCAGCGCGGTGGCCAGGGCGAAGCCGCCGCCCAGCAGCATCGCCGCAGGCACCCCGGCATGGTCGACCGCAAGGCCGCCGAGCAGCGCGCCGGAGGCCAGCGCCACCTGGGCGATGGCGACGAACAGGGCCGCGCCGCTTTCCAACGCGTCCGGCGCGGCACGGAACATCCAGCTCTGGATGCTGATCGGCAGGGCGCCGAACGCCAGGCCCCAGAGGCCGACGATGATCGTCGCGGCCAGCTGGCCGGCGCCCCAGACGGGCAGGGCAAGGGTCGTGGCGGCGATCAGCCCGGCGGCCAGGGTGACGGCCAAGCCGACATCGCGGTTGGCGATCCAGGCGCCGGCCGAATTGCCGACGAAGCCGGCGATGCCATAGGCAAGCAACAGCCCGGTGACCATCCCGGCGGTCATGCCGCTGACCTGGACCAGGAACGGCGTGACGTAGGTGTAGGCGGCGAACTGGCCGAGAAAGATCAGCAGCGTCGCGATCAGGCCGACCCGCGCCTTGGGCACGGCGAACAGCGCGGGCAGGTGGCGCAGGCGGATCGCCCGGTCCGGCACCAGCCGCGGCAACAGGGCGATCTGGGCGGCCAGCACCACGATGGCGATGCCCCCGGCCGCGGCAAAGGCGGCGCGCCAGCCGAACAGCTCGCCGATCAGCGCGCCGGCCGGCACGCCGGCCACCGTGCCGAGCGATACGCCGGCAAAGATCAGCGAGGTCGCCTTGATCGCATGGGCGGGCGGCACCAGCCGCGGCCCGATGGCGACGCCGATCGCCCAGAATCCGCCGACCCCGAAGCCGAGCAGCAACCGGCCGAGCAAGAGCGGCACGAAGCTCGGGGCTGCCGCGACCAGCAGGTTGGAGATCACCAGCAGGGCCATCAATACCCAGAGGACGATGCGGCGATCGAGCCGGCCGCTGGCGACGGTCAGTGCCGGGGCGGCGATCGCGGCGAGGATCCCGGGCATGGTCACGGTCAGGCCGGCCTGGCCCTCGGTGACGCCGAGGTCGCGGGCCACCGCCGGCAGCAGGCCGACGGGCAGGAATTCGCTGGTGACCAGCGCGAAGGCGCCGGTACCGACCGAAAGGACGGCCAGCCAGGTGGCCAGCGCGGGCCGGGGCGGGCAGGGATCGTGCCCGGCGGCGAGCGCTGGGGCGTCGATCGGCAGGGAAGGGGCGGACATGCCGGTATGCTCCGAGGAATTGCGGGGAGGTGCAGGCAAGGCGAGGGCGTTCGCAGCGATTTGCCGCGTCGGGAATGTATTTTTGTAGTGATCGATCCAGATATCGCGACGACAGGTAGGGCCAAGCGGCCGCTACGTCAATCGCTTTCTGGAATAGTCGCTATGGAAATCGGCGACGGCTCAGTCTAGCTGTTCGGCGATGGTGCGGGCCGCCGTCTGCAGAGGCTCGAGATGCAGCGGCTTGCCGCGCTGATGCATCTGCGGGGTGAGGCCGGCGATCGACAGGGCGGCGACAACCGCCCCGTCGCGGTTGAAGATCGGCACCGCCAGGGCGGTCAGGCCGAGCGCCACGTCGTCGATGGCGAGTTCCCAGCCGCGCTTGCGGATCTGGGCGAAGTGGGTTCGCAGCTCGGTCCTGTCGGTGACGCTTTTCGGGGTGAGCTGGACGAGGTCGCCGGCCAATGCCGATTCTATTTCGGCTTCGTCCTGATAGGCCAGCAGCAATTTCGGCGCGCCGCCGCAATTGAGCGGCAGCTGGCCGCCGATGCTCCACCAGCGCACCTCCATGCCCTTCACGTCGTGCATGCGTTCCAGGCAGACGGCACCGTGGTTCTGGTAGATCGACAGGAACGACGTGACCGACAGCAGATTGGCCAGCCGCGTCAGCTCCGGATTGGCGATGCGGCGGATGTCGATGTCCTCGGCCGCCGCGGCGATGCGGCGGATGGCGCTGCCCAGGCCGTATTGCCGGGTCGCTTCGTCCTGGACGATGAAACCTTCACCCATCAGCGTCAGCAGCAGGCGCCGGGTCGTCCCCTTGTCGAGTCGGGCGGCTTCGGCGACTTCGGCCAGGCTCTGCCGGGGACGGTCGGGAAAGGTCTTGAGGATCGCAATGGCCCGGTTCACCGCCCGGACCCCACCGGATTCCTCGGTCGCGGCCCCGTCGACGGCCGCCATTTTCGCTTTCGCCATTACCCATCCCCTGCCTTCGCCGGCGCACGCTTTGCCATGCCCGGCCAGCATAGTTCAAACGTTTCATGAGGCGAAACGAATTTTGTCAGTTGACGTGACATGGCAAAACCTGTTCCGATGCGGCCGGGTCATCAAGAGCCCGGGAGGAAGCCGCCATGGCGACGCATCGCGTCGGCCAGTTCGCCATAACCCGCATCGAGGAAATGCTGACGCCCGGATTCGTTCCGGAGTTCCTGTTTCCCGATTTCACCGCCGATATCTTCGCCCAGGCGCCCCAGCTGAAGGAGGCGCGTTTCTGGGACGAGGCGTCGGCCAAGGTGATGTCGTCGATGCATTCGTGGGTGATCCGCGACGGCAAGCGTACGATCCTGGTCGATACCGGTTGCGGCAACGCCAAGCGCCGCGCACTGCCGATGTTCCAGCGTTTTCACATGCTTGACCTGCCTTATCTCGACCAGCTCGCGGCCGCCGGCATCCGGCGCGAGGATGTCGATCTCGTGATCTGCACCCATCTCCATGTCGATCATGTCGGCTGGAACACGATGCTGGTCGATGGCCGCTGGGTGCCGACGTTCCCCAATGCCCGCTACATCTTCGGCCGCGCCGAGTTCGCGCATTGGCGCTCGCCCACCGGGGGCATCACCAAGCTGCCGGAGAACGAGGAGGTCATCACCGACAGCGTGATGCCGATCGTCGAGGCGGGGCTGGCCGATTTCGTCGATGCGGGCGACCGGCTGTTCGACGGCTTGGAGATTGCTGCCGCGCCGGGCCATACCGCCGGCCAGTTCCAGGTGCGGCTGACCGACGGGCATGATGCGGCCGTCTTTTCCGGCGATTGCATCCATCAGCCGATGCAGGTCTATCGTCCCGATTGGAACAGCCGGTTCTGCGAGGAGCCCGAGGTGGCGCGCGCCACCCGGCGCGACCTGCTCGACTGGTGCGCCGACCGCGGCGCCCTGCTGCTTCCCGCCCATTTCGGCGCGCCCCATGCCGGCCGCGTTCGCCGCCATGCCGACAGTTTCACCTTCCTGCCCGCGGACGATCTATGACCGATCTCGCCCACCAGCTCGAACAGGCGCTGGGTCCCGACCAGGTACTGGCCGACGAGGCCAGCCGCACCTTCTATGCCAACGATGTGTTCTGGCAGCCGGGCATCCTGCCGGCCGCCATCGTCCGCCCGCGCAACGTCGAGGAGGTGCAGCGTGCCGTCCGGCTTGCCACCGCGTCCGGCCATGCGGTCGTGCCGCGTGGCGGCGGCATGTCCTACACCAAGGGCTATCTGCCCCCGCATGAGCGTTGCGTCGTCGTCGATACCCGGCGGCTCGACCGGGTCACCGAGGTGCGGACCGACGATCTCTACGTCACCGCCGAGGCCGGCTGCACCTGGGCCTCGGTCAATGCGAGTATCGAGGGCTCGGGCCTGCGCACCGGATACTGGGGGCCGCTGTCGGGCCTCAATGCCACGGTCGGCGGCGCGCTGTCGCAGAATTCGGCCTTCTTCGGCTCAGGGTTGAACGGCACCGTGGCCGACAGCGTGCTGGGCGTCTCGGTCGTGCTGGCCGATGGGCAGCTGGTGACCACCGGTTCCGGCGGCCGGCGCGAGGCGCAGCCCTTCACCCGCTATGGCGGCCCCGACCTGACCGGCATGTTCCTGGGGGACAACGGCGCGTTCGGCATCAAGGTCGGCGCCACCTTGCGGCTGCATCGGCGCCCGGCCGAGAGCGGCCATCTGTCCTTCGGCTTCGACAGCCTCGACAAGATGGCGGCGGCACAGGTCGAGATGGCGCGGCTCGAAGTCATCGCCGAAAGCTTCGGCATCGATCGTGCCAAAGCCGATCACTCCGCCTCGGTCAACAAGCTGATGGACGGCGCCAAGGCGCTGATGGACGTCGCCAAGGCGGGCAAGTCGACGCTTGCCGGCATCAAGGACGCGCTGGGCGTGGCCGCGGCCGGCACCGCCTTCCTGAAGGCCCATGCCTATACGCTGCACCTCGTCACCGAGGGGCGGACCGCGGCCGAGCGCGACTGGAACCTGGCGGCCCTGCGCCGGATCGGCACGGCCTACGGCGTCGAGATCGAGAATACCGTGCCCAAGGTGATGCGCTCCAAGCCGTTCGGACCGGTGCGCGGCATGCTGGGCGCGGACGGCGAGCGCTGGGTGCCGATCCATGCCGTCTTCCCGTTGAGCCGCGCGGCCGCGGCCATCGCCGCCCACCAGGCCTATTTCGCCGGCCAGGCCGAGATGATGCGCCGGCACGGCATCGTCCTCTCCCAGATGACGATGACGGTGGGCAACGAGTTTTTCCTCGAGCCCGCCTTCTACTGGCGCGACGAGATCACGGCGCTGCACGCCGCCGCGCTGGGCGACGACGTGGTTCGCCCCTGGCGCGACCGCCCGGCCGATCCTGCCGCCCGCCAGGCCGTGATCGACCTGCGCCGCGGCACCCAGGAACTCTATGCAAGCCTTGGCGGCGCCTCGTGGCAGGTGGCGCGCGATTATCCCTATGCGGATGTCTTGAAGCCCGAGACCTGGGCCTTGGCCCGGGCGCTGAAGCAGGCGGTCGATCCGCGCGGGCTGATGAATCCGGGTTCGCTCGGTCTCTAGAGGACGATGTCAATGGGTTACACGATTACCGAGAAGATCCTCGCCCGTGCCGCCGGGCTGCCGGCGGTGAGGGCGGGCGACGAGGTCATGGCCAAACCGGATTTCGTCATCGCCTACGACTTCCCCGGCTATACCGACGTCTACTTCAAGCAGATGAAGGAAGATTTCGGCATCGACAAGGTTGCCGAACCGGACCGCTTCGCGATCTTCATCGACCACATGGTGCCCACCGCGACCCCGGCCGAGGAAGAACTGCACATCATCACCCGCAAGTGGTGCGCCGAGCAGGGCGTGCCGCTGTTCGAGCGCAAGGGCATCGGCCACCAGGTTGCCTCCGAGGTCGGCTATGCCGTGCCCGGCGCCTTCGTCGTGCATTTCGATGGCCATATCAGCCAGCTCGGCACCTTCGGCACGCTGGCCATGGGCATCCGCCGCAACCTGCTCGAAGCCTTCGTGCGCGACCATGTCTCGTTGCGCGTGCCGCAGACGACGCGGGTCAACCTGACCGGCACGCTGAAGAAGGGGGTGATGGCGCGCGACGTGTTTCATCACATCGTCCGCGTGCTGGGGCCGGCGTCCTGCCGCTTCCAGGTGCTCGAGGTCGGCGGCCCGGCGCTGGACGAGATCTCGACCGAGGGGCTGCAGACGATCACCGGCCTTGCCATGTTCACCGGCGCGGTCACCGCGATCGTCAACCCCAGCAAGAAGCGCCTCGACTACGCGCTGCCGCGCGCGCGCAAGCAGATCGAGCCGGTCTACAGCGACGACGACGCCGAGTTCGCCGCCGTGCACGAGATCGACCTTTGCAACCTCGACCCGATCGTGGTCATTCCCCCCAGCCCGGCCAACACGCGCGATCTGGCCGACTACCTCGGCATCGAGGTCCAGGCGGGCTATCTCGGCTCCTGCGCTTCCGGCCGGCTGGAGGACCTGCGGGCGGCGGTGCAGGTGCTGAAGGGGCGGAAGGTGGCGCCCGGCTTCGCGCTGCATATCGTGCCGACCAGCCAGCAGATCATGGCCGATGCGGCGCGCGAAGGCCTGATCGCCGAGCTGGTCGAGGCCGGCGCCTTCGTCTCCTCGCCATCCTGCGACTATTGCTTCGGCCGCATCGCCACGATGACGGCGGGGCAGAAGGCGGTCTCGACCGGTACGCTGAACGTGCGCGGCCGGATGGGCAGCCCGGATTCCGAAATCTACCTCGTCAACGCCGCGGCGGTCGCCGCCTCGGCGATCGAGGGGCGGATCGCCGATCCGCGCAACTACCTCTGAGAGGGGCCAGGACCATGGCGCTGAAGAACCTGCGCGGGCGCGTCGCCTTCATCTTCGAGGAGATCGACTTCGACGTCGACCAGATCGTCGGCGTCAAGAACATCAAGATCCAGGACGTGGCCGAATTGGCCAAGGTCGCGATGCAGGCCTACGACCCCGACTTCGCCAAGGTGGTGCAGCCCGGCGATCTGCTGGTGGGCAATCACAATTTCGGCTACGGCCATCCCCATTACCCGCCGATGCGCGCGATGCGGCATCTGGGCATTACCGGCGTCGTCGCCGAATCCTTCTCGCCCGGCTACTGGCGCGGCGAGATCAGCATGGGTTTCCCGCAGGTTTCCTGCCCGGGCATCCTCGGCCTGGTCGAACGCTGGGACGAGATCGAGGTCGACTGGGCGGCAGGCGTGGTCCGTAACCTGACGCGCGGCCGCGAGATCGCGTTCGAACCGCTCGCCCGCGCCGACTACGAGATGCTCGATGCCGGCGGCCTGCTCCAATATCTCAAGGCCGGTACGGCCGCCTGATCCAAACGAAAGGACACCTGACCATGGCACCCAACCTCAAGGCGATGATGCGCGAGAAGGGCACCATCTGGGCCGCCGGCGCCTTCGACGCCCTGTCCGCCCGGCTGATCGAGGAAGCGGGCTTCGACGCCCTGCTGACCTCGGGCTTCGGCATCTCGTCGTCGTTCCTGGGCGAGCCCGATGCCGAGCTCTACACGATGACCGAGAACCTGACGGTCGTGCGCAATGTCGTCAACGCGGTCAAGATCCCGGTGATCGCCGATATCGACACCGCCTACGGCAATCCGATCAACGTGATGCGCACGATCAAGGAGTTCGAGAACGCCGGCGTCTCGGCCGTGATCATGGAAGACCAGGTCGCGCCCAAGCGCTGCCCGGCCGCCTCGAACATGATCGAGATCATTTCCGAGGGCGAGGCGATCGCCAAGATCGAGGCCGCGGTCAGTGCCCGCCGCAACCCGGAAATGCTGATCGTCGGCCGGACCGACGCGATCAGCGAGGACGAGGCGATCAAGCGGGCCAAGGCCTATGTCAAGGCCGGCGCCGACATCATCCAGCCGATCTCGAAGTGCTTCAAGAATTTCGACGGATTGCGCCGCCTGCGCGAGGAATGCGGCGTGCCGCTGTCGCTGCAGATCCTGGGCTGGCTTGAACGCGACCTGACCCGCGAGCAGATCGAGCAGGTCGCCGCCTTCGCCACCTATCCGCTGGTGCCGCTGATGTCGGCCGCCCAGGTGATGACCGACAATCTCAAGGTCCTGGCGCGCGAGAAGTCGTCGAAGAATCTGCCGCATCCGGTGATGGACCACAACGTCTTCGGCGCCTTCATCGGCTTCCCGCGTATCGAGGAACTGCAGAAGAAGTACCTGCGCTACGGCGAAGCGAGCGCCGCGGAATAACCGACAACCCGAAAAGCCAACCTGAGGGAGGAGAGACCAATGTTGAACCGCAGGATCACGGTCGCGGCGCTTGCCGCCGCGACCGCCATCGGCCTGGCCCTGTCGCCGGCCGCGGCCCAGCAGAAGCCGCCGGTCAAGATCGCGGCCATCGCGCCGTTGTCGGGCGCCGGCGCCTTCGACGGCCAATTGGCAGTCGAGGGCATGAAGGCGATGGCCGAGGTCATCAACCAGCGCGGCGGCATCCTGGGCGGCCGCAAGATCGAGCTGGTGACCTATGACGACAAGGGTACGCCCGAGGAAGGCGTCTCGGCGGCCAAGCGCGCGATGGAGCAGGACAACGTCGACATGATCGTCGGCGGCTGGTTCTCGGCGGTCGCGCTGGCCCAGAAGGAAGTGACCCGCGACAAGATCATCAACGTGATGACCTCGTCGCAGCATCCGAACGTGACCGAGCAGGGCCACAAGTACCTGTTCCGGCTCAACGCCACGTCGACGATGATGTCGGATACCTACTCGAAGTTCATCTGCGACAAGATGAAGGTCAAGTCAGTCGCTTTCATCACCATCAACGACGATTACGGCCGCCTCGAGGTCGAGAACTACAAGAAGTTGCTGGCCAGCTGCAACATCGAGGTCAAGGGCAACGAGTTCTACAACCGCGACGATACCGATTTCACCACGGCGCTGACCAAGCTGAAGGCGCTGAACCCGGACGCGATCTACGTCTCGGCGATCAACACCAGCCAGGGTGCGACGATCTACCGCCAGATCCGCCAGACTGCGTTCAAGGGTACGATCATCGCCTCGGCCGGCAACATGAACCCGAAGCTGATCGAGCTGTCGGGGCCGGCGCTGGAAGGCGTCTACTGCGTCTCGCTGTTCGCGCCCGACAGCCAGAATTCGAGCCTCAAGCAGTGGATGACCCAGTACAAGAAGGACTTCAAGAACGAGCCGTCGTTCATCGGCTCGCTCGGCGCCCAGGCCGTGCAGGTGCTGGCCGAGGCCGCGGACAAGGCCGGGTCGTCGCGCGACTACGACAAGATCGCGCAGACGCTGAAGTCGCGTAAGTGGGATACGCTGCTCGGCCAGATCTCGTTCACCGACAAGGGCCAGGCGATGCAGAACATCTATCTGGTCCAGGTCAAGAACAAGCAGATCGTCTCGGTCGCGTCCGGATCGTGAAGCTATGGACGGCGGGCCCACGGGTCCGCCGTCCGACCCATCGCAGGATCGGCTAAATGGATTTCATCGTCTTAGGCCAGCAGATCATCAACGGGCTGGTCAACGGCATGGGCTACGTGCTCATCGCCACCGGGCTGACCCTGGTGTTCGGTGTGCTGCGCATCGTCAATTTCGCCCATGGCGAATTCTACATGCTCGGCGCCTTCCTCACCTACTATGCGCTGACCCTGTTCGGCGTCGATTACGTCGCGGCGGCGCTGCTGGCGACGATCGCGGTCGCGGGGCTCGGCATCGGCGCCAACCGGTTCTTCTTCCGGCCGCTGCGCAAGGAGCATGAGTTCACCATCCTCCTTTCCAGCCTCGGCCTCTCGCTCCTGATCGCCAACGGGGCGGAGGAGTTGTTCGGGGCCGATCCGAAATACGTCATGTCGCCCTATGCCGACGAGGCCAGCGAGATCGGGCCGTTCGTCGTGACCGAGCAGCGGCTGATCGTCTTTGCGGCCGCCGCCGTGGTGATGGCCGGGGTCTACTGGTTCATCCGCTATACCCGCATGGGCAAGATGATGCAGGCGACCGCCCAGAATCCCGAGGGCGCGGCGCTGACCGGCATCAATACCGACTTCGTCCACGGCTATACCTTTGCACTGGCCTGCGGCCTCGCGGCGCTGGCCGGCGCCCTGGTCGCACCGACCGCGATGCTGTTTCCGACGGTCGGGTCGTGGGCCGTGCTTAAAGGCTTCATCGTCGTCGTCATGGGCGGCCTGGGCTCGGTCACCGGCGCGCTGCTCGGCGGCCTTTTGCTCGGCGTCGTCGAATCGCTCGGCGGCGGCTATATCTCGCTCGGTTTCAAGGATGCGATCGGCTATGCCATCATCATCGCGGTACTGCTGTGGCGGCCGCAGGGCCTGTTCAGCGTGAGCCGGAGCACGCGATGATCAAGGGTCGCCTGCCTCTCGTCGTCGCCGTCCTCGGCATCCTGCCATTCGTCGTCGGCAACGCCTATCTGCAGCACATGCTCGTCCTCTGGGCGATCTATGCGCTGCTCGCCCTCAGCCTGAACATGATCGTCGGCTATCTCGGCGAACTGACTTTCGGCCATGCCGCGTTCTTCGGCATCGGCGCCTATACCTCGGCGATCCTGTCGATGAACTATGGCCTGCCGGTCTGGCTCGGCCCGTTCGCGGCGGCCATCGTCGCGGCCTTCTTCGGCGCCGTGATCGGCTATGTCGCGCTGCGCATCGTCGGTCCGCAGTTCGCCATCCTGACGCTCGGCTTCGGCTCGATCCTCTATACCATCACCAACTACTGGGTCGACCTGACGCGCGGGCCGATGGGGATCTCCAACATCCCGCCGTTCAGCCTGCCTGGCCTCGACATCGACTTCACCCGCGCCGATCGCATGTACTACGTGGCGCTGGTCGTCCTGCTGCTGGTCGCCTATGGCTGTCGCGCGCTGATGACCAGCCGGACCGGGCGGGCCTTTATCGCGGTGCGCGAGAATGCGCCGCTCGCCGCCTCGACCGGCATCGACGTGTTTCACACCAAGCTGCTCGGCTTCACCATCGCCACCGCGCTGGCCGGCGTCGGCGGCGCGCTGTACGGCCATTACCTGCGCGTGATCACGCCCGACCTGATGAGCCTGCAATATGTCGCGGCGCTGATCATCATGGTCATCGTCGGCGGCAAGGGCACGATCATCGGTCCGATCATCGGCGCCGGCATCTATGTCGCGCTGCTCGAGGCGCTGCGGGTCGTCGGCTCGCTGCGGCTGGTGGTCTTCGCCGCCTTGCTCACCCTTTGCGTCATCTTCCTGCCGGGCGGGCTGGTCAGCCTGTGGCGGCGCTATGCCGGCCGCCAGGCCGCGGGGGGGGCGTCGTGATGGCCAAGAACGATATCCTGCTGTCGGTCGAGGGCCTGACCCGGCGCTTCGGCGGTCTCGTCGCCGTCTCCGACGTCGAGCTGTCGGTCGCCCGCGGCGAGATCCTGGGGCTGATCGGGCCGAACGGCGCGGGCAAGACAACCGTATTCAACATGCTCGGCGGCACCTTTCCGCCGTCGTCGGGCCGGATCCGCTTCGATGGCACCGACGTGACCGGCTGGCCGTCGCATCGGATGGCCCAACTCGGCCTCACCCGCACCTTCCAGATCACCAGCCTGTTTCCGACGCTGTCGGTGCTGGAGAATGTCCGGGCGGCGAGTTTCCGCCGGGCGAAGACCGGTTGGGCCGGGGCGTTCTTCCGGACCCGGGCATGGCGCGAGGACGAGGCGGCATTGGCCAGGCGGGCCGAGGAGATTCTCGATTTCGTCGCGCTTGGCCATCGCCGCGACATGCCGGCGCAGGCGCTGCCCTATGGCGAGCAGCGCAAGCTCGAGATCGCGGTGGCGCTGGGCGCCGATCCGACGCTGCTGCTGCTCGACGAACCGGCCGCCGGCATGAACCCGGACGAAGGCGCCAAGCTCGTGCAGATGATCCGGGCGATCCGCGACCGCGGCGTCTCGGTATTGCTGGTCGAGCATCACATGAAGGTGGTCATGGGCGTCTGCGATCGCCTGGTCGTACTCGACCATGGCGTCAAGATTGCCGAGGGGCAGCCGCAGGCGGTCGCCAGCCATCCTGAGGTGATCCGGGTCTATCTCGGGCGGGAGAAGGTCGGTGCTTAAGGTTTCCGGGCTGAAAGTCCGCTATGGCAATCGCGAGGCGCTGCACGGCATCGACCTCGAGGTCGGAACCGGCGAGATCGTTACCCTGGTCGGTTCGAACGGCGCGGGCAAGACGACGACGCTGAAGGCGATTTCCGGCATCCTGCGCGCGACCGGCGGCCAGGTCGAGTTCGGGGGCGAGCGCATCGACCGGCTGTCGCCGCATGCCATCATCGCCCGCGGGGTGGTGCATGTGCCGGAGGGCCGCCTGCTCTTCGCCGACATGACGGTGATGGAGCATCTGGAGCTCGGTGCCTTGCGCGCCCCCTCGGGCAAGGCGGGCTATGCCCGTCGCCTCGACTGGGTGTTCGAACTGTTCCCGGTCCTCAAGGAGCGGGTGGCCCAGCGCGCAGGTACCATGTCGGGCGGCCAGCAACAGATGGTTGCCATTGCCCGCGGGCTGATGGCCGAGCCCAAATGCCTGATGCTCGACGAGCCGTCCCTCGGCCTTGCCCCGATCGTCGTCGACACGCTCGCCGACACGATCCTGACGCTGCATCGCGCGGGCATTGCCATCCTGCTGGTCGAGCAGCGTGTCGACCTGGCGCTGCGCCTGGCCGACCGCGCCTACGTCCTCGAAACCGGCCGGGTCGTGCTGAGCGGCGCGGCCGATGCGCTGGCCGAGGACGACCGCGTCCGTGAAGCCTATCTGGGAGCATAGCCATGAACAGCCAGGCCCCTCGCCGTACCGCCGGTGCCTTCCAGGGTTATTATCGCCGCGACGTGCCGCCTGAAGACACCCGCCTGACCCATGTCGGCCCGAACACGCCGATGGGCGAACTGATGCGGCGCTACTGGCAGCCGGTCTGCCTGTCGTCCGAGCTGCGCGACCTGCCGCTGGCGCTGCGCATCCTCGGCGAGGATCTGGTGGCGTTCCGCGATGGCCAGAACCGCATCGGGCTGATGCATCGCCATTGTGCCCATCGCGGGGCGTCGCTCGAATTCGGCCGCATCGCCGACCAGGGCATCCGCTGCTGTTATCACGGCTGGCATTTCGACATCGACGGGACGCTGCTGTCCTGCCCCGGCGAGCCGCCGGCCTCGGAGGCTACGCTGAAGCGCAACGTCGCCCAGGGTGCCTATCCCGCGCGCGAAGCCAATGGGCTGGTCTTCGCCTATATGGGACCGCCCGAGGATGTGCCGGAATTCCCCGTCTACGACAGCTTCGGTCTGCCGGGGGTCGACCTTGTTCCCTACTCGATCCATCACGACTGCAACTGGCTGCAGGTGCATGAGAACCTGATGGACCCGCTGCACGCGGTGTTCCTGCACAGCCGGATGGGCGAGGTCCAGCTGACCGCCGCCTGGGGCGAGATGCCGGTGACCGAATGGTCCGAGCATAACGACCGGATGTACTATGTCACCACCCGCCGCCTGGGCGACAAGGTCTGGGTGCGCTTCAACGAGGTGGCGGTGCCGAATTTCGGCCAGGTCGCGGGCTTCTGGGAAGAGGGGCGCGAGGAAACCTGGTTCCAGCGTGTCGGGGCCACCCGCTGGACCGTGCCGATCGACGATACCCATTGCTGGATCTTCGGCCTGCGCCATTTCTCGGACGAACTCGAGAAGCAGGGTATCGGCAACAAGGCGCTGGTCGGGCGCAACTCGCTCGACATCTACGGCCAGACCGGCGAGCGGCCGTACGAGGAGATGCAGCGCAATACCGGCGACTGGGAGGCCGAGGTCTCGCAGCGGCCGATCGCCATCCACGGCGCCGAGAATCGCGGTTCGACCGATCGCGGGGTCATCCAGCTGCGCCGCAGCCTGTTGCGCGCGCTGGACGAGGCGCCGTCGCCTACTCCCGCCGTCGACGGCGTTGTGCCGACCTGGACGTCGAATACGGTGATGACGATTCCCGAACGCGCTGGCGAGGACGACCGCGATATGCTGGGGCGCATCGGTCGCGCGGTCGTCGATGCCGTCATTGCGGCCGATGGCTTCGCCCCGACCGACCGAGCGGCCCGGATTGCCGCCGCGCTGAAGGAGATCCCTGCCCGGATCGGTTGATTCCGCGCTTTACCGCCGCCAGCCGATCCGTAGACTGCCCCCGATCGCGATTGGGGGCGGCGGATGGTCCGGTTGTGGCGGGCGTTGGGGTGGCGTTTCCTGATTGGCGCCTTGCTGTGCTGCCTGGCCTCGGCGGCCGGGGCGGGCGAGCGGCCGCGCGTGATCTTCGTCAACCCCGGCAAACCCGACGAACCGTTCTGGCCGATGCTGGCCGCGGTGATGAAGGCCGCCGCCAGCCAGCTCGACATGTCGCTCGACATCGAATGGGCTTTGCGCGACCGCATCGCGATGGTCGACCTCGGCGTCCAGGCGGCCCGCGCCAGGCCCGACTATCTCGTGCTGGTCAACGAACAGCGTTCGGCCTGGGCCGGATTCGAGGAGGCGGCAAAGCTCGGCGTCAAGGTCCTGTTGCTGAACAACCCCTTCAGCGGCACCGATCTGGCGCGTTTCGGCGGCCCGCGCGAGCGGTTCGCCAACTATATCGGCGCCCTGCTGCCCGACAACGTCGCTGCCGGCCGGACGATGGCGCTGGCCCTGGCGAGGGCGGCGATCGCGCGCGGCGATTCCGATCCGTTGGACCTGCTGGCCATCAATGGCCTTTCCGCCACGCCGGCGGCGGCTGATCGCTTTGCCGGGCTGCAGCAGGCCCTGGCCGAGGAACCGCGCCTGCGGCTTGTAGCCCATACCGAGGTCGAGTGGAGCCGCGCCGCCGCGGCGGACGCTGTCGAAGGGCTGCTGCTGCGTCATAAGGGGTTGCAGCTCGTCTGGGCCGCCAGCGACGTGATGGGCCTTGGCGCCATCGATGCCGCGGTCCGCGCGGGGATTGCCGGTGACCGCCGCTGGCTCGTCACCGGCTTGAACTGGTCGCCGGATGGCCTTGCCGCCATTCGCGACGGGCGCATGCTGATGGCGGTCGGCGGCCATTTCATGGCGGGTGGCTTCGCGCTGGTGATGCTGCGCGACTATCACGACGGCCGCGACTTCGCCGAGGTCGGCGCCACCCAGCACATGCCGTTCGCGGTCCTCGACCGCAGTAATGTCGACGCCTATGTCGCCCGCTACGGCGGCGGCAACTGGGGGCAGATCGATTTCACCGCGTTGCGGCGCCGGACCGGCGACCCCGGTTACCGTTTCGATCCGGCGGTGCTGACCCGTCGCTGATCAGCCCAGTTCGGCAAGCTTCGACAGCAGGCCGAGCAACTGGCGCTTGCCCTCGACCCCGATCAGCCCGATCAGCCGCTGCTCATGCTCGGTCACGGTCTTTTCGGCGCGGGCAAGCAGCGCCTTGCCGGCCTTGGTCAGGTAAAGAGCGTTCGAGCGCCGGTCGGTCGGCGAGGGCGCCCGTTCCGCAAGGCCGCGCTGCTCGAGTTCGTCGACCAGCGCGACGAAGTTCGTCCGCTTGATCCCCAGCAAGGCGGCGATTTCGGTCTGCTTCAGGCCGGGATGGGTGTCCATGACCAGCAGCACCGAGTACTGGGCCGGCCGCAACGCCACCTTCTCCATGGTCTGGATGAAGTCCTGGAACACGGCCAACTGGGCGCGGCGCAGCGCATAGCCAACATGTTCCTGCAGCCGGCCGACATCGAGGGCGCCGGCGTCGCCGTCGACATCGTCCGAAGGTGTCTTGGCGGCAATGCGGGTCACGGCTGGTTCGCTCCTTCGGGTCAAGGCCTTGTTATAACGTCAGCGCCCCAGCGCTGCCAGCGGGTCGAGGCGCGCGGCGGTCCAGGCCGGCCAGACGCCGGCGGCAATACCGATGATCACCGGGGCGGCGAGGGCAAGCGCCAGTGCCGGCCAGGGCAGCAGCACGGTCCAGCCGGCCACCAGGCCCAGCACATGCGCGCCGGCAAGGCCCAGCGCCAGCCCGGCCAGCGCTCCGCCGGCCGCCAGGACCAGCGCCTCGCCGAGGAACTGGGCGGCGATGTCGCGGCGGCGGGCGCCGACGGCAAGCCGCAGGCCGATTTCCGGAGCGCGGGCTGCTACCGCCAGCAGCATGACGTTGAGGATCCCGATGCCCCCGACCGCAAGCGCGATGGCGCCAAGGGCGACCATCAGCCGCGCCAGCGTCCGTTCGGCCTCGGCCCCGGCCCAGGCCAGGCCGGCAAGGTCGGACAGGGCGAACCGCTCGCTTGCCGCCGCGCCGCCGGGCTGACGCCGGCGCAGCGTCTCGCGGACGGTCGCGATCGTGGCGGCGGGATCGGCCGCGGCGGTCAGCTTGAAATAGATGTAGTGGACCGCATCGGCCCAGCCCGGCCCGGTTCCGGCGATGCGGCGCTTCAAGGTTGCCATCGGCACCAGGGCCACGTCGTCCTGGTCGCGGCCGAAAGGGGAGGCCCCCTTGTCGGCCAGGATGCCCACCACCGTCAGCGGCACGGTGCCGGCCCGGACCTGGCGCCCCAGCGGATTGGCATCGCCGAACAGTTCGCGCGCGGCCTTGGCGCCGAGCAGGACGACCTTGGCGGCGGTCGTGGCTTCGACGTCGCCGAAGGCAGCGCCGGCGGCCACCGGCCAGTCGCGGGCGGCGAGGAACTCCGGTTCGATGCCGGCCAGAAGCGTGGTCCAGTTCCGGTTGCCGGCGACCAGCGTCACCATTGCCTGGTAGACCGGCGTCGCCACGGCGATGTCCGGGATGGCGGCCAGTCTGGCCGCGTCGTCCTCGGTCACGCTGGGCCGGTTCCCGCCGCGGGCGCCATTCTCGCGGGCCGGTCCGGGCCATACCACCCAGAGCCGGGCGCCGAGCGAGTCGATGCGGGCGCCCACGGCCGCCACCGCCCCGCCGGCGAGGCCGCTGACGACCAGCAGCGCGGCCACCCCCAGCGCGATGCCGAGGCCTGCAGCCACCGCGCGAATGCCCTGGCGCCGAAGTCCCGCCGCGATCGTGACGATCAGGCCGAGGGGCTGCATCGGTTTGCGCCGCGACGGATCGTCGTATCGCGGCGGCTTGCCGCCGCTGCCGCAAAAGCAAACGGCCGGCATTGCTGCCGGCCGCGGTATTCGGCGATGGGGCTCCGGATCACTCCGGCCCGGCCATCAGCGCGATATTGATCTCTCCGTGGCGGAAGGGGATCCAGTCCTTGTGGTCGGCGCGCCACTGCAGCCCGTAAGGATTGTTGAAGAAGATGCGCTGCAGCGGGTTGCCGCCCTCGGCGCGCGTCCGATTGACGTCGATCAGCGGCGAGGCGGCAAACACCGGTTCCCAGTAATCGTTGGGGCCGAGCTCGCGGCCGGCGGTCTTGGCATAGTCCCTGGCCTTGTCCGACAAGTCCCAGGCTTCCTCGACCATCGCGAAATAATCGATCTTCTGCGGTTCGCTCATCGCGACGACACTCCTCAAGCGTCAGCTTTCGCCTCGTCTTAGCGCAGCCCGGCGCGGGACGGTAGCCAATTTTGCATCGCGCTGCTACAACCCCGGATCATGATAGACCAACATCAGGATCCCGGCTCCCGCAGCCTGTCGGCGGAGGACGAGGAAGCGCTAGCCCGGCTTACCCGCGCCCCGCGTCGGGCGGCCGCAGAACCCGACGCGGCCCTGCGCGACACCTTGCTCGACGCGGTTGAATCGGGTCGGCTGCGCCTCGATATCGAGCGGCGCGTCATCGCCCATCCCCATTCCCCGGTGAGCGTATCGGCCCTGGAGACCCAGTTTGCCCTGGGCGGCGCGGTCGTGGCGATCGTGACGTTCATCTTTCTGGGCTGGCAGATCGGCACCGGGCTGATCGTCGCGATGGTTGCGTTCTACTGGTTGTTCCTGCGCGGTTGGCTCAACCGCAGGATGAACAGGCTGGCGATTCGCGCTTTCCGCGACAATGTCGAGACCTGGCGCAAGACCTGGGCCTTCGGCGGGGTCAGGCTGACGCCCACCGCCGGCGGCGAGGCCTGCATCGCGCCCGACGGCAGCTGGCGCAGCCTGGCCGAGACGATCGGCAGCAAATAGTTTCATGACCGAACAAGGCAAGCAGGAGAGGCAGATGAGCCAGCCAACCGGCAACGTCGTCGTCATCGATCATCCGCTGGTCCAGCACAAGCTGACCTTGATGCGCAAACGCGAGACGTCGACGGCGAGCTTCCGCCGGCTGCTGCGCGAGATCAGCCTGCTGATGGCCTATGAGGTCACCCGCGACCTGCCGCTGACGACCGAGGAGATCGAAACGCCGATCGCGCCGATGCAGGCGCCGGTCCTGGCGGGCAAGAAGCTCTGCCTCGTTTCGATCCTGCGGGCGGGTAACGGCATTCTCGACGGCATGCTCGATCTGCTGCCGTCGGCGCGCGTCGGCCATATCGGCCTCTATCGCGACCCGCAGACCCTGGAGCCGGTCGAATACTACTGCAAGGTGCCCGAAGATGTCGGCGACCGCCTCGCCATCGCGGTCGACCCGATGCTGGCGACCGGCCATTCGGCGGCGGCCGCCGTTACCCGGCTGAAGGCGCGCGGCGCCAGCAACCTGCGTTTCGTCTGCCTGCTGGCGGTGCCCGAAGGTATCCGCGCCTTCCACGCCGTCCATCCGGAGATCACCATCTACACGGCGGCGATCGACAGCCATCTCAACGACCACGCCTATATCATCCCCGGCCTGGGCGACGCCGGCGACCGGCTGTTCGGCACCAAGTAGCGTTCAGCCGGCCGGCTTGCGGCGACCGTAGGTCTCGCGATACCAGACGTAGAGACCTGCGGCGCCGATCACGCCGATACCGCCAAGCGAGACGGCATCGGGTACCGTGCCGAAGAACACCCAGCCGGCGCCGGTCGACAGGATCAGCTGCGAGAACAGGAACGGCTGCAGCAGCGATGGCGGGGCCAGGCCGAAGGCCAGGGTCAGCAGCAGGTGGCCGGCGCCGCCGAGAAACCCGGTCAGCAGCATCAGCGCGATGATGAACGGGTCAGTCGGCGTCACCCACACGAAGGGCAGGAAGACGCTGGCCCCGACCATGCCGGTCAGCCCCGTATAGAACAGCGTCATCGACGCGTTCTCGGTGGTCGCGAGAATGCGGGCCACGATCTGGTACAGCGCGTAGCTGAACGCCATGGCCAGCGGGAAGACGACCGGCCAGCTCGCGACTCCCCCGCCCGGGCGCACCACGATCAGCACGCCGACGAAACCGACGATCACCGCCCCCCAGCGCCGGGGCCCGATCTTCTCGCGCAGGATCAGCGCCGACAGCACGACGACGAGCAGCGGCGCGACGAAGCCCATGGCAGTCACCTCGGCCAGCGGCAGGTAGTGAAGCCCCGCGATCGAGAGCACCGTGGTGATCAGCAGCAACAGGCCGCGACCGATCTGGAACCGCAGCCGCCGGGTGCGGAACAGCCGCGAGCCGAGGCGTGGCCAGATGAAGACCAGCATCCACAGGACGTGGCTGGCATAGCGGGCCCAGACGACCTGGGGGACCGGCAGGTAGCCGGACAGATACTTGGCCGTCACGTCCAGCGAGACGAAGAACAGGGTTGCGCAGACCACCAGCAGGATGGCCTTGGCCGTCGACGACAGGCCGGTCACTCAGATCCCCCCTTTTGCGACGATGGCGAGCACGGCTTCGCCCAGCGCGTCGTATTCGTCGTCGCGGTTGTAGGCCTGGGCCGAAACGCGCAGCCACAGCCGGCCGCCTTCGGCCCACAGCGGCACTTCGATACGATGGATCGCCGAGAGATGGCGGCGCAGCGCCTCGGCGGTTTCCGGTCCGCCCTGCAACGCCGGGGGCAGCCGGATCGTTGCCATCGCGGCCGACATCGATGCCGGGGCGGCGGCGACTTCTCGCCAGGCGGCGGTCAGGCGGGCGGCGGCGCCCGCGGCCTTCGCCTGGTTGCGCGCGATCAGCTTGCTGCCGCCCAGGCGGTCATGGAAGGCGATCGCGGCATCGAGGGCGGCCCAGGCCGAGAAATCGCGGGTCCCGGTCCAGGCGAACTCGGCACCATAGCCCTGGCCAAGGCCGTGTGATATCGCGGTCGGATGCAACCCTTCCTGGCGGTCGGGCGCCGCCCACAAGAGGGCGGTGCCGCGGGCGGCGAACAGCCATTTATGGGCGTTCCCGACATACCAGTCGGCCCCGATCCGCGGTACGTCCAGCGTGACCTGGCCGGGGCCGTGCGCGCCGTCGACCAGCACCAGGGCGCCGGCAGCGCGTGCCGCCGGGATCATCTGCCCGAGCGGCAGGATCAGCGCGGTCTGCGATACGATCTGGTCGAGCACTGCCAGCCGTACCGGCCGTGTCATCGCCCTGGCCCAGGCCGCCGCGATCGCCTCCGGCCCCTCGGCCGGCATCGGCAGCGGGACGACGACCAGCGTCGCGCCCGTGCGGGCCGTGTGATGGCGGAGGCATTTGAGCACCGCGCCATAGGCCTGGCTGGTGGTCGCGACGACGTCGCCGGGCTGCAGGTCGAGCGAGGCGACGACGGCATTTATTCCTTGTGTCGCATTCTCGACGAATGCCCAGTCGTCGGTTCGGCCCCCCAGCCGGGCGGCCGCCAGCGTGCGGGCGGAGGCGAGCGCCGGTCCGATGTCGTCGCGGAAGAACCGGTTCGGATTGGCATCGGCGCGGGCACGCCAGGCCGCGGCGGCCCGTTCGACGGCGTGCGGCACGGCACCGAACGAGCCGTGGTTCAGATGGCTGATCGCGGGATCGAGCGCAAACAGCGCACGTATCGCATCGATGTCGGTGGGATCGATGTCAGCGGATTCAGAAGGCGTCATGTCGGGCCCGGGCGGTGACGTCGGCCCGCAGTTTCGCCCGGGCGATGCCAATTGCCGACAGCCAATCGAACAGCCCTGCCATGCAGCACCGTCGCCCCTGGCCGAGAAAATTTTGAGGCGGAACAATTAGGTATTGCATCGAGGTCGGTTTGCGTTAAAACGCGAAACAGACGCTCACGCACGTGCCTATGGCCCTCGTGGTTATGCAACGACGGTACGCGTCCTTTTTGGTCCAACCGGCCTCCGCAGAAAATGACGGTGGTCGGGTCCGAGAGGGAGGTGACTATGCTTGCACCACGCCGCGTCGGCGCCCGCAATTCTGTTAACCGAGAAGTCATCGTTTCCGAGGCTCCCAGCACGTCTGCGGGCACAGTGCGGGGCGAGTACCAGTCGGGTCGCGGTGCGTCGGCAAAGCCCGATACCAAGGTCGACAGCTTCAGGCCCCGCCGCATGCGGCAGGTGGCGCCGGTCATGCCGGCGCTGCCGCAGGGCGAGGTCTCGGCGAAGATCCAGCGCTTTCTGGCCGAACGCCGGCCCAAGACGCCCTGTGTCATCGTCGACGTCGACATCGTCGAAGGCAATTACCGTGCGCTGACTGCGGCCATGCCCCAGGGCCGCGCCTACTACGCGGTAAAGGCGAATCCGGCGCGCGAGATCCTGGCCCGGCTGCGCGATCTCGGTTCCTGCTTCGACGTCGCCTCGCCCGGCGAGATCGAGCTGTGCCTGTCGGTCGGCATCGGCGGCGATCGCATCTCGTACGGCAACACGATCAAGAAGGAACGCGACATCGCCTTCGCGCGCTCGCGCGGCGTGCGGCTGTTCGCGGCCGATTCGCTGTCCGAGTTGCAGAAGATCGCCCGCGCCGCGCCCGGCTCGGATGTCTTCGTCCGGTTGCTGTGGCAATGCGGCGGGGCCGAATGGCCGCTCTCGCGCAAGTTCGGTTGCAGCCCGAAGATGGCGGCCGATCTGCTGGTCCAGGCCCGCGATCTCGGTCTCAATCCGCGCGGCATCTCGTTCCATGTCGGTTCCCAGCAGACCGACCTGACCCAGTATGACCAGGCGATCGCCGAGGCTGCGCGCGTGTTCGCCATCGTCGAAGCCCAGGGCATCACCCTCGATCTCGTCAATGTCGGCGGCGGTTTCCCGGCGCGTTATCGGACCGACGTCGCGCCGATCATCGCCTACGGTCAGGTCGTGGAGACGGCGCTCGCCCGCCATTTTCCCGGCCGTGCGATGACCCTGATCATGGAGCCCGGCCGCTCGATGGTCGGTGATGCCGGCGTCATCGCGGCCGAGGTCGTGCTGATCTCGCGCAAGGACGACGACGATCCGGTGCGCTGGGTCTATCTCGACGTCGGCAAGTTCTCTGGCTTGGCCGAGACGATGGACGAGGCGATCAAGTACCGGCTGCGGACGCCGCGCGACGGTGGTGCCGTCGGCCCGGTCGTCCTGGCCGGCCCGACCTGCGATTCGGCCGATATCCTCTATGAGACGTTCAATTACGAACTGCCGCTGGACCTGGCCGAAGGCGACCAGATCCTGATCCTCTCGACCGGCGCCTATACGACGACCTATTCGTCGGTCGCCTTCAACGGCTTTCGCCCGCTGAAGGACTATTGCATCTGAACCGCGCACCGGGGCGGCTCGCGCCGCCCCGGCGCGCCGGATGCCGCTTTGCCTCTCATCATCCGCCGGCCCTTGCGCTATAACGGCTCGCAGGATCATCGCGAGGGGAGAGTTCGGCCATGACCGACGCCTATGTTCGTGACTTCGTCGGCTACGGCGGCAATCCCCCGGATCCGCAATGGCCGGGTGACGCCCGTATCGCGATCAGCTTCGTGCTCAACTACGAGGAGGGTGGCGAGAACACCGTCCTCAACGGTGATGCCGGCTCGGAAACTTATCTGCATGAAACGCCGGGCGGCGCGGCCCGAATTGGCCAGCGCGACCTTAACGTCGAAACGGTCTACGAATACGGCGCCCGTGCCGGGTTTTGGCGGATCATGGAGATGTTCCGCGAGCGGAACATGAACTTCACCTGCTACGGCGTCGGCCTCGCGCTGGAAAAGAATCCGGCGGCGGCCCGCGCCATGGTCGCGGCCGGTCACGAGATCGCCAGCCACGGATATCGCTGGATCGACTATTCGACGGTGCGGGAGGAGGTCGAGCGAGCCCATATCCGCCAGGCGATCCAGGCGATAGAACAGACCTGCGGCATGCGACCGGTCGGCTGGTACACTGGCCGCATCTCGGCCAATACGCGGCGGCTGATCGTCGAGGAGGGCGGGTTCCTCTACGAGTCCGATGCCTATAACGACGACCTGCCCTATTGGGTCGAGGTCGCGGGCAAGCCGCAGCTGATCATTCCCTATACCCTCGACAACAACGACATGAAGTTCTGCGTGCCGCCGGGGTTCTCGGCGCCTTCGGGGTTCTACGAGTACCTCAAGGATGCCTTCGACGTGCTCTACCACGAGGGACGCCGCGCGCCGAAGATGATGTCGGTCGGGCTGCATTGCCGGCTGGCCGGCCGGCCCGGCCGCGCCGCGGCACTGGCGCGTTTCCTCGACTATGTGCAGGGTCACGACCGGGTGTGGGTTGCGCGCCGGGCCGATATTGCCCGCCACTGGCACAAGGTGCACCCGTTCAAGCAGCCGTGACGCTTCCCGCGCTTTCGTTCGCGCTGACCCCGCTGACGCTCGCGGCGCTGGTGCTTTCGCCGTTCGCCGGCAGCCTCGCGGCCCTGGTCGGGCAGCGCCTGCCACAGGGCCGGCCGGTCGTGATCGCGCGGTCGGCCTGCGATCACTGCGGGGCGACCCTCGGACCTTTCGAACTCATCCCGCTGGTCTCGTTCGCCGTTCAGCGCGGCCGCTGCCGTCATTGCGGCGGGCGGATCCCGATCATGCTGCCGCTGGCCGAACTGGCGGCCATCGTCGTGGCGGCATCCGCCGCCTTTGCCTTTTACGGCTGGTCGGTCTGGATCGCCTGTGCCCTGGGCTGGACCCTGATCGCCCTGACCGTTTCGGACGTGACCGCCCTGCGGTTGCCGGACGTGCTGACCCTGCCGCTGGCGGCTGCCGGGCTGCTCGCCTCCTACCGCACCGGCATGGTGACGTTCATCGACGGGGCGGTCGGGGCGGTGATCGCCTTCGGGCTGTTCGCGGCGCTGGGCTTCATCTATCGCCGGTGGCGAGGCCGCATCGGCCTCGGTTTCGGCGATGCCAAGCTGATGGGCGCGGCCGGTGCCTGGGTCGGCGTTTCCGGGGTGCCGAGCGTGATGCTGATCGGGGCAGGGGGGGCGTTGCTGGCGGTGCTGGCGACCGTCGCGATCACCCGCCAGCCCTGGCCGCGCCACCGCCGCATCGCCTTTGCGCCATGGCTGTGTCTGGCGATCTGGTGGGTCTATGTCGTCGGGCCGCTGAAACTCGTCCTGTTCTGATGCTCGACCGGCTGCTTGCCGAAATTGGGGCATGCCGGCTTTGCGAGGCGCACTTGCCGCTGGGGCCGCGACCATTGCTGCGGATTTCGACCAGTGCGCGGCTGGCGATCTGCGCCCAGGCGCCGGGTACGCGCGCCCATGTCGCCGGCCTGACCTTCGACGATGCCTCTGGCGACCGTCTGCGCGACTGGCTCGGCCTCGACAGGGCGACATTCTACGACACGGCCAGGGTCGCCGTCGTGCCGATGGGGTTCTGCTTTCCCGGCACGATGCCGCGCGGCGGGGACTATCCGCCGCGGCTGGAATGCGCCCCGACCTGGCGCCGGCGCGTGTTCGACCTGATGCCGCAGATCGAGCTGAAACTGCTCGTCGGCAGCTACGCGCAGGCCTGGCATCTCGGCGCGCGACGCCAGCCGACGCTGACCGCGACCGTCGCGGCCTGGCGCGACTATCTGCCCGAATACCTCCCGCTGCCGCATCCTTCCTGGCGCAATACCGGATGGATCAAGGCCAATCCCTGGTTTGCCGCCGATTTGCTGCCCTTTCTGAAGAAGCGGGTGCAGGAGCTGGTCGCCGGCTGATGGCTGCGGCATAGTGGGGACATGAAGCTGCGCCTGTTCGCCCTGGCCTTTCTGCTGGTCATCGCCGCCTGCGCGCCGACGGTGCAGATGCGCGGCACCGAGGTCACGACGCCGATCCTGTCGGAAGGAGTGGCCGTCATGGACGACGGTTACCGGTTGCCGCTGCGGATCTGGCGCGCCCCGCCGGAGATCGAGGAGCGGGCGGTCGTCATCGCGCTGCACGGCATGAACGACTATTCCAACGCCTTCGCCGAGCCCGGTCCCTGGTTCGCTCATCGCGGCGTCACCGTCTATGCCTACGATCAACGGGGGTTCGGCCAGACCACGCAGCGCGGCATCTGGCCCGGTGCCGACCTGCTGACCTCCGACCTCAGGACGATGGTGCCGCTTGTTGCCGCCGTCCATCCCGGCAAGCCGATCTTCCTGCTGGGCGAGAGCATGGGGGGCGCCGTAGTGCTTGCCACCATGGGAGCGGAAAGGCCGCCGACGGTTGCCGGCATCGTCCTGTCCGCCCCGGCTGTCTGGGGGCGGGCGACGATGAATCCGTTGTATCGCATCGCCCTGTGGCTGGTCCCGCGAATCGCGCCGGGCGAGCGTCTGACCGGGCAGGGGTTGAAGATACAGGCGTCCGACAACATCCCGATGCTGGTGGCGCTGGGCCGCGATCCCCTGGTGATCAAGGGTACCCGCGCCGACAGCGTCTTGGGTCTCGCCGACCTCATGGACGATGGCTTGGCGTCGGCGCCACGGCTGTCGGTGCCGTCGCTGGTGCTTTACGGCGAGAAGGACGAGGTGGTGCCCAAGGCGCCCGTTGAGCGCATGGTCGAAACCCTCGGCGGGCCGCATCGCGTCGCCGTCTACCCGAATGGCTGGCATCTGCTGCTGCGCGATCTCGATCGCGAAGTGGTCTGGCGCGACATCCTGGTCTGGATGATGGATCGCCATGCCCCGCTGCCATCGGAATCGGAAAAGCAGCCGGGAAGTCTGTTCGCCTCAAATAAAAACAAATCAAATTTTAATTGATTTGCTTTAAAATGGAGATTACCGGTCTGACATTTATTAATTGTTTGTTAAGCTGATAGTATCTAACTTGTTCTAGTGTCCAGGGGCGACGAACCCCGGGCAGCGGACGATCCCTGACAAGCAAGGATCCCGGGCAACGGGCGAGACGAGGAGGCGCGGTCGTCATGGAGCAGGCCGGTCAGAAGCAAAGCTATCAGGTCACCTTCATCCAGACGTCTCAGGAAACCTTCACCCTGATCTTCGTCAATTATTCGGTCGTGATCGACAACCGCATGGCATCGCGTGCCATTACCGCGCTGAAACGGTTCTTTACGTCCGGCGAAATCGTCCTGGTCGCGCTCGATATCATGCAGCAGCCGCATTTCGCGGGTCCGCGGCATCTGGTGCAGCTGCTGCAAGGCCGCAAGATCACCGATTTCAAGTGGCAGACGGCGGTGGTGGGTTGACCAGCGGCGATATCGGCGCTGCCAGGATCATGAAGGTATCGATCGCCTCGGTCTGGCGGGTCAGCGGCAGGATCAGGCGCTGCCAGCGATAGGCGTAGCCCCTTGCCGAAATCTCGACGACCCTGGTGCCGAAGATCGGACGGGCCGTCGCCGCGGCCTCGCGCAGGTTTGTGAGGAAGGACGGCGTGACGGCCGGGCAGGTCGAGGCGCGGCGGCCGGTAAGGTCCATCCCGATCTGCGCTGCCTGTGACGTTCCGAAAACCCGATAGACGAAGTCCGCGCCGTCGTCGACCATGTCCATGACCGTCAGCCAACCGAGCCAGGGGCGCAATTCCAGCACGTCGATATCCTGCCGTGACGGCACATTGCGCCCGGCGCGGCGCGACTCCCACAAGGCCAGCAGGCTGTGGAGCGGCGGGGCTGCGTCCGATGGCAGAGCGGCGTCGACGACCTGATGAAGTTCGTCGGTGGAACGCGGTGGCGTCGTCATCTCGGAACGGCAGGCTAAGGGTCTGCCTAGCTCAGCGCAATCTTCGTGCGGACGTAATGGCATGCGCCAATCGTCGCACGGCCGGCATCATCCGCGCCTCGGTTGTGCCGGCGAAGCCGATCACAAAACCGGCGCGCGCAATCTCCCGCTGCCTGTAGTAGGTCGAGAGCGGGGCCGCACCGACCTCGGAGTCGGCGGCGGCGCGGGCGATCGCGACATCGTCGCCCGGCGCGGCCAGTTGCGCGACGAGATGCAGCCCCGCTTCTGCCGCTCCGCTTGCATCCAGCAGGCCTGCTGCCTCGGCCGACAGCGCCTCCCTCAGGCATGCCCGACGTTGTGCGTACAGCAGCCGCATCCGCCGCAGATGGGCGGCAAAGCGCCCTTCTGTGATGAATTCGGCGAGCACCATCTGCTCGATGCCAGGGGCGCCGCGGTCCGCGGCGGCCTTCAGCGCGGCGATCACCTCGATCATCGGTTCGGGAACCACGAGATAGCCGAGCCGCAAGCCCGGGGCGAGCGACTTGGAGAACGTGCCGAGGTGGAAGACCCGTCGGCCCCCGTCCAGGGCGTGCAGGGTGGCGAGGGGCCGGCCGCCGTGCCGGAATTCGCCGTCGTAGTCGTCCTCGATGATCCAGGCCCCGGCCTGCTCGGCCCAATCGAGGAGGGCAAGCCGGCGGGCGAGCGTCATCGTCGCGCCGAGCGGATATTGGTGGGCGGGCGCGACCAGTGCCAACCGGGCGGCCGGGGCGAGGCGCCGGCCGGCGGCGGGGTCGAGGCCGTCGGCGTCCACCGGTACCGGGATTACCGCGATGCCCGCCGCGTCGAGGGCGGCGCGCCCGATCGGATAGCCCGGCTCCTCGTACCAGCAGGCTTCGCCCGGCATTGCCACGGCGCGGGCAGCGAGGTCGATGCCCTGCTGCGAACCGGCCACGACCACGATCTGCTCAGGGCTGCACAGAATGCCGCGCATGCCGCCGAGATGGGCGGCGATAGCCTGGCGCAGCGGTCCGTGCCCGCGCGGATCGGCATAGCCGAGCGCGGCTGCGGGCCGTCCCCGCAGGACGCGCGCCGTCAGCCGCGACCACTCGGCCCAGGGAAAGTGATCGAGCGCCGGCAGGCCGGGTGTCAGGTCATGACGCGCGAACGGGCGCGGCACGATGCCCAGGGTCGCCCGGGGCGGCGAGGCGGCCGGTCGGGTCCGTCCCGGACCCGGCACCGGCCGCTCCGGCGCGGACAGCCCGGGGGCGACGAACAGCCCGGCACCGGGGCGCGCCACAAGATAGCCCTCGGCCACCAGACGATCATGGGCCTGGACGACCGTGATGCGGGCGACGCCCTGCTCGGCAGCGACCTGGCGCGACGAGGCGACCCTGGTGCCCGGACGCAACCGGCCGTCCAGCACGGCGGCGCGATAGTATTCGACGATCTGGTCCTGCAGCGACGCGGGTGCCAGGCGGTCGAGCGCCAAGGCGGAGTTTCCGGCGGATGGCAACATGTACTGGACTTATCATTTTTTGAAAACCGGAGCTATGAGCCGCTCCGGATTGCCGTCAGGCTTCGTCTCCGTCCACGCCTGTCGATGTCTGGAGCCACCATGTACCTGCCGCCGCATTTCCGCGAAGACGACCTCGACCGCCTGCATCAGGCGATCGACAAGACCGGGCTTGCCACCCTGGTGACCGCCGATGCCGAGGGCATGATCGCCAGCCACCTGCCCCTCGTCCTCGACCGCGCGGCCGGCCCGAACGGCACGCTGTACGGCCATGTCGCCCGCGCCAATCCCCATGCCCGGATCGCCCAGGGCATCGAGACGCTGGCGATCTTTGCCGGTCCGGACGGCTACGTCACGCCGGCCTGGTACCCCGGCAAGGCCGAGCACGGCAAGGTCGTCCCCACCTGGAACTATGTGGCGGTGCATGCCTACGGGCCGATCGAGACCTTCACCGAACCGGCGCGGCTGCTCGACGTCGTCACCCGGTTGACCAACCGTCACGAGGCCGCGCGGCCGCAACCCTGGGCCGTCTCGGATGCCCCGGCCGATTTCATCGCCGGCATGCTGAAAGGGATCGTGGGTTTCGCGATCCCGATTGCGCGGATCGAAGGCAAGTGGAAGATGAGCCAGAACCGCCCCCCGGCAGACCGGCAGGCCGTCGCCGCGGGCCTGGCCGGCGACGGCCTGCCGCAGGTGGCCGCGCTGGTCGCGGGCTGACGAGGGAGAGACGACGATGACGAAGGCAGTTTGGAACGGGGCGACGATCGCGCAGTCCGAGGCGACCGTGATGGTCGAGCGCAACCACTATTTCCCGCCGGGAACGGTCGACCGCGCCCGTCTGAAGCCCAGCACGACGACCACGATCTGCCCCTGGAAGGGGACGGCGCATTACTACCACGTGGTGGTCGACGGCATCGAGAACCCGGACGCGGCCTGGTACTACCCCGAGCCCAAGCCCGCCGCCGCCGAAATCCGCGATCACGTGGCCTTCTGGAAGGGCGTTGCCGTCTCCTGACGCCGACGGAGGGCGGAAGGTGACTGCGACCGGTGGCGCGGGCGTCAGGCCGCGCTAGTATGATGCGGTCGTTCCGTATTGGTGCCCTAGGGGGATCTGCATGATTTCACGACGCCTGCTGCTGGCCGCTGCTGCCACGGCGCCGTTGGCCGCCTGTGCCGAGAGGCCGCCGCATTTCATCAACCAGGTCTCGATCGAGGGGCAGCCGGCACCGATCGGTGGGGCACGGCTTGCCGCCTTCGCCTTTGCAGGGCCCGAGCCGATCCGCGTCCGCGACAATGCCGTACGCTCGTTCGTGAACGTCAAGGGCGTGGTCCCGGTCCGCTTCGAACTGGTCGACGGCTATGCCGCATCGACGCCGTTCCAGCCGTCGTTCCCCGACCGGGCCGGCATCGCCAGGGCCGGCCAGGCGCTCGGCTGCGATGTCGTGATCTGGGGGCGCGTCAACCAGTTCGAACCCTATCAGGGCGGCCCGCCGGGTTTTGTCGATGTGACAGTCAACCTGGCCTGGGTCGCCAATCCCGCCTATGCCGTCGTATCGGGCCAGCGGCAGGCCAATATCGGTGCCTATGAGGGCCTGCTGCACGTGATGTTCGACGAGATCGCCGGGCGACTGCCCTGAGGCTGAGGTGTCGTCGTTTTGCTGCAACCCCCGTTCCGGCGGCCGGATCGCCGCATGGCGAAGCCTGGACCGCCCCTGCCGTGAAGCCCAAGGTTGGGCCGTTCCTGCCTGTCGTCATGCAGGCGGTCTCGCTCGGTGCCACTCCTGAGCCGCGCTCAGCGCGCCGGCAGCAACAACTGGTTCCAGTAGGCGCTGTTGCCGGACCAGGTCATGTAGATGGCATAGTTGCGCCCCGACGCGCAGATCGCGTTCATCATGTCGGACAGCTTGACGTCGATGGTCTCGACCCACATGCCCGATGCGGCGATCAGTCGGGTAATCACGCCGCTGCTGCTGGTATAGGACATGCAATATTCGGGAACGGACCAGACCCAGGAGGCACTGTCCCCGGCCGCGGTGGCGCGGGCGGCACCCCCGGGCAGGTGGACGATGCCGATCGGCGGGGTATCGGCCGGTGGCACCGGCAGCGCCTGGGCCGCTGCCGCCGTGGTTGCAAGCGACAACAGGATGACGAACACGGCCGTGCGCATGACGCTCCTCCACTGGTTCCCTGGGGAGCAGTCTGTGCGACCGATCGGGCCATATTTCGGCCGGATCAAGGCACAATTCGGTCAGTGCCGCAAATGGGCAGGAAGTCGGTATGTAGGAGGAAATGGTGGGCGGTATAGGGATCGAACCTATGACCTTCCCCGTGTGAAGGGGACGCTCTACCGCTGAGACTAACCGCCCATCGCCGTCGAGGTGGGCTTCTTACTGGCAGCGGGCCTTGCTGTCAAGCCAATCCCTGCAGCGCCGCCGGCAGCTCGGCGAAATCGTCGATCAGCCGGTCCGCGCCGAGTTGGCCCGGCGGGATGGTCGTATAGCCGAACGAAACCGCGATCACCGGAATGCCGGCCCCGCGGGCGGCGGCGACGTCGTTCATCGAATCGCCAACCATGACCGCGCCGTCTCCCGCCCGATCGCCGAGGGCTGCAAGCGTGCCGGTGACGTGGCCCGGATCGGGCTTGCGCATGGCCAGGCTGTCGCCGCCGACGACCGCGCCGAAAAAGCGCATCAGGTCGAGCTGCTCCAGCAGCATTACGGAAAGCCGGTGGGGCTTGTTGGTGCAGACCGCCATGGCGTGACCTGTCGCGTGAAGCGCTTCCAGCGTGGCGACGACACCGGGGAACGGCCGGCTGGTATCGGCGACATGGTCGCCGTAATAGGTCAGGAACAGCCGGTGTCCTGCCGCCATCGTCTCGTCGTCTGCCGGCGGGCCGGAGACGGCGAAGCCGCGGCGGATCAGGGCCAGCGCGCCGTCCCCGACCATCTGGCGCACCTGGGCCAGGCCGACCGGGGGCCGGCCGAAAGCCTCGAGCACATGATCGGTGGCTGCTGCCAGGTCGGGCGCGGTGTCGACGAGGGTGCCGTCGAGATCGAACAGCAGCGCGGGGGGGCGGTGAAACATCGGGTAACGCAAGTTTATTTTTGACGGTCCGGGTCTTATGTCACAGTCCGCGCCGTCCCGGAAGTTCGTCCTGACCATCACTGGAAACGGCCCGTCACCCGACCATGAGCAAGACCCGCCAGATCGCCGCCGTCATCCTCGCCGCAGGGCAGGGAACGCGCATGAAATCCGCGTTGCCGAAGGTGCTGCACAGGTTGGCCGGCAAGCCGATGATCGGCCATGTCGCCGATGCCGTCGCACCGCTGAAGCCGGCGCGCACCATCGTCGTCACCTCGGCCGGCAACGAACGCGTCGCCGCTGCCGTTCCCGGCGCCATCGCCGCCGTCCAGGATCCGCCGCGCGGCACCGGCGACGCGGTCAGGGCGGCACGACGCGCGCTGAGGGGATTCGACGGCGACGTGCTTGTGCTCTATGGCGACGTCCCGCTGATCAGGCCGGAAACCCTGCAGGCGATGGTCAAGGCCTTACGTAGCCGCAAGGCGCCGGCAGTCGTGGTGCTTGGTTTCCGCCCGGCGGATCCTGCAGCCTATGGCCGGCTGGTGACGAACGGCGACGGCACGCTCGCCGCCATCGTCGAGTTCAAGGATGCCGACGAGCAGCAGCGCCGCATCGGCCTGTGCAATGCCGGGCTGATGGCCATCTCCGGCCAGTGGCTGGCCAAGCTGCTGGCAGGGCTGAGCGACGACAATGCCCAGAAGGAATATCTTCTGACCGATGTCGTCGCCATCGCCCGCGCCAAGGGCCAGTCCTGCATCGTCATCGAAGCCGCCGAGGCCGAGGTGATGGGCATCAACAGCCGGGCGGAACTCGCCGCCGGCGAGGCCGCGCTGCAGGACCGCTTGCGCCGTCACTGGCTGGCTGAGGGCGTTACCATGACTGATCCGTCGACGGTCTTCCTGTCGGCCGACACCCGGCTTGCCCGCGACGTCGTCATCGAGCCCAACGTCGTATTTGCACCCGGTGTTGCGGTGGGCGAGGGCGCGACGATCCGTGCCTTCTCCCATCTCGAAGGCGCATCGGTCGGCCCCGGCGCGATCATCGGCCCCTATGCGCGGCTGCGCCCCGGTGCCGTACTGGCCGCCGACGTCCATGTCGGCAATTTCGTCGAGATCAAGAATGTCGTCGTGGCCGAAGGCGCCAAGGTCAACCATCTGACCTATCTCGGCGACGGTTCGGTGGGGGCACGCGCCAATATCGGCGCCGGTACCATCACCTGCAACTACGACGGTTATGACAAGCACCGCACCGAGATCGGTGCCGGTGCCTTCATCGGCTCGAATTCGAGCCTGGTGGCCCCGGTGCGGATCGGAGCGGGTGCGATTACCGGTGCCGGCTCGGTCGTCACCCGCGACGTGCCCGACGGTGCCCTGGTGGTCGAACGCAGCCCGGCGGTGGTCAAGGCCGGATGGGCGACCGACTTCCGCGCCCGCAAGCAGGCGCGGAAATCGGCAAAGACGAAGAACGGCTGAGGAGGATCATCCATGTGCGGCATCGTAGGCGTCCTCGGCAAGCGCGACGTCATTCCCCTGCTGGTCGACGGCCTGCGCCGTCTCGAATATCGCGGCTATGATTCCTCCGGCGTCGCCACGCTGGAGGGCGGTGCCATCCGCCGGCGCCGCGCCCAAGGCAAGATTTCGCGGCTGGAAGCCAAGCTGGCCGACGATCCGCTGGCCGGTCCGATCGGCATCGCCCATACCCGCTGGGCCACGCACGGGGTGCCGAACGAGGTCAATGCCCACCCCCATTCGACCGGCAAGGTGGTGCTGGTCCATAACGGCATCATCGAAAACTATCGGGAACTGGCCGGCGAACTGGCCAGCCACGGCCATGTCTTCGAAAGCCAGACCGATTCGGAAGTGGCCGCCCACCTGATCAGCTATTACCTCGACCAGGGTCTGACCCCGCAGATGGCAGTGGCGACCGCCCTGAAACGGTTCCACGGCGCATTTTCGCTCGCCATCCTGTTCGCCGGTCATGATGACCTGATGATCGGGGCGCGGCTCGGCTCGCCGCTGGCGGTGGGGTTCGGCGACGGCGAGATGTTCCTTGGCTCGGACGCGCTGGCGCTGGCCCCGATGACCCAGCGCATCGCCTATCTCGAGGAGGGCGACTGGGTCGAACTGACGCGGGCCGGCGCGGTGTTCCACGACCGGACCGACGCGGTGGTCGAGCGCCAGATCAAGCAGACGGCACTGTCCGGCGCAATGATCGGCAAGGGCAACTATCCCCACTACATGCTGAAGGAAATCTACGAGCAGCCGACCGTCATCGGCAACACGCTCAACAGCCTGCTGGAGCCGATGAGCCGGACGCTGAGCCTGCCTGCCTTGCCGTTCTCGCTGGCCGATCTGCCGAAGGTGACGATCGTCGCCTGCGGCACATCGTTCTACGCCGGCTTGGTGGCAAAGTACTGGCTGGAGACGCTCGCCGCCTTGAATGTCGAGGTCGACATCGCCTCGGAGTTCCGCTACCGCGAGGCGCCTTTGCCGAAGGGCGGGCTCGCCCTGTTCATCTCGCAGTCCGGTGAAACCGCCGATACGCTTGCCGCATTGCGCTATGCCCGCGCCCACGGCCAGCACGTCGTCGCCGTGGTCAATGCCGCCGAAAGCTCGATGGCGCGCGAGGCCGACCTTGTGCTGCGGACGCTGGCCGGCCCCGAAATCGGCGTTGCCTCGACCAAGGCGTTCACCTGCCAGCTCGTAACCCTCGCGGCCTTCGCGCTGGCGGCTGCCAAGGAACGTGGCCGCCTGACCCCGGAACGGGACGCGGCCCTCGCGCTCGCGCTGACCGAGGTGCCGGCGCGCGTCGCCGAAGTCCTCAACCACGACGAATCTCTGCGCAGCCTCGCCGAGCGCCTGAAGGACGCGCGCGATATCCTCTATATCGGCCGTGGGACCGCCTATCCGATCGCCATGGAAGGCGCGCTGAAGCTCAAGGAGCTCAGCTACATCCACGCCGAGGGCTATGCCGCGGGCGAGCTGAAGCATGGTCCGATCGCCCTGATCTCCGACGACGTGCCGGTCATCGTCATCGCCCCATCAGATCCGCTGTTCGAGAAGACGGTCTCCAACATGCAGGAGGTGATGGCGCGCGGCGGCAAGGTCGTGCTGCTGTCGGACGTGTCGGGCGTCTCGCGCATCGGCGAGGGACCGATCGCCACGGTCGCCCTGCCGCCGGTCGACCCGTTCGTCGCCCCGATCCTCTACGCCATCCCGGTACAGCTGCTCTCCTATCACATCGCGGTGCTCAAGGGGACGGACGTGGACCAGCCGCGGAATCTGGCCAAGAGCGTCACGGTCGAGTAGGCCGTCAGAACGATGTGCGCTCCTCCTGGTGCCCGCCACCCAGAGCCCGATATAGATTGATCGCGTTCTCGAGGCGGGCCCGCCGCGCATCGACAAGCTGCTGCTCGGCCGCAAACAGGCCGCGTTCGGCATCGAGCATGTCGAGATAGCCGATGCTGCCGGCCTGATAGCGCGTGGTCGTCAGGGCCAGCCGCGAGGCTTCGCCGTCGCGGATCTGGATGCGGACGGCCAGATCTCTTTCAAGCAAGGTCTGACCGGCCAGGACATCGGCGACTTCGCGGAAGGCTACCTGAATGGCCTTCTCGTACTCGGCCAGGGCCAGGTCCTTCCGGACGCGCGCGAGCGCAAGATTGGCTTCATTGCGACCCGCATCGAAGATCGGCAGGCTCACCTGCGGCGCGAACTGCCAGGCGCCGCTCTGGGCGTTGAACAGCTTGCCGAAACTGTCGGAGGCCAGGCCACCCATCGCCGTAAGTCTTATCGACGGGAAGAAGGCGGCGCGAGCGGCGCCGATCTGGGCGTTGGCCGCCTTCAGTCTTTCCTCGGCAGCGAGGATGTCGGGGCGGAACGTCAGCAGATCCGAGGGCAAACCTGGTTCTATGCCCCCCCAGCGATCGTCGAGCTGCGCTTCCGGCAACGGGGCGGGCAGGTCCGTGTACCCGGTCAGCAGCGCAAGCGAATGACGCGCCCGCGACTGCGCCAGTTGTTGCTCGACGATATCGGCTTCGGCCGGGCCGATCAGCGACTGCGCCTGCCGCAGGTCCAGCGTGGAAGCCAGGCCGGCCCGCTCCCGCTGCGCCGTGAGATCGACGCTTGCGGTCCGCGATGCCAGGGTTCGCCGTGCCAACGCCAGCCTCGTCGCCGACGTACGCTCCAGGACATGTGCCCGCGCGACTTCGGCCGCCAGGCTGATTTCGGCGGCGCGCCGTGCCTGCTCGGTACCGAGATACTCGTGGAGGGCGGCGTCGGAAAGGCTTTTGACGCGACCGAAGAAGTCCAGTTCGTAGGCGGAAAGCGCCATCCCGAACTGATCGGAATAGGCACCGCCGGCGGCGCGTGGCCTTGTCGTTGTGGCTTCGAGATTGATGGCCGGCCATCGCGATGCCGACTGGCCCGCATAGAGCGCGCGCGCCTCCTCCACCCGCAAGGCGGCGACGCGGAGGTCGCGATTGTTTGCCAGTGCGGCAGCGATCAGGACCTGCAGATGCGGATCGGTGAAGTAGCTTCGCCAGCCCGTCTGGCGCCAGTCTCCGGCCGTGCGGGACGATTGCGTTTCCGATGGATAGCTCAGCGGTATCGGCGCCCGCGGTCGAAGATACTCGGGCACAAGGTTGCAGCCCGCCGCCAGCAGCGACAGGACACCGGCCAGCACTATCCGGATGACTGCAGGGGGGACGTGGCGACCGCGCATGTTCAGCCCCTCTCCTCCGTCGGGCTCGCGTCGGTCGGCGACGACCGGGGTTCGAACTTCGCAAGCCCGCGTTGCCCGATGCGGTAGCGCCCGGCCGGCAGCGAGACGACGACCTCGACGACGCGCTCGTCGACGCGTTGCTGGGTATCCGTAGGATCGATTCGGCGTTGGCCGAGTATCTCGCCGATCCGCAGGATCTCGCCTGTTATCGGCGCCGGATCGCCGTCAAGCGTGATCGTGGCGCGCTGGCCGACGGCAATATTTCTTAGCGCACGCTCCTCGACATCGACCCGCAGCAGAAACGGGGCATGCGGCACAAGGGTGAACAGCGTCGATACCTGCAATGTCGAAGCCCCCGTGCCGGGCCGTGCCTGCGAGCGGACGATCCTCCCATCCACCGGCGAGCGGATCTCGCGCTGACTGACCTCCATCGCAGCCGTCGCCACGCGCGCTTCGGCAAGCCTTATGGCCGCATCGTGCGCCACCGTCTCGGCCACCGCTTCGTCAAGGCGGCTCTGCGCTTCGTCGAATATCTTGGCCGCTTCGGCGCCGCCACGCCGCAGACCGTCCAGTCGATTGCGTTCCCGCCGGCTGGCGGCAAGGCGAACCTTGATCCCCGCGCCGCGGGCCCTGACCTCGGCCAGGGCCGCGTTCGCCTCGGCAAGCGCGGTCTGTGCGGCGCGATCATCCTGCCTGGCCAGCAGGTCACCCGCGCGCACCTCCACGCCCTCGGTGACGAAGACTTCCGCGATCACGCCGTCGCGCTGGGCCGCGATCTGAATCATGCCGCCTTCGACGTCGATGCGACCGCGACCGGCCGCGACGACACGCTCGGGCCCTGGTGATGCCGTCGGCGTCGCCGGCGATTCCTTGCCGGCAACCAGATGTCCCAGCCCGGCGGCAACCAGCGTGGCGACGCCAAGTGTGGCGAAGAAGAGCGAGTACTTGAGTTTTGACATCTTGATACTGCAGGATTTCGTTACTGGCGTGAATTCGGCCGCTCGTCACCGACGAGCCGACCGTCCTCAATGCGAAGGATCCGGTCTGCGAAGGGCAGCAACCGGCTATCGTGCGTGACGCATAGAACAGCCGCGCCGCGATCGTGTGCGACATGGCGCAGGAGGCGCGTGACGATCTCGCCGTTGCCGCGATCGAGCGCCGATGTGGGTTCGTCGGCAAACAGGATCGCCGGTTGCTTGGCGAGTGCCCGGGCAATGGCGACACGCTGCTTCTCTCCGCCCGACAATGCCGACGGTTTCAGGTGCAGCCGGCCATCCAGCCCGACTTCGGAAAGCGCCGAGCGGGCACGCTTGTCGATCTCCCGCCCTGGCACGCCCACCAGGTCGAGCACGAGCCTGACCTGATCGAGGGCGCTGAGGGCGCCGAACAGGTTGAAGCCCTGGAAGACGAACCCGCAATGGCGGAGCCGGATATCGTTCAGCCCGTCTTCGTCGAGACCGGCCAGCGGGGTACCCAGAATGCTGACGGATCCGGTGTCGGGCCGTGACAGCCCGGCCAGCATTGCCATCAGGGTGGACTTTCCCGAGCCGGAAGGCCCCATCAGCAAGGTTAGCTCGCCCTGGTGAATCGTCAGGTCGATTCCCTTCAGGATTTCCATGCGGGCTGTGCCGTCGCCGTATGACTTGCGGACGCCCTCGGCCCGAACGGCAGGCGGCGGCTGGTTGGACATGCTTTTGGTCATGGTCAACGCAGCAGATCGGCGGGTTCGCTGCGGTAGAGAACCGAGAGGGAAAGCAATCCCGACATGCCGGCGATCAGGGCAACGAACAAGGCGGTTGGCAGGCTGATCCACCAGGGCAGGGACAGCGGGATGCCGGCGGTCCAGGCAAGGGCGGCAAGCGCGGCCGCAGCAACGGCCATCAGCACGATACCCGCCAGCGCCACCCACAGCGATTGCTCGAGGACAATCCCCCGCAGCCTGGCAACCTCGATCCCGAGCGCCCGCAAGGCGGCATATTCCTTCAGCGACGCGGTGATGGCGCCGCGCAGGGTCTGGCTGGTCACTCCGATGCCGACGAACATGGCGAGCAGCATCGAGAAGGCAAACGAGGTGCCCGACCCCGATTCTTCAAGCCAGAACTGTGCCGACCGGAAGATGAGTTCATTGGGCTCGGCGATGTCGTAGGCCTGGGTTCCGCCATTCGACTTCAGGTCGTCGCGCACGGACTCGCGATCGAACTGCGGATCCAGTTTCAGCAGAAAATAGGGCGGGCCGTATCCGCTCCAGTCCTGGTTGAGATGTCGCAGCGTCGCCTGCGATGCGAAGACAAGCGGCATGACGTTGCTGCGGAAGCTGCGCACGAATCCGCCTATCGTGACCTTGATGCCCGAAATCTCCGCCGTGCTTCCGACCCTGGCGCCGAGCTTCTCGGCATCGGTGCGATCGATGACGACCGTGTCCGGCCGGGCAAGGATGGCAAGCGTCTCGGGCGCGAATCCCTCCATCTCGCTCAGCGAACCCTGCTGGACCCCGACCCCGATCACCATCACGCTTTGCCGCTTGCCATCGCCGGTGCGCCATTCGCCCTGGCCAAGCCCCATCTCCTGGACATCCAGGACGGCAGGATGAGCCCAGAAACGACCCTCGTTGCGGGCGGCGACGATCGTCGACTGTTCCCAGCTCGAGACGTTTGGTGCGGTGACCCACAGATCGGCGCGCGCGCGCCTGATCGGTAGCGTGAACGAGTCGAGCTGACCCAGCAGCAGCCCGACCTGGATCAGCATCAGCAGGCCCGAGAAGGCGAGAGTAAGGATTGCGGCGACGAACCGCCTCCAGTCGTAGAGAAGGCTCTGACGGGCCAAGGAAACCAAGGATCTGTCCTCCAGTCGCGATCGGCTGACCGATCGCCCGACGCCATGAAGAATCTGTGGGTCGGCCGTCGACGACTGATCAATGACCTTGGCTGATAGCGGTCGTGGGGCTGGCCGACTTCACGTTGATCCCGGCTCCACCAAATCTGCACGGTGCGATGCGAGACCAGGACCACCCGGCAGATCGTGCCGGCTCCCTTTCTGGTTTATGGAAACGCAGACATGACGACAGTTCTGGTTACTGGTGCGACCGGGTTCATCGGCGGTGCGGCGCTCGCACAAGGATTGTCCGGCGGCTTGGCGGACCGCTGGCTCTGCCTCGTCCGCGCGCCGGACCTCGGGCAGGCCGAGCAGCGCCTGTTCGGGAATCTTGCGCGCTTCATGGGAGCCGAGGATGCGCGACAGGCTCTCGCCGATCGTGTCACCGTCATTCCCGCCGACCTGGCCGGTCTCGCCTCCATCGAGAGCGCTGAACTGGACGACGTAACTCATATCCTGCACCTCGCGGCCGATACGTCGTTTCGCGCCCGAGGCAATTGCCATCTCGTCAACGTGGGCGGGACGCGTGCTCTGGCATCGCGTGCGCGTCGAATGAGGAAACTGTCGCGTTTCGTCTATGGCGGTACCGCAATGATCTGCGGTGCCAACCCGCCGCCGCTCGTCGTCGAGTCCGACTATCCATCGTCGTCCGTCGAGCATCTCGTCTCGTATACAAGCAGCAAGGTCGAAGCGGAAAGGATGCTGCGGACCGAATTCGGCGATCTGCCGATAGTCGTGGCGCGGCCGTCGATCGTGACGGGTCACAGCGTCCTCGGTTGCCGGCCGAGCGGCAGCATCTTCTGGATGTTCCGGGCCGGTGACCGTCTGCGTCTCGTTTCGGGCGATATCGCAGGTGGCATCGATGTGGTGCCGGTCGACTGGGCCGCCGACATGATGCTCGGCCTGCTGTTCAAACCGATGCTCGCATACGATGTCTATCACCTGTCGGCCGGCGTCGCCCGCTGCACCAGCTGGAACGAACTCGCCGGCGCGTTCCAGCGGTGTGATGCGGCTGGCGGGCCGCGTCGGTACACCGAGTTCAAATCCGGCGACCGGCAATTGCTCCGGACCCGCTTCGAGCGGGCGTTCGGGCTCGACACCGCCCTGCAGACCGCGATGATGCGGGCGATGCGCGCCTATTACGAGTTTGGCGCGCTCGGCGTGGTTTTCTCCAACGATCGCCTGGTGTCTGAAGGGTTTCGCCTACCCCCTTCGCTACCTTCCTATCTCGATACCTGCCTTGCCCAACCGGCCGGCTTGTCGATCATCGATCAGTTTGCGGATGACGTCGGCATGTTCGATGCAGCGGGCGAGACGTTGCTGCGTGTGCGTCCCGCCGCATGAGCAACGTCCTGTCGTTTGCCCTCCTCGGTGCGGCGATTCTGGCCGAGGTGGTCGCGACCCTGTCGCTCAAGGCGTCGGCGGGCATGACGCGGCCCGGGCCGATGGTGCTGGTGGTCGGCGGCTACGGGCTTGCATTCTGGCTGCTTTCCCTATCGCTCGAACGCTTCCCCATCGCGCTGGTCTATTCGATCTGGTGCGGCCTGGGCATGGTGGGGGCCGCAGTCGGCGGATGGTGGCTGTTCGGCCAGACGCTCGGTGCCTCGGCTCTCCTGGGCGTTGTGCTCATCACCGGCGGTGTGGCGGTACTGGCGCAGGCGATGGGCGTCGCGCCTGCGTGATGGCGTCGGCCACCATACTGCGGAGATGTCAGTTTTCTAGGAATTTGGACCTTGAATAAAGCTCGTGACATGCCGCGACTGATGGCCGCAGCCGGGCAATTCTTGCCTGCTGCCGTGTCCATTTTGCCGAATGGGAAGAACCCGGTTGCAACCCGGCCAAAGGTTCCCTGGGGCTTCGTTGTCGGCACGATCGTTGCTTCTCTCGCGTGTCCGGCCAGTCGCGACCGTGTCGAATACGCGCGACGGAATTTCCGGTGATCAGGATGCTGCGGATGGCGAGAACGCCGGCGTAGTTCGCCGGGCGGTGTCGCAGTCGTATGGCGCCGTCGAACGAAGCGCGGGGAACGACGATGACGGGAGCAACTTCGAGTCGGGTCGGCACGGTCGACAACGTGCCGCGCCTCCTGGCCGGCCTGTCGTTGCTTCATCTGCTTATCTGGACCGCGGTGCCGACGCTCGTTACCACGAATGCTCCGTTCGAGGTCGTGCGGGCGGTTGCCTACGGCCATGAGTGGCAGATGGGGTATCGCACGGGCCCGCCGCTCGTCCCTTGGTTGCTGGAAGGGATCGTCGAACTGGCCGGAACCCGTCTCTGGCCATTTTTCCTCTCGGCCCAGCTCTGTCTCGTTTTCACGTTCGTGATCGTCTGGAAGCTCGCGCGCCGTTTCTGCGGGCCGTGGGGGGCATTCGCGGCGGTTCTCGCCGTGGAGGGTGTCTATTTCGCCTCGAACGCCTCGCCGGAACTCAATCCGAGCGTGGTCCAGATGCCGCTTGCGGCGCTGTTCGGCTGGCGGCTGCATGGCGCGCTGGTCGGCAAGCGGATGATCGATTGGATAATTGTCGGTCTCAGTCTCGGCCTGGGCCTTTGGGCGAGTTACTCGATGGCCGCCTATGTCGCCGTCCTGGCGGTCGTTCCATGGTTTTCGCGATGGCGCGGTCTGTCCTGGGCCGGCGTCGGGCTCGCGACGGCAGTGGCGGCGGCGCTGATCCTGCCGCATGTCGCATGGCTTGCCGATGGCGGCCTGGACCAGATTGTCGGTCGTGTCGGCGAGCATCGCCATCCGATCGGGGGCCAGGCCGGTGTCGGGGGGATCGCGCTGCCGATCCTGGGACGGCTTCTGGCGACGTTGCCGTTCTGGCTCATCGCGGCGACCCTGCTGGCATGGCACCGGCATGGGATAGCGATCGAACGATCATCCGAGGTGAGCGATGCAGACCGCAATGTCGCGCTGGCCTTGGCGATCTGCCCGGTCGTCGCTCTCGTCGTCTTTGTCGGAATCACCGGCCGCGGGTTCGATCGCATGCTCGACGGCGGGATCTGGTGCTTCATGGGCCTCGCCATTGTCATCGGCTGGCGGCCCGTGATCTCGGCCGAGCGGGTGAGGTGGTTCGGCCTGAGCTGGGCCTTCGTGTTCCTCCTGCCCGTCTTTTCGTTCACGATGACGCATACCGTCGGCCTGCTCCTGTCCAAGCGGGAACTGAAGGCTCACTTTCCCGGCGCCCTGGTGGCCCGGACGGTCACGGACGAGTGGCGGCGCCTGAGCGGACGTCCTCTGCGCTATGTCGTCGGGTCAGGCTGGCTCGCGGGCAATGTCGGCCTCTATTCCCCCGATCGGCCCACCGTTTTCGTCAGGGCCGATCCGCGACGGAACCCGTGGGTCGATCTGCACGACCTGGCCGAGGACGGTGCGGTGCTGATCTGGAGCGTCGAGAAGGATGGTGCCGACATCCCCGAGGAGTTGAGCCGGGTGTTTCCCGCGGCGGTCCGTCAGCCGGTCATCGAGGTGCATGTTCTGAGCCGCCGCTATGAAATCGGCTGGGCCATGGCCAGATAGCTGTCTTAATGCCCGAGTTCGCGGAAAGCCGGCGCGCCCGGCCGCAAGCTGCCATTCCTACGCTCGGACGAAAGCTGGCGCGGAAACTGGAGTTCGAAAACCGCTCCATGGGGTACGACGGCGCCGGCGACGACGGTGCCGCCATGTGCCTGGGCGATCGCCCGCACCACAGCGAGTCCGAGACCGGTGCCGCCACTTTCGCGCGACCGGGAATCGTCGGCGCGCCAGAATGGCTCGAATGCCTGGGCAATGGCCTGTGCCGTCATTCCCGGGCCGGTATCGCTGACGCGCAGCACGGCATGGTCGCGGGTGTCGCGGGTCTCGATCCGCAGCTTTCCGGGTGCGGCATGCCGGCGCGCATTGTCCAGAAGCGCCATCAGCGCTTGCCGGATACGCGCGCCGTCGCCATCGATTTCGACGCTGGGCAGGTCCGGCTCGACCGACAATCCCGCGGCTTCGAGATCGGGGCGCGCGATCCGGATTACCGTCGCGGCCTCGCGGGCCAGATCGATCGCCTCGAGCCGTAGCTCGAGGCGACCGCTCTGCGCCAGCGACAGGATCTTGAGATCGTCGACGATCCGGCCAAGGCTTTCGACCTGGCCGACCAGACCCTGCAGCGAGGCCTTGTCGGGAACGAATACGCCGTCGACGAATCCCTGGAGCTGGCCACGCAAGATAGTCAGCGGCGTTCGCAGTTCGTGGGCGATGGCGGCGTGCCAGGTCTTCATTTCGATATCGACGCGGCTCAGTTGCGTCGCCATCGCGTTGAAATCTTCGACGAGCTGGCGGGTCTCCTCGAAGATCAGGCCGTCCGGCACGGCACGCGCAGCGAGGTCGCCGGTCGCGATCCGCCGCGCGGCCGAGGCGACCTGGTCGAGCGGCCGGATCAGCCGGCGCGCAAATCGCGTGGCCGCGACCATCGCCACGCTCAGGCCGAGCGACCATAAGATCAGGAAGGCCACCCATTCGCTTCGCGTCGGCCATGCCGAGTCTGGCATAGCCTCGAATTCTTCCGGCGGGTAGAGGTTGAGAAAGACGAAGCCATAGAACACGATCATGCCGGCGATCATGGTGGCGAGGGCGAGGCCCGTTACCGCCACCATCGAGACGACGAGTTGTCGGTTCAGACCGCCGGCCGGGATCAAGGCACCTGCACCAGACGGTAGCCGATACCGCGAACACCTTCGAAGAAGCCTTCTGCGCCGGCCGCGTGCAGCTTGCGCCTGATGTTGCTGGCATGGGTATCGATCGTGCGCTCCAGCGTGTTGCCTTCGGGCAGGCAGGCATCGATCAGTTCGGCCCGGGTAAACGCCCTGCTGGGCGTACGGGCCATGTGGACCAGAATTCGAAACTCGGTCGCCGTCAGATCCAGGCGCGTGCGGCCGCCAGGGCTTTCAACAGCTGCCGCGTGGGCCTGCGGATCGATCTCCAGCGGACCGACGCGCAGCAAGGCGTCGCCGGTGCGACCCTGACTCCGGCGCAACACGGCCTTCACCCTGGCGACCACCTCGAGCGGGTTGAACGGCTTGGTCACGTAGTCGTCGGCGCCGATCCGTAGGGCCGAAAGCTTGTCCAGATCCTCGTCGAGCGCCGTTACCATGATCACCGGCGTGTCGCCGCGGCGACGGATCGCAGCCAGTACCTCGTAGCCATCGGCCTTGGGCATTTTGACGTCGAGAATGACGATGTCCGGTCGAAGGCTCTGATGCAGGTCGAGGGCGACCTGGCCGTTCTCGGCGCGGACCGTGCGCAAGCCTTCCCGTTCAAGATAGGCGACCAAGATTCGCGCTACCTCTGCTTCGTCGTCCGCTATAAGCGCTAGCGCGCTCATATCGCCCTCCTGAATACCAAAACGACGCCTGTCTAAGGCCGAATTGTGGGCGTTGTGTGGGGAATGCATCGACGCCCGGTGGCCTCGGCGGCCGGATGCGCTCCTATCGACAGCGCGCAGCCCGTCAAGTCAAGGTTGCACAACCTAGGGATGTATAATGGGCTGACTAATTGCGAGGGTTCGCCAATCAGATCAGTTGACCTATCGCAAAGGCGCGGTTTGCAGAGACATTGCAGACGGATCGTCGATGAAGTGTCGACGTGCCGCTTCGCGTATTGACCTGGTTTCTCCATATAAGAATTCCTTCTTATCGGCCGGCGTAGCTGGCTGCCGCCTTCCGCGCGGACCCCGGCGGGATCCTCGGCGGGGGCGGCGATCCTTCAGAAGGAGATTCAGTCATGTCGGATATCAGTCTTACGGCAGCCTCGCGCTCGTCCCTGATCTCACTGCAGCAGACCGCCGAACTATCGGCGCGTACGCAGGGCCGCCTGACCTCGGGCAAGAAGGTCAATACCGTTCTGGACAATGCGGTCGCATTCTTTCAGGCGCAGGGCCTCAGCAATCGGGCTGCCGACCTCACGAGTCGGAAGGATACGATCGACCAGGGGCTCAGCACGCTGCAGTCGACCTTGCGCGGTGTTCAGAGTGTGCAGAACTTCCTCAAATCCATGAAGGGTCTGGTTCAGGCTGCCCAGTCGCAGAACCAGTCCCAGCGTTCTGCGACGACGACGTCGATCCGTGAAATCGGCCGTCAGATCAATCAGCTCTTGAAGGACTCGTCCTACAACGGTCTGAACATTCTGACCTCGACCGCAGCCAAGCTCTCGGTTCAGTTTTCCGAGCGTACCGCCGCCGTGCTGAACGTTCGTGGTTTCGACCTCGACTCGACCGCCGCCGCCCAGGCCCGCGCAATCTTCACCGACGCCGCGGCGTTCAACTCGGCGGGTTCGTTCATCTTCTCGAACATTGCGACGTTTGCGAACGGTTCGGGGCTGTCCAACATCGCCGGTTCGACCGCCGCCCAGTCGCTGGCGTCGGTTGCGGGCTCGCGCTTCCAGGCCATCCTTTCGCGCCTCGACCGTGCGATCACCCAGATCCAGAACCTGGGCTCGCAGCTCGGCGTCCAGGTCTCGATCCTGCAGACCCGCGCGGACTTCACGACCAACTACGCCAACGATCTCAAGACGGGCTCCGACAAGTTGACGCTTGCCGACCTGAACGAGGAAGGCGCCAACCTGGTCGCGCTGAACACCCGCCAGTCGCTGAGCATCCAGTCGCTGTCGGTGGCCGGTCAGCAGCAGAACGCCGTGCTTCAGCTGCTGAGGTAAGGCGAGCGGGCGGCGCGGGCGAAGGCCGGGTTTGCGATGCCTTCGCCCGAGGCGCTGTTGTCGCGCGGTTTTTCCCTTTCGATCGGAATCGTGATGCCGCATGAGGGTTGAAGACCTGCTCGTCATCGCCGAGTTGGCGGACTGGCGCCAGGCCAGAAGGCGCCCGCGGCTCTGGTGGCGTGCCGACGGAGCCCGGCTGGAGGGAGCATGGCTTGCCCGGGCGCTTGCCCTGTCGCGCGGCTCGGCGATTCCGTTGAGTTTGGCGTCGGCGCTGGCGGAGCCCGATCGCAGATTCGCCGATCTGGTGAATTCGCAGCCGCAGGTACGCTTGCTCTACCTCGATGCCACCTTGAACGGTCATCCGCCGATTGCGAACGCCGCCCGGTCGGCCAATGCGTTCGATCGCTTTCTACCGGTCGCCGTCAGTGGCCGGCACCGCCTCGATGCCGGTCTTGTCAGGGTGATGTCGACGGCCGGGTTTTGCGCCGTTTCGGGTTTCGGTGCATTGCGGTCGACGGCCGTGCTGCCGCGTCTCGACGTGCATCTGGCTCTCACGGAAAATCCCGATCATCCGCGCTTTCGTGGACGCCGGCATGTGCTTGGACGTCTGGGGGCGCTGCTGGGCGAACGGCGCCGCGCCGGCCAGTGGGAGGAGCCGATCGGATTGTTGAGCCAACAAGCCGTGCCGAGCGATGCCGCCTGGCGGTTCCTGGCGTGGTTTTTCCAATGGAAGCCGCTTCGCGACAATGTCGACTGGGTCGATATCAGCGATATCCTGCCCCGTCCCGATCACGGCTCGCCGTCCTCGCTGCGCCGGCCGGCGAACAGGGCGTGATCCTCGGCGAACAGACCGACGATCTCGTCGAAGACCAGCCTGATACGCGGAGACTGGCGCAGGTCGCGGTGGACCACGGCCCAGGCGTCGAAATGATAGCCGACCTCGGTGGTCAGCACCCGGACCAGCCCCGGATCGGGGTCGGCAAGGAAGCAGGAGGTCATGCCCAGCCCATAACCCTGGCGCAGCGCCTGGAGTTGGGCGAGCAGCGAGTTCGACCGGAAGGCGTAGCGCCCCTGGGCCAGGCGCTCGACATGCGGTGCCTGCGGCAACCGGTCGCCGGTCTCGGTGAAACCGACCATCTCGTGGCTGTCCAGGTCGGCCAGCGATGTCGGCACGCCGCGCCGGGCGAGATAGCTGGACGCGGCATAGAGGCCCTGGGCCACCGGCCCGAGCTTCTTGACCACGTAGTCGCCCGCCGTCATCCGGAACAGCCGTAACGCGATGTCGGCCTCGCGCCGGCTCAGATCCGCCGCCTGGTTGGAGACCGTGACCGTCAGGACGATCTCCGGGTGGCGCCGGCGGAAATCGGCAAGCCTGGCGGTCAGCCATTGGCTGCCGATGCCTTCGGTCGCCGCGATCCGTACCTCGCCCGGCAGGTCGGACGCACCGGCCGACAGGCGGCGCTCGACCGCCAGTGCCGCCTCAGCCATGCCGCGCACGGCGTCGAGGATCGCCTCGCCGGCCGGCGTCGGCACCATGCCGCGCGGCATTCGGGCAAACAGCTTGCGGCCCAGCGCCTGTTCCAGGCTCTGGATCTGGCGGCCGATGGTGGGCTGGCTCGAATTCAGCCGCCGGGCGGCTTCCGACAGGCTGCCGCATTCGGCGACGGCGAGAAAGACGCGGTAGGAAGACCAGTCGATCATGATATTCATCAACGTATATGACGCATGCGAAATTAGCCAGTCGCGCATGGACGGTCACGATGCCATCGTTACAGGATGATCATCATTCAAAAAACATGAGCCGGCCATGAACGACACTTCCGCCCCGCCTCGCACCCGCACCTACAGCTGGGCCGATCCCAAGGTCGACATGGCCGCGTTGATGGCGATGTCGGGGCTGGACCAGTTGCGCGCGCGCATGACCGGCGGGGCACGGCCGCCGATCGCCGACACGCTGGATTTCGATCTCGTCGAACTCGAGCATGGGCGGGTGCTGTTCGCCGGCCGGCCGGCCGAATATCTCTACAATCCGATCGGCACCGTCCATGGCGGCTACGCCGCGACCCTGCTCGATTCCGCGCTGGGCTGCGCCGTGCATACGACGCTGAAGCCCGGCTTCGCCTATACGACCGTCGAACTGAAGGTGAATTACGTCCGGGCCCTGCGTGCCGATACCGGGCCGATCCATTGCGAGGGCCGGGTCATCCATGTCGGCGGGCGCATTGCGACGGCCGAGGCCCGGGTCACCAGCCCCGACGGCACCAGGCTCTATGCCCATGGCACCACGACCTGCCTGGTGTTCGCCGCCAACGAGGGCAAGGGGGCTTGACCCGCGGGGCGGCCACACCGACCTGAGGTTGCGTGCCCGCGGCGGTTCGACCACAATCCGCCCGCTTCGGCGCAAGAGTCAGGTAGGAGACGGCGATGAGCGAGTTTGATTTCGACCTGTTCGTGATCGGCGGCGGGTCCGGCGGGGTGCGGGCGGCGCGGATCGCGGCCGGCTACGGCGCCCGGGTCGCCATCGCCGAGGAGTATCGCTACGGCGGGACTTGCGTGATCCGCGGCTGCGTGCCCAAGAAGCTGCTGGTCTACGCATCGGAATATGCCGAGGCGTTTCACGACGCGGCCGGCTTCGGCTGGACCGTCGGCGAATCCACCTTCGACTGGCCGACGCTGATCGCCAACAAGGACAAGGAGATCGGCCGGCTGGAAGGCATCTACCGCCGGCTGCTGACCAATGCCGGGGTGACGCCGCTCGACGGGCGTGCGACCTTGGTCGACCCGCATACCATTGCCGTTGGCGACAAGCGCTACACCGCCAAGACCATTCTGATCGCGACCGGCGCCCGCCCGGTCCTGCCGGACGTTCCCGGCGCCGAGCATTGCATCTCGTCGAACGAAGCCTTCCATCTGGAATCCTTCCCCAAGCGCGTCGTCGTGCTCGGCGGCGGCTATATCGCCTGCGAGTTCGCCGGGATCTTCAACGGGCTGGGGGCGAAGACCACCCAGATTTATCGCGGGGCCCAGATTTTGCGCGGCTTCGACGACGACCTGCGCGACCACCTCGCCGCCGAAATGGTCAAGAAGGGCATCGACCTCAAGGTCAATATCGGCCTTTCCACCATCGAGAAGCGGGCTGACGGGCTGGCCGTCAAGCTCGCCGATGGCAGCGAGGTCGTCGCCGACGTGGTGATGGCCGCCACCGGCCGCAGCCCCAACACCGCCGATCTCGGCCTGCCCGAGGCCGGCGTGGCCCTGGTTGCCGGCGGCGCGGTCAAGGTCGATGCGTGGTCGCAAACCACCGTTCCGCATATCTATGCGGTCGGCGACGTCACCAACCGCTTGAACCTGACCCCGGTGGCGATCCGCGAGGGCCATGCCTTCGCCGACACGGTTTTCGGCAACAAGCCGACGATGTTCACCCACGAGAATGTCGCCAGCGCCGTGTTCTCGCAGCCGAACCTGGCGACGGTCGGTCTATCCGAGGCGGCGGCACGCCTGACCTACCCGTCGGTCGACGTCTACCGCACCGCCTTTACCCCGATGAAGTTCACCCTGGCCGGACGGCCGGAAAAGACGCTGATGAAGCTGGTGGTCGACGCAGCCACCGGCCGGGTGATCGGCTGCCACATGATCGGGCCGGACGCCGGCGAGATCATCCAGGGCCTGGCGATCGCACTGAAGGCCGGGGCGACCAAGGCCGATTTCGATGCCACTGTCGGCATTCATCCAACGGCGGCCGAGGAATTCGTCACCTTGCGCGAAAAGCTGCCGCCGCCGGCGGCCCGGGCGGCCGAGTAGGTTCGGCCATCGGACAGCACACCCGGATACTGCAGGACGGTACGGCGGGCTGGCGCGGCCCGCCGGAACGGCCTATAGCTGTTAGCCTTGGACGTTGAAGTGAGGCCCCGTGTCATGAATGCGCTTAACTGGTCACCGCAGAGCTGGCGTTCCCGCCCGATCCAGCAGGTGCCGGATTATCCCGACCAGGATGCCCTGGCGGCGGTCGAAGGCCAGTTGCGCAAGCTGCCCCCCCTGATCTATGCCGGCGAGGCCCGTTCGCTGAAGGCGCAGCTCGCCCGCGTGGCCGAGCGCAAGGCCTTCCTGATGCAGGGCGGCGACTGCGCCGAGAGCTTTGCCGAACTTGGCGCCGACAATATCCGCGACACCCTGCGCGTCATGCTGCAGATGGCAGTCGTGCTGACCTTCGGCGGCGCGATGCCGGTGGTCAAGCTGGCGCGCATGGCCGGCCAGTTCGCCAAGCCGCGTTCGGCCCCGACGGAGAAGCGCGGCGACGTCGAATTGCCGAGCTATCGCGGCGACATCGTCAACGGCATGGAATTCACCGCCGAAGCCCGGTTGCCGGACCCCGAGCGCCAGATCCGCGCCTACACCCAGTCGGCCGCGACGCTGAACCTGCTGCGCGCCTTCACCCAGGGCGGCTATGCCGATATCCATCGCATTCGCGGCTGGATGCTCGGTTTCGTCAACAAGAGCCCGCAGTCCGATCGCTTCCTCGACCTGGCCAACCGGATCGACGAGAGCCTGCGCTTCATGGAAGCCTGCGGCCTGACCCCGGAAAAGACGCCGGAACTGCGCACCACCGACCTCTACACCAGCCACGAGGCGCTGTTGCTCGGCTACGAGCAGGCGATGACCCGGGTGGATTCGACCTCGGGCGACTGGTACTCGACCTCGGGCCATCTGTTGTGGATCGGCGACCGCACCCGCCAGCTCGACGGCGCGCATGTCGAATACATGCGTGGCATTGCCAACCCGATCGGGTTGAAATGCGGGCCGAGCCTCAAGCCCGACGATCTGGTGCGGCTGATCGACGCGCTGAATCCGAAGAACGAGCCGGGCCGCCTGACGCTCTACAGCCGCATGGGCGCCGACAAGGTCGACCAGCATCTGCCGGCCCTGATCCGGGCGGTCGAGCGCGAAGGGCGCAAGGTCGTCTGGTCCTGCGATCCGATGCACGGCAACACCCTGACCTCGTCGACCGGCTACAAGACCCGGCCGTTCGACCGGGTGATGCGCGAAGTGCGCCAGTTCTTCGAGGTGCACGCGGCCGAAGGCACCTATGCCGGGGGCGTGCACCTGGAGATGACCGGCCAGGACGTCACCGAATGCCTCGGCGGCGCCCAGGCGATCGGCGAAGGCGACCTGTCCGACCGCTACCACACCCATTGCGACCCGCGGCTCAACGCCCAGCAGTCGCTGGAGCTCGCCTTCATGATCGCCGAGATGCTGAAGGAGGGCCGTGGCCGTGCGCACCTCGAGCTCGCCCAGGCCGGTTGAGCGCGACACCATGAACCTGCCCGATGCCGCGACGCTCGATGTCGCCGGCCTCGAGCGGGAGGTGGAGCAGCGGACCGACGTCTATTTCAAGCGCACCCGCGCCGTCGTCCGCTCGCACGGCGACAAGCAGGTGACCTATGCGGTATTCATGCGCCGCCCGGTGATCTTCGCCGCCCGGCTGATGATCGACTGGCTGCAGACGATGGCCACCGCGCGCCGCACCGAATTCATCATCGAACCCTGTTTCGAGGAGGGCGACTGGGTCGGCGCCGGCGAGGCGCTGGTCTACATCACCGGTTCGATGGTCGATCTGTGCGATCTCGAGACGCTCTATCTGCAGAAGCTCGGCCCCGCCTGCGTCGCCGCGTTCAATGCCTACTCGATGTGCTGCGATCTGCCGAAGGCGCGCTTCCTGGCGATGGATGCCCGCCACTGCGCCGGCGGCGAAATGGCCGAACTGATGGCCTATGCCGCCTCGGTCGGCTCGCGTGCCGCCCGCCGCGATGTCGGCGCGGTCGGTTTCGTCGGCAATGCGACCGACGCCACGGCGCGCTATTTCGGCAATTCCCGCGGCCTCGGCACCATGCCGCATGCCCTGATCGGCTACGCCGGATCGACGCTGCGCGCGGCGGAGATGTATGCCGAAAGCTTCCCCGGCGAGGCGATGACGGTGCTGGTCGACTATTACGGCCAGGAAGTCACCGATGCGCTGGCGGTCTGCCGCCGGTTCCCCGAACTGGCCGCCCATGGCGGCCTTTCGGTGCGGCTCGATACCCATGGCGGCCGCTATATCGAAGGGCTCGACCCTGCGGCGTCCTATGCGGTGCTGGAGCGTCACGTGCCGAATGCGATCCGGCAATACCGGACCGAGTCGGAATTGCGCTGGCTGGTCGGCACCGGCGTCACCGCCGCCGCGATCTGGCACATGCGCGACACACTGGACGAAGCCGGCTTCCCGAAGGTGCAGATCGTCGCGTCCTCGGGCTTTACCCCGGCCAAGTGCAAGGTGATGGCTTCGGTCAGCGCCCCGATCGACGTGATCGGCACCGGGTCCTACCTGCCGGAACTCTGGACCGAGACCTATGCGACCGCCGACATCATCGCCTATGACGGCGTGCCTTCGGTCAAGGTCGGTCGCGAGTTCCTGCTGCGGAAATAGACCCGGCCCAGCCCTCGGCCCAATCGTTGAGCGGCAACAGGGCGGCGAGCAGGTCGCCGCCCTGTTGCGTCAGCAGATAACCTTCGCCCGATACGGCGACGATGCCGGCATCGCGCAGTTCGGCGAGCCGCGTGTTCAGCACGGTCGGTGAAATATCGCCGCAGGCCGTCTGCAACTGCCGGAAATTCAGCGGTCCGGCCCGCAACTCCCACAACATCCGCAGCGCCCAGCGCCGGCCGAGCAGGTCTAGCAGCACCATGATCGGCCGTCCGCTGGTCGAGCCGCGCACCTTCGTTCCCGGCCCTACGGCCATCTTGCCTCCTTGCTACTAATTATGTAGCATCTTTTGCTATTGAAACAGTAGCAAAGGGAGGCCGCCATGGCCACATCGCGTATCGCACCGCTCGATCCGCCTTATGCCGAGGATATCGCCGCGGGCTTTGCCCGCGTGATGCCGCCAGGCCGCGCGCCGCTGAAGCTGTTCCGGACGCTGGCGCATAATCCCCGCGTTCTTTCGCGATTGTTCGCCGGGGGATTGCTCGACCGCGGCGCCGTGACGCTGGCGGAGCGCGAGATCGTCATCCTGCGCGCCTGCGCCCGGGCCGGCGGCGAATACGAATGGGGCGTCCATGTCACGTTCTTTTCCGATCGGGCCGGGCTGAGCCCGAGCTGTGTCGACGCCACCGTGCTCGGGCGGGCGGAGGATCCGGCCTTCGATGCCGACCAGAGGCTGCTGATCCGCCTGGTCGACAGCCTGCACGATACGGCTGATATCGGCGACGGACTTTGGAACGATCTGTCCGAACGCTGGGAGAAGCCCGCATTGATTGAATTGATCATGCTTGCCGGCCAATATCGGATGATCGGCACGCTGTGCCGGGGTCTGCGAGTCGCCCGCGAGCCGGACGCGGCTGTCTTTCCAGAACGGTAGCGGGATCTGGCCAAGGGTATCGTTGTATGGCGCAACAATTTCCCAGGCGATAATTTCCAGTCCTTACGGCGTAAGTCGTAGATCCAAGATAGATTTATCACGTAACACGATGTAGAAAGCGGTCACGTTTTTATCGCGGCGTGGCCGCCTTTTTTTCAAAAATCTCTCGCCAAGGGGACATGTGCATCGTGTCGTTATTTAGCTTTGGTAAAACGAGTCTTGCCGAAAATGCTCGTGTCGCGGCAATGCTGGCTGCAATTGATCGCGTTCAGGCGGTGATCGAATTCGACCTGAACGGGAATATCCTGAGTGCCAACGAAAACTTTCTGCGCGCCGTCGGCTATCGGCTGGACGAGGTCAGGGGCAAGCATCACCGGATGTTCTGTGACCCGGATTATGCCGCGAGCGCCGAGTATCGGCAGTTTTGGGCGCGGCTGGGCCGCGGCGAGGTCTTCTCGGACGAATATCCCCGCATGGCGAAAGGCGGGCGGCGGATCTGGCTGCAGGCATCCTATAATCCGGTGCTGGGCGCCGGCGGCCGCCCGGTCAAGGTCGTCAAGTTCGCGACCGACATCACCGCGGCCAAGCAGGCCAGTCTCGATTTCGCCGGCAAGATGGCCGCGATCGATCGCGTTCAGGCGGTGATCGAGTTCGACCTGCAGGGCAACATCCTGACGGCGAACCAGAATTTCCTCGATACGGTCGGCTACAGCCTGGCGGAGGTGCAGGGCCGGCATCACCGCATGTTCTGCGAGCCCGCGGTCGCCGCCTCGGCCGAATATGCCGCGTTCTGGCAGCGCCTGGCCCGGGGCGAGCATGACGTCGGGCAGTATCGCCGCGTCGCCAGGGATGGCCGCGAGATCTGGCTGCTCGCGTCCTACAATCCGATCCTCGGGGTCGACGGGGCGCCGGTGAAGATCGTCAAGTTCGCCACCGACATCACCGAGACGCGGGCGCGCAACGCCGAGTTCGAGGGCAAGATCCGGGCGATCGATCGGGTCCAGGCGGTGATCGAATTCGACCTGGACGGCAATGTGCTGACCGCCAACGACAACTTCATGGCCGTGTTCGGCTATCGGCTTGCCGAGGTGCAGGGCCGGCACCACCGGATCTTCTGCGACCCGGCCGAGACGGCGACGACGGAATACCGCCGGTTCTGGGAGCGGTTGCGCAGCGGCCAGCCCGACACCGGCGAGTACCGCCGCCTGGCCAAGGACGGCAGCGAGGTCTGGCTGCAGGCATCCTACAACCCGATCTTCGACGCCTCCGGTAAGCCGTTCAAGATCGTCAAGTTCGCCACCGACATTTCCGCCGCCCGGCGCGAGGCGGAGCTGAAGTTCCGCCGCGGCCGGGAGATGGAGGCGCAGATCCAGAATTTCGATCGGATCATGCTGGGGGTGATGGCGACGCTGGCCCAGGCGGCCGACCGGATGACCGCGGCCGCGGGCGAGATTGCCGCGACATCGACCCAGACCAATGCCGAATGCCGCAACGTCTCGGCGGCGGCCGGCGAGGCCGATACCAACCTGCAGATCGTCGCCACGGCGTCGGAGGAACTGTCGGCATCGATCGGCGAGATCGCGCGCCAGATCGCAACCTCCTCGGCCATGGCTGCCGCGGCGGTCGAGCAGGGCAACGAGGCGGAGGGGCGGATCCGCAAGCTGGACGAGACCGCGCGCTCGATCGGCACCGTCATCGACCTGATCCGGACGATCGCCGGTCAGACCAACCTGCTGGCCCTGAACGCCACCATCGAGGCGGCGCGGGCGGGCGAGGCCGGCAAGGGTTTTGCCGTCGTCGCCTCCGAGGTGAAGAGCCTGGCCACCCAGACTGCCAAGGCCACCGAGGAAATCGGGGCCCTGATCCAGGGGATTCAGCAGTCGGTCGGGGGGGCGGTCGACATCATCTCGACGATCCGGACCACGATTGCCCGGCTGTCGGACGCATCGGTCGCAGTGGCATCGGCGGTCGAGCAGCAGTCGGCGGCGACGCAGGAAATCGCGGCCAATGTCGCCGGCGCCTCGCAGGCGGTATCGACGGTGTCGACGGCATCGATCCAGGTGCTCGATGCGGCCGGGCGTTCGGCCGGGGCCGCCGCCCATGTCGAAACCTCGTCGGGCGAGGTCGAGGCGGCGGCCGACAAGCTGCGCCATGAGGTGACCGAGTTCCTCGCCGCAATCAAGCTGACCGGCGACCGCGCCGCCTGACCAAGCCTTGCCTTCGTTCATGCTGCGGTGCAGCATGAACGAAATTGGCCGGTCGGGGTTGCGGTACTGGCATTTGCCGGAACCCTCGGTTAAGGAATCGGCATGGTCGATACCCTCAAGATTGCCCTGGCCCAGCTCAATCCGACGATGGGCGACGTTGCCGGCAACACCGCCCTGGTCCGGGCCGCCCGGGCCGAGGCCGCCGCCGGTGGCGCCGATCTCGTGCTCTGCACCGAACTGGTCATCTGCGGTTATCCGCCCGAGGATCTGGTGCTGCGTCCTGCCTTGCAGAAGGCCTGCCGGGCGGCGATCGAGGAACTGGCGGCCGAGACGGCCGACGGCGGCCCCGCGCTGCTCGTGACCGGCCCCTGGGTCGAGGAGGGCAGGCTGCATAACGCCGTGCTGCTGCTGGCCGACGGGGCGATCCAGGCCAAACGTTACAAGGTCGACCTGCCGAACTACGGCGTGTTCGACGAGAAGCGGGTGTTCGCGCCCGGGCCGATGCCCGGCCCGATCGTGTTCAAGGGCGTGCGGCTCGGCGTGCCGATCTGCGAGGATATCTGGACGCCCGACGTCGTCGAATGCCTGGCCGAAACCGGCGCCGAAATCCTGCTGGTGCCGAACGGCTCGCCCTACGAGGACGACAAGCTCGACACCCGGCTGAACCTGGCCGTTGCCAGGGTCAAGGAAAGCGGCCTGCCGCTCGCCTATGTCAATCAGGTCGGCGGGCAGGACGAACTGGTGTTCGACGGCGCCTCGTTCGTGCTGAATGCCGATTGCAGCCTTGCGGTGCAACTGGCGCCGTTCCAGTCGAAGGTGGTCGTCACCGAATGGAACCGGCAGGGCGATGGCTGGCGCTGCGCCACCGCCGAACGCGTCGCGCCGCCCGGCCGGCTGGCCCAGATCTACGGTGCAATGCAGCTTGGCCTGCGCGACTACGTCGAAAAGAACCGCTTTCCCGGCGTCGTGCTCGGCCTGTCCGGCGGCATCGATTCCGCGTTGTCGGCGGCGGTCGCGGTCGATGCCCTCGGCCCCGACCGGGTCTGGTGCGTCATGCTGCCGTCGCGCTTCACCGGCGACGAGAGCCTCGGCGATGCCGGGGAATGCGCTGATCTCCTGGGAATCCGCCTCGATACCATCGGCATCGAACCGGCCTTCGAAGCCTTTTCCGGCATGCTGGCCCAGGCTTTTGCCGGGCGGAAGGCCGACATCACCGAGGAAAATCTGCAGAGCCGCACGCGTGGCGTGACGCTGATGGCCCTGTCGAACAAGTTCGGGCACATGGTGCTGACCACCGGCAACAAGTCGGAAATGTCGGTCGGCTACGCGACCCTCTACGGCGACATGTGCGGCGGCTATTCCGTGCTGAAGGATGTCTACAAGACCGCGGTCTACGACCTGTCGCGCTGGCGCAACGCCAACAAGCCGGCCGGCGCGCTGGGGCCCGACGGTCCGGTGATGCCGGAGAACGTGCTGGTGCGCGCGCCCACCGCCGAATTGCGCGAGAACCAGACCGACCAGGACAGCCTGCCGCCCTACGACCAGCTCGATGCGATCCTCGAGGCGCTGGTCGAAGAGGAAAAGTCGGTCGACGAAATCGTCGCCTCGGGCCAGCCGCGCGAGGTCGTGACCCGCGTGCTGCACCTGCTGACCCTGGCCGAATACAAGCGCCGGCAATCGCCCCCGGGGGTCAAGATCACCCGCCGCAATTTCGGCCGCGACCGGCGCTATCCGATCACCAACCGCTTCCGCGACCATTACAAGTAGACCGATGACCGTCCACGTCCGCTTCGCGCCCAGCCCGACCGGCCGGCTGCATGTCGGCAATGCCCGCGCGGCGGTGCTGAACTGGCTGTTCGCCCGCCGCCACGGCGGCCGCTTCCTGTTCCGCCTCGACGACACCGACACCGAGCGCTCGACCGGGGAATTCGCGCAGGCCATCGCCGAAGACCTGCGCTGGCTCGGCCTCGACTGGGACGGCCATTTCCGGCAGAGCGACCGGCTGGACGTCTATCACGCCGCCGCCGAACGGCTGAAGGCATCCGGCCGCCTCTACCCCTGCTACGAAACGCCCGAGGAGCTGGAACTGCGCCGCAAGCTGCAGCTCGCCCGCCGGCTGCCGCCGGTCTACGATCGCGCGGCGCTGAAGCTGAGCGACGACGACCGGGCGAAACTAGAGGCCGAGGGCCGCAAGCCGCATTGGCGCTTCAAGCTCGACCAGACCGCGGTGCATTGGCATGACCTGATCCGGGGCGAGGTCACGGTCGATGCCGCCTCGCTGTCGGATCCGGTGCTGCTGCGGGCGGACGGGCGCGTGCTCTACACCATGTCCTCGGTGGTCGACGATGGCGACACCGCGATCACCCATGTGATCCGCGGCGAGGATCACGTCACCAATACCGGCGTGCAGATCCAGCTGTTCCAGGCGCTGGGCCGTCCGGTGCCGCAGTTTGCGCATTTCTCGCTGTTCACCGACGCCGCCGGGGCCGGGCTGTCCAAGCGTCTGGGGGCGCTGTCGCTGGCCGAGATGCGCGCGGACGGCATCGAGCCGATGGCGCTGAACGCGTTCCTCGCCCGGCTCGGCTCGGCCGATCCGATCGAGCTTTGCCACAGCCTCGCCGAGCTGGTCCCGGGTTTCGATCTCGGCCGCTTCGGCAAGGCGCCGGCCCATTTCGACCCCGCCGAACTCGAGCACCTGAACGCCCGCCTGGTGCATCACCTGCGGTTCGACGAGGTGGCGGGCCGCCTGCCTGACGGGGCCGACGAAGCCTTCTGGCTGGCAGTGCGCGGCAATCTCGCCCATGTGCGCGAGGCGGCCGAGTGGTGGCAGGTGGTGGCCGGGCCGGTCGCGCCGCTGGTCGACGGCGAGGCCGAGTATCTCGCCGCCGCATCGGCCGTGCTGCCGCCGGGGCCGTGGGACGGCGAAACCTGGAAGGCCTGGACCGAGGCGGTGAAAGCCGCCACGGGGCGCAAGGGCAAGGGCCTGTTCCTGCCGCTGCGCCGGGCGCTGACGGCCCGCGACCATGGACCCGAGATGAAAGATTTGCTACCTCTGATCGGCGAAAGCCGCGCCCGGGCGCGGCTGCGAGGCGAAAAAGCCTGACATTCTATTGACTTAGGTGGGACCGTGGCGCTGCGGCTGTACAACACTCTGACGCGCGAAAAGGAGATATTCGCGCCCCTCGATCCGTCCCACGTCCGGATGTATGTCTGTGGCCCGACCGTCTACGACTATGCCCATGTCGGCAATGCCCGCCCGGTCATCGTCTTCGACGCGCTGGTCCGCTGGCTGCGCCGCGGCTATCCCAAGGTCACCTATGTCCGCAACATCACCGATGTGGAGGACAAGATCAATGCGCGCGCCAGGGAACTGAACATCCCGATCCGCGAACTGACCGAGCGGACGGCGCAGATCTATTTCGAGGACGTCCGGGCGCTCGGCTGCGTCGATCCCGACGTCCAGCCGCGTGTCACCGACCACATGCCCCAGATCGTGGCGATGATCGCCGGGCTGATCGCGCTGGGTCATGCCTACGAGGCCGAGGGGCATGTCCTGTTCGACGTGCCGTCGATGAAGGATTACGGACGGCTGTCGCGGCGCGACCGCGACGACATGATCGCCGGCGCCCGGGTCGAGGTCGCCCCCTACAAGAAGGATCCGGCCGATTTCGTGCTGTGGAAGCCGTCCGACGCCGATACCCCGGGCTGGGACAGTCCCTGGGGCCGCGGCCGGCCGGGCTGGCACATCGAATGCTCGGCGATGGCCAAGGCCCATCTGGGCGTCACCTTCGACATTCACGGCGGTGGGCTGGACCTGATCTTCCCGCACCACGAGAACGAGATCGCCCAGTCGGTCTGCGCCAACCAGGCGCCGTTCGTGCGGACCTGGATGCATAACGGCTTCGTCACCGTGAACGGCGAGAAGATGTCGAAGTCGCTCGGCAACTTCCTGACCATCCGCGACGCGCTGGCCCAGCATCCCGGCGAGGCGATCCGGCTGGCGACGCTCAAGTCCCATTACCGCCAGCCGTTCGACTGGACCGACCAGGCGATGCGCGAGGCCCGCGCCAATCTCGACGGCTGGTACCGTCAGCTCGACGGCGTCGCCGCCGGCACGCTGCCGGATGCCTTCGTCGAGGCGATGGACGACGATCTCAACACGCCCAGGGCTTTCGCCGTGATGCAGACGCTCGCGGCGCCGGCCTTGCGCGCCTGCCTCGACGTGCTCGGGTTCTGCCAGCGCGACGCCGCGGCCTGGTTCCAGGCCGGCGGCCCCGGCGGTCTCGACGAAACCGCCATCGAGGCTGAGATCGAGCGGCGCAAGGCGGCCAAGCAGGCGAAGGATTTTGCCCTGGCCGACCGCATCCGCGCCGAACTGGCCGAACAGGGCGTCGTCCTGGAAGACAAGCCGGGTGGTGTTACCGTATGGCGCCGGGGCGCCTGAAGGATCCGAGGGCGATGACCAGGGAACGCGTCTATCTGTTCGACACCACGCTGCGCGACGGCGCGCAGACGCAGGGCGTCGACTTCTCCGTCGAGGACAAGAACCGGGTCGCCCAGGCGCTCGACCGGCTCGGCCTTGATTACGTCGAATGCGGCTGGCCCGGCGCCAACCCGACCGATACCGCCTTCTTCGCCAATCCGCCGAAGCTGGCCAAGGCGCGTGTCGTCGCCTTCGGCATGACCAAGCGGGCAGGGCGCTCGGCGTCCAACGACCCGGGGCTTGCCGCCGTGCTCGACGGCCAGGCATCGGTCGCCTGCCTGGTCGGCAAGACCTGGGACTTCCACGTCGAGGTCGCGCTGGGCACGACGCTCGAGGAAAACCTGGCCTCGATCCGCGAGTCCGTCGCCCATGCGATCGAACGCGGGCGCGAGGCGATCTTCGATGCCGAGCATTTCTTCGACGGCTATCGCGCCAATCCGGATTATGCGCTGGCCTGCCTGGCCGCGGCCCTTGAAGGCGGTGCGCGCTGGGTGACGCTGTGCGACACCAACGGCGGCACGCTGCCCGACGAGGTCGAGCGGGTCTGCGCCACCGTCTGCGCCAGGTTTGGCGGCGCCCGCATCGGCATCCATTGCCACAACGACACCGAGAATGCCGTGGCCAATTCGCTGGCCGCGGTCAAGGCGGGCGTGCGCCTTGTCCAGGGCACGCTGAACGGGCTGGGCGAGCGTTGCGGCAACGCCAACCTGGTGTCGATCATACCCAGCCTGATGCTGAAGGCGCCGTTCCGCGACGAGGTCGAGACCGGCATCGGCGAGGCCGGCCTCGCCCATCTGACCGCGACCTCCCGGCTGCTCGACGAAATCCTCAACCGCGCGCCGAACCGGCATGCCGCCTATGTCGGCGCCTCGGCCTTCGCCCACAAGGGCGGCCTGCACGTCTCGGCGGTCGAGAAGGATCCCAAGACCTACGAGCATGTGCCGCCCGAGGCGGTCGGCAACGAACGGCGGATCCTGGTCTCCGACCAAGCCGGCCGGTCCAACATCCTGTCGCGGCTGCGCGACGTCGGCATCGTCATCGATGCGGCGCACCCGCAGATCGCCAACCTGCTCGAAGAGGTCAAGAAGCGCGAGTTCGAGGGCTATGCCTATGACGGCGCCGAAGCCTCGTTCGAACTGCTAGCACGCCGGGCGCTGGGGCAGATCCCCAGCTATTTCAACGTGCTGCGCTATCGCGTCTCGGTCGAGGGGCGGCGCAACGCCCGCGGCGAATATCTCACCGTGACGGAAGCGACCGTCAAGGTAGCGGTCGATGGCGAGGAATTGTTCTCGGTGGCCGAAGGCAACGGCCCGGTCAATGCGCTGGACACCGCGCTGCGCAAGGATCTCGGCAAGTATTCCGCTTACATCAACGACGTGTCGCTGACCGACTTCAAGGTTCGCATCCTCAATGGCGGTTCGGGGGCGGTGACGCGGGTGATGATCGAGAGCACCGACGGCGCCGGCAACCGCTGGTCGACCGTCGGCGTCTCGCCCAACATCGTCGATGCCTCGTTCGATGCGCTGATGGATTCGATCGTCTGGAAGCTGTACCGCGCCGGCGCCCCGGCGGGTAGCGCCAGGGGCTGACATGGCCGGCACGATCCGCGACCGCACGCCGCCGGCCGAACTGCCCGCAACGCCGGGTCCCGTCGTCATCCTGGTCCGCCCGCAGCTGGGCGAGAACATCGGCACCGCCGCGCGGGCCATGCTTAACTGCGCGATCAGCGAGATGCGGCTGGTCAGCCCGCGCGACGGCTGGCCGTCGGAACGCGCCTATTCGGCCTCCAGCCGTGCCGACAAGGTGCTGGACGGGGTCAAGCTCTACGACTCGGTCACCGATGCCATCGCCGATCTGAACTACGTCTATGCGACGGCGGCCCGCCCGCGCGACCTGATCAAGCCGGTGGCGACGCCGCGCCACGCGGCGGCCGAGATCCGCGAGCGGATGGGGCGGGGTGACCGGGTCGGCATCCTGTTCGGACCCGAGCGCACGGGGCTGGAGAACGACGACTTGGTCCTGGCCGACCAGATCATCACCGTGCCGCTGAACCCGGTCTACGACTCGCTGAACCTCGCCCAGGCCGTGCTGCTGGTCGGCTACGAATGGTACCTGGCTGGCGATGCGACGCCGGCGCAGCGCCTCGATCTCGGCGATGTCAGGGTCGCGACCAAGGCCGAGCATGCGGGGTTCCTGCAGCATCTGGAAGCCGAACTCGAAGCGTCCGGCTTCTTTGCCAACATCCCGGAGAAGCAGCCCGGAATCATGATGAACATCAAGACGATGTTCGAGCGGGCTGGCATGACCGATCAGGAAGTCCGGACCATGCGCGGCGTGGTCCGCGCGCTGGCCCTGGGCCGGCCCAACCGGCGCCGCAGCGAGAAGAAGCGCGGCCAGATCGGCGAGCCCTGATCGACCTCGGCAGCTATTTGACCGCTTCCAGGTTCAGGCTCATGAGCATCCCGTTGTCCTTGGCGAGATGCGGCAGATAAGCTTGGCTGTAGTCGTCGATGTCGGCATGAGATGTGGTACGCCAATCCCAACGCCTTACATCGGCGAAGCCGACATCCAGGAGGGCGCGGGTCAGGAAGTCTTCGTCGAAAATCATCTTGTGGTAGTCGTAGGCGTCGCGTTGCCCACCACAGATAAGACCGATCAGGCCGCTCAAGCCGTCTTCCAGTCCGCGCTCGTAGTAGAGCCTCGCGCAGGCCGCGAAGTCAGGTACTGCCAACCGCAGAATGCCGCCTGGCTTGAGAACGCGATGCCATTCGCCCAGCACATTCCTGAACTCGGTCCGGCCGAAATGTTCCAGCACGTGACTGGCGTAGATCAGTTCGGCCGTATCGGTGTCGAGCCATTCGAGATTCTCGACGCAGCCGACATGGTCGATGTGGGGGAGGTCTTGAAGGTCGACATGGTAAAACCCGGGAATGTGGCGTTTGCCGCAGCCCAGATGCAAGAGCAGCGGCGTCGGTAGGTTTCTCATCAATCGCGCTCCCGGTGTACCCGGCAGGGATTTCCCCAAGCCACGCTCATCGGGGGGATGCTGCGCGTTACCACGGAACCTGCCCCGATTACCGATCCCGACCCAATGGTGACGCCAGGATTTATGATAGCGCCCATGCCGAGCCAGACGTCGTCTTCAATCACAATCTTCGCGGCCTCCGCTGGCTGTCGGCGCATCGGGAGAGTTCTGTCGGCGAAACCATGATTGACCCCACAGATCAGCACCCCGCCGGCAATAAGGCAATTGTCGCCGATGGCGAGCCCTGCACGGGGCTCGTATATCTGGACGCCGGGACCGAACGAGACGTCGCTCCCGGTTGTCATCCAGCCCTGGTCGATCCGGATGGTCGTATTCGGGTAGATGATATTCCTGGCGCCGAGAGTGAGCGACCCGCTGGTCCCGACATAGAGCACTGCCCCCGGCTCGATCACCGTCGTATCTGGGGCGCTGAAACTGCCTTGCACGTCGATCACCGCGGTCGCATGAACACCAAGCCTGATCATCGCGCCGCTGCTTCGATCATCGCCATGAAAGCCTTCTCCATCGCACGGGCGAGGCCCGTTGCGTCACACAGCATGCCGTCTCGCATCGCACTTCTCTGTCCGATGCGTACCTGATGGCGCAGGTCGACGTCCTCGGCCAGTGCGACAATCTTGGCGACGTAGTCACCCTTGTCCTCGGCGACCCAGCCAGGGCGATCCAGCGCATGCAACATTGAGGCGGTCATCCGCGCCCCCATCCAATCGCCTTTGAGGGCGACGAGGGGCACGCCCATCCATAATGCGTCGAATGCGGTGGTGCCGCTGTTGAAAGGCAGCGTGTCGAGGGCGATGTCGACAGTGTCATATACCGACATATGCTCGGCCCATGACGCGACTGGACCCAGGAACCTTATTCGGTCACCCGAAATCCCCTTGAGTTCGAGCAGTCCGGCAATCCTGGCCTGTACTTCGGGATCCTGGGCGAAGCGATCCTTCAGGATCAGTACCGACGCGGGCAGAGCGAGCATGGCCTCGGCCCATACGGAGAGGGTCTCACGTCCAACCTTCTTGAGGTTGTTGAAGGATCCCAAACGAATGCGCCCGTCTTCGGCGGGGGTCCAGGCCGGGGCAGGTGCGGCCGCGGGGCCGCTGTAGGCGATCCACAGCCTTGGCAATCGCCATAGCTGCTCGCTGAAATGGCCGGCGAATTCGGGAGGCGTGATAATGTCGTCCCCGACGAAATAGTCCATCTCGGTCAGCCCCGAGGTGCCGTGGTAGCCGAGGTAGTGGCACTGTGCCGGCGCCGACCGGTGTGCGAATATTCCGAGCCGGCCGCCGCTCGTGTGCGAAGTCGTGTCGATCAGGACGTCGATTCGATCTTTCCTGATCTCATCCGACGCCTCGGCATCCGACTTGTCCCAAAGCGGATGCCAGTGATCGGCAAGGCGACAAAAGCGCCCGGCGATGTGATCGTGGCGCACGGAAATAGGGTATAGCGTCAGTCTGATCCGCTGGCGGTCCATGGCTGCCAGCAGCGGCTCGAGGAAGTAGGCAACGGCGTGCTGGCCGAATTCCGCGGAAACGACGCCGAGTTGCAGGCGGTCGCCCAAATGACTGACGATGGCAAATCGTCGGCTTCCCGCTTCCGCCCGCTCCGTGGCCGTCAGCCAGTGTCTTTCCCATTCGCATGCCAATGCGCGCTCGGCATCGGGCGTCACGGTGCGGGTTACAGACGCCGTGTAGAGAAACGAGGATCTGGCCCGGTTGCGCCATGGCTGCACGTGGAGGGATCGAGCGAAGCAGGCGAGCGCCCCTGTCGTCGTTGGCAGAGCATTTCCCAGATTCAGCCATGCAGCGGCTAGCCCGGGTTCCAGGCAAAGCGCAAGACGATAGAGCGTTGCAGCCTTTCCGGTTCTGCCGGCAGACTGCTCGACGCTGCCGGCATTGACGTAGTTTGCGGCAATGCCCGGCGCCGCGTGAATGGCCCGCCGATATGTTGTGCGGGCAGCTGGCAACCCCAGATCCGCTTCGACGTTCCCTAAAGCAGCCAACGCCTCTGGACCCGCGGGCGAGAGCGCCAGTGTACGCCGATAGTCGTTTCGCGCAGCAGTCGCTTGACCTGCCAAATGACGTGCACTTGCTACCCGAAAGTGCATTTCAGGGTTGTTCAAGGCCAGGGCAACGGCGCGGTTGCGACTGTCTTCCGCGGCGGCACCCTCTCCGATTTTCGCCAAGACTTCCGAAAGATTGAAATAGTTGTTCGCATCCTGCGGGCTCAAGGCCAGGGCTTGACGCAATCGATAGAGCGCCAGGCTGTAGTGGCCGAGCAGGTTCAGGGCGACACCATCATTGGCCAGCGCCGCCACGAAGTTGGGACGTTGCTGGAGCGCCAGATCAAAAAGCGTATTGGCGATCGCCGGCTGCCCCACTTGGATGGCGATCAGGCCGAGGCTACAGGCCGCATCCGGATGTCCGGGGACTGCCCCCAACGCTGCCCGATACAAAGCCTCTGCCTCGGCAAGTCGGCCCTGCTGGTGCAGAGCCGAGGCCCTGACCATTATTTGATCGATGGACAACACCGAGCTAGCGATAGACGTCATCGACCGCGTTATAACAGAAGCCGAACTCGATACCAGTAGAGCCGGAATCACCGGCCGAATGGATGCCGCCGCCCGGAATCAGCTTGACGGCGAGAGCCTGCTTGAGTACAAGCCACCGACTTGCGGGCCCCGGGCGGAAACGCTGGGGCCGCAACTCGTTTGCCATACGGCGCGACTCGTAATGAACGAAGGCTCGTGACGATGGCGAACTTCTAAGACTGGCAAACGGTAGCGCGAACTGGACACCTCGGTATGACCAAGCGACTTGAGTCGAAGTACAAGATCAATCGCCGCCTCGGCGAAAATCTGTGGGGCCGCTCGAAGAGCCCGATCAACAAGCGGGAATACGGCCCCGGCCAGCACGGCCAGCGCCGTAAGAAGCCGACGGATTACGGCATCCAGCTGATGGCCAAGCAGCGGCTCAAGGGCTACTACGGCAACATCACCGAGAAGCAGTTCAAGCGCGCCTATTTCGAGGCTTCGCGCCGCCGCGGCGACACGTCGGAGAACCTGATCGGTCTCCTCGAGCGTCGTCTGGACGCGGTCGTCTACCGCATGAAGTTCGTGCCGACCGTCTTCGCTGCCCGCCAGTTCGTCAACCATGGCCATGTCCTGGTGAACGGCAAGCGCGTCAACATCGCCTCCTACCTCGTCAAGGACGGCGACGTGATCGAGGTGCGGGATCGCGCCAAGCAGCTCACCGTCGTGCTCGAGGCCATCCAGTCGAACGAGCGTGATTTCCCCGACTACGTCGAAGTCGATGCCGCCAAGATGCGCGGCACCTTCAAGCGTGCCCCGGGTCTGGCCGACGTGCCGTACCCGGTCAAGATGGAACCGAACCTGGTCGTCGAGTTCTACTCGCGCTGATCTCACGACCCGACTACCGGTCTTGCCAGAAACGGCCCGCCCTTCGGCGGGCCGTTTTCCGTTTGGACGGCGCGAAGGCAACGGACTCCAAACCAGGGCCACTGCCCAAGCCGCAGGCGGCAAGGCTGTCGGTTAGGCGCCGCCGATCCGGCCGCGCCCGGCGATTGCCGGCGCCATCGAGGCGCCGAAATCCGCAGCCCAGAAGGCTTTCAACGCGGCCGCAATCCGTCTGAGCATGTGGCTCTCCCGATAGTACGGGCGCAGTTCAGCAAGTTCCGGGCCAGGAACGGCTGGGTCGGCAAGCCCGGCGGCTGCGGCTGAACGCCTGATGCGCGTGGTTCAGGCCAGGCGGAATCTTCCGCTTTCCAGCGCGGCGCCCACTGCCGCCAGGACGGCTTCGCGGTCGAGCCCGCCGACCGGCAGGACGTGGCGTTCGAGCGGGCCGAGATCGGCGAACTGGCGGTGCAGCGCGGCGATGACGTCAGGATCGGCCAGCGAGTCGCCGCCGCGGGCCCGGCAGCGTGCGATCGCGTCGTCGAGCCTCGGGCGCAGTACGATGTAGTGGAGTGTTGCCTGCATGCTGGCGAAGGCGTCGACGAACCAGGGACCGACGATTCCGTCGACGATCGTCAGGTAGCCGCCCCCCGCGTATGCCGCGGCGGCGGCGGCCAGTGCGCCCATCACCACCCCGTTCTGCGCATGCGCCGCCGGCAGCCAGGGCGCAATGGCGCCATGCCCGATGGCATGGAAGAAGTCGTCGGCATGCAGATGCACTTTGGGCATGCCCGGCCGCCGGGCCAGCATCGCGGCCGTCGTCGTCTTGCCCGAGCCCGGCGGCCCGGTCAGCAGCAGGATCTCGCCGGTCACTTCGCCCGGTACGGCTCGGGCACGAACAGGCGATAGTCGGTTCGCGCCGCCTGCTTGTGGCATTCCAGGCAATAGCCGATGCGCGAGGCCGTGGCCGAGCCGGTCTCGCCGCCGAGCTGCCCATCGCCGTCGATCATCGTGAAGCGCCAGTCGCCGCCCTGGGGGGCGAAACCCTTCTCCATCTTCTCCATGAAGAACAGCGGGCCGACCGCGGCACGGCCATCGCGGGTCACGGTGAACGATGCCTTGGCGATGCGGCTGCCGACCGGGGCCGGACCGGCTTTTTCCCAATCGAGATAGCTGGGCGCACCCGCCTGGTTCACCCAGGCGGCAAGAAACAGGTCGTGCTCGGAGCGATAGGCCTGGGTGGAGGCCTTGGGCCAGGTCGCGTAGCTTCGCGCCGCCGGCACGCCCGAGCGGGGATAGACCTCAGCCTGGACGGGAGCGACGCAGGCCTGGATTGCCGCCAACTCGGCCTGGCTGAGACGGGGCAGGCCCTCGGTGGTCGACGGCATCGCGGCGAGCCTGGGTACCCTGCAGTCGGTCGGGGTTTCGGCATAGGGCCGCAGCCCGAGGGCGATCAGCCGCGCCTCGAGCGCCGCTGGATCGGGCGGGGCGGGCTGGTCGTAGAGATTGTCGCTGCAGCCGGCCAGCAGCAGCGCCACCGACATGAGTGCCGTCACCCGTACCATCACCGTTCCCCGTTACGCTTCCAATCGCGGGCGGGATGCTAACACAAAACGAAACCGGCCCGGTTTCCCGGGCCGGCTCGACAGACGATGAAGCCTGGATATCAGGCGGCCTGGGTGGTCGCGACGCCCTTGTCGGCCAGCAGCTGCTGCAGCTCGCCCGACTCGAACATCTCGCGCATGATGTCGCAGCCGCCGATGAATTCGCCCTTGACGTAGAGCTGAGGGATCGTCGGCCAGTTGGAGAATTCCTTGATGCCCTGGCGGATCGAGGGATCGGACAGCACGTCGATGCCCTTGAACTTGACGCCGAGATAGGAAAGCACCTGCACGGAGGCGGCCGAGAAGCCGCATTGCGGGAACACCGGCGTGCCCTTCATGAACAGGACGACGTCGTTGTCGGTGACTTCCTGGCGGATGCGGTCGAAAACGGGATTGTCGGTCATCGGTCTGGTCCTCGGGTTCTGGGGTTATTCCGCCGGCGCCTGGGTCTGCAAGGCCAGGGCGTGCAGCTGCCCGCCCATGCGGCCCTGCAGGGCGGCATAGACGATCTGATGCTGCTGCACCCGGCTCTTGCCCTTGAACGCCGCCGAGACCACCCGGGCGGCGTAATGGTCCCCGTCGCCGCGCAGGTCCTGGATTTCGACCAGCGCGTCGGGCAGGGCTTCCTTGATCATCCGTTCGATATCGGTGGCGCTCATCGCCATCGCAAGTGGTCCTCCAGATCTCAGGCCGCCGCGGGGGCGGACATATAGCCGGGCAGCCAATCCTCATGGGCGCGGGCCAGCGTCGCCAGGGCAACGCTGAGCTGTCCGGTCACCGTCAGCTTGTCGCCGCCGACCTGGCCCAGCACCGCGGCGGGCACACCGGCCGCCGCGGCCGCAGCCAGGATAGCAGATTCATAGCGACTCGCGACTGTTATGATATAGCGCGCCTGCTCCTCGCCGAAAAGCAGGGCGAAGGGGCTGGCATCGCCCTTCGGCAGGCCGACTTCGGCGCCGAGCTTGCCGGCCAGCGCCATTTCCGCCAGCGCGACGACCAGACCGCCATCGGCGACGTCATGGCAGGCGGTGACGTGGCCGTCGGCGATCAGCTTGCGGACGAGGTCGCCGGTCTGGCGCTCGATGGCCAGGTCGACCGGCGGTGGCGGGCCTTCCTCGCGGCCGCAGAGTTCGCGAAGGGCCAGCGACTGGCCGAGATGGCCGGTGGCTTCGCCCAGCACGACGATGCGATCGCCGGTGGCCTTGAAGGCGATCGTGGCCATCCTGGTCACGTCGTCCAGCACGCCGACACCGCCGATCGCCGGGGTCGGCAGGATGCCGGTGCCATTGGTCTCGTTGTAGAGCGAGACGTTGCCGGACACGACGGGGAAGTCGAGGGCGAGGCAGGCTTCGCGCATGCCTTCGACGCAGCCGACGAACTGGCCCATGATCTCCGGCCGCTGCGGGTTGCCGAAATTCATGTTGTCGGTGATCGCCAGCGGCCGGGCACCGACCGCGGTCAGGTTGCGCCACGCCTCGGCCACCGCCTGGCGGCCGCCCTGGACCGGATCGGCCTTGCAGTAGCGGGGGGTGCAATCGGTGGTCATCGCAAGCGCCTTGCCGCCGGCATCGGGCACCCGCACGACGGCGGCATCGCCGCCGGGCCGCTGGGCGGTGTCGCCGCCGACCAGGTGGTCGTACTGCTCCCAGATCCAGCGGCGCGAGGCGATGTCGGGCGACCCCATCATCCGGACCAGTGCTTCGCCAAGGTCGACCGGCGCCGCGATATGGCCGCGGTCGAGCGGCGCCGGCGGCGGCGTGGGCACCCACGGCCGGTCGTATTCCGGCGAGGCCAGGGCCAGCGGGTCGATCGGCAGATCGCCGACGATCTCGCCGTGCATGCGCAACTGCATGCGGCCGGTATCGGTCAGGTGGCCGATGACGGCGAAATCGAGCTCCCACTTGCGGAAGATCGCCTCGGCCGCGGCCTCGCGGCCGGGCTTCAGCACCATCAGCATCCGCTCCTGGCTTTCCGACAGCATCAGCTCATAGGGCGTCATGCCGGTTTCGCGGGCGGGCACCTGGTCGAGGTCGAGGATGATGCCGACGCCGCCCTTCGAGGCCATCTCGAACGACGACGAGGTCAGGCCGGCCGCGCCCATGTCCTGGATCGCGACGATGTAGTCGGTCTGCATCAGCTCGAGGCAGGCCTCGATCAGCAGCTTCTCGGTGAACGGGTCGCCGACCTGCACGGTCGGGCGCTTCTCCTCGGCGTCGTCGGAGAATTCGGCCGAGGCCATGGTGGCACCGTGGATGCCGTCGCGCCCGGTCTTGGACCCGACATAGACGACCGGATTGCCGACGCCGGCGGCGGCCGAATAGAAGATCCGGTCGGCAGGCGCGATACCCACGGTCATCGCGTTGACCAGGATGTTGCCGTTATAGGCCGGGTGGAAATTGACCTCGCCGCCGACCGTCGGCACGCCGACGCAATTGCCGTAGCCGCCGATGCCGGCGACGACGCCGGCCACCAGATGCCGGGTCTTGGGGTGGTCGGGGCTGCCGAAGCGCAGGGCGTTCAGGTTTGCCACCGGCCGCGCGCCCATCGTGAAGACGTCGCGCAGGATGCCGCCGACGCCGGTCGCCGCGCCCTGGTAGGGTTCGATGAACGACGGGTGGTTGTGGCTTTCCATCTTGAAGATGGCGGCAAGTCCGTCGCCGATGTCGATGACGCCGGCATTCTCGCCCGGACCCTTGATCACCCAGGGGGCCTTGGTCGGCAGCTGCTTCAGCCACTTCTTCGACGACTTGTACGAGCAATGCTCGGACCACATCACCGAGAAGATGCCGAGTTCGACCTGGTTCGGGTGCCGGCCCAGGATCTCGACGGCGTTGTCGTATTCGGCCTCGGTGAGGCCCATCAGGTCTGCGGGGCGCGCGCTCACGACAGGGCCTCGACGATCGAAGTGAACAGGCCGCGGCCGTCGGTTCCGCCCAGCTGCGGGTCGGTCGCGTCCTCGGGATGGGGCATCAGGCCGAGGACGTTGCGATCCTCGCTCAGGATGCCGGCGATGTTGCGGCGCGAGCCGTTCAGGTTGGTATCGTCGTCGACCCGGCCCTCGGCGTCGCAATAGCGGAAGGCCACGCGGTCTTCCTGCTCCAGCCGGTCGAGGGTGGCCTGGTCGGCGAAATAATTGCCGTCGTGATGGGCCACCGGCACCGACAGCACCTGGCCGGCCTGATAGTGGCCGGTGAAGTCGGACGAGGCGTTCGCAACCTTAAGATGGACGTTGCGGCAGATGAACTTGAGGCCGGCATTGCGCATCAGCGCGCCGGGCAGCAAGCCCGCCTCGGTCGCCATCTGGAAACCGTTGCAGACCGCCAGGACGCGGCCGCCGCGGGCGGCATGGTCCTTGACCGCGCGCATGATCGGCGATTGCGCGGCCATCGCGCCGGCGCGCAGATAGTCGCCGTAGGAGAAGCCGCCCGGCAGGACGACGAGATCGACGTCGGGCAGCGCGCTGTCGCGGTGCCAGACCAGCGTGGCGGCCTTGCCCGACGCGGCCTTCAGCGCCAGCGCCATGTCGCGCTCGCGGTTGATGCCGGGGAAGACGACGATGGCGGATTTCATCGCGTTCAGCCCACGAGTTCGATGGCGTAGTTCTCGATGACCGTGTTGGCCAGCAACTGGCGGCACATCGCCTCGACGCTTTCGCGGGCCTTGGCCGGGTCCTTCTCGGCCAGGTCGAGCTCGATGTACTTGCCCTGGCGGACGTCGTCGACGCCGGTGAAGCCCAGGCCTGACAGCGCATTGCCGATCGCCTTGCCCTGGGGATCGAGGACACCGTTCTTCAACGTGACGTGGACCTTGGCCTTCACGGCAGGAAACTCCTTGGGTAGCGTTCAGAGGTCGTCGGTTCGGGAACAGGAAAAGGGGGCGTCGAGCGCCCCCTTACTGCATGGTCGCGGGACCCTTCATGTCGCGCGGGCCGCCCTCGGGCAGGATGCCGAGGCGCCGGGCGACTTCCTGGTAGGCTTCCGCGACATTGCCGAGATCGCGGCGGAAGCGGTCCTTGTCGAGCTTGTCGTTGGTCTTCATGTCCCAGAGGCGGCAATTGTCCGGGCTGATCTCGTCGGCCAGGATGATGCGCATCTCCTCGTTCGCCCAATGGCGGCCGAATTCCAGCTTGAAGTCGACGAGACGGATGCCCACGCCGAGGAACAGTCCCGACAGGAAGTCGTTGATGCGCAACGCGAGATGCAGGATCTCGTCGACTTCCTGGGTCGAGGCCCAGCCGAAGGCGGTGATATGCTCCTCGGTCACCATCGGGTCGTTGAGCTCGTCGTTCTTGTAATAGTACTCGACGATCGAGCGCGGCAGCTGGGTGCCCTCGGCGATGCCCAGCCGGGTCGACAGCGAGCCGGCGGCGGTGTTGCGTACCACCACCTCGACCGGGATGATCTCGACTTCCTTGATCAGTTGCTCGCGCATGTTCAGCCGGCGCACGAAATGCGTCGGCACCCCGATGTCGTTCAGCCGCGACATCAGATATTCGGAAATCCGGTTGTTCAGGACACCCTTGCCGGTGATCACGCCTTTCTTCTGGTTGTTGAAGGCGGTCGCGTCGTCCTTGAAATACTGCACCAGCGTGCCCGGCTCGGGTCCCTCGAAAAGGACCTTGGCCTTGCCCTCATAGACTTGTCTGCGGCGGGTCATCGCGCTCTCCTAAAGGGCGGCACCGCCTCCTGCCCCGCAAGGCGGGCGGAGGTCCGAGCCGGCGCTGCCCAGAATTCCTGTACCGGCCGTCAGTATCGGCCGGATGAAGCCAAACTTCCCCTGGGAAAGTGGGGCATGTACCGAAAAAGACCGGTGCCGCCGGACCTGTCGCCCAGCCCGGCCGCCGGTCGGTCGGCGCCTATTTAGACCAATCGTTGCCGCGCTGCAACCATGGGCCCCGCCTGCCGCGCCGCCACAGCCTTCACCAGCCGCCTTCGTCGAGCCATTCGCCCAGGACGGGCATCTTTTCCAACCCGAAGAAAGGCTCCTCTCCCACCAGGAAGAAGGGTGATCCGAACACGCCCGCCGCGATCGAGGCGTCGATCGCGGCCTTCAGCAGATCGGCGGCCTCGCCGCTGGCGAAGGCCTCGGCCAGGCCAGCGGTATCCAGGTCAGCACGGTCGAGGATCCCGATCACCTGGGCGGGTTCCGAAATATCCTCGGCCCGGTCCCAATAGGCCGCGAAGATCGCCTGGGCGGCAGGGACGGCGAGGGCCGGCCGCCGTTCGCGCAGCCAGGTGAAGGCGCGCGCGGCGGCAATCGGACGCGACGGCGGCGCATCGATCCGCCGCCCGAAGACGATGCCGTGGCGGCGGGCGTAACGATAGGCGTCACGCTGGATATAGGGTCCCTTAAGCGGCACTTCCAGCAGCGGCCTGCCGCCCTGGACCTTCAGCACGGAAATCCCGAGCAGCATGCTGCGCCAGTCGGCCTCGGCACCGTGGCGGGCGGCGAAGTCCGGCACCGCCAGGCTGGCCAGGTAGCCGAACGGCGAGATGAAGTCGAAATAGAACGAAAAGCGCTTCATTCGCCGCAGGGATAGCTTTCGCTCAGCGCCTGGCGGATCACCGCCAGCTGCGGCTGGTCGAGCTGGTTGTCGTTGTCGCGGGCCCAGTCGAGGAAGACGCGGGCCAGCTGGGGGCCGTCGACCTCGCGGGGGGCGCAGTAGCTGAGCTCGTCCTTGCCGGCCTGCAGACCGGCATCGTGCTGGGCGACTTCCTCGCGCAGGATGCTCTCGCAGGCGGTCCGGCCCGCCGGATCGTTGCAGGCCCTGGCGAATTCCCGGCCGGTCGGGGCCGCCTGGGCAGACGATGCGGCGGCCCACACCACGGCCGCGGGCAGCAGCAGGCGCAGGATCACGCTGGCGTCTCGATCGGGGTGATGCCCTGGCGGGCGAGCACGGCGACATAGGCCTCCGCCGCGCGATCGAGCGCGGCCTGGTCGGTCGAGCGCAGCACGATCGACGTGCCGGGAATGCCGCCGCGGAAGAATGGATAGGACCCGATCTCGACCCCCTCATGGGCATTCTGGATTGCCGCCAGGTCGGCCGCGATCGCCCCCTCGGCCACCCGGGCGGCCACGGTACGCGACAGCAGCGGCGCCCCGCCGACCAGTTCGTGCCGGATCGATTCGAACATCGCCTGCATGATCGACGGCACCCCGGCCATCACGTAAACGTTCTCCAGCCGGAAACCCGGCGCCTTGGAGACCGGATTGTCGATCAGCGCGGCGCCGATGGGGATGCGGGCCATGCGCAGCCGCGCCTCGTTCAGCATGCCGGGCTCGTAGTGGGCCTCCAGGATCGCACGGGCGCGCGGATCGATGTCGATGCCGACGCCGAAGGCGCGGGCGATCGCGTCGGCGGTGATGTCGTCATGCGTGGGGCCGATGCCGCCCGAGGTGAAGACGTAGTCGTGCCGGGCCCGCAACTCGTTGACCGTGGCGACGATCACCGCCTCGTCGTCGGGGATGAAGCGCGCCTCGGTCAGCCGGACGCCCAGTTCGGTCAGCCGCGTCGCCACGTGATGCATGTTCGAGTCGCGGGTGCGCCCGGACAGGATTTCATTGCCGATGACGATCATCGCCGCGGTCACGATCTTGCTTTTATCTGTCATCGGCTGGGTCTATAGCTTCCGGTTGAAGTACCGCCGCGAATAAGGGCGCAAGCCATGAACTACGTCAATCTTTTCGACAATGCCGAGGACGAGGCGGCCCACCGCAAGACCGGGGCGATCAAGCTGCATGGCCCGGAGGGTTTTGCCGGCATGCGCAAGGCCGGCCGCCTGGCGGCGGAAACCCTGGACTATCTGACCGAGCATGTCCGCCCCGGCGTCACCACCGGCGAGATCGACCGGCTGGGGGCCGAATTCATCGCCGCCCGCGGCGGGGTCTCGGCCCCGCTGGGCTATCGCGGCTTTCCCAAGTCGCTGTGCACGTCGGTCAACCATGTGGTGTGCCACGGCATTCCCGGCGACAAGCGGCTGGAGGAGGGCGACCTCCTCAACATCGACGTCACCCCGCTGCTCGACGGCTGGCACGGCGATTCCAGCCGGATGTATTTCGTCGGCAAGGTCGGGATCAAGGCCCGCCGGCTGTCGGAAGTGACCTACGAGGCGATGATGCGCGGCATCGAGGTGGTGCGGCCGGGCGCCACCACCGGCGACATCGGCTGGGCGATCCAGTCCTTCGCCGAGAAGGAGCGCTATTCGGTCGTGCGCGATTTCTGCGGCCACGGCCTCGGCCGGGTGTTCCATGACGCCCCGAACATCCTGCACTATGGCGAGCCGGGCACGGGCGTCGAGCTCAAGGCCGGCATGTTCTTCACCATCGAGCCGATGATCAACGCCGGAAAGTACCAGGTGAAGCTGCTGTCCGACGGCTGGACCGCGGTGACCAAGGACCGCTCGCTGTCGGCGCAGTTCGAGCATTCGGTCGCGGTGACCGAGACCGGGTATGAGATCTTCACGACATCGCTGGCGGGCCTGCACCAGCCGCCCTACGGCGGGTAGGTCGGGGCGCGACCGTCCGCCGGATCCAGATCATGACGGATGATCGGGCCGCCCGACCTGGTCACGATTTTTCCGCGACGCCCCTGGCGAAATGGGTCCAGCCACAGCATCTGGCGGCCGGGGCCGTCGCTGCGCTCAGAAGGCAATTCGACAGCCGGCCCGAGCGCCTGATCCACGTCGACGAGTTCCTGCTTTCCCATCACGTCGACGCCATTCGCCAGGTATTGCTTGGCGATGGCGTGGTCGAGCCGGCCTACAAGGTCGCCGCGCGGCCCGGACAAGCCAGATGGATCGGACGGGAAGAGTTCGACCACACGCCCGATGGCGAGCGCGTCATCGCCGAATTCATCTACCGGCATCCCCGGCCAGGCCGGGAACTGGCCGCAAGCATCTTGACCGACGTGATGTTCCGCCGCGAATTGCAGGGCGATAGCTTCATGGGCTGGCTTGCGGCCGCGACCGGCAGGCCGATCCGGCGATGCGGCACCATCAATCTCAAGCTGCTCGACCACTCGAGCATGTTGCGCTGGCATTCCGACAGGAACGCGGGCCGCTTGTTGTGCATGGTCTTCTATGTCCATGCGACATGGCCGGAGGCGTTCGGGGGGCGCTTCCTGATGCAAAGGCTCGATGGCGGCGTGGAGGCGGTCGCGCCGCTCTGCAATCGCCTCGTCCTGTTCGATCCTCAGGTGGAGGTCAGGCATGCCGTCGAAGACATTGCCGCTGCCGCCGGTACTCACGGTCGGATGAACTACTCGGTGTGGTATTATGACTGAGCCGGGCAGAAACGGCAGGACGACCCGGCGCCGGCTTCTGGCGGTGGCGGGCATCGGCCTTCCAGCGCTGGCCCTGTCGGGCTGCGCGGGTATGGGCGGTCTCGGTGGCCGTGATCCCTTCACCCTGGGCGTCGCTTCCGGCGAGCCGGGCGGCGACGGCTTCGTCATCTGGACGCGGCTGGCGCCCGACGGCACCGCGCTTGCCGATCCCGTCGCGGTCGACTGGGTGGTGGCCGAGGACGAGCGGCTGACCCGGATCGCCGCGCAGGGGCGGTTCACCGCCACCGCGGACGACGCCCACAGCGTGCATGTCGAGGTGCGCAGCCTGCTGCCCGATCGCTGGTACTGGTATCGCTTCACCGCGGCCGGGGCGGCCAGCCCGGTGGGCCGGGCACGGACCATGCCGGTGCCCGGCGTGGCGATGCAGCGGCTGAGCCTGGCGCTGGCTTCCTGCCACCGCTGGGAACAGGGCTACTACGCCGCATGGCGCGACGTGGCGGCATCCGGCGATGACCTCGTGCTGTTTACCGGCGACTACATCTACGAACGGACCGCCCAGCGCGGCGTGGTCCGTCAGACCACGCTGACCGAGGCGGTCGACCTTGCCGGCTACCGGGCGCGCTATGCGCTCTACAAACGCGACCCGCAGCTGCAGGCCGCGCACGCCGCCTGTCCCTGGATCGTCACCTGGGACGATCACGAAGTTTCCAACGACTATGCCGGCAATGTCTCGGAAACCCGTGCCGATCCGGACCGATTCCGCGCCCGGCGGGCGGCCGCCTATCGGGCCTTCTGGGAACATATGCCGCTATCGCCGTTCCGCAGGCCGGTCGGCGCCGACATGTCGCTCTACCGCGCCTTCGCCTTCGGTGATCTCGTCGCGCTCCAGGTCCTGGACGATCGCCAGTATCGCGATCCTCAGCCCTGTCCCAGACCGGGCCGCGCCGGCTCGCGCGTCGTCGCCGCGGCAGACTGCGGCGAGCTCGGCGATCCGGCGCGCACGATGCTGGGGCCATCGCAGGAAGCCTGGCTGGCGGCGCAACTGCGCCGGTCGACGACACGCTGGAACCTCGTCACCCAGCAGACGCTGGTCAGCCCTTTCAACCGCGGCACGGCGGCCGCGCCACGCTGGTGGACCGACGGCTGGGACGGCTATCCCGCCGCGCGCGACCGGATGCTGGCCGACATCGCCGCCAGCGGCGCCGCCAACCCGCTGATCCTCGGCGGCGACATGCATGCGTTCTTCGTCGCCGACGTCGCCCGCAGGCCGGGTGGCCCGCTCGTCGCCACCGAAGTGGTGGGTGGCTCGATCTCGTCGCTCGGCGAGCCGATGTCGGCCTGGGCACCGCATCTGCCGGCCAATCCGCATCTGCGTTTCGTCGAGCCCGAGCGTCGCGGCTATGCCCGCATCGTGCTGACGCGCGCCGGTGCCGACATCACCCTGCGCAGCGTCGCCGACATCGCCAATCCGGCCAGTGCGGTGACCGATCTCGCCCGTTTCCGCGTCGAGGCCGGCCGGGCGGGCGTGCTCGTCGCCTGACAACGATCGGCTCGGCCGATACCGCTATCGTCTTCTTCCGTTTCCGTCGGCCGCCGCCGCCTGCCAATCCTGGCTGCCGATTCAACGGAGGAAGACAATGACATCCAGCATCCTGATCGTCGGCGGCAGTTCGGGCATGGGCCGGGCACTGGCGCAAGCCTGTCTCGCCGCCGGTGCCGAGGTCACCGCCGTCGGCCGCGACCGGGCCCGGCTCACGCGTGCAGGCAACGACCTGCCTGGGCTCACGACGGTGGTCGCCGACATCACGCGTGAAGACGAGGTCGCGGCCCTGTTCCGGGGCATCGGCGGTCTCGACCATATCGTCTGTACCGCCGCCGATATCGATGGCGCCTACCGCCTGCTGCCCGACCTCGATATCGCTGCGGCCCAGCGCGCGGTCGCGTCGAAATTCCTGGGGCCGCTGATGCTCGCCAAATACGGTGCGCCGGTGCTGCGCGCCGGCGGTTCGATCACCTTCACGTCCGGCATTGCCGCCTATCGGCCGGCGGCGCGCGGCGCGGTGGTGGCGGCGATCAACGCCGCGCTCGAGGGGCTGGTCCGGGCGCTGGCCGTCGAACTGGCGCCGATCCGCGTCAACGCGGTCTCGCCGGGCTGGGTGGACACGCCGATCTGGCGCTTCGTCGCCGGCGACGCCCGGGACGAGATGCTGGCCGCCATGGCCTGCCGCCTCCCGGTCGGGCGGGTGGGAAGGCCGGAAGATATCGCCGACGCGATTTCCTTCCTGATGGGCAATGGCTTCACGACCGGGGAAGTCCTGCATGTCGAGGGTGGTCACCGGCTGATCTGACCGGCGGCATCGAGCAATGCCTTAAGCGCCGCCGGCTGGACGCGCCGGCGGCGCCAGAGCATGGACAGCGACACGGCACCGACCCGTCCGGGCCAAGGGGCCGCCCGGACCTCGCCGCGCTCGATCGCCCCGGCGACGCCCAGGCGCGGCACCAGACCGATCCCGGTGCCGCCGGTCACCAGCGCTGCGATCAGGCTGATCGAGCCGACTTCCGCGGCGGGCTTCGGGGCGTCGAGGCCGGCATCGGCAAAGGCCTTGTCGAACAGATGACGATAGGCGCAGCCCCGCTCGGTCGCGACGAAGTCGGCCCCGGCCAGTGCCGCGAGGTCGCGGGGAGCGGTCCGGTCCGGCGCGGTGATCAGCACCAGCGGTTCGTCCCCCAGGCGTCTCATGGCAAAGCGCTCGTCGGCCTGGCCGGTATCGAAGCAGACGGCGATGTCGATCTCGCCCTGACCGAGCTGTTCCAGCAACGTGCCGCTGCCTGCGATCCGGACCTCGATCTCGATGCCGGGATGGCTGGCGCGGAAGCCGGCGAGCCATGGTCCCATGCGCGCAGCGGCGATTGTTTCCAGCGTTCCGACGACAAGCCGGCCAGGCTGAGCCCGGATCGCCGCGCGTGCCACATCGGCCAGATCCAGCATCTCGCGGGCATATGGCACCAATGTCTCGCCTGCGGGCGTCAGGACGAGGCCGGCGCGCGTCCGCTGGAACAAGGCCGCGCCAAGCTCGGCCTCCAGCGTCTGCAACTGGTCGCTGACGCTCGATTGCGCCAGATGCACCTCGGCCGCGGCCCGCGTGACGTTGCCGTGCCGGGCAATTGCAAGAAAGGTTCTGAGCAGGCGGGGATGCATGGGCGCAGTTTCGGACGAAACGCGACCGCGGTCGAGACCCGTCCCGCTTGCCGGCCGTGCCGCCCCTCGCTACCTTCGCCGGTGTGAGCGCCGATGCATCGCCCCCATCGCCCGACTATCTCGGCCACCGCCAGCGGCTGCGGCAGCGCTTCCTCGCCGGCGAGGGCGCGGGCATGCCGGATTATGAGATTCTCGAACTGATCCTGACCGGCGCCAACCCGCGTGGCGACGTCAAGCCGCTGGCCAAGGAATTGCTGCGGCGCTTCGGCACGCTCGGTGCGGTGCTCTCGGCCAGCCCCGAGCGGCTGGCCGAGGTCAAGGGGTGCGGCGAGGCGGCGGTGGCCTTGCTGAAGGCGACGCGCGAGGCCGGGCTGCGCCTGCTGCGCGGCGAACTCGGCGACCGCCCGGTGATCGGCCATTGGCAGGCGCTGATCGACTATTGCCGCGCCCGGCTGCGGCACGAGACCAACGAACAGTTCCGGCTGATCTTCCTCGACGTCAAGAACCAGGTGCTGGCCGACGAGCAGCAGAGCCGCGGCACGATCGACCATACCCCGGTCTATCCGCGCGAGGTCGCGCGGCGCGCGCTGGAACTCGGCGCGGCAGCCATCATCATGGTGCACAACCATCCCACTCTGGCTTTCTAGATCACGCTCGATCACGTTCGTTCCTATTGAATCACTTGGATTTTCTGGCTTGTCGTAGAGCCGGACGCTGGGCATATTGGGGTCGGTTTCGAGGGGGATCAGTCGCCCTCGTGACCCCAGTCGCCGACCCCTGCTACCCGGCTGGCGACCCCACTTGAGAGCCAATGGGAGAGCCCAGTGCCAAGCCTTACCGATGGAGAAATCCGCCGCGCCCTGAAGCAGGTGGAGCAGACCGGCAAACAGCTAAGTCTGGTCGACGGCGAGGGACACGGCACCGGCCGCCTCGTCCTCGTTATGAAGCCGATGCCAACTCGCGTCACAGCCGATTGGATGGCGCAGCAGTGGCGCGATCAAAAACGCCTCAAGAAGAAGCTGGGCTCCTACCCGTCAATGTCGCTCAGCAAGGCGCGCGAAGTTTTCACCCGCGACTTCGCCGATATGATCCAGAAGGGTCGCAGCATCAAGATCGCTGGAGATACCCGACCCGGCACCGTGGCAGATCTGTTCGAAGCCTACGTCGCCCACCTCAAGGCATCGGGCAAATCGTCTTGGAAAGAAGCAGAGAAGGGCTTGAACAAGATCGCCGACACGCTGGGCCGGAACCGCCCTGCTCGTGACATCGAGCCCGATGAAATCACCGACCTCATCCGACCGATCTACGATCGCGGCAAGCGTTCAATGGCGGACCACGTCCGCAGCTACATTCGATCCGCATATAGCTGGGGCCTGAAATCGGAACATGACTACCGAAGCGCGTCGCAGCGGCGATTCCGGCTCGTCTACAATCCCGCGGCCGGCATTCCGACAGAGCCTAAAAACGTCGGAACCCGTTGGCTCGACGAAGAGGAGTTCATGCGTCTGTATCGCTGGCTGGAATGTCCTGATGCGCCAGTACACCCACCCTACACTCGGGCCGTACGCATTCTGATGCTCACCGGACAGCGCGTCGAAGAGATTGCCCGCCTGCATATCGATCAATGGGACGCCAAGGAACGGATTATCGATTGGTCGAAGACCAAGAATGGTAAGCCGCATGCCATCCCCGTACCGGAAGTGGCGGCTGAGTTGATCGAGTCGATCAAGCCCAACGCGCATGGCTGGTTCTTTCCATCCGCGACCGACCCGACCAAACCCGTAAGCCACGGGACGCTCTATTCGTTCATGTGGCGTCAACGAGAGCGGGAGGTGATCCCGGTTGTAACCAACCGCGATCTGCGCCGCACCTGGAAGACGCTGGCTGGCCAGGCTGGCCTGTCGAAGGAGATTCGCGACCGCCTCCAAAATCACACGCTCCAGGACGTCAGCTCGAAGAGCTACGATCGGTGGAATTACATGCCAGAGAAGCGGGCCGCGATGAAGAAGTGGAATGCGTTCGTCGTGGCGATGCTGAACAAGAAGCGCACGAGGGCGGCAAAGGAGAAGTCTTTGCGGATTGTCGCGACGACTGATGCGCAGTCTCAGGAAGCGGCCTGACCAGTGGCGGGCCGACGTTCCCCCAAAGCACGGCCCACCAAGGGGGACCACCACCTAGGGAATACCACGACCGCGGCTCCTAGCGGGGACGCGCATGGATACGCCGCGCTCGTCGAGGAACTGAAGCAGCGCATCACCGAGGCTCGGTTGCGCGCGGCGCTTTCGGTGAACCGCGAACTCGTGCTTCTCTACTGGGAGATCGGCAGAGACATCCTTTCCCGTCAGGAAAGCGAGGGCTGGGGCACCAAGGTCATCGACCGGCTTGCGGTCGATCTCGGGCGCGCCTTCCCACAAATGACTGGCCTTTCCGCCCGAAACCTCAAATACATGCGTGCGTTCGCGGAGGCATGGCCCGATCTCGAATTTGTGCAACAGGTTGTTGCACTATTGCCCTGGGGCCATAACGTCCGCCTGCTTGACGCCGTAAAGGCGCCCCCGGAGCGGGCCTGGTACGCTCGCCAGGCTATCGAGAACGGTTGGAGCCGCAACGTCCTCGTCCACCAGATCGAAAGTGGCCTGTTTGCCCGCCAAGGCAGCGCCCTTACGAATTTCACCCGGACGCTGCCAGCCGGTCAGTCCGAACTCGCGCAGCAGATTCTCAAAGACCCCTACAGCTTTGATTTCTTATCGCTCGGACCTGAGATGCTGGAGCGGGATCTTGAGCGCGGTTTGATCGAGCATCTCCGCGCGCTGATACTCGAGCTTGGCAAAGGGTTCGCGTTTGTCGGCAGCCAATATCATCTCGAAGTCGCCGGTCAGGACTATTATCTCGATCTGCTCTTCTACCATTTGCGCCTGCGCTGCTTCGTGGTGATCGAGCTTAAAATCGAGGACTTCAAGCCCGAATTCGCCGGCAAGATGAATTTCTATCTTTCGGCCGTCGACGACCAACTACGGCATAAGGATGACCAACCGACTATCGGAATTATCCTCTGCAAGGGCCGCAACGAGGTGGTGGTCGAATACTCACTCCGCGACACCGCCAAGCCAATGGGGGTCGCCCAATACAAAGTCTCCCCGTCGCTACCGTCTCGACTCCAGAAGGAGCTTCCGACGATCGAGGAACTCGGACGGGAGTTTCCGTTGATGTCCGTGGTGAAGCTGCGCATCGAGATCGAACGCGCGCTCCGCGACTACGCTGCAGCCAATGGCTTTGCCCCGACGCGCCCAACCGGCATCGGCCCTATGTTGCAGGATCTCGAGCGGCGCGGCTTGGCCCCACCGACCACGCGGAAATTCATAGAGGCGCTGCGCGTCATGAATGAAGCGTCTCACGGCGTCGAGGTTGACCCGGACGCCGCCGAACAAGCCGTCTCCGTGGGCACGGCGTTCCTGGCTGAATTGACTGACAAAAGCCGCGATGCTTGATCCAGAGGAGTCGCCGATCTTCTTTGATTGGCCCGATCGGACCGCGTTGCCTCTCATCGTCCCATGGCCGACGAGAGGCAACATCGGCGGCATGCTAGAATTCCGCGCCGCTTCCGAATGGCTGGCGTTTCTGCGACAGCACGATCTTCATCCTGCCGTGCCGTTGATTGTGTCGGCGAAATATCGGCGCGCCCAGAAGCTCTACACGCTCGCCTGGCTAGAATTCGACCTCATCAAGGCCGGCGAACTCGTGGCGCTCACCGCGCTCGAACTGGCATTGCGCGACCGATATGGCGCCCGGGCGCCAAAGCGCGGCCGGCATCCGGCAACACTAGAAGGTCTGCTGCGCTATATGGTCGAGGGCGACGGCCTCACCGACGGCGCCTTGTCCTTCGTGCGCAAATACGGCGGTTCGGTCCTTCCGCACCTGTACGAGACTGATGCCGCGCGCACTGCGCGCCAAGCAACGCAGTCACCTCCGCAGACTACGCTGGCGGCTATCCGCAATAGTATGGCCCACGGCGATCCGTTCGATGGTCTTCCCTGGAGCGGCCTCCTCGAATTGGTGCGAGACCTTATTCACTACGCCTATCGAGATATGATCTCTGAGATGACAGCGTCATCGGTGGGCAAAATGGCATAGTCTCGACCGCGACGATCACCAGCGAGGTAGTACTTCATGCGCACCATGCCCTTCACGCGGCCCACATTGATCGCTGCGGTCGAGCTTCTCGAAGGGCATAGTCAAGGTCGCTTCAACCAGATGGTACTGCGGCTTGGCTTGGAGGATGACATTCCGTCCAGCACTGGCTTGAGCGTCACCAAGAAGTGCGACCTCCTCGGCAGGATCGTTGTTCAAAGGCCGGCGGCAGTCCTTGAAACGACCGAGGGGAGCATGACGCTCGCCGAGGCTATCGTGCGGGAGGCCGTTCAGCTCGCCCATAGCGAACCCACACTCCCCATCCAGACCGCGTTCGCGCGCGGGCTGGCCCGCGACGGCTATGTTTTGTCGTGGGACGACTACGGGCGGAATCCCACGCTGCGCGCGGCCTTGCCAGACGAACTGAACCTGCCCGTCACCGACGACGAGGTTCATCAGCTCCTCAAGACCTTCCGGTTCGAAACACCGCTGGGCCACCTCGGCCAAGCGATCGAGGCGCACACGCGGGGCGACTGGGCCGCTGCAAATAGTCAGCTTCGAACCTTCATGGAGAGCCTGTTCGACGATATCGCTCGCAACGTCCGCCCCGCCGAGGCCGCCCAGCTTCCAACGTCGGAGAACCGCCGGGCCCTGCTCGCCGAGATCGGCTTTCTAGCTGTCGACAGAAACGAATGGACTCAGGACGGCAAGAACTACATCAACGGCGTGTTCAAGATGCTGCATACCGAAGGTTCGCATCCCGGGCTCTCCGACGAGGACCACAGCACGTTCCGGCTGCACCTGGTCCTCATCACGGCACGGACGTTCCTGCGCCGCCTCCAATTCGGACGGTGAGCTACACATGCCGATGGATCTATCAGAGTTTGACGATCGGTTTCTGGCGTCGTTTGTCCTGGGTTCGCCAGACTATGACGCCCAACTCTACGCCATCCGTGGTTTGCTGCGTCTCCATGGCCAAGCCGACGAAGCGCTTTCGAACGAAATCAAGGAGATCGAAGCCTTCGCCAAGCAGGCATCCGGCAGCGCGAACGAGCGCGCCGTCGATGATTGGATTGATCACCTGCATCAGTCGGTATTTCAGGATGCCGCGCACAGCATGGCGGCGGTGGGCATGCTGGCTCCATTCGTCGAGTCGCTATTCAAGCAAGCGTTTCCCGGCATCCGCGATCTTTTGGACCGCAACGGCCGAGCTCCCATCCCTCATGCGCGATGGACCATGCCGAAAGATAAGCAGTGGGACTGCCGACGCGCGTCCCCGGATCGGCCTCATCTGGTCGACGGCATTGTGGAGCTGGCAGATGCGACCGGACTTGCCGCAGACCTGCCGGCTGATCTGCACAAGACGCTGTCGGCGCTCTTCGGCTACCGGAACAAGATGTTCCATCTCGGCTTTGAGTGGCCCGATGATGAGCGGAGCGCGTTCGAACGCAGAATCGTGGCGGCCGGTTGGCCAGAGGATTGGTTCAACCAGGCGACCAGCGACGGCAAACCGTGGGTCTTCTATCTGAGCGAGACGTTCGTGCAGCACTGCCTGGCGACCGTCGATCAGATCTTCGCCGGACTTGGGGCCTTCGTGCGACGGAACGATTGAGCGCAGCCTGAATGAGGTGGAGAGCGCCGACCGGCCGGCGGACTTGTTGCGGCAGGCTGGGCACGCCACATTTGACCGACGCAGTTGCAACCCGGACCAGTCCGACCGCCATGAGTGTCGTGTCCACCAAGTCTGAACTCGCCTTCGAAGCCTGGTGCCGAGCACAGGGCGTCACCTATCGGCGCATCCGCGAAGCGCATACCCCAGGCCATAAGCGCCCCGACTACGCCCTCCACCTCCAGCCGCACTGGTGCTTCGTCGAGATCAAGGAACTCGACGAAACGCCCGAGGATTCTGCGCTGATGGGCGAGATGCTGGATGGCGGCGCCGGCTTTCGCTGGGTCGACCCAGGCGCCAGGCTGCGGCGGCCAATCAAGGCCGCGTCAGCCCAGTTGCGGAAGGCGTCTAAGCGGGGCTTCCCCACCGTCGTCTGCTTCTTCGACAAGACGATCGGTTTTCACCTGGAGCGGGTTCACGTCCTCCAAGCCATGTTCGGCCGCGACACACTGCATTTCGAGGTCTCGGCTGACCCGGCACACGAGCCGCGCTTCCTTGGGACGCGATACGGAAGGAAAGCGGCCTTGACCCGCCAGGACAACACTTCGATCAGCGCGGTCGCGGTGATGCGCCAACCTTCGGGCTGCGCGTTGGTGATCGACCTGTATCATAATCCGCACGCCCGCGTGCCGATCCCACCCAAACTGGCCGCGCCGTTGGTGCGCAAGCAGTATGGTGAGACCCTCGACGATCCCGATCGCCGTGAACCCACCGTGCTCGACTTGATGCAGACCCCGGACTGGAAGGAGTGGCTCGACGACCCCGAGGGGAAATGCGACCGGGAGATCGAAGCGTGTCTGCGTGAATTCCGGGCAGAACAGGCGCCGTGGCCGTAGCAGGGAGAAATCTCGCAGAACCCGCCGCCGGGCTGGCTTCCGTCAGCCAACCCTCGCGCGACGAAGCGATCCGCTTGATGCGCGGCGGTTTGGCTAAGGCGATGCGGGACCTCGCCGCGAGCTATGTCATGCCGATCTGCTGGATCACCGCGCGCGATCGCAAGCCTTTGATCCTCGACAACGGGTCCGCCTTTCTGCTCGATTGCGGCGCCGGTCCGTTTCTGGTCACAGCGAACCATGTCTATCAGGGCTTCCTTGCGGCGAAGAACGAGCACCCCGACGCAGTCTGCATGGTCGGCGATGTCCGCTTCGACTTGGCGAGCCGACACATCGCCTCTGACTCTGCCTACGACGTTGCGACGTTCCGGGTCGCCCATGACGAAGTCGACAAGCTTGCCAACTACGCCAACGGCAAGATCATCCTGACCGGCAGTCAGATGTCGTGGCCGCCCGCGCCGCCGGCGATCGACTGCGGCGTCTTCTTTGTGGGCTTTCCTGGCGACGGCCGGGAGATGCGCCCCTATCGGGGTAATTCGCTCGTGGAAATCGATTGGGTCGGTTACACCGCGCTCGCCGTTGCCAGTGGCGTTAGCAACACCGATATCACTCTGGTGTTCGACCATGAGCATGACTTCGATGTCGGGTTGCGTCCCAGCATCCCCAGCGATTGGGCGCTTGGCGGCTGCAGCGGAGCGCCATTGCTGACCTTTGTCGAACAGCGAGGGATTTTCAGTTGGCGGCTCGGCGGGGTCATCTACGAGTCCAGCAGCCTCATTCTAAAAGCATCCCGCGCCGATTGCCTGAACCCCGATGGCACGGTCAACCGATACCCTGACCCAATGGCGTATCGAGGACGGTGATCGTCGGACGGTTGCCTACGACCGCGCGCAACAGCTCTTGACTCTGACGCATGCTGTGTAGAACAAATAAGGAACATTATGTCCCCTTCCGCTCAAGAGGTCAACGCTACACGTGCGGCCGCTGTCCGCTATCGAGTCCTTGCGCGCCCAAGTCCGCCAAATCGAGGGGCGGCACCGGCGTGGCACAACGGTGTTGCCCTTCGGTCTCGCCGCAGTGGACTCGCGCCTTCCAGACGGTGGGCTCCCGTGCGGTGCGCTGCATGAAGTCGCTGGCGGCGGGAACGGGGCGATCGATGGCGCCGCCGCCGCACTCTTTTCGGCCGGCATTGCAGCGCGCACGCGGGGCAAAGTGCTCTGGTGTGTCACCAGGCCAGACCTGTTCGCGCCGGCGCTTTCCCAAGCGGGTCTGAAATCCGACCGCGTCATCTACCTCGAGGGTGGCGACGAAAAGACGGTCCTCGCCTGTGTTGAGGAGGGCCTGCGGCACGGCGGTCTCGGCGCCGTGGTGGCGGAAGTCGCCCGGCTAAACATGACAGCCTCCCGGCGGCTGCAACTCGCCGCCGAAGGGTCTGGAACAATCGGCATCGCGCTGCGTCGCTGGCGCCGGCAGACCGAAGCGTCGGATTTCGGTCAGCCCACCGCCGCCACGACCCGTTGGCGCATTTCGGCGCTGCCTTCGACCGCGCTGCCTGTCCCGGGCGTCGGCCGCCCGCGCTGGCTGGTCGAGTTGATCCGCTGCCGCGCCGGGGAGAGCGCGGACTTCGAACTGGAGGCGTGCGATGACACGGGTCATCTCCGTCTTCCTGCCGACCTTGTCCACGGACCGGGTCAGGCGGAAGGCGGGCAACACAGCGCCTCCGCCTGAGACGCCGCTGATCCTGGCCGGCCGGGACGGGCAAAGGCGGGTGGTTCTGGCGGCGGATGCCGCCGCCCAGGCCGCCGGCCTGCGCGTCGGCATGCCCGCGACCAAGGCCCAGGCGCTGGTGCCGGGCCTGGTGATCCAGGACGCCGACACGGCGGCGGACGCCGAGGCGTTGGAGAGGGTGGCGCTCTGGATGCTGCAACGCTTTGCGCCGATCGTCGCCGCCGATCCGCCCGACGGCATCGTCATCGATTCCACCGGCGCCGATCACCTCCATGGCGGCGAGGCCGCCATGGTGGCGATGCTGGTGGAGAAGCTCGCCAGCGTCGGTCTGCGCGCCCGCGCCGCCATCGCTGACTCCTGGGGCGCGGCTCATGCCCTGGCGCGCTTCTGCGCCCGGCCAGGGTTTGTGTCGGAGCCGGGGGCGGTCGCAGGCGATGTCGCGCCGCTGCCGCTCGCGGCGCTGCGGCTCGCACCCGTCCTGGTGGCCGATCTTCGGGTGCTCGGATTCGAGCGTGTCGCCGACCTGCTGTCGCAACCACGCGCGCCGTTGACGCTGCGCTTCGGTCCCGAAGTAGGCCGGCGCCTTGACCAGGCGACCGGCCGCCTCGCCGAGCCGATCGAGCCCGTCCGTCCCGAGGCATTGATCGAAGTCCGCCGCGCCTTCGCCGAGCCCATCGGCGCGGCGGAGACGATCGCGCGCTATATCGGCAAGCTCGCCGTCCAGCTCTGCGACGCCTTGGAACTGAAGGGCCTCGGCGCGCGACGGCTCGATCTGATCTGCCAGCGCGTCGACAATCGCGCGCAGGCGGTGCGCGTCGGCACCGGCTTGCCCCTGCGCGACGCGAAGCGCATGACCCGGCTGCTTTGCGACAAGATCGAGACCATCGACCCGGGTTTCGGGATCGAGGTCATGACGCTCGCCGCCACCTTCGCAGAACCGCTGGCGCCGAAGCAGGCGGCGTCGAGCCTGGTCGAAGAGCCGGAGCCGGATGTGTCCGGCCTGATCGATTTGCTCGCCAATCGCGTTGGCGAGGCGAACCTCTATCGCGCGGCGCCTGTGGCGAGCGATGTACCGGAGCGTTCAGTGCGGCGCATCCACGCGCTGGCGCCGGAGACCGGCGCGGAGTGGCCGGGCCACTGGCCACGGCCCTCGCGCCTGCTCGCCCCGCCCGAACCGATCGACACCGTCGCCCTACTGCCGGACCATCCGCCCGTATACTTCACCTGGCGCGGCATGCGCCGACGGGTGAAGCGCGCGGACGGTCCCGAGCGCGTCTTCGGCGAATGGTGGAAGCGCGATCCCGAGCTGGATGCGGTGCGTGACTATTTTCGCATCGAGGACGACGCGGGCGAGCGCTATTGGGTTTTCCGCGCCGGCGACGGCGAAGATCCACTGACCGGCTCGCAGCGCTGGTTCCTGCATGGGATCTTCGGATGAGCAGCCCGCGCTACGCCGAATTGCAGGTGACCTCGCACTTCAGCTTCCTGCGGGGCGCATCGTCTTGCGACGAGCTGTTCGCCACCGCCGCGGTCATGGGCATCGAGGCGCTTGCCATCGTCGATCGCAACTCGCTGGCCGGCATCGTGCGCGCCTACGAGGCCGCAAAGGCCACGAGCGTCCGGCTTGTCGTCGGCTGTCGCCTCGACCTCCACGACGGCGTATCAGTCCTGGTCTATCCGACGGACCGGCCTGCCTATTCGCGCCTCTGCCGGCTGCTGTCGCTCGGCAAGAAGCGCGCCGGCAAGGGCCAGTGCGACCTCGCCTGGGCCGATCTCGTCGCCTATGGCGACGGCCTGATTGCCGTTCTCGTGCCGGACACCGCCGACGAGGAGTGTGGCTTGCACCTGCGGCGCCTACGCGAGGCCTTCGGCGATCGCGCCTACATGGCGCTCTCCTTGCGTCGCCGCCCCAACGACCAGCTCCGCCTTCACGAACTGTCCAATCTCGCGACGTCCATGCGGGTGCCGACCATCGTCACCAATGACGTGCTCTTCCATGAGCCGGGCCGACGCATCCTGCAGGACGTCGTGACCTGTATCCGCCACAACGCCACCATCGACGAGATCGGCGACCGCCGCGAGCGTCACGCGGATCGCTACTTGAAACCGCCCGAGGAGATGCACCGCCTGTTCGCGCGCTATCCCGAGGCGCTGGCGCGGACGCTCGAGATCGTGGCGCGCTGCCGCTTCTCTCTCGACGAGCTCGCCTACCAATATCCGGAAGAGCGCGCTGACCCGTCGCTCACCCCGCAGGAGACGCTGGCGAAGCTGACCTGGGAGGGCGCGGCCTGGCGCTATCCCGAGGGGCTTCCCGACGAGGTCGTGCAGACCCTACGCCATGAGCTGGGGTTGATCGAGAAGCTGCGCTATGCGCCCTATTTCCTCACCGTCTTTTCGATCGTCCGCTTCGCCCGCTCGAAAGACATCCTCTGCCAAGGCCGGGGCAGCGCCGCCAACTCCGCCGTCTGCTACGTGCTCGGCATCACCTCGATCGATCCGGCCAGGAACGACCTCTTGTTCGAACGCTTCGTCTCCGAGGAGCGTCGCGAGCCGCCCGACATTGACGTGGATTTCGAGCACGAGCGGCGCGAGATCGTCATGCAGTGGATCTTCGAGCAGTACGGGCGCGACCACGCGGCACTCTGCTCGACCGTCATTCGCTATCGCACCAAGGGCGCGATCCGCGATGTCGGCAAGGCGCTCGGCCTGACCGAGGATCTCATCAAGATGCTGTCCTCGCAGGTTTGGGGCTGGTCGGAAGACGGCGTCGAGGACAAGCACGTTCAAGAGCTGAACCTCAATCTCTCCGACCGGCGCCTGCGCTTGGCGCTCGATCTCGCCCGCCAGCTCATGGGCGCGCCGCGCCATCTCAGCCAGCACCCGGGCGGTTTCGTCTTGACCCATGACCGCCTCGACGACCTCGTGCCGATCGAGCCGGCCGCCATGATCGATCGCCAGGTGATCGAGTGGGACAAGGACGATATCGACGCGCTGTGCTTCATGAAGGTCGATGTGCTGGCGCTCGGCATGCTGACCTGCATGAAGAAGGGGTTCGACCTGCTGGCCGCGCACAAGGGCATCAACCTCGATCTCGCGACGATCCCAGCCGAAGATCCGCGCACCTACGCGATGATCCGTAAGGCCGACACGCTGGGGACGTTCCAGATCGAATCCCGCGCGCAGATGTCGATGCTGCCGCGGATCAAACCGCGGACCTTCTACGACCTGGTGGTCGAAGTCGCGATTGTCCGGCCGGGCCCGATCCAGGGCGACATGGTGCATCCCTATCTGCGCCGACGCGAGGGGCTGGAGCCCGTCGTCTATCCCAAACCCGAGTTGGAACAGGTGCTCGGCAAGACGCTCGGCGTGCCCTTGTTTCAGGAGCAGGCGATGAAGGTGGCGATCGTCTGTGCCGGCTTCACGCCCGGCGAGGCCGACCAGCTCCGCAAGAGCATGGCCACCTTCAAGTTCACCGGCGGCGTCTCGGCTTTCCGCGAGAAGCTCATCTCTGGCATGGTCGCCAATGGATACGAGCAGGAATTCGCCGAACAGACCTTCAAGCAGCTCGAGGGTTTTGGCAGCTACGGATTTCCGGAAAGCCACGCAGCCTCTTTTGCACTGATCGCCTACGCCTCGTCCTGGGTGAAGTGCTGGCATCCCGACGTGTTCTGCGCGGCGCTCCTGAACGCGCAGCCCATGGGCTTCTATGCCCCGGCGCAGATCGTTCGCGACGCCCAGGCCCATGGCGTCGAAATTCGCCCGGTCTGCGTAAACGCCTCCCGCTGGGACTGCACGCTAGAGACCGCTGGCGACGAAGATCGCTTCGCGGTGCGCCTCGGCATGCGCATGGTAAAGGGCTTGGCCAACGCCCAGGCCGCCACGATCGTCGCCGCTCGCGCTGACCGGCCTTTCGTCTCGATCGATGACCTCTGGCGGCGCGCCGGCGTGCCCGCCGCAGCGCTCGTCCAGCTCGCCGAAGCCGACGCCTTCCGGCCGTCGCTCGCGCTCGCACGCCGCGAAGCTCTGTGGGCGATCAAGGCGCTGCGGGACGAGCCGCTTCCACTCTTCGCGGCCGCCGCGCGCGACGATGAACCCCTCCCAGAGATCGACGAGCCGGCCGTCACGCTCCGGTCGATGACGGCCGGCAGCGAGGTGGTCGAGGACTATGGTCATGTCGGCTTGACACTGCGCCGCCATCCGATCGCGTTCCTGCGCGACGACCTCATCGCACGTCGTGTCGTCACCTGCACTGAAGCCATGCAGGCACGCGACGGCCGCTGGCTCGAGGCCGCCGGCCTCGTGCTTGTCCGCCAGCGGCCGGGCAGCGCCAAGGGCGTCATGTTCATCACCTTGGAAGACGAATCCGGCATCGCCAACCTCGTGGTCTGGCCACAGGTGTTCGAGAGATTCCGCCGCGTCGTGATGGGCGCCAGCATGATGGCCGTCCGCGGCCGCATCCAGCGCGAGGGCGAGGTCGTTCACCTGGTCGCGCACAAGCTCACCGACCTCTCGGCCGAGCTTGGCACAGTCGGCGAGCGAGACGCCTTCCCACTGCCGCACGGCCGAGGCGACCAAGTCACCCATGCTGGCGGCGGGCCCGATCCGCGCGAGTTGCCGCCCAAGGGGCTGCGCACCCGCGACATCTATATTCCCGACCTTCACATCGACACCATCAAGGTGAAGAGCCGGAACTTCCACTGATCTCTCCAGCAGCCGACGAATGTCTCAAAGCTCAGCCATACGCTAAACTTCATCGCCACGCGGGAATACGGGAGCCGCGCCCATGTCCACCATCACGCTGTCGGCCACGCCCAAGGGCAACGGCTATCAGGCCACCGTGACCTTTCCGGACGGAGTCTCGATGAGTTCCGCCGAAACCTATCCGACGATGGCCGAGGCGCTGACCGCTGCCGCCCTGAAGATGCTCGATATGCCCGACCGTCTGGAAGCGCTCGACAGGACCGAGGAGGCGTCAGGCGATCATGGAAGAAGGTAAGCCCGGCGCGGTCGCCAAGGTCATTCGCCGCAATCCCAAATCCGGCCAGCGCGAATTCGGCGACCTGGTCTGGGGCCTGCTTCCGTACAAGACCGAGCGGCCGGCGACGGCGGTGCGGCCGATCCATGCGCGGGCGGAAACGGTTCAAGAGTTGCCGATGTTCGCCGACGCCTTTCGAAGCCGGCGGGCGATTGTGCCGGCGACAGAATACTACGTCAGAACCGAGACGGACGGCCGGCCGCAGCGCTACGTGGTCACCCGCGCCGATGGCAAGCCGATGGCCTGGGCGGGCTTATGGGAGTCCTTCGTCTGGCCGGGTGATCGCGTCGAGCGCAGCTATTGCGTGATCACCGTCGAGGCCAACGCGACCATCGCTCCTTTTCATGACCGCATGCCCTTGATCCTCGAGGCCGCGGACTGGCCGGTCTGGCTGGGCGACGCTCCTGGCGACCCGGCAGCCCTCCTGCGCATGGTCGACCCGGACGTGATACGCTGCGACCCCGCAGCCCAACGACGCCGGAGTCGATAGATTTGTGCAACCTCTACACCGTCAAGAGCAGCCTGCAGGATCTCGCCGACCACTTCGGCGTCTCGACGACGCCGGCTACCAACGCCGGCGAAGAGGTCTATCCCGGCACCCCCGGCATGGTGATGCGTGAGGTCGACGGAACCCGCGTCCTTCAGTCGATGACCTGGGGCTTTCCAGTACGGCTGAAGACAATGAAGCCGGGGTCAAAACCCATTCCCGTCAACAATATCGCCGATCTCGCGAAGGGTTTCTGGATAGGGCTCGCGCGCAAACCGGAATGGCGCTGCATCATCCCGGTGACAAGCTTCGCCGAGGCCGAGGGCGCGAAGGGCTCCAAGACCCGCACGTGGTTCAATGTCAAAAACCAGCCCATCTTCGGCTGGGGCGGTCTGTGGCGCGACAGCGAGGAATGGGGGCCGGTCTATTCCGGCGCCATGACCGACTGCAACGAGGCGATCAGGCCTATCCATGACCGCATGCCGGTGCTCTTGCTGGCGCACGAATACGATCAGTGGCTCCACGGCACGTTCGACGATTTGATGGACTTTCAGAAGCGATGCTTTCCCGACCACCTGATTGAGATGAATCGAACGACTGAGCCTTGGGTCAAGCGCAAGACGGCCGTGAACCAAGACTCTCTGATTTAGAAGGGGAAAGTCTTCCCCCTGGCCGGCGCCGCGGTCGCCGGCACACCCCCATCTGCGGGGAGACCCCCAGGCTGTGCCAAAACTCGGCGGCACAGAGCACCGGCGACTGCAGCGATGCGCCGTGCGGCTCAGGCCGCTGGCGTTAGACGCTCCGCACCGAAGGCGTTCACCGCGTGGAGGATGTTGAAAGCCAAGATCGAGAGCGCGGCCTCCGCTTTCACCGCTCTGAGCCCTCGTGTGAGGAATCTGCCGCCGCCCGACATTCGCTTAATCGTGCCGAACGGGTGCTCAACAGTACATCGGCGCGTCACCATCAAGCTCGGATCGGCGTAGATCCTAGCCTCCATCCGATCGAGGGCCGCCTGATCGAAAAGTCGATGGATCGTCCTCTGGGCGCCGGGCGTGCATCGGGATTTCAGTCGACAGTCCTTGCACGTGGACGTTCGGTATCGGATGGCGCGGTTGCGCGTGTGCTTGCCCGACGGCCTCAGGGTCTCGCCGGCCGGACATCGGATGGTGTCGGACACTTCATCGTAGGTAAACTGGATCGGCCGGAAGAAGTCGGAGCTCATCGCGCCACGCTTGATCGGCGCAGCCACCTCGATGTTGTCACGCTCACATTCGGCGACAGCCTGGGCGTTCGAGTAGCCGCCATCGGCCAGGATTTTGAGCCGGTCGATCTCCAACACCTCCATCGCCGCCAGCGACATGGGGTGAAGGAGTTGGCTGTCGTTCGCCTCGTTGGCGACGTCGTGATGAATGATCAGTCCGCTGTCGACATCGACGACGCTTTGCATGTTGTACGCAGGGAACTTGGGCGCGCGGCCGTAGCCCATAGGCTTGGCGTCAGGCTCGCCGAAAACGAGCACCTTCTCATCGCGATCCGCCAAAACCTGCTGGCGGCGCACAAGACGATCCTTTCGGCGGCGCAGAGCGGCGATTGCATCCGTAAACGCCTGGCGGTGCTTCGGCTGATCGTCGAAGCCCTTGGCCGACGCCTCGTCCATGATGTCGAGCCGGTCCAGGTAGTAGCCGATCTCCTTTTCCGTGTGCGCCAGGTCGCGCGCAAGCCGATCTGCGCCGGCGATATTCTTGGAGCTGGCGACCGCGCGCATCTTGGTCCCATCCAGTGCGACGAGACGGCCGCTGATCAGGCCGGCTTCCCTGCAGAACTGAATAAAGGCGGCGCTCGAAGCGATGATGGCTTCCGGGTTGTCGTGCCGGAAGGCGGCGATCGTGCGGTAGTCTGGGGCCAATCGGCGGAGCAACCAGAGCGCTTCAAGGTCGCGAGTGCATGCGCGTTCCAGATGGCGCGAGGATCGGAGCTGGTTGAGATAGCCCCAGATATAGAGCCTGAGCATGTCGCCCGGGCGGTAACCAGGACGGCCGGTGGACGCGGCGACGGTGCGGCCAAAACCCAGTTCAGTCAGGTCGAGACTAGCGACGAACGCATCGACGATGCGCACGAGCGCGTCCGGGGCGACATAATCGTCGAGGCAAGGCGGAAGCAGGCTGGCCTGACCGCGTTCTGTTCCTTCGATAAAGCTCACGAACACCTCAGGGCAGGCCTGAATCAGGTGTAGATTCTAGTAGTGTTCGCGCCTCTCGGACAGACGTAGTCACAGTCTTGCGTTCGTACACTGAGATTTTCCTACATCGGCCGAGGGCCTTCAGTCTAAGGCATTGGCGAGCGCTACAGCATGTAACCCAGGTCCGATGCGCCGGTCGGATAGGCGAACATGGTGGAGCGAAGGTCGGCGGCGGTCAGGCCGTGGCGGATCGCCAGGCCGAAGAGGTTGATCACCTCGTCGGCGCCCGGCCCCACAAGATGCGCGCCGAGGACCAGGTCACTGTGCTCCTCGATCAGCACCTTGTGGCCGTAGACCCGCTCGGCCAAGCGGCGGGCGGTGAACCAGTCCGGCGTCGAGGCGGCGTTGATGCGGAACACCAGCCCGCGGCGACGGGCCTCCGCCTCCGAGAGTCCGACTGCGGCGATCGGCGGCACGGTGAAGGCAACGCTCGGGACCCCGCGATAGTCCGGCTTGCGCGACGTGCCGTCCAACAGGTTGGCGGCCACCACCCTGGCGTCGTGGCTGGAGACCGGCGTCAGGGGCGGCCCGACGCCGGCCGCGTCGCCAGCGGCATAGACCCGCGGGTTGGAGACGCTTTGCAGATGGTCGTTTAGCTGCATGCGGCCGTCGCGCACGGTGACCTGGCCCGCCGCGAGGTCCAATGCGTCGAGGTCGGGCCCGCGGCCTGCGGCGTGCACCACCAGTTCGGCCGGGACAGCGAGGTCCGGCGCGCCCGGACGGCTGGCATGGACTAGCAGGCCGCCCTGGACCGGCTCGACACGGGTGACCGTAGCGCCGGTCTCGACGGCGATGCGGAGTTCATGGAAGCGCGGCATGAGCCAGCCGACCAGGTCGGGATCGAAATTCGGCAGCAGCCGCGCAGGCCGTTGCAGGATGGTGACCTCGGCCCCGGCGCGCGCCGCCAGGTGCGAGAATTCGGCGGCGACGTAGCCGCCGCCGATCAGCACGATCCGGCGCGGGAGGCGTTCAAGCTCCATGAAGGTGTCGCTCGTGACGACCAGTCCCTCGCCCGGGATGCCAAGCGGGATCGGCCGCGCCCCGGTAGCGATCAGCACGTGGCGGGCCTGCAAGGTCCGGCCGTCCACCTCGATCGTGTCTGGGGCGGCGAAGCGGGCGAGCCCGTGGACGGCGTCGACGCCCAACTCGGCGTAGCGATGTTCTTGTTTGGCGGGGATGGGATCGGTGAAGGTCCGCTTGAACCCCATCAGGCCGGGCCAGTCGATCGCTAGGGCGCCTTCGACGCCATGCCCGGCCATGCGCCTGGCCGCGTCGATCGCTTCCTCGCCGCTTACCAGCATCTTCTTGGGATCGCAGCCGCGGAGCGCGCACGTGCCGCCGAACGGCCGGTGATCGATCACGGCGACGGACCAGCCGGCGGCGCGGACCTTCGCAACGGCAACCTGGGCCGCCGTGCCGCTGCCGATGACGATCAGGTCGTAGGCCATGGCCGCAACTCCATCCGCATCGGCGCGAAGATCGCGCGGCCGACCTCCAGCGCTTCGGACAGGCTCAGGCGCACCCCGTCCTGATCGGCGGCCAGGCTGTTCGTGCGCCAGGTCTCCAGGTGAGCGTCATCGCAGAAGAAGGCCTGCAGGGTGCAGAGCGAAGACGCCGCGCAACCGGCGGCGTAGCGATGGCCGGACCAGACGACGATCCCCGAAGGCTCGACCTGATCCAGTTGGCGGCCGTGGCTCCGTGTGTGGATGGCGAGCGCACGGGCGCACTGACGGCACGCCGAGCGGACGGTGATGTCGCGCTCCAGCATCGCCCCGACGCCGAGCGCGTCGATGGCGCACATGGCGCCCACGGAGAGCCCGCCGGTCTCGACGTGATGCTCAGTCGGACCATCGGTGAACGGATAGGCGCCGCCTATCCGGCCGGCAACGTTGAGAATGAGGAGGTCGCGCCCGGCCAGACGCCGCAGCACGCTGTCGGTCTCAGCGATGGCGAGTCCGGCCCCGGCGGCGACGTCCGCGGCCTCCGGAGCGTGCCCGCTCATGGCGTAGGCGCTCAGGACGATGCCGTGGATTCGGCTCTCGGTCTCATCCAGCCCATCCCACTTGGGGCCGATGAAGGCCTCGACGACGGCCCTCAGGGCGTTTTGGGCCTGTGGTGTCGTGACCGCTCCCCAGTCTGGGATGATCACGCCGCCTCGAAACTCGACGGCGGGCCATCCGGTGGCTTCAGCGTGTGAGGTGGGCGTCGTCATCACGCGCGCTCCGCTCGCCACCCAAACTGAACCTTCAACCGGCGCAGCAGGAAAGCTGTTTCACATCCTTGGAGAAGGTCTGGGCCGCGAGCTTCAGGCCTTCCACCATGGTCAGATAGGGGAACAGCTGGTCGCCCAGCTCGCCGACGGTCATGCGCGCCCGGATGGCGAGCGCGGCCGTCTGGATGATCTCGCCCGCCTCCGGCGTCACCGCCTGGACGCCAATGAGCCGGCCGCTACCAGCTTCGGCGACCAGCTTGATGAAGCCGCGGGTGTCAAAGTTGGCGAGCGCGCGCGGGACGTTGTCCAAGGTCAGGAGCCGGCTGTCGGTCTCGATCCCGGCGCGGTGGGCCTCCGCCTCGCTGAGCCCGACCGTGGCGACCTGCGGATCGCTGAACACGACCGCCGGCATCGTGGCCAGGTCCAAGGCGGCCTCACCGCCGGTCATGTTGATCGCCGCCCGGGTTCCGGCCGCCGCCGCGACATAGACGAACTGAGGCTGGTCTGTGCAGTCGCCGGCGGCGTAGATGTGCGGCGTGCTGCTGCGCATGGCCGTGTCGATCACGACGCCGCCCTGCGCGTTGACGGCGACGCCGGCCGCCTCCAGGACAAGCGTCCGGGTGTTGGGCGCCCGGCCCGTCGCGACGAGCAGCTTGTCCACGCGCAGTTCGCCCTGGCCGGTGGCGAGGACGAACTCGCCATCGGCGTAGGCGACCTTGCTCGCCTGGGTGTGCTCCAGCACCTCGATGCCCTCGGCGCGGAAGGCGGCCGTGACCGCCTCGCCGATGGCCGGGTCCTCACGGAAGAACAGGGTATGGCGCGCCAGGATCGTCACCTTGCTGCCGAGCCGAGCGAAGGCCTGGGCCAGTTCGACAGCGACGACCGATGAGCCGATCACCGCTAGGCGCGATGGGAGGGTCTCGCTCTCAAGGGCCTCCGTCGAGGTCCAGTACGGCGTATCCGACAACCCCAGAATGGGCGGCTCGGCCGGGCTGGCGCCGGTGGCGATTAGGCAGCGTTCGAAGGTCACATGTTGCTCGACCCCGTCGGACTGGCGCACGAGCAGGCTGTGGGCGTCCGCGAAGCGGGCCTCGCCGCGCAGCACCGTGATGGACGGGGTGTCGGCCAGGATGGTCTCGTATTTCGCCTGCCGCAGCTCATCGACGCGCGCCTGCTGCTGGGCCAGCAGCTGCTCGCGCAGGATCGCTGGCGTACAGGCCCCGATCCCGTCATCGAACGGGCTTTCGCGACGTAGATGGGCGATATGCGCCGCGCGGATCATGATCTTGGACGGCACGCAGCCGACGTTGACGCAGGTTCCGCCAATGACGCCGCGCTCGACAAGGGTGACCTTCGCGCCCTGCTCGACGGCTTTCAGCGCCGCCGCCATCGCCGCGCCGCCGCTGCCGATGACGGCGATGTGCAGCGGGACGCCGCCGGCGCCGCGTTGCGCGCCGCCCGCGTCGGCGACCGAGGCGCGATAGCCGAGCGTCGCGACCGTGGCCGCAAGGGCCTCGGAGCTAACCCCCGCATCGGCCGCGATCTCCGCGCGCGCCTTCAGATAGGAGACGGCGGCCGAGCGCACGCCTGGGACGCGCTCCAACGCCTCCCTCACGTGCGTGGCGCACGAGTCGCAGGTCATTCCGTCAATGCGCAGGGCGATCGCGGCGGTCACGGGGCAGGCTCCTCAGCGCTTCACGGTGGACGGGTAGCCCGCGCCCGCCGTCGCCTTGGTCAGGGCGGCGACCGTGGTCTTGGCGTCATCGTAGGAGACGACGGCCTCGCGCTTTTCGAAGCTGACCTCGGTTTTCTCGACGCCGTCGACCTTGGCAAGCGCCGTCTTGACGGTTATCGGGCAGGCCGCGCAGGTCATGCCGGGCACCGCCAGGGTGACCGTCTTCGTCGCGGCCCACGCGGGCGAGCTGAGCGCGCCCATCAGGGCGATCAGGGAGACGAGCGTCTTCATGGGGACTTCCTTTCAGTAGAACAGGGGCAGGACGTAGGGGAACGCCAGCGCGACAAGGACGAGCGCTGCGACCGCCCAGAAGATGACCTTGTAGGTGGTCCTGACCTTGGGCACGGCGCAGACTTCGCCGGGCTCGCAGGCGCGGGCCGGGGGAAAGATTCGGCGGTAGGCGAAGACCATGGCGATCAGCGCTGCGCCGATGAACAACGGACGATACGGTTCCAGCGCGGTCAGGTTGCCGATCCAGGCGCCGCTGAACCCGAGGGCGACCAAGACGAGCGGGCCGAGGCAACAGGTCGATGCCAGAATGGCGGCTACGCCTCCTAGCGCCAACGCACTGCGGCCGCTTTTGGGTTCTGACAAGTCGACTCTCCTTCCGATCAACTCCGCCATCACGTTAGGAAACAGCCCTTTCGCGGGGTGGCGCGGGCGCATTGCGAGGCGGTGCAGCGAGATCCCAGATCGCGACGACCACCATCAAGGTCAGTCCGGGATAGAGGAGCCACGCCGTCGGCCAACCGCGGGTGGCCATGAGCAAAGCCGCCGCCAGCACCAAGATCGGCCCGATGACGCTCAGCGCCATTCGCGGCCACCGGCGATGGCGAAGTCCGCCGACCACGTTGGCGACGAGGGCGATCACGGCGAACAGCGGCAGGAGGTAACGAATAAAGACGCCTTCGTACTGGCTCAGAAACCCGAGGCCCAGCGCGGCGCCAAGGCTCGCAAGAGCCGGGAAGCACGCCGCGCAGCCCATGGCGGTGACGATCGAGCCGATGACGCCCGCCTTGTCGGCCGCGCGGGTGAGGGGATTCTGGATGGGCATCGCAATAGCCTCGGCGACTTCGTGGAACCGTCAGAGCGACGCTACAATCAGGACTGCAGCTTGCCCGTGGGGGCTGAGGATCACTACATACGATCTGTAGCGACTACAGACTCAAGCCCAAAATTGAGAGGCGCGAACAGCATGGCGGATACCGCGATTCCGATTGGCGAACTGTCCCGGCGCACGGGCTGCAACATCGAAACGATCCGCTACTACGAGCGGATCGGCCTGATGCCGGCCCCGCCCCGGCGGGGCCGCTACCGGAGCTATGGCGCGGACGACGTGGGCCGCCTCGGCTTCGTGCGACGGGCCCGCGAGCTGGGCTTCACGCTGGACGAGGTGCGCGCCCTGCTGGGCCTTGCAGGCGGCGGGCACGCGTCCTGCGCCGAGGTGCGCAACCTCGCCGCATCGCATCTGAAAGACGTGCGCACGCGCATCGCCGACCTGAAGCGGATGGAGCGGGTGCTGGCCGACTCGGTGCGGGCTTGCGACGCGGGGCAGGATCCAGGCTGTCCGCTGATCGAGGCGCTCCGCGCCGCCTGAGCGGCTGCGATATGATCGTGGCGGCTGCGACTTTTAGCACAGCCTGCCCCGCAACGCCCCCTTTAGAGTGAGAGTGCGGACCGGGTTCGCCGTGACGGGTTCAGGGCTGGAGGAGAGGCCTCCGGCGCCCGTCGCGGAGATCCGCGATGTCCAGAAAGACCGCTTCGGCGCGCCCCGGCCAGGACCGGGCGAGCCTCTATGACGAAATCACCGGAAAGATCATCGCCGAGCTGGTGGCAGGCCGACTGCCCTGGGTCCAGCCGTGGGGCACGGCGGCGGCGAAGGCGCCGCTCGCCATGCCAAAGAACGCCGCGACCGGGCGGCAATATTCGGGAATCAATGTCCTGATCCTCTGGGGCGCCGTCATCGAGCATGGCTTCCCCGCCCAGAGCTGGCTCACGTTTCGCCAGGCCCTCGGCCTCGGCGGCAACGTGCGCAAGGGCGAACACGGCACCACCGTCGTCTATGCCGACCGCTTTACCCCCGAGGACGAGAAGCGGCGGGCGCGTGAGACCGGCGAGGAAGCCGCCGCGATCCCGTTCTTGAAGCGGTTCACCGTCTTCAACGCCGCGCAGTGCGAGAACCTGCCGGCCGACGTGGCGGCCGTCGCACCGCCGCTGCCGCCCGACCTGATCGAACCCCGGGTCGAGACCCTGATCCGCGCGACGGGCGTCGACTTCCGCATCGGCGGTAACCGCGCCTTCTACGCGCCAGACCCCGACTTCGTGATGGTGCCGCCGCCACAGGCCTATTTCGAACCGATCAACTGGCATCGCACGGCCCTGCACGAGCTGGGGCATGCCAGCGGCCACCCCTCCCGCCTCGGCCGCGACCTCACCGGCGCCTTCGGCACGAAGAAGTATGCGTTCGAGGAGCTGGTGGCGGAGATGAATGCAGCCTTCTGCTGCGCTTCGCTCGGCATCGTCCCAACCGTGCGCCATGCCGACTACATCGGCTCCTGGCTCGAGGTGATGCGCGAGGACAATCGCGCCGTCGTGCGAGCGGCGTCGCAGGCCAGCAAGGCGGCCGACTGGATTCTCGGCTTCCTGCCCGAAGCCGATGCCGGCACCCACGCCGCATCCACAGCGGAGGCGGCGTGATGCTGGACCTCCTCACACCCACGGCTCTCAGCGACGCCCCTGTGCCGGATTCGATCCGGCTCCGGGTGCTCAGCCTCGGCGCCGGCGTGCAGTCGACGACGCTGGCGCTCATGGCCGCCCACGGCGAGGTTGGGCCGATGCCGGATTGCGCCATCTTCTCCGACACCGGCTGGGAGCCGAAGGCCGTCTACGACCACCTGGCCTGGCTCATGTCGCCCAACGTACTGCCGTACCCCGTCCACATCGTCTCGGGCGGCAACATCCGCGACGACCTGATCGCAGGCGCCCAGGGCGCAAGGTGGGCGTCGATCCCCGCCTTCACGCGCAACGTGACGCGCGCAGGCACGGCCATCCCGGTTCTCGATGAAGACGACAATGGCGAACTCATCGTCGTCGGCCAACGCATCGTGGCCACCGACCGCATCGACGTCGGGATGATCCGTCGCCAATGCACCAAGGACTACAAGATCGTGCCGATCCGACGGAAGGTGCGCGAGCTCGTCGGACTCGCGGGCCGCCGCTCGCCCCGCGCTCCCATCGTCGAGCAATGGATCGGGATCTCGCTCGACGAGGCGATCCGCATGAAACCCTCGTTTGAGGACTGGCAGGTCAATCGTTGGCCGCTGATCGAGCGGCGAATGACGCGGCACGACTGCCTCCGTTGGCTGGCACGGCACGACTATCCCGTTCCGCCGAAGAGCGCCTGCATCGGCTGTCCCTTCCACTCCGACGCCCATTGGCGCCGGATGCGGGACAGCGATGCCGAAGCCTGGGCCGACGCTGTTCTTGTCGATCGCGCGATCCGCACCGGCTTTCGCGGCATTCGCGGCCAGGTCTTCCTGCATCGCTCCGCCGTGCCGCTCGACGAGGCCGATCTCTCCAACGCCGGCGATCACCGCCAGCTCGATCTCTGGCCCAACGAGTGTGAAGGCATGTGCGGGGTCTGATTTCCCGGAAATCCGGAAATGCGGAAATGCGGGATTCCGGCTTCGCGTCTTTCCGGTTCGTCGGCTTTGCGGCGCGGTCCTCCGAGAGGAAGAGGGCTGCGCCGGTCTTCGTGACGGGTCGAAAGCCGAGAGAGAGTCTCCCGGCGCCCGTCGCGGAGTATATCCCGATGGCCAGTGCCGTTCAGAAGATCACCCTCAGCGCCTCGCGCGACATTCCCCTCAATAAGCTCATCCTCTCCCAGTCGAACGTCCGGCGCGTGAAGGCCGGCGTCTCGATCGAGGACCTCGCCGCCGACATTGCACGTCGCGGCTGCCTGCTCCAGAGCCTCAACGTCCGGCCGGTGCTCGATGCCGATGGCGCCGAGACCGGCATGTTCGAGGTGCCCGCCGGCGGCCGGCGCTTCCAGGCGCTGCAGCTTCTCGTCAAGCAGAAGCGCTTGACGAAGACCGCCCCGATCCCCTGCGTCGTCCGCGATCCCTCGACCGAGATTCTCGCCGAGGACGACTCGCTGGCCGAGAACGTCCAGCGCGTGCCGCTGCACCCGCTCGACCAGTTCCGGGCTTTCCAGACCCTGCGCGAGAAGGGTTTGTCGGATGAAGACATCGCCGCCGCCTATTTCGTCGGCGTGAACGTCGTCAAGCAGCGGCTACGCCTCGCCGCGGTCTCCGGGAAGCTGCTCGACGTCTATGCCGAGGATGGCATCTCGCTCGAACAGCTCATGGCGTTCACCGTGACGACCGATCATGCGCGCCAGGAGCAGGTTTGGGATGCGCTCCAGCGCTCCTATGGCCAGGAGCCGTATCAGATCCGTCGTATGCTGACGGAGAAGACGGTCCGCGCCTCCGACAAGCGCGTGCTGTTCGTCGGCATCGACGCCTACGAGAGCGCCGGAGGCATCGTGATGCGCGATCTCTTCCAGCAGGACGATGGCGGCTGGCTGGAGAATGTCGGCCTTCTCGAAACCCTGGTCACCGAGAAGCTGAAGGCCGAAGCCGAGACCGTCGCAGCCGAGGGCTGGAAGTGGATCGCCGTGGGGATCGAATTTCCCTATGGCCATGACCACGGCCTGCGCCAACTCGACGGTGTGCCGGCCGATCTCACCGACGAGGAGCGCGCCACGCGCGAGGCGCTGCGCACCGAGTACGACCAGCTCGAGGCGCAATATCAGGATGCCGACGAGTTGCCCGACGAGGTGGACCAGCGGCTCGGCGAGATCGAAACCGCGCTTCAGGCGTTCGAAACCCGGCCGCAGATCTTCGATCCGGCTGACATCGCCCGTGCCGGCGTTTTCGTCAGCATCGACCATGACGGCCAGCTCCTGGTCGATCGCGGCTATGTCCGTCCCGAGGACGAGGCGCCGGTCATCGAACCTGACCAGGAAGGCGACGAGTCCTCCGTCGAGCAAGCTGGGACCGACACCGCCACGCCGGCAGTTCAACGCGCCATCATCACCATCGGCGGCCAACCCGAGCCGGAGGACGACGACGATGATGTTGTGAAGCCATTGCCGGATCGGCTGGTCAGCGAGCTGACCGCTTACCGCACGCTGGCGCTCCGCGATGCCGTAGCGAACAACCCGCATGTCGCGATGACGGCGCTCTTGCACAAGCTCTGCCTCGACAGCTTCCAGCACAGCGCCGCGGGCAATTGCCTCGAGGCATCGGTGCGGCAGGTGTTTTTCTCGATCCAGTCTGCCGACCTCAAGGACAGCCCGTCCGCCAAAGCGGTCGCGGAACGGCACGACGCCTGGAAGGCCGACATGCCGAAAGACGAGGCTGCGCTGTGGGATTGGCTCGCTGCACTCGACGACGCCAGCCGGGGCGCGTTGCTGGCGCACTGCGTCTCCTTCGGCGTCAACGCCCTCTATGAAAAGGGCGATCGCTACGGCGGTCCTGGCGTCTCCGTTCACGGCGTCCAGCGTCGTCTCGTCCAGGCCGACCGGCTCGCGCACGCCGTCGGGCTCGACATGGTGGACGCCGGATGGCGGCCGACGGTCGACAATTATCTCGGCCGCGTCACCAAGCCTCGCATCCTGGAAGCGGTACGGGAGGCGAAGGGCGAGCAATCGGCGCAGCTCATCGACCATCTCAAGAAGGCGGACATGGCGAAGGAAGCCGAACGGCTGCTCGACGGCACCGGCTGGCTGCCTGAGCCGCTCCGGGGTTCTGAGGCGATGGGTGCCGACACGGCCGATGCCGACGCCGATGGCGACGAGGAAGCACTCCCCGCCTTTCTCGCCGACGACGAGGACGGCAGCGGCGAGGACGAGACCGACGAGCCCGCTGCGGTCGCCGCCGAGTAACGACCGGGAGCGGGGCGGCACGCGCCGTCCCGCTCATCTCCCTATCCACCTCACTCCGCCCGGCCGTCGCGCCGGGCGATTTTGTTTCAGGAGACAACCATGACGAATCCTTCCGACATCCCCGCAGTCGACAACAACGACCCGTCTGCCTGGGAGGCGAAACGTGCCGCCCAGGACCAACTGCATGCCGAGTTGCAACCGCTAAACAAGACCGCCCTGTTCGATGCACTCGCGGCCGCCGGCGTCACGCACGTCATCGTCAGCTTCGACGGCTATGGCGACAGCGGCCAGATCGAAAATGTCGAGGTGAAAGCCGGGGATACGATCATCACTATGCCCGAAGCCAGGATCGAGGTTGCTGAAGCCGTGTGGGGTCAGCCGGAGCCCGGCCGCACAACGATCAGCATCGCCGACGAGATCGATCGTCTCGTCTACGATCTGCTCGCCGACACCCACTGTGGTTGGGAGAACAACGACGGCGCCTATGGCGATTTCACCTTCGATGTCGCCGAACGGACGATCGCGCTCGATTACAACGAGCGTTACACGGCGTCCGAAAACTACACCCACACATTCTGAGGAGGCAGCGATGGGACATTGCTATCACCATGCGCTCTCTTCGGCGAGGAAGTGGGGCGGCGTCGCGGAAGACTATCTGCCGCTGCACCAATGGTTCGATGAATCGAAGGCGATCACCGCCGACTTCCGGCATCGCGCGCTGCGGCATCATGCCGAGGGCATCTTCATGCTGGAGCGATTCTTCGGCCCGACGATCACCATCTCGACAGGCCGTGTCGTGCCGGTCCGCCTGATCGGCGAACAGCACGTCATCGAAGACCTCGGGTTCATCCCGAGCTTCGCCGACTGGGTTCGCTGCATCCGGCCCGAACCCTGGATGGGTCGCGCGCAGCCGATCCATAAGCTGGTCGATCCGTTCGCGGCAACATCCGGCAATCATGAACCTGCCGCAACCCCCTCGGTGCGGCAAGCTGCCCGAGCGTGAGGAGGACGTCATGAAGATTCAAGCTATCCTCGAATTCGACCTTGAGGACGAAGACGGCCATCCGATCGCGGATCGTCGCGAATATATCTGGGCCGCCGAAGCGACCGACGACGCCATCCGGTCGCGCCTCATGGGCGCGGGATTCCTCGACGCCGATACCCTGATCGGAACCTACACGCTCGACGTTCGTGTGATCGACGGAAAGATCGGCAATCCCGAGCCCGAGCCGCCTGAACCGTCCTAGCCGCAACCACTCCCGTTCTGCTCGCAAAAGCCCGGTCACGCCGGGCTTTTCGCATTTCAAGGAGGTCATCATGGCCAAATTCACCATCGAAACCACCTATAGGCTGCCGATCTTCCGGCAGCACAGCTACGAAGCCGATACACTCGCAGCCGCCTGTCGTCTCGCCATCGAAGACGACGACTGGTCGGACCAGAAGGAAGATTACGAGTCCTCTGGCGAGACCTATGTCACCGGCGCCTGGCCTGGTGACACACAGCCCTACAGCGGGCCGGCGTTAGCAATCCCCACGCAGTTCGGAGAGAGCTTCCAACGCAAGTCCGAGCATTACGAGGTCCTGCTCGGGCTCCTCAAAGTCTTCGCGCACGCGCCCGAGGGCGGCCCGGCTGACGCAGCGTACTGGCGTGAGCGTGCAGACGCTGCGATCGCGAAGGCCGAAGCCATTCTCGCAGACGCGAGAGACCCTGACTGACAGCGCCAGCCATTCCCTTCCACCCGCCCGGCCATTGTGCCGGGTTTGTTGTTTCTGGAGACACCCCATGGCCGATTACTTCGAACAGACCGTGATCCAGCAGACCATTCCCGATGCCGACATGACGCCGCTCGAACGGCTGCTTTTGTCACGCATCTTCGGCTGTGAGCCGGATCACGACGGCTGGTATTTCTTCGCCGAGGAAAGCCCCTCGACGATGATCTTCGCGACGCGCGCCGAGCTTGAAGCGGCGCTCGGCGCTGCCCCGGAACCGGACAGCGCCGCTCATCGCCATGTCGTCGAGCAACTCGCCGAGCTTGATCCCGACGACACGGAAGTCGAGCTCGATCTGAGCGGCACGTCCTGGGAATTCTTCTTTCAAGACATCGTCAAGCGGTCGAAGACGTTGCGTTATGTCAGCGTCGTCGCGGCCTTCACCTGCAGCAAGATGCGACCGGACGGCTTCGGCGGCATGGCGGTCCTCATCACGCCGGACACGATCATCGGCAAGTCGACCAACGATCTCATCGAGGACTTCCTCGCTGAAGCTGGCCTCGATGACTCGGATGGGGCTGGCCTGAAACGACCCGATCCAACGCCGCCGTCCGACCAAGAAGAGTGAGAGGCGGGCCGGGACGCGGGTAAGCCCGGAGGTCGGAGGAGAGCGCGGCCTTGGGGCTTGCCCGCGATCCGCTCTCGGAGTCCCCACCATGTCCAAGACCATCGTCTTCGATTTCCGGCGCCGTGTCTGCTACGACGCGCCGGCAAAGCGCGCGTTTCACAGTCACGCCCGCCACCAGCTCAAACGGCTTGCCGACGCCCTCGGCCTGTCGCCCGCCGCTTACGATCTACGCTCCAACCAGGGCGGCATAGCCGTCTCCGGCGAAGTCACGCTGCACGCCGATCACCTCTATGTGCAGGCGTGCCAGCCGGCCACCGGCCACGACACCGGCGTCCTCTTCCGCACCTGCGAGGGGCGGAAGGACTACCACGGCGGTCCCAACAACTTCGCCTCCCTGGACCTTCTCAATCGCCCGCGGGACCTCGCGGCCCGGATCCGGGAGGTGTGTCGTGTTTGATCGTCTCAAAGCAGCATGCCCGCGTGTCGCCGACCGCATCGCCCATTGGCGTTTTCGCGCACGCCATCGCCTGGCGCGTCTGTCGCGCGCCTGGGCGTATTTTCGCGGCTGTCTCGACCCCGACGGGGCTCAGCGGATCATGCTCGATTGCGAGTATCCGGCCGGCTGGCATCCGCTTCTCGTTCTGACCGTCGAGGACACGCTCGCAGAAGCGCGCGAGGTTTTCGCCGATCACCCGGACCTGCCGCGCTTCATCAACGATGGCTGTGCGCGCGTCGCCGGCAAATGGGAATCCTACAACGACGAACTCTATATGGCTCGACGGTGGGCGATCGACCTTGCCGCCGACTACGCCGCTTCAGAAGGCGTCGCGCTCACATGCCTCGAAAACGAGAGCGATCACACAGCGCCCGGCGCCGGAGCCGACGAACACGCCGCGGTTTCAAAGGAAGGAGACGCGCCATGACCGAGTACATCGTCAAGATCGGCTTCTGGTTGCGCGCCTATGACGGCTTCACCATCGACGCCGAATCGGATGCCGACGCCATCGACAAGGCTAAGGCCGCCGCAAAGCGCGCGATGGAGTCGGGCGCCCATCCCGAGCACATCGACATCGAGGAACGGCGAGAAGGCGTGATCGCCTTCATCGACCGCGTTGCCCCCGATGGCCGCCACCCCGTGATCGAGGATGTCGAATTCGACGACGACCGCATCCACGACGGCCCAACCGGCTGATCTCCCAATCACAGCAATTCCAGGAAGCCCGGCCTTCGCGCCGGGCTTCGTCGTTTCAGGAGGCCATCATGGCTGATTTCTTCACGCACTTCTCATGCGTGCTCGATGTCGGCACACCCGACAACGCAGCGCGCGCCCTCGATCTCTACAATGCGCTGATGCAGGAGAACGCGCAGGAGGATCCACCTGCGGACGCTTTTCTCATCTCCATCCAGCCGGAGCACGGTGGTGCCGTGCTCTGGATCCGTGATGACGTGACCGGCGATCCGCAAACAGTCATCACGTTTGTCCTTCGGTGTGCGGAAGCCTTCGACCTTAAGGGCCGCTGGGGCTTTCAATGGGCCAACACATGCTCGCGGCCACGCATCGACGCCTTCGGTGGCGGCGCTCATGTTCTCGATCTCGCCACCCGCGAGACGATCGCTTGGACCTCTACAAGCGGCTGGCTGGCGCGAACTCTGTCATCCGCCCGAGGAAAGCGAAGCGGGCGATGAGCATTCCCGATCACGCGACCGCCAACTTTCAGACGCTGCTCCGCGCCGCGGCCGACGGCAACCTCGCCCTCATGGAATGCGCCGACGCAGCGACCGGCGAGACCCGCTACGTCATCTGCGCCGTCGGGCGCGATGGCCCGGATTTCCTATTCACGCCGTTCGGCCACCTGGCTGACGGCAATCCCTACGACGCCTATGTGCCGCCGGCTTCAACCCTGCCGGACGAGCAGGCCTCCTGACACCCTCGCGCCGCGACCTGTCTGGACGCGGCGGCCCGTCGGTCAAGCCGTTCCCGCATCGCCGGTTGAACCACGAAAAACCAATGAGAACTACGTCTACGCCGCAGCCCCTTCAATCCCGACGTAGGCAAACTAGCGAGCAACGACCTGAGTTACGCTATTTCTAAGACGCCTTTGGTGGCAAATTGCTGAAATAGGGCGTCAAATTCTTGCGGTGAGATTTTGGCTCCTTTGTCGAGCCACCAAGTCAACAACGCCATATACCCACCCACGACAAATTGCACCGCAGCTTCAAGGGGCATGGGTCCGCTGGGCTTCCCTCTGCGCCATGAAACAAGCTCATCCCGTACCACACTCGTCAGTAGTTCCTCGATGTGCTGGAGACTGAAAGCGCCACCACGCCCGCCGGCGAGTGCTCTGTAGAGCGCTAAGTGATCTTTCGCGTGTTGGAACATGGGGAGACTGAAGCTGAACATTGTCTTTCCTGGCGATGCGAGTCGTGTGCGTCCATGTTCTTCCAGAAGGCCGTGCAATGCTTCTTCCAGCCCGCGCCGCTTAAGATCATCCTTGCTGGTATAGTGTGCATAGAAGGTCGATCGGCCTACATTGGCAACGTCGCAGATGTCTTCGACCGTTATCGTTTCATAACGCTTCTTCATGATGAGCGTTATGAGGGCCTGTTGCAGGGTCGTCCGCGTGCGACTGACGCGACGGTCTATCGTTTTTCCTGCCATTCTCGACCACTATTCCCGGTCATATCATCCGATTTGTGCGGTTAAGGACGCTGGAGCCGACCCGTGCATTGACGTGATTCCGGACAGTGTGTCTTGTTCTGGGCTCCGTGTCCACGATTTCAGCGGCAACCCAAATGTCCGATCCGCCAATCCACGACCCACCCCGTTGGGTGAAGCGATTCAAGTTCACCATCGTCGTGCTGCTGCTATTATTTGTCCTGCATCTGGTCGTGATGTGGCTACTCGGTCACTCAATCGCCGACATGATCGGGCACATACCGCCGGCGTCGCGATGATGATGTCACCTGGTCTGCGCAAGTTGGCGCTCACGGTGCATGTTACATTGTCAGTCGGGTTGCTTGGCACAATCGCGGCATTCGCCGCTCTAGCCCTATCGGGCATTGTCCGCGGCGACGACCTAACGGTTCGTGTCGTCTATCCGGCGATGAAGCTGATAGCTGACGATCTCGTCATACCGTTTGCATTTGGCGCTCTTGTGACCGGCGTCATCCAATCGGTCGGCACCTCGTGGGGATTGTTCAAACACTATTGGGTGCTTTTCAAGCTCCTTCTTACCGCGTTCGCGACCATCATCCTGCTGCTGAAGCTTCCATTGATTGATGATGCTGCGCGGTTGGCCACTGAAACGACATTACACCAAGACCAGATCCATATTGTGGGAGTCCAGCTTGTCGTCCACGCGATAGCTGGCATGCTCGTGCTGTTCGTGCCCGTAGTTCTTTCGATTTGTAAGCCGAAGGGGATGACCCGGTATGGGCTGCAAAAGCAACACAACCGCAGTACGCTGCCGCATGGCAAAAAGGGCGGGCAACGCACCCATTTAGGCGCCAGTTAGGCGTCAGGCCTTCATGCATTGCGCTGCCCTTTGAAGGCTGACGTAAGCCGCATCCATCGCCGAATCACCGCAGCGGGCTCAGGAGGCGATCGGCAATCCGCAAGGTTCTCATCAAGCGTCATACGGGCGTGCCGTGAAGGCAGCCGCGTGACGAGAGGGAGAGTTTGGCCGGGACGGGTTTGAGCCGGTGCGGTTCAGAGAGAGCGCCGGCCGGCTCGCCCGTGTCCCGCTCTCCCGAGGTCTCTTCTCATGTCGCATCCTTCTGCCTCTGCGGCCGCACCAGCAGCCGCGTCGATCCCGTGCGCCCGCACGGATGCTCCCGCGCCACGCCTCGCCGAGGCCGCGCGGCTTCTTCTTCCCCACATCGAGCAAGGGCGGCGCGTCGAAGCCGTCATCCTGCGCACGGCAATGGAGCAAGCCTTCGGCGGCTCCGACACGTCCGGCGCGTGGGACTGGAAGACAGGCTACGACGCCTGCGAAGCGGCCACGGTTCTGTTTCTCCGTCGATACGGCAAGCCGCTTTTCCGCAAGGCCGGCTCTGTGGCTGCGGCGCTGCCGCAGCTCGCAAAGGTCGCGAGCCTTCTTCCCACCCATACACGGCGGTCCGAGGAGAGCCAGGCGCTTCAGCAGTTCTCGACACCGATCCCGCTCGGCCTCGCCGCGCTCCGCGCCGCCGGCATCGCGCCCGGCGATCGCGTCCTGGAGCCGTCCGCCGGCACCGGCCTCCTCGCGATCCTGGCCGAGATCGCCGGCGGCGCGCTCGTCCTCAATGAGCTGGCCGAGACCCGGGCCGATCTGCTCACGCATCTCTTCCCCAACTTTTGCGTGACGCGCTTCGATGCGGCGCAGATCGATGATCACCTCGATCCCGCCATCACGCCGACCGCCGTACTGATGAATCCACCGTTCTCGGCGATGGCGAACGTCAGCGGCCGGATGACGGATGCCGCCTACCGCCTACCGCCATGTCGCTTCGGCGCTGGCGCGTCTCGCCGACGGCGGCCGGCTGGTCGCGATCACCGGCGCGAACTTCGGCCCCGAGACACCATCCTGGCGCGATGCCTTCGAGCGCCTCCAGGAGCGCGGCACCGTCGTCTTCACCGCGGCGATCGACGGATCGGTCTATGCCAAGCACGGCACGACCATCGAGACGCGCCTCACCGTGATCGACAAGGCGCCCGCGTCCGATCCGGCGCAGTTTCCGGCGTCCGCTGGGATCGCGCCGGACGCCGCCACGCTACTCGGCTGGATCGCCGAGCGTGTCCCGCCGCGTCGCCCGGTTGCCGGATTGCTCGCCACGCCGACCGCCGGCGGTGTCGCAACGCCTCGAACCGTTCGCGGCTATCTCGCGCGCGCTGCCACGAGGCAGCAGGCAGCGGTGATTGCCGAGCCCGAGGGCGTCGAGCTTTCCTACGAGACCGTGGAATGGACACCGCCCGAGGGCGTCCGTCTCACGGATGCGCTTTATGAAGAATACGGATTGCAGTCGATCCGTATTCCCGGCTCGCAGGCCCATCCGACCAAGCTGGTGCAATCGGCGGCGATGGCGTCGGTCGCGCCGCCAAAGCCCTCTTACCGCCCGCATCTCCCCACAACTCTTGTCGGCGATGGCCTGCTGTCCGATGCACAGCTCGAAAGCGTCATTTATGCCGGCGAAGCGCATTCGGACTTCCTGGCAGGCGCATGGAACGTCGACGAGACCTTCGACCTCGTCACCGCCGCGCGCGACGACGCCGAGAACGCCGTACGCTTCCGTCGCGGCTGGTTCCTCGGCGACGGCACCGGCGCGGGCAAGGGCCGCCAGGTCGCGGGCATCCTGCTCGACCACTGGCTGAAGGGCCGCCGCCGTGCTTTGTGGATCAGCAAATCCGACAAGCTGATCGAGGACGCACAGCGCGACTGGTCGGCGCTCGGCATGGAGCGGCTGCTAGTCACGCCGCTCTCGCGCTTCCGCCAGGGCACGCCCATCCGCCTCGCGGAAGGCATCCTATTTACGACCTATGCCACGCTGCGCACCGATGATCGCGGCGAGAAGCTTTCGCGCGTCCGCCAGATCGTCGAATGGTTGGGCTCCGATTTCGACGGAGTGATCATTTTCGACGAGAGCCATGCGATGCAGAACGCCGTCGGCGGCAAGGGCGAGCGCGGCGACCAGGCGCCGTCGCAACAGGGACGCGCGGGCTTGCGTCTTCAGCACGCCCTACCGAACGCCCGCGTCGTCTATGTCTCGGCGACCGGCGCCACGACGGTCCACAATCTGGCCTATGCCCAGCGCCTCGGGCTCTGGGGCGGCGAGGACTTTCCGTTCGCCACGCGCGCCGAATTCGTCGAGGCGATCGAGGATGGCGGCGTCGCGGCGATGGAAGTGCTGGCGCGCGATCTCAAGGCGCTCGGGCTCTATGCGGCGCGTTCGCTCTCCTATGAGGGCGTCGAATACGAGCTGATCGAGCACCAGCTCACACCCGAACAGATCCGCATTTACGACGCCTATGCCGGCGCGTTCTCGATCATCCATAACAATCTCGACGCCGCGATGCAGGCGGCCAACATCACCGGCGAGACCGGCACGCTGAACGCCCAGGCCAAGGCCGCCGCGCGCTCGGCCTTCGAAAGCGCCAAGCAACGCTTCTTCGGTCATCTTCTCACCTCGATGAAAACGCCGTCGCTGATCGGCGCGATCGAGCGCGATCTCGACGCCGGCCACGCCGCCGTCATCCAGATCGTCTCGACGGGCGAGGCGCTGATGGAACGGCGCCTCGCCGAAATCCCAACGGAGGACTGGGGCGACGTCCAGGTTGACATCACGCCGCGCGAATATGTGCTCGACTACCTCGCCCACTCCTTCCCGGTGCAGCTCTATGAGCCGTTCACCGACTCGGAAGGCAATCTCTCGTCGCGGCCGGTCTATCGCGACGGCCAGCCGGTCGAGAGCCGCGAGGCCGTCGCGCGCCGTGACCGCCTGATCGAGAAGCTCGCCTCGTTACCGCCCGTGCCCGGCGCGCTCGACCAGATCGTCCAGCGCTTCGGCACCGACATGGTCGCCGAAGTCACCGGCCGCTCGCGCCGCGTGATCCGCAAGGGCGACCGCCTAATGGTCGAGAACCGCGCAGCATCGGCGAACCTCGCCGAGACCGCCGCCTTCATGGACGACGCCAAGCGCATTCTCGTTTTCAGCGACGCCGGCGGCACCGGGCGGAGTTATCACGCCGAGCTGTCGGCGCGGAATCGCAGGCTGCGCGTCCATTACCTGCTCGAGCCCGGATGGAAGGCGGACGCCGCCATCCAGGGCCTCGGCCGAACGAACCGCACCAACCAGGCGCAGCCGCCGCTCTTCCGGCCGATCGCGACCGACGTGAAGGCGGAGAAGCGCTTCCTCTCCACCATCGCGCGCCGCCTCGACACCCTGGGCGCGATCACACGTGGTCAACGCCAAACCGGCGGCCAAGGGTTATTCAGACCCGAAGACAATCTCGAAAGCCACTACGGCCGCGATGCGCTCCGCCAGCTCTACATGCTGCTGGTGCGCGGCAAGGTCGAAGGCTGCTCGCTTCAGACCTTCGAGGCCTCGACCGGGCTGAAGCTGATGGACGCCAACGGCATCAAGGATGAGCTGCCGCCGATCACGACCTTCCTCAACAGAATGCTGGCGCTGACCATCGAGTTGCAGAACGTGTTGTTCACCGCGTTCGAGCAATTGCTCACCGCCCGCATCGAGGGCGCGATCGCATCCGGCACTTACGACGCCGGTCTGGAGACGTTGCGCGCCGAGAGCTTCGTCGTCGCCGACCGAAGCGTCATCTACAGCCATCCCGCCACCGGCGCCGAGACCCGGCTGCTCACCATCACCGAACGCCGCCGCAACCAGCCCGTGACGCTGGACGAGGCGCTCGATCGTCTCTGCGATCCGCGCGCGGTCCTGCTCTTCAACGAGCGCTCGGGCCGCGCCGCCGTCCAGGTCCCGGCGCCGAGCCTTATGCTCGACGACGGCGAGATCGAGCGCCGCGTCCGCCTGATCCGGCCGATGGAGCATCACAGCCTGCCGCTGAAGGTGATGGCGGAAAGCCACTGGACCGAAGCCGACCGCGAACGCTTCGCGGCGGCGTGGCAGACCGAACTCGGCGAAGTGCCCACGTTCACCGACAGCACCATCCACGTCGTCGCCGGTTTGCTCCTGCCGATCTGGAAACGGCTGCCGAACGAGTCGACGCGCGTCTATCGGCTTCAGACCGATGCCGGCGAGCGCATCATCGGCCGCAAGGTCTCGCCCGCCTGGGTCGCGACCGCCCTCGCGGCCGGCGCTCCGACATTGACGCCGGACGCTGCCTTCGTTGCTCTCATGGACGGCCGGACCGTCCTCGATCTCGCCGAAGGCCTCCAGCTCCGCCGCGTGCGCGTGATGGGCGCGAACCGCATCGAACTGTCCGGATTCAACGACACGATGCGCGACCGGCTGAAGGCTTACGGCCTCTTCCACGAGATCATCTCCTGGAAGCTGCGCATGTTCGTGCCAACCGATGCGAGTGGGATCGCGGTGCTGGCGAAGGTGCTCAATCGCTATCCGGTCGAGCGCGTCGGCGAGCGCGAGGCCGCGTGATGCCGCGCGACGCTTCCGACCTGGCGCACCGTCTCGCGCGCGACGCCGAGACGGTCTGCCGTCACTATCTCTCCAACGGCCGTCGCGAAGGCCGCTACTGGCTCGTCGGCGATGCCCGCAACACGCCGGGCCGGTCGATGTACGTCCGCTTGAAGGAGTCGCCGAAAGGGCCGGCCGGCAAGTGGACCGACGCCGCGACCGGCGAGCATGGGGATCTGCTCGATGTCATCCGCGAAAGCTGCGGCCTCATCGACTTCCACGACGTCGCTGACGAAGCACGCCGCTTCCTGAGCCTGCCTCATCCCGAACCAGCGTCCGATCGTTCGCGCGTCCGGACACCCAATGCACCGACCGGCTCGCCGGAGGCAGCACGGCGATTGTTCGCCATGTCGCAGCCGCCGATGCACACTCTCGTCGAGACGTATTTGCGTAATCGCGGCATTACGCCTTTGCACGAAGACGGCGCATTGCGATTCCACCCGCGTTGCTACTATCGGCCCGACGACACTTCGCCGACCGAGACCTGGCCCGCGATGATCGCGCGCGTCACCGATCTCGATGGACGCATCACCGGCGCGCATCGCACCTGGCTCGAGCCCGATGGCTTCGATTCGGTCCGTCTCGGCAAGGCGCCGATCGACACGCCGCGACGGGCGATGGGCGACCTTCTCGGTAACGCCGTGCGCTTCGGTGTGGCCAATGATGTGCTCGCGGCCGGCGAAGGCATCGAGACCATGCTGTCGTTGCGCTGCGTGCTGCCAACCCTGCCGATGGCCGCCGCTCTTTCGGCCAACCACCTCGCCGCTCTTTTGCTCCCGCCGACTCTGCGCCGGCTCTATATCGCGCGCGACAATGATGCGGCCGGCGACGGGGCGGCGATGGCTCTGACCGAGCGCGCCCAATCGGCCGGTATCGAGGCGATCACTTGGTCGCCCAGGCGTGGCGACTTCAACGAGGATCTCCGCGGGTTCGGCCTCGACGCACTTCAGGCAGCCTTGCGGGTCGAACTCATCCCGCAGGACGTCGCCCGTTTCCTGCTGATGGCGACTGCCGAGACGGGGTGAAGCACGGCGGTTCGAGCGTCGTCGCTGTCGGTCGAGGCGAGGCCCCAAGAGCCGGACAGAGTCCGCGCCCTGGCCTTCTAGAGGGCGATCGGACCAGAAGCGGCCCGGCCCGGCAACCTCGTGGACCGGCTATTTTCCGTCGGCGGCAGAGCCGCCTTTACATCGCGAGACAAAATAGCCGGCCCCCTTCGGTCCTCCGCTGCGCTTCGGCCGCGGCGCAAGAGCGCCGCGGTGCAGGCCCGTTCCGCTCCCGGTCCAGTGATCGCCACGAAGGCCGCGATGGGCGCGGCCGATCCGGCAAAGGACCTCACCATGACGACCGACCACGACGACACCGAATTCGAACCGCCGCACAGCTCATCCCCGACCGATCATGTCCTCAACGAGCTTCAGCTCTATGGCTACCGTCCCTTCCAGGACGAACCCGACCCAAGGCCACTTCCCGAAGGCAATGCCGTGGCCGGAGCCGTCGCCGACATTATCGACGCTCTCGTCTCGACCCTGAGCGACACGCGCCTCGAACCCGACCTCGAAGACCTGCTCTGGTCTACCGTCAATCTCTTCCACCGCGCCGTCGACCGCATCGAGCGCGAGCTCGACGACAATGAGCAGGCGCAGCGGCGCAGTCAGCGCGAACAGAACGGCTCGGAGGTGAAATCCGTCGAACTCGAACGGCTGACGGCAGAGGGCATCACGCTGACCGAGCGCCGCAACAGCATGGAGCTCTTTCGCGACCAGGCCGCCGAACATTTCGAGGTCCACACCGGCTCACCCTGGCGTCCCCGCTCGGGATCGCTAGTCAACCACCGAGCGCTCACGGCCGCGATGATCGACAGCCGCGACTTCCTGGCTGCGAAGCGACGGGCCGAAACCGAGGTGATGCTGCCGCCGGGACCGAAGATCGCACTCACCGGCGGCCTCGACTTCAACGATCATCACCTGATCTGGGATCGGCTCGACAAAGTCCACGCCAAGCATCCCGACATGGTGTTGCTGCACGGCGGCTCGCCGAAGGGCGCCGAACTCATCGCCTCCAAATGGGCGAGCAACCGCAAGGTGCCGCAGATCGCCTTCAAGCCCGACTGGACGAAGCACGCGAAGGCAGCTCCGTTCAAACGGAACGACGCAATGCTCGCCATCCTGCCGATCGGCGTCCTCCACTTCCCGGGCACCGGCATCCAGGACAACCTGGCCGACAAGGCGAGGAAGCTCGGCATTCCGGTCTGGAAGCATGGCGAGGGCGGCGCGTGAGCGTCGCCATTCGCCGTCTCAGCTATCGAGCAACTCCGGGCGGAAGAGCCTTCGCCGGCTGACGATCTTGCCGGAGACCATGAACACACCGTCGCCGGTATAGTGCAGCGTCTCTGGATGCTTCGGCGACTTGGCGACATGCGCCTTCACGACTTCGAAGATGAAGAAGTTGTACCTGTCGACCAGCGCATCGTCGACAAGACGGCATTCGAAGTTGGCGTGGCACTCCGCGATGAGCGGCGCCTTCACATGCGTCGCCGCTCGCGCTGTCAGGCCGAACTTCTCAAACTTATCGACATCCGCGCCGCTCGTGTTGCCGACGCCGACCACGACGTCGGTCAACGAGGTCGTCGGCAGGTTGATCACGCATTCGCGGCTCTTTCGGATGAGTTCGAAGCTGTAATTCCCGCCGGCAATGACGCAGCCGACGAGGGAGGGCGTGAATTCCATCACCGTATGCCAGCCCATCGTCATGATGTTGCGCCTGTCATCGAGTGCCGACGAGACCATCACGATTGGCCCAGGTTCCAGGTAGCGCCGGACCTGGGACACAGGGAAATCAAGCTTTTCTGCGTGCCTCGCCATTGGCTCTCCGCGTGATCCAAGAGGGCTGCTCGGCCCGGTCCGGACACCGCCGGCGCCCGCTGGGACGGGTTTACCCTCCCATTCCAAGCCGTCTTCGACTATACTTTGGATCGCGCCGTGGTGGTGGTGGAAGGCGCAGCCGTCACATCTCTTTTTGTCACGGAGGCACCGCCATGCTTGTCATCGGACTCATCCTCAGCATCTTTGGGATCGGCCTGTTCTGTTGGCTGATCTTCAACCTCGCTGTCTACGCGCTGCCCTTCTTCGTCGGCCTCACCGCCGGTATGGCCGCGTTCCACAGCGGCGCGGGCGTGCTCGGCGCGCTCCTTGTCGGGCTGGTCGTTGGAGCGCTGACGCTCGGCGTCGGCCAGATCGCCTTCGCACTCGTAAAGCCGATTCCCCTGCGCGCGGCCATTGCGGCCGCCTTCGCCATTCCCGCCGCGATCGCCGGTTACCACGCCGTGCTCGGCTTGTCGCAGATCGGCGTTCCATCGCTTCTCTGGCGCGAGTGCTTCGCCTGGATCGGCGCCATCGTCATCGGCGGCACGGCATGGGCGCGCATGACGGTGCTTGCCGAACCCCTTCCATTGCGGCCGGGCGGGGTTTCAACGACGGATGAGCCACAGCCGGTTTTCAAGGCCGCGACACACGAAGGCTGAGCCACGCCTCACATCGACGACCATTCGTTCACGATCGAGGCCTCGTGAGGTCGTTGGTAGAACGAGAATGGACCCGCGGCCCTTCGCAGCGCAGAGACTCGTCATACCGATCCCCCGGCGCCACATGAACTTCGGCAGAAGCGTTCCGTCGCGGTATTTCTGCGGCAAGCGATCCCGCCTTTTTCTACGCTATGGCTTCTTTCTCTACGCCTGAACGCGCCGACATCTTGTGCAGGACAACCGAGATCAGCCACGTCTTCTCCCGAGGATGCTGTTCAGAGCACGGACGCACCTGGCCTCGTGATGGCCTGATCTGGCCGAAGACCGGCTGCGCCTCGATCGCCTGAGCCGCAACGCCGTCGGCTCGACTTTCTTCCCCTGGGCTAAAGCCCATTCCTCGCGAGGCAAGAAAG
>JAFKFH010000036.1 GCA_017307375.1 Alphaproteobacteria bacterium
TCGCATTCTTCAGCTTGGTGACCGCGGCGGTGAAGTCGGTGTCGGTCGGCTTGACGCCGGCCGTCTCGACCACCTTGATGCCCATTTCCTTGGCCTGGTCCTGCACGCCTTCGAGGATTTCCTGGCCGAAGTCGGTGTCCTCGTACAGGGCGCAGACCACCTTGCGCTGCTTGTTCTCGACCAGCCATTTCGTCGCCAGCCGGATCTGCTGGTAATAGGAAGCGCCAAGGGAGAACTTGAGCCGGTGCAGCGGCTCGGACATCGAGCGCGCGGCGGTCAGCGGGAACAGGTTCGGCACATTCGCCGCCTCCTGGTCCTTGAACGCGGCATTGATGATCGGGGTACCCAGCCCGCCGACGATCGCAAACACCTTGTCGCGATTGATCAGCTTGTTGACCGCCGCGACACCGCGCGGCACCTGGTACTGGGTATCCTCGACGATGAACTTGATCTTGCGGCCGTGGATGCCGCCCTGCGCGTTGACGATGTCGTAGCGCATCTGCGCGGCGTTGCGCGACGACACGCCGTAGAACGACGCCGGACCCGACAGGTCGGTGTGCATCCCGATGATGATTTCCTTGTCGGTGATGCCCCGGACCGACTGGGCCTGGACCGGTGCCGACAGGAGCAATGCCAATGCGGTGCCGGCAAGAACGAAACCCTGACGCATAAAACTGAACCTCCCCGCTTTGCGCTGGCGTCACCGGCCTCTGGCGCGGTTGACGCGTTTCCTTCCCCTGGTCCCGCGCGAAACGGAAATCATGACGCGCGGGGGCCGGCCACGAGTGTAGCCGGCCCGCAGTGGTTTGCCACCGCTAACGATGATCCGCCACAGAGTTCCGGACTGGCGCAATCAGCTGCCCGACGATTCGTCTAAAGTATGGGATTTGCCGCCTCCCCACCGGGCTGGCAATTGCAGGAAGATAATCCTGCAATCGAACATCCGGCCACGAGCACCGGGTCCCAGGACACTCGGGAGAACAGAAGCGACCCGTGCATGACGGGCCGCCCTGGTTCCGTATAGTGCCGAAAGACTCAGAAGCGGAAGCGGCTGATGTCGGCGGTTCGCCCGTTCGGCAGGTTGATCCGCCCGGTCTCGTTGCCGGTAAAGGTGATGCGCAACGGCCCGACCGGCGCGGAACCAGCCGTGCCGGCCTGCACCTGACCGAGCTGGGCACCGCCGGCGTACTGGAGCAGCGTGCCCGAAAAGCCGAGGTCGGCCCCGAGGGCTGCTTGCGCGACATACCAGGCTGGTCGCCCGGCACCGTCGAAGGTCAGCACCGTGACATAGGACATCTGCTTGACACTGCCGTCCGGCTGCGGCTGGGTGTCGACGGCGACGAAATAGCCATTGCCGCCGGTCGAGCCGGTCTCGATCCACCAGCCTGCCTGCGGCAGGCCGGAGAAGCCGGTGGTCGCCGTGCCCGCGATCGGAAACATCGACAATGTCTGCGCCGCAGCGTTGCCGATCTGCAAGCTGGTGCTGCGGCCATCGGCCGACGTGGTCAGGGTCAAGCCGACGGTCTGGCCGGCTACCGGCACCGGGCCGGTGGCCGCGCCGAACGCGGCGCCCCCGGTGCGGACCGACAGCGTACCGCTGCAGACAAGTCCAGACAGCTGGCAATAGCCGCTGACCCAGCTGGCGCGACCCGCCGCGTCATAGACCAGACCGCCGACATAGGCCTGGTTGCCCCAGCGCTCCAGCAGCCAGCCTTGCCCGCCATTGGCCGCGGCGAGATACCAGTAGCCGGTCTTCTCCGGCAGGGGCAATGGATTGGCCGCAAGATAGGCCTGCGTCCCGGTCGGCGTGCCATTGACCAGATCGCGGGCGTTCGAAACGAACGCCACCTGGGCACCGTCGCCCGACACGGACGGATAGAGGCTGTCACCATTGCCGCCGGCGCCGGCCGCCGTCTGGGTCACCAGCGCGGTGACGCCCCGATCGACATCCTGCACCGAGATCTGGGTGAAGCCGTTGGTACCCTGCCCGCGCCACGCGACGAAACGCCCGTCGGCCGACATCGCCGGCTGGTCGCCCGACCCCACCGTCCTGACGGTCCCGGTGCCGAGATCGACATGCATGACCTTGGCAGCCGAAACGAAAGCGATGCGGTCGGCGCGTGCCGACAGCCGCGGCGCGCTGCCCTGGGCGATCATGCGCAGGCTGCCCGTCGTCATGTCCTTGACCTGGACCTGACCTGCCGCCTCGAAGGCGACATAACGGCCGTCCCACGAGATCGACGGGTTCGACCCGATGGCGACCAGCTGGATTTCGCCGGTTGTGACATCCTTGCGCCACACCCGGCGGGTGACGTCGAGCCCGGCGACGAAGTTGGTCGCGTCACTGTCGAAGGCGACATAGCGGCCGTCCTGCGACAGGCTGGGATTGTCGGAAGCCCCGTTACCGGCAATACCTGCCGCCGTCGCCGAGACCATGTCGGGAGCCGGCGTCGCCGACTGGTTCAGCGGGATGCGGGGATAGGCCAGCGACGTGCGATAGACCTGCCGCCTGCCGCCCGCGGGCGTGTTGCTGACGCTTGCCGCATCCGACGCGAACGCGGCATAGGCACCGTTCGCCGACACGGCCGGGCTTGAAGAAATGCCATTGGCTGCGTTGGCCACGCCACCGCCGGGGATCGCCGTCTGGCTCAGGCGATCACGCGATCCGGACAGCGCATGATAGCGCACGATATCGCCATACGTACTCGACGCCGCCGGGAACAGGTTGGTCGCCGCCGTCTCGAACACCATCTGGCCGCCGTCATAGGACAGGGCCGAACGGGCAGAGGAGCGGTCACCATAGACCCGATCGAGGCTCATCGACACCGCCGATATGGCCACGGGGCTGCGCGGCGCATAGAAGCTCATCTGGATCGTCGATGCGTAGGCAACGCCGGTCGAGCGGTCGGTTGCGACCAGCATGATCGGAATCTGCCCTACCCGCAGCGACAGCGGATAGACCGTGTTGGACCAGTTTGCCCGCGCATCGACCCGGGTATCGGCCAGCGGCTGGATCGGCAGATCCGACGGCAGCGGCACGTTGTAGCTGAACGTGACCGAGTTGGGATCGAAACTGATCCAGCTCGGCAGGCTGCCGCCGGCGGCCGGCGCAGCGGTGAAGGTCAGGGCCGACGGGTTGGCGTAGTTCGCCGCGAAGGACACGCTGCCGGTGCCGCTGCCGACCGTCGCGGCATTTTCGCTGGCCGCTGGCGGGATGGTCACGAAGGACGGGGGCGGTGTCACCGCCGGCGTCGGAGCCGGGGTATTGCCGCCGCTGTTGTTCTGCGCGACGGCGAAAGTCGCGGTGCAGCTCGTGTCGGCGGAGATGGTGAAGGTGTAGACGCTGGCCGACCCGCTGCACGTCCCCGACCAGCCGCTGAAGGTCGAGGTGCCGTCGGCCGTCGCGGTCAGCGCGACCGAGGTGCCGTTGGCAATCCCGTCCGAGGTGCAGGTCGAGCCGCAGTTGAGGCCGCCGGCATTCGAGGTCACGGTGCCGCCGCCCGCCCCCGCCTTGGTGACGGTCACCGTGCTGCCGACATAGGTCCGCAGGATCATCCCGTCGACGGTGCCGCTCTGCGCCAGGCTGGGGGTGGTGAAAGCAGCCGTCTTCGTTCCGGCGATCACGAACGTGCCGCCGGACGACACGCCGCTCGAGCGCGCGATCGAGGCGGTCGCGCCGGTGCCGCCGAAATTTCCGGCTGCCACGATCGCGCCGGCCGAGGACAGCCTGAGGGCGAACGCATCCTTGGTGCCGATTTTGGTCAGGCTCGGGGTTGTCGTCGACTGGTTGAGCGCTCCCGACGCATAGACGACGCCTGCACTGTCGACGGCGAAACCGTAGAGGGTATTCAGGGTGGCACCCGTGCCGCCGGCATTGGTGGCCCATACCGACGAACCATCGGCGGCGCTGAGCTTCGCGATCAGGGCGTCGGTCGTGCCGATCTTGGTGTTGGCGCTGAGGCCGTTCAGCGTGATCGACGCCGAAAGCTCACCTGAGAAATAGACGTTGGCTGCATCTGCGGCGATAGCGGCCGGGACGAGGTTCGACGAGCCGCCGCTACCCATGTTCTGCAGCCATTGCTGGGTAAAGCTGGAATCGTACTTGACTACCAGCGCGTTGCGCGACCCGCTGAGGGTGAGTGCCTGCGGCACCGTCAGGCCGGCGACATAGAAATCACCGGCGGCATAGACATTGCCCGATGCGTCGACGGCCAGGGCGCTCATCTGCGCGGCCGCCCCTGCCCCGCCGAACATCTTGCTGGCGACGAACGTACCCGTCGAATCGATCCGCATCACGAAGCCGTTCTGGTTGCCGGTACGGACAAGGATGCCGGGAATGTCGGCATTGTAGGCCATGCCGGCCATGTAGATGTCGGTGCCGGCGGCATTGACCGCGACGGCGAAGGGCTGGACGCCGGCATTCGCCGCGCCCCAGCTGCTGGCCCAGGCGAACCCCCCGGTCGAGTTGAGCTTGATGAGATAGGGGTTGTAGAAACCCGACAGGGTCAGGGTGGTCGGTGTCGCGGTCGGCACGGTCACCGTAACGGCGCCGGTCCCGGTCGTCATTCCGCCCAGGACATAAGCGTTGCCGCTGCCGTCGACCGCGATGCCGACCGGCGCGGGTACATTGGCGCCCGTATAGGAGTAGGTGTACTTGGATGCCCAGACGACCTGACCGGCAGCGTTGTACTTGACGACAAAGAATGCCGGCCCGCCGGTCAGCACGACAGGCGAATTGCTGGTATCGTTGCCGAGCGTCAGCGATGTGTTGGAGAACGCGCCGGTCGCATAGACATTGCCGGCGCTGTCGATCGTCGTCGCCTGGACGGAGGTGGAGGCGGTCGCCGTGCCGAGATCGACGCCGGTCGCCCTGACGGTGTCGAGTGGGGTGGCCCTCGCCGAGCCGACCGTCACAAGCGTGACCGCGATCATCACCGCAGCCATCCAGACCATCAGTCTTTGCCCCGCGCGCTTATACCGTGCGGATTCATGCTTTGTATGTGTCATGCCGATCCTGCCAGTGCCATCGAGGCCGGCCGCAACTATGCTTTTCGGCGCGAGCCTGCCCTTAGACGAAAGTCTGACATACTGAGAAAGGGCCTGCATCGCAGGATCGGCCATCGCGAAAGAAATGTTTTGTAAGAATTAGCGGTATTACTATATGGAAGTCGATTTAATCTTCCTTACGACAACTTTTTAAGGCAGCCCCCGCTCGGGCATCGAGAGGCAGTGGAATCGTCAATCCCCGGCGGGGTGGCTCCGCAAGCATGCAGCCGCCCCGCCTCGTCTTTCACATCAGTCACCCATCAATTCATCAGCGGCTCGGTCATCACCGGTTCCCAGCGGCCGTTGCGGACCTGATTGAGATAGGCCGCCTTCGTGCCCTGGTGGTTGGTCGCGCTGAACGAGGCGGTGGGGCCGCCGAACATGTCGCGATAGCCGGTGATGCTCTCCATCGCCTTGATGAAGCCGTCGACCGTGACGTTCTTGCCGGCACGGTCAAGCGCCATCACCGTCAGGTCGGCACCGGCCCAGCCGTACATCGACCCGGCATTGATGTCCGACTTGAACTTCTCCTTATAGGCCTTCAGCCACTCCTGGACCTCGGGCTTGGCCGTTTCCATATAGGGCAGGAAGTTGACCGACCCGGAATAGAATCCTTC
>JAFKFH010000024.1 GCA_017307375.1 Alphaproteobacteria bacterium
GGCGCCTTGTCGATCTGGTCGTACGCCGTGAACGTCGCCCCGCCCGTCTCCGCCAGAACCTTCGTGATCGCCGCCGTCAGCGACGTCTTGCCATGGTCAACGTGACCAATCGTCCCGATGTTGCAATGCGGCTTCGTGCGCGAAAATTTCTCTTTGGCCATCTCTAGAACTCGCTCTGGTCGCGGACCGTGACGGTCTCTCGCAGGTTTCAGCCGTTAGTCGCGGCTGTCGCCGCGTCAGTCGATTTGGAGCGGGTGATGGGAATCGAACCCACGTGTCCAGCTTGGAAGGCTGGCGCTCTACCATTGAGCTACACCCGCCGAAGCCGCTGCTCCGCTGCCGGGGCGCCGACCCCCGATATTGCTACCGGGGGGTCGCCTCCTCGCTTCGACGGGATGGTGGAAGGGGTAGGATTCGAACCTACGTAGGCGTACGCCAACGGGTTTACAGCCCGTCCCCTTTAGCCACTCGGGCACCCTTCCATCTCTTGGCCCCGTCGCCGCGAACGGCGTGGCGCACTATCGAGATTTACCGTCGAATGTCAACCGCGAAGCTGACGTCTTTTGGCGCCTTCCACGACCCGGCGGCCCGGGGGCCTTCGCGTCGTGGTTGTTGCCGAATTGGCGGCGGACTATAAGCACGGGCATGGTCCGACGCAAGCGAAATGGCAATTCACCCAAACCCCTTGGCAACAAAGGGTTTTCCCCCTCCGGCGGCCGTACGGACGCCCCGCGCCGGCCGACCCCGCCGGGGGGCACCGTATGGCTTTACGGCCGCCACGCGGTCGAAGCCGCACTGGCGAATCCGGCCCGCACCTGGCGGCGCCTCGTCGTCACCGAGGAGGCGCGCGCCACCCTGGCCCCTGACGTCGCGGCCAAGGCCGAGCCGGCCGACCGCGCCCAGATCGACCGCCTGCTGCCGGAAGACGCCGTCCACCAGGGGTTCGCCCTGCTGGCCGACCCGCTGGACGAGCCCGACCTGCAGGATGTCGCCGCCCCCCTGCCCGGCCGGCGCAACGTCGTGCTGGTGCTGGACCGGGTGACCGATCCGCGCAATGTCGGCGCGATTCTGCGCTCGGCGTCCGCCTTCGGCGCCCGGGCGGTGGTGGTGACCGAACGCCATGCGCCGGAGGCGACCGGCGCGCTGGCCAAGGCCGCGTCCGGCGCGCTCGACCGCGTGCCGCTCTGCCGGGTGACCAACCTCGCCCGCTGCCTCGACGACCTCGCCGCCCTCGGCTACTGGCGAATCGGCATGGATGCCGCTGCCGAGAAGACGCTGGCGGCGGTGGCGGCCGATCTCGACAAGGCGGTGCTGGTGCTGGGCGCCGAGGGCGAGGGCCTGCGGCGGCTGACCGCCGAGCGCTGCGACTTCCTGGCCCGGCTGCCGATCGCGGTCGAGGCCGAAAGCCTCAACGTTTCCAACGCCGCGGCCGTGGCGCTCTACGAGCTTGCCAGGGCCTGAGGGCGCCCGTACAGTCGCGCCGAAGCTCGGGCGTGCCCCTATAGCTCAGCTGGTAGAGCAACTGATTTGTAATCAGTAGGTCGCGGGTTCAAATCCTGCTGGGGGCACCATTTCCGTCCCGATCGCCGTTGGTCAGTGGCCGATCACGACCCGGAAGTAGTGGTCGATCCGGGCCGCGTCGATGCTTTCGCGGCAGTTGTAGCGCCCGGCCGCCTCGCCGCCCGCCACGCGCAGCACCGTCAGGAAGCCGTGGAACTGGATGCGCTGCACCCGGTAGTCGTCGATCACCACGTCGATCGGCACGACCATGCCGATCTCGAACTCCGACTCCACCGGACCGAACTTCAGGCCGAGCCGGCTCCAGTCGGCGATCCGATAGCGCCTGGTGTTGATGGTGACGAAGGCCGAGCCCAGCGGCACGGCCCGGGGCGCCTTGCGCCGTTCACTGGCCGCCAGCATCTTCGCCTTGAGATCCGGCGGGGCGATCACCGTAACAAGCTCACTCATGAGCTTATGTTGCCATGCAACATAACTGGACTCCAGTTCCCTTTATCGGCAAACCCCGGCGTAAATCGCTAAAAATCCGCCTGAATTGCGCCCAAATATTTCGGTGTTCTGTGATGGTAACCAACCCTTGACCACTTGAGTTCATGCTTTTGTCACGACAGACAAAGAGTTGTCGCGATAGGGAATGGAAATGTCGGACTACCGGGCGGGGGCGATCGCCTACGACCAGGGCCAGTACGAGGCCGCCCGCAAGCTGTGGCAGCCGCTGGCCGAGCGCGGGCATATGGTTGCGCAAAAAAGTCTCGCCACCCTCTATTCCAAGGGCCAGGGCGTCGCCGTCGACCTGGGCAAGGCCGCCTACTGGTTCGAGCAGGCCGCCGCCCAGGGCCATGCCTCGGCCCAGTACAAGCTGGGCGTGATCTACGCCTTCGGCACCGGCGTGCCGCGCGACCCGGTCAAGGCCCGGGTCTGGCTGGCCAGGGCGATCGCCGCGCATCCGCCCGGCCTGCATCGCGAAAAGGCGGCGGAACTCGCCGAAATGCTCGACGGGGCGATGACCGCGACCGAACGGTCGTCGGTGGCCGACGAGATGAACCGGCTGCGCCTGGCCGGCGCCCTGGTGCCCAACGAGCGCCCGCCGCAGCGTCTCGATCCGCGCGACCCTGAGGGGTTCCGGCGCGAGGTGCTGGGCTATGTCAGGCGATCGCGGCTCGGCGGCGACACGCTGTTTGCCGGTTCGGTGCAGGTGCTGGGGCTGGAGCAGGTCCATGCCCGCATGGGGGCAAGCTGGGCGGAGGTGCGGCCGCATATCCACCAGGTCGTCTACCAGACGGTCGAGCGCCACCTGACCGACCTCGATCTCTACGTGCGGGTTTCCGAAGACCGGGTCATCCTGCTGTTCGGCAACGCGCTGAAACCCGAAGCCGAGGCGACCGCGCGCTCGATCGCGGTGGAAATCGAGAACCGCCTGGCCGACCTGGTGCCCGGCGGCGCCGAGATCTCCGTCGCCTCGGTCGCTGTGCCGATCGATCCGGGCATCGACGGGGCGGCGGTCACCTCGGTCGAATCGCTGGCGCGCACGCTGGACCGCGCCGTCGCCCGGCGCGAGCGCGAATCGGAAGCGGCGGCGGCGGAGATGGCGGCGACCACCGCGCCGCGCTACTGGCCGATCGCGCAGCTGAAGAAGCGCATGGTCTCGGCCTACCGGATCGAGCTGGTCGGCAACGGCAGCGTCGACGATGAGGTCGCGTTCGCCACGCCCGACCAGTTCGGCCAGATCGTCGCCGATCTCGACCGGCTGATCGTCGAGACCGCCGCCCGCGACCTGACGGCGACCGGCATGCTGCACCTGAAGGCGATGATGCTGATCCCCGTCCATTACGAGACGCTGGCCAACAAGCTGCTGCGCGATCGCTATGTCCAGGCGCTGAAGCGGCTGCCGCCGACGTCGAAGCGGCGGGGGATCGTCCATCTGCTGGACATGCCGGCCGGCGTGCCGCAGTCGCGGCTGTTCCAGATCCTGTCGGTGGTGGCCCCGTTCTTCCGCTCGGCCGCCTTGCGCGTGCCGGTGCGGTTCCAGGATTTCGACCGCCTGGCCGGATCAAAGATCGGTCTGCTGACGCTCGACAGCGGGCGGTTCAATGCGCTGGGCAAGGCGGAGCTGACCGATATCGCCGCATTGGTGGGCCAGGCCCGGCGGCGCCGGATGCGGGTCTTCTTCGAGGCCGCACCGACGCCGGAGACCGCCCTGGCGGTCAAGCGAAGCGGCGTTCACTATGTCGATGGCCCGGGGGTGGCCCCCGCGGTCAAGAGTTTCGGGCGTGCCCACCGCCTGGGGTAAGGCCCGCTTGGCCGCGCTTCAGCCGGTCAGGCCACCGGCCGGAACAGGGTCTTGTCGAGCAGCGCGTCGACCGAGACGGTCTTGGTGGTCGACGGATCGCGCTCGTTCACCAGTTGCACATGCCGCATATCCTCGCCCGGGAAGGCGATCACCCTGACCACGCGCCAAGTGAAGCTGCCCCGCTGTTCCCAGCGCTGGCCCGGCGTGATGTCGTCGATGGTAATCTTGGCCATGTCTGTACCCGCAACCGGCAGTCATTACTGATCAAAGAAAGTCTGCCGATCATGTGTAAGCGGTCAAGCCCCGTGGATCAACCATCCTCAGGGCGTGCCGGGTCAGAGCCGGTTCAGCGGAATCTTGAGATAGGCGGTTCCGTTGGCCGCCGGCGGCGGCAGGTGGCCGGCACGGATATTGACCTGCACCGACGGCAGGATCAGGCGCGGCAGGGCCAGCCGGGCATCGCGCGCCTCGCGCATCGCCACGAAATCATCCTCGGCCACACCGTCGTGGACATGCACGTTCGATGCCCGCTGCGCGGCCACCGTCGTCTCCCAGGCATGCGGGCGGCCGCCCGGCGCGTAATCATGCCCGACAAACATGCGCGTCGCGGGATCGAGGGCCAGCATGCGGCGGATCGAGCGATAGAGCATGCGGGCGTCGCCGCCGGGAAAATCGCAGCGCGCCGTGCCGTAGTCGGGCATGAACAGCGCATCCCCGACGAACAGCGCGTCGCCGACCAGATAGGCGACGCAGGCCGGCGTATGGCCCGGCACATGCAGCACGACGATCGGAATATGGCCGAGCGACAGCTGCTCCCCGTCGGCCACCAGCCGGTCGAACTGCCGGCCGTCGGCGACGAAGCCGGGCTCGACGTCGAACACCGCGCCGAAATGCCGCTGGACCGCGGTGACGTGCTGCCCGATCACCACCGGCGCGCCGAAGCGCGTCCTGGCGGCCTGCGCCGCGCTCAGGTGATCGGCGTGGACATGGGTCTCCAGGATCCAGTCGACGGCCAGCCCGGCACCGTCGACCGCCGCGGCGATCGCCTCGAACGAGCCCGTCGCCGTGCGGCCCGCCGCCTCGTCGTAGTCGAGCACGGCATCGACGATCGCGGCCCGCCCGGTCGCCGGATCGGCGACGAGATAGCTGACCGTCGAGGTCGCCTTGTCGAAGAACGCGGTGACGGTCGGCTGCATGGCGGTCTCCTCGCTCACACCGGCTGGGCGTCGTAGTAGAGCGTCACGCTGTGGCGCGCCTCGGCGAAGAACAGCCAGCGTTCAACGACAAGGCCGAGCGACATTGCCGCCGCGGCCACCACCGCGGCCGTCGCCGCCAGCCCGGGGCTGCCCACGAGCGCCACGGCCGACAGCATCGAGGGCACGACGAAGGCCAGGGCAAGCGCGTAGCCGCGCAGCTTCGCCGCGTGCCTGCGCGCGACGCGATAGCCCATTTCGTTCAGCAGGTAGTTGGCCGAGGTGTGCGGGGGATCGAGCGGGCGCACCCGCCCGAATCGCCCCAGCCCGGTCGCGGTCTCGGCCGTCGAGGCGGCGCGGCCGGTATCGACCGCGCGCCAGTAGGCCAGCTTGACGATCAGCCCCACCGCCGGCAGCAGGACCGCCGCGGCCGTGACCATCGGGTCCGCCCGGCCCCACAGCGCCTGCCACATCTGCAGCCAGGCCGCGCCGGCCTGGCCGGCAAAAACCACATAGCCGAGGGGTACCAGCGGATGATGCCAGTGCCGGATCGGCCGCAGGCTCGCATAGATCATCGCCGTGGTCGCCACCGTCGCGATCGAGATCGCGATCGTCGCAACCGCGAGGCCGGCGGTACCCGCCAGGCCGAAGATCCGGCCGGCCGCGAAGCCCAGCGCGACCGGAAAGCTCAGGCAGGCCAGCACGCCTTCGCGCGACAGCCAGGACGTGCGCCACTGGCTGAAGGCACGCCAGGCCCGTTCGGGCCGGCCGAGATGGAAAGTCGAGCTGAGCAGCCCGCCCGCGATCAACGCCAGGGCCAGGGCGACGAGGCCGCCGAGAAACCAGGCGTCGCCGGGCAGCCGGCCCAGCAGGCTGAACAGCGCGGCGAACGCCAGCAGGCCGTAGCCGGTGCCCGAGGCGGTGGTGAACAGGATAACCGAATAGGCGGGATGCATGCCGGCCCTCAGCGCGACAGGATGCGGTCGAGCCAGCGCAGGAAGCCGGAGGCCGGCGCGGGCTCCGCCTCGACCGGCGGCAGCGCGCCTGCGACCGGCGCCTGGCGGCGCGGCGGCAGGTACTTGTTGGTCGGCCGATAGCCCATTTCCGGCATCAGGTCATAGCCTCCGCGGCCGGCAGTCAGGCGCGAGACCGACGAGTCCGGATCGTTGAAATCGCCGAAATGCCGCGACTTGGTCGGGCAGACCGAGACGCAGGCGGGAATGCGCTCGGCCTCCGGCAGGTTTTCGTTGTAGATGCGGTCGACGCAGAGGGTGCATTTCTTCATCACCCCCTCGGCCTGGTCGAACTCGCGCGCGCCGTAGGGGCAGGCCCACGAACACAGCTTGCAGCCGATGCACATCGATTCATCGACCAGCACGATCCCGTCCTCGCCGCGCTTGTACGAGGCACCGGTGGGGCAGACCGTGACGCAGGCCGGTTCCGCGCAATGCAGGCAGGACCGGGGGAAATGCACGGTGAGGCCGTCGCCGCCCTCGCCCGCCTCGTAGGAATGGATGCGGTTGAACCAGACGCCGTTGGGTGCCGCGCCGTAGGGATCGAGATCGGTCAGCGGCGCGGCATGGCCGCCCGAGTTCCATTCCTTGCAGGCGACCGCGCAGGCATGGCAGCCGACGCAGCTGTCGAGATCGATGGCGAGGCCGAGCGCGACGCCGGTCGTGGTGGAGGGCAGGCTGGTCATGCGTTCTCCCGCCGGCGGCGAAACCAGGCACCGTAGGACAGGATGCCGGGACGCGGCTTGGCATGGGGCAAGGGCTTGAGGGCGGGATATTGCGGGGCCGAGACGCCGGCTTCGTCCGCCTCGCATCTGCGGATGCGGACACGCAGGTCGTACCACGCCGCCTGGCCGGTGACCGGGTCGCAATTGCCGCGCCGGCCATCGGGCAGCAGGTCCGAGATCAGGTGATTGAGCAGCACGCCGCGCCGGGCCTCGGGCGCGGCGGGATCGAGGCCCCAGGCCCCTGCCCGCTTGCCGACCGCATTCCAGGTCCACAGCGTCTCGGGGTTGCAGCCTTCCATCAGCCGGACCTGACCCTTGATGCGGCCCTTGTGGCTCTCGACCCAGATCCAGTCGTCCTCGGCGATGCCCAGACGCTCACCGGTCGAACGGGCCAGATAGAGCCGGTTCTCGCCGAGGATCTGGCGCTGCCAGGCATTCTGCGAATCCCAGGCGTGATACATGATCATCGGCCGCTGGGTGATGGCAGCCATCGGATAGTCGTCCGGCGACAGCGCCTCGCCCTCGAGCGGCGCATACCAGATCGGCAAGGGATCGAAGAAACGGCGGATGCGCTCGCGCTCGGCGTCCGGCGGCTGGACCGGCCCGAACCCTTCGGCCGCCAGCCGGAAACGCTGCAGCGGTTCGGCATAGATCTGCATGATCACCGGGTCCGGCGTGGCGATGTAGCCCATGCGCGCGGCGATCTCGAGATAGTCGCGGTTGGCATGCTTGAAGAACCGCGCGCTCTCGGGAAACTTCTGGTGCCAGAAGCAGCCATTGGCGATGTAGGCCTCGAGTTGCGCAGGGTTGGGGGCGCCGACGCCATGCTGGTCGCCGTTCGGGCCGCGCCAGCCGGCCAGCATGCCGATGCCGGGGCGGCGCTGGTGGTTGACCATGTAGTCGGGAAAGCCGCCGGGATAGAGGGCCGAGCCGTCGTCCCTGACCAGCCCCGGCAGCCCGAGGCGGACGCCGAGGTCGAGCAGCACGGTCTGGAACGGCCGGACGTCGCGGTCCAGCGGCAGCACCGGCCGGCGGATCGAATCGGCCGGGCCGTCCGGGTCCGAGATCGGCCGGTCGAGCAGCGAAATCGAATCGTGGCGTTCCAGATAGGTGGTGTCGGGCAGGACCAGATCGGCATAGGCGACCATCTCGGAGGCGAAGGCATCGGCGTAGATGATCTTCGGTATCCGGTACTCGCCGCTTTCCGGATCGCGGTCGGTCAGCATCTGCAGCGTTTCGCCGATGTTCATCGCCGAATTCCAGCTCATGTTGGCCATGAACAGGAACAGCACCTCGATCGGATAGGGATCGGCGGCCCAGGCATTGCGGATCACGTGGTGCATCAGGCCGTGGGCCGCGATCGGTGCCTCCCACGAATAGGCCTTGTCGATGCGCAGCGGCGTCCCCGCCGCATCGACCAGCAGGTCGGCCGGCCCCTGGACGAAACCGAGCGGCGGGCCACCGGCGAGCTTCTCGCCGGGCCGGACCTCGCCGACCCGGCCGCCAGGGCGCGGCGGCGGCGGCACCGGCTTGGGGAAAGGCGGCTTGTAGCGGAAACCGCCGGGGCAATCGATGGTGCCCAGCACCATCTGCAGCACGTGCAGCGCCCGGCAGGTGTGAAAGCCGTTCGAATGGGCCGAAATGCCGCGCATCGCATGGAAGCTGACCGGCCGCCCGACCATCTTGTCGTGGCGGCGCCCGGCCCAGTCGGTCCAGGGCACGTCCAGCGTGATCGTCTCCTCGAACGCCACCCGCGCCATCTCGGCCGCCAGGCCGCGGATGACATCGGGTGCGATGCCGCAGGCGGCAGCCGCGGCCTCGGGCAGGTATTCGGACGCCAGGAAGCGTTCGGCCATCAGCGCGAAGGCCGGCCGGGCCCGCCGCCCGTCATCCAGCACGACATCGCCGGCCAGGCGCGGGCTGGTGCCGGCGACATGGGCATCGACCACCTCGTTGCGCACCCCGTCCCACAGCAGGGGCCGCCCTTCGGCATTGCGTGCGAACAGCCCGTGATCTGCCGTGCCGGGCGCGTCGATCACCAGCCAGGGGGCGTTGGTGTAACGGGCCAGGAACTCGAAATCGATCCGGTCTGCCCGCAGCAATTCGCCGATCAGTGCGCCGATGAACAGCCCGTCGGTGCCGGGCCGCAGGCCGATCCACTGGTCGGCGATCGCCGAATAGCCGGTCCGCACCGGGTTGACCGAGACGAAACGCGCACCATTAGCCTTGAGCCTGGCCAGGCCGAGCTTGATCGGGTTGGAACCGTGATCCTCAGCCACGCCGAACATGACGAACAGCTTGGTCCGCTCGAAATCGGCCTCGCCGAACTCCCAGAACGAGCCGCCGATCGTATAGAGGCCGGCAGCCGCCATGTTGACCGAACAGAAGCCGCCATGGGCGGCATAATTCGGCGTGCCGAACTGTTCGGCCCACCAGCCGGTCAGCGCCTGGGACTGGTCGCGGCCGGTGAAGAAGGCCAGGCGCTTCGGATCGGTGCGCCGCACCTGTCCCAGCCAGTCGGCGGCAAGGGCCAGCGCCTCGTCCCACTCGATTTCGCGAAACTCGTTCGACCCGCGCGGGCCGGTGCGCAGCAGGGGCTTGGCCAGCTTGGCCGGCGATTCCTGCTTCATGATGCCGGCAGCACCCTTGCCGCAGATCACGCCGCGGTTCACCGGATGGGCCGGGTTGCCGTCGATATAGCGGATGCGTCCATCCTTGAGATGGACGCGGACACCGCAGCGGCAGGCGCACATGTAGCAGGTCGTGGTCCGGATCTCGTCGGCCACGTCGGGCGACCGCGCAATCGGACGGTCTGATGATGAGGAGTCGGGCGGTCGCGTCATGGCCGCGACTGTAGCAAAGCCACCCCGCCGCGACAGCTATTTCACAGACGGCTTGCGTCTTTTGCGGTGCGTCTGCGCGGCGAGCACCAGAAGGCTTGGCGCATTGGCGACGATTTCGCCAAGTATATGATGCGCCGTCGATATCTGGTCGCGTACGTCCGGCGACACCAGCGCCGCGAAATCGGGATCGCGCAGGCTTTCGAGGGCTTTCGACAATTCGTGCAGTTCGACCAGAAAGACCTCGCGACCACCGATCGGCAGGGTGCCGGCATCCGACAGGCCGTTGAAGATCTCGACCGAGGCCTCGGCCCGCATTTCCAGCATGCGCGCCATCAGCTTGTTGAAACGCGCCTCGACGGCATGGGCATCCGAATCGACGACCCAGGGCAGCTTGTCCTGCAGGACGGTCGAGATACCAGCGATATTGGTCATCGCCTCGCGATAGCGCTCATACCCCTGGAACGACAGGTGCCGGACCTGCTCGGCGGCGATCTCGCCGGCATGGCGGGCGTCACGAATCTGGCGCGCGAAGGCTTCGAACAGCGTTTCGAGCTCCGCCGCCGTATAAAGCCGGCCGACCGATCCGGACTTTGCCGCGGTCATGATCCCTTACCGATCTCGAAAACTCGTTGCCTCTGGCGGAGAGTGCGTTATCGGCACGCCGACGGCAAGCCCCTTGGGTGGCGCCGCGCGACATGGCAATGATGGGGGCCTCGGGGTCCTGGAAGGAAGGCGGCATGACCAGCGATGCGGCCGATCGGGTCGAAAATCTGCGCCAGCGCTTCGACGCGCTGGCCGACGACGATGCGGTCGCGCTCGGCCAGGTGGAATGGCAGGCGCGCCAGCTCATCCAGCGCCACGGCAACGATGTCGAGGCGCGAGCCCTGCATATCGCGATCCTCGCCCGGCTGGGGCGACGGGCCGAGGCAATCGAGGCGCTCGACGCCGCGCTGCCGCTGCTGCCCTGGTCGACCACGCCGCTGACCGCGCTGCGCCTGGCCGGCTCGGCCGTCGGTTTCGGCCGCGCCGCGCAGGCGGCGGGGCTGGTCCGGCGCGTCCTCGGCCGCCGCGGCCAGTTGCCGGCCCCGGCGATGCCGCTGCTGGCGCTGATCCCGCTGGTGGCGGGCGAAGCCGGGTTGCTGGCCGAGATCGCCGAACGGGTGAACAAGAAGGATCCGGCTGCGGCCCCGGTCCTGGTTCACACGATGCTTGGCCATGCCGAACTGGCCGACCATCAGCGGATCGTGCTCGCCCGGGTCGGGGCCGAACTTTGCGAGGTCCGTATCGGCATCGACCGGGCGGGCGAAGAACCGATGGTGACGATCGACTACCGGCTGACCATCGACCCGGCCGACCGGCCGCCGACCGTCGTGCCGCTCGCCGCCACCGCCCTGTCGCCCCGGCTGGTCGAACGGTTCGGGCAGGTGGCCGCCCTGGCCCATTTGCCGCAGAACGAGGGATAGCGTCACGGGGGCCGTCTGGGCTAGGGTCCGCGCCATGGCCGTCGACATCACCTATGCCGCCGCCGCCGGCGGCGGCCTGCTCAGCTTCCTCAGCCCCTGCGTCCTGCCGCTGGTGCCGTCCTATCTGTGTTTCATCGCAGGCGCCAGCCTCGACGATCTCGTCGCCCAGGACGGGCGCGACCAGGGCACGACGCGCCGCGTGGTGCTGGCCGCGCTGGCCTTCGTGCTCGGTTTCTCCACCGTGTTCGTGGCGCTCGGCGCCTCGGCTTCGGCAATTCACGCGCTGCTGTTCGAGCATATCGACGTCATCGGCAAGGTCGCCGGCGCCCTGATCATCGTGCTGGGCATCCACTATATCGGCATCTTCCGCATCCCGTTCCTCGACCGCGAGGCACGGATGCAGGTCGAGGCGCGGCCGGTCCACTGGCTCGGCGCCTATGTCGTCGGCCTGGCCTTCGCCTTCGGCTGGACGCCGTGCATCGGCCCGATCCTGGCGACCATCCTGACGGTGGCCGCGACCCAGGACAGCCTCGGCTATGGCGTCAGCCTGCTCGCGACCTATGCCGCGGGCCTCGGCATTCCCTTCCTGCTGGCAGCACTCGCCCTGCGCCCGTTCCTGCGCTTCGCCGCCCGCTTCCGCCGGCATCTGAAGAAGGTCGAGATCGCTGCGGGGTTGATGATGGTCGTGACCGGCGTCATGATCATCACCAATACGTTCAGCCAGCTGGGCCTCTGGCTGCTGGAATGGTTTCCTGCCCTGGGTTCGATCGGATGAGGCAAGCGCGGCGATGAAGGTTCTGGTGGTGCATGCCCATCCCGTCGAGGAAAGCTTCAACACCGCCCTGCGTCGCACCATCGTCGAGACGCTGATCCGCGGCGGCCACGACGTCCGCCTGCTCGACCTCTATGCCGAGGGGTTCTCCCCGGCCCTCACCCGGCGCGAGCGGCTCGATTATCACGACCCGGCAATCAACGTGACGCCAGTCCAGGCCTATGTCGACCAGTTGCACTGGGCCGAGGGGCTGGTGCTGGTCTATCCGACCTGGTGGTACGGCATGCCGGCGATGCTCAAGGGCTGGTTCGACCGGGTCTGGCTGCCCGGCGTCACCTTCGACGTGGTGCCCGACCAACCGATCAAGCCCCACAAGATGTCGAACATCCGCCGCTTTGCCGTCGTCACCACCTACGGCTCGCCCTGGTGGCTCGTGCGCTTCTATCTCGGCGATCCCGTGCGCAAGGTGCTGGGCCGCGGCGTCCGCCGTCTGATGGCCCGCGACTGCCGCTTCGACTGGCACGCCCTTTACCGGATGGACGATGTCGGCCAGCCCGAACGGGCGGCCTTCCTCGCCAAGGTGACGGCGGCGTTCAGCCGGTTCTAGGAAACCCAACCCTTCATCTTGCCGGGATTGAGCAGGCCCAGCGGATCGGTGCGGCGACGGAAATCGACCTGCGCCTGATCGACCTTCTTCATGCCGCCGTCCTCCAGGATGAAGGTGTGCGGATCGAAGATCAGGATGCCGCGTTCCTCGTGCGCGCGGATGATCTCGTAGAGCCGCTCGTCGGTCGTGTAGCGCACCAGCGGCAGCGCCGCGCAGGTCGCGCGCCCGCCGGCGCGCAGGAATTCACAATGCATGATGTAGTCGTCGGGGAAGCGCGACCGCATCTCCTCGACCAGGTCGAGGCCGCCATCGGCGGGAAACAGCGCCTGCAGATAGGTGATGCCCTTGTCGACCTTCAGCGCCTGCAGCGTCGTGTGGTTCCAGGTATATTCGTAGAGCGGCACGCCGCCCGCCTCGGTCTCCGGCGTGGCCAGGCGATAGCTTTCGACGCCGCCGAAGTCGCGGGCCAGCATCGCATAGTCGCTGAGGAACGGTTCGGCGATCATCAGCAGCGCGGCATGCTTGCCGGCCGGCAGATGGTCGGCCAACCCGCGGAAATAGCCGGTCGCGGCGGCGTCGATCGTCGTCACCAGCTTCTTGACCACGCCGTCGGCGTCGGCGATGGCCTGGGCAAAGCGGTTGCAGCGGGCGAAGTCGTCGAACAGCACGACCACGTCGACCCAGTCATAGGCCGGGGCCATCGGCATCTTCAGCTCGGTGATGATGCCGGTGCAGCCATAGGCATGATTGGCAAGCTGGACGTCGTCGCCGCTCAGCACGAGCACCTCGGGTTCGTCACCAAGAGTGACGAGGCGCAGGCCGAGCAGGTTGCCGCGATCGCGCAGCTGGCCCCACATCACCGAGCCGATACCGCCCGACCCGCCGGCGATGAAACCGCCGATAGTGGCCGTACGCTTGGTCGAGGGATGCATGCGCAATTCCCAGCCCAGCGGCCGGCAGGCGGCGTCGATGTCGCGCAGCTTGGCACCGGCTCCGACCGTCAGCACCCCCTTTTCGACGGCGCCGATCTGCGCCAGCCGGCTGACATCGAGCACGATGCCGCCATGCAGCGGCATGGCCTGGCCGTAATTGCCGGTACCTGCCCCGCGCACCGTCAGCGGCACCCGGAACTGCCGGGCGACGCGGGCGGCATGGAGCACCTCGTCCTCGCTGGCCGGCAGGACCAGCAGGTCGCCGCTGAGATGATTCATCTGCCGCTTCAGGATCGGCGAATACCAGAAGAAGTCGCGGCTCTTCTGGCGAACCATCGCCGGATCGTCGATCACCGTCAGCGGGCCGAGGGCTGCGGCGACCGCCGGCCAGTCGACCTGGTCGCGGGGCAAGAAGGTCATCGGGCGGGTTCCTCCGCTGCGGCAAACCAGGGATCGAGTTCACGATAGTCGGGATGGATGGCGTCGAGCCGCTGCCCGTCGCGCAGCACGACACGATCGGCCTGCGGGCGGGAGAACAGTTCGGGGAAGTTGCGGGCGCGGCAAAGCACCAGATCGGCCGCAAGGCCCGGGGCGACCAGCCCGAGCCAGGAGAGGCCCATCGCCTCTGCCGGGCCGCGCCCGGCCAGGCCGACCCAGTCGCCGGTCGGATGGTCGAGATGCCCCAGCCGCACCGCGTCGGTCAGCACCGCGAGCATGTCGAGGTCGCCGAAGATGTAGAAGGGATCGAGGCTGTTGTCGCTGCCGGTGCCGAGCGTGATGCCGGCCGCCTTCATCTCGTGAATCAGGGTCAGACCGCGATAGCGCGGGGTGCGGCCGGCCCGGCGATCCTGCAGGTAGAGATTGGTGGGCGGCAGGGTGACGACGTGGATGCCCGCTTCGGCAACAGCCGCGATGGTCGCGGCCTGGACGGCTTCGTCCTGCAGGGTCAGGGCGCAGCAATGGCCGCAGGTGACGCGGCCCTCGTAGACGTGGCGCAACGTCGCCCCGGCGATCGCCGCCAGTTCGGACGATGCGGGATCAAGCGTCTCGTCGGCGTGGAAATCGAGGTCCAGGTCGAACTCGGCGGCCAGCGCGAAGATACGGTCGACCACCGCCTCGGTCTCGCCGGCAAAGCGCATCCCGACGCTGCCGAGGATGCCGCCGTGGTCGGCAACCAGGCGGGCGATGCGTCGCCCGTCCGGCCCGACCAGATGCTGGGCCGGGGCGATGGCGGCGAGTTGCACGGTGATCCGGCTGCCCCAGTCGTCGCGCAGTTCGGCGAGATTGGGCCAGGACATCTCCATGATCTCGGGTGTCGTGTCGACGAAGCTGCGCAGGGCGCGGGTGCCGTGCGCCTCGGCGCAGCGCAGCGCGAATTCGGCCCGTGCCCGCTGTTCGTCGGCCCGCCAGCGCGCGTGATCGGCGGTGTTGGTGGCCAGCGCCCCGTCGAAACTGCCGTCGGGGTTGGGGGCGCGGATGGCGGAAAAGGCCTTGTCGAGATGGGTATGGGCATCGACGAAGGCCGGCAGCACCATCGCCCCCGCCAGATCGACCGCAACCGGCCCCTCGGTGGTGCCCGCGGGGGTGGTGCCGGCGATGCGCCCGTCGGCGATGTCGATATCGAGCCGGACCAGGCCGTCGGGCCCGGCTGCAGGCAACAGCGCCCCTCGCACGACCGATCCCGGGACCGTCGCGTCGGCCAGGCGGAAGCGCCCGCCCGGCGGCAGGTTGAACCAGCCGGCCATCATTGCTCTCGCTTCACCGCGCTCTCATGCCAGTGGCGCAGGGCCAGATGGCTGATCGCGCTGAACAACAGGAAGATCAGGATGCCGGCGACCGAGATCAGGATCAGCGCGGCAAAGAGCCGCGGAATCTGCAGGCGATAGCCGGCTTCGAGAATCCGGAAGGCCAGGCCGGTTGCAGTGCCGCCGGCCCCGGCGGCAAACTCGGCGACGACGGCGCCGATCAGGCTGAGACCGCCGGCGATACGCAAGCCCCCCAGGAAATACGGCATCGCCGCCGGCAGGCGCAGGTTCCACAGGATCTGCCAGCGGCTGGCCCCATAGAGCTGGAACAGGTTGACCAGGTTGTGGTCGGCAGAATTCAGCCCCAGCGTCGTGTTGGCGAGGATCGGGAAGAATGCCACGATCCAGGCGCAGATCAGCAGGGCGGCCGTCGTGTTGTCGACGTAGATGATGATCAGCGGGGCGATCGAGATGACCGGCGTCACCTGCAGCATCACCGCATAGGGAAACAGCGACAGCTCGATCAGCCGCGACTGGGCGAACAGCAGCGCCAGCCCGACGCCGCCGACCACCGCCGCGGCCAGCGCCAGAAAGGTCAGCCGCAGCGTCACCACGAGGCTCGGCCACAGCGAGGGCCAGTCGCTGACCAGCGTCTGGGCGATGACCGACGGTGCGGGCAAGATATAGGGTGGAATGCCGTTGGCACGGACCACGTATTCCCAGCCGCAGATCACCAGGACGAAGATCGCCAGCGGCAGGATGATGCGCAGCACCGGCAGCGCACGGTCGAGGGCGGAGATGTCGTCGAGATCGCGCGTGGTCATGCCGCCCCGCCCATCGCCTGATGCAGCGCCGCGGACACCGCGCGGCAATGGCTGTTGTAGAGATCAGAGGTGCGGAACGCCTCGGTGCGGGGATAGGGCGCATCGATCGCGATATCGGCGACCACGCGCCCCGGCCGGGCCGCCATCACCACGATCCGGTTCGACAGATAGACCGATTCATAGACGCTGTGCGTGACGAAGACGACGGTCAGCGGGTTGTCCTGCCAGACCGTCAGCAGGTCGTTGTTGAGACGGAAGCGGGTGATCTCGTCCAGCGCGGCAAATGGTTCGTCCAGCAGCATCAGCGACGGGCTGGTGACCAGGGCGCGGGCGATCGAGACCCGCATCTTCATGCCGCCGGACAATTCGCGGGGGTAGACGCCGGCAAAGCCGGCGAGGCCGACGCGGGCCAGCGCGGCTTCGACCACGCCGCGCGCCTGGCCCTTCGACACACCCTTCAGTTTCAGCGGCAGGCGCACGTTGTCGAACACGGTTGCCCAGGGCATCAGCGTCGGTTCCTGGAACACGAAACCGATCTCGGGCGGCCGGCCCGAGGTGCCGGGCCAGTCGATCCGGCCGGACGTCGGACGCCCCAACCCGGCAAGCAGGCGCAGCGCCGTGCTCTTGCCGCAGCCGGACGGACCGAGCAGGCTGACGAACTGACCGGGCTCGATCGCGAGATCGAGCCCTTTCAGGGCGGTCGTGCCGTTGGCGAAAACCTTGTCGACGCCGCCGAAGGCGACGAGCGGCGCGGGGCCGTGCAATGCCGCCGCCTTCAGTTCATGCCGTGCTTCTTGTTGACGAACTGGGTGGTGTAGGCGGCCTTGAAGTCGAAATCGGCCGGGAACATGCCCACTTTGACCGACTTGTCGAAGAACGACTTCCAGCGGGCGTCGGTCATGGCGCCAAGGCCCTGGGTGGTGGCGTCGCCCGAGATGGCGATGCCGTACTCCTTCATCGCCTTGATCGAATAGGCGATCTGGTCGTCGGTCATGTCCGGGTTGTCCTTCTTGATCAGGACGTTGCCCGGCGCGGGATCGCCGTTCAGGTAGTCGTACCAGCCCTCGATCGTCGCATTGACGAAGCGTTGCACCAGGTCGGGCTTTTCGGCGATCATCTTGTTCATCGCCACGATCGTCGTCGAATAGGTGTCGAAGCCGTGGTCGGCCAGCAGGAAGACCACAGGCTTGAACTTCGCTTCCTTCTCGATCACGTAGGGCTCGGAGGTGACGTAACCCTGCTGGGCGGAATTCTTGTCGGCGAGGAACGGACCGGGATTGAAGGTGTAGGGCTTGATCTGACTGTCGGAAAAGCCGTAGGCCGCCTTCAGGAATTGCCAGTAGCCGGTCACCGCATCCGACGAGATCAGGATGGGCTTGCCCTTGAGATCCTCGATCTTGTCGTTGCCGACGCCGGGATGGGCCATCAGCACCTGCGGATCCTTCTGGAAGATCGCGGCGACGACCTTGGCCGGCACGCCGGCCTTGACCATGTTGAAGGCCTCGAGGTCCGAATTGCCCATGTAGAAATCGATCTTGCCGGCGGCGAAGAGTTGCAGATGATTGATCTGCGGCCCGCCCTGGCGAATTTCCACGTCCAGGTTGTGCTTTTTGTAGAAGCCCTTGGCGACGGCCTGGTAATAGCCGCCGTGTTCGGCCTGCGCGCGCCAGTTGGAACCGAAAACGATCTTGTCCTGGGCCATGGCCGGCAGGGCGCCGGCGATGGCGGGGGCTGCGACCGAAAGGGCCAGCAGCAGGCGACGGGTGAAAGCGGCAGCGACCATGTTCACGAACCCCCCGGGGTATGGTGTGAAAGCCTCTCGCGATACAATTGTTGAAAGGCTATCTTTTTGCGCTGCAAAAGCAAGACGCCCCGGTGGCCGTGCCGGCATATCGTCAAGGAGAAGCCGGGCCGTGCGGTGGCCGGTTACCGGGCGCCGCGGCAGGCAATCCCTGCTGCGCGACCACCCGGCAAAGCACCGCGCCTGACGCGGCAGAGGGCTTACTTGAGCGTGACCCGGTGGGTGAAGCTCATCCCGTCGCTGATCACGATCGACTTGAAGCCGAGCAGCTTGGCCAGGTCGAAATAGGTGAACAGGTCATCGACCGCCATCTGCTGGAACAGGTCGGTCGTGCGCGCGACGTTGGTCATCAGCGCCAGCTGGGCGCGGGCCTGGTAGATGTTCTTGAAGGTCTGGTCGCCCAGCCCGACGATGATCATCCGGTCGGCGTCATCGCCCTTGGCGAAGACCGAATAGGTCGGCGCGTAGGGCTGCTGCAGCTGGCCACGGGCCATCGCCGCCAGAAAAGCCAGCCGGGCCTCGCGCGAGGCACTCTCGGCGACCTCGGCGCGGGCCTCGTAGGTTTCCGACGAGGTGGTCTTCGGATAGTAATAGCCGACGTAGCGGTCGGCGGCGACCGCATCGGCCTTGGCCGGTGCCGCCGGCGTCTTCTTGGCCTGCGCCAGCGCCGGTCCGGCAAGCGCCACGACCACGGCGGCGGCGGCCACGGCCGCCATCAGGTTCTTTGCACGCATCCCTCTAATCCCCTCTCTGATCCGCGACTCGCGCAGTACGGCGCGGATCATAGCGAGGGCCAGCCGATTACGCGACGGCGCCGTCCTGGCTTTTCCGCAACACCGATTCCTGCAGCTTGCGGAATGCCTTGGCCTCGATCTGGCGCACCCGCTCCTTGGTGATGCCGAGCCGCACCCCGAGATCCTCGAGCGTCGCCCGATCGTCCGACAGCATGCGTTCACGGACGATCAGCTGCTCGCGCTGGCTCAGTTCGGTCAGCGATTCGGTCAGCCAGCGGGCGCGGACGGTACCGTCCAGCCGGTCCATCACCTGCTCCTCCGGCGTCGGGGCGGGATCGGTCAGGAAGTCCTCCCATTCCTCGCCGCCTTCGTCGCCGATCGGGGCATTGAGCGACTGGTCGCGCGCCGACAGGCGCAGCGCCATCGCGTCGACCTCGCTGGCCGGGACCTTCAACGTGCGGGCGATCTGGTCGCGCGCCCCCGATGTCAGCTGGGTCTGACCGTCCCGCTCGATCTTGGCGCGCAGCCAGCGCAGGTTGAAGAACAGCGCCTTCTGCGACGCCGAGGTGCCCGAACGCACGATCGACCAGTTGCGCAGGATGTATTCCTGCATCGCCGAGCGGATCCACCAGCTGGCATAGGTCGAAAAGCGGACCAGGCGCTCGGGCTCGAACCGCGCCGCCGCCTGCATCAGACCGACGCAACCTTCCTGCACCAGGTCGCCCACGGGCAGCCCGTAGCCGCGATAGCGCGAGGCTGTCGCGATCACCAGCCGCATGTAGGAGGTGACCAGTTCGTGCAACGCATGTTCGTCACGATGATCGCGCCAGGCCAGCGCCAGCGACTGTTCATGATCGGCTTCAAGCAGCGGTGCGTTCATCGCCCGGGCGACGAAGCGGCGATTGTCGCTGTCGGAATGGGTCTTGAGGCTCGTAGCCATAGGTATTCCACTCCTTTCCTGCCGCCGGACGACGATGCAATTTTCTAGCGGCTCGATATAATAGCGACTCGATGCTAAAATGCCGCCGGGGTGGTTGCAAGGCAAATAGCGACCCGCTACAATTCCTACATGGATACGCATGGGCTGGGTGACCAGCCGCACTACGCCGAAAGGATCGCCGAGCTTCTGGACCGCGTCTCACGACTGGCGCGCGAACTGCAGTTCGTCGACGGACTCAACCCGGCACAATGGGAAGCGTTGCGCTTCGTCTCGCGCGCCAATCGCTATTCCCGCTCGCCCGGTGCCTTTGCCGAATTCATCGGCACGACCAAGGGCACGGCCTCGCAGACCCTGATCGCGCTGGAACAGAAAGGCTTGCTGGAGCGCGCGCGCTCGGCCGCCGATCGCCGCCAGGTCGAACTGCGCCTGACAGCCGAGGGCGAGGCCATGCTGGCCCGCGACCCGATCGCCAATATCGAGCAGGTGGCCGAGCTGCTTACGCCGGACGTCGGAATGGCCATGGTCCGCGGCCTGACCCGGCTGTTGCACGATCTGCAGGCACGTCATGGGCTCAAGACCTTCGGCGTCTGCGGGGATTGCAACCTGAACTGTGTGACGACGGAGGCGGTTCCCACCAAGCAGTGCGGCCATACCGGGGAATCGCTGGACGCCCGCGACATGCGCCAGATCTGCGTCGACTTTGTCCCCTGCCCCGAGGGTCCCGCAGGCACCCGGCGCGACATACCGCGCCGCGACGACTGACGACAGGCCCTCGGCCTGCTACGATAGGCGGATGATGCGCCGCCGCGACCTGCTGATGCTGGGGGCTGCGCTGGCTGCCGGGTGCCCGCATAGGGCACTGGCGCAGCCCGCCAAGCTCGGCCTCGACCAGCTCTATGATCCGCCCGACCTCGCGGCGACCAATTTTGCTGCGCCGGTCCGCGCCTTGGCCGGCCGTGAGGTCGTCGTCGACGGCTTCGTCGCCCCGCATGTCTCGGGCAATGCCCCGTTCCACATCGTCACCGCCCGCCCCGTCGCCTCGTGCCCGCATTGCGGCGGCCAGGCAATGCCGGCCGAGGCCCTGCTCGCCTACATCCCGCTTCGGGAACAGGCGCTGCCCGTCGGCCGCCGGACCCTGGTTTCCGGACGGCTGGAACTCGGCGCCGCCCGCGACGTGACCACCGGCTTCCTGTCGACCGCACGGCTCAGGGATGCGCAGCTGATCCTGTTCTAATCCGGGATCGGCAGCTTCGGATTCGGCCGGGTGATCCGCCAGGCTTGGGTCATTTCGAAAGCGCGCTTGCGTTCGGCCGCGGACATTGCCGGTTCCAGCACCGCGATCAGGTCGGCCACCCTGGCCTGCATCGGCCGTTCGCCCAGCCGGCCTGCCACCAGGAACCATGACATCGCGGCACCGCGATCGGCGGCAATTCCCCGGCCGGAGAGCAGCGCACCGGCGTAGTTGAACGCGCCGGCAGCGGAGTTGCCGGCGGCCGCCCGCGCATAGAAATCCGCCGCCCTGACGGGATCGACAATGACGCCGTCACCCTGGTCGTAGCGATTGCCCAGCACGTTGCAGGCCTCCGGGTGGCCTGCGGCGGCCGCGGTCTCGTACAGGCGCAGCACCGCGGCCGGGGCCAGCGGGGGGCCGATGCCCTGATCGGCCAGGGCCGCCCGCAGATAGGCGCCCTCGGGCTCGGCCAGCGCCCCATCGATCAGGATGACCGCGCGGGCCTGCGCCCTGGCGCCGCCCGTCGCCAGCAATGCCTTGGCCAGGTTGAGGGCGGCGGTCGCATCGCCCCGACCGGCCGCCTGATCGAACCAGCGCAGCGCTTCCTCGCCCGAGGCCGGGCCGCCGAAGCCGTCGCGCCAGGCGACGCCGCAGGCGTTGCCGGCCGCGGCATCGCCCGCCTGCGCCAGGTCGCACATCACGCGCCGCGCCGCACTTTCATAGCCGGAGCGCCAGAGCAGCGCGCCGATGAAATAGCGGGCGCCGGGATCGCCGAGCCGGGCGGAAGGGTTGAGCAGCCGGGCGGCGCGCCGGAAATCGCCTTCGCGATAGGCGGCGATGCCTTCCTCGATGCGCAGTTCGCGCACCATCTGTTCGGGAGTCTGCAGCGATGTCGCGGCGACGGCCGGCATGGCCCCGGCGAGACCCAAGATTACCAGATGGCGGAGGGCGCCGCGCCAGCGCATGCTCGTCCCCGTGAAATCCGTCGTCCCCGAGTCTAGCGCAAAGCCGCTGCCGCACCAGATCGAAAGCTGGTTTGCCCAGCGCGGCTGGGCGCCGCATCCGCATCAGCGCGCTGTCATCAAGGCGGCCGGCGACGGCCGCTCGGTGCTGCTGATCGCCCCGACCGGCGGCGGCAAGACGCTCGCCGGCTTCCTGCCGATCCTGGCCGATCTGATCCGCCGGCCCGGCCAGGGTACCCGCGCCCTCTACATCTCGCCGCTGAAGGCGCTGGCGGTCGACATCGCCCGCAACCTCGAAACCCCGGTCGCGGAAATGCAGCTCGACATTTCGGTCGAGACGCGCACCGGCGACACCTCGGCGGCCAAGCGCCAGCGCCAGCGGCTGAAACCGCCGGACATCCTGCTGACCACACCCGAACAGCTCGCGCTGATGCTGTCCTACCCGGACGCGGCGCGGCTGTTCGACGATCTCGGCTTCGTCATCCTCGACGAGCTTCACGTGTTTCCGAATTCGAAGCGCGGCGATCTGCTGGCCCTCGATCTCGAGCGGCTGCGGACCTTGCGGCCGGATCTGCAGACCATCGGGCTGTCGGCGACGGTGGCCGAGCCGCGCGACCTGCTGCCCTGGCTGGGTCCGGAAGACCGCTCGACGCTGGTCGTCGGTCGCGCCGGGGCCAAGCCCAAGGTCACGATCCTCGCCTCCGACGCCCGGGTGCCCTGGGCCGGCCACCTCGCGCTCTATGCGCTGCCGGAAGTCTACGCGGCGATCCGCCAGTCGCGCACGGCGCTGGTCTTCGTCAACACCCGGATGCAGGCCGAGCTGATCTTCCAGGAACTGTGGAAGCTCAACGACGACAACCTGCCGATTGCCCTGCATCACGGCTCGCTCGACGTGCAGGCGCGCCGCAAGGTCGAGGCGGCGATGGGCCGGAATGCGCTGCGCGCGGTGGTCTGCACCGCGACCCTCGATCTCGGCATCGACTGGGGCGAGGTCGATCTCGTCGTGCAAATCGGCGCCCCCAAGGGCATCGCCCGTACCGTGCAGCGCATCGGCCGCGCCAACCACCGGCTGGACGAGCCGAGCCACGCGCTGCTGGTGCCGTCGAACCGCTTCGAGATGCTCGAATGCCTGGCCGCGCGCGAGGCGATCGCCGAAGGCCAGCTCGACGCCTCATCCCCCAAGCCCGGCGCGCTCGACGTGCTGTGCCAGCATCTGCTGGGCATGGCCTGCTCGGCCCCGATCGAACCGGAGGCGATCTATGCCGAAGTGCGCCGCGCCCCGCCCTATCGCGCCTTGCCGCGCGAGGATTTCGACAAGGCGCTCGCCTTCGTCGAGAACGGCGGCTACGCGCTGCGCGCCTATGAGCGGTTCAAGCGGCTGCGGCGCACGCCGGAAGGCCTGCTGACCGCCGCGCATCCGAAGGTCGCGCAGCAATACCGGATGAACATCGGCACCATCGTCGAGGCGCCGATGCTGAAAGTCCGGCTGGGCCGCGGCCGGGTCTTGGGCGAGATCGAGGAAGGCTTCGCCGAACAGCTGGTGCCCGGCGACACCTTCGTCTTCGCCGGCGAGGTCTGGCGCTTCGAGGGGATCCGCGATCTGTCGGTGATCGTGGCGCGTGCGCCCGGCGCCGATCCCCGGGTGCCTTCCTATGCCGGCGGCAAGTTCCCGCTGACCACCGAACTGGCCGAACGCGTGCGGCGCATGCTGGCCGACGACCGGCTGCACCGCCGCCTGCCCGAACAGATTCGCGAGTGGCTGCGGCTGCAGACCTGGCGATCGGTGCTGCCGGCGGCCGACCAGCTGCTGGTCGAGACCTTCCCGCGCGGCAAGCGCCAGTTCCTCGTCGCCTATCCGTTCGAGGGCCGCCTGGCCCACCAGACCCTCGGCATGCTGCTGACCCGCCGGATGGAGCGCGCGGGCTTGCGCCCGCTCGGCTTTGTCGCCGGCGAATACGCGCTGGCCATCTGGAGCCTGCGGCCGGTGCCCGACCTCGACGGCCTGTTCGCCGAAGACATGCTGGGCGACGACCTGGAAGCCTGGCTTGCCGAATCGAACCTGCTGAAGCGCGCTTTCCGCAATGTCGCGGTCATCGCCGGGCTGATCGACCGCCGGCGGCCAGGCGAGGAAAAGACCGGGCGTCAGGTCACCTTCTCGACCGACCTGATCTACGACGTGCTGCGCCAGCACGAGCCCGGCCACATCCTGATGCGCGCCACCTGGGGCGACGCGGCGGCCACCCTGCTCGACCTGCCCCGCCTCGGCGACCTGCTGCGCCGGATTCGCGGCCATATCCTGCATCACCCCCTCGACCGCGTCTCACCGCTGGCCGTGCCGATCCTGCTCGATATCGGCCGCGAGAGCGTGCCCGGCGTCAATGTCGACGACATGCTGGCCGAGGCGGCCGAAGACCTCATTGCGGAAGCGACGCGGTTGATCTGATCCTCGGCTTTCGCTAGGGTCGCGGCCTGAACGAAATACGAACAGCCACCCGCAAGCAATGAACCCCCGCCCATGCTTCTGAACGGTGTCCGCCTGATGCCCGATGCGACGGGCGCATTGTGGTGGCCGGCGACGCGCACGCTGATCGTGGCCGACCTGCATCTCGAAAAAGGTTCAGCCTACGCCGCGCGCAGCCGCCAGTTCCTGCCGCCCTACGATACGCGCGCGACGATCGGGCGGCTGGAGGCACTGCAGCGGCGGCATCGCCCTGCCCGCTGGCTCTGCCTGGGCGACAGTTTCCACGACCAGGCAGCCGCCGAACGGCTGGCCGACGAAGATGCCGACCGCCTGCGCCGGCTGACCGGCCAGTCCGACTGGGTCTGGCTTTGCGGCAATCACGATCCGGCCCCGCCCGCCACGCTTGGCGGCAGGATCGTCGAGGAACTGGCCGAAGACGGGCTGGTCTTCCGCCACCAAGCGGCCGAGGGGCGGCAGCCCGGCGAGGTTTCCGGCCATTTCCACCCCAAGGCGTCGGTCGTGGTGCAGGGCAAGCGGCTGACCCGCCGCTGTTTCGTGTCGGACGGCATCCGGCTGGTCCTGCCGGCGTTCGGGGCCTATGCCGGCGGGCTGGACGTGCTCGACCGCGACTTCGCGCCGCTGTTCAACCGCATGTTCCACGCCTGGCTGCTGGGCGACGCCAACGTCTTTGCGGTGCCGCGCGACCGGCTGGCGGTCTAAAGCGCCGCCCGGGCCGCTGCGAGTGTGGTGGCGGCATCGCCGCCCGAGACCAGCCTGGTCCAGCCGATCTCGCCGAGGTCGTAATCCAGTTGCTGATGAAGCACTTTGGCATCGGCATCCGATGCATCGTCGCGCCGGGCATCCAGCCGGCGGGTCAGCACGTCGACCGGCGCTTCCAGCCAGAAACCGGTGAACGGCACGCCGGCCGCGGCCGCCAGGTCGGCAAGCGCGGCGCGCTCGTCCGGCCGGGCATGGACGGCATCGGCGATCACGGCCTGGCCCGCGTCGAGGCAGATGCGCGCCCGCGCCCGCATTTCGGCATAGACCGCGATGCTGGCCTCGGCGGTGTAGTGTTCCTGGCCGAGCTTGCCGGTCGGGCCGGCCCCGGCGAGTTCACGGCGGATCACGTCCGAGCGCAGCACCACGGCCCCCGGCGCCCGGCCGACATAGGCCGCCAGCGCGCGCGACAGGACCGACTTGCCGGTGCCCGACAAGCCGCCGACGGCCACGAGGCGCGGGGCCGCCGGCCGGAGGAATTCGAGGGCCCGATGGACGTAGTTGCGGGCCGCGGTCAGGTGCTTCTCGCGCATGACGCCGTCCCTGGCCGATTCGGCCATGCTGCCGCCGACATGGGCGCGGATCGCTGACCGCAGCGCGAGATAGAGCGGCATCAGCGCCAGACCACCGAAATCGCCCGACTGGCCGAGCCATTCGTTGAAGATGCGGTTGGCCTGGACCGGCAGGTCGTGCAGCAACACGTCCATCAGCAGGAAGGCCAGGTCGTAGAGCTGGTCGGTGACGGTGAACAGGTCATAGAATTCGATGGCATCGAACGGCAGCGGCCGCCCCTGGTAGAGGCAGATGTTTGCCAGATGCAGGTCGCCATGGCCGACGCGGACGAACCCGTCGATGCGCCGACGGTCAAGTGCCGGGCGCACTGCTGCCAACGCCGCATAGGTCTCGTCGCATAGCGCGTTGACCGGTTCAAGCAGGTCCAGCGCCCGGGCATGGCGCTGCAGTTCGCCGTAATTCACCAGCACGGTCCGCTCGACCTCGTCGGCGCCGCCCATGTCGTGGCGGCGCGCGGCGCCGGCATGAAAATGCGCGACGGCGCGGCCCAGTTCGTCGGCGAGCGCATCGGTCAGTTCGCCCCGCCGCGCCAGGCGGTCAAGCTGCTGGTCCTGTTCGAACCGCGCCATTTCGACCAGCCAGTCGACGGGATCGCCCTGCCCGCCCACGGCCAGGCGGCCGTCGGCCTCGCGCGTTACCGGGATGGCGGCACGATAGAGCTCAGGCGCGGTGCGGCGGTTCAACCGGACCTCGGCCTTCACCAGCGCCTCGCGCCGGGCGGGCGTCGAGAAATCCATGTAGGGAAACTTGACCGCGCGCTTCAGCTTGAAGGCCTTGCTGCCGGTCAGGAACACCTGGCTGCCATGGGTGGCGATGACCTCGACCTCAGCCCCCCAGGTCGCGGGATCGGAGAGGAAGGCGATGACGTCGCGCTGATCGTCCGGGGCCGTCATATCTCGCTCGGGTCCTGGTGGATGGTGATGTCGGCGTCGGGAAAGGCGTCCTGGACCGCGCGATGGACCGACAGTGCGATCGCATGAGCCTGGCTGAGCGGCGCATGACGGTCGATCGTCAGGTGGAACTGGATGAACTGGCGCATGCCGGATTCGCGGGTGCGCAGGTCGTGGATGTCGATCACGCCGTACTGGCGGGCGGCGATCGCCTTGATCCGGTCGCGCGCCTCGTCGGACAATTCGCGGTCCATCAGATGGTCGAGCGAACGGCGGCCGATGCCCCAGGCGCCGTAAAGAATATAGAGAGCGACGCCCAGGCCGAACAGCGGGTCGGCGAGCGTCCAGCCGAGATAATGGGCGAGGACCAGGGCGACGATCACTGCCGCGTTGAGCAGCAGGTCGGACAGATAGTGCAACCGGTCGGCCGCGACGACCAGCGACCCCGACAGCCGGACGACGTGACGCTGGTAGAGGACGAGACCGCCGGACAGCACGATCGCCAGCAGCGAGACGGCGACGCCCTCGCGCGCATCGCCGACCGGCAGCGGATCGGCGATGCGCCGCCCGGCCTCGAGCAGCAGGAACAGGGCCGAGCCGGCGATGACGGCGCTCTGGGCAAGGCCGGCCACCGCCTCGGCCTTGCCATGGCCGAAGCGGTGCTCGCGGTCGGCCGGGGTCAGCGCCAGGCGCAGCGCCAGCAGGTTGATAACCGACGCCGCGGCATCGAGCGTCGAATCGACCAGCGAGGCCAGCATCGCCGTCGACTGGATATGCAGCCACACCGCGGCCTTGGCCAGGATCAGGATCGAGGCGACCGCAACCGAGGCGTAGGTCGCCCAGCGCATCATCCGTTCGATGCGGGCGCGCTCGGTCACGGCTGCGGGCTCACGGATAGAGCTTCACGGTGCTCCACCCCTCGCCGTCGCGGACGAAGACGGTGCGGTCATGCAGGCGGAACGGGCGGTCGGCCCAGAATTCGATGCGGCGCGGGATGATCCGGCGTCCCGCCCAGTAGGCCGGGCGCGGCACGGTGCCGATCGCATGCTTGGCTGCAAACAGTGCGACCGCCTTCTCCAGGGCGAACCGGCTTTCCAGCGGCCGCGACTGCTGTGATGCCCAGGCGCCGATCTGGCTGTCACGCGGGCGCGAATGGAAATAATCGTCCGATTCCTGCGCCGAAACCGCCTCGACCTGGCCCTGGATGCGCACCGCTCGGCGCAGCGTCTTCCAGTGGAAACCGAGCGCTGCCTGCGGATTCCGGGTCAGTTCCTCGCCCTTGCGGCTCTCCATGTTGGTATAGAAGACGAAGCCGCGCTCATCCACGCCCTTCAGCAGCACCATGCGCACGTTCGGCATGCCGTCGGTATCGGCGGTCGCCAGCGACATCGCATTGGCGTCGTTCGGCTCGGACTTCTCGGCCTCGGCAAGCCAGGCCTTGAACTGGGCGATCGGATCGGCGGGCGTATCGGTCATGGCGCTACTCTGGCGTAATGGAACGGAACAACGCGGGCACGCGCTATTAATAGGGGTGCGGGCGCCGGCTTGTCGACCGTTGCCGCGCCTTGCCTCCGCGATGAATTGCCCCATAATCCGCCACCATGTTCGCCGTTTACGGGAGACCCCAGATGCTCGTTTCCGCCCCTTTCCGCCGCGCCACCGCCGCCCTGGCCCTCATCTCGGCCTTCGGGCTTGCCGCCTGCTCGGGTGACGGCGGCGGGTTCGAGCTGAACAAGCAGACCGGCGGCGCCGTGCTCGGCGGCATCGGCGGCGCCGCGCTGGGCTCGCAGTTCGGCAAGGGCACCGGCCAGATCGTCGGCGTCGCCGCCGGCACGCTGCTCGGCGCCTTCATCGGGTCGGAGGTCGGCAAGTCGCTCGACCGCGCCGACAAGACGGCGATGGAGCAGGCCAACCAGAAAGCCCTCGAATCGAGCCAGACCGGCCAGACCTCGACGTGGCGCAATCCGGACAGCGGCAACTCCGGCACGATCACCCCGACCAAGACCTACCAGACCGCGGCCGGCCAGAACTGCCGCGAATACCAGCAGACCATCATCGTCGGCGGCAAGACCGAGCAGGCGCACGGCACCGCCTGCCGTCAGCCCGACGGGTCGTGGCAGGTCGTGAACTGACGAACGATCGCCGCGTGCGCAGGACCCGCAGCCTCGCCGTCGGGGCGCTCGCACTCTCCCTAATGCTTGCTGCAGGGCCGGCGGCGGCCGATTTCGCCGCCGGGACCGCGGCCTACGACGCGGGCAACTACGTCCTGGCGATGCGCGAATGGCTGCCGCTGGCCGAAGCCGGCGACGTCGCCGCGATGCGCAACGTCGGCCATCTCTACCGCATGGGCCGCGGCACCGTGCCCGACCCGGAGAAGGCGGCGCGCTGGTACCGGCGCGCGGCCGAGCGCGGTTTCGATCGCGCGATGGTCAACCTCGCCGCCCTCTATCTTGCCGGCCAGGGTGTCACCCAGTCCGACCGCGAGGCCGCGATCTGGCTGGCACGCGCCGCCGATGCCGGCAACGACGTCGCGGCCTTCAACCTGGCGATGCTCTACGAACTCGGCCGTGGCGTGCCGCTCGATGCCGCGGCAGCCCTGCGCTGGTACGAAGCGTCGGCCGCCAAGGGCAACACGGCAGCAGCCGATCGCCTGGCCCAGTTGAACCGCCAGTCCGCGGCGGTCGCCGCCCCGGTGACACCGTCCGTTCCTGCCCCGGCGGTTCCGGTTCCGACGGCGCCGCCAGCCGTTCAGGCGGCACCGCCACCACCGGCGACGGTTGCTGCCGTCGACTCGCCGCCGGCGCCTGCGCCGGAGACGCCGACGGCGGCCGAGGCGCCGGTGACGGCACCATCAGCGGCGCCGGCGCCGGCGCCGGCGCCGCCCAAGCAGGAATCGGGTGGCGACATCTTCACCAGCATCTGGCGGTCGCTGACCGGCCCGGCCACGCCAACGGCCCCGCCGCCCCCGCCCGTACAGGCGGCCAGCACCGCGCCGGCCGACCCGATGCCGGCCGCCAGCGGCGACAGCCCGGCAGTCGCCGCCGGCCGCGCCGCTTACGATCGGGGCGAGATGGCCAAGGCGCTGGAGTCCTGGCTGGGGCCGGCCCGGGCCGGCGACACCCGGGCGCAATACCTGGTCGGCAAGCTCTACGTCCGCGGCGACGGCGTCCCGGCCGACCGGATCACCGCGGCAACCTGGTGGACGGTGGCCGCCCAGCGCGGCGACGTCCAGGCCCGCGGCGCGCTGGAAGCCGAATTCAACCCGCCCTTGACGCCCGCCGAGCGGGCCGAGGCCGAGCAGCGCGCGGCTTCTTTCCGTCCAGTGACAGGATAGGGCGAGCAATCTGGCGATCGCCTCCCTATATTACAGGGAACCTCTATCCACCACAGATTGGCATACCCGCCTCCCATGCGTGACCCTTACGACATTCTCGGCGTCAAGCGCACCGCGACCCACGACGACATCAAGAAGGCCTACCGCAAGCTCGCCAAGGAGTTGCATCCCGACCGCAACCAGGGCGACGCCAAGATCGCGGAGCGCTTCAAGGAAGTATCCGCCGCCTACGGCATCGTCGGCGACGAAAAGCAGCGCGGCCGGTTCGACCGCGGCGAGATCGACGCCCAGGGCAACGAACGGGCACCGTTCGGCTTCGGCGCCGGCGGCCCGCGCAGCCGGCCCGGCGCCGGTGCCGGCGGCGGTGGCGGCCGGCGTTTCCATTTCGAAGATCAGGAAGGTTTCGACGACGACATCTTCGCCGACTTCTTCCGGGCCAATCGCGGCGGCGGCCCGCGCAGCGGCGGCCGCGGCAACGATCGCAAGTACAACCTGGCGGTCGCCTTCCTCGATGCGGCGCGCGGGGCCAAGCGCCGGGTGACGCTGGGCGACGGCCGCACCCTCGACATCTCGATTCCCGCCGGCATCGTCGAGGGCCAGTCGATCCGCCTGAAGAACCAGGGCGATCCCGGCGTCGGCGGCGGCCAGCGCGGCGACGCGCTGATCGAGATCTCGATCGAGCCGCACGCCTTCTTCACCCGCAAGGGCGACGACATCCATGTCGAAGTGCCGGTCAACCTGCGCGAGGCGGTGCTGGGCGGCAAGATCACCGTCCCGACGATCGACGGTCCGGTCGCCTTGACCGTACCCCGCCGCGCCAACAGCGGCACGACCCTGCGGCTCAAGGGCCGTGGCGTGACCAAGCGCGGCGAAGCGGCCGAGCGTGGCGATCAGTACGTCAAGCTCAAGGTCGTGCTGCCCGCGCAGCCCGATGCCGCGCTGGAGAAATTCGTCGAAGGCTGGAGCGGCGGCGACGAGGATCCGAGGGCCGGCATGGAGGTTGAATGATGCAGTGCAAAAAAGTTTTGATATCGGACAATTAGATCCCCAACTATCATCTGTACATCTGTCCGACGCTTTGGGGAGAGTTCGTCGATGGGTGTGCTTGCGCGTCTGGGTATCACCGCCAAGATTCTGTTGATCAGTGCGGCGGGCATCGCGCTCGCCGTCATCGCCACCGTTTCCGCCAGCGTCATCCTGTCGCGGGCGCTGGTCGACCAGGCGGTCGAGAATGAACTGACCACCGCCAAGGCCGGGCTTGAAACGGCCCTGGCCGGCGAGGCGCGGCGGGCCCTCAGCCTCGCCGCGGCGACCGCCGAAAACCGCGAGATCATGCGGATATTTGCCGCGGGAGACCGTGACGGACTGGCCCGGATGCTGACCCCCGGGTTCGCTGCCTTGCGCGACGGCCACGGGGTCCGCCAGTTCCAGTTCCACACCGCGCCCGCCAGATCGTTCCTGCGGGTGCACCGGCCCGATCGCTTCGGCGACGACCTCTCGGGCTTCCGCCATACGGTGGTCGAAGTGAACCGGACCGGCAAGCCGATCCACGGCCTGGAAAGCGGTGTCGAGGGCCTCGGGATTCGCGGCGTGGTTCCGGTCAGGCTCGATGGCAAGGCGGTCGGCTCGCTCGAATTCGGCCTGGCACTGGACCAGTCATTCTTCGACGGCTTCAAGCGGGCGACCGGCGTCGACGCCGCCCTGTACACCCGCGAGGCCGGCAAGGAAGCGGTGCGCTTCGCCTCGACCCTGGCCAAGGACGCGAACCTGCCTGCCGACCTGCTGACCCGCGGCCTGGCTGGCGGCAGTACCGCCGAAGGCGATGTCGGCGGTCGCCCCTTCGCCTTCCTCGCCGCCCCGGCCCGCGACTACCAGGGGCAGGTCTTCGGGGTCTATGTCCTCGGCATCGATCGCACCCCGTTCGCCGCCCAGCTTGCCCAGGCCCGCAATATCGGCATTGGTGTGGGCATCGGCGTCCTCATCCTTGCGCTGGGCCTTGCCCTTGTCGTCGGCCGCTCGATCACCCGTCCGCTGGTTGCCCTCAGCGGCGCGATGGACCGGCTGTCGGCCGGCCGTACCGACATCGACATCCCCGCCACCTCGCGTCGCGACGAAGTCGGCGCGATGGCCCGGTCGCTGGCGGTGTTCCGCGAGAATGCCCTGGAGCGCACGCGGCTGGCCGAGGAAGCCGAGGCGGCGCGCCGGGTCGCGGTCGAGCGTGAGGAGCGTGAACGCCAGCGGCAGGTCGAGGCCGAAAACCAGGCACGCGCCGCGGCCGAGGAGCGCCGGATCGCCGAGGAAGCCGCGGCTGCGACCGAAGCCGAGCGCGAACGCCGTGCCGCCGATGCGGCGATCGAGCGCGAGCGGCGCGAGGCGGCCGAACGCGAGGCCAGGGCCGGGCGTATCGGCGCGCTGATCGCAGGCTTCGACCGCGAGGTCGCGGCGGCCCTGGCGGAAGTCACCGCTGCGGTCGATGGCCTGCGCCGGACTGCCGGCGTCATGGTCGCGACCGCAGCCGCCACCGGCCAGCGCGTCGGCATTGTTGCCGCGACCGCGGCCGAAGCGACCGGCAATGTCCAGACCGTCGCGGCGGCCGCCGAAGAACTGTCGGCTTCGATCAACGAGATCGGTCGGCAGGTCGGCCAGTCGTCGAAGGTGGCTGCGGCCGCCCGGGCCGACGCCGAGCGGACCGACGGCATGATCCGTACGCTGTTGACGGCGTCGCAGCGGATCGGCGATGTCGTCGGTCTGATCAACGCGATTGCCGGCCAGACCAACCTGCTGGCGCTGAACGCGACGATCGAGGCGGCACGGGCCGGCGAGGCCGGCAAGGGTTTTGCCGTGGTTGCCAGCGAGGTCAAGAACCTTGCCAATCAGACCGCCAAGGCGACCGAGGAAATCTCGGGCCAGATCGGCGAGATGCAGTCGGCGACAGCGCAATCGGCCGATGCGGTGCGGCAGATCGGCGGGGTGATCGCCGAGATCAACACGATCACCACCTCGATCGCCGCGGCGGTGGAGCAGCAGGGATCGGCCACCGGCGAGATCGCGCGCAATGTCGCCCGGGCGGCCGACGGGACGATGGCGGTATCGACCCAGATCGGCGCGGTCTCGCAGGCCGCAACCGAAACCGGCGAGGGCGCGGCCGCGGTGCAGAATGCCGCGGCGGGGCTCGAGAACCTGGCGCTGCGTCTGCGGGGCGACATCGAACGCTTCCTCGGCGCGGTCCGTCAGGCGTAGGATCACGAGGACGAAGACGGAGGCGCGGGATGCTGACGCGGCGGTTGTGGCTGATGACGATGGCGGGGCTGACCCTGGTGGGTCTGGGCCCTGCCCGGGGTGAGGAGCGCAAGGCGGTGAACTGGGCCGATCAGAAACTCGAGGCGATCGAGGGCGGGCCGCTCGACCCCGCGATTCTAACCGGCAAGGTCGTGCTGGTGGTCAACACCGCGTCGTTCTGCGGCTTCACCAAGCAGTATGCCGGGCTGGAGAAGCTGTGGGAAACCTATCGCGACCGCGGCTTCGTGGTGCTCGGCATCCCCTCGAACGACTTCGGCGGCCAGGAACCCGGGGCGGAAGACAAGATCAAGGAATTCTGCGACGCCAATTTCGGGATCGATTTCCCGATGACGACCAAGCAGGTCGTCTCGGGCGACAAGGCCATGCCGCTCTACAGATGGGCGGCCGAGCAGACCGGCCCGCTCGGCGTGCCGCGCTGGAACTTCCACAAGCTGCTGATCGCCCGTGACGGCCGGCTGGTCGACTGGTTCTCGACCGTCACGGACCCGAATTCCGACAAGGTCACCCGCGCTATCGAGCAGGCGCTGGGCTGAGCCCCGGCATGTCGCCCGCACGGCTGTCGTCCATGAACCACTGCAGCGCGAAGGCCGACAGGCCGATGGCGATCATCGACGCCCAGGCGATGTCGTAGACGCCGGTCAGGTCGTAGACCAGGCCACCGGCCCAGGCGCCGACGAACGAGCCGATCTGGTGGCTGAAGAACATCACACCGTAGAGCAGGTTGAAATTGCCCAGGCCGAACAGCCGGCCGATCAACCCGGAGACCAGCGGCGTCACGCTGAGCCACAGGAAACCCATCGTCGCGGCGAAGATCATCGTCGAGGGGATCGAGATCGGCAGCGCCAGGTAGAGGCCGATCGTGATCGTGCGCAGCAGGTAGATCAGGGCCAGCAGCTTCTTCTGGCTGAAGCGCGCCCCCAGGATGCCGATCACGTAGGAGCCGACCGCGTTGCCCAGCCCGATCAGCCCCAGCGCGGTCGCGCTGGCCGCCGGCGGAATGCCGCACAGCGCCAGATAGGTCGGCAGGTGGATGACGATGAAGATCAACTGGAAGCCGCAGGCGAAGAAAGCGATCGCCATCGCGATGAAGCCGCGATGGCGGCCGGCCGCCGACAACGCCTCGCCGACCGGACGGACCATGTCGGCCGCCGCCTGGGCAGCGGTCCGCGGCGCGTGCCGGCCCATCCCGAACGCGAATAGGGCCATCAGCGCCGAGATCGCAGCGAAGGCGAGCAGCGCGTTCTGCCAGCCATAGCCGTCGATCAGCGCCTGGCCCAGCGGGGCCAGCACCAGGGTGGCAAGCGAACCGACGCCGGAAACCAGCCCGACCGTCTGGCTGCGCCGCGCCGGCGGCACCGCCTGCGAGACCGCGCCGAGCAGCACGCCGAAGCCGCTGCCCGCAACGCCGATACCGATCAGGATGCCGCCGCCGATGTCGAGGCCCCAGGTACCTCCGAGCGCCATGACCGCGAGCCCGGCGACATAGATGCCGGCCGAGACGAACACGACCGGCCTGGCGCCGTAGCGGTCGGCCAGCACCCCGACGAACGGCTGGCTGATGCCCCAGACGATGTTCTGCAGCGCCATGGCGAAACCGAAGGCCGAGGCGGAAACGCCGATATCGACGTTCATCGGCCGCAGGAACAGGCCGAGGCTCTGGCGCAGGCCCATGCACAGCGACAGGATGATGCCGGCCGAGACCAGCAGGACGAGCGCGTTGCGGCCCAACGGGGCCGCCCGGGACGCGGACTGGGACATCGCTTCCTCCGAAACTCTCTTGGCCCGAGACTGCGCCATCGGTAAGATGAAGTATACACACTAGTCGGTATACTTACCGCCATGCCACGCGATGCCACCGTCACCCGCCAGCGTATCCTGACCGCCGCCGAGGATCTTTTCTACGGCGAGGGCATCCGGGCGACCGGGGTCGACCGCATCGCCGCCCGGGCCGGCGTCACCAAGCGCACCCTCTATCAGCATTTCGCGTCGAAGGACGACCTGATCACCGCCTATGTCGAGGGCACCGAACGCCCGGCGCTGGGCCGCTACCAGGCGTTGGTCGCCGACGTCGCGGCGGCCCCGGACCGGATCGGGCGGATCTTTGCCAATCTCGGCCGGGTCGCCGCCGATCCGCGCTGGAAGGGGTGCAGCTTCGCGCGCGTCGCCGCCGAACTGGCGGGATCGCCGGGCCACCCCGCATTGCAGGCCGCATCGCGGCACAAGCAGGCCTTCGAAGCCTGGATCGCCGAGATGCTGGCCGAAACGGTGCATCGCCCGGCCGAGATCGCGCGGCAGGTGATGATCCTGCTGGACGGCGCGATCACCGAGATCCTGATCCACCGCGACGCCGGCTATGCCGCTGTCGCCGGCCGCGCGGCGGCGACACTGATCGCGGGCGATTCGGTCGGACGCTCCTCTTCCACATCGCGATTCGGGAGTGCGGAAGCCCCGATTTCCCGCCCCTGAAGGCCGGCGCGACGCGCCCTGGCATCCGCCTAGGCCCGGAAGTTTGCCCCTTTTGGGCTTTCGTGTAGGATGCCGAAACTTTTTCGCCTGTATTCCTTCCGAGGTTTTCATGTCCAATCCCCAATCGTTGATGGCCGGCAAGCGTGGTCTGATCATGGGTGTCGCCAATGATCGGTCGCTGGCTTGGGGTATCGCCAAGGCCGTCGCCGCGCAGGGGGCCGAGCTCGCCTTCACCTATCAGGGCGACGCGCTGGCCAAGCGGGTGATCCCGCTGGCCAACGAGATCGGCGCCAAGCTGACGCTTGATTGCGATGTGACCGACGCAGGCTCGATCGACCGGGTGTTCGAGACGCTGGAAAAGGAATGGGGCAGGCTCGACTTCGTCGTGCATGCGATCGCCTATTCCGACAAGGACCAGTTGAAGGGCCGCTACGTCGACACGACCTACGACAACTTCGCGCTGTCGATGAACATTTCATGCTTCTCGTTCACGGCTGTCGCCCAGCGCGCCGAGAAGCTGATGACCGACGGTGGCTCGCTCGTCACCCTCACCTATCTCGGCGCCGAACGCGTCATGCCCCATTACAACGTGATGGGTGTGGCCAAGGCGGCGCTGGAAGCGTCGGTCCGCTACATGGCCGTCGATCTCGGCCCGAAGAACATCCGTGTCAACGCGATCTCGGCCGGCCCGATCAAGACGCTCGCCGCCTCGGGCATCGGCGATTTCCGCTACATCCTGAAGTGGAACGAGCTGAATTCGCCGCTGCGCCGCAACGTCACCATCGAGAATGTCGGCGGGGCCGGCCTCTATCTGCTGTCCGATCTCGGTGCCGGCGTCACCGGCGAGATCCATCATGTCGATTCGGGCTATCATGCCGTCGGCATGCTCGCGGTCGACGCCTCCCAGCAGGTCGCCGAACTCCTGCAGGGGCTGAAGCCGAAGGCATGAGCGCGAACAGCTTCGGTACGCTGTTCCGCGTCACCACCTGGGGCGAAAGCCACGGACCTGCGATCGGTTGCGTCGTCGATGGCGTGCCCCCCCGGCTCGCCATCGACGAGGCCGGCATCCAGCACTGGCTGGACCGCCGGCGTCCCGGCCAGTCGCGCTTCACCACCCAGCGGCGCGAGCCCGACCAGGTCCGGATCCTCTCCGGGACCTTCGAGGGGCTGACCACCGGCACGCCGGTGGCGCTGCATATCGACAATGTCGACCAGCGCTCGAAGGACTACGGCGACATCGCCGTCAAGTTCCGGCCGGGCCATGCCGACTACACCTACTGGGCCAAATACGGCATCCGCGACTATCGCGGCGGTGGCCGTTCGTCGGCACGCGAGACCGCAACCCGGGTCGCGGCAGGGGCGATCGCCAGGGTCGTGCTGGCCGACGCGATCGGTCCCCAGGTCCGGATCCGCGGCGCCCTGGTGCAGGTCGGGCCGCACCGGATCGACCGGTCGCGCTTCGACTGGGACGAGATCGAGAACAACCCGTTCTGGTGCCCCGATCCGGTCGCGGCGACGGAGTGGGAGGCCTATCTCGACGGCGTGCGCAAGGCCGGGTCGTCGGTCGGCGCGGTCATCGAAGTCGTGGCCTCGGGCATTCCGGCCGGGCTGGGCGCGCCGATCTACGGCAAGCTCGATACCGATCTCGCCGCGGCGATGATGTCGATCAACGCGGTCAAGGGTGTCGAGATCGGCGAGGGTTTTGCCTCCGCCGCCCTGACCGGCGAGGAGAATGCCGACGAGATGCGCGCGGGCAACGGCGACGGCAGCAACGCCGGGCCGCGCTTCCTGTCGAACCATGCCGGCGGCATCCTCGGCGGTATCTCGACCGGCCAGGACATCGTCGTGCGCTTCGCGGTCAAGCCGACCTCGTCGATCCTGCAGCCGCGCCGGACCATCGACACGGCAGGGCACGAGACCGAAATCGTCACAAAAGGGCGTCACGATCCCTGCGTCGGCATCCGTGCGGTGCCGGTCGGCGAGGCGATGATGGCCTGCGTTCTGGCCGATCACCTGCTGCGCCATCGCGGCCAGGTTGGCGGCTGAAGCGCCTGAAGGGAGAGAAACGATGAGCCAGCCCAAGCATATCCACGCCCTCGACCTGCCGCAGCCCGACCGGTCGGCGCTGGATGCCGACATCCAGAAGTACTTCGCCAAGTGCGACGAGAAGCTTGGCATGGTGCCGAACGTGCTGCTCGCCTACTCCTTCGACCAGGAGAAGCTGCGCGGTTTCATGACCATGTACAACGAGCTGATGCTGGGCAAGTCGGGCCTGTCCAAGCTCGAGCGCGAACTGATCGCCGTCGTCGTCTCCTCGATCAACCATTGCTACTACTGCCTGACCGCGCATGGCGCCGCGGTGCGCCAGCTGTCGGGCGACCCGAAGCTGGGCGAGCTGATGGTGATGAACTATCGCGCGGCCGAACTGGCCCCGAAACAGCGCGCGATGCTCGACTTCGCCGCCAAGCTGACCGAGACGCCGGCCAAGATGACCGAGGCCGACCGCCAGGGCCTGCGCGACGCCGGCTGGACCGATGCCGACATCTGGGACATCGCGGCGACCGCCTCGTTCTTCAACATGTCGAACCGCATGGCCGCGGCCATCGACATGATGCCGAACGTCGAATATCACGCGATGGCGCGCTGACAGGTCGTCGCTGAACGAACCGAGGCGGCAGGTCCGCCACGCCGGGGGGAATGACGATGTTGCGTTTGAGCCGCCGCAGCCTGCTCGGATCCCTGCCCGCCTTCGGCGCGGCCATGGCGCTGTCGGGGCGGCTGAATGCCGCCCCGCCGGATGGCCAGACCGTCACCTTCCTGCATTTCAACGACATCTACGAGATCAGCCCGCGCGAGGGCCGTGGCGGTTTCGCGCCGCTGATGACGCTGCTGAAGGCCGAGCGGGCGAAGGCTTCGCAGTCGATCACCACCTTCGGCGGCGACCTCTTGTCGCCGTCGCTGCTGTCGGGCGTGCTGAAGGGCGCGCAGATGGTCGACCTGATGAACGCGGTCGGCGTCGATATCGCGGTCCCGGGCAATCACGAATACGATTTCGGCGCGGGCATCGCTGTCGAACGCTTCGCCGCCTCGAAATTTCCCTGGATCGCCGCCAACGTCTTCACCCAGGACGCGGCGACCATCGCGCCCGGCCTCGCCGCGTCGGGCGTGCGCCAGATCGGCGACTACAAGATCGGCTTCTTCGGCCTGCTGACGCCCGAGGCCGCCAAGCTGACCTTCGGCGCCCGCGACTACGTCTTCCGCCCGCCGGTCGAGGTGGCGCGCGAACAGGTTCGTGCGCTGCGCGAGGCCGGGGCCGAGATGGTGGTCGCGCTGACTCATCTCGATATCGCCGACGATCTGCGCGTCGCCCGGCAGGTCCGCGGCATCGACCTGATCCTGGGCGGTCACGACCACGACCCGATCACCTATCTCGAATCCGGCACGCTGGTCTTCAAGGCCGGTGTCGACGGCTACTGGCTCGGCGCGGTCGACGTCAATCTGCGGCGCGTCGCCACCAAGGACGGCCAGAAGGTCGTCGCCACCCCGCTGGCCTGGCGGCTGACGGCAACCGACGGCGTCGCCGCCGATCCCGCAATCGAGACCAAGGTCGCCGCCTACAACGCGGAGTTGGACCGGTCGATGGCCATTGCCATCGGCGTCACGAAGACCGAACTCGATTCACGGCGCGATACCGTACGCGCCAAGGAAGCGGCGATCGGCAACCTGATCACCGATGCGATGCGCGCGCTGGTCGATGCCGACGCGGCAATCACCAATGGCGGCGGCATCCGCGCCAACCGGCTCTACGAACCGGGCACGCAGCTGACGCGCAAGGACGTGATCACCGAACTACCCTTCGGCAATGTCGTCATGCTGCTGTCGCTGACCGGTACGCAGATCCGCGCCGCGCTGGAGAACGGGGTTTCGCAGGTCGCGGAAAAGGCCGGCCGCTTCCCCCAGGTCTCCAACATCCGATTCAGCTACGACCTGACGCGCGAGCGCGGCCAGCGCATCACCGAGATCTCGATCGCGGGCAACCCGCTCGACGAGCGGCGGACCTACAAGGTCGCCGTGCCCGACTTCCTGCAGGTCGGCGGCGACGGCTATACCGTGCTGAAGGAAGGCAAGGTGCTGATCGATGCTTCCGGCGCCACCCTGCTCGCCAATGCCGTCATCGCCTATATCGAGGCCCGCAAGGAAGTGGCCCCGGTCGTCGAGGGCCGTATCGTAGAGCAGCATTGAGATGAGAGGTCCGGCCGCCCTGCTTCTCGCCGCCATGCTGTCCGCGGCCCCGGCCGCGGCGCACGACGGCTACGGCTTCGGGTCGAAGTACTACGACATGACCGTAGACGGCCGTCCCCGCCGAATCTTCGTCAACGTCCCTGATGCGGTCTTCGCCGGCGGCAAGATGCCCCTGATCGTCGCCTTGCATGGCACCGGGTCGTCGCCCGAGGGGATGGTGGCGGCCGCCAATCTCTATCGCCTCAGCGCGACCGCCGGCGCGGTCGTGGTGGCGCCGCAGGCGGTGGGCGCCGCCTTCAACGATGGTTCGGGCCGTGGGGGGCCGGCGGCGGACGGCGTCGACGACGTCCGCTTCATCGAGGCGGCGATCGAAGAGGTGCGCAGCCACGCGCCGATCGATGCGCAGCGCATCTATCTCGTCGGCTTTTCGTCGGGCGCCGCGATGGCCCAGCGCTTCCTGGCCGACAGCACCTATCCGGTAGCAGCCGTCGCCGCGCCGGCTGACGGCAGCTACGCCGGTTCCGACACGCCGAAGCGCCCCCGGCCGCTGATGCTGTTCTGGGGCACCGACGACAAGCTGAACCCCCTCGGCGGCGGGGCGGTTACCTACCCGCAGTTCAAGGTCACCCTGCAGAAGCCGGCACTGCAGGAAATCGCCACCCGCTGGGCCGGCCGCTTCGGCTGCACCAGCGACAAGATCGACTACGACCAGGGCATCACCACGCGGGTCTGGACCGGCTGTGCCGGCAATGCCGAGGTCGAATTCCACCTGGCCGACGGGCTCGGCCATCACTGGCCGGGCGGGCGGCCGACGCCGATCCCGGCATCGGCCATCGGTCCCTATACCGACAAGCCCGACCTGACCGCGATGATCTGGCGGTTCTTCAGCCGGCATCCCCTGCCGAATTAGCCCGGCGTGCGCAGAAGGGGCTCGCGATCCCAGATGCGCTGACGCCTGGCGACGGTGAGGAAGCCCTTGACAGCGGCGCCCTTGCCCGCGACCGAAATTGTCCCCGCATCCGCGTCCATGTCGATGCCGGCCTTGTCGAACAGCGGCTTGGCGGCAGGCACATGGCCGATCACCTTGAGATGGCCGAAGGCGTCGCGCAGCCAGTCGATGGCCGCGGCCTCGCGCAGCAGCGCGGCAACCCCGTCCTGGCCGGGTGCCACCACGACCGCATCGAACAGTGTCGACGGGGCACCGGACAAAGCCTGATCGGCCAGCACGGCCGAGCCGTCCGCGGCCGTGATGCCGCCGATGGCGGGGGCGACCAGCGCGACCTGTGCCCCCTCCGCCTTTGCGGCCTTGGCGATCGCAGCCAGCAGCGCCGCGTCGGTGCCGTCGGTCATCAGCACGCCGATCTTGCGGCCGGCAACCGTTTCCGGTGCCTTGGCAATCAGACTGAGCGCCGGGGACGGCTTGAGGGTCTTCGGCGCGACCGTCGGCGTAACCGCCTCGGCCTGTCCGACCATGCCGAGTGCGGCGGCCACCCCCTCGCCCAGCTTTTCGTGGACGACATCGAGATGGCCCAGCATCCGCTTGCGGATGGCACCTGTTTCCACCTTGGCGAGTTCGAAGGCGAAGGCCGACACGATATGCCGCTTTTCCGGCTCGGTCATCGACAGCCAGAACTGGCGGGCCTGGCTGTAGTGATCGGCAAAGCTCTCAGGCCGCAGCCGCAGCTTCTCGCCGGCTTCGCCCGACGGGAAAGAACGGAAGCCCTGTGCCGGATCTTCACGCGGGCCGGCAGGATCCAGGCTGTTGGGTTCGTAGTTGACGCGGCCCGGCTGGCCGGCCATGCGCATGATGCCGTCGCGCTGGAAATTGCGCATCGGGCAGACCGGGCGGTTGATCGGGATCTCGTGAAAATTCGGCCCGCCGAGCCGCGACAGCTGGGTGTCGAGATAGGAAAACAGCCGGCCCTGCAGCAGCGGATCGTTGGTGAAGTCGATGCCCGGCACCACGTGCCCCGGATGAAAGGCCGCCTGCTCGGTCTCGGCGAAGAAATTGCCGGGATTGCGGTTCAGGACCATCTTCCCGATCATGCGCAGCGGCACGACCTCCTCCGGGATCAGCTTGGTCGGATCGAGGACGTCGAAGTCGAGGCCATCGGCGGTTTTCTGATCGAAGGCCTGGATGCCCAGCTCGAATTCCGGGTAGTCGCCGTTGTCGATCGCGGTCCACAGGTCGCGCCGATGAAAGTCGCTGTCGGCCCCCGCGATCTTGACCGCTTCGTCCCAGATCAGCGACGCCGAGCCGATGGTCGGTCGCCAATGGAACTTGACGAAGGTCGAGCGTCCCTCGGCATTGACCAGCCGGAAGGTGTGGACACCGAAACCTTCCATCATCCGGTACGAACGCGGGATCGCGCGATCCGACATCGTCCACATCACCATGTGAATCGATTCCGGCATCAGCGAGATGAAGTCCCAGAAGGTGTCGTGGGCCGAGGCGGCCTGGGGAAAGCCCCGATCGGCTTCCATCTTCACCGAATGGACAAGGTCGGGAAACTTCATCGCGTCCTGGATGAAGAATACCGGGATATTGTTGCCGACGAGGTCGAAATTCCCCTCCTCGGTATAGAACTTGACCGCGAAGCCGCGGACGTCGCGCGCCGTATCGATCGAGCCCGCCCCCCCGGCAACGGTCGAGAAACGCACGAACACCGGGGTCTTTGCTCCCGGATCCTGCAGGAAGCCGGCGCTCGTCAGTTCGGCCAGCGGTTCGTAGACCTGGAAGTAACCATGGGCACCCGAGCCGCGCGCATGGACGATGCGCTCGGGAATCCGTTCATGATCGAAATGAGTGATTTTCTCGCGGAGAATGAAGTCTTCCAGCAGCGTCGGGCCACGGGCGCCGGCCTTCAGTGAATTCTGGTTGTCGGCGATGACGACCCCTTGATTGGTGGTGAGCGCCTCGCCGTTCTGCTGGTGGGTTTCGCCGGCGTTGCCGGGACGGTTCGTCAGCGCCGCTTTCGCGGCTTGCTTGCGTGCCATGCGCTTCCCTCGATGTCGCGGTCCGCGCGAGAAACGCGAAGGAAGCGGCCCGGTTCCTCTATCTGCGGAACACCGCGGCCAGTTCGACATGGCCGGTATGGGGAAACTGGTCGACGGGATGCACGCTCTCCAGCCGGTAACCGCCGTCGACGAGGAGGCGGGCATCGCGCGCGAAACTCGACGGATCGCAGGAAACCGCGGCCACGACCGGCACGTCGGATTTCGCCAGCAGCGCGGTCTGCTCGCGCGCGCCGGCGCGCGGCGGATCGAACAGTACCGCTTCGACCTTCTTCAACTCCGGCAGGTCGAGCGGCCGCCGGCTGAGGTCGCGAACCTCGGCCTTCACCCGCCCCCCGAGACCGCCCTGCCCCGCCGCCAGCGTCAGCGCCCCGATTGCCGGGGCCGCATCGTCATAGGCGCGCACGACCGCGCCGCCGGCGGCGAGCGGCAGGGTGAAGGTGCCGCAGCCGGCATAGAGATCGACGACATGGCGGGCGGCGCCGACGAAGTCCCGCACCAGACCGGTCAGTGCCTGCTCGGCCGCCGGGCTGGCCTGCAGGAAGCCGGCGGGCGGCGGGGTCACGCCGATGCCGCCGAAGCGCACCACCGGGGTGCGCCGTACCGCCACCGGTTCGACCCAACCCCGGCCGCGCAGCGACAGCCGGGCGAGATCGAGTTCGTCGGCCAGGGCGCTGAGCCCCGGCAATGTCTCGCGCGGCCAGGTGCCGGAGAGGACCAGGTCGATCCCGCTTTCGGTCACCGTCGCATGCACGTCGATGGCGTCCCCGGTCGCCATCATCGGCTTCAGGGCCGCGCGCAGCCCGGGCAGCAGCGCCACCAGCGCGGGATTGAGGACGAGGCAGTCGGCAACGTCGACGACCCGCAGGCTTTCCCGCTCGTGAAAGCCGAGCAGCACGCCCTTGGGCACGCGGCGGGCGACGAATTCGGCGCGGCGGCGATCATGGGGCGGCGGGTGGAACAATGGCGCCACCGCGGGCGCCAGGTCGCGGCGGGCCAGCGCCTGGACCACGAGATCGCGCTTCCAGTCGCCATAGGCGACAGGGGCCAGTTGCTGCAGCGTGCAGCCGCCGCAGGCATGAAAATGCTGGCAGCCGGGCTCGACCCGATCAGGACCGGGCGCCATGACCTCGCGCAGGTCGGCGGCAAAGCCGTCGCCGCGCGCCTTGCCCCCGGCGATGCGGACGCGGTCGCCGGGCACGGTATAGGGCACGTAGAAACGCCCGCGATCGGTATCGACAACCCCGTCGCCACGCCCGCCCAGCCGGCCGACCACCCCTTCGACTTCACGCATGGCGCGCCCCGATCAGAAATTCGACATTGCCGTCCGCCCCGGTAATCGGGCTTTCGGTCACCCCCAGCACGGTCCAGCCGGGCTGGGCCGACAGCCAGGCGACGATGCGGTCGCAGGCCTCGGCCCGTGCCACCTCGTCGCGCACGATGCCGCCCTTGGCGACCTTGTCCGGCCCGACTTCGAACTGCGGCTTGATCAGCCCGACCAGGAAGGCACCGGGCGCGGCAAAGGTCAACGGCGTCGCCAGCACGGTCGCAAGACCGATGAACGAGGCGTCGCAGACGATCGCCCCGACCGGCTCCGGAATCTGAACATCGGTCAGATGGCGGGCGTTCTGCTTTTCCAGTACCACGACGCGGGGATCCTGGCGCAGGCTCCAGGCCAGCTGGCCATGGCCGACATCGACCGCATAGACGCGGGCGGCGCCCCGGCGCAGCAGCACGTCGGTGAAGCCGCCCGTCGAGGCGCCGACGTCGAGGCCGACCACGCCCGTCGGGTCGAAGCCGAAATGATCGAGGCCGCGCACGAGCTTGAGCCCGCCGCGCGAGACATAGGGATGGTCGCGGCCGCGCACGACGATCGCGGTGTCGTCCGGCAGGGTCTGGCCGGGCTTGTCCAGCCGGCGCTCGCCATTGAAGACCAGGCCGGCCAGGATCAGCGCCTGCGCGCGCGCCCGGCTCTCGGCCAGGCCACGGGCGACCAGGAGTGCGTCCAGACGGGCTTTCGGCGCCTTGCTCACGAAGCCGCCCTACCGATCCGGAACCGGTCGCGCAAGGCGAAGCGGCCGATCATCAATCCCGCCGTGGCGGTAAGACCGGCGGCGAGACCGAGCCAGACCCCGACGCCCTCGACGCCGAGGCGGAAGCCCAGGATCCAGGCAACCGGAAAACCGATCGCCCAGTATCCGAACGCCGCCATCATCATCGGCCAGCGGGTATCTTTCAGCCCGCGCAGCGCGCCGGCGCCCAGCGCCTGCAGCGCGTCGACGATCTGGAAGGCGGCGGCGACGACCAGGAATGCCGACGCCAGCCGCACGACCTCGGCGTTCGCCTCGTCGTGCACGTCGATGAACAGGCCGATCAGCGTCCGCGGGATGGTGACGAACAGGGCCGCGGAAACGACGACGAACGAGGTGCCGAGGGCGATGCCGGTCCAGCCGGCCCGGGCGATCCAGCCGGGGTCGCCGGCACCGGCCGCGATGCCCACGCGCACAGCCACCGCCTGCGACATGCCCAGCGGCACCATGAAGGCAAGCGAGGCGAGTTGCAGCGCGATCTGATGTGCGGCCAGCGAGTCGGCGCCGAGGATGCCCATCATGAAAACCGCCGCCGAGAACAGCCCGACCTCCATCAGCACGGTCAGGCCGATCGGCACGCCCAGCCGCAGCACATCGCGGAAGCGGCGCCAGTCGGCGCGCCAGAACCGGCCGAGCAGATGATAGCGCCGCAGCGTGCGCTGGGTATAGCAATAGGCCAGCAGCAGCAGAAACATGAACCAGGAGGTCGCCGCGTAGGAGATGGCGATGCCCTGAACCCCGAGGCCGGGCAGCCCCGGCCGCTCCTGCGACAGACTCCAGCCGAGGCAGACGTTGAAGATCACGGCACAGACGGCGATGACCATGACGACGCGGGGGCGCGACAGCGCGGTGACGAAGTTGCGCAGCGCGATGAACCACAACGCAGGCACCAAGCCGCAGGCCATGATGCGCGCGTAGGGCGCGGCCTTCTTGGCCAGCAGCGGCGCCTGGCCGAACGCCACCAGGATCGGTTCGGCAAACCACAACAGCGTCATGCCGCAGAGACCGACGGCCAGCGCGACCCAGAATCCCTGGCGCACCGTGCGGCGAACGTCGCGCACCATCTGCCGTTTGCGGCCGACCGCCTGCGCGACCATCGGCGCGATCGCGGTGACGACGCCCAGCGAGAACATGAAAGCCGGGTAATAGAGATTGTTGGCGAGCGATACGACGGCAATGTCGAGCCGGCTGAGCTTGCCAGCCAGCGCGATCGCCGTGGTCGTCAAAAGCGTCATCGCCACCTGGGTCAAAACGATCGGCCAGCCCAGCGCAAAGGTCGCCCGCGCCTCGGCGCCCCAGCGCCCTGCGTCATCTTTCCCTGAGTTCATCGGCTGTATATAGCCGCGAAGTTGACCGGCTGGTCGAAAAACTTGCCGCGTCGGCCGGTATCAGGGCCCGTAGGTGTCGCGTACCGACTTGCCGCTGGCCAGGCTCGCCTCCCACTGCGCCTCCAGGGCAAGCTTGGCTTCGGCAGCCCCGATGCGTTCGCGCTGCAAGGCGGGGGTCAGGGCTACCAGGCCGTCGTCGTCACCGATGATCAGGTCGCCGGGCGAGACCAGACAGCCGCCGACGACGACGGCAGCATTGACCGCTCCCTTGCCACCGGCGACCGGCCCGCGCGGGGTGATCGCCCGGGTGAACACGGCAAAATCGTCCCAGCGCGCCAGGGTGCCGGCGTCGCGTACCGCTCCATCGCAGACGAGACCGGCCGCGCCCCGCCGGCGCAGATGCCCGGTGAGGATGTCGCCGATCATCGCGGTCTCGGCATGGCCGCCGGCGGCGATCACCAGAACCTCGCCCGGCCCGGTCAGGTCGACGGCCTGACGCACGGCTGAGAAATCGGGCGGCACGCACAAGGCGGTGACCGCGCGGGCGAACAGCCGGGGCTGGAGACCGGCCGGGCGCAACGGCCGGATCGCCGGATCGATCTGCCCCTCGCGGCAACAATCGACGGCAACGGCCACCGGCACGTCGCGCCAGCGCTCGATCGCCATCACGCGGCCACCTCCATCTTCCGCAGGACCGAGGCCAGCCGCCGGACCCCCTCGGCCAGCCTGTCCGGCGGATTGAGGGTGAAGTTGAGGCGCAGGGCACGGCGGTAGCTGCCGGCGGGATCGAACACGCTGGAGGGCGCGACGCAGACCCCGGCCTCCAACCCGGCGGCAAACAGCCTGTCGGTATCGAGCCCGGGATCGCGGGCCACGGCCCAGACGAACATGCCGCCGACCGGCACCTCCCACTCGAACCAGGCGGCCAGATGCTCGGCGAGTGCGGCGCAAAGCGCGTCGCGCCGCTCGCGATAGAGCGCGACGATCGCGGGCTGCAGCCGCTCGATCAGTCCGCCCTCGATCGCGGCCAGCGCAATGCGCTGGGTAACGCCGGATGTGCACATGTCGGTGCATTGCTTGGCCATGGTCAGCGCATCGATCAGGTCGCGCGCACCGATGATCCAGCCGATGCGCAGACCCGGCGCGATCTGCTTGGACAGCGTGCCGAGATAGGCGACCGGGCCATCGGCGGTGCCGGCCAGTTCGATGACCCGCGGCAGCGGTTCGCCATCGTATTGCAGCGTGCCGTAGGGATCGTCCTCGATCAGCCAGGTATCCGTCGCGACTGCGGCCGCGGCAAGGTCGCGGCGGGTGACGAGGTCGACCAACCGGCCCGTCGGGTTCGAGAAATTCGGCACGACATACCCGAACCGCGCGCCGGCAAGGCCGGCTGCCGCATCGAAGGCCGGATCGTCGAGCAGCAGCGTCCGGTAGGTCGGGTGATGCGGCCGCCAGGCGTCGATGGCACCGAGATAGGTCGGGTAATGCCCGGCGATCAGGCCGCCCGGCTCCAGCAGCACCTTGCCCAGGAGGTCCAGGCCGTGCATGCCGCTCGTCGTGATCAGCACGTTCTCGGGCGCGATCTCGAGGCCATTGCGACTGAAGCGCGCCGCCACCGCGGCACGGAGTTCGGGCAGGCCGTCGATCGGGCCGTATCCCAGCGTCTCCTGCGGATGGTCGGCAATCACCTGGCGCGCGATCTCGGCCAGTTCGGCCGCCGGATAGGTCTGCGGCGCCGGCAGCCCGCCGGCGATATTGATCAGGCCGCGTATGCGGCCTGCCGCGAGAAAGCGGCGCGTGACGTCGTTGGTCGAATTCAGCCAGCGGGCAAAACCGGGGCGCATCGGGCGATCCTCAATCTCTGATTGACCGAAGATATCACTCAGGATCGGAGCAAGTCCGTGCAAAATGGCGGATAATTCGGCCATGCTTGAGTTATACTCGCTACATCATGGCAAAATCAGAGAGAAAACCGCTCAGCCTCGACGCGACCGACCACAAGATCCTCGCCGCCCTGGTCGAGGACGGACGGATGTCGACGCTGGATCTTGCCGATCGCGTCGGGCTGTCGCCGACGCCCTGCAGCCGGCGATTGCGGCGGCTGGAAGAAAGCAGGGTGATCGAGGGCTACACGGCGCGGATCAACCACGCAGCACTCGGCCTCAATATCTGCGTCATGGTCACCATAAGGCTGGCCCGGCACGGGCCGGAAACCGCCGGCCAGTTCCTGCAGGCGATCCAGGGCCGGCCGGAGATCACCGAATGCCTGCTGGTCACCGGCAACATCGACTATCTGCTGCGCGTCTGGGTGCGCGACGTCGAGGCGCTGCGCGACTTCATCAAGGACGCGCTGCAGTCGATCCCGGCGGTCGCGGAAACCTCGACGATGGTGATCCTCGACATGACCAAGTCGGCCGGCCTGCTGACGGCGAGTGCGACGCCTTCTTAGGCCCGGGCCGGCTGGGTCGTCGCGCGGCCGAGGGCGGCAAGCGCGGTCGCCACGATCTGCGGCGCGTTCAGCGCGGCTTCGTCGTACTGCTTCAGCGGCGCATCATGGTCGATGAAGATGTCGGGCAGGTTGAGCGGCCGGATCTTCAGGCCATGGTCAAGCAGGCCCGCCGTCGCCAGGAACTGCAGCACATGGCTGCCGAAGCCGCCGACCGCGCCTTCCTCGACGGTGATCAGCACCTCGTGATTCTGCGCCAGGCGCCGCACCAGGTCCTCGTCGAGCGGCTTGCAGAACCGCGCGTCGGCCACGGTCGTCGACAGGCCGTGGGTGGCGAGGATGTCGGCGGCCTTCAATGATTCGCCAAGCCGCGTGCCGAAGGAAAGGATCGCGACGGCGGTGCCCTCGCGGATGATGCGGCCCTTGCCGATTGCGAGCGGCGTGCCCCGGCTGGGCAGTTCGACGCCGACACCCTCGCCGCGCGGATAGCGGAACGAGCTGGGTCGATCGTCGATGGCGACGGCGGTGGCAACCATGTGCATCAGTTCGGCCTCGTCGGCCGCGGCCATCACGACGAAGCCCGGCAGGCAGGCGAGATAGGTGGTGTCGAACGATCCGGCATGGGTCGCGCCGTCAGCCCCGACCAGCCCGGCGCGATCGATGGCGAAGCGCACCGGCAATTGCTGGATCGCCACGTCGTGGACGACCTGGTCGTAGCCGCGCTGCAGGAAGGTCGAATAGATCGCGCAGAAGGGCTTGTAGCCCTCGGTCGCCAAGCCGGCGGCGAAGGTCACCGCATGCTGCTCGGCAATACCGACATCGAAGGTACGCTTGGGAAAACGCTGACCGAACAGGTCGAGGCCGGTGCCCGACGGCATGGCCGCGGTGATCGCGACGATCTTGTCGTCGGCCGCGGCCTCGGCCATCAGCGCCTCGGCGAAGACCTTGGTGTAGCTGGGCGGGCCCTGGCGCGGCTTGACCTGGGCGCCGGTGACCACGTCGAACTTCGAGACACCGTGATACTTGTCGGGCGCGGCCTCGGCCGGCGGATAGCCCTTGCCCTTCTGGGTGCGGACATGGATCAGCACCGGGCCGGTTTCCTCGGAATCCCGGACGTTGCGCAGCACGGGCAGCAGATGCTCGAGGTTGTGACCATCGAGCGGGCCGACGTAGTAGAAGCCGAGCTCCTCGAACATCGTGCCGCCGGTCAGCATGCCCCTGGCATATTCCTCGGCCAGTTCGGTCTTCTCGGTCAGCCGACGCGAGATCATTTCGGTCAGATGCCGGGCCGCCTTGCGCATCGACATGTAGGAGCGCGAGGAGAGCAGCCGCGACAGATAGGCGCTCATCGCCCCGACCGGCGGGGCGATCGACATGTCGTTGTCGTTGAGAATGACGATCAGCCGCGCATCCATCGAGCCGGCGTTGTTCATCGCCTCGTAGGCCATGCCCGCCGAGATCGAGCCGTCGCCGATCACGCAGATGACATGGTTCTGCCGGCCATCGAGGTCACGGGCGACCGCCATGCCCAGCCCGGCCGAGATCGAGGTCGAGGAATGGGCCGCACCGAACGGGTCGTAGGGGCTTTCCGAACGACGGGTGAAGCCCGAGAGGCCACCGCCCTGGCGCAGCGTGCGGATGCGGTCGCGCCGGCCGGTCAGCACCTTGTGCGGATAGGCCTGGTGGCCGACATCCCAGATCAGCCGGTCGCGCGGGGTGTCGAAGACATGGTGAAGCGCGACGGTCAGTTCGACGACGCCGAGACCGGCGCCGAGATGGCCGCCGGTCAGCGAAACCGCCTCGATCACTTCCTGCCGCAGTTCCGCGGCAAGCTGGGGTAACTGGCTGTCGTCGAGACGGCGCAGATCGGCCGGCTCGACCACACGATCGAGCAACGGCGTCTTACTGGTCATCGGCGGCTTGGCCATGACAGGCCGTCTCATGCAGGCAAGGGGTCATCGGTTCAGTATGGCAGGGCTATTTGCGGCGGGACACCACGAATTCCGCCAGATCGCGCAGCAGCGACGCCCTGGGGCCGAACGGGTCGAGATGGACGGCCGCCTGGGCGGCGAGCATCCGGGCCTGGGTCCGCGCCTGATCGAGACCGAGCAGCTTGACCAGGGTCGCCTTGTTGGCGGCATCGTCCTTGCGCACCGCCTTGCCGGTTTCCTCCCGGCTGCCCTCGATATCGAGGAGATCGTCGGTGATCTGGAAGGCCAGGCCGATATCGTGGGCATAGGCGCGCAACGCATGGCGCCGCGTGGGGTCGGCATGGCCCAGGATGGCGCCAGCCTCGCAGGAATAGGCGATCAGCGCACCGGTCTTGAGGTTCTGCAGCCGGGTGATGGCGCCGATGTCGAGGTCGTGCTTCTCGGCGGCAAGATCGATCGCCTGCCCGCCGACCATGCCGGCCGCGCCAGCAGCGCGCGACAGCCCCCTGATCAGTTCGAGACGAACTTCCGCCGACGGGTGGGTGGCCGGGTCGGCCAGCACCTCGAAAGCCATGGTCAGCAGGGCGTCGCCGGTGAGCACGGCGGTGGCCTCGTCGAACTTGACGTGGACGGTCGGCTGGCCGCGGCGCAGATCGTCGTCGTCCATGCAGGGCAGATCGTCGTGGACCAGCGAATAGGCGTGAACCAGTTCAACCGCGGCAGCCACACGTACAGCATGGTCCTGCGGCACGTCGAACAGATCGGCCGAGGCCATCACCAGGAACGGCCGCAGCCGCTTGGCCGGCACCAGCGTGGTGTAGCGCATCGCCTCGATCAGCCGGCCCTCCGGCAGATCCGTCAGTGCCGGCAGCAGCCGGCCCATTTCCTCGTCGACCTTGCGGGCGACGACCGACATCGCCTTGTCGAGCAGCGTCACGACAGCCCCTCCCCTCAGCCGAAGGCCGCCGGCTCGGCGGATACCGCGCCATCCGGGCCGATCACGATCTTCTCGATACGCTCCTGCGCCGATTGCAGCTTGGCCTCGCAATGCCGCTTCAGCAGCACGCCGCGGGTATAGATATCGATCGATTCCTCAAGTGCGACGCGGCCGCCCTCCAGCCGCTGGACGATCTGGTCGAGTTCGGCCAGCGCCTGCTCGAAGCTCAGCGCGGCGATGTCTGCAGGCAGGCCGGCTTCAGCGGTCTTGGACATCAGGGGGTCTCCGGAATGATCGCTCTCAGGCCCGCTTGAGCGCGCGGACATGCGCCTGGACGGAGCGGCCGAGGGCGGCGAGGTTGTAACCGCCCTCGAGCGCGGAGACAATGCGTTTCCCGCACAGCCGGTCGGCGGTCTCGACCAGTCGCTCGGTGACCCAGCCGAAGTCTTCGTCCTCGAGCGAGAGATTGGCCAGCGGATCGTCGACATGGGCGTCGAAACCGGCCGAAATCATCAGCAGGTCCGGCCGGAACGCGTCCAGCGCCGGCAGCACGTCGCGCTCGACCGCGCGGCGGAATTCGGCCCCGCCGGCAGCCGGCGGCAGCAGCACGTTCAGGATATTGCCGTGGGCGCCCCGCTCGTTACGCGATCCGGTACCGGGATAAAGCGGCCACTGATGGGTCGAAAGGTAGAGCAGTTCGGGGTCGTCCTCGAACATCGCCTGGGTGCCGTTGCCATGGTGAACGTCGAAATCCACCACCGCGACCCGGTGCCAGCCGTGGACGTCGCGGGCATGCAGCGCGCCGACCGCGATGTTGTTGATCAGGCAGAAGCCCATCGGCCGGTGCGGCTCGGCGTGATGGCCGGGCGGGCGCACCGCGCAGAACGCGTTCGTCACCTCGCCGGCGGCGACCGCGTCGATGGCGGCGACCACGGCGCCGGCAGCACGTAACGCAGCTTCGCCCGACCCCGGCGATACGACGGTATCCGAATCCAGCATGGCGAGGCCGGCGACCGGAATGTCCGACAGCAGACGCTCGGCATAGCCGACGCTGTGAACCCGGCCGATCTTGGCAAAGTCGACCATCGGCGCCTCGCGCCGGTCGAGATCGGCGAATTCCGGCGCCTCCAGCGCCGCAAGCACCGCCCGCAGCCGGTCGGACCGCTCAGGGTGGCCATTGCCGGTTTCGTGGCGCAGGCAGGCCTGGTGGGTGAACAACGCCGTCGACATCACCATACTCCCGAGCATCAAGCAGAATGAACGCTACTGAACGACGAGCGAAGTGGCCGCTCAGGACAAGATATTGCGCCGAAAGACGCCGATTTGCCACCCCGCCCTCACAACTGTGTAACAGGCCGTAACAATCGCGATCTACGTATCCGCGAACGCTTGTTCACATGATATATTCGGCGAAACCAGGGTTGCCCCCCGGCGGCATCTGCCGTTCCAGAATCTGTGGAGTAGGTATGCGACTCGTCACTCAGGTCGCCGTTGTGGCGATCATTGCCGGCGTCGGCGCCGGTGCCTGGGCTTACCGGGATCAGCTCCCGTTCCTCACCGCCAAGACGGCGACCAGTGCCGCGACGCCCCAGGTGCAGCGCACGCCGGTCGAGACGGCCAAGGCCCGCACCGAGGAGGTGCGCAAGCAGATCGATGCGGTGGCAACGACCCTGGCCAACGAGGCGGTGACGGTCACGGCAAAGACCGCGGGCATCATCCGCCGGATCAATTTCCACGACGGTCAGAAAGTTCCCGCCGGCTTCGTGCTGGTGGAACTCGACGCCGGCGAAAGCCAAGCCAAGATCGACGAAATGCGCTCGGCGGTCGAGAACGCCCGGGCCAACCTGGACCGCGCCAACCAGTTGCTCAGCACCAACAACGTCGCCAAGGCCAAGGTCGACGAACTGAAGACGACATTCTCGGCGGCCGAAGCGCGCCTGCGGGCCGAGCAGGCGAAGTTCAGCGACTACATGATCAAGGCCCCGTTCGGCGGCAAGATCGGCCTGCGCAACATCTCGCTCGGCGCGCTGATCCGTCCCGGCGACGTGGTGACGACCCTCGACGACATCTCGATCATCAAGCTCGAATTCGATGTGACCGAAGCCGATTTCGGCACAGGCCAGGTCCGCGTCGGCCGTACGGTTCATGCCACCGGCGCGGGCATCCCCGGGCAGCAGATCGAGGGCAAGGTCACGGCGATCGATACCCGCCTCGACCCCGTCACCCGGACCGTACGCGTGCGCGCCGAGATCCAGAATGGCGACGAGGTCCTCAAGCCCGGCATGTTCATGAATGCGCGGCTGGTGCTGGAACGCCGGCCCGATGCGGTGGTGGTGCCGGAACAGGCGATCCTGTCGCGCGGTTCAGACCAGTTCGTCTATATCGTGCGCGACGGCGTCGCCCACATGACACCGGTAACCCTCGGTCAGCGCATGGTCGGCAAGGTCGAGATCGCGCAGGGCGTCAAGGCCGGCGACGACGTGGTTACCGCCGGGCTGCAGCAGGTTCGCGACAAGGCGCAGGTGCGTCAGGCGACCGCCGCGAACGAGCAGCCGAAGCCGGCGTCGGGCCAGCCACCGGCCCAGCCCGGCCAGCCGCAGCCCGCCAAGCCGAAGGCCGGCTGACGGTCGGCGCGGCAGGAGGGGGACGCAACATGGTGCTTTCCGACGTTTCGATCAAGCGACCGGTGTTTGCCACCGTGCTGTCGCTGGTGCTGATCATCTTCGGCGTCTTCGGCTACCAGAAGCTGCCGATCCGCGAATACCCCAACATCGATCCGCCGATCATCTCGATCAACACGATCTACAAGGGCGCATCGGCCGAGATCATCGAAAGCCAGATCACCCAGATCATCGAGGACGCGGTCGCCGGGGCCGAAGGCATCCGCCGCGTGACCGCGACCAGCCGAGAGGAAAGCTCGACCGTCACGATCGAGTTCGTGCTGACCCGCGACATCGAAAGTGCGGCCAACGACGCCCGCGACCGCATCGCCCGCATCCTGTCGAAGCTGCCGGCCGACGCCGATCCGCCCGCGATCGCCAAGGTGGATTCCGATTCCCGTCCGATCGTCTGGCTGGCGCTGTCGTCGGAGCGGATGACGCCGCTCGAGCTGACCGACTATGCCTCGCGTTACCTGGTCGACCGTTTCTCGACCGTGCCCGGTGTCGCCTCTGTGACGATCAACGGCGAGCGCAAGTTCGCGATGCGCGTCTTCCTCGACAAGGCGGCGCTGGCCGCCCGCGGCCTGACCGTTCAGGATGTCGAAAGCGCGATCCGCCGCCAGAACGTCGAACTGCCTTCGGGCCGGATCGAATCCTCGCAGCGCGAATTCACCGTCCGGACCGAGACCGGGCTGAAGACGCCCGAGGAATTCCGCGCCATCACGGTGCGTGAGCAGAACGGCTACAAGACCCGTCTCGGCGAAGTCGCAACCGTCGAACTGGCTGCCGAGTCCGAGCGCAGCGCGATGCTGATCAACGGCCGCTCCACCGTCGGCCTCGGCATCCTGCGGCAGTCGACCGCCAATGCGCTGGAAATCTCGGAAGGCGTCAAGGCGATGATGGAGCGGGTGAAGGAAAACCTGCCCGCCGGCCTGGAACTGACCATCCGCTTCGACCAGTCCGACTTCATCAAGCAGTCGATCTATGAGGTCTTCCACGCGCTGATCGTGGCGATGGCGCTGGTGATCGGGGTGATCTTCCTGTTCCTGCGCTCGTGGCGGGCGACGCTGATCCCCGCGCTGGCGATCCCGGTCTCGATCCTGTCCTCGTTTATCGTGCTCGCCGCCTTCGGCTTCTCGATCAACGTGCTGACCCTGCTGGCACTGGTGCTGGCCATCGGCCTCGTGGTCGACGACGCGATCGTCGTGCTGGAAAACATCCATCGCCGGATCGAACTGGGCGAGCCGCCGCTGCTGGCCTCGATGCGGGGCGCGCGCCAGATCGGCTTCGCGGTCATCGCCACGACCGTCGTGCTGATGGCGGTGTTCGTGCCGATCTCGCTCTTGGAAGGCAATACCGGCCGGCTGTTCCGCGAATTCGGCATCGCGGTCGCCGCCTCGGTGTTCTTCTCGGGCTTCGTCGCGCTGACCCTGACGCCGATGATGTGCTCGGTGCTGCTGCGCGGCCACGCCGATGACGGGCTGCTCTACCGGATGACCGAGCCGGTGTTCGTCGGCATGACCAACGGCTATCGCTGGCTGCTGAACAAGGCGATGCGGATGCCGGTCGTCATCATCGCGATGGGCGTCGGGGCCTCGGCCCTGGCCTACGGCCTCTACCTGATGATCCCGCGCGAGTTCGCGCCGCTGGAAGACCGCGGCTCGTTCATCGTCAACCTGACCGGTCCGGAAGGGTCGTCGATCGACTACACCACGCGCTATGCGCTGCAGATCGAGAGTATCCTGAAGCCCCTGGTGGACCGCGGCGACGCCCAGGGCGTGCTGACCATCATCGCCCCGTCTTTCAACCGTCCCGGCCCGGTCAATTCGGCCTTCTCGATCGTCAACCTGACCCATTGGTCGGAGCGCCACACCAAGCAGCAGGAGATGGTGAAGGAGGTCTTCCCCAAGATCCTCGGCATCCCCGGCGTGCGCGCCTTCGCGATCAACCCGCCCAGTTTCGGCCAGTCCTCGTTCCAGGCGCCGGTGCAGCTGATCGTCGGCGGCGCCTCCTATCCCGAGATCGAGGCCTGGACCGATCGGATCATCGCCCGCATCAATCGCGAGAACCCGCGGCTTGCCAACGTCAATCGCGACTACCAGCCGACCCGGCCGGAAATCCGCGTCCGCGTCGACCGGACCCGCGCCGCCGATCTCGGCGTGCCGCTCGACGTGCTGGGCCGTACCCTCGAAACCCTGTTCGGGTCGCGCAACGTCACGACCTTCGACCGGACGGGCAAGCAGTACAACGTGGTGGTGCAGGCCAAGCCCGACGACCGCTCGTCGCCGCAGGACCTGCAGAACATCTTCGTCCGTGCCTCGACCGGCAAGCTGGTCCCGCTTTCCAATCTGATCCAGGTGACGGAAGGCGCCAACTCGCGCGAACTCTACCGTACCGACCGCCTGCGCACGATGACGGTGACCGCGTCGCTCGGCCCCGACTACGCGCTGGGCGATGCGCTGACCTATCTGGAAAAGGTCGCGCAGGAGGAACTGCCCCCCGATGCCCGCGTCTCCTGGGGCGGACAGAGCCGCGAGTTCAAGGATTCGTCCGGCGCGCTCTACTTCACCTTCACCATGGCGCTGCTGATCGTCTTCCTGGCGCTGGCCGCCCAGTTCGAGAGCTGGATCCATCCGACGGTCATCATGATGTCGGTGCCGCTGGCGGTGACGGGCGCGCTCGGCGCCCTGGTGTGGACCGGGTTGTCGCTGAACGTCTACAGCCAGATCGGCATCATCATGCTGGTCGGGTTGATCGCGAAGAACGCGATCCTTATCGTCGAATTCGCCAATCAGCTGCGCGACGAGGGGATGGACGTCTTCCAGGCGGCGCTCGAATCGTCGGTCGTGCGCCTGCGCCCCATCCTGATGACCACGATCGCCACCGTGTTCGGCGCGGTGCCTCTGGCCATGGCCCATGGCGCCGGCGCGGAATCGCGTCAGGCGCTCGGCGTCGTGGTGATCGGCGGCATGGTGTTTGCGACCATCCTCAGCCTGTTCCTGGTGCCGGTCATCTACTCGCTGCTGGCCCGCTATACCAAGCCGGCCGGCGACATCGCCCGGCGGCTTTCGGACATGGATGCGCGGGTCAAGCCGGTCGATGGCCATGATGCCGGGCACGGCGGCGGCCACGGGCATGGTCATGCCCCCGGCCAGCCGGCGGAGTGACGATGCCAAGCCGCAACGACACGCAGGCGGGTGACGTCGAATTCATCAAGGCCCCGCCCGGCCTGCGCCAGAAGACCGGGGCGGTGACGCTCGACCTCGATGCCATCGCCCGCGCCGAGAAACACCTCGCCAACCTTGCCAGCGAGTATGTCTTCTGGGTCGAGAACGATCTGCAGAAGCTGCGCCAGGCCTTCGACGACGCCCGGGCGGCGACCGACGAGGCGACACGCGGCGTGCATGTCGAAGCACTTTTCCAGGTCGCACATGACATGCGCGGTCAGGGCACGACCTTCGGCTATCCCTTCGTCTCCCAGATCTGCGACATCCTCTGCCGCTATCTCGACGGGGCTAAGGGCCAGGGCCAGGTCGACCTGATGCTGGTCAGCCCGTTCATCGACGCCTTGCGGGCGATCGTCAATAATCGTGTCGCGGGTGAAACCGACGCGATCGGCCAAGCCATGGTCAAGGGCCTGCAGATGGCCGTGGCCAAGCGCGGCTGACACGCTCGTGACTCCGGGTGCCCGGAGGTGCTATAGCGCCAGTCATGAACATCATAACGACCACTGACGACCTGTCGGCGCTGTGCGCCCGTCTGGCCGGTGCCCCGTTCATCACCGTCGACACCGAGTTCATGCGGGAGTCGACCTACTGGCCGAAATTGTGCCTGGTGCAGATTGCCGGCCCCGACGAGGCCGCCGCGATCGACCCGCTGGCGCCCGGGCTGTCGCTCGAGCCACTGCTGGCGATGATGCGCAACCGGGACCAGTTGAAGGTCTTCCATGCCGCGCGCCAGGATCTGGAAATCTTCTACCACCTGATGGGCGAGGTGCCGGCGCCGATCTTCGACACGCAGGTCGCGGCGATGGTCTGCGGCTTCGGCGAACAGGTCGGCTACGAGACGCTGGTCAACACGCTGGCCGGGGCGACGATCGACAAGACCTCGCGTTTCACCGACTGGTCGAAACGCCCGCTGACCGAGCGTCAGGTGACCTACGCGCTGTCCGACGTCACCCATCTGCGCACGATCTACAAGAAGCTGGTCGCCCGGATCGCCAAGAGCCAGCGCGACAGCTGGCTCGGCGAGGAGATGGCGATCCTGGCCGAACCCAAGACCTATCTGGTCGAGCCGCAGGAAGCCTGGATGCGGCTGAAGACGCGCTCGACCAACCCGAAGTTCCTCGCCGCACTGCGCGCCGTCACCGCGTGGCGCGAGATCGAGGCACGCGCCCGCGACATTCCGCGCAGCCGCATCCTGCGCGACGAGGCGCTGCTCGAGATCGCCGGCGATCCGCCTTCGACCGTCGAGGGCCTGCTGCGCGTGCGCGGGATGAGCCGCGGCCTGGCCGAAGGCAGTGCCGGCGCCAACCTGCTGCAGGCGCTGACCGCCGCTTTTGCGGCCGGGCCGGCCAGCTGGCCCCAGGTCGAGAAGACCGAGCCGCTGCCGAAAGGCATCGGCCCGCTGATCGAACTGCTGAAGGTGCTGCTCAAGCTCAAATGCGACGAGCATGACGTGGCGCAGAAGCTGGTCGCCTCGACCGCGGATCTCGAAGCCATTGCGGTATCAGACGACGCCAACGTTGCCGCCCTGCATGGCTGGAGGCGCGAGTTGTTCGGCGAGGATGCGCTGGCGCTCAAGCACGGCAAGCTGGCGCTGGCCGCTCAGGGCAAGCGCATCCGGCTGATCCGGCTCGATTCGGCGGCTTGATCGACGCGGCGGCCGGCCTCGTTCCGCTGGCCCTGCTGTTTGCCACTGCGCTGGCGCTGTCGCGCGCCGCGGTGGCGGTCGACGGCGCGCCGCTTCTGCTCGGCCATGTTTCGCGCCTTGCGGGTGACAGCCCGCGCCGGCTTTTGCTTGGCCTGCTCGCGCTGACCGCGGCGATCTCGGCGCTGCTGCCGAACGCGGTCACCGTGCTGGTCATGCTGCCGCTGCTACCCCGGTTCGTCGCCCGCTTCGACGTTCCCCCGGATCATGAACGGTTGTTTGCCACTGCCGCGGCAGCAGCCGTGATGTGGGCCGCCAATATCGGCGGCATGGCCACGATCATCGGCTCGGCGGCCAATGCCATCCTGGTCGTCTACCTGCGCGCAACCGCCGTACCGGGGGTCGAGCGCCTGAACTTTGCCACCTGGGCGGCGTGGGGCATCCCGCTGTCGATCACCCTGACGCTCGCGGCCTGGGGCATGCTGTGCCTGGGGTTCCGCCGGACCCTGCAGGCGGCCCGCCCCCTGCCCCAGCCCGGGCAGCCGGCAGCAACCCCGGCTCAGCGGCGCCTGGTCGGGCTGACCGTCGCCTATCTCGCCTTCTGGACCGGCTTGTCGGTCGCCGATACCACCTTCGGCGACAGCGAACGGATCGGGCTTGCCGGCGCGGCGCTGGCCTTCTCAGCGTGGTTCCTGTGGCGATTGCGCCCGCTGGGGCTGACCCTGGCGGGCAGCATGGCTGCGCTCCCCTGGCGCGGCGGCGTACTGATCGTCGCGGCGATCGTGCTGTCCTACGGCCTGATCGCCGGCCTCGACCTCGACGGCCGTGTCGGCGCCCTTGCCGCCGCCGCCGACCATCTCGCCTGGCCGCCGCTGATAATCCTGAGCCTCGTGATCCTTGCCGTCGTGCTGGCGACCGAGGTGATGTCGAACAGCGTCGTCGCGCTCACCGTGTTTCCGCTGGTCGCGGCCGCGGCGCCGGCCCTTGGCACCAGCCCGCTGGTCGGGCTGATCCTGGTCAGCCTGGCCTCGACCGCGCCCTACATGACCGCGCTGGGCGCACCGTCGAACGCGTTGCTGGTCGGCGAAGCCGGGCGGCTCGACCTGATCAGGCTGGCGCTGCTCGGTTTCCTCATGAACGTGGTGTCGGCGCTGATGCTGGCGGCCTGGGGACTGTGGATCATGCCCAAGATCCTCGGATGATATCATCTGACGAAACGGCTTTTGCCTGTTGACCAGGTGCTACCGGCCGGTAGAGTGGCAGCCCGAACCGATCAAGCCGAGGTCCAATGACGTCAGAAAACTCGACCGCCCTCGTCACCGTCGCGCTGCGGCCGGCCCAACTCGATCTCGGCGGTGCCCTCGGCGCCGAGGCCACGGTCGGCCTGATGACCGACGCGCTGCACGCAGCCCTGGCTCGCACCGGGATCGATCGCGCAGCACTTGCCAGGGCATCCGCGCAGATCCGGGTCAGCGGCATCGAGGTCGAGGCGGGCCCGGCCCGGCCTGGCGAAGGGATGCGGGTCAGCGTGCACGCCGATGAAACCCCGACCGGGACGGCCGGCCGCTTGCCCCTGACCGTCGTCGACTCTGCCGGCGCCGTCGCGGCGCGCGGCGTGGTCGGATGGGCGCTCAGCACCGCCGTGGAAACGTCCGGTCCGATCGCCCCGCCCGACGACCTGCCACCGCCTGTCGCGGCGCGCCTGATGAAGGGCGAGCATTGCGACCAGGCCGGTCATGTCAATGTCCAGGTCTTCCTCGACCTTGCCGACGATGGTCTGGCCGGTATCGCCGAAGCCCTGAAGCTTGCCGAGGCTGGCGGCCGCCTGCGGTTCACCGCGGCACGCGTGCAGTTCAAGTCGGAGTTGTTCGCCGGCGACAGCGTCTCGGTTCGCTCGTTCGTGCGCGGCACCAGCCCCGACGGGCTGCTGGTCACCCATGCCATCACCCGCGTGCCTGGCGGGCCGGCAGCCTGCGTCGTCGAGACCACGGCGGCGCCGGTCGGTGCCGATGGCCGCGCCCTGGCGCTGCCCGCCGCCTGGATCGCCGCCGCCGAGGGCGCGGTGGCCGACTGGTCCGGCGCTGCCCCGCCCAAGCCGCTGGGCGAGCCAGGGGTGCCCGCCGCCCCGCCCGCCAATGCCGTCGAGACCTGCCGCGAAACCATCGATACCTGGGATGTCGACGGCGACGGCCTGCTATCCTCCCGGGCCATGATCCGCTGGTTCTCGACCGGCGCGCGCCAGTATCTCGGCACCATCGGGCTCGACGGCGCGCGCTTTGCCCGCGACCAGATCACGGTCGCCGCCGTCGACTATGCGATCACGGTGCCGGCGCGCCCGCCCCTGGGCGCCAATATCGTGCTGCGTTCCGCCCCGCTGGATATCGGCGCCAAGTCGATGCGCTTCTTTCATCACATGGCCGATGCCGATACCGGCGAGATCTATGCGACAGTACTGATCACCGGCGTCATGCTCGACCTCAAGATCCGGCGCTCGATGGAAGTGCCGGCCGACGTGCGGGAGCGTCTGAAGGCGCTGCTCGAATCGATATAAGATAATATTCTTAGGTGCGCTGCAGCAGGCCTCGCCCTCGGGCGAGGCCTGATTCTTTTGTAGCAAGTCATTCCTAACGCTCGACGGGACGCATCGATAACGCGACGCCCGGCGCTGACGACCGCCTTAACAGTTGTGTCATCTGATGAAACGAGTTTTGCCAATTGACACGCGCGGCGCGGCCATGCCAGTTTCGCCCCAACAAGGACCGGAGGAACGCCATGGCTTGCCCGATGCTTCGCATCACGACGCCGTCCGTCTGTCGCGGACATGCGAAGACCCGGGGCTGCCGCTGATGTCGGGCCTGTTCCGGACTTCCGACCCCCGCATTGCCGATACCGCCGCCTGCGTACTGCGCTACCTGCTCGAGGCGCGCGCCGAGACGACGCCGGATGCGCCCTATGCCGTGTTCGACAGCGGTGAACGCTGGTCCTACGCCGAGACGCTGCGACAGACCCGCCGCGCCGCCGCCGGTCTGCAGGCCCTGGGCGTGCGCCAGCATGACAAGGTGCTGATCGCCCTGCCCAACGGCACCGACGCCTTGCGCGTCTGGTTCGGCGCCAACTATCTCGGTGCCGCGGCCGTGCCGGTAAACCTGGCCTACAAGGGCGGCCTGCTCGAACGCGTGGTGACGAACTCGGAAGCGACCGTCCTGGTCACGACCCCGGAATTCGCGGCGCGCCTGGCCGATGTCGACCGCGGCCGGCTCGCCACCGTCGTGGTCTTCGGCGAGGCGCCATCGGCGATCGACGGCGTGAATTTCATGGCCGCCGCAGCCCTCGACGCCGCCGGCGAGAACCCGTCGCCGCCGCCCGAGCCGATCAAGCCCTTCGACCTGCAGTGCATCATCTACACGTCGGGCACCACCGGCCCGTCCAAGGGCGTGATGTGCAGCTATCTGCATCTGCACACCGCCGGCCGCGCAGTCTACTTCATGACCCCGCAGGACCGCTACATGGTGAACCTGCCCATGTATCACGTGTCGGGCGTGCTGCCCTGCATGATGATGATGGCGCTGGGTGGTTCGGTCGCGATCGTCGAACGCTTCCGCACCGATGAATTCTGGGCCACTGTCGAACGCACCCAGGCGACCTTCGTCATCCTGCTCGGCGTGATGACGCGCTATCTGCTGTCGCGGCCGGCATCCGAGCAGGAGCGGCGCTCGACCTTGCGCCACATCATCGTCCAGCCGTTCGATCCGGATGCGCTGCTGCTGAAGGAACGCTTCGGTTTCGACGTCTATACCTCGTTCAACATGACCGAGATCTCGCTGCCGATCGTGTCCGGGCCCAATCCGACGGCGGTCGGTGCCTGCGGCAAGGTTCGCGCCGGCGTCGAGGTCCGCATCGTCGACGACTATGACTGCGAAGTTCCGGTCGGCGAAATCGGTGAACTGATCATTCGGACCGACCAGCCATGGTCGATGAACCACGGCTACTATCGCGAACCGGAGGCGACGGCCAAGGCCTGGCGCAACGGCTGGTTCCATACCGGCGACGGCTTCCGCCGCGACGCCGACGGCAACTTTTATTTCGTCGATCGCCTGAAGGACACCATCCGCCGGCGCGGCGAGAACATCTCCTCCTTCGAGGTCGAGGCCGAGGTCATGGGCCATCCCGCGGTCCGCGAGGCAGCGGCCGTAGCGGTCAGGAGCGAGATCAGCGAAAGCGAAGTCCTGGTCGTCGTATCGCTGCAGCCCGGCGTCAGCCTCGATCCGGTCGAGATGATCGATTTCCTGCGCCCGCGGCTGCCCTATTTCATGATCCCGCGCTATATCCGCGTGCTCGACGAATTGCCGAAGACGCCGACCCAGAAGATCGAGAAGCACGTGCTGCGCAGCGTCGGCCTGGCCGCGGGCGACGTCTGGGACCGCGAAGCGGCGAACGTCACCGTCGCGCGTGACGGCGCCACCGCCCGCCGCGCCTGAGGCCGACGATGCTGCAGATCCGCAATGCCCGTATTCTCTATGGCCGCGCCATCGAGGCGGTGCGCGACGTCTCGCTCGACGTCGCGAGAGGCCGCGTCGTCGCGCTGCTCGGCACCAATGGCGCCGGCAAGTCGACGATCCTGAAGGCCGTCACCGGCCTGCTCGCCTCCGAGGACGGCGAGGTCGTGTCCGGCTCCGTCACCTTCGAGGGCCAGTCGCTGCTGGGCCAGCGCCCCGACGCCGTGATGCGGCATGGCATCGCGCTGGTGCCGGAAGGACGGCGGCTGTTCACCAAGCTGACCGTGCGCGACAACCTGGTCATGGGCGGCTTCATCCGCTCGCGCGGCGATTTCTCGGCCGGGCTCGATTCCGTCATCGCGCTGTTTCCGGCCCTCGCCAACAAGCTTGACCGCACCGCCGGTTTCCTCTCGGGCGGCGAGCAGCAGATGGTGGCGATCGGCCGCGCGCTGCTGTCGGGGCCGCGCCTGCTGATGCTCGACGAACCCTCGCTCGGCCTGGCGCCGCTGATCGTCGAGGAGATCTTTGCCAGCCTGCGCCGCCTGCGCGACGAACGCGGCCTGACGATCCTGGTGATCGAACAGAACGCCCGCCTCGCCCTGTCGCTGGCCGACGACGGCTACATCCTGGAGAACGGCCGCATCATGCTCGACGGCACGGCGGCAGAGCTTGCCGCCAATCCGGTCATCCGCTCGCTCTATCTCGGCATGACCGACGGCGGGACCCGCCACAACCTGCGCGATGCCGCCCCGATGCGCCAGCGCGTCCGGTGGCCGGCATGACGGCGCTGCTGCGACTGGAGAACGTCGCCAAGAGCTTCGGCGGCATCCAGGCGGTCCGCGACGTCTCGTTCGACGTCCCGCAAGGCTCGATCTTCAGCGTGATCGGACCGAACGGCGCCGGCAAGACCTCGGTGTTCAACCTGATCAGCGGCGCCTATCGTCCGACCGCCGGGCGCATCCTGTTCGAGGGCCGCGATCTCACCAGCGTGCCGACCTACAAGCTGGTCGGCATGGGCATCGGCCGCACCTTCCAGAACCTTGCCCTGTTCAAGGAGGAGACGGTCCGGGAAAACCTGCTGGTCGGCTGCCACGCGCACATCAGCTCCGACGTCGTCTCGGCCGCCCTGTTCCTACCGCGCGCCCGCCGCGCCGAGACCCGGGCATTCGAGCGGGTCGAGGCGATCATCGAACTGCTCGACCTCGCCCCGGTCCGCCACGCCCGGGTCGGGGCGCTGTCCTACGGCATGCAGAAGCGGGTCGAGCTGGGCCGCGCGCTCGCCACCCAGCCGCGCCTGCTGCTGCTCGACGAGATGGTCTCCGGCATGAACCAGGAGGAGACGGCCGACATTGCCCGCCACGTCCTGCACATCAACCGCACGCTCGGCGTCACCATCATGATGATCGAGCACGACATGGCCATCGTGATGGATATTTCCGACCGCATCGCGGTGCTGAATTTCGGCCAGAAGATCGCCGAGGGCACGCCGGCCGAGATCGCCGCCGACCCGGCCGTCATCGCGGCCTATCTGGGGCAGGAATCGTGACCGCGTCGCTCTCCGACCTGCTGCGTGCCCAGGCGACGCGCAAGCCCGGCGCGCCGGCTCTCTACCAGAAGCGCCGCGGCGTCTGGATCGGCCGCAGCTGGTCGCGCTACGCCGCCGATGTCCAGGCCTTCGCCGGATATCTCGCCGGCATCGGCTTCGGCCCTGGCAGCCGTCTGCTGCTGATCGGCGAGGCCTCTGCCGAGTGGTTGATTGCCGAGGCGGCGGCCCACTGGCTGGGCGGCGCCACCGTCACGCCCTATCCCGATGCGCCGGCCGGGGAACTGGCCGACATGATCGGCCAATCGGGCTTCGACGCCGTCGTCGTCGACGGCATGGACCTGGCTCGCGCGGTGCAAGCCGCGACCGGGGCCGAGCCGGCCGGCTTTGTCCTGATCCGGCCGGAAGCCGGTGCCGTCGGCACGCCGTTCGAGGCGACGCTGGCCGCCGCCCCTGCCGCCACGCCCGGGACTGCCGGCGGCCTCGCCTGCATCGCCTTCACCCCCGGCGCCGGCGGTCGCAGCCGCGCTGTTCCAATCGACCACGCCACGCTTGTCGCGAAGGCCGAGGCCCTGGCGACCACGTTCAAGCTGGGCGACGATGCCTTGCACGCGCTGGCCCAGGTGCCGCCGGCCCACCTGGCCGAACGCATTGCCACCGCGACGCTGCATCTGCGTCACGGCGGCACGCTGTTCTTCCCCGAGCGTGTCGATACCGTCGGTGCCGACATCGAGGAGGCGCGGCCGCGTCAGCTTACTGCCCTGCCCTGGCAGGTCGACATGCTCTACCACGCCCTGTCCGGCCGCGTGCCCGCCGGCGGGTCGCTCGACCCATCCGGCTGGTTTGCCCGGCGCGCCCTGCGCCGCCATCTCGGGCTTTCGTCGGTGCGTCGTCTGGTCGTTCACGGGGGCCAGGCGAGCGCTGCCGCCGAGCAGTTCTTCCACCGGCTCGATATCGAGATCGTCACCGGCTACGGCGTCACCGAGGCGGCAGGCTGGAGCCTCGTTCGCCGCCCCGGCCAGCAGTGGACACCGCTCGCCGGGACCAAGTCCGTCGAAAGGGACGGCGAACTGGTGCTGGAGGAAGGCGGCCGCGTGATCGCCACCGGCGATCGTGCCGAGGCCGGCGGGCCGGCCGGCAGACTGGAGGCGAGCGAGATCGAAGCCCGGCTGCAGGCAAGCCCGCTGATCGCCCGCGCGATCGTCGTCGGCGGAATCGTCGCCATCGAGGCCGACGCCCGGACCACCGGTGCGTGGGCCAATGCCCAAGGCCATGGTTACACCACTTATCGCTCGCTGGTCACCCTGCCTGCCGTGGCCGAGATGTTGCGCGCCGAGGCCGCCGGCCGGGCCGGCGCGGCGCTCGGCAGCATGGTCGTCCTGGCCGAACCGCTGGCCCGCGCGGACGGCACCCTGACCGCCTCGGCCACGATCCGCCGCGACGCGGTCGCGGCACTGATCCGCGCCCACGAGAGGGCTTGAGCCTATGCAATACTTCGCCGACCTCGTCATTTCCGGACTGGCCATCGGGGCGATCTACGGCCTGATCGGCATGGGCTATGCCTGCATCTACAAGGCGACGGGGGTCGTCAACTTCGCCCAGGGCGAGGTGATGATGCTGATCACCTATGTCACCGCCTCGCTGCTGACCCTGACCACCTGGCCGTTCTGGATGGGGCTGGTCCTGGCCCCGGCCGTCGGCATCCTGGTCGGCATCGTGGTCGAACGTGTGGTGATCCGGCCGATGATCGGGCGGCCGTCATTTGCCATCGTCATGGTGACGATCGGGCTGGCCGTGCTGATGCGCTCGCTGATCGTGCTGTTCTGGGGTTCGGAGCCGCGGGAATTTCCGGGCCGCGGCTCGGAAGACGTCATCCAGATCCTCGGTATCGGCCTCTATCCGGTCCAGGTGCTGGCCTTCCTGATCTTCATCTCGGCCGCCGCCGCGGCCTGGGCCTTCCTGCGCTACAGCCGCCTGGGCATCGCGATGCGGGCGACTGCGCTGAGCGAGCAGATCGCGATGCTGATGGGCGTCGACGTCCGCCGCATTTCCGGCCTGTCCTGGGCCGGGGCCGCAGCGCTGTCGGGCCTGGCGGGCGTCCTGTTCGCCTCGGCCGCCTATGTCGGGCCGGACCTGTTCGCCGTCGGCCTCAAGGCATTCCCGGCAACGATCCTCGGCGGGCTCGACGCGGTCACCGGATCGGCCTTCGGCGGCCTGCTGATCGGCGTCACCGAAAACCTGGTCGGCGGCTATGTCGATTCCTCGCTGAAGGAAATCGCCGGCTTCGTCGTCATCATCTTCATCCTGATGCTGCGCCCCAACGGGCTGTTCGGCGATCGCGACGTGGAGCGCGTCTGATGCAGGCCGTCACCTTTCCGACCAACCACGCCGACCTGACCCGCCTGGTCGGCGGCGGCCGCCAATGGGCGTTGATCGCGATCGGCCTGGGCCTTGCCGCCGCCCTGCCCTATGCGGTCAACTCCTACGTACTCGGCTACGCCACGCTGGTGCTGATCACCGCGGTCGGGGCCGTCGGCTTCAACATCCTGGTCGGCTGGACCGGCCTGGTCTCGCTCGGCTATGCCGGTTTCCTCGCCGTCGGCGCCTACACGGCCGGCTTCCTGATGTCGAAATGGGGCTGGTCGGTCCTGGCGGCGCTGCCCGCGGCCGGGATCGTTTCGGGCCTCGTCAGCTTGCTGGTCGGCATCCCGTCGCTGCGGCTGAAGGGCCTCTATCTTGCGATCACCACCCTCGCCTTCTCGGTCATCACCAACCACCTGATCCTGCTGGCCAAGCCGATCACCGGTGGATCGGCGGGGCTGCGCGTGCCGCGCCCGGTCGTGTTCGGCATCGACATGACGTCGGACCGCGCGCTGTACCTGATCTGCCTCTTCGTCCTCGCGCTTGCCGTGATATTCGCCCTCAATATCCGGCGCAGCTATGTCGGCCGCGCCCTGTTCGCAATCCGCGACTACGAGGTTGCCGCGCGCGTGCTGGGCGTCAACGTCGTCGCCTACAAGCTGCTGTCCTTCGCCTTGTCGTCGGCGGTGATCGGCATTGCCGGCGGCTTGTTCGGCATGCATCTGCGTTATCTCAACGTCGAAAGCTTCGAGCTGATCCTGTCGATCGAGGCGGTCTCGATCGTCATCGTCGGCGGGCTGGGCTCAGTCGCCGGCGCCATCCTCGGCTCGGGCTTCATGGTGCTGTTGCCCGAGATGACGCGGCTGGCGTTCAGCGCCGCCGGCGGATCGCTCGGCGGGGTGTTCTCGTCGAACGCGCAGGAGGTGAAGGGGGTCATCTTCGGCCTCGTCATCATCCTGTTCCTGCGCTTCGCCCCATCCGGCCTGGTCGGCGCCTTCCGCCGCCTCGGCGCACGGATCCGGCGCTGGCCACTTGCCTACTGAAACCATCACCATAACCCCGGGGGAGGAACCCAGATGACCCGCAAACTAACGCTGCTGTCGGCGACGATCGCCGCCATTGCCCTGACCGCCGCGGCCCAGGCGGCCGAGCCCGGCGTCACCGCGACCGAAGTCAAGCTGGGCGGATCGACCGCGCTGACCGGCCCGGGCGCCCTGGTCGGCATCGCCCATGACCTGGGCGAGAAGGTCGCGGCCGCCGAGATCAACGATGCCGGCGGCATCAACGGCCGCAAGCTCGTCCGCTATTTCGAGGATGACGGCTACGTCCCCTCGCGCACGGTGCAGGCCATGCGCAAGCTGGTCGAGATCGACGAGGTGCTGGGCGTCACCGCCTCGTCGGGCACGGCCTCGACCATCGCCGCCCTGCCGCTGGCCGAGGAAAAGGGCGTGCCGATGCTGCAAACCGCGGCGCAGAACACGGTGATGTTCAACCCGCCGCACAAGAACCTGTTCGGCGTCGGCCGCTCCTACGGTCCTGGCACTACCGAATTCGTCAAGTTCCTCGCCGGCCGCACCGACAAGTCGGCCAAGTGGATCGCCGTCGTCCAGGACGACGACTACGGCGACGACGTGCAGAGCGGCTATGAAAAGGCGGTCAAGGAACTCGGCCTGACCTCGGTCGGCGTACTGCGCTACAAGCGTGGCCAGAAGGAATTCTCGGCCGAGATCGTCAAGGCCAAGCAGCTCGGGGCGAAGATGATCGTCTCGGGCGCGATCATCGGCGAGAACGTCGCCATGGCCAAGGAAATGAAGCGCATCGGGCTCGACGCCCAGCTCGCGATCCTGTGGTCGGGCCGCATCCCGCAGCTGATCGACCTGATGGGCGAAGCCGGCAACGGCGTGATCGCCGCCGACTATGTCGGCGAGTTCTCGGACCCCGCCGGCCAGGCCTTCATGGCCAAGGCCAAGAAGTACCTGACCGCCGACGAACTGACCAAGCTGAACCGCTACAGCCTCACCGGCTATGTCGGGATCATGCTGATGGCCGATGCGATCAAGCGCTGCGGCCAGGAAGTCAGCCGCGCCTGCGTCATCGCCAAGCTCGAGACGGCCAAGGATGTCCAGACCAACGGCCTGACCTCGCCGATCAACCTGTCGGCCGACAACCATGTTGCCGAACTGAAGCTCAGCTACACCATTGCCGACTTTGCCAAGAAGGAATGGGTGCCGCTGGCCAAGTGATGCCTCCCCTGGCCGCCGCGCCATCGGGCGCGGCGGCCCTTTTTTTGTTCGCCGAGGGATGTCGCCGTTGTTTGCCAAGCTTCTGATCGCCAATCGCGGCGAAATCGCCATCCGCATCGCCCGCGCCGCCGCCGACAGCGGCATCCGTACCGTGGCAATCCACCCGCAGGACGATGCGGCCTCGCTGCATGTGCGCCGGGCCGACGAGGCCATCGTGCTACCCGGCCAGGGACCGGCGGCCTATCTGAACATCCAGGGAGTGATCGAGGCGGCGCGTGCCACCGGCTGCGACGCGATTCATCCCGGCTATGGCTTCCTCAGCGAAAATGCCGCCTTCGCCCGCGCCTGCGGCGACGCCGGCCTGACTTTCGTCGGCCCGGCCCCCGAGGTACTGGAGCTGTTCGGCGACAAGGCCCGCGCCCGTGCGTTCGCCATCTCCCACGGCGTGCCGCTCGCGGCCGGCACCAATGGCGCCACGGATCTGGCCGAGATGCAGGAATTTTTCCGCAGCCTCGGCCCCGGTGCCGCGGTCATGGTCAAGGCTATCGCCGGGGGCGGCGGTCGCGGCATGCGCATAGTCGAGCGCATCGACGACCTGCCCGAGGCGTTCGAGCGTTGCCGGTCCGAGGCGATCGCGGCCTTCGGGTCGGGCGACCTCTATGCCGAACGGCTGATCCGCAACGCCCGGCATGTCGAGGTCCAGATCATCGCCGATGGCCAGGGTAGCGTCAGCCATCTGTGGGAGCGCGAATGCAGCCTGCAGCGCCGCCAGCAGAAGCTGATCGAGCTGGCGCCCTGCCCCGGCCTGGATCCCGCCCTGCGGGAGCGGATGACCGCCGCGGCTGTCGGGCTGGCTTCCGCCGCGACCTATGCCGGCCTCGGCACCTTCGAATTCCTGGTCGATACCAGCGTTGGCGATTTCGTCTTCATGGAAGCGAACCCGCGCCTGCAGGTCGAACATACCGTTACCGAGGAGATCTTCGGCATCGACCTTGTCCGTGCCCAGATCGCCATCGCCGCAGGTGCATCGCTTGCGAGCCTGGGCCTGCGCCAGGCCGACCTTCCGGCCCCGCGCGGCCAGGCCGTGCAGGCCCGCATCAACATGGAGACCCTGCTGCCCGACGGCACCACCCTGCCCTCGGGCGGCACGATCAGCCGCTATGAGCCCGCCGCCGGCCCCGGCCTGCGCGTCGACGGCTACGGTTATGCCGGCTACCGCACCGCCGTCGGCTATGACTCGCTGCTCGCCAAGCTGGTCGCCCACGGGCCGGATACGGCAACCGCGATGGCACGATTGTCGCGCGGGCTGGCGGAAACCTGCATCGAAGGCGTCGGTACCAATATTGCCTTCCTGCAGGCGCTCGCGACGCATCCGGCAGTCATTGCCGGCACCATCACCACCCACTTCGTCCAGGATCACATGGCCGATCTGGCGGTGGCGACCGACCTGCCGGCCGCCACCGACCCTGGCCCCGATGCCTGGCCCGGCGCCCATCGCGTCGCCGTACCGATGAGCGGCCGCGTCGTACGCCTCGAGGTCGCCGAGGGGGATCGTATCGCCCGCGGCCAGCCGATCCTGATCGTCGAGGCGATGAAGATGGAACTGGTGGTGACGTCGGATGCCGCCGGCATCGTGCTGGCGCTGCGCGTCGCAGCCGGCGACACCGTGGATCCCGGCATGGTCGTCGCCGTGCTGGCCGCGGGCGACGAAGGCGAAGTCGCGGCGGGTGCCGCCGCCGTCGATCTCGACGCCGTCCGGCCAGAACTTGCCGAACTGCAGGACCGCCTGGCGCTGACCATGGATGCGGCGCGCCCCGCGGCCATCGCCAAACGGCACGCGCGCAACCAGCGCAGCGCCCGCGAGAATGTCGCCGATCTCTGCGACGACGGCAGCTTTATCGAATATGGCGCCCTGGTCATCCCCGCCCAGCGCAGCCGCCGGGCGGAAGACGACCTGATCCGCAACACGCCGGCCGACGGTATCGTCACCGGCATCGGCACCGTCAATGCCGACCGGTTCGGACCGGAAGCCGCGCGCTGCATGGTTCTCGCCTACGACTATACCGTCCTGGCCGGGACACAAGGGATCATGTCGCACCGCAAGAAGGATCGGGCGCTGACGCTGGCCGAGGAATTCCGCCTGCCGGTCGTCCTGTTTGCCGAGGGTGGCGGCGGGCGGCCGGGCGATGTCGACGCGCTTGGCGTCTCCGGGCTCGAATCCGCCACCTTCTGGCGCTTCGCGCGGCTCAGCGGCCAGGTCCCGACCGTCGGCATCGTCGCCGGCCGCTGCTTTGCCGGCAATGCGGCGTTGCTCGGCTGCTGCGACGTCATTCTCGGGGTCCGCGGCGCCTCGGTCGGCATGGCCGGTCCGGCGATGATCGAAGGCGGCGGCCTCGGCGTATTCTCGCCGGACGAAGTCGGCCCGATCGAGGCCCATGCAGCCAACGGCATCGCCGACCTGGTGGTCGAGGACGAAGTGCAGGCCGTCGCCGTCGCGCGGCGCTACCTCGGTTATTTCCAGGGCCGCATAAGCGACTGGCGCGCGCCGGACCAGCGCATGCTGCGCCACCTGGTGCCGGAAAACCGGCTGCGCATCTACGACGTCAGGCCGATCGTGGAAAACCTGGCCGACGAAGGCTCGGTGCTGGAACTCAAGCCCGGTTTCGCCCCCGGGCTCGTCACCGCCTTCGCCAGGATCGAAGGACGCCCGGTCGGCATCCTCGCCAACAACCCGTTGCATCTGGCCGGCGCCGTCGACGCGCAGGCCGCCGCCAAGGCCGCGCGCTTCATCCGCCTGTGCGACACCTTCGGCATTCCCCTGGTGGCCTTGTGCGACACGCCCGGCTTCATGGTCGGACCAGACGAGGAGAAGCGTGGCATGGTGCGCTTCGCCGCCGACATGTTCGCCGCCGCCGCGCGCTTGCGCGTGCCGTTTTTCACCGTCGTGCTGCGCAAGGCCTACGGCCTCGGGGCGATGGCAATGGCCGGCGGCTCGACGCACCGTTCCGCCTTCACCGTTTCCTGGCCGACCGGCGAGTTCGGCGGCATGGGACTGGAAGGCGCCGTCCGCCTCGCCTATCGCAACGAACTGGCGGCTGCCGGCGACGCTGCAGCGGCGAAGGCGCTATTCGAGGCCAAGGTTGCCGAACTCTACCAGGACGGCCGCGCCCTCTCGATCGCCACCTATTTCGAGGTCGACGCCGTGATCGATCCGGCCGAGACGCGCAGTTGGCTGGCGCGGGGATTGAACGCTGCCGGAACAAAAACTGCCAGCTCCTGAAGTCTGACAACCAACTTAACTTAAGTTAGTCGTAATCATATCCTCCCGCATATATCGCGGATTCACGGATACGACACGATGATTTCAAGTTAAGTTGTTGGGCAGACGGCGGGAAGGCGGCGCCATGACGATATCCGACGAGGCTGACCGGCTCGAGGCGCTCAGAGCATTGAACCTGCTGGACACGCCGGCCAGCGAAACCTTCGACCGGACCACCCGCCTGGCGGCCCGCCTGTTCGGTACGCCGATGGCGGCCGTCTCGCTGATCGACGAACGGCGTCAATGGTTCAAGTCGCGCGTTGGGCTGGTGATCGCCGAAGTTCCGCGCGAGCACGCGTTCTGCCAGCACACGATTGTCGCACCGGACGTAATGGTGGTGCCGGATGCCACCTGCGATACGCGCTTCGATGCCAACCCCCTCGTCCAGGGCGAGCCGCATATCCGGTTCTATGCCGGCGCACCGTTGGTCACCCGCGATGGCCATGCGATCGGCGCGCTCTGCGTCCTCGACGACAAGCCGCGTCTGATGGCGGATGCGGACCGACAGACCCTGGCCGAACTGGCCGCCCTGGTGATGGCCCAGATCGAACTGCATCAGGCCGGCAGCCGGGCCGACCCGATTACCGGGCTGCCCAACCAGTTCCGTTATCAGGACGACCTGCAGCGCCTGGCCAGACAGTGCGCCGGGGAGGAGTGGATCGGCGTCGCCGTCGATCTTGCACCGCCCGAGGAGATCAACGACGTCCTGCGCGCCGTCGGCGCGCTCCACGCCGACAACCTTGTGCGGCTGGCAGCCAGCATCATCGCCGACCAGCTCGGCCCGGCGATCCAAGTCTATCAGGTGCGGTTGACACGCTTTGCGTTCCTGATGCCGGCGGCCGCCGAAACGGATTGGCAGACGGTCATTACGCAACTGGCCGACCGGTTGCATCGCCAGGTGCTGTTCAACGACTTTCCGGTCAGCTTCCCGGCCTGTGCCGGCGTCGTGCCGTTTCGCATGGGCGAGCTTGCCGCCCACGATATCGCCCGCATGGCCCTGTCGGCGGTGCACGACGCCCGCGCGGCGGGCGAGGCCTGGGCGCTCTACGATGCCGAGAGCGACCGGGCCCATCAGCGACGTCATCGCCTGCTGTCCTGCCTGCCGGCGGCGCTCGCCTCGCCCGACCAGTTGCGACTGGTCTATCAGCCGCGGATCGACGTGCGATCCGAGCGCTGCCTCGGGGTCGAAGCCCTGCTGCGCTGGCGGCATCCCCAGTTAGGCGCGATCTCGCCGGGCGAATTCATCCCGCTGGTCGAGCAGACGGCGTTGAGCCGGGGCATCACCGAGCGGGTGATGCGCGATGCATTGGCGCAATCGGCGGCTTGGGACATGCAGGGCCTGGGGCTGGCGGTTTCGATCAACATCACCGCCCGCAACCTTGAGGAACCGGATCTGACCGAGCGGGTGGAACGCGCGCTGGATCGTCACGACCTCCTGCCCGACCGGGTCGAGCTCGAATTTACCGAAGGGGCGCTGCTGCATAACTCGGCGCGCTCGATGCAACAACTTCGCGACTTGCGCGCGCTGGGCCTGCGCATCGCCGTCGACGATTTCGGCACCGGTTACTGCAATTTTTCCTATCTGCGCCAGCTGCCGGCAAGCGTGGTCAAGCTGGACCAGTCCTTCATCCGCACTCTCCCCAGCTCGGCGGCCGACCAGATCATCGTTCGCGCCATGATCTCGATGGCCCACGACCTCGGCTATCGCGTCGTGGCCGAGGGAGTCGAGCGCCGCGAAGTGCTCGACCTGATCACCGAACTGGGAGCCGACGAGGCGCAGGGCTATTGGTTCTGCCGCCCGATCCCGCCCGACGATCTCGCCGAGTGGGTCGGCGAACGCCAAGAAGGCTCACGTCCGGGCGTTCAGGCGGGGTGACGGATGATCGGCACGCGGCCGAGCGCGCGGGCCAGGGCGTCATGGCGACGCACCACCGTCTCGCCGACCAGCCCGGCCTGGGCCTGGGGGATATCGAGGGTCAGCGACGGCCCGTCGGTCACCAGGTGCAGCCGGGGCAGGATACCCGGCGTTGCCGCGCTGATGGTGTGGGCCAACCGCAAGGCCAGGCCGACATGCAGCGCCCGCTGCGCCACCTCGGGCGGCAACAGGGCCAGCAGCGGCTGCGTCACCGGATCCTCGATCGTCCCGGCATAGCGGGCGAACACCGCCAGGGCGATGAAGATGCGGCCGGCATGGTCGATGCCGCCGAACGGAGCATGCAGGATTCGGTTGAACGCCTGCTCGCCACGATGATCGGGATGGGTGCGCCAGGCGACGTCCGACAGCAGCGCGGCGGCGATGCGCAGGCGGTGCTGCGCCTCGTCCTCGCCGGCGAACAGCGGCGCGGTGAAATCCTCCAGTTCGCGCCCGTGTTCCTTGAACCGGCCTTCGCGTTGCGCCGCCGCGCGGCAGAAGGCGACCAGCGGATCGGCCGCGCGCTCCTTGGGCGACAGCCGCGCATATTCCAGTCCCTCGCGCAGGCCGTAGGCCGAGAAGACCAGTTCGCTGGGCTGGGCGATCTTGATCAGCCGCCGCAGCACCAGCGCCGTCGGCCCGAGCACGTCGAGGCGGCGGCGCGGCAGTTCGCCGAGGCGCTGCAGCGATTCCCTGCTCTGCTTGCCGAGCAGCCGGGTGAATTCGGAGGCTTCCGCCGCCGGCAGCCGATAATGATGGATGATGCGCAGCGGGTAGCCGCTCTGCGCCATATGCAGCTTGGCGATCGCCCGCCACGCGCCGCCGACCGCAATCAGGCTGCGGCCGCGCGCGCGCTCGATCCAGGGCACGGCCTTCAGCGCGTCGTCGACATGGGCCTTGGTGGCGGCGTAGCTGGCCGTGGGCAGCCGAAACGGTCCCAGCGGCAACGAGATCTTGGCGCCCGGTCCGGAAGGGCTCAGGTCGATCAGCTCAAGGCTGCCGCCGCCGATGTCGCCGACGATGCCGTCGGCATCCGGCTGGCCGGCCAGGACACCCAGCGAGGAATAATGGGCCTCCTCCTCACCGTCGAGGATACGGATGGCAAACGCCGTTTCCCGCTCGATCGAGGCGACGAACTCGGGCCCGTTCTCGGCGTCGCGGCAGGCGGCGGTCGCCACCACCTGCAGATCGCGAACCCCCATCATGCCGACCACGGCGGCAAAGCGCCGCAGGGCATCGCGGGCCGCCCGCATGCCCTCTTCGTTCAGCCGCCCGGTATCCGAAAGGCCGCGCCCCAGACCGCACATCGACTTTTCGTTGAACAGCGGGGTCGGCGCCCGCCCGGTGCCGGCATAGACGACCAGGCGGACCGAATTCGACCCGATATCGATGACGGCCGACCGCGTTTCGCGACCGGCGCCGGTGCCACGGCTGGAAGTCCCCATGGGCCGCGTTCTAAATCACAATGCGGGCGGCAGTCTACCGCGCGGATGAACAAATTTGCGCGGCCGGCTCAACCCTTCCTGGCCTTGGCGAGGCTGAGACGCGGCACGTTCTTGCCCTGGCCCTTGATCGCCTTGCCGCGGCCCGACAGCGACGGGTTGGTCATGAAATACTCATGCGCACTGAAGGCGTCGTCGCCTTCGGGCAGGCGCCGGAAGGTACCGTCGGCGCCCAGCAGCCAGCTCTGCGCCGTATCCTTCAGATTGGCGACCATGATCTGATCCAGGACCTGCTCGTGCACGGTCGGATTGGTCAACGGCACCAGCGTCTCGACCCGGCGGTCGAAATTGCGCGGCATCCAGTCGGCCGAGGACAGGTAGATCCGCGCTTCCGGCGACGGCAGGCCGTGGCCGGCGCCAAAGCAGACAATGCGCGAATGCTCGAGGAAGCGCCCGACGATGGACTTGACCCGAATGTTGTCGGAAAGGCCAGGCACGCCGGGCCGCAGGCAGCAGATGCCACGGACCACCAGATCGATCTGCACCCCGGCCTGCGAGGCGCGGTACAGCGCATCGATCGCTGCCGGATCGACCAGCGAATTCATCTTCGCCCAGATCGCCGCCGGCCGCCCGGCGCGGGCATGCTCGATCTCCTCGTCGATCAGTTCGAGCAGGCGTGGACGCAGCTGGAAGGGCGAGATCTTGATCCGGCGCAGGTCGTCGGGCGCGGCATAGCCGGTCAGGAAATTGAACAGCCGGGTCGCATCGTGGCCAAGATCGGGATCGGCGGTGAAATAGGACAGGTCGGTATAGATGCGCGCGGTAATCGGGTGATAGTTGCCGGTGCCGAAATGCACATAGGTACGCAAGGACCCGGATTCACGGCGCACGACCAGCGAGATCTTGGCATGCGTCTTCAGCTCGATGAAACCGAAGACGACCTGCACCCCGGCGCGCTCGAGATCGCGGGCCCACTTGATGTTGGCGGCCTCGTCGAACCGCGCCTTCAATTCGACCAGCGCGGTGACCGACTTGCCGGCCTCCGCCGCCTCGATCAGCGCCTTGACGATCGGGCTGTCGTCGGACGTGCGATAAAGCGTCTGCTTGATCGCGACGACGTTCGGATCGGCCGCGGCCTGGCGCACGAACTGCACCACCACGTCGAAGCTCTCATACGGGTGGTGGACGACGATGTCCTTCTGGCGGATCGCAGCGAAGCAGTCGCCGCCGAAATCGCGGATCCGCTCGGGGAATCGCTGCTGATAGGGCGCGAACTTGAGGTCCGGGCGTTCGTCGACGATCAGTTGCTTGATGTCGGCCAGGCCCAGCAGGCCGTCGACGACCGTGACGGCATTCTGGCTGACCTCGAGCTCGTCGATGACGAAGCGCTTCAGCCCGTCGGGCATCGCCGCGTCGATCTTCAGCCGGATGACGGTGCCGCGGCGCCGGCGCTTCAACGCGGTCTCGAACAATCGGACCAGGTCCTCGGCCTCTTCCTCGATCTCGATGTCGGAATCGCGGGTAATGCGGAACAGGCCCTTGCCGACCACCTCGTAGCCCGGGAACAGCCGGCCGAGATGCAGCCCGACGAGGTTTTCCAGGCTGAGGAAGCGGATGTCCTTGCCCGGCAGACGGACGAAACGCTCGACCCGGCCAGGCAGCAGGATCAGGGCATTGAGGTTGCGGCCATCCTTGGCGCGCCGCATCGTCGCCACCATCCCGAAGCCGAGATTGGGCAGGAACGGAAACGGATGGGCGGGGTCGATCGCCAGCGGCGTCAGCACCGGGAAGATCTGCGACTGGAAATAATCGTCGGCCCAAGCCAGTTCGCCATCGGTCAGCTGGTCAGGCTCCAGCACGTGAATGGCGGCATCATGCAATTCGCGGATCAGTCGGATCCAGCATTTCTGCTGCTCGGCCATCAGATGGGCCGCAGCCTCGTTGATCGAGGCAAGCTGCTGGGCGGGGGTCAGCCCGTCGTCGGACACGGCATCGACACCGGCCCGCACCTGGCCCCACAGCCCGGCGACGCGCACCATGAAGAATTCGTCGAGATTGTTGGCCGAGATCGACAGGAATCGCACCCGCTCGAGCAGCGGGTGGTGCGGGTTCAACGCCTCTTCCATCACGCGCTGGTTGAAGGCGATCCAGGAGAGTTCGCGATTGATGAAACGATGGCGATCTTCCATGCCGATCGCGGCATGGCCGGCTTCGGGTTCGGGCGCCGCCGCCATCTGGGTGACCGGTTCCGGCAGCAGCATCGAGGGGCTGGGGGCCCCGGCCGGCGACAGCGTCGCCTCGATCGGTACCCCGGCATCGACGGGCTTCGCCTCGGCAACCGTGGTTTTCGCTTCGGCCTTGGCCCTCGACTTGGTGGTCACGGAGATCTCCCTCTCAAGCGGATGCTACGCGTGTAATCTAAGGGACTTAGACATTTGATCGTGACGATAGCGTGACAAAGGAAACCGGACGTGTCGAGAATCCTCTATCTGCAGCGCCACGCCAAGTCGAGCTGGGCGGACGATGCCCTGGCCGATCATGAGCGGCCCCTGAACGGTCGAGGTCGCGCCGCATGCAAGAGCTTGGCAAGGCTGTGGCGGGACGCCGGAATTCTGCCCGATCTGGTGCTGTGCTCGGATGCGGTGCGGACCCGCGAAACCTTCGAGCGAATCGCCAGGCGGCTGGAAACCGCCCCGCCCGCGGTCTATGACCCGGAACTCTATCTGGCCGAGCCGGAGACGATCCTCGGCATCGTCGCCCAGCAACCGGCCAAACTGAAGCGGCTGATGGTGGTCGGCCACAATCCCGGACTCGAGGAACTGGCCCAACTCGTTATCGGCGACGGAGATCCGGCCCTGGTGGGCCGACTGGTCGACAAGTTCCCGACCGGGGCGCTCGCAACGCTCGAATTCGCCAAGGCACGCGGCTGGCGCGACCTCAAGCCGCGCTCAGCCCGCCTTGCCGCCTATGTCATCCCGGCGGAGCTGGAGGATTGACGCCCTACTTGACCCGGGTCCAGACCTGGGTCTTGCCCAGCATCGGCATGCCGACATAGCCGCGGACCTTCAAGGTATCCTGCCCCTCCAGGGTCATGATGCACTTGTAGGTCTCGCCATCCTCGGGGTTGTAGATCGTGCCCTCGGCCCAGGTGCCGTCAGGCTGCTTGACGAAACCGGCCAGCAGCGCCAACCCGACGATCGGCTTGTCCCGATTGGGCGGCAGGGGATTCTTGACGTCGGTCTTGGGCTTGCCGCTATCGTCGTTCGGCTCGTTCAGCCAGATGATCTTGCCGCAAAGCTTGGTGCCGTCGCAGGGCGAGATCTCGATCTGGCTCTTGCGTCCTTCGGTGTACCAGCGTCCGGCCGGACTGTCCTGGGCCTGTGCCAGGGTGGGGAGAGCGAGAAAGGCGACGGTCAGGGCGGAGACGATCAGACCGGAAAGACGCATGGACGGCCCTATTCTTATGGTTGTCGGGACGCCGACCGTATCATGGGTTCTGGCCGCCCTCCAACACCGCCCGGGCCAGGCGGACGGTGATCTCGCGCCGCTCGGCCAGGGCGGCGTCGTCGAGCGCGGCGACGACCGCCCGCGCCTCGACGAACGACCGGTCGATGCGGCCCAGCAGATAGGCGATGACCGGGGCATCGACCCGCAATTGCCGGTCGGCGAACAGCTTGACCAGGACGGCGCCGAGCAGCGCGTCGTCCGGCAGCGACAAGCCCACCGACGGGGCGGCGTTCAGCCGCGACTGCAGGTCGGGCAGGCGCAGCCGCCAGCGTGACGGGGCCGACTGGGCAGTGAGCAGCAGGTAGCCCCCCTGCTCGCGGCCGAGATTGATCAGGTGAAACAGCGCGATTTCGTCGACGCCCTCGTCGACATCCTCCAGCACCACGGCCTGGGCGCTGAGCGCCGGCACCATGTCGGCGCGCAACGCCGCGGCCACCAGGATCCGGGCTTCGGCCTGTTCCTCCCACAACCGGGCCAGGTGACTCTTGCCGGCACCGGGCGGGCCGTGCAGCACCAGAAGATTGGCCGGCCAGTCCGGCCAGGATTGCAGCAGCGCCACGGCGTCGCGATTGGCCGGGGCGACCAGGAAGTCGCCGGGATCGAAGGAGACGCTCTCGCCGAAATCGAAGGGTAGCTGGCGCGCCTTCACGGCTGCGGCCCGCCGCGGTAGACCGCGCTGGCGAGGTACTGGTTCAGCGCGAAACGCGCCAGCACCGCGACCACGGCAAACATCGGCAGCGACAGCAGCATGCCGACGAACCCGAACAGCGCGCCGCCGGCCAGCAGGGCGAACATCACCCAGACCGGATGCAGGCCGATGCGGCTGCCGACCAGCCGCGGGGTCAGCACATAGCCTTCCAGGATCTGTCCGACAAAAAAGATGCCGAGCACGACGGCGATATGGGGATAGTCCGGCCACCATTGGGCCAGCGCGACGCCCACCGACAACAGGAAGCCGATCATCGCCCCGACGAACGGGATAAAGGCAAGCAGGCCGGTGACGAGGCCGATCAGCAGCCCGGCTTCGAGCCCGGCCAGGGTCAGCGCCGCGCTGTAAAACACCGCCAGCGACAGGCAGACCATCGCCTGGCCGCGCACGCAGCCGGCCAGGGCGTCGTCGATTGCCGCGACCTGCTCGCGGATCGTCGCGGCGTGCGCCCGCGGCAGCCAGCCGTCGACCGTGGCGACGAGACGGTCCCAGTCGCGCAGCAGATAGAAGGCGACGACCGGCGTGATCGCAAACAGCGACAGGAAATTGATGACGGCCTTGCCCCCCCCGACCAACCCGCCGACCACGCCGCCCATCACGCTCAGCACCTTTTCGCCGTATTGCTGGGCGAAACTCTGGAAATCCGGCGGCGCATTGAGGCCGAAGCGGTTGTGCAGGGTAGCCAACAGCGGTTCGACCAGATTGCGGATGGCCCCGATATAACGCGGCCAGCGCTCCATGAAGCCGTCGATCTGCGCCACCAGCACCGGCACGATCAGCAGCACCGCGGCCAGCGCGAGCAGGAAGAAGCCGATGACGATCGTGGTCGTCGCCAGCGCCCGGCTCATGCCCCAGGTTTCGCAGCGATCGGCCAGCGGATCGAGGAAATAGGCGATGGCGAGCGCTGCGACGAAGGGCAACAGGATCGAGTTCAGCAGGAACACGAACAGCAGGAACACCAGGAACGCCAGGATCCAGAACGTCAGTTGCCGTCCGACAGCCATGTTTCCTGCTTTCAATCCCGCTGCAACCCCCTGGCCCATACCACGATATAAGCGATGCCGGAAACCGTCGTCGTCACTGCGGTCAGCCAGATCAGTCCGTCCACCACCGGCCCCAGCACCCGCGGCTGCGTCCATTCCCACAACGCCACCGCGGCCAGCAGGATCTGCGCCGCGGTATTGGCCTTCGAAACCCAGAGCGGCCTGACCTCCCGCGCCGCCCCGAGCATCCGGCCGAGCAGGTAGCCGCCGACGATCAGAATGTCGCGGAACACGACCAGCACCACCAGCCACAACGGCAGGTGATCCTTCAGACCCAGCATGAAGAAGATCGAAACCAGCAGCGCCTTGTCGGCGATCGGGTCGAGGATCGCGCCAAGCACGGTCTTTTGGTTCAGATGCCGCGCCAGGAAGCCGTCGATGCCGTCGGAAATACCGGCGATCACGAAGACCCAGAACGCCGTGACGTAGTGTCCCGCCAGGATCAGCCAGACGGTCACCGGCACCAGCAGGAGCCGGAGGAGCGTTATGGCGTTGGGGAGATTCACGTCACCGCTTAACCGTGGGCTTCAGCGTCCAATAGCCGTCCGGCCCCTGCTCCAGCGTCAGGTCGCGCTGCGACAGCATCAGCGCGAGCCGCTGCGGATCGCCGGTATAGGTCAGGATCAGTTGCGCATCGGTCTTGGTCAGCGAATGGACATCGACGCGGCTGAGCCCGGAAACGCGGGCGAGGCGGTCGCGGACGACCAGCCAGTCGCCGATCGCGGTCAGCGGGACCGTCGCGGCCAGCTTCTGCCGATCGTTCGAGCCGCCGGTCGCGACGGGCATCGCGGCGGCCTGCTTCCAGCGGTCTTCCAGACGGCCGGCAATATCGCGCGCGGCCTCGTCCATGACCGCCTGATAATTGTCGCCCTGGCCGTTATAGCTCAGCACCATCGTCGCATCCGAGCCGCCGCCCAGCCGGGTGACGTTGACCTGCATCACCCAGTTCGACGGGTTGCGCTTGATCGACGCCGCGGCGACGGCGATGTCGGAAAGCTGATAGCGGCTGGCCAGGGCGCGCAGCTTGGCTTCGTCGACCGATGCCGCGGCGGTCGCGTCCAATGTCTGGGCATCCTGGGCATCGCCGAGCGCCACGCTGATCGGCTGCAAGGCGCCGTCGCTGGCGCGCTGGGCCCAGGCATCGCGCCAGGGGTTTGAATCCTCCCACAGCAGGCGGCGCCCATCGATGTCGAGTACGGGGACGACCAGAATCGGCTTCGCCGTCGCCTCGGTGAAGGGAATGCCGGCGTTGCGCAGCAGGTTGCGCACGGCCGCGGCGTTGAAGTTGACGGTGACCTTGGCGTTGTAACGGTTGCCGCCGATGCGTTCGTCGTTGATCTCGATCCCGCGCACCAGGGTCTGCAGTTCGGTATCGCTCAGCGCCGGCAAGCGGCCGTAATCGGACGACTGGGTCAGCCGGCGCAGCATGATCTGGGCCGCACGCTTCTCGCCGGAGGCGATCGCCGGCGTCCGGGCCGCCGCCGCATTCTCGGCCGTGGCTTCGACCGGCACGCCCGCCACGGTGTAGAGCGAGACGTCGGCCGCCGCGGCCGGCAGAATTGCGCTCAGCGCGAAGATGATGGCAAGAAGCGAACGCCGCATCGGTAGATTCCCCCGGACCAGATCCCCGGCACGTTAGCGATGCCGGGGCCCTTGGGCAACCGCACCGCGACGCCCCATTGAAACTCCGGCGCGCATCAATGATCTAACAGCGAGATGGGTTCCGCCAGACAGGAGGTCCGGCCATGGCTTCTACCGTAACCGACAATGCCGAACGCCGGCGCTTCGAGATGGACGTGGACGGTCAGACCGTATTTGCGAGCTATCATCGCGAGGGCGATATCGTGCAGATCCGCCATGTCGAGGCGCCCCCGGCCTTGCGCGGCACCGGCGCCGCCGGCCGGCTGATGGAAGGCATCGTCGGCATCGCCCGGGCGGAACACTACAAGCTCTACCCGATCTGCAGCTATGCCGTCTCCTGGCTGCGCCGCCACCGGGAATACCAGGACGTCCTGGCCTGACCGGCCGGCCAGACGTTGCATTCCCGCCGGATTTCACTAATGTGTCGCGCCGAACCCCGACCCCTTGAAGACTTGGCGAGGCGACCATCTCCACGAACTCGACATCCTATCGCGATGCCGGCGTCGATATCGATGCAGGCAATGCGCTGGTTCAGGCGATCAAGCCGCTCGCCCACGCGACCCGCCGGCCCGGTGCCGATGCCAGCCTGGGCGGTTTCGGCGCGTTGTTCGACCTCAAGGCGGCGGGCTTCAGCGATCCAATCCTGGTCGCCTCGACCGACGGCGTCGGCACCAAGCTGAAGGTCGCGACCGAGGTCGGCAAGCACGACACCATCGGCATCGACCTCGTCGCGATGTGCGTCAACGACATCGTCGTCCAGGGCGCCGAACCCTTGTTCTTCCTCGATTATTTCGCGACCGGCCGGCTCGACGTGCCGCAGGCCCGCGCAGTGGTCGAGGGGATCGCCCGCGGCTGCCAGGAAGCCGGTTGCGCGCTGATCGGCGGCGAAACCGCCGAGATGCCCGGCATGTATGCCCGCGGCGACTATGACGTCGCCGGCTTCGTCGTCGGCGCGGCCGAACGCGGCAATCTGCTGCCCAAGGGCGACGTCGTGCCGGGCGACGTGATCATCGGGCTCGCCTCCTCGGGCGTGCATTCGAACGGCTTCTCGCTGGTCCGCAAGATCATTGCCGACGGCGAACACGATTACGGCAACCCGGCCGAATTCGCCCCCGGCGAGACCCTGGGCCGTGCCCTGCTCGCCCCCACCCGGATCTATGTCCGCTCGGGTGTCGCACTGCATCGCGCCGGCCTGGTCAAGGCGTTCTCCCACATCACCGGCGGTGGCCTGACCGAAAATATCCCGCGGGTGCTGCCCGATGGGGTGGTGGCCGAACTGGACGGCGGCTCGTGGCCGATGCTGCCGGTGTTCAAGTGGCTGCAGCGGAACGGCGGGGTGGCCCCGGCCGAGATGGCGCGAACCTTCAATTGCAGCCTGGGCCTGATTGCCGTGGTCGCGGCAGGCGACGCCCAGAAGGCATTGTCGGCGCTGCGCGATGCCGGCGAGACCGCCTATCTGGTCGGCCGCATTGCCGCCGGCAAGCCGGGCGCACCGGCCGAGACGCGTCTCAACGACTGGGACAAGCAGTGGCAGGCATGAGGGTTGCGGTCCTGATTTCGGGCCGCGGCACCAATCTGATTTCCCTGATCGAGGCGACGAAGACGCCGGGCTTTCCCGCCGAAATAGTCCTGGTCGCCTCGAACCGCCCCCAGGCGGAGGGCCTTGCCCATGCCACCGCCGCGGGAATCCCGACAGCGGCGATCCCGTCGCAAGGACGCAGCCGGGAAGATTTCGAAAGCGACCTCGATCAGGCCTTGGTCCGTGCGCGGGTCGACCTGGTCTGTCTCGCCGGCTTCATGCGCCTGTTGACGCCGGGCTTCGTTGCCGGCTGGGGCGACCGGCTGATCAACATCCACCCTTCGCTGCTGCCGGCCTTCAAGGGCGCCAACGCCCATGAACAGGCGATCGCCTCGGGGGTGCGCATTGCGGGCTGCACGGTCCATTTCGTGCGTGCGGACATGGATACGGGTCCCATAATCATTCAAGCGGCAGTACCGGTACTGGCTACGGACGACAAAGCCACGCTGGCTGCCAGGGTGCTGGCGGCCGAGCATCGGATCTATCCCATGGCGCTGCGGTGGATTGCCGAGGGCAAGGTAACGGTCGATGTTGACGACCGTGTGACCATCGCCGATCTGGCCTCGGCCGAAACCGGCCTTCTGATCAGCCCAGCCCCCTGAAAAAGGCATGGCCGGCGGGGGAACCCGCCGGCCACACGCATTAGGCTGACTAAGTCTTAGCCGACGATCTCGGTGCCGGCGAAGAAGTAGGCGATTTCCTGCGCGGCGGTTTCGGCAGCGTCAGAACCATGGACCGAGTTGGCCTCGATCGATTCCGCGAAATCCTTGCGGATGGTGCCATCGGCTGCGTTGGCCGGGTTGGTGGCGCCCATCACTTCGCGGTACTTGGCGATGGCGTTCTCGCCCTCCAGGACCTGCACGACGACAGGGCCCGAGGTCATGAACGCGCAGAGTTCGCCGAAGAACGGACGGGCCTTGTGCACGCCGTAGAAGGTTTCGGCCTGGGCCTGGCTCATCCAGATCCGCTTCTGGGCGACGATACGCAGACCGGCGTCCTCGATCCGGGCGTTGATCTTGCCCGTCAGGTTGCGGCGGGTCGCGTCCGGCTTGATGATGGAGAAAGTGCGCTCGAGAGCCATTGACTTGATCCGATGTTGGTTTAGCGGTTGCGAAATGTCGCGGGCTGTATAAAGGGTCTGCGTTTACGGTTCAACACTGCTGATCATGCTGCATATCAACGACCTCACCTACCGCATCGGCGGCCGCGTCCTGATCGACCAGGCGACCGTTGCCATTCCCGAAGGCCATCGGGTCGGCCTGGTCGGCAAGAACGGCGCCGGCAAGTCGACGCTGCTGAAACTCATTCTCGGCGAACTCGGCCCGGAAAGCGGGGCCATCAGCCTGCCGCCGCGGGCGCGGATCGGGGTCGTCGCGCAGGAGGCGCCGGGCGGCCCGACCAGCCTGATCGATTTTGTCCTCGCAGCCGACAAGGAGCGGGCGACGCTGCTGGAGCGTGCCGAGACCGCGACCGACCCGCAGGTCATCGCCGACACCCATGCCCGCCTGGCCGAGATCGGCGCCCATACCGCGCCGGCGCGCGCGGGTTCGATCCTGGCCGGCCTCGGCTTCGATGCCGAGGCGCAGGCCAAGTCGCTGTCCGATTTCTCGGGCGGCTGGCGGATGCGGGTGGCGCTCGCCGCCGTGCTGTTCACCGAGCCCGACCTGCTGCTGCTCGACGAGCCGACGAACCATCTCGACCTCGAGGCCGCCCTGTGGCTGGAAGGCTTCCTGAAGACCTATCCGCGCACGCTGCTGATCGTCAGCCACGACCGCGATTTCCTCAACGAGGCGGTCGGTCACATCCTGCATCTCGATCGCGGCAAGCTGACGCTCTATCGCGGCGGCTACGACGCCTTCGCCGCCAAGCGCCGCGAGCAGATCGAACAGCAGAATGCCGCGGCTACGAAGCAGGCCGCCCAGCGCAAGCATATCCAGTCTTTCGTCGACCGCTTCCGCGCCAAGGCGACCAAGGCGCGCCAGGCCCAGAGCCGCCTGAAGATGCTGGCGAAGATGGAACCGATCGTGCCGATCGTCGAGGATGCGACGCCGACATTCATCTTTCCCAACCCCGACGAATTGAGCCCCCCGCTGATCGCCATCGAGCGCGCCGCGATCGGCTACACCCCGGACCGGCCGGTCCTGAAGAACATCAACCTGCGTCTCGACCAGGACGACCGCATCGCGCTGATCGGCGCCAACGGCAACGGCAAGACCACCTTCGCCAAGTTCCTCTGCGACCGGCTGGAGGCCCAGTCAGGGGAGAAGCGCCAGTCGGGCAAGATGCGGGTCGGCTATTTCGCCCAGCATCAGGTCGACGAACTGACCTTGAACCAGAACGCGGTCTGGCATCTGCGGCAATTGCTGCCCGAAATGCCGGAAGACAAGCTGCGCTCGCGCCTGGCGTCGTTCGGCTTCACCGCCGACAAGGCGGGGACCGAGGTCGGCAGCCTGTCCGGCGGCGAGAAGGCGCGGCTGGTGCTGTGCCTGATGACCTACGACGCGCCGCATCTGATGATCCTGGATGAGCCCACCAACCATCTCGATGTCGAGGCGCGCGAGGCGCTGATCCAGGCCTTGAACGCCTTCGAGGGCGCCGTCCTGCTGATCAGCCACGACCGCCACCTGATCGAGCTGACCGCCGACCAGCTGTGGCTGGTCGAGGGCGGCACGGTGCAGCCTTTCGACGGCGACCTCGACGATTATGCGAAGCTGCTGGCCGAACGGCGGCGCAATGCGGCCGGCAAGGCCGAGCCCCGAGATGCGGGCGCCAACCGCCGCGACGAGCGGCGGGCCGCCGCCGAAGCCCGCGAGAAACTCGCCCCGCTGCGCCGCAAGGCGCGCGACGCCGAGGCACTGATCGAGAAGCTGACCAAGGAAAAGGCCAAGCTCGACACCGTGCTGGCCGACCCCAAGACCTATGGTGGCCCGGCCGACAAGATGACCGATCTGCTCAAGCAGCGAGCCGAGCTGGAGCGCCGGATCGGCGCGGCGGAGGAAACCTGGCTGGCCGCGTCGGAGGCGCTGGAAGCGGCGGGCTGACCGATACGGACCACCGGCTGCCGGTCCAGTGCAACCGCAGCTGACCGATTTGCTGGCGCGCAGTTGGCCCCGACGGGCGAGGTTTGGGTGTCATTGGCTGCCCCAACGGCTTGCATCCTAGCCGCCGTCCTCCTCGCCACCATCCTCGGCGACGCGAACCAGTATGTCGCCAGGCTGGCAATCCAGCGCTACGCAAATCTTGTCCAAGGTTTCGAAGCGGATGCCTTTTACCCGCCCGGTCTTGAGCAAAGACAGGTTGACCTCCGACAGGCCGATGCGCGCCGCCAATTCCCGCGACCGCATTTTCCGCCTCGCCAGCATGACGTCCAGATTAATGGCAATCGGCATGCCGAGACCTGATCACAAAAAGCTAGCGTTCTCCTCGGCGAGGCGGACCGCCTCGTCGAGGATTGCCGCAAACAATACAAGAACGAAGCCGAAGGTCATTCCGACCGCGACCGCGAGGAGCGGGAAGGCGCCAAAGATATAGCGACTGCCAAAGTCGATCGGATCGATCGGCGATGCAAACAGCAGGCCGAGCGCCACGCGCGAGACCGGGACCAGCGCGCTAGCGGCGATCAGCGACCAGCCGAACCTATTCAATGCCCGCACTGCCGCAGCGTGAAACAGCTTGTGTTCGCGGATCCGGCGGCAGAAGGCGAGGAGCTGACCCAGGCCCCATGCCACCACCAGATAAGGCGGGGCAACAATCATCCAGGCCAGGGCCCGGTCGAGCAATGAAAGGTGATGAATCGCCGATTCCGCCGGACGCAACGGCAACAGCCAATTAGCGCTCGGTACAGCGATCAGCAGGACGATACCCAGCCATCCGAGCAGGCTTAGCAAGCGCCCGAGGCGAAGCAAACGACGCGTCATGGTTTTCTCCATTGACAGCATTAAAGTTTTTATGTTCTACGTAAATTTAATAACGTTAGTCGCTATCCATACCACACTTGACCGACTTGTCGCAGCCTAAAGCAACCTATCTCCAGGAGAATGGGAATGGATCCCGTGTACGCGTTACAGTTCCGATACTTGGCCCTGCTGGTCCCCGCAGCATTGCTGTTGAACTGGCCCGCTGGCGCAGCGGACTGGTCGGGCTTTTACGGCGGTGTGCATCTTGGGTATGGCGCAGGCCGGGATCAGATCTCAGAAGTGAATGGCCAAAGGCGCTACTACGCCGACACGCGCGGTGCGCCGGTCGGTTTGCAAGTCGGATGGCAGCGCCAATTCAGTCAGATCGTCGCCGGAGGTGAGTTCGAAGGGGGATACCTCGGACAATCCGGTACGGTCTCGCGAGGAGACGCGAACGGCAGCGTTGCCAGTCACATACGGCTCGGCGCATATGCGACGCTCGCCGCGCGACTGGGCTGGGCACCCGTGAACGACTGGCTCATCTACGGCCGGGCAGGCCTGACACTGGCGGCACTTGATGCCGGCACTGTCCAACAATGCGGCCCTGCCGCCTGCAGCCTGAGCCCCAGCAGCAGTTCGACCGGCGACCTGGCCAAGGGAGTCGTCCTGGGTGGTGGTGTCGAGCATCGCTTCGCCTCGCGCTGGAGCGGGCGCGTCGAGTACCAGTACCTCAATTTTCGGCGCGAACTGGCTATGCCGGATGGAACCAGCGGGCCAGCGTGGAATCACGAGATAGACACCCACCTAATCAAGTTGGGCGTGAACTACCGCTTCTGATCGATGGGGCGCTAGAGTTCGACCGTATCATCGGCCTCGCCCTTGCCGGCCTCGAACATCGCAGCCGCCGCCTCGGCCGGCTTGTCGTCCTTGCGCCGGAATGGTCCCTGATAGGCGGCCTTGGACGACCGGCGGCGGCGATCGGGGCCGAAATAGCCGCGCGACTTCACGTATTGCCGCGGCCGCTCGATCACGTCGAGCAGCCGCTCCATCACCCGCTTGGCCGAGATCGGCTTGACCAGGAACTCGTTGACGCCGGCGTCGCGCGCCTGCTTGACCCGCTCGACCTCGGAATGGGCAGAAACCATGATGATCGGGGTGAAACGGTTCGGGTGGTCCGGCACCATCCGGATCGCCCGGATCATCTCCAGGCCGTCCAGCGGTTTCATCTCCCAGTCGACCATCAGGATGTCGACCGTGCGGGTGCGCAGCATTTCGAGGGCTTCACGACCGTCGCTTGCGGTAACAATGCTGCCAACACCGATAAGTTGCAATACCGTACGCAGAACATTACGCATGTTTGCGTTGTCTTCGACCACCATGACAGTGACGTACTGCAGCCCCGAGCGCGCCATGTCGCCAAACGTCTTGGTCCATCAAGCTGATTCGCGGCGATGATGTGGCAAAATACTGCGCGAGGCCAGAACCATTTCCCCCTGCGACATCTGGGCTGGCGCGCGACAGACCAAATTGGGGTATATGAGGACAATTGTTGTCCGCTTACTAATCGAGGCCCGGGGATGGACTACCAACGCTTCTTCACCGACGCGATTGATCGGCTGATGCAGGAGCGGCGCTATCGCGTCTTCACCCCCCTCGCGCGGAAGCTCGGCGCCTTTCCGCGCGCCACCGACCACTCCCGCCCCGGCGAACGCGAGATCGTGGTCTGGTGCTCGAACGACTATCTCGGCATGGGCCAGCATCCCGCGGTGATCGACGCGATGACCGCCGCCCTGGCCGAGCATGGCGCCGGGGCCGGCGGCACCCGCAACATTTCGGGCACCAATCATCCGCTGGTCCGGCTGGAAGCCGAAATCGCCGACCTGCACGGCAAGGAAGCCGCGCTGGTCTTCACCTCCGGCTACATCGCCAACGAAGCGTCGCTGTCGACGATCCCCAAGCTGATCCCGGATTGCCTGATCCTCTCCGACCAGCTTAACCACAATTCGATGATCGAGGGCATCCGCCATTCGGGCGTCGAGCGCAAGGTGTTCCGCCACAACGACCTCGCCCATCTGGAAAGCCTGCTGATCGAGGCGGGCAATCGCCCCAAGCTGATCGCCTTCGAATCGGTCTATTCGATGGACGGCGACATCGCCCCGATCAGCGAGATCTGCGACCTGGCCGAACGCCACGGCGCCATGACCTACCTGGACGAAGTGCATGCGGTCGGCATGTACGGCGCCCGCGGGGCCGGCGTCGCCGAACGCGACGGGGTAATGCACCGCATCGACGTCATCAACGGCACGCTAGGCAAGGCCTTCGGCGTGGTCGGCGGCTATGTCGCAGCCTCGAACGCGGTGATCGACGCGATCCGGTCCTATGCGCCTGGCTTCATCTTCACCACCGCCCTGCCCCCGGTCGTCGCCGCCGGTGCGCTGGCGTCGGTCCGCCATCTCAAGACCAGCCAGGTCGAGCGCGAGCGCCACCAGGAACGTGCCGCCGTGCTGAAGCGGCGGTTGCTGGCCGCGGGCCTGCCGGTGCTGCCTTCGGTGACCCACATCGTGCCGGTGATGGTCGGCGATTCCGCGTTGTGCAAGACGGCAAGCGACCTGCTGCTCGCCGACCACGACATCTATATCCAGCCGATCAACTACCCGACCGTGGCGCGCGGGACCGAGCGGCTGCGCATTACGCCCTCCCCGCTGCATGACGACGCGATGATGGACCACCTGATGGACGCGCTGGGCCAGGTCTGGCACAAGCTCGGCCTTACCCGGGCCGCCGCCTGACCATGCGTCGTTGGGTCGTCCTGCCCGCCGGGCTGGCGCTCGGTGGCTGCGACCCGACGATCAATGTCTATGGCGCGCTGTTTCCGGCCTGGGTGCTCTGCCTGATCGCCGGGGGTGTCGGCGTGCTGGCGCTGCGGCCGATGTTTGCCAGGTCGGGGCTGGAACGTCACATGGCGCCGCTGCTCATCGTCTATCCGGCACTCGGCATCCTCATCGCCTGCCTGCTCTGGCTCGGACTGTTCCGTTGATCGCCTGGGAGCGGCGCCTGATCGCCGCGCTGGGACGCGAACTGGCCCCCGGGCCAACGCGGATCCGGGCCACGCTCCGCCTGACCATCGTCTGCCTGGTCACGGTCGTCGTGGCCATGGCCCTGCATCTGCCGGAAATCCACTGGCTGGTCGTCACCATCTTCGTGGTTGCCCAGTCCGATGCCCAGGCCTCGGTCGACAAGGCGATCCAGCGTACCTTCGGCACGCTGATCGGCGGGGTGGCCGCGATCCTGATGGTGGCAATGCTGGCCGGCAAGCAGGAGTTGCTGCTGCTTGCCCTCGCCGGCTGGGTCACGCTGGGCATCTACCTCTCGAAGACCCAGGCCGATTCCTACGTCTTTGTCCTGTTCGGCGTCACCGTGCTGGTGGCGATACCGGACCAGGTGGCAGACCCGTCGCGGGCGGTCGAGATGGCGCTGATCCGCATCCAGATGCTGGCCGCCGGCTCGCTGATCGGTGCCGCCGCCCAGCTGGTGCTGTGGCCGGAAGACCCGGAGCGGCAATTGATCGACGATCTGACGGAACGGCTCGACCTTGCCGTCCGCGCCCTCGACCATACCGTCGCGCGCCGCGCCTTTCTGCCGGATGCACTGCGCGAGCGCCTGCTCGGCCCCGGCATGGCCCGGCAGCTCGATCTGCTCGGCCGGGCCGAAGCGCTCGACGACAGGCTGAGGGCCCGTCATGCCGAGCAATTGCAGCTGATTGCCGAGATCGACCGGCTGGTCGCTGCCATCATCCTGCTGCGACGCGAAGCCCGCGAACGGCCGCTGGCCGTCGACGAGATCGCCGCGATCGAAACGCTGGCGCTGGGGCTGCGGGCCATGCTGTCGGACCTGCGGCGCCTCAGGGCGCATGACCAGCCGATCCCGACCCTCGCGGACGGGCTGATCGTACGCCCGGCGATCATGCGGCTCTACGAGATCGCCGCCGGCCTGCCCCGGTCCACCGGCTTTCTCGAGATCATCGCCCGCCGCAGCCCGCCACGCGCGCCGATCGGCCGATTGCCGCGGTTCCAGCCCGGTACCAGCTTCGATCCGGCGGCGCTGCGCCTCGGCATCAAGGCGGCGCTGGCGATGACGCTGTGCGGCCTCGCCTATCAGGTGCTGCTCTGGCCCGGCATCACCACCTGCGTCGTCACGGCGATCATCGTCATTCAGCCCAGCCGCGGCGCCTCGATGCGCAAGGCGCTGCTGCGCTCGGCCGGCGCGATCGCGGGCGGGCTGTTCGGCTTTCTGGCGCTGGCCGTGCTCGGCCCGTCGATGGGCAGCCTGCCGGCCCTGATGATCGTCGCCGGCATCGGCATCGCCGGCGCCGCCTATGTCAATGTCGGCTCGAGCCGCATCAGCTATGCCGGCATGCAGACGGTGATGGCCTTCGGGCTGGTCGCATTGGACCACGAAACCGTGGCCGGCAACCTTGCCGCAGGCATCGATCGCGTCCTCGGCATCCTGCTCGGCATCGCCGTGGCGACGCTGGTCGATGTCTTCCTGTGGCCGACCACCGCCCGTGCCGCGGCGGCGGCCAAGGTCGCGGCGGCGCAAAAGGGCCTCGACGCGCTTGCGGCCGATCCGGCCGACCGCGCCGCCAAGACGGCCGCCATCCATCGCGACCTTGCCGCCGCCGTCGCCCAGTTCGAGGATGCCCGCTGGGAAATGAGCAGCCGCCCCGCAGACCGGTCGGCGCTGATGGCCTTGGGCCGTGACATCGAACGGGTCCAGCGCCGCTTCCTGGCGCTGACCGTACATCCGCCCGAGGCGAGCGGCGTCGTGCCCCGCTAGTTGGCGCGATTGACCGTCACCGTCGCGGTCAACCCCATGCGGTAGGGCTGGCCGGGCGCCGGCGGGGGCAGCGCGATCCGCACCGGCAGGCGGTTGGCGATGCGCACCCAGTTGGTGATCGGCGCGACCTTCGGCGGCGCGCCGGGCGCGCCATCCTCGACCGCGATGCCCCAGCCGATGTCCTGGACCCGGCCCGCGAACACCGCATCGGGATAGGCCACCAGGCGCACGGCGGCGGCATCGCCGGGCTTGATGCGGTCGATGTAGCTTTCCTGGAAGTTCGCCACGACCCACCAGCGGTCGAGATCGATCAGGCTGAACAGCGGCTGCCCCTCGCGGGCAAAGGCACCGGCGGCGATGTTCATGTTGGCGACCCGGGCATGCAAGGGCGCTCTTACCTGGGTATAGCCGAGGTTCAGTTCGGCGCGGCGCAGCCGCGCCTCGGCCGCGCGCACCCTGGCGGCGCCGGCCGGGTCATCGGCTGCGCCGGCGGTTGCGCGCGCCGCGTCCAGTTCGGCGGCGGCGACCGCCCGTTCCGCCTCGTAGGGCGCAGGATCGATCTCGAACAGCAGGGCGCCTGCGGCGACTTCCTGATTGTCCTGGACATGCAGCGCGAGCACCCGCCCCCCGACCTCGGGCGCGATGCCGATGACGTTGGCGCGTACCACGGCATCGTCGGTACGGGGGTAGTCGAAGGCATCGACGTTGACCCGATAGACCGAATAAGCCGCCCCGGCGACGATCGCCAGCGCCAGCGCCCGACCGCCAAGGCGCAGCCACGGCGGATCCGGCGCGTCCTCGGTGATGCTCATCCGGCCGAAACCCTCAATTGCCGAGCCGGGCGAATTCCTTGGTTTCGGGATCGAGCCCCCAGAGCTGGCCGTGGTCGAGGTCGAACCACCAGCCGTGCAGCTTCAACTTGCCTTCCGCGACCTTCTCGGCAAGCCACGGGAAGGTATGCAGATTGTCGAGCGAGTTGCGGATCGACCACTGCTCGAGCTGGGTCTGATCGATATGTTCGCGATCTTCCGAGTGGGTCGCCTTCAGATAGTGCCAGCAGGCCATGTCGGCAATCTCGACCCACGGGCCGATGAAGTCGCGCTGCATCGGCTTGCTCTGCATCGACAGCCCGAGCGCCATGATGCCGCCGCACTTGGCATGACCCAGCACGATGATGTGGGCGACGCCGAGGTCGCGCACGGCATATTCGATCGCGGCAGAGGTGGAGTCGATCGCGCCGGGATTGTAGCGCGGCACCAGATTGGCAACGTTGCGGACCAGGAACAGGTCGCCGGGGCGGGACTGCAGTACAAGCGCCGGGTCGATGCGCGAATCCGAGCAGGAGATGACCAGGGCCGGTGGCGCCTGACCGTCCTTCAGCGGCGCGAACTGTTCCGGATGCATCTCGTAATGCTGGGTCCGGAAGATGCGGGAACCGGCGATCAGCCGATTGATGAAGTCCTGCCGGTTATCCTGGGTCATCGACGGGCCTACCCTGCAATTTCTTGAAAGCTGGCCCGGAAGATAAAGAAATGCCGCACCCTAAGCAATTGGGTGCGGCACCATTCGTGATCCCCGTTACCGGGCGGCGGTCACCAGGCTGCGACGACCGAATCCTGGAAGGTCTTCTGGATGAACGCCTTGACCTCGGGCGAGTGATAGGCCGCGATCAGCGCCTTGATGTCGGGCTTGTTCTCGTCGCCCTGGCGCACGGCGATGATGTTCACATAGGGCGATTCCGGGGTCTCGATGGCGATCGCATCACGGGTCGGCACCAGCCCTGCAGGCAGTGCGTAATTGGTATTGACCGCGGCGGCGTCGACCTCGTCCAGCGCGCGCGGCAACTGCGCGGCCTCGAGCTCGACGATCTTCAGCTTGCGCGGATTGTCGGTGACGTCGGCCGGGCCGGCCTTGAGGCCCGCCTTGGGATCGAGCTTGATCAGCCCGACTTTTTCCAGCAGCAGCAACGCCCGGCCGCCATTGGTCGGATCGTTCGGGATGGCAATGCGCGCGCCGGCCTTCAGTTCGTCCAGCTTCTTGACCTTCTTGGAATAGATGCCCATCGGAAAGACGACGGTGTCGGCAACGGCAACGATCTTGTAGCCGCGATCCTTGACCTGCTGATCGAGGAACGGTCGGTGCTGGTAGATGTTGACGTCGAGATCGCCCTGGGCCAGCGCCGCGTTCGGCTGAATGTAGTCGGAGAATTCGACGATGTTGATCTTCAGCCCGTTCCTGGCGGCGACGGTCTTGGCCACCTCGAGGATCTGGGCATGCGGGCCGGCCGTGACGCCGACCTTCAGCGTGCCGTCGGCCGCCGCCGGCTGGATGAGGGCGGCGCCGGCGAACAGCGCGACGGCGAGGGTCTTGCGCAGGGAGGCGAACATTGTGTCGATTTCCTTCTACTGGATCACTTGCGGCTGAAGCGGCGCACCAGGGCGTCGCCGGCCGATTGCACGAACTGGACGAGAACGATGAGGACGACGACGACGGCGAGCATCACTTCCGGCAGGAAGCGCTGGTAGCCGTAGCGGATGCCGAGATCGCCGAGGCCGCCGCCGCCGATCGCCCCGGCCATCGCGGAATAGCCGATCAGGCTGACCAGGGTCACGGTGACGGCCGCGACAAGGCCGGGCAGCGCCTCGGGGATCAGCACCTTGCGCACGATCTGCAGGCGGGTGGCGCCCATCGCCTGCAGGGCCTCGATCAGCCCCGGGTCGATCTCGCGCATCGCCTGCTCGAACAGTCGGGCGATGAACGGGATCGCGGCGATGGTCAGCGGCACGACGGCGGCCGCCGTGCCGATCGAGGTGCCGACCACGGCGCGGGTGAACGGGATGATCGCCACCATCAGGATGACGAACGGGGTCGAGCGCGTGGCGTTGACGACGAAGCCAAGCGCGCGGTTGACGCCGGCATGGGCGAAGATATGACCCTTTGCGGTCGTCAGCAGGATGACGCCGAGTGGCAGGCCGACGACGGTTGCGATCAGCCCGGCGGCCCCGACCATGCCGAGCGTCTCCCAGAGGGCGTCAAGAAACAGCGCGATCATCGCGGACGACATGCCCGATCTCCTCTACGTCGAGATGGCGGATCTTCAGATAGCCGAGGGCCTGGCGCAGCTTCGCCTCGCTGCCAATGACGTTGACGACCAAGCTGCCGAACGGCTCGCCCTGGATCGTCTCGATACGGCCGTGCACCAGGTTCAGGTCGATGTCGAACCGGCGTGCCAGTTCCGAGATCACCGGTTCATAGCCGGCCTCGCCGATGAACAGGATGCGCCACAGCGCCCCGCCCGGGACCCGCCCGGCCAGGCGCTCGGCGAGATCGTCGGGCACCAGATGCCCCATCACCTCGCCGACCAGCGCGCGGGTTACCGCCTCGCGCGGGCGGCTCAGCACGTCATAGACCCTGCCCTGCTCGACGATGCGGCCGCCGTCGATGACTGCGACGCGGTCGGCGATCTCCTTGATGACCGACATCTCGTGGGTAATCAGCACGATCGTGAGGCCGAGCTCGCGCTTCAGCTTGTCGAGCAGCTTCAGGATCGACAGCGTCGTCTCCGGGTCCAACGCCGAGGTCGCCTCGTCGCAGAGCAGGACCTTCGGGTTGGTCGCCAGCGCCCGGGCGATGCCGACCCGCTGCTTCTGCCCGCCCGAGAGACTGCGCGGGTAATAGTTCGCGCGCTCGGACAGCCCGACGAGATCGAGCAGCGGCGGCACGGTGCGGGCGATCGTCGCCCGGTCGGCCCCGGCGAGTTCGAGCGGCAGTGCGACGTTGTCATAGACGGTGCGGCCGGCCAGCAGATTGAAATGCTGGAAGATCATCCCGATCTCGCGCCGCGCCGCGTTGAGGCCCGAACGGTCCAGCCTGGTCAGGTCCCGACCGGCAACGGTCACCGTACCCATCGTCGGCCGTTCCAGCAGGTTGAGGCAACGCAACAGCGTCGACTTGCCGGCGCCGGATCGGCCGATCACGCCGAAGACTTCGCCGCGACCGATCTCGATATCGATATCGGACAGCGCATTGACCGGGCCGTTCGGTCCCTGGAAGACCTTGGACAGGCCCGACAGCACGATCATCGGCGGCGGCGCAGCCCCCGCGCCGTTGGCAATAGACGTCATGATTTACCTCAAGGCACGCGCACGGAGGCGCGGCGTCAAAGGTTTATGCGGAAGGGGAAGTCGCCCCGAGGGGCTTAGAGGACGCGGCCGCAACAGCACATGAGCATCGTAGGACTCCTCGAACTTGACAGTCGGAACCCACGAAACGCGTCGTGGCGCTTTAGCTCTTGATCACGCGGCGCAAGCTGCTCCGATCAAATCCCGCGGGCCGATTACGGGGCCACCCGACCGCATTGCTGCGGTGCATCTATAATTATCTACCAATTCGGTAGCGTCAACACCCAATTCCCATGCGTTGATGGAATAGCAGGCATACTACACGAAGAAGTCGGGCAACAAGTCCTGCTCGAGCACGCCGTCATGCCGGTAGGCAGAAAAATCGGTAATTCCGGCCGAACGCAGGATTTCCTCGTCGATGCAGAAGTTGCCGGTGAACGCCCGGGCGTCACGGGTCAGGATCACGTGCGCGGCATCGGCCATGATCTCGGGCTTGCGGCATTTGCGCATCGCCGCCTCGCCGCCCAGCAGGCGCATCGCCGAGGTGTCGATCGCCGTCTTGGGCCATAACGCGTTGACGCCGACCCCGTGGTCGCGAAATTCGCCAGCCATGCCCAGGACGCACAGGCTCATGTTGTACTTGGCCATCGAATAGGCGACATGCGGGGCAAACCACCGCTCCTCGATGTTGAGCGGCGGCGACAGGTTCAGGATATGCGGATTCCGGGCCTTCAACAGATGCGGCAGGCATTTCTGCGAGACGAGATAGGTGCCGCGCCCGTTGATCTGGTGCATCAGGTCATAGCGCTTCATCGGCGTGTCGAGCGTGCCGGTCAGCGAGATGGCCGACGCATTGTTGATGCAGATGTCGATGCCGCCGAACGTCTCGATCGTGCGGGCCACCGCCGCCTCGACCTGATCCTCCTCGCGCACGTCGACCGTCAGGGCCAGGGCGCGGCCGCCGGCCGCCTCGATCTCGGCCGCGGCGGTATGGATGGTGCCGGGCAGCTTGGGATGCGGTTCGGACGTCTTGGCGGCGACGGCGATGTTGGCGCCGTCACGCGCCGCCCGCAGGGCGATGGCAAGGCCGATGCCGCGGCTGGCCCCGGTGATGAACAGGGTCTTGCCCTTCAACGTCTCCATGGCCACCTCCCGCGGGTTATTGTCTAGGCGGCAGCATAGAGGTCGGCGCCGTCGGGACCAAGCGACCGGGTGACGCGCCCCCGGTTGATCAGCAGGTGCAGATGGGCGATCGCCTCGCCCAGGCCGAGCATCGCATGTTCGCCCTTCAGTTCGCGCCGGAACAGCACGGGCAGCGTCTCGATGGCCATTTTCGGCGTCGCCAGCGCCTCGACCAGCGCGTCGAGGCGCTCGTCGTGATGCAACTGCAAGTCGCGCAGACGCCGCTTCAGCCCGCGGAACACATCACCGTGAGCGGGCAGCACCGTCACGTCGTCGGGCAGGTGATCGAAGCGCGGCAGCGAGCCGAGATAAAGGCTCAGGGGGTCGGCCTCGGGCTCGCCGGGATAGACGCCGACATGCGGCGAGATGCGGGGCAGGATCTGGTCGCCCGAGATCAGGAGGTTCAGTTCCGCATTGTAGAGGCAGGCATGCTCGGGCGAATGGCCCTGGCCGACGATGACCTTCCAGCCCTGGCGACCGATCCCGATCACCTGGCCATCGACGATCCGGTGCAGGGCACGAGGAATCGGTGTCACCGCCTTGCCGAAATTGCCGTAGCCCCGCGTCTTCATCGCCGCCAGCGCCTCGTCGCCGAGCCCGGCCCGCTTGTAGAACTCCAGGACGGCCGGCGGCGGTTCGGGCAAGGCCTCGAGCGACAACAGGCGCCCGAACGTCCATTCGCCCCAGGTCATCCACAATTGCGCCCCGTATTCCGCCTCGAACCAGCCGGCCTGGCCGATATGGTCGGGATGGAAATGGGTGCAGATCACCCGCCGGACGGGCTTGTCGAAGCCGGGCCGGGCGAAGACGACGCGCCACAGTTCCTCGATCTTCTTGCTGCGCAAACCGGTGTCGACCACCGTCCAGCCGTCGCCGTCATCGATCAGATAGAGATTGATGAAGTCGAGGCCTGGGATGGCGATCGGCATGCGGACCCAGAAGACGCCTGGGGCCACCGCCATCGCCTCGCCGTCGGCCGGGCGGCCGTCGAGCGGGTAGACCAGATCGGGGAGCATATGGTTCACGGGGTACGACCTTTCTTGCGATGCAGCAAAGTTACCGGCGGGTAGACGCCTGCGTCAACCCGCCGCACTGCATGGCCGGCATACCGCCGGCTGAGGTCAGGCCGCCAGGGTGTCGGGCGTAACCTCCGCCAGTTCGGTCGTACCGCCGGTCGCGGGCAACAGAAGCCCGGCAACCTGAGGCAGGACCTGGGTGGCATAGAAGCGGGCGGTAACCAGCTTGTTGCGCAGGAACGGCCGGTCTTCGCCGTCGGCGATCAGCTTCTGCGCCGCGATCGCCGACAGGGCCAGCAGATAACCGCCGACGGTGGTGGCGAACATCCGCAGATAGGGGGTGGCCCCGGCCAGCGCCGCCTCGGGCTCGGCCTTCAGGCGATCGAGCATCCAGTCGGTCGCCTCGGCCAGCGCGGCGACCGCCAGATTGAGCTGGGTCCGTACCGGCGCCAGCGCCTCGCCGGCCGCGGCGAGTTCGGCGTCCAGCCCGGCCATCCGCGCGATCAGGTCGCGGGCGACCTGGCCCCCCTTCATCGGCAGCTTGCGGCCGACCAGATCGAGCGCCTGGATACCATTGGTGCCCTCATAGATCGGGGTGATCCGGGCATCGCGGTAATGCTGGGCGGCGCCGGTTTCCTCGACGAAACCCATGCCGCCATGGATCTGCAGGCCGATCGAGGTCAGCTCCACGCCGAGATCGGTGCCCCAGGCCTTGGTCAGCGGGGTCAGCAGTTCGGCCAGATCCGAACCCTGCTCGGCCGCCGCCTTGTCCGGGTTGCCGTGGGCCTGGTCCAGCGCCTCGGCATTCACATAAGCCAGGGCACGCGCCGCCTCGATCTGCGACTTCATCAGCATCAGGTTGCGGCGGACATCGGCATGCTCGATGATCGCGACCGATTCCGTCGCCGGCTGGCTGGCATGGCGGCCCTGCTTGCGGTCCCGGGCATAGGCCAGCGCCTGCTGGTAGGCGCGCTCGGCGATCGCCACGCCCTGCAGCCCGACCGAAAGCCGGGCATTGTTCATCATCGTGAACATGCAGCGCATGCCCTTGTTTTCTTCCCCGAGCAGCCAGCCGACGGCGCCGCCGCCATCGCCGAACGACATCACGCAGGTCGGGCTGGCATGGATGCCGAGCTTGTGCTCGAGCGAGACGACGCGCAGGTCATTGCGCTCGCCCAGGCTGCCATCCGGGTTGACGAAGAACTTCGGCACGATGAACAGCGAGATGCCTTTGGTGCCGGGCGGTGAGTTCGGGGTGCGGGCCAGGACGAGATGGACAATGTTTTCGGCCATGTCGTGTTCGCCGTAGGTGATGAAGATCTTCTGGCCGGTGATCGCCCAACTGCCGTCACCGCGCGGTACCGCGCGGCTGCGCAAGGCGCCGACGTCCGAACCCGCATTCGGCTCGGTCAGGTTCATCGTCCCGGTCCAGGCGCCGGAGACCAGCTTTTCCAGGTACATCGCCTTCTGCGCCTCGGTGCCGTGCGCGGCGATGGCTTCGACCGCGCCCTGCGTCAGCAGCGGGCACAGCATCATCGCCATGTTGGCCGAGGTGAACATCTCCTGGGTCGCCATGGCCACCGCCCAGGGCAGACCGCCGCCGCCGGTCTCGGGGTCGAACGGGACCCCGTTCCAGCCGCCTTCGGCGAACTGCCGGTAGGCATCGGCAAAGCCCGGGGGCGTGCGCACCACGCCGTTTTCGACGCGTGAGCCGGTCGTATCCCCGACCCGGTTCAGCGGACCCAGCACATCCTTGGCCAGTCGGGCGGCTTCGGTCAGTGCGGCATCGACCAGGTCGGCCTCGACATGCTCGAATTTCGGCAGGCGGGCGAGGCCGGCGAGATCCACGACATGGTTGAGGACGAAGCGCATGTCCTCGATCGGCGCGACATAATCGGTCATTGAAGCGTCTCCTCGCAGGGCGGAACCGGGCCTGTATCGCAGGCCTCGGAGCCGAATTCAACCGCCCGGTAACCTGCCCTGCGGAACGCTTGCGTGATCAGGCGCGGATGCGGGCCAGGAATCGTCCCACTTCCGTGCGCAGGCGTTCGGCCTGGCGCGACAATTCGCCCGAGGCGTCGAGGACCTGGCCGGCTGCCGCACCGGCCTCGCGCGCCGACTGGTTGACCTCGGTCACGTTGGCCGACGCCTCCTTCGTGCCGTTCGCCGCCTGCTCGACATTACGCGCGATCTCGTTGGTCGCCGCCCCCTGCTGCTCGACCGCCGCCGCGATCGCCGAGGCGATCTCGTTGATCTGGCCGATCACCCCGCCGATCTCCCGGATCGCCGCAACGGCTTCCTGCGTCGCCGTCTGCACCGAGCCGATCTGCTGGCCGATCTCGTCCGTCGCCTTCGACGTCTGCGTCGCCAGGTTCTTCACCTCGGATGCCACCACCGCGAAGCCCTTGCCGGCCTCGCCCGCCCGCGCCGCCTCGATCGTCGCGTTCAAGGCCAGCAGGTTGGTCTGGCCGGCGATCTGGTTGATCAGCCCGACTACCTCGCCGATCTTCTCGGCCGACGACGCCAGGCCCTGGACGATCGCATCCGTCCGCTGCGCCTGCTCGACCGCGCTCGACGCGATCCGCGACGAATTCGCCACCTGGCCCGCGATCTCGCGGATCGACGCCGACAACTCCTCCGACGCCGACGCCACCGTCTGCACGTTCGCCGCCGCCTGCTCGGTCGCCGACGACGCCGCCAGCGACTGCCGCGCCGTCCGGTCGGCAATCCCGGTCATCGACGTCGCCGTCGCCTGCATCTCGGTCGCCGCCGATGCCACCGCGTCGACCACCCCGCCGACCGCCGCATCGAACGACGAGGCCAGTTCGTCCAGCTCGGCCTTGCGCCGGCTCTCCGCCTCCTGGCGCAGCCGCTCGGCCTCGGCCTGGCGCTCGGCCTCGGCCCGCCGCGTCGCCTCCGCCGCCTCGCGCTGGCGCTGGTCCTCGGCCGCGCGGGCATCAACCTCGCGGCGGCGCTCGGCCTCGATCGCCTCGCGCTCGCGCCGTGCATCCGCCTCCTGGCGCTCGGCATCGCGCCGGCGCCCTTCGGCCGCCTGCTCCTCCAGTGCCCGGGCCGCCACCGCATTGTCGCGGAACACCGCCAGCGCCCGCCCGATCGCCCCGATCTCGTCCTGAC
>JAFKFH010000025.1 GCA_017307375.1 Alphaproteobacteria bacterium
GGCGACGTCAAGCTGCACTTCCTGCGCCAGTCGGGCGGCAAGCCCGAGAAGTACATGACGATCGAACTGGGCGAGGCGATGGTTGCCCGGCTCGAGACCTTCGTCCCCGGCGACGAGCAGGACGATCCGACGAAGAACAACGTGCCGCTGGAGAAGGTCTCGATCAGCTACAAGACCATCAAGTTCACCTACGCCCCCCAGAAGACCGACGGGTCGATGGGCGGCAATGTCCAGGCCGGCTGGGACGTCATCGCCAACAAGGCGGCCTGATCTCTTCGGACAAGGCGGGGCCGGCATCTGCCGGCCCCGCTTTGCTGTCTTCAGCAAACCTCGTTGATCGCGGTTTCCAGCGCCTCGACGAACATGCGCAGCTTGGGCAGCACCAGGCGGGCCGACGGATAGACCGCCCAGATCGACCAGAGCTGGGGCACGGCATCGTCAAGCGTGATCTCGACCAGCCGGCCGACGGCGACGTCCTCGGCCACGTTCCAGCGCGATTCCAGGGTGATGCCCGCCCCGCCCAGCGCGCCCTGGTGCAGCGCCTCGATCGAATTGGCGGTGAATCGCCCGTGGACGCGCACCTGGCGCTCGCGCCCCGCCGCCTCGAAGGTCCAATGCGTCGTGCCTGCGAGCGCCAGGCAATCATGGCCGCGCAGATCGTCGAGCGTGCGTGGGCGACCGCGCGCCGCGACATAATCCGGCGCGGCGCAAAGCACCCGGGCATTCGGCCCCAGCCGCCGGGCCACCAGGCTGGAATCGCGCAGCAACCCGAGGCGGATCGACAGATCGATGCCCGCAGCGACGATATCGACGACATGGTCGGTCAGTTCGAGGTCGATGCGCAGGTCGGGATGGTCGCGCAACAGCCGTGGCACCAGCGGCGCCACCACCTTGCGGCCGAAGGCGAGCGAGGTGGTGACGCGCAGCCGTCCCGAAACCCCGGCGGAGGCGGCGCGCAGCGACGCCCGGCCGGCGGCCTCGCCGTCCAGCACCGCCTGGGCAAAGGGCAGGAACGCCTCGCCCTCCGGCGTCAGCGAGACCGAACGGGTGGTGCGCTGCATCAGCCGCACGCCCAGGTCGCGTTCCAGCGCGGCGAGCCGCCGGGTGGCGATCATCGGCGTCAGGCCGAGGCGCCGCGCGGCGGCCGACAGGCTGCCGGCCGCGGCGGCGGCGACCAGAACGGCGACGGCATCGGTGTCCATTATATCGACTTTCGTTAAGCTGGCTTATCGAACTGCCAGACTACCGCGCAAATCGTTATGGGGCTACATGCTGTGGCCAGGACCCGACAGTTGCCGGAAAGGGCCGGGAAAATGAGTGCTTCAGAGATCATGCAGGACCGCGCGACCCCCGCCATGGGCCGCGGCCTGACATTCGCGATGGCGCTGGCCTGCGGTGCCGCCGCCGCCAACATCTACTACAACCAGCCGATGCTGGGCGTGATCGAGCGCGAGTTCGCCGGCTCGCCCACCGTAGGCATGATCCCGACGGCCACCCAGCTCGGCTATGCCGCCGGCCTGCTGTTCCTGGTGCCGCTGGGCGACCTGATGGACCGTCGGCGGCTGATCGTCGTGCAGTTCGCCGTGCTCGCCCTTGCGCTGGTCGCCGCGGCGGTGGCGCCGACCCCGGCGATCCTGGTCGCGGCCTCCGCGCTGGTCGGCATCACCTCGACCGTCGCCCAGCAGATCGTGCCGTTCGCCGCCAGCCTCGCCACGCCCGAACGCCGCGGCTCGGTCATCGGCACGGTGATGGGCGGGCTGTTTTGCGGCATTCTGCTGAGCCGCACGATCGCCGGCTTCGTCGCTACCCATGCCGGCTGGCGCGAGATGTTCCTGATCGCCGTGCCGGTGTCGCTCGCTTTTGCCGCGCTGATGGCGGTGACCCTGCCGCGCAGCGCGCCGCATGCCCGCATCGCCTATCACCGGGCGATGGTCTCGCTGGCCCATCTGTGGCGCGACGAACCGGTGCTGCGCCAGGCCGCGATCAAGCAGGCCGCGCTGTTCGCCGCCTTCTCGGTGTTCTGGACGATCCTGGCGCTGCATCTGCAGGAACCGGCCTACAACCTCGGTGCCGACGTGGCCGGCCTGTTTGGCGTGCTGGGCACGGTCGGCGTGTTCGCCGCGCCGATCTCGGGACGACTGGCCGACCGCTATGGCGCTCGGGTCGTGGTGCTGTGCGGCGCCCTGCTGGCGCTGGCCGCCTGGATCGTGTTCGGCTCCTGGGGATCGGTCCTAGGCATGGTGGTCGGCGTGGTGCTGCTCGACCTCGGCGTGCAAGGCTCGCTGATCTCGAACCAGCACACGGTCTACGCATTGCGGCCCGAGGCGCGCAGCCGGCTGAACACGATCTTCATGACCGCGATGTTCCTCGGCGGTTCGGCCGGCTCGGCCGGTGCCACCCTGGCCTGGAACACCGCGGGCTGGCCCGCCGTGGTCGCCTACGGCATCGCCCTGGCCGCGCTGGCCGTGGTCATAGACCTGATCGGCTGGCGGCAGGCGGGGCCAGCGGCAGGCGGTCGGGCTCCTTGACATGGGCCAGTGAGAAGCAGCTGGCGATGTTCTTGACGCCGGGCAACCCGCCCAGCCGGGCCAGCATCAGGTCGGCATAGGCCGGCAGATCGGGGATCACGACTTCCAGCAGGAAGTCGTGGTTGCCGGCCAGCGCATGGCAGGACACCACCTCGGGGATGGCCCGCACCGCCTCGGCAAAGCGCCGGGTATCGGCCTCGGTATGCTGCATCATGTCGATCAGCACGAAGGCGGTGACGCCCAGCCCGACCTTCGCCCGGTCGAGATCGGCGCGATAGCCGCGGATCACACCCTCCTCCTCCAGGTTCTTGATGCGGCGCTGGCAGGGCGTCGCCGACAGCCCGACGGTTTCGGCGAGTTCGGCGAGCGTCGCCCGGCCATCGACCTGCAGCCGTTCGAGAATTTTCACATCGATCCGGTCCATCGGGGCAATTTCCTACAAAACGGTCAGTTCATGGTGAAAACCTCTAAATCCTGACAATTCGACAGCAAGCTTTGCAAGAAATTTTCCGGCCGGGGCGGCTATCGTTCGATGCAGTCCGATCCGCCGAGGGAGGCAAAGCGTGCTGCTCACCCAGGAACAACTCGACCGTTTCGACCACGACGGCTTCCTGATCCTGCCCGATGTGTTCTCTGTCGACGAAGTCGAGACCCTGCGCCAGGCCATGCCGGCGCTGATGGCGGCGGCAGGGTCCGAGAACGGGCGCGAGGCCGACGGCCGCACCGTGCGCAACGTCTTCGGCGTGCATCGCCGCGACCGGCATTTCGCCGACCTGACGCATCATCCCCGGCTGCTTGGCCCCGCCCGCCAGATCCTGGGCGAGGATTTCTACGTCCAGCAGTGCAAGGTCAACGTCAAGGATGCCTTCATCGGCGACGGCTTCGACTGGCACACCGACTTTCACACCCATCATTCGCGCGACGGCGTGCCCAAGCCGCTGGCCCTGAACCTGCACGTCTTCCTCGACGACGTCACCGAGTTCAACGGGCCGCTCTGGTTCGTCCCGGGCTCGCATCGCATGGACGTGCCGGCCGTTCGCGACGTCGACGGCGAGAAATGGGAATTGTGGACCGTGCCGCGCAGCGCGGTGAAGGCCGCGATCGACCGGGCCGGCCTGGTATCGGCCGTCGGTCGGCGCGGCACGGTGCTGATCTTCGGCGACCAGTTGCTGCATGGCAGCCCGGAGAACATCTCGCCCTGGTCGCGCTGGATCTATTCGGTGATCGTCAACCCGATGTCGAACCAGCCGACCAAGAAGAACCTGCCGCGCAACCAGCACGAACAGGACTTCGTGCCGATGATGCCGGTGGCCGACGATTGCCTGCGGCCCGCGGCATGACGATCGCCGCCTTTTCGGCCAGCTATGCCGAGGCCAGGGAAAAGTTCCTGGCCGCCGCCACCGCCGCCGGCGCCGCGCTCGAAGCCTACGACAACCCGAACCGCGGTCCCGATGGCGGCAGCCTCGCCACCGACACCGCCTGGCTCGGACCCGACGACGCCCGTCGCGTCCTGGTGCTGATCTCGGGCACGCACGGCGTCGAGGGTTTCTGCGGATCGGGCATCCAGGTCGACTGGCTCGGCGGGTCGGGCGCGCTGCCGGCCGATACCGCGGTGCTGCTGATCCATGCGATGAACCCGCACGGCTTCGCCTGGCTCAGGCGCGTCACCGAGGAGGGGTGCGACCTCAACCGCAACCATGTCGACCACGGCAAGCCCTACCCCGAGAATTCCGGCTACGACGACATCGCCGACGATCTGCTGCCGCCGTCGCTGACCGGGCCTGAGGGCCAGGCCGCCGACGCCAGGCTGCTGGCCTATCGCGAGAAGGTCGGCGAGCTCGCCTATTACCGTGCCGTCGCCAGCGGCCAGTTCCGCCATCCCGACGGGCTGTTCTTCGGCGGCGGCGGCCCGGCCTGGGCCAATCGCACGCTGCATCGGATCATCGATGCCCGGCTGCGCGGGCGCAGCGACATCGGCGTCATCGACTTCCACACCGGCCTCGGCCCGTTCGGCTATGGCGAGATGATCACCGACTACGACCCCGATGGCGAGGGCGCGGCGCGCGTCCGCGCCTTCTGGGGCGATTCGGCGACCGAGATGCGCAAGGGCCAGACCGTGGCCCAGGTCACCGACGGCGCCACCCATTACGGTTTCATGCGCGCCCTGCCCGATACGCGCGTCACCTTCGGCACCCTCGAATTCGGCACCTACGACCGTCTGGCCGGCCAGCGCACGCTGCGGGCCGATCACTGGCTGCACAAATACGGCGACCCGCTGGGGCCGGAGGCCCGGCCGATCAAGGCGGCGATCCGCCGCCAATACTATCCCGACACCCCGGACTGGAAGGAAGCCGTGCTGTTTCGCGGCGATCAGGCCGTGCGCATGGCGCTGGCCGCCCTGCGTGGTGCCAGCGCCCGGCGCGGCGAACCGACCTCGCTTCCCTATCAAGGCAGATACAACGGAGACGCCCGATGACCGTGCGCGCAGCCCTGCTGATCGCCGCAAGCCTGATCCTGGCGCCCGGCCTGGCCGATGCCGGCACCTTCCGCTGGGCGTCGGGCGGCGACGTGTCCTCGATGGACCCCTACGCCCGCAACGAAACCTTCCTGATCACCTTCACCGCCAACATCTACGAGCCGCTGGCCCGCCGCAACAAGCAGCTGGCGCTCGAGCCCGCGCTGGCGACGGCCTGGGGCCAGACCGGCCCGACCACCTGGTTCTTCGACCTGCGCCAGGGCGTGACGTTCTCCGACGGCACGCCGTTCACCGCCGACGACGTCGTCTTCTCGCTCGGCCGCGCGCAGGGCGAAGGGTCGAACATGCAGGCCTATTTCTCGTCGGTGCAGGCGATCCGCCGCGCCGGTGCGTTCCGCGTCGAGGTCGACACCAAGTATCCCGACCCGCTGCTGGCGATGAAATGGGCCTCGCTCGGCATCATGTCGAAGGCCTGGGCCGAAAAGAACAATGCGGCGACGGCGGCCGACATGACCAAGAACCAGGAGAACTTCGCCACCCGCAACGCGATGGGCACCGGCCCGTTCATGCTCAAGGAAAGAAAGCCGGAGGAGCGCACGGTGCTGGTGCCGAATCCCGGCTGGTGGGACAGGCGCGACCACAATCTCGACGAAGTGATCTTCACGCCGGTCGGCAACCCCGCGACCAGGGTCGCGGCGCTGAAGGCCGGCAATCTCGACATGATCTACGAGGTGCCGCCGGCCGATACCGACGGCCTGCGCCGCGATGCCGGGCTCAAGGTGATCGAGGGGCCGGAGACCCGCGTCGTCTTCGTCGGCATGGACCAGGAACGGCCGGAACTGCCGGAATCCAACATCAAGGGCCGCAACCCGTTCCAGGACCGCCGGGTGCGCGAGGCGGTCTACCGCTCGATCGACGTCGAGGCGATCAAGCGCTCGGTGATGCGCGGGCAGTCCTACCCGACCGCCTCGCTGGTTGCGCCGGTGATCAACGGCTATGTCGCCGATCTCGATCGGCGGCCGGCGATGCTGAAACCCGAGGACGCCCGGAAGCTGCTGGCCGATGCCGGCTATCCCGACGGCTTCGAAGTCGGGCTGGATTGCCCCAACGACCGCTATGTCAACGACGACAAGATCTGCGTCGCCCTGGTGCCGATGCTGGCGCGGATCGGTATCAAGGTCGCGTTGAACGCCCAGACCCGCAACAAGTTCTTCGCCAAGATCATGCGCAAGGGCGACTACTCGCCCGGCGTCACCAGCATGTACCTGATGGCATGGTCGCCCGGCTCGACCTACGACGTCCACAACGTGCTCGATTCGCTGCTGCAAACCCCGTCGGCCGTCACCAAGAAGGGTCAGGCGAATATCGGCGGCTATTCCAACAAGGCTTTCGACGAACTGGCCGACCGCATCGAGCGCGAGACCGACAAGGCGGCGCGCGAGCAGATGATCCGCCAGGCGACGAAGATCTACATGGACGACTACGCCTATGTGCCGCTGCACCAGCAGGCGCTCGTCTGGGCGGCCTCGACCAAGGTCGAGCTGTTCCAGCCGGCCGACAACACCTTCCCCCTGCGCTACGTCACGGTGAAATGACCGCCGATCCGGCAGTCGCCGCCGCGATCGAGGCCGAGCGGCGGCGCATCCAGGGCTGGACCGAACTGGCTGCGTCCGAGAATTACGTCTCGGACGCCGTGATGGCCGCACAGGGCTCGATCCTGACCAACCTGACGATCGAGGGTTATCCCGGCCGCCGCTTCCTCGGCCGCGACGGGGTCGCCGACACGATCGAGACGCTGGCCATCTCGCGGGCCTGCGCGCTGTTCGGCGCGGCCCATGCCAATGTCCAGCCGCATGCCGGCACCCAGGCAAACCAGGCCGCGTTCCTGGCACTGCTGAAACCGGGCGACCGGGTGCTGTCGATGCGGCTGGCCGATGGCGGGCATTTCAGCCACGGTCACGCTTCGACCCTGTCCGGCCGATGGTACGAAAGCCACCACTACGGCGTGCGGCCCGACGACGGGCTGATCGACATCGACGACGTGGCGGAGAAGGCCGAGCGGTTGCGGCCCAGGCTGATCATCGCCGGTGGCTCGACCTATCCCCGGACGATCGACTTCGCCGGGCTGCGCCGCATTGCCGACGATGTCGGCGCCGCCCTGCTGGTCGACATCGCCCATATGGCGGGGCTGGTCGCGACCGGCCTGTTTCCGGATCCGGTGCCGCATGCCGACCTCGTCACGACCACGACCTACAAGAACCTGCGCGGCCCGCGCGGCGGGCTGATCCTGACCCGCGATATCGAGCTGGGCCGGCGTTGCGAGGATGCGCTGTCGCCGCTGTTGCAGGGCACGCCGCTGCTGCATGTCATGGCGGCCAAGGCGGTGGTGTTCGCCGAGGCGGCGATGCCGGACTATGCCGAATACCAGCGCCGGGTACTGGCCACCGCCCGCCATCTCGCCATCCGCCTGCAGGATGCCGGCTGCCACGTCGTCACCGGCGGCACCGACACGCCGCTGGTGCTGGTCGACCTGCGCGGCACCGCCGTCGACGCGGCGACCGCGGTGGCGCGGCTCGCCGCAATCGGTATCGGTGCCAACCGCGTGCCGCTGCCGGGCGACCCGGACGACCTGTCGCACCTCTCCGGCCTGCGCTTCGGCACCTCGGCCGCCTGCGCCCGCGGCTTCGGCATCACCGAGTTCGACGTGATCGCCGAGGCGATATCGGCGCAGCTCGGGGCAACGGCGGCGCCAGATTTCGCCGACCGGCTGCGCCTGCAGGCCGAGCGGTTCAGGGTTTGACCACCGCCAGCAGTGCAATGACGGCGACACCGGCGACGATCAGCGGCGCGACGTGGCGCGGCGGGGGCAGACCGCGGCGCAACCGCCCCGCCAGCACGCCATGCAACGCGGCGAGCGCCAGCACGACGACGAGCTTGGCGATCAGCCAGGCCTGAGGAAACCAGCCGCCGGCCATGGCCAGGCCGAGACCGAACGCGAAGGCCAGCAGCATCGCCGGCGTCGTCACCAGCCGGTCCCAGCGCGGCACCGGCGCCAGGGCGGCCGCGAGCATGCCGCCGATCCAGACCATCGCCGCCGCGACATGCCCGGCCTTGAGCAGCAGGTAGGTCATGCGGCGCGGCGCCGGCGCAGCAACCGCCGTACCGCCAGCACGCCGAAGGGAATGAAGGCGGCCGACACGAGGCCGACGATCTCGCCGGCGCGCCAGCCGCCGCCGGAGACCACGGTCATCACGGTCCACAGATAGAACAGGAAGGCCAGTCCGTGGACCGGCCCCATGATCGTGGTGGCGACGGGATAGCCGGCCAGATGCTTCAGCGGCACGGCGATACCGACCAGCAGGATCAGCGTCGTACCCTCCATCCAGGAGGCAAATCGCAGTCGTCCGATGTCCGTCATGGGCCGATCCTGGCCTGGAGGCGGCCAGGAGACCAGTGGCTGGATTGCCAATATGCGCTAGGATCCGGCCATGCATGTCATTGCCGTCGCGGCCCTGCATGGGCTGATCCCCTTCGACCTGACCATTCCCTGCGAGATCTTCGGCCGGGTGCCGGGTTACGACGTCCGCGTCTGCGGCGAAGCCCGCCGGATCCGCGCCGCGCATTTCGACCTCGCGGTGCCGCACGGCCTCGATGCGATCGATCAGGCCGATACGGTCATCGTGCCTGGCATCGCCGACGTCGACGCCCCGGTGGCGCCCAGGGTGGCAGCGGCGCTGCAGCGCGCCTCGAAGCGCGGCGCCCGCATCGCCTCGATCTGTTCGGGCGCCTTCGTCCTGGCGGCGGCCGGGCTGCTGGATGGACGGCGGGCGACGACGCACTGGCTGGCGGCGCCGCTGCTGGCCCGCCGCTACCCGCTGGTCGAGGTCGACGCCGACGTGCTGTTCGTCGATGGCGACCGAATTCTCACCTCGGCCGGTGCCGCGGCCGGCCTCGATCTCTGCCTGCATATCCTGCGGCGTGACCGCGGCGCGGCCATAGCCGCGGAAGCGGCGCGGCTGGCGGTGATGCCGCCGCAGCGCGAAGGCGGCCAGGCCCAGTTCATCCGCCATGAGCCGCCGGGCGAAGCCGCGGCCCTCGACCCGCTGCTCGACTGGCTGCGCCGCAACCTGCAGCGGCCGCTGACGCTGGCAGCCATCGCCCAGCATGCCGGGATGAGCGTCCGCACGCTGAGCCGCCGGTTCCGCGAACAGACCGGCACGTCGCCGCTGCAATGGGTGCTGGCCGCGCGCGTGCGGCGCGCGCAGCACCTGCTCGAAACCACCACGCTCGGCATCGAGCAGGTGGCGACGCGCTGCGGCTTCGAGTCGGCACCGAGCTTCCGCGAGCATTTCGGCCGTGTCGCCGGCTTGAGCCCGTCCGCCTATCGGCGCAGCTTCAATGCCCGGCCAGCCCGTCCCAGAGCAGCTTGAGCGCGGTGAGGATGAGCAGGGCATAGCAGATCTGGTAGAGGCGCCGCTGGTCCAGCCGCTCATGCAGCCGCCAGCCCGCCCAGACGCCCAAGGGTACCAGCGGCAGGCAGACCAGCCCGGCCGCCAGCATCGTCCGCCCGGGCTGCGCCACGATCAGCCACGGCGCGACCTTGACGATGTTGCCGACGGTGAAGACCAGGCTGGTGGTGCCGGCGTAGACCGCCTTGGGCAGGCCCCGGCGCAACAGGTACATGGCCAGCGGGGGGCCACCGGCATGGGCCAGCATGGTGGTGATGCCCGCGCCGAGGCCCGACAAAAGCGCGGGCAGCAACGCCGGCGGCCGCGCCACCACCTGGCTGCCGCCGCGAAACCACATCACCGCGAACACGATCGTGATGACCGCCATCGAGACGGCGACCAGGCCACGATCGACCGCGGCAAGCCACCAGGTACCAAGCGCGATGCCGGCCAGCAGCGCCGGCAGCAGCATCGCCAGATCGGGTTTAAACCAGGTGCCGGGTTTCCAGTAGCGCAGCGCAACAAGGTCCATCGCCACGAACAGCGGGCTGAGGAAGCCGCCGGCCTCGACCGGGTCCATCACGAGCGACAGCAACGGAATGCCCAGTATGGCGAAGCCGCCGCCGAAGGCGCCTTTCATGAAGGCGATGCCGAAGACGCCGGCCCCGGCGACCAGCAGGGTCAGCGGGTCGAGCGTCACGGCCTGCCGATCCGCGACAGGAGCCGCGAGGCCGCGGCATTGAAGGCGTCGGCGGCTTCAAGGTTGGGCATGTGCCCAACCCCCTCCAGCCACAGCAGTTCGGCGTCCGGCAGCAGCGCCTGCATGCGATCGGCGTCGGCGCGGGTGGTGAAGGCATCGTGGTCGCCGACCACCACCAGCGCGGGACGATCGAAGGCCTCGAGCGTGCCGGCATAGTCCGGCCGCTCGGCCCGGCCACGCAGCGCCGCGGCGGCGCCCTGCGGCGGCGCGGACCGCATCATGTCACGGACGTGGGCGGCGACCGCTGGCTGCGTGGCGATCGTCTGCGCCGAAATCATCCTGGGCAGCGTTTCCGCGGCATAGGGTTCCATTCCCTCGGCCAGCAGCCGATCGGCCATCCGCACGCGATTGACCCTGCCCTCGCCCGTCTCGGCCTGCGGGAAGGTTGCGGCAAGGATCAGGCCGCGCACCCGATCGGGAAAACCGCGGCAGATCTCCATGGCGATCTGCCCGCCCATCGACAGCCCGCCGACGGCAAATCCGTCGACGTCGAGATGGTCGAGCAGCCCGACCAAGTCTGCGGCGAACTGCGACAGCGTTGTCTTGCCCGGGACCACCGTGGTTTCGCCATAGCCCCGCAGGTCGGGGACGACGATGCGCCAACCCTGAGCCAGTGCTGGCAATTGCGGCCGCCACATCGAGCGATCGAACGGATGACCGTGCACCAGCAGCAGCACGTCGGGGCCGCGGCCCCGGTCATCGTAGGCCATCGTGATGCCGTTGATCTGCGCCGTCGCCATCGCCCTTCTCCGGATTGCATTGACCTTATGTAGGATTGCACCGAGACTTATGTGGTACAAATGCTCCATTGCTCTCGGTGCAATTAACGTGACCCAGGATTTCCGCTCGCTCGCCGACCGCCTCGCCGCCGATATCGCGGCCGGCCGGCTGAAGCCCGGCGACCGCCTGCCGCCACAGCGCGAGTTTGCCTATCGCCACGATATCGCCGCCTCGACCGCCGGCCGGGTCTATGCCGAGCTGACCCGGCGCGGGCTGATCACCGGCGAGGTCGGGCGCGGCAGCTATGTCCGCGCCGCCGCACCGGCGCCCGGCCCGGCCCTGGCCGATCCGCCCGCGGTGCCGGTCGATCTCGAGCTGATCTTTCCCGTCCTGCCCGAACAGGGGCCGGCGATGTCGGCGGCGCTGGCCGGGCTGTTGCAGCCCGAGTTGCTGCAGCGCGCCTTGCGCCCGGTCGGCGCGGCGGCGACGCCGGAGGCCCGTGCGATCGCCGCCTCCTTCCTGGCCCGCGGCGGCTGGCAGCCGTCGGCCGATGCCATCCTGTTCACCGGCAACGGGCGCCAGGCGATCGCCGGCGCGATGGCGGCGCTGGCCCCGGCGGGCGGCCGCATCGGCGTCGAGGCGCTGACCTATCCGGTGGTCAAGGGCATCGCCGCCCGGCTCGGCATCACCCTGGTGCCGCTGGCCCTCGACGACCAGGGCATCCGCCCGGATGCCCTGCGCGACGCCAGGCTCGATGGCATCTACCTGCAGCCGGCCTTGCAGAACCCGCTGGGCCTGACCATGGGCGCGGAACGCCGTAGCGAGCTGGCCGGGATGCTGCGCAAGCTCGACCTCGTCGCCATCGAGGACGGCATCTATTCCTTCCTGGCCGACGAGGCGCCGCTGGCGGCATCGGCACCGGAGCGCGTGATCATGGTCGACAGCCTGTCGAAACGCATCGCGCCCGGCCTGACGCTCGGGCTGATGGCCGGCTGCGCGGCGGTCGGCGAGCGCCTGGCGGCGGCCGTGCGCTCAGGCACCTGGGCTGCAGCGGGCGTGCCGCTGGCCGTCGGCCTGCACTGGCTGGCCGACGGCACCGCGCAGCGCACAGGCCATGCCAAGCGGGCGGATGCGGCCGCGCGCCAGCGCCTGGCCCGCGACGTGCTGCTGGGCCTGGACCTCCGCGGCGATGCCCGCGCCTATCACCTGTGGCTGGAACTGCCGGAACCATGGCGAGGCGAAAGCTTCGCGGCCGCCGCCGCGCGGCAGGGCATTGCGGTCACGCCGGCCAGCGCCTTCGCCATCGGCACAGGCCATGCGCCCAATGCCGTGCGGCTGGCACTGGCCTCGCCCGACCTGGCAACATTGCACGATGCCCTGGGCCGCCTGCGGCGCCTGGTCCAGTCGGACGCGATGGCGGCGATCCGCGACTAGAACATGGGTCAGTCTTCCGCTTCGTAGCGATAGCGGAAGTCGCAATGGCTGGCGCCTTCCATGATCGTCTGGCTGCGGGTCAGCTTCAGCTTGGGGTCGTAGCCGTCGCAGAACGCGCCGTCGCGGTTGCAGGACAGCAGCGGGCCGATCTCGCCCAGGCCCATCTGCCGGTACATCTCGGCATAGCGACAGCGGACGACGTTGAAGTCGAAATGGGTTTCGTCGCGATGGACGACCTCGATCTCCAGCGCGTCTTCCGCCGTCCAGTGCTTCTGGATGTCGACGAAACTCTGCAGGCTGGTGCCGCCGGGCTGGGCCGCAGCGAACTGGCCGGCCTGGGCGATCGCCGACCGCCGCACCGATTCGGCGATGACCGCGCGGGCCTCGTCGCGGCCGTGGCGAGCGACGAGGGTTTCGTAGACTTCGCGCAGCAGTTCGGCCTCGATGCGGCGGCGCTCGATGATCGGCAGGGTCATGGCTCTCCCTCGGACGGGTTGGCGGGCGGGATCCAGTGGCGGCCGGGCACGGCGTCGAGCAGCGACCGGGTATAGGGATGGGCCGGATGGGCGAAAAGCGTCGCGGCCGGCCCTTCCTCGACCACCTCGCCATCCTTCATCACCGCGATGCGGTCGCAGATCTGGGCGGCGACGCGGAGGTCGTGGGTGATGAAGAGAAGCGACAGGCCGAGCCGGGCGCGCAGATCGGCCAGCAGCGCCAGCACCTGGGCCTGCACCGACACGTCGAGCGCCGAGACAGGCTCGTCGGCGACCAGCACCTCCGGCTCGAGCGCCAGGGCCCGGGCGAGCGCGATGCGCTGGCGCTGACCGCCGGAGAACTCGTGCGGGTAGCGGTCGATGGCGGCCGGATCCAGCCCGACCAGCCGGAACAGGTCGCGCGCCCGCGCCTGCGCCTGATCGGCGGGCACGCCATGCAGACGCGGCCCCTGCGCCACCAGATCGCCGGCCCGCCGCCGGGGATTGAGCGATCCGAACGGATCCTGGAACACCATCTGGATCCGCCTGGCCGCCGGGCGCCCGGCAACGGCGAGATCGACGTCATCGAGCCGGATCCGGCCGGCATCGTAATCGAGCAGCCGGACGATGCAGCGGGCCAAGGTCGATTTGCCCGAGCCGGATTCGCCGACGATGCCGAGCGTGCCGCCGCGCGGCAGGGACAGGGTGACGTCACGCAGCGCCGCGGTGGTGCGCCGGCGCATCAGCCCGCCGCTGCGATAGGTCTTGGTCACGCCCTCGGCCACCAGGATCGGCGCGGCCGCAATCTCGGGCCGGGCCGGCGGGGTGAGCGACGGCACCGCGGCGATCAGGCCACGGGTATAGGCATGCTGCGGCCGGTTCAGCACGTCGTCGGCCGTGCCCTGCTCGACGATGCGGCCCTGGCTCATCACCGCGACGCGGTCGGCGATCTCGGCCACCACGCCGAAGTCGTGGGTGATGAACAGCACCGCGGTGCCGCGCCGCCGCTGCAACTCCCGGATCAGATGCAGGATCTGCGCCTGGCTGGTGACGTCCAGCGCCGTGGTCGGTTCGTCGGCGATCAGCACGCGGGGCTCCAGCGCCAGCGCCATGGCGATCATCGCCCGCTGGCGCTGCCCGCCCGACAGCTCATGCGGATAGGCGCGCGCCGCCCCCGCCGGATCGGGCAGATGCACGTCGGCCAGTAGCGCCTCGACCCGCGCCGATATCTCCCGGTCGCGCAGCCTGGTATGGGTGCGGAACATTTCCCCGATCTGGTCGCCGATCGTGCGCAGCGGGTTCAGCGCCGTCATCGGCTCCTGGAAGATCATGCCGATACGGGCGCCGCGGATCGGGCGCAGGCCGGCCTCGTCCAGGCCGGAAATCTCTTCGCCATCGAGCAGCACCCGGCCCGCCGTGCGCGCGACACCCGGCGGCAACAGCCCCAGGATCGCACCGGCCGTCATCGACTTGCCCGACCCGGATTCGCCGACCACGCAGAAGATTTCGCCCGGCTGCAACTCGAAGGTGACGTCCGCCAGCGCGAACGGCCGGTCGGCCCCCGCAGGCAGGGCCACGGTCAGTCCGTCGAGCGTCAGGGCGCTCATCGCCGGCGCAGCCGCGGGTTCAGCGCGTCGTTCAGGCCTTGCCCGACCAGCGAGACCGCCAGCACGGTGACGAGGATGGCAACCCCGGGAATGGCCGAGACATACCATTGCGTGCGCAGGACCGAGCGCCCGGCCCCGATCAGGTTGCCCCAGGACGGCACGTTGGGATCGGACAGGCTGAGAAAGGCGAGCGCGCTTTCCAAGAGGATCGCGACCGCCATGATGACGCCGGCATAGACGATGACCGGCGGCAGCGCATTGGGCAGGATCTCGGCGAAGATCAGCCGCGCATCACCCATGCCCAGGCCGCGGCAGGCGGCGACGAAGTCGCGGTTGCGCAGCGAGAGGAATTCGGCCCGCGTCAGCCTGGCCGAGGCCGGCCAGGACACGATGCCGATGGCGATCGTCACCGTCGTCAGGGTCGAGCCGAACACGGCGACGAGGACCAGCAGCAACAGGAAGTTCGGCAGGATCTGGAAGGCTTCGGTCACCCGCATCAGCACGTCGTCGACGATGCCGCCGTAGAAACCGGCCACGGCGCCGACGACCACGCCGATGACGATGGCAAGCGCCGTGGAAACCAGCGCGATCAGCAGCGAGATGCGCGCGCCGTGGAAGACCTGGGCGGCGATGTCGCGCCCCATGTTGTCGGTCCCGAGCCAGAAGCGCGGGTTGGCCAGCGGCCATTGCAGCGGCCGACCGGCGAGGCCGAGCGGATCCCTGGGGAACAGCAGGTCGGCCGAAGCCGCCATCGCGAGAACGAGCGCGAGCAGGACCAGGCCGATGACCGCCGGCGGGCTGGCGAGGTAGCGGCGCAGGAAATCCATCACCCGGCACCCACCCGCGGATCGAGCCGGGCGTAGGCGAGGTCGACCAGGAAATTCACGACGATGACCAGCACTGCCGAGACGAAGACGATGCCGAGCAGGGTGTTCAGGTCGCGCTGCACCACCGACTCGTAGGCCAGCCGGCCGAGGCCCGGCAGCGCGAAGACGCTTTCGACCACCACCGAGCCGCCGAGTATCGTGCCAGCCTGCAACCCGACCAGCGTGATCATCGGCAAAAGTGCATTGCGCATCACGTGGCGCACGGTGATCGCGGTGGGCGCGAGGCCCTTGGCCCGGGCGGTGCGCACGAAATCGAGCGTCATCACCTCCAGCATCGCGGCGCGCATGATGCGCAGATAGGTCGCCAGGAAGATCAGGGCCAGTGTCAGCGTCGGCAACAGCAGATGCCAGAAGATGTCGACGGCACGGCGCAGGCCGGCATGGCCGGCGCCGATCTCCTCGAACCCGCCGGGCGGCAGCCAGCCGAGATGGATCGAGAAGATCACGATGCCCATCAGACCGAACCAGAACGACGGCGTCGCGTAGAAGATCAGCCCCAGCGTCGAGATCAGCGTGTCGGGCCAGCGGTTGACCCGCTGGGCCGCGACGATGCCGAGCGCCATGCCCGCGGCAAACGCCAGCGCCAGCGACGAGGACATCAACAGCAGCGTCGCGGGCAGTCGCTCGATGATGACGGTGGCGACCGGCTTGCCGTAGATCGCCGAGAATCCGAGATCGAGCCGGACGAGCCGCCAGAGATAGTTCCCGAGTTGCACCGCCGCCGACGCATCGAGCCCGTAGAAGCGGCGCAGTTCGTCGATCATCGCCGGGTCGCCGCCGCCGATCTGGGCGACCAGCGCATCGACCGTATCACCCGGGGCGAGTTGCAGCAGCAGGAACAGCCCGACCAGGATGATCAGCAATGTCGGCAGGCTCGCCGCCAGGCGGCGCAGCGCGAGACCGAGGATGCGCATGCCGCCGAGGCTAGCTCTTCAGCCAGGTGTCGCGCCAGTCCGACGAGCCCCAGCGCGGGATGTTGTGATCGTTCTGCACCGTCTTCGAGGTGACGTCGTAGAATTGCCGCTCGGTCACCATCCAGACCGGCAGTTCGTCGTTCACTGCCCGCACCCAGTCGGCATAGAGGCCCTTGCGCCTGACCGGGTCGAGTTCGGCCGCCGCATCGTCGATCAACCGGTCGACGGCATCGGACTGCCAGCCCCACTGATTGGTCCAGGGTGCCCCCTTGGGCGAACCGGAGCGGTACCAGACCGTGGTCGAAACCGCGGGGTCGCCGCGATACTGGTGCCAGCCGGTGGCGATGTCGAAGTTCCAGTCGCGATAGACCGTGGTCAGCGCCCCGGCGATGTCGAGCTGGACGATCTCGACCTTGATGCCGATCTGGCCGAGCGATTGCTGGATGAAGGTGGCCAGCAGCGGCACGTCCTCGCCGTTGTTGATCGGGACCAGCCGCAGGCTGAAGCGCTGGCCGCCGGCACCGCGCTTGTAGCCGGCCTCGTCGAGCAGCGCCTCGGCCTTCTTCCTGTCGAAACGGTAGGGCGGCTCGCCGCCCGGATAGAACGCGGTCGACGACGACGGGATCGGACCGGTCGCCGGCTTGCCCTGGCCGTAGAGGAAGTTCTCGATGAAGAAATCGACGTCGATGGCATGCGCGATCGCGCGGCGCACGCGAACGTCGGACAGTTCCTTGCGGCGGGTGTTGAATTCCAGGGTGTTGTTGAACGCGTTGGCCTCGGTCCCGCGGGTCGAGACATCGAAGCGCGGATCGCTCTTCAGCCGGTCGAGATCGGCAAGCGACAGGCCGTTATAGGGCGAGATCTGCACCTGGCCGGTTTCGACCGCGGCGGTCGCCGCCGACTTGTCGGTAATGAAGCGCCAGACGATCCGGTCGAGATAGGGCAGGTTCTGCCGCCAGTAGTTCGGGTTCTTCTCGGCAATGACGAACTGCCCGCGTTCGTACTGGACGAACCTGAACGGGCCGGTGCCGATCGGGGCCGTGTTGGCCGGGTTCTCCAGCACGTTGGTGCCTTCGTAGAGATGGCGCGGCACGATATAGCCGAGATCGCAGAGCGCGCGCAGCAGCAGGTTCAGCGGCATCGGCCGGGCATAGCGGAAGATCGCGGTCTGCGGATCGGGGGTGTCGACCGCCTCCAGATGCTGCTGCAGCTGGGTGCCGTAGTTCAGCTGCTTCTTCCACAGTTCCATCGCGGTGAACTGCACGTCGGCGGCGGTGAACGGCTTGCCGTCATGCCACTTCACCCCCTCGCGCAGCTTGAAGGTGACGTTGCGGCCGTCCGGCGTCGCCTCCCACTCGCTCGCCAGCACGCCGACGGGGCGGCCGTCGGGTCCGAGATCGACCAGTGCCTCGATGATCTTCGAGGTGATCACGTAGACACCGGTCGAGGCCCGCAGGGCGGGGTTCAGGATGCGCTGCTCGGTCGGCAGGTGCACGGTCAGCACCCCGCCCGGCTTCGGCGCGTCGGCGGCACCGGCAATACCCGGCATTGCAGCCGCCAGGCCAAGCGCGCTGGCGCCACGCAGCAAGTCGCGACGGGAGAGGTTCATCGGCCGCATTCCCCGAAAAATCTTGTCATCGGCCAAAGTGTTAGCGCGTCAACGCTGATTCGGCAAAGAATAAATTCCATCATTTTTATAGATTTATGACCTGCCGTGCTGGCAACGCGCCGGGCCTTATCGCCGTGCAACCCACACCCCGAGCCGGCCGAGCACGCTGAGCAGGCCGCCTCCGGCGATGGCCAGCAGGGCATGCTCGCCATAGATCGGCAGGCCGATCAGATAGGCCAGGATCGACAGGATCAGCCCGGCCAGGGCACCGAGCAGGAACCAGCGCATGAAGGCGCTGCCCGAGACGACATCCCAGATCAGATCGAGCATTGCGCCAGCCTCTTATCCGCCCCGCCCAAGCCTTGTATAACACGGGCGCCGGCTGGCGATGGAGGGATGATGACCACGGTACCCGGGACGAGGGCGGGCGAGACGTTGCCGCTGCATCGGCGCATCGGCGCCTTCGCGCTGCGCGAATTCCACCATGTGATGCCGCCGACGCTGTTCTTTGCCGCCGGGTTCTGCCTGATCGTCGCGACCCAGCGGCTGCTGCTGGGCGAATACCTCGCCGAGCTGGCGGGGTTCATGGTCGCGATCACCTCGGCGCTGGTCGTCGGCAAGGCGGTACTGGTGGCCGACAAGATGCCGTTCCTGCGCCGGTTCGACAATGCGCCGCTGATACGGCCGATCCTGTTCAAGTCGGTGGTCTACTGGAGCTTCGTGTTCATCGCCCGCTTCCTCGAACGCGTGCTGCACTACGTCCTGGACGAAGGCCAGTTCGCCGGCTTCTTCGCCGATCTCGATGCCAATTTTTCCTGGCATCGGTTCCTGTTCATCCAGATCTGGATCCTGGTGCTGTTCCTGATCTACACCAGCGCGGCCGAATTGAACGCGCTGCTGGGCGACGGCGAATTGTGGAAGATCTTCTTCACCCGCCGCTCGGACGACCTGAAGCGGACGCGGCGCCAGCGCGTGCGGGCACTGGTGCGCCTCAATGCGATCCTGCGCGGCAATACCGTCGCCGCCCTGCACGATCCGGCCAGCCCCGCCCATCGCGAGGCGATGGCGGTGCTGGAAAGCCTCGCGCGCGACGCCCGCTGAACCCGGACGCGGCGATCAGTCCTCGCGCACCCATTCGAGGCGATGGATCGATTCACGGTCGGCCCGGCCGACCGCCGACAGGGTTTCCAGGATGAAGCCGTCGGCCGTCGGCACGACGCGGCGGCGCAGCGTCTCGCCCAGCATGCGCGGATCGGAGGCGAAGTCGACGGCATGATGGACGATATCGCCCAGCAGTTCCCAGCGCGCGGAATAGGCGGTCACGCCACGGGCGCCGGCCCGCTCGGCCGCCACACTCCAGTCCGGCGTCATCAGGAAGGCTGACATCAGGCCGTTGGCCGCATAGATCAGCCGGCCGGTCGCCTCGGCCGTGAACGGGTGGGTCACGGTGCCGTCAGCGGCGATCCGCGACCATTCCTTCAGTTTCCAGGTGCCGAGCAGGCTGTCGGTCGTCATCGCTTGTCCTCCGCGCCGATTGCGGGCGCGACACTAGCCTGCCTCCACCGCCGGGGCCAAGGGTGCCAGGCCCCACGCCCTCGTCGCCGTCACGCCTTGCGCGCGTGATCGGCAATCGCGGCGACGAAGGCCGGAACCAGCGCCTCCGGCAGATCGTGCCCCATGCCCGGGAAGGTCTGGAGGACAGCGCCCGGTATACGCGCCGCGAGATCGCGACCGTGTTCGACCGGACGCACCGGGTCGGCCTCGCCATGCAGCACCAGCGTCGGGCAGCCGATGCGCGCGACCAGGGCACGACGGTCGCCCGACGCCATCGTGGCGGCCGCCTGCCGGACGATGCCCGACGGATCGTAGTCGCGATCGATCTGGCGGGCGTAGAAGGCATAGGCCTCGTCGTCGGTCATCGGATAGGCCGGGCTGCCGATGGCGCGGCGCACCCGCATGCCCAGCCCGATCACCTGTTCGCGGTCGGCGGGGTCGTCGGGTTGCGCCATCAGGGCGGCCCGCGCCTCGGGCGTGCCGGGCGGCAGGTCGGCCGCATGGGTCGAGGCCATGATCAGGGTCAGGCTGCGGCAGCGCGACGGATGATCGGCGGCAACGATCTGCCCGATCGCGCCGCCCATCGACATGCCGACGAGATGGACCCGGTCGAGGCCAAGTGCGTCGAGCAGACCGACGGTATCGGCCGCCATGTCCGACAGCAGGTAGGGCGCCCGTGCGTTGCCGGCAGCAATGGCAGCCAGATCGGGCTGGCCGGCGGCGTCGAACTTCTGCGACAGGCCGATATCGCGGTTGTCGAAGCGGACGACACGAAAGCCGGCGGCGGCGAGGCCGTCGATCATGGTTTCCGGCCAGAAGGTGAGCTGGGCGGCGAGGCCCATGATCATCACCATCGGCTCGCCATCGGCGGGACCGACCGCCTCATAGGCGATTCTTACACTATTGCCAGTTACAAAACCCATACAGACGTCCCCGTGGACAGTGTGGCAGAATCTCGCATGAAAGAGGATCGGTGCATGACTGTATTGCGCAAGCCGGGGTTGCTTCGCATCCCGCACTGCGGCATCATCTTCAGCATTAACTAATTATTAACCAATTGTCCAAGATTACCCGAGTTTACTAGAGGAATGCCGATGCGCGGCGCAGTCGCCCCTTCAATGGCCCGTGTGCTGATGCCTGACGAGTTCGCCATCCGGCGGGCTTACAAGGCCATCAACATGAAGGGCAAGCGCGACACCTTCTCCAACCAGTTCCACAAGCGCCTCTACGAACTGCAGCCCAAGCTGGTCGAATCGCTGTCGCCCAACCAGACCCAGCAGAAAAAACGCCTGATGCTGCTGCTGGAGGCGATCATCGACAAGATCGGCGACGACGGCTCGGCACCGGCGACGCGGCCGCCGCAGGAGGCGCGCGACACCAAGCTGTCGTTTACCGACCTGCGCATGCAGCACATCACCCTGGCCTTCGTCGACGCGCTGGAGTTCTCGACCAACCAGTCGCTGTCGCCGCAGGCGCACGAATGGTTCGAAAGCCACGTCCGCTCGGTGCTGGGCGAATCGATCTGATCCGGCGCCGCTGAAGCCCGGTCAGGCGCCGGCGGCGACGCGCGTCCAGACCTTGAGGGCCTGAACCGTTTCGGCAACGTCGTGCACGCGCAGGATATGCGCGCCGGCCGAGGCCGCGGCCAGGGCGGCGGCGATCGATCCGGCCTGGCGCCGGTCCGGCTCGCGCACGCCGCTGGCCGCCCCGACGAAGCTCTTGCGCGACAAGCCGGCGAGGATCGGACGGCCGAGGGCATGCAGCGCGGCCATGCCTTTCAGCAACGCGAAATTCTGCGCTTCGGTCTTGGCGAAGCCGAAACCGGGGTCGATCACCAGGCGCTCGCGCGCGATGCCGGCGGCTACCGCATGGTCGATCCGCGCAGCCAGTTCCTCGACGATATCGACGATCAGGTCGTCATAGGCCACGCGGTCCCGCATCGTCGTCGGGTCGCCGCGCATATGCATCAGCACGACCGGCACGTCGAGCCCCGCCAGCAGGTCGGCGGCGCCGGGATCATGACCCAGCGCGCTGACGTCGTTGACCATCGCCGCGCCGGCGGCGACCGCCGCCCGCATCACCACCGCACTGCGCGTATCGACGGCACAGCGCACGCCGTCCTCGGCCGCCGCGGCGACCACCGGCAGGACGCGGGCGCATTGCGTGCCGGCATCGATCTCGCGCGAGCCGGGGCGGGTCGATTCACCGCCGATATCGAGCAGGTCGGCACCCGCGGCGACCAGCCGGCGGGCATGGCAGATCGCCTCGGCCGGCAGGTCATGCCGCCCGCCATCGGAAAAACTGTCGGGGGTGACGTTGACTATGCCCATGACCAGCGGATGCGCCAGATCCCAGCCTGCAAGGATGGGACGATATTCCAGCCGGCTGAGGGCATCGGCCAGACGCGGCTCCCGCGCCGCCAGCGCGCCGGCCGCCGGCCGGTCGAGCCGCGTATCCCACAGGGTGCGGCCCGCGTCGCGCACAACGACCCGCAGGCGATGCCAGGCAAGGCCGGTGCCGTTGAGCCTGGGCTCGTCACGGCTGGCCCAGGCCACCGCATCGGGCAGGGCCCAGACGGTGCCGAGGGGCAAAATGTCAGGGCCCGCCGAAGGCGGGCCCTGGATCGTCGTGGCTGTCGTCACCGGGTCAGGCGCCGGGCTGGGGCTCCGGCGAGAGGCCGGAGTCCGGGCGGCGTCCGCGGGTCGGCGGCACCGCCGAACGCAGGCCGGAACCGCTGTCGGCAGGCGGCGCCTTGTCCTCGGGCCGATTGATCTCCTCGCCGCGCAGCAACGCCTTGACCTCGTCGCCCGACAGCGTCTCGTATTCGAGCAGCGCGCCCGAAACCTTGTGCAGGTCGGCGAGATGTTCGGTCAGGATCTGGCGGGCCTTCGCCTCGGCTTCGTCGACCAGGCGGCGAACCTCGTCGTCGATCGTTTTGGCGGTGGCGTCGGCGACGTTCTTGCGCTGGGTGACCGAATGGCCGAGGAACACTTCCTCCTCGTTCTCGGAATAGCGCAGGCGGCCGAGCTTGTCCGACATGCCCCATTCGGTGACCATCCGGCGCGCGAGATTCGTCGCCTGGCGGATGTCGTTGGCGGCACCGGTGGTGACGTTCTCCTCGCCGAAGATCAGTTCCTCGGCGACGCGGCCGCCAAAGGTCATCGCCAGCTTCGATTCCAGCTCGACCTTCGAAGCGGTGTACTGGTCACGCTCGGGCAGCGACATGGTCACGCCCAGCGCCCGGCCGCGCGGGATGATCGTCACCTTGTGCAACGGGTCATGCTTGGGCGAGAACAGCCCGACCAGGGCATGGCCGGCCTCGTGATAGGCGGTCAGCTTCTTTTCCTCGTCGGTCATCACCATCGACCGACGCTCGGCGCCCATCAGCACCTTGTCCTTGGCCTCCTCGAAATCGGCCATGGTGACGACGCGCCGGTTCTTGCGGGCGGCGAGCAGTGCTGCCTCGTTGACCAGATTGGCGAGGTCGGCGCCCGAGAAACCGGGGGTGCCGCGCGCCACGACCTTGGCGTCGACATCCGGCGCCAGCGGCACCTTGCGCATGTGGACTTTGAGGATCTTCTCGCGGCCGTTGATGTCCGGGTTCGGCACCACGACCTGCCGGTCGAAGCGGCCCGGACGCAGCAGCGCGGGGTCGAGCACGTCGGGACGGTTGGTCGCCGCGATCAGGATCACGCCCTCATTGGCCTCGAAGCCGTCCATCTCGACCAGCAGCTGGTTCAGCGTCTGCTCACGCTCGTCGTTGCCGCCGCCGAGACCGGCGCCGCGATGGCGGCCGACCGCGTCGATTTCGTCGATGAAGATGATGCAGGGGGCGTTCTTCTTGCCCTGTTCGAACATGTCGCGGACACGGCTGGCGCCGACACCGACGAACATTTCGACGAAGTCGGAGCCCGAGATAGTGAAGAAGGGAACGTTGGCTTCGCCGGCGATCGCACGGGCCAGCAGCGTCTTGCCGGTACCCGGGGGGCCGACCAGCAGACAGCCCTTCGGGATCTTGCCACCCAGGCGCTGGAACTTCTGCGGATCGCGCAGGAACTCGACGATTTCCTCGAGTTCGACCTTGGCCTCGTCGATGCCCGCGACGTCGTCGAAGGTCACCCGCCCCTGCCGCTCGGTGAGCAGCCGCGCCTTGGACTTGCCGAAGCCCATGGCCTTGCCGCCACCGGACTGCATCTGGCGCATGAAGAAGATCCAGACGCCGATCAGCAACAGCATCGGGAACCAGGCGACGAAGATCGAGAACAGCGGATTGCCCTCGTCCTGGGGTGCGGCGGTGACGCGCACGCCCTTTTCCGTCAGCTTGGAGACCATGGCCGGGTCATTGGGCGAATAGGTCGTGAAGCTGCGACCTTCGCGCGTGTGACCGGAAATGTTGGAGCCCTGAATGGTGACGTCGACGACCTGGCCGTTGTTCACGTCATTGAGGAAGTCGGAATAGGCCATGCTGGTCCCGGTTCCACGCACCGACGGGCTCTGGAACAGGTTGAAAAGCGCCACGACCAGGAGACCGATGATGATCCACAGGGCCAGGTTCTTGCCGAAAATATTCACGACGTCAGTCCTTTCCTCCACCGGCGCGACGCAATCCTTGCAGCCCGGAAACCCGGGCCGTTGCGCCGGAAGACGGGTAGCATACCCCAAATTCCCGGCGTCGCCAGCCACCCGCAATAGATAAGCGTCAAACGGCCGGTTGCAATGTCACCGATACGCGTTGCGGCGGGCATTTGTCGCATCCGGCCAGATCGGCGCGATGGTCAGGCCCTGGCATCCCGCCAGGGTCGGCAGGGCGACCGCCCGACCGCCGATCAGCAGGGCCGGCACGACCGGCCGGGCGATGGCCGGCACAGCCGACAACATCGCCTTCAGGGCTGCCGGCACGCCCGTGCCAACGGCGCCGAGCCTGGTACCGGGTGGCAGGTCAGCCGAGGTCCGGATCCGGAAACGGCCGTCCCAATCCAGGGTTTCCGCCGGTTTCAGATCGATCGGGGAGGCAATCGCGCTGGCTTCGCGCGCGATGAGCAGCCGATCGCCCGACAGCCGCAGACGGCAACCGGCAAGCGTGCGATCGACCGGCTCGCCGGCCATCCAGCAGGCGAATGCAGCCTCCAGCCGGGCCAGCCTCGGCGGGTAGGCATCGCCACCAACCCAGCGCAGCAGATCGCGCAGCGCCCGCAGGCCGATTTCCTCGGGCGCGCCACGTACCGGGCCGGTCACAATTTCGGCATAGCCTTCGGGTCGGCAGGTCGCGGCAACTTCCAGCAACTGGTCCGTGACGACATCGAGGGCGGCGCGGGCCCTGGCCAGCCGCGCCGCGGTGGCGGCCAGGCGCGAGGCGCCGAGGCCCGCGGCCTCGAGCCCGGCGGCCGCCTGACGCATCACCGTGCGGGCATATCGCGCGTCGCGGTTCGATTCATCCTCGATCCAGGGCTGGTTGCGGGCGACGAGCGTCGCCCGCATGCGGGTGCGGGATTGGTCGAGCAGCGGTCGTAGCAGGGCGATGCCGCCGATATCGAGGCGCAGCGCCATCGCGGCGAGGCCGTCGACGCCGCTGCCGCGGGCCAGCCGCAACAGCACTGTCTCCCCCTGGTCCTCGAGATGATGGCCGAGCAGGATTGCCAATACCCGATGCCGCATGGCCCAGCCGAGCATCAGGCGATAGCGCGCGGTGCGGGCGGCCGCCTGCCGATTGGCGGTTGGTTTGGCTTCTTCCCAGCGCAGCGTTTCGTGCGGAATGCTGGCTGCGCCGAGCCAACCGCCCACGGTGGCGGCTTCCGCGGCTGAGCCGGGTCGCAATCCATGATCGACGGTCAGCGCGGTCAGGCTGTGCCCGGACGCACGAGCCCAGTCGGCCGCGACAAGCGCCAATGCCAGGCTGTCGGCGCCGCCCGATACCGCAACAGCCAGTCGCGAACCAGGCGGCAAGTCAATCAGCCGGTCGATCAGGCGGCCGAATTCGGCCGCCGTCAGGACCTGATCGTCAGCCACTGCACCCGGCGCGCGCCCGTTCGGCCGCGGCGAGCTGGCGGACCGACGGCGGCGGGTTGGGGAAGTCGGCGTTGAGCTGCCGGAAGACTGCGCAGGCCTGCTGCTTCTGGTTCATGTTGGTGAGCGACATGCCCAGCTTGACCAGCGAGTCCGGCGCCTTGGGGCTCTTCGGATATTTCTGGTAGCCCTTCAGGAAGTTCGCGGCCGCCTTCTCGTAATCCTTGCGGGCATACGAGCTTTCGGCCAGCCAGTACTGGGCATTGCCGGCCAGCTTGTCGTCGGGATAGGCGCCGAGCCATTCGTTGAACGCCTGTTCGGCCCCGGCATAGTCGCCCTTCAGCAACAGCTTGTAGGAAAAGTCATAGCGGTCCTGCGGGCTGCCCGGCGGCAGGGTCACCTTGGGTGCCGGCGCCGAAGCCTGTTGCTGGGCCGGGGCGGCCGGGGCCGGCCCCGTGCGCAACTGCATCGGCGCGCCCGCGTTCTGTTCCTTCGGCGGCGGGGCGCCTTCGGTCGAACCGGCCTGCGCCGCGCCGGCGGCTGGCGGCTTGCCGCCGTTCTCCAGCACGCCGAAACGATAGTCGACATCGGCGACCAGCTTGTCGACGCGCTCGGTCAGGCGGCGGTTGTTGTATTCGGATTGTTCCTGCTGGTTCAGATACTGGCGCATCTGGTTTTCCAGCTGGTCCAGGCGGTCGGACAGGTTCTGCACGGCGCCGGCGGCCGGCTGGACGTTGCGCTGGGTCGCCTGCAGCTGCTGCATCTGCTGTTCGAGCGCGGCCATCCGGTCGCTCAGCAGTTTCCAGTCGTTCCAGCCTTGCGCGTGGGCCGGAACCGTCAAGGCCAGAAGGCTCGCGCCCACCGCCAAGGCGGACGCCCACATGTTCAGTCGCGCTGATGACATCATGCCCGAATTCCTGTGCAGTCCCGTGCAGCCGAGCCGCAGCTTGTCGATGATCTCTAAGTGTTTCCCAATTCAGGCCAAATCAAGGCCGGGAATCCGGATAGCCGGGCCGTCCGCCGGGAGACATGCGGAACGACCGGATAAAATCTCCGGAAACCAAATCGCGCAAAACAAAACGGGGAGCGCGCAATGCGCGCTCCCCGCCAGAACTCAGTGCAACGCAGTCGTCAGATTAGTTGGCGACGACCGAAACCGCACGGCGATTCTGGGCCCAGGCCGCCTCGTTGTGGCCGAGCGCAACCGGGCGCTCCTTGCCGTACGAGATGGTCTGCAGGCGGTTGGCGGCGATGCCCTGGTTGACGAGGTAGTTGCGGGCCGCGTTCGCACGACGCTCGCCGAGGGCGAGGTTGTACTCACGGGTGCCGCGCTCGTCGCAATGGCCTTCGACGACCAGACGCACCTGGGCGTTCTTCTTCATCCACGCGGACTGGCGATCGAGGGTCGCACGGGCCTGCGGGCTGAGGTCGGACTTGTTGGTGGCGAAGAAGACGCGGTCGCCGACGTTGACGACGAGGTCTTCCTGCAGGCTGAGCTGGCGCTGGGCCGGCGCTGCCGGCGCCGGGGCGGTCGCACCGCCGGAACCACCGGTAGCAGCCGTCGACTCCGGCGCCGTCTCGCAGGCGGCGACCAACAGAGCAGCGGCGGCCACCGCGATGAACTTCGGGCCGAACGAGTAGAGGCGCATTTTATCTCCCCTCATGAGGATGTTTGCTGACGACAGGTTGCACAAGTATCACGGCAATTCATCCCGAGCCTGGGAAACGCGAACACGGTGGTGATCGCCGCAATCTGAATCACTGGCATCTTATACCGGCCGTGCCTAGCCTAATCAAGGCCAAACCCTTACCGGAACAAAGGAAACCTTCACTGAACGAGGGGTGAAAGAGGCGACCACGCCGGGTCCGACGCGTCCGTCGGGGTGATCACTTCCCGTTCGTTGCCCCCGGTCAGATCGATAGACCAAATGCGCGTGCGGCCCGGTTGTTCCCGGAAAAACATCAGCACGCGGCCGTTGGGTGCCCAGGTCGGCGCCTCCTGCACCGCCGAGCTCGACGACAGGATGCGCTCGCCCGAACCGTCGGGCCGCATCACGCCGATCTGGAAGTTGCCGCCGGTCTCCTTGGTGAAGGCGATCAGGTCGCCGCGCGGCGACCACACCGGCGTCGAATACTGCCCGCCCTGGCCGAACGAGATGCGCTGCTGATTCGACCCATCCGCGTTCATCACGTAGATCTGCTTGCCGCCGGAACGGTCGGAATTGAACGTGATGCGGGTGCCGTCGGGCGAATAGGAGGGCGAGGTGTTGATCGACGGGTCGTTGGTCACCTGCACTTCGCGGCGGTTGCGCAGGTCCATGCGGAAGATATTGGAAATGCCTTCCTTGGCATAGGACATGATGACGCTGTTGCCGTCGGGGGCGAAGCGCGGCGCGAAGGTCATGCCGGCGAAGGTGCCGACCAGTTCCTGTTGCCCGGTATCGATGTTGAAGAGATAGACACGCGGCGGGGCCTGCCGGCCGGTGGGATAGGCCAGGTAGGTGATTTCCTGCTGGAAGCGCGCGGGGTTGAAGCGCGGGGTCAGCACCAGGTTGTCGCCGGTGGTCAGGAACTTATTGTTCTCGCCGTCCTGGTCCATGATCGCCAGCCGCTTGCGACGCGCATTGGCCGGGCCGGACTCGGAAACATAGACGACTCGGGTATCGAAATAGCCGTCCTCGCCGGTCAGCCGCTTGTAGATCGCGTCCGAGATGATGTGGGCGACGCGGCGCCAGTTTTCCGGCGTCGAGAAGAAGACGAGGCCGGTCAGCTGCTGCTCGGCATAGATGTCCCACAGCCGGAATTCGGCGCGCAACCGGCCGTCGGCCTGGTTCTCGATTCGGCCGGTGACCAGCGCCTGGGCGTTGATGACGCGCCAGTCCTGGAAGCGCGGCTGGGTCCGCATGTCCGCCGGCTTCTGGATATGCGACTTCGGGTCCAGCGGACGGAACAGCCCGGACCGCTCCAGATCGGCGCGGATCACCCGCGGCACGTTGATCGCGGTCTGGGCGGCCGAGCCTCCCTCCGCATCGAAATCCGAGATCGCGATCGGCATCGGCTCGATCGTCGCCTTGGTAATGTCGATCCGAAGCTGGGCCCGGGCTTCGCCCAATGGCACGGCCGCGGCGCCAAGCAACAGCGCACCAGCGAGTGCGAGGCGATAGGCGAATGGCATTATCTGCATCGTCTTCATCCCAGCATATCCTTCGGATCGAAAGTCAATTCAATTTCCTTCCAGGTATCATACTTGCCCGTCGGGAGGTTCTTCAGCGGCGAGCATTTAAACACAGCTCGCATGGCACTTTCAGCCGCAGCGCGATAATGCTGCTCGCCCATGCGGCTGGTATCGATGAACACCGGCTGCCGCTGAAGGGATCCGTCCTGGTTGAGCCAGATGCGGATCCTGACCTTGAGGCTCGCCGCGTCGCGGGCACCGGCATCGAAGTTCCAGCAGCGCGCATACTGGCTGCGAATACCGTCGATCTCGGACATCGAAAGCGGCGCCGAGGGGTTGTAGTTGTTCGATTCGCTGCGTGACGGCGACGCCTGCGGCGGCGTCGGCTTGGCATCGGCCTGCGGTTTCGCCGGCGCCTTGTCGCGCTCCTTCAGATTCTTGTCGAGCAACGCCGCCAGCTTGTTGACGTCCAACGGCTTCGGATCGGGCTTGGCCTGCGGCGACGTCACCTGCGACGGCGTCGGGCGCGCCTTCGGCACCGGCGGGGTCTCCGTCGGGGGCGGCGGGGTCTCGGCCTTCGGCGGCTCCGGCTTCGGCGGCTCGGGCTTCGGCGGCGCCGGCGCGGGTGGCGGCGGCTCGGGCTTCGGCGGCTCGGGCTTGGGCGGCGGCGGGGGCGGCACCGGATCGGGCGTCGGCTCGGGATCGACCGGCGGCGGGGGCGGCGGCGCCGGACGCGGCGGGGCAGGCGTCGGCGGCGGCTGCGGCGCGGGCGTCGGTACCGGGGGCGCCGGCTCGGGCTTCGGTGTCGGAGCCGGCGGGGGTGGTGGAGGCGGGGGTGGCGGCGGCGGCGGGGTTTCCGGCTTCGGCGGCTCCGGCTTCGGCTCGGGTTTCGGCTCGACGCGCGCGACCTTCGGCGCCGGCGGCGGCGCATTGGTCTTGTCGGTGATCGGCGCGTCGAGGTCGACCATGACCACGACCGGCGTGTCATCTTCCGGCGGCGTGCGCGTCGGCAAGCCGAAGATGATCAGCACCAGCGCGCCGAGATGCAGAATCCCAGAGAATGTCAGCGCGGAGGACCGCACCTCACACCTTTCCTTGTACGCGCAAAGCTTCGATGCCCGCGTTCGTCAGCGCTTGCGGGCCGTGTTTCCGGGCTGCGTGATCAGCGCCACGCGGGAAAACCCGGCGGAATTGATCATGCCCATGACTTCCATGACCCGGCCGTAGTTGATCGCCTGGTCGCCGCGGACGAAAATGCGCCGGTCGGCCGCGCCCTTGGCGATCGCCGACAGCCGCGGCACCAGATCGGTCGGATCGACCGCGGTCTCCTGGATGAAGATGCGGCCCTGGGCATCGACCGAGACGGTGATCGGCTCGTCGTTGCCCTGGACGGCCTGGGCGCCGGTCTTGGGCAGGTCGACCTGGACGCCGACCGTCAGCAGCGGTGCCGCCACCATGAAGATGATGAGCAGCACCAGCATGACGTCGACCATCGGCGTCACGTTGATGTCGGCCATCGGCGCCCGGCGGCCGCGCCGGCCACCGCCGCGCCCGCCGGAAAGCTGGATCGCCATTTAGGACGCCTCCTCGTCGAGCTGGCGCGACAGGATCGCGGCGAACTCGCCGGCGAAGCCCTCGAGACGGTTCGAGTAGCGGCCGAAATCGGAATTGAACTTGTTGTAGGCGATGACCGCCGGAATGGCCGCGACCAGGCCGATGGCGGTGGCAAACAGCGCCTCGGCGATGCCCGGCGCCACGACGCTGAGCGAGGTGTTCTTGGTGGCCGCGATCGACTGGAACGAGTTCATGATACCCCAGACCGTGCCGAACAGCCCGACGAAGGGGGCGGTCGAGCCGGTTGTGGCCAGGAAACTGGTGTAACGCTCCAACCGTTCCATCTCGCGGTCGATCGTTACCCGCATGACCTGGCCGATACGGGTCTGCAGGCTTTGCAGCGACTTGCGGTCGCGGGTCAGGCCGCGTTCGGTCGACCGGCGCCATTCGCGCATCGCCGCGGCGAACAGCGCGGCCATCGGATGGGACGGGTTGTTGCCGATGCGGTCGAACAGCGCGTCGAGCGAGCCGCCCGACCAGAATTCCTGCTCGAAACGGTCGGCCGCGGAAAACACGCGGCGGACCTTGATCATCTTCTCGAAGATGATCGCCCAGCACCAGAACGAAGCAAACAGCAGGATGATCATCACCGCCTTGACGATGATGTCAGCCTGCATGAACAGCGCCCACATCGACAAGTCATGCGCAGCGCCAGGCAGCGTCTGCGTCAGGGCCTCATTACCCATCGCTAATTGTCCCCTTGAATCCTATGATGTTTCATCGGTCAGGAATTTGGTGAAAGTGTGGCGAGTAGCGCCGCCACGTCCCGTGGAATCCGCCGCGGCCGTCCCGCCGGCTCGATGCAGGCCAGGCGCACTTCGGCGGTCACCAGTTCGTCCCCCGCGCGCAGCAGCCGCTGGCGCATGACGAGGGTGGCGCCGCTGATCTGTGCCACCGACGAGCGTATCTCGACGGCGTCGTCGAGCCGCGCCGGCTTGCGGAAATCGAGCGTCATCGCGCGGACGACGAAGGCGAGCCCGGCTTCGAGCAAGCCGCGCTGGCCAAGGCCCAGAACACGCAGGGAATCCGACCGCCCGCGTTCGAAGAAGCGGAGATAATTGGCGTGATAGACGATGCCGGAGGCGTCGGTATCCTCCCAATAGACGCGCGCGGGCAACACATGTTCGTGACCGTCCCGGCGCCCCGAGGTCGGCTGATCCATGCTGACATCAACTGTCATCTTCGCCCTCGAAGATGTCGGGCTGGCTGGCGGCCGGCTGGTTGGGCGGGGTCAGCCCGAGATGCAGGAAGGCGCGCGGGGTCAGCACCCGGCCGCGCGGCGTGCGCTGCAGGAAGGCCTTCTGGATCAGGTAAGGCTCGATGATGTCCTCGATGGCGTCGCGCGGTTCGGACAGGGCCGCCGCCATGGTGTCGATTCCCACCGGCCCGCCGCCGAAATCGACGGCGACGCACCGCAGATAGCGCCGGTCCAGCGCGTCCAGGCCGATCTGGTCGACCTCGAGCCGCGTCAGCGCCGCGTCGGCCTTGACCCGGTCGATGACCTTGGCCCCGGCGACCAACGCAAAGTCGCGCACCCGCCGCAGCAGCCGCCCGGCAACCCGGGGGGTGCCGCGGGCGCGCGCCGCGATCTCGCGCGCGCCATCGGGCGTCAGCTCGATATTGAGTACCCGGGCACCGCGCTTGACGATCAGCTCGAGCTCGTCGATCTCGTAGAACTCGAGCGCCAGCGGGATGCCGAAACGGTCGCGCAGCGGCGTGGTCAGCAGGCCGCGGCGGGTGGTGGCGCCGACCAGGGTGAAGGGCGGCAGGTCGATGCGCACGCTGCGCGCCGCCGGCCCCTCGCCGATGATCAGGTCGAGCTGGAAATCCTCCATCGCCGGATAGAGGATTTCCTCGACCGCCGGGTTGAGCCGGTGAATCTCGTCGATGAACAGGACGTCGCGCGGTTCCAGATTGGTCAGCAGCGCGGCCAGATCGCCGGCCTTGGCGATGACCGGGCCGGAGGTGGCGCGAAAATTCGCGCCGAGCTCGCGGGCGACGATCTGCGCCAGCGTCGTCTTGCCCAGGCCCGGCGGCCCGTGGAACAGCACGTGATCAAGCGCGTCTCCCCGCACCTTGGCCGCGTCGATGAACACCTTCAGGTTCTCGCGCGCCCGGCGCTGGCCGACGAAATCGGCCAGGACCTGCGGCCGCAGATGGCGCTCGACATCGTCGCCCTCGGCCTTGCCCGACGCGATCAGCCGCTCGGTCATTTCGCCAATTCCTTGAGGCCCGCGGTGATCAGCTTCTGCACGCTGGCCCCCTCGCCCAGCTCGCGGGCGACGCGCAGCACCACCGAGAAGGCCTCGGCCCGGCGATAGCCGAGATTGACCAGGGCCGAAACCGCATCCTCGGCGGCCCCGCCCGGGGCGGCAGGGGCGCCGGCGGCGGCCGGGGCCGCGGCGGCATGGCCGAAGACCTGGCCTGCCTTGTCCTTCAGTTCGGTCGCCAGCCGGGTGGCAAGCTTGGGTCCCACGCCCGGCGCGGCGGTGAGCCGCGCCTTGTCGCCCGCGCCGATCGCCTGGGTCAGTTCGTCCGGGCCCAGGCCGGACAGGATTGCCAGTGCCAGCTTGGCCCCGACGCCCTGAACCGTCTGCAACAGCCCGAACCAGCGCTTTTCGGCCTCGGTGGCGAAACCATAGAGGTGGATATGGTCCTCGCGGACATGAGTCTCGATCAGCAGCTTCGCCGCCTCGCCCGGCCGCGGCAGCGCGCGCAGCGTGCGCGCCGAGCAGAAGACCAGATAGCCGACACCGCCGACATCGATGATGCAGCTTTCCTCGGCGACGCCGTCGACCAGCCCGGCCAGCTTGGCAATCATGCGCCGGCTCCCGCGACCAGCTTGGCCGATGCCACCCGCCGGGCGGTGGCCGCGTGATGGGCGTGGCAGATCGCGACCGCCAGTGCATCGGCGGCGTCGGCGCCGTTAAGCTTAACGCCGGGCAGCAGGCGCTGGACCATCATGTGGACCTGCTCCTTGTCGGCGTGGCCGGTACCGACGACCGACTTCTTGATCAGGTTCGGGGCATATTCGACGACCTCGAGATTGCGGCGGGCCGGCACCAGCATGGCGATGCCGCGCGCCTGGCCGAGCTTGAGGGTCGAGCCCGGGTTCTTGTTGACGAAGGTTTCCTCGACCGCGGCGGTATCGGGCATCCAGGTGTCGAGCACCGCATTGAGCCCGTCGAAGAGCTGCGCCAGCCTGACGCCCAGCGGGGCATCGTCCACGCTGGTCACCACGCCGTTGGCGAGGTGGGAGAGACGGTTGCCCGTCGCCTCGATCACCCCCCAGCCGGTGCGGCGCAAGCCTGGATCGAGCCCGATCAGCCGCATGACGGATCAGGCCGACAGCTTCGCCATCACCTCGTCGGCGATCTCGAAATTGGCGTAGACCTGCTGGACGTCGTCGGAATCCTCGAGCACGTCGAGCATCTTGAGCAGGCTGCGGGCGGTGTCCTCGTCGACCGGCGTGCCGGTCTTGGGCTTCCAGATCATCCGGGCCGATTTCGGCTCGCCCAGCGTCTTTTCCAGCGCGTCGCGAACCTCGTTGAAGGCGTCGGTGGCGCAGAGCACCTCGTGCTCCTCCTCGCTCGACAGCACCTCGTCGGCGCCGGCTTCCAGCCCGGCTTCGAACACCTTGTCGTCGCTGCCGGCCGATTTCGGGAAGACGATCTGGCCGACCCGGTCGAACATGAAGGAGACCGAATTGGTCTCGCCGAGCGACCCGCCGGCCTTGGAGAAGGCCGAGCGCACTTCGCCGGCGGTGCGATTGCGGTTGTCGGTCAGCGCCTCGACGATGACGGCGACGCCGCCGGGCCCGTAGCCCTCGTAGCGCATCTCGACATAGGCATCGCCCTCGCCCGCCCCGGCACCGCGCTTGATCGCGCGCTCGACGGTATCCTTGGGCATGTTCGCGGCCCGCGCCGCCTGTACGGCGGCACGCAGCCGCGGATTGGCGGCCGGGTCGGGCAGGCCGGTACGCGCGGCAACCGTCAGTTCGCGGATCAGCTTGGTGAATACCTTGGCCCGCTTGGCGTCCTGCGCGCCCTTGCGGTGCATGATGTTCTTGAATTGCGAATGTCCGGCCATGGCGTCTTAAGCCCCGAGAAACGTCGTGGGATAATGGAGAATCGCGGGCTTATAGCATGGCCGCAACCGTTGTGCAGCCTCAGGCCCCGATTTTCCTGTACATCGCCTTTGCCACGAAGAGGACGGTACATGAGTACAACAAAATCACCCCGAGTCGGCTGCGGCGCCGCCCTCCTGCGCGACGGCCGCCTGCTGCTGGTCAGGCGGCGGCGCGCGCCCGAGGCCGATCATTGGGGCCTGCCCGGCGGCAAGGTCGATTTCCTGGAAACCGTCCCCGACGCCGTCGTCCGCGAGATCGACGAGGAACTGGGCGTCAGGATCGGCAGGCTGGTCCTGCTCTGCATCGTCGACCAGATCGATGCCGCGGCGGGCATCCATTGGGTGGCGCCCGTCTATCGGGCCGAGATCCTCGATGGCGAACCCGCGGTCCGCGAGCCCGACGCCCTGTCCGATGCCGGCTGGTTCGCGCTCGACGACCTGCCCGAGCCGCTGACCCTATCGACCCGGATGGCCCTGCCCCACCTGCGCCGCTGACGCGGATTCGGCCGCGATCCAGTCGCGGAACTGCTTGAGCGCCGGGCGCTCCGCCACGGCCGGGCGCCAGACCAGCCAGTAGCTGAAGCCCGAGGGAACGGGCGGTTCCGCCACCGCGACGAGCCGGCCGAGCCCGAGATCGTCGCCGATCAGGTTGACGTCGGCCATGGCGATGCCGTGGCCGCCCTCGGCGGCGCGCACCGCGGCGTCGAAGGTATCGAAGATGTGGCCGCGTTCGAGATCGAGCGCGCCATGGCCCGTCGCATCGGCCCAGCGCCGCCAGTCAAGCCGGTCGGTATTGGGATGCAGCAGCACGGCCCGGTCGAGCGCGGGGACCATCCCCGGTGCCGCCACCGGCATCAGCAGTTCGGGAAACAGCAGAAGATACGGCAGGCCCGCCGGCGGCGCGGCGGCGTAGATGATGCCGGCATCGACCATGTCGCGGGTGATGTCGCTGCAATTCCACTGGGTGACGACCTGCAGGTCGATGCCGGGCTGCTGCGCCTCGAAACGCTTCAGCCGCGGCATCAGCCAGCGGGTCACCAGGGTGGGCGGCGCCTTCAACTCCAGCCGGGCGGGATCGCCGGCCAGGGCCGCGACGGTCGCCGCGATGCGGTCGAAGCAATCGGCCAGCGTCCGCGCCAGGCTTTCGCCGGCCGGCGTCAGGGCGAGGCCGCGATGCAGACGATCGAACAACCTGAGACCCAGCAGCGTCTCGAGCTGGCCGAGTTGCCGGCTGATCGCCGACTGCGTGACCGCCAGTTCGTCGGCCGCCGCGGTGGCCGACAGATGGCGGGCCGTGGCCTCGAAGGCCCGGAGGGCGACGAGGGGCGGCAGCCGACGGCGCCTCGCATGATCTGAACTCATCTGACCCTGCCTCAATCGGAATTTGTCGCGGCTATGATGAAGGAAGAATATTGGGCGAACCATCCGAATTGACGGAGTTTGCCATGATTATGGAGAATGGATTCAGCTGGCGCCTGCCCGCCCTTGCCGGCTTGTCGCTGCTGGCTTGCTGGCGTCGGCGCGCCGAGCAGCGCGCGGCGCTCGGCCGGCTGCTCGAGACCAGCCCGCATCTGATCGACGACCTCGGCCTTGACCGGCGCGAAGCGCTCGCCGAGGCCGGGAAGCGGTTCTGGCAGGACTGACGGCCAATGGTGCGGTCGGGCTTGCATATCGAGGTCGACAATGACGACGCAGAGGTGGAAGTCTTGTCGGTGTCGCGCCGGACCGTTGTTCAGGTCAGATTCGGCTCAGGCGGCGGCGATGCGGGCGCGCAGGAAAGTAACATCCGCATCCTGGGGATCGCCATCGGCCTCGATCGGTGCTTATACAATTGGCTGATCGCCGCCGGCCGGGCGGCCTGAACGGTAAGGACGGAGTTTTGGGGGCATGACCGGGGCGTGGCGTTGGGTGATCGGGGCGGCGGCGGGCCTGCTGATCGGCATGGCCGCGGCTGTCGCCGCCGATACCCCCGCCGCCGACGCGCCCGCCCCCGCCCTGCCCGCCGGCATGACCCAGGCCGAATTCGACCGGCTGGCCGATGCGCTGGCCAATGCCGTGGCCGCGCGGCTTGCGACAGACGCGCCGCAGGCCGCGCCCGCCGTGCCACCGCCCCCGGCGGGCGATGGCGCGGCCGAGGCGGCGGCGCCCAAACGCCGCGGCGCTTTCGCCGATGCCGAACAGATCCCGCGGGGCGAAGCGGTGATGCCCAGCATCACCAGCGCGCTGCAAATGCATCGCGGCGAATTGTCGCGGCGGATCGAGGAAATGTGGGCGGCACTGCCGGGGTTTGGTGCCGATCTGGCCGGCGCGGTCGATCGCATCACGGCGGTTTCGACCACCGGCCGGGCCTTCAGCACCTTGCTGTGGCAGCTGGCCCTGGCGATGGCCGGCATGGTCGCGATCGGCCATTTCCTGCGCCGCGGCCTGATCACGCTGCGCCACGCCATCCTGCACGACGATGCCAGGCCGGCTTCCGGGCGGCCCGGCCTGCTGGTGCTGGGATCGCTGCTGATGGTCGATCTCGGCGTCGTCGTCGTTATGGCGGCGGTCGCCTGGGCCATCATCGAAATCTGGTTTTCGGGTCGGGCGGTCCAGAACCTGTTCGCCGCCACGGTGCTGACCGGCTTCATCCTGTGGCATGCGGTGCTCGTCCCCTTCCTGGTCTTCATCCGTCCGGTCGAGCCGGCGGCCCGCCTGCTGCATCTGAACGACCGCCAGGCCGCCGAAGGCTGGATCTATGCCCGCTGGGGCAGCCTTGCGGTGATCGTCCTGATGGCCAAGACCGAACTGCTGCATCGCGCCGGCCTCAGCCATGCCAACGCCCACTGGCTTGCCCTGGCCGACGGGGTGATCGTCGCGCTGATCCTGCTGGTCGGCATCCACCGGGCGCGCGAGGAGGTGGCCGACTGGCTGGCGACGACGGCGCTGCGCAACCCCCATGCCCAGCAATTGCGGCTGTTCATGGCGCGCCGCTGGAACCGCGTCGCCATGGCGGTCGTGGCGCTGGCGCTGGTCACCTGGTCGGTCGGCGTCGTGCTGCGCGACTTCTCGCTGTTTGCCGCGATCACCGAAAGCTATCTCGTCGTCATCATCGGCGTGATGGCCGACCGCTTCTTCAGCTATCTGTCCGAACAGGTGCTGGGCCCGGCCGAGGCCGAGGACCGGCCGTGGTGGCAGTCGGCGATGGCACTGACGGCCCAGCGCTGCGGGCGGATCGGGCTCTACGTCGTCGCGGCGGCCCTGCTGGTCCAGATCTGGATCGTCGAAATGGCCGGGGCCGTCCATGCCGACGACTGGCGCGTGTTCGGTTCGGGCTTCTTCCAGGCCGGCGTCACCCTCTTCGTCGCCTATATCGTCTGGCAGATCATGCGCCTGTTCCTCGACCGCCACTTCGGCCATGCCGATCAGGACGGCGATGGCCAGGCCGATGTGGCACTGCCCGGCGACATCCCCAAGGTCGCCACCCGCCTGCGCACGATGATGCCGCTGGTCCGCATCGCGGTGTTCGGGGCACTCGGCGTGCTGACCCTGCTGATCGTGCTGACCGAACTCGGCATCAACACCGCGCCGCTGATCGCGGGCGCCTCGGTGTTCGGCCTGGCGATTTCGTTCGGCAGCCAGGCGCTGGTGCGCGACATCGTCTCCGGCATCTTCTTCATGGCCGACGATGCCTTCCGCGTCGGCGAGTACATCGACACCGGCAAGCTGAAGGGAACGGTCGAGGGCATGTCGGTGCGCTCGCTCAGGCTGCGCCACCAGAACGGGCAGGTCCACACCGTGCCGTTCGGCCAGATCCAGTCGGTGACGAACTACAGCCGCGACTGGACCACGGTGAAGTTCAACCTGCGCCTCGCCCGCGACGTCGACCTGGAACTTGTCCGGCGGACGGTGAAGAAGATCGGCCAGGAAATGCTCGAGGATCCCGAGATCGGCCCCGAAATGATCCTGCCGCTGAAACTGCAGGGCGTGGCCGACATCGAGCCGGGTGCGGTGCTGATCCGCTGCAAGTTCACGGTCAAGCCGATCAAGCCGACCTACGTGCAGCGCGACGCGCTGAAGCGCATCTACCGCGCGTTTGCCGAAAAGGGAATCGAATTCGCGTCGCAAAACGTGGTGGTCCAGACCACCTCCGGCGCGCCCGTCGACCCGCAGATCCTGGCCCAGGCCGGTGCCGCCGCGGCACATGTGACCCTGGGCCCGCCGCGCGCGGCGGAGTGACGCTGCACAAAACGCCTATACGGCACGGCTGGCATCGCGAGAATTCAGGACAATCGCCCCACGGCGCTGCTACCGTGCCCACCCTTCGAATTCCCTATGTCGATATGGAGAGCCATGATGCCATCCCGGATCACCGTCGAACGCGCGAGCACCCTGCGCCCGGTCCCGGCCGCCAAGGATCTGAGCTTCGGCACCCAGTTCAGCGACCACATGTTCATCATGGACTATCATGAGGGCCAGGGCTGGCACGATCCGCGCATCGTTCCCTTCGCCGACTTCCACCTGTCGCCGGCGTCCTGCGTGCTGCATTACGGCCAGGCGATCTTCGACGGGCTGAAGGGCTTCCACGGCGACGACGGCGTGATCCGGCTGTTTCGGCCGGAAGCCCATATCGCCCGGCTGAACCGCTCGGCCGCGCGGCTGTGCATGCCGGCCCTGGATCCGGACCTGGTGCTCGACTCGCTGACCCGCCTCGTCGACATCGACCGCCGCTGGGTGCCGACCGAGCGCGGCACGTCGATCTACCTGCGCCCGACCGTGATCGCGACCGAGAACTTCCTGGGCGTGCGGCCGGCCAAGTCCTACCGCTATTTCGTCATCCTCTCGCCGGTCGGCGCCTACTACGCAGAGGGTAGCGCGCCGGTACGCATCCTCGCCTCCGAGGACCATACCCGCGCCGTGCGCGGCGGCCTGGGCGCTGCCAAGACCGCGGCGAACTACGCCGCCAGCCTCTATGCGGCCGAACTGGCCCACAAGGCCGGTTTCACCCAGGTGCTGTGGCTCGACGGCGTCGAGCATCGTTACCTCGAAGAGGTCGGCACCATGAACATCATGGTCAAGATCGGCGGCAAGGTGCTGACCCCGCCGCTTTCCGATTCGATCCTGGCCGGCGTCACCCGCGATTCGGTGCTGAGCCTGCTGCGCAGCTGGGGCCTCGACGTCGAGGAACGCCCGATCGCGATCGACGAGATTCAGGCCGCGGCCCGGAACGGGACGCTGGAGGAAATCTGGGGCACCGGCACCGCCGCCGTCATCTCGCCGGTCGGGGAGATCAACTGGCGCGGCGAGGCGCTGATCGCCAATGACGGCAAGGCCGGGCCGATCACCCGCCGCCTCTATGATGCGATCACCTCGATCCAGTACGGGGCGACGGCGCACAACGACTGGGCGCTGCCGGTCCTGCCGGCCTGATCGCGCCAGACAGCTTGCAAAGGTATCCGATGGACAAGCCGGCTTCCCTGATCACGACCGACGTCGATTTCGATCGCGACGGCATCCAGACCGGCACGCTGCGCGTGCCCTACTCGCACAACCGCTCGGCCTACGGCCATATCCCGATCCCGCTGATGGTCGCCCGGAAGGGCGACGGGCCGACCGTACTGCTGACCGGGGCCAATCACGGCGACGAATACGAGGGTCCGGTCGCGCTGATGGACCTGATGCGCGAGATCGACCTCGACCGCCTGAACGGCCGCATCATCATCGTGCCGGCCCTGAACTATCCGGCCTATCTGGCCGGGACCCGGGTCTCGCCGATCGACGCCGTCAACCTGAACCGGGCGTTTCCCGGCGACCGCAACGGCACGCCGACCGAGATGATCGCCCACTACATCGAATCGGTGCTGATGCCGAAGGCCGACTTCGCCTTCGACTTCCACGCCGGCGGCTCGTCGCTCGACTATATCCCGACCCTGTTCGCCGACCGCCCGGCCGATCCGGCCAAGGCCGCGCAGATCGAGCGGCTGATCGCCGCCTTCGGACCGCCGCGCGTCGTCATCATGAACATGCTGGGCGAGGACCGCGTCATCTCGGCCGGCGCGCATCGCCAGGGCACGCTGTTCCTGACCGGCGAGTTCGGCGGCGGGGCGACGGTGGACCTGGAGGGCCTGGCCTGCGTCCGGCGCGGCATCGCCGGGATCCTCGACGAACTGGGCGTGCTGAAGGCCCGCGAACCGCTGGCCCCGGCCCCGGCCCCGCGCCGGCTGGTGGTCCGCGGCGCCGAACATTACCTGTTCGCCCCCTGCGCCGGCATCTTCGAACCGGCGTTCCGCCTGGGCGACGAAGTGACGGCGGGCCAGATCGCCGGGTACATCCACGATCCGGTGATGCCCTGGAAGGAAAAGCTGCCGCTCTACTTCAAGGGCGCGGGGCTAGCCGTCTGTATCCGGACCTTTGCCCTGGTGCAGCCCGGCGACTGCCTCGGCCATCTGGCCGGCGACGAGGCCTGACGGCCCGGGCGGCAGCGGCGCCGGACCCGACGGGGCCAGCCTGCCGCCCAGCCTGACGGCCACGACCCGGACGGCAAGACCGGTGGCATCGTCGGTCTCGACATAGACGCCGCACAACGTCGCCTCGCCCCCCGCCGGCTCGAACCGCCGGCCGGGACGCTTGGTGACGAAGCGGCGCACCGGCTCGTCCTTCACGAAGCCGATCACCGAATCATAGTCGCCGGTCATGCCGAGATCGGTCTGGTAGGCGCTGCCGCCCGGCAGGATCTGGGCATCGGCGGTCGGGACATGCGAATGGGTGCCGCAGACCAGCGAGACCCGCCCGTCGGCAAAATGGCCCATCGCCATCTTCTCCGACGTCGCCTCGCCGTGGATGTCGAGGATGATGGCGCCGACACCGCCCTGGCCCAGCCGGTGGTGGTCGAGCGCCTCGGCCACCGCGGCGAAGGGATCGTCGAGGGCATCCATGAACACCCGCCCCATCACCTGGATGACCGCGACCTGGCCGCCGGTCGCGGCGTGGAACAGGCCGTGGCCGCGACCGGGCGCGCCGGCCGGATAATTCATCGGCCGCAGCAGCCTCGGCTCGTCGGCAATATAGGCCGCGGTATCCTTCTGGTCCCAGACATGGTTGCCGGTCACGATGACGTCGACGCCCGCGGCGAAGAAGTCGCGGCAGATGCCGCCGGTGATGCCGAAACCACCGGCCGCGTTCTCGCCGTTGACGACGACGAAATCGAGCGCCCAGGCCGCGCGCAGGGCGGGAATGTGATCCAGCACGGCCTGCCGGCCGGAACGGCCGACGACATCGCCGCAGTAAAGCAGACGCATCAGGTGATTCTCCAGGCGGCCCGCTCGGTCGCGACGGCGTCGAGCGGTTGGTCGGTCGGTTCGATCGGCAGGTCGTCGACCTGCTGGGCGGCATAGGCCAGCCCGACGGCCAGGCCCGCCCCGGACGCCCGCCAGCCGGCGAGCGTGCGGTCGTAATAGCCGCCACCATAGCCCAGCCGGTGCCCGCGTGCATCGAAGGCGAGAAGCGGTACCAGGATCACGCCGGGGCAGGTTTCCGGGGCCGCCGCATCGGGGGCGGGAATACCGAACCGCCCGGCCGGCGGCAGGGTCGCCCCGTCCCAGCGGCGGAAGACCAGCGGCGCGGCCTTGGCAGCAACGACCGGCAGGGCGAGGCCATGGCCGCGCGCGGCCAGCGCCTGCATCAGCGGCCGCGGATCGATCTCGCCCTGCGTCGGCCAATAGCCGGCAATGACGGCGTCGGGCGCGAGGGAGAAGCGGGCGAGGAAGTACCGCGACAGTGCCAGCGCGGCACCGGTCGGGTCGACCCGGGCTGCCGTATCGCGCGTGGCGCGCGCCTGCCGGCGCAAGGTGTCCTTCCCGTTCAATCCACGCTCCGCCGGCGGCTCACGGTAGGGTTGCCGCAGGAGGCAGGCGACTTCCGAAGGCAGGATGCGAGGGAAAGGAAAGTGGACGGGGCCGCCATGGCCGTCGGCAGAAACCGATCCTCCATAGGCCTGGTTGTACCAGGTGGGCGCCGCGTGCCGAGACCAGGGCCCCGGTAGAGACAGCTCCCAAGAGAGTCAGCATTGGCCCCGGGGATGCGAACGCCAGACGCACCGGGCAGCGACCCGTCCACCGCTATATCTAAGTCTCTTCGACCTCGGCGGCAAGGGTCTCGATCCGTGCCGCCGTGCCGTTCAGCCGGTCGGCGGTACCGTCCAGCCGCGAGACCTGCTCCTTCAGCCGCGACATCTCAGCGCGCAGCTGGTCGACCTCCTCATAGGCGACCGACAGGTCGTCGGCGACCATCAGCGCGGCCAGCAGCAGCGAGCGGCTTTCGGCGAGCGGGCCGAGCTTGGCGACCAGTTCCCGCAGCCGCTTGTCGACGAATTCGGCGAGATAGAGGATATGCTGTTCCTCGCCATCGTCGCAGCCGACCGCATAGTCGCGGCCGTTGACCTTGACCGTTACCTGACCCATCGCGCCCTCCCTGCCGGCCTCAGGCTCACGCCGCGCCGGCCATCAGCTGTTCGACCTGCGCCAGCGCACCATCGAGCCGGCGCGACACCGTCTCGGCCGCATCGCGCAGCCGGCCATGCTCGCCTTCCAGCTGGTTCAGGCGAGTCTTCAGCGTATCGCGCTCGCCCTCGCTGGCGGCGAGGCGGAAGCGCAGCGAATCCCGCTCCTGCTCGCGCGCGGTCAGGGTCTGGCGGATCGCATCGCGCTCGGCCGCCATCCTTGCCACCTCGGCCTGGGCCTCGGCGATCCTGGCTTCTGCAGCCGCATCCGCCGACGCGGCGGCCTCGGCGCCGGCATTGCTGGCAGCGTCCAGCGCCGTCCGCACCTCGGCCAGGGCGACCGAAAGCTCGGCCGCCTCGGCGCGCGCCGCGGCGAGTTCTGCCTCGAGTTTCTCGGCGAGGCCGAGCGCCGTGGCCGCCTCGGACTTGGCAGCCTCGGCCCCTTCCTCGGCCTGGGCGAGCTGCTCCTTCAGCGTCTTCACGTCGGCCACGCCGCGGGCCATGCCCAGCGCGGTGGCCGCCAATTCACTCTTCAGCGCTTCGACTTCATCTGCCGAGCGCCCGTCGCGCTCGCGCATTGCCGTCTCCAGCCGGGACAGTGCCTCGGCAAGGCGCTGTTCGGCGGTTTCAAGCGCCTGGGCGATACCGCCCGTATCCGTCGTCATCAGCCAAAAACCTCCGCAATACGGCGAATCGCGGCACAATAGGCGGGTGCCGGAGTCGGCGTCAATCTCGCGAGGACCAGGCCATGCCGCTGCGCCATGCCCTTTCCGCCCTGATCCTGGCCGGCCTTGCCGCCGGCTGCGCGCCGCCGGCCCCGGATTGCGCGGCCCTGGGCGGCGGCCAGCCGATGCTGGTGGCCGAACTGCTGTACGGGAGAAACCAGGGCAGCACGTTGCGCGTCACCGACGCCGAATGGCAGGTTTATGTGGCCGAGGAGCTGACGCCACGTTTCCCAGACGGGCTGACCGTCGTGGATGCCGTCGGCCAATGGCAGGATGCCGGGGGCCGCGGGCTGGTCCGCGAACCTTCCAAGCTGGTCCTGATCGCCACAACTCCGGGACCGGCGACCGACGCAAAGCTGACAGCGGCGATCACAACCTACAAGGCCCGCTTTGCCCAGGATGCCGTCGGACAGATCCGTCGCCCGGCCTGCGTCGCCTTCTGAGATCAGGCGATCCGGATCTCGCCGGGCAGCAGGATCCGTTCGGCGGACTGCGCGAAGCTGTGCCCGATTTCCTGCCAAACCTGCCACGGAGATTGCCCGAGAGCCTGCAATGCGCGGCCGTGACGCAGGAAAAAACCTGCCGCCGACAGCTGAAAGCCGAGCGACCACATCAGATGGTAGCTGCGCCGTGCGGCTTCGCCATGAACGGCGGCGCGGCGCCGCAGCGTATCGCGGATGAAGGCCAGCTGGCCCGCCAGTTCGCGCAGCAGAACCTGACAAACCTGGCGCAGGACCGGATCCTCGACCGACTGGTGCAGGGCGCGCAGGAAGGCGCGCGCGATCAGCGCCTCGCGCCACAGCCGGGCAAGGCCGGCGATCAGGCCCTTGCGGCCCAGCCGGGGGGCGGGTGCCTGGCGATTGCCGCCCAGCGCCAGCACGGCGCGATCGAGCATGGCGCCGTGGATCAGCCGCTCCTCGCAGGCCAGCGTCAGGGCCGCGCTGAGGCGTGGATCCCCAGTGGCCGCCGCCGCACGCAGCAACGCGGACGGATCGGCCAGCAGTTCGGAGGCGAGCCGGGCAAGCGAGCGGACGACGGCCGGCGTGGCGGCGGACGGTACGGAAACGCCGTGCTCCCAGTGAATGGCCGGCACGGCATGATGATTGCGGCGGAAGTGATCGAGCCAATCCATTGGAAACACCCGGATACGGAACGCTTACAGTCCGCAATCTGCCAGCCAAGCACGGCGCTTCCATGCCCGAATCATGGCGGCGATGGGGTGATTTCCCGAAAACGCGCCCCGGACGACCGCTTCCCGGCTGGTGGCCACCGGGCGCCGCCGCCTCAAACCCGGACCCGGGCGACCTCGCCCGCCACCACCTGCTCCGGCCAGTCGCGGTGGTTCAGGACCTGGCCCTCGCGCCGGACCCGGTCGACGGCATCGAGGTCGACGGTCGCCGAAACCCAGCCCGGCTGGTCGACGGGGCCGGCCGCCAGGATCCCGTCATCGGGCAGGCCGCGGTCCGGGGCGGAGAAGAAGCCGGCGCGGCCCCGGTTCTCGTCGACCGCAAGCGACCATGGCGCCGACCCCACCGTCGGCGAGACGGCGACGACGCACTGGTTTTCGAGGGCACGGGACCGGGCACCGACCCAGACACGGTTCGAGCCCGCCAGGGTATCGGTGCAGGAGGGGGCCAGGATGATCTCGGCCCCGGCCTCGACCAGGGCGCGGGCGATCAGCGGGAATTCGACGTCGTAGCAGATGGCCAGGCCGATCCGGGCAAAGCCGGTCTCGATCACCTGCAGGCGCGATCCGCCGGCGATGTCCCAGTCCTCGCGCTCGAACCGGGTCATCACGATCTTGTCCTGCACGGCCATCGTGCCATCGGGCCCGAAGACGTGGACGCGGTTGCGATACCGGCCGTCGGGATCGCGAACGGGAAAGCTTGCCGCCGCGATGTGGACGCGATGGCGGCGGGCGAGACCGGCATGCGTCTCGATGAAGCCGGGCAGCAGCGCCTGCATGCCCGCGATCTCGCGATGCAGGTCGCCCTGCATGGCCGGCGTGATCAGTGCGGCCAGTTCCATCGCGCCGTATTCGGGGAACAGCAGCAGGTCGGCACCGTCGCGGACACCCTCGGCCACCCAGGCGTCCAGCTTGGACTTCCAGCCGGCGAAATCGCGCTCGCGGGTAATCGGATATTGCGCGGCCTTCAGCCGGGCCGGCCGGCTCATACCCCGACCTGGCGCAGCCAGTCGGCCAGGTTGTAATAGTTGGTGACGCGGGCGACGCGTCCGTTCTCGATGGCGAAGAACGCCCCGGCAGGCAGGCGGTAGGTCTGGCCGGTCGCCTCGGGCAGGCCGGCATCGGTGGCGAGGTACTTGCCCTCGACGACGAATTCGGCCGAGGCGCGGGTGCCGTCGTCGCTGGCCATCACCACCAGATCGACGATCTGTTCGGCATAGCAGCGGTTCATCCGGTCCATGAAGGCGCGGAAGGCATCGCGGCCGGTCTCACGGTCGCCATGATTGATGTCGTGCACGACGCCATCGGTCAGCAGGCCGAGGAAATCGTCCCACCGACCGGCATTGAAGGCCTGGTAGTAGGACCGGATCAGGGCGACGGCGGCTTCACGCGTCATGGCACACTCCCGAATCGAGGAAACGCCGGATATTGCCACCGGCGGATCGCGGCAGCAGCCCCGATTCCGACATCTTTCGTCGCCAGGATCGCCGTCTTGCACCCGGCCCCGTCTCCGCCGATAGTCGGCGCCCGCCACCGATAGCCCTGCCGCCCCGAAGAGGTCCGATGCCTGCCGGCCGCCCGCTCCGACTGCTGATCGTCCTGCTGACCCTGCTGCTGCCTTTCGCCACCCGCGCCGAGACCCCGCAGGAATCTGCCAACCGCCTGGCCGTCGAGGCCAAGCTGCTGGCCGAGAAGGCCGACGGGGCCGACGGCGACACCGCCCGCATCGAACTGCTGCGACAGGCCCAGGCCAAGCTGGACCAGATCCTGGTCGCCTTCCCCGGTACCGACATGGCGGTCAAGATCGCCGGCGGCGAGAAGGTGGCGGGGCTGACCCGCGGCGAACTGGCCGATCAGATCGCCCGGCTGTCCAGCCCCAATCCGGCCGCCACCACCGGCTGGCGGCAGTTCGCCCGCTTCACCGCCACGACATTCGAGACCGGCATCGACTGGGCGCGCGACCTCGCCGCCTATGCCGCGACCGTGCCGGCGCTGCTGGCCCTGATCCAGGCGCCCGACGGCGGGCTGTTCCGCTGGGTGGGGGCGGAACCGGCCTGGGCCTTCGGCATGACGCTCGTCGCCTATTTCCTGCTCTACCAGGCCGTCACCCGGCTGGCGCCGGTGACCCAGCGCCGGCGCTGGGTCCGGGTGGTGGCCGAGCTTGCCGCGCTGGTGCTGGCGCTGGCCGTCGGCTACATCGTCGCCTTCATCTGGCTTGGCAGCCCCGGCTCGATCGCGGTCGTGACCGTCATGGTGCTGAACGTCTTCCTGCTCACCGAGGCGATCCGGCTGGTCGCGCGCGCGGTGCTGCGCCCCGAAGCCGGGTCGAAGCGCTTCCTCAGCCTGTCCGATCGCGCCGCCGCCTATCTCTATCGCTGGCTGAACCGCTTCGTCCTGGTCACGGGCTACGGCGTCCTGCTGCTCTACGGCATGGCATCGGGCAGCCTGCCGCCCTCGGCGCTGGCCGCGTTGCGCGCGATCCTCGCGGTCACGCTGTGGGCAATGGCCGTGACCGTGGTGGTCCAGACCCGCGCGCCCGCCCGCCGGCTGATCCGCGGCCGCCAGGATCCCGACGGCGGCGACATCGCGACCGCCTGGCATGCGCTGCGGCGGGTCGCGGCCAAGGCCTGGACGCCGGTCGCCATCGCCTATCTCAGCGTCCTGCTGCTCGTCTATCTCGCCCGCGAAACCCTGACCCTGCCGCTGATCGGCCGGTCGATCGCGACGATGGCGCTGCTGGTCGCGGCCGCGGCGGTCCAGGACCTGCTGATCCGGCGGCTCACGCGCGGCATCGTGCTCTCCGAGCGTTCGCGCGAGCGGCTGCCCCAGCTCGAGGAACGGCTCAACCATTTCCTGACACCGGTCGGGCTTGCCGCGCGCATCGCGCTGATCGTCGTGGTCGCAGCGACGTTCCTGCAGATCTGGAACATCCTGCCGGTCAGCCAGTGGCTGACCAGCCCGGAGGGCGGCCGGCTGCTGCAGACGCTGTTCTCGATCACCGTCATCCTGGCCTTCGCCCTGCTCGTCTGGATCGCCTTTGCCACCTGGGTCGAGGCACGGCTCAATCCGCGCGGGCAGACCGTGGCGGCCTCGCAGCGCCTGCGCACCTTGCTGGTCCTGGCACGCAACGCGGTGTCGATCACCCTGTCGGTGCTGGTCACGATGGTCATCCTGTCCGAGCTGGGCATCAATATCGGCCCGCTGCTGGCCGGTGCCGGCGTCGTCGGCCTGGCCGTCGGCTTCGGCGCGCAGAGCCTAGTCAAGGACATCATCAACGGCGCCTTCCTGCAGTTCGAAAACGCGCTGAACACCGGCGACGTGGTCACGGCCGGCGGCGTGTCGGGCGTGGTCGAACGGCTGACGATCCGCTCGGTGGGCCTGCGCGACGGCAGCGGCACATTCCACGTCATCCCGTTCTCGGCGATCGACAAGGTCGCCAACATGACCCGCGATTTCGCCTACCATGTCGCCGACATCCGCGTCGCCTACGACCAGGATGTCGAGCGCGCCTTCGAGGTGATCCGCAATGTCGGAGAAGGCCTGCGCCAGGACGAAGCCTGGTGCGGCAAGATCATCGACAAGATCGACCTGCAGGGCGTCACCGCCTTCTCGGACGCCGGCATCGCGATCGGCGTGCGGCTGAAATGCCGGGCGGGGGATCAATGGGGGGTCGGGCGCGAGTTCAGCCGCCGGCTGAAGGCCGCCTTCGACCGCGAGGGCATTGCGATGCCGTTCCAGCAGCGCCTGGTCCAGGTCCGCGAGGAGCGGCCCGCCGACCGGCCGGCGCCGGCGGACACGCCCAAGCGGACCGAGGAATAGGCGTCAGGCCAGGCTGAGGATGGTGCCCGCGACCGCCTGGGCGCGGGGCACCAGCGTTTCCAGCCGGCAGAATTCGCGGTCGGTATGCGGCTTGCCGCCGACCGGGCCGAGGCCGCACAGCGTCGGCACGCCGAGACTGGCGGTGAACCCGGAATCGGCACAGCCGCCGGTGAATTCGCCCTCGACCTCGAAGCCGATCTCGGCGGCGACCCGGCGATAGCGCGCCATCAGCTCGGCGGCGTGGCGCTCCTCCAGCGGCAGCATGACGTGGCCGCGCGTCAGCGTCGCGGTCGCGCCCGGCAGTTCCTCGGCCGCGACGATCGCCTCGATCCGGGCCATCACGTCGTCGAGCTGGGCCAGCGACATGACCCGCACGTCGATCTCGGCCCGCGCCGCCGGCGCCACCGTATTGACCGACACGCCGCCCGCGATCTTGCCGACGTTGATGGTCAGCCCGGTGGCATAGTCGGTCAGCGCATGCAGCTTGCGGATCTTGGCGGCCAGCACCTCGATCGCGCTGATGCCGTCGGCATGGGCCATGCCGGAATGGGCGGCGCGGCCGGCAACATCGAGGATCAGCGTGGCCCCGCCCTTGCGCGAGGTGACCACGTTGCCGGTGATCCGCCCCGGCTCGGCATTCAGCACGGCCCGGGCATCGCGCGCCGCCGCCTCGATGAAGGGCCGGCCGGCGGCCGAACCGATCTCCTCGTCCGAGGTGAACAGCGCCCGCAGTGGAAACGGCGCCCCGCCGGCGCGGGCAAAGGCGCGCAGCACGAAGCAGTTCAGCACCAGACCCGATTTCATGTCGGCGACGCCCGGGCCGAAGGCAAGATCGCCGTCGCGGGTATAGCCGCGCGTCGCCACCGTGCCTTTCGGAAAGACGGTGTCGCGATGGCCCATCAGCAGGACATGGGCGCCCGCGTCACGGCCGGGCACCTGGGCTGCGAGCACGTCGCCGAACGCCGCGACCGGATGGCGATCGACCGCGACGCCATCCTCGGCCAGCAGTTCGGCGATCGCATCGGCTACCGCATCGGTACCGGCCTTGTCGTAGGAATTCGAATCGATGTCGACCAGCCGCTGCAGGAATTCCTCCATCGCCGGGCGCTGGGTGGCAAGCCAGCCGTAGACCGCCTCGCGGGTCATGCGCGCCGCCGGCGCACGGCCTGGCCCTCCTCGCCCAGATCCCAGAACAGCCCGGCCATGATCTGCAAGGCCTCGCGCGCGACCGAACCCAGCAGATGTTCGTTGGGCGCATGCTGCGAGCAGGCCGGATAGGAATGCGGCACCCAGATCGTCGGCAGGCCCAGGATATCGGCAAAGACGTCGTTGGGCAGCGAGCCGCCGAGATTGGGCAGCAGCGCCGGCTTCTTGCCGGTAGTCCGGGTCAGCGAGGCCAGCGCCCAGCCGACCCACGGGTCCTCGGGGTCGAGGCGCGTGGCGTTCATCGTCTCGATCCGGGCCGGCGAGACGGCGACCATGCCGAAGCCATGGGCGTCGAGATGGGCACGGATCGCCGGCACGAAGCTTTCGGGATCGCAGCCGACGACGAAGCGCAGCTGGCAATGGGCCGAGGCGCGCGGCGGCACGGCATTGACCGGGGCATCCGGATTGCCGGTGCGGAAGGCCAGCACCTCCAGCGCGTTCCAGGCCAGCACGCGCTCGGTCGGCGTCAGGCCTTCTCCCCCCAGTCGGCATCGACGTCGGGATCGCCCGGACCGCCGCCGACCTCGATGTCGGCCAGGGCTGCGCGCACCGCATTCGGGATCGGCGGCGGGCGCAGTGCCGCGATGCGGATGACGCCGTCACCGTCGACCATGCTGGCTATGGCATTGGCCAGCACGGTGCCGGGGTTGCGCAACAGCCCGCCCCAGTTGCCGGAATGGTGGCCACCGTCGCGCAGGTTGACGCTCAGATCGAAGTTGAAGCAGCCGCGCGAGCCCAGGAAGATGGTGGGCCGTGATGCCGCCAGCCGCGGCCCGTCCGAGGCGATCAGCAGGTCGGCCCGCAGCGCGTCGCGATGGGCGCGGGCAACGGCGGCAAGACCGGGCGATCCGGTCTCCTCGCCCATTTCCAGGATGACCTTGACGTTGAAGCCGAGCCTGCCGCCGCGCGCCTCGATCACCTGGGCCAGCGCGGCGAGATTGATCGTGTGCTGGCCCTTGTTGTCGGCAGTGCCGCGGCCATAGAGGCGGTCGCCGTCGACCACGATCGACCAGGGCGACAGGCCCTGGCGCCACTGCGCGTCGTAGCCGCGCACCACGTCGCCATGGCCGTAGGTCAGCACGGTCGGCAGGGCCGGATCCTCGATCCGCTCGCCCAGCAGGAACGGGCCGAAGCCGTCGACCGGATTGGCGACGATCCGGCTGGTGAAGCCGAGACGGCCAAGCGCCGGCGCGATCTCGTCCGCGAGATAGGCCCGCAGCGGTTCGGCGCGATCGGCTTCCTGGCTTTCGGTGCGGAAACCGACGCGACGATCGAGTTCGGCAAGAAAGCCGCCGTCGTCGAAATGGCGGGCGGCGGCGTCGATGGCAGCCTGGCGGGTCATGGCGCGGAACCTTGTTCGAGGGGAAAGTGACAGGAAACCGTGCCGCCGGGCGTGCCGGTGGGCTGCGGCACCTCGATGCGACAGCGTTCTGCGGCAAGGGTGCAACGCGGATGGAAGCTGCAGCCCGGCGGTGGCGAGATCGGATTGGGAAAGCTGCCGCCCAGGCCCGGATCGGGTACGCCCAGCCCGGGTTCCGGGGTCAGCACCGAGGCCAGCAGCGCCCTGGTATAGGCATGGCGCGGATGCGCGAACAGGCTGGCCCGGTCGGCCTGTTCGACCAGCCGCCCGAGATACATGACGGCCACCCGGTCGGCGAGATGCTCGACGACGGCGAGGTTGTGGCTGATGAACAGGTAGGTCAAGCCGAACTCGCGGCGCAGCGTGACCAGCAGGTTCAGGATCTGCGCCTGGACGGAGACGTCGAGGGCCGAGGTCGGCTCGTCGCAGATGACGACGTCCGGCCGCATGACCAGCGCGCGCGCGATCGCCACGCGCTGGCGCTGGCCGCCCGACATCTGGTTCGGATAGGCGTCGGCATGCCGCCGGGCGAGCCCCACGACGTCGAGCATTTCGGCAACGCGTGCCCGGCGTTCCTCGGGCGTGCCGATGCCGTGCACCACCAGCGGCAGAGCGACGATCTGGCTCACCGTCTTGCGCGGGTTCAACGACGAATAGGGGTCCTGGAAGATCGGCTGGATGCGGCGGGCCATGGCCCGGCGGCGCGACGCGTCCAGCACCTCGCCGTCGACCAGGATCTGGCCTGCCGTGGGAGCGAGCAGGCCGAGCAGCATGCGGGCGATCGTGGTCTTGCCGCTGCCCGACTCGCCGACCAGGGCCAGCGTCTCGCCGCGCCGGATCGTCAGGTCGACGCCGTCGACCGCGACCAGGCTTGCCGGCTTGGCGAACATGCCCCGGCTGATCGGATAGACCTTGCGCACGCCACGCAGTTCGAGGACGGCCTTGTCCATCACGCGGCCCCCACGCAACGCACCGCCTGCCCGGCCAGGCCCTGCCGCCACGGCACCGGGCCGGCGCAGGCGTCGCGCGCCTCGCCGCAGCGATTGCGGAAGGCGCAGCCTTCGAGCCGGCCGGTCAGGCTGGGGACGATGCCCGGGATCGATCCCAGCATCTCGCCCGGCCGGGTGCGGCCGGGCACCGGGATACAGGCGAGCAGCCCGCGGGTATAGGGGTGAGACGGGGCGGCGAACAGCGAAGCGACCGGACCGGTCTCGACGATCTCGCCGGCATACATCACCGCGACCCGGTCGGCGACGCGGGCGACGACGCCGAGGTCGTGGGTGATCAGCACCACCGCCATGCCGAATTCCTGCTGCAGTTCGCGCAGCAGGTGCAGGATCTGCGCCTGGATGGTGACGTCGAGCGCCGTGGTCGGTTCGTCGGCGATGATCAGCTCGGGGCCGCACATCAGTGCCATCGCGATCATGACGCGCTGGCGCAGCCCGCCCGAAAGCTGATGCGGATACTGGCCCAGCCGGCTTGCCGCGGCGGTGATGCCGACGCGTTCAAGCAGGTGGACGGCCCGGTCGCGTGCCTGGGCCGCAGTCACCTTGCGATGGCGCGACAGCGCCTCGGTCAGCTGGTTGCCGATGGTATAGGCCGGGTTCAGCGACGTCATCGGCTCCTGGAAGATCATCGCCATGCGGTTGCCGCGCAGGTCGGCCATCCGCCGTTCCGGCAGCGTGGTGAGCTCCGCGCCGGCAAAACGCAGCGCAGCGGCACGACGGCGCGCCCGCGACGGCAGCAGGCCCATCAGCGCCAGCGACGTCAGCGACTTGCCGCAGCCGGATTCGCCGACGAGACAGACCAGTTCGCCGCGATCGACATGGAAATCGATGCCGCGCACGGCATGCAGCGTACTGTGACCCAGCGGAATGTCGACATGGAGGTCGCGGACCTCGAGCAGGTGATCGGTCATCGCGTCAGTTCCGGTTTTCCGGCGCGGTGGCATCGCGGATGCCGTCGCCGACGAGATTGATGGCCAGGACGAGGATCAGCAGCGTCACGCCGGGAATGGCGATCACCCAGGGCGAAAAGAACATGTACTGCTTGCCCTCGGCGATCATCAGCCCCCAGGAGGGTGCCGGCGGCGGCACGCCGAGGCCGAGGAACGACAGCGTCGCCTCGAGCAGGATGGCATGCGCCATTTCCAGCGTCGCGACCACGATCAGCGCGTTCAGAATGTTGGGCAGCAGCTCGGACAGCAGGATACGTGTCGTCGAGCAGCCGATCGCCTGGGCCGCCGCGATGTAGTCGCCATGGCAGACCTGCATCGTGGCGCTGCGGGTGACGACGGCGAAGCGATCCCACAGCAGGAAGCCCAGCACCAGGATGACGACCTGCAGCGATCCGCCGACCAGCGAGGCGACGGCCAGCGCCACCAGGACCACCGGCATGGCCAGTCGCGTGGTGATCAGGTAGTTGATCACCGCGTCGGTACGGCCGCCGAAATAGCCGGCCAGCACCCCCAGCGTCGTGCCGATCAGGCCCGAGATGACGGTCGCCGACAGGCCGATGATCAGCGACAGGCGGCTGCCGTAGATCAGCCGGCTGAGATAGTCGCGGCCGAGCTTGTCGGTGCCGAGGACATGTTCCCAGGTTCCCTTGGCATGCCAGATCGGCGGGATCAGCCGGCGCGACAGGTTCTGGGCATACGGATCGTGCGGCGCCAGCAGCGGCGCGAAGATCGCCACCAGCGCGACCAGGACGAGGATGATGCCGCCGAGCATCAGGCCGTGATGGCCGAAGACGCGGCGCATCGCGGTGGCAAACACCGAGCGGGGCGGCAGATGGTCGGAAAGCGGAAGGGTCGCGGTCATGTCAGCGCACCCGGATGCGCGGATCGATCGCCGCGTTGAGGAGATCGGCGCCGAGCGTCAGCAGGATATAGATCGATGCGAGGATCAGGACGATCGCCTGCATCACCGGATAGTCGTTGCGGGCGATCGCTTCCCAGGCGAGATAGCCCAGGCCGTGCAGCGAGAACACCGCCTCGATGACGAGCGAACCGCCGAGCATGAAGCCGAGCTGAACCGCAGCCAGCGCGATCACCGGGATGATCGCGTTGCGCAGGGCATGCTTGAACATGATCGTGCCCGTCCGCAGGCCCTTGGCGCGGGCCGTGCGGATATAGTCGGATCCGAGCACGTCGAGCATGCCGGTCCGGGTCAGCCGCATGATCGCGGGCGTCGCATAGTAGCCGAGCGCGACCACCGGCAGGATGAAACCCTGCCAGCTGTCGGCACCGGAGGCCGGCAGCCAGCGCAGTTGCACCGAGAAGACGATGATCAGCGTCAGGCCGAACCAGAAGCTCGGCATCGCCTGGCCGAGTACCGCGATCACCAGCGCCAGGCGATCGATCCAGCTGTCGCGCTTGATCGCGGCGATCACCCCGAGCGGAATGGCGACGATCAGCGCGAAGGCCAGCGCCAGGCCGCCCAGGATCATGGTGACCGGCAGGCGCGAGGCGATCAGGTCGATCACCCGGTCCTGGAAATAATAGGACCGGCCGAAATCGAGCTGCACCGCATGCCATAGCCAGTCGGCGAACTGGGTGACCAGCGGGCGATCCAGGCCGTATTGCTTGCGCACGGCCTCGATCTGGGCGGCGGTGGCTTCCGGCCCGGCGATCGACGTGGCGAGATCGCCCGACAGATGCAGCAACAGGAAACAGGCGAGCGACACGGTGAACGCCACCGCGATCGCCACGCCCAGTCGGCGCAGCGCGAACCGCAACATGACGCGTCGCTTACTTCCAGCTGCTCATGTAGAAGCGCGGCAGTTCGTCGGGGAAGGCCTGGAACTGCAGCTTGTCGGTGGAGACGTAGTCGGTCGAATAGGAGAACAGCGGCAGCCAGTAGACCTCGTCCGATATCCGCTTCAGTGCCGTGCGATAGAGCGCGAGCCGCTTTTCGGGATCGACCGTCGCATCGGCCTCGGTCAGCGTCTTGATGACCTCGGGATCCTTCGAGGTGTCGTCCTCGCCGCCCTTGAAGTAGACCCCGGTCGACGCCGAGGCGTCATTGACCGAGAACGAGCCCCAGGTGTTGAACACCAGCGGCACGGTGCCGGCGCGCAGGTTCTCGCGCATCGCGGCGTATTTGAGGAAGTTCAGCTTGGCATCGATGCCGACGGCCTTCAGGTAGCCGACCATGGCCTCGGCATAGTCGCGCTCGCGATAGGCCTGGATCTCGGTCTTGAAGCCCTGGGGATAACCGGCGGCGGCCAGCAGTTCCTTGGCCTTCTTGGGATTGTATTCGTACTTCGTGACCGCGTTCTGGTCGCAGCCGGTCTGGCTGGGGAAGCAGGCGGCGTGCATGACGTTCGAGCCGCCGCCGACGAGGTTGTCGACCATCGACTTGCGGTCGATCGCCATCGCCACCGCCTGGCGCACGCGGAGATCCTTGAACGGCGAATTGGCGCTGGACGTCCCGCGCGAATCGAAGGCGACATAGCCGATACGCATCGATTCGGCGGACAACACGCTGATGCCGGGCGCGGACTTCATGGCCATCGCCTGGTCGTGCGGCACCCGCCAGGTCCAGTCGATCGCGCCGGTCATCAGCGCGGCGACGCGCGATTCGCTGTCCGGCATAATGCGGAATTCGAGCTTGCCGATCTTCGGCTTGGGGATCGGGCTGTCGGCGAAATAACCGTCGAAGCGCTCGAGCTTGACACCCTTGCCGCTGGCGACCGCGGTGATGCGGTAGGGGCCGGAGCCGACCGGCGCCTTGGAGAATCCCTCCAGCCCGACCTGCTGGAAATACTTCGCCGGATAGATCGGCGTCGGGCCCGAGAGATATTCGAGGGCCGCGGGGAACGCTTCCTTCAGGTGGATGCGGACCTTGTAGTCGTCGAGCTTCTCAGCCGACTTGATCCAGTCGACGTTCTGCTTGGTCACCACCTTCGATTCCGGCTTCTGCACGTAGTTGAACGTGAAGACGACGTCGTCGGCGGTCAGCGTGTCGCCGTTGTGGAACTTGACCCCGCGGCGCAGCTCGACATCGAGGGTCTTCGGGTCGACCCAGGTCCAGGACGTCGCCAGATAAGGCTTGTACTTGCCGTCGGCCGGGTCGGCATAGACCAGCGTGTCCCAGGCATGCCGCGACAGGATCACGCCCTCGCGGAGATTGTTGTGATAGGGGCTGACGTTCTCCGGCTCGCTATCGGAGGCGTAGACCAGCGTGTCGTCGGCCTTGCCGGCCATGGCGGCGGCGGGAACCAGGGCGACGATGGCAACGCCGAGCGCGAGCAGACCACGGGTGATCATGACGAGTACCTCTCCTGCATCTGTTGTCGGGCCTTTTGAGGCCAATTTTTATGCACCTGTCTTCAGTGATAGTGATTTTGGCAGCGCGTGATCACAATTATAATGTTTGGAAGTTTCCGTTGCCAAATCGGCAAGGCATGCTGACGCTATGCTCGATGTCGGCCTGCGCTATTTTCTCGAAGTGGCCCGCTGCGGCTCGATCAGCGGCGCTTCCGCCCGGCTCAACGTCGCCTCCTCGGCGATCAGCCGCCAGATTGCCAAGCTGGAGGAGGAGGTGGGGGCGGTACTGTTCGAACGCCGGCCGCGCGGCATGGCGCTCAGCCCCGCAGGGCGACTGCTTGCCGACTATGCGCGCCGCACCGCGCTGGAGGCCGACCGCGCGATCGCCGAAATCCGCGAATTGCCGAACCTGAACCAGGGCATCGTCAAGGTCGCGGCGATGGAGGGCAGCGCGATGGACCTGCTGCCGCACGCCTTCCGCACCTTCAACCAGAAGCACGCCGGCGTGCGCTTCGACCTGACCGTCCAGTCGCCGGGCCTGGTCGCGCGCCGGGTGCGCGAGGGCGAGGCCGATATCGGCATCACCTTCAGCCTGGCGCCCGAGCGCGACATCCGCGTCGAATATGCGCTGCGCGCGCCCGTCCTGGCGCTGATGTCGTCGGACCACCCGCTGGCCGGCCGCAAAGCAATCTCGATCACCGAGATGAAGGACCATCCGATCGCGCTGCCGACGCCCGACACGACGCTGCGCCAACTGTTCGACCTCACCTGCGCGGCCGAAGGCCTGCTGATTGAGCCGGTCCTGACCTGCAACTACATGCCGACCCTGAACAGCTTCGCCCGCGCCGGCGGCGGCATCGCGCTGACCGGCCGGCTGTCGGTCGCCCGCCGCCTGCGCAGCGACGGCCTGGCGCTGGTGCCGATCGCCAATCCGGGCATGCAGGAACGCCGCGTCGAAATCCAGACGATGGCCGGCCGCACCCTGCCCCATGCCGTCAAGGCATTTCTCGACCATCTGATCGCCGAGATCGAGACGCTGTGAGGCGACGGCGGAACGAAGCCGCCGCCCCGGCAAGACCGGCGTTGCTCAGCGCGCCATCGCGTACGGACCGCCGCGTTCCAGCGCCGCCTGGTAGGCCGGACGCTGATGCAGGCGCTTGATCCAGCCGTCCATCGCCGGATAGGCGCCGCGCAGGCCGAAGGCGCCGGCCACCTCGGCGACGAAGCTCATCTGGATGTCGGCGCCGGTGAAATCGTCGCCCAGCAGGAACTGCCTGCCCGCCAGTGCCCGATCGACAAAGCCGAGATGATTGGCCAGTTCGGCATCGATGCGCGGGCGAAGCGGGGCGGCCGCCTCGCCGAGCCGGCCGGTGTAGAGATGCAGCATCAACGGCAGCATGGCCGAGCCCTCGGCATAATGCAGCCACTGGACGTAGCTGTCATAGGCTGCGGTCTCGGGCGCCGGCTGCAGCCGGCTGCCGCCATGCCGGCGGATGACGTAGTCGATGATCGCGCCCGATTCGTGGACGGTGCGGTCGCCGTCGGTGATGACCGGCGACTTGCCCAGCGGATGGATCGCCTTGAGCTCTTCGGTGGCCAGCCGGGTCTGGGGATCGCGCTGGTATTTCCTGATCTCGTAGGGCAGCGACAGTTCCTCGAGAAGCCACAGAATCCGCTCGGAACGCGAATCGTTCAGGTGATGGACGATGATCATGGAAGCTCCTGTCGCCTTTTGACGCGCGACTATGGCCTCGGGCCGGGCACCGCGTCCACCGCCAACGTCACCGCGGTTGGAGCGGCTGCCTCGGTATCCTGATCTGGAACGCCAGCCCCTCGCTCTCCTCGCTCGTGGCCGCGATGGTCCCGCCCAGCTGCTGAGTGACGATATTGTAGATGATCGACAGGCCGAGCCCCGATCCGCCGCGACCGCGCGCGGTGGTGAAAAAGGGTTCGAAGATCCGCTTCAGCGTGTCGCGCGACACCCCGACGCCGTCGTCCCGGTAGGCCAGGGCGATCTCGTCGCCGGTGGCCGCGGCTTCCAGCGTGATGTTGCCGATCCGCCCTTCCGGGAAGCCATGGCTCAGGCTGTTGAGGACCAGGTTGGTGACGATCTGCGACAACGCGCCCGGATAGGTGTCGATCTGGATTCCGTCGGGGCAGGTGATGACAAGCCGATGCGGCGTGCCGCGCAACGTCGGGCGCAGCGTGGCGACGATGTCGTGCAGATAGCGGCCGAGATCGATGCGCTGCAGCGTGTCGGCCGCCTGATCGACCGAGATGCGCTTGAAACTCGCGACCAGATCGGCCGCCCGTTCCAGGTTGCGCTGGATCACCTCGGTCGCCTCGTGCAGATCCGCAAACAGCGATTCGAACAGGCGCCGGGTCATGCTGCCGTCGCGATAGCGGCGCTGCAGGTCGTTCATGCGCAGGTCCAGCGCGCCGATCGCGGTGAGGCTGATGCCGATCGGCGTATTGATCTCGTGCGAGACACCGGCGACGAGGCGGCCCAGCGCGGCCATCTGCTCGGCCTGGCTCAGCGACTGCTGGGCGACATGCAGCCGTGTCAGGTCGGTATGAACCACCAGCAGCCCGCCTTCGGCCGTGCGGATGTGGCGCGCCAGGATGAAGCGTCCGTCGAGCGTCTCCCCCTGCCACACCCCGGTCCTGGCGATGTCACGGAAATAGGGACTGTCGGCCGGCAGGATGCCGGCCATGGTCGCGACCTTCATCGCCTCGTCATACGCCAGCCCGACGGCCAGATGCGGGGCCAGGAACGGCAGGATGCGCTGGACGGCGTCGTTCCAGAGAATGAGCCGCAGTTCGGCATCGTAGAGCTGGATCGCGCTGTCATTGTTGTCGATCGCATCGCGCAGGCGCTGCTCGGCACGGCGCAGGTCGGTGACGTCGATATTCGTCACGATCGTGGTGCCGTCGTCGAGATGCTTCGATTTCACCCAGACCGACCGTCCGCTGAGGCTGAGCTGGTCCAGCCCGCCGGCCGGCTTCTCGACGTCGACGAGCCAGGCCTGCAGCTTTCGTTCGATCAGGTCGGCCGGGGGATCGCCCGCCCCATGGCCCGCGATCAGGATCCGACGCAGCCTCTCGCGTCTGGTCATGCCGATCACGGCCTGGCCCGAATAGTTCGGATAGAGGTCTTCGATGGCCTGATTGCAGACCGAGATCCGGTCGTCCGGCGGGTCGTAGACGACCACGCCGACCGGAATCGCATCGATGATCTGACGCAGGCGCGTCGCCGCCTGCGCGACCTCGCTTTCCGCCTTCTTGCGGTTGGCGATTTCCTTGATCAGCCAGCTGTTGCTGGTGCGCTGCTCGGCCTCGGCGACCTTCAGGGCGGTGATGTCGGTCTGGACGATGACCAGACCGCCGGTGCTGACCGGACGCGCCTGGTAGCGGACGACCCGGCCGCTGCTGAAGCTGAACTCTTCCTCGACATACCCCTCGGCGGCGACGCGCGTCACCCAGCGATCGACGATCTTCGCCGCCTCGTCGTCCGACAATCCGTCAAGCTGCCCGCCCGCGCGCAGCAGTCGCTCGGCCCCGACGCGGCGATGCGTGCCGATGACGCCGTCGGGATCACGCACGGGAAAAAGTTCCTGCATGCGCTGATTGCGCAGCAACAACCGGTCGTCGCGGCCGTAAACGAGTACGCCGACCGGCATGACGTTGAGAATTTCGCGAAAGAACGCGTCGCGCGCAGCGATCTGCCGCGATCGCCACCAGATGCCGAACAGCGCGCCCAGGACAAAGCAGAGCAAAGCGACGGCAGCCACACTGGTCGCGTCCATCCCACACTCCTTACAAGTTGCGGTAAGGATTACCGCCAAAAGGAACGAAAATCATTTTCAATAACGCACGCAGATGTGAATTTTGCCGCAAAACATCAGCGGCATTAATTGAGTAGGACAAGTGTTGCAAATTTTTGCATTTCGAATGGTGACATCAATGCATCGAATGATGCTCTATCCTTAACCAAAGGTAGGGTAGAGAATGCCAAGGCGTAATCGATGACGGGCGACAGTCACGCCGACGACCTCGTGGTTTTTGCCGCCGACGGGCGGGACGCGGAGGACACGACCGACGAGGCACTTCCCGGCTGGAAGGTTCTGGTCGTCGACGATGAACCCGATGTCCATGTGGCGACGCGGCTGGCGCTCGACGACGTCGAAGTCAATGGCCGCCGGTTGTCGTTCCTGAATGCCCACTCCGCCGCCGAGGCGCGCGACGTGCTGGCCCGGCACGACGACATTGCGGTCGTGCTGCTCGACGTGGTGATGGAAACCGACCGCGCGGGCCTCGACCTCGTCCATTTCATGCGTCGCGTTCTCGGCCGGGCCGAAACGCGCATCATCCTGCGCACCGGCCAACCCGGCCTGGCCCCCGAAATCGACGCGATCCGCGATTGCGACATCAACGACTACAAGTCGAAAGGCGAGTTGACGCGGACGCGGCTGTTCTCCTCGGTCACCGTCGCCATCCGCTCCTACGACCAGATCCGCGCGATCACCGCGAGCCGCCGCGGACTGGGCCAGGTCGTCGCCGCGACCGCCGCGCTGATGGCCCGCCGCGACCTGCCGGCCTTCGCCGACGAGGTTCTGGCGCAGCTCTCCGCCCTGCTTCGCGTTCCCGACACCGGCATCGTCATGGCCTGCGACGGTGCCGAGCCGCCGCGACCGGCGGTGGCGATCGCGCGCGGCTACCCCGACATCCTGCCGGGGTGGACGCTGGATCGCCTGCCGGCATCACCCGGCCGCGACCTGATCGATCAGGCCTGCACCGGCCGGTGCAACGTGCGCGGTGCCGGCGGCCAGGCCTTCTTCGTTCCCGGCCAGAACGGGAAGATGGTCGTGCTGCTGCCCCCCTCGACGAACAACGATGTCGAGCAGGACCTGGCAGAAGCCTTCTGCGCCAATGCCGGCATCGCCTATGACAATGTCATCCTCTACGGCCGGCTCCGGAATCTTGCCTTTGTCGACCCGCTGACGGGCCTGCCCAATCGCCAGGGCTTCGTCGCGGTGATCGACGCGCGGATCGCGGCGGCGCCAGACCGCGAAGGCCGTGTCGCCCTGATCGACCTGAACGGTTTCGGCGAGGTGAACAACGTCCTGGGCCACGACCAGGGCGACGAGCTGCTGCGCGCCGTCGCCGCGCGCCTGGGCCAGGGCCTGCCCGAAGGCACGACCATCGCCCGGCTCGGCGCCGATACCTTCGGACTTCTGGGCGACGAGGCGGCGATGACGCCGGAGGCGATCCACGCCCTGTTCGTCGAGCCGCTGCCGTTGCACGGGGCGTCGCGCCCGATGTCGGTGACGGTCGGCCTTGCCGATATCGGCCAGGTGTCGGGCGATGGCCGCACCCTGCTGCGCAAGACCGATGTCGCGCTGCGGCGGGCCAAGCAGGAAAACGCCCGGTCGATGTGGTACCGGTCGGAAGACGCGACCGAACTGGGCGTGCGGCTGCGACTGCTCGACGAGTTGCGGGCGGCACTCGCTGCCGGCGACATCAACGTTGCCTATCAGCCGCAGATCCGCCTGGCCGACGGCAGGATCGTCGGCTTCGAGGCCCTCGCCCGCTGGCGCACTGCCGATGGCCGCGACATTCCGCCGGCGACCTTCGTGCCCCTGGCCGAACAGTCCGGCCTGATCGTCGAGCTGGGCCGTCTCGTGCTGCGCCGCGCGCTCGGCGATCTGGCCCGCCTGCGGCGGACGATGGGGGCCGAACTGACGATGGCGGTCAACATGTCGATGCTGGAATTCCAGGACAGCGACACCCTCGGCCATATTCGGCAGGCCCTGGAGGCAGCGGGCCTGCCCGGCTCGGCCCTGGAAGTCGAACTGACCGAAAGCCTGGCGGCGCAGGATCCGGCTGCGTTGGCCGTACGCCTGAAAAGCTTCCGCGACGAGGGCATCCAGATCGCGATCGACGATTTCGGCACCGGCTTCTCGTCGCTCGGCCGGCTGGCCAGCCTGCCGCTCGACCGGCTGAAGATCGACCGCTCGTTCCTGGCGGATGTCGAGCATCCGAGCAGCCAGCGCACCATCGTGGCGGTGATGGTCGAACTGGCCCATGCCTTCGGCCTGGATGTCGTCGCCGAAGGCGTCGAGACCCCCGGTCAGCTCGACGCGCTGGCGCGGCTCGGCTGCAGTCTCGCGCAGGGTTACCATGTTGGCCGGCCGATGCCGTTCGACCGACTGACCGAATGGCTCGATCGCCGGTCGCGGGTGCCGGCGCCCGCCGGCTTGCTCGGCCAACCCAACCTGCATTGACTGATTATCATGTTAATTATACTCTCCGGCCAACGGCAACGACGGTGCCGATGGCGCCAGGGGAGGAGACATGCCGGCATACGGCACGGTCTATGGCTGTCTGCTGAACTACCGTTCGGCACTGGCCGCATTGGGCGACGCGGTCAACGCCCCGCCCTATCAGGCGCCGCCGAAGGCACCGATCCTCTATATCAAGCCGCCTAACACCCTGAACGCCCCCGGCGCGCCCATCATGCTGCCGCGCGGGGTCGAGGCGGTCGAGATCGGCCCCGCCCTCGGCCTGGTGATCGGCCGCACCGCATGCCGGCTAGCCGAAGCCGACGCGCTCGATCACCTTGCCGGCTACACCGTCATCAACGATGTCACCCTGCCCCATGCCAGCGTCTATCGCCCGGCCATCGCCCAGCGGTGCCGCGACGGGTTCTGTCCGATCGGTCCGGTACTGCCGGCGACGGCCGACCCCGCCGCGCTGACGGTGCGCGCCTTGATCAACGGCGACGTCAGGCTCGAGGCCTCGACATCCGGGCTGATCCGCCCCGCGGCCCGGCTGCTGGCCGAGGTCACCGCCTTCATGACGCTCGAACCCGGCGATGTCGTGCATGTCGGCGTGCCGCACGGTGCGCCGCTGGCGCGGGCCGGCGACCGGGTCGCGGTCGAGATCGCGGGGCTGGGCCGCGTCGAAAACCACATCGTGGAGGACGAGGCATGAAGCGCGCCCGCGTGGCCTTCGGCGGGGCCATCCATACCGCGACGCCCTGCGGCGACGCCCTGCGGCTCGCCGATGGACGAATCGTCGGGGAAACCGACGTGGTCTGGCTGCCGCCCGTCGTGCCGGGCAAGATCTTCGCCCTGGGCCTCAATTACGCCGATCACGCCAGGGAACTGGCCTTCAAGGCCCCGACCGAGCCGCTGGTCTTCCTGAAGGGTCCCAACACCCTGCTGGGCCATCGCGGCCGCACCCGGCGGCCGGCCGATGCCACCTACATGCATTACGAATGCGAGCTGGCGGTCGTGATCGGCCGCACCGCGCGCAACGTGACCCGCGCCGACGCGCTCGACGTCGTCGGCGGCTACACGGTCGCCAACGACTATGCGATCCGCGATTACCTGGAGAACTATTACCGGCCCAACCTGAAGGTCAAAAACCGCGACGGCTGCACGCCGCTGGGGCCGTGGCTGGTCGATGCCGCCGACGTGCCCGACCCGATGGCGCTGGCCTTGCGGACCTCGGTCAACGGCACGGTCACCCAGCAAGGCACTACCCGCGACATGATCTTCGACGTGCCCGGACTGGTCGAGTATCTCTCCGGGCTGATGACGCTGACGCCCGGCGATCTCATCCTGACCGGCACGCCCGAAGGCCTCGCCGATGTGCGGCCGGGCGACGAGGTCGTGACCGAGATCGAGGGGATCGGTCGCCTCGTCAACTTCATCACCGACGACAGCGAATTCAACATCGCGGAGACCGCGCCATGATCGGCCATCTGATCGACGGCAAGTCCGTCACCAGCCCGACGACGTTCCAGGACGTCAACCCGGCGACCCAGGACGTGATCGCCGAAGTCGCCGCAGGCGGTGCCGAGGAAATCGCCCTGGCCGTCGACGCGGCCAAGGCTGCCTTTCCCAAATGGGCCGGTATGCCGGCAAAGCAGCGCGCCAAAATCATGCGCCGGCTGGGCGAGCTGATCGAGCGGGACGTGCCGGCGCTGGCGCAGATCGAGACCGACGATACCGGCCTGCCGATCCATCAGACCGGCCATCAGCTGATCCCGCGTGCGGCCGAGAATTTCTACTTCTTCTCCGAGGTCGCCACCCGGATGGACGGCAAGTGCTATCCGGTCGACCGCACCATGCTGAACTACACGCTGTACCAGCCGGTCGGGGTGTGCGGGCTGATCTCGCCGTGGAACGTGCCGTTCATGACCTCGACCTGGAAGGTCGCGCCCTGCCTGGCGCTCGGCAACACCGCGATCCTGAAGATGTCGGAACTGTCGCCGTTGACCGCCGATCGCCTGGGCCAGCTGGCGCTGGAAGCCGGGGTGCCCAAGGGCGTGCTCAACGTGGTGCACGGCTATGGCCGCGACGCGGGCGAGGCCCTGGTCACCCATCCCGACGTGCGGGTGATCTCGTTCACCGGCGGCACGGTGACCGGCAAGCGCATCGTCGAGCGCGCCGGCCTGAAGAAGCTGTCGATGGAACTGGGCGGCAAGTCGCCGGTGCTGGTCTTCGCCGACGCCGATCTCGACCGCGCGCTCGATGCCGCACTGTTCACGATCTTCTCGCTGAACGGCGAGCGCTGCACCGCAGGATCCCGCATCTTCGTCCAGCAATCGGTCTATGACGATTTTGTTGCCAAGTTCGCCGCGCGGGCCCAGCGCCTGAAGGTGGGCGATCCGCGCGAGGAGGATACCAAGCTCGGCGCGATGATCACCCGCCAGCATTGGGAGAAGGTGACCGGCTATATCGAGATCGGCCGCAAGGAAGGTGCCGTGGTCGCCGCCGGCGGCATCGAGCCGCCGGCGGGCCTGCCCCAGCGCGTGGCCCGCGGCAACTTCATCCGCCCGACCGTGCTGGCCGGTGTCGACAACCGCATGCGCGTGGCGCAGGAAGAAATTTTCGGCCCCGTCGCCTGCCTGATTCCGTTCAAGGACGAGGAGGAGGGCCTGCGGCTGGCCAACGACGTGAAATACGGCCTCGCCTCCTATATCTGGACCCAGGATATCGGCAAGGCGCATCGCCTGGCCGCCGGGATCGAGGCCGGCATGGTCTTCGTCAATTCGCAGAACGTCCGCGACCTGCGCCAGCCCTTCGGCGGCATCAAGGATTCGGGCGTCGGCCGCGAAGGCGGCGATGCGAGCTTCGAGACCTTCTGCGAGATCAAGAACGTCTGCGTCTCGCTGGGCGATCACCCGATTCCGCGCTGGGGCGTCTGACCATGGGCAAGCTGGCACTGGCGGCCAAGATCACCCATGTGCCGTCGATGTACCTGTCCGAACTGCCGGGCAGGCATCACGGCTGCCGCGAGGCCGCGATCGAGGGGCATCGCGAGATCGGCCGGCGCGCCCGGGCGCTGGGCGTCGATACCATCGTCGTGCTGGATGTGCACTGGCTGGTCAATGCCGGCTACCACGTCAATTGCAACGACCGCTTCAAGGGCGTCTACACCTCGAACGAACTGCCCCATTTCATCAAGGACATGGCCTACGACTATCCCGGCAACCCGGCACTCGGCCGCCTGATTGCCGAGACCGCGACGGCGGAAGGGGTCTTCACCCGCGCGCATGAGGTCGCCAGCCTAGAACTCGAATACGGCACGCTGGTCCCGATGCGCTACATGAACGGCGACCAGCATTTCAAGGTGGTCTCGGTCGCGGCCTGGTGCGACTGGCACAAGCTCGACGACAGCCGCCGCTTCGGCCAGGCCCTGCGCCACGCGATCGAGAAGAGCGATTCGACCGTCGCCGTGCTGGCCTCCGGCTCGCTGTCCCACCGCTTCAACGACAATGGCAGCCCGGAAGAAGCGATGCACCAGATCTCGGCCGAGTTCTACCGCCAGGTCGACCTGCGCGTCGTCGAGCTGTGGAAACAGGGCGACTTCAAGACCTTCACCGCCATGCTGCCGGAATATGCCGAACTGTGCCGCGGCGAGGGCGACATGCACGACACGGCGATGCTGCTGGGCGTCATGGGCTGGGACGAATACCGCGAGCCGGTCGAGATCGTCACCCCCTACTTTGCCTCGTCGGGCACCGGCCAGATCAATTGCATCTTCCCGGTGGTCTGACCATGCCGCATCTGATCGTCGAATACACCGACAACCTCGAAGCCGAGGGCGACATCGCCGGCCTGCTGCCGAAACTGTCGGCCGTGCTGATCGACCAGGGTGCCTATCCGATCGGCGGCATCCGGGTGCGTGCGATCGGGTTGAAGCATTACCGCATCGCCGACGGCCGCGAGGACGACGCCTTCGTCCATGCCACCCTCAAGATCGGTGCGGGCCGCACCGACGCGGTCAAGCAGGCGACCTGCGACACACTCTTCGAGACGATCAAGGCGCATTTCGCCGATCTCTTCGCCCGGCGCTACCTGGCCCTGTCGCTCGAGCTGGTCGAATTCAGCGAGGCCGGCACCTGGAAGCACAACAACCTCCATCAGCGGTTCAAGAAGCCATGAGCCTGTCGCAGGAAACCATTGCCGAACTCGCCCGCCGCCTGGACGAGGCAGAGAAGACCCGCACCCAGCTGCGCCAGTTCTCGCTGGAGCAGCCGGGCATCACGATCGACGATGCCTATGCGATCCAGCGCGCCTGGGTCGACCTCAAGATCGCGCAGGGCCGGGTGATGAAGGGCCGCAAGATCGGCCTGACCTCGCGTGCCATGCAGGTCTCGTCGCAGATCGACGAACCGGATTACGGCATCCTGCTCGACGACATGTTCTTCCGCGACGGGGCTGAACTGCCGTTCACCCGCTTCATCGTGCCGCGCGTCGAGGTCGAGCTGGCCTTCGTGCTGTCCAGGCCGCTGAAGGGGCCGGACTGCACCATCTTCGACGTGCTGAACGCCACCGACTACATCATTCCGGCGATCGAGATCATCGACGCCCGCATCCAGCAGATCGATCCGGAGACGAAGAAGCCGCGCCGGGTGTTCGACACGATTTCCGACAATGCGGCCAACGCCGCACTGGTCACCGGCGGACGGCCGATCCGGCCGCTGGACGTCGATCTGCGCTGGGTCGCCGCGATCCTCTACCGCAACGGGGTGATCGAGGAATCGGGCGTCGCCGCCGCCGTGCTCAACCATCCGGCCAACGGCGTCGCCTGGCTTGCCAACAGGCTCGCACCCTATGACGTGACGTTGGAACCGGGACAGGTCATTCTGGGTGGATCGTTCACCCGCCCGGTCGAAGCCAGACAGGGCGACGTCTTCCACGTCGATTACGGCGGCCTGGGCTCGATCTCCTGCCGCTTTGCCTGAGGGACAAGACACCATGGATCTTCCCACCAACCGCTTCAAGGCGGGCCTCGCCGCCGGCGTCACCCAGATCGGGATGTGGGCTTCGCTGATCGATCCGATCGCCGCCGAGATCGCGGCCGGGGCGGGTTTCGACTGGATCCTGGTCGATGGCGAGCACGCGCCGAACGACCTGCGCACCATCCTGGCCCAGTTGCAGGCAGCCGCCCCCTACACCGACACCAGCGTGATCGTGCGCCCGCCGATCGGTGATCCCGTGCTGATCAAGCAGCTTCTGGACATCGGGGTGCAGACGCTGCTGGTGCCGATGGTCGAGACCCCGGAACAGGCGGCCGAGATGGTGGCGGCCATGCAGTACCCGCCCAAGGGTATCCGCGGCGTCGGCTCGGCCCTGGCGCGCGCCTCGCGCTGGAACCGGGTCAAGGACTACCTGCACAAGGCCGGCGACGAGATGTGCCTGCTGGTGCAGGTCGAGAACGTGCGGGGCTTCGAGAACCTCGACGCGATTGCCGCCGTGCCCGGCGTCGACGGCGTGTTCATCGGCCCGGCGGACCTGTCCGCCTCGTTCGGTCATCTGGGCCAGGCCAACCACCCGGACATGCTGGCCCGCATCGACGATGCCATCGCGCGCATCATGAAGGCCGGCAAGGCAGCGGGCATCCTGTCGTTCGACGAGGCGGCGTCGCGCCGCTACATCGAAATGGGCTGCGGCTTCGTCGCGGTCGGTGCCGACGGCACCCTGCTCGCCCGCGCGGTCGAGGGACTGGCCGCCAGGTTCAAGAAATAGAAAATCGGGAGATCGCCATGGTTCATGCCCTCGCCGCCCAGCGGCCCGCCGAGATCAGTGAGGAGGAATGGCAGGCCCGCACCGACCTTGCGGCCTGCTATCGCATCTTCGCCCATCTCGGCTGGACCGAGCTGATCTACAACCACATCACGCTGCGGCTGGCCGGACCCGAGACCCATTTCCTGATCAATCCGTTCGGGCTGCATTACAGCGAGGTGCGGGCGTCGAACCTCGTCAAGATCGACCTGGACGGCAACGTCGTCGGCACGTCGAACTGGCCGGTGAACCCGGCCGGGTTCACGGTGCATGCCGCGATCCATGCCGGCATTCCCGGCGCCCATTGCGTGATGCACACGCACACCACCGCCGGCATGGCCGTCGCCTGCTCGCGCGGCGGCCTGTCGCCCTCGAACTTCTATTCGGCACAGCTCTACGGCAAGCTCGCCTATCACGATTTCGAGGGCATCACCGTGCATCCCGACGAGGGCCCGCGGCTGGTCGCCAATATCGGCGACAAGCCGGCGGTCATCCTGCGCAATCACGGACTGCTGGCCTGGGGCGAGTCGGTCCATCGCACCTTCGCGATCCTCTGGCTGCTCAATCGCGCCTGCGAAATCCAGCTCGCCTCGCAGTCGATGGGCCCGGTGATCGACATCCCGGAGGAGATCCAGGCCAAGTGCACGCGGGATTCGCTGCAGTTCAACGCCAAGTTCGGTGCCGGGCGCGACGTCTTCGATGCGCTGGTCCGTCAGATCGACGCGATTGACCCGAGCTATCGCAGCTAGCGCACCTCGACCGCCAGCCGCATCGACGGATGGATGCCGCAGACCACCTCGAACGTGCCGGGCAGCGGGAAGTCGATCTCGACCGTCTCGCCGGGCTTCTGCAGGCCGGAATTGAAGTGGAAGCGCGGATCGTCGACCCGGATGTTGTGGACGCGGTCGTCGTCGTTGTGCAGGTCGAGCGGACGGCCGCGTTCGAACACCACGGCCTCCGGGGCAAAGCGCCGCCCCTTCTGGTAGATGTCGGAGGTCGCCACCCGCTGGGGCGGCTTGTCGGTCGAGAAGGCCAGCGCCGACTGGGCCGGACGGTCGGCGGTCAGGCTGTTGAGGAAGGCGACGAGGTCAGCGGTCTCGGCATCGTCGAGGGTGATGGGCTTCAGTTCGGCCGAAACGGTCGACCGTGGCTCGATTCCCTGCTTGTAGTGGCGCACGACGTCTTCGAGCGTCGCGAAGCGCCCGTCGTGCATGTAGGGCGCCAATCGGCCGACGTCGCGCAGCGACGGCGTCTTCATCGCAAAATCGAGCCGCGGATCGGCGAGGATTTCGCCCCGGCCGCGATCCTTCATCGGGCTCAGGCCGATGTCGTGGAAACCATCATCGGTCAGCCGCCAGCCGGAATGGCAGGTGACGCAGTTGGCCTTGCCACGGAACAGGTCGAAGCCGCGCCGGGCCGCCGGGCTCAGGGCGCCGTCGTCGCCGGCGACAAAGCGGTCGAACGGGCTTTCGCCCGAACGCAGCGTGCGCTCGAACGTCGCCAAGGCGGCGGCGACGGTCTCGGCCGTGATCTCCGGCCGCTCGGGAAAGGCCTTGGCGAATTCCGCAACCAGCGGCCGCGAGGCGCGCAGCTTCTCGATCAGCCCTTCCCGCGGCATGTTCATCTCGTTCGGGTTCTCGATCGGGCCGAACGCCTGCGCCTCCAGCGTCGCGGCCCGACCATCCCAGAACTGGATCTTGGCAAAGGCGGTATCGGCCAGGCTGGGCGTGCGCCGCGGCAGGGGATCGCCATGAATGCCCAGGCCGGTCCTCAGGCCGTCCTGCCAGGCCTTGGCCGGGACATGGCAGGTGGCGCAGGAGCGGCTGTCGTTGCCCGACAGCCTGACGTCGTGGAACAGCCGCTCGCCGAGCAGCGCCTTGGCTGGGGTGTACGGGTTGTCCGACGGTACGGGAATCTCGACGGGCCGGCGGAAAGCGAGCCGGGGATCGGCATCATCGGCCGTCTGGGCCGGGGCAAGCACCGGCAGGGCGACGGCCCCGAAGCCGATCAGGAAACCGGCGGCGGCCCGCCAGGACGGAAACTGCATGACGAACCGCCGCTTTCAGATCAATCGAAACGACGCTTGAGCAACTCGGCGCGCGACGCCAACGCCTGCACCTCGCCCGGCCCCATCACCGGCGCCGACGGCGGCTGCACCGCGGGCCAGACCGGCGCCAGTTCGGTTATCAGCTCGGCCAGACGCTGGGCGCCCTCGGCATCCTTCTTCTTCAGGACCGCCTCATGCGCCTTCAGGTAATCGCGCGCCTCCAGCAGGAAGCCGCGGCCGTCCTGGTATTCGACGACGGCGACGAACTTGCCGTCCTTCACCGCCTCGGCATATTCGCCGGCGGCCGATTGCAGCAGGCCCGCGACCACGGCGAAGACGAAGGCAGGCTGTGCCGCCACCTTCGCCGGAATCTTGGCCGAGGCCGCGGCAACCGCCTTGTCGACCCGGGTTATGGCCGCTTCGGTCTTGGCCTGCGGCGCCTTGTCCATCACGGCTTTCGAGGCGGCATCGAGGCTGGCCTTGAAGCCGGTCACGCCGCGCCGGACCAGCGGCGCCTGGATCTTGGTGTAGATCTCTTCGATCGGATGGTGGAAATGCGGCATCGCCTCGTCGTACTTGCCCAGGGCGACCAGTTCGCGGCCGACGCGGACATGGCCCTGCACCAGCAGCAGCCGGCCCTGCAGCGCGGCGTCGGGAGCGGACTGCTCGAAGGCATCCTCCTCCCCGGCCTCGCCCGCCTCGCCGCCTTCGCCGCTCTCGCCGGCGGCGAGCAGGAAGCGACCATCGGTCGCAGGCGGTGCCGCGTGCCTGTGCAGCGCCGGCGTGGCATCGTCGCCTGCCGCGGCCGCAATGCCGGCAGCAGGAAGGGTGGCGACAACGGCGAAACCGACGCTCGCCCACAGTTTGCGTGACATGCTCATGGGGGTTTCCGCCCGGGGGGATATGAGAACTGATATCGTTCGCAAGGCTATTGCTTACGCGAATGAATTGCAATAGCCAGTTGGTCATTCGCATCGTTTCGAGGTCGCCATGATCCTCTGTCTGGCTGACGTGCTGACCGCCGAGGCGGTCGCCGAGTTATTGTCGCTGACCGCTGGCGGCAGCTGGACCGACGGCACGCGCACCGCCGGCTGGGCGGCCCGCGAGGTCAAGCGGAACCGTCAGCTTGCAAAGGGGACGGCGGCGGCGGAGGCGGCGGCGATCGTGCGCGCCGGGCTCGAGGCCCATCAGGTCTTCCGGGCGGCGAGCCTGGTCCGACGGATGCGCGACCCGATGTTCGCCCGCTACGAGGCGGGCGAGGAATACGGCCTGCATGTCGACGACGCGCTGATGGGCAGCGGCCCCGACCCGCTGCGTACGGACCTGTCGGTTACGGTGTTCCTGTCTCCGCCATCGGCCTACGACGGCGGCGAACTCGTGCTCGACAGCCCCGCCGGCGAGCAGACGATCAAGCTCGACGCCGGATCGGCGGTGCTCTATCCGTCGACCTTCCTGCATCGCGTCGCCCCGGTCACCCGCGGCGAGCGCCGGGTGGCGGTGACCTGGGTGCAGAGCCTGGTGCGGTCGGTCGAGCAGCGCGCGATCCTGTTCGACCTCGATCAGGCGCGGCGCGACCTGTTTGCGCGCGAGGGGCGCTCGCCCGCCTTCGACCTGATCGCCAAGTCCTACGCCAATCTGCTGCGGCTATGGGCGGAGAGTTGATCGCCCCGCCGCCCTGATCGTCGCGACCACGTCGCGCAGCGCGCGCGTCAGCGGCTTGTCGCGACGCATGACCAGGGCCAGCTGGCGATGCAGCCGCGGGCGCAGCGAGCGGACGGTGAGGCGGCCCTGCTGGCCTTCCCCTTCCACCGCCATCCGCGGCAGGATCGAACAGCCGAGGCCCGCGCCGACCAGCCCCTTGATCGCCTCGACCGAGCCCAGCTCCATCACCGGCTTGGGCGCCAGCCCCGCCTGCATGAACCATTCGTCGATCACCCGCCTGGTATTGGCGCCGGGCTCGTAGAGGACGATGGGCAGCCCGGCCATGCCCGCCGGAGTCGGACGGACCGGCAGTTCAGGCCCGGCGGCCGAGGTGATGGCAACGAACTCCTCGGCCAGCACCGGCGTCACCGCAAACATCCGCCCGACCACCGGCAGGGTGACGAAGCCGACATCGAGCAGGTTCTCCTCGACCGCCCGCAGGATGTCGGCCGTGTTGCCGGTGCGGACGACGATTTCCAGCGCCGGAAAGCGAGCACGCAGGTCGCGCAGCAGCGGCGGCAGCAGGTAGGTGCAGGCGGTGGCGCCAGAGCCGAGGCGGACGCGCCCGATCGTGCCCGACGCATGCTCGGCCATCGCGTCGAGCGCCGCGCCGACCGCCTCGTCGATGCGGCGGTGATGGTCGAGCAGCGCCAGCCCCGCGGCGGTCGGCGTCGCCCGCCGGCCGACACGGTCGATCAGCCGCACGCCCAGGCGCTGCTCGAGCTGGCGCACCTGCTGGCTGACCGCCGGCTGGGTCAGGTTCAGCCGATCGGCCGCGGCCGAGAACGAACCTTGCTCGATGACGTCGGCGAAGGCGCGGACATGGTCGAGGTTCAGGCTGCGCATATCAAAGATTTTCTTATCCGATACATAATGATCAGAAATTTCTCTTATGCGACCCGATGATGCAAGGTTGCCGCGAAGAAAGCCCCTGGAGTGATCAGCCGTGCCCGACATCCTCATTCGCGACGCAAGCGACGCCGACATCGACACCATCCAGCAGATCTATGCCCGGCACGTGCGGTTCGGCACGGCCAGCTTCGAGGAGGCGGTGCCCGATGCCGGCGAACTCGCCACGCGCCGGTCGGGGGTGCTGGCCCAGGGCCTGCCCTATCTGGTCGCGGAGGGCGAGGGTCGGGTGCTCGGCTATGCCTATGCCTCGGCCTATCGGGCAAGGTCGGCCTATCGCTTCGCAATCGAGGATTCGATCTATGTCGCGGAGGGCCTGGCCGGGCGCGGCATCGGCACGCGGCTGATGTCGGCGCTGATCGCGCGCTGCGAGGCCGGTCCGTGGCGGCAGATGGTGGCGGTGATCGGCGACAGCGACAATGCCGCCTCGATCGCGCTGCACCGGGCCTTCGGCTTCCGCCATACCGGCACCCTGCGCTCGATCGGCTTCAAGTTCGGCCGCTGGCTCGACAGCGTGCTGATGCAACGCGACCTCGGGCCCGGCGATTCCACGCTGCCGGCCGAAGGGCCGGCGGCGCGGCTGCAGGCCAAGATCTGACCTTGGTATCCGGCGGCCGCGTCTTCTGGTTCGGCATGTCCCAGCTGATCGGCTGGGGCATCAGCTATTATCTGATCGGCGTGTTCGGCGAGGCGATGGCCGCCGACCTCGGCCATGGCATGTCGGTGGTCCATGGCGGGTTCTCGCTGGCGCTGATGGTGATGGGCGTGGCGTCGGGACCGGCGGGGCGGCTGATCGACCGCTTCGGCGGACGGCCGATGCTGGTGGCCGGCGCGGTGCTGACGGCGATCGGTTGTGCCGGCCTCGCCCTGGCCCATGGGCTGGTGCTGCACTATGCGGCCTGGGCGTGCCTGGGGCTTGCCATGCGGCTGTCGCTCTACGATGCCGCCTTTGCCGCCCTCGCCCGGCTGCTCGGCCCCGCGGCGCGCAAGCCGATCGCGCAGATCACGCTGCTGGGCGGCCTTGCCTCGACCGTGTTCTGGCCGATCGGCCATGGGCTGGCCGACGCATTCGGCTGGCGGGGCGCGGTCTGGAGCTATGCGGGCTTTGCGCTGGCCACCATCCCGATGCATCTGGCGCTGCCGGCGGGCCGCTGGCATCCGGTATCGCAGGCAGATGACCAGGCAGCCGCAGCCCCCGGCCGGCACAGCCCGCTGGCGGCCGTTCTGTTCGTCGTCACCGTGACGCTCGCCGGTTTTCTCAATTCCGGCATGTCGGCCCACATGATCACGGTGATGACCGGGCTGGGGCTGGCGGCCGCGACGGCAATCTGGATCGCCAGCCTGCGCGGCATCGGCCAGTCGCTTGCCCGTCTCGGCGAGGTCCTGTCGGCGGGCCGGTTCGATCCCTTCGACCTGAACCTCGCCGCCACGCTGATGCTGCCGGTCTGTTTCGTGGCAGCGCTGCTGTCCGGCCAATGGCTCGCCGCGGCGATCGCCTTCAATTTCCTCTACGGCGCCGGCAACGGCATCCTGACGATCACCCGCGGCACGCTGCCGCTGCTGCTGTTCGACCCCAGAAGCTATGGCGCCACCGTCGGCCGCCTGCTGGTACCCAGCTTTTTCCTGTCGGCCGTGGCACCGCTTGCCTATGCGCTGGTCATCGAGCATTTCGGCGTCGCCGCCGTTCTGTGGCTGTCGCTGGCCCTCGGCCTCGGCATCCTTGCCGCGGCAGTCGTCTTGCGCCTACGCTTTGCGCAAAAGTCGAGGAGCCCAGGATGATTCTCTATGATTGCCGCACGGCGCCGAGCCCGCGCCGCGCCCGCCTGTTCATCGCCGAGAAGGGCCTGACCGTCGAGACGGTGCAGGTGGACCTGGCCAAGGGCGAGCATCTGACCGACGCCTTCCGCGCGATCAGCCCGCAATGCACTGTCCCGGTGCTGAAGCTGGACGATGGCGACGTCATCACCGAGAACGTTGCCATCGCCCGTTATCTCGAGGAGATGTTCCCGGCCGTGCCGCTGCTCGGCCGCACACCGGCCGAGAAGGCGCATGTCGCCGAATGGAATGCGCGTGTCGAGTTCGAGGGGCTGGCGCCGATCGCCGATGCGCTGCGCAATTCGGCGCGCGGCTTCCAGGGGCGCGCACTGGTCGGGCCGCGCGGCTTCGAGCAGATTCCCGCCCTGGCCGAGCGCGGGCGCCAGCGTCTGGCCGACTTCTTCGCGACGCTCGACGGCCGCCTGGCCGACCGCGACTTCGTCGTCGGCGACGGCTTGACCATGGCCGACATCACGGCGGTGGTGGCCGTCGACTTCGCCGCCTGGGTCAAGCAGGTGCCCGGCGACGACCTCGTGCATCTCCGCCGCTGGCATGCCGCGATGAAGGCGCGCCCGTCCTACGCCGCCTGATCACTTGCCGTAAGTCGACCGGTCCTGGCCGGGGTTGCCGACGGTACCTGCGGGCGGACGCGGTGCGCTCGCCGGTGGCGGAGCGGGCGGCGGCCTGTGCACCACCGGTGCCGGGGCGGGCGACGGGCGGTGGACGACCGGCGGGGGCGATGCCGCCGGGGGCGGGCGATGAACGACGGGCGGAGGCTGGTGGACAACCGGCGGCGGGCGTTGCACGGTCGGTGGCGGCTGCACGACCGGCATTGCCGGTATGGGCGGCGGGCGGTGGACGACCGGCGGAGGCGATGCCGCCGGGGGCGGATGATGAACGACGGGCGGAGGCTGGTGGACAACCGGCGGCGGGCGGTGAACGACGGGGGGCGGCGATGCCGGTGGCGGCCTGTGCACGACCGGCGGGGCGGGCATGAAACTGGCGGGCGGCGGCCGGTAATGCGGCGGGTACGGGCGGGGCGGCGCGACGATGACGGCCGGCGGCGGGCTGACATAGACGGGAGTCGGCTGGACGATGATCGGCACAATCGGGGCGGGTTGTGCCCGCGGTGGCTGGAACATGTCCTGTTCATAGATGACCGGCGCGGCCGGGTGGGCTGAACCCGACGAGTAGGCCGGATAGGGTTCCACGGGGGGCTGGGAAATCACCGGCGGTGGCGGTGGCGGCATCTCGACCACCGGCGGCGGCATGGTCGCCAGCGACTGCAATTGCCGGCGGGCGTCGTCGCGTTCGGCCGCCGCCCGGGTGTAGCGGTAGAGCAGTTCCTCGTAGGTCAGGGCCGGGCGGCACTGCTCGATTAGCCCGCGGGCAACCTCGGCTTCGTTGTCGGCGCGCGAAGTGATGGTGATGTCGCGCCCGTGACAGGGATTCTCCTGGCCGGGCCGGTCGAAGATGTCGCCAGGGACGGTCAGCTTCTCGTCGACCTCCTCGGCCTCCGCCGGGGTGGTCCAGGCGGGCGGGGCGCAGCCGCCGGCAAACAGGAGCGACAGGGCGATGCCCCCCGCCAAGATCTGGGACCGTGCGAGCAACATTGTCCTCCCTCCGACGCCACAGGGCGTGGACGCATGGTCGCCGCGGTTTATGGCGGATTGCCGAACGCGTTTATGGCCGGATCGCGGCGACGCCACGATCCACGCTGGACGATTCTGCCGCCGCCGGCCTACGATCTAGGTCTGTCGCATAACAATCCTCGGGAGGAGTTCCATGACCACCAAGCCGCCGTTCCGTGCCGACCATGTCGGCAGCCTGCTTCGCTCGGCCCCGCTGAAGGAGGCGCGCAGCCGGCGCGAGGCCGGCGAGATCGACGCGGAGGCATTGCGCGCCATCGAGGACCGCGAAATCGCCGCCGTCATCGCCAAGCAGCAGCAGGTCGGGCTGAAGTCGATCACCGATGGCGAGTACCGCCGCGCCATGTGGCATTTCGATTTCCTCGAACGGCTCGACGGGGTGGAAGGCTACGTCGCCGAGCAGGGCATCCAGTTCAAGGGCGGCCAGACCAAGGCCAAGGGGCTCAAGGTCACCGGCAAGCTCGGCTTCTCCGGCCATCCGATGATCGACCACTTCAAGTTCGTGGCCGCCAACGTGAAGGCGCCGGCGGTGCCGAAGATGACGATCCCCTCGCCGTCGGTGCTGCATTTCCGCGGCGGGCGCAAGGCGGTGGACCCGGCCATCTATCCGGACATGGAAGGTTTCTATCGCGATCTCGGCCTGGCCTATAAGGGTGCGGTGAATGCCTTTGCCGCGGCCGGTTGCCGTTATCTGCAGCTCGACGAGACCAACCTGGCCTATCTCTGCGACCCCGAGCAGCGCCAGATGCTGAAGGACCGCGGGGAGGATCCGGACAAGCTGCTGGGCGTCTATGCCGACATGATCAACACGGCGATCTCGGAACGGCCGGCCGACATGGTCATCACGATGCATCTCTGCCGCGGCAATTTCCGCTCGATGTGGATTGCGCAGGGCGGGTACGAGCCGGTGGCCGAAACGCTGTTCAACCGGATCGGCGCCAACGGCTATTTCATGGAGTACGACAGCGAGCGGGCCGGCGGGTTCGAACCGCTGCGCTTCGTGCCGAAGGGCAAGATGGTGGTGCTGGGACTGGTGACGTCGAAGACCGGCGTGCTGGAAAGCCCCGACGAGATCAAGGGCCGGATCGATCAGGCCAGCAAGTTCGTCGACGGCGACCAGCTCTGCCTGAGCCCGCAATGCGGCTTCGCCTCGACCGAGGAAGGCAACGTGCTGGCCGAGGACGAGCAGTGGGCCAAGCTGGGCATGATCGTCAAGATCGCCGAGGAGGTCTGGGGCACCGCCTGATCGGCCGGCGGACGCGGTGGCCGGGCCGGCATCACTCCGCCGGCCTGGCCACCGGCTTCTGCAGATGGCCGCTCATGTCGGCGCCGGCATCGCGCGGCAGCCGGGCGCAGGCGGGGATCGCCAGCATCGAGATGCCGGCGACGACGAGGATCGCGATCGAGAAATCGTCGTTGGTCGCATGGGCATGGCCGCCGAGATAGACGGTGGCGGCAAGCGTCGCCGAGGCGATGCAGATCCCGAGCGACAGGGTGAGCTGCTGGAACGTCGTGTAGAACGAGGTCGCAGCCGACATGCGGTCGCGCGGCACGTCGGCATAGGCGATGGTGTTGTAGGCGACGAACTGCAGCGACTGGAAGAAGCCGCCGATCAGCAGCACCGCATAGATCGTCCATAGCGGCCAGTCCGGGCGGAAGGCCGCCATCGCCGCCACCGACAGGGTCGCGGTCACGCCGTTCCAGATCATCGTGGTGCGAAAGCCGTAGCGGCGCAGCACCGGCGAGGCCGCCGCCTTCATCGCCATCGAGCCGACGGCCCCGAGGAAGGTGATCATGCCGCTTTCGACCGCCGACATGCCAAAACCGATCTGCAGCATCAGCGGCAGCAGAAACGGCGCCGAGCCGGCCATGATGCGGCTGAGGGAGCCGGCGATGACGGAGAGGCGGAAGGTCGGAATCCGCATCAGCCGGAAATCGAGAATCGGGTCGGGATGGCGCCGGGCATGCTGGATATAGAGCAGCCCGGCGATGACGCCGGCCAGGATGATCAGCGACATCGTCGTCAGCGAGGCGACGCCGCGCCCGGACATTTCCAGGCCGAAAGTCAGGCAGACCAGGGAAATGCCGGCCAGCGCCAGGCCGACGAAGTCGAACCGGCTGGTCGAGGTCTCGCGCACGTCGTCGATGAACATCAGCGCCAGGCCGATGCCGATGATGCCGATCGGCACATTGATGTAGAAGATCCAGCGCCACGACAGATAGCTGACCATCATGCCGCCCAGCGGCGGCCCCAGTATCGGACCGATCAGCGCGGGAATCAGCAGCCAGGCCATCGCGGCGACGAAATCGGCCTTGGGCACGGTGCGCAGCATGACCAGCCGCCCGACCGGCACCATCATGGCCCCGCCGAGGCCCTGCAGCATGCGGGCGAAGACGAGGAAACCGAGCGAGTTCGACTGGGCGCACAGGATCGAGCCGACGGTGAAGATGGCGATGGCCCAGCAGAATACCCGCCGCGCACCGAACCGGTCGGCGACCTTGCCCGAAGCGGGGATGAAAACCGCCAGGCTGAGCAGGTAGGAGGTCAGCGCCAGCGACATGTGCAGCGCGGGTACGCCGAACGTTTCGGCCATTGCCGGCAGCGCCGTGGTCAGCACCGTGGAATCGAGCTGTTCCATGAACAGCGCGCTGGCGATGATCAACGCCGTGATACGGAAATTCCGGGGTTGCGCGGACCCGGCCGCGCCCCCAGCCAGGTCGTTCGACATGGTGTCAGGATTGCCCCATACCGCCTTGTCGAAACGCGCTATTTCCGCATGGCCGGCATGACGAAGTTGCGCGGGACGGCGCGATGGAATCACCGCGCCGTCCCAGGACTGGCTCAGAGGAAGTGCGCCGCAAGTCCCGACTTTTCGCGGCGCGTCATGCGATCGCGGACAACGACTCACCGGTATCCGGGCCGGGACGAGGCCGCAGATAACGCCGGGGGCCGTGCGGTGGTCAATTTATCGTATTGTGACGCTTTGATGACATGATGGCCGCAGGCATCAGATTGGCACACCCTGGCCCGTCTTCAGGGCGTTCATCACGACCAGCGTCTTGAACTTCCGCAGGTTCGGGTTGCCCAGGAACAGCCGGCGGGTCAGGTCTTCGTAACCGGCCATGTCCGGCACCGTGACCACCAGGACGATGTCGACCTGGCCGGTCACGAAATAGCACTGCTGCACCTCGGGGGCCGCGAGGATCGTCGCCTTCATCGTGTCGAGCAGGTCGGGCCGTTCACTTTCCATCTCGACCTCGATGATGATGGTGAGCGGACGGCCGACGGCCGGTGGCGAGACGACGGCCACGTTCGCCGTGATCACGCCTTCGGCTTCCATGCGCCGTATCCGCCGCTGGACCGCCGCTGCGGAGAGGTTGACGGCCGCGCCGATCTCGCGCTGCGGGGTGCGGTTGTCGCGTTGCAGGATCGCCAGAATCTTGCGGTCGAAGTCGTCGAGATCGGCTGAAGCCATGGTTTGGCGCATAATTGTTGCATTCGGCGAGCCCAGATAGAGCGCCTGCCTCGGATCCGACGCAATAAATTTCCGGCGTCAACAAACCGGAGCGCCTATCTGATGTCTGTCACCGTCACCCGGCTGCTGCGCTACCCCGTCAAGGGGTTCGGCGCGCAGGCGCTGTCCGAAGCCGTGCTGATCGAGGGCCGTGGCCTGCCCGGCGACCGGCGCTTCGCCGTCACCAATGGCCAGGCGCCAGTGGCGTCCGACGGCCGCTGGACACCGGCGCAGGGTTTCGTGCGGATGACGCGCAATCCGAATCTGCCCTTGTTCGGCATCGACCTGATCGGCACGACCTTGTCCCTGCGCCATCCGGACGGACGCGCCGCCGTCGGCGATCCGACGCGCCCCGATGGCCTGGAACGCCTCGAGGAGGCCTTGGCGTCGTGGTTTTCCACCACCGCGCGCCTCGTCGAGGCTGAAGGCGGTTACTGGGATCACCGCGATGCCGCGATCTCCCTGATCAACCCGGCATCGGTCGCGGCGCTGGCCACGCAGTCGGGCCGCTCGCTCGACATCGCCCGCTTCCGTGGCAATGTCCTGCTCGGCGGCCTGCCGGCCTGGACGGAATTGGCGTGGATCGGCCGCCGGCTGCGCATCGGCGAGGCCGAAATCGAAATCCTGCGTCCGATCGACCGCTGCAAGGCCACCTCGATCGATCCGGCGACCGGTCTGGCCGACGCCAACGTACCGGCGTTGCTCAGCCGGCATGTCGGGCATGCCTTCTGCGGGGTCTATGCCCGGGTGGTGCGGCGCGGCCGCGTCGCGCCCGGCGGCACCATCGCCGATATCGGCCCGGCGCTTGCCGCGCTGGGATCGGCGGCGATCGAGACTGCGCCCCTTCCGGCCGACTGGCCGCGGGTGGGGCGTATCGTCACGGCCGTTCGCGAAACCGACGAGGTGGTCTCGCTGACGATCGCCGACCCGCTGGCTGCCGCCGGGCTGGGACCGCGCCTGCGGCCCGGCCAGCATATCCGGCTGCATCATCCGGGCGAGCTGGGCTGGCGCTGCTATACCGTGTCGGGCACGACGGGCGGCTGGCGGATCACCGTGCGCCGGCAGCAAGGCTTCTCGGCATGGCTGCACGATCTCGGGGTCGGCGATTCGGTCACGCTGTCGGGTCCGTTCGGCGACTTCGTCCTGCCCGATGTCGCCCGCCGGCCGATCGTGCTGATCAGCGCCGGCATCGGCATCACCCCGATGGTGGCGATGGCCCGCGATCTCGCCGGCCGGTCGGTGCGGATGATCCATGTCGCCAGGCATGGCGGGGATCTCGCCCTGTGGCCGGAACTGCGCAAGACCGGCCACGGGGCAGATCTGAAGCTTCATCTGACGCAACCCCGGCCAGGCGATCTCGTCCACCGGCAGGCCGTGGCGGGGCGGCCGGACTGGACGGCGCTGGCTGCCGAGATCCGTGATGCGGAGGTCTATCTTTGCGGCCCGCGTGATTTCCTGCGCCAGGCGATCGCCGCCTTCGTCGCCACCGGCCTGCCCGAGACGCGGCTGCATGTCGAGAATTTCGTGTCGCCCGATCGCGGCGCGGGCGCGCCGATTGCGCCGCCCGGACAGGGACCATACCGCGTGCGCTTCACGCGGTCGGGCGTGGACGCGGTATGGACGCCGGAAGCAGGCAGCCTGCTGGATCTGGCCGAGGCCGCCGGCCTTGCGCTGAAGTCCCACTGTCGCAGCGGCACCTGCGGCAGTTGCCGCCAGGCGATCACGGCGGGCACGATCAAGCAGATGCAGGCGCCTGCGCTGCCGGTTCCGACGGGAACCGCGCTGCTGTGCAGCACGGTTCCCGTCAGTGATCTGGTCGTAGCCGCTTAGCGGGTGCCGCTGTGGCGCTGGCCGCTGGGGCGACCGCCCTGACGCTGGCCGCCACCCGGACGGCCCTGGCCCTGCGGCCGGCCCTGCTGGCCCTGGGGACGGCCCTGACCGTGGCCCTGCGGGCGCGCCGCCGGGGCGGCCTGACCGACGCCTTGCGGCCGGCCATGGCCATGACCCTGCGGGCGGCCGTGGCGACGGTCGGGACGCTGCTGCTCGCCCGGCTCGCGCGGGCCGCCGATGACGGCCTTCGGATGGTCGAGCACATCGATCTTCTGGCGGATCAGCCGCTCGATGTCGCGCAGATATGCCTTCTCGTCGCCGGCGCAGAGCGAGATGGCCAGGCCCTCGGCCCCGGCGCGCGCGGTGCGGCCGATGCGATGGACATAGGCCTCCGGCACGTTCGGCAGCTCGTAGTTGATGACATGCGTCACGCCGGGCACATCGATGCCGCGGGCGGCAATGTCGGTCGCGACCAGCACCTTGCAGGTGCCCTGGCGGAAGGCGCCCAGCGCGCGTTCGCGCTGGCTCTGGCTCTTGTTGCCATGGATCGCCGCCGCCTCGATGCCGGCTTCCTCGAGCTGGCGGACGACGCGGTCCGCGCCATGCTTGGTGCGGGTGAAGACCAGGGTCCGCCCGATGGTCTCGTCGGCCAGCAGGTCGGCCAGCACGTTACGCTTGGACGCCTGGTCGGCAAAGATGACCTGCTGGGCGACGCGCTCGGCAGTGGTGGCGGCTGGGGTGACCGAGACCTGCACGGGATCGCGCAGCATGCCCTTCGACAGTTCGGCGATCGACGGCGGCATGGTGGCCGAGAAGAACAGCGTCTGCCGCTCCTTCGGCACCAGCGCGACAACCTTGCGGATCGCCGGGAAGAAGCCGAGATCGAGCATCTGGTCGGCCTCGTCCAGCACCAGCACCTCGACATTGCCGAGGGTGACGAAACCTTCCCCGATCAGGTCGAGCAGCCGGCCCGGCGTGGCGACCAGCAGATCGACGCCCTGGGCCAGCGCATTGCGCTGCGGCCCGATCGAGACGCCGCCGAACGCGGTGGCGACGGAGAACTTGTAGAACTTGCCGTAGGCACGGGCCCGGGTGGCGATCTGGGCGGCAAGCTCGCGCGTCGGGCTCAGCACCAGGGCGCGGCAGCCGCGGCGCTGGGGCTTCTTGCCGGACTCGGCCAGGCGCTGCATCATCGGCAGGGCGAAGGCCGCGGTCTTGCCGGTGCCGGTCTGGGCCAGGCCCACGAGATCGCGGCCGGCCAGGACATGCGGGATCGCCTGCGCCTGGATCGGCGTCGGGGTCACATGGTTTTCGGCGGCGACGGCCTGCAGCAGCTGTTCGGACAGGCCAAGGGATTTGAAATCGGTCAAAGGACAAACTTTCATGACGCCACGGCGCGGGTTCAGCGCGCTCGCGGGGCTTCGGGACTGACGCCCCGCGTGTCCTGGGCGACCATGTTATTCAGGGATCGGGTGCGTCAGGCGTTTCTGGATGCTGAGGCATCGACACAGTTCACGCGGCCTTGACGCTCAATCGCCGCTGTCTGGCGGCAGCACTCAAATGCGCTTTCGCAACTGCGAAGTCAAGGGGAAAGCGGTCGCGCCGCTGCGACGGGTCGCCTATTCTTCGGTAAATAATCGTCTCGGAGGGATCGCATGGAATCGCTCAGCGCCGCCGTCTCCGCCCATTACGCCCGCATCAGCGCGGCCCATCAATCCAACCCGCTGCGCCAGGCACTGGCGGTCAAGCTGAACCAGCTCGTCGAGGAAATGCAGAACGAGACGGTGTCCTGGACCGACAGCGCGGCCTGGGCACGCCGGCGCCTGACCGGCAGGCATGAGATCTATTTCTTCGTGCGCGAGCACAACACCGAGATCGTCGCCCGCGTCCATCTCGTCACCCGCGATGATGGCACCGTGCGCTTCGGGCTGGAATCGGTGACCGACCGGCCGGCCGCGGCCACTGCGATCCGCGAGGCGCTGGCCATCTGGAACCACGGCCAGACGGAGATGCAGGAAGACCTGCACGACAAGCTCCTGCGCAGCCTGGAAGATACCGAACGCGCGCTCGAGACGATTGCCGTGTACCTCGCCAATCTCGGCCTGCGCAAGGGCAAGCCGGACTGACGGCCGCCGGCCGTGATCCCGGACGAAGCGAAGCGGCGATCCGGGATCCAGGGCAGGCGCAGCGCAGTCTGCGACACCGCCTGCCCTGGATTATCTCTCTCGCGGGGATGACCGAGCAGGATTATTTTCCGCCGATATCGGCCACCAGCCAGTCGCGGAACTGGCCGAGCGCGGCATTGCCCGGCCGATCGGGAAACGACAGGAAATCGTAACCGCGGCTGGGGTCGTGGATTTCGTCCAGCACCGGCACCAGCAGACGCTTGTCGATCAGGTCGTCGACCAGCGGGCGCCAGCCCAGCGCCACGCCCTGGCCGGCGAGCGCGGCCTGGATCACGAACTGGTAGTTGTTGAAGGTCAAGTCGGGGGCCTGCCGCCTGCCCCCGACCTTGAGGCGCCGCGCATGATCGGCCCAGCTCGACCACTTGCCGCCGCGGGGCACGTCGAGATGCAGCAGCGTGCGCAGGCGCAGATCGGCCGGGCTCGCGATCGGGGCGAGCGTGGGGCTTGCCACGGCGATCACCCGCTCGTCGACCAGCCGCAGGCTGTCGGCACCCGGCGGCGCCGTCGCGCCGAACAGGATCGCGGCGTCGACCGCCGAAAGGTCGGCGCCGTCGATGTCCTGGGTGGTGATGATATGGATGTCGGTATCGGGCATCGCCTGGCGCAGCGCGTCGAGCCGCGGCATCAGGTAGAAGGCGGCGAAGCCGAAATCGGTCAGCACGGTCAGGTGCCGCCGGTCCGCCACCCGCCGCATCTCGTCGAGGCCCGCCGCCATCGCGTCGAGGCCGCGGCGCACGGCATCGTGCAGGACGCGCGCCTCGGGCGTCAGGGTGACGCCGCGCCAGACGCGCCCGAACAGGCGCAGGCCCAGCGCGGCCTCCAGCTTGGCCATGTGATGGCTGACCGCCGACTGGGTCATGCCGAGTTCCCGGCCCGCCGCGCTGAAACTGCCGCTGCGGCCGGCCACCTCGAACACCGACAATTCGTGCAGCAGGCGCCGCAGCAAGTCGCTTGCCATGAGTAATGCTCATGATGTCATGACGTCGGACCGACTTTACACCGCTGCATGGGGATCGAACAATTGCGGGAACTACAAGCAGCGGGAGCGTTCGGTGGGGCGGCGTCTGAACATACTCATCGTCATGGCAGACCAGATGAATCCGGCCATGCTGCCGTTCCACGGCCAGGCCGTGACCCAGGCGCCGGCCATGGCCGCGCTGGCCGAACGCGGCGTGGTGTTCGATGCGGCCTATTCGAACAGCCCGCTCTGCTCGCCCGCCCGCGCCGTGCTGATGTCGGGCCGCCTGCCGTCGGCCACCGGGGTCTACGACAACGCCGCCGAATTCCGCTCGGACATCCCGACCTTCGCCCATTACCTGCGCCAGGCGGGTTACCGTACGATCCTGTCGGGCAAGATGCATTTCTGCGGCGCCGACCAGCTGCACGGCTTCGAACAGCGGCTGACCACCGACATCTACCCGGCCGATTTCGGCTGGACGCCGGACTGGGACCGGCCGCATGAGCGGCCGAGCTGGTATCACAACATGAGTTCGGTGACCGATGCCGGTCACTGCGTGCGCACCAACCAGGTCGATTTCGACGACGAAGTCGCCTTCGCCGCCGAGCGAGCGATCTACGACCACGTCCGTTCGTCCGACGATCGGCCGTTCTGCCTGGTCGCCTCGTTCACCCATCCGCATGATCCGTTCGCGATTCCCGATCCCTGGTGGAGTCTCCATGCCGACGCCGACATCCCGGCGCCGCGCTTCGGCTTCGATCCGGGGCTTGCGACGGCCCAGGAACTGCGGCTGCGCCATGTCTGCGCGATGGACGGGGCCGAGGTCAGCGAAGCCGACGTCATCCGTGCCCGCCGCGCCTATCTCGGCGCGATTTCCTACGTCGACGACAAGCTCGGTCGGCTGATGGCCGCCCTGCGAGCGACCGGCCTGGCGGACGATACCGTGGTCGTCCTGACGTCCGATCACGGCGAGATGCTGGGCGAGCGTGGTGCCTGGTACAAGATGAGCTTCCTGGAAGGATCGGCGCGCATACCGCTGGTGATATCGGCACCGGGTCGGTTTGCCGGGCGCCGGGTCGGCGCCGCCGTCTCGCTGGTCGACCTGCTGCCGACGCTGGTCGAGATCGCCGGCGACGGCGCGCCGGGCCGCTACGTCACCCCGATCGACGGGCGCAGCCTGCTGCCGCATCTGCAGGGCGCCGACGGCCATGACGAGGTGATCGGCGAATACCTTGCCGAAGGCGCGGTGGCGCCGGTCGTCATGATCCGCCGCGGGACGGCGAAGTTCATCCACAGCCCGGCCGACCCCGACCAGCTCTACGATCTCGCCGTCGACCCGGACGAGCGAAGGAATCTCGGCGCGACCGCCAAGGCCGACGCGTTTCGGCGCGAGGCGACCGCGCGCTGGGACCTGGCGCGGATCGACGCGGCGGTGCGCGACAGCCAGCGTCGCCGCCACATGGTGGTCGGTGCGCTGGGCCTGGGTGCGAGCGCCCCGTGGGACTACACCCCGCCGCGCGACGCCGCCCGCGACTACATCCGCAATCACATGGATCTCGACGACCTGGAAGCGCGGGCCCGTTACCCGCGGGTCCGGCAATCATGAAAACAGGGGGTTGAACTGATGAAGCGTCTTGTCCTGGCAGTCGCCATGGCCAGCCTGCTCGCCGGTGGGGCGGCGCGGGCGGCCGATCCCGAAAGCTGCCGCCTGGTCCGCATGTCCGATCCCGGCTGGACCGACATTACCTCGACCAACGCGATGCTCGGCGTGGTGCTGCAGGGTCTCGGCTATGATCAGAAGGTCGACACGCTGGCCGTGCCGGTCACCTTCGAATCGCTGAAGAACCGGCAGATCGACGTCTTCCTGGGCAACTGGATGCCGGCCCAGAAGCGCTTCATCGAACCGCTGACCGCATCCGGCGCGATCGAGGTCGTCACGACGAACCTTAAGGATATCCGCTTCACCCTGGCCGTGCCCGACTACGTCGCCAAGGAAGGCGTCAAGAGCTTCGCCGACCTGAGCCGGCATGCCGACAAGTTCGAGAAGAAGATCTACGGCATCGAGCCGGGTGCCCCGGCCAACCAGAACATCCAGAAGATGATCGACGCCAGGGATTTCGGCCTGACCGGCTGGTCGGTCGTCGAATCCTCCGAACAGGCGATGCTGTCGCAGGTCGACCGTGCCAGACGGGCCGGGAAGTGGATCGTGTTCCTGGCCTGGGAGCCGCATCCGATGAACATGAAGTATGCGCCGACCTATCTTGCCGGCGGCGACGCCTATTTCGGGCCGAATTTCGGGGCGGCCTCGGTCCAGACGGTGACGCGCAAGGGCTTTTCGGCCGACTGCCCCAATCTCGGCAAGCTGCTGAAGCAGGTGCGGTTCACCGTCGATGCCGAAAACCGGATCATGGACCAGATCCTCGACAAGGGGCAGAACGCCAAGGAAGCGGCGAAGGCCGAGCTGAAGGCGCGGCCGAACCTGCTCGGGGTCTGGCTGGCCGGCGTCACCACCCGCGACGGCCGGGACGGACTGCCGGCGGTCAAGAAGCTGCTCGGCTTGTAGGATCGGGCCGCTGCGTCTAGGTTGCGGGCACCATGCCCGCAACCCTTCGCTTTCAAGGCACCGCCGGCGGCATCCTGCTGATGCTGGTCGGCATGTTCCTCTTCTCGCTCAACGATACTCTCGGCAAATGGCTGGTGGCAGGCTTCACCGTCGGCCAGATCCTGTTGCTGCGCTCGATCGCCGCGCTGATCGCCCTGTCGCCGATGATCCTGCGCTCGGGCGGTTTCCTGCGCACCCTGAAGGTCGAACGTCCGTGGCTGCACGTGCTGCGCGTCGTCCTCGTCGTCACCGAGGTCGCGGCGTTCTACTGGTCGGTCCGCTATCTGCCGCTGGCCGATGTCGTCGCCTACTACATGGCCTCGCCGCTGTTCGTCGCGGCGCTGTCGGCGCCGCTGCTGGGCGAACGGCTGGGGCGCGCCCGCTGGATCGCCGTGGTCATCGGCTTCATCGGCGTGATGATCATCCTGCGGCCGTCGAGCCAGGCATTCAGCCTGCCGGCGCTGGTGGCGCTGGGCGGCAGCCTGACTTTCGCCTTCATCATGCTGATCACCCGGTCGCTGCGCACCACCAACGGCATGACCCTGATCGTCTGGCAGACGCTGGCCACGCTGATCGCCGGGGCGGCGACCGTGCCCTTCGCCTGGGTGCCGCCGACGCTGGTCGACGCACTGCTGCTCGGCTCGCTCGGCTTTGCCGCGACGGTTGCCCATGTCTGCGTCAATCATTCGCTGAAATTGGCGCCGGCCGCCGTGGTGGTGCCCTACCAGTATTCGCTGCTGCTGTGGGGCATCGTCTTCGGCTGGACCATCTTCGGCGACCGGCCCGATCCGTGGATGCTGGCCGGCGCCCTCGTCGTCTGCCTCAGCGGCTTCTATCTGCTGCGGCTCGAGCGAGCGCAAGCGAGCGCGGCATCTCCGCCATGAGCCAGTCGCGAAAGCGACGGATCAGCGGCTCGTCGCCGCGTTCCTGCGGGTAGACCAGGCGATAGGCGCCGGGCTGCTCGATCTGATGGGGCAGCGCCGGCACCAGCCGGCCCGAGATCAGCTGGTCGGCGGCGAGCGCCAGGCTGGCCAGCGCGACGCCATAGCCCGATTCGGCGGCCTGCAGGCAGAGATGGGCGAAGGTGAACGCCGCGCCGACGGTTGCCGGCACGCCGGTGGCGCCGGCCAGGCGCAGCCAGTCGGCCCAGTCGAGTTCGGGCAGGCCGGCGACCAGGAAATGCTGCTCGTGGATCAGGACGTGATCGCGCAGGTCGTCCGGCGTCCTGATCGGGCGCGCGGCAACCAGCGCCGGGCTCGCCAGCGCCATCAATGCGCCCGAGCAGAGCAGTTCGGCCGCAAGCCCCGGCGCTGCGCCGGCGCAGAAGCGGATCGCGACGTCGGGGCCGCCCGGCTCGAACGGCTGGATCGCCACCGAGGTCACCAGGCGGATCTCGACGCCGCCCAGCGCGTCGCGGATCTGCGGCAGCCGCGGCATCAGCCAGCAGACGGCAAAGGAATGCAGCGTCGCGATGGTCAGCACCTGGGTCGCCGGCCGCGTCCGCGCCTGGCGCGCGACGCTGTCGAGCCGGTCGAGGATGGCTTCGAATTCCGGCCACAGGCTTTCGCCCAGCGGGGTCAGGGTGACACCGCGGCTATGCCGCTCGAACAGCGGGCGGTCGAGCCATTCCTCCAGCAGGCGGACCTGCTGGCTGATCGCGGTCGCGGTGACGTTCAATTCGGCGGCCGCGGCCTGGATGCCGCCATGCCGGCCCGCGGCCTCGAAGGCGCGCACCGCGGTCAGCGGCGGCAGGCGACGCGACTTGGCCAATAAATTCTTGGGCATATGGCTCTGAATATCCGGTTTGCAGCAGATGGCACCGATCCGCAATCTGGCGGCGCAGACAACGAAAATCCAGAGGATTCAAGCCATGCCGACCACCGCACAGGGCACGGGCAGCCGTGTGGGCGGGATCGCCCGGCTGATGACTTTCATCAAGAATATACTGGCCAGACGAAGAACGCGACTGCACCTCGACGACCTCTCGCCTGCGGCGCGGCGCGACCTGATGCTGCCGGATCCGGCCCCCGATCCGCGCGAGTCATGGTATTGATGGCGGACAACACCGGGAGGGATCGCCGATGCCGCCGCCATTCAAGCTGCGCGATATCGACCATGTGGTGCTCCGCGTCGCCGACATGGCCGGGATGCGCGCCTTCTACGAGGGCGTGCTGGGCTGCAAGCTCGAGAAGGTGCAGGACCATATCGGCCTCATCCAGCTGCGCGCCGGCCGCTCGCTGATCGACCTCGTCGACATCGCCGGGACGATCGGACGCGAGGGCGGCGCTGCCGCCGGGCGCGAAGGCCGCAACATGGAGCATTTCTGCCTGATCGTGGACCCGTTCGACCCGGCCGCGATCGCCACCCACCTGGAGGCCCATGGCGTTGCGGCCGGATCGCTCGCCAATCGCTACGGCGCCGAGGGCGAGGGGCCGTCGCTCTACTTGAGGGATCCCGAAGGCAACGGCGTCGAACTGAAGGGTCCCGGACCGAGATAGCCGAACACGGCGCGCCTTATCCGGCGCCCCAGGCTTGGCCCATCCGCTTCGCCATAGAGGCCCTCCAGGTCGGCCATGCCGCGTGCCAGCGCGATCAGGTCGCGGGCCGCGACCGCCGGATCGGCAATGCCATGCCGCGCCAGCAGCCCCGCCACCGTGCCGATCAACGCCACCTTGAGCGACCGGGTTTCCGCCTGCAGCGGCAATGCGGCCTCGGCATAGTCCAGCGCCAGCGACAATACGGGATCGGCGAGCTGCCGATCGATGCCGACCGCGACGAGCCTGTCGATCGCCTGCGGCAGGTCGAGCGCCTCGTCCGCGGCGATGGTCTGAAACGCGCCGAGCAACGCCGCGCGCTTGCGCCGGATCAGTTCGGCCAGGATCGCCTCCTTGCCGGGGAAATACTGGTAGAGCGACCCGATGCTCACCCCGGCGCGCTCGGCGATGTGGTTGGTGGTAAACCCGCCCAGGCCATCGCGCCGCAGAATGTGAGCCGCGCCCTCCAGAATGGCCTCCATCGTCGCCGCGGCGCGGGCCTGGCGCGGCAGCTTGCGCGGAATCGTGGCGGCCTGCGGCTCCGTCATCGGATGCGAGTAAGAGAGAGATCCGGCACGGCCCTATCCTAGCCGGATCCCGGTGGAGGTGATAGATGGCGACCGATCGCACGACCGCAGAGGTCATGGGCAAGGCACTGGTCACCGGCGGCAGCGCTGGCATCGGCCGGGCACTGGTCCGCGCGCTTGCCGACCGTGGCGGCCACGTACTGGCCGTGGGACGCGACCGGGATCGGCTGGAAGCGGTGGCGGCCGAACATCCCGGGCGGGTCACCGTGCTGGCGGCCGACCTGGGCGACCCGGCCGCAGTCGATGCGCTGGTGGCCGCCGTGACCCGCGATCACCCCGACCTGACCCTGCTGGTCAACAACGCCGCCATCCAGGTACCGATGCGGCTGATGCACGCAGATCCGGCCGATCTGCGGACGGAGATCGCGATAAACCTTGCCGCCCCGGTCGCACTGGCCGCCGGGTTGCTGCCGGTGCTGGCCCGCAATCCCGGGGCGGCGGTGGTCAACGTGACGTCGGCGCTGGCGGTGGCGCCGAAGGCGGCGGCGCCGGTCTATGGCGCCACCAAGGCAGCGTTGCGCAACTTTTCGCGGGCCCTCCGTTATCAGTGCGAGGACGAGGCGAGCGGCATTGCCGTGCTGGACGTGGTGATGACGCTGGTCGATACGGCGATGGCGGCTGGCCGTGGCGGCCGGGCCAAAATCAGCCCGGACAAGGCCGCAGCCGCCGTCATGACGGCGATCGACCGGCGCCGGCCGGAAAGCTGGGTCGGCCCGACCTGGGTCATCCGGCTGCTCGATCGCCTCTGGCCCGCGCTGGCCTATCGCCTCCTCCGCTAGGTTGAACGGTGGGCGGCGGGGGTGCTAAATCACCCCATCATGCTGCGCCTGACCGAACTGAAACTGCCGCTCGACCACCCCGAGGATGCGCTGGAAGGCGCAATCCTGAGCCGCCTGGAGATCGGCAAGCGCGACCTGTTGCGCTGGTCGGTGTTCCGGCGCGGCTATGACGCGCGCAAGCCCGCGGCCATCTCGCTGATCTACACGATCGACTTCGAAGCCCGGAACGAGGCGGCGCTGCTGAAGAAGCGCGACCGCAACATCAGCCCGGCCCCCGATACCGCCTACAAGTTCGTGGCCCATGCCCCGGCGGGGCTGGAGGAACGGCCCGTGGTGATCGGCGCCGGGCCCTGCGGCCTGCTGGCCGCGCTGATCCTGGCGCAGAGCGGCTTTCGCCCGATCATCCTGGAACGCGGAAAGGTGGTGCGCGAGCGCACCAAGGATACCTGGGGCCTGTGGCGCAAGTCGGTGCTGAACCCGGAATCGAACGTCCAGTTCGGCGAAGGCGGCGCCGGCACGTTCTCGGACGGCAAGCTCTACAGCCAGATCAAGGATCCCAACCACTACGGCCGCAAGGTCCTGACCGAATTCGTCAAGGCCGGCGCACCCGAGGAAATCCTGACCGTCTCCAAGCCCCATGTCGGCACCTTTCGCCTGGTGACGATGGTGGAATCGCTTCGCGAGACCATCGAAGGCCTGGGCGGCGAATACCGCTTCGGCGCCAAGGTCACCGATCTCGACGTCGAGACCGCGGCCGATGGCGGGCGCCGGGTCCGGGGCGTCGTCCTGGCCGACGGCAGCCGGATCGCCGCCCGGCATATCGTGCTGGCGGTGGGGCATTCGGCCCGCGACACCTTCGCGATGCTCGACGCCTGCGGCGTGCGGATGGACGCCAAGCCGTTCTCGATCGGCTTCCGGATCGAACACCCGCAATCGCTGATCGACCGCTGCCGGTTCGGGCAGAACGCCGGCAACAAGATCCTGGGCGCGGCCGACTACAAGCTGGTCCACCACGCCTCGAACGGCCGCGACGTCTATTCCTTCTGCATGTGCCCGGGCGGCACGGTGGTGGCCGCGGCCTCCGAGCCCGGCCGGCTCTGCACCAACGGGATGAGCCAGTATTCGCGCGCCGAGCGCAATGCCAATGCCGGGATCGTCGTCGGCATCACCCCGGCCGACTATCCGGGCGGACCGCTCGCCGGCATCGAATTCCAGCGCTACTGGGAGGAGCAGGCCTACCAGGCCGGGGGCGGCGGCTATATCGCCCCGGCCCAGCGCGTCGGCGATTTCCTGGCCGGGCGGCCGTCGACCGAACTGGGCTCGGTCGTCCCCTCCTACCGCCCCGGCGTCAGGCCGACCGACCTGTCGGGCTGCCTGCCCGACTATGCCATCGCCGCGATCCGCGAGGCGCTGCCGGCCTTCGAGCGCCAGATCAAGGGCTTCTCGATGGCCGATGCCGTGCTGACCGGGATCGAGGCGCGCACCTCGTCGCCGCTGCGCATCCCGCGCGGCGCCGATTGCCAGAGCCTGAATACCGCGGGCCTCTACCCCGCCGGGGAAGGCGCCGGCTATGCCGGCGGCATCCTCTCGGCCGGCGTCGACGGCATCAGGGTGGCCGAGGCCGTGGCGCGCGCGATGACCGGCGCCGCGACGCCCGAGCGTAAGTCTGCCTAGCGACCGGCCGCGCGGATCACCCCGCGGATCGCGAAGCTCGACTGGATGCGGGCGACGCCTGGCATGCGCGACAGGATTTCCTTGTGGACGCGCTCATAGTCGGCGGCATCGCGCACCTCGACGCGCAGCAGGTAGTCGGCCATGCCCGACATCAGATAGCATTCGCGCACCTCGGCGCATTTGCGCACCGCCGCCTCGAAGCGGTTGAGAAATTCCTCGGTCTGGCGCTCCAGCGTGATCTGCACGATCACCGTGGTCGGCGTCTCGGCATCCGGTTCGTCGATCAGGGCGGTATAGCCGCGAATGATCCCTTCATGCTCGAGGAGCTGGCGACGGCGCAGGCAGGCGGACGGCGACAGCCCGACGGCCGCGGCGAGATCGGCGTTCGACATGCGGCCGTCGGCACGCAGCAGGCTGATGATCCGGCGATCGGTCTGGTCCAGCGCAGCCATGCAATTTCCTGCGAAACAAATACAGATCCTGCGAAAGCGAGGCCCCATCGGTAGTTGATTCTTCGATCATACGCAATGATCGGCAGGCCGTTCGGCGGTAACATATCTGTAGCGCAGCTGAGACAGCCCCCGAGGGTCCCTTCGATGACCGATCCAGCCGACCGTGCCGGCGCCGTGCTGACCATCGACCTCGACGCCATCGTCGCGAACTACCGCCTGCTGCAGGCCAGGCTCAAGCCCGGCGCGCGGGCCGGCGCGGTGGTCAAGGCCGATGCCTACGGCCTCGGTGCGGCGACCGTCGCCCCCGTCCTGGCCGACGCCGGCTGCACCACCTTTTTCGTCGCCCTGCTCGACGAGGGGATCGCGCTGCGCCCGCATCTGCCGGCCGGCTGCGACATCGTCGTGCTGAACGGGCTGATGCCGAAGGCCGAGCGCGCGGCGCTGGCCCACGGCCTGATCCCAGTCCTGAACAGCCTCGAACAGGTCGACGGCTGGACCGCGCTGGCCCGGCGCGAACAGCGCGCCCTGCCCGCCTTCATCCAGCTCGACAGCGGCATGTCGCGCCTGGGCCTGCAGCCGCGCGACCTCGACCGGCTGGTCGCCGATCCGGCGCGGCTGGGGGGCATCGAGCTGCGCGCGGTGATGAGCCATCTGGCGGTGGCCGAACGCCAGGACCACCCGGCCAACGAACGCCAGCTGGCCGCGTTCGAAGCCGGCCGCGCCCGCCTGCCCGCAGCTCCCGCCTCGTTTGCCAATTCGTCCGGCATCTTCCTCGGCCCGCGCTATCACTTCGATCTCGTGCGGCCCGGCGCGGCCCTCTACGGCATCGCCCCGGTCGTCGGCGCCGCCAACCCGATGCGTCCCGTGATCCGGCTGCAGGGCAAGGTCGTGCAGCTGCGCGAGATCGGCGCGGGCGACGCGGTCGGCTATGGCCTCACCTTCGAGGCCAAGGGCCCGACGCACATCGCCACCCTGGGCGTCGGCTATGCCGACGGGTATCTCCGCGCCTTCTCCAACCGGGCCGTCGGCCATCTCGACGGCATCGTCCTGCCGCAGGTCGGCATCGTGTCGATGGACAGCCTCACCCTCGATGTCTCGGCACTGCCGGAGGGCCGGGTCCAGCCGGGCATGCTGATCGATCTGATCGGCCCGGACCAGACCGTCGACGAGGCTGCGGGGCGCGCCGGCACCATCGCCTACGAAATCCTCACCGGCCTCGGCCGGCGCTACCACCGCCACTACACCGGCGGCATCGCAACGTCCAAGAAGGTCGCAGGAGCGGCATCATGAAGGTCCTGGTTCTCGGTTCCGGCGTCATCGGCGTCGCCACGGCGTATTACCTCGCCCGTGCCGGCCATCAGGTCACCGTCGTCGACCGCCAGTCCGGTCCGGCGCTGGAGACGTCGTTTGCCAATGCCGGCGAAGTCTCGCCCGGCTATTCGGCGCCCTGGGCCGCGCCCGGCGTGCCGCTGAAGGCGATCAAGTGGATGATGATGCAGCATTCGCCATTCGTGCTGCGGCCCAGGCTCGATCCGCGCCAGTGGCTGTGGCTGGCCCAGATGCTGCGCAACTGCACCGAGGCACGCTACGCGGTGAACAAGGAACGCATGGTGCGCATCGCGGAATACAGCCGCGACGTGCTGCGCGACCTGCGCAGCCATACCGGCATCGCCTATGACGAACGCACGATGGGCACGCTGCAGCTGTTCCGCACGCAGAAGCAGGTCGACGGCGCCGCCAAGGACATCGCGGTGCTGGCCGAATCCGGCGTGCCCTACGAAGTGCTCGATGTCGCCGGCTGCGTCGCGGCCGAGCCGGGCCTGGCGCTGGTTACCGACAAGATCGCCGGCGGGCTGCGCCTGCCCGGCGACGAGACCGGCGACTGCTTCAAGTTCACCAATGCGCTGGCCAGGATCGCCGCCGGCATCGGTGTCGAGTTCAAATACGGCACCCGGATCGACCGGATCGAGACCGCCGGGGGCCAGGTCACCGGCGTCGCCACCGATCGCGGGCTGATGACGGCGGACCGCTATGTCCTGGCGCTGGGCAGCTATTCCCCGTTCCTGGCCCGGCCGCTCGGCCTCGATCTGCCGATCTATCCGGTCAAGGGCTATTCGATCACGGTGCCGATCACCAATCCCGACCTGGCCCCGGCCTCGACCGTGATGGACGAGACCTACAAGGTGGCCATCACCCGGCTGGGCGACCGTATCCGCGTCGGCGGCACCGCCGAGTTGACCGGCTTCGACCTGCGCCTGCACGACGACCGTCGCGCCACGCTCGAACATTCGGTGACCGACCTGTTCCCGAAGGGCGGCGACGTCGGCCGCGCCGAGTTCTGGTCGGGCCTGCGCCCGATGACGCCGGACGGCACGCCGATCGTGGGCGGCACCCCCTATGGGAACCTGTTCCTCAATACCGGGCACGGCACGCTGGGCTGGACGATGGCCTGCGGCTCGGGCCGCGTGATCGCCGATCTGATCAGCGGGCAGAAGCCCGAGATCGACATGAGCGGCCTGGGCGTCGAGCGCTACGGGCGGCTGGCGGCCTAGTCGCGCGGAAAGAAGTCGAGCAGCGCCGCCGCCAGATCCGTCGGCGCTTCCTCGGCCATGTGGTGGCCGCAGTCGATGGCGTGGCCCCGCAGATCGGTCGCCCAGCGGCGCCAGACCGCCAGGACATCGCCGTAGAGGAATTCGAGATCGTCGCGCGCCGACCACAGGCAGAGCAGCGGACAGGCGAGTTGCCGTCCCGCCGCGCGATCGGCGGCATCGTGCGCGCGATCGACACCCAGCCCGGCGCGATAGTCTTCAAGCATCCCGTGCACCACCGCCGGATCGTGAATCGCGGCCCGGAAATCGGCATGGTTCTCGAGCCCCATCGCCACGGGGTCACCGCCGTACCAGGCGTCGGGATCGGCGAGGATCGCACGTTCGGGCCGCACCGGCTGGGCGTAGAAGAACCAGTGCCACCAGGCCCGGGCGAAACGCTCGGTACAGCGTTCCAGCGCCTCGATGATCGGCACGCCGTCCAGCACGGCCAGATGCGTGACTGCGCCGGGATGATCCATCGCCAGGCGGAAGGCGGTATAGGAGCCGCGATCGTGCCCGGCCACCGCAAACCGGCGGTGGCCGAGCCGCGCCATCAGCGCAAGGCAGGCCGCAGCCTTGGCCCGCTTCGACGATCCGGCGTGATCGGGCCGGTCCGGCGGCTGGGACGAGCCGCCGAACCCCGGCAGGTCGGGACAGACGACGGTGTGCGACCGCGCCAGGATCGGCGCCACCCGATGCCAGGTCGTGTGCGTCCGGGGATGGCCGTGCAGCAGCAGGACCGGCGGGCCGGCGCCGCCATGGCGCACCCGCAACCGTGCCCCGGGCACCTCGATCGTCTCCAGCGCGAACCCGGCGAATATCGGCGGCATGCCGGATGGACGCCGCCGATGCCCGATTGGTTCCGTCAGCGCTGCCAGCCGATGCTGCGCAAGAGGTCGATGATGCCGGAGAAGTCCGCCCCGCCCTTGCCGGCGCCGATGAATTCGCCGTAGAGCGCCGCCGCCTCGGCCCCGAGCGGCGTGGTCGTGCCGGTGGCGGCCGCGGCCTCCTGGGCCAGCCGCAGGTCCTTCAGCATCATCGCCGCGGCAAAGCCCGGCCGATAGTCGCGGTTGGCGGGCGAGGCCGGGACCGGCCCGGGAACCGGGCAATAGGTCGTCAGCGACCAGTTCTGCCCCGACGAGGTCGAGGAAATGTCGAACAGCTTCTGCGGGTCGAGGCCGAGCTTCTCGGCCAGGACGAAGGCCTCGCAAGTGCCGATCATCGAGATGCCGAGCAGCATGTTGTTGCAGATCTTGGCCGCCTGCCCGGTTCCGGCCGGGCCGGCGTGGACGATGGTGCGCCCCATCCGCTCCAGGATCGGCCGGGCGGCGGTGAAGGCCGCCTCGGGACCGCCGACCATGAAGGTCAGGGTTCCCGCTTCGGCCCCGCCGGTCCCGCCCGAGACCGGCGCGTCGACCATCAGCCGGCCGGCGGATGCGGCGGCCTCGGCCACTACCCGGGCGGTGGCGACATCGATCGTCGAGCAGTCGATCAGCACGGCGTTGTCGGCCGATGCCGCGATCACGCCCTGGCCGACATAGACGTCGCGCACCGGTTCGCCCGACGGCAGCATGGTCAGCACGACCTCGGCCCCGGCAGCGGCGGCAGCCGGCGACGTCGCGGGCGCCGCCCCCGGCACCGCCGCCATGTTGCCGGGCGCCAGGTCGAAGACGGTGACCCGATGACCGGCGGCGACGAGGTTGCGGGCCATCGGCCCGCCCATGTTGCCGACGCCGATGAAGGCGATGGCCGCCATGACCTCCCGCCCCCGCCTACTTCAGCGTCGGGATGTTGAACTCGGCGCCGGCGCGGATGCCGGTTGGCCAGCGCGATGTGACGGTCTTGATCTTGGTGAAGAAGCGGATGCCTTCCGGGCCGTGCTGGTTGGTGTCGCCGAAGGCGGAATTCTTCCAGCCGCC
>JAFKFH010000007.1 GCA_017307375.1 Alphaproteobacteria bacterium
TCGATCGTCCCCGGCCTGTCGATCGCCATCGAGGCCGCGGTGGTCGCGGGCTCGAAACCAGCAAGGAGAAGTGACATGGCTAACATCGGTTCTTTCAAGAAGGTCGGCAGCGACTTCCAGGGCGAGATCGTCACCCTGAGCTTGCAGACCAAGGGCGTCCGGATCGTCGCCGAGACCAACCGCTCCAACGAGAACGCTCCCAGCCACCGCGTCTATGTGGGCCGGGCCGAGATCGGGGCGGCGTGGTCGAAGCGCTCCAACGAGGGCCGCGACTACCTCTCGCTCAAGCTCGACGACCCCTCGTTCACGGCGCCGATCTTCGCCAACCTGTTCGACGACGAGGACGGCGAAGGCTTCACCCTCATCTGGTCGCGGCCGAACAAGCGCAACGGCGACTGAGGCTTCCGCGAAAGCCCCGCCCGGTCCCGCCGGGCGGGGTTCTTCTACACAGCCTCGTACCCGTCCCGGCTGCCCAGAAGCCTGCTTCAGAGCGCCTGAGCGGGGCGAATCACCCCTGAAAAAGCAGCACCGCGGCGACCCTTGGAGAGCCCGATTTCGGCGTTCAGGAAGGTGTTGAGCGCAGCGAAAACGACTATTATAGTCGTTTTCCTGGTGCGCGCAGATCGTCTGTCGGAGGTGATCATGAATGATCACCGGCCGACAAGTGCGGGCGGCGCGAGCCTTGCTGTTTTGGACGCAGGAGATGCTCGCCGAAAAGGCCCTGGTGGCTTTGACCGCCCTGAAACGCCTCGAATCGGAGCGCGAGCTGCCGGTTCACGACACGACGCGCGACCTGGTGCGGCGTGCGTTGGAAAATGCCGGCATCCTGTTCATGGAGTCGGATCGCGGTCGCGGCGTAATGCTCCTCAACGAAACGCCGAAGGGAATTTCGCGACGACGGGCTCTCTCGCGCTCGTCATAGTTAACAGGCAGTATACGACCAGCAGACGGGGTCCAACACGAGGAGCTTGGGATGGAATCGCCGCCGCTTGATCCCCCGGTGGAGGATGTTGCGCCGACGGCCGCGATCCTTACCGGGTACGACGAGCAGCATTTGGTGACGTATCTACGACTCCTCGACGCGGATGCCGAAGGCGCCGACTGGCAGGAGGTGACGAGGATCGTTTTGCACATCGATCCAGCACATGAACCCGAGCGTGCGCGCCGGGCCTGGGAAAGCCACCTCGCCCGCGCTCGCTGGATGACCGAAAAGGGATACCGTCATCTGCTCCACGGCGGTGCGCCACACTGAAAAAGTTCCGTGCAGCTTCTGCACCGCACGGTGCGACTCCAGTTAGTTTTCTGAGCGCCACCTTAGCGCGCATGCTCAAGGTCCAACCCATCCCGGTTGGGGAGGACACGCCAATGAGTACTGCCGATTGGCGATCGGCGGACGCGTATCAAGAGCTGCGGTCGCTCGACGCGCCGGCCTTCGCATTCGAATTTCTTCGCCGTAACCCCGAGTTCCGCGCAGACCACGCGCGGCTGGCGCGCAAGGCGCGCGGCCGGCCGCTTGAGGTCAGTGACGCCGATGCGTTCGCAGAACGCTGGGGGGTTCGATTTCGAAGACGGATTGCCGGAGCTTCCAGCAAGCGACGTTCGATGGACGGCCAAGGTACTTCCCAGTCTTGTCACGCTAACAAGAGCGGCGGAAGGCCTCGTCAATCCTAGCTTCATGATCGCCGCAAGCCTTATCGCCGCTCTCTCGCAAGTGGACCTGGAGGGCTTTGTTGACCTTGCCGGCGCGCATATGCGGATCGAAGGGCTCGATATGTCTGGACCGTACGCTGCCCTCCTGCCGCTCGATCAGCTCTTCGAGATCCGTGTCGCCGCCGCGCTCCGCCTGTGGCGGGCCTTGAACGGCCGCCGACCTGGATCTGATCCCGGAGCCCTCACAGCCGACCGCCAGGCGCGCTTCATCCTCGCACTCCGCGCGCTCGATGCGCGCCTCCTCGGGACGACCTATCCGGACATCGCGGCCGGGCTTTTCGACGCCGCGCCGATCTCGAAACGCGACTGGATCTCCCACGAGTTGCGCGACCAGACAGGCCGCCTCGTGCGCCTCGGATTCAAGTTGATGAGAGGCGGCTACCGGCAGCTTCTCGTCTATCCCTACCGGCGCCGAATCTGACGTTCGCCCCAGTCCGGGTGCGTTCTCACCACCCCGCGACATCGCACTATTGAGGCCGAGGCCCCTCCGCCACCGTGGTCGCCAATAGCCGCCGTCCTCCGACGGCCGCCCGCACGATCACGGAGGTATCCCATGTCCACCAGCCTCGCCGGCATTCCGCCGCGCTATCTGCGCACGCCCGAAGCCGCGCGTTTCGTCGGTCTCTCCATCCGCACGCTTGAAAAGCATCGCATCTACGGCACAGGCCCCCGCTACTCCAAACTCGGCGGGCGTGTCGTCTATCGCGTCGAAGACCTGCAGGAGTGGGTCGATGCGGCCGCGAAGGCGTCGACGTCCGATCCCGGCAGAGCCGTCGTTCTACCGGCACGCCGCCACTCGGCGGCGGAACTTGAGCAAGCCCGTCACCCGCGCCGCTGACAGCCCGATGTCGTCGCGCCACCGCACACGATCCGAACGCGAGCAGCTCGAACTGTTTCGGGCGCTGCCTGGCGATCTTGCACCACGCGATGCGCAGGACCTCATGGCCTATCCGTTCTTCTCCCTCGCCAAGACCCATCGCATCACGCCGATCGACTACCGAACAGGCGAAATCGCCATCCGCGTGGAGGCCGTGCCGGAGCATGGCATGGCGACCATCTGGGACGCCGACATCCTGATCTGGGCCGCCTCCCAAATTGTCCAGGCGCGCGACAACGGCCTGCGCACTTCGCGCCTCATGGCCGCCACGCCCTACGAGATTCTGACCTTCATCGGTCGCGGCGACAGCGCACGCGATTACCACCGCCTTAAGGCGGCCCTCGACCGTCTGCAATCGACCACCGTCGCTACCACGCTGCGGCAAGCGAGCGAACGCCGCGCACACCGCTTCTCATGGATCAACGAATGGACCGAACGCGCCGACGCCCATGGTCGCGCCGATGGCATCGATCTCATCGTGCCCGACTGGTTCTACAGAGCGATCCTCGACGACGCGCTCGTGCTGACCATCGATCGTGAATATTTCAAACTCACGGGCGGTCTTGAGCGCTGGCTTTATCGCATCGTGCGCAAGCACGCCGGCAGACAGCGCGCGGGTTGGCGGTTCGATTTCCGTCATCTCTACGACAAGTCGGCGAGCCTTTCGCCGTTCAAGCGCTTCGCCTTCGAGCTGCGTGACATCGCGCGCCGGCAGCCGCTTCCCGGCTACCGCCTCGACGTCGAGCACGATCGCGGCGGACACGAACTTCTCGCCTTTGCTCCCGCTCGGTTGTCCACAGGGGGCTGTGGACAAGCTGTGGAATCCCTCGTGCCATCGGGAACCGCCGCTCCCGTGCCATCGGGAACCGCGGTCCCGTGCCATCAGGAACCGGAAGCCGCGTTTTCTGCCGAAGATTCCATCGCTTACGGAACGCCTAACTTAGATTCTAACAGAGAAGAATCTAACGATTCTGTTGTTTGCGATCCGTCTGCGCGGTGCAAAACCGAAGGCGACGCGCCGTGATCGTCGCGCTCCTCAATCAGAAGGGCGGCGTCGGTAAGACCACGCTCGCCCTGCATCTCGCCGGTCACTGGGCCCGTCAGGGAAAGCGTGTGACCGTGATCGACGCCGATCCCCAAGGGTCGGCGCTCGACTGGTCCGAGCAGCGCGCGCGACGCCGCTTCGAGCGCTTATTCGGCGTCATCGGCCTCGCTCGCGATACGCTCCACCGGGAAGCACCCGAGCTCGCCCGCGATGCCGACCACGTTGTCATCGACGGGCCGCCGCGCATCGCGGCCTTGCTGCGCTCGGCGCTGCTCGCCGCGGATGCCGTCCTCGTGCCGGCCCAGCCGTCGCCTTTCGATGGCTGGGCCTCGGCCGAGATGCTGGCGCTGATCGCCGAAGCGCGCGTCTTTCGCCCCGCGCTCGTCGCGCGCTTCGCGCTCAACCGCTGCCCCGCCCGCACGATCATCGCGCGTGACACGGCGCAGAGCCTCGCAGATCACGATCCGCCAGCGCTCACTGCCCGCATCAGCCAGCGCGTGATCTTCGCTGACGCCGCACGCACCGGCCAGCTCGTGTTCGAGCACAAGAGCAGCGGCGCCGCCGCGCGCGAGATCGCCGCGTTTGCCGCCGAAACCGAAAGGCTCGCGCCATGACCGCGCGCCGCCAGAACGGCAGCTTTGCGTCCCGGCCGCGCGACGCGGAAGCCTGGATCAGAACACCGGATCACGGCGTCGGCGCCCCACCAGCGAGCGATCTCTACACCGCCCGTCTGACCGTGGACATCACGCCCGCGCTTCGTAGCCGCATCAAGATCGCAGCCTTCCAGCGCGGCGAAACCGTCGCCGACATGCTGCGCACGCTCCTCGCGCGCGAATTCCCCGAGACCGATGGAGGCAAGTCATGAGATTTGAACCCGACCTTGCGCGCGCACCAAGACCGGACGCCGCGCCATTGCTCACCCGTGTCGAGCTGACGTGGCTTGAGGGCCGCATCGAACACTGGATCCGTTTCGGCCGGGACTGCGGTGAGACGATCCTCGACCGCAGGCGACGCGTCCTCTCCTTCGCGCCAGGCAATGTGTTCGCGTTCGTGCGTTGGGCATCGAACGACTTCGGCACGATCATCTCGCGCATCGACATCGTTCAGTCGGTCACGCATGGCGTTGCCTACCAGACGCTTCCCTTCGTCCGCCCAGGTGGCGACATCCTGCTGCGCATCAGCGGCTGGCCCAAAGTCGAGCGTGTTCTGAAGGCGATCGACTCGGTCGAGGCGCTTGGCATCGAAGCCGCGGACGCGGCGCCGGATCACTGGCGGCACGTCCACAATCGGCTGTCTGCCGGATACGAGCCGCGCCCGTACAGTCGCGACCAGCACCGCGCGTGGCTCCTACGGCGGAGCACGCTGTCATGACGCGCTTTGGCTACGTCATGACGACGTATCTGGTGCTGCTGGTCTCGAGCTGCAGCGCAATCTTCCCCATGTCGCCCAGGTTCATTTGGAACGCCAGCGAGAGTGTCCCGATCGGGCTTTACGCCATTCGACCGGCCGGCATTCTCCATGTCACCGAGCTGGTCGTCGTCCGGCCGCCGAACACACTCGCACAATTCCTCGCTGATCGGCGCTATCTCCCCAAGGGTGTGCCGATGCTGAAACGCGTGCTTGCGCTTCCTGGGCAGATGGTCTGCCGGGATCAACGCACGATCACGGTCGATGGCGTTGCGATGGGGGAGGCTCTCGAGCGCGATACCCGCGGTCGGCCGCTTCCTGTCTGGCATGGATGCCAACGCATCCCCGAGGGCCAGGTCTTCCTGATGAACTGGCAGTCCGAAGACTCCCTTGACGGCCGCTATTTCGGGTTGCTCTCCCGCACCACGATTGTCGGCCGCGCCGATCCCCTCTGGACGCAGGAGGACGATTGACATGCCGCGGCGTCGCTCCACCGTCATCATCCGTGCGCGGCGGCCCTTCCGTGCCCCTTTCTCCTTACCGGCACGCCGTCGTTCAGAACCGTGCTTCGCTCGGATTCTGAGTATCCCATTCATCGCTGTTTGTCTGTCGGCGGGGGTGTTCGCACCCTACATGCCGGCCTGCGCCCAATCCGCGCCCGGACGTCCCATCACGCGCGTTGCCGTCGCGACCCGGTTCGATGCGCTCGTGGCCGAAGCCTCGCGTCGCTTCGGCATTCCGGCTGCATGGATCCGAGCCGTCCTGCGCGCAGAAAGCTTCGGCGACGTGCGCGCGATCTCGCCCAAAGGTGCGATGGGCCTGATGCAAATCATGCCCGAGACATGGGCTGCACTGCGCCGGCGCTACGGTCTCGGCGTCAATCCATACGATGCGCACGACAACATCATGGCTGGTGCGGCCTACCTACGAGAGCTGCACGACCGCTATGGAATTCCCGGCTTCCTCGCGGCCTACAACGCCGGTCCCGCACGCTGGGAAGATCACCTGGCCACTGGACGCCCGCTGCCGGCAGAAACGCGCGCCTACCTTACGAGGCTCGCGCCAATCGTCGGTGGCAGCGCGAACGACGACACGGCATTGCTCGCATCCATCGTGCGCTCCTGGACGGAAGCGTCGCTATTTCCCGAACAGCGGTCCGACGCGCCCAGCGACAAATCGACGGCAGCCCAATCGCGGGTGTCGACCGCCGCTAGCGTCAGCCCGCCGCAGGATTGGACGGGGCTTGCTCCACAGTCTGACGGGCTCTTCGTCGCCCTGTCGGCTGCAGGGCGATCGCAATGAGTGCTTTTCATTCGACGAAGGTGACGGACGGCTCGATCGAAGGATTGTGGGGAGCGGAACATCGGCGCAGGAAACCCACCAACGGACGGCAAGGGAAAAGGCCGGCCTTCGGCGCGGCTTATGTGGTTAGTTGTATTGGACAATTTACCGATATCACCGACTACCCCTGCTGGCGCTCACCTCGATTTGTCCAAGCAAATCAATGTCTGCACCGCCGTCGCACGCCTGAACACCCGGATTCGGCCCGATGACGACGCGCGACGACGACCTGCGCATCCGGCCCGGCCGCATCCAGCATGGCAACCGCGGCGGCAAACGTCCGCAGACATTCGTCGGCGAGGTGATGCGGGCCGCGAAGAGCGGTCTCGATCCGGCTGCGCTCGAATGCCCGGCGCGTCGTCACCAAGGCGCGCGTCGTCCGCCACCAGGGTCCCCGATTCCGCTCGGCGCCTTTGCCGAAGCACATCGCCTATCTCAAACGCGAAGGCGTCACCAAAGACGGTCAGCCGGCGCGGATGTTCGATGCGGCCGGAGACGAAGCCGACGAGCGTGCGTTCGCCGAGCGCTGCAAGGACGATCGCCACCATTTCCGCTTCATCGTCTCTCCAGAGGATGCGGCCGAGATCGGCGACCTCAAGACGTTCACGCGCGAGCTGGTCGCCGACATGGAAAGGGACCTCGGCACCCAGCTCGACTGGGTCGCCGTCGATCACTGGAACACCGACAATGCCCATGTCCACCTCCTGATCCGCGGCCGCGCCGATGACGGCCAGGATCTGGTGATCAGCCGCGACTATATCAGCCGAGGAATCCGCGACCGGGCCGCCGAGCGGATCACGCTCGAACTTGGTCCGCGCACTGAACCGCAAATCCACAGCGCGCTTCAACGCGAGGTGGAGGCCGAGCGCTGGACAAGTCTCGATCGGGCGCTGCGCGACATTTCGGACGAATGCGGCGGCGTCGCAGATCTTCGGCCTGGTCCGAACGCCGAGGATCCGGAGCTGCGTCGACTGTTGCTCGGACGGGCGGCCAAGCTCGAACGTCTCGGCTTGGCCGATCCGGTTGGCCCGGCCTGCTGGACCCTCAAGCCCGGCCTCGACGGAACGCTGCGCCAGCTCGGTATCCGCGGCGACATCATCAAGACGATGCACCAAGCCATGAGCCGAAGCGGATCAGAACCGGACGTCAGCCGCTTCGCGCTGCATGGCGACGAGCCTTCCCATCCGGTGCTGGGCCGACTCGTCCAGCGTGGTCTCGATGATGAGCTCAAGGGCACGGCCTACGTCATCGTCGCCGGCGTCGATGGCCATACCCACCATTTGAGGTTTGCAGACCTCGAATTCACCGGCGATGCCACGCCCGGCGCGATCGTCGAGGTGCGCGCTTATGACGATCCCGATGGACGACGACGGCTATCGCTCGCGACCAGGTCGGATCTGTCCATTTCTGATCAGGTCGGGGCATCGGGAGCGACCTGGCTCGATCGTCAGCTTCTTGCGAAAGACCCACCGCTCAGCGGCAGCGGCTTCGGCGCCGAAGTCCGCGACGCGATGGATGCCCGCGCTGATTACCTGGTCGAGGAAGGCCTGGCCAGACGACAGGGCCAGCGCGTGATCTTCGCCCGCGATCTCCTTTCGACACTCCAGCGGCGCGAGCTTGAGGAGGCCACGGCCAGATTATCAGCCGACACGGGTCTGGCGTACCACCCGGCCGCTGAAGGCGAGCGTGTCGCTGGCGTTTATCGCGAACGGGTGACACTCGCGTCGGGGCGCTTCGCCATGATCGATGATGGGTTGGGATTCCAACTCGTGCCGTGGCGTCCGGCTTTGGAAAAGAACCTCGGCCGCGAAGTCCGCGGCGTCATGGCGCCGGGCGGACGAGTCGACTGGGACCCGGGACGGAAACGGGGACTGGGCCTGTGAAGGCGCGCCTGCGGTGCATCCGATTTCTGACCCAGCGTGTCCGGCCCTTTGATCCCATACGGTTCGTGCTTGCAGGAAGCGATCGCGGAAGCGCTGGTGTGGCGCCATGAACCCGACCAAAATACTCTGGCTGCAAGTCTTCGTTGTGTGCTCGACCACACTCGGCTTCGTCTGGGCCGCGACGCAATGGACGGCGTGGCAGCTTGCCTTCCAGCCGCAGCTCGGCAGCCCCTGGTTCTCGCTCTTCGGATGGCCGGTCTATTTCCCGGCGGCCTTCTTCTGGTGGTGGTTCTCTTTCGACGCTTACGCACACGACATTTTCGTCACCGGCGGCTTCATCGCTGGCGCAGGCGGGGTCGCTGCCTTCGTCGTCGCTGTCGCCATGTCGGTCTGGCGTGCGCGCGAGGTAAAGCGCGCCACGACCTACGGTTCGGCTCGCTGGGCCGAGGAACGCGAGATCCGCGCAGCCGGCCTTCTTCACCCAGACGGCGTGTTGCTCGGCCGCTGGCACGGAGCCTACCTCCGTCATCATGGACCCGAGCATGTGCTGTGTTTCGCACCGACCCGAAGCGGCAAGGGCGTCGGTCTTGTTGTTCCGACGCTGCTGACCTGGCCGGGAAGCTGCATCGTCCATGACATCAAGGGGGAGAACTGGACGCTCACCGCCGGCTGGCGTGCGCGGTTCGGCCGCGTGGTCCTGTTCGATCCGACCAATCCGCAAAGCAGCGCTTACAATCCTTTGCTCGAGGTCCGGCGCGGCGAGTATGAAGTCAGAGACGTCCAGAACATCGCCGACGTGCTGGTTGATCCCGAAGGGGCGCTCGAACGCAGGAACCATTGGGAGAAGACCAGCCACTCGCTTCTGGTCGGCACGATCCTGCATGTCCTTTACGCCGAACCCGACAAGACGCTCGCCGGCGTCGCCAATTTCCTCTCCGATCCGAAGCGACCAATCGAGAAGACGCTTCGGGCGATGATGACCACGCCGCATCTCGGCGAGAAGGGAGTCCATCCCGTCGTCGCCAGCGCCGCGCGAGAGCTGTTGAACAAGAGCGAGAACGAACGCAGCGGCGTACTGTCGACCGCGATGTCCTTCCTGGGCCTCTATCGAGATCCGGTGGTCGCGGCGGTCACACAACGCTGCGACTGGCGCATCCGCCACCTGGTCGAGGCTGAGCATCCTGTGACGCTCTATCTCGTCGTGCCACCCTCGGACATCAGCCGCACGAAACCGCTCGTGCGCCTCATCCTCAACCAGATCGGAAGACGGCTAACCGAAGAGCTAGAGAACAAGCGGCGGCGACATCGCCTGCTGCTGATGCTCGATGAGTTTCCCGCGCTCGGCAGGCTCGACTTCTTCGAGTCGGCATTGGCGTTCATGGCGGGCTATGGATTGAAATCCTTCCTGATCGCGCAGTCGCTGAACCAGATCGAGAAGGCGTACGGTCAGAACAATTCCATCCTGGACAATTGCCACGTGCGCGTCTCGTTCGCCAGCAACGACGAACGCACAGCGAAACGCGTGTCGGATGCACTTGGCACGGCCACCGAAATCCGAGCGATGAAAAACTATGCCGGCAGCCGACTCAGTCCGTGGCTTGGACATCTGATGATCTCCCGGCAAGAAACCGCGCGGCCGCTGTTAACTCCCGGCGAGATCATGCAACTCCCGCCCGACGACGAGATCGTCATGATATCGGGGAGTGCGCCCGTCCGGGCGAAGAAAGCTCGGTATTACGAAGACCCCGAGCTCGCCGGGCGGATTCTTCCGCCGCCCAGATCATCGGGCGGAAACGCTGTTCTTCAACCGCCAGCCCCCAACACGTCCCAGGTGAATACCTGGAGCGGCGCGATCGCGTCAGCGCCAACCGCCGCAGAGACGGACGATCCGGACAATGCGGGAATCCGGCGCGAACCCGAACTTCCGGACCACGAGGAGATTGTTCCCGAGCCACGAAAGCCGGTGCAGGAATTCGAGCCCGTCGAGGACGAGCCAGACGACGACGCCCAGCGCCAGCGGATCATGCAGCGCAATTTCGGCAGCGCGCGACAAATCTCGCTCGACGCGGACGATGACATGCAGATGTAGCCGTGCGCACGAAGCACACCTTTCGGCTTCCACCCGACCTGGCTACAAGGCTCGCCGATTACGCCGCCCGCAAGCGCGTGCCGCAGGCGTTGATCGTCGAGGCAGCGCTCGCCTCTTATCTTTCGCCCGATGCCGCGGACCGACTCGAAGCGGCGCTCGCGCGACGCCTGGACCGTATGGTCCGCGACATGGAGCGCATCGAGCGCCACGTCACGATCTCGAATGAAGCGCTCGCGGTGTTCGTCCGGTTTTGGCTGACCAGCACGCCGCCGCTGCCTGACACGGCGCTTGCCGCCGCGCAAACAAAAGGACGAGAGCGCTACGAAGGTTACATCGAAGCGCTCGGCCGTCGTCTCGCGCGCGGTCACAAACTAGCTGACGAGGTGATTCGCGACGTGCCAGCGCAAAAGGAGGGTTCAGCAGACACGCAGTCAGAATAGCGATCGTCCTTCTCGCTTGTCATTCTATCCCAGAGCCCTCCCGCCTCCTTGTTGTTGTTGCGGAGTCCCAGTTCCGGCTCTTTCTACTCAACCCCGCTGACATCTGCGCCTCCACAGGAGGCTAATTTGCGGGGCTCTTGTGACGACGATCTCCCTCCGATCTGAAGTATTCGCCCGAGGCGCGCGCATGCTGCGCACGGCGCTTGGTCCGGCGATCTCCGGCTATCTCGAAGATCCCAGCATCGTCGAGGTGATGCTCAACCCTGACGGTCGCCTCTGGATCGATCGGCTGTCAGGCGGTCTTGAAGACACCGGCTGTCGCGTCACGCCCGCGGACGCCGAGCGCATCGTGCGCCTGGTCGCGCACCATGTCGGGGTCGAAGTGCATGCCGGCAGCCCGCGCGTCTCGGCGGAATTGCCGGAAAGCGGGGAGCGGTTCGAGGGCCTGGTGCCGCCCGTGGTGGCTGCGCCGTGCTTTGCCATCCGGCGGCCGGCCGTCGCCGTTTACACGCTCGGCGACTACGTCGAGGCCGGCATCATGTCGGCCGACCAGGCCGAGCTGCTCCGCGCGGCCGTGCGCGACCGAAAGAACGTGCTGGTCGCCGGCGGGACGAGCACCGGCAAGACGACGCTGGTCAACGCGATCCTCGCAGAAGTCGCCAAGACCGGCGACCGCATCGTGCTCATCGAGGATACGCGCGAGTTGCAATGCGCCGCGCCGAACCTCGTGGCGCTGCGCACCAAGGACGGGGCTGCGTCGCTGTCTGATCTGGTCCGCTCGTCGCTGCGCCTGCGGCCCGACCGCATCCCGATCGGCGAGGTTCGCGGGGCAGAGGCGCTCGATCTTCTGAAAGCCTGGGGCACGGGACACCCCGGGGGCGTGGGCACGCTGCACGCAGGCTCCGCCATCGGCGCACTGCGCCGGCTCGAACAGCTCATCCAGGAAGCCGTGGTCACCGTTCCGCGCGCGCTCATCGCCGAGACGATCGACCTCATCGCGGTCCTCGCCGGCCGCGGCTCCGCGCGCCGGCTCGCCGAGCTCGCCGCGGTGAAGGGCCTCTCGCCCGCCGGCGACTACGTCCTCACCCCCGCAGGAGAACCGTGATGTTAATCAAGGATGCCCGCCGTGCGTTCGCCACGGCAACCGCCTTCGTCTTCGTCGCCCTCGCGACCGCGCCGGCCTATGCGGCCGGATCGAACATGCCGTGGGAGCAGCCGCTCAACCAGATCCTGGAGAGCATCCAAGGGCCCGTGGCCAAGGTCGTGTCGGTGATCATCATTATCGTCACCGGTCTGACGCTCGCCTTCGGCGAGACCAGCGGCGGCTTCCGTCGCCTCATTCAGATCGTCTTCGGCCTCAGCATCGCCTTCGCAGCGTCGAGCTTCTTCCTGACCTTCTTCCAGTTCGGCGGCGGGGTGACGGTGTGATGGAGCAAGATGGCGTCATCGCCGGCTTCTATGCGCCCGTTCACCGAGCGTTGACCGAGCCGATCCTCTTGGGCGGCGCGCCGCGCGCCGTGGCGATCGTGAACGGCACGCTTGCTGCCGCGATCGGGCTCGGTCTTCGGCTCTGGATCGTCGGCGGCCTCATCTGGCTTGTCGGTCACATCGCCGCCGTTTGGGCGGCGAAGCGTGACGCCGCCTTCGTCGACGTCGTGCGTCGGCATCTGCGTTATCCGCAGCACATGGTCTCGTGAGGTTCGCCCAATGATGAACCTTGCCGAGTATCGTCGCCATAACCAGAGCCTCGCCGACTTCCTGCCGTGGGCGGCGCTCGTCGCCAAGGGCGTTGTTCTCAACAAGGATGGCTCCTTCCAGCGCACCGCACGCTTTCGCGGTCCAGACTTAGATTCTTCCACGCCTGCCGAGCTGGTGGCCATCACGTCGCGTCTCAATAACGCGTTGCGTCGCCTTGGTTCCGGCTGGGCCGTGTTCATTGAGGCCCAGCGTGTGCCGGCGCACAGGTATCCGTCAACTCAATTTCCGGATCCCGTTTCGGCGCTGGTCGATGCCGAGCGTCGAGCCCAATTCGAAGAAGAAGGCGCGCATTTCGAGAGCGGCTACTTCCTGACACTGCTCTGGCTGCCGCCCGCCGATGACGCGGCCCGCGCGGAAGCTTGGCTCTATGAGAACCGCGCCCAGGGCGCCGCCGACTGGCGTGCCACGCTCGAAGGCTTCGTCGACCGCACCGATCGCGTGCTCGCGCTGCTCGAAGGCTTCATGCCGGAATCGGATTGGCTCGATGACGCCGAGACCCTGACCTACCTGCATTCCTGCATCTCGACGCGGCGCCAGCGCGTGCGCGTGCCGGAAACGCCGATGTACCTCGACGCCATCCTGGTGGACGAGGACCTGACGGGTGGCCTCGAACCACGGCTCGGCCGCGCACATCTGCGCACGCTCACCATCATGGGCTTTCCATCACAGACCTGGCCGGGCCTGCTCGACGACCTCAATCGCCTGGCGTTTTCCTATCGCTGGGCGACACGCGCCATCTGCCTCGACAAGACCGACGCGGCCAAGCTCCTCGGCAAGATCCGCCGTCAGTGGTTCGCCAAGCGCAAGAGCATCATGGCGATCCTCAAGGAGGTGATGACCAACGAGGCGTCGGTGCTGATGGACTCCGACGCCGCCAACAAGGCGCTCGATGCCGACGCCGCTCTGCAAGAACTTGGCACCGACCTCGTCGGCGAGGCCTACGTCACCGCCACTGTTACCGTCTGGGACGATGATCCGCGGATCGCGGACGAGCGCCTTCGCCTGGTCGAGAAGGCCATTCAGGGCCGCGACTTCACCTGCATGCGCGAAGGCGTCAACGCGATCGAAGCCTGGCTTGGGTCTCTCCCAGGGCATGTCTACGCCAATGTCCGGCAGCCGCCGATCTCCACGCTCAACCTCGCGCACATAATGCCGTTTTCGGCGGTTTGGGCCGGGCCGGAACGGGACGAGCACTTCCAGGCGCCGCCGCTTCTCTTCGCCAAGACCGAGGGATCGACCCCGTTCCGCCTCAGCCTACATGTCGGGGATGTCGGCCACACCTTGATCGTCGGCCCGACGGGCGCCGGCAAGAGTGTGCTGCTCGCGTTGATGGCCTTGCAGTTCCGGCGCTATGCCGGTGCACAGGTCTTCGCCTTCGACTTCGGCGGCAGCATCCGGGCGGCGGCGCTCGCGATGGGCGGCGATTGGCACGATCTCGGCGGAGCGCTCTCCGACAGCGCCGCCGAGCCCGTCGCGCTCCAACCGCTCGCGCGGGTCGATGATCCCGGAGAGCGCGCGTGGGCCGCCGAATGGGTCGCGGCGCTCCTCGGTCGCGAGTCCGTCACCGTCACTCCGGAACTGAAGGAACACCTATGGTCAGCGCTGACTTCGCTTGCGTCCGCGCCTATCCAGGAGCGCACCATCACCGGGCTCTCGGTGCTCCTGCAATCAAATGCCCTGAAACAGGCGATCCAGCCCTACACCGTGGCAGGCCCCTGGGGACGACTGCTCGACGCGGAAACGGAGCGGCTCGGCGAAGCCGAAGTCCAGGCTTTCGAAACCGAAGGGTTGATCGGCGCGGGCGCGGCTCCAGCCGTCCTATCCTATCTCTTCCATCGCATCGAAGATCGCTTCGACGGCCGACCCACCTTGCTCATCGTCGACGAGGGTTGGCTCGCCCTCGACGATCCCGGCTTCGCCGGGCAATTGAGAGAGTGGCTGAAGACGCTTCGGAAAAAAAATGCCAGCGTCATCTTTGCCACGCAGTCGCTTGCCGACATCGACGGCAGTGCGATCGCACCAGCCATCATCGAGAGCTGCCCGACCCGCATCCTGCTTCCCAACGAGCGCGCGCTCGAGCCGCAGATCGCGGCGATCTACCAGCGCTTCGGTCTCAACGATCGCCAAATTGAGATTCTGAGCCGCGCGACGCCGAAGCGCGAATATTACTGCCAGTCGCGGCGCGGCAATCGCCTATTCGAACTCGGGCTGTCCGAAGTCGCGCTCGCCTTCACCGCCGCCTCGGCGAAATCCGATCAGACCGCCATCGAAGAGCTGCTCGCGGAACACGGCCGCGGCGGCTTCACCGCCGCCTGGCTGCGTCGAAAGGATCTCGACTGGGCAGCGGACATGCTCACCCACAACCAGGAGACCACGTCATGATCCGTCACCGCTTGCGCGCCTTGCTCATCGCAGGCGCCGCCGCTTTCACCATTACGGCCTTCGCCAGCGGACCGGCGCGTGCGCAATGGATCGTGTTCGATCCGACCAATTATGCGCAGAACATCCTGACCGCCGCGCGTGAGCTTCAGCAGGTCAACAATGAAATCCAGATGCTGGAGAACCAGGCGACGTCGCTGATCAATCAGGCGCGCAATCTCGCAAGCCTGCCGTACTCGTCGCTCACGCAGCTTCAGCAGCAGATCACCCAGACCCAGCAGCTCCTCGCGCAGGCGCAGCGCATCGCCTACAGCGTCTCAAGCATCGACCAGTCGTTCACGCAGACCTATCCGCAGGCCTATTCCAGCGGGACGTCGTCGCAGCAGCTTCTCACGGATGCGAAGAGTCGCTGGCAGAACGCACTCGCCGGGTTCCAAGATACGATGCGCGTGCAAGCCGGCGTTGTGAGCAATCTCAACACCACGCGGACGCAGATCAACGCTTTGGTGTCCTCCAGCCAGTCGGCGACCGGCGCGCTGCAGGCCGCACAGTCGGGCAATCAGCTCGTGGCGCTTCAGACCACGCAGCTTGCGGACCTGACCGCGCTGATGGCGTCGATCGCACGCGCGCAGAGCCTCGATGCCGCGCGGACCCTTGAGACGCAGGCGCAGGCACAAGCGCAGACACAGGCATTCCTCAACTACGGCGCTGGTTACCAAGCCGGCTCCGCGCAGATGTTCCATTGATGCGAACCCGGCTTCTCAATCTGCCTGCTGTCGGCCGGGCTGTCGGCTTTTTGCTTGTCGCCATCGCGATCGTCGCGGCGGCACTGCACTTCCACACATCGCCTCCACGCCTCGAGCCGCGTGCGATGGAGAAACACACGCCCGACTCGCTCGCCGAAGAGCTCAAGCGGTGTCAGCTCATCGCCGACCAGGCCAAGGACGATCCGGCCTGCGAGGCGGCCTGGGCTGAAAACCGCCGCCGCTTCTTCACCTATACGCCGGCCTCCGGACCGAAGAACCCGACTCCGGCTCCAGCCAAGAACACCGACAGGTAAGCATCATGGGCGGCACGGGAGTCATCGACAATTTCCTGGGCACCTTCACCCAGTATATCGATTCCGGCTTCGGCCTCGTTCAAGGTGACGTGCGCTGGCTCGCCAGCGTCCTCATCGCCATCGACATCACGCTGGCGGGGCTCTTCTGGGCGATGGCGCCCGACGAGGACGTGCTCGCGCGCCTGATCCGCAAGACGCTCTATATCGGCCTCTTCGCCTTCATCATCGGCAACTACAACAATCTCGCGCAGATCATCTACAACAGCTTCGCCGGCCTCGGGATCAAGGCCGGTGGCGGCACGATGAGCGCTGCGCAGCTCCTGCAGCCCGGCAAGATCGCCGAGGTCGGGATCGATGCCGGCAAGCCAATCCTCACCGCCATCTCCGGTATGATGGGCTTCACCAGCGTCTTCGCCAATCTGGTGCAGATCGTCATTCTTCTGGTCGCGTGGCTGATCGTCGTCATCAGCTTCTTCGTCATGGCGATCCAGCTCTTTGTGAGTTTGATCGAGTTCAAGCTGACGACGTTGGCCGGTTTCGTACTCGTGCCGTTCGGGCTCTTTGGCCGCACGGCCTTCCTCGCCGAACGGGTGCTGGGCAACGTGGTGTCCAGCGGGATCAAGATTCTCGTGCTCGCCGTCATCATCGGCATCGGCTCCACGATCTTCAATCAATTCACCAGCGGCTTCAACAATCCGCCGACCATTTCCGACGCGCTGACGCTGATCCTCGCAGCGCTCTCGCTCCTTGGCCTCACGATCTTCGGTCCAGGCATCGCCAATGGCCTGATCGCGGGCGGACCGCAGCTCGGCGCCGGCGCGGCTGTCGCGACAGGATTGGGAGCGGCCGGGATCGGAGCGGCCGGCATTGCGGCGACCGCCGGGGGTGTCGCCGCGGCCGGCGGCGCGATCGCCGGGACGGCGCGCGCGGGAGCCGCGGTCGCGGGCGGCGCCAGCGCCGCATATCGCGCGGGTGGGGCAGCGGGTGTCGCCCAAGCTGCCGGCTCAGTCGCCATGAGCCCACTGCGCCGCGCCGCCAGCAGCCTTCAAGAAAGCTTCGCCTCTGGCGAGCGTGCCGTCATGAGCGGCGGCGCGCGCTCGTCGTCATCCGCCGGCGCGTCCGCCGCGTCGGACAGCCCGCCAGCATGGGCCCAGCGCATGAAGCGCGGCCAGACCATCAACCGCGGCGTCACCGCCGCCGACCACGCAATCCGCTCCGGTGATCGGGCAAGCGGCGGGCATCAGGTCGATCTTTCCGAGGGGGAATAGCTCATGTTCCGACGATCGACCGTGCGCTATGGCAAGACGCCGGACGCGGAGACGCCATATCAAAAGGCCGGCCAGGTCTGGGACGAGCGGATTGGCTCCGCGCGCGTTCAGGCCAAGAACTGGCGCCTGGCTTTCTTCGGCGCACTCGTTCTCAGCGGTGGGCTCGCCGGCGGCCTGGTCTGGCAATCGGCCCGCGGCACCATCACGCCTTGGGTTGTGCAGGTTGACAAGCTCGGCCAGGCCCAGGCCGTCGCGCCCGCCACCGCGGACTACCAGCCGACCGACCCGCAGATCGCGTGGCACTTGGCGCGCTTCATCCAGGAAGTGCGCGGCATCCCCGCCGACCCCGTGGTGCTGCGTCAGAACTGGCTCGACGCCTACAACTACGTCACAGACAAGGGGGCGCTCGCGCTCAATGACTATGCGCGGACGAGCGATCCGTTTTCCAAGGTCGGCAAGAACCAGGTCTCCGTCGACGTCGCGAGCGTCATCCGCGCCTCCGACTCCAGCTTTCGCGTCGAATGGACGGAGCGTCATTACATCGACGGCGCGCTCGCCTCGACTGAGCGATGGAGCGCCATCCTCACCATCGCGCTGCAGATGCCGACCGACGCCGATCGGCTGAAGAAGAATCCGCTCGGCGTCTACGTCCACGCCCTCAATTGGTCAAAGGAGCTCGGCTGATGCGCCCGCTTGCGATCTCGTCGCTCTTACTTGCGTCTGTCTCCCTCGGCGCCTGCGCCACAGCCTGGAAACCGCCGCAGATCAGCTACGACAACACGCCGAAGCCCGCGGTGCTGCAGGCCGAGCCGCCCAAGCCCATTCAGATCGTCGAGGTGCCGAAGCCGTTGCCGCTGCCCGGACAACTCAAGCCGCTGCCCGGGAATACGAAGCGCGCTCCCGAACCTGCGGATCCGCATGCTCGCGTCGAGCAGGCCAATGGCGCGGCCCGCGTCCAGCCGACACGGGCAGGCTATCTCAACGCTATCCAGGTCTACCCCTTTTCCGATGGCGCGCTGTATCAGGTCTATGCCGCGCCGGGCCAAATCACCGACATCGCGCTCGAGCCGGGCGAGCAGTTGACGGGCTCAGGGCCCGTCGCTGCCGGAGATACCGTGCGGTGGATCATCGGCGACACCGAGAGCGGCGCCGGGCCAGCCAAACGTGTCCACATCCTGGTGAAGCCCACCCGTGCGGATCTCATCACCAACCTTGTCATCAATACAGACCGTCGGACCTATCACCTCGAGCTGCATTCCGACGACAAGACGTATATGGCGTCGGTCTCTTGGGCTTATGCGCAGGATCAGCTCATCGCGCTGCGCCAGCAGAATGCGGCCGCCGAGGCCGCTGCCCCCGTCGCAACCGGCGTCGACATCAATGCACTGAACTTCCGCTATCGCATCGAGGGCGATACTCCGCCGTGGCGGCCGCTGCGCGCCTTCGATGACGGCCGGCAGGTGTTCATCGAATTCCCGACCGGCATCTCACAGGGTGAGTTGCCACCGCTCTGGGTGATCGGCGCGGAAGGCGACGGCCAGCTCGTCAACTACCGTGTCCGCGGCAATCACATGATCGTCGACCGCCTGTTCGCTGCGGCGGAGCTGAAGCTCGGCGGCAAGCACCAGGAGCTGGTGCGCATCGTCCGCACCGATGGGAGGCCGCGGTGACGGACGAAGCCAGGGATGACGTGGGGCCGAGCGCGGCCGCACGTCCGGCTGAGGAGATGCGCTTGCGCGCCAAGCGACCGCCGGTAACCCGGCTGTCCCGCAAGGTCCTGCTTGGCGTCGGTGCCGCCGCGGCCATTGGCATTGGAGGCGCACTGCTCTTCGCCTTGAAGCCGCAGCACCAGACAACCGGCGCCGAACTCTTCAACACCAACAACCGCAACACGCCAGATGGTCTCGCGAACCTGCCGCGCGATTATACGGGGCTGCCAAAGCCCGTGCCACAGCTTGGACCGCCGCTGCCCGGCGATCTCGGCAAGCCCATCCTCAACGCCGGCGCGCCTTCGCCCAGCATGCCAATGCCGGGACCGACACCGGAGGAGCAACGGCTCGCTCAGGAGATGGAAGCCGCCCGCACCAGTCATCTCTTCGCGACAACGAACGTCGTCGCGCCGAGCATGCCGATCGCGCCATCTCCAACGGCTCTCTCGCCGGGACTGACGCCGGCGAGCACATCGTCTGATCTCACGTCGCAAGATCACAAACTCGCATTCCTCAATGGCAACATCGACCGCAGAACAACGAGCCCCGATCGCGTCCAGCCGCCAGCAAGCCCCTATGTATTGCAGGCAGGCGCCGTAATTCCGGCATCGCTGATCACAGGCCTGCGGTCCGATCTGCCCGGACAGGTTACCGCGCAGGTGACCGAGGACGTCTACGACAGTCCGACGGGCAAGACCTTATTGATTCCGCAGGGGTCGCGCCTCGTCGGCCAGTATGATGCGCAGATCGCATTTGGCCAGTCGCGCGCCTTGCTCGTCTGGAACCGCCTCATCATGCCGAAACACCGAAGGCTATGCCGGGCTTGAGGACGAGGTCGACAACCATTGGGGCATGCTGTTCAAGGCTGCGATCCTCTCCACCATCTTGTCCGTCGGCGCCGAGGCTGGAACGAGCAATAGTGAAAACAACCTTGCCCAGGCGATCCGGATGGGCGCGTCGCAGAGCTTCAACCAGGCTGGCGAACAGATCGTAGGCCGCTCCCTCAATATCCAGCCGACGATCACAATCCGGCCGGGCTTCCCCGTGCGGGTCATGGTCACACACGACCTGGTCCTCGAACCCTACAAAGGCTAGGTGCCCGATGAGCAAACCGAGCTGCCGGCGGCCGTTCATCGTGACCTCCAGGCCTATGCCGAAGCGCTCTCCCACGAGACCAACCAGAGCGGTATCGAGCCCGCCAAGCTGATTCCACCGATGCTGGCGCGCTTCATGGCGACGGACCGAGCCTTCCGAAAGACCCGCCGGACCTCGTCGTCGCAGAAGACATCGTGATGACGTGCCGAGGCTGCCTCTGCTAAAGCAGCCCGCGATCCTTCGCTTCATCGCGCATAAACGCGACAAACCGTCCTACAACGGGTTCTTCGCATTCAGGAAGCCACACGAGATTCACACAAAATGATGCGTTCGCCTCCGAAATCGGCCTGAAGACCACGTCAGGAAATCCGAGCTCGGCTTGGCTCTCTGCCGCGAGCGTCACGCCAAAGCCCGCTGCCACAAACGCGAGAATATATTGCTTGCTGGCGGCGTGCGATTGAAAGTCTACGTTCCTGCCAAGAAGCGAGGCGAAGAATTCGCGCTGCGCCTGACTTTCGCCCCAGCCTTCGACAAGAACCGTCTCGCCCGACAATTCCTTCCAACCAAGCGCCTTACGCCTCGCCAGGGAATGTTTCGCGGGAAGCGCCGCCATCAGCCGCTCACTATAGATGGGCAGCATCGCCGCATGCGGCCACAACGCGAAGCTCGGGACAAACGCGGCGTCAAGTCGTCGATCGGCCAGCGCGGCGGCGATCTCCCGTTCATGCATCTCGAATTGCACCACCGAAACACCAGGGTATCGTCCGTGCCAGCACCGCAACAAGTCCCCCAGAGGCTTTCCGATCGGCGGCATTCGTAGGCCCAGACGAATCTCGCCCGTCGTGCCAAGGCCGTTGTGATGACCTGCGGCCTTCACGGCATCGACTTCAGCGAGGACACGTCTAATGTGCCGCATGACCGTCTGTCCGCTCGGCGTGAGCCGCACACCGGCACGGTTGCGCTCGAAGAGGGTGAGGCCAAGCTCATCCTCAAGCCGTGCGATACGCCGACTGATCGTCGACGCATGCAGCCCGAGCACGAGCGCTGCACGCGCAAAGTTTCCTGCATCCACCGCCGCCGTCACAAACTGGAGGTCGGCGAGGTCCATGTCATAAGACCGCGGCGTGACGATCCTGCAAATTGATCGCGACCACCGCTATCATTGCGCGCCTTGCAGCTCGGATTCGTTGGCTTCTTCTTCTGCAGTTCCTTCTCGCGCCGGTGTCCCATCAGCGGTGCCGGCACCGTTCAGGATCGGATATGCCAGCGCTGCGATGTGCGAGTGAACGCGCCGGAGGTCTCTGACAATGCGCAGAAACTGACCGCCATCTTCGGCGACACGAGCGACTCCCTCGCCAGCATCCGCTCGCGCCGTGGTGGCCGCGACCCGCAGCAACTGCACATGGAGCGCGGTCGCACGCGCCTCCAGTCGCCGCAGAGCGCTCTTTCGCGAGATGAGCCGGTTCGCCTCGGCGGGATCACGGGTCAGAAACACTGCAAGCCCCATGTGGAGGCTTTCCAGGATTTCGGCATTCATCGAAACGATGAGATCGCGTTCGTCCTTCGCAAACGGCCTCCCCCGCTTGATCCGTTTGACCACGAATTCGATGAGGTTGTTGGCGACGACATCGCCAACGTGCTCGAGATTGATGACGGCTGACAATATCTCCTGGACCCGGGCGCCTTCGCTATCGTCATGCAACGGCTGCTCATTTCCGAGATCTGCCAGATAGCTGCGTATCGCGGCTCCAAGACGGTCGACAGACCGATCCATCCGGCTGATCGCGGTGGCGCGCCGAGGATCGTCTTGTTGGAACACCTCCGAAGCGCCCTTCAACATTGCTTCGACCATGTCGCCCATGCGAAGCGTCTCGCGCGCGGCATTCGCCAACGCGACGGTCGCCGCCCCTAATCCTGCCTCCTCCAAGTAGATTGGTTTTCCGGGATCATCAGGCGCCGGCGGGTCGGGAAGTACGCGGACGAGCAGCCGGGCCAGCCAATGAGACGGCCCGATAAACACCGCTGCAAGGATCAGGTTGAACGCGGTGTGGAAGTTCACCACGATCCGCCCCGGCGCAGGATCGATGTGGGCGAGAAGCGGCACGCATATTGCCAGCAACGGAAGCGTCACGACCGCGCCCACGATTCGAACCAGGCAGTTGCCGAGCGGAAGACGACGAGCAACCGGTGAACCCGCCTCAAAGAGTGCGGGCAATGTGCCGCCGATGTTGGCGCCGACAACGAACGCCAGCGCGCCGATCGGCGAAACGGTCTGACTCGCAGTCAGCGACACGATAAGAAGCACGACCGCCACGCTGGAATGACAAGCCCAGGTGAGCAGCGTTGCCACCAACACCGCAAGGAGAGGCTCGTTGCCGATTGCAGCGAGAACGTTTTTCAGCAAAGGCGCGTTCTCGATTGGCGCAAACTCATGCGCCATCCCCGACAAGGCCAGCAACATCAGTCCCAGCCCGATCGCGATTCGCCCGGCATTGCGCAGCCGATCATCGTCGAACGAGCGGAAAGCCATGACCCCGAGCAGGACCAAAGGAGGGCCGACGACACCGGCGTCGAACGACAGCACCTGCGTAACCAGCGTGGTTCCGACGTTGGCGCCCAGCATCACCACCAAGGCGGGCCCGAGCCCGATAAGACCGTTCGCCGTAAATGCGGAGGCCATGAGACCCGTCGCGGTGCTGCTTTGCAGAAGCGCCGTAATGCCGACGCCGGCAAGAAACGCCCGCCACCGCCGCGTCAGATTGTGCTCCAGCCATATCCGAAGGACATGGCCGAAGCCCCGCTGGACGCCGGTCGTCACCATATGAGTGCCCCAAAGGAGCAATCCGACGTAGCCGGCGAGTTCGAATAGAACGACGGTCCCGGTCATCAGAACCATCCCCCGTCATCTGGCAAGTACACGCGGTCCATGGCTCAGAACTCCGCGTGAAGACGGCCAGAAAAGACCGACACCGGACCGCGGTCGGCGTTGTATGCAGGGTTGACGATCAGTTGGTAGTCGGCGGTGAAGGTGAGCCCGTTCCCGATCGCCAGCGCGTAATAGCTTTCGAAAATCCGCTCGGTGCTGTAGTTCAGCGCCCCATCACCGATCAGGAGTCCGTTTCCACCAGCGGCAAGGAAGTCGCGATGGGCCGCAGACAGCCCATTGATGGCCCCACCGATCCCGACGGTATCGTTCGGCCGACCCCAAGGATTGCCCTTGATCGAAACGCCGCCTGACACGCTTCGGTCAATGTCGGTGAACGACAGCGTCTCGTTTTGCCCATCGTTCCAGCTCACGCGACCGAAAACGCCGATCCCAGGCGCAATCTGCTGCTCCAAATTCGCGTAGAAGCCGTATTTCGGATTCACGTGGCGAATACTCGCCATCACCGTATTGATGTCTTGCGTGGAATCCTGGCTCTCGATTGCCAGGGCCTGGCGGTAGTTGCCCATGACACCCTGGGTGCCAAAGACGCCGAGCCGCAGTTTTCCAGGCTGGCCCGCGATGGCGTAACGCTGCTCGAACTCCACCACGGCGCCGCCCGTGTTGAATTTCAAGACATCGCTGTTGGGCTCGGACGGCACCTGAACGAATGCCGCGCGGACTGCCCAGTCCTTCTTATTCAATTCGACGATTGCGCCGCGCGTGTATCCGGGGAGATCCGCCGGGAAATCGTAAGCCGCGGACGACCACAGCGCCCAGTTCATGAAATCGGCGCGAGGATCGTGCGCATAGGTGTTGTTGTCAAAGAAATCGCCGATGGCAAAGCGTCCGACGATCACCGTGATGCGATCGATATCACGTTTGCCCGCGAGCTGGTTGGGACCGTCGGCGACGTCCTCTTGTTCGCCGCCGAGGCCAAAGGTCTGCTTGAAGTAATAGCGTTGCGGCCGAATCTTCGGGAATGCGGCTCCAGCCTTTTGTGCTTCGCCGTTCGGGAAGCCCGCCAGACCCAATGTCCCATTCAGGCCGAATCCCTGCGCCAGTTCGGGATTGAAATAGAACTCGCCGCCCTGCCACAGCCGGACGCCGATGAAGGCGGTCGTCGTCCACGTCTCGCGGACCTCGCCGCCTCCCGGCAAGCTGTTCGCACCCGCATAGGGGGAGCGGAAGCTTGGATATCCCTGCGCAATCACTGTCGTTTGCGCATGGACGTTCCAGTCACTCGAATCCGGCAAGCGTGGCGTCGCGCTCTGTGAGCCGGACGCCGCCCACGGCAGATCGTTGAAGTGGTAGTTCAGCCCGATTTTGGCGAGGTAAAGCCCGGGGGCAAGACGGGCGTTCGGCAGATCGAAGCGGCCCAGATCATAAGTAGCCGCAGAAAGATTCACATAGTCGTACTCGACTTTCGCCGTCCAATTGCCGCTCAACGCGAATTCCGCACCGAGGCCTGCGGTCCAGCCCGTCTGATAGCGGCCGAGTTGCGCACCGCTGCCGTCGTTGACCTCGATATGACCATGCCCCCAGGCGAAGCCACCCGTGACATAGGGCATCCACCGATCAAATGCGTAACCCACTCGGCCGCGCGCGGTGCCTACGTAGTCGACCGTAGAATTGAACGGCGCCGGCGCCAACGCCGGCTCGTCGGTCGGGCTCGTGAACGACGCGTCGGCTTCAACACCGAGCACCAGATGATTGTCGAGTTGCCGGTTATAGCCGACCTGAAAACCACCAATGAGGCCGGTCGGACTATGAGGCAGGAAGACGCCCTGCTCAGGCTTGGGGCGGGAGTCATCGCCCAAGCGGCCGCCACCGTAGCCGAAGTGACCACCGACATAAAAGCCGGTCCAGTCATAAACCCTCTTCATTTCGGCCTCGCTGGGCGGCCGATCCGCTTTGGTCCGAACATCAAGACGCCGTTCCGTGCCCAAGCGGTCGGCGCCGGCCGGAATCTCCTGGGCGTGCGCGTTTCCCGCGCCTGTCGCGGCGACAAGCAGCAGAACGGGGAAGCAGGCGCGCGCCGACAGACCGCGTCGACCGAACCGCGGTTCACGGCCGTAATTCCGTACAGGCGCATCCTTCTTGCGAACTTCAATTTCATCACAGATCATCAGCAGCTCCACTGATCACGGGACGAGCAAGCCATCTCGTGATCGACGTGAGGCCGCTCTATTTTCGGGGTGTTGGGGGGCTGCGTGAGTATTCACTCACGCAGCAACTAGGAGGTTCGGGCATGGTTGATTCCTTTCGATTTGGTACGCAAAGTTTGCTCACCAGCGATCTGTTCTAAAACGCTGCCGCAGGCGGATACTTTGCCGATTGACCTGCGCCGCCATGCGCAAAAGCGCCTTTGCTTGCGCAACGGGAATCAAGCGCTCCCGCGCGAGTTGAAAGGCAGTGCGGGCGAGCCAATGGGCAACCGCCGCCAACAGCCCGCCGACCCGCAGACGGACAGCAACTCGAAGTGCGGCGCTTGAGCGTCCCCGCGTTTTCACGATGTCCCGTCGCCGCTCGGTCACCAACCGGCTGCCGAATGCGCTTCTTTCGCCATGAAAGAATTCAGCTCGCTTTCTCATTTGCATTGCACGTCTCCTCAGTAGACTTCGCTGCTGGCCGACCGAGCCAGGTCAGTTGGACTCACCCCACATTGCGCTTCGACGGCGGGCTCGCTCGGACTTCCAAATGCGCCACGACCTCCTCGAGAGGCGCGACGAAAGGCGAAACGCCGCGAACGCGCCACGCCTGTTCAGAAACCCCTCCCGCACAAGAATGCGCGCGACCCTCACAACCCAGATCGCACCGAACAGGCAGGCCCGTTCTTCCAAGTGGCGCGCGATTGACCGCGGAGAGCGCATCAGCGCTTCCCGCCGGTTTCGTTGCGACCGAGCCTTTGCCGGATTCGCACGTGGCTCTGGTCCACCCATGCGAGAGCGGATCGCGCAAACGGGCCTTTCGGCACGTGTTTGAGAACAAGGACCTCCACTTTCCCGAGCCACCAGAGCTGCAGCCGAACGCTGATAGGCCGCTCCCGATGCTGGATCTTGCGGGTCATCATGGCTGCCTCCGCCAAACAGAGCCGATAAGCTCACGACCTCCAGCCCAACAGAGCCGTCGCGCTCTCTGAGGGCCGCAAGCGTGCAGGCGCGCAACCACAGCTCCGGATCGGCAAACGGGGCGAAACCCGATACAAGCCGGTCCCAGATTGTTGGTCGGCGCCGGCCAGACGCCGCAGTCGTCGAGTGAGGCCGCAGCGATGTGGAATGACGTATGCACATGCTCCCCCCTTCACCGGCCGATGAGCGAAAGCTGCACGATCCGCACGAGGACAAGCCCGCCGGCCAAGATCAGATAGCCGCGCAAGACCAGCATCCAGAGACGAGTCATCGGCGTCATCCGAGCTGACGGAAGCTCATCCAGCGGCGGCATGCGGTACGTCGCGCGCACCATCTCGTTCTTCGCGCTGGCCGGCTCTTCGCGGTGGATGAAGAGGAAGGCGACAGCGACGGCGAGCGTGAATACGCCTCCGATCCCGAGTATCGCGAGAATCGTGCTCTCGCTCATGTTTGGATACAGCACCGATGCGGTCAGGATGATTGACAGCATCACGAGGACACCGACGACGGCGCCGGTGAACAGGTTCATCCACCGCCCATTGATCCACGGACCCAGAACGGCTTTGTCGTTGCAAAGCAGCAGCAGGAACACGGTGGCGCTCGGTAGCAACACGCCGGCCAGAGTCTGCACGGCGTTGGTCAGCAGGCCGAGCGGCATGCCGGGGGTCAAAACCAGCGCAGCAGCCAACGTAACGAGGCCGCCATAGACCGCATAGAAGCCCTTGGCGTCCTGGGGCTTGCGATGCAGCGAATGCCGCAGCGACAGCACATCGCCTATCGCGTAGGCCGTCGACAGCGAGACCGCCATCGCGCCGATCACGCTGGCATCGAGCAGCGCAAGGGCGAAGAAGACGCCAGCCGTCTTCCCGACATAGGCGCCAAGCCCGGCAGCCACGGCTCCGGCGTCCTGGAAATTCCCGAACTCCGGACGACCTGCGAACGTCGCTGCGGTGAACGCCATCATCGCCACTGCGCCGATGACGACCAGCACAATGCCAAGGACGAGATCGATGCGCCCGTAGCTCAGAAAGCGCGTCGTGATGCGCTTGTCGATCACATAGCTCTGCTGGAAGAAGAGCTGCCAGGGCGCGACCGTTGTCCCGACAATGGCAATGATCAGGAGCATCACCTCGCTCAGCTTCCCGCCTTCAGGAAACTGCGGCACGACGAGATCATGGGCGATCTGGCTGACCGGGGGATGAACCCAGACGAGCACCGGCACCAACAGAAGACTGCCGAAAACGAGAAACAGCGAAAATCTTTCGAATCGCCGGAAATTGCCCGTCCCAGCCGCGGCGATAATGACGGCCGCTGCGGCAATGACGCCTACGCCTCGCGGAAGCCCGAGGTACTCGAGCGCCAGACTGATTCCGATGAACTCGGTGACGATGGTCAGAGCATTCAGCAAGAAAAGGTCGACAACGCTGAAGGCGCCCCAGAACTTGCCAAACCGTTCGAGAATGAGCCGCGCGTGGCCGACGCCCGTCACCGAGCCGAGCCGCAAAACCATTTCCTGGTTCACGTACAGGACGGGAATGAGCAGGATGAGCGTCCACAACAGCGAGGTGCCATAGTTCTGGCCCGCCTGCGTGTAGGTGCCGAAGGCGCCGGCATCGTTGTCACCGACCATGACGATCAGGCCCGGTCCAAGGATTGCCAGCAGCGTCATCAAACGAGCACGCCAACCGTTCCTGGGACCCGTATCGTTCTTCTTGATTGTGCCGAGCGCGCCTTTGATGTCGCCGATATGCGCTTCATCCAGTACAGCGTGACGCACGGGAGTATCGAGGTTAGACAGCATGATTAACCGCCTTTGAAATGGCGTTGACTTGAGGGTTCTTGCGTTGGAGCGGTCGTGCGGGTCGACCTGTCGCGCACGACACGCGATCGCGCTCAGTCCGGTGACAGAAACCACCGGCATTCGAGGCGCCCTCCCGCCGTCAGTCGCCAACGGGCTGTCAACCGCGGGCGCCTGCGCTTGAAAGAGAGAACCGAGCAGTTCGCTGGAGAAGTGACGCCTTGCGGACGCACACTGGAAAACTGGAAGGTCATTTTTTGCCTCCTGATGCCTGGGCTCAGGAGGCGGCACGCATCAAAGCAGCGCGAAGTGGATCGCGCGGCCCTCGACAATCGTGTCGTCGCCCTGAGCGTAGCCGAGCTGCAGCGAAACGAGAGCAGACGTCGAGCGTCTACTGTCGCATTCGTCGGCCAGACTGCTAGGTCGCGGGTTCATAGCGATCCCTTGCTGTGCCAATGGAAAATCCAGCCCACCATAGGCTGGACCTTGGCGCGTGAAATCGTTGCCGGTCTTCACAGCGCCACGGTTTTGATATATACCCAAGGGGGTATATTGCAACTATACCCGGGTATACGAAATGGGCAGATCGCACGTCGTTGCCGAGAAGCAGCGACTCCTTAACCGTGTCCGCCGCTTGCGCGGCCAGGTCGACGCATTAGAGCGGGCTCTCATCGCCGACGAAGCCTGTGACGACGTCATGCGCCTGGTCACTGCAACCCGCGGAGCGATCAACGGAATCATGGCGGAAGTTATCAACGGCCACATCCGCACCCACATGGTCGACCCCAACCGCGCGCCCAGCCAGAGCAAGCGAAACGCCGCGGACGAGTTGGTCAGTGTCCTGCGAACATATCTTAGGTGATGTAATGATGCCGCCCCACGCCAAAGCTCAGGGCGTTGACGAGCCGAACGCGCCCGCACACCCGAACCGTGCGCGCCGCTTTGCTCGGCCATGGGCATACTTTGTCTCCCGCCTGGACCCGCGACCACAGGCCCTCTTCTCGCCGATGCTACCGATCTTCACGGCAGCACTCGCCATCGCCATCTTCATTTTCGACACGGTCACACCCTACGAGATCGCGGCCGCGAGCCTCCAGGTCGTGGTCGTCCTCCTGTCCCTGCGCTTTTGCCGGAAGCAAGGCGTCATCTTCGTGTCGCTAGGCTGTGCCGCGCTCAGCATCCTCAGCGCCGTACTTACCATCGTGAGCTATGTTCCAACCGCCGGGAGCACCTTCAGTCTCGGTGTCATCAACACGTCGATCAGTCTGACTGCGATCGCAGCAACTGCTTACCTCGCGCTGGCTACCGAGACCGCCCGCCAGACGGCTGAACGCGCGCAAGCGCACCTCGCCCACGTGGCTCGTCTGACAACACTTGGCGAGCTTTCCGCCTCAATCGCTCACGAGCTGAACCAACCCCTGACGGCGGTCATCACGAATGCGAATGCCGCCACACGCTGGATCCGCAGTGAGCCGCCAAATCCGCAGAAGGTCACGAGTTCGATCGAAAGCATCGTCGAAGACGCACGGCGCGCGAGTGAGATTATCGCTCGAATTAGAGCCCTGACCACACGCGCTGAACCCCAAAACGCATGGGTCGACATCAACGCGGTGATACAAGAGGTGCTTGTCCTCATCCAGTCTCAGTTGAACGAAAACCGCATCGTGGTCCGAGCTGAACTTAACAACGGCCTGCCGAGCGTCTTCGGTGACCGAATCCAATTACAGCAAGTCGTTCTCAACCTCATCGTCAACGCCATCGACGCAATCGGTGCTGCGCAAGCAGACCTCCGAGAAATTCGCATTAAATCCCGCAAGACACGGCCGAGTGGCGTCGAGGTCAGCATTGAGGACACCGGCGGCGGACTGACTACGACTGATGTCAATCAGATCTTCGATGCATTCTTTTCGACGAAGACCGGAGGCATGGGCATCGGTCTCTCGATCTGCCGCTCGATCATTGAAGCTCATCATGGCCGCATCTGGGCCGAAAAGGGCGAGCCTTCAGGAGCCACCTTCCACTTCACGCTGCCTGGGACTCAGGAGGCAAACCAATGAACCTCGGCGCTCCAGCCACCCGCACTCAGAAATCAACCGTGGCGATCGTGGATGACGATCCGTCCGTCCGGAAAGCCATTAGCAATCTATGTGAATCCGAAGGGTTCGACGTCGTGGCGTTCTCCTCTACGGCCGAATTCTTGCGCTGGTCGATTCCGGAGACACCCGTCTGCATGGTCTTGGACGTCCGCATGCCGGGCGAAAACGGGCTGGATTTTCAAGTCGAGTTAGCGAAGTCTCACGCTGAAATTCCGATCGTGTTTGTCACGGCGCACGGTGACATTCCGATGTCTGTCCGCGCCATGAAGGCTGGCGCCATCGAATTCCTGACAAAGCCGTTCAGGGATCAGGACCTCCTCGACGCCATCAACGGCGGCTTGGCGAAAAGTCGTATGCGCCGTAACGCGCTCGAGATGAATGCCGAATTGGAAGCTCGATACCAATCGCTGTCCAATCGCGAGCGAGAGGTGATGGATCTGATTACAAAGGGTCAACTCACGAAGCAGATTGCGGCAACACTCAACCTTAGCGAAATCACCGTTAAGGTCTGCCGCCGGCAAATCATGACGAAGATGCAGGCGAATTCCATGCTCGACCTCGGACGCATGTCAGAGAAACTGGAAAGGATGAGAAGCGGACCTGCGGAGCACCGGTAGAAGAAGCCACGCTCGGATCGCTGCTGCTCGATATACCCGAGGATAGTTGTGCGACGAGCTGATTTGTCGCAACGCTCTATCGGAGTCGTACCTCCGAGAAGAAAAGGGCGGAGATCGTGCCCCACACCGCCACGTTAGGACATAGGGCCCAAGCGATCCTGGCGGTGTTCGCACAGCTCCACAAGAGCGCCGGCGATACTCTGAGATACGACGAGATCACCGATTATATTGGCGACGCTCACGTCCGAAAACTCGGTCAGCAAGAGCTGACTCGCGAAGGCCTCGTTGTTGAACACCAATATACGCTTGAACTCACCTCGACCGGCCGAGCGGCGATCACCTCGCTATTCGGGCCGAGCGGCCGACTCGCTCCCAGGCTTTTGAACGGGATCGAAACAACGACGATCAACAACCATAAGATCAAGGCTTGGCCACGAGAACCTGACAATCCGAGCATCCGCTACGTCGTGAAGCGCTTTGCGTTAAAGCTCGCAATACTTCTCGTCTTTGCCCTTGCGCAAATACCGTCGCGATGGGGTTTCGGTTACGCCTTCGTCGCTTTGACGGCGTTATCGGGCATGATCTGCATTGGTCTGGCGCTCGTGCGTCGTGAGGCCTGGACGCTCGCGCGCCTGAACTACTGGCACGAAGCCGTCGCGTTTCTTGCTCTTGCATTGAGCGGCTGGACTACGATGCGCTGAACACCGGCGAATCCGCGCGGCGGACGGCCAAAGCGCCACGCCGAATATACCCGAGTATATTCTTCAGACACTTTTCGAGCGAAGAACGCCTCCGGGTATAAGTAGCGCAAACAACGATCGCACTCTATAGACACAGCAAATCTGCTTGGCGGGACTCGTCTATCCTCGCTTGAGCAGTTCTAGGAAACCGAACGATGCCGAACGACGGTAGTCGACAGCTTACGCCGCCACGGACGTTTCGCCGAGCCTAGACAAGAGCTCGCTCGTGACGGCCGGCACGGCTGACACGAGGGCGCCATGGTCTTTCTTTCCAGGAGTGACGGCAAACACCGCCATTTCGATAGGAGCTTGGCGCCTCGTCTCGCCGGGCCAAGTTGGGCAGACCTCGCCGCCATCGCCCTTGTGGTAGTCATCGCATTGCTCGTCATTGTCGGGGTTGGCCAAATGCGCCAACCGCTGACGGCTCTCAATGCCGCGCCCGTCGACCTTCAGCTCCTGCACCTTCCTGAATATGCGCTTCTCTCGACCCTGCGCATGTTCGGGGCACTTGCGGCATCTCTGATATTCACTCTGACTGTTGCGACCCTCGCAGCAAAAAGCCGCAAAGCCGAACTGATCATCGTTCCTGCTCTCGACATTCTACAGTCGGTTCCGGTGCTCGGCTTTCTGACGTTCACCGTCATGTTCTTCATGAACTTATTTCCTGGGCGCCAGCTTGGGGTCGAGTGCGCCGCGATTTTTGCGATCTTCACAAGCCAAGCCTGGAACATGGCGTTCAGCTTCTACCAGTCGCTTCGCACGGTCCCGAAGGATCTCGACGAGGTGAGCCGGCAGTTTGGCTTTTCGTCCTGGCGCAGATTTGTGCGCCTCGAGCTTCCGTTCGCCATGCCAGGTCTGGTCTGGAACGCCATGATGTCGATGTCGGGAGGATGGTTCTTCGTTGTCGCCTCGGAAGCGATCGCGGTTGGCAACACGACGATCGCATTGCCCGGTATCGGCTCCTGGTTGGCGCTCGCAATTGAGCGGAAAGATTTCGGCGCTGTCGCCTGGGCAGTCTTCGCAATGGCCGTCGTCATCGTCCTCTACGACCAGCTCATATTCCGACCAATCGTCGCTTGGGCTGACAAGTTCAGATTCGAGCAAACCGCGTCGCGTGAACGACCGCGCTCCTGGGTATACGACCTCGCACGCCGCACGCGCCTTCTGCCGTCGATCATCGAGCTTCTGCTGGTGGCTGGCCGAAGCCTGAGTGCGCTGAGCTGGTCGGCCCCACCTGGACGTCAAACGCTCCGCGCCAACAAACACATCATTCGTGTCCCCGACGGCCTCTGGATCGGTTTCATCGCCGTGGTCTGCTCCGGCGCATCGCTCTGGCTGCTGCGCTTTATTTCGACATCCCTGACAGCGGCGGACATCATATCAATTGTTGGCCTGGGCTTCGCGACCTTGGTTCGTGTCGCCGTCCTCATTGCGATCGCCAGCATCATTTGGGTGCCGATAGGCGTCTGGATCGGATTACGCCCGGCCTGGTCCGAGCGCCTGCAACCCGTCGCCCAATTCCTGGCCGCCTTCCCGGCCAATGTGCTGTTTCCCTTCGCGGTCGTGATCATCATCGGGCTGAGGCTTGATCCGAACATCTGGCTTTCGCCGCTCATGATTCTGGGCACGCAATGGTACATTCTCTTCAATGTCATTGCTGGAGCTAGCGCACTTCCTAACGATCTGAGGGAAGCGGCGCGGACGTTTAACATGCGCGGCCTGCAATGGTGGCGCCAAGTCGCCTTGCCCGGCATTTTTCCCTACTTCGTGACCGGCGCGCTCACAGCGTCAGGCGGGTCGTGGAACGCCAGCATCGTCGCCGAATCCGTTTCCTGGGGCGACAAACGTCTGCAGGCCACTGGTCTCGGCTCCTTCATCGCCGACGCGACCGCTGCTGGCGACTTGCCGCGGGTCGCCGTCGGCATCGTCGTGATGTCGGCCTTCGTCGTCACCCTCAATCGCACGCTTTGGCGCCCACTCTATCGGTACGCCGAGCGCCGGCTGCGGTTCGATTAAGAGGAGGATCAGTTCATGGTTGTCATTGAGAGCCGCAATTTAGTCGAAGTGCAGAAAGTCCGCCAGGTCTACGGAAAGTCCGGGGGACCCGATTTGCTGGTCCTCGACGACGTTGATCTCACCCTCAAAGAGAATGAAATCGTCGGGCTGCTCGGCCGATCCGGCTCCGGCAAATCGACGCTGCTCCGGTCCATTGCCGGCCTCGTGACGCCGACACAGGGCGTCATTGAGTTTCCCAAAATCGAAGACGGACAGCGCGCCACCGTTTCGATGGTATTTCAAACCTTCGCGCTTTTTCCATGGCTCACGGTCTTACAGAACGTTGAAGTCGGCCTCGAGGCGAAGAACGTGCCCCCGACTGACCGACGCAAGCGCGCGTTGGCGGCGATCGACCTCATCGGCTTGGACGGTTTCGAAAGCGCTTATCCGAAAGAGCTGTCGGGCGGCATGCGCCAACGCGTCGGCTTGGCGCGAGCATTGGTTGTCGATCCGGACATCCTGCTCATGGACGAACCATTCTCTGCCCTTGACGTGCTAACCGCGGAAACGCTGCGCACGGATCTTCTCGACCTTTGGTCCGAAGGGCGCATGCCAATCAAATCGATCCTGATCGTCACCCACAATATCGAAGAGGCGGTGCTGATGTGTGACCGCATCTTGCTCTTTTCCTCAAATCCCGGGCGCGTCATCGGCGAAATCAAGGTGGAGATTCCGCAGCCACGCAACCGACAGGACCCGACCTTCCGTGCGCTGGTCGAACAGATCTACGTCCGCATGACGCAAAAGAACGACGACAGTCAACCCCGAGACGGCCTCTTTCCGGGATCCGGCATAGGGATGGCTCTTCCTGTTGTTTCGACGAATGCGTTGGCCGGTCTGATCGAGGCCATAAATGCAGAACCCAATAACGGCCGAGCCGATCTGCCCGAACTTGCGAGCGGTCTCCTCTATGAGACCGACGATCTATTTCCGATAGCAGAGGTTCTGCAGTTGCTCCGCTTCGCCGAATTGGTAGGTGGGGACATCAAACTTCTTCCGGCGGGCAAACGCTATGCACTGGCCGATGTCGATGAACGCAAGAAGATCTTTGCGCAGCAGCTTCTCAGTTATGTGCCCCTGGCCGCACACATCCGGCGCGTCCTCGACGATCGCCCAAGTCACAAATCCCAAGCCCGGCGTTTTCACGACGAGCTCGAAGACTTCATGTCCGAAAGCTACGCCAGCCGAACACTTAAGGCAGTGACGCAATGGGCGCGATACGCGGAGGTCTTTGCCTACCACGAAACCACCGATCTGTTCAGTCTCGATGACCCAACTTAGACGAAAACCGACCAGACACCGAAAGCAACACAGAGTCGCGCCTTGAATTTGGCGACGCATCCCGCACTTTGGGAGCATGTTATGACCAGCTATATCCGTATTGCGCGCAACTTAGCGACCGGCACTAGGCAAGCGCTATTTTCGTTCTTTGAGCCACAGTTACGCACGCTCTGTACAGCTCAGGTCAACACCCCGAATACAGTTCCACAACGGTGCGCGCGCGACGGTTTCGATTCCGCCCAGCGACTGGCGCGGTCCTCCCTTGGATCAGATTTCTACGACCGCGAGCCACCAAGACGTTCCGGCAACACGGGCCGGCGCGCCCGAGCAGGCCGTCGCCCCGTCCGATTACAGCTTTGGCTGGCAGGCGTCGTGCTGGCGAGTGCGGACCGTCTCTGTCATGCAACGCTGTGGCTGTACCGTCGCCGCTTGGTCGACGCACGCTTTACCAAGGCAACACTCCGCGCCTCGCATCGCATTCGCGCCTGGGGATTCAAGCTTGCATTTCGATGAGGCGCCGCAAGGCGGAAAGCTGCCATCTTGTGCGAGGTCATCATGGTTTCCAGGCCTGGTATTGGCACGCACGGCAATCTCGACCGCTCTTCTCGCGCAGGCGGTTCGCATACAGCCACACAATATACCTCGGTATACGACTCGGTGCCCTCGGGAGGGCTAGCTAAATCGCGGGAAGGAATTGAAATCAATGCAACCCTATGAACGGTGGCACTCGACAGTTCATAGGCTCTCTGAACGTTTGAGGCTGCTCGATATATGAGCAATCCGATAAACAATTCCAGCGGTCGGCGGGATGTCCCCGCAAACGATCGCCGCAACTCTCCGCGCCGGCGCACACTCCTCGCAGGCCGAATAATTTTCAATCAGCAATCCTCGGTCATCAATTGCATGGTGCGAAATGTTTCGGAGTCCGGCGCCCGTCTCGAAGTCGAGCCCTCGATCCACATCCCGGACAAGTTTGAGCTGGACGTACCGAGTGCCGGCATAACGATGTCATGCCGCATAATCTGGCGCCGCGGGAATCTCGCCGGAGTTTCAAGAGAATGAGCATGCCTAAAGTGGTCTGATACGGGCGAGCAGGTAAGAGCGCCTCATCCCTCAGCGCCTGCGCATTCTCAGCAAGCCAGCGCAACAAGATGAAAGCGATCGCGATAGGGATTCGACAGTGAGTGCTACGCAAATAACGCTTGTTGCAAATCTTTTCACCATGATCGTCGTCGTTATTGCCGCCATAAAGCGCCCGATTCCAAGTTACATTACCTTGGCTACATTGTCCGTCATCGTCTCGATTGTATGTGGGTACGAGGTAATTACGGGAAAGGCCACGATATTTGCGACGTTGGCTACCTTCGCTCTGGTTATCCTCATAATGATCCGAATAAGTCTAAATAAGCTGCGCCGGTAGGCAATCTCTTCTCGAATGCGGCCGGGTAGGCTGACGAGGCCGCCCCCAAGACGCGCAATATCACGGATCGGCGCCGACCGATTGGCGTGAAGGCGGGATGGGCCAAGAGGTCCGGGTGGCATGTCTCGTACGATGGCCATCCGATTTCTAACCTCGCCTATCCTGCGGCCCCATCGCAATCAACAACGACTTCCCACAAGCCGCATCAACTCTCATCTTGCTCGTGCGCCATCGTGACGAGCCGGGACGAGCACCTCCACAATGTGACGGAGACATGCGCAGGCTTCCGCTCGATGCGCGACCGGTGACCAAATCCCGGGTCATAGTCTTGGATTTACGACGGAGGTGCAGATGGCCGAAGAGAAATTTCTGACCACCGAAGAGGTCTCCGAGCGATACCGCGGTCAGATCTCTGTCGGCACCCTTCGCAATTGGCGAGCACAGCGCGTCGGTCCGCCATACATCAAAATCGGCAAGTCGGTGCTTTACCCCGTGCCTGGACTCGAGGATTGGGACAAAAAGAATCTCGTGATCTGCCGTGCTTCGCATAAACTCATTGAGACAGAGGCTGAACGAAAGTGAATGTCACGCAACTTCACGATCTACCGACCCCAAACTCATACCCCCACCCCCTCGGGAATTACCAGAAACTATCATTAATTCAATAGGTTACCGCATACGGCGCGGTTGATGCACAACCACCCCTCGGGCGATCCGACGCCGAGCCGGGCGGATGTCGAGATGACCCGGCAGGTCGCCGAGGCGCTGAAGACGCTGGGCATCGCCGTGCACGACCATGTGGTGATCGGGCGCGACGAGTGGCGCAGCTTCCGCGCGCTCGGCCTGCTCTAACCGGGTCGTCCCAACGGTCAGATCTGGGCGAAGCCGCCGTCCACCGGCAGGTCGATGCCGGTGATGTAGCTCGACTCGGCCGAGGCGAGGAACAGCGCGGCGTCGGCCTGCTCCTCCGGGCGGCCGAGGCGGCCCATCGGAATCACCTGGGTGAACGAAGCCTTCATCGCCTCGACCTCCTGCGGCGTACCGGCCAGGCCGCGCATGATCGGGGTTTCGGTGGCGCCGGGGCTGAGGCTGTTCACGCGAATGCCGCGGCCGCTCAGCTCGGCCGTCCAGGTCCGCGCAAACGAGCGGACCGCGGCCTTTGTCGCGCTGTAGACGCCGTGGTTGGGCACCGCCTTGACCCCGGCGACCGAGGCATTGAGGATGATCGAGCCGCCGGCCTGCATCAGCGGCAGCGCCTTCTGCACGGTGAAGACCAGGCCGCGGACATTGATGCCGAACAGCCGGTCGAAATGGTCAGGTGTCACCGTGTCGAGCGGCTGGTTTTCGACCACCCCGGCATTGGCGAACAGCACGTCGACACGGCCCCGGTGCGCGGCGACGTCGCGGTACAGCCGGTCGATGTCGTCGAGGTCGGCGACGTCGCCCTTGACCGCGGTGACGTTGCGCCCGATCGCCGTCGCCGCGCGGTCGAGCTCGTCGCCGCGCCGGCCGGTGATGAAGACGTAGGCGCCTTCCTCGACGAACCGGCGCGCCGCCGCCAGGCCGATCCCGCTGCTGCCGCCGGTGATGACGGCGACCTTGTCCTGCAATCTCGACATCAGAAAAGTCCTTCCAGCTAGGCCGCGCCCATCGGCGGCCACGCTGGAAATGCGCCCGGGCGGCGCGCTATTGCAGGCCGGGCGGGGGCATAGGATCTATTCCGCCGCGGCATTCACCAGTCGGGCGCGCCCGGCGGCCAGTGCCAGGACGGCGATGGCGAGCGGCGCGAAGGACAGCCACAGCACGGTGTTCCAGCCGAATGCGGTCAGGAGGCCGCCGGACAGGAACGAGCCCACCGCCATCGTCCCGAACACCGCAAAATCGTTGAAGGATTGCACCCGCGCCTTCTCTTCCGGACGATGGCATTCCAGCACCATGGCCGAGGCGCCGACGAAGCCGAAGTTCCAGCCGACGCCGAGCAGGACCAGCGCCACCCAGAAATGGGCGACGTCGATGCCGAGCAGCCCGACGATCGAAGCCGCACCGGTCAGGGCGAGGCCGATGGCGACGATACGCGACGCGCCGAAGCGGGTGATCAGCCGGCCGGTGAAGAAGCTGGGGCCGTACATGGCGATGACATGCCATTGCAGACCCAGATTGGCCGCTTCCTGCGACAGGCCGCAGAACTTCATCGCCAGCGGCGCCGCCGTCATCACGAAGTTCATCAGGAGGTAGGAAACCACGCCGCAGACGACGGCGAGGATGAAGCGCGGCTGGCGCGCGATCAGCCCGAGCGGGCGTCCGCCCCCGCTGCGCTCGGCCGCCGTCGGCTTCGGCAAGCTGACGCCGACGAGGATGAGCGCCGAAATCGCCGCCACCGCCGCCTGCGCCAGATAGGTCGCGGCAAAGAGATAGGGCGACCACAGGTCCATCGTGTGGGTGACGAGTTGCGGTCCGATGACCCCGGCGAAGACCCCGCCTGCCATCACCGCCGACAAGGCCCGCGGCCGGCGGGCCGGCGCGGCGCAATCGGCCGCCGCGAAACGGAACGACAGCACGACGGCGGCATAGACCCCGCCGAAGAAGGTCGCGGCGCAGAACAGGGCGAAAGTCGCATAGAGGACGGCGAGCGTGGCCAGCAGGCCGGTGAGAACGCCGCAGCCGGTCCCCAGCATGAAGGCGGCGCGCCGGCCGTAGCGTTGCGCGACGATGCCGGCCGGCAGGGTGCACAGCGCCATGCCGACGACGAAGATCGAGATCGGCAGGGTGGCCAGCGCCTTGCTCGGCGCCAGCATCTCGCCGACGACCGCCCCGGTGGCGTAGACGACGGTGGCATTGGCGCCGGCCAGGGCCTGGGCGACGGCAAGCCGCAGGACGTTGCCGCGCTCCCGGCGCAGCGCCGCGGCCTCGGAACCGGCGGGGAGGGACGTTGCACTCATGCTGAAATCTGCTTTCTCCATAATAAATCCCGCGCCGACGGACGGCGATGCAGCCGGCGGTCGAGCAGGCTGCGTGCCTTGGCGGTGTCGCCGCTGCGCATCAGGGCGACGATGAGGGTGTCTTCGACGATCTCGCGCTGGGCGCCGCTGCCACCGATGCGGGCGACCTGGCCCAGCATCGGTTCGAGGATCCGGGCGCAGCCGGCGGGGTCGCCATCGGTGAAGGCCTGCGCCGCGCGCAGGATCGCCGGCACGACGCTGCCCGCCGCAAGGCGGCCTTCCGCGACCAGGCTGTCCAGCGCCGCGATGCGGGTTGCGGCCGCCGCGCCGTCGGCGGTGGCCGCATCGAGCAGCCCCAGATGGACGTCGGCAAAGGCAAAGCCGGCCTGGGGATACGCCGACATGCCATAGGCTTTTGCCCGCTGCCAGTCGGCGGCCGGTACCGCATGCCCGTAGAGTTGCAGCCGCCACAGCAGCGAGGCCGCATCGCTGACGATGTTGAGCGGCGCGCCGAGCGAGACATCCGGGGACACGTGCTGGCCATAGATCGCCAGCGCCCGGTCCGCGTCGCCCTGGTCGAGGGCGGCCAGCGCCTGGTGCCAGGCCAGATGGCCATGCAGCAGGCCGGCGCGGTCATAGCCCGGCAGCCAGGCGGCCAGCGCCGTGTCGGCCTCGGCGCCTGCGCCCTGTTCGAATAGCGCATGGGCCAGGGCATGCATGCCGTTGGCATTGGCCGCGCGGATGCGCAGCGCACGCTCGACCATCGCCCGCCCGCGCTCGACCGCACCGTTCTCCACCAGCGACCAGCCGTGACTGGCCAGGAACCACCAGTCGTCTTCGGCGAACCCGCCGGCCACCCGTTCGCACAGGGCGACGCGGGCCTGGTCGTGATCGGCCATGCCGGAAAAGGCATAGAGCCCGAAGGCACCAAGCGGCAGGGCCAGGATCAGCGCGTCGCGTGGCCAGTCGTCGAGATGGGCCAGCACGCTTTCGAGCGCCTTGGCGCCCTGGCCGCCGATCGCCAGCGCCAGCGTCGCGACATGGCTGCGCTCGCGCGCCGTGCCCCGGCGCGCCACGGCCGCGCCGGCCCGGGCGATGCAGCCCCGCGCCTCGGCCGGCTGCATCCGCATGGCGTGCAGGCGGGCGAGGGCTGCATGGGCGAGGGCAAAATCATCGTCCGCAGCAATGGCCTGTTCCAGGCTTTCGGCCGCTCCCGGCCAGGCCGACATCATCAGGTCGACGCCGTCGCGATAGGCCTGCGCCGCGCGCTCGGATACGGTCGAAAGGGCGAGGCCGCGGCTGTCCTGGGGCGCCATCAGAAATCCCGTCTTTGAGGTGTGGATCTCTAGCAGATATCCGTCATGGCGATCCATCGGCGTTTTGCCGGGCGGTCGAATATCGCGTGGGATCGGCGGCGGGGTCTGCCGCGCCGTTCCGACTGACGACGATGCCGTGGCCCGAGGCCGGACCGCAGGCGCAGCGGGTCAGCGGATCCGCACGTCCGGGTCGGCGGCGAAGGCCTCGGCGAGGAAGTCCGCAAAGGCACGGACCCGGCCCGGCTGCAGCCGCCCGCCCGGCGTTACCGCGCTGATCGGGTAGGGCGGCGGGGCGAAGTCCTCCAGCACCGGCACGACTGTCCCGGCGGCCAGTTCCTCGGCGAACAGCCAGGTTGGCAACTGGGCCAGCCCGATCCCGGCCAGCACGCCGGCGCGGATGTGCTCGGCATCGCCGCTGCGGACCGGGCCGCGCGGAATGAAGGTTTGGACCCCATCCGGGGTGCTGAATTCCCAGGGCCGCGGCTGGCCGTCGATGGTATAGGCCATGCAGGGAAACAGCGTGAGGTCGTCGGGCGTTTCCGGCCTGCCGTGGCGGGCGAGATAGCCTGGTGTCGCCAGCACGGCGACATCGGTGCGGCCGATCCGCCGCGCGGTCAGGCTGGAATCGGGCAGGTGGCCGATGCGCACGGCGATGTCGATCCGGCGCTCGACCAGGTTGACGAAACGGTCGGAAAGATCGGTCTCAACGGTGATGCCGGGATAGCGGGCAAAGAAGTCGGGCAGGCGCGGCATGATCTGGGCGCGGCCCAGAACCGCCGAGGTGGCCAGCCGGATCGGCCCGGACGGGGCTACCTGGCCCAGGCGGACGCGGGCTTCGGCCGCGGCGAATTCGTCGAGCAGGTGGATCGAGGATTCGTAGTAGCTGCGCCCGGCCTCGGTCAGGCTGAGCCCGCGCGAGGTGCGGCGCAGCAGTTGAGCGCCCAGGCGGGTTTCCAGTGCCGCGACCTGCTTGCTGACCGTGGGCTGGCTCAAGTCCAGCGCCCGGGCAGCCTGCGAGAAACTCGCCTTTTCGACCACGCTGACATAAAGCCGCATGACGTCCAACCGGTCCATGGAGGGCGTTCCGTCAATTATTCATAGCGATCGCTATATAATATTGGCGGCGCCGTCCGTCCAGCGGCTTTGTGCCAGACGCCGCAACAGCGTGCGCACGATCAGTACGTGGAACGGCAGGATGGCGGCGAGATAAACCCGGCCCAGCGTGTTGTGGCAGCGAACGGCGGTCGTCGCGATCACCTGATCGTCGGGGCCGAGCAGCACCGAAAGCCGGAAGTCGAGATGGCGGTCATCCTCGCCCAGCACGATCTCGTGCGGCGCCCGGGAGATGACCGGGAAGAAGTCGATGCGGGGCCGGCTGTCGCGGCGCAGCGCCGCCGTCGTCTTCACCCCGAAGCGGGCCATGATCGCATCGCGCAGTTTCAGCAGGACGCGGAAGAAGGCCGGGGGCCGGGCCATCAGCCGGCCGGCAATGGCGCCGGCATCGCGCGGCGCGCCGGCAGGGCGGGGGATGGCATAGGCATCGACGAGATCGGCACCGCGATACCAGTCGGCGATCGCGCTGTCCCGCGGCGGGGTCACCTTCAGCACGGCCATCGACGAATTCCTTACAGCAGCGAAACGATCAGGGCGGCGGCGGCGGCCAGCCCGGCGAGGCCGCGCAGATGATTCCACAGCGTCCAGCCGGACAGATAGCCCATCCACGCCGCCGGCGCATCGGCGGCCATGGGATCGAGCGCCGCAAGCATGTCGTTGCGCGGCACGTTGGCCAGGATCGTCACGCCGACCGTGCCGACGAGATAGAGCAGCGCCCCGGCGATGGCCCAGCCGTCGGCCCGACCGAACCACCCGGCCACCAGCACCGCGGCGCAGAGCAGCGCGGTGCCGAGGAAGCCGGTCATGAAACCCGGTGTGACCGCGCTGACATTGATCGCCTGCATCGCCGCGATACCCTCGGCAGCCGTCAGGCGGGCCAGGGCGGGCATGACAAGACCCGAAAAGCCGTAGAACACGCCGGCGACCAGGGCCGAGCCCAGCGCGGTGACGATGGTCAGCCCGGTCCAGATCATCACGGTTCCTCTCATTTCGATAACGTGATAGATCCTCACATTCTGAACGTCAATCAGAATATGAGGGATTATCACGTTCATGCCGTTGGCCGCGAAAACAGAGGCCTTGCGCCGCACGCCCAGCCAGGCCCGCAGCCGGGAACGGGTCGAGAAGATGCTGGCGGCGGCACGCGACCTGATCGCCGAGAAGGGCGCCGACGCGCTGCGCATGGGCGAGGTGGCCGAGCGGGCGCAGGTGTCGATCGGCTCGCTCTATCAATTCTTTCCCGACAAGGCGGCGGTGATCCGCACGCTGGCCGAGCGCTACAACGCGCAGGGGCGCGCCTGCATCGCCGACGGGCTGGCGGGCATAACCGATATCGCCGGGCTTCGCACCGCCTTTGCCGCGCTGATCGACAGCTACTACGGCATCTTCCTTTCCGAACCGGTGATGCGCGACATCTGGTCCGGGGTCCAGGCCGATCCGGCCCTGCGCGACCTCGACCGCGAGGACAGCCGGATCAACGGCGCGGTACTGGCGGGGGTGATGGCGCGCCTGCGGCCGGCTGCCGACCGTGCGGCGCTCGAGGCGTCGGCCTTCCTGGTGATGCAACTGGGCGAGGCGACGATGCGCCTGGCCGTATCGGTCGGGCCGGAGGAGGGGCGGCGGCTGGTCGAGATCTACAAGCGCATGGCGCTGGCCGAGATCGCGGGGCCTTGACGCCGGAATTCTTCAAACCGGCCGGCTTTTCGTGATAAGCGAAGGCCTCCCCCAACCGTCGAGACGTCGAGACCCCGATGATTCCCCGTTACACCAGGCCGGAAATGGCCGCGATCTGGAGCCCTGAAGCCCGTTTCCGCATCTGGTTCGAGATCGAGGCCCATGCCTGCGACGCGCAGGTCAAGCTCGGCCTGATGCCGAAGAAGGCAGCCCAGGAAGTGTGGAAGAAGGGCAAGTGGGAGATCGACCGGATCGACGAGATCGAGCGCGAGACCCGGCACGACGTCATCGCGTTCCTGACCAATCTGGCCGAGCATGTCGGCCCGTCCGCGCGCTTCGTCCACCAGGGCATGACCTCGTCCGACGTGCTGGATACCTGCCTCAACGTCCAGCTGGTGCGGGCCGCCGACATCCTGCTCGACGATCTCGACCGGCTGCTTGCCGCACTGGAGAAGCGCGCCTTCGAGCACAAGCTGACCGTCTGCATCGGGCGCAGCCACGGCATCCATGCCGAACCGACCACGTTCGGCATCAAGCTCGCCACCTTCCACGCCGAATTCCAGCGCTGCCGCGCCCGCCTGGTCGCGGCGCGGGCCGAGGTCGCGACCTGCGCCATCTCCGGCGCGGTCGGCACCTTCGCCAATATCGATCCGAGCGTCGAGGAGCATGTCGCCGAAAAGCTCGGCCTCGCGCCCGAGCCGGTGTCGACCCAGGTCATTCCGCGCGACCGCCATGCGATGTATTTCGCGGTGCTGGGCGTCATTGCCTCGTCGGTCGAGCGGCTGGCGGTCGAGATCCGCCACCTGCAGCGGACGGAAGTGCTCGAGGCCGAGGAATATTTCCATCCCGGCCAGAAGGGCTCGTCGGCGATGCCGCACAAGCGCAACCCGGTGCTGACCGAGAACCTGACCGGTCTGGCCCGGCTGGTGCGTTCGGCCGTGGTGCCGGCGATGGAGAACGTCGCCCTCTGGCATGAGCGGGACATCAGCCATTCGTCGGTCGAGCGCGGCATCGGCCCGGATGCCACCGTGCATCTCGACTTCGCCCTCAACCGCCTGGTCGGCGTGGTCGAGAAGCTGGTGGTCTACCCGGCGAACATGCGGCGCAACCTCGATCGCCTGGGCGGGCTGTGCCATTCCCAGCGCGTGCTGCTGGCGCTGATCCAGGCGGGCATGAGCCGCGAGGATGCCTATGCGATGGTCCAGCGCCATGCGATGCGCATCTGGCGCGAGGGCGGCGACTTCCTGACCCTGCTGCAGGGCGAGCCCGAGGTCACCGCGATCCTGCCGGCCGAGCGCCTGGCCGACCTCTTCGACCTCGGCTATCACACCAAGCACGCCGACACGATCTTCCGCCGGGTGTTCGGCCGGACCCGGCCGGCCGTGGCCAGGCCCGCGGCCAAGAAGCCGGCCCGGCGCAAGGCCTGACCGATGCGGGGGGGATTGACGGGTGCGGCCATGCTGGTCGCAGGCATGGTCGCTGCCGCGCTGCCGGCGCGGGCCGAGGTGCTGGCCTGCCCGGCGGCGGTGACGGTCATCGAACGGACCGATGCGCCGCAGGGCTGGGAAGCGACGCCGGGCAAGAGCGAGCGGCGCCTGGTCGATTTCCAGGTCTTCCGCGGCGCTCTGGGCGAGAAGCGCGATCCGGTCAAGCCCGCGGCGCGCCAGCGCCGCGCCGACGGCGCCCAGGTGACGACGTGGAAGTTTGCCTCGTCGGCGTCCCGCCCGGGGCCGTACTTCGTTTCCTGCATCTACCAGGGCACGCAGGTCGGGGTTCTGCACGAAGTCCCCACCGGCATGGACCGCTGCGACCTGGTGGCCACGCCCGGGGCTAAAGGGCGCGCCACCGCCGTCTGCCGCAGCCCGGGCTGAGCGCGGGCCTGGTAAAGCCAGGGGGCCGGCGGCGTGCCGCCGGTCAGCGCGACAGCAGGACCGGGATCTTTGCCTGCGCCAGGATCCGGCGTGTCGCGCCGCCGAAGATGAATTCGCTGATCCGCGGCCGCCCGTAGGCACCCATGACCAGCAGGTCGGCGTCGTGCCGGCCGGCATGGTCGAGCAACGCAATGCCGGCATCGTCGGCGGCCAGTTGCGCCACCGTCACCCGGACGCCGTGCCGGGCCAGATGCCGCGCAATGTCGGCGCCGGGTTCGGCACCCAGCAGGCCGCGGGTCTTAGGCTCCGGCACCACGACCAGATGCACGGCCTCGGCCGCGCACAGGAACGGCATCGCATCCGATACGGCCCGCGCCGCCTCGCGGCTGCCATTCCAGCCGACCACGATGCGGCCGGGCAGCCGCCCCTCGGGCCAGTCGGGCGGCAGCAGCAGCGAGGGCCGGCCCGAGGCGAAGACGATGTCTTCCGACAGGCTCAGTACGGTCGTCGGCTGCTCGTCGCGCAAGGTCGGGCCGACAATGGCGAGATCGGCATGGCGGGCGTGCAGCATCAGCGCTTCGCCGCTCTCGCCGTCCGAGACCCGCCATTCATGGGAGAGGCCGCTACCCGCGACGACCCGTTCGAAGGCGGTGCGGGCCTTGGCCCGGGCTTCTTCCACCGCCAGCCGATGCAGTTCCATCATGCTGGCGAGGCCGCCGCCGACCGCATAGCCGGCGTGGCGGTGCAAGGCCAGCTGGTCGGCCACGAAGGTCGCGATCAGATGGGCATTCCAGCGCGTGGCCAATCCCGCGGCAAAGCCGAGCCGGGCGTCGCGCCCGTCGGTGCCCTCGATGAAGACGACGATGTCCTTGGGTGTCATGGCGCCGCATCCCGTCGTTTAGGTGTCGGGTGCAGCCTGCAGCGCCGGGGGCAGCGGATCAACGCGCGTATGGTCGCGCCCCGACGCAGCTGGCACGACAAAGGCGCCGCGCGGGGCGCGGCGCCTGTCGGCGGGGGAACCGCGAGCGGGATTATTCCGAGCGGATCTGCTGATCGGCAATCGGCGCGAGTTCCGCCATCTTGGCGCGAATCCGGTGCTCCGACAGGTCGACGTTGCGGGCCTGGACATCGGCCAGGATCTTGCGGATCACGTCTTCCTCGCCGGCTTCGGCCAGATCGGCGACCACGACTTCCTTGGCATAGGCCGCCGCCTCGTCACCGGTCAGGCCGAGCTTTTCCGCGACCCACAGCCCCAGCAGCTTGTTGCGCCGGGCTTCTATCTTGAAGGCCAGGTCGGCGTCGTGCTGGAACTTCGATTCGTTGGCCTTCTTGAGGTCATCGAGACCGCTCATGGGCGGGGGCTCCCTGGGTAATGTTCGGGCGTCAGCGTTTGTTGCAACGTATATAGGTGCGGCGGGTTGCGTGCCGCAAGCCCTTCTCACTACTCGGTGATGGCAGCATAGACCATGTTGCGGATGACGCTGCGATAGACCAGCCGCATTTTGGGTGATTGCATCATGAAAACCACGAACATGTCTTGATCGGGATCAACCCAGAAGGCCGTGCCGCCGGCGCCGCCCCAATTGTATTCGCCGATCGAGCCGGGGGTGGCGGCCTGGCCGTCGGCAATACGCACGGCAAAGCCGAGACCGAAGCCATAGCCGGGACCGGGCAGGTAATAGGGGCCGGGCCTGACCTGCGATCCCAGGTGATCGGACGTCATGTAGTCGATGACAGCCGGGCTCAGATACCGCTTGTCGTTGAACTCGCCGCCGTTCAGCAGCATCTGCAGGAACCGGGCATAGTCGATCGCCGTGCCGGTCAGCCCGCCGCCGCCCGATTCCCATTTCGCGGCGACGCGCGGGTCGAAGAAGTCGACGTCGACGCCGATGGCGCGGTCGGTCTTGAACGGTTCGGCGATGCGGCCCTGCTTCTGCCTGTCGGTGACGTAGAAGGCGGTGTCGGCCATGCCGAGCGGGTCGAGCAGCCGTTCGCGCATGAACTGATAGAGGCTCTTGCCCGAAACGACCTCGACGACACGGCCGAGGATGTCGGTCGAATGGCTGTAGTCCCAGGTGGTGCCGGGCTCATAGGCCAGCGGCAGCTTGGCGATACGCTCGGCGAATTCGGCATTGTCCGGGTCGCCGGCAAAGATCTTGGCGTCGACATAGGCCTTCTTGGCCGCCCCCTCGCCGAAGAAGCCATAGGTGATGCCGGCCGAGTGGCGCATCAGATCCTGGATCGTGATCGGGCGGCGGGCGGGCACCGGGTCGGGGGTGGCGGCGACCTTCTGCTCGGCGAAGGCCGGAATGATGCGGCCGAGCGGCGTGTCGAGGGTCAGCCGGCCTTCCTCGACCAGCATCATGATCGCGACCGAGGTCAGCGGCTTGGTCATCGAATAGATGCGAAAGATCGAATCCCGCGCCATCGGGATCCTGGCCTCGGGGTCCTGCTGGCCGATCGCCTCGAAATAGGCGATCTGGCCCTGACGGGCGATCAGCAGCACCGCGCCGGGAATGATGCCCTTGTCGACATCGGCCTTCAGCCGCTCGGTGATCCGGCCGAGCCGCTCGCTCGACAGCCCGACTTCTTCGGGGATCGCCCGCTGCAGTTCCTGGGCGTCGACGGCGAGAGCGGCCAGGCATAGCCCGGCGGCCAGGGCCAGGGCGGCGAACGGTCGGGTCAGCAGCGCGGGCATGGGCTTTCCTCTCCTGTCATTATCGTTGCCGCCAATGATCGGTGCCGCCAGCCCCCGGGTCAAGCCGCGGGCGGCCATACGCTGGTCGTGACGCCGGCTCGATCGCCTTAAGCAATGGACAGACCGCCCGCCGGGCCGCTAGTTTCCGCCCCGCGCAGGCATGGCGGAATCGGTAGACGCAGCGGACTTAAAATCCGTTTTCCGTAAGGAAGTGGGGGTTCGAGTCCCCCTGCCTGCACCATTGATCGAAGGGGCCTGCCGATGAACCTGTTCACCATCGAGGCCGACGGCCGCCCGGTCGCCGTGCTGGCGGCGGAGAGCCTGGCCGACGCCGAGGCGATCGCCGAGTCCAAGCCGCTCAAATCCGACCTGATGCTCTACGAGACCATCGGTGGGCCGGTCTGGACCGGCGAGACGCCGCTGTTCGTGCGCGAAGCCTTCGACGAAGAGGGCGATACCTGGCGCGACGAATGGCAGGAGGCCGAGGACGAGGGCGAGGTCGGGTCGGGCGACGAGGAAGGCTGGCTGGTTTTCCTGGTGCCCGTCACCGAGGCCGACGAAGACGATTGATCTTCGCGTAATCGACTTGCGCATGGACAACTGAACCGGCAGGCCGTATGCTGCGTGTTGCCTGTTTGTTCTCTGGAGGGAGTCCATGCGGCGCGCGATCATCCTGGCTCTGTTCGGTCTTTTGCTCGGGGCGGAAGCGGCTTCGGCCGGTGGCCAGACGGTGTTGTCGGAACGACGTGCCGGCAAGTGGCTCCTGTCCGCCATGGCGACGGACGTCTTCTCGGCCTGCGGCCTCACCACCCCCAATGAAGAAGGGGCGTCGCTCGCCCTGGTGCTGCTCGCCGACGGCTCGGGCGAGTTTTCGGTCAGGCATCCGGGCTGGGAACTGGCCGGCAGCCTGGTTGCGCTGACCTACGGGATCGACGACAGGCCGGGGCTGCAGGAACAGGTCGCCGTGATGGCGAGCGATATGGCAGGCGGGGCGCTGAAGCGCGATATCTTCTGGTTCGACCAGATCGCAGCGGCCAGGTCGCTCTACGTGAAGATGCGGGGCCGGACCCATCGCTTCGATCTTGCCGGCCTTGCCGCGTTCGTCCCCGCACTGTTCGATTGCGTCGAGCGTCATCGCGACGTGCGCATCCTGCCGGCCCCGGTGCCGGCGGCGTCGCGCGCGCCGGATATCGGTGCGGCACAGGCGCGGGCGCTGCGCTGGGTCGAGCGCCTCGCCGCCGACGGGGCGATGCCGCGCGCCGCGCTGCTGACTGCCGAGGGTCGAGCAGATCCGGGGTTGCAGCCGTTCGTCAAGGACGCCATCGCCGGTTGGCAGAACCGTGCGATCGGCATGGTCGGGCGGCTCGAAGTCTTCGCGCCGAACCCCGCATCCGTGCCGGACCTCGCCTGGGAGGTGGTCGAGCGTGCGACCGATGCCTGCGACGGCGACTATTCCGCCACGCGTGGCGGCCGAAGCGACGGGTTCATCGGCATCTACATCGACTGCACCGTCGACGGCAGGAGGTCGCGGCGCGACTTCGTCCTGTTCAAGGATGGGAACGGTTATCTTTACTTGGCGACGTTCGTGGGTTCGCGGCCGGATCGTGCCGGCGAGGTCGACCTAGTGGCCGAGGATTTCCGGCGGGCGGCCGCCGCCTCGCTGGCACGGCAATAGGCCAGTCGCACCGGTCGGGGGCGAGGAGGCTCAGGCCACCTTCAGGATCTGCTCATGCGCGCCGGTGGCGCCCCAGCGCACGATCGCGGCCAGGATCGGCAGCAATGCCTCGCCCTGGGCGGCGAGGCGGTATTCGACCTTCTTGGGCACCACGGGATAGGCATGCCGGCTGACCAGCCCGCGCTCCTCGAGTTCCTTCAGTTCGCGGCTGAGGATGCGCGGCGTGATCGGCTTGCCCAGGCCGCCATGCAGCAGCGAACGGCCGATTTCCCCGAACCGTGCCGGCCCGCGATGCAGCACGCAGAGGATATGCAGCTTGTAGCGGCCGCCGACGATCTGGTTGAAAGCGATTGCCGGGCAAAGCCGGATATGGCGCATGTCGAGGCCGGTCAGGTGCGAGACCGCCGGGCCGGAACAGGTCTCCATCGCCGTCATCGCATACTATCCTTTTTGTCCGTATTTACGATTTCGTACTATCAACCCTAGTCTGCCCCGACGTCACGAAACAAGGGGTTCCCGGATGGAAAGCATCGTCGCCGCCTCGGCGGATCTGGCGCGCGGAGAGGTCGAGGCGCGGGTGGCGCTCGCGGCACTGCCGGAGCGGGTCTTCAGGGCGCTGACCTCGGCCGAGATCTGCGACTGGTGGGTGCGGCCGGGCGTGTTCGATACCCGGACCTGGACCGGCGATGTCCGCGTCGGCGGGCTGTGGGAAACCACCGGCATCGGCCAGACGGGGCCCTATCGCATGGCCGGCGCGTTCATCGCGATCGAGGCGCCGCGCCGCCTTGCCCACACCTGGACCGTCGTCGGCGCGCCGGGTGGCGTCTCGACCGTCACCTACGACCTCGAACCGGCGGGGCAGGGCACGCGGTTGACCCTGCACCACGCCGGCCTCAACGTTGCGCCGATCTGCGAGGCCACGTGGAAGGGCTGGGAGACCAGCCTGGCCCGCCTGGCCGAACTGATGAGGAGCTGAGCATGGCGTATGACGAGCGATTGGCCGGGCGGGTGCGCGCGCTGCTGCACGGGCCGGTCGTCGAGCGCCGGATGATGGGCGGCTTGTGCTTCATGGCCGGCGACCACATGGCCTGCGGTGTGGTCGGCGCGGCGCTGATGGTGCGGATCGGCAGGGATGCGTTCCCTGACGATCCGCATGTCAGGCCGCTCGAAATGGGCGGCCGGCGCACCGCCGGGTTCGTGCTGGTCGATCCGCCCGGCGTCGCGACGCCTGCGGCCCTCGAGCGCTGGGTCGCACGCGGGCTGGCGGTCGCCGCCAGCCTGCCCCCGAAAAAGCCTCAGGCTTCCTCGCGCAGATAGCGCTGACCACGGGCGAGACGCACGCCCTGCGCGGTGGCGATGCCGAGTTCCAGGCTCTCGGCGATGCGCCGGGCGCGCTCGACGAAATGCCGGGCCGCGGCCGGCGGACAAAGCTCGTCGGCGGTCTGCTCGAACAGCTGCAGCCAGCGATCGAAGAAGCGGCCGTCGATCGGCAGCGGCAGATGCACGCGCATCGGCTGGCCATGATAGGCACCGGTCATCAGCGCCACCGACGACCAGAACTGCACCATCCGCCCGAGATGCGGGCCCCAGTCGGCGATCCGCTCGGCGAACACGGGGCCGAGCATGTCGTCGGCACGTACCCGGTCGTAGAAGCCGTAGACCAGCCTTTCGATCATCGCCTCGTCGATGCCGGTCTCGTCCCGGATGGCCTGGGTCACTTCGATGCGGCGCTCGGAAATCACGGGGATGGTCATTGCTGGTACCTGCTGATGGCGTTGCATCGCTGAACTAGATGCCACGGGCGGCCCGGGCAATCACCGGCGGCGGAATGTCGCAGGGCCGATGACCGTCGCGCTGTGTGGCCGTGGCCTTGCCCGCCCCGGTATTTGGCTGTACTCCGCGAAGATCCCTTCGCCCCCGTATCTCCAAGAGGAACAGGCAATGACCATCATCGTCACCGGCGGCACCCACGGCATCGGCAGGGCTTCGGTAGAGGCGCTGGTCCGGGCCGGCCATCGTGTCGTGCTGACCGGCCGCGACGCGGCGGCCGGCGCGGCGGTGGCGTCTGCCAATCCCGGCGCCGTCTTCGTCGCCGGCGACGTCGCCAACCCCGATGATTGTCGCCGCGTCGTCGATGCCGCGCTCGAGATCGGCGGCGGCAGGCTCGCCGGTCTGGTCAACAATGCGGGCATGGGCCGGCGCGTGTCGTTCGCCGCGGCCGAGGTCGAGGATTGGGACGTGCTGATGGATGTCAACGCCCGCAGCGCCTTCCTCTTCATCCGCCATGCGTTGGCCGGGCTGATCGCCGGGCGCGGTGCCGTCGTCAACGTCGCGTCGATCGCCGGCAAGATGGGCGAGGAGGGCCTGGCGATCTATTGTGCCAGCAAGGCGGCGCTGATCGGCCTGACCCAGGCGCTGGCGCTCGAATTCGGTGCCGACGTCCGCTTCAACGCGATCTGCCCCGGCCAGATCGATACGCGGATGATGCAGAAGGTGAAGGATCAGCCGGAACTGCGCGGCCGGCTCGAACTGCGCATTCCCGCCGGCCGCTTCGGCACGCCGGAAGAAGTGGCCGATGTCGTGGCCTGGCTGCTGTCGCCGCAGTCGAGCTACGTCAACGGCACCGTCCTGAGCGTCGATGGCGGCGAGGCCGCCGGGCTGATGACGCCGCGGGCCTGGCCGCCGACCGGGACCTGACCGCGCGGTTCGATCACCGCGGGTTTCAGCCCGAGATGGCGTTCGATCCAGGCGGCGGCGCGGAATAGCTTGGCCTCGCTGCGCGGCTTGCCGATCAGTTGCACGCCGAAGGGCAGCCCGTCCGCCGAGAACCCGACCGGCAGCGACAGGATCGGACAGGACAGCAGCGAGGTCACCGCGGTGATCGCGATCCAGTCGACATAGGTGTCGAGCTTTTGCCCGGCGATCTCGCGCGGCCACATCACCTCGACCGGGCCGGGCAGGGTGGTCACCGCCGGCGCCACCAGGATCTCGTGCATGTCGAGGAAGGCCATGACGCGGCGATAGAGATCGGCGCGGTAGCGCTCTGCGGCGGCGAGCGCCGACGGCGACTGCGTGGCGCCGCGCTCGATGTCGCTCAGCACGTCCGCTGTGAACAGGTGGCGCCGATCGGCCAGGAAGGGTTCCCAGGTCGCAAGATAGCTGGCGCCGCGCAGCGCCAGCAGGGTCGGCAGCGCGCGGCGGAAATCCGGTGCGCCGTGATGAACCGCGATGCCCGCCTTGCCCATCGCGCCGGCAAACGCCTCGCCCAGTGTCCTCACCTCGTCGGCGACCGGCAGGCAGCCGAGATCGGTTGACCAGGCGAGACGCGCGGGCTTGGCCGGCTCTTGCGCCGCGGCCAGGAACGGGCCGTCGGGCGAGGGCGCCGACAGCGGATCGTCGGGATCGAAGCCGACCATCGCGTCGAAGAACAGCGCGAGGTCGGCCACGTCGCGCGCCATCGGGCCGTCGACGAACAGCGTGTCGAACGGGTTGACCAGTGCCCGGCGTGGAATGCGCCCCGGTCCCGGGCGCAGGCCCAGGACGCCGCAGAAACTGGCCGGGATGCGCAGCGACCCGCCGAGATCGTTGCCATGGGCAAGCCAGGCCTGGCCGGTCGCCAGCGCCACCGCTGAGCCGCCTGAGGACCCGCCGCAGGTCAGCGCGAGATTCCATGGGTTGCGCGTGGCGCCGAACACCGCATTGGTCGTGTTGGCGCCGCCAAGTTCGGAGAGGTTCGATTTGGCCAGGGTGATGCCGCCGCGCGCCTCGATCAGCGCGACGGTGCGGTCCGACTGTGCCGGCACCCGGTCGGCAAAGATCGGCGTGCCCCCGGTCGACCGCACGCCGCCGACCTCGTTGTTGTCCTTGATCACCAGGGGCAAGCCGCCGAGCATGGTTTCCCGCAGGGCCAGGGTGGCGGCCTGGGTGCGGGCGCGGTCGAAGCAGCGGGTCGGCAGGGCGTTCAGCGTGCCGTCGATTGCCTCGATCCGGTCAATCGCCGCCTCGACGAGGTCGCCCGGCGTGACCTCGCCCCGCCGCAACAGCGCGCGCACCGCGACGGCCGACAGCCGGATCAGTTCGTCAGCCATGCCCGGCCACCTCGATCTCGTTGGGTCCGATATCGCTGCTTGAAACGTTTAAGCGATCCGTCGCTTATGCCAGAGCCCGCCGCCACTGACAAGCGAACCTCATCGCTTCGATCGTATGGCTTGTGCGGCCAACGGGATTGTGTCATCACTATTGAAACGTTTCAAAAATGCGGACGACAGGGAGGAAACCAGTGCAGACCGCATGGCAACCGCTCAATCGGGGCGCCGCATGATCGGCTATCTGTTGCGGCGCATCCTGGCCACCGTGCCGGTGCTGCTGTTCGTCGCCGTGCTGGTGTTCCTGCTGCTGCAACTGACGCCGGGCGATCCGGCGGTGCTGATCGCGGGCGACTATGCGACGACGCAGCAGATCGAAGCCATCCGCCACCAGCTTGGCCTCGACCGATCGATCCTGGAGCAGCTTGCCGGCTGGTTCGCCCGGCTGGCCCGCGGGGATCTCGGCGTCTCGATCTTTTCGCAACTGCCGGTCACGACACTTATCGGCCAGCGGATCGAGCCGACGTTGCTGCTGTCGCTCTACACTGTCATCCTGTCGATCGCCTTCGCCATCCCGCTGGGTGTCGTTGCCGCCTATCGCGCCGGCGGCTGGCTTGATCGCGTGGTCATGGGCTTCGCGGTGATGGGGTTCTCCACGCCGGTCTTCGTCGTCGGCTTCCTGCTGGTCTATGTATTCGCGCTGACTCTGGGCTGGTTTCCGACCCAGGGCTACGTGCCGGTGGCCGAGGGCTGGGGGGCCGCGTTGCGCAGCCTGACCCTGCCGGCAATCACGCTGGCCTTGCTCTACGCCGCGCTGCTCGCCCGCGTCACCCGCGCCAGCATGCTGGAGGTCCTGGCCGAGGATTACATGCGCACGGCGCATGCCAAGGGCCTGGGACCGCGGCCGGTGCTGATGCGGCATGCCCTGAAGAACACGGCGGTCGCGATCGTCACCGTGATCGGCGTCGGCGTCGCCGCGCTGCTGGGCGGGGTCGTGGTCACCGAGACGGTGTTCAACATACCCGGCCTGGGCCGGCTCACCGCGGATGCGATCCTGCGCCGCGATTATCCTGTCGTGCAGGGGCTGATCCTGCTGTTCGCCTGCATCTACGTCGTCATCAACCTGCTGGTCGATCTCAGCTACCTGCTGTTCGACCCGCGGATCCGGTACTGACGCGATGACGATCGTGCGCACCGAACGCATCGCCGCCGGCCGACCCTCGCGCCTTCTCGCTTTCCTCGGTCGCCAGAAGGTCATCCTGTTCGGGCTGGTCGTGCTGGTGGCGATGGTCGGCATCGCCGTGCTGGCACCGCTGCTGCTGCCCGATCCGAAGGCGATCAACCCGATCTACCGCCTGCGCCCGCCCGGTGCCGATTTCTGGTTCGGCACCGACCATCTCGGCCGCTCGATCCTGTCGCGCACCCTGCACGGCACCCGCGTGTCGCTGGCCGTCGGCGTGCTGGTCGCCGGCCTGACCACGATGCTCGGTGTGGTCATCGGGCTGATGTCGGGTTTCCTGCGGCGGATGGACGGCATCGCCATGCGCTTCATGGATGCGGTGATGGCGATCCCCGGCGTGTTGCTGGCCATCGCGTTGATGTCGCTGTTCGGCTCGAGCCTGGTCAACGTCATCATCGCCATCTCGATCCCGGAGATTCCGCGCATGGCCCGCCTGGTGCGCTCGGCCGTGCTGTCGATCCGCGAGCAGCCATACGTCGATGCCGCCCGCACCAACGGCACGCGCCTGCCGCGATTGCTCCGCCGCCATGTCCTGCCCAATGCGATGGCCCCGATCCTGGTGCAGGCGACCTATGTCTTTGCGGCCGCGATGATCGTCGAGGCCGTGCTGTCGTTCCTGGGGGCCGGCACGCCGCCCGAGGTGCCGAGCTGGGGCAACATGATGGCCGAGGGGCGGCAGTACCTTCAGCGCGCGCCCTGGATCGCCGCCTTCCCCGGCGTGTTCCTGGCCTTCCTGGTGCTGACCGTCAACCTCGTCGGCGATGCCTTGCGCGACCTGCTCGACCCGCGGCTTGCCGCCAGGGGTCACAAATGAGCGGCGGGCGCCTGCTGACCGTCGAGACTCTCTCGGTCGTCTTCGACACGCCCGCTGGCCCGATGCCGGTGGTGCGCGACCTGTCGCTCGGCCTCGATCGCGGCGAGGCCCTGTGCCTGGTCGGCGAAAGCGGCTGCGGCAAGAGCATCACGGCCCTGTCGATCATGCGGCTGCTGCCGAAGAAGCTGGCGCGCATTGCCGCCGGGCGGGTGCTGTTCGACGGCACCGATCTTGCCGCGCTGGACGAGCCGGCGATGCGCGCGATCCGTGGCAACCGCATCGCGATGATCTTCCAGGAACCGATGACCAGCCTGAACCCGGTGCTCACCATCGGCCGCCAGATCGCCGAGGTGCTGGAACTGCATCGCGGGCTCACCCGGCACGAGGCGGAGGGCCAGGCCCTGCGCCTGCTCGAACGCGTGCGCATTCCCGATGCCCGCCGTCGCCTCAGGCAATATCCCCATCAACTGTCGGGCGGCCAGCGTCAGCGGGTGATGATCGCGATGGCCCTGGCCTGTGACCCGCAATTGCTGATCGCCGACGAGCCGACCACCGCGCTCGACGTCACCATCCAGGCCCAGATCCTGGCGCTGCTCGACGAAATCCGGACGGAAACCGGCACCGCCGTGATGATGATCACCCACGATCTCGGCGTGGTCGCCGAATTCGCCGACCGCGTCGTCGTGCTCTATGCCGGCCGGGCGGTCGAGGAGGGACGGGTCGCCGACATCTTCGACGATCCGCGCCATCCCTATACCCGTGGCCTGATGCGCTCGGTGCCGCGCTTGGCCCGCCATCGCGCCGAGGGCGCGCAGGGCCGGCTGCAGGAGATCGCCGGCACCGTGCCGTCGCCGTTCGCGATGCCCGAGGGCTGCGCCTTCGCCCCGCGTTGCGAGGCGGCGGCCGAGGATTGCCGGCGCCAGCCGCCTTTGCGCTTCGATCATGCGGCCCATGCCGCGGCCTGCTGGCGGGCGCTATGACCGCGGTGCTCGAAGTCGACGGTCTGGTCAAGCATTACCCGTTTACCGGCGGGTGGTTCGGGCGCGCCAGGGGCGTGGTGCGTGCCGTCGACGGCATCTCGTTCGCCGTGCCGCGTGGCGAGACGCTGGCCCTGGTCGGCGAAAGCGGCTGCGGCAAGTCGACCGTCGCCAAGCTGTTGCTGCGGCTGATCGAGCCGACGGCGGGCCGCGTGCTGCTCGACGGCGAGGACCTGACCGCGCTGCAGGGCGAGGAACTGCACGCCGCGCGCCGCCGGATCCAGATGGTGTTCCAGGATCCCTTCGCCTCGCTGAACCCGCGGCTGACCGCCGCCGAGATCGTGGCCGAGCCGCTGGTCAACTACGGCGGGGCGGACCCGCGGGCGATCGACGAGCTGTTCGACCGCGTCGGCCTGGCCCGGCATCAGCGCGACCGCTTTCCCCACCAGTTCTCCGGCGGCCAGCGCCAGCGCCTCGGCATTGCCCGGGCGCTGGCCTTGCGCCCGTCGCTGGTCGTGGCCGACGAGCCGGTCTCGGCCCTCGACGTCTCGGTCCAGGCCCAGATCCTCAACCTGCTGGCCGACCTGCAGCGCGACTTCGGCCTGTCCTACCTGTTCATCAGCCACGATCTCGGCGTGGTCGACTACATCGCCACCACCGTCGCGGTGATGTATCTCGGCGTGCTGGTCGAGATCGCGCCGCGCGAGCGCTTCTTCGCCGCGGCCGCGCATCCCTATTCCCGCGCGCTGCTCGATGCCGTGCCGGCCCCCGATCCGCGCCGGCGGCGCAAGCGGGCGCTGCTGGAGGGCGAGGTGCCCTCGGCCAGTGCCTTGCCGTCGGGCTGCCGTTTCCGCGGCCGCTGCGCGTTCGCCACCGAGATCTGCGCCACGACGGCGCCGCCGCTGCGCCAGGTGGCCGACCGCCATCTCGTCGCCTGCCATCACGTGGATCAAGAATCATAAGGGGAGGAAACCGATGACCCGTAGATCGATGCTGAAAGGGATGGCTCTGGCCCTCGCGGCCGGGCTGCTGCTGTCGCCGGCGATGGGACATGCCCAGCCGAGCGTGCTGCGCGTGCGGCCGTTCGGCGATCTGAAGGCGATCGATCCGATCGTCAATTCCGACTACATGGCGCGCAATCACGGCTACATGGTCTACGACACCCTGTTCGCCATGGACGAGACGCTGGCGATCAAACCCCAGATGGTCGACAGCTTCCAGACCAGCGCCGACGGCCTGACCTGGACCTTCGTGCTGCGCGACGGGCTGAAGTTCCATGACGGGGCGGCCGTGACCGCGGCCGACGTCGTCGCCTCGCTGCAGCGCTGGGGCCAGCGCGACGGCCTGGGCCAGCAGTTGTTCGCCAACACCGCCGACATCAAGGCCGCGGACGACAAGACCGTGGTGCTGACCCTGAAGAACCAGTGGGGCCTGGTACTGGACGCGCTAGGCAAACCGTCGTCGAACGTGCCGTTCATCATGCCGGCGCGCATCGCCCGCCTGCCCGCCACCGAATCCCTGACCGATCCGGTCGGTTCCGGCCCGTTCATCATGAAGAAGGACGAATGGGTGCCGGGCTCCAAGGTCGTCTACGTCAGGAACCCCGACTACAAGCCGCGGGCGGACGCCACCTCGGGCATGGCCGGTGCCAAGCAGGCCGGGGTCGATCGCGTCGAATGGCTCTACATGCCAGACGCCCAGTCCGCCCTGAACGCGCTGCAGGCCGGCGAGATCGACATCTTCGAGGAAATGCCGCCGGACATGCTGGAACTGGTGGCCAGGAACCCGAAGATCCGGGTGCAGCCGCAGGATACGCTGGCCACGCAGGTCGTGTTCCGCATGAATTCATTGCAGCCGCCGTTCGACAATCCGAAGGTGCGCCAAGCGATCCGCTACATGGTCGACCAGTCGGTGTTCCTGGCCGCCTATGTCGACGATCCCAAGCTCTACAAGGATTGCCCGTCGTTCTACATGTGCGGTTCGCCGTACTATACCGATGCGGGCTGGGTGAAGCAGGACCTTGCCAAGGCCCGCGCGCTGCTGAAGGAGGCCGGCTACAAGGGCGAGCCGGTCGTCGTCCTGCACGGCACCGAGGCCGGCATCACCAACACCTTCTCGTCGGTTGCCGAACAGCTGATGCGCGACATCGGCCTGAAGGTCGAGCCGCAAGCGATGGACTGGGGCACGCTGACCGCGCGGCGCACCTCCAAGAAGGCGATGAACGAAGGCGGCTGGTCGCTGTTCATCTCGGCCCCGACCGGCGCCGACATGATGGACCCGCTGGGCCATCTCGGCCTGCGCTCGAACTGCGACAAGGCGTGGTTCGGCTGGCCCTGCGACGACCAGATCGAGAAGCTGCGTGGCGAATTCGCCATGACCCCCGACCTGGGCAAGCGCAAGGAAATCGCCAAGGCGATCCAGCTGCGCGCCGAGGAGACCGTGCCCTACGTGCCGCTCGGCCAACTGTCGCTGGTGCGCGGCGTGTCGACAAAACTGTCCGACATTCCAGCCGCCGCCGTGCCGGTCTACTGGAACATCAAGAAGGCGAACTGACGACGACCCCGCCGTCGGGCCGCCATCGGCCCGACGGGTTTTCTTTCACGGAGAGTTCATTGACCGCCAGATCGGTTCAGCGTCGCCGCCTCGGACGCAGCAACCTGATGCCCACGGCCACCGGGATGGGGGGCGCGCCACTCGGCAATCTCTACCAGGCCGTCGACGAGGAGGCGGCGACCGCGCTGGTCGATGCCGCCTTCGATCGCGGCATCCGGCATTTCGACACCGCGCCGTTATACGGCGCGGGGTTAAGCGAAATCCGCATGGGCCGGGCGCTTGCCCGCCGTCCGCGCGGCGAATTCGTCCTGTCCTCCAAGGTCGGCTGGCTGCTCGATGATGACCCGACCGTCGCCGATGACGGCCCCTATGTCGCGCTGCCGGGCCGGCGGAAGCGTTGCGACTACAGCCGCGATGGCGCGCTGCGCTCGATCGAGGCAAGCCTGAAGCGGCTCGGCACCGATCGGCTCGATATCGTCTACATCCACGACCTCGACACCGCCGCGCATGGCGACGATCTCGACCGGCGGTTCGCCGAAGTGATGGACGGCGCCTATCCGGCGCTCGACCAGCTGCGCCGCGGCGGCGTGGTCGGGGCGATCGGCTTCGGCGTCAACGAGTGGCAGATCTGCACGACCGCGCTCGCCCACGCCGACCCCGACTGTTTCATGCTGGCCGGCCGCTATTCGCTGCTGGACCAGTCGGCGCTGATCGAACTGTTGCCGCTGTGCCTGGCCCGCGAGGTCGGTGTGGTCATCGGCGGCCCCTACAATTCCGGCATCCTGGCGACCGGCGCGGTGCCGGGCGCCCATTACGACTATCGCCCGGCCGGACCCGATATCCTCGACCGTACCCGCGCGCTGGAGACGGTCTGCCGCGACCATGGCGTGCCGCTGGCCGCGGCGGCGATCCAGTTCGCCGGCAGCCATCCGGCGGTCGTGTCGGTGGTACCGGGCATGCGTTCGATCGACGAGCTCGATACCAATCTCAGGCTGTTCGACCAGCCGATCCCGAAGGCCCTGTGGCAGGATATGCGCCGGGCCGGGCTGATCGATCCGGCGGCGCCGATACCGGGGGAATGACGATGACGGCAGGCCGTCTCGATCCGCAGATGGCCGGGATCCTGCGGCAGCGGCAGGCGGCCGGACTGCCGGCGCTCGAGACGCTCGACATTGCCGCGGCGAGGGCCATGGCCGATATCGGCTTTCAGCACTGGAACCAGGATCCGCCCGTCGTCGCCGGTATCGACGATCTGACGATCGCCGCCGGGTTGCCGGTGCGGCTCTACACGCCGCGCGCCGATACCGATCCCGGCCGGCTGATCCTGTTCCTGCATGGCGGCGGCTGGGTCGTCGGCTCGATCGCCAGCCATGACGGCCTATGCCGCCGGCTGGCGCTTGCCACCGGCCTGCGGGTGGCAAGCCTGGATTACCGCCTGGCGCCCGAGACGCGTTTCCCCGGCCCGGTCGTGGATGCGGTGGCGGGCTTCGACTGGGCACGCAGCCGGGCCGAGGCGGTCTTCATCGCCGGTGATTCAGCCGGCGCCAATCTGGCCCTGGCCGCGGCCCTGTGGCTGCGCGACGCCGGCCGCCCGGGGCCACGGGGCCTGGTCCTCGGCTACGGCGCCTTCGGCGCACCCCATGACGGCCCTTCGCACCGCGCCTTCGGCGGTGGCGAGCACCTGCTGACCACGGCGACTATGGCCTGGTACTGGGCGCATTATCTGGGCCATGAGGGGCCGCCGCGCGATCCGCTGGCCGCGCCCTTGCTGGCCGATCTGCGCGGCCTGCCGCCGATGTTCGTCGGTGCTGCCGAATTCGACCCGTTGCGCGACGATTCGCTGATGCTGGCCGACAAGGTGCCCGGGGCGACGCTGGTCCATTGGCACGGCGTCACCCACGGTTCCCTGCTGATGAGCCGGGCCCTGTCTGCCGCCGACCGGATGATCGGCGACATGGCGGGCTGGATCCTGCGCTAACCCCTGGCGATGGCGGCCGCCACGGCGCCGATACGATCGAGCGCCTCGGCCACCTTTCCGGGCTCGTAGCCCAGCGTGATGCGCAGATGCTGTTCGGCGCCCATCGACACGCCGGGCGCAACCAGCACCGATGCTTCCTGCCGGATCCGCTCGGCCATCTCGTAGGATCCGATCGGCAGTTCGTAGCGGACGAAGGCGAGGCTCGTCGCCGGGGACGGCAGTACGCTGAAGCGATTGCCCTGCCGGGGCAGCCACTGGGCAAAGACGTCGCGGCCGGCGCGCGACAGCCCGCGCTGGCGTTCCAGCAGCATCTGGCGCTTGGTCGGCGCCAGCGCGATGGTGGCAAGCGTCATCGACGGGGCGGCAGCCGCGATCACGCCGTATTCATGGCGGCGCCACAACGCCTCGATCGTCGCGGGCGACGACACCGCCCAGCCGATCCGCAGGCCCGACAGGCCGTAGGCTTTCGACAGGCTGTTGGTGCAGATCAGCCGGTCGTAGCGGCCCCAGAAGGAGATCGGCGCCTCCGCGCCGATTTCGGTGCCGTGATAAACCTCGTCGGCATGCAGCCAGGCACCGACACGCGCGCAGGCGGCGACGATGCGGTCCATCTCGGTCTCGGTCAGGATCGAGCCGGTCGGATTGTTCGGATTGACCAGCGCGACCAGCTTGGTCTTCGGCCCGACGATCTCGTCGAGCCGGGCGAGATCGACGCGCCAGCCCGATTGCGGGTCGAGCGGCAGGTCGCGGACGACGCAGCCGGCGTTCAGGGCCAGCCCCCAGACCTGGCGGTAGCCCGGGGTCAGCACGACGACTTCGTCACTAGGTTCGAGCAGCGTGGCGCAGACCAGCGCATTGGCCTGCGAGGCCCCGACCGTGACCAGCACATTGTCGGGCCCGGCACCGGGGTAGAGATCGGCGATGCGCCGGCGCAGCGCCGTGGTGCCGTTGACCTGCGGATAGAACAGGCCGGTGGCCAGCAGTTCGGCGGTCTCGTCGGGTTCCAGCCAGTCGGTCGTTCCCAGGCACTTGACGCTGGAATCGGCGAGGTTCAGCTCGACATTGTGTTCATGCTGCGACTGGTAGTATTCGAGCTCGAAATCCTGGAACGGCGGCATTGTCGGCTATCCATGTTGCGCAATATATTGCTCATACCATGACCGATCTTCTCCGCCATGTCTCGGCCAATCTGCGCGAGGCGCGCCAGGCGGCAGGTTTGAGCCAGGCGGCGCTGGCCGCCCGAGCCGGCGTCAGCCGCCGGATGATCACGATGATCGAGGCGGCCGAGGGCAATGTCTCGCTCGGCACGCTCGACCGGCTGGCGACGGCGCTGGGCCTGGCCTTCGCCGAACTGGTCCGGCCGGCCGGCACCGCCTGGCGCGGTCAGGCCCCGGCCAGCCAGGCGCGGCTGGTCGCCGCGTCGACGGCAGCCGGCATGGTCGAATTGTGGGACTGGGCCCTGGCGCCGGGGGAGCGCTACGTGGCCGAGCCCGACCGCCCAGGCATGCGCGAGATGATCCTGGTCGTCGACGGCAGCCTGATCCTCGACCGGGCGGGCACGTGCGAGACGCTGGCGGCGGGCCAGTCGACCGTTTTTGCCTCCGACCAGCCCTATGCCTATGAAAATCCCGGCCCCGGCATCGTTCGGTTCGTCAAGAACGTCCTGGCCTAGTGCCATGGACGGCAGGGGCCGGCCATGCGATCTTGCCGGCTGTTTGCTGAGGCGCGCGGGGGAGTGGGGCATGGCGGCGTGGCGCGTGGCGATCGGGGCACTGTTGGCGCTCGCGATCATGGCCGGTCAGGGCCGGGCGGCATCGATCTTCGACGAGATCGAGCCCGTCGTGACGCCGGCACCGGCCGTGCCCCGCAAACTGCCCCTGCCGGCAGGCACGCGCGCCGTCGACATTGCCGTCTCGCCGCTGGGGCCGGAGGCGATCGTGCTGAGCGAGGACAGCGCGTCGGCCCAGCGACTGCTGCGCTGGAACTTCGCGTCCGACGCGGCACCGCAAATCATCGAGCTGAAGGGGCTGCCGCGGCTGAACAGTCTCGCCTGGCATCCCAAGGGCACGGCGGTCTTTGCGGCGGCCGGCGCCGACATCCTCGGCTTCGACCCGGCGCGGCTGACCGCGCCGCCGCGGCGCGTCTGGACCAACGGCCGGCCGGTAGCCCATCTGGTCGCCGCGCCGCGGCCGTTCGGTTATGGCGACAAGCCCGCTTATCGTCTGATGTTTGCGGAAACCCAGCCCGACGGCCATACCGCCGTGCGCAGCGTGCGCGAGGATGGCTCGGTCGCCTATCTGCTGACCGGCCTGGTGGCCGACCCGCCGCTGCAGGTCGATGCCAGCCTGAGTGAATCGGTCAATGTCGAGGAAGCCGCCGCCCCATGGGGCGTGGCCGACATGCGGCCTGTCGGCTTTCATCCGGCCGGCCATGTGCTGATCCTGGCCGATGGCCGGGGCTGCTTCGTCCGCTGGTTCTACAGCCTCGACAACTGGGGCAAGTCCGAACCGTTCGGCAGCGCTTGCGGCGGCTGGCTCGGCTATGCGCCGAACGGCGCCACGCTGCTGCGCTGGCAGCCCGGCCGCGCGGGCGTCACGCTGAGCGAAAGCCACGAGACCGGGCAGCGGATGGTGCTGCCGGATACTGCCCTGCCGCTGCCGCCCCGGATCACCGCGGACGGCCGGGGCCTTGTCGTCGCGACAGCGGGCGATATCCAGTACCAGCCCGTCGCGATCCCGCTGGCCGACGTGGTCAATGCCTGGATGTTCATCGAAACCCCCGCCGATCGGCGGCTCCTGGCCACTCACGGCGGTGCCTTGCGCCACTTTGGCGAACAGCCCGACCAGCTCTATCAATTCTACGATACCGAATCCTACCTGTGCGGCGGCCCCGATTCGCGCGCGCCGACCCGGCCCTATCTCGTCACCACGGACATCTTCTGGGAAGTCTATGCCGCCGCCTATCAGGGCATCTTCATGACGGTGGAGCGCCAGCGGGCGATGCCGGCCTTCCGTGCGATGGTTGACGAGGCTGCCGCTGCCCTGGCGGCGAGCGCGCCCGACAGCCGGCTGGCGCGCGCCTTCGCCGCGGCAAGGGCGGTCCTGGCGGGCCAGTCCGGCGGCGACGCCGAAGCGGCAAGGATCATGGCGGCGGCGGGGCCGGCGCCATCGGCCGACTGGCGGATCGACATCGACTACGCCGATTTCGCCCCGCGCAGCCACTACGTTCGCGACAAGGACGGCCAGAATTATTTCCGGGCGCTGCGCTATCTCGCCCGCCTGCCGCTGCAGCAGCCGGACGTGGCGCTGCTGCGTGGGCTGCCGCCTTCGGTCGGGCGCCAGGCCAGTCAGTGGCTTGCCGCCTATCGCGCCTTCATCGCCGGATCGCGGGCGCCGTCCGCCTGGGCCGACGGCCCGGCCCCGGTCGGCTATGTCCGCCGCCCGAAGAGCGAGGCGCAGCTGTTCCCGTTGTCCTGGGGCTGGGACAACGAGATCTTCGACAATACGCTGCACCACCCCGACCAGCCGATGACCGGCCCCGCCGGCAACCGGATGATTCCCACCGGCCTCGACGTCGCCGCCGCGCTGGGCAGCCCGCTTGCGACGGCCTTGCTGGCGGAAAGCGGCGAACTGGCGAAGTACCCCGATCTCGGCCCGCGGCTGAAGGAACTGGCGGCCCGGGTCGCAGCGGACCGGTCCGTACCCCGCGACACGCTCTACGCCCGCTGGCTCGACGCGCTGGCCGTCCAGTGGGCCGCGTCGGATGCTATTCCCGGCGAGCTTTGGCAGGCCAAGCGGGTGCAGACCGGGCTGGCGTCGTGGGCGACGCTGCGCCATGCGACCGTGCTGGTCAACGATACCAGCGGCGCCGAATGCGGCGAGGCGGGGTTCGAGCCGATCGTGATGCGGCCGCCGCGCGGCCATGTCGAGCCCGACCCCGCGGCGTTCGCCGCGATTGCCACGCTGTTCGACCAGACTGCCGCTACTGTCCGCCGCCTCTGGCCTGCCGGCGACCCGATGGCCGACGGCATCGTCCGCCGCCTCGACGAATCGCGCGATACCATCCGCCGTTTCCAGGCGATGGCGGCAAAGCAAACCAGGGGCGAGTCGCTGACCGCGGAGGAATACGAGAGCATTCTCTACGTCGCCCGGGCCGCCGAGCACAACTTCCTGGTCTTCTACAGCCTGACCAAGGACGAGAACGCCCTGGCTGCGCCCGATCCGATGATGAAGGTGGTCGAGGTCGCCGGCACTGCCCAGACCGGCTATCTCGAGGCGGCGGTGGGCCTGCCGCTGGAGTGGGACCAGATCATGCCGTCCTTCGGGCGGCGCGAGATCGCCAAAGGGGCGGTTTATTCCTATCACGAGTTCGTCTCGCCCAGGCCGATCGACGATGCCGCCTGGCTGAAAATGGTGCCGACCGCCACCCATCCCGCGTGGATCGCGCGCTTCATGTCGGATCGCAAGCTGGCCTGCCCGCCCGAGACGCCGTGATCCGCTTTCTCCTCCTGCTGCTGGCGCTGGCCCTCGGCGCCGGCGCGGCCCGGGCGGAGCGCCTGGTGTTCGCCGGCGACGTGATGCTGGCACGCGAGGTGGCGCGCGAGGTCGCGATGCGCGGCCGGTCGCCGTGGTCGCAATTCGGCGCGCTCGGTCCCGTCGACTTCGCGATGGCGAATTTCGAGGCCGCGGTTGGTCCGGGGGGCGGCTGTCCGGCAGGGGCCAAGGATCCCTGCTTCGAGGTGGCACCCGACAGGCTGGGCCATCTCGCGGCTGCCGGCTTCACCGCCGTGACGCTCGCAAACAATCATGCAGGCGATCTCGGACCCGACGGCCGTGCCCGGACCCGGGCGGCGTTGGGCGAAGCCGGCATCGCCGCGCTCGATTTCGCCGACTCGCCGGGCTTCGTCCGGCTGGGCCGGCATGTGCTGGGCATTGTCGCGGTCAATCTGGTACCCGGCCGCGACCGGGCGGTCGACCTGGTGCCGTCGCTGGAGGCCGAGCGCAAGCTGCGCCTGGCGCGCACCATGGCCGACTGGGTCGTCGTCTTCGTCCATTGGGGGGCGGAACTGCGCGACTGGCCGCAGCCCGACCAGCGCCGGCAGGCCGCCTGGTTCGTCGCCCACGGTGCCGATCTGATCATCGGCGCCCATCCGCATGTGCCGATCGCACCCGACTGTGTCGATGGCCGGCCGGTCTTCTACTCCCTCGGCAATCACGTCTTCGACCAGAAATATCCGGCGACGAAGGAAGGGATGATTGCCGATTGCCGCATCGGCGACGACGGGCTTGCCTGCGGGGCACGGCTCACCCGCACGCCCCCCGGCAGCTCGTTCCCCCGGCTGATACCGGGCGAGGCCGAGCCCGGCGCGCTCGCCCGCTGCATCGTGCCACCCGGGCCGGGCCTGGTGGTCGAGGGGGCGCGGCTGCGCCCCTGGGGGCCACCGGGGCGGCTTGCCGGCGGCGCGATGGTGCTGGAAGGCCGGCGGCCGGACGGCCGGCCCTGGCGCATGGCGGGCCGCCAGGTGCTGTCTGCCGAACCCGTCCGGTTCGTCGCCGAGGGGCCGCCGCAGATCCTGACGATCGAGCGCCATCCCTCCACCATCGACGGCGAGGACAGCCCGCGGCCCTATGTCTATGCGGTAAGCGACCACGGGCTGGTCGCGCGCTGGCGCGGCTCGGCGCTGGCCTGGCCGCTGATCGATGCCCGGCCGCTGGTCACCTCGGGCGGCGAGACCCTGCTCTGCGCGCTGCATCGCGGAGATTCGTTCCTGCAGCTCGATCCGTCGACGACGGCGACACGACTTGCGCTCTACCGCTGGAACGGTTTCGGCTTCGCCGCGGCCAACGAGGACGAGGCGGCGCGCGCGGCCTGCGCCGCGCTGCACGCCGCCTGGCAGGGTCCGCCTTAGGACGCCCGGCTGCGCTCGACCACGAATTCGGCGATCGCAAGGTCGAGCGCGGCATAGCCGACCGACTTGAACACCGTGATCTCCTCGGCCGAGGTCCGGATCGGGCCGGGCGCGGCCAGGATGTCGGTTAGACCGCCGCGGATATGGTCGCGCGCGAACAGTCCGGCGCCCAGCGCCTGCACCACCTCGCCGCCCTTGATCAGCACGCTGTCGAGACTGTCGGCGTACAGGGTCGCGCGTTTCAGCGTTTCGCCGTCGACCTCGGCCATCTTCGGCGTGAAGGCACCGACGGCACCGATATGGGTGCCCGGCCGGACGTCATCCGAGCAGATGAAGGGGACCGTCGCCGTGGTGGCCGCGGCGATCACATCGGCACGGGCGACCGCGGTGCTGATATCGGTCGAGGCGGCGGCCCGGCGGCCGGTGCGGTCGCGCAACGCGGCCGCCACTGCCTCGGCCTTGGCCTGGCTGCGGCCGCAGATCTCGATCTCGGCGAAATCATGGACCGCCAGATGCGCCTCGGCCAGTTCGGCCGACAGGGCGCCGGTGCCGATGACGGCCAGGCGGCGGCTGTCCGTCCGCATCATCTTCCGGGCGGCCAGGGCAGCCGCGGCGGCGGTGCGGCGCGCGGTCAGTTCGGTGCCGTCAATGGTGGTGATGACGGCGCCGGTGGCTGCGTCGAATACAGCGACGACGCCGGCGATGGTCGGCAGGTTGCGGGCCGGGTTGCTCGGATAGGCCGTGACCAGCTTGACCACCAGGATGCCGTCCGGCCGCCAGGCCGGCATGATCAGCAAGGCGTCTCCGTGCCCCGAGATGTCATGGACATGCCGCTCGGGCGAGGCCAGCGGCTGGACCACCTTGGGCGCCATCGCCGCGATCAGGGCGGGGTAGGGCGTCAGGGCACGCAGGGCGGCGGCATCGATCAGCGGCGGAATCATCGCGGGCTCCGGCAGTCGGGTGGGAAGAACGCGTCCTCTAGCATGGCCGATCGGGCGCTGTCGATCCCGGCCGGTTCCCGCCTGATCGCCGCCCCGACCGGCGGCGGAATATCCTCCGCGGCAGCGCATCTGGCCCCATGCGGCCTATATAGTTCTTATATGAAACCGGACGCCGCCATGCATTGAACGCCAATGCGGCCCGGCCCTAATCCTGGCGCAGCGATACCTGTTCGTGCCGGAGGATCTTCCGCCATGTCGATCACGATGGATCACCGTCTGGTCGCCCACCGTCCCAGCCCGACACCGGCTGCGCCGCCCGCGCGCCCGGTGCGTCCGATGACGCCGCAATGGCTGGAATTCGCCGGCTTCTTCCTTGCCTTCCTGGTTCTGAACGGCTTGGCGATGGCCATGCGCTTCTACGTCTACGGCCCCGACGGCGTGTGGTCGCGGCTGTGCCAGATCTTCGGCTGACGTTTCCTGGGAGACGGACCGAAGCCCGCGCAACCGGACCGCGACGAGGCGCCGCGGCTCCGGTTGCGCCCCCTTGGCCCTGAACGATGATTTCCTTCGAACCTCCAAGTCGATCCGACCTCGACGCGCTCGTCGCGCTGGAAGGGGCATGCTTTGCCACTGACCGCATCGCGCGCCGCAGCTGGTCGCGGCTGATTGCCGTGCCGTCGGCCGGCGTGATCGTGGCCCGCGCCGATCGCCGGCTGCTCGGTGCCGCGGTGGTACTGTTCAACCGGGCCACCGCGATCGCGCGGCTCTACTCGCTGGCGATCGATCCGTCCCATCGTGCCCGGGGCCTCGGCCGCGACCTGCTGCGACAGGCGATAGCCGCAGCCACCGCCCGCGACTGCGCGCTGCTGCGGCTCGAATGCCGCTCCGACAATACCGCCGCCCTGCGCCTCTATCTCGACCTGGGCTTTGCCGCCACCGGCCGCCGCCACGGTTTCTACCAGGACGGCGCGGACGCCGTCGTCATGGAGAAATCGCTGTGGACCGCCCAAGGCGCCGAGCCGCCGTTCTATGGCCAGACGCTCGATTTCACCTGCGGCCCCTGCGCCCTGATGATGGCGATGGCGGCGCTCGATCCGTCGACGCGCCTTGATCGCCGCGCCGAGATAGGAGTGTGGCGCGAGGCCACCACGGTGTTCATGGCGTCGGGCCATGGCGGCTGCAGCCCGTTCGGCCTGGCGCTCGCCGCCACCCGTCGCCGCTTCCGCGCCACCGTCTATGCGCCACCGCCCGGCGTGCTGTTCGTCGACAGCGTACGCGATCCCGACAAGAAGGCGGTGATCGATCTGGCTGAGCGCGATTTCCTCGATCAGCTGCGCCGCACCGACGCCGAGATCCGCCACCAGCCGTTGCGCCTGGACGGTTTGGTCGAGCATGTCCGGCGCGGCGACATGCCGCTCGTGATGATCGGCCTGTGGCGGCTGCATCGCGAGCAGGGCGCACATTGGGTAACCGTCGCCGGCTTCGACGGCCATGTCCTGCGGGTCTTCGACCCGATCTCGGCCAGCGGACCCACCACCATCTCGGCCCGGGAATTCGAACGCATCTCGCGCTACGGCCGCGGGCGCCAAGCCGCCGCGGTCGTGATTTCAAGGAGAGAGCTGACCATGCCCAATCCCGTCATCATCGTCGACAAGATCACCGACTTCCGATGGCCCGATCCCGAGGGCCGCGTCGTCACTGCAGACACCTTTCTTGCCGGGGACGGCGGGCTGCGCCGCCGACCCGGGCGGGTGATCAATCTGTGTCGCGACTTCGAGTATCTCGATACCGGATATTACTGCTCGCTGGTCGCCGCGGCCCGTGGCGACCGGGTCGTTCCCGATGTCGAGACGCTGCTGGATCTGCAACAGAGGCGGCTGCATGCCGGACGCCTGGCCCAGCTCGACCGCACGCTGGCTGAAATCGCCGGGCTGCCCGCGGCGATCCGCTCGTTCACCGTTGCCGTCTTTTTCGGTCGCGCTGCCGACCAGGCGTTCGCCACGCTGGCCGAGCGCAGTTTCGAACTGTTCCGGAGCCCGCTGCTGGAAATCGCGATCGAGCGTCGCGACGGCGACGATGCCTGGACGGTATCGGCGCTGCGTCCGCTCGATCCGCGCGACATCGCGCCGGCCCAGGATGTGGTCTTCCTCGCCGCCCTCGATGCCTTCACGCGCCGCAACTGGCGACCGGGCCGGACGGAATCGGTACCCCGGATGGACCTTGCCGTGCTGCACGATCCGGCGGATACGATGCCGCCGTCGCGGCTGGATACGTTGCACCATCTCGCCAGGGTCGGCGAGGACATGGGGATCGCGGTCGAGCTGATCCAGCGCAGGGATTTCGCCCGGCTGACCCAGTTCGACGCACTGTTCATCCGCGAGACCACGGCGATTCCGCACCATACCTTCCGCTTTGCCAGGAAGGCAGCGGCGGCGGGCATGCCGGTCATCGACGATCCCGCCTCGATCCTGCGCTGTACCAACAAGGCCTATCTCGCCGAACTGCTGCGCGGCCACGGCGTGCCGACGCCCGCCACCCGCATGATCACGCGCCGCACGCTGGGGGCGATCGAGGCCGACCTGGCCTTCCCCGCCGTCCTCAAGATCCCCGACGGCTCGTTCAGCCGCGGGGTCAAGCGCGCCCGCGACCGGCAGGAGTTCCGCGCCATCGCCGAACTGATGCTGAAGGAGTCGGAAGTCATCCTGGTCCAGGAATACATGTACACCGAATTCGACTGGCGCGTCGGCGTGCTGGCCGGCGAGCCGCTCTTCGTCGCGCGCTACTACATGTGCGACCAGCATTGGCAGATCCTGCGCCACGATGCCGACGGCAGTCATGCCGAGGGCCGCACCCAGGCCTTCGCCCTCGCCGATGTGCCACGCGAGGTGCTGGAGGCCGCCACCCGCAGCGCGCGGCTGATCGGCGACGGGTTCTATGGCGTCGACATCAAGCAGAGGCCCGACGGAGTCTTCGTCATCGAGGTGAACGACAATCCCAACCTGGATCGCGGTCTGGAAGACGGAATCCTCGGCGACGAACTGTACCGCCGCCTGTTGCGACGGTTCCTGCACCTGGTCGATGCCCGCCACCAGCCCGAGGTGCCTGTGTTCCGCAAGGCGCGTGGCCTGGCATTGCCGCCGGTGGCGCCGGCCGGGATCGCGGCGATGGTGAACTGATGTCGAAGCCGACCGTTGCGGAGGTGCTGGGCGAAGCCGGCGTGCTGCTCCTGGGCTTCCTGGCGGCGATCCTGGCCGTCGAACTCGTGGCCGCCGTCTATATGGAATTTATATGAGACCGCCCTGGCGGCACGTCTCGAATCTATATGCCGTTCCGGCCGACACTGCCCCCATGGAAAACCGCTTGACCGTCCGGGAGATCCAACGTGTCAGACCTGCTTCTGCTTGGCCTCGGCCTGGGCTTCTTCGCGATAAGCGTCCTCTACGCCGTCGCCTGCGATCACCTCTGAAGGAGAGGATGATGACCATCGACTATGTCCTCGGCGGCCTCGTGACCGCCGGCCTGCTCGCCTATCTCGTCTATGCCCTGATCTACCCCGAGCGGTTCTGAGGCCCCGATCATGACCGCCAATGGCTGGATCCAGATCGCGCTCTACTGCGTGATCGTCACCGCGCTCGTCAAGCCGCTCGGCGGCTACATGCACCGGGTCTTCTCGGGCGAGCGCACGTTCCTCTCGCCGATCCTGGCGCCGGTCGAGCACGGCCTCTATGCGCTCGCCGGCGTCGATCGCAAGGCCGAGCAGCATTGGGTGACCTACGCGGTCGCGATGCTGTTCTTCAGCGTCGCCGGTTTCGTCAGCCTGTACGCGCTGCAGCGTTTCCAGAACGTCCTGCCGTTCAACCCGGAAGGCCTCGACGCAGTCACTCCCGACCTCGCCTTCAACACCTCGGTCAGCTTCATCTCGAACACCAACTGGCAGTCCTACGTGCCGGAAAGCACGATGAGCTACCTGGTGCAGATGCTGGGCCTGACCGTCCACAACTTCGTCTCGGCCGCGACCGGCATCGGGCTGGCCCTGGCCCTGATCCGCGGATTCGCTCGCCGTTCGGCGCGCACCGTCGGCAATTTCTGGGTCGACATGACCCGGGCTGTTCTCTACGTGCTGCTGCCGATCTCGATCGTCGTCGGCCTGTTCTTCGTCTGGCAGGGCACGCCACAGAACCTGGACGCCTATGTCCAGGCCACGACGCTCGAAGGGGCCCGGCAGACCATCGCGCAGGGGCCGGTCGCCTCGCAGGAGGTGATCAAGATGCTCGGCACGAACGGCGGCGGGTTCTTCAACGCCAACTCGGCGCATCCCTATGAGAACCCGAATGCCCTCACCAACCTGGTCCAGATGGTGCTGATCTTCGCGTTGGGCGCGGGTCTGACCAACGTCTTCGGGCGCATGGTCGGCGACCAGCGCCAGGGTTGGGCGATCTTCGCCGCGATGGGGATCCTGTTCGTCGCCGGGGTCGCCGTCCTCTACTGGGCCGAGGCCGCGGGCAATCCGGCCTTCGCCGCCCTGGGGCTCGATCCCGCCAACATGGAGGGCAAGGAGGTGCGCTTCGGTATCGCCAACTCGGCCCTGTTCGCCGCGATCACCACCGCGGCCTCCTGCGGTGCCGTCATCGCCATGCACGATGCCCTGACGCCGCTGGGCGGGCTGATCCCGCTGGTCAACATGATGCTGGGCGAGATCATCGTCGGCGGCGTCGGCGCCGGTCTCTACGGCATGCTGATCATGGCGGTGATCGCCGTCTTCATCGCCGGGCTGATGGTCGGTCGCACGCCGGAATATCTCGGCAAGAAGATCGAGGCCAAGGAAGTCAAGATGGCGATGCTGGCCATCCTGATCCTGCCGCTCTCCATCCTCGGCCTGACGGCGGTCGCGGTCGTCGTCGCGCCGGGCCTGGCCGGCCTTGCCAATGCCGGTCCGCACGGCTTTTCCGAGGCGCTCTACGCCTATACCTCGGCAACGGCGAACAACGGTTCAGCCTTTGCCGGGCTCGGCGCCAACTCGCCCTTCTACAACACCACGCTCGGCGTCGCCATGCTGGTCGGCCGCTTCCTGATGATCGTGCCGATGTTGGCGATCGCCGGCTCGCTCGCCGCCAAGAAGCTCGCCGCCCCCTCCGCCGGCACGCTGCCTACTCACGGCGGGCTGTTCGTCGGGCTGCTGGTCGGGGTCATCCTGATCGTCGGCGGCCTGACCTATTTCCCCGCCCTGTCGCTCGGCCCGATCGTCGAGCATTTCGCGATGCTCGCCGGCAACCTGTACTGAGAGATCGAGAAACGATCATGACCGTGTCCCGTACCAGCGCCGCCACCCTGCTGGACCCGAAGATCCTCGCGCCCGCCATGGGCCAGGCCTTCGTCAAGCTCGACCCCAGGCTGATGATCAAGAACCCGGTGATGTTCGTGGTTGAGGTCGTGGCGGTGCTGACCACTGTGCTGTTCGTCCGCGATCTGCTCACCGGCGCCGGCAACTACGGCTTCTCGTTCCAGATCAATCTGTGGCTCTGGGTCACCGTGCTGTTCGCCAATTTCGCCGAGGCGGTCGCCGAAGGTCGCGGCAAGGCCCAGGCCGCCACGCTGCGCAAGACCAAGACCGACACGATCGCAAAGCTGCTCGATGGCCGCCAGGTGCCGGCGACGAGCCTGAAACCCGGCGATGTCGTGCTGGTCGAGGCCGGTGACCTGATCCCGTCCGATGGCGAGGTGATCGAGGGCGTGGCCTCGGTCAACGAGGCGGCGATAACCGGCGAATCCGCGCCGGTGATCCGGGAAAGCGGCGGCGACCGCTCGGCCGTCACCGGCGGCACCCAGGTCATATCCGACTGGATCAAGGTACGGATCACCGCGGCGCCGGGCTCGACCTTCATCGACCGGATGATCGCCCTGGTCGAGGGCGCGCAGCGCCAGAAGACCCCGAACGAAATCGCGCTGAACATCCTGCTCGCCGGCATGACCATCATCTTCGTCTTCGCCGTGGCGACGATACCGAGCTTTGCGGCCTATGCCGGCGGCAATCTCGGCGTGCTGGTGCTGGTGGCGCTGTTCGTCACGCTGATCCCGACCACGATCGGCGCGCTGCTCTCGGCCATCGGCATCGCCGGCATGGATCGCCTGGTCCGTTTCAACGTGCTGGCGATGTCGGGCCGCGCGGTCGAGGCGGCGGGCGACGTCGATACCCTGCTGCTCGACAAGACCGGCACGATCACGCTGGGCAACCGCCAGGCGACCGAGTTCCTGCCGATCTCCGGCGTGGCCGAGCGCGAGCTGGCCGAAGCCGCGCAACTCGCCTCGCTGTCGGACGAGACGCCCGAAGGCCGCTCGATCGTCGTGCTGGCCAAGGAGCGCTATGGGCTGCGCGCCGCCGACCTGGATCCTGCGCATGCGCATTTCGTGCCGTTTACCGCCCAGACCCGGCTCAGCGGCGTCGACATTCAGGGCGTCTCGATCCGCAAAGGCGCGGTCGACGCGGTGCTCGCCCATGTGCAGCCGGCGCCAAGATCGAACGGCCGCGCCGTCGCCATGGCCGTCCGCGCGGCGACGCCGGATGCGGCATCGCGCGAAATTGCCGCGCTGGCCGAGCGCATCGCCCGCGCCGGCGGCACCCCGCTCGCCGTCGCCCGCGATGGCCGGCTGCTGGGCGTCATCCACCTCAAGGATATCGTCAAGGGCGGCATCAAGGAGCGCTTCGCGGCCTTGCGCCAGATGGGTATCCGCACGGTGATGATCACCGGCGACAATCCGCTGACCGCGGCGGCCATCGCCGCCGAATCCGGGGTCGACGACTTCCTGGCCCAGGCCACGCCCGAAGCCAAGCTCAAGCTGATCCGCGACGAGCAGGCGCAGGGCAAGCTGGTCGCCATGTGCGGCGATGGCACCAACGACGCGCCGGCGCTGGCGCAGGCCGATGTCGGCGTGGCGATGAACACCGGGACCATGGCGGCGCGCGAGGCCGGCAACATGGTCGACCTGGACAGTGACCCGACCAAGCTGATCGAGATCGTCGAGATCGGCAAGCAGCTCCTGATGACCCGCGGCGCGCTGACCACGTTCTCGATCGCCAACGACGTGGCAAAATACTTCGCGATCATCCCGGCGATGTTCGTGGCCTTCTACCCGCAGCTCGGCGCCCTGAACGTGATGGGTCTGTCGACGCCACAGAGCGCGATCCTGTCGGCGATCGTCTTCAATGCGCTGATCATCGTCGCGCTGATCCCGCTGGCCCTGCGCGGCGTCACCTATCGCGCCGTCGGCGCCGCCGCGATCCTGCGCCGCAATCTGCTGATCTACGGCCTTGGCGGCATCGTGGTGCCTTTCGTCGGCATCAAGCTGCTGGACATGCTGATCACCGCCATCGGCCTTGCCTGAGGAGCCTGCCCATGTTCGCCCAGATCCGTCCCGCCCTCGTCATGATCATCGGCCTCAGCCTGATCACCGGGCTTGCCTATCCGCTCGGCATGACCGGCCTGGCCCAACTGGTCTTTCCCGAGCAGGCCGGCGGCAGCCTGGTCGTCAGGAACGGCCAGGTGATCGGCTCGGCCCTGATCGGCCAGAACTTCACCGCCGAGAGGTATTTCCATGGCCGCCCGTCGGCGACCACCGCGGCCGATCCGGCCGATGCCACGAAGTCGGTGGCGGCACCCTACAATGCCGCGAATTCGTCGGGTGCCAATGCCGGCCCGACTTCCAAGGCGCTGATCGAGCGGATGACGGCCGACGTCGACGCGCTGAAGGCGGGGAATCCGGCGGCGCCCGTGCCGATCGACCTCGTGACGACCTCGGCCTCGGGCCTTGATCCCGACATCACCCCGGCGGCGGCCCTGTTCCAGGTGCCGCGCGTCGCCAAGGCGCGGGGGCTGGCCCCGGAGCAGGTCGCGGCACTGGTCACCGAGCACACCCAGGGCCGCTTGCTCGGCCTGATCGGCGAGCCGCGGGTCAATGTGCTCGGCCTCAACTTGGCTCTCGATGCGATCGGCGCTAAGTAGAGGGAATGGACGCAACCGCCGACCGTGACGGCCGCCCGTCGCCCGATGCCCTGCTGGCCGAGGCCCGCCGGGACGGCCGCGGGCGGCTGAAGGTTTTCCTGGGGGCCGCCCCCGGGGTCGGCAAGACCTACGAGATGCTGCAGTCGGCGCATGCCCGCAGGCAGGAAGGCGTCGACGTCGTGGTCGGCATCGTCGAGACCCACGGGCGGCGCGAGACGGCGGCACAGCTGCAGGGCCTCGAAGTCGTGCCGACCCGGGCGGTCGAGTACAAGGGCAGGACGCTCCAGGAAATGGACCTGGATGCGGTGCTGCACCGCCGCCCGGCGCTGGTCCTGGTCGACGAGTTCGCCCATACCAACGCGCCGGGCAGCCGCCACCCGAAGCGCTATCTCGACGTCGAGGAACTTCTCGACGCCGGTATCGACGTCTACACGACGCTCAATATCCAGCATCTGGAAAGCCTCAACGATATCGTTGCCCGCATTACCCGGGTCCGCGTGCGCGAAACCGTACCCGATGCGGTCATCGACCGCGCCGATGATGTCGAAGTGATCGACCTGGCGCCGGAAGAACTGATCCGCCGCCTGCAGGAAGGCAAGGTCTACCTGCCGGCGCAGGCCGAGCGGGCGATCCGCCATTATTTCAAGCCCGGCAACCTGACGGCGCTGCGCGAACTGGCGCTGCGCCGTACCGCACAGCGGGTTTCCGACCAGGTCGTCAGCTACATGCAGGCGCATGCGATCCCAGGGCCCTGGGCCACGGGAGATCGGGTGCTGGTGGTGATCGGCGATGGGGCCGACGGCGACGAGGCGGTCCGCTATGGCCGGCAATACGCCGAGCGCCTGCGGGCGCCCTGGGCGGCGATTCATGTCGAGACCGCGCGCAGCCGCCGCCTGCCGGAGGCCCGGCGCGACCGGGTGGCCGACAGTCTGCGTCTCGCCCAGCGACTGGGGGGCGATGCGGTGACGATCCCGGCATCCGATCTGGCCGCCGGCGTCATCGACTACGCACGGGACGGCAATTTCACTCAGATCGTCATGGCGCGGCCGCGTCTGCCGCGCTGGCGCGATCCATTCCGGCTTGCCGATCTGGATCGCCTGATGGCGGCGGCGCGCGACATTGCAGTCCATGTGATCCCCGTCGAGGCCGAGGATGCGCCCGTCCTGGCATCGGATGGTCCATCCGCGATCGACCCGCGCGCCTATCTCGGCAGTGCCGCGGCCGTGGTGGCGGCGGTGGTGATCGGCATGGCGTTGCGCGAATTCCTCGCGGTATCCAACGTGGCGCTGGGCTTTCTTACGGCGGTCCTGGTGGCCGGCGTCGCCTATGGCCTGTGGCCGGCGCTGTTTGCGGGTTTCGCCGGCGCGCTGGCCTACAATTTTTTCTTCCTCGAGCCGCTCTATACCTTCACGATCACCGATCCCGAGAACATCGTCGCCTTGTTCTTCTTCGCGGTCGTCGCGGTCATCGCCGGCAATCTCGCCGCCCGCGTGCGCGATCAGGCGATGGCGGCCCGCGCCCGGGCGCTGACCGCCGACAACCTCTACCAGTTCAGCCGCAAGCTGGCGGTGGCTGCCTCGATCGACGATCTTCTGTGGGCGGTTGCCTATCAGGTCGCGCTGATGCTGAAGATGCGGGTGGTGATCCTGCTGCCCGAGGGCGAGACCGTTGCGGTCCGTGCCGGCTATCCGCCGGAAGACATGCTCGACGAGGCCGATATTGCCGCGGCGATCTGGTGCTGGCGCAACAACCAGCCGGCCGGCCGCGGCGCCGATACCCTGCCCGGGGCCCGGCGACTGTTCCTGCCGATGCGGACGGCGCGCGGTGCCGTAGGGGTCGTCGGGCTGGACAGCGACCGGCCAGGGCCGCTGCTGTCGCCCGACCAGCGCCGGCTGCTCGATGCGCTGGCCGATCAGGCCGCCCTGGCGATCGAGCGCGTCAACCTCGCCCAGGACGTCGATCGCGCGCGGATGACGGCGGAGACCGAGCGGCTGCGCTCGGCCCTGCTGACGTCGATCTCGCACGATCTGCGCACGCCGCTCGCCTCGATTCTCGGATCGGCCACGAGTCTTGCCGCCTATCACGGCGTGCTGGCCGAACCCGATCGCATGGCGCTGATCGGCACGATCCAGGACGAAGCCGAGCGGCTCAACCGCTTCATCGCCAACCTGCTCGACATGACCCGGCTCGAATCCGGCGCGATCGTGCCGAAGACGACGGCGGTCGATCTGGGCGATGTCGCCGGTAGCGCGCTGGGCCGCGCCGCCAAGGTCCTGGGCGATCGGCCGATCACCGTCGACCTGCCGGCGACGCTGCCGCTGGTACAGGTCGATCCGGTGCTTCTGGAGCAGGTTCTGTTCAATCTGCTCGACAATGCCGCCAAATATGCCCCTGCCGGGTCGGCGATCCGGCTGGAGGCGGCGGCGGCGGGAAGCATCGTGCGCCTGCAGGTGATGGACGAGGGCGAGGGCATTCCCCCCGACGACGTCGAACGGATCTTCGACAAGTTCTATCGGATCCGCGCTGCCGACCGGCAGCGCGCCGGCACGGGACTCGGGCTTGCCATCGCGCGCGGCTTCATCGACGTCATGGGTGGCTCGATCGTCGCCGGCAACCGGACCGACCGTTCGGGCGCGGTGTTCACCCTGACCCTGCCCATCGCCGATGTGGAGGCGGAGATTCCGGAATGACCACGCCCGCCCCACTGCGCATTCTGGTGGTCGACGACGAGCCCCCGATCCGCCGTTTCCTGCGGACCAGCCTCGGCACCCAGGGCTATCAGGTGCTGGAGGCCGAGGATGGCCAGGGGGCGCTCGACATCATCGGTCGTAATCATGTCGATGTGCTGGTGCTCGATCTCGGCCTGCCCGACATCGACGGGTTCGAGGTCATACGGCGGCTGGACCAGAAGGGTTCGACCGTGCCGATCATCGTGTTATCCAGCCGCGACGACGAAGCCGGCAAGGTCCAGGCCCTCGATCTCGGCGCGGACGACTACGTCACCAAGCCGTTCGGGGTCGAGGAACTGCTGGCCCGCATCCGCGCCGCCTTGCGCCATCGGCTGCAGCGCCAGGGCGAGCGTCCGCTGTTCCGGGCCGGCGGGTTGACCGTCGATCTCGTTCGTCGCGTCGTCACCGCCCAGGGGGGCGAGGTCAAGCTTTCGCCAAGGGAATACGATCTTCTGCGCCTCTTGGTGGCCCATGCCGGCAAGGTGCTGACGCACAAGATGATCCTGCGCGAACTCTGGGGGCCGGATGCGGACGTGCAGTACTTGCGCATCTATGTCCGATCGCTGCGCCAGAAGATCGAGCCGGTGCCGGAGCGGCCGCAATACCTGCTGACCGAACAGGGTGTCGGCTATCGCCTGCGGGCGGCCGATCCGTAGTCCTTGCCCCGTCCCGGACCTTCGGCGAGGATGGCGCCGCACCGAGGGCAGGTTCGACGTCAATGAGTCAGATCGAGCGTCACGTGATCACCGTCGAACAGCCGGCCGACGTCCGCGATGCCCGGCTGCGCCCGCTTTTTGTCCTGTGGGACTCGAAGCGCCGGGGCCGGCGCCTGCCGGCGCGGGCCGACTTCCTGGCCGAGGAATTCAAGGCCTGGATGCCTAACCTGGTTCTCTACGAGGTCGAGGGCGAGGCATCGTCGTTCCGGCTGAAGGTCCGCCTGAGCGGGACGGCGATCGTCGAACTCGACGGCGCCGACCTGACCGGTCGCTATCTCGACGAACTGATCGATCCGGCGCGCCATCCGGCAATCTACCGCAGCTACGGTCAATGCATCGCGGCCCGCGCGGCCCGCTATGAATGGGCGGACACCAAACCGCACGAACCGGTCTATTCCGTCCGGCGCATCCCGTTTCGCAGCTTCTGCAAGCTGCTGCTGCCGCTCTCCGCCGACGACAGTTCCGTCCAGATGATGCTGGTGGCGCTCTATGCCGATTTCGATCCGCTTGTCGACGGCGAGGCGCTGACCTTGCGCGAAGCGGCCGGGCGCGGTGGGCTGCCGCTCGATTGAACCGCCGCGATCAGTGCCTCGCCTGCCGCGACGACGTGCTCGCGTAGCAGTGCGATCGCCGAAGCGGAGTCACCGGCGGCGATCGCGGCGAGCAGCCGGTGATGTTCGGGCGCCGAACGCTCCTGCCAGTCCAGGTCGCGCCAGCAGGCGAACATGAAGCGGGCCGAGGCCTGGTGCAGGTCGTCGATCGCGGCCAGAAGGCGCTTCATGCCGCAGGGCGCGACCAGCGCGCGGTGAAAGCGCCGGTTCGCCGCCTCCCACAGCCGGATGTCGGTCGACGCCTCGCCCGCGGCCAGGGCCGCGCGCGCCTCGTCGAGATCGGCGGCCGCCAGGCGGGGCAGCGCCTGTTCGAGCGCCAGCGCCTCCAGCGCCGCGCGCATCAGCGTGGTCTCGCGGATCGCGCCGGGGTCGAGCGGCGGCACCCGGGTGCCGCGGCGCGGTTCGCTGACGGCCAATCCCTGCGCCTCGAGCCGCCGCAGCGCTTCCCGCACCGGGACATGGCTCGCCTTGAATTCCGCCGCGATGTGGTCCTGGGCCAGGCGGCTGCCGGGACCGATTTCGCCCGACACGATCCGGTCGGCCAGTGCCCGGGTAATGACCCCTGCCAGGGTGCGGTCTTCGTCCATCGATCCTCTCTTGCAGTCCCAGCCGGGGCATTTTATAGATAATCTATAATTTTCTGACGAGGCATGATCATGGCACGCATCCGTCCCCGCCGGTTGGAGCATATCGCCGGTATCGGTGTCGACCGCATGGGTTCCCTAGCCGACGGTTCCGGACGGGATTTTCTGAGGCTGGAGAATCTCGACGTCGACCTGCCACCCGATCCCGAGGCGATCGCCCGTACCCGCGCGGCGGCCGATACCGATGACGACAATTCCTATCTGCCGTTCGTGGGACAGGCTCGTCTGCGCCGTATCGCCGCGGCCCATGTCGCGGCAACGACGGGTGTCTCCTATGACGGCGAACGCAACTGCGTCATCTCGGCCGGCGGGCTCTCCGGCGTGCTGAATACCCTGCTGGCGACGATCGAAGTCGGCGACGAGGTCATCGTCACCGACCCGACCTATGCCGGGCTGATCAACCGGGTGCGCCTGGCCGGTGGCATCCCGCGGTTCGTGCCGTTCGCCTTCAATCCCGGCGACTGCTGGACGCTCGATCGCGCCGCGCTGAGGGGCGCGGTCGGCCCGAAGACCCGCGCGATGCTGCTGATGTCGCCGTCGATGCCGTCGGGCGCGGTGCTGGACCAGGAAGACTGGAACCTCGTTGCCGAACTCTGCGTCCGCCACGATCTGTTGCTGATCGTCGATGCCGCGATGGAGCGGCTGCTCTACGACGGCCGGCAGGTCATTCATCCGGCCGGACTGCCCGGCATGGCGGAACGTACGATCTCGGTCGGTTCGTCGGCCAAGGAACTGCGCATGATCGGCTGGCGGGTCGGCTGGATCGTCGCGCCCGAGAGCTACATGCCCGATCTTGTCGCCGTCTCGCTCGCCAATGTCGTGGTGCCGGTGGGCATCGGCCAGGATGCGGTAGCGACCGCCCTGGAAGGGTCGGCCCGGACATTGCCAGCCTATGTCGCCGAACTCGAACGCCGGCGCGACACGGTACTGGCCGAACTGCGCGGCCTGCCGGTCGGGGTGCCGGCCGGGGGCTGGTCCCTGCTGCTCGACGTATCCGGCGCCGGCATCGACGGCGCAAGAATGTCCGAGCGCCTGCTGGCCCAGGGCGTCTGCGCCACGGCGATGACCGGTTGGGGCGAGACGCATGGGCGACAGTACATTCGTTTCGTCTTTTCCAATGAACCGGTCGAGCGGCTGAAGGGGCTGGGGGCCAAGGTGCGCGCGGCGCTGGCTTGACAGGCGGTGTCCCTGGGGTATGGACCAGGGCTGACCCCGCTCCTTGAGGTGATTCGATGCTGAACACGCCCCGCAGCCGCCGCGCCATGGTCACCTCGCCCCACCATCTGGCAAGCCAGGCCGGGCTGGATGTGCTCAAGGACGGTGGCAACGCCGTCGAGGCGGCGGTCGCGGTCGCCGCGACGCTGGCGGTCGTCTATCCGCACATGACCGGGATCGGCGGCGACGGCTTCTGGCTGATCGCCGAGCCCGGGCGGGACCCGGTCGCGGTCGACGGCTGCGGTGCCGCTGCGGCAGCGGCCGACCGCGAATTCTATCGCCGGCATGGGCATGTCGCGATCCCCTGGCGGGGTCCGCATGCGGCCAACACCGTCGCCGGCACGATCTCCGGCTGGGCCACCGCGCTCGACCTGGCGCGCGGCTGGGGCCGGCCGCTGCCCCTCGGCCGGGTCCTGCGCGATCCGATCCATCATGCCGAGGCGGGCATGGTGGTGACCCTGAGTCAGGCCGAACTCACCGCCGCCAAGCTTGCGGAATTGCGCGATGTCAGCGGATTTGCCGCGACCTTCCTGGACGACGGTGCCGCACCGCGCGCCGGCAGCATCCTGCGCCAGCCGGCGCTGGCGCAAACCCTGCGTCGGCTGGCAGACGACGGGCTCGACAGCTTCTATCGCGGCGACTTGGCGCGTTCGATCGCCGCCGATCTGGCCGCCGCCGGCTCGCCGCTCACGGCCGCCGATCTCGCCGCGCATCAGGCCGGGATGCGCCGGCCGCTGTCGGTCGGCCTGCGTGGCAGCCGCCTCTACAACTTTCCGCCGCCGACGCAGGGCCTCGCCTCGCTGATCATCCTGGCCTTGTTCGACCGGCTCGGCGTCGACGAGGCGGAAGGTTTCGCCCATATCCACGGGCTGGTGGAGGCGACCAAGCAGGCGTTCCTGGTGCGCGATGCCGAAATCGGCGACCCCGCCCACATGAAGACCGACCCGGAAAGTTTTCTCAGCCCCGCGGCCCTCGATGCGCTGGCTGCCCGCATCGACCGGCGCGTGGCCCTGCCCTGGCCCGCACCGGCTGCGGGCGGGGATACCGTCTGGCTCGGGGTCGTCGACGGCGAGGGGCGCGCGGTCAGCCTGATCCAGAGCGTCTATTTCGAATTCGGCTCCGGCGTCGTGCTGCCGGGCACCGGCATCACCTGGCAGAATCGCGGATCGAGCTTCCGGCTGGCCGAGGCCGGGCCGAACGTGCTGCGCCCGGGGGCCAAGCCGTTCCATACGCTCAATCCGGCGTTCGCGCGCTTTGCCGACGGCCGCACGATGGTCTACGGGACCATGGGCGGCGAGGGCCAGCCGCAGACCCAGGCTGCCGTGTTCTCGCGCTATGCGCTGTTCGGCCAGGAATTGCAGGCCGCGATATCGGCGCCGCGCTGGCTGCTCGGCCGCACCTGGGGCGAGGACAGCGTCACGCTGAAGCTGGAAAGCCGGTTTGCCCCCGCGCTCGTCGACGAATTGCGGGCCGCCGGCCATGCCGTGGAGATGCTCGGATCCTATACCTCGACGATGGGGCATGCCGGGGCGATCGTGCGCCGGGCCGACGGGGTATTGGAGGGTGCGACCGACCCGCGCAGCGACGGGGCGGTCGCCGCCTGGTAGCTGCGGGCAGCATCGCCAAGCCGGGAACAGGGGGCAGCCGCGCCTCCGGTCGTCGCTGATGCGATGACAGCGCCGCCGCTTATCCCTAAGATGCGGAAATCCAAGCGTTCTCGGGGACCCGCAGCGAATCGAAATGAACCAGCGTCCGGACGTGCAGCAGCAGCTTGACCAATTGGCCAAGAGCCTCGTCGGCCAGCTGTCGCCCGAAATGATCCGCCAGATTCTGGTGGCGATCGAGACCGGCATGTTCGGCGTTCCGACCAAGGCCGAGGCGGTGCGGCTGACCCTGGTTTCGCATCTGAACGCGCGCCGGCCCCAACTCGTCCGCCGGCTGTTCACCTCGTTCTTCGAACCGCTGATTGCGACCGATGTGCAACTGGCACTGGCCCCGGTGCCGCTGCCCGGTCTGGTCCTGCGGGCCGATCTGGCCGCGCTGTGGCGGATCCTGGCCAAGGGCAGCTTCGCTGCAATGCAGAAGCGCACCGAAGGCGCGCTGCGGCGCGAGACCGAGGCCAGGCTGTCCGAGGACGTGCTGGAAACCGAGGTTGCCATGAACTGGCGGGCCGAGCTCGGCCAGGCCGCGCTCACCGTGCTCGACGACAATCTGCGCGACAGGAAGGCAGCCGCCGACATGCTGGCGGCTTTCAACAAGGCACGTGCGAACGAGTTGCGCCCTGCGCTGGGATCCGCCTCGCCGGCCGGCGTCGATCTTTCGGTTCTGCGCCAACTGCGCGACATCATCGCATCGGCCGAGAAGCTGCCCGGCCTGACCATGCGCCTCTATGAGGAGTTCGTCGTTCCCGCGACCGATCCCGAGATCGCCGCGCGCCAGGCGACCGCGATCATCCAGGCCATCGAGGGTTGGCGCGCAGTGGACGGGCCGCCCGATCTCGCCTATCTGCTGCCGGTCACGATCCTCTACCGCTTCCGCGCCTATCGAGCGGTTGCCGAATTCGTCCGCGAGAATCCGACCGACGGCGCCATACCGCCGGTGAGCGAGGCGCTGGTCGGCCTGTTCAGCCATGCCTGCCTCCGGCTGGCCGACGGCTTCGAACGTTCGGTCGCTGCGGCGAAAAGCGGCGACGGGCCGCTGATCCTGACCCCGGCCGACGATGCCGCCCTTGCCCAGGCGATCGAGCGGTTCGCGCAACTGCTGGATGCGGTTGCCTATGCCGGGCTGTTCGACCAGCGCCGTATCGAGGTACGGCTGAAGGATGCGCTGACCCAGCTGTCCCGCTCGATCAACGAGGCGGTGCTGCCTACTCTTGCCCGCCGGGCCGGCGTTGCCGCCTTCGCCCGCCGCGACAGAACCATCGACCATGTCCATTTGCTCAAGATCATGCGCGCCGTCTGGGACTGGCGCGGCGTCCTGGCCGACATGAGCTATGCGACCGCCGAGGTCTTCAACTGGCGACAGGGACTGTTCCGCGATTTCGAGGAGGCCCTGAACGGTGCGTTGAAGTTGCAGGAAGGCGACCGGCCGCATGATCGCATGGGGCAGTTGCTGCGGCTGAGCCAGCTCTACCGCGCCGTGGACCTCGACATCGGCGCATCGATGGCGGTGACCAGCCGGGCGCTGCAGACGCTTGCCCGCGACGTGCTTGCCGAAGGTCGCACATTGGCCGCCGAGGAGCGCGCGCTGATCCAGCCCTTTGTCCAGCTGGCGCGCAACGAGGCGGCCAAGATCCGTTACTGGCACAGCCCGATGCTGACGGAAATCATTGCCCTGGCGGACAATCATGGGCTCTAGTCAGGGGATGGGGTCCGAGCCGACGCAGGAACAGACCGGGTTCCGGCTGATCAGCCGGCGTGCGCTGATCGCGATCACTGCCGCGGTCTGGCTGGTCTTCGTCCTCTTGCTCGCGGCCTATCTTGCGGTCGATCGCCGCAAGGAGATGCGTTACGCCGAGGAGAACGCCCGCGACTACGCCCAGCTTCTCGCCCAGCATGCCGGGCGGACGATGCAATCGGTCGATTCCTCGCTGCGACTGGTCATCGCCCAGTACGACAAGCTGCGCGCCGAGGGCCGCACCGACGGGGCCAGCCTGAATCAGTTGCTGGTCCAGGCCAAGCAGGACCAACCCTCGGTCCGCAGCATGACGATCTTCGATTCCCGAGGACTGCTGATCGGCGATTCCGAATCGCCGACGCCGCGCCAGCTCGCGATCGCCGACCGCGATCACTTTCGCGTCGCCCGCGACAAACCGAATGCCGGCCTCGACATCTCGGTGCCGCTGCGCGCGCGCGTCGACGGGCGTTGGGCGATCTATCTGGCCCGGGGCCTGCGCGACATCGACGGCAATTTCATCGGTGTCGCGGTGGCGTCGGTCCAGCCCGAATACTTCGCGAACTTCTATGGCTCGTTCGAGCAGATCGAGGGGCTGGCGCGGATCGCGCTGGTGCGTGGCGACGGTGTGATACTGGCCGCCTATCCCCAGGCCGAGAACGAGATCGGTTCGCGGTTTCAGCGGCTGTTCCCGGACTCGATCCTCTTCGACAGCAAGGTGACGCCCAACGATCTCTGCGTCATCGTCGAACTCGACCGCAACGCGCTACTGACCGACTGGCGCGGCCGCGTGGTGCTGCTCGCGGCCGTGGCGCTGCTGTCCGGCCTGCTCCTGCTGGTACTGGCCCGCCAGGTGGCCCGCCGCATCAACGAGGCCGATGCCGCCCATCGCGCGATGGCGCAGGCCGAACAGCGTTTTCGCGACGGGCTGTCGGCAATGGACGACGGTTTCGCCATCTTCGACGCCGACGACCGGCTGATCCTGTGCAACGCGCGCTATCGCGACTGTTTTCCTTCGGCCGCGCAACTGCTCGAGCCAGGCGTCGACTACCAGGTGATCATGCGGGCGGTGTCGTCGACCGACCTGGACCTGCAGGGCGAGGACATCGCTTCCTGGCGTCGCCGCCGCATCGACTATCGCGAGAACCCGGGGCGCGGTGCCTTCACCTTCCGCCGGCGCGACGGCAGGCTGCTGGCCATCACCGATCGCCCGACCTCGGACGGCGGCCGGGTCAGCGTGGTCTCCGACATCACCGAGCGCGAGGATCGCGCCGCCGCGCTGACCCGGTCCAACGTGCTGCTGCAGGCGGTTTTCGACGGGGTGATCCAGGGCATCTGGGCCTTCGACGAGGATCGCAAGCTCGTCGCCTGGAACCGACAGGTCGAAGTCCTGCTGGAACTGCCTGAGGGCTTCCTGCGCCGGGGCATGGATCTCGGCGAGGTGCAGCGCTTCGGCGCAGCGCGCGGCGACTACGGGCCGGGGGACCCGGCCGAACATCTTGCCCGTCGCCGGCGCGAGACCGCAACCCACGCCCTCCACAATATCGAGCGCGTGTCGCCGTCCGGCCGGATCGTGCTGGCACGCGGCGGCCCGATGCTGAACGGCGGCTTCGTCTCGACCTTCACCGATATTTCCGAGCAGCGCGAGCGCGAGGCCGCGCTGGAAAGTGCTCATGCGCTGCTGCGTGCCGTGTTCGACAGCGTCACCCAGGGCATCTGGGCCTTCGACCGCAACGGCCGGCTGGTCGCCTGGAACGAGACGATGGGCAAGGTGTTGGACGCCCCGCCCGGCCTGCTCTGCGAAGGCAGGTCCTTCCGCGAGATCCAGATGGTCGCCGCCCGGCGCGGCGACTTCGGCCCCGGCGACCCCGATGACCTGGTCGACAATCGCGGCAGCCTCGAGCGGGCGCGCCAACCCCATCTGATCGAGAATGAACTGGCCGACGGCCGTACCATCCAGATCCGCGGCGGACCGATGCCGGGCGGCGGCTTCGTCTCGGCCGTCACCGATATCACCGAGCAGAAGCGGCACGAACGCGAGGTCGAGGCGCAGACCGTGCGCTTCAAGGCCATTTTCGACAACGTGCTCGACGCAATCATCACCATCAACGAAAGCGGCGGTATCGAGAGCTTCAACCCGGCGGCCGAGCGGCTGTTCGGCTATCGCGCCGAGGATGTGCTGCGCCGCAACGTCAAGCTGCTGGTGGCCGAGCCGCATTCCAGCGCCCATGACGGTTATCTGCGTCGCTACCTGCAGACCGGCGAGCGTCATGTCATCGGCCGCACCCGCGAGATGACCGCCCGTCGCGCCGACGGCTCGCAGATCGACGTCGACCTGTCGGTCAATGAATACAACCTCGGCGGCCAGCGTCTGTTCGTGGGTATTCTGCGCGACATCAGCGAGCGCAAGGAAGTCGAGCGGATGAAGCGCGAATTCGTCTCGGTGGTCAGCCACGAACTGCGCACGCCGCTGACCGCGATCGCCGGCGCCCTCGACCTGCTCGGTACCGGGGTGATGGCCAAGCAACCGGGGCAGACCGAACGGCTGGTCGAGATCGCGCGCAACAACAGCCACCGCCTGATCCGTCTGGTCAACGACATCCTCGACATCGAGAAGATCGAGGCCGGCACGGTCGCCCTGACGCTCGAACCTATCCTCGTCGAGGAATTGATCGACGGGGCGGTCGAGGCCAATCGGGCCTTTGCCGCCGGCTTCCGGGTCGAACTGGAGATCGGCGCCATTGCCGACGCCCAGGTGCGCGGCGATTTCGACCGGCTGATCCAGGTGCTGACCAACCTGATCTCGAACGCATGCAAGCATTCCCCGTCGGAAGGTACCGTGACCGTGGCGGTCGAACGGCGCGGCGATCAGCTGCATTTCAGCATCAAGGACCAGGGACCTGGCGTGCCCGAGGAATTCCGCAGCCGCATCTTCGAGCGTTTCGCCCAGGCCGATTCGTCCGACCGGCGTCGCAAGGGCGGTACCGGCCTCGGCCTGTCGATCGCCAAGAGCATCGTGGAACGCCATGGCGGCCGCATCGGCTATGATTCGACGCTGGGTGCCGGCGCGGTCTTCTGGTTCGACCTGCCGGTCTGGGGCGGCGCGATGCGGCCGGTGGCGCCGAAGCGCGCGGCCGCGGTGACGCGCCGCGGCACGATCCTGCATATCGAGGATGATCCCGAGATCGTCGAATTGCTGCGCCAGTCGCTGGCCGGGATTGCCGAGCTGATCGCGGCGTCCAGCCTCGCGGAGGCGCGGCTGGCGCTGGCCGAGGAACGCTTCGATGCCGTCGTGCTGGATATCGGGCTGACCGATGGCCATGCCCGGGAACTGCTGCCGGTCTTCGACCGCCTGTCGCCTGCGCCCGCGCTCTACGTCTTCTCGGGCCAGCAACTGGATGCCGAGATTGCCGGCCGTGCCGACCTCGTGCTGGTGAAGGCGCAGGAAGGGCTGGTCGAGCTGGTGGAACTGATTACCGACCTTTTGGCCAGGGAACGACCTGAATGACCGAACTCGGCCACGTCCTCTATGTCGACGACGAGCCTGACATCCGCGAGATCGCCTCGCTGGCCCTGGCCGGCGTCGGCGGTTTGCGGGTTACGCTCTGCTCCTCCGGCGCGGAGGCGCTGACGGAGATACCGCAGGCCTTGCCCGACATGATCCTGCTCGACGTCATGATGCCGATGATGGACGGACCCGCGGTCATGGCCAAGCTGCGTGAGGATCCAGCCACCGCCGGCATTCCCGTGGTCTTCCTGACCGCCAAGGCCCAAGCGGCGGAGATGCAGAGCTATCTGCGGCTGGGGGCGCTGGGCGTGATCGCCAAGCCGTTCGATCCGCTCGCCCTGGCCGACCAGCTCAAGGCACTGTGGCGCCGCCGACCGGCGTGACGGCCTGGGGCACCGCCCTGTCATCCATGGTTCATTCGGACGAGATATGCCATAGTTCCTAAATTGAACAGAAGAGCAGGAAAACTCATGTCGGGCTCGAACAATCACAACGTCGACCAGATGGAGCGAACGATCGAGGGCGAGTTCGTCGACGAGGTGCGCGACGTCTGCAATACCCTCGACGTGCTGCTGGGCAATCTGCGTTCGGGCACGGCCAAGCCGGCCGATGCGCTGGCCACGCTGCGCCGCTCCTTCGCCAGCATCGAAGCCCGCTCGAAGGGCGTCGACCAGCCGCTGATCTCGATCCTGGCCTTTCGCGCCACGGACTACCTCGCCGATATCAAGGACCTTTCCGCCGGGCAGATCGACGATCTGCAGACGTTCGTCGACCGCATGCGCGCCGTGGCCGACGGCGAGGTCGCCAAGGTCGAGGCCGCGCCGCAGATGGTGCGCGAACTGCCGGCCAAGCGGGCGACCGATTTCGACATCGGCGATGTCAAGCAGCTCAACGTCGAATCCATGGTGGTGGCGCCGGACCGCATGACGCAGCGCGTGGTCTCGCGCGAGCTTGCCGCCTGCGGCTACCGCGTCTCGTCGGAAAAGTCGGCCCTGAGGGCGCTGGAGCTCATTTCGCGCACCCGGCCGGATTTCGTCATCGTTTCGGCCGTGCTGGACGAACTCTCCGGCATCGACGTTGCCAGTGCCCTGACCGCCATGCCGTCGACGCGCAATATCCCGATTGCGCTGTTGACCAGCTATACCTGGGGCCACCCGTCGTTGCACGACCTGCCGACGCGGGTGGCGATCATCCGCAAGGGTAATTCCTTCGGTTCCGACCTCGCGGAATTCCTCGGGCGGTTCGGCGTCACCTGACGCCGACCGGCATCAGACGATGATGCCCAGACCGCGCTTCGGCTTGTCGCCGGCGCGGTTTTCGCGCTTGTCGCCGTCGCCGCGGCCTTTCAGGTTCTTGTCGTCGCGCTTCTGGTCGGTCTTGCTGCCCGACGTGGCCACCTTGGCCTGGGCCAGGGCGCCTACCTGCTGCTGAGCGGCCTGAACCGGTTGGGCAGCCTGGGGCGTGGTATTCGGAACCACCGGGGTTACGATCATTGCGGCTTCTCCCTTCTGGAGATCAGTTCGTTCGCTAATGTAACATAAGTTGTCGCGAATTCGATTCAATTTGCATGAAAGGCCGATATCGTCATGACGAATCGTACGGCTCTGGTCACCAATGTCACCGACTATGCCGGCCTGCCTGGTGCAACCGCGCTCGCGGCAGATGGTTTCCGGGTATTCTGCCACGATCCGTCTTTTGTCGACCCGGTCGCCCGCGCGGCCTTCGTGGCCGGCCATTCGGGACTTGAGGCGCTGGCCGGTACCACGCCGGAGGCGCTGGTCGCCGAAGTCGTCGGGGCTGCCGGCCGGCTCGATGTCATCGTCTCGAACGACAGCCACCCGGCGACGCGCGCCCGGATCGAGCAGGCCGAGGCGCAGGCCTATCGGGATACCCTCGAGGCGCTGATGGTATGGCCCTTCCGGCTGGTCGGCGCCGCGACGCCGGTGATGAAGGCGCAGGGCGGCGGCCGGCTGGTCTTCATCACGTCGGCGTCCCCGCTGCATCCCTATCCCGGCTTCTCGATGTATGCCTCGGCCCGGGCCGGGGCGAGCGCCCTGTCGCAGGCGCTGGCCCGCGAGCTGGCGCCGCACGGCATCCAGGTCAACGCCATCGCGCCGAATTTTCTCTACAGCGAGACCTATTATCCGCGGGCGCAATGGATGGAGGATCCGAAATACGTCCAGCGCCTCAAGGAGATGGTGCCGATGCAGCGGCTGGGCCGGCCCGAAGAGATCGGCGCGCTGATCGGCTTTCTTGCCTCGGGCAAGGCCGAGTTCGTCACCGGCCAGGTCATCGCCTTCACCGGCGGCTGGCCCTGAGCATGGCCGTCGTCGGCGCAATCCTCGCCGGCGGCCTGGCGCGCCGGCTGGGCGGCGGCGACAAGCCCTTGCGATTGCTGGCCGGTCGGCCGCTGCTGGCCCACGTCGCCGAGCGGCTGAGGCCGCAGGTCGACCGGCTGATCCTCAATGCGAACGGCGATCCGGCGCGTTTTGCCACCTTCGGTATCGAGGTCGTGCCCGACAGCGTTCCCGGCAATCCCGGTCCGCTCGCCGGCATCCTCGCCTGCCTTGAGACGGCGACGGATGCCGACTGGGTGGTCACCGTGCCGGGTGATGCGCCGTTCCTGCCGGCGGACCTGGCGATGCGGCTGGTCGCCGCCGGCCCCGCCGCCGCGTCGAGCCGGGGCCGGCGCCATCCGGTAATCGGCGCCTGGCGGCCGGGTCAGGCGCGCCGGCTTGCCGAACTCCTCGCATCGGGCGAACGGCGTGTCGGTGTGTTCGCGGCCGACGCCGGCGTTGTCGAGTGGCCGGCCGAACCGGTCGACCCTTTCATGAACCTCAACGAGCCCGCCGACTTCGCCGCGGCCGAGGCGCTGATCACGGCGTCAGCCGGGTATGGTCGAGGATGAAGTCGGCGATCGACCGCGGGTCGTCCAGTCGCAGCGGGTGGGGGGCATCCGGCGGCAGCGGATCGTTGCTGGCGACCGCGACGATGTCGCCTTCCTCGCGCCAGAGCGGCGCCTGGCCCTGCTCGGCACGCCAGACTTCGAGCTTCGGGTGCGGGTGCCGCTTGTAGCCCTCGACCAGGACAAGGTCGACAGGCGACAGCCGCGGCAGCAGGTCGTCCAGCGAGGGTTCGGGTGCGCCACGATTCTCGTGCAGCAAGGCCCAGCGCGTGCCCGAGCTGATCAGCACCTCGCTCGCGCCGGCCTCGCGATGCCGCCAGGAATCCTTGCCGGGCTTGTCGAGATCGAAGGCATGATGGGCATGCTTGATGGTCGAGACCTTCAGGCCCCGTGCGGTGAACAGCGCGACCAGCTCGACCAGCAAGGTGGTCTTGCCCTGGCCGCTCCAGCCGACGATGCCGAACAGGCGGATGGGGGGCGGGTTCGTATCGGTCGGCTGCAATGCACATCTTCCCAAGGTCTCGACCGGTTCACCCTGCCACCTTGCGCGCCAGTTCGGCAAGGCCGCCGGCCACGGCATCCGGATCGGTAAAGAGAACTTCATGGCCGCCCGGAATCTCGGTCTCGTCGAACGACCCGAGCGCGGCGACCATGCCGCGGAAGGCGCCCGGCGGCAGCGACTTGTCGTCGCGCGCGAACAGGAAGGCGCGCCTGAGCGGCAGCTTGGCAAAACGCGCCGCGTCGACCGTGCCGGTATAATATCCGTAGGGCTGGACGACGAGCCGGCTGATGACGGCATCCTGCTGGGCGGCGGTGTCGCCGGGCATCAGCACGTACCGCACCAGATCCGGCGGCACCGGCAGCGTGTTGCCGTTGGCCGCCGCAGTCTTTTCGTACTGGGCCTTGATGTCGGGCGGCAGCGAGTCGAGCAGCCGCTTGCCGTCATCCGCCAGAAAGGCATCGAAAAACACGACCTGAGCGACCTTGTCCGCTGCCCGCGGCACCGCCTGCTGGACGACGACGCCCCCTGCCGAGTGGGCGACGACGACGACGGGCGCCTGCTGACGCTGCAGCATCGCGACCAGGGCGGCGGTGCAGTCCTCCAGGGTAACCTTGCCGGGATCGCCATTGTCAGGGCCGTAACCCGGTAAGGTGATTGCCTCGGCGGTGAAGCCGCGCTGGCTCAAGCCTTTGACGACACCGTCCCAGGCGGTGCCGGTGTGCCAGGCGCCATGCACCAGGATAAAATGCGTCGGCGCCTGCGCGAAAGCCTGGCCGGCCGCAACGGCCAGCCCGGCGGCAAGGACCAAGGCGAGGATTTGCCTTATCATTGGATCCTCCATTGATGAATTGGCTGGCGCATTATCGGGGGCGCCGCATCCGGTGGCCTTGTCCATTCGTGCGGTTATTCGCCCTAGCGCTTTGACAGCGCCGAGCCATGGGGTGCAGCTTGGGGTCATGGACAAGGGCGGCAGCTACGAGGGCTATGACGTCGGCGCGCTGTGGACCGGAACGCCCGGCCTCGCCGTCCGCCGGCTGACCCGGACCAGGGGGGTGGTGCCGATTCCCCGCGTGCTGCCGCAGTACCGGATTGCCTTGTCGCTCGGCGACAATCGCGCGACGCTGGCGATCGGCAACCGGGTCGCCACCCGCGATGCTTTTCCGGCGGGTACTGCCGTGCTGGGCCAGCCCGGCGATGTATTCGACGGCGAGATGCGCGATCGCGTCGACGTGCTGTTCTTCCTGATGGAGCCTGAATTCGTCGGTGCCCGCGCCGGGCTGGAGTTGTCCAACCGGCCGCTGCGACAGGATCTGGCACTGCTCGATCTGTCGTGCCGGCTGGTCGCCGTGCTGGGCGAAGGCGTCAGGAACGAGGCACTTTACTGCGACCTGTTGATCGAAGCACTGGTCGACCGGCTGATTACACTGCATGGTGCGGCCGGCGGCCGGACACCCTATCGCGAGACGCTGGCACCCGCCCGGCTCAAGGGGCTGATCGACTTCATCGAGGCGAACCTGGACGCGCCGTTGCGCCTGACCGACCTGGCCGGTGCCGCGGCATTGAGCCGCGCCCATTTCGCCCGGGCCTTCCATGCGGCCACCGGCCAGGCGCCGCATCGCCATGTCCTGCAGCGGCGGCTGCAGCGCGCGCATGACTTGCTGCAGCGCACAGAGTTGACGGTCGCCGAGATCGGCGCCCGCTGCGGCTTTGCCGATTCAGCGCATTTCAGTCGGGTCTACCGCCGCTATTTCGGCCAGCCGCCCACGACCGGCCGCATGCGCTGACGGTCAGTGCCCGCTGATCACGGAATGCAGCGGCTTGGTTTCCTCGAAGCGGGCCTTCTGCTCGGCCGTGGCTTCCTGCTGATGCTTCTTCTTCCATTCGGAATAGGGCATGCCGTAGACCGCTTCCCGCGCCTCGTCGTCGGTCAGCGCGATGCCGTTTTCCTTGGCGGCGGCGAGATACCACTTGCCCAGACAGTTGCGGCAGAACCCGGCGAGGTTCATCAGCTCGATGTTCTGCACGTCGGTGCGCTTCTGCAGATGCTCGACCAGCCCGCGGAACGCGGCGGCTTCGAGCTTCAGGCGATCCAGGTCATCCATCGTGATACTCCTTGTTCCGACAACCCGACATATTGCTTGTCTCGTGTGCGTCAACTACAAGATTTCAACGGGTTAGGGCAGGGGGAACGAGTCATGACGCGATTGCGCCTGAACTGCGGGCTGGTTCTTCTGGCCCTTACCGGCTGCAGCGGTGCCGCCACGACCGAGCAGATGATGGACACGATGCAGCGTGTCACCAAGCTCGAAACCCGCGCCGACCAGACCACCGCCGAGGTCAATGCGATGAAGGCGGCCATGGCCCGGCCGGCCGCGGCCCAGCCGGCAGCGCCGCCCGCGGCCCCGGCTGCTGCGCCGACACCCGCCGCGCCCGCCGCAGCGCCGCCTGCAGCGTCCACACCCGCCGCCCCGGCTTCCGGCGCCCCGGTACCGGTAACCCCGCCGGCAGCCCCCGCCGCCGCCGCGGCGTCACCGCCCGCTGCAGCCAGCGAGCTGAAGTTCGCCGTCCACCTGGCTTCCTACAAGCACGAGGCCGAGGCGACGAAGGGCTGGAGCCAGTTGCAGGCGAAGTACCCGGCGCTGAAGCCGATGGAGGCGCGGCTGGCCCGGGTCGACCTCGGACCAAAGGGGGTCTACTACCGGCTGAAGGCTGGTCCGCTGTCCGATCAGAAGGCTGCGGAAACGCTGTGCCGCCAGCTCAAGGGTGCGGGCGTCGGCTACTGCAATCCCGAAGGATTCGACGGCAAGCCGCTCGGATCGTCCTGACGGGCGGCCACCACCTCGATCTCGACCTTGAATTCCGGCCGCGAGAACCCCTGCACCAGCAACAGGGTCGAGGCCGGGGGCGGGCTTGCCACGACCCGGTCGCGTGCCGCCATATAGGCGGCCAGATCGGCCCGGTCGGTCAGGTAGGCGTTCAGCCTGACGATGTCGGCCATGGTCATGCCGGCCTCGGCCAGGATCGCCGCGATATTCTCGAAGATCAGCGCGGCCTGTGCGGCCGCCCCGTCCGGCACGCTGCCGTCCGGGCGGGTGGCAAGTTGGCCCGAGAGAAACAGAAGGCGGCTGCCTGCCTCGATTTCCACGGCGTGGCTGTAATTCGCGAGCGGGCGGCCGAGGCTTGGCGGAACCAGATGGCGCATGACGGACGGGTCCGGGGTTGTTAACGTTCCCGCCATGACAGACACGCTGCCCCGCCGCTGGCAAGAGCTGACCCACCCGGAATTCGCCCGGCTGGATCCCGCCCGTACCGTCGCGATCCTGCCCGTTGCCGCAATCGAGCAGCATGGACCGCATCTGACGACCGCCGTCGATGCCTGCCTGGTCGATGCGGTGCTCGACCGCGCATTGACTCTGGCGCCGCCGGAACTGCCGTTGCTGGCCCTGCCGACCCAGGCCGTCGGCAAGAGCAACGAGCATCTGGCCTTTCCCGGTACGCTGACCCTGTCGGCCGAAACGCTGACCCGGCTGTGGACCGAGATCGGCGAATCGGTCCATCGCGCCGGCCTGCGCAAGCTGGTCCTGTTCAACAGCCATGGCGGCCAGGTGCAGATCATGGATGTCGTCGCCCGCGACCTGCGCGTGCGGCTGGGCATGATGGTGGTGAAGGCCAACTGGTGGGGCTTCGGCTATCCGCCGGGGCTGTTTCCGGAAGGCGAACTGCGCCATGGCATCCATGCCGGCTCGGTCGAGACGTCGATGATGATGGCGGTGCGCCCCGATCTGGTGCGGCGGGCCGAGTTGCGCGATTTTGCGCCGGCGACGATCGAGTTGGGCCAGCGCTACCGGCATCTCAATGCGATCGGTCCGTCGGCCTATGCCTGGGCCGCGCAGGACCTGCATCCCGAAGGCGCCGCCGGCAATGCCGCCGATGCCGATGCCGCGCGGGGCCGCACGGTGATCGAGCATGCCGCCCGCGGTTTTGCCGAACTGCTGGCCGAGGTGGTGGCCTTTCCCCTCGACGACTTGCGGCCCGGCCCGCTGGGCTGAACGTGGAGTAACCTGTCGATGTATTACGAAATCGGTCAGCCGCACGGTCTGCGCTATTCGCCGTTCAAGGCACTGGTGGTGCCGCGGCCGATCGGCTGGATCACCTCGATCAGCGCCGAGGGGCGGGTCAATCTGGCACCGTTTTCGTTCTTCAACGGCGTCTCGGCCGATCCGCCGATGGTGATGTTCTCGTGCAACGGGCTGCATGCCGACGGGGGTGTCAAGGATTCGGTCGCCAATGTCGAGGCGACCGGGGAGTTCGTCGTCAACCTCGCCAGCTGGGACCTGCGCGACCAGATGAACCAGACCTCGGCGATGGTGCCGAGGGAGACCAACGAGATGGAACTGGCCGGGCTCGCGGCCGCGCCGTCGCGCCTGGTCAGGCCGCCGCGGGTGGCCGCCTCGCCGGCGCATCTGGAATGCCGCCTGCTGCAGATCGTCCGCCTGCCCGACGGCGCCCGGGGGGCACCCAACTTCACCGTGTTCGGCCGGGTCGTGGCGATCCATGTCGACGATCGCTTCATTCGCGACGGCCTTGTCGATACTGCGGCGATGCGCCCCATCGCCCGGCTCGGCTATCACGATTATTCGGTGGTCGACGCGGTTTTCGCGCTTACCCGCCCAGGGGAATAGGACCCGGCTGGGCACGCTTGCAGGTTACCCGGCGGTATGCCTAAATGCCGCCGAATCGCTTGGATTGATGGGAGGAAACGAGATGCTCGGGTTGATGCAGGATCGTGCGCTGCTGATCTCGGACCTGATCGAATATGCCGCGCTCTATCACGGGGATACCGAGGTCGTCTCGCGCAGCATCGAGGGGCCGATCCACCGCACCAATTACCGTGAGCTGCGGCAGCGCTCCAAGCAGCTGGCCAATGCCTTGACCGCCCTGGGCGTCAAGTTCGGCGACCGCGTCGGCACGCTGGCCTGGAACGGCTATCGCCACATGGAACTGTATTACGGCATCTCCGGCATGGGGGCCGTGCTGCACACGATCAACCCCCGCCTGTTCCCCGAACAGATCACCTATATCGCCAATCACGCCGAAGACCAGTTCCTGTTCTTCGACCTGACCTTCGCACCGCTGATCGAGAAGCTGGCGCCGACGATGAAGACGGTCAAGGCGTTCGTCGCCATGACCGATCGCGCGCACATGCCCAAGATCAATACCGGCAGCGTCGATCTGCTCTGCTACGAGGATCTGATCGACAGCCATTCGGCCGATTTCGAGTGGCCGCAGTTCGACGAGAAGACGGCATCGTCGCTGTGCTACACCTCGGGCACGACCGGCAATCCGAAGGGCGTGCTCTATTCGCACCGCTCGACGGTGCTGCACTCGTTCTGCGTCTGCAGCCGGGACGGCCTCGGCCTGTCGTCGGCCGACAGCGCGCTGATCATCGTGCCGCTGTTCCATGCCAATGCCTGGGGCATTCCCTATGCCGCCGCGATGTGCGGGGCCAAGCTGGTGCTGCCCGGCGCCCAGCTCGACGGCAAGTCGGTCTATGAACTGACCCGTGACGAAAAGTGCAATTTCTCGGCCGGCGTGCCGACGGTGTGGCTGATGTTCTTCGGCTATGTCGACCAGAACCCGCATCTCGACGTCAAGAAGGACATCGTCCTGGAGCGTCTGGTGATCGGCGGCTCGGCTGCGCCGCGCGCGATGATCGAGCGCTTCCACAATGATTTCGGCGCCTATGTCGTGCATGCCTGGGGCATGACCGAGATGAGCCCGCTCGGCACCACCGGCAACCTGCTCAAGCGGCATGCCGACCTGCCGATCGAAAAGCGTTTCGATATCCAGCAGAAGCAGGGTCGGGCGGTCTTCGGCGTCGACATGAAGATCACCGACGACCAGGGCAAGGAACTGCCGCGCGACGGCCATGCGTTCGGCAACCTCAAGGTCCGCGGCCCCTGGATCACCAAGGGCTACTTCAAGGGCGAGGGCGGGCAGGTGCTCGACGAGCAGGGGTACTTCGACACCGGCGACGTCGCGACGCTCGATCCCGAAGGCTACATGCAGATCACCGACCGCTCGAAGGACGTGATCAAGTCCGGCGGCGAATGGATCTCGTCGATCGATGTCGAGAACGCTGCGGTCGGCCATCCCGCGGTACAGGAAGCTGCCGTCATCGGCGTGTTCCATGCCAAGTGGCAGGAACGCCCGCTGCTGATCGTCATCAAGAAGCCGGGCCAGGACGTCACCGGCCCAGAGCTGATCAAGTTCCTGGAAAGCCGCATCGCCAAGTGGTGGCTGCCCGACGACGTGGTCTTCGTCGACGAGTTGCCGCATACCGCCACCGGCAAGCTGCTGAAGACCAAGCTGCGCGAGCAGTTCAAGGATCACAAGCTGCCGACGGCAGACGCCGCGGAATGAGATAAGCGACACCCTCAAGTCGCGCTCAGGGGCAGCGGGGGAAGGGCGACCTTCCCCCGCTTGCGATTCATGGCGGCTGGCTTAAGCTCGGAGGCAGGGAGAGCGGCATGGGGGACGTGCCGCCGGCGATGCGAGGGGCCGCATGGACGATGGTTCGAGTACGAGCGATCCGGCCATGGACGAGGATGCCGGGGGCGATCCGATCCGGGACGCCCGCATCCTGATCGTCGACGACAACGCGGCCAATGTCGCGCTGCTCGAAGGCATCCTGGCCAACGACGACTTCCACAACATCCACGCGACGACCGACCCGCGTGCCGTCGAGGGGCTGCAGGCGGCCCAGCCGTTCGACCTGATCCTGCTCGACTATCGGATGCCGCATATGGACGGTGTCGAGGTGATGCATCGCCTGGCGCGGGCGATGCGGGACGATTACCTGCCGGTGCTGGTCCTGACCGCGCAGGACGACCGGGCGACGCGGTTGAAGGCGCTGGAGGCCGGCGCCAAGGATTTCATCACCAAGCCTTTTGATTCGGTCGAGGTGCTGCACCGCATCCGCAACATGCTGGAGGTGCGCAGGCTTTACAACGACCGCAAGCGCGAGAACGAGCGGCTGGAAGCGGCAGTGCGCGCGCGAACCCACGAGCTTGAGGAGACCCGTCGCAAGATCATCGAGCGGCTGGGCCGTGCGGGCGAGTATCGCGACAACGAGACCGGCATGCATGTCATCCGCATGTCCAAATGCTGCCAGTTGCTGGCGTTGCGGGCCGGCCTGCCCGAGACCGAGGCCGAACTGATCCTGCAGGCCAGCCCGATGCACGACGTCGGCAAGATCGGCGTGCCGGATTCGATCCTGCTCAAGCCGGGCAAGCTGACGACGGACGAATGGGACCTGATGAAGACGCATGCCGAGATCGGCGGCGACATCATCGGCGACGATCCCTCGGCCCTGCTGCAGGCCGCCCGCGTCATCGCGCTGACCCATCACGAGAAGTGGGACGGCACGGGCTACCCCCGTGGCCTCTCCGGAGAAGATATTCCCATCGCCGGACGGATCGCGGCGATCTGCGACGTCTTCGACGCACTGCTGTCGGAGCGCCCCTACAAGCAGCCCTGGTCCTTCGACGAGGCGGTAGCCTATATCCGGGACAATGCCGGCCGCCACTTCGATCCACGCCTGGCCAGGCTGTTTCTCGAAGCGCTGCCCGAGATCATGGTTATCCGCGAGACCTACAAGGATTAATGCCCGGCGTCGAGAATCGACCGTAGCTTCGTTGCCAGCTCGACCTGGCGATAGGGCTTGGGCAGGAAGATGTCGGCGAAGTCGTTCTGCGTACCGGCATGCATGCTGCCGCGGGCGAAACCCGAAGTCAGCAGGACCTTGAGGTCCGGACGCTGGCGGCGCGCGACCCTTGCGAGTTCGTCGCCGCTCATCGAACCGGGCATGACGACATCGGTGAACAGCAGGTCGATGTTTGCCTCGCGCCCCAGGATGCCCAGCGCCTCGTCGGCATTCGCCGCCTCGATCACCCGATAGCCCAGCGCGCCGAGCTGGGCGACGACGACCTCGCGCACTTCCGGATTGTCCTCGACGACCAGGATGCGTTCGCCCTGGCGGATGGTCGGGGCGGCCGGCGATCCGGCGTCGGCCGGCGGCGAGCCGGCCGCTTCTGCGCGGGGCAGATAGAGCCGTACGGTCGTGCCCCGGCCCGGTTCGGAGTAGATCTTGACGTGGCCGTGCGACTGGCGCGCGAAGCCGTAGACCATCGACAGGCCGAGGCCGGTTCCTTCGCCCGGTGCCTTGGTGGTGAAGAACGGTTCGAAGGCACGGGCGAGAGTTTCGGGCGACATGCCCCCGCCGGCATCGGTTATCGCGACCATCACATAGTCGCCGGGGGTCACGTCCGCATTTTGCTTGGCGTAGTCCTTGTCCAGATGGAAGTTCTCGGCAGCGATGGCGATCCTGCCGCCGGCCGGCATCGCGTCGCGGGCGTTGATAGCGAGGTTGACGAGGGCGGTTTCGAACTGCACCGGGTCGGCCAGCGCGGGCCACAGATCGGGTGACAGGTCGACCGCGACCTCAATGCGTTCGCCCAGCGTGCGGCGTAACAGCGCCGCCGTCGCCGCGATGCACTCGTCCATTGCCAGGACCTTGGCGTTCAGCGGTTGCTGGCGGGCGAAGGCAAGGAGTTGCCGGGTCAGGTCGGCGCCCCGCAACGCCGCCTTCAGGGCGGCTTCGGTCAGTTCGACCGCCTCGGGGTCGCGGGCGACGCGCATCTGCAGCAGGTCGAGCGAGCCGATGACGATGGCCAGCAGGTTGTTGAAGTCATGGGCGATGCCGCCGGTCAGCTGGCCGACCGCTTCAAGCCGCTGCGAGCGGCGGGCGCGATCTTCGGTGACCAGCCGCTCGGTCATGTCTCGGCCGATGAAGATGTGCTGCTGTTCGTCGTCGAGCCAGACGCCGGTCCAGGCCAGCGTCACCGGATGGCCGTCGCGATGGACGTAGCGGCACTCGAAGTTGCGGGTCGTCCGGCCGCGACGCGCCACTCGCATCTCGCGGCGCGTGGCATCGAGGTCGGGCGGATAGAGGAATTCCTTGGCGCTGTGCCCCTGCATCTCGCCCGGCTCGCGGCCGAGGATGGTGCGCGCGCTGGGCGACACCCGCAGCAGTTCCCCCTGGCGCGACACCACCAGGATCAGGTCGAGCGAGGTTTCGAACAGCCGCTGGTTGGTCGCGTTGTCGACATCGGCGTCGCCGCGCGCCGGCGGCGGTGCCGTGCCGGATATCCGATCGAGAAGGTCGCGCCACAGGCCCATCGCCGATCAGCCTATCATCAACGACCCGTCAATTGCGCGACGATCCGGTCGGCGGCCTGGGCAATGCCGCTCGGTTCCAGCGGCGGTGCCCTGGGCCGGTCGAGCAGCGCCAGGATGGCGGCGGCAACCTCGGCAGCCGGCGCGTCGAAGGCATGGCCCGGCAGCTTGGCCGCGCAGGCGTGATCGGCGGCGAAGGCATCCAGTGCGGCAGCTTCCGGCCAGTCGTCGCGCGCCGCATAGAGCAGCCGGGTACGGTTGACCGCCGCCTCGACGAACATGCCGTAACCCGGCTTGGTGATCAGCAGATCGACCGACGCCATCGCGTCGATGAACGAGAGGCCGAGGCGGTCGAGGGCGAGCGCGTCCCGCCGGGTCGCGGCATCCTCGGCGCGGGCGAAGACATAGGTGACGCCGGGTAATTCTGGCCAGGCTGCTGCCGGGGTGCCGCCACGGATGCCGCCGGCCGAGACCAGGACCAGGGCCTGTTCCCCGTCCGCCAGGGCGTCGCGCCGGCCGGTGCCGCGGCGCCCGATCGGACCGATATCGACGACGCCGGGAATGCCCGGCATCGGCATGCCCGGGGCGCAACGCAGGAACGGCCGGGCCCCGGCATAGGCCATACGCTGTTCCAGCACGATCGGCACCACATCGGGTTCGCCGCCGCGATAGTGATCGAGGATGTCGGCCCAGTTGAGCGACGACAGCCCGATCGCCGGCAGGCGCAGCTCGGCGGCCGCCGCAAGCGAGACATAGCCTGCATTGCACAGCACCAGGTCGGGTGACAAGGCGTGCAGCACGGCCATTTCGTCCTCGATCGCGCCGTGCCAGTCGCGGTGCAGTCCGGCGTAGCGGGCAAGGCTGGCCGGCCAGTCGATGGCGACCGGCGACGTCATGGCAAGGCCGAAATCGGGCGGCGCAGGGCCCTGTTCGAGCGGACCCGACAGGAAACCCGCGATCACGCCTTCCGGAAAGTCACCACGCAGCGTGATGCGAAGATCGGGCAGTTGCCGCCGCACCGCCTCCAGCACCGGGCCGGTCTGGGCCAGGTGCCCGTAGCCATGCGCCGTCACCGAGACGACGAGATGCGGTGCGGCCACGCTATTCGGTCTTGGGCGGCTCGGCCCCCGAGCCGGGGACCAACCGGCGCCGCGGGGTTTCGATCGCCGGCGGCGGTGCCGGATTGGCGGGTTCCTGGGCGGCGGGCGGGGGCGGGATAGGTGTGGTCGCCGGCGGGGCCGGGGCGGGCTGGATGCGCTGCGGCTCGGCGACCGGCGCGGCGGGGCGGGGCGCTTCCGGAATCCGGTTCATCGCCGGCGGCGGCGCTGCCTGGATCGGCTGGCGAGTCGGGCTGCCCGGCAACAGGCCGATCACGGCCAGCACGGCGATCCCGCCGATCGCGGCGCCGACGACCAGACCCAGCAGCAGGCCCCAGGACCGTCGGCGCGGGCCGGCGAGGCCCGCCAGGCTTTCCAGCCGGCTGGTAAGTTCCGTCTGGTTCTGGCCGATCCGGTCGATTTCGCGGGACAGCAGCTGATGGAGATCGTCGAGCTCGGCGCGGATGACCGGGGCCGTGCGCTCGGCGACATTCACCTGGCTCAGCATTTCCAGATCGCGCCGCATCGCGGTCAGCGTGTCGACGATCGCCCCGGTCGAGGCGCTGGTCGCGGGGTTGATCACCACGGCCTTGTCGCCGCGGCTCGATTCCATCAACTCGCGCAGCTGCGCCACTTCGGCGGTAAGAGTGACCAGTGCCCTTTCGGAGGCATCGGTACGCGGCGCCTGCGCCGGTATCTGGGGTTGCGGCTGCGGCGGCGGCAGCAGCGGCGCCGCCTCGGCCAGCTTGGTAATCGCGCCGGACAGGCCGGTCAGACGGTCCGACAGCGACGATTCCAGCGCCATCAGGTCGCGGCGCAGGGTTGCGAAGGCGCCGGCGGTGCCGCCATCCTCGCCGGGAACCGGCAGCACGGCGGGACGATTCGACAGGGCCTTGATCGCGTCGCCGAGATGGCCGACTTGGCGTTCCGTCCGCTCGGCCCGCTCGATCAGCGGGCGCAGCTGGATCGCGCTGCCCTTGAGCGTGGCGGCCAGCGCCTCGGCGAGCTTTTCCGGCACGCCCTCGCGAATCGCCTCGATTTCCTGCTTGATCGTGGTAAACGACCGCAATTCGCGGCCGAGTTCCTCGACCAGATCGGGCAATTCGCCCAGCGGCACCTGGCCCTTTTCGACCGCGGCGATTCGCTCGGCCAGAAAGTCCAACCGCTGTTCGATGCTGGTCGGCTTCAGTGTCCGCAGCGGATCCTTGGCGAAGTCGAAGCTCATTTCATCGTCCGGGTCTCAGCGCGCGGCCCAAGGCTAGACGGTTGCGTCCGGTTTGCAAAGCGATCCGGTCGCGAGCGGTCAGAACGCGGCAAGCTGGTCGGCATAGACATGGGCCGCCTCGGGCGGCGGCGCAAGCACCTGGTTGGCGGGGGTCTCCATCGGCACGTCGCCGAGTCGGGCACCCGACATCGAGACGTTGTGGAACGAGACGCCTTCGAGCCGGCAGCCGCGCAGATCGGCGCCCTGCAGGATCACGTCGCTCATCCGCGCGCCGGTGAAGTCGGCCATGATCAGGCAGGCATGGCGCAGCGACATGTTGGTCAGCCGGGCATTGCGGAACGATGCCAGCGGGAGGATCGCGTCCTCCATCGGGAAGCCGGTGAGGTCCATGTCGTCGAAGACCATGCGCACGCCGTCGCGCCCATTGGTCATCACCCAGGTCTCGTGCGCGCTCATCGCGCGACCGATATCGGGCGGCAGGCGACGGGTCGGGCCGGTGGTCATGCCGGCCGGCGCGCCGATCGCACCGAGCGCGTCGACATCGGCGAGCAGGGCGCCGTTCAGCACCGCACCGGAAAGATCGGCATGGCGCAGCACGGCGCGGCGCAGGTCGGCGCCGGTCATCTCGGCTCCGGCGAGGCTCGCGCCGGTCATGTCGGCGCCGGTCAGCTTGGCCCGGGTCAGCTTGGCGCCGACCATGGCCGCATTGCAGAAGCGGGTGGTGCGGTAGTCGCCGGGGGTCCATTCGCCGGTCTTCAGCGGGCCGACGGCGATGCCGCTCGACATCACCGCCTCGGACATGTCGGCGGTATCGAGCGAGGCGCCGGAGAACACGGCCGAGCGCAGATCGGCGCGGGTGAAATTGGTCCCGACCAGGTTGGCGTCGGTGAAGTCGCAGCCCAGCAGCGACGAAAACGAGAGATCGGCGTGGTTCAGATTGGCCCCGATGAAGGAACAGCCCATCAGCACCGCATCGCGCAGCGGGGCCTTGGCGAGGTTCAGGCCGGAAAGGTCCATGTTGCGCAGCATCAGCCGCTTGCCGCCGCCCTTGCGCGAGACGAAGCGGATATGATCCTTGATCGCCTGGCGCAGCATGTCGCGCTGGATATCGTTCATCGCCATGGTGTCAGCACTCCCTCCGGCGCGCCGGGCGGCCGGTACTCAATGCCTGGTCGTCCGCCGGTTGTCCTCGATGACGAAGGCAAGCTCGGTCTTGACGTAAGCGGTCTCGATATCGTTGGGCATGGCCGTGACCGCCGAGATCACGTCCATCTGCACCCGGCGCGGCATGCGGCCGATATTGTTCACCAGCAGCACCTTGACCATCGGCCGGATCTTCATCGAGGTGATCAGGGTCATGACCATCGACTTGTAGACGTCGATCTTGATCCGGCTGCGTTCCGACAGCGTGAAGAAGCGCTCGATGAACTCGGCCGGGGCGAGGTCGCGGTCCAGCAGGTCGCGCAGGATATTGCGCAGCTCGACGAAGCATTCGGTGCGGATGTCGGAAATCTTCGACTTGATCGTCTGCTCGAGTTCGGCCTGGGCGCCCGGCGCGAACGAATGGCGGGCGGCGTAGTCGATGCACAGCCGCACGTCGTCGTGCAGCGCGCTTTTCGAGACTTCGGTGAGAATGGAGGGGACGAGCGTCGAGCGGCGTGCCCGCGGCGTCAGCCGCGCGGTCGCGGCCAGCGACATCACGTTCGCCGGATCGCGGGCGGCGACCACGGCCAGCACCATCGGGTCCTCGAAGACGCCGATATCGATATCGTGATTGAGAAACAGTTCCGGCCCGATCAGCCAGTCATTGTCGCCGGGGATGCAGAGCGACTCGCCCTCGCGATACTTTTCGCGCAGCGACTGGGCCAGCCGCTTGCCCGGGCCGGTCACGGCCCCGTCGCGAGCGATCTGGCCGCCTTGCGTCTGGTAGAGATGGTCGCGAACCGTCTCGGTCCATTCCCGGTCTATGCCGATCCTGACCTGAACCATTCGAACCCTTAACCCCCTCTGAACAGGCCCCCGGGGACCTCCGCCACCTTGAGGTCCCATCTCTCCGGTACCTGTTTTGCCCGATCAGAGTTTAGGAAGGGTTAAATAGGTGAAGATCGCCGGTCAGGCCCTTGATATTGCGGCTTCCAGCAGTTCCAGCCCCAGATCCAGCTCGGCGTCGGTCACGGTCAGGGGCGGGGCAATGCGCATCGTGCCGCCGGCGGGTCCGCCGCGCACGATATTGGCCGACAGGCCGAGGTCGAGGGCAAGGTCGGTGACGGCGTCGGAGATCTCGGCCGCGGTCCGGTTGCCCGCGTCGGTAAATTCGAGGCCGAGCAGCAGGCCGCGTCCGCGCACGTCCCCAACCGCTTGATGCCGCGCCTTGATCGCCCGCAGCCCGGCTTCCAGCCGCGCGCCGGCGACCTTCGCCCGCGCGACCAGCCCGTCGCGGGCGACGATTTCCAGCACCTTCAGACCCACCGCCGCCGGCAGCGGGTCGTTGACGTGGGTCGTATAGAACAGGAAGTCGCGGGCCTCGGCGGCGTCGGCCAGGGCGTCCGAGGTCTGGACCGAGGACAGCGGCAGGCCCGCGCCGAGGGTCTTGGACAGGGTCAGGATGTCCGGCACCACCCCGTCCCGCTCGAACGCAAACATCGTGCCGGTCCGGCCGACGCCGGTCTGGGCCTCGTCGAGGATCAGCAGCATGCCGCGCGCCCGGCAATGGCCCTGCAGGGCGGCAAGATAGCCTGGCGGCAAATCGAGAATGCCGCCGGACGACAGGATCGGTTCGGCAATGAACGCGGCCAGGTTGCCGGTCGACTGGCGGTCGATCAGGTCGAAAGCGTCGTCGAGTTCCTGCTGCCAGGTGACGCCGGGAAAGCGCGGCCGATAGGCATTGGGCGCCGGGATGGCGAACGACCCGGGGCTCAGCGGGCCGATGCCGCGCCGCCCTGCCTTGTAGGTCGCGGCGGCCGCGCCGCCGGTCATGCCGTGCCAGGACTGGGCGAAGCCGACGATCTCCCACTTGCCGGTGACCAGCTTGGCCAGGCGGATCGCCGCCTCGTTCGCCTCGCCCCCGGTCGACAGCAGCATCACCCGCGGCAGGGCGGGGACCAGTGTTCCCAAGGCCGTCGCCAGGTCGACCACCGGCTCGGACAGCATCGACGAGAACAGATGGTCGAGGCGGCCGACGGCGTCGCGGACGGTCGCGACGATCTCGGGATGGGAATGGCCGAGAATGGCGCTCATCTGCCCGGAGGTGAAATCGAGCACCCGGCGCCCTTCGGCATCGTGCAGGAACGAGCCTTCGGCCCGGACGGGAACGAAGGGCACGAAGTCGCCGCCATAGCGCAGCAGGTGACGGCGGGCGCGGGTCCAGAAGGCGTCGTCGCTCATGCCGATTTCTCCCGGGTGATGGGGGCGAGTCGAACCAGGCGGTCGGCCAGGGTGGCCGCGTCGTCGTGCCAGCGGAATTGGCGGGCGAGGTCGTGCAGTGCGATCAGGTCCTTGGCTGCCAGCAGCGCCTGGCTGCCCGGCGTCGCCGCCTGGCGCTGCGCCTGGTCGGACAGGTCCTGCAGGAGGGCGCGGATCCGCCCCGCCTGGTCGCCGGCGATGCTGGCCGGAGCGCGGCCGGTGATTCGTTCGGCAAAGGTCATCAGCCGGATCACCCGCCGGACCCGATCGGCCGTGCTCTGTCCGTCCAGCAGCGGGTCGTGGTGGCCGGGCAGGCCTTCCTCGAGCGCGATCCGGACCACCGCGACCAGGCCGTCGAGGAAGCGCTGCACCGCCTCGGCGCCGAGATCGCGCAAGAAGGCATTGCCGCTTTCGCGCGACGCGGCTTCGCGATCGCCCTCCAGGATCTGGGTGACCAGCGTCGACAGATCCTCGATCTCGGCCAGGATCGAATTGGCGCCATACCGGCTCATCAGGTCGCGCCGCGACAGATACTGCTCGACCGCCTCGGTCGCGCGGGCCAGCGCCCGGCGGGCGAACGAGCGCCACATGAAGCCGATGTCGCGCGACAGCTTTTCATGGCGCAGCGTATCGAGCACGAAGCGGATGATTTCCATCATCATCAGGTCGCGGACCATCGCCGGCACGTCGGGATGGTCGGCCTCGTGCAGGGCTTCGGTGATATGGCGGCGATAGCGGTCGACCCGGGAGAACAATTCCTGGCCGAGTTCGTCGCGCAGGAGCGGCACGATGCGCGAGCCGCGCACCAGGCGGAAACCGTCGGCGGCGAGCAGGTAGAGCTGGGCCAGCTCGATCAGATCGCCCCGGCCGTCGGCGTCGGCACTCGACGGCCGACCGGGCACGGGGGCCAGGCGCAGGATCAGATTCCGTACCGGCTCGACCACTTCGCGTTCCATGAATGCGTCGTAGGCCAGCATGCCCGGCTCCGGCCGGCCGATGGCAAAATTGCGCGGCCAGTAATCCCTGACCAGGTCGCGCTGGGCGTGCGTGGCGGCAACCAGGCGGAAGGCCAGGGCGACGGCATCGAGGCGTTCCTGGGTCACCCGGTCGCGCAGGCAAGGTTCCAACGCCCGCATCAGATCGGTCCTGGCCGCCTCGGCCACACTGAGCGGCCCCCGGTCGTTCACCCCATCACCGGCCCCCTTTCAGCCGCTGCTCGCGCGCCTCCTGGGCGTGGAGTTCGGTTTCCAGCTCGGCGATCAACTCGGCGATACGACCAAGATGCGGCGCCTCGGCCTTCAGTACAGTGCGGAATGCACGGCGCTTCAAGGCGGTAATCGCCTCCTGGCCGCCGGTAAATCCCGATCCTGCGGCGTCGATCACGATATCGATCATGCGTTCGACACCGTGCAGCCGGCCCCACAGGTAATCGTTCTCGCGATAGGCGCGGCTGAAGAAGGCGCCGAAATGGCTCAGCGCCACGCCCTTCAGCAGGCTTGCCGCTTCGCCGGGCCTGAGCGACCGGGCGTCGACCGGGCTGATCCGGTCGATCTTGATCTCGTCGAATTCGCCGAGGTCGCGCCACTTGGTGATCGAGAAGGTCATGACGTCCCAGAACGGGAAGCCGACATAGTTCAGCAGCAATTCGTGGCGTGCCTGCGGCGCCCAGTCCTTCGGGTCGGTCGCCGCGATCAGCCGGTCGAGCTCGGCGGTGGTGCCCTCAAGATTCATTTCCTCGGCCATCAGGCCAAGCAGCTGGTCGAGACGCCGGCCGCGCCGGGCGACGAACTCCTCCGGGCTGCGCTGCAGTGCCTCGGCGGTGAACAGGCTCTTCGTCAGCGCCCTGACCTCGGTCGAATAGAAGTCCGGCGCATCGCGCCGTCGCAGATGCGCCAGCTGGTCATAGAAGCGCCGCTTCATCCAGTCGACCAGCTCGACCGCCATGCCGGCATACTCGGCCCGCTCAAGTCGTTCGTAGAGCTGGTTCTGCCCCTGGATCAGAAAGCGCAGGCGACGCTGGCGGAAGGCGATGTCGTAGGCCTGCAAGGCCGTGATCCACGGCTTGGTTCCGTCGGCTGCCGTGGTCAGCAGGCTGCCGCCCTCGATCGGCACGATACCCTTGACGCTGGCCCAGACCCGTCCGACCCGGGTGAACCAGACCCGCTCCTGCTCGCGCTGGCCGCGGCCGGCAAGCTGGCCGATGACCGCCGAGATCGAGAGGACCGCGCTCTGCAGTTTGAGACGCGCATAGGCGTCGTAGGCGTAGCCCGCCTCCTCGGCGGCCAGCGACGAAGCGGTCTCGCGCCACATCGCGACATGCTCGGGCGTCAGGGGCCCGCCGGTATCGATCTGGGTGGCCTCGCCGACCAGCTTGGCAATGTAGGGGCGGGCCGATTCGATGATGAGGCGCTGGCGGCGGACGTTTTCGTTGTGCTCGTTGACGCGCAGGAGTTCGCTGCCGATCGGCTCCGAGCGGGGAATGTCGGACAGCGCGGCCTTGAGGGTCGAGAAGAAGCCGGGCCGTCTGCCGGACGGCGGCGGCGGCGGCCGGATCGGGTCCGGGTCGATATAGAGCAGCCGGCGGTCCACCTGCCGGAACGCCGGCCGCCCGTCGATCGAGCGCAGCGCCTTGGCGAACGGCTTGTTGTTGAGGACCGAGCCGTCGATGAACGAAGTGGCGGCGGGATCCATCCCGGCTTCGCGATAGACTTCGAAATTGCGCTCGAGGAAACGTTCGCGCCCCTCCCAGCTTTCGCCCCGGCGGGCCAGCACCCGGTCGATCTCGGACAGCTGGGCCGGTGGGAACGCACCGGGAAAGGACGATGTCGCGCGTGCGGCAAAGGTCAGGGCGGGCACCGCGTCGTCGGTGAAGTCCGACGTCACCCGGCCGTCGTGGTCGCGCAGATAGGTGAAACGCAGGTGATGGCGGTGATCGCGTTCGCCGACGACGGGCGGATCGTGCAGGGCGATGTCCTGGTGCCAGCCGTAGAAGTCGGTCACCGGCACCGAGAGTTCGAGCGGTTGGTCGGGCGGAACCAGCGAAGGCCCGGCAAGGTCGGCATTGCCCATCTGCCTCAGCGCATCATGCAGCATGGCCGACATGCGCTCGCCGCCGAAGGGCGGGCTGAACCAGCGCGAACGCACGAACAGCGAGATCTTGTCCTGGACCTCGCGGTCGGCGTTGAGCCTGATCAGGCCGAGGCTGCTGGCCAGCCACAGCACCGGCCGCATGAACCATTTCGAGAAGCGGGTCGCCCGGCTGTCTGCCGCCAGCAGTTCGTCGACATCGGCCTGTTCCAGCCACAGGTCGCGCAGCGGTTCGAGGCTGAGGTCATGAGCCAGCGCCCGGGCGAGCAGCACGCCGTTGATGCCGCCGGCCGAGGCACCGGCGATGGTATCGACGATGACGCGCAGCTCGACCTCGCGGCCGATATCGCGCAGCAGGTCGAAATAGACCGCCTCGGTCGAGGTTTCCGGACCGTCCGAATCGGGATGGACCGCCGCCGCGCGGTCATTCCGATTCGTGATTTCATGCAGCAGTTTCGAAGCACGGACGAGCTTGAGGATCTCCTTGGAGATACCGTGCATGTAGACGGCAAGCGATACGCCGCCGAAGCAGACCAGTGCGAGGCGAAGCTCCTTTTGCCGCAATTTCCTTCGCCTTTCAGGGGCTTGTTGTCCTCAAGCCCTGTATTTTAGCGTGTTCGCAGGCAAGAGCGAGGGCCGAGACGATCAACGGTCGCACAGGATCGCGATTGATTTTCCCTGGGCTTGTGGTTATCTCGCTGGCGTCATTGCTCTGAGGGAGGCCTTTATGGCTGCAAAGAAGCAGGTTCCGTCGGTTACTCCGCGCAAGCAGCTTGCCGCTATTGTCGCCGAGAAGACCGGTTCGTCGAATGCCGCGGCGTATGAAGCGGTCGGCGAGGTGCTCGAGCACATCGTCAAGATCACCAAGAAGGAAGGCCGCTTCTCGCTGCCCGGCTTCGGCACCTTCTCGGTCGTCAAGCGCGCCGCCCGCAACGGCGTGAACCCGAAGACCGGCGCCGCGCTCAAGATCAAGGCGTCGAAGAGCCTCCGCTTCAAGGCCGCTGCCGGCCTGCGCAAGCTCTGATTTCCAGGTAACACCGACATTCCGTTGCGGTGGGCTGGCCGAAAGGCCGCCCGGGGGACCGTAGCGGGCGCAGGGCCGGTCGGCGGGTTGAACCGCGTGCCGGCCCTTTGTCGTTTCTGCCGGCCCGGCGTCGGTTCCGGTGACCCGGGCAGCAAAAAGGGCGCGGCGATCGTGCACCGCGCCCTTCGGGACTTTCGCCGTGAGGCTTACTTGGCGGCGGTCACGGTGATCTCGACCAGATAGCCGGGGGCGGCCAGCCGCGCCTCGACCGTCGTGCGGGCCGGGGTATTGCCCTGCGAAACCCAGCCATCCCACACCGAGTTCATGTCGGCGAAGCTGCCGATGTTCGACAGATAGATGGTCGCCGACAGGATCTTGGTCTTGTCCGACCCGACGCTCGACAGGGCGGCCTCGATCTTGGCGAGGACCTCGGCGGTCTGGCCCTTGACGTCCTTGGCGGTCGAATCCGCGACCTGGCCGGCGAGGTAGACGGTGTCGCCGTGGACGACGGCGTTCGACATGCGCGGACCGACGCCGACACGCTGAATGGTCATTGGCTTATACTCCTGAGGCTGGATCCGGCCGGCGGCCGGCGTTGGAAAGGGGGGCACGATAGTATAGCTTGGGCACCCGTCTCAATCGCGAAACCGCCGTGGCCTCAGTCCGCCTCAATATCGCCGCCAATCTCGCCGGACGCATCGCTGCCGCGTTGATCAATTTCGCCGCGGTGCCGGTGTTCCTGCGGCTGCTTGGCGTCGAGAGCTTCGGCCTGGTCGCGCTCTACACCACTTTCCAGACCCTGGCGCTGGTCCTCGACCTCGGGCTGTCGCTGACGATCAATCGTGAGCTGGCACTGGCCGGACAGGATCCGGATAGGCTGGGGCGGGCCCGCGCGCTGCTGCAGGCGAGCGAGGTGGCCTATTGGGGCATCTCGATCCTGGCCGGCATCGTGCTCGCTGTGCTGAGCCCCTATCTCGCGACCGACTGGATCCGGCCGCAGGGGCTGGCGCCGGACGAGGCGCGCAACGCCTTCATCGCCATGGGCGCGGCCCTGGCCGTGCAACTGCCCGCCGCCCTCTATGTCGGCGGCCTGTCCGGTCTGCAGCAGCAGTTCGGGCTCAACCTGACCCAGGTCGGCTTCGCGCTGCTGCGCGCGGGCGGCGCGATCCTCGTGCTCCAACATGTCTCGGCGACGCCGACCGCCTTCCTGGTCTGGCAGGCGCTGTCGGCGCTGGCCCAGTCGCTGATCCTGGGGCTGCTGCTGCGCCGTGCGCTGCCGGCGGCGACGGGCGAGGGCGGGCGGACGCTGGGGTTCGTGCTGCTGCGCGAACGCTGGCGCTTCGTCATCGGCGCCAATCTGCTGGCGCTGCTCGGCGCGCTGGTGCTGCAGGCCGACAAGCTGGTGCTGAGCCGTACCCTGCCGCTCGAAGCATTCGGCATCTATTCCTTGGCGGCGCTGGCCGCGTCGCTGCTGTCACAGTTGTCGGGGCCGATCTTCACTGCCTACCAGCCGCGGCTGACCCAACTGGTCGGCGCCGGCGACGCCGACGGCACGGTCCGGGCCTATCGGGTCTATGCCCAGGCGATGGCCGTGGTCGTTGTGCCAACCGCGGTGGTCGGCGCGCTTTTCGCGCCGGAACTGATGAGCCTGTGGACCTTGCGCAACCCCGCCGCGGCCGGGGCGGCGCTGCCGTTCGCGGTGCTGGTGGTCGGCTGGGCGCTGAACGCGCTGGCGACCGTGCCGGGCACGCTGCAACTGGCCCATGGCCGGCCCGGTTTCGGGGTCCGCATGCATGCCGGCGCGGTGGTCCTGCTGGTCCCGGTGCTGGCGCTGCTGGCCGAACGTTACGGGGCCGCCGCCGCCGCCGGCGCCTGGGGCGTGCTCAATCTCGGCTATCTGCTGCTGCATGGCTTCGTCGGCAGCCCGCAATACCTGCCGCCGGGCACGACGCGGCGCTGGTTTGCCGGCGATGTCGTCCTGCCGATCGCGGTCACCGGCGCGATCGCCGGTCTCGGCCGCCTCGTCGTGCCGCATGGCCTGCCGCTCTGGGCCGAGGTGCCGGCAATCGGCCTGTGCTGGATCCTGGCCACCGCGGCGACGGCGATGGCCGGGGAACGGACGCGGGCGCTGGTGCTGCAGCGGTTGCAGCGCGCCCGCGCCTGACCGGTCAGCCGCCGGGGCGGCCGCCGGCACCCGATGCCAGCCGGATGCCGACATTCTTGGTCTGGACGTAGTTCAGCAGGGCCTCCTGGCCCTTCTCGCGGCCATAACCCGATCGCTTGGTGCCGCCAAACGGGGTCTCGACCCCGCCGGCGAACCATTCGTTGACGAACACCTGGCCCGCGACCAGACGATCGGCGGTCCAGTGCGCCAACGCCAGGTTCTGGGTGTAGACCCCGGCGCAGAGGCCGTATTCGGTACCGTTGGCCAGGGCGATCGCCTCGTCGGTATCGTCGAAGGTCTGGACCGCCAGCACCGGGCCGAAGACTTCCTCGCGCGCGATCGTCATGTCCGGGCGCACGCCGGTGAACACCGTCGGCTGGATGAAATAGCCGGGCAGGCCGTCGGCGCGGCGGCCGCCGGTCACCGCCTCGGCCCCTTCCTGGGCGGCGGCAAGGCACATGCCCTCGACCTTGTCGCGCTGCGGGCCGGAGATGACCGGGCCGAGGTCGAAGCCGTCGATGCCCGGACCGACCGACAGGGCACGGGCGCGCGCGGCGATCTTCGCGACCACTTCGTCATGGCGCGAACGATGGACGACCAGCCGCGAGGCGGCCGAGCAGACCTGGCCCGCATTGCTGAAGATGCCGGCGACGGTCGAGGCCGCGACCTGGTCGAGATCGGCATCGGGGAAGACGATCCCGGCCGACTTGCCGCCCAGTTCCATCACGCAGGGGATCACCCGTTCGGCGGCGGCCCGCAGAATGAACTGGCCGGTCTTCAGCGAGCCGGTGAAGACGATATGGTCGATGTCGCCATGGGTGACCAGCGCGGCGCCGGTATCGTGGCCATAGCCGCACAGGATATTGACCGCGCCGGCCGGCACGCCGGCGCGCTGGCAGGCCTCGGCGATAAAGGTGCAGGCCAGCGGCGACAACTCGGGCGTCTTGAGCACGACGGTATTGCCGGTGGCCAGCGCGCAGGCGACCGAGCGGGCGGCGATCTGCAGCGGGAAGTTCCACGGCACGACCTGGGCCGAGACGCCGAAAGGCGCGGGCACGGTATAGTCGACATAGCCGGCGCCCAGCGGGATCATCCGGCCTTCGAGCTTGTCGGTCGCGCCGCCGTAGTAGGTGAAGTAGCGCGCGGCGGCCAGCGCCTCGTTGCGGCCGGCGGCAAGGGTCTTGCCGTTATCCAGGCATTCGACCAGTGCGATGTCGTCGGCCATTGCCCGCATCGCCTGGGCGATGTCGAGCAGCAGCTGGCCGCGCGCCGACGGACGCATGTCGAACAGCGTCCGGGCATTGAAGCGGGCGCGGGCGGCGGCGACGGCGCGGTCGACGTCGGCGGGGGTCGCCCGGGCGATATCGGCGATGACCTCGCCGCGTGCCGGATCCTCGACCGGGATGCGGCCGCCATCGGCGCCGTCGACCCAGGCACCGTCGATGAAGTTCTGCCAGTAGCGCTTGATCGCGGGGCGGTCCATGGAAACCTCGAGGCTTGAACGGGTAAAAAGGCGGCGGATTTTAGCGCCCTCCCTGGCGGGCGCAAGGAATCCGGGGTATGAGCGGCCATGTCCGATCGTCATACCCTGATCACTGCGGCCAAGTCGGCCCTGGGCGCTGGCAATCTGGCCGCCGCGGAAAGCGCGCTGCGCCGTGTGCTGCAGACCGATCCGGCCGATGGCGACGGGCTGATGCTGCTCGGCATCGTCGCGGCGCGGGCCGGCAAACCCGAACCCGCGATCATGCTGTTCGAGCAGGTGATCGCCCGATATGGCGAACAGCCCTCGATCCTCGCCAATCTCGCCGCGGCACTGCATTCGGCGGGCCGTCACGCCGACGCGATCGCGCGGGCGCGCCAAGCCTTGCATCTGCTGCCCGCGATGATCGAGGCGTTGAACACGCTCGGCAATGCGCTCGCCGACGCCGGCCAGGCCGCAGAAGGCGCCGCGGTGCTGGCGCGCGCGGTGGCATTGCGGCCCGACCATCCGGAGCTGTGGAACAGTCGGGGCAGCGCCCTGGGCATCGCCGGCCGGATTCCCGCGGCTGTCGCCGCCCTGCGCCACGCATTGACCCTGCAGCCCGGGCACGGCAACGCATTGTCGAGCCTGGGTCGCTATGCCCGGCAGATCGCCGACTGGCGCGATGATGCCGAGATCGACGCAGCCTTGGCCGCGGCGATCGCGCGTGGCGAGGCGGCGATCGACCCGCTGGTCGCGGTCGCGCGGCGAGCCGACCCGGCCGAGCACGCCGCCTGCGCCGCTGCCTGGGCTGGCGCCCGCTATCCCTCCGCCGCCAGCCGCCCGGCGCCTGTTGCACGCGATCGGCTGACCATCGGCTATCTGTCGAGCGACCTGCACCTGCACGCGACCGCCTTGCTGGCAGCCCGCGTCTTCGAACTGCACGACCGCGGCCGATTCCGCATCCGCGCCTATTCGGCCGGGCCCGACGACGGCAGCGCGATGCGACGGCGGCTGGTTGCCGCCTTCGATGGCTTCACCGAGATCGGTGACCGCGGTGATCGCGAGGCGGCGGAGATCATCCGCGCCGACGGGGTCGACATTCTCGTCGATCTGAAGGGCCATACGCGGGGGTCGCGCTTCGGCATACTGGCGCATCGCCCGGCGCCGCTGCAGGTCGCCTGGCTCGGCTTTCCCGGTACCTGCGGCGCGCCCTATGTCGACTACGTCATCGGCGATCCGACGGTGACGCCGATGGCGCATCAGCGCTGGTTCGCCGAACGGATCGTGCAACTGCCCGACAGCTACCAGCCCAACGACGACCTGCGGGCGATCGATTCCGACCTGCCCGGCCGGGCCGCCCTCGGCCTGCCGGAGCAGGGCGTGGTCTTTGCCGCGTTCAACGAGGCCTTCAAGATCTCGCCCGCGATGTTTACCTGCTGGATGCGCCTGCTGGACCGGGTGCCGGGCAGCGTGTTGTGGCTGCTGGACGGGCCGGCGCGCCGGAACCTCCAGGCCCAGGCCGACGCGCAGGGCATCGATCCCGCGCGGCTGGTCTTCGGTGGCTTCCTGCCGCCGGCCCGCCATCTCGCCCGCTACGCCCGGGCCGATCTCCTGCTCGACACCACACCTTATGCCGGGCACACCACGATGTCGGACGCCTTGTGGGCCGGCTGCCCGGCGGTGACCGTGGAGGGCGCCGCTTTTGCCAGCCGGGTTGCGGCCGGCCTATTGCGCGCCGTCGGCCTGCCCGAGCTGATCGCGTCCGACCTGGAGGGGTACGAGGCGCTGGCGCTGGCGCTGGCGAACGATCCCGAACGGCGCGCGGGCCTGCGCCGCCATCTGGTCGAGGGGGGCAGCCGGCTGCCGCTGTTCGACAGCGCGCGCTTCACCCGTCATCTGGAGGCGGCTTACGCAACGATGTGGCAGACCCTGGCAGCCGGGAAGCCGCCGGAGGGTTTCGCGGTCGCGGCCGGATAGGATTATCCCCGCGCCTCCGCAGTGGCGGGCGCTGTCTCTTCGCCGCGGCTGAAGCCGGGGACGTGGCGGCTCAAGGTTGCCAGCACCCGCTCGATGTCGCCGGTCTGGGCCGCGGCCTCGACCTCGGCGATGGCCTCGGCCAGCGCCGCGCGTTCCGGCAGGCGGGGGCTGGCCAGCATGATGCCTTCCAGCGGCGTCGGGCTCAGCGTCTCGTCAGCGTAGAACAGCTCCTCGGTCATCTTCTCGCCGGGGCGCAGGCCGATCACCTTGATCTCGATGTCGCGATGCGGGACCAGCCCGGCCAGTCGGATCATCTGGCGCGCGACCTCGATGATCTTGACCGGTTCGCCCATGTCGAGGACGTAGATCCTGCCCTGCGCCGCGACCGGATCGGAGAGCCGCAGGGCCATCGCCTGCAGCACCAGCGACACGGCTTCGGCGATCGTCATGAAATAGCGGGTGATATCGGGGTGGGTGACCGTCAGCGGGCCGCCCTGCGCCAGTTGCCGCTTGAACAGCGGCACCACCGATCCGGTGGACCCCAGGACGTTGCCGAAGCGTACGGTGACGAACCGGGTCGACGACGACAGATCCAGCGTCTGGCAATAGCATTCGGCCAGCCGCTTGGTCGCCCCCATCACGTTGGTCGGATTGACCGCCTTGTCGGTCGAGATCATCACCATCGCGGCGACACCGTGGGCCACCGCCAGATCGGCGAGATGCCGGGTGCCGAGCACGTTGGTCCAGGCCCCCTCGACCGGGTTTTCCTCGATCAGCGGCACATGCTTGTAGGCGGCGGCGTGAAAGATCAGGTCGGGCTTTTCCGCGGTCAGCAGGCGGTCGAGCTGGCCGCGATGGCGGACGTCGGCGAGAACCGCCCGGCGCTCGAGGCCCGGATATTTGTCGGCCAGTTCGTGATCGATGGCGTAGAGGTTGAATTCGCCGGCATCGAGCAGGACGAGGCGGGCGGGGCCGAAGCTTGCGACCTGGCGCACGATTTCGGACCCGATCGAGCCGCCGGCCCCGGTGATCAGGACGCGGCGGCCGCTGATCTGCAGGGCCGGCCGTTCCGGGTCCAGCCGCGTCTGGGCCCGCCCCAGCAGGTCCTCGATCGCGATGTTTTCGACCGCGGGCCGCGCGCCCAGCCCGCTCTGCAAGGCGGTAGGCGACGGGGCGCGACCGAGCGTCATGCCATGCCGCTCGGCGATCTCGAGCAGTTCGGCGATGCGGGCGCGGGGCGTCGCCGGGTCGGTCACGACCAGCTTGACCGGCCGGATCGCCCGCCGCGCCAGGTCTTCCAGCACCTTTTCCAGTTCGTCGACGCGGCCCAGCACCGGAATGCCGTGCACCTTCTCGCCCCGGCGGGCCTGCTTGTCGTCGAGGATGCCGACCGGGATGTGGCGGCCGCCTGAACGGCCCCGGGTCGCGCGCAGGTACAGTTCGGCCGATTCGCCGCGCCCGACCAGCAGGACCGGCAAGCGGTCGGCCGGGGTGGCCCGGCGCGGGTCGAAATAGCCTTCGCGCAGCAGGCGGTAGGCGATGCGCGGCAGGCTGACGAACAGCAGCAGCACGAACCAGGCGATGATCACGCTGGAGCGCGGCACCGCCTCCAGCCGGGAAACCAGGAACGAGGCGGCGAGGAACATCAGGATCGCGAGCGTCACGCCCCGGACCAGTACCAGCAGGTCGGTCAGCGAGACGAAGCGCCAGTTGGTGCGCTGCACGCCGGTCACCGCGAAGGAAATCACCGCGACGCCGACGAAGACCGCCCCGGTCTGCGCCAGGAAATCGCCGGGCAGCAGGAAGGCGGTTTCACCCAGCCGCAGGTAAAGCGCGACGAAAAACGCCAGGCCGGCCATTACCGCGTCGTGGATAGCTGCGACCTTCGCCCGCGTGAACACTGCCATGTTGTCCTTCAAAATACCGGCGAACAGGTATAACAGGACCGCTTGCCTTAGCAACTCGGCCGACCTTGGACCATACGCAGGACAGATGACCGGTACCGCCCTGTTGACCCACCTTGCCTTTGCCGCGGCCCTGGTCGCCCTGTCGGCGGGGATCACCCGCGTGATGATCGCGATCGGGGTAATGGACGTGCCCAACCATCGCTCGGCCCATGTGCGCCCGACACCCAAGTCGGGCGGGATCGCCGTGGTCATAACCTTCCTGGTCGGCATCGCCCTGGTCTATGCGACCAGTCGCTTTGCCCGCCCGCTGGAAGGCACGCTGATCGGCTTCATCGCCGCCGCCATCGGCATCGCCGTGGTATCCTTCATCGACGACGTCAGGCCGCGCTCGTTCCTGTTCAAGCTGGTCGCCCAGGTTCTGGCGGCGCTGGTCGTGCTCGGGTTCGGCCTGGTCGTGCGCAGCCTGTCGATTCCGGGATTCGGCGAGGTCCACCTCGGCCTCTGGGCTTATCCGCTGACTCTGGTCTGGATAATCGGGCTGACCAATGCGGTCAATTTCATGGACGGCATCAATGGCCTGACCGGCGGGGTCTGCGCCCTTGCCGCGGCGATGCTGGCCATCTTCGCCCATGGGGCAGGCGCGCAGTTCGTCTACCTTTCGGCCCTGATCCTCGCGGCCTCGGCGGCCGGATTTCTCGTCTACAACTTCCCCGCCGGGCGGATCTTCCTCGGCGATGTCGGCAGCCAGTTCCTCGGTTTCAACCTGGCCGTGCTCGCGGTGATCGCCACCCAGCCGGACCAGGGGCGTCTGTCGTTCATCGTCGTGCCGTTCCTGATGTTCGCGTTCATCTTCGATGTGGGCTTTACCCTGGTGCGCCGCATTCTGGCCGGGGAAAACCCGGCCGAGGGCCATCATGGCCATCTCTATCAGGTGCTCGGCCGCTCCGGCGTCAGCCGCAACCTGGTGACGCTGCTTCACTATGGGTTCGTCGTTGTGGCGGCGGGCGCGGTTGCCGTGTTTCTCGACGAGGGAGCAAGGCTGAACCTCGTCGCGGTGCTTTTGCTGCTGGCAGTGCAGGTGGCTTACGCGTTTCTCGTCGCGCGCCAGGCACGCCGCGCCGGGCTGGGACGCTGGTAGTTCACCGGCAAGCGGCGTCAATAGATCGTCAACCCTTGTCGACGAATATTATCTCCGGGACTGTCGTTCGATTGAAGGGGAGAGGCCGTCATGTGCCGGTTGCTCTTTATCGTGGCCGTCGTCATTTCCGGTTTTGCCTGGACGGCCTGCTTTGCCTGGACGGCCCGGGCCGATACGCCGCAACAATTGGCGCTGCGTGCCTCGACGGGCGATCCGGCGGCGCAATACCAGCTCGCCGTCGCCTATGCCAATGGCGACGGCATGCCGGCCGACCTGTCGGCGGCGATCCGCTGGTTCCAGGCTGCGGCGAAGGCCGGCCATCCCGATGCGCGCCAGCAACTGGCGTTCCTGCGTGAAATCGGTGCGATCGGGGATGCTGCCGGGATCGAGGCGTGGCGGGTTCAGCTTGCCACCGTGGCGAACGAGGACGCCGCCCGGGCGGAATGGCGGCGGCTGCAGCGGCGCTACGATCTGCTGGCAAACGTTGCGCTGGTGGCGCAACCTTTCGCGACACCGGAAGGCGGTACCGTCTATAGGGTACAGGGCGGCCCCTTCAACGAAGCCCAGGCCCGCGATACCTGCAACAGGTTGCGCCAGCAATCGGTCGGTTGCATGCTGGTGCGGCCGGCGACCACGGCGTCGCCATGATCGGTCGGATTTACATCGTATTTTCCGCTATTTCTATCCGGACTTGACTCGGCTTGGTCGATCACCCACTATAAGACTCGATTGGAGCAGGCCAGCCATCAGGTAACCGCTTGTAATCTTTGATGGTAGTGCGTTACGGCTAAGATCTCCGTCAGGCAGCGAAATTGAGCGTTCTATCGCTTTTTGGGGGGTGCCTCTAGGCAGACATGATCTCGTCGATCGCTACCGTGTCAGGCTACGGCTACACGCAAGTCCCGGCGACCGCGCTGGGAAATGCGTCTGCTCGTACGCCCGAGACCGCGGCGACTGGCGAGACGGCGTCCAACGTTCTTCCCCGCAATCTGCCATTCCTGCCCACCCGTATCGCCTTCGACAGCGACATCAATCGCTTCGTGCTGCAGTTCCGCAACACGAAGGATGGCGAGATCACGGGCCAGATTCCGGCCGGCAAGTCGAGCTGGGCCTATCGCGAGGCGCAATTGCTGCGCGGCGAGAAGGCCGATCAGGCCGACAAATCTGACAAGTCCGAAGTCAAGCTGCCTGGTGACAAGTCGAATGCCGATCCGGTGACGGCGAGCGGCGAGGACAAGGCGCCCGCGCCGGTCGTCATCGGTGCCGGCAGCGACAGCGGCAGCCCGGACAAGGGCGTCGCCACGATCGGGAGTGGTGGCTTCGGTGGTTCGACCGCGGCACCCTCCGCCGTGTCGAGCTATGCCCCGCCGGCGCCGGCCACTCAATCCTCGGGGCGAGGGACGACGGCCTGATCGCCGTGTTGTCGAAGACGCCTTGACCCGTGGCGCCGACAGGCGCCTTTTTCGTCTTGTTAACCGTTGTTCCGCAAGATGCGACCTGCAACTTGGGGGCTGAAGTCATGAGCGAAACCAACGCGGCGGGCGAACTCTACCGCCAGTTCGATGACCGGTCGGTGCTGATCACCGGCGGCACCGGGTCATTCGGCCGCATGTTCATCCGGATGCTGCTGGCCCATGGCAATCCGCGCCGGCTGATCGTGTTCAGCCGCGACGAATTCAAGCAGTACGACATGCAGCAGGGAATGACGCCGGCAGAACTGCAACGGTTGCGGTTCTTCATCGGCGACGTTCGTGATGCCGACCGCCTGGAACTGGCGATGCGCGGCGTCGACGTCGTCGTGCACGCCGCCGCCCTGAAGCATGTACCCGCGGCGGAATACAATCCGATCGAATGTATCCGCACGAACGTCAATGGTGCGGAGAACGTGGTCCGCGCCGCGCTGCGCACCGGCGTCAAGAAGGTCATCGCGCTGTCGACCGACAAGGCCGCAAACCCGATCAACCTGTACGGCGCTTCCAAGCTTGCTTCCGACAAGATCTTCATTGCGGCCAACCATCTGGCCGGCGCCGGCGGCACGCAGTTCTCGGTCGTGCGCTATGGCAACGTCGTCGGTTCGCGCGGCAGCGTGATTCCCTTCTTCCAGAAGCTGATCGCCGAGGGGGCGGACCACCTGCCGATCACCGACCCGCGGATGACGCGGTTCTGGATCACGTTGCCCCAGGGGGTGGAATTCACACTGTCGAGTCTGGCGATGATGCAGGGCGGCGAAATCTTCGTGCCGAAGATTGCCTCGATGCGTGTGGTCGACCTCGCCACGGCGATGGCCCCCCACCTGCCGCAGAAGGTGATCGGCATCCGCCCCGGCGAGAAGCTGCACGAGGTGATGATTACCGAGGACGATTCGCGCCAGACCGTCGAATACGGCGATCGCTACGTAATCGAACCGAGCTTTGCGATGTGGCGGGGCGAGCGCCCCTCGGCCTGGGCCGGGCAACCGGTCGAGGAGGGGTTCCGCTATGCCTCGGATACCAACCACGACTGGATCGATGGCGAGCGGCTGGCCGCGATGATGGCCGAGGTTACCGCGTGACCAGCGGCTTCCTGCCGTATGGTCGTCACGTCGTCGACCAGGACGATATCGATGCCGTGGTTGGCGTGCTGAAAGGCGAATGGCTGACGACCGGCCCCACCGTCGAGGCGTTCGAGACGGCGCTGGTCGAAACCCTCGGCGCCCGCGAGGCTGTCGCCTGCTCGAACGGCTCGACCGCGTTGCATCTGGCCTGCGCCGCCCTCGGCCTGGGACCCGGCGACACCGTGATCGTGCCGGCGGTGACATTTCTGGCCACGGCCAATGCCGCGCGGTATTGCGGGGCCGAGGTGGTGTTCGCCGATGTCGATCCCGATACTGCCCTGATGACCGCCGAGACCCTGGACGAGGCCTTGCATCGCGCACGCCGGCAGGGGATGCGGCCGCGTACGGTATCGACCGTCCACCTCTGTGGCCAGGTCGGGGACCTGGCCGCCCAATCGCGGCTGGCTCGCGCCGAGGGCCTGACCATCATCGAGGATGGCTGCCACGCGCTGGGCACGGTGCAGCATGTCGACGGGGGCGATGCGCCCGTCGGCGCCTGCCGTTTCGGCGACCTGACGACCCTGTCGTTCCACCCGGTCAAGACCATCGCCACCGGCGAGGGCGGGGCGATCATGGCCAATGACCCCGATCTCGCCGGGGCCATGCGTCGCCTGCGCAATCATGGCATGGTGCGTGACGCAGCCGGATGGACCGAGGCCGGACAGGCGTTCGGCGCCGACGGACAACCCAATCCCTGGTACTACGAAATGCCGGAGCCGGGCTGGAATTTCCGGCTCAACGATATCCAGTGCGCCTTGGGTATAAGCCAGTTGGCCAAGTTGAAGCCGTTCGTCGAGCGGCGTCGACAATTGATCCGGCGCTACGATGAACGGCTGTCGGCGCTTGCGCCGGCCGTGCGGCCGATGAGGCGACACGGCGATCAGGATGCCGGCTGGCATCTGTCGGTCGCCCTGATCGATTTTGCCGCGTTGCGCCGCGACCGTGGCGCGGTGATGCGCGCGCTGCGGGCGCAGGGCGTCGGCACGCAGGTTCATTACCTGCCGGTAAGCCGTCAGCCGTATTATCGCCGCCGCTATGGCGCGACTGTCTTGCCTGGCGCCGATCGCTGGTACGATCGCTGCCTGTCGCTGCCGCTGTTTCCGGCGATGGCCGAGGACGATGTCGACCGGGTGGTCGATCTGCTGGCCGCGGAACTGGGGCTGAAGCCTTGATCCAGGCCTGCATCGTGCAGGCGCGCATGGGATCGACGCGCCTGCCGGGCAAAATCATGATGCCGCTGGGCGACACGACCGTGCTGGGCCAGGTGTTGCGCCGCTGTGCCTCGATCCCCGGGATAGACGTCGTCGTTTGCGCGACCGGCACGGTCGCCGCGGATGATCGGGTCTGCGACGAGGCAGCCAGGCACGGCGCGCTGGTTCATCGCGGTTCGCCCGACGACGTCCTGGCCCGCTATCACGGCGCGGCCCGGCAGGTCGGTGCCGACGTCGTGATGCGGGTGACCAGTGATTGCCCGCTGATCGACCCCGCGGTCTGCGGCGCGGTGCTCGCGCTGCGCCGGGAGGCACGCGCCGACTATGCCGCGAACAACATGCCGCCGTCTTTTCCGCACGGTCTGGATTGCGAGGCCTTCACCGCGGCGGCCCTCGCCCGGGCCATGGCCGAGGCCCGCGACCCGCACGACCGCGAGCACGTGACGCCGTGGCTGCGCCGGGAGGTCGGCTTGCTGCGGGTCAACCTCGACGGGCCTGGCGGGGATCTCGTCCATCGGCGCTGGACGCTCGACTACCCTGAGGATTTCGATTTCTTCACAGCGGTCTTCGCAGCCCTCGAAGATGCCGCCACCGCAGGGTGGCGCGAGGTGCTGGCCCTGGTCGAGGCGCGGCCGGAGATTGCCGCGCTGAACGCCGTGCGCGCGCAGCGCTGATGGCGCCGCTGGTCGTCGCCCGGTTCGATGCCGGTGCCCGGCTGGGGCTCGGCCATCTCGTGCGGTGCCACGCCTTGCTCGACCTCCTGGGCGGTCTCGGCTGGGTCCGGGCGGTGGCCGTGAATGCCGAAGGCACGGTATTCCTTCCTGATCGCGGCATGGCCACACTGGTGGTCGGCGACGACGATGCGGCGCGGATGCGCGCCCGCTGGCCGGACGGCTGCGACCTTGTCATCGTCGACCACTATCGCCGCGATGCCGGTTTCGAACGCGCATTGCGTGGCTGGGCTCGCCGTATCCTGGTGATCGACGATCTCGCCGACAGGCCGCATGATGCCGATCTTCTGCTCGACCAGACGCCGGGGCGCGGTGCCGCCGACTATGGCAGCCTGATCGGCCCGGCCACGCGTGGTCTGTTCGGCGGGGAACATGCGTTGCTGCGACCGCAATTTCAGGCTGCCCGCCGCGTGGCGCTGGCCCGGCGCGACGGGCGCGCGGTCGAACGCATCGCCATCGCCTTCGGTGGCTCCGATCCCGATGACTGGACCAGCCGCGCAATCGGGGCGCTGGCGGCTTGCGGGTTTTCCGGCGCACTCGATGTGGTGCTGGGGGCGGCGGCGCCCCATGGCGACCGGGTTAGGGCTGCAATAGCGCCGTTCGGCGATCGGGCGTTGGTGCATCGTGACGTCGCCGACATGGCCGGGCTGCTTGCCCGGGCCGACCTCGCGATCGGCGCGGCCGGTGTCTCGTCGTGGGAGCGTTGCGCGCTGGGCCTGCCCGCCCTTGCCGTCGTCATCGCCGACAATCAGGAGGCTTGCGCGGCTGCCCTGGCCAGGTCCGGCGCGGCGGCGATCTCGGATGCCGCCAGCCTCGCCGATGACTTGGCCCAGCTTCTGGATCAACCGGCGACCAGGGTCGCAATGGCTACCGCCGGCGCCTCGCTTTGCGACGGTCGCGGCCTGCAGCGGGTGGCCCTGGCGCTGCTTCCGTCATTGCCGGTGCGTGGCGGCATCGCGTCGTTGCGCCTGGCGGAGCCGGACGATTCGGCGCGGATGTTGTCTTGGCAAAGCCTGCCCGAGGTGCGCCGCTTTGCCCGCAATCCTGCCGTACCGACGCCCGAGGAGCATGCCGCATGGCTCGACGGGGTTTTGTCCGACCCCCGGCGCTGGCTGATGCTGATCGAACTGGATGGCCGCCCCTGCGGGGTGCTCCGTCTCGATCAGGCCGAAGACGGACGCTTTGAAGTGTCGATCCTGGTCGATCCGGCGCTGCAGGGCCGGGGGGCGGCGCTGGCCGCGCTCAACTTGGCGCAAGGTTTATGCGCCGGCGTGGATATCCTGGCCGAAGTCGATCCGGACAACGCGGCATCGCGGGCGCTGTTCCTGAAGGCCGGGTTTCAGGCCATCGATGCCCGTCACTGGCGGTGGCGGGCGGATATCGCCTAGCCGAGCAGCGAGACGATTGCGCCGGCCTGCTGCTGGTAGAACGGCGGCTTGGCAAAATTGATCAGGTTCTGCGGCGTGACCTGCTTGGCCACGACCGACTGCGTCGCGTTGTCGATGTCGAGATAAAAAGGCGTGCCGGCCGCGGCAAAGCTCAACGCATCCTTCTGCCATTTCGTGGAGGCGCCGAGATTCGGATAGGGGTCTTCCTTCAGGAACTGCGGGACGACGTTGTCGACCGTATTCTCCTTGACCACCGGCTGACCAAGGTTGTCGACATCGAAGTAGAAGCTCTTGCCCAGGTCGGCGAGGGTCTTGGCATCGTTCTGCCAAGACTGCAGATAGATCCCGCTGGTCACTGCATCGTTCCAGTCGGAGATGGTTTGGCGCAAAACGGCGCGACGGTCCGCGCGCTCGTCCAAGAAAGTCGCCTTGGTCTGGTCGCCCAACACCAGCTTTCCCGTCGAATCAAGCCCGAGCTTGAACGGCACCATATTGGTGGTCATGTTCTTGGCCTTGATGAACAGATCCTCTGTCGCCTGCTCCAAACCGTTTTGCTGACGCGACAATTGCTTGGCGGCTGACTCCAACTGCTGGCGCAAGCCTTGGTTCACCTGGTTGGCGTTCTGCTTGACGACCAATTTGTCGAGCTGATCCAGCGCGTCGTTAAGCTTGTTCTTCTGAATCGTGTTGTACTTGCTGAGATCACTGTCCCGCATGCGTTCGATCGCAGGCTTGCCGTCGTCGCCGACCGTGACGAAAAAAGGCTGGCCGGTCTTGGCGAGGTAGGCCGCCGACATTTCCCAATTGTCCTTGGGATTGAGCTGGCCGGTGGCGAAGGCATTGATCCGGTTGGACGCGATGGTCAGCACGTTGTTCTTGCTGCGCTCGATCGCCCCCTGGTTGATGATCTTGTCCAGGCTTTCCTTGGTGACCGGCGTGCTGATTGAGGTGCCGAAGCCCGTTTGCTTGCCCGCGGCAAAGCCCTTCGCAATCAGCGAGGCGAGACTGGAGCCGTAGGACGGAATGGACATCGGGCTACTCCCTTCTGAAGCTGCCGTTCACGAAATCGGAAACTCGCGACCTAAACCACGGTTCGCACGCTTTCGGTTCTGAAAGCAATGACTAGACGATATAATGCCGGAATTCCGCGCGTTTGTCGACCTGTTCAAATTTCGGCAAAGCCCGAATTTCCGGGTGATAGACTGCGGATAGTGCCTCGGACGGAAGAGTTGAGCATGACCGGTTCCTCGCCCGAAATCTTCATTGCCGGCCGGCGGATCGCTGCCGACGCGCCGCCCTTTGTCATCGCCGAGCTGTCGGGAAACCATAACGGCGACATCGAGCGCGCCTTTGCCATCATGGAAGCCGCCGCGGCGGCCGGCGCCTCGGCCGTCAAGTTGCAGACTTATACGGCCGATACCATCACAATCGACCACGACGGCCCCGGCTTCGTCATAGAGAGCGGTCCGTGGGCCGGGCGCCGGCTGCACGATCTCTATGCCGAGGCCCATACCCCCTGGTCCTGGCACGAACCGTTGTTCGCCAAGGCGAAGACGCTGGGACTTGCCGTATTCGCCAGCGTGTTCGATGAGACCTCGATCGATTTCCTGGAGGATCTGGGGTGCCCCGCCTACAAGATCGCCTCGTTCGAGATCGTCGACCTGCCGCTGATCGCCCGGGCGGCCGCCACGGGCAAGCCCCTGATCATTTCGACCGGCATGGCGGGCCTTGGCGATATCGAGGCGGCAGTCTCAGCCGCGCGGGCTGCCGGCGCGCGCGATCTGGTTCTGCTTCACTGCGTCAGCGGCTATCCAACCCCGGCGGCCGAAGCCAACCTGGCGACGATCGGCCATCTCGGCCGGGCCTTCGATACCATCGTCGGCCTTTCCGATCACACGCTTGGCGTCGCCGTGTCGGTGGCGGCGGTGGCGCTCGGGGCGGCGGTGATCGAGAAACACGTGACGCTGCGCCGGGCCGACGGCGGCCCCGATGCGGGCTTCAGCCTCGAGCCGGAGGAACTGTCGCTGCTCTGCGCCGCGACGGCCGATGCCTGGGCGGCCCGTGGCACGGTGATGTATGGCAACAAGCCGAGCGAGGCGGCGAGCCGCCAGTTCCGTCGATCGCTCTATGCAGTGCGCGATATCAAGGCAGGGGAGGCACTGACCGCAGATAATGTCCGGTCGATCCGGCCGGGGTTCGGCCTTGCGCCCAAATACCTGCCGCGGGTGCTCGGGTCACGTGCATTGCAAGATATTGCAAAGGGGACGCCGCTGGGCTGGAAAATGATCGCGGAAGCCGGGCCGAACGGCTAACATCCCGGTTGCACGGATGCTCCTTATGGTTCATCCGATATATTAGCGGTGCGCAGGGTTCGATCGATCGGTCCGTTAGGCTGCTGCGGGCCGCTTGAGACGTGAGAGACCAGAAGGTTCCGGAGGGGTAGATGACCACAGGCTATGCGAAGTCCCAGGAAGCGTCGCTCGGCAGCGGCCCGCCGCAGCTGACCGAGTCGTGGGCGCTGACCACGGCCGCCCGCAAGATGCTTGAGGCCAAGGAACGCCCCGACGACATCGACGGCCTGACCCAGGCCGTGCGCATCAACTGGCGGCTGTGGACGATTTTCCAGGCCGAACTGATCGAGCCGACCAGCCCGATGCCGGCGGATATCAGGAGCAACCTGCTCAGCCTCGCCGCCTTCGTCGACAAGCAATCGACCTCGATTCTCGGCGATCCGAAGCCGGAAAAGCTCGATGTGCTGATCAACATCAATCGCCAGATCGCGGCTGGCTTGGCCGAATCCGGTCGCCGCCAGCAGGAGGGTGATGCCGCCGCGCGCAACGCCGCCCAGCAGCAGACGCCGGCCGGCGCAGCGACCACGTCGCGCGATACCCGCGCCTGATCGACGGATGTCACTAACCCCCTCGCGTTCCGGTACCATGCGATGCCTCTGACGCTGAAACTGAAGAACGGGCAGAAGGTCATCATCAACGGCGCGGTGATCGAGAATTCGGGGCCCCCGGCAACGATGGTGGTGCACAACACTGCCAATATTCTGCGGGACAAGGACGTACTGACCGAGCAAGAGGCAAAGAGTCCCGCCTCGCTCGTCTACTATGCCCTGCAATGCGCCTATCTGTTTGAGGACAATCGCGTCGAATTCCTCGAGCGTTTCGAGCAATTGCTGCGCGACTACGTGGGGGCGGCGCCATCGGCCACGCCGCTCGCCATCGATATTCTGACCCTCGCCGGGCAGGGCGACCTCTACGGCGCGTTACGCACCGCGCGCAAGCTGCGTGAGCACGAAGAGGAGCGTATGGGGGCGATGCTGCGCAGCATCTGACGGCCGAAGCGCCGCCGCGACGACCGGCAGAGCATGATCGACGACCTGTCCGCCGAACGTTCGAACGCAATTTCGCCGCGTTCGCCGACGCCCTGCCCGAACTTCATGCCGTTCTCGCCGCGATCGACGCGTCGGCGCCGCTTATCCTCACTAAGCCCGGCGAACCAGGCGACATCCCTGCTCTATGGCGGCCGGGCGCCACGGCCGCTCCGGCCGAGATGGCGGAGGCGTCGCGGTGCGGACGCTGACCAAGGAATCGATCATCGTCACGGTCCAGACGGCTTTTCGTCATGCCATCGGCCACGATCAGGTTGCCGATGCCCGGCTGCTTGACTCACGGTGACGGCCTCCAAGGAATCCCTGGCGCGCATGGGGCCGGGCTGAAGCGGACGATTGCGGCGATCGCCTGACAGGTCTCAGGCCGCAGCGCCGGTCGCGTCGAGCTCGGCGATGAAGCCGTCGTACAACTCGTGAATGTCGACGATGATCTTATCCAGCGTCTCGTCCAACCGATTGAGCAACTCCTCCATGAAACCGCGACGCAGGTCGACGTCCAGGCGATGGGCGAAGAAGTAAGCGAACTGCAACACCATCATCATCGAACCAAGAGTGACGGCCGCGATCAGTTCAGCATCCGCAAAGTTGCCCTTCCGATCCAGACGAGCGGCAATCGCATCATAGAGCTTAAAGAAGTCCCACTGCTCCTCACGCGCCTGGACAGTGATTTCATTGAGCTTTTCACGCCAGGCAGCAAAGTTCTCCTTTGCCTCGACGATCCGCTCGCGCTTCAGCAAATCGCGGGGGGAGCAGGCCGAGACTTCCTTGCCGATCTGCGCAAGATCGTTCTGATTGGACGGCAGGCCTTCGGCCTGCGTCGCGAACTGGGTCGGCAGCAACGGTGCCGTGCCCACGATCTTGATGCCGTCGCTGCAGTTGAAGAACTGGCGATCGGGAAAACCCTTCAGCAGGTTCTGCAGCATGGTGCGCGCCCATAGCAGGATGCTGTTAGTGAACGCCTTGCCGCCGAAATTCGCCGGCAGCTCGATCTTCATCGGCTCGATCAGCCGGGTGTAGGTCTTCGTCCACTCCTTGTTGTAGACGGCATCCTTGGCGTGGTGGACATCCTTGCGGCGCGAGCCCAGGTCGACGCCGACGAAGTAGATGCGGCGGAAGCCGAGCATCACCGCGATCCGAGTGCCCAGGTTCGAGACGTTGGGGGCGCCGCCATAGACTGCCTTGTCCAGGCTCCCGAACAGGATGGTCGAGGACAGCGCGTCGCGGAAATAGAGCATGCGCTTGCCGAACATGCCGGGGACGCGCGGATCTACCGTGGTCGTCGCGATCAGCGTAATGCCGCTGAGGTCGAATTCCTGCGACAGCGGTTCGAGATGCTCGAAGACGGCGGGAACATTCTCCAGCTCGCAGTGATAGTGCGGCACGATGCCGTTGCGCAACAGGACGCGCAGCGTGGTGCCGCAGGAGAGCAAGACGACCTTGTCGCGCAATTTCCGGATCAGCTCGAACGACCGGTCGATCGACGGGCCCGAACCCAGGATCAGGATCGGCGTCTCCTTCAGCAGGCGGGGGGCGGGTTCCAGCAGGTCGAAATCGTAGCGGATCAGATTCTGGAACGTGTTCCGCATCATGATGATTTCGTCTTCGAAGAACCCCTTGGAGATCAACTGAAGGGGTATCTGCTTGACGAAATGGTCGAATGCACCATCGAGCAGGAACGAGGAATAGTGCCGGTAGATGTAGGAACCGTCGACCAGGCCGAAGTCAATATTGCGCAGGTGGTAATGTACCGCTTGGCCGATTTCGTCAGGGTTGTCGCCGATATAGAAGGTAAGCTTGCCGCCGTTCTCGTCGATCTTCGCGAAGATCCTGGTCCAGTCGACGAAATAAAGACTATGATAGATGAATTCCGGAAATTGCTCGACGATCACGAGATTGCGGAATTCGAATTCACTGGCCAGCCGGTTGAGATGCAGGCCCAGACCTACGCCGAACACGATCATGAAGCCCGTCTTTTCCCGGGGCAGCATGTGCACGTCGCTGATGTTCTCGGCTTTGAAATGCCGGAAGATGCCCTTCTGCACGATATGAGGTAGCCGCGATACCTCCTTCGGTTCGCGCGGCAGCGTCAGGTTCAGGCGATCGGGCCGCTTGATGTAGCGGGCCCATTGCTCTTCCAGATAGGCTTCAGCGCCACCTTCGTAGAAGGCCGTATGGCCGAGATCGAGGTTCAGTGCCGGGCCGCCCTCCATGCCGACAATGCGCGAGGCCGACAGAACTGTCGTGATCTGCTCGTAGACGCGCGGATAACGTTCCTTGACGGCCGCCAGATTGGCGGCCAGCAGGGTATCGCTGGCGGCCGGCATCAAGCGCCCCGCTGACTCGCCACGACCTGACGCAGCGTATCCGCCAACATCCTGGCGCGCGCCGCCGGCCGGGCATCGGTACCAGCGGCGACCGCGTCGACCACGCGTTGGCGTGCGGCTTCACGACCTGCGTCGGTCAACAGCGGGCCCAGGATCGCCGCAAGGTCTTGCGGTGTCGCGGCAATCCAGTCCACCAACCCGACGCTGGTCAGGGCGCTGGCGGTGCTGCGGCCGGCCGGGGTATCGCCCGGCAGGGTCACGACCGGACGGCCCATCAGCAGCGCGGCCATCGCGCTCTCGACATCGCAGACCGGGCCGATGTCCAGGATGACGTCGGCGGCGGCAATCAGTTCCATCGCCTCCTTTTCCGGTGCGACGTCAGCCATCGTCACGATACGGTCCGCGCAGCCATACCAAACGAATTGTTCCAGCAGGTTCTCGAAGCCGTCCTCGCCGCCGAGCCGGCCGCGGTCGAGCAACAGCAGCGCGTCGGGAAGGGCATCCAGAAGGTCTGCGAGGATCGCGCAGTTGGTCGGATTGAGCAAAGCGCGCGTGGCGCGTAGGCCGATCACCCGTAATTCCTCGGCCGCACGCAGCGGCAGGGCCGGCAGGACATCTTCGGGCAAGCCGTATAGCGGCGCAGGCGTCGTCGCCGCGATGCCCTCCAGGCCGGCGATCAGCACCGCATCGCCGACCACGCCGGTGGCGCCGAACGCCGAGGCCACCGCCGGCAGCTGGGCCAAAGCGAGGACGAGGCAGTTGGGCTGCTCCAGCAACAGTCCGGCGCGCTCGTTGGTGCCGATGTCGTCGAGCGCGATCAGCACGTCGACCCCGACGTTCTCGATCATCAGGGCGGCGGTGGCGTCGTCGATGTCGGCGAAGTCGATCCAGTCGTCGGCGACGTGGCGCAGGCGTCGGGTCAGCGCGTCATCCTGCCGCGACAGGTTGAACACGGTCAGTTCCCAACCCGTGATGTCGCTGCGCTGGAGGAACATGCTGAGCAGGTTGAGAGGTGCGGCCGCCACCGACAGCCGGCCCGATAGCAGGCCGATCCGCAGCTTGCGGTTTTCGAGCGGTTCGAAATAGGGCGTCTCCGCCGCGTCTTTGGCCGCCGCCTGCAATCCGGCGCGCCAGTGCCGCGCGGCGGCGCCGAGCGAAGCGGCCGTAATCGCCGGGTTGAAACGCAAGTCGGCGATGCGGGCGGCGGCGATGCCAGCGTCGTCGGGATCGTGGCGCAGCGCCTGCTCATAAAGTGCGGCGGCTTCGTTGTGCCTGCCGCAACGCGCCAGGGTCGAGGCGATGGCGGCAAAATCCCAGCCCCGCGGGGCGCCGGCCGCGACCAGCCCCTGCAGCGCCATCAGCGCGTCGAACGGGCGATTCTGTGCGTTGATTGTGGCGGCAAGGCCGCGCCAGCCATCCATCGAATGCGTATTCAATGTGATTTCGCGCCGGAACATGCGCTCGGCTTCCGCCAGCTTGCCCTCGGCCTGCAGGGCCAGCGCCGCCTGCAGCAGCGGATCGGCCTTGATGTTCAGGAAGTGGTCGGCAAAGACGCCGAGCCAACTTGGCAGCAAGCCCGGAATCGGGCTGTGAGCCAGGGCCGGCGACAGCTTGGCAAAGAACAGCGCGTCGTGCAGCTTGCCCAGCCGCGCATAGGTGATCGCCAGCGCCTCGGCGTGTTCGTGGACCGACGGGGCCAGCTGATGGGCGGTATCGAAGAACTTGAGCGCTTCGACCGGTTCGCCGGCATACAGCGCAAGCAGCCCGAGCATGTGCTGGGTGACCGGCGATTCCGGATCGGCCGCCGATATCTTCTCGATCCGGGCATAGGCCTCGCCCAGTTGCTTGTCAGCGAGCGCCTGCAGCGCCGAGGCAATCAGGTCCTGATTCTCTGTCATGATCCGTCCCACGCGTCGTCGACGAGCCGTTCAACGGCTCCTGAAGCCCCGAGCTTCGACTGAAGATGAATACTCGTCAACAAGGTCCTGCATCACAAAGAAAAGGCCCCGGTAAAGGGGCCTTTTCCAGTGAGCTTAGGCTGTCCGCGATTAGCGGAGGAGCTGCAGCACCGCCTGCTGGTTCTGGCCGGCAACCGACAGCGCCTGAATGCTCAGCGACTGGCGGGTGTTCAGCGCGACCAGGTTGGCGCCTTCCTCATTCAGGTCGGCAAGAGTGAGCTTCTCCGCACCGGTCTTGAGGTCGTTTGAGTAGTTGGTCGTGAAGTCCGCACGGGTCTGCAGGATCGAGACCTGAACGCCGAGCTGCGAGCCCAGGTTCTGGATCTGCGTGATCGCACGGTCCAGGCGCGAAAGGATGGCCTGGAACCGCGAGCCGGCGATCGATGCCAGCGACTGGGCGGCGGTCGAACCGGCGATGTTCGACAGACCCGAACCGTTCGCAAACGTCGCGATGTTCGAGAAGATGAACGAACCTGCCGAGTTGAACGCCGCGGCGTCGGTGAAGATCGCGCGGGCCTGGGCGGCGGCGGTCGAGTCGAGGTCGAAACCACGAACGTTCAGCACGGCGGCGGTACGCTCGGAGAACTGAACCGAGAGCTTGGCCGCGGTCGAGGTCAGAATGTTCAGACCGTTGTAGGACGAGTCCTTCAAGAGCTGATTGATCTGACGGCCGATTTCACGGATCGACGTCGTCGTCGCAGCACGCTGGGACTGGTTCTGCGACGCCGCCGCCTGAACAAGGCCCTTCATCGAGGTCAGGAAGTTCGAAACCGACTGCACGCCACGCAGGGTGGACTGCAGCGTGCTCAGACCCTGGTCGATGGTGTCCTTGCGGGCGGTAAGGTCGGTCGCACGGTTGCTCAGGCCTTGCGCCTGGAAGAACGCGACCGCGTTGTCCAGAACGGTGTTGACCTTCTTGCCCGAGGTCAGGCGGCCCTGCGTACGCGCCGACAGGTCGGCGGTCTGCTGCAGCGAGATCAGGGACGAACGTGCGGCGGAGGTAAGGCTGATATCCGACATAACTCAATCTCCTTCTGAGATTACTGGCTTTTAAGGCAACGCCCCACATTCTGGGAGCATTGGGGATAATCCAAGCCTTCGGCCATGGATTACCGAAAACTCTACGAGTCGAGAGGCCCAGAGTCAATACCGGAAGACTAGTCCCGCGCCCGACTGGCGCTCGATTCCAGAAAAAATGGTAATCAAAAGTAATGGTCGGCAATCGATTCATTCTTTTGAATTGTCAAATAATGGATTCCTGGCAAACCGTTCGCAACCGACCATCTGTCCCAGTTTTGCGATGCGGCCGGTCGAGACCGCCCAGCAGATTGCGCTGGGCCGCACCTTGCCGGCCTGCTGGCCAATAAGGCAATGTATACGCAATCGAAGGCAGTTTCGCGAGAACGCAAGGCTTTCAGAATGTCGGATCTCACCCTCGTCACCGGCGCCGGCGGTTTTATCGGCAGTCACGTCGTTGAACATCTGCTGGGGCAGGGTCGGCGGGTGCGCGCCCTGGTTCATTACGACGGGAACGGCCGGGCGGGCTGGCTCGACCAACTCGATCCGGCCCTGCGCGGCGGGGTCGAGATCGTCCAGGGCGACGTGCGCGACGCCGAGGCGATGCGGACCCTGGTCCAGGGCGTCGACACGGTGCTGCACCTCGCGGCACTGATCGCGATACCGTACTCCTACGGCGCGCCACGCTCCTATATCGATACCAACGTAACCGGCTCGCTGAACCTGCTGGTCGCGGCCCGCGACGCGGGCGTGCGCCGCTTCGTCCAGACCTCGACCAGCGAGGTCTACGGGACCGCACGGCAGGTGCCGATGGCCGAAAGCCATCCGCTGAATGCCCAGTCGCCCTATGCCGCCTCCAAGACCGCCGGCGACCAACTGGCCCTGTCGTTCCACGCGGCCTTCGGGCTGGGGGTCACGGTGCTGCGCCCGTTCAACGCTTACGGGCCGCGGCAATCCGTGCGTGCCGTCATCCCGACGATCATCACCCAGGCGGTGGCCGGACGGAACAGCATCAGCCTCGGCGCCCTGCACCCCACCCGCGACTTCAACTTCGTCGCCGACCTGGCCGAGGCCTTCGTCGCCCTCGCGGCCTGCGACGCCGCCATCGGCCAGACGGTCAATGTCGGCTCAGGCTTCGAGATTTCGATCGGCGAGGTCCTCGATCTGGTCGGCCGGCTGATCGGCCGGTCGCTCGAGCCCGAGACGGAGACCGCGCGGCTGCGCCCCAAGGCCAGCGAGGTCGAGCGGCTGTTCGCCGATGCAGGCCGCATGACTGCGCTGACCGGCTGGCGTCCCCCCCACGGCGGTCGCGATGGCTTCGAACGCGGCCTGGCCGCCACTATCGACTGGTATCGGGCCCGGCCATGACCGACGTCTATGCCGGCGAAGGCCTGATCGAGCAGCTGTCGCTCACCCCGGATACGCCGCTGGTCAAGGTGATCGAGCGTCTTTCGCAGAGCCCCTCGAAGCTGCTGATCGTGCGTGACCCGACCGGGCGGCTGATCGGTGTCGTTACCGACACCGATATCCGCCGCGCGCTGCTCGACGGCCTCGAATTCCAGGCCGCGCTGGGCCAGTTCATGAACCGCCACCCGATCACCGTGCCGGCGACGATGGCCGAGGACGAGGTGGCGGCACTGATGATGGCGCGTAGCCTGTCGCATCTGCCGGTGCTGGACGATCGCGGCCGGGTCGTGCGCGTCCGTTACATCCATGAGTTCGTGCAGCGGGGCACGGGCGAGCCGCCGCGCGATCCGGTCGCCGTGGTGATGGCCGGCGGTTTCGGCACCCGCCTGCGACCGCTGACCGACAAGGTGCCCAAGCCGATGCTGCCGGTGGGCGGCCGCCCCATGCTGTTTATCGTGCTGGACCAGATCCTCAACGAAGGTTTCAAGCGGATCTGGGTGACGCTGCATTACCGGGCGGAGGACATCGCCTCGGCGCTGCGCGAGGTGCCGCGCTATCGCGAGCATGTCGAATGCGTGGTCGAGCAAACGCCGCTCGGCACCGCCGGCGGGCTGACCCTGCTGCCGGAACGGCCGACCTCGCCGTTCCTGGTGATGAATGCCGACCTGCTGTGCGAAGTGCCGCTGGCCGAACTGCGCCGCTTCCACCAGCGCGAAGGCAATGTCGCCACGCTGGCGACGCGCGAGGACCACTACGAAGTGCCCTACGGCGTGGTCGAGACCGAAGGCACGCGCATCACCACCTTGCGGGAAAAGCCGCGTTTGTCCTACCGCATCAACACCGGGGTCTACATCCTGTCGCCGACGATCCTCGACCGGCTGCAACCCGACCAGCCGATGCCGATGACCACCTTGCTCGACCGGCTGATGGCCGAGGGCGGGCGGATCGGCAGCTTCCCGGTCCACGAACGCTGGCTCGACATCGGCACCCCTACCACGCTCGCCGAGGCCCGCGGCCAGTTCGGACCGACGTCGTGAGTGCGGCGGTCGATCGGCTGGAAGGGTTCCTGCGCGGCGCGCTTGGCCACGAAGGCACCGTCGCGCTGCACGAACCCCATATCGGCGACATCGAGAAGCGGCACGTGATGGCGTGCCTCGATTCCGGATGGGTCTCGACCGCGGGGCCGCTGATTACGGCCTTGCAGCGGGAATTGGCCGCCGCCACCGGCCGCCGCTTCGCCGTGGTCGTGGTAAACGGCACGGCGGCCCAGCATGTCGCGCTGCTGGCGCTGGGTGTGCGGCGCGACGACCTGGTGATCTGCCCGGCGATCAGTTTCGTGGCCACCGCCAACGCGATCTCGCATGCGCAGGCGAGCCCACTGTTCGTCGACGTCGAACCAGACCACCTGACCCTCGATCCGGCGGCGGTCGCGGCGTTCTTGACCGACGAATGCGAGAGGGGGCCCGACGGTCCGGTCCATCGCGCAACCGGCCGGCGGGTCGCCGGCATGGTGCCGGTCGACATCTTCGGCCATCCTGCCCGCCTCGACGAACTTCAGCTGCTGGCCGATGCCCACGGCCTTTGGCTGCTGGAGGATGCCGCCGAAGCGCTCGCCACCCGCTATCGCGGACGGCTCTGCGGCGCCTTCGGCCGCGCGGCGGTGCTGAGCTTCAACGGCAACAAGATCGTCACCGCCGGCGGCGGCGGCGCGGTCGTCACCGACGACGAGGCGCTGGCCGCGCGGGTCAACCACCTGGCGACGACCGCGCGCCTGCCGCATGCCTGGGATTTCGACCATGACGAGGTCGGCTACAACTACCGCATGCCCAGCCTGAACGCCGCGCTGTGCATGGCCCAGCTCGAGACCCTGGCACCCAAGATCGCGATGAAGCGCGCTCTGCACGCCCGCTATCGCGAGCTCTTCGCCGGGCTGAACGAAGCGGTGCTGATGACGGATGCCGAGGGCGTGGAGAGCAACTACTGGCTAAACGCCCTCCGCTTTCCCGACAATGCGGCGCGCGAAGCCTTCCTGGCCGAGGCCAATGCGCGCGGCATCCAGGCGCGCGCCTGCTGGCAGGCGTTGCCTTCCTTGTCGATCTATCGCGATGCGCCGCGTGCCGCAGCCGGGGTCGGGCGCGCGGTCGATCTGGCGGGCCGCGTCGCCAACCTGCCGAGCAGCCCGCAACTGCTGGGCCCTATCGGCGGCTGACGATCATCTCGGCTTCCATGAGGCCCAATTCGTCGTCGATGTCGACCGACCGGTCGCGCGGCATCACGTAACCCACGCTGTCCGGCCCGATCAATTCGCCGCCGGCCAGGAACCAGTCCAGCCGCGCGACATAGATCGCGCCGTTCAGCCGATAGCCCGGCCGGCAATCCTGCGAGCGGCGGCCGGCAATTTCCTGGAACGGGGCACCGATGACCGAGGACAGCCGGCCGTCGGCCTCGTGCCAGAACAGATGGGCCGGCACGGTTTCCGCCGGGCAGATGCTGACGACAGAGGAGAGATCCCGCCCCTGCGCCACCGCCACCGCCCCGTCGATGTCTTCGGCCAGTCGGAGGGGCGAGGTCGGTTGCAGCAGCACCAGCCGGCTGAACGTCGCGGCCGTGTCGATAGCGGCCAGCGCGTGGCGCACCACGTCGGCGCTGGTCGCGGTATCGGTGGCCAGTTCAGGCGGCCGCATGAACGGCACGTCGCAGCCGGCGGCAGTGGCGGTCGCCGCGATCTCGGCATCGTCGGTCGACAGGACGACCCGGTCGAGGCTTTGCGCTGCCAACGCCGCTTCGACGGTCCAGTTGATCAGCGGCTTGCCACCCAGGAGGCGCAGGTTCTTGCGCGGCACGCGCTTGGAACCGCCGCGGGCGAGGATAAGGCCGAGGGTCTTGTCCATGGTCACCTTTCGCCTCCGACGGGAAGACGGTAATGCTGGAGCTGGGGCGGCGCCCGCCGCCCGCTCTGCCGCGACCAGCTTTGCGACAGCGCGGCGTAGGTCGCCTCGTCCCAGATGCGGCGGCCGATGTGAAAGGGCAGGGTCGTGCGGCTGAACTGCCGCTTGAAATGCAGCAGCCGGTCATCGGGCAGGTTGGTACGCCCGCCACCGAGGAACATGACTTTAAGGCCGCGGGCCATGCCCCACAGGGCGGCCTGGTGCAGCAGCAGGTTGTTCGGGGCGTGCTGACGAAATTCCTGCAGGCTGCCACTGAGGTGATAGTGCAGCGTATCGCCGCCGACGAGGAAGATGGCTGCGGCGCAAGCGATGCCCGCCTTGCGCACGATCGAGATCACCGGGGCCGGCCGTAGCAGGGCGAGGCGCCGGTAATAATCGTCCGGAAAGTGGTAGAACGCGCCCGCGCCCAGGCCCTGCATCGTCGCATCGTAGATCGCGCGGAACGCCGGCCAGCATTCGGCGAAGGAAACGATTTCGGCCTCGAGCCCGGCGCGCAGCGCCTTGCGCAGGAGGTTGCGTTGCGCGCCGTCATACACCGACCATAGCTCATCCTCGCCGCCGGGCAGGGCGACGGTGACGGTCGGGCGGTCCTCGATCACGCGCATGCCCGGGCTGGCATGGCGCTGGGTTTGCAGCAGCGGATGGAAACGGCAGAATTCTGTGATGACGCCGTGGTCGTGCGCCCAGCCGGCAAATCCCGCCCAGGCCCGGTCATGGAAACCCGGCGTGGCGGTCTCGGCCAGCGGGCCGGTGTAGCCGTAGACCGTCTCGATATCGTGCAGCCCCGGCGCCGTTGCCTCCGCCCCGACCCGTGCGATCGGCCGGAGCCGGAAGGGATACAGCAGCCGGCCGTCTCCATCTTCGTGGACGTACATAAGTGTCTGCGCTTCGTCGTCGAGATAGGCGGCATGATAGGCCGCGCTGAAATACGGATCGTCGCAGCCGAGCGCGGCAAGCTGCGCCTGCCAGCGGTCTTGGTCAGTCAGGGGGACGATGTCCCAGGGCACGGTCAGTCGATCTGTTCGTCGGGTTCGTAGGCACGCCGGGCCGGTGTCCCCAGGATTTCCCAGAAGCGCATTGGCGAGATGCCGTCGCCTGGGCGCTTGGCGGTCAGGTCGCCGTCGCCGAAGATGGCGCCCGCCGCGATGGCGCGACGGGCGACGATGCTGCGCCGGGCGATGGTGATGTTCTTGATCTCGGACGGCGCCGGCACCTTGCGGCCGTCGCCCAATGCGGCCTCGACTTGCCGGATGCCGGCGACCATCGCCTTCAGCTCGGCCGGATCGAGCGAGGCCTTGTGGTCGGGACCGGCCATGCCGCGGTCCAGCGTGAAATGCTTCTCGACTATGACGGCGCCGCGCGCCACCGCCGCGATCGGTATGTTGATGCCGGGCGTATGGTCGGAAAACCCGACCGGCAGGCCGAAGGCATCGCGCAGCGTATCCATCGCGCGCAGATTGGCGTCGGCGAACGGCGCGGGATATTCGGTCGTGCAATGCAACAGGCGCACCTTGGCGCGCAGCGCCGCCTGGCCGCCCGGATCGGCAAAGGCTTCGGCGATGGCCGCGCGGGTCGGGCGGGTCTGGCCGAGATAGCCGGCCGCCAGCACGCCCAGCGCCTCCCGCACCTCGTCCAGCGTCGACATGCCGGTCGACAGGATGATCTCCACCCCGGCCGCGGCCGAGGCCAGCAACAGCGGGGCGTTGGTCACTTCGCCCGAGGCCAGCTTGATCGTGTCGAGCCCGAGGTCGTGCACCAGCACGTCGAGGCTGGGCAGGTCGAAGGGTGTCGACAGGAAGGTAATCCCCTTGGCCCGGCTGTATTCGGCCAGTTCGCCATAGGCGGTCATCGGCAAGGCCAGCTTGCGCACCATGTCGAGCTGGGTTTCCGAAGCGCCGGTCGTGCGTTCCTGGTATTCGGCCTTGCGGGCGAAGCGGCTGATCACTTCCTCGGGCACGAAGGTCTGGAACTTGACGACGTCGGCACCGGCAGCGACGGCCGCGTCGACCAGCGCGCGGGCGAGGCCGATGTCGCCGTTGTGGTTGACGCCAGCCTCCGCGATGATCAGCACGCTGTCGGTCATCGTCCGCTCCTGAACGTCATGGTGCCGGCGCCGGGCTGTCGGCGACCGTGTTGTCGAGCCGGTCGGCCAGCAGCGCGAACGCTGCCTTGAAGCCGGCAAGAAGTGTATCGTGGAAGTCCGCATCGTCCATCATGGCCTGTTCGACAGCATGGTGGAACGCGTACTGGAACATGGTCAGTACCGAGCCTTCGACGAGGAAGCGCAAGGCTTGCCCGGCTTCGGTGAACGAGGCCTCGATGGCATCGTTCCAGGCGACGAGATCGGCGCCTGCCGCGCGCAAAGCGGTCAGCCGGGCGCCGAGCTCCTCGCCCCAGCGCCGGCAGGCGGCCTGCAGCGCGCCGATATCGGTGCCGGCGATATGCCCGGCCGGCACGTAGCCCGCCGCGATCGTAGCGGCGAGCTTACGCGGATCGGCATTGGTCGCGGCCGGCCGGATCTGGCTGCCCAGCCGGGCCGCCGCACCGGCGATGCGCAGGCCATCGGCGCAATTGAAGAACCTCACATGGGGCAGGGCTGCGATCAACATCTCGGTGGCGTTGAGAAAGCCGTGCAGCAGGCGGTTGGTATAGGCCTTGCCGCCGAAATTCGCCGGGCCGGCGATCTCCAGTCGGTCGGCCACGCGCCGATAGGTATCGGCCCATGCCGGATCGGTCATCCAGATCGAATCGGCGACGTGATGCCGATCGGGATGGCGGCTGCCGAAATCGGTGCCGAACAGCAGGATTTCGCGAAAGCCGAATTCGGCTGCCATGCGGATGGCTAGGGTCACGCAGTTCGGTGAGGTGCCGTGGACGACGGTGTCCTGATCGCCGAACAGGGCGGCGGTGACCATGCCGTCGCGCAGATAGAACAAGGTTTCGCCGAACAGCCGGGGAATGCGGGCATCGACGGTGGTCGACCCGATCAGGCGGATGCCGGCGAGGTCGTGGGCCGCGGCCACTGGCGCCAGCGCGTCGTAATTCTCCGCCGTGTTCTCGATCTCGCACTGGAAGTCCGGCACGATGCCCTGGCGCAGCAGCGAACCAAGCGTGGTGCCGGCCGAGAAGAACACCGCATGCTCGCGCAGGCGGGCGAGGTCGCCCAGGTTCTTGTCGAGCGACGGGCCGGCGCCGATGATGACTGCCGGCATATCCCGGGCCGGCCCTGGGCGGTTGACGATCAGCCGTACGGGGCCGCCCGCGACGTTGCGGGTCGTGTTTGCCAGCATCAGCAACTGGTCCTCGAAGAAGCCGCGGCTGTCGAGGAAGGATGCGTTCAGCCGCCGGGCCACTTCCTGGCGACATTGATCGAGCGGGATGCTGTCGTAGTGGCGGAAGAAATAGCTGCCGTGCAGGGTGCCGAAGCAGGGCCCGCGCAGATAGGCGAGCAGTTCGGTGCTGGTCGTGGTGGGATCGTCGCCCACGATCAGTCGGATACTGCCCTGCCTGGCGGCGAGCCGTTCGAGCCAGGATGTCCAGTCCTGCAGCCATAGGCTGTGCCAGAGCAGTTCGGCGAAGGGCTCGATCAGCGCGAGATGGCGGAACGCCAGTCGCTCGAACAGCAGGTTGATTTGCTCGCCCAGGCCGACGCCGAACATGATCAGGGCGGCACCGGGATTGGCGTCGCGCGACGCAGCATGAGGACGGCCCGCGATCAGGGCGTCGATGGGCTGGCGCACGCAATCGGTAATGTCTTCACTGAGGCCATTGCGCGGGGGGGCGCCGCATAGCAGCCGGTCGGGACAGTTCAGATAGGTTTCTACCTGCATTTGAGCCTGCCGCCTGGCGCCGGCTCCGCCAGGATAAAGCAGCCGACCATCGAACTCGAGATTGATGTCGTTGGGATCGCCAGGATGGGAAACGATTCGCCCGTTTCCATCGCGGAACGCTGCCATGCGATCGCGGAACTCCGGCGCCACCGCAGCTAGGGCGGCAAGATTGTGCCCGAACAGACGTTCCGACGGCCCAGTCACCGTTCTTGCTCGCTGGCGAGAAAGTCGAATTCTGCGGTCATGATCTCGTCGAGACGCTGCCGCATGTGGGTCAGTGCCGCGATGAAGCCCTGGATGACGAGTATCTTGTAGCCATGGTCGTCAAGCATACAGTTGCGAATGGCATAGTGGAAAGCGTGCCGGAACATTAACGCCATCGATCCCCATGCCAGCATGCGGACGCCAGAGTCGAGATGCCCGGTCTCGGAATTTGCCAGAGACAGGTGGATCGCATCGTGCAGGTCTATGAGATCGCCACCCGGCCCAGATAGCTCCTGCAGCTTTACGAGCAGACCGTCTGTCCAAGTCCGGTATTTTCGCCGAAACTCTCGGATGCGCTCCTGGTCGACAACCCCGCCGGCCGGATAGGTCGCAACGGAGTTGCGGATTTCCTCGACCGCAGCCAGCCGCTTGTCGGGCATGATTGGAAAATTTGCCTGAGACGGCAGTTTTGCAATGGCTCCTTCGATACGGGCACCATCGGCACAGTTGAAGAAGGTGATATCGCCAGCCATGGCGATAAGCCTCTGCGTGGAATGGAGAAATTGTTCCAATAGCCGGTTCGAGTAGATCTTTCCACCGAAGTTGCCGGCCATCTGCAGGTTCATGGTTTCGGCAATCCGGTCATATCTCTCCCGCCAGGCCGGATCGGTCATCCAGATCGAGTCGGCGGCATGATGTTGATCGGGGCGCCGGCTGCCGAAATCCGTACCGAACAGGTAGACGGTGCGAAATCCGAAGCGCGCCACCATTCGGGTTGCGACCGTGACACAATTCGGCGTGGTTGCGATGATGCTGGTCTCGTCGGTGCCGTACAGCGACGAGGACATGCCGGGGTCGCGTACGAACAGGAGGCTATCGCCGAACAGCGCGGGCATTCGGGAATCGACAGTGGCCGAGGCGATCAGCGTGACCGCGGAAAGATCGTGGACAGCCGCCACCGGCAGCAGCGCTTGGTAATTGTCTTCGGTGTTTTCCAGTTCGCAATGAAAGTCTGGTACAATGCCGTGGCGCAGCAGTGCGCCGATCGTTGTTCCCGCCGACAGCAGAACCGCGCCATCGCGCAATGCCGCGAGGTGGGGCATGGCCTTGGTCAGCGACGGTCCGGCGCCACAGATGATGGCGGGCACCGTCTTCTCTGTTGGGCGGTGATTTGTAACCAGTTTGACGGAACTGCGTGAGAAATTTCGCGTCGAATTGATCATCATGACCAATTCGTCCTCGAAATAGCCTTCGCCGTTCCCCGCATTGACGCGTTCGGCGAACCGGTCGGCACACCTGTTCAATGCCAGGCTCGAGTAATGTCCATAGCAATAGGTGCCGTCGAAGGCCGCACCCGTCGATAGAAGATGGTTGTGGATTGTTGTCGAGAGATACTCGACATCCTCGCCCGTAACGACGTGGAGGGTGCCACCGCGCGCCGCCAGCAGATCGTACCAACTGGCCCATTCCTGGAGCCACAGGCTGTGCCAGAGGAACTCGGTGATCGGCTCGACGATGATCACGTGCCTGAAGACCAGGGCATCCAGCAGGAAACGCACGGGTTCTCCAAGGCCGATACCGAATAGGATAAGCACCGAGGCCCGATGGTGCTGGGCTTGGCTGGCGTGTTTCCGATGTTGCTTGCCGACCAGGGCGTCGACGCGGTCGCGGACGAAATTGATGCAGGGAGATTCATTCCCGGTTGTTGGAGGCCAAAACAGCCTGCGCGGCGCCGCGAGATAGCGTGCTACTTCGCGCTGGGCATGGGCGCGCGCGCCGAGGCCTTCAGCGTAGAACAGTCTGCCCTCGACAAGAAAATTGATGTCATCGGCATTGCCAGGATCGCGGATCACCTCGCCGGCGAAATCGCGCAGGTCTGCAATCAGGCCATGCAGATCCGGCGCTACCTCGGCGAGCTTTTCCATGTTTCGCAGAAACAATTCTTCGGAAGGCCCGTCGACCCGGTGTAGCAGCGCGGATTCAGTCATGTCGGCACCGATGCATCGACGCCACCGGCACGTAATGGGCAACTCTTTCCGACATATCCGTCATACGTCGAATTCCGCCTTGAACACTGCGTCGAACTGCCGACGCATCTCGAGAAGCGAGGCGCGGAACCCGGCCAGCACAACGCCCATCAGGCCCGCATCCGCGATCAACTGATGTCGGACGGCATAGTGGAAGGCGTGGCGGAACATCATGGCCAGCGAGCCCCAGGCCATGATGCGAATGCCCACGGCCGGTGCGCCCTGGCCGAAACGGTCGATTGACCCGTAGATGGCGTCATGGATGTCGATCAGGTCGCCGCCGTCGCGCCCGATCCTGGCGAGGTCGTCGAGCAGGTCGTGTATCCACTGGGCAAAAAGCCGCCGGAACTGCGCCGCGCGCGGTTGGTCGATCAGGTCGCCGGGCGCATGCGGTTCGGTGGCTTCGCAAATTTTCGCGAAGGCAGCCAGCCGTTGCTGGCGCGTGGCGCGGACGGCGACCTGGGCGGGCAGCCTGGGGGCGGCGCCGGCGATACGGACGCCGTCAGAGCAGTTGAAGAACGTAACATCGGAGGCGTTCTTGATCAGGCGCTGGGCCGAGTGCAGGAAGTACTCCAGCAGCTTGTTGCTGTAGGCCTTGCCGCCGAAGTTGGCGGGCATGGGCATGTTCATCGCCTCGACGCTGCGATCGTATTTTTCGCGCCATACCGGATCGGTCATCCAGATCGAATCGGCAACATGGTGGAGTTCGGGCCGGCGACTGCCGAAATCGGTGCCGAACAGATAGACTTCGCGCAGGCCGAACCGGCTAATCATGCGGGTGGCGAGCGTCATGCAGTTGGGCGGCGTGCCGTCGATCGCCGTCATGACGTCGGCATAGAGGCAGGCCGACATGCCTTGGTCGCGCAGATAGAGCAGGCTGCCGCCAAACAGATCGGGCATGCGCGGATCGACCGTGGCCGAGGCGATGAGCGTTATGCCCGACAGGTCGTGGGCAGCGGCGACCGGAGCCAGGGCGTCGAAATTTTCTTCGCTGTTTTCGATCTCGCAGTGGAAATCGGGCACGATGCCATAGCGCAGCAGGCTGCCGAGGGTGGTGCCCGCCGAGAAGACGATCGCCCCCTCGCGATTGGCCGCGATGTGCGGCAGGGCGGCGGCGAGCGAAGGGCCGGCGCCGATGATCATGGCGGGCACGGTCTTTTCCGTCGCCCGGTGGTTGGTGATGAGCCGCACCGGGCGCCGCGTCAGGTTCCGGGTCGAATTGATCGTCATGATCAGTTCGTCCTCGAAAAACCCCTCGCCGGTGATCGAGTTCACCCGGTCATAGAAGCGCTTGACGGTGTTGTCGAGCGCGCTGCTGGAGTAATGGCCGTAGCAATAGGTTCCGTCGAATATCGCGCCGGTCGCCAGCAGATGCTGGTGCGCGATGGTGGACATGATCTCGGCGTCGTCGTCGGACGTCACCCGCAGCGTGCCGCCGCGGGCCGCCAGCAGATCGAGCCAGCCGGCCCAGTCCTGCAGCCAGAGACTGTGCCAGATGAATTCGGCGATTGGTTCGACCACGATGACGTGGCGGAATTCCAGGGCGCCGAGCAGTAGCCGCAGCGGCTCGCCCAGGCCCAGGCCGAACATCACCAGCACGGCGGCGCGATGATGACCAGGCTGCCCTCCGGGCCGCAGGCCGCGACTTTGGGCAAAGGCATCGACGCGCTCGCGCATCAGGTTGGCGATCGCCGATTCCGGCTCGGTCAGCGGTGCCCAGCTCAGCTGTTGCGGCGCCGTCAGGTATTTCTCGACTTCTCGGCGTGCATGCGCACGCGCGCCGAGGCCCGAGCCGTAGAATTGCCGACCGTCGACGACGAAGTTGATGTCGCCGGCATCGTCGGCATCCTGCACCACACGGCCGGCCACCGCCTTGATGTCGGCCATCCTCGCATGAATGTCCGGTGCGACGGCCGCCAGCTTTTCCATGTTGCGCAGGAAAAGCGCTTCCGAAGGCATATCGACCGGGGGCGGGGCGTAAGTCTTCACCGACATTTCCGTGAGTTGAACCAGCTAGGGCAAGAATAGCCCGGCGGGGCTACCAGCCAACAGCGGAAAGCAGTCGCCGAGCCCGGGCACCGTAATCGTGCTGTCCGGCCAGCAAGGTATGGCCCCGTTCGGCCGCGTCCTGAAGGACCGCCCCGACGGGTAGAGCCGCGACCGGTCTGCCCCGGTAACGGCGCAGCGGCAGATCCGCGCCCAATTCGCGCCAGAATGCGCCGTCGGTCGTCATCGCCGCCGTGCCGGCGGCCAAGGCATGAAACACGCGCTCGTGGCTGCCGTGATAGCCGGTCGTCGGATTGAGCGACAGCTTAGCCCGGCCGACCAGCGCTTGTGCCTCGGCCAGTTCGAGCCGCCCGAGGAACCGGGCTGGGCCGCCGCGGGCCGCCAGCCGCTGCCAGCCGTCGCCGATCACGGTCAGCGGCCGGTCGAGCAACGTTTCGGCCGCCTGCCAGCGCAGGCTCGACCGCAGGTAGCGGTCGAGGGTGGCGACATAAGGATGGGCGGCAAGCGGTGCCGAGAGGTCGAGGCCGAGGTCGCGGCCGGTTGCCGCGACCAGGTCGGCCAGGTGCCGCTCCGGCTCGGCTGCCTGGGCCTCCAGCATCGCCTCGAGCCGGGCGGCCACCGCCGGGCCGAAATCGCGCCAGGCCGCCCGCAGGTCGTCGGGCGCGCCGGCGGCCGAGGCGACCAGGATGATCTCCAGATCCCGCTCGGACCAGGGCAGGGGCTGCGCGATCGGGTCCGCGGCATGCGGCAGCATCAGGAAGCGCCTTCCCGGCAACTGCCGGCGACACCAGGCGACGTCATCCTCCGAGATCAGCGTGACCAGGTGATCGACGTCGTCGAGCGCGATCTGATCCCAGTAGAGCAGGGCCGGGTCGACATAGACCGCCACGACGGCGATGCCCAGCCGGCGATAGAGATTGGCCGGTCCCGGCGTCTGGTCGAAACCGATGCCGGAATGGCAGAGAACGAAGGCGACATCGCCGCCGGCCGCGGCCCCCGCGATCTGCCGGCCGTAGTCGGGGGCGCGGCTGTCGGGCGTCAGCACGCGATGCCCGAGCGAGCGGAAGGCGGCGGCGAAACCGGCCAGCTGGGCGGCAACGCTGCCGACATAGGAGGCGCCGGTCGGCAGGACGATCGTCGCCATCGCGGTGTCAGACCCGGCGGTCGGGCGGGGCGGTATCCTCGGTCTCGATGACGACGGCGCGGCCTTCGATGACCTGCGGGCCTGACGGATGCTGCGGCTGGCGGGGTTCCTCGCCGGGGAAGCCGCGGGGGCGCGGCCGCAGGCCGGGGAACAGCCGCATGACCAGGGCGGTGGCACCGACGACGACGAGACCCGCGATCAGGAAGGCGAAGCCGAGCAGGGCGAGCAGGGCTAGGACGACGAGGACCAGCAGCGCGCGCAGCCACATCCCCGGCGGTATCCGCGACAGGATCTGCCCCCAGGGGATGTTCGAACGGGCCATCTCAATACCTCCGCCAAGACGCGTCTCAAGTCCTGATGCTATCACAGCTCGCTGCCGCTATGCTCCGGCGCATGAACGCTTTCCGCCCCGCCGGCCGCGAGCCGATGCTGAACCTGCCGCCGATGACGGCGGCCCTGATCATCACCAACCTGGCCGTCGAGGTCGTGCGCATGCTGCTCTCCGAGCAGCAGGATCTCGAACTCGTCTTCCGCTTCGGCTTCGTCCCGGCGCTGTACGGCCATGCCGGCGGGCCGGATGCCGAATCGTTGCTGGCGCCGCTGACCTACCAGTTCCTGCATGGCGGCTGGCTGCATGTCGGGCTGAACATGGTGTCGCTGGCCGCTTTCGGCTCAGGCGTCGAGCGCCTGTTCGGCCCTTACCGCTACCTGGCCTATTACCTGTTCTGCGGGCTGGTCGCCGCCGGCGTTCACTATCTCGTGTTCCCGGCCGGGCAGATGCCGGTCATCGGCGCGTCGGGGGCGATTTCCGGAATCTTCGGCGGCGTGCTGATCGTGCTGTGGCGCCGCGGCAGCGGGTCGCTCTGGGTGATGGGCGGGCTGTGGATCGCGATGACGGTGATCTTCGGCATGGCGCCGGTCACCGGGATGGACGAGGCGCCGATCGCCTGGCAGGCGCATATCGGCGGCTTCGTCGCGGGGCTGGCGGCCTTCCGGCTGTTCGCCCCGCGACACGTCTGGTAGCTCGCGCCCCGTCAGCTGGCGGCGCGCGAGGCCTTCTTGCGCTCGTTCGGGTCGAGGATGCGCTTGCGCAGCCGGATCGTCTTCGGGGTGACCTCGACCAGCTCGTCGTCGTCGATATAGGCGATCGCCTGTTCGAGGCTCATCTTGCGCGGCGGGGTCAGGCGCACGGCCTCGTCCTTGCCGGCGGCGCGGAAGTTGGTCAGCTGCTTCGACTTCAGCGGGTTGACCTCGAGATCGTTGCCGCGGCTGTGCTCGCCGATCAGCATGCCCTCGTAGACCTTGACGCCGGTTTCGATGAACAGGGCGCCGCGCTCCTCCAGGTTCCACAGGGCGTAGGTGACCGCCTCGCCCGCGCCGTTGGAGATCAGCACGCCGTTGCGCCGGCCCTGGATCGCGCCGCGATGCGGCCCGTAGGCATAGAACACGCGGTTCATGACGCCGGTGCCACGGGTGTCGGTCAGGAATTCGCCGTGATAGCCGATCAGGCCGCGGCTGGGCGCGTGCAGGATGATGCGGGTCTTGCCGCCGCCCGACGGGCGCATGTCGCGCAGTTCGGCGCGCCGCAGCGACAGCTTCTCGACGACGACGCCGGTATATTCCTCGTCGACGTCGATCTGGACTTCCTCGATCGGCTCGAGCAGCTGGCCGGTCTCCTCGTCCTTCTTGAACAGCACGCGCGGCCGGCTGATCGACAGCTCGAAACCTTCGCGGCGCATGGTCTCGACCAGCACGCCGAGCTGGAGTTCGCCGCGGCCGGCGACTTCGAAGGCGTCCTTGCTCTCCGATTCGGTCACCTTGATCGCGACATTGCCCTCGGCCTCGCGCATCAGGCGGGCCAGGATCACGCGGCTGGTGACCTTGTCGCCCTCGCGGCCGGCCAGCGGGCTGTCATTGACCGAGAAGGTCATGGCCAGGGTCGGCGGGTCGATCGGCTGGGCGATGATCGGGCGCTCGACCGCCGGATCGCAGATGGTGTCGGCGACGGTGGTCTTCTCCAGCCCGGCCAGCGCGACGATGTCGCCGGCCTCGGCCAGGTCGACGCCGGTCCGCTCGATGCCGCGGAATGCCAGCACCTTGGTGACGCGGCCGGTCTCGATCACGTTGCCGTTGCGGTCCAGCGCCTTGATCGACTGGTTGGGGCGCACGGTGCCGGATTCGATGCGGCCGGTCAGCACGCGGCCGAGATAGGGATTGGCCTCGAGCGTCGTGACCAGGAAGCGGAACGGCGCGTCCGGCTCCGACTTCGGCGGCGGCACATGGCGCAGCACCAGGTCGAACATCGGGGTCAGCGATTCCTTGGGGCCGTCAAGGCTTTCCGCCGCCCAGCCCTGCTTGGCCGAGGCGAACAGCGTCGGGAAATCCAGCTGCTCGTCGGAGGCGTCGAGCGAGGCGAACAGGTCGAACACCTCGTCATGCACCTCATGGGCGCGGGCATCCGATCGGTCGACCTTGTTGATCACCACGATCGGGCGCAGGCCGAGCTTGAGGGCCTTGCCGGTGACGAACTTGGTCTGGGGCAGGGGGCCTTCGGCCGCGTCGACCAGCAGGATGACGCCGTCGACCATGCTGAGGATACGCTCGACCTCGCCGCCGAAATCGGCGTGGCCCGGGGTATCGACGATATTGATCCGGGTGCCCTGCCAGACCACCGAGGTGGCCTTGGCCAGGATGGTGATGCCGCGCTCGCGCTCCAGATCGTTGGAGTCCATGATGCGCTCGGCGACCTGCTGGTTCTCGCGGAAGGCGCCGGACTGGCGGAGGAGGCCGTCGACCAGCGTCGTCTTGCCGTGGTCGACGTGGGCAATGATCGCGATATTGCGAATTTCCATGGGGCTCGTGCTTCTGTTCAGGGCGTCAATGAGCGTTCCCGGTCATTCGCGTTGACGCCACGACACGACCAATTCCGTTTTCCTGGGTTCGCTGCTCAGCGGCAAACCGATAGCGGGACGCCGCGCTATATAAGCCCGGCGCCGCTTTTGGGCAAGCCTCGTCCTTTCGCGGTTGCGAAATAAGACGTCAGACGGTCAGCCGGTCGGCCAGCTTGCCGAGGAATTCCTCGCACTTGGCAATCTGCTCCAAGGCAATGAATTCATTGGGTTTATGGGCCTGCTCGATCGAGCCGGGGCCGCAGACGATGGTCGGTATGCCGATTTCGCTGAACAGCCCCGCTTCGGTGCCGAAGGAGACCTTCTCGGCAGCGTTGTGGCCGGAAATGCCCTTGGCCAGCACGATGACGTCGGCATCTTCGGGCGTCGCCAGGCCGGGAAACTCCGAGCGCGGCTCGATGCGGATCGCCGCATCCGGGAATACCGCGCGCATTTCCGCCAGCAAGGTCTGGGCGTGGGCCTCGACGCGGGCGATGAAGGCGTCGGGGCTGTCGTCGGGCAGGTAGCGGATCTCGAAATCGAAGCTGCAATCCTTGGGCACGATGTTCAGCGCGGTGCCGCCCTGGATCGTCCCGGTGTGGATGGTCGAATAGGGCGGGTCGAACGCCTTGTCGAACGGCCCCTTGGTCTTCTTCTCGCGTGCCAGCGCGCGCAGGAAGCTGACCATTTCGGCGGCATATTCGACCGCGTTGACGCCGGTATGGGCGATCGAGGAATGGCATTCCAGGCCGCAGACATGGCCGCGCCACGACCGCTTGCCCTTGTGCTGGGCGATGATGCGCATCTCGGTCGGTTCGCCGACGATGCAGGCCCGGGGCTTGACCGGCATGTGGCGCAGCGTTTCGACCAGCCGCTTGGCGCCGAGGCAGCCGACCTCCTCGTCGTAGGAAAAGGCGAGATGAACCGGGGTGTGCAGCTTGCGCCGTACCAGGTCGGGAACCTGGGCCAGTACCAGGGCGACGAAGCTTTTCATGTCGCAGGTACCGCGACCGTACAGCCGGTCGTCGCGTTCGACCACGGTCCAGGGATCGCTGTCCCAGTCCTGGCCGTCGATCGGCACGACATCGGTATGGCCCGACAGCATGATGCCGCCGCAGCCTTCCGGACCGATCGTGGCATAGAGATTGGCCTTCTTGCCGGTTTCGTCGGGCACCAGATGCGAGGTGATGCCGTGTTCGGCCAGATAGCCGCGGACCCAGTCGATCAGATCGAGATTGGAATTGCGCGAGGTGGTATCGAACGCGATCAGCCGTTCGATCATCGCGCGGCCGGCGGCGGTAGGGGCGTTCATCGGGTAAGGGCCTCGAGTTCCTTGGTCAGCGCGGCGATCTGGTCGCCGATCCATTTCATCGTGTCGGGCTTGGCCCATTCGCGGAACTCGCCGGCCTGATAGGCCAGCGCGTTGCGATGGTACATCAGCGCGTTCAGCTTATTGCGTACGTAAGAATTCTCGCTGCGGATGACCTTGCCCGGCACCCCGACGACGATCGAGTTGTCGGGGATCACCTGGCCCTCGCGCACGAAGGCATGCTGGCCGATGACGCAGTTGTTGCCGACGACCGCGCCGTCGGCCACGGTCGCGTTGATGCCGATCAGGCAATGGTCGCCGATCGTCGCGCCGTGGATCGTGCAATGGTGGGTGATCGAGCAGTAGTCGCCGATGATGGTCGGCGTCCGATCGCCGACATGCAGCATGACGAAATCCTGAATGTTGGTATAGCGGCCGACCACGATCTCGTGCATCTCGGCCCGTGCCACCACGTTGCACCAGATCGAGGCACCTTCGCCGACCCGCATCTTGCCGTAGAGGAGGGCAGAGGGGTGGACATAGGCCGGGTTGTCGAGAACGACGTCGGGACCGATCACGATGAAATCCGCCTGGCTAGAGTTCGATCTGGGTGCCGAGTTCGACGACCCGGTTGGTCGGGATCCGGAAGAATTCGGTGACGCTGACCGCCTGGCGCGTCATCGCGATATAGAGCTTCTCGCGCCACATCGAGATGTCGGGCCGCCGGGTCGGGATGATGGTCTCGCGGCCCAGGAAGAAGGACGTCTCCATCATGTTGAAGGTCAGGCCGCGGCTGGCGCATTGCCGCATCGCCTCGGGAATGTCGGGCTCTTCCTTGAAGCCGTAGCGGATGGCGATGCGGTAGACGTTTTCGGCCAGCGTCTCGATGTCGATCCGCTCGGGGCCCGAAACGCTCGGCACATCCAGGGTCTGCACCGTCATGAACACGACGCGGTTATGCAGCACCTTGTTGTGCTTGAGGTTGTGGAGCAGGGCGTAGGGGACGCCGTCCTTGCTCGAGGTCATGAAGACCGCCGTACCGGGCACCCGCATCGGCGGGTTGACCTGGAGCCGCGCCAGGAAGGCGTCGAGCGACAGCGCATCGGCGCGCAGGCGGGCGATGAAGATGCCACGGCCCTTGTGCCAGGTGGTCATCAGCAGGAACACGATCATCGCGATGACGACCGGGAACCAGCCGCCATCCGGCAGCTTGATGATGTTGGCCGAGACGAACGCGATGTCGATGATCAGGAAGAAGCCGAATACCGCGATGATCGTGACCGGCCGCCAGCGCCACAGCGTCGCGGCGACGACCGAGGCCATGATCGTCGTGATCAGCATCGTGCCGGTGACGGCAATGCCGTAGGCCGCGGCGAGATTGGCCGACGACTTGAAACTCAGCACCAGGATCAGCACCGCGATCATCAGCAGCCAGTTGATCTGCGGCATGTAGATCTGGCCGATCGCCTTCTCCGACGTATGCAGGACCCGCAGCCGCGGCAGATAGCCGAGCTGGACGGCCTGCCGCGACATCGAATAGGCGCCGGTAATCACCGCCTGGCAGGCGATGACCGTCGCCATCGTCGCCAGCACGATCATCGGATATCGCGCCCATTCCGGCACGATCAGGTAGAAGGGGTTCTTCGCCGCCTCCGGCTGGTCGATCAGCAGCGCGCCCTGGCCGTAGTAGTTCAGCAGCAACGCCGGAAACACCAGGAACAGCCAAGCCAGGCGGATCGGCCGCTTGCCGAAATGGCCCATGTCGGCATAGAGCGCCTCGGCCCCGGTGATCGACAGCACCACCGCGCCGAGCGCCAGGAAGGCCAGGACCTTGTGGTCGATGCCGAATTCCAGCGCATAGATCGGATTGAGCGCCCAGAGGACGCGCGGTTCGTCGATGATCTGGTTGATGCCGAGCGCGGCAAGGGCCAGGAACCAGACCACGGTGATCGGGCCGAACAGCGCGCTGACGCTGGCCGTGCCGCGCTTTTGCACGATGAAGACGCCGACCAGCACGACACAGGTCAGCGGCACGACATAGTGCGAGAATGCCGGCGAGACGACGTCGAGCCCTTCGATCGCCGACAGCACCGACATCGACGGCGTGATGATCGCGTCGCCATAGAACAGGGCGCAGCCGAAAATGCCCAGGCCCATCAGCACGGCATGCAGCCGCGGGTCCTTCTGCACATGGCGCAGGGCCAGCGCGGTCATCGCGAGGATGCCGCCTTCGCCGCGGTTGTCGGCCCGCATCACCAGCACGATGTATTTGAGGGTGACCACCAGGAACAGGCTCCAGGTGATCAGACTCAGGATGCCCAGCACGTTCGGCAGGTTGGGCTCGATCCCGGTCAGCTCGCTGAAACACTCCTTCAGGGTGTAGAGCGGGCTGGTGCCGATGTCGCCGTAGACGACGCCTACGGCACCCACGCAAAGGCCGAACAGCCCCCCGGGGCTCGACGCTGCGTGTCCCGAAGCGGAATCGGTTGGGGAAGAGGTCATCTGCGTCCCGGTTTCGTTGGCGATCCTGACGCACTCTGCCGCACGGCGCCACCCCCCGTCGCGCGAGCACGTCCGCGTCTTATACGATCCTCGCCGCGCCATCGGCAACCGGACATTCCGGGGCAAGATGGCGCAGATGTCCCGCGTTGCCGCCGTCCGCGCCTTCGCCTATACCGGCAAAGACGATATTGGTTCCCGATGACTGCTCCTGTTGATATCGACGACCTGGGACGCCTGCCGCTTACGCGGCTGCAAGCCATGCTCGCCGCCGGCGAGACGGTGGTCGAGTCGGCGCGCGCCCTGGCGAGCGTGGGATCGAACCCGGTGGCCGAGATGCTGAGGGGCCAGGGGCGGTTCTACAAGGAAGATCACTACCCGAAGGGCGACGTGTTCGATCCGGACAGCCACGCGCAATATTATTACCATGCACATCGCGGCGGCACCGAACACGGGCACTTCCACACCTTTGTCGCCCAGGGCGGCATGCCGCCCGGCGTCGAACCCTCGAAGAGATTCGCCGGGCGCGTGCCGACGCCGTCGCGCCATGCCCTGACCCATCTGGTCGCGGTGGCGATGGACGACTACGGGCGCCCGATCGCCCTGTTCACCACGAATCGCTGGGTGACCGACGAAACCTGGTACTCGGCGCGCGACGTGATCGCCGTCCTCGATCGTTTCGCGGTCGGCCATGACCGGCCGTCGCGGCTGGTCAACCGCTGGATCGGCGGGGTGCTCGGGCTGTTTCAGCCGACCATCGTCGAATTGCTGCGGAGCCGCGATCAGGCGGTCGAAAGCCTCGGCCGGCAACAGCCGGCCCGCGACCCGCTGGAGGATCCCGGGCTGGAAATCACCTCCTGGGCGGAAATCTCGGTCGATCGGCAGATGCGCCGGGTACGGCGCGCGTTGGCCCAGGCGACGGCCAGGCGCTGAAGGCTCAGCGCATGACGCTCAGGTCGCGCCAGTTGCGATACCGGTTGCGGAATTCGTTCAGCGAATCCCAGATCTGCTTGAAAGCCGGGTTCTTCGCGGTCTCCTCGACCACGATCTGCTCCCAGCCCTGGTTGAGTGCGACCAGGACCGAGCCGGGCCAGCGATGGATCTCGACGCCCTTGTCCTTCAGCTGGTTCAGGGCTTCCGCCTGGCTGATATTGCCCTGGGCCAGGCTGTCGGCGATCGAATCGCCGCAGGCGGTCTCGATCTCGGCCCGGCGTTCCGGGGTGAAGTCGTTCCACAGCTGCTGGTTGACGATCAGCACCAGCAAGCCGGCCGGTTGCTGCCAGCCGGGAAAATAGTAGTGCTTGACCAGTTTGTAGAAACCCATGTCGAGGTCGAGCACCGGGTAGCTCATCTCGACGGCGTCGATATTGCCCTGCTGCAGCTGGTTGAAGGCCTGGCCCGACGGCAGGCGCACGACCTCGACCCCTGCCTTCTCCAGCACCTTGGCCGCCGTGCCGTAGCTGCGCATGCGCAGGCCCTTGAGGTCGGCGGGCTTGTTGATCTCGCTGCGAAACCAGCCGCCCGCGCGCGGCGGAGTGATCCCGCAGGGCACCGCCGCGACATGACTGTCGGCAAACAGGGCGCGCATCAGGTCGAACCCGCCGCCCCGGAACAGCCAGGCGACGAATTCGACGCCGGAGGGGCCGAACGGCACCGCGCCGAACAGGGTGAAGGCGGAATTCTGGTCGGCGAACAGCGATGGTGCCACCCAGGCGCTCTGGATCTTGCCCTGGGCCACGGCGGCCAGCAGGTCGCGGGGCTGAACCGACTCGCCGGGCTCCTCCAGATCGACGTCGACCCGACCGCCGGTCAGGCGCTCGACCTTGTCGGCGAAGGCGACGAGGCGCTCGCCCAGCAGCGGCGTCTGGGTCGGAAAGGCGGAGGCGATCACCAGCTTGGTCGGCGGCGCGACGACGGGCGCCACGGCGGCCACAGGCTCGCGTCGCGGCTGTTGCACAATGGCGCCAAGGCCAACACCGACCAGGAAGGCCAGTAATATCGCGGCCAGAAGCTTAGGCACGCTGCTCCCTCGTAAAGAGGACGAGTGTACTTCGACTGAGTGGGCTTGTGTATCGGCTGCCGGGCGGTGCCGCAACGGGAACGTTTACCGGTTACACTTAATTAAGCTGGGTTGCATCCAAGCAAGACTCTCGCTCGTTGTCGTCGTGCTTGGCCTGTACTCGCAGCCAATGCGACCCTGATAGCCCAGGCGGTCGAATTCGCCGATCAGCCAGACCAGGTCGAGCTCGCCTGCGCCCGGTTCGTGCCGGCCTGGCGGGTTGGCGATCTGGACATGGCGGATGCGCGGCAGCAGGCGGCGGAAGCGACCGTGGACATCGCCTTCCTCGAGCTGGACGTGATAGCAGTCGAATTGCAGCCCCAGATTCGGCCGGGCTACCGCGTCGAGGGTCGGGACGGCCTGATCGGTACGATTCAGATAGTAGCCGGGCATCGACGCCCGGCTGATCGGTTCGATGGTGAAGCCCATGCCGGGCGCCTGATCGGCGATCCAGGCGAGGTTTGCGCGATAAACGGCCTCGGCTGCCTCATCGCGCGGCGCGACGCCGGCCATGCAATGCACCATCGGACAACCGCAAGCTGCCGCATGATCGAGTGCCTTGAGGGCGCCATCGCGGAATTCGGCCTCCCGGCCCGGTACGGCGGCAAGCCCGCGGTCGCCGGCGACGGCATCGCCGAAGGGGGTATTGATCAGGGTGACGGCGACCCCGGCGTCGCGCGCCCATCGGGCGACGGTATCGGGGTTTTCGTCATAGGCGCCGACGAACTCGACTTCCGTAAATCCGGCCGCCGCCGCCGCCGCGAAACGGGCGGGCAGCGGCAGTTCGGTGAACAGGAATCCGATATTGGCGACGAGACGCGGCATGGATTGTGACAATGACGGCAGCCTGACGCGGCCGCAAGCGCGGTTGATCTGGTTGCGCTGCAATGCCAAGGTGCGCCCGGTCATGAATGCGGAAATCGGCAAGACGACGTTTTGGCAGACGGCGCGGCGCGAGGGGGGGCTCGGCTGTGCCTGTACCGGCGCCTGGATCATCGCGAATGCCGCCGCGATCGACGCAGCCATTGCCGGCACCGAATCGGTCTCCGGCCACGCGATCCTCGACCTCGGCGGGCTCAGCCGGCTCGATACCGCCGGGGCCCATCTGATCGTCAAGGCCGAACGGCGCCTCGCCGCCGGCGGCGCGACGGTCGAACGCATCGGCGCCCGGCCCGAATACGAGACCCTGCTCGAACTCGTCACCTGCGACGCGGCGCGGCTGGTGCCGCCGCCCCCCGGCCCACCCTGGATCATCCGCTTTCTCGGCGGTATCGGGCAGTCCACCGTCAACGCCGGCCACGAGGCGCGCGATCTGATCGGCTTCATCGGCTTGGTCATCGTGACGCTCGCGCGGCTGATCGTGAAACCCTGGCGCCTGCGTCTCACCAGCCTGGTCTTCAACATCGAGCAGGTCGGCTTCAACGCGATGCCGATCATCGGCCTGCTGTCGTTCCTGATCGGGGTCGTGATGGCCTATCAGGGGGCCGACCAGTTGGCCCGGTTCGGAGCACAGATCTACGTCGTCAACCTGCTGGGCATCTCGGTGCTGCGCGAACTCGGGGTGCTGATGACCTCGATCATCGTCGCCGGCCGCTCGGGCAGCGCGTTCACCGCGCAGATCGGATCGATGAAGCTGCGCGAGGAGATCGACGCGATGCGCACGATCGGCCTGGACCCGGTCGAGGTGCTGGTGCTGCCGCGGGTCCTCGCACTGATCGTCGCGCTGCCGCTGCTGACGTTCTTTGCCGATATCATGGGGCTGCTGGGCGGCGCGCTGATGGCCTGGAGTTCCCTCGACCTGCCGCCGCGCCTGTTCCTGACCCAGCTGCAGCAGGCGGTCGAGTTGCATACCTTCTTCGTCGGGCTCATCAAGGCCCCGGTATTCGCGATGACCATCGCGATCGTCGGCTGCTACATGGGCATGAAGGTGTCGGGCTCGGCCGAAAGCGTCGGCAAGATGACGACAGCGTCGGTCGTCCTCTCGATCTTCCTCGTCATCGTGATCGACGCGTTCTTCTCGGTGTTCTTCTCGATGGTGGGATTGTGAGGCCGGAGGCGCGCGAGGCGGTGATCACCGTCCGCGGCCTGCGCAACCAGTTCGGCGCGCAGGTGATCCACGACCACCTGGATCTCGACGTCTGGCGCGGCGAGGTGCTCGGCATCGTCGGCGGCTCCGGTACCGGCAAATCGGTGCTGATGCGCACGATCGTCGGGCTCAACCGCCCGCGTGCCGGATCGATCAACGTGCTCGGCGTCGACGTGCTCGGCGCGGACGAGGACGTCCGCCATGCGGTCGAGCGGCGCTGGGGCGTGCTGTTCCAGGACGGGGCGCTGTTCTCGTCGCTGACCGTGGCCCAGAACATCGAGGTGCCGATGAAGGAGCATCTCGACCTGCCCGACAAGCTGCGCGCCGAGATCGCGCGGCTCAAGGTCAAGCTGGTCGGCCTGCCGCCGGAGGCCGCCGACAAGTTTCCCTCCGAGCTGTCGGGCGGCATGCGCAAGCGCGCCGGGCTGGCCCGGGCGCTGGCGCTCGACCCGGAGATCGTCTTCCTCGACGAGCCGACCGCCGGCCTCGATCCGGTCGGGGCGACCGCCTTCGACAACCTGATCAAGGACCTGCAGCAGGCTTTGGGCCTGACCGTCTTCATGGTGACCCACGATCTCGATTCGCTCTACGCGATCTGCGACCGCATCGCCGTGCTGGCCGAGAAGCGCGTGCTGGTCGAAGGGCCGATCGAGGTGATGCTGGAGCAGACCCATCCCTGGATCAGGGAATATTTCCACGGGCCGCGCGCGCGCGCCGCCCTTGGCGCTTGAAGGGACGACAGATGGAAACCAAGGCGCATCACGTCTTGATCGGCAGTTTCGTGCTGGCCTTCGTCGCCGCGATCTTCGGCTTCGTCATCTGGCTGGCGCGCGTCGACCTGACCAAGCAGGTCGACATGTACGACATCTATTTCTTCGGCTCGGTGGCAGGCCTCGGCGTCGGCGGGGATGTCCGCTTCAACGGCGTCAAGGTCGGTTCGGTCAATTCGATCGTGCTGGACCCTGACGATCCGCAGCGCGTCAAGGTCACGATCGAGGTCGAGGGCGGGACGCCGATCCGCACCGATTCCTACGCCCAGCTCGACCTGCAGGGCATCACCGGCGTCTCCTTCGTGCAGATCGTCGCCGGCACCTCGCGTGCGCCGCTGCTGGCCAAGGACGGGGCGTCGCGCCCGGTCATCCTGTCGCGCTCGTCGAACATCGCCAAGCTGGTGGAAGGGGCACCGCAGCTGATCGGCCGGATGATCGAGGTGGTCGACCGGATCGCGAACATCCTCAATCCGGACACCCAGGCCGACATGATCAAGATCGTCGGCGACCTGCGCAAGATGACGGAGATGCTGGCCAGCCGCGAAGAAGCCTTCGGCCGCATCGTCGACAACTTCGACGCCACCTCGACCGAGGTGGTGGCCGGCTCCAAGCAGCTCCGCGATTTCGCCGGCCGGCTGAACAAGCTGGCGGGCGAGGCCGAGAAGACGCTGGCCGGCCTCAACGCGCTGACCAACCAGGATGGCCGCGCGATGATCGCCGATATCCGCAAGACCACCCAGTCGGTGGACCTGCTGGCCAAGGAAGTCCACGGCCTGGTCGCCGAGAACCGGCGGCCGATCGGCGATTTTGCCAATGACGGCCTGACCGATTTCCGCCGCCTGCTCGACGAGGCGCGCATCCTGATCGGCAACCTGCAGCGCGTCGCCAACCGGCTCGAGGACAACCCGAGCCAGATCATCTTCGGTGCCCGGGATTCCGAATTCCGGCCGAATTCGCGGTGAGGCCCCCGATGACCCAGTCCTTCTCCACCCGTCGCGCGCTGCTCGGCCGTGGCCTGGCGCTCGGCGCTGCAGCGCCTGTGCTGGGCGCCTGCGAAGCGATCCGCCTGGGCGGGCCACCGCCCGACCTGTTCACGCTGGCGCCCAAGTACCGGTTCGATCCGAACCTGCCCAAGGTCGACTGGCAGCTGGTCATCGAGGAGCCGCTGTCTTCCGGAGCGCTCGACACCAATCGCATCGCCGTGCGGCCGAGCCAGTTCGAGCTGAAGTACTGGGCCGATGCCCGCTGGACCGAGCGGGCGCCGCGCATGGTCCAGACCGTGCTGATCGAGAGTTTCGAGAATACCGGCAAGATCGTCGCGGTCGGCCGCCAAGCGGTCGGGCTGCGCTCGGACTACAACCTGAAGAGCGAACTGCGCGAATTCGAACTCGACCTCTACCGAAATCCGAACCAGCCGCAGGCCCGCGTCCGGCTGAACCTGAAACTCGTGCGCCAGCCGCGCGAACAGATCATCGCCTCGGCTTCGTTCCGCAATGCCGAACCGGCGCGCAGCCTCAACCTGCCCGACGTCATCGAGGCCTTCAACGAGGCGATCAACAAGATCCTGCGCCGCACCGTGGAATGGACGCTGCAGGCGCCGACCCATCCAGGTGTCGAGACCCTGGACGACCAGAACGGCTGATCAGCTGCGCGTGATGCCGTGGAGCGGCACCAGCGTGCTGCCGCCGTCGTAGTCGATCCGCCGTATCGGCACGCCGTACAGCCGCGACAGTGTCTCGGCCTGCAGGATCTCGCCGGCGGGCCCCGACAGGGGCGCCGCCCCGCCCAGCAACAGGGCGTGATCGGCGAGGTCGGCGGCGTGTTCGGGGTGGTGGGTGGTGAAGACCACGGTCATGCCGCGGCTGTCGGCCAGGCGCCGCATCAGCCGAAGCACCGCACCCTGATTGGTCAGGTCGAGGGCCGATGCCGGCTCGTCCAGGACCAGAATGTCGGCGCCGGTCGCCAGCGCGCGGGCGAGCAGCACCAGCTGACGCTGACCGCCGCTGAGCTGGTCGTAGCGTCGGTCGGCCAGCGTGCCGATGCCGATTTCGTCCAGGCAGGCCTGGGCGATCGCCACATCCTTGCGGCCCGGCGCGCCGAAGCGCCCGAGATGCCGGCTGCGGCCGAGCAGCACCATTTCGCGCACCAGATAGCCGAGATCCGCCTGGGTCGCCTGCGGCACATGGCCGACCGGACCTGCTGCCTCGATGCTGCCTTCGGTGAGCGGCGCGATGCCACATAGGGCACGCAGCAGCGTCGTCTTGCCGCAGCCGTTGGGGCCGAGGATCGCGGTGACGGCGGCCGGCGGCGCCGTGAAGGAGAGATGGCGGAACAGCCATTGTCCCGGCCGATAGGCATGGCCGGCCGCGCGGCAGCCGATCATGCCGTCCGCCCCCGGGCGGCCGCCCGGTGCAGCAGCAGCGCGAAGACCGGCGTGCCGACCACCGCGGTCACGATCCCCACCGGAATCTCGGCGGCGGTCAGGTCGCGGGCGATCGTATCGGCGACCAGCATGAAGGAGGCGCCGATCAGCAGCGAAGCGGGCAGCAGCCGCCGGTGATCGGCCCCGACCAGCAGCCGGGCCAGGTTCGGCACGACCAGCCCGACCCAGCCGATGACCCCGCTGATCGCGACCTGGGCGGCGACGATCACGCAGACCGCGGCCAGCAGGATCAGCCGGTCGCGGCCCGGGGCGCAGCCAAGCGCGCGGGCCTCGTCGTCGCCGAGCGACAGCAGGTTGATGCGCCAGCGCATCGCCAGCACCACGCTGCCTGCCGCCACGGTGCAGGTGGTCGCTAGCGCAAGCCCCGGCCAGCTGGCGGTGGCAAGGCTGCCCAGCAGCCAGAAGACCAGGGCCGGCAATTTGGTCTCGGGGTCGGCGATGAAGGTGATGAAGCCGACGACGGCCGAGCAGAAGGCGCCGATGACGATCCCGGCCAGCACCAGCGTCAGCACGGGCGCGACCCGGCCGCGTGGCTGCATCGCCAGCACCGCGCCGAGGGCACCGGCCGCGCCGGCGAAGGCACCGAAGGTCACCGCCGGGCCGAAGCCGAAGGCCAGAATCGCCGCGACCCCGCCCAGCGAGGCACCGGCCGACATGCCGATGGTCTGGGGGCCGACCAGCGGGTTGCGGAAGACGCCTTGCAGCGCCGCGCCGCACAGCGCGAGCCCGGCCCCGGTGACGATCGCCATCAGGACCCGCGGCAGCCGCACCACCAGCACCACCATCCGTTCGGTCGGCGACCAGTCCGGCACGATGTCGAACAGCGGTGCGGCCAGGATGGCGAGAACCCGGGTCGGCGGCACCGGATAGCGGCCGGCCGCCAGCGCGTGGAGGGTCAGGCCGGCCATCAGCAGCCCCAGCAGCGACCAGAACAGGGCCGGGCGGCGGTGGATCGTCATCGCGCGCCCCCTGCAAGACCGCCGTATCCGGCCGAGTTACGGTTGGCCGCCATGAACAGGATGACGTCGATGTCGGCGTCGTCGACCGGCCGTTCGTAGAGGAAGCGATACCAGTCGCTGATGTCGGCGCGCAGCGTCGGGGCCAGCCGCCCCGGCTGCAGCAGGCCGGCCAGCCACCCCCAGGCGAGCGCCGATTCCTGGCTCGGCGGATCCCAGCGATAGCCGCCGAGCGGCATGCGATAGACGCGGCGGTCGCGTATCGCCGCGACCGACTGCAGCCGCGGATCGGCATAGAGGTCGGCGGGCATCGCCGTATCGAAGTTCCCGAGCAGCACGATGTCGGGGTTCCAGACCAGCAGTTGTTCCACGGTGACGGTCCGCGCGCCGCGGGGCAGGTCGGCGGCGACGTTGCGGCCGCCGGCGAGCCTGATGCAGAAATCGATGTAGGACTCGCTGCCGCCTACGGTGAACGCGCCGTTGTAGCGGCTCAGATAAAGCACGCCAGGACGACCGCCGGGCTGCAGCCCGGCCATGGCCTGCTCGATCTCCGCCTGGCGGATGGCCTGTCGCGTCACGATCGCATCGGCCCGCGCCGGATCCCCGGCGGCGGTACCCAGCAGCCGGGTATAGGCCGCCATTTCCGCCTGGCCGCCATAGCGGATGCCCATCACCTTCAGCCCCGCGCGCTCCAGCATCGCGATCGGCTCGTCCCCTTCGCTTGCCCACTGGACGACCAGGTCGGGGGTCAGGGTCAGCACCTGCTCGACATTCGGCAGCATGGTATTGCCCTGGGTCACGTCGGTGGCGATGGCGGCATAGCCGGGAAAGAAGCGGCCGAGGATCCCGTCGCGCATGGCGGCGGCCGAGGCCCGATTCATGCCGGCGATGCGCGCGACGCCGCGATCGAGGGCGATGAAGGTCGAGGGTGCCGGCATCGGCAGGAAGACCGCGCGTTCGACCGGCTGCGGAAACGACAGGGCGCGACCGCGCTGGTCGGTCACGTCGGCAGACTGAACCGGCTGCAGTCCTGATAATATGATAATCGCGATAGTTGCGGCGACCAAGCTGATTGTATTGGCGCGGCGAGATACGTGCATCTTTGCCAACCTGTTGATTCCGAACAATCCAATGCGGCGTATCGCGGTTTGGGTCATCACTTTTGATACTGATTTTGATTCTTATTTACAATAATGGATTCAACCAATAACGTTCAGCCGTCGCTCCGGGGGGAACGTTCATCTTGTTGTTTCAGGTACCTGCCGATGATGTTCGGAAAGCCTGCCGGCGCCCTCGGGGTGGCGCTGGCCTTGATTCCCGCCTCGCTCGCCGCTCAGCCGGTCGCGCCGTCGACCCTGCCGGTCCTGTCCGTCACGGGTAGTGCGGGTGCCGCCGCGAATGCGGGGCTTCCCGATGCCGAGAAGCCGGCCCAGACGCTGCATCAGGAGACGTCGTCGGTCAGTGTCGTCGACCGCGCCGAGATCGAGCAGTTCAGCCCGGCCTCGACGCTCGACATTCTGCGCGACGTACCGGGTATCTCGGTGTCGCGTTCGGGCGGGATCGGCGGGCAGATCTACATGCGCGGCTTCTCGTCGAACGATTTCCGCTCGTCGATGTATATCGACGGCGACCGCTTCCACGGCCGCAACACCCTGCAATTATCCTATCTCGACCCCGAGGAACTGGCGCGGGTCGAGGTGATCCGCGGCCCGGGATCGGTGCTCTACGGGTCGGAAGCGATGACGGGCCTGGTCAATTTCATCACGCTGCGGCCGAGCGGGAACGTGTTTGCACCGACCTTCCGCTATACCGGCGGCAGCGCGTCGCTGACCTATGGCAGTGCTGCCGATGCCGTGCGCGGCGGCCTGGCGATCGAGGGGGCGGGGGCCGGCTTCGACTTCCGGGGCAGCGTCGCGGCACGCTACGGCAGCGACTATTCGTCGCCGCTCGGCACCGTACCGAATTCCGACTACAAGACGTTCGGCGGCAGCCTGATCCTCGGCTATACCCCGAAACTGGGCGAGCGCTTCGAGGTCCTGGGCCGGGCCGAGACCGTCACCAACGGGCGGGCGGGTGGCGTCGGCGGCGTGCCGGGCGCCCCGCTCCTGGTGGCGCGCGAGCAGCCGAACCAGGTCTATATGGGCCGCCTCGGCTATGTGCGCGATCTCGATACCGGCTGGTTCTCGCGGATCGAGGCCAACACCTATGTGAATTATTTCTACACCAAGCTGACGACCGTCAATCGCACCGTCGCCCGCCAGGTCACCTCGACCAACAGCTACGTGATCGGCCCGACCGTCTGGGGCGGCAAGATCATGGGTACCGTGCCCTGGCGCAATGCGACCACCAATCTCGGTGTCGACTTCTCCTACGAGGAACGGTCCGGCAGCGAGCAGTCGAACCAGGTGGCGCGCTACAACGCCAACGGCACCCTGGCGTCGATCACCACGCGACCGCGATTCCAGACCGGGCCGGATGCGAACCAGACCAACGCGGGTGCCTTCGTGCTGCACGAGTGGACGCCGGTCGAGCAGGTGACGGTGTCGGCCGGCGGGCGGCTCGACTGGTTCAACACGCAGACGGCGACCACCCCGCTGTCGTCGCCCGCGCTGCTGCCGGCCTATCTGCGCTCGGCCGAAACCAACAACTACGCCGCCACCGGCTCGGTCGGTCTGGTCTACCGGCCGTTGTCGCATCTCGATCTCGTCGCCAATGTCGGCAATTCGTTCCGTCAGCCGACGACGTCCGAGATGTTTTCCTCCGGCGTTTCCGGGGCGGGCTATACCGTGCCGAATCCCGGGTTGAAGCCTGAGCGCGGCATGACCTACGAAGGCGGTTTCCGCCTGCACTTCGCCAATGCCAGCGCCAGCGTCACCGCCTATCACAACACCTACAAGGACCTGATCGTCACCGCGCCGGTGACTTACCTGGGCACGGCGTCGACGCAGCGCCAGAACGTCTCGGAGGCCAAGATCGACGGCATCGAGATCCAGGGCAACGTCATGGTGCTGCCCGCCGTCAGCCTGTTCGGCAATGCGACGGCCCTGCGCGGTACCAACACGGCGACGAACAAGCCTTTGCCCTATATCTCGCCGTTCCACGGCCGTGTGGGTGTCGAATATGCCCCGGCAGGCCAGGGTTACACCATGACCGGGACCGTCGACATGGCCTCAGCCAAGACCCGGATCGACAGCACGCAGGAATTCCCGACCGGCGGGTACGGCGTGTTCAATCTTTATGCGACGCTTGATCTCGACCGCCTGATATCGCCGCAACTCGGCAATACCAGGCTGATCCTCGGGGCGGAGAACATCTTCAACAAGGCCTACCGCGATGCCTCGACCTACGGTTCGGTCGCCTATGCCGAAAGCCTGACCAACCCGCTGGTCGAACCGGGCCGCAACTTCACGGCGACCCTGCGGGTGAAGTTCTGATGGCCGCGGAACCGACCGTCCGCATCATGGGCGAGGAGGAGGTCATCGCCGTGACCTGGCCGGCCGTGGCGGCCTATCACGGGCAGGGGGCGCTGGCGATGCTGGCGCTGACCTTCCAGGCCCTGAACGGGATGATGGCACTGCTGCCGGCAATCCCGCGCCGCGAAGACATCACGATCCTGTCCGGCCATCCCGGCCCCGGGGTGCGGGATGCCTTCGAGTTCGTGACGCGGGCCGTGACGCGCGGTGCCTACACCGTCGATCGCAGCCTGCCCGAAGCACGCTTCAATCCGCATGGCGACATGTCCTACAGCTTCCGCCTGACCGCCGGCTCCCGGACTGTCGCGGCGGTACTGCGCGAAGGCGTGCTGCCGCCGCGCTTCTTTGCCCTGTTCAAGGGCGGCGATCCCGCCGAACTCAGCGCGCTGAAGCGCCGGATCGCCGACGAGGCGCTGGCCGCGCCCCCCGACCGGGCGTTCATCCTGTCATGATCCTCGTGCTGACCACCGGTTTCGACGAGGGGGCGGCCGCGCGTCTGGCGCGGCAGCCGGGCATGGCCGGCCACATCGCCGGCCTCGATCAATATGCGTTCGACGAGGCCAGCCTCGCCGGTCGGCGGGCCCTGGTCATCGGGATGCACTGCGACCAGCGATTCCTAGCCGGGCGCGCCGGGTTGATAGCCGATTTCCTGCGGCACGGCGGGCGCGTCGTCGCCTCGGGACACCATGCCTATCCGATCCTGCCGGGTATCGGGGGATTTGCCGCCGCCGAGCGGCCGACGCTTGCCGACCTGACGATCCATCGCCTGGTCGACCACCCGGTCTGGACCGGCGTCGACGGCGCGGATCTCACTTTTCGCCGGGGCGTGGCAGGCTTCTATGGCCGGGTCTGGCACGACCCGCCCGATGGCGCGCTGATCGTCAACGGCATTGGTCCGGACCGCCGGCCGCTCGATTTCATCTACGGCGTGGACGCCGGGACCGTGCTGTTTCACGGCGGCAACGATCTTACCGGCTATGGCAGCGCCGACGATTCCAGTGGGCGCATCCTGCCGCAACTGCTCGACTGGATGATGGCGTCATGACGATCGCGGTGCTCGATGGCGGAACCTATTACCACCACGAAACCATCCACGGCCCGCGCTATCGCGGCCGGTTCGACCGGGTGATCCATGCGCCGGCCCTGACTGCGGGCGATCTTGCCGATGTCACCACCCTGATCGTACCGGATCGCATCAGCCCGACGGTGCTGCGCCGGCATCGTGACCTGCTGAACGGATTTCCCATGGCGGGCCGGACCCTGGTGGTGCTGGGCGAGAACGACGTCATGACCTGGCTCGACGGCGTCGCGTGGACCCCGCGCCCGACGAATTTCTGGTGGTGGCTGGCTCCCGGGGCCGAACCCCCGCACCAGTTTCCCGCGCCCGGCCACGCGCTGTTCCGGCATATCCGACCGGCCGATACCGTCTGGCACTTCCACGGCGTGCTGCAGGCGCCGGCCGGCGCCGAGGTGCTGGTCTCGGTGCCGGCCGATCCGGACGGGCGTGATCGGGGCGGGGCGCTGCTTTACGAGGACCTGACGACGCGGCCGGGCCGGCTGATCGTTGCGACCCTCGATCCGTTCTATCACCACGGCAGCCGGTTCATGCCGGCGACGACCCGGTTCCTCGACGGTTTCCTGCCGTGGCTGCGAACGCTGTGAGGCGGATCAGCCCTTGCGCAGTTCGACGATCGGCTTCGACATCACCGCTTCCTGGTCCCACGGGAACAGGATCCAGGTGTCCTGGCTGACTTCGGTGACATAGCTGTCGACCATCGGACGACCGGCCGGCTTGGCATAGATGGTCGCGAAATGGGCGCGCGGCAGCATGTCGCGCACAGCCTTTGCGGTGACCCCGGTATCGACCAGGTCGTCGACGATCAGCCAGCCTTCACCGCCCTTGGCCAGGGCTGCTTCCGGGGTCTTGAGCATGGCGACGCTGTCGCGCCGCGACGTCTTGTCGTAGGTCGAACAGCAGATCGTCTCGATCAGCCGAACATCCAACTCGCGGGCCACGATCGCCGCCGGCACCAGCCCGCCGCGCGTGACCGCGACGATGCCGGCGAACGGCCCGCGCTCGATCAGCCGCCAGGCCAGCGCCTTGCAATTGCGGTGCAACTCTTCCCACGAAACCGGGAACATGCGGGCATAGGCAGAGGCCTCGGCCATCTTCGATCACTCCTTGAATGCGACGGGTCGTTTGTCGAGAAAGGCCCGGATCCCGATCGAGGCATCGGGGCTGGCCTGGGTCAGGGCGGTGGCGAGGGTTTCGGTGAACAGGCCCTGGGCCGCCGGCATCTCGGCGATCCGCGTCAGGGCCTGCACCGTCAGGTAATTGGAGAGTTCGGCATTGCCGGCAACCGTCTCGGCCAGTTCGAGCGCCTTGGCCATGCCGGCGCCGGCGGCAACCAGATAGTGGGTCAGGCCGAGCTTCTGGCCCTCCTCGGCGTCGAGCCGGCGGCCGGTCAGCATCATCTCCCGCATGCGGTCGCCGCCGATGATGCGGGCGACCCGGACCGAGGCCCCGCCACCGACATAGATGCCACGCCGCGCCTCGGGCAGCGAATAGAAGCAGGAGGGCTCGCCGACCCGGATATGGGCCGCGGTGGCAATCTCGAGGCCGCCGCCGATCACCGCCCCGGTCAGCGCCGCGATGACGATCAGGCCGCCGTATTCGACCTTGTCGAGGATGCGATGCCACATGCGGCTGTGATGCACCGATTCGATCGCGGACCGCGTCAGATGCTCGGACAGGTCGAGGCCGGCGCTGAAATGATCGCCGGCGCCCGTCAGCACCGCGACGCGCACGCCGTCCGGCGGCTGGTCGAAAAAGGCCTCGATCTCGGCCATCAGCGCATCGTTGACGGCGTTGCGCTTTTCCGGCCGGTTCAGGCAGAGCACCGCGACCGGGCCGTCCACTTCGATGCGCAGCAGGCTCGTATCGGTCATACCGGGTCCCCCTCGCGGTTCGCGCGAAAATAGCGAGCGAATCGCCTGCCGCACAAGGGGCGGCCATGGTAATAGGCGGACCGATGTTCGATCTGCAGATCCTGTTCTACCTGCTGAAGGGCCTGGGATGCGGCTTTGCCATCGCCGCACCGGTCGGACCGGTCGGCGTCATCTGTGTCCGCCGCACCCTGGTCAACGGCCGGCGGGCGGGTCTGGTCGCGGGGCTCGGTGCGGCGATCGCCGACATGCTCTATGGGGCGATCGCCGCCTTCTCGCTGACGCTGGTCTCCGACTGGCTGATCGAACACGAACATCCGATCCGGCTGGTCGGCGGGGCGCTGCTGATCGTCTTCGGCGTCCGCATCCTGCGCCGCCTGGCGGCCGCGCCGACCGACGCGGCCCTGGCCGGCGACGAGGCATTCCGGCCCGGCCAGGCTTTTGGCTCGACCTTCCTGCTGACCGCGACCAACCCGATCACCATCGTCGCCTTTCTCGGCATCTTCGCTGCCGTGGGAATCGGCAATATCGGCGATAGCATCTGGTACCGGGTCAGCCTGGTGGCCGGCGTGTTCGCGGGGTCGTGTCTATGGTGGCTTGCGATCGCCATAGGCGCCGGCCATGTCCGCCAGTTCCTCTCCCACGGCGGCATGGCCTGGGTCAACCGTGCCTCCGGCGCGCTGATGCTCGCTTTCGGTGCTTATGCCTTGATTTCCGTGGTTTTTGCGCTGCGGCAATAATCGCCTATTCAGGGAGGTCCGTCTTTCGCATCCTGGCGGCTGTCCGGGTGGACAGGATCGTCTTTCCGGCCCTAGAGTGTCGCGCAGCAAAGCCATAGGAGGGGAGGCTCCGATAATGCGACTTCGTACCTTGTTTACTGTTGCGGCTCTCGGTCTGACGATGGCACTGCCGCTGGCGGCGGTGACCTCGACGCCGGCCGCGGCCAAGACCTTCCGTTGGGCCAATGACGGCGACGTCAACTCGATGGACCCGTATGCGCGCAACGAGACGTTCCTGCTCAGCTTCAACCTGAACATCTACGAGCCGCTGGTGCGCCGCACCGCGGATCTCAAGAAGGATCCGGGCCTGGCCACGGAGTGGAAGGCGACTTCGCCGACCGTCTGGCAGTTCAAGCTGCGCCAGGGCGTCAAGTTCTCCGACGGCACCCCGTTCACGGCCGACGACGTCGTCTTCTCTTACGGCCGTGCGGTCGGTCCGGGCTCGAACATCGGCACGGCCTTCGCCTCGGTCAAGGAAGTGCGCAAGATCGACGACTTCACCGTCGAGGTCGAGACCAAGTACCCGAACCCCATCTTCGTCGACGAGATCACCAACTGGGGGATCATGTCGAAGGCGTGGTGCGAGAAGAACAACGCCGTCAATTCGGCCGACCTGACCAAGAACGAAGAGAATTTCGCCACCCGCAACGCGATGGGGACCGGCCCCTTCATGCTGAAGAGCCGCGAACCCGACGTGAAGACCGTTCTGGTCCCGAACCCGGGCTGGTGGGACAAGCCCCAGCACAACCTGACCGAGGTCGTGTTCCAGCGCATCGCCAACGGCGCCACCCGCGTCGCGGCGCTGAAGTCGGGCGAAATCGACATGGTCTACACGATCCCGCCGCAGGACGTGGAGCCGCTGAAGAAGTCCGACGGCATCAGTGTGCTGGAAGGCCCGGAAACCCGCGTCGTCTATCTCGGCTTCGACCAGGCCCGCGACGAACTGCTCTATTCGAACATCAAGGGCAAGAACCCGTTCAAGGACCCGAAGGTGCGCCTGGCGTTCTGGCAGGCGATCGATACGGATGCGATCAAGACCCGCGTGATGCGCGGCCAGTCGCAGCCGGTCGCGCTGATGTGGGCGCCGGGCATCAACGGCTATTCCAAGGATGTCGACGTCCGCCCGAAGTACGACCCGGAAGCGTCGAAGAAGCTGCTGGCCGAGGCCGGCTACGACAAGGGCTTCGAACTGACCCTGGATTGCCCGAACGACCGCTACGTCAATGACGAGGCGATCTGCCAGGCCGTCACCGCGATGCTGGCCCGCGTCGGCGTCAAGGTCACCCTGCGGGCCCAGAACCGGCTGAAGTATTTCGCCCAGATCTTGGGGCCGAAATACGACACCAGCTTCTACATGCTGGGCTGGACCCCGGCGACCTACGACGCGCACAACGCGATGCAGGCGCTGATGCAGACTCGCGACAACAAGCAGATCGGGCTGTTCAACGTCGGCGGCTGGTCGAACAAGAAGTTCGACGACTTGGCGAACACGATCGCCCAGGAACTCGATCAGCCCAAGCGCGATGCGATGATCAAGGAAGCCGCGATCATCCATCGTGACGAGGTCGGCCATATCCCGCTGCATCAGCAGTACGTGGTCTGGGCGGCGCGCAAGAACATCGACCTGAAGCAACAGGCCGACAACATGTTCCCGCTGCGCTTCGTCAAGGTGAACTGACGCAGTAAGGTTCGCGGCGCCGTCCGGTTGGACGGCGCCGCGGCTTTTTCCGGGGCGGACAACGCCGCCGGGCTGAGTTATACAAAGAGTCGAGTGGTCGGGGACGTCTGTTTTGCAGGCGAAACATGACCGCCGGGGGACTTCACTCAAGAGTACGAGAGGGCTCGACGCAGCGATGCTCGCCTTCATTTTGCGACGCCTTTTCCAATCCGTCATCGTGATGCTGGCCGTGGCGTTCGTGTCGTTCGTCATGTTCAATTTCGTCGGCGACCCGGTCAACGCGATGGTCGGCCAGGACACGACGATGCAGGATCGCGAGGCGCTGCGCGAGAAGCTGGGGTTGAACGATCCCATGCCGATCCGCTTTGCCCGCTTCGTCGGCAATGCGTTGCAGGGCAACTTCGGATTGTCGTATCGCACCGCCGAACCGGTCGGGCGCATGATTGCCGAACGCCTGCCGGCGACTCTGGAACTCTCCCTGGTCGCCGCGACCTTCGCGCTGATCGTCGGGTTGATGATGGGGGTCTATACCGGCCTCTACCGCAATTCCTGGCTCAGTCGCCTGTTCATGACGCTGTCGTTGATCGGCGTGTCGCTGCCGCCGTTCATGGTCGGCATCCTGCTGATCCTCGTCTTTGCCGTGCTGCTCGGCTGGCTGCCGTCGTTCGGACGCGGCGACGTCGTCAAGATCGGGGGCTGGACTACCGGGTTCCTGACCGTCTCGGGCTGGAAGGCCCTGATCCTGCCGGCCGTCACGCTGGGCCTGTTCCAGATGACCCTGATCACCCGCCTCGTGCGCGCCGAGATGCTCGAGGTGCTGCGTACCGACTATATCAAGTTCGCCCGCGCCCGCGGCCTGTCGAACCGGGCGGTCAATTTCGGCCATGCGCTGAAGAACACGCTGGTGCCGGTCATCACCATCACCGGCCTGCAACTCGGCGCCATCATCGCCTTCGCGATCATCACCGAGACCGTGTTCTCCTGGCCCGGCATCGGCCTCCTGTTCATCCAGTCGGTCTACTTCGCCGATATTCCGGTCATGTCGACCTATCTGGTCATGATCGGCCTGATCTTCGTCATCATCAACCTGATCGTCGACCTCCTCTATTTCGCGGTCGATCCGCGCCTGCGGATCGGCGGCGGGGGAGGGCACTGAGATGATCGCCCGTCTGTCCGACGGCCTGCGCCGCGCGCTCGATTCCGACATCTTCTATTCGTTCCGCAACTCGCCGCTGACCATCCTCTCGGCGGTGGTGACGCTGATCTTCTTCATCGGCGCCTTCTTCTCGCCTTGGCTGGCGCCGCATAATCCGTTCGACGTCGCGACGCTGAACCTGATGGATGCCTTCACCCCGCCGGTCTGGCTGCCCGAGGGGAATCCGATCTATCCGATCGGTACCGACGACCAGGGCCGCGATCTGCTGTCGGCGATCATGTACGGCACCCGCGTGTCGCTGGTGGTCGGCTTCTGCTCGGTCGCCTTCGCCATGGTGCTCGGCGTGTCGCTCGGGCTGATCTCGGGCTATTTCGGCGGCATGGTCGATTCGGTGATCATGCGCGTCGCCGACGTTCAGCTGACCTTCCCCGCCATCCTGATCGCGCTGCTGCTCGATGGCGTGGTGCGCGGCCTCATGGGAACCGAGCAGCATGACAACCTGGCCCTGATGGTTCTGGTCTTCTCGATCGGCCTCAGCTACTGGGTGCAGTATGCGCGGACCGTACGCGGGTCGGTGCTGGTCGAGCGCAACAAGGAATATGTCCAGGCCGCCCGTGTGATCGGCCTGCCGTCCGTGCTGATCATGATCCGGCACGTGCTGCCCAACGTGCTTGGCCCGGTCCTGGTCATCGCCACCATCAACCTGGCGCTCGCCGTGATCACCGAGGCGACTTTGTCGTTCCTCGGCGTCGGCCTGCCGCCGACCCAGCCGTCGCTCGGCACGCTGATCCGTATCGGCAACGGCTTCCTGTTCTCCGGGGAATGGTGGATCACCGTCTTCCCCGGCATCGCGCTCGCCGTCTTCGTGCTGGCCGTCAACCTGCTTGGCGACTGGCTGCGCGACGCGCTCAACCCGCGCCTCCGGTAAGCGTCATGGCAGAGCCAGTCCTCGAAGTTAAGAACCTGCGGGTCGAGTTCCCGACCCGCCGCGGCACGCTCGTCGCCGTCGACGACGTCTCGTTCTCGATCGCGCCGGGCGAAGTGCTCGGCGTCGTCGGTGAATCCGGCGCCGGCAAGTCGATGACCGGGTCGGCCGTGATCGGCCTCTTGACCCCGCCCGGGCGCGTCGCCGCCGGCGAGATCCGGCTGATGGGGCGGCGGATCGACAAGCTGCCCTATGGCGAGATGCGCAAGATCCGCGGCCGGCAGATCGGTGCGATCTTCCAGGACCCGCTGACCAGCCTGAACCCGCTCTACCGTATCGGCGACCAATTGGTCGAGACGATCCTGACCCACCTGCCGATGACCAAGGCCGAGGCACGGGCGCGGGCCATCGGACTGCTGAAGGAAGTCGGCATTCCCGGTGCGGAAGACCGCATCGATCATTACCCTCACCAGTTCTCGGGCGGCATGCGCCAGCGGGTGGTGATCGCGCTGGCCCTTTGCTGCAACCCGACGCTGATCATCGCCGACGAACCGACGACGGCCCTCGACGTCTCGATCCAGGCGCAGATCATCACGCTGCTGAAGCGGCTGTGCGCCGAACATGGCTGCTCGGTCATGCTGGTCACCCACGACATGGGCGTGATCGCCGAGACGGCCGACCGGGTGGCGGTGATGTATGCCGGCCGCATCGCCGAGATCGGGCCGGTGCGCGACGTGATCAAGCATGCCCACCATCCCTATACCCGCGGCCTGATGGGCGCGATTCCGACGATCAGCGAACGCGAGGGGCGGCTGAACCAGATCGATGGGGCGATGCCGCGGCTGAATGCCATTCCGCGCGGCTGCGCCTTCAACCCCCGCTGCCCCGAAGTTTTCGACCGCTGCCGCGTCGACCGGCCCGACCTGATGCGGGCGGGCGGGTCGCTTGCCGCCTGCTGGAAGGCGGAGGAGGCCGTCAATGGCTGAGACGATGCTGAAGGTCGAAGGCCTCAAGCGCTATTTCGACGTCTCGCCGCCCTGGCTGAACCGCGTCCTCGACGGATCGGGCCGCCGGGTCGTGCATGCGGTGGACGGCGTCTCGTTCTCGATCGAGCGTGGCGAAACCTTCTCGCTGGTCGGCGAATCCGGTTGCGGCAAGTCGACGGTCGCCCGCCTCGTGGTCGGGCTTTACGATCCGTCGGGCGGCCAGATCACCTTCGAAGGCGCCGACCTCTCGGGCGCCGCGGCGCGGCGCAAGCATGGCGACAAGCAGTCGCGCATGCAGATGATTTTCCAGGACCCCTATGCCAGCCTCAATCCGCGCTGGCGGGTGGGGCGCATCATCGCCGAGCCGATCCGCTTCAAGAAGCTGATCCAGGGGGGCGACAAGATCAAGGCGCGGGTCGGCGAACTGCTCAGCCTAGTCGGGCTGTCGCCGGCCGATGCCGACAAGTTCCCGCATGAATTCTCCGGCGGGCAGCGCCAGCGCATCTCGATCGCCCGCGCGTTGGCCGGCCAGCCGGAATTCCTGGTCTGCGACGAGCCGACTTCGGCGCTCGATGTTTCGGTGCAGGCCCAGATTCTGAACCTGATGGCCGAACTGCAGGCGGAACTCGGTCTGACCTATCTGTTCATCAGCCACAATCTGGCCGTGGTCCACCACGTCTCCGACAAGGTCGGCGTGATGTATCTCGGCCGCCTGGTCGAATGGGCCGAGACCCGCACGCTGTTCGGCCGGCCGCTCCATCCCTATACCCGGATGCTGCTCGATGCGATCCCGGACCTCGACATGTCCGGCCGGTCGCGCACGCCGGTCGCCGGCGAGGTGCCCAGCCCGATCAACCCGCCATCCGGCTGCAGCTTTCATCCGCGCTGTCCGCTGGCCAACGAGCGCTGCAAGCGCGAAGTGCCGCAATCGCTGACCGTACCGGGCGGCGCGGTGGCCTGCCATGCCGTGCAGGAGGGCCGCCTGCCGCCCTGGCATGGGGGAACCGTGGCTGCGGCTGAGTAAAACTGAGGCGAGATGCCGCAAGCCTGATCACGCATAAGGCGCTAGACTGACTTCATGTGATTGTTTCCATCGCATGAGGAGCCCTGCGCAAATGGCGATCAAGAATATCCTGCTGCACCTGACCGACGACAAGCGGGCCGATGCCCGCATCAAGTCGGCCCTGGCGCTGGCCGCGGCCCATGAGGCGCATCTCACCGCGCTCTACACGATTCCGCCGATCGAGATCCCGCCCTTCGTGATGGGCTCGATCCCGACCGAAATCATCGACCAGCGTCGCGAGGAGCATGAGGCGGCTGCCCGCAAGCAGCATGCCGATTTCGTCGCGGCCTGCGAGAAGCAGGGCGTCGTCAGCGAATGGCGCATCGCCGAGGGCGATGCCGCCGACATCCTGGCAATCCACGCCCGCTACGCCGACCTGACCGTGATCGGCCAGCCCGATCCGGACGAGGGCGGGCCGCTCGGCTATGAAACCCTGCCGCACGAACTGGTGCTGACCGCCGGTGCGCCGGTGCTGGTGGTGCCGTATGCCGGCCGCTTCAACAAGCTGGGCCAGCGCATCCTGATCGCCTGGAACGGCAGCCGTGAATCGGCCCGCGCGGTGCGCGACGCGCTGCCGCTGCTCGCCCGGGCCCGCAAGGTCACGGTGTTCTCGGTCAACCCGACCAAGCGCGACCACATTCCGGGTGCCGACATCGCCGCCCAGATCGCGCGGCATGGCGCGAAGGTCGAGGTGGCGCATACGGTCGCGCGCGATATCGACGTCGGCGACGTGCTGCTGGCCGCGGTCACCGACCGGTCGGCCGATCTTGTCGTCATGGGCGCCTATGGCCATTCCCGGCTGCGCGAAATCGTGCTGGGCGGGGCGACGCAGTCGCTGCTCGGCCAGATGACCGTGCCGGTCCTGCTCAGTCACTGAACCGGAACGAAACTCTGCGATCCTGACATTTGGCGGCGCGGGAATTTGTGATTGGAGTCACAAACTCCCGCGCCGTCTCATGGACAGGCCGCGGGCGGATCACTAGTCTTGAGGCCCTGGGGAATTTAGTTCTTGGAGAGGGCCATGGGCGTTATCGACCGGATCAAGGCATTCCACCCGGAATTGACCGAAATCCGCCGCGACCTGCACGCGCATCCGGAAACCGCGTTCGAGGAGAACCGGACCGCTGACATCGTCGCCGACAAGCTGCAATCTTGGGGGCTCGAGATTCATCGGGGCCTGGCCAAGACCGGCGTGGTCGGCACGCTGAAGGCCGGTCGCGCCAACCGGGCGATCGGCCTGCGCGCCGACATGGACGCCCTCGACCTGATCGAACTGAACGAATTCGGGCACAAGTCGCGCCATGAAGGCAAGATGCACGGCTGCGGCCATGACGGACATACCGTCATGCTGCTCGGCGCTGCCAAGTATCTGTCCGAGAACCGCAATTTCGACGGCACCGTCCATTTCATCTTCCAGCCCGCCGAAGAGAACCTGGCCGGCGGCAAGGTGATGATCGACGATGGCCTGTTCGAGAAGTTCCCGGTGGAATCGGTCTACGGCATGCACAACATGCCGGGTCTCGAGGTCGGCAAGTTCGCGGTGCGCGTCGGGCCGATGATGGCCTCCGCCGACATGTTCACCGTCAAGGTGCGCGGCGTCGGTGCCCACGGCGCCTATCCGCACAAGGGCGTCGATACCGTCCTGGTCGCGTCCGAGATGGTGGTGGCCCTGCAGTCGATCGTCGCCCGCAACGTCGATCCGCTGGAACCGGCCGTGATCTCGGTGACGATGTTCCAGTCGGGCCACACGACCAACGTGATCCCGGAGCATGCGCTGCTCGGCGGTACCGTCCGCGCCTTCCGGCCGGAGGTGCAGGACCTGCTGGAGCGGCGGATGCGCGAGGTGCTCGACGGCATCGCCAGGGCTCATGGGGCGGAAGTCGAGCTCGACTACCAGCGCCGCTATCCGCCGACGATCAACACCGCCGACGAAACCGAGCTTGCCGCCGCCGCGGCCGGCATGGTCGTCGGACCGGAGAACGTCGTGCACAACATGGCACCGTCGATGGGCGCCGAGGACTTCGCCTGGATGCTGCGCGAGCGCCCCGGCTCCTACGTCTGGATCGGCAATGGCGCCGGCGAGGGCAGCTGCATGGTCCACAATCCGCGCTACGACTTCAACGACGAGGTCCTGCCGATCGGGTCCAGCTACTGGGTCCGGCTGGTCGAGACCATACTGAAGCCCGCAGCCTGAACCCGGCGAAGGCGATCGGACCGTGAGCTTCAAGATAAAATTCTGGGGCGTCCGCGGTTCGATCGCCACCCCGTCGCCGCGCCACATCGCGTTCGGCGGCAATACCTCCTGCATCGAGGTTTCGGTCGGCGGACGGCGTATCGTGCTCGATGCCGGCACCGGGATGCGCATGCTGGGCCACTGGTTCAACCAGAAGAACGTCAAGGAAGCCGCGATCCTGCTGTCCCATACGCATTGGGACCACATCAACGGCTTCCCTTTCTTTTCGCCGGCCTTCCGCAAGGATTGCGCCTTCACCATCATGGCCGGGCATCTTGCCGCCCATGGCGGAATCAAGAAGGTGTTCGAGACCCAGATGTCTAACCCGGTGTTCCCGGTGCCGCTGGAGGCGATCGGCGCCCAGCTCGACTTCGCCGACTTCCAGGCTGGCGCCGACATCGCGCTGTCGCGCGACGTGCTGATCCGCACCGCCGCGCTCAACCATCCGGACGGGGCGACCGGCTATCGCATCGAGTACCAGGGCAAGTCGATGTGCTACGTGACCGATACCGAGCATGTCCCGGGCAAGCCCGATCAGAGCGTGCTGGGCCTGATCGCCGGCGCCGACCTGGTCATCTACGATTCCACCTACACCGACAAGGAATTCCCCCAGAAGGTCGGCTGGGGCCATTCGACCTGGCAGGAGGGGGTGCGGCTGTGCCGCGCTGCCGGCGCCAAGCGGCTGGCCATCTTCCACCACGATCCCGACCACGAGGATCCCTTCATGGAGGCGGTCGAGGAAGAGGCGCGTCGGATGTGGGAAGGGGCCTTCGTCGCCCGCGAGAATATGCGGATCAATCTGGCCTGACGCCTGATCACAGCCGCCAGATCTTGCTTATGCCGTCGAGGCGGCGATCCGTCCTGATGTCGAAGACGGCCCGCCTGGCCAGGCGATAGCCCAGTTCGCGATAGGCTTCGAACTGCGCCTCGTTGAAGAACTGATCGGCCGTGCTTTCGTGCGGGAACGACGGATATTGCGCACGTCGTGCATAGAGATCGGCGGGAAGCCCTTCGGTCAGCGTCGGCTTGACGATGACCAGAAACCCTTCGGCGCCGGTGTCGGCATAGCGGAGCCGCGCGATCGCATAGCCCGATGCGGCCCGCTCGCCCGAACTCAGCCGTTCCAGCCCGAATTCGTCAATGAAATCGACATTGACCGCGAAATCGACGCGGATGCGCTCGATCATCGAGGCCAGGTCGGCGAATTCGAAGCGTTCATCGGCACCGGCTTCCGACAGCACGATCAGGCGACAGCGACGGCGGACCAGCTCATACACCCCGGTATTGTCGAAATGGCCGCCATCGGTGATCTGCAGGAACTGGCTGTCTTCGCGGAGATCCTCGCCCAGCATGTTCCACGCCGCGGGCTGGAGCAGATTGGGCCAGGACGCCGACTTGCCGGCGGGAAGCCTGGCCGGGTTCACCAGCCAGTAGCCGAGACGGATGTTGAGCAAGGTCATCAGGACCGAGACCAGCCGGCTGCGGGTCAGGCCAGTGCCGCCGACGCCGGCATTGGGGTTCGCGGCGGCCCCCGACGTCGCCATCGCGGTCGCCAGCGTAATGCCGCGGCCATCGTCCTCGGATTGACCGTACCGCGCGGTGCTCAGCCAGCCCGTCGCGTCGCTGCCGACATGCAGCGGCGACAGCAGGAAACTGTCGCCGGCCCGACCGCTGAAGCAGTATCGGGCCGACCCGGTCAGCACCACGTTCGCGTTGATCAGGTGATAGGGGCCGGCGTAGGGGATGGCATCCCGGCCGGCGCCGCACATCTGGTCGAGCCGCGCGGCATCGGCCTTGGCCGCCGGTTCCCAGCCGCCGCCTTGCAGCCTGTCGGCGTCCGGCAGGAACGTCTCCATCAGCCGATCCCGGTAGAAGCGATGCAGCGACGTGTCGTTGGCATTGATCCGCCAGGCGGCAAACAACGCGACGACTTCGAGCAGCCCGGCGACGACGATCGCGACCTGTGCCGCGCCCGCCGGATCATGCAGTTCGTCGATGAAGACGACCAGCATGCGCTGGGCCAGCAACTGGGCGAGCCACAGAAACCCGATCAGCACCAGCGCCGCGGCAACCATCATCACCGGCAGCCTGCCTGCCTGGCCCGGCTGCGGCCGCTTGCCCAGCGCCGCGATCAGGGCGCCGCTGGAGCCGACCAGGACCGGCAGCAAGGCATCGGCGGCCTGGCCGGTCAGCAGCCTGTCGACCGTCGGCCCGAGATAGAAGAGGCCGGCGAGCCCGAGGCAGGCAAGCAGCGCCTGCAGGCTGATGCCAAAGCCGCGTTGCGTGAAGAGGCGGACGAAATAGGGCAGTGCGCTCGGATGGTCGCGCAACTCGCGGCGGCGATCGGCGCCGATCAGCGGCCGGAACGCGAGGTTCGGGCTGGCCCAGGACAGTACCGACAAGCCGAAGAAGACGGCCGCCGACAGGCCGGCGATCCAGCCCGCGCCCCAGGTGATGACCTGCGTCACCAGTTCTGCCGCGTCGTTCGACAGGGCGGCGCCCGGGCGCCAGGTCACGTTGCCCAGCAGCAGGGCACTGTGCAGGGCGAGCAGCATGGCGAGGACCAGGCCGAAATAGACGGCAAGGGTCGCCGTCATGCCGCGCAGGACGAACGCCATCCCGGCCAGCAGCGACAGCTTGCGGCTGGGGGCCAGATAGTTGCCACGCTGACGGATGAAGTCGAGGGCGCGCAACCGCGCCTCCGTACCCTGGGCATGCCGGGTGCCGGCCAGCGGGCTGGACAGGGGAAACGTGCCGGGGGTCAGCCCGCTTCCCGGAAGCTGCGACAACAACCAGCTGAGGGCGCAGCCGATATAGCCGCCCCCCGATACCGTAGACAGGTATTCGAAGCGCGACAGCGCTCGTTCGACCACCAGCGCCTGCAGCACGCCCAGAGCGAACGACGCCGAGCGGATTCCGCCGCCAGACAGTGCGAGGCCGGCGACGTTCTCCGGATCGACCGTGATCCTCCGCTCCAGCGTGTCATCCAGCCGGGTTTGCCGGATATGCGCGATTTCGCCGGCGAAGACCTCATCGAAGGTCAGTGTCGCCCGTTCATCCTTGTCCGTCGTCATACTCGCGTCCCGCCGCTATGCGATCGGACGCAAGTCTAGTCTTGTGATTTTTAGGTGTCTATTGCCTGATTTAATCAACTGATCTGAACGGCCCACCCTCGATCAGGCGCCATCGCGTCAGGCTGCGGTCGTCGTGCGATTGCCGCCAGGACAGCAGGCGCCTCGCGTATTTCGCGGCAATCCCCGCATGGTCCGGGTCGCGGGCCAGATCGGTCGTCTCGTCGGGATCGGCGGCGAGATCGAACAGCAGCGGGTCGAGACCGGCGAAATGCACGTACTTGAACCGCGCGTCGCGGATGACGGCGAGGTTGCAGCGATCGGCCGGCAGGCCGAACAGGGTTTCGGCCGCGCGCGTCGCCGGATCGCGGAAGTCGTATTCCCAATGCGCCGCGTCACGCCACGGCGCCAGTTCGCCGCGCAGCCAGGGCCGCAGCGACAGGCCCTGGGCCTGATCGGGCACGGGCGCGCCGATCAGGTCCATCACCGTCGGCAGGATGTCGACGCTTTCGGTGAAGGCGTCGACCTTGCGGCCGCGCGTATGGTCGAATTCGGCGCGCGGATCGCGCACGATCAGCGGGACGTGATAGGCGCCGTCGTAGAAGCCCAACTTGCCGACCAGCCAGTGATCGCCCAGCATTTCGCCATGATCGGAGGTGAAGATGATCAAGGTCCGCTTCAATTCCTCACGGTCATGCAGCGCATAGACGATATCGCCGATCGCATCGTCCACCTGGGACATCAGGCCGTAATAGGCGGCCGCCGCCTGCTGGATCGCCGCATCGTCGACCGGGGCGCGATAGCGCGCCTGGCCCAGCGCGAAGGCGAGGTACGGATGCTGCGCCGCCTCGGCCGCCAGCAGCGGCTTGCGCCGCGGACGCGGCATGCGCGCCGGATCGTGATAGGCGTGATAGGGCGGGCAGGCGACGAAGGGCGGATGCGGACGGTAGAACGAGACATGGGCAAACCATGGCTCGGTCTGGCCCGCCAGCCAGTCGGTAAAGGCACGGGCCAGGAACCGGGTCTCGGATTCGTCGGCGCCGAACAGCGTGTGCGGCCGCCCCTGCGCGTCGAAGACCGGCTTGAAGAAGGCCTGCTTCTCGGTCCCGAACTCATGGCCGCGGCGGCGCAGATCGGCGGCGAAGGGCGCGAAATCCTCATGCAGCGGCATGACCGGATCGAAGCCGTCCAGCACGCCTTCGTAGCTGGCGAGCCGGGCGTCGCCGGGCTCGAGTCCGCGGGGATCGGCCGTGGTGTCGGTATAGCCGAACAGTGCCGGCCGATAGCCTGCCGCGCGGGCCTCCCGAGCGATGTTGGTCAGCCGGGGATCGAGCGGCGAGCCGTTCAGCACCGCGCGATGCGTGTGCAGATAGGTGCCGGTATAAAGGCTTGCCCGGCTCGGCCCGCAGGGAGCCGCCTGGGCATAATGGCGACGGAAGGTGACGCCGGCGCGGGCGAGACCGTCGATATGCGGCGTGCGCACATGCGGGTGGCCGACCGTCGACAGGCTGTCGCCGCGCCACTGGTCTGCCGTGATGAAGAGGATGTTGAGGCGGGACATGACGCCTGAAACTAAGCCACGAAGCCGCCGGCGCCTGCAACTGCTGCGGCGCATCCTGTCGCCGCTGATCGTGCTGGCGGCGCTGATCGTTTCGCTGGAATCCTGGCTGTGGGACCATTTCATGGCCCTGGCCCGCTGGGCCGAACGCGCGCCGCCGGTCCGCTGGACGATCGACGGCTATCGCCGCCTGCCGCCGCTGGCCATGGCCTTCGTCGTCTGCCTGGCGCTGGCGATCGGCGAGCCGCTGAAGCTGATCGGGCTGTGGCTCGCCTCGACCGGCCATCCGGTGCAGGCCGGCATCGCGATCGGGTCGGGCTACGTGCTCGGCACGGCGTTGCCGGCCTGGCTGGTCGCCCAGGGGCGGGAGCGGCTGATGACGCTCGCCTGGTTTGCCTGGGGTTATACGCGGCTGCACGGGCTGGTCCGGGCGGCGCATGACTATCTCGCCCGCCAGCCGGCCTGGGTGGCGACCAGGATATGGGTGGGACGCATGGTGCGACGGCTCAGGCTCTGGTCACGCCGCTAACTCATATGTATGCTAACAATATCGCGTCCGGTTCGTTCGGTCCCAAGGCAGCCTTTGCGCAACCCGGGGGGATGGCATGCTGGAGTTGGCGTTCGGTTTCGTCACCGCGGATCTCTATCGTCACGACGGCCTGGCCCGGCTCGATGCGGTTTTCCGCCAATGGCTGGCAAGCCGCGATCCCGACCTCGACGACCGCCTCGAACGCGCCCGTGCGGCGAGCGCCCCCGCCCCGGCGGAATTGCTGATCGACCTCGCCCCGCCGGCCGAAGCGTTCGTCGCGACACTGTTCGGCATCGAAGCCGATGTTGCCGCGATGCGGGCCGAGATCGTCGGCCTGGCGCCACTCGCCGCGGTCAAGCGCAACTTCGTGCAGCGCGTCGCGGTCAAGGGCCATGACGCGGCCAGTGCCGCGGCCATCGACGGCCCGGTGCTGCGCGCCGCGCTCGAAGATCATATCGGCCAGGATTTCGCCGAGCTCGATTTCGCGCGCGCCGTGCTCGACTGGGAGGCGAAGGACGGCTGTGCCGAGCCGTTGGCCCTCGCCCGCGACTACGCGGCCTGGGCGACGCTGTCGCCGGCCGGCCAGGCGCGCCATGGCGGTGGCGTGCTGTTCAAGGTGCCGCGCAAGACCGACCCCGAGCATCTGGTCCGTCATCTGGTGACCGACGAGGCGGAAGGGTTCCCGCGGCATCGTCTCGACCCAGCTCACCTGCGGGCCCGCGACGGCTTCGGCCTGACCGATGCCGGCACCGATCTCGCCGGGGCGTGTGACCAGGCAAATTACTGCATCTGGTGCCATCATCAGGGAAAGGATTCCTGCTCGAAGGGCCTGCGCGATCGCCAGGGCGCGTTCAGGCAGAGTCCGTTCGGCGTGACCCTCGCCGGTTGCCCGCTCGAGGAGAAGATCTCCGAGATGCACGAGGTTTTCGCCGGTGGTGCGGCCATCGGCGCGCTGGCCGTCATCACCCTCGACAACCCGATGGCTGCCGCCACCGGGCATCGCATCTGCAACGACTGCATGAAGGCCTGCATCTACCAGCGCCAGGACCCGGTCGATATCCCGCAGGCCGAGACCCGCATCCTGAAGAGCGTGCTGGCACTGCCCTACGGCTTCGAGATCTACGGCCTGCTGACCCGGTGGAATCCCCTGAACCTGCGCCGGCCGTTTCCGCGCCCGCCTTCGGGCCGGCGCGTGCTGGTGGCCGGGATGGGGCCGGCGGGCTTCACACTGGCCCACCACTTGATGAACGAAGGGCATTTCGTCGTCGGCATCGACGGCCTGAAGATCGAGCCGTTGCCCGGTGCGCTCGCCGATCCCTCGGTGCCGATCCGCGATATCGCCAGCTTGCGCGAAGATCTGGACGACCGGGTGATGGCCGGTTTCGGCGGCGTCGCCGAATACGGCATCACCGTGCGCTGGGACAAGAATTTCCTCAAGATCGTGCGGCTGCTGCTGGAGCGGCGCGATCGTTTCCTGCTGCTCGGCGGCGTCCGTTTCGGTGGCACGCTGACCCTGGACGACGCCTTCGCCCAGGGCTTCGACCATGTCGCGCTGGCCGTGGGTGCCGGCCGGCCGACGGTGCTGGAACTGCCCCACGGACTGGCGCGCGGCGTGCGCACGGCCTCCGACTTCCTGATGGCGCTGCAGCTGACCGGCGCGGCCAAGCGCTCGTCGATCGCCAACATGCAGCTGCGATTGCCGGTGGTCGTCATCGGCGGCGGCCTGACCGCGATCGACGCCGCGACCGAGGCAATGGCCTACTACCCGGTGCAGGTGGAGAAGTTCCTCGACCGCTACGAGACGCTGTCGCGCGAGCGGGGCGAAGCCGCCGTCCGCGCCGCCTTCACGCCCGACGAAGCGGTCGTGGCCGACGAGTTCCTGGTCCATGGACGGGCCGTGCGCGCCGAGCGGATGCAGGCGGCTGCAGAAGGGCGCCCCCCGAGGCTGGCGGCGCTGGTGCAGGGCTGGGGCGGCGTCACCATCGCCTATCGCCGCCGGCTGATCGACAGCCCGTCCTACACGCTCAATCACGAGGAGGTCGAGAAGGCACTGGAGGAAGGGATCTCGTTCTGCGAAGGCTTGACGCCGCGCGCCGTCGACGTCGATGCATCGGGCCATGCTGCGGCCCTGCGCCTGACCGGCGAGAACGGGGCCGATGTCGTACTCGCCGCGCGCGCGGTGCTGGTCGCGGCCGGAACCCAGCCCAACACCGTGCTGGCGCGCGAGGATGCCGGGAATTTCGTGCTGGCCGGCAAGTACTTCCGCGCGGTCGACGACAGCGGCGCGACGGTGACACCCGAACGCCAGATGGCCAAGCCGGCGGAGCCGCGCGTCCTCCTTGCCCGCCATCCCGACGGCCGTTTCGTCAGCTTCTTCGGCGATCTGCATCCGAGCTATTTCGGCAACGTGGTCAAGGCCATGGGATCGGCCGCCCAGGGCTATCCGACGGTCTGCCGTGTCCTCGACCAGGTCACGCCCGCGCCGATATCCGATGCGGCCTTTGCCGCCAGATTGCGCGACAACTGCCAGGCTCATGTGCATGCGGTCCACCGTCTGACGCCGACGATTGTCGAGGTCGTCGTCCGGGCGCCGCAGGCCGCCCGCAATTTTCGCCCGGGGCAGTTCTACCGGCTGCAGAATTACGAACAGATCAGCCCCCGTATCGACGGCACCGTGCTGGCGATGGAGGGGTTGGCGCTGACCGGCGCTTCGGTCGATACCGAGCGCGGGCTGTTGTCGACCATCGTGCTGGAAATGGGCGGCTCGTCCGATCTCTGTGCCCATCTGCGGCCGGGCGAACCGGTCGTCCTGATGGGGCCGACCGGCGCGCCGACCCATATCGCCGGCGGCGAAACGGTGCTGCTGGTCGGTGGCGGGCTGGGCAATGCGGTGCTGTTCTCGATCGGCCGCGCCTTCCGCGAGGCCGGCTCGCGGGTCCTCTACTTCGCCGGCTACAAGCGGATGATCGATCGCTACAAGGTGGCCGAGATCGAGGCGGCAGCCGACGTTGTCGTCTGGTGCTGCGACGAGGCGCCAGGCTTCGCGCCCGGCCGGCCGCAGGATCGCTCGACGGTCGCCAACATCGTCGAGGCGATCGCCGACTACGCCGCCGGCGAGCCGGCGATCCCGCTTTCTGCGGTCGACCGCATCATCGCCATCGGGTCAGACCGGATGATGGCGGCGGTGGCCGCGGCACGCCATGGCGTGCTGGCCCGCCACCTCAAGGCGGCGCATCTCGCCATCGGCTCGATCAATTCGCCGATGCAGTGCATGATGAAGGAGATTTGCGCCCAGTGCCTGCAGCCGCAGGTCGATCCGGCGACCGGCGCGACCACCCATGTCTTTTCCTGCTTCAACCAGGACCAGCCGCTCGACTGCGTCGACTGGCCGGCGCTGAACGACCGGCTGCGCCAGAATGCGGCGCAGGAAAAGCTGACCCGGCAGTGGATCGACCGCAGCCTGAAGGGACTAGGTCTGCGGTCCTAGTCCCCCGGGGCCTTGCACGTCAGCCGGCCAGCTTGCGCAGGAAGGCATCGATCTCGCCGCTGAGCTGGCCGGACTGCGCCGACAGGTCCTCTGCCACATTGCGGACGTTGCCGGCGGCCTCCTCGGCATCGCGGGCCGAGCGGCTGACAGCTTCCACGTGGCGGGCGGCGTCGCGCGTGCCGGTCGCGGCTTCGTCGACGTTGCGCGCAATTTCCGCCGTCGCGGCCGATTGCTGTTCGACCGCGGCGGCGACCGCGGCGGCGATCTGGTTGATCTGGTCGATGGTTTCGCCGATCCGGGCGATCGCCGTCGCGGCATCGCCGGTCGACTGCTGCACCCCGGCGATCTGCTGGCCGATTTCCTCGGTCGCCTTCGACGTCTGGTTGGCCAGGCTCTTGACCTCGGAAGCCACCACCGCGAAGCCCTTGCCGGCCTCCCCGGCGCGTGCGGCCTCGATCGTGGCGTTCAGGGCCAGCAGGTTGGTCTGGCCGGCGATGGCGTTGATCAGCCCGACCACCTCGCCGATCTTCTCGGCGGCGGCACGCAGCCCGCGCATGATGCCGTCGGTCTGGCGCGCCTGATCGACGGCAAGCCCGGCAATCCGCGTGGTGTTGGCGATCTGGCTGGCGATCTCGCGGATCGACGCGGACAATTCCTCGGTGGCCGCCGAAACGGTCTGGACGTTGGCCGAGGCCTGCTCGGTCGCCGTCGACGCGGCGAGCGACCCCTTGGACGTCGCGTCGGCAACGGTCGCCAGCCGGCCGGCATCGCCGCGCAACGCGCCGGCCGCCCGGCCGACCCGATCGGCCAGCGCGCCGACCGAGCCGCGGAAGGCTTCGGCCAGGCGATTCAGCTCCTCCCGGCGGGCCTGTTCGGCCTGAACGCGCTGGCGCTCCTCGGCGGCGCGCATCTCGGCATCGGCCTTGACCCGGGCCGCCTCGATCTCGCGCTCACGCCGGCGTTCGGCCTCGCGCGCCTGTTCGTCGGCCTGGCGCTTCTCTGCCTCGGCCCGTCGATCGGCCTCCTCGCGGGCGCGGCGGTCCGCCTCCTCGCGCCGGCGGCTGTCGGCAGCTTCCGCCTCGAGCACGGCGGTGCGTTGCGCGCCCAGCCGCAGCCGTTCGAGTGCCTGGGCCACGCCGTCGATTTCGTCGCCGCGGCCAGTCGACGCCACCGCGGTGTCGTAGTCGCCCTGGCCGAGCCGGGCCACGTCGGTCGCCAGGCCGCGCATCGGCCGGACGAAGCGGCGGATCAGCACCGCGGCGTTGAAGGCGACCAGGAGCGCTGCGACCGCCAGCACGGCGGCGGCGATCGCCATCCGCAGCTGCGCCCCGGCGACATCGGCGGCGGCGATCGCCGCGACTTCGTCGAGGGCGCGGCCGCCGATCGCCATGATCGGCTCGAAGGTCGAATTGCACAGCGCCGTCCACCTGGCCGGCTCGACCGCGCTGGCCGCATTGCCGTCGAGCTTGGCATAGAGGGCGCGGATCTCGGCCCGCACCTGGTTGGACTTGGCCTCGGCGTCGCGCAGTGCCTGAACGACGCTGGCCGGCGCGCCCTGGCGGCCCAGCATGTCGCGGATCGTCGACCAGGCGGCATCGGCGTTGCCGCGATTGACCGCCAGGGTCTGGAGCATTTCGCCCGTCGGCGGCTTGCCGGCGGCGACGTTGGCGCGGGTCAGCGAGCATTCGCGGCCGGTGAAGTCGCGCAGCGTCCAGCTCAGTTGCCGGACGATGATCAACTCGGCGACGCGCGGGCTGCTCATCCGCGTCTCGTTGGCGACGGCCAGCGACGCCGCGGCCAGCGTGTCGATCAGGTTGCCGACGGTATTGTACCAGCCTTCGGTGTTCTTGACGTTGCGCGACGCCTTGGGCTTTGCCGCTTCGGCCATCACCTGGGCGGCGTCGCGTTCGGCGGCCTTCAGCTTGTCGCCGACGTCGCGGATGCGGGCATCGCCGTCAAGCAGGCCGGCCTCGGCGATTGCGGTTTGCGCGGCCTTCACGTCGGCGGCGTTGGCCGCAAAGATCTTGTTCAGCTCGGGGGCCGGATCGTCGGAACCGATGATCAGGTTCTGCATGGTGCCGCGGCGGGGGCGGATTTCCTTGACCGCGTCGAACACGACGCGGTCGGCGGCGGCGATCTCGACGACCCGCCGGCTGGTCTGCCAGTCGCCGACCGCCCGCCACAGGAAGACCGCGACCACGGCAAAGAGCATCAGCGCCAGGGCGGCCTGGCCGATGGCAAGCGATTTGGCGAGCGAGCGGGGCATGGGCGGTCTCCAGAAATCCAGCCGCCATTATTTCCGCGAATGCCCCCGTCGCAACCTTCCCGAAAGTATTATTGTGATAAATTACACCCGGCGATAGGCAAGCCAGAGCCCGGCCAGCACCAGCGCCAGCCCGGCCAGGAACAGCGTGGTCACCGGCTCGCCCGCCCAGGCCCAGCCCAGCGCCATCGCGGTGATCGGCCCGAGCGAGAGGAACAGGGCGATGCGCGTGGCACCGACCTGGCCGATCGCCCAGATCCAAGCCTGGAACGACAAGGCGCTGGTAGTGCCCAGCCCCGCGACCAGCAGCCAGCCGACGAGGTCCAGCGCCGGCAACGCCGCGATTCCGCCGTTGCCCAGCGAGATCGGCAACAGGGTGGCCACGCCCGCGGCCATCGCCATCACGCCGAGCGGGAGGGCCGGATAGCGGCCGAGCATCGGGCGGAAGGTCACGTTGCAGCCAGCCAGCACGACCGCGGCGGCAACCGCGGCGAGGTCGCCCCAGATCGATCCCGCGCCGACCCGCTCGCCCAGGACGAGGGCGACGCCGCCGAGGCAGGCGGCCACGCCCAGCGCGCGGTCCCGCAGCAGGCTTTCGTGGCCCAGTGCGAGCGACATCAGGTAGGTGATCATCGGCGCCGTGGCAAAGATCAGCGAGACGCGGGCCGACGGGGCCAGCGAGACGGCGAGGTTAAGCAGCACCGTCATCAGCGCGAACTGCGCCGCGCCGAGCGCGATCAGCGGCAGCCAGTGGCGCCGCGGCACCTGCGGCCACGGCCGTCGCAACGCCAATGGCAGCAGCACGGCCAGCGAGATGGCGTAGCGCAGCAGGGCAAGGGTGAACGGATCGGTCTGGCCGACCACGAGCCGGCTGGCGACCAAGGCCGCACCGGCCTGGACGCCGGAGATGACGCCGGCCGCAATGACCAGCCCGCGCACCGGCGATCAGCCGGTGATGTCGCGGCCGATCACGTAGCCGTGGCCGTAGAGCAGGATCAGGAACAGGGCGCAGGCGATGGCGACGCGGGCCAGGCCGTATTCGCCGAACACGAACCGGTTGCGCCCCTGGATGATCGCGAGAAAGGGAATGAGCGACGTCTTCGCCGCGAAGGCGTCCCAGGCCGGGCCGTGGCGGCGGCGCTGCTTGCGGTCGATCGAATACATGCCGTTCTGCGCGGTGACGAGGATCGCGCCGAACAGCAGCAAGGCGGCAAGATGGCCGTTGGCCAGGATGTGGGCGATCGACCAGAAGGTGAAGGCCCAGAGCATCGGGTGGCGGGTGACGCGGATCAGTCCTTCGACGGGCAACTGGTCCTTCAGCACCATGTCAGCGCCGGCGAGATTGGGGTTGCGCGGGCTGAGACTGCCGACCAGCAGGAAGCAGGCGACGAAGACCAGCAGCTTGGCCAGGTGCAGCGCCCCGATGCCGAAGTTCCACAAGGGCAGGTAGGGGCTGCCGCGATAGGCCCAGATGAGAAAACCGAGGCTTGCGACGCTCAGCACCGAGAAGAGCCCGCGGAACGCCGGCTCGCCGATGCGGCCCGCGACCGCCGGACGGAACATGCCGGCAACCAGCAGATGCAGCAGGATCCAGGCGGCCGCGGCAATCGCCAGTGTCGTCATTGCCAGCCGCTCCCCATATCGTTGGCGACGAGGACGCGGCGGCCGATCTCGGTCAGCTTGCAGACCAGCCAGTCCGGCTTGATCGGGTTCTTGAACCAGGGTTCGGCCCAGCCGGCACGGATGCAGGAGGTGATGACGCGATTGGAGACGCGCTGTCCCTCGGCATCGTGCAGCGGCAGCTTGCCGCCCGGCTGGGTCAGGCCGCGGGTGAGGTAGCGACGCTGGGCGGCATTGGGGTGATGGGCACGCAGCCGTGCCGGCCGCATGCGTGCGGTCGCCTCACCCGGCTTGCGCTGGTCCCCGTCCCGTTCCATGGCTGCCCCAAAGCCGTCGCTTCAGGCAGGCAGCCTAGCCGGCAATTGGTTGATAAAGGATGACAAAGCGGTGAGCGTCGCCTGCGGCTGGTCGCGATGGGGCGAATGGCCGCAATCGGGCAGCAGCACGAGATCGCCGCCGGTCACCCGCGCCACCGTCTCGACCTGCGCCGCCGTACCGTATTCGTCGCCTTCACCCTGCAGGGCCAGCACCGGGACGGTGATGTGGGGCAGGAATTCCTCGATGTTCCAGGCACGGAAGCGGGGATCGAGCCAGGCGTCGTTCCAGCCGCGGAAGGCCGTGTCGACGTCGGCATGGTGGCGGGCGAGGCGGTCGCGCAGATCGCCGGTCTCCCAGGCGACGCGGGCCATGGCGATCGACCCCGTCGCGACCTCCTCGACAAAGACATGCGGGGCCATCACCGCCACCCCGATCAGGTCGGGCCGGGGGCCCGAACCGGCGTGGATCAGCGCGATCGAGGCACCGTCGGAGTGGCCGACCAGGACATGCGGTCCGATCGCCAGCCGGTCCAGCAGCTCAGGCAGCACCTCGCGGGCTTCGACATGCATGTAGTCGAGCGGTCGGGGCAGCGGACAGGGCGCCGAGTTGCCGTAGCCGTAGCGGCTGTAGACCAGCACGCCGCAGCCGGTGGCACGCCCCACGGCCGCGGGAAAATCGCGCCACAGCGAGATCGAGCCGAGGCCTTCGTGCAGAAAGACCAGCGTCGGCCGGCCAGCCGCCGGCGGCGCAGCCCAGACGTAGTCGATCGGCCCGCCGGCCAGGGCCAGCGTACTCATCCCGCGGTCACCTTGCGGCCCTCGTAGGCTTCGAAGGCGGCGACCAGCGTCGCCGGCACGGGCGTCGACTTGTGCGTTGCCTGATCGGTGTAGACCCAGGTGATCTGGCCGCCGACGCGCAGATCGTCCCGGCCCTTCGGATGGACCTCGACCCGATGGACCAGCGACGAGCGGCCGATGCGCTCGATGCGGGCGCAGATCTCGATCTCCTCGTCGAGCCGCACCGGCGCGCGATAATCCAGCTCGACCTTGACGACGTGGAAGTCGGCGCCGGTTTCCTTGGGATGGTTCAGCGGATCGAATCCCATCTCGCGGACATAGTCGGTCAGCGCATTGTCGAAATAGGTCAGGTAGTTGCCGAAGAACACGATCGACTGCGAATCGATCTCGGCGTAACGGGTGCGGTGATGCAGGCTGAACTTGAAATCGGCGCGTGCCATGCCCGGCGTTTCTCCCCTTACTGGCTCAACTGCTTATTGGCTCATCTGCCTCAGCTTGAAGCGCTGGATCTTGCCGGTCGCCGTCTTGGGCAGCGCGTCGACGAATTCGATCCAGCGGGGATATTTATAGGGTGCCAGCCGCGCCTTGACATAGGTTTTCAGCGTATCGGCCAGCGCTGCATCGGCCGAGACCCCGTCGCGGACGACGACATAGGCCTTCGGCTTGACCAGATCGTCGGCATCGGTCGCGCCGATCACCGCGACTTCGAGCACATGCGGCTCGGTCATCAGTGCCGATTCCACCTCGAAAGGCGAAACCCAGATGCCGCCGACCTTCAGCATGTCGTCGGACCGGCCGCTGTAATGCAGGTAGCCGTCTTCGTCGCGCAGGTACTTGTCGCCGGTACGCGTCCATTCGCCCTGGAAGGTCGCGACCGATTTCGGCCGGTTGTTCCAGTAGCCGATCGCGGCCGACGGCCCGCGCACCACCAGTTCGCCGACCATGCCCGGCGGCAGTTCCTGTCCCGCCTCGTCGACGATGCGGCAGTCATAGCCCGGCACCGGGCGGCCGGTCGAGCCGGCGCGCACATCGCCCGGCCGGTTCGACAGGAATATGTGCAGCATCTCGGTCGAGCCGATGCCGTCGAGAATCTCAAGGCCGAAGCGGTCCTGCCAGCGGCGCAGGATGTCCTCGGGCAGCGCCTCGCCCGCCGAGACGCAGAGGCGCAGGCGGTCGGAGCTTTCGTCGCGGCCGAGGGCGGGTTCGGCCAGGATGGAGTTATAGAGCGTCGGCACCCCGAAGAAGGCGGTGGGCCGATGTGCCTTCAGCACGCGCATCACCGCCTGCGGCGTCGGCCGCTCTGCCATCAGCACCGTGGTCGCGCCGACATGCAGCGGGAAGGTCATGGCATTGCCCATGCCATAGGCGAAGAACAGCTTGGCGGCCGAGAACATCGTGTCGTCGGGGCTGAGGCCCAGTACACCCTCGCCGTAGAGCACGGCGGTCTGCACGAGGTCGCGATGCAGGTGCATCGCGCCCTTCGGGTTGCCGGTCGATCCGGACGTATAGAGCCAGAAGCCGACATCGTCGGCCGTGGTCGGCGCCGCCTGCAACTGGTCGCCCGAGGTGGCGAGCAGTTCGTCCAGCGGCCGCACCGCGCCGGGCGGGCGGCCCGAGATCAGCACTTCCTTGACGAAGGGCTGCTCGCCGAGGATCGCCCTGAACTTCTCGAGCAGCATGTCGGAGACGACGAGGACGCGCGCGCGGCTGTCGCGCAGCATGAAGTCGTAGTCGTTGGGCGTCAGCAGCGTATTCACCGGTACCGGTACCGCGCCGATCTTCATCGCACCCCAGAAGAAGGCGATGAAGTCGATACCGTCGAGCAGGGCCAGCATCACCCGCTGTTCCATCTGCACGCCTTTTTCGCGTAGCAGGTTGCCGGCCTGGTTCACCCGCCTGGCCAGTTCGGCATAGCTGTAGCGGCCGCGGTCGTCGATGACCGCGATCTTCTCGGCCCGGCCTTCGGCCAGGTGGCGATCGATGAAGTGGCTGGCGGCGTTGTAGTCCCGCGGCAGGTCGACGGGCTCGGCCATGGCTTGCTTCCTCCCTGGAAACTTGTGCCTGGATAATGGGTGGCGGGCGGCCGTTCCCCGGCCGTCCCGCGAGAATCGTCAGGCGGCTTCGGCGCGCTCCAGTTCGCTCACCCAGCCGCGGGCCCATTCGACACCGGCATCCTCGGCCATCGTGCCACCCGACGCATTGTGCTCGAGCCGGGCGCCGACCGCACGGGCGCCCAGCCCGGCCAGCAATTCATCGAACTGCCTGCCCCCGGCATTGAAGGTGTCGCCGTAGGTCGAGTCGCCCAGGCCGATCACGCCGTAGCGGCGGCCGGTCAGATCGGGGCGGGCGGCCTGCACCGCCTCGAAGAAGGCGCGGGCATTGTCGGGCACGTCGCCCTGGCCGTAGGTCGAGGTGCAGATCAGGAATACGCCGGGCCGCTCGAAAACCGCGGCGTCGAGCGCATCCATCATCAGGATCTCGACCGGATGGCCGGCTTCCTCCAGCACCTTGGAGACGTCGCCGGCGACGAATTCGGCGGTGCCCGTCATGGTTCCGACCAGAATGGTGATAGGCTCGCCCATCGAATTGCTCCACCGCAGCAATTTATGCAATATAGTGCATTGATTTTGGGTCGAGGGCGCCGGAATGGCAAGAGGCCAATTGCAGGAAGGTCAACCGATTGCCGACGCGGCCGCGGCGGAGGAAGCCAGGCTGCTGGCCGAGCTGGGCGACCGCGTGCGGCAGGCCCGCGCGCGCCGGGGCATGACCCGGCGCATCCTCTCGAATGACTCCGGCGTTTCCGAACGCTATCTGGCCCAGCTCGAAGGCGGGCAGGGCAACATCTCGATCCTGCTGCTCCGGCGGATCGCCCGGGCGATGGGCATGCCGCTGGCCGATCTGTTGCGCGAGGGGCCCGAGCCTTCGGTCGAACTGATGCTGCTGACCGAGCAGCTGCGGCGGCTCGGCCCCGCCGAACTGGTCGAAGCGCAGGCCGTCCTGGCCGAGCGGTTCGGCCAGGACCGCGAGCGGCGCCGGCGCATTGCCCTGATCGGGCTGCGCGGTGCCGGCAAGTCGACGCTGGGACGCCTGCTGGCCGAACGGATGGGGGTGCCGTTCGTGGAACTGGCCCACGAGATCGAGGCCGATGCCGGCATGTCGCTGGCGGAAATCTTCGACCTCTACGGCCAGGCAGCCTATCGCCGGCACGAGCGCCGCGCGCTGGAGCGGGTGGTGGCCGAGCACCCGGCGGCGGTGATCGCCACCGGCGGCTCGCTGCCCTCGGAAACCGGCACCTACGAATACCTGCTGTCGAACTGCTACACGGTCTGGGTGACGGCTGCGCCGGAGGAGCATATGGGCCGCGTGATGGCCCAGGGCGACATGCGGCCGATGGCCGGCAACGAGGAGGCGATGGCCGACCTGCGCGCCATTCTGGCGACCCGCGCCGCGCTCTACGGCAAGGCGGATGCCCGTCTCGACACGTCGGGCAAGCCGGTGGCCGACGCCGTTGCCGAACTGGCGGCGCTTGCCGCCCAGCAGTGAAATATAATTCTGTCCATTCGGGAGATCCGCCGATGGCCAAGGCTTGCGTCGATTTCCGCACCGCGCCGTCGCGCTATCGCCACTGGAAGCTTTCGATCGATGGCGCCGTCGCAATCCTTGCCCTGGACGTTGCCGAAGACGGCTTGTTGTCGCTGGACGACCTGATGGAGGTCGAGGATCGCAAGTTCCGCATCGGCCGCGAACTCGACGCCGAGGAGGCGCTCGAGATCGGCCTCGTCACCTTCACCCCCGACGATATCGACTGGGCGAAGGAGGTCAGGCTGGCGATCGACGAGCGGACGACATTTTCGCCCGATGCCTTGGCCGGCATGGAAGCCTCGTTGCGCTTCGGCGGACCGGAGACGATGGAAAGCAAGATCTTCGCCCGCCTCACCGCCTGGCAGAACTGGATCTTCCAGCGTCCGAACGCGATCGGCGAACAAGGTGCCCTCAAGCTCTACGGCACTGGCCGGCGTCCCGGGTTCGATCGCCGCCGGGTGTAGCGGGCAGCCTTACATTCGATTACACGGCAATAACCCCGATTACAGGAAAGCCCGGCATGCTGTTCGGCGCGTGGCCGTCGGGTCGCGCCCGGGAGGCAACGCCGATGAATGTCGCAAGGTCATCCGTTCTCGCCGTGACGATCTGCGGCCTGCTGCTGCTGCTTGCATTCCAGGCTTGGCCGGAGACTATTTCGTCGCCAGGTGCGGTCGCGGCGAACGCGTTGCCGGGCGCCGGTCCGGCGGGGCTCGGCGCGTTGTTGATGCTGATCCTGGCGCATGGGGCGGTCCGCCGGTCGCGCCGCGTTTCGCCGTCCCGCTGGCGATCCTGGACCCGCGGCAGGCAGCGGTCGCGGATCGGTACCCGCAGGCCGATCTATGGCGCAAGGCGGCCGCGGCGCGGCCGATTGACCGAAGCCACCGCGTCCGGCGAGCGACGTCGCCTGCAGGCGATGATGGCCGCGCTCGACGGTTTGGCCGACGAGATCGAGGCGCCGTCACGCCATGTCGCGGACAACCTGCGATACCTGCAGGGCTGTGCCGATGATCTGCTGGCGCTGGCCCGGATGGGCCGGGAGGCCGATGTCGAGGCGCTGGCCGACGATATCCCGGCGACGATCGATCAAAGCCTTGAAGCCGTCGCCCGGATCATCCAGGTCGGCCAGGCGATCGGCGAGGTCGTCGCACCGGCAGCGCGCGAGGGCGGTGCGCTCGATCTGAACCAGGTGATCCGGGCGGCCGTGACCGCGACCGGCCGTCACTGGCGGTACGCCGCCCAGGTCGACCTCGACCTGGATCCCCGCCTGCCGCCGTTGCGCGGTGACCTTGGCGATCTGCGGCGCCTGCTGATCGTGGTCATCACCCGCACGGCCCAGGTCATCGACCGGCGCGGCGCCCCCGAACTCGGCCAAATCCGGATCAGTACCGGCGTGACGGGCGAGATGGTCGAACTGTCGATCGCCGATTCCGGTGCTGCCATGCAGGGTTGGGATGCGGTTCTGCGCTCGGCCGAGATCGTGCGCCTGGGCGGGCAGGTCGAGGTCGACGCGGCTGCCGGGGCGGTGCTGCGCATCCTGCTGCCGCTTCAGAAGGCCGGCGCCATGATGGCGACCTGATCGCCGCTCCAGATGGAATATTTGATCCGATTTTCGATATATTCGGAATATACATTCAGAAAATCTTTTGATTTCAATGTGTTAAACGACTCGCCAAGGCGAGGGGGCTTGCCATAAACTCGGGGCGAAAGTTCCCGCCAGGAGGCCCTCATGCCCAGCGCCCAGGATCTGCGCGCGCGTGTCGCGGCGTTGCAGCTCGAGATCAGCCTCGACTATGACGGACGCCGTGAAGCGGTCGAGGCGCTGCTCGATGATTGCCGGCAACTGGTCCAACGTCGCGCCGGGCATGTCGGGCCATGGGAACGGGTGGAACTGGAAGATGCCGGCCGGTGGGTGTCCTTCGGCTATCTGAAGCTGGCGCTGGTTTCGCTCGAGACGGTGCTGGCCGTCATGGACCTCCCGCCGGACGAATACGAGCAGGGATTCTATTCCGCGACCCGCAATATCGACGCCTCGCGCCGGATGAGCGCCTAGCCCGAGCACGGCACCCGGTTCCGGATCGGCGACAATCTCTGACATAACCATAATCCCCATTACAGGCAAACCCGCCATCCTTGCGTGACGCCCGTCCGGGCACACCAGGGAGCATGGCCGATGAAGCCTGGCCGCTCGATCATCGTTCTGTTCGCCGCCTGCGCTGTGGCGCTGGCCCTGCTGACCGTTGCCAGCATCGTGCTGACCTGGCAGCACGTGGACCGCGCCGCGGCGGCACGGCACGTCAGGATGGAACAGGCAGCCGACCTGGCGGGACTGCGGACCGCGCTTGCGATGCAGTCATGGCTCGGACCGGCGCAAACCGCCGCGGCGATGGCAGGGGCCGTGGCCTCCGGCCCTGCCGCCATCGCGGCGATGGCCGAGGTCCTGCCGGCGGATGTCTTCGAGACGATCGCCATCGCGGTCGGGCCTGGCGCCACGCTGCTGTCGGGCCGCGGCACGCGCCCGGCAACGGACTGGATTGCAGGCGACCCCGTCGCCCTGTCCCTTGCCGCCCAGGCGCGCCAGGGGGCCGGGCCGGTGGTCTCCGATCCGGTCACCCTCGACGGCCTCCGCCTGCTGGCGGCGTTCCTGCCGCTCCGTCCCGTTCCAGGCGATGCCGACGGGGGGGCGGGGCTCGCCGTCGTTCTCGTCGGTCTCGACCGGTTGCTGGCCGGTACCGGCTTGGGCGAGTCAGGCGACGGCATACGCGTCGCCGTCCGCGGCGTCGGCCGGGACGGCATGCCGGGTGCGCTGATCGTCGGTGATCCGGCGTTGCCGGAACAGGCACCGGCGATCCGGGAGGCGCACTTCCCGGGCGGCGCCTGGACGATCGCGGCTGTCGCGCCGCCCACGGATTCGCTGCGGGATGCGGTGCTGCGCGACACCGCACCGACGATTGCGGGCGGGGCCGCGGTCCTCGTGCTGGTCGTCCTGTTCCTGCGCAGCCGCGGCAGCCAGAAGGCGGCGATCGCCAATGCGCGGATCAGCGCAGACGTTGCCGCGATCAAGCTGGGCGACGCCCAGGCCCAGCTGCGCAACGCCCTGAATACGATGACCGAGGGCTTTGCCTATTTCGACCGGGACGACCGCCTGGTGATCTGCAACGAACGCTATCGCCAGATGTATGCGATTTCGGCCGACCTGATCCGGCCGGGGGCGCGCTTCGAGGATATCGTCCGCCACGGTGTCGCCCACGGCCAGTACCCCGATGCCGCATCCGATCCGGAGGGCTTCGTCGCCGAGCGCCTTCGCGTTCATCGCGAGGCGCGTGGCCGGATCGAGCTGCGGCTGTCGGACGACCGCTGGATGATGGTCGACGAGCATCGCACGCCCGACGGCGGCATCGTCGGGGTCCGGACCGACATCAGCGAACTGAAGCGCCGCAGCCTCGAGATCGAAGACCAGCAGATTCTGTTGCGCGCGACACTCGAAAGCCTGAACGACGGCGTCGCCGTGTTCGACAGCGGCGGGCAGCTGGTCCTCTGGAACTCGCGCTTTGCCACGCTGGCCGACATTGCGCCGACCGCGCTGGAGCCCGGCATAGCGCTCGCCGAGGTGGTCTCGCTGCAGGGCGAGGACGGCGTGCTCAGCGCCGACGACGTCGCCTTTGCCGTCGGTGCCGGTCATCTCGACGAGTCGCGGCTGGCGCTCGGCCGCCGCGCCTGCCGGTCTGGCCGGGTGGTCCGCCTCGACCTGGGCTGGGCGGCCGGCAGCCGCACGGTCCTGACGCTGGTCGACGAGACCGAGGCCGAGCAGGCGGCGCTGGCGCTTGCGGCCTCCGAGCATCGGTTGCGCGGCATCCTCGAGATCAGTCCGATCGGCACCGTCGTGCTCGATCGTGAGGGGCATGCGCTGTTCTACAACGAACGATACCGCGAAATGCTGGGGCTGGCGGACGCCGACATGGCGTCCTATGTCGCCCCCTCGTCGTTCGAGGATCCCGAAGATCTGGCCTATCTGCGGTCGGCGCTGCGCGAGCATGGTGTCCAGGCCAGCCGCGAAATCCGGGTCCGGCGCCCCGACGGCGCAGGCTTCTGGGTATCGCTGTCGGCGCGTAATGTCGATTTCGACGGTCGCAAGGCCACGATCGTGCATGTCTTCGATATCACCGAGCTGAAGCAGGTCGAGGAAATGCTCGGCGAGATCAACAAGGAGCTGGAATGGCGCGTGCGGGAGCGGGTGGCCGAGCGCGACCGTACCCTGGCCGAACTGCGCGCCGAGATGAAGCGCAGCCAGCTGCTGGCGGCAGTGATCGAAAGCAGCCCGTCGAGCATTACCATCGCCGACGCGCAAGTCGACGGCCTGCCGCTGATCTATTGCAACCAGGCGTTCACGCTGATGACCGGGTATACCCAGGCCGACGTGGTCGGGCGCAATTGCCGCTTCCTGGCCGGTCCGGAGACCGATCCGGCGGCGCGCCAGGCCTTGCGCACTGCCTTGGCCGAGGGCCGCCAGATCCAGGTCGAACTGGTCAACTATCGCAAGGATGGGGCGAAATTCCTGTCGCAGCTGACCTTGTTTCCGGTGCGCGGCGATGGCGGCGAGATCCTGCACTATGTCGGCACCCAGCGCGATGTGACCGAGATCCGCCAGGCCGAAGCCGACCGGGCAGAGATGCAGGCACGGCTGGCCGAGACGACGAAGTTCGAGGCGCTGGGCACGCTTGCCGGCGGCATCGCGCACGAGATCAATACGCCGTCCCAGTACATCGGCGACAATATCCGCTTCCTGCAGACCAGCATCGCCGATCTCCTGCCGCTTGCCCTGGCCGCACCCGATCCCGGCCCGGTCGATCTCGAGTTCCTGGCGGTCGAGATGCCTGCCGCGATCGACCAGTGCCTGGAGGGGATCGAGCGCGTCGCCCAGATCGTCCAGGCGATCAAGGAATTCTCGCATCCGTCCGACAAGAACGTCGCGGCCTTCGACCTCAACCACGCGGTGGAATCCGCGGTCACCGTGACGCGCAACCAGTGGAAATACGTGGCCGAGCTCGACCTGTCGCTCGATCCTGACCTGCCGTTGTTCACCGGCAATCAGGGTGAGATCAACCAGGTGCTGCTGAACACCATCGTCAATGCCGCCCACGCGATCGAGGAGCGCCGAACGACCGAACCGGGACGGATAGCGGTATCGACCCGGCTGGTCGGCGGGGAGATCGAGCTGGCGATCGCCGACAGCGGTGTCGGCATCCCTGCCGATCGGCGCGAGAAGATCTTCGAGATGTTCTATACGACCAAGCCGCCCGGCAAGGGAACCGGCCAGGGCCTGGCGATTACCCGCACCATCATCGTCCAGCACCATGGCGGGCACATCGAGGTCGAATCGACGCCGGGCCAGGGATCGACGTTTCGTTTCCTGTTGCCCCTCGATCCCACGGCGATGCGGGAGGCGACATGACCGACAACCAGCCTGCGATCCTGTTCGTCGACGACGAGCCCAACGTCATCGCCGCGATCCGGCGCCTGCTGCATCACCGGCGGGCAAGCTGGGAGATGCATTTCGCGACCGGTGGGCCGGAGGCGCTGGAATGCATCAGCCGCCTCGGCGGCATCGACCTGGTGATATCCGACATGCGCATGCCCGGCATGGACGGATCGGCCCTGCTGGACGAAGTGGCGCGTCTCTATCCGGATTCGGCCCGCTTCATCCTGACCGGGCAGAGCGACATGGAGGCGATCTTCCGCGCGATCGGCCCGAGCCACCAGTATCTGTCGAAGCCGCTGGACGGCCCCAAGCTCGAAAGCCGTATCGAACAGTCGCTGGCCCTGCGGCGACGGATCACCCCCGCGGTGCGTTCGGCCCTTGCCAAGCTGCGCTATGTGCCGAGCCTGCCTGCCGTCTACCGTGAGCTGGCCGCCGAACTGGCCGCCGGAAATCCGCGGCCCGAACGGATCGACGCCATCATCTCGCATGACCCGGGCATTGCCGCCAAGGTGCTGCAGGTGGCGAACGCGCCCTACTTCAACCGCTTGCGCGCGGCGCGGACGCCGAGCCAGGCGATCGGCTTCCTCGGCTTCGACCTGGTGAAGTCGATTGTCCTGACCTGCGGTGCCGCCGGCGCCTTCAGCCGCATCGGGGCCTCGGGCCTTGCCGCCGCCGACGTGATCGAGCATTCGGTCGAGGTCGCGACGCTGGCCGGACTGCTGATGCGTGCGGCCGAAGGGACGGCGGCGGAGATCGACGAAGCCTGCGGCGCCGGCCTGCTGCACGATGTCGGCATGCTGCTGCTGGCCGAGAACCAGCCCGAGACCTACCGCCGCGTCCTGGAGGAGAAGCGGCGCAGCGGCCGGCCGCTCGAGGATATCGAGCGGGCGGCCTTCGGCGCCAGCCACGCGGATGCGGGCGCCTTCCTGCTCGGCACCTGGGGCCTGGGCGACGGCATCGTCGAGGCGGTCGCCCTGCATCACGAGCGGATCGCCGTGCTCGCCGGCATCGCCGGGCCGGCCGATGCGGTCGCGCTGGCAAGCCTGCTGATCGCCGAGCGTCGCGGCCCGCCTTATCCCACGGCGCCGGGACAGGCCGTCGAGGCACGGCTGCCGGAGGCGTTGGACGAAGCGCAGCTTGCCGTCTGGCGCCAGCTGCGCGATCAGGTGGTCGGGCAGGGCGACGGTCAATGAACAACCGCATTCTCTTCGTCGACGACGAACCCGCGGTGTTCGACGGGATTCGCCGCCAGCTCTACAAGAGCCACGACCTGACCTATGCGTCCTCGGGGGCGGAGGCGCTGGTCATGCTCGACCGCGACGGACCCTTTGCCGTCTTATGCTCCGACATGCGCATGCCCGGCATGGACGGCGTGACCCTGCTGGCCGAAGCTGCGCGCCGCCATCCCGATACCGTCAGGATCATGCTGACCGGCAATGCCGACCAGTCGACGGCGATGGAGGCGATCAATCGCGGCCACATCTTCGGTTTCCTGACCAAGCCGGTGGCGCGTGACACGCTGGCGGCGACCTTCGACGGCGCCCTGCGCCAGCATGCCGTCGCCACGGCCGAAAAGGATGTGCTGGAACGCACGCTGGCGGGGTCGATCCGCATCCTCGTCGAAATCCTGGCGGCGACGATGCCGGAAGTCTTCGGGCGCACCGCCCGGATCCGCGATTTCTGCCGTGCGCTGGCCGCAACGCTCGAGGTCAATCGCTGGCGGCTGGACATGGCCGCGCTGCTCGGCGCGATCGGCTGGACCACGCTGCCGGCGCGCGTGGTCGAGAAGTGGCGCCAGGGCGGCAATCTCGGTGTCGAGGAAGCCGATCTGGTCGCCGGCGTGCCCGAGATCGGCGCACGCCTGGTCGCCAACATTCCGCGGCTTGGTCCGATCGCCGAGATCATCCGGCAGCAGGGGTGTCGATTCGACGGCGCCGATGCCGCTGCCGGCCAGCCGGCCGGCGGGGCGATCGCGATCGAGGCGCGGCTGCTGCGGCTGGTCCACGACCTGGTCGAAGCGGCTGGCGATGCCCGGCCGACGATGGCGCATCTCGATCGCGTGCTCGACGATGCCGGCGCCTATGACCCGGCACTCGTCGACGTCGTCCGGGCGAGGTTGCGGCAGGACGAGGCGGCGGCCGTGAAGGCGCAGATACCCGGCGCCGACATGGCGATCGGCGGGCTGGGCCTGCTGCACCAGGGCGATCGCCTGGCGGAAGACCTGTGCTTCGCCGATGGCGGGCTGGCGATCGGCCGGGACACGGTGCTCAACGATCTGCTGATCCAGAAACTGGTGAACTTCGCCCGGTTGCGGGATTTCCGCCTGCCGGTCCGCGTCTATCGCGATCCTTCCCCAAGCTGAGGGGCAGGCTCAGCGGCCGACATTCGCCGCCGGTCCGGCGGCCAACCCGTTGCCGCCGTAGAGCCAGGCGACGGTATCGTGCATCTCGTCCTCCGACTTTGCCTGGAGTATCGCGTTGCGCAGCGCCGCGTGCGGTCCGGCCGGGTGGTAGATATGCTCGCCGATCGCCCGCGACTGCAACTGGACGCGTGCGGTACGCAGGACGCGTTGCCGCCGGTAGGCGTCGAGCGCCGCCGGTACATTGTCGGCCTGCCGGGCCATGGCGTCGGCCAGGCACACCGCGTCTTCCATCGCCATGCAGGCGCCCTGGGCGAAATACTGCAGCATCGGATGCGCGGCATCGCCGAGCAGGGCGACGCGGCCGTCGACCCAGCGGTCGACCGGCTCGCGATCGCACAGGACCCAGGCCTTCCAGTTGGTGCCGCGACGCAGGATTTCCTGGGCACGCGGATGGACGTGATGGAACCCCCTGAAGACCTCCTCGGCATCGACCGGCCGGCCGGCGACCGGCGCGGGCGCGTCGTTATGGTAGGTGACGACCAGGTTGAACAGCTTCCAGCCCGACAGCGGGTAGTGGACGATATGGCATTTCGGCCCCGCCCATAGGGTCGCCGCGTTCCACCTGAGATCCTCGGGCATCTGGTCGGTCGGAATGACCGAGCGGTAGGTGGTATGGCCGGAGACCCGCGGGGCGCCGTCGCCGACGACCCTGCGGCGGATGTTCGACCACAGGCCGTCCGCGCCGATCAGCGCCGCGCCATCGACGCGCGAGCCGTCGGCGAGCAGGGCGGTGACCGCGGTGCCGTCCTGGACATAGTCGGTCACCTCGCTGGCGGTGCGCAGTTCGATCAGCGGATGCTCGCGGCAGGCTTTCAGGATCACGCCATGGAGATCGCCTCGGTGGATCACCGCATAGGGATTGCCGAACCGGGCGCGAAATTTCTCGGTCAGCGTGACGCGTTGGATCTCTTCGCCCGACACCGCATCCATCAGCCGCAGATTGTCGATATAGACCGCCATGGCGCGGGCGGTATCGCCGATGCCGAGATAGTCGAAGCAGTGGAAGGCGTTGGGGCCGAGCTGGATGCCCGCCCCGATCTCGCCCAGGGTCTGCGCCTTTTCGAGCACCCTTACCGCCACGCCCTTGCCCGCCAGGCCCAGCGCCGCCGCCAGCCCGCCGATTCCGCCGCCGGCAATGATGAAGGGCAATGACGTCATGATCGGTCCTCCCGCGACATTTTCATTCATCATATTGATATTCAGTATACTGTCAAATAAGCAACACAGGCCCCGGTCAGTAGTGAAACAGCCAGAGCTGGCTTTCACTGAGCGCCTTGAGCGCCTCGACCGCGTCCGGCCGCTCGCGCGCCAGCGTCGTGATCAGGGCATCGGCGACGGCGAAGGCGGCGGTCGGCGAGTTTGGCAGGAAGTTGTTCCTGGCCGGGGCGAACAGGGTCATGTCGGCGATGGCGACCAGCGGCGAGGACGGCTTGTCGGTAATGGCGAGCAGCATCGCCTTGCGCTGCTTGGCGAACTTGGCGAGCTCGAGCGTGGAGCGCGAATAGCGTGGCAGCGAGATGGCGACGACGAGATCGTCGGGGCCGGCCGACAGCATCTGGTTGGAGGCGCGCTCGGGCCCGCCGCGGGCGGTGGCGAAGATCACGTCGGCCTCGAGATAGAGCAGCAGGCCGTCCTCGAGAAAGGCGCCGACATGGTGGCTGGCGCCATAGCCGATGATGAAGATCCGGCGCGCCTTGAGCAGGGCGGCGATGGCGCGGTCGACCGTCGGCTCGTCCAGCGTGGCGATCGCCTCTTCCAGATTGGCCGCCTCGTTGCCGAGCGAGGCGGACATCGTGGCGAATACCGAGCCGGCGGCGGCGCGGGCGTCGGCCAGCGCCTCGACCGGGGCCAGCGCGACCTTCAGCGCGGCCGAAAGCGCGGTGCGAAAGTCGCCGTAGCTGGCATAGCCGAGGGCACGGACGAAGCGGGTGATCGTCGCCGTCGAGGTGCCGCTGCGCTCGGCAAGGCCCTCGATCGTCATGGTCGCGGTATCCAGCGGATTCTGCAGCACGAAGTCGGCGGCCTTGCGATGGCCCTCGCTCAGCGTCGGGTAGACCTTGGCGATGCGATTGGCCAGATCCGTCGTCGGTTTCAACGCCCGTGACATGACTTTCCCGCTGATTGACGTCGGATAATTTTCATGTACCGTACTTCGTGAAAACAAATCTGTCAAAATTGGCAGTCCAGCAAACGGGAGTCGGAACGATGCGTCAGCGCACGCTCTTCACCATCCTGCTCGGCGCGACGATGCTGAGCACGCCGGCCATGGCGCAGACCTTGCGCATCGCGCTCGCCTCCGAGCCGACCGCGGTCGATCCACACTACCACGACCTCTCGCCCAACAACGCGCTGGCGGCGCATATCTTCGGCAGCCTGATCGAGCAGGACGAGTTGCAGAAGCTGCATCCGAGCCTTGCCACCTCGTGGGAGAACGATGGGCAGAACCGCTGGACCATCAAGCTGCGCCAGGGCGTCAAGTTCTCGAATGGCGAGCCGTTCGGCGCCCAGGACGTGCTGTTCACCTTCTGCCGGACGCAGAAGAACGAAACCAAGGTTTCCGACTCGTTCGTCGACGTCGCCGCGAACTTCGCCAAGGTCGAGGCGCCCGACGACAGCACGGTGGTGATCGAGACGAAGGCGCCCGAGCCGCTGATGCCGACGCTGCTGTCGGCCCTGCCGATCCTGTCGGCGTCGATCGTCAAGCACGACAAGATCACCTACGACGTCGCCAACAACTGCGGCGTCACCGGCCCCTGGCCCGTCGTGAACAACTTCAACGACGGCACCGCCGCCATCGGTACCGGCCCCTACAAGCTCAAGTCCTATGTCCGCGGTTCCGGCATCGAGCTCGAGCGCAACCCGACCTATTGGGGCCCGGCCGAGCCGTGGGCGACCGTCCGCTTCGTGCCGGTGACCAATGCCGGGCCGCGCCTCGCCGGCCTGCTTGCCGGCGACTATGACGTGATCGAGAATCCGGCGGCGCGCGATCTCGGCCGCATTGCCAACGACAAGCGCTTCGGCCACGTCATCACGCCCTCGACCCGGGTGATCTATTTCCAGCTCGACGTGGCCCGCGACGACAGCCCGTTCGTCAAGGCGCCCGACGGCAAGAACCCGCTCAAGGATGCCCGCGTGCGCAAGGCGATGTCGCTGGCCATCGACCGCGACGCGATCATCAAGCGCATCATGGATGGCGCCGCCGCCCCGGCCTACCAGTTCCTGCCCGACGGCATGTCGGGTGCGCTGACCAATCCGCCCAAGCTGGCCTACGACCCCGCACAGGCCAAGAAGCTGCTGGCCGAGGCCGGCTACCCCAACGGCTTCCAGGTCACCCTGTCTTCGACCAACGACCGCTACATCAATGACAGCCAGATCACCCAGGCCGTCGCCCAATACCTGACGCAGATCGGCATCAAGGCCGAGGTCGACGCGATGACCCGCGCGGTCTATTTCCCGCGTCGCGCCAAGCGCGAGTTCAGCGTGGCGATGGGCGGCTGGTCGTCGGGCACGGGCGAAGCCTCGTCGTTCCTGCGCTACTGGCCGGCCACACCGAACGCAGCCAAGACGGTCGGCGGTTCCAATTACGGCGGCTACAGGAACGAGGAGTTCGACAAGACGCTGGCCACCGCGCTGTCGACCTTCGACGATGCCAAACGCGCCGAACTGCTGCAGCAGGCGATCACCATCGTGCTGGCCGACGGGGCGTTCATCCCGTTGCATTTCGAAAGCACGATCTGGGCCCACAAGGCCGATCTGAAGGTCACCGGCCGCGCCGACCAGTACACGTACGCCATGTCGGTGAAGCCGGCGAAGTAGGGCTGGACCGGGGACGATGGCTGCCTACGTTCTGCAGCGGCTGATCCAGAGCGCCTTCGTCCTGCTGGCGGTTTCGATCGTGGTCTTCTTTGCCGTCTACGGCATCGGCGACCCGATCGACCTGCTGGTGTCGCCCCAGGTCAGCGAGGCCGAGCGGCAGGCGCTGATCCGCCGTCTCGGCCTCGACCTGCCGATCTGGCAGCAATATCTGACGTTCATGGCCAATGCGCTGCGCGGCGACCTCGGCCGGTCCTTCGTGCACAGCGTCCCGGCGGTGCAGCTGATCCTGGCCCGGGCGCCCGCGACGTTGGAACTGGTCCTGCTGGCGATGACGGTCGCGATCGCCGCGGGCGTGCCGCTCGGCCTGATGGCCGGGCTCAACCCGGACAGCCGCGGCACCCGCCTCCTGATGGCCGGCACCGTGCTCGGCTTTTCATTGCCGAGTTTCTGGAAGGGCATGATGCTGATCCTGCTGTTTGCCGTGCTGCTCGGCTGGCTGCCGACGGCGGGGCGCGGCGAGACGGTATCGCTGCTCGGCTTTCCCACCAGCCTGCTGACGCTCGACGGATGGCGGCATATCGCGCTGCCGGCCCTCAATCTCGCGATCCCGAACCTCGCGCTGATCATTCGTCTCGTCGCTGCCGGCACGACCGAGGCGATGACGCAGGATTACGTCAGATATGCGCGCGCCAAGGGCGTCCGCCGCCGTCGCATCGTCAATCGCCACGTGCTGCGCAACATCCTGATCCCGGTCGTCACCGTGGTCGGCATCGAATTCGGCAGCCTCGTCGCCTTCTCGACCATCACCGAGACCGTGTTCGCCTGGCCGGGCATGGGCAAGCTGCTGATCGATTCGGTCTATCAGCTCGACCGGCCCGTGGTCGTGGCCTATGTCCTGCTGGCGACCCTGCTGTTCGTGGCGGTCAATTTCCTGGTCGACGTGCTCTATGCCGCGCTCGACCCCCGGGTGAAGCTGTCGGGTGAGCAGGCATGAACGACGATCGCCTGGCCGGGCCGATCCTGGCCGATACCCCGCTGCGCGAAAAGGTGCTGCGCCGCCTGCGCAACCGGCCGACAACGCGTGGTGCGGCCATTCTGCTGGGCGTGCTGGTGCTGCTGGCGCTGCTGGCGCCGCTGATCGCTCCCCAGAACCCCTATGATCTCGCTGCCCTCAGCGTGATGGACAATCGCCTGGCGCCGGGCGAGCAGGGCATGGCGGGCTTGAGGTTCTGGCTCGGCTCCGACGCGCAGGGGCGCGACATGCTCTCGGCTATCCTCTACGGCCTGCGCACCAGCCTGCTGGTCGGGCTGATCTCGACCTTGGGCGCGCTGGTCGTCGGCGTCACCGCCGGCCTCGTCGCTGCCCAGTTCGGCGGCGCGATCGACGCGCTGATGATGCGTGTCGTCGATTTCATGCTGGGGTTTCCCTCGATCCTGATCGCGCTGGTCCTGCTCGCCTCGATCGGTCGCGGTGTCGACAAGGTGATCCTGGCGATCGTGCTGGTGCAATGGGCGCAGTACGCCCGGCTGATGCGCGCGGCTGCCCTGGTCGAGCGCCGCAAGGAGTATATCGAGGCCGCCGTCAACTTCGGCCTGCCCACCCGCTACATCATGTTCGTCCACTTGCTGCCGAACTCGATCGGCTCGGTGCTTGTTGTATCGACCGTGTCGATCGCCTCGGCGATCACGCTGGAGGCGACGCTGTCCTTTCTGGGCGTCGGTGTCCCGGTGACCCAGCCCTCGCTGGGCCTGCTGATCGCCAATGGCTTCGAATTCCTGCTGTCGGGCGAATACTGGATCGCGGTGTTCCCCGGGCTTGCCCTGGTCGCGCTGATCATGTCGCTCAACATCGTCGGCGACCGCCTGCGCCGCAGCCTGAACGTGCGCGCATGACCGCGGATATCGTTCTCGATGTCCGCGGCCTGAAGACCGTCTTCCACGCTGTCGATGGCGCCTGGCCGGCGGTCGACGGCGTCGACTTCACCGTGGCCAGGGGCGAGATTCTCGGCCTGGTCGGCGAGTCCGGTTCGGGCAAGTCGGTTACGGGCTTCTCGCTGGTCCAGCTGATCGACCCGCCCGGCGAGATCGTGGCCGGGCAGGTCCTGTTCGGCGGAACCGATCTGCGCGCCGCTTCCGAAGACGAGTTGCGGCGGCTGCGCGGCGATCGCATCGCGATGATCTTCCAGGACCCGCTGATGACGCTCAATCCGGTGCTCAGCGTCGGCGAGCAGATGACCGAGGCGATCCTGGAACATCGTCGCTGCAGCCGGGCCGACGCGCTGGCGCAGGCCGCCGCGGCGCTGGCTCGCGTCGGCATCTCGTCGCCGGAGGCGCGGTTGAAACAATACCCGCACGAGTTTTCCGGCGGCATGCGCCAGCGCGTCGCCATCGCCACGGCGTTGCTGAACGACCCGGCATTGATCATCGCCGACGAGCCGACCACGGCGCTCGACGTCACCATCCAGGCCCAGATCCTCTACCAGGTGCAGAAACTGTCGCGCGAGACCGGGGCGGCCGTGATCTGGATCACCCATGATCTGGCCGTGGTCGCCGAACTGGCCGACCGGGTCGCGGTGATGTATGCCGGGCGGATCGTCGAGATCGGGGCCGCCGACGTCGTCCTCGACCGGCCCCGGCATCCCTATACCCTGGGCCTGCTGAACTCGTCGGCCGCCATGGTCGAGCCGGGTGCGCGGCTGCACCAGATCGACGGCGTCGCGCCGCGTATCGATTCGCGCCCGTCGGGCTGCCCGTTCCGGCCGCGTTGCACACGGTCATTGGCGGTGTGCGCCGATGTCGATCCGCCGCCGCAGGCCCAAGACGGCCGTACGCTGCGCTGCCACAACCCGGTGCCGGCATGACCGCCCCGTTGTTCGAATTGCGCGGGGTCGCCAAGTACTTCCGCGGCAAGACCACTCTCGCCGAACGCATCCTGGCCCTGGCCGGCCGGCGCCAGCCGCCGGCGACCCTGCGTGCGGTCGATGGTGTGGATCTCACGGTCGCCAAGGGCGAGGTGTTGGGGCTGGTCGGCGAATCCGGCTGCGGCAAGTCGACGCTGGCGCGCATTGCCACCGGCATCCTGGCCCCCACGGCGGGCGAGGTGTTCTACCAGGGGCGCGCCGTCGCCGGGCTGCGCGGTCGCGATCGGCTGGATTATCTGCTGAAGGTCCAGATGATCTTCCAGGATCCCTACGCGTCGCTCGATCCGCGCATGCGGGTCAGCCGCATCGTCGGCGAGGCGCTCGCCGTGCACAAGCTGCTGCCGCGCCGCGAGATCGACGGCGCGGTCGACCGGGCGCTGCGCGAGGTCGGCCTCGATCTCGCCTATCGCGACCGCTATCCGCATCAGTTCTCGGGCGGTCAGCGGCAGCGGATCGGCATCGCCCGCGCGCTGGCGGTCAAGCCCGACTTCCTGGTCTGCGACGAGCCGGTCTCGGCCCTCGACGTCTCGATCCAGGCCCAGGTGATCAACCTGTTCATGGACGTGCGCGCGCGCCATGGCCTGACCTATCTGTTCGTCAGTCACGACCTGGGCCTGGTCCGGCATATCAGCGACCGCGTCGCGATCATGTATCTCGGCCGGATCGTCGAGATCGGGCCGGCGGCCAGCGTCTTCGCCGACCCCGCCCACCCCTACAGCGCCGCGCTGATCAAGGCGATCCCGTCGGCGGCACGCCGCAAGGCGGGCTTCGAGCCGCTGCAGGGCGAACTGCCGTCGCCGCTGGCGCCGCCGCCCGGCTGCCCGTTCCACCCGCGCTGCGACCATGCCATGCCGGCCTGCCGCGAAATCAGGCCCGAGCTGGCCGAGATCGCGCCGGGCCGCAGCGCCGCCTGTCATCTGCACACCGCCCCGAAAGTCGCATGACCACAGTTCCGTTGGATCCGCCGTCTGGCCGCAGCACCTTGCCCTTCGTCGATGCCAGGCATCCCGATCGGCCTATCGACGTCAATCTGTACCGAGCACCTGGCTATCGGCCCGGCGGCGATGTCGTCTTCGTCCAGCACGGCATGCTGCGCAACGGCGACGACTACCGCGATTTCTGGATCCCGGCTGCCGACCGGCACGATCTGCTGATCGTCGCCCCGACCTTCGGCGACGCATATTTCCCCAAGCCTGAATCCTACAACAACGGTCTTGTCATTCGCGATGACGGGACGGTGGCGGCGGCCGACGACTGGCTCTATGGGGTGCCTGCCCGGATCCTGGCGGCTCTCCGCCAGGCCGGGGCCGTGACGCAGGCCAAGGTGCGCATCTTCGGCCATTCCGCCGGTGGCCAGTTCGTCCATCGCCTGCTGGCGACCCAGGCGGACCCGCCCTTTGCCGTGGCCTTCGCGGCCAATTCCGGCTGGTACACCCTGCCGACGCTGGAGCGCCGGTTTCCGGAAGGGCTGGGCGGCATCGGCCTGGGCGAGACTGCGCTGGTACGATGGCTGGCCTGGCCGATGGTGATCTTCGCCGGCGACCAGGACGTTCTGACCGACGATCCCAGCCTGCCGGCCCAGGCCGAGGCGCTGGCCCAGGGGCCGATGCGCTTCGCGCGGGCGCATTTCATGCTCGATTTCGCCCGGCGCGAGGCCGCGCGGCGCCGCGTGCCCTGCAACTGGCAGATCGTCGTGGTGCCGGGCATCGGCCATGACGGCGGCGCCATGTCGCGCGCCGCGGCCGCCTTGTGGTTCGAGGGGCGGATCCCGCCGGCCGGGGAACTGGGCCAGCCCGCCGAGGCGCGGCTGCGCCTCTAGAAAAGTTGAGGCGCCCGGTTGCGGGGACCGGGCGCCTCGAGCGGGCGGGACTGGTGCGGGGACCCTTGGATCACCACCCCGCCCAAGAGCGCCGGATCAGGCGTTGCCGAACTTGACCGAGACGAACTGGGAGCTGTCGCCGCGGTTGATCAGCAGCATCACTGCCTGCTGGCCGGCCGTGCGGGCCTCCTTGACCTTCTCGATCACCTGCTTGGGCGAGGTGACCTTCTCGCGACCGACCTGAGTGATAACGTCGCCGGCGCGCAAACCCTGCTCGGCGGCATTCGAGTCGTCACGCACACCCACGATCACCACACCCTTGACCTTCTCGTCGACGCCGAGCTTCTGGCGCATGTCCGGCGTCAGCTGGGCGAGCTGCAGGCCCAGGCTGGGCTGGCCCTTCGCGTTGTCCTGCGCGGGGCCGGCATCGGCGACCTGCTCGTTGCCGGGCATCTGGCCGATGGTGACCGCGACCGGCACCGCCTTGCCGTCACGCCACACCGACAGGGTCGGGGTCTGGCCGGGCTTTTCGTTGGCGATCAGCTTGGGCAGGTCCTTCATCGCCACGACCGGCTTGTCGCCGACCGCCAGGATGACGTCGCCTGCCTTCAGCCCGGCCTTGGCCGCGGGGCTGTCGTCGGTCACCTGCGCCACCAGCGCGCCCTTGTCGTCGGGCAGGCCGACGCCCTGGCCGAGTTCCTTGGTCAGCGGCTGGATCTGCACGCCGAGCCAGCCGCGCTCGATCCGACCATTGGCCTTCAGCTGTTCGACCACCGGCTTGGCGAGGTTCGACGGAATGGCGAAGCCGATGCCGACCGAACCGCCCGACGGGCTGTAGATCGCGGTATTGATGCCGATGACCTGGCCGTCCGCATTGAACGACGGGCCGCCGGAGTTGCCGCGGTTGATCGGCGCGTCGAGCTGCAGGAAGTCGTCGAACGGACCCGACTGGATGTCGCGGCCGCGGGCCGAGACGATGCCGGCGGTCACCGAACCGCCCAGGCCGAACGGGTTGCCGACGGCCAGCACCCAGTCGCCGACCCGCGCCTTGTCCGAATCACCCCAGGGGACCGAGGGCAGCGGCTTGGGCGCGTCGACCTTGAGCACGGCAAGGTCGGTCTTCTCGTCGCGGCCGACCAGCTTGGCAGGATAGCTGGCGCCATCCGACATCTTGACCGTGATCGTCTCGGCCTCGCCGACGACATGGTTGTTGGTCACGACGTAGCCGGCGGGATCGATCACGAAGCCGGAGCCCAGCGCCATCGCCTTCTCGGCCTTGCCCGGACGACCGCCCTGCGGCGCGCCGAAGCGCTTGAAGAATTCCTCGAACGGCGAGCCCGGCGGCACGTTCGGGAGCTGCATTTCGGGTTGGGCCTGGCTGACGCGCTGCTCGGTCTGGATGTTGACGACCGCCGGGGTCACCTTGGCCGCGAGATCGGCGAAGCTGTCGGGGGTCGACCGGGCATCGGCGAACGGCGTGGTGAAGACCAGGCCGAGCATCGCCGCCCCGGTGACGAGGCCCGCGGCGATGCGGGTGGGGCGCTTGAGGGGGACGAGTTCCATCGACTGACTCTCCTTGCTGGGAACTGCAGCCGGGGTTTCGGTTCCGGCTTGAGCAACACCATGGCGGAGGTCGCCTGTCGTGAAGGTTTCTGGTTGATTAAATCAGATTAATGTACGCCCCAGTTGCGCCACAAACCGTTCCCGTCGCGTTCAATCCTTCTGCTTGAGCAGTTCCAGGATGGCGCGATAGTAGTACCCGCCCGAGCCGCCGGCGCCGCGGGCGATCTGCTGGGAGACGCGGGTGGTCAGCTGCTGGCGGGTCGCATCGGCGTTGGGGAACTCCAGGTCGGTCCAGTACCGCTTCTTCTTGTCGAAATAGCCGACCGAGACCAAGAACGCGGTGCCGAAATAGGTCGCCGATTCGACGGTGTCGTCATCCTCGGTCACCTTGAAGGTGGCATCCGGCTGCAGCGACTGGGCCAGGCACCAGGCCAGCATGTCGGCCAGCGCCGACCGGATCGCGGCCTTCTGATCGTCGCGCGCCTTGCCCCAGCCCAGCCGGAACAGCTCGGCCACCTCGTAATTGTTCTGGTTCAACTGGCCGACCGAGGAGCGCCAGCCATAGGGATAGAGCTGATCGCGGATCGCCAGCGTGGTGTCGAGCACGCGCGGCCAGTCCGGCACGTCGCCCTTCATGTTGCGCACGATATGGAAGGTGAGGGCCAGGTCGGCGGTGCGCGTCGTGCGTTCGCCGTCGAGATAGCGGGCGCCCCAGAAGCCGGTCTGCGGATCGCGCATGTCGTCGATCAGCACCCCGCGCAGCGTGTTCTTGAGCGCCGGGTTCCACTGATAGCCGGTCGGCTGGTCGCGCAGGATCAGGTTCATCACCGACGACACCACCTCGATCAGCGGCCGGCGCTGGCTTTCGCCGGATCGCGACGGCTCCGATGTCATCAGGCCGAGGAATTCGCGCCGCAGCCGCTCGGGATCGTTGTAGCGGTCGAGGAACTTCGGCGGCACCGCCGGCGCCTCGTTCCTGGTAGCCAGCGACACCAGCCCGTCGTAGGAGACCGCCAGCCGGAAGAAGTCGGCCTCGTGGCAGGTGGCCCAGTAGCCGTCCGGCGGGGCCGGCCGATCGGGCAGCTGGGTCGGACGCGGCCGGCCGGCTTCCTCGGTCAGCTCGGTCAGGCGCCGTTCGATCCGCTTGGTATCGGTCGTGTAGGCCACCAGCCAGCGGACCTCGGCCAGCATCTGGTTGGCGCAGACCATCGGCTCGCCGGCGCCTTCGCGCCGGGCGATGGTTTCGGCCAGCGGCTTCAGCCGCGCCCGCCAGGCGCGGCGCAATTGCGGATAGTCGGGATTGTGGACGGCCAGCGCCTGGGTCAGGTCATAGGGCGCCGGCGCGGCCGGCTGGGCGCGGGCTGGACCCGCATCGACCAGGGCGGCGGCAAAAAACGCAATGACCCAAGCCGCGCCGAACTGTGCCGCGCGCATGGGCGTTCCTCCCTCGTCGGACAAAACAGGCGGCGAGTTTAGGCATACCGGCGCCCCTAGGGAATGACTTTCGCATGCCATCGTCCTGAGGCAGTCTGGCGCTACCATGAAGCAGATTGTCATCCTTGCCACCGGCGGCACCATCGCGGGTGCGGCCCCGGATCCCCGCCAGACCGCCGGCTACCGCGCGGGCGCCCTGCCGATCCAGTCGCTGATGGCGGCGCTGCCCGATCTCGGCGGGCTGGCCACCGTCGCGGGCGAGCAGCTCTATGCGATCGATTCGAAGGATATCGCCGAGGAACATTGGCTGATCCTGGCCCGCCGCGTCGGGGAACTGGCCGCCGATCGCCAGGTCGACGGCATCGTCGTCACCCACGGCACCGACACGCTGGAGGAAACCGCCTATTTCCTCAACCTGGTCGTCCGGACAGACAAGCCGGTGGTCCTGGTCGGGGCGATGCGGCCGGCGACGGCGCTGTCGGCCGACGGACCGATGAACCTCTATGCCGCGCTGCGCACCGCCGCCGCCGACGGGGCCCGCGGGCAGGGCGTGCTGGTCGTGATGAACGACCAGATCAGCGCCGCGCGCGAGGTGACCAAGCGCCATGCCGGCAATGTCGCGACTTTCGGTCCAGGCGAGTTCGGGTTTCTGGGCGAAGTCGGCCCCGCCGGGCCGGTCTTCTACCGGTCGCCGACCCGCCGGCACACCACGGCCTCGGCCTTCGACATCGCCGCGATCGACCGCCTGCCGGCGGTCGAGATCGTCTATGGCCATGCCGGCATGTCGCCGCTGTTCGTCGATGCGGCGATTGCCGGCGGGGTGGCCGGCTTGGTTTATGCCGGCACCGGTGACGGCACGATTCACCAGGCCGTGCTGGCCTCGCTGGTCGCGGCGCGTGCCGCGGGGATCGCGGTCGTACGCGCGAGCCGCACCGGCGGCGGCCGGGTTGTCGCCGGTGCGGCACTCGACGATGCGGGCCTTGATTTCGTCGCTGCCGACACGCTCAACCCGCAGAAGGCACGCGTCCTGCTGCAACTCGGGCTGACCCAAGGCAGCGCCCGCGCGCGGCTCCAGCACTTGTTTGACACCCACTGACGCGGGGGCGAGAGGGAACGATGCACGATCACGCCCACGACAACGGCCACAAGCACGGCGAGGGCCACAGCCACGACCATGGCAAGGCGGGCCATGGCCACGCGCACGGGCCGGGTGGACATCATCACCCGGCACCCGACAAGGTGACCACCTCGCTTGTCGTCGGCGTCGTGCTGAACAGCGTCTTCATCGTTGCCGAGATCTTCTACGGCCTGATCGCCAACTCGGTCGCGCTGCTGGCCGATGCCTTCCACAACGCGGGCGATGTACTGGGACTTGTCCTGGTCTGGATCGCCGTCTGGCTGGCCAAGCGCCGGCCCAGCCCGCGGCGCACCTACGGCTATCTGAAGACCTCGATCTTTGCTGCCCTGCTGAATGCCGCGATCCTGCTGGTTTCGTCCGGCGCCATCGCCTGGGAGGCGGCGCTGCGCCTGGCCGAGCCGCAGCCGATCGTCGAGGGCACGGTGATCTGGGTCGCCTTCGTCGGTGTCGTCATCAACGGTTTCTCGGCCTGGCTGATCCAGCGCCAGGCGGGTTCCGACATCAACATGCGCGGCGCCTTCCTGCATCTGGCCGCCGATGCCGCGCTGTCGCTCGGCGTTGTCGTCGCCGCGATCGTGATCGGCTGGACCGGCTGGCTCGTTCTCGATCCGCTGGTCAGCCTCGTCATCGTCGCCGTCATCGCCGGTGCCACCTGGGGCCTGCTGCGCGATTCCGTGCAACTGTCGCTCGATGCGGTGCCGGCCGGCATCGACCATGCGGCGGTCGAAGCCTATCTCGCCGGCCTGCCCGGGGTGACGGCGGTACACGACCTGCATATCTGGCCGCTGTCGACGACCGAGACGGCATTGACGGCGCATCTGGTGCGCCCCGGCGCCGGGCACGACGACACCTTCCTCGCCGCGACGGCCGACACGCTGCGCGACCGTTTCAACATCGGCCATGCCACGCTGCAGATCGAATGGGATGCGGCCGCCTGCCGGCTGGCGCCGGAGCACGTGATCTGACGATGACCGACGAAGCGCAGCTGCGCGAAAAGCTCAGGAAGATCGAGGCGCTGTTCGCCGGCGCCGGCACCGACGGCGAGCGTCTCGCCGCCGAGGCGGCGCGCGAACGCATCCGGGCCCGCCTGGCTGCGCTGGGCAAGGAGGATCCGGCGATCGAGATGCAGTTCTCGCTGCCCGACCAGTGGTCGCGCCGGCTGTTCCTGGCGCTGTGCCGCCGCTACGGCCTGCTGCCCTATCGCCGCGCGCGCCAGCGCCTGACCACGGTGATGCTGCGCGTGCCCCGGGGCTTTGCCGAGGACGTGCTGTGGCCCGAGTTCAAGGAATTGAACGTCGCCCTGATGCAGTATCTGAACGAGGTGACGACGCGGGTGATCCGCGAGACCGTGCACGGCGACACCAGCGAGGCCAACGAAGCCCCGGCCGCGCTGCCCGGCCGCTGACCGGGTCAGAACGCCCAGGGCGAGCCGGCGAAACGGTCTGCCAGGAAATCGACGAAGACCCGGGTCTTGGCCGGCAGGTGCCGGCGATGCGGATAGACCGCGTGGATCAGCGTCGGCTGGGGCTCGGCGTAGTCGCGCAGCAACGGCACCAGCCGGCCCTGCAGCAGGTCGCGCTTGACCAGGAAATCGGCGGCGTTGGCGATGCCGGTGCCGGCGAGCAGGAGGTTGTAGAGCGCCTCGCCGTTGTTGGAGCGGAAGGTGCCCTGGACGGCCATCCGCTCGGACCGGCCGTCGGGCCAGCGGAAGGGCCAGTGGTTCAGCGCTTCCGGCGCATCGAACATCAGGCAGTCGTGGCGGCTGAGGTCTTCGGGCGTCCGGGGCACGCCCTGGGCATCGAGATAGCTCGGTGCCGCGCAGACGACCCGGCGATGCTCGCCCAGCCGGCGCGCCACCAGCGATTCGTCGCGGATCGCGCCGAGCCGGATGGCGAGGTCGAAGCCTTCGGCAATCAGGTCGACGATATGTTCCTGGAAGATCAGGACGATCTGCACCTTCGGATAGCGGCCCGAGAATTCCGGCAGCAGCGGCACGACCTGGGTCAGCCCGAACCCGTTCGAGAGCGACACGCGCACCGTGCCGCGCGGTTCGCTGCGCGCCGCACCGACGTCCTGCTCCAGCCCCTCGATTTCCGCCAGGATGTCGCGGCAGCGGTCATAGAACACGCGGCCCTCTGCGGTCAGCGCCAGCCGCCTGGTGGTGCGCTGGATCAGCCGCACGCCCAGCCGATCCTCCAACCGGCCGATCAGCTTGGAAACGCCCGACGGGGTCAGATGCAGGCTGCGCGCCGCTGCCGAGAAATTGCCGTCCTCGACCACGCGGACGAAGGCGGTCATGTCGTCAAGGCGATCCATCGATCTGTGACCCCGCGTCACAATTGCTGCGATGCAGCATGGCCTTATCGGATCACCCGGGCAAGCATAGTTTGAAGGTCAGCAACACTGCCCCTTCAGGAGGCTGCCATGACCACCGAAGCCAAGATCGCCGCCCTGCCGCTCCATGATCTCGTCGCGCTCGAGCAGGCCGCGCGGATCAACCGTTCGATCGTCGTCGCCAAGATGGTCCGTGCGGCGTTCCGCTGGGTGGTCGGCCTGTTCTCGGGCCACCAGGACGCGCTGCGCTTCCGCGGCGGCGCCCGCGCCTGAGCTCGACCGGGGGCTGGGCCGGGTTACCGGCTCAGTTCCCGCATCGCCCGCTCCAGCCCCTCCAGGGTCAACGGGAACATCCGGTCGGTCATCAGCTGGCGCACCAACTGCACCGACGGGGTGTAGTTCCAGTACTTCTCCTGCACCGGGTTGAGCCAGGCGGCTTTCGGCCAGTGTTCCAGCAGGCGCTGGACCCACAGCTGGCCGGGCTCCTCGTTCCAGTGCTCGACCGACCCGCCGGGATAGGAAATCTCGTACGGGCTCATCGTCGCGTCGCCGACGAAGATCAGCTTGTAGTCGCGCGCGTAGGTGTTCAGCACCTGCCAGGTCGGCACGAACTCGGTATGCCGGCGGCGGTTGTCCTTCCACAGCTTTTCGTAGACGCAATTGTGGAAGTAGAAATACTCCATGTGCTTGAACTCGGTCCGCACCGCCGAGAACAGCTCCTCGGTCGCCCGGATGTGGTCGTCCATCGAGCCGCCGACATCGAACAGGATCAGCACCTTGACCTTGTTGTGCCGCTCCGGCTGCAGCTTCAGGTCGAGATAGCCGGCATTGTTGGCGGTCGACTTGATGGTGCCGGGCATGTCCAGCTCCATCTCCGCCCCCTCGCGGGCGAACTGGCGCAGGCGGCGCAGCGCGACCTTGATGTTGCGGGTGCCTAGCTCGACGGTATCGTCGAGGTTCTTGTATTCGCGCTTGTCCCAGACCTTGACCGCGCGGCGGTGGCGCGACTTGTCCTGGCCGATCCGCACCCCCTCGGGATTGTAGCCGTAGGCGCCGAACGGCGAGGTCCCGGCCGTGCCGATCCACTTGTTGCCGCCCTGGTGGCGGCCCTGCTGCTCCTCCAGGCGCTTGCGCAGCGTCTCCATCAGCTTCTCGAAGCCGCCCAGCGCCTCGATCTGCGCCTTCTCCTCGTCGGTCAGGAATTTTTCGGCGAGCTTGCGCAGCCATTCTTCCGGGATCTCGGCCGAGACTTCGTCCGACATGAACTCCATGCCGTTGAAGACCTGGGAGAAGACGCGGTCGAACTTGTCGAGATTGCGTTCGTCCTTCACCAGCGCGCTGCGCGACAGGTAGTAGAAGTCCTCGACGCGATAGGCGGGCACCCCCGCCTTCATCGCCTCGATCAGGGTCAGGTATTCGCGAAGCGAGGCCGGCACCTTCGCCTTGCGCAGCTCGAGGAAGAAGTTGACGAACATCGGGCGCGCTCTCCCGCCGGTATCAGTTGCGCTCGCGCTTGGCGATGAAGGCCAGCCGCTCGAACAGATGGACGTCCTGCTCGTTCTTCAGCAACGCGCCGGCCAGCGGCGGGATCAGCTTGTTGGTATCGCGGCTCTTGAGCACGTCGAGCGGCAGGTCCTCGTGCATCAGCAGCTTGAGCCAGTCGAGCAGTTCCGACGTCGACGGTTTCTTCTTCAGGCCAGGCGTCTCGCGCACGTCGTAGAACACGGTCAGCGCCTCGCGCACCAGTTCCTGCTGGATCTTGGGGAAATGGACCTCGACGATCGACTGCATGGTCTCGCGGTCGGGGAAGCGGATGTAGTGGAAGAAGCAGCGGCGCAGGAAGGCGTCCGGCAGCTCCTTCTCGTTGTTGGAGGTGATGATGACGATCGGGCGCTGCTCGGCCTTCACCGTCTCGCCGGTCTCGTAGACGAAGAATTCCATGCGGTCGAGTTCGAGCAGCAGGTCGTTCGGGAACTCGATGTCCGCCTTGTCGATCTCGTCGATCAGCAGGATCGGGTGGCCGGGCGAGGTGAACGCCTCCCACAGCTTGCCCTTGACGATGTAGTTCCGGATGTCGTGGACGCGCGCGTCGCCCAGCTGGGAATCGCGCAGGCGCGAGACGGCGTCGTATTCGTACAGGCCCTGCTGGGCCTTGGTCGTCGACTTGACGTGCCAGGTGATCAGCTCACGCCCGAGCGCCTTGGCGATCTCGTAGGCCAGGATGGTCTTGCCGGTGCCGGGCTCGCCCTTGACCAGCAACGGCCGCTGCAGGGTGATCGCGGCATTGACCGCGACCTTGAGGTCGGCGGTGGCGACGTAAGAATCGGTGCCCTGGAACTTCATGTGCTGCTGTCTCGGCCTTCGCTGTCGGGTTACCAGTCGGTCGACAGGGTAGGGTGCGATGACTGGCCGATCAAGTGTTCCGGCTCCACAGCCGCGCCGTGTGGAACAGGCGCAGCCGCGCGGGGTTACCGATCGCCGCCCGATACCGCGGACAAGCCCGGGCGATGGCAACGGGCTTTGCCCCGCCGCCGGCCCCGGGTACAATAGCGCCCATAGTTCAATCCGGACGGGGAGGCTGTCATGACGATCCGGAAGATCCTCCTGCCGCTCAGCGGCGGGGACGACGATGTGCGACTGGGTACCGTGGCCCTGCAACTCGGCGAAAGCTTCGGGGCGCAGGTCGAGTTCCTTCACCCGGCGATCGATCCGCGCGATGCGGTGGCCTTCGTCGGCGAGGGCATGACGGCCGCGATGATCGAGCAGATCGTCAATGCCGCCGAGCAGGAAGGTGCCACCCGCGCCACGCGGGCGCGCGCCCTCTATGACCGGCTGATCCGCGACTACGGTGCCGGCGCGAAGACGGCGTATGTCGAACGTTCCGGTCCCGAGGACGACGTGGTCGCCGAGGCCGGCCGGCTCGCCGACCTTATCCTGGTGGCCCGGCCCGGCGCCGATGAAGGGCCGACGCCGGTGGTGCAGGCCTGCCTGAAGGATACCGGGCGGCCGGTCCTGATCGTGCCGCCGAAGACCACGGACATTTCCTTCGGCAAGCGCGCGATCGTCGCCTGGAACGGTTCGATCGAGGCGGGGCGGGCGCTGAAGGGCGCCTTGCCGTTCCTGGCCCGGGCCGAGCAGGTCGAGGTGCTGTCGGTCAAGGAGGGCACCCCGGAAGGCCCGAGCGGCGGCGACGTCGTCGACTACCTGCGGCTTTGCGGCATCACCGCCTCGTCGCGCGACCTGCCGCTGTCCGGCGGCCATGCCGGCCAGGCGGTGATGGCGGCGGTCGGGAACTGCGATCTGCTGGTCATGGGGGCCTATTCGCGCAGCCATATGCGCCGCCTGATCTTCGGCGGCGTGACCGCGGAGGTGCTGGCCCGGGCCGAGATGCCGGTACTGATGAGCCACTGACGATATCTGGCGATATATCGGCCCTGCGGCTGATATTCAGCCGCAGGGCCCTTGCCGTGGGGCCGCGGCCTCTATAGCTTGCCCGGCATGAGCGACGAGCAGAAGACCCTCCTTCTCACCGGCGCCAGCCGTGGGATCGGCCATGCCACGGTCAAGCGTTTCAGTGCGGCCGGCTGGCGCGTATTGACCGTATCGCGCCAGGCATTTTCGCCCCACTGCCCGTGGGAGGGTGGCGAGGCCAACCATGTCCAGCTCGACCTGGCCGATGTCGATGGCCTGCCGCGCGCGATCGACGGCCTGCGCGCCAAGCTCGACGGCGGCAAGCTGCATGCGCTGGTCAACAATGCCGGCATCTCGCCGAAGGGGCCGGGCGGCGCGCGCCTCGGGGTGCTCGAAACCGACTTCGCGACCTGGATGCAGGTCTTCAACGTCAACCTGTTTTCGACCGCGCTGCTCGCCCGCGGGCTGTTTGCCGAGCTGAAGGCGGCGCAGGGCTCGATCGTCAACGTCTCTTCGATCGCCGGTTCCAAAGTTCATCCGTTCGCCGGTGTCGCCTATGCCTGCTCGAAGGCGGCGCTGGCTGCCTTGACGCGCGAGATGGCGCATGATTTCGGGCCGCACAACGTGCGCGTCAACGCGATCGCGCCGGGCGAGATCGACACCGCGATCCTGTCGCCGGGCACCGACGAGATCGTGCAGCGCGAAATTCCGATGAAGCGGCTGGGCAAGCCCGAGGAAGTCGCGGCGCTGATCTACTTCCTGTGCACGCCGCCATCGTCCTACGTGACGGGCGCGGAAATCCACGTCAACGGCGGTCAGCACGTCTAGCGACGCGCTGGCCGGGAGGGGGCATAGGGCCGGGGGGCCATGCAGGTCCATCATTTCGAATACAGCGGTGCCGACGGCCTCGCCGTCTTCGCCTATCGCTGGCTGCCCGACGATGTCGAGCCGCGCGCCATCATCCAGATCAGCCATGGCCTGGCCGAGCATGCCGGGCGCTATGCCCGGCTTGCCGAGGCGCTGACCGCCCAGGGCTACGGCGTCTATGCCAACGATCATCGCGGCCATGGCCGTACCGCCGAGGTCGTGACCGATCTCGGCCATCTCGCCGACCACGATGGCTGGACCAAGCTGGTCGCCGATGTCGAGACGCTCTATCGCCGGATCGACGCCGAATGGCGTGGCGTGCCGATCGTGCTGCTCGGCCATTCGATGGGGTCGTTTGCCGCGCAGCAGTTCCTCTACCAGCATGACGGCCGGCTGGCCGGAGCGGTGCTGTCGGCCTCGAACGGGGCGCCGCCGCCGATCGCCTGGGTCGGGTTGCAGCTTGCCCGGTTCGAACGCTGGCGCCTCGGCCCCCGCGGCCGTTCGACACTGCTGCAGCGCATGGCCTTCGGCGATTTCAACCGCCGCTTCGGCCAGACCCGTACCGAGTTCGACTGGCTCAGCCGCGACACGGTCGAGGTCGACCGCTACGTCGCCGATCCGCAATGCGGCTTCAGCCCGACGGTTCAGACCTGGATCGACCTTCTGTCGGCACTGGGTCCGCTGTCGCGGCCCGAGATGCAGGCCAGGATCCCCAAGCACCTGCCGATCTGGATCATCGCGGGCAGCGAGGATCCCGTGTCCGACAATACCCGCGGGCTTGAACAGCTGCTGGCAGCTTACGGCCAGGCAGGGCTGAAACGCGTCGAGTACAAGTTCTATCCGGGCGCGCGACACGAATTGTTCAACGAAACCTGCCGGGCCGAGGTCGTGGCCGACCTGCTGGCCTGGCTCGATGCAGTGAGCGTGTGATGATCGATCGTCGACGGCTGATGCTCCTTGGCGCCGCCGCGGGTCTGGCTCCCGCCCCGGCCGCGGCGCTGGGCGGGCCGGGCACCGCCCGGGATGCCTTCATCTTCACCTTTCCGCTCTACGAAATGTATCGCACCCGGCAGATCGCGCTGGGCGGCCAGCGGCCGGCGCAGCCCAACATGTTCGCCCATCGCCGCATCCTGACCGACGACCGGGCGCGCGAGGTGACGACGCCGAACAACGACACCCTTTATTCCTCGGCTTGGCTGGATCTGCGGGGCACGGCGCTGCTGCTGTCGCTGCCGGACACCGGCGACCGCTACTACTCGGCGGCGCTGATGGACATGTACACGAACAATTTTGCCTGCCTCGGCCGCCGCACCACCGGGACGAAGGCCCAGGAGGTGGTGATTGCCGGCCCGGGCTGGCAGGGCGAGGCGCCAGCCGGGCTGAAGGTCATCCGTTCGCCCACGCCGTGGGCCTGGGCGCTGTGCCGCTTTCTGGTCGACGGCCCCGACGACCTGCCGGCCGTCCATGCACTGCAGGACAAATGCGTGCTGACGCCGCTCTCGCGCGGCGGCGGCATGACCTTCGCCACGCCGACCGAGGCGCCACCCTCGGACAAGCCGAATGATCCTGCCGCCTACGTGCCGCTGGTCAATCGATTGCTGGCCGAGAATCCGCCGCCCGCCCGCGACAACATGGCGCTCGCGCGCTTCGGCGATGTCGGCATGCGGCCCGATGCTTCGGGCAGCGCGCTGTCGCTGATCGACCGGGGCATCTGGTATGCGGGCCTGCTGTCGGCCCGCTCGGCGATGAAGGATGCCGGGGCGGCAGTCGGCAAGCCGGTCGACGGCTGGATCAGGCCGCCGCGCGAGATCGGCAATTTCGGCGACGACTACATGCTGCGCGCCATCATCGCGCTGATCGGCCTGGGCGCCCTCGAACAGGCCGAGGCGATCTATATCTCGGCCAACACCGACGCCAACGGCGCCGCCCTCGACGGCGGCGCCCGCTATCGCCTGCGTCTTGGCCCGGGCGACCTGCCGCCGGTCGATGCCTTCTGGTCGCTGTCGATGTACGAACTGACCCCGGACGGCCGTTCCTTCTTCACCGGCAATCCGATTGGCCGCTACGCGATCGGCGACCGGACCCGGGGCTTGGCGCGCGCGACCGACGGGTCGATCGAAATCGCCATGCAACGCGAACCGCCGGAGGGGGCGTTGCGCGCCAACTGGCTGCCGACACCGTCCGGGCCGTTCCGGGTGACGTTGCGTGCCTATCAGCCGAAACCGGCGATGCTGGACGGCAGCTACCGCCCGCCCGGGATCGTGCGGCTGGCCTGAGCGCGGATCTGCTTCGACGTCTGGCGTGAGCCGTCAGGCGACCAGCCCGGGGGACCGAGGACATAGCCCAGCCGCTCGCGCCAGGTTCTTGCCCGGGCCAGATCGGCGGCGATCGCCACCCATTCGTGCAGGGCGATCCGGATCGGGTTGAAGCTGCCGATATTCCTGACGATGCCGTATCGGCAGGGTTCGGCGTCGTCCTCCGGCACGAAAGTGCCGAACAGCTTGTCCCAGACGATGAAGATGCCGGCGTAGTTGCGGTCGAGATAGCGCGGGTTCGTCGCATGATGGACCCGATGATGCGACGGCGTGTTCATCACCGCCTCGATCCAGCGGGGCAGGCGGCCGACCTGCTCGGTGTGGATCCAGAACTGGTAGACGAGGCTGATCCCCTGCTGGAAGGCGATCATCGCCGGCGGGAAACCGAGCCAGGCCAGCGGCAGCCAGACGATCCAGGTCATCGCGACCGTGCCGGTCCAGGTCTGGCGCAGCGCCGTCGACAGGTTGTAGTGCTGGGACGAGTGATGGTTGACATGCGCCGCCCACCAGACCCGATGTTCGTGGCTCAGGCGGTGGAACCAGTAATAGGCAAGGTCCTCGAGCGGCAGCAGCAGCGCGAAGGCCCACCAGGCATAGCCGATATCGAACAGCCGGTGCTGATGGACGGCGACGGTTGCCGCCACCGCCACCCCGCCCAGCAGGATCTTCAAGGCGAGATTGCCCAGCCCCATGGTCAGCGACGCGGCGGCATCCCTCAGCTCGTAGGCGTCGTGGCCCCGCCAGCGCGCGACGGCGATCTCCAGCAGCAGCAGCAGGATGAAGGCCGGAATGGCGAGCGCCACCGGGTCGGGCAGCGGCCAGGGTTCAGCCACGCAGCGCCTGCGCCCAACGCGCCGCCGTGTCCGGATCGGCGGTGAAGACGAAGCGCGGGTGAGTGAAGTCGCCGGTGGCGAGCGTCAGCCTGCCGTCCTCGACGTCGATGCGGCCGAGACCGCCGAGGCGTCGGACCGCCGCCCGGGCGCCGGCCGCGAAGACCACCGCAAATCCGTCCGCCCCGAGGGCCAGCACGACGTCGCCGTTGCGGTCGATCAGCATTGCCTGCGGGATGAAGCCCGGCAGGTCTTCGGCCAGCCGGCGGATCGCCATACCTTCGTCCAGCTTCAGGCGCCGGCGCCCGCCGGCTGCCGCGACGGCCAGCAGCACCAGGGCGATGCCGACGAGCGGTACAAGAAATGACAGTGGATCGGTTGGATTCACGGCCCGTTTACGCTTTCTTGGCCTGATAGGCGGCACAATCGAGAATATCGGTTGTAAGATTGCTCGGGAAAAGACCAAGACGCAAGATGATTGCGCGATGAACCAGATGCGCGACGAAGCAGCGCTGCTCGGACCGGCAGTATTGATTGCCGAGGGAAATCCCGCCTTGCGGGAAGTCACCCGGCGCACGCTGTCGCGCATGCGGCTCAACGATCGCCCGGTTGCGGTGCTGACCGCTGCGACCGTCATCGACGTGCAGAACCTGCTGAAGATGCGCGACGACATCGCGGTCGTGCTGCTCGATGCCGATCTCGACGGCACCGATCGCGGGCTCGGCCTAGCCTCCTACATTCGCGCGGTGCTGCGCAACCGGCTGGTCCGCATCGTCGTGATGGGCGGGGTCAAGGCGGGCCGTTCGGAAGCCAATCTGTTCGAATGGTACGAGATCAACGATTATCGCGAGCGCGAGGAACTGGTCGGCGGCCGGCTGACGGCCTGTGTGGCCGCCGCGCTGCGGGCCTTCGCCGAGGTTCGCGCCCTGGCCGAGACGCGGCGCGACCTGGAGAATGCCGCGCAGGCGCGGGCCGAGGCCGAGGCGGCGAATGCCGCCAAGACCGCCTTCCTCGCAACGATGAGCCACGAGATCCGCACGCCGATGAACGGCGTGCTCGGCATGATCGAACTGCTGGAGCAGACCCGGCTCGAGCGCGAACAGCGCCGGATCGTCGAGCTGGTGCAAGATTCGGCGGTCACCCTGCTGAAGATCATCGACGACATCCTCGACTTCTCCAAGATCGAGGCCGGAAGGCTCGAACTCGAGGGTGAAGCCTTCTCGCCGCTGACGCTGGTCGAATCGCTGGTCGCCATGCTGGCGCCGCAGGCCCGGCGCAAGGGCGTCGGCCTCGTCGGCTTCGTCGATCCCGACCTGCCCGACAGCGTGCTGGGCGATGGTACGCGGCTGCGCCAGATCCTGTTCAACCTGATCGGCAACGCCCTGAAGTTCACCGAGGCCGGCGAAGTCACGGTGCGCCTGATCCCGGCCGACGGCATGCCCGGCCGGATCGCCATTCACTTCGAGATCGCCGATACCGGCGTCGGCATGACCGAGGAGCAGCTGACCCGGCTGTTCAAGCCGTTCATGCAGGCCGATCTGTCGACCACCCGCCGCTATGGCGGCACCGGCCTCGGCCTGTCGATCTGCCAGCGACTCGTCGAATTGATGGGCGGCGAGATCCTGGTCGAAAGCGACGAAGGTGTCGGTTCGGTCTTCCGCTTCACCCTGTCCTTCGGCGCCGATCCGTCGGTGCTGCCGGGGCCGCCCGATCTGCGGCTTGCCGGTACGCGCATCCTGCTTGTCGAGGAAAGTGCCGCCAAGCTGCAGCAACTCGCCCGCTATCTCGAGGCCGCCGGGGCCGAGGTGGCCGTCGCCCTCAACGCGGCCTCGGCGCTTTCCGCGATCGAGAGCGCATCCGGCGGCCGCTTCGATGCCGCGATCCTCGGCGCGGCGCGGGCCGAGCCCGATGGTATCGCACTGGCCCGGGCCGTAGCCGAGGCGGCCGGCGACCCGCCGCCACTCGCGGTCCTGCTGCTGCCGGGTGGCGGCGAGACGCCGTCGCATGTGCCGGGTTTCGCCGGTATCTGGCAGCGGCCGTTGCGGCGCCGTGCGGTGCTCGACGAACTGGCGCTGTGGCTCGGCCTTGCCCCGGCGACCGCGCCGGCCGCATCGCAGGCGGCGGTGCCGTCGCGCTGGTGCGCCGGCAATACGCTGCGCGTGCTGGTGGCCGAGGACAACGACGTCAACCGCGAGGTGATCGCCGGCCAGCTCGGCATGCTCGGCCTCGAGCACGACCTGGCCGGCGACGGGCTCGCCGCACTCGCCGCCTATCGTCACGGCTGCTACGACCTCGTCATTACCGACCTGCGCATGCCCGAACTGGACGGCATCGAACTGGCCCGTGCGGTTCGCGAACTGGAGGCGGCGGAGGCGCGCGCACGCGTGCCGCTGATCGCGATCACGGCGAATGCGACGGTCGAGGACGCCGAAGCCTGCCGCGCTGCCGGCATGGACGATTTCCTGGGTAAGCCGGTCCGCTTGGCCCGGTTGCGCGACTGTCTCGCCCGCTATCTGCCGCTGGCCCCGGTGCCCACACCGCCCCCGGCGCCGCAGCCGACGGCGGTCGGTCCCGGGCTGACCGGCGACAGCTTCACGGATGCCCCGCCGATCGATCTCGGCCATCTCGCGTCGATGATCGGCGACGATCCCTGGCTGCAGCGCCGCATGCTCGACCGCTTCATCGAGACGACGCGCCCGCAGCTCGGCCAGCTCGACCAAGCCATCGCCGGCAGCGATGCCGAGGCCGCCTGCGATATCGCCCACTCGCTCAAGGGGGCGGCAAACAGCGCCGGGGCCAACCGGCTGGCCCTGCTGGCGGCCGATGTCGAGCTTGCCTGCAGGGCCGCCTGCTGGGGTGAGGCCGAAGTCCTGATGGGCCAGGTCGGCCATGCGCTCGACCGGGCCCAGGCCTATGTAGAATCATTGCAGACGATAACATGACGGCCGCCGTCGAACGGCCGGTGAGAGGAAGTTGAGATGGGCCCGCTGGATCGCGAATTCAAACGCATTCTCGTCGTCGAGGATCACGATTTCACCCGCGACCTGATCGTTCAGCAGTTGACCCAGCTCGGTTTCCGCCAGGTCGACCAGGCGGCGAGCGGGCCGGAGGCGCTGACCAAGCTGGACCCGTTCCCGCCCGACGTCGTGATCTGCGACATCAACATGAAGCCGATGACCGGCTTCGAATTCGTCAAGACGATGAAGGCGCGTGTCGGTCGCGAGTGGAACGTGCCCGTGATCTTCCTGACCGCGCATGCCAATCCCGAACTGGTCAAGAAGGCGCGCGAACTCGGCGTCACCAACTACCTGGTCAAGCCGACCGACAAGGCCACCTTGTCCCAGCGCATCGATCGCGCGCTGGCCGGCTAGGCCCGGCCGGACTGCGGGCCGTCAGGTGCCGCGCGGCAGCAGCGACAGCAGATGCTGCGCCGGCTGGCCGCGCCGCGCCGAGAAGCGCAGGGCGGGCGCCACTGCCGCATCGTAGCGGTCCTGCAGCATCAGCCAGTACCAGGGGCCGGTCTTCAACGTGCGGCCCAGCCGGCAGGCGACCGGCCAGGAAATGCGTCGCTTGTTGGCGATCACCGCGCGCAGCAGCCGGTCCGGAATCCGGGTGATGCGGGCGAAAGCGGCGATGGCGACGCGGTCGTCGCCGATCTGGCGACGCAGGATGATGCCGGGTGAAATCGGCAGCATGACTTGCCTCCTATCCCGTGACAGGAGACCAGCATGGCAATCACTTCCTAACGGAGTGTTAGCCGCGGGCCCAGGCTGAATTTTGTCACAACAGTTGACGAAGCCTTACCGGACTTCGAGCGGCAGGTTCGCCGTGGCGGCCGCGCCCCGGCCGTCATAGCCGAAGACGAACAGGCGGTAGGCGCCGGGCTTTGCCGGCAGGGTGACGGTGACGCGGGCACCGCTGCCGCCGATCGCATCGGCGACCAGCGGCGGTTCGGCCTCCGGGTCGCCGCCGGTCTTGCGGTCGCGGCTTTCCTCGCGCAGTTCCCAGCGCCAGCGGGTCGGTGCCGGTTCGCCGGCGATCGCGGTCGCCTCGAAGCGGTGCTCGGGCGCGAACTGCGGCCCGCCGATCTCCAGTCGCTGGATCACCGGCGCCGGATCGGGCACGGGCGCGCCGCTCCAGACGCTGCGCATCGCATCGACCGCGGCCAGCCGCTCGCCCGATGACAGGAACATGCCATACCAGGTCGAGGTGGTTTCCTGCTTGGCGCCCCACAGGAACGCGATGCCGCCCAGCACCGAGCCGGGGCGTTCGGCGACCGCCTGGTTCCAGCTCTGCCGGTAGAACTGGGCCTTGGCGGCCGAGGTCGGTTCGTATGGGGCGCCCCACGGGCTCATGCCGGTTTCCCAATGGCCCAGCGGGCCGAACTCGGTCAGCACGATCGGCCGCGTCCAGCCGGCCGCGATCGCCCGCGCCGGCGCCGATCCCGCGCCGCCATAGGCGTTGATGCCGAGAATGTCGACCTCGGGCGCCGCGGCGTTGATGGCCGCGATCTTCTCGGGCGTCACTTCGGCGACCACGATCATCGTCGGGTGGTCGGGGTCGGCCGTCCTGATCGCCCGGGCCAGCCGGCCGATGGCGCGGAAGGCCGGGCCGACATCGGCGGCGGCCAGATCGAGTTCGTTGCCGAGCGCCCAGGCGAGCAGGGCGGGGTGGTGCTTCAGCCGCGCCACCTCGGCCAGCATCGCCGCTTCCTGGGCGGCTACTGCCGCGGCATCGCGGTAGTCGAAACCCTTGCGCGGCTTGGCGAGGTCGAGGCCGAAGATGACCTTCAGCCCCTTGGCCTGCGCCTGGTCGAGCATCATCTCGTGCTCGGCGCCGTAGGTCCGCAGCGTATTGCCGCCGGCGGCGACGAAGGCATCGATATGCTCGAAGGCCGAGGCACCCTGGATACGGAACGGCTGCCCGTCGACCGTCAGCTTCCAGTCGCCGGGCGCGCCGCTGATCTTGACCTGAGCGGCCTGCGCCGCGCCCGCCGCGATCAGTCCGGCGAGGGCGAGAGCCGCAACCCGGCGCATCACGCCGCGCGCGCCGCGCTGTCGAGGGCGTGGAAGACGTCGCCTTCGGGTTTGAGGCCCTGGATATGGCGGCGATGCCACAGCGCGTAGAACAGCAATGTCCAGGCGGCCAGGCCGGCGCGCTTGCCGCCGCTGGCAAAAAGCGTCTTCACCGCGTCGGCGCGCGCGATCTCGGCCACGCCGGGGCTGGCCGCGACCAGCGGGCCGAGTTCGGTGCCGCGCCGGGCGATCCACTGGCCGACCGGCACGTCGAAACCCTGCTTCTCGGCGAAGGCCTTCGAGTCCGGCAGGGCCTTCTGCAGCCAGGTGCGCAGGATCCACTTGCCCATCCGGCCCTGGATCTTCAGCCGGTCCGGCATCAGGAAACCGGCCTCGGCCACCACGGGGTCGAGGAACGGCGTGCGGCCCTCGACGCCATTGGCCATCAGGCAGCGGTCGAGCTTGTTCAAGAGGTCGTTGGGCAGCCATTCGGCGCAATCAGCCGCCTGGAGCCGCTGCAGTTTCGAGCGGCCGTTGACCTCGGCCGCCTTCTCGGCCGCGGCGATCCCGTCGCGCCAGCCATCCACCGGCAGGGTCAGCAAGCCGTCGAAATCGTCGAAGATGCCGGAATTCCGCGGGCGTCGGCCGAACATCCACCAGGGGCGCTGGGCCCGGCGATAGCGGCTGTAGCCGGCCAGGATCTCGTCGCCGCCTTCGCCGCACAGCACCACCTTCAGGCCGCGCTGGCGGGCGCGCTGGGCCAGCTTGAACGTCGGCAGCACGGCATAGTCGGCCGTGGGGTCGTCCAGCGCCGCGGCGACCTGCGGGGCGGTCGACCAGAAGTCGGCCTCGGTGAAGGTGATCTCCTCGTGCTCGGCCCCGACCATGCGGGCCAGGCGCGAGGCTTCGCTGCGCTCGTCGGCGATGCGGGCATCGGGAAAGCCGGCGGTCAGGCAGACCACCGGCCGGTCGTTCAGCCGCGCCATCAGCGCCAGGACGGTGGCCGAATCGATGCCGCCCGACAGAAAGAGGCCATAGGGCACGTCCGACCGCTGGTGGACCATGACGCTGTCGGTCATCGCCTTTTCCAGCCGGTCGAGGGCACCGGCGGTGCCTTCGTGCCGGGGTTCCTCCGCCGGCAGGGCCGGGCGGATCCGGCTCTCGACGATGCGGCCGTCCTCGATGACGACGGTCTCGCCCGGCAGCAGGCGGCGGATGCCCGGGAACACCGTACCCTGGCCGGTCGAGAACTTGAGCTGCAGGAAGCTCGCCAGGGCCTTGCGGTCGAGAGCGGCCTTGGCCAGCCCGGCGGCGATCAGCGATTGCGGTTCGGAGGCGAAGGCGATGCCGTCCGCGGTCTCGACGATATAGAGCGGCTTGATGCCGAACGGATCGCGTGCCAGCAGCACCCGGTTGTTCGCCGGGTCGTGCAGGGCCAGCGCGTACATGCCACGCAGCCGGCCGGCGAAGGCCGACCCCATGCGCTCATAGAGATAAAGCGGCGGTTCGCAGTCCGAACGGGTGCGGAAGTTGACGTCGGACAATTCCGCTCGCAACTCCGGGTTGTTGTAGATCTCACCGTTGCCGATCAGGCAGAGGCCTGATGGCGTGTATAGCGGCTGGTCGCCGGTGACGAGATCGACGATCGCCAGCCGGGTGTGGACGAATCCGACCGGTCCGGACACATAGCGCCCGCTGCCGTCCGGGCCCCGATGCAGCAGGGCTTCGCGCAGGTTTTCCAGCAGGATCGGATCGACGGGCTTGCCGCCGCGATTGATGATGCCGCCGATGCCGCACATGGGAACCGCTCGCCTCTGAACCGGGTAGCCACGGGAATCGCACGGCCCGGGCCGGCAGGTCAAGCGGCGCGGGCTTTGCCCCTGATCCGGTCGAAGAAGTCCAGATAGGCCGCCACGACCGCATCTTCCGTGAAATGCTCGTTCAGCGTGCGGGTGCCGCCGGCCACGACATGGTCGCGCAGGCCCCGGTCGTGGATCACCGAATTCAGGGCGGCGGCCAGCGCGGCGTGGTCTTCCATCGCCACCAGCCGCCCGTTCTCGCCGTCGGCCAGCAATTCCGCAGGTCCGGCCGAGGCGCAGGCGACGACCGGCAGGCCCTGCGCCCAGCCTTCGAGGATGACATTGCCGAGCGGCTCGATGCGCGACGGGCAGCAGAGAATGTCGGCCCCCGCGCACAGCGCCGGCACGTCCGAGCGCCAGCCCAGCCAGCGGATGCGGTCGGCCACGCCCTGGGCCTGGGCCAGCGCCTTCAGTTCCGCGTCCTTCGGCCCGTCCCCGGCCAGCCACACGACGGCGCCGGGCACCGCGGGCAGCGCGCGGATCAGCACGTCGAAGGCCTTGTCGTCGTGCAGACGGCCCAGCGCGACGACGACCGTCGCGTCGGCCGGCGTGTCGAGGCTGGCGCGATCGACCGCGGGCTGACGCCGGGTCTCGACGAAATTCGGCAGGTAGTGGGTGCGATCCGCCGGCCAGCCCTCGCGACGCAGCCAGTCGACGATGCCGCGGGTGTTGCCGATCATGTGGTCGCAGTTGCGATAATATTTGAGCGGGTAGTAGCCGCCCAGCCGCGCGGCGTGGATCGGTGCGCCCTTGGGCATCACCCAGCTTGCCCGGCTCATCCAGGTCAGCGCGATGTCCGGGCGATAGCTCTTGAGTTCGGCGCGCAGGGCACTGCGGGCCTTCAGGGCGAGGATCGAGCCGAACTGGACCTCGACCGGCTCGATGCCGCCCTCCCGCAGCAGTCGGGCGCGATCGGCATCGGGGCGCATGACCACGCGCTGATCGAGCCCGGCGCGGTGCAATGCCAGCACCAGCCGCACGAAGAACAGTTCGGCACCGCCATGGGCGGCCCCGGCAATGACCTGCAGGACCTTTGTCACATCTGGGAGATCGCACGCCGCCCGGCCCGACGTCAAGCCGCGGTGGCCCGGACAGCGCTCAGGTTGCCCAAGCCTTGGCGCCGGGGTAGAACGCGAGTTGCCGAAATTCTGGAAGGTATGCCCGCCCGTGACGTCGCCCAAGCTGTCCGCCCTGGTGGTCGCCCATAACGAGGAGCGCCAGCTTCAGGAATGCCTCGGCGCCCTGCGGTTCGCCGACGAGATCGTCGTGGTGCTCGACCGTTGCACCGATGGGTCGAAGGCGATTGCCGAACGCCTGGCCGACAAGGTGATCGAGGGTGGCTGGCCGATCGAGGGCGACCGGCGCAACACCGGGATCGACGCCTGTTCGGGCGACTGGATCGTCGAGGTCGATGCCGACGAACGCCTGCCGCCTGAACTGGCGGCCGAAATCCGCGACACCATCGCGCGGGCCGCCCCCGGCTGGTTCCTGATCCCGTTCGACAACTATATCGGCGGCAAGCTGGTGCGCCATGGCTGGGGTGCCTATTGGGGTGTCGGCGCCGCGCCCCGCCTGTTCTCGCGCGGGGCCAAGCGCTGGGGGCGCGAGCATGTCCATCCCAGCCTGACCCTGAACGGCCCGAAGCGCAGCCTGACCGTGCCGATGCGCCACTACGTCGACGACGACATCTCGGACATGCTGCGACGGCTCGACCGCTACACCACGGCACGCGCGATCGACCTGCGCGCCTCCGGCGACATCGGCAGCTATGGCCACAATATCCGCCGGATCTTCTCGCGCTTCTTCAAATGCTACGTCACCCATAAGGGCTATCGCGAGGGGCAGTACGGCTTCCTGATCGCGCTGATGGCCGGGCTCTACCCGATCCTGTCCTATCTGAAGGCGCGGCTGGAGCCCTGATGGCGGGGCTCTTCCGCCTCAACCGCTTTCTGCCGCGCACACTGTTCGCGCGCGCCCTGATGCTGCTGGTCATTCCGATCGCGGTCGTCCAGGCGGTGACGATCTACCTGCTGTTCGACCGGCACGGCGAGACGGTGACGCGCCGGCTGGCCCTGTCGCTCGGCGGCGAGATCGCGTTGCTGATCCGCACCCAGGGCTATTTCAGCCCCGAGGCGCAGGCGACGATGACCGACATGACCTTGCGCAATCTCGAGCTCGACGTGACCTGGGAGCCGGAGGCGAGCCTGGGGCCGCGGCTGGAGGCGCGCCGCTTCTTTCCCGGGCTGCAGGGCACGCTGGAACGGGTACTGGCCGAACGGCTGCTGGAGCCGTTCATCGTCAAGGAGACGCCCGAGGGCACGATCGAGGTCGACGTCCAGCTCAATGATGGCGTGCTGAAAGTGGTGACGCCCGACAAGCGCGTCACCTCGACGACCACGGCGGTGGTGGCAAGCTGGACGATCGGCCTGTCGGCGATCCTGCTGACCATCGCGATCATCTTCCTGAAGAACCAGGTCCGCCCGATCCGGCGGCTGGCCGAGGCGGCGGACGCCTTCGGCAAGGGGCGCGAGGGGCCGCAGATCCGGCCGGCCGGGGCGCTCGAGGTGCGCGAGGCCACGCAGGCATTCCTGGAGATGCGCGACCGCATCGAACGCCAGATCACCCAGCGCACCGAGATGCTGGCAGGGGTCAGCCACGACCTGCGCTCGCCCCTGACCCGGATGAAGCTGGAACTGGCCTTTCTCGGCGAGGGACCGGCGGCGGAAGCGCTGCGCCGCGACGTGGCCGAGGTCAACGAACGGGTCGAGGCCTATCTTGCCTTCGCCCGCGCCCAGGACGGCGAGCCGGCGGCCGAGACCGACATCGCCGAACTGCTGGAGGACCTGGTCGCCGAGCATATCCGCCGTGGCTGCCGCATCGGCCTCGTGGCCGACCCCGATCTCGTCGCGACGGTGCGGCCGAAGGCGCTGGCCCGCGCCATCGGCAACCTGCTCGACAATGCATTGCGCCACGCCGACCGGGTCGAGGTGGTGGCGACGCGCCGGCCCCGGCTGATCGAAATCGCCATCGACGACGATGGTCCGGGCATTCCGCCCAGCGAGCGGGCGCTGATCTTCCATCCCGCCGGGCCGCGCACGACCGACGAGGCCGGCCGGCTCGGCCTCGGCCTGTCGCTCGCCCGCGACGTCGCCCATGCCCATGGCGGCGAACTGTTGTTGCAATCCGCGGCCCTCGGCGGCCTGCGCGTGGTAGTGAGGCTGCCGGTATGAAATTCGACATTGCCGATCGCGACTGGCCGGTGCTGGCCTTGAGCATCGCCGCGCCGATCATGGCCGTGATGGTCGTGCTGGTGCCGTTCGGCCTGCCGATCGTTGCGGCCGCCGCGGCGCTGTGCGCGCTTTATGCCGCCTGGCGGCTGAAGCAGCCGCTGATCGCGCCCTGGCATCTCGCCGCCCTGTTGGCCCTGCTGGTGATGTGGTCGTTCCTGACGGTCTTCTGGAGCGCCTGGCCGGCAAATGTCTACTCGACCCTGATCCGAACGGTGCCGATCACCTTCGGTGCCGGCGTGCTGCTCACCGCCGCCCTGCGCATGGACGCGAACGAGGCCTGGCGCGTCGGCCGGGCGCTGATCGGCGCGGCCATGCTGCTGGCCGTACTGGCGCTGATCGAGACCCTGAGCGGCGGGTTTCTGTTCCGCAGCCGCGACGCGTTGCTCGGCCGCGTGCCGTACTGGACCTATCCGATCGTCAGCCAGGCGCTGGTCGTGCTGGCGCTGTTGGCCTGGCCGGCGGCGATCGTGGCCTGGCGGCGCGGCGCCGCCTGGCCTGCCGGGGCGCTGCTGGCGGTGGCGCTGGCCGTGCCGTTCACCGCCGATCATGTCTCGGCGCGCGGCGCGATGCTGATCGGGCTGGTCGTGCTGGCCGTGGTCTGGTGGGGGGGGCGCCTTGCCGTCGCCGCCATCGGCGCGCTGATGGGGGCGATCATCGCCGCCGCGCCGCTGTTGCCGCTCGGGCCGCTGAACCCGTCGGTCTATGTCGCCTGGCTGCCGGGCATGCGCAATTCGGCGATGCATCGCCTCTATATCTGGCAGTTCACCGCCGATCGCGTGTGGGAGCATCCGTTCCTCGGCTGGGGTCTCGATGCTTCGCGCAACTTGCCGGGCGGCGACCAGTCGACCCCGGTCGGCGGCACGCTGATCTCGCTGCATCCGCATAACGTGCCGCTGCAGCTCTGGGTCGAACTGGGGCCGGTCGGCGTCGCCGCCGTGCTGGGGTTGCTCGCCGTCGCCATCGTCGGTGTCGCACGGCTGTCGGACGATCGGTTCACCCGTGCCGCCGCGATGAGCCTGATCGTCGCCGCGACCTTCGTGTCCTCGGTGTCGTTCGGTGCCTGGCAGAGCTGGTGGCTGGCAAGCCTCGCCCTGATCGCCTGCTGGACGATCGTCGCGGTCAAGGTGCCGCTGGCGACGGCCGCAGTGGCGGCGCCGAAGAAGCGCGCGCGGGCGAAGGATTGAGTTTCCGGGCCAGCCCGGCCATGCTGCGCCGATGAGCGACGATTTCGACGATCCCATATTCGACATGAGCAATGCCGGCGCCCAGGACCGTGGCGGCCGGAAGGGTGGAACCCCGCGGGAATCCTCGGGTCCTTCGGAAAAGCAGCTGGCCTTCGCCCGCACGCTGGCGGCTGAGCGGAACGAGCCGCTGCCGGAGGGAATCGACGGCGACTGGCGGATCTGCCGCGATTTCATCGACCGCATGCTGAAGACGCCGCGCCCGGCCGGCGCCCCCGGCGGGGCGCCGCAAGCCGGCGGCGGCGGCGGTGGGGGCGGCGGCGCCCGCCCGCCGTCCGACAAGCAGATCGCCTTCGCCCGCAAGCTGGCGGCCGAGCGCCAGACCGAGGTGCCGGAAGCCGCCCTGAAGGATGGCCGCGCCTGCTCGACCTTCATCGACGAGATGCTGGCCAAGAAACCTGCACCCGGCGCCGCGCCCGCGGCCTTGGGTGGCGGCGCCGGCGGCGGCGGCAATGCCAAGCCGCCGTCGGACAAGCAGATCGCCTTTGCCCAGAAGCTGGCGCGGGAAAAGCAGCTTCGCCTGCCGGAAGGCTTCCAGCAGGATTGGCGGATCTGCCGCGATTTCATCGATCTGGCACTGGGCAAGGCACCGGGTGCCGGCCCGTCCGCACCGGCCGCACCGTCGGCCCATGACGGCCCGCCGCCTGCCTATGACGGTCCCGACGACGGGCCGCCCTGGTAATTCAGTAGAAGGTTTCCGACCCCATGAACGCTGTCGCGCGCGAACCGATCCGCCTGGCCGACTATCGTCCGCCTGCCTTCCGCATCGAGACGGTCGAACTGACCTTCGACCTGGTGCCCGAACGCACCGTCGTCGCCTCGCGCCTGACGCTTGCGCGTCAGCAGGCGGGGGCCGACCTGGAACTGGACGGCGAGGATCTCGAGCTGCTGTCGATCGCGCTCGACGGTGCGGCCCTGGGGCCGGACCGCTACCGCGTCGACGGGCACAAGCTGATCGTTGCCGGCCTCGGTGATCGCGCCACGCTCGACATCGTCACCGCCATCGACCCGGCGGCCAATACCCGGCTCGAAGGCCTCTACGTCTCCTCGGGCAATTTCTGCACGCAGTGCGAGGCCGAAGGCTTCCGCCGCATCACCTATTTCCTCGACCGTCCCGACGTGATGGCGACCTACAAGGTAACCATGAAGGCCGACCGGGCGAAATTTCCGGTGCTGCTCTCCAACGGCAACCTGGTCGAGCAGGCCGATCTGGGCGACGGCCGCCACATGGCGGTCTGGCAGGACCCCTTCCCCAAGCCCTGCTATCTGTTCGCGCTGGTCGCGGGCGACCTCGCCCGCGTCGCCGACCGGTTCACCACCGCCTCGGGCCGCGACGTCGCGCTCAACATCTATGTCGAGCATGGCAAGGAGCGGTATTGTGCCTATGCGATGGATTCGCTGAAGCGCTCGATGCGCTGGGACGAGGACGTCTACGGCCTCGAATACGACCTCGACATCTTCAACATCGTCGCCGTCTCCGACTTCAACATGGGCGCGATGGAGAACAAGTCGCTGAACGTCTTCAACGACCGCTACATCCTGGCCGACCCCGAGACCGCCACCGACATCGATTATGCCGGCATCGAGAGTGTGGTGGCCCATGAATATTTTCACAACTGGACCGGCAACCGCGTCACCTGCCGCGACTGGTTCCAGCTGTCGCTGAAGGAAGGCCTGACCGTCTTCCGCGACCAGCAGTTTTCCGGCGACATGCGCTCGCGGCCGGTCAAGCGCATCGGCGACGTCCGGGCGCTGCGCGCCCGACAGTTCCCGGAAGATGCCGGTCCGCTGTGCCATCCGGTGCGCCCCGAAGCCTATATCGAGATCAACAACTTCTACACCGCGACGGTCTACGAAAAGGGCGCCGAGGTCATCGGGATGATGCATCGCCTGCTCGGGCCCGAGGGCTATCGCGCGGGTATCGACCTCTACTTCAAGCGCCATGACGGCCAGGCCGTCACGACGGACGATTTCGCCCAGGCGATGCAGGATGCCGGCGGGGTCGATCTCGGCCAGTTCCGCCTGTGGTATTCCCAGGCCGGCACGCCGATGGTGGAAGCCAGCTGGAAGCACGAGGGCGACGAGCTTGTCCTCAACCTCGCCCAGTCGCGCCGGCACGTGCCGGGCGAGCGCCCGTCGCAGCCGATGGATATTCCGCTGGCCGTCGGCATCGTCGGCCCGGATGGCGGCGACGTGGTGCCGGAACGGCTGCTGCGGCTCGATGCGCCGACCCGGGAATTCCGCTTCAAGGGCGTGCCGGCCGGGGCCGTGCCCTCGATCAACCGCGGCTTCAGCGCGCCGATCCTGCTGAAGGCAGCCTACAGCGAGCCGGAGCGCGCCTTCCTGATGGCGGGCGATCCGGACCCGTTCAACCGCTGGGAAGCCGGCAACCAGTACGCGACGCAACTGATCCTCGAACGCGTCGCGGCCGCCCAGGCCGGCAAGCCGGCCCCGTCGGCCGCCGCGTTCGTTGCGGCATTCGGGCGCAACCTCGCCGACGAAACCCTCGACGACGCCTTCCGCGCCTATCTGCTGGCGCTGCCCAGCGAGGAATACATCGCCGAGCAAATGGCGGTCGTCGATGTCGACGCGATCCACGCGGCACGCCGCAGCCTGCGCCTCGAACTCGCCAACACCCATTTGGCGGCGTTGCGCGAACTCTACGACCGGCTGCGCTCCAACGCTGCGTTCTCGCCCGATGCGGCCTCGGCCGGGCGGCGCGCCCTCCGGAACGCCGCACTGACCTATCTCGCCGTCGCCGACGATATGGCGGCGCGGGGTTTGCCCGCCCGGCAGTTTGCCGACGCCGACAACATGACCGACCGGATGGCTGCCCTGACCATGCTGGTCGAGCGCGGCGGCGACGAAGCCTCGGAGGCGCTGGCCGCGTTCTACGCGCGGTTCGAGCGCTATCCGCTGGTGGTCGACAAGTGGTTCGCGTTGCAGGCGGCCTCGCCGGCGGCCGACACGCTCGACCGCGTCAGGGCGCTGATGCGCCACCCGGCCTTCTCGATGCGCAACCCGAACAAGGTGCGCTCGCTGATCGGCGCCTTCGCCAATGCCAACCAGCTGCGCTTCCACAGCGCCGACGGCTCGGGCTACCGGTTCCTGGCCGAGCAGGTCATCGCGCTGGACCAGACCAACCCGCAGATCGCAGCCCGTCTGCTGACGCCGCTGGGCCCGTGGAAGCGGCATGATGCCGGCCGCCAGGCGGCGATGAAGGCGGCGCTGGAAACCATCCTGGCCCAGCCGAAACTGTCGCCCGACGTCTACGAGATCGCCAGCCGGTCGCTGGCCGGTTAGGGGATCAGCACGATCGCCCCGGTCGTCTCCCGCGCCTCGGCGGCGCGGTGGGCGGCCGGGAGGTCGGCCAGGGCGAAGCGGCGCCCGATCTCGGGCACCACCGCGCCCGAGGCGATCGCGGCAAACAGGTCGGCCGCGTTGGCCCGGAAGGTCGCCGGATCGGCGTTGTGCGGGAATACCGACGGCCGGGTCAGGAACAGGCAGCCTTTCTTGTTCAGCAGTTCCGGCTCGATCGCCGGGGCCGGCCCGGAGGCGGCACCGTAGAGCACGACCAGGCCGAACGGCGCGGCGCAGTCCAGCGACTGCATGAACGTGTCGCGGCCGACCGAATCATAGACGACCCGGGCCTTTCTGCCCCCGGTCGCGTCGAGCAGCGCGGCAGGCAGGTCGGTCGTGGCGCGATAGTCGATGGCGGCATCGCAGCCGGCGGCGCGGGCCACCGCGCATTTCTCCGGGCCGCCGACGGTGCCGATGACGGTCGCGCCGAGCGCCTTGGCCCAGCGGCAGAGGATCTGGCCGACGCCGCCGGCGGCGGCATGCACCAGCACGATGTCGCCCGGGGTGACGCGATGGGTTTTCTGCACCAGGTACTGCGCGGTCATGCCCTTGAAGAACACGGCCGCCGCAGCCTCGTCGGTGAGGCCGTCGGGGATGTGGACGAGCTTCTCGGCCGGCACGATCCGCCGGTCGGCATAGGCGCCGAGACCGGCATTCATGTAGACGACCCGGTCGCCCGGCTCGAAGCCGTCGACCCCGGGGCCGACCGCTTCGATCACGCCCGCCGCTTCATGGCCCAGACCGGTCGGCAGCGGCAGCGGATAGAAGCCCGAGCGCTGGTAGACGTCGATATAGTTGAAGCCGACGGCGGTCTGGCGCAGGCGGACCTGCCCGGCGGCGGGATCGCCGATTTCGACCGTGGTGAGCTTGAGCACCTCGGGTCCGCCGAAGCTGTCGAGCCGTACTGCGCGCGCCGTCGTCATGGTCCGTTCCATCCCCCATTGGCTTCTCGGGCCATGATAGGGTCAGCGGATGATGGGGTCGAGCAGCGGCAGGCCAATGACCGCCGCCAGGATGATCAACCCGAAGCAGATCCGCCGGAACGTCCTGTCGGAGGCCAGGCCGAACAGCCGCGAGCCGAGGTAGATGCCCGCCCCGTAGAACGGCGCGGCCGCGGCGGTCAGCAGCAGCACCGGCAGGCCGATCAGCCCGGCGGTGATGTAGGTTGCCGCGGTGATCAGGCTCGAAATCGCGAAATAGAGCACGATGTTGGCCCGGACCGTGGCGATCGGAATGGTGCCGCCCAGCCAGTAGACGACGATCGGCGGGCCGCCGATCTGCGCCGAGCCCGAGAAGAAGCCCGATGTGAGGCCTACGGCAATGGTCAGCGGCGGGGTCGGGCGGCCGCGATAGCGCCAGCCGGTGGCGAGCAGGCCAAGCAGGCAGGCCACTGCCGTGACGATGCCCCAGCGGATCCACAGCGGATCGGCCAGGGCGAGCGCTGCACCGCCGAGCGGGACGCCGACCAGCGCGCCGATCGCCATGATGCCGACATCGCGCCGGTCAGCCCGCCGCCAGGCGGCAGGCAGCATCGGCAGCGCCATGACGAGGTCGACGACCAGGATCAGCGGCGCGGCGAGCTGCGGGCCGGCGATCGCGCTGGCCACCGGCATGAAGATCAGCGCCGCGCCGAAGCCGGAAAAGCCGCGGGCCAGCCCGGCAACGAAGGCGGTGGCCAGCAAGACGGCGATTTCGCCGGCGCTGCGGTCGGCGGCGAGCGCCTGGATGAACGGGTCGATACTCACGCGGTTTCCCCAGTCTGGACTGTGGAAACCTAGGGCGGAGACACCGCCGAGTCAGCCTGAAGATTTGCCGGATCGATCCGCGGAAATGCGGGGATGAGGCTCAGACCATCGCCGGCGCGGCGTCGAGCTTTTCCAGCCCCTGGGCGATCGCGGCGGCAAGTTGGGCCTGCGGCGCGGCGCGGCTGCGCTCGGCGTCGAACTTGCGGGTCAGGAAATCGCGGGCTTCCCCGGCTGTCCGCACCCGGCCGGTGGAATCCTGGAACAGCGTCGGGTTCGCCTTGACCGCACCGGCGACGATCTGGTCGGTCGGCGTGTCGGCCGCGGCGGTCAGCAGCTTGACCGCCCCTTGTGCGCCGAGCAGATGGGCCATCGCCAATTCGGCCTGGCTCGGGTCGCGGCCCGTGCCGCGACGCAGCGCCGTGCGGTTTTCCTCGGCATAACGCGCGGTCAGCATCGCGGCGGTATTGGGATCCTTGCGCAGGTCGAGGATGGTCTTTTTCAGGCCGGGATCGCGGACGGTCGGCTTGCCGTCGACGACGGTGACGGCGGTGGCGAGATCCTCGCGCCCGATCGAGGCGCCGTGGCGGCGCACGAGGTCGAGCCAGGTGCGCTCGACGAACTGAAAGGCGCCGGTCGCCGTGGAGCGCGGGTTCTTGGCCGAATTGTTCAGCCGGCTCTCGCCGGCCGCCTTCGACAGGATGGTGGCGAAATCGGCGCCCTGTCCCTTCGACGCGCGATGAACCTGCGCACCGAAATCGACCATCGCCGTGGCGCTGGCCGCATGCTGGAGGGTGTTGGTGCCGGGTTTCATCCGCCGTGACGCCTCAGTGAATGATGCGATACTGGCTGCGATCGGCCAGGACCGAGCACGAGATCGTGCGCCGCTCGCTCGGCTCGGCCACGTCGCGCAATACCGCGTGCGGGATGTTGGCGGGGCCGAGCACGATGGTCTCGACCGACCATTGGCGTTCCGGATTGTTGTTCAACCGGTAAACTTGTCCGGGTTCTACCCCGAAATTCACTCTCGCCATGGTTTCCTCTTGCCGAAATTAGGCGAATTGGAGTTTAGGGTGAATGGGTTAAGCAAATCTTGTCCGGGGGGCCGCCGATGAACCTCGCCGCTTTTCGCGTCTACTGGCGCGTCCTGGCCTTGCTGGGCCCCGAGCGCCGGCTGGTGACCGTGCTGTGCCTCGGCAATGTCGGGGTGGCCGCGCTCGCCTTCCTCGAACCGATGCTGTTCGGCAAGGTGATCGACGTCCTGTCCTCGGCCGGCGGCCAGCCGGGCGCGCGCTGGGACGAGACGCTGCGGCTGCTCGGCGCCTGGGCCGGGGTCGGCGTCGTCGGCATCGTCGCCACCATCCTGGTGGCGCTGCATTCCGACCGTCTGGCCCATCGCCGGCGGCTCGCGGCCATTGCCGACGGCTTCGACGAAGTCCTCGACCTGCCCTTCGCCTTCCATTCGGAAACCCATTCGGCGCGTCTTCTGAAGGTGCTGCTGCAGGGGGCCGACAACCTGTTCAATCTGTGGCTGTCATTCTTCCGCGAGCATCTGTCGACCTTCATCGGCCTCGTGGTGCTGCTGCCGGCCTCGCTGTTCCTGAACTGGCGTCTGGGGCTGCTGCTGATCGGGCTGATCGTGGTCTTCGCCGTGCTCGCCTATTTTGTCGTCGGCAAGACCGAAGCGGCCCAGGCCCGGGTCGAGGAGGAGCATTCGGCATTGGCCGGCCGGCTGGGCGACGTGCTCGGCAACGTGCCGCTGGTGCAATCCTTTGCCCGTCTGGCCGAGGAGCGGCGGGCGCTCGCCATCGCCATCGAGCGGGTCAAGGCGGCGCAATTCCCGGTGCTGGACTGGTGGGCCACCGTCACCGTGCTGTCGCGGCTGGCCGCGACCGTCACGCTGCTCGCCATCTTCCTGATCGGCGCCTGGGCCAATGCCCATGGCGAGGCGACGGTGGGCGAGATCGTCACCTTCATGGGCTTTGCCACCATGCTGATCGGCAAGCTCGACGCCGCGATGGGCTTCCTGTCGCGGCTGTCGCTGCAGGCCCAGGCGATCCGCGAATTCCTCGAACTGTTCGACCTGCCGTCGACGGTCTCCGACAAGCCCGGCGCGATCGACCTGCCGCCGGTGACCGGCCGGGTCGAATTCGACCAGGTTTCGTTCTCCTACCCGAACCGCCTGCCGTCGCTGCGCGGCGTTTCCTTCGTCGCCGAGCCGGGCACTGTCGTTGCCCTCGTCGGCCCGTCGGGGGCGGGCAAGACCACGACGATGTCGCTGCTGCATCGCGTGTTCGACCCGACCGAGGGGCATATCCGCATCGACGGCCACGACATCGCCGACGTCACGCTGGCCTCGCTCCGCCGCAACATCGCGGTGGTGTTCCAGGAGGCGCGCCTGCTGAACCGGACGATCGCCGAGAACCTGATGCTGGCCAAGCCCGACGCGACGCTCGAGGAGATGGAGGCCGCGGCCAGGCTTGCACGGGTGGACAAGGTGATCGCCAGCCAGCCCAAGGGGTACGACAGCGCCATCGGCGAGCGGGGCGTGCGCCTGTCGGGCGGCGAGCGCCAGCGGTTGCAGATCGCCCGGGCCGCCCTCAAGGCCGCGCCGATCCTGGTCCTGGACGAGGCGACCTCCGCGCTCGACACCGTCACCGAGGCCGAGGTGCAGAGAGCCTTGAACGCCCTGATGAAGGGGCGTACGACCTTCGTCATCGCCCATCGACTGTCGACGATTCGCCACGCCGATCAGATCCTGGTGCTCAAGGACGGCGAGATCGTCGAGCGCGGCACCTACGACGAATTGCTTGTCCGCGAGGGCCTGTTTGCCGAGCTGGTGGCAACCCAGCGCCTGGCCCAGGCCGCCGCAGAGGCAGAAAGGACCGAAACCGCATGACCCTGGACGCCGCGGCCCAATCGCAGATCGACGAACAGCGCGGGCAAGCCTTCACCACCCGGCGCGCCACCGTGCCGGCGCTGGAGGATGTGCTCTACCAGGCGATCCCGGTGCTCGACCGCGGCTTCGTGCGGGTCATCGATTACATGGGCGACGATGCCGCCGTGGTGCAGGCCGCGCGCGTTTCCTACGGCCGCGGCACCAAGAAGGTTTCGGAAGACCGCGGGCTGATCAACTATCTGATGCGCCATCGCCACTCGACGCCGTTCGAGATGTGCGAGATCAAGTTCCACGTCAAGCTGCCGATCTTCGTGGCGCGCCAGTGGATCCGTCATCGCACCGCCAACGTCAACGAATACTCGGCGCGCTATTCGATCCTCGACCGCGAGTTCTACATGCCGGCGCGCGAGCATCTTGCCGCCCAGTCGGCGAACAACCGCCAGGGGCGCGACGAACCGCTGACCGGCGAGGAGGCCGAGCGCGTGCTGTTCCTGCTGCGCCGCGATGCCGAGCAGGCCTACAGCTCGTACGAGGAGATGCTGAACGTCGACGAGGCCGGCCAGCCGCTCGACGCCGACCGCTCGGGCCTGGCGCGCGAGCTGGCGCGGATGAACCTGACCTTGAACTACTACACGCAGTGGTACTGGAAGATCGACCTGCTCAATCTTCTGAACTTCCTGTCGCTGCGGGCCGATGCCCATGCCCAGTACGAGATCCGCGCCTATGCCGACGCGATGCTCGACGTGACGAAACGCTGGGTGCCGCTGTCGTTCGAGGCGTTCAGCGAGTACCGCATGCATGGTGCCAGCCTCTCGGCTACCGGCATCAAGGTGGTCCGCCGCCTGCTGGCCGGCGAAACCGTCACCCAGCCCGATTCCGGCCTCAGCGCCCGCGAATGGCGCGAGCTGATGGGGGTGCTGGGACGCGAGGCGTGACGCCGCCGCCGACCGCCGGTCGCGCGCTCGTCCCGATCCTGGCCGGCGGTGCCGGCATCGGCATCCTCGCCTCGGCGATCTATGCGCCGTCGTTGCCATCGATCGTCGCCGGCCTCGGCGTCTCGGAAGACCGCGTCCAGGCCACCTTCACCGTCTATCTCTTCGCCTTCGCGCTGGGTCAGTTGGTCATCGGACCGCTGGCCGACCGCTACGGCCGGCGCATCGTGCTGATCGTCGGGCTGGTCGTCACCGCGCTCGCCTCGGTCGTCTGTGCCCTGGCCCCGTCGATCGAGGTGCTGCTGATCGCGCGCATCGTCCAGGCGCTGGGCAGCTGTGCCGGGCCGGTGGTGGCGCGGGCGATGGTGCGCGATCTCTACGAGGGGCCGCGGCTCACCGCGGCCGTCTCGATCATGGCGATGTCGATCGCGCTGGCCCCGGCGGTCGCGCCGGTGATCGGTGGCCAGCTCGAAGTCTGGCTCGGCTGGCGGTCCTGCTTCTGGTTCGTCGGCGGGCTGGCGGCCTTTCTTGCCGCGATGGTGGTGCTCCGCATCCCCGAGACCGTCCGGCAGAAATCCGCCGGCAACCTGCTGGCCGCCTCGGCCAGCTCGTACTGGCGGCTGGTCAGGGATCCGGTGTTCATCCTGTTCACGGTGATGACGGCGGGCTCGTCCGGGGTCTTTTATGCCCATACGGCGGGCGGGGCGCCGCTGCTGGTCGGGCAGGGCGGCATGAACCCCGCGCTGTTCGGCTGGCTGGCGGCGGCGCCGCCGCTGGGTTTCATGACCGGCTCGTTCCTCGTCAACCGCCTGGCCCGGCATGTCCGGCTGCACCGGCTGATGGGGGTCGGGGCGACCTTCCTGGTGCTGGCGACGTCGGCGATGACGCTCAGCGCCTGGATCCTCGGGGCGATGTCGCCCTGGGCTTATTTTCCACTGATGTATTGCGTCGGTGTCGGCAACGGCCTGACCATGCCCGGTGCCGGGGTGCGCGGCATCAGCCGGCATCCCGGCATCGCGGGTGCCGCCGCGGCGCTTTCCGGCTTCATCCAGATGAGCGGCGGTTCGATCGGCACGATCGCGGTCATCCTGTTCGCCCAGGGTCACGCGGTCGAGCTGGGCCTGGTGATGATGGGGGCGGCCCTTACGGTCTTCTGCGCCTGGGCGCTGGTGGGCCGAGTTCGCGATGGCGAAAACACGTCTCCAGGTGGTCGTTGACGATGCCGACCGCCTGCATGAAGGCATAGGTGATCGTCGGGCCGCAGAAACGGAAGCCCTCGGCCTTCAGGGCCTTGGCCATGGCCCGGCTTTCCGCGCTTTCGGTCGGCACCTCGGCCGTCGTGGCCCAGCGGTTATGCAGCACCTCGCCGCCGGTGAACTGCCAGATGAAGCCCGAGAAGCCGCCTGGGCGCTGCATGATGTCGAGATAGGCCCGCGCCCCGTCGATCGTGCCGAGGATCTTGGCCCGGTTGCGCACGATGCCCGCATCCTGCATCAGGGCCTCGACCTTCCCGGGCGTATAGCGGGCGATCGTCTCGGGGACGAAGCCGTCGAAGGCACGGCGGAAATTCTCGCGCTTGCGCAGGATCGTGATCCACGACAGCCCGGCCTGGAACCCGTCGAGGATCAGCTTCTCGAACAGCGCGCGGTGGTCACGCTCGGGCACGCCCCATTCGGTGTCGTGGTAGGCGACATAGACGGGATCGCTATTGCCTGGCCAGGTGCAGCGGGGGCGGTCGTCGATCATCGGGTTCCTCCGGGCGTTTGCCCGGAATGTGCATGAAATGTTCTAGTTTTTCCAGGATCATCGGCGAGTCCGCCAGCTGATATCCGGCAGCAGCAGGGCGCAGCCAGCCGCCGCGAGCACCAGCAGGAAGCCGGCGATGTCGGTGGCCGTCGGCCGGTCGCCCAGCACCAGCAGCGAACCGGCCACCCCGATCACCGGCGCCAGCAGGACGCCGAGCGAGGCGGTGGTCGGCGTCAGCCGGCCGACGATCTCGAACCAGATGACATAGGCGAGCGTCATGCCGAAGACGACGTTGTAGGCAGCGCCGAGCAGCGCCGGCCAATGCAGCGGCCAAAGATGGGGCGCCGGCTCGAACAGCACCAGGCCGACTGCCACCGCCGCGGTGCCGACGGCGAATTGCCAGAAGGTCAGGTTGACCGGGTCGCCGTTCAGCCCGGCCCATTTCACATAGACCGTGCCGGCCGCCCAGGTGACCGCCGCGGCCAGGGCGTAGAGCATGCCGATCGGGATGCCCGTCGTCACGAACGGCACGATCAGCGCGGCAAGCCCGGCGGCGCCGAGGCCGAGGCCGAGCAGCTTGGGCAGGTTCAGGCGGTCGCCCAGGGCCAGCCGCGAGAACAGCGCCGCCCAGATCGGCATCGTGTAGGCGATGACCGCGACGCGTGACGTGGCGGCGCCCAGCTGGGCAAAGGCCGCGAACAGGTTGAAACCCGCGATGTTGAGCAGGCCCGCGACGGCGAGATGGCCGGCCGCCCGGCCCCGCGGCAGGGTGATCGGGGTGCCGCGGATGGCGGCAAGCCCGGCCAGCGCGGCGGTGCCGAGCGCCAGTCCCAGCAGGCGGAAAGCCCAGGGCGTGATCTCGCCCAGCGCCAGCTTGCCGGCGGGCCAGTTGCATCCCCAGAGGATGCCGACCAGCACCACCAGCGCGCGGGTCATCCGGCGGTCAGCCGGCCAGCCGGTCGCCGGGCTGCAGCCCCTCGATCCCCTCGGCGTCGATCAGCGTCACCGCGCCGCTGCCGCAGGCCACGACCATCGGGTCGAGCGCGAGGACCGTGCCGGCCTCGCCGGTCTGTCCTTCGATCACGCCGGTCTGCCACACCGTCACCCGGCGGCCATCGGCACGGTCGCTGAAGGCGCCGGGATAGGGCCGGGTCACGGCGCGCACGAGATCGTGCACGGCGCGGGCCGGCCTGTGCCAGTCGATGCGGCCATCCTCGGGCTTGCGCCCGGGCATCACGGTTGCGGCCGCGTCGTCCTGCGGGATGCGCGGGGCCGTGCCCGCCTGCAGTTCGGCGATGCGGCGCTCGATCACCCGGCCGGCGGCCGCGGTGATGCGGGCCATCACCTCGGCCGCGGTATCGTCGGGGCCGATCGCGACGGTTTCCTGGTCGACGATGTCGCCGGCATCGGCGCGGCCGGTCATGTGGTGCAGGGTGATGCCGGTCTCGGTCTCGCCCGACAGGATCGCCCAGTTGACCGGGGCACGGCCGCGATACTTCGGCAGCAGCGAGCCGTGCAGGTTGACCGCCGCCTTGATCGCGCGGGCCAGCACGGCCTTCGGGATCATCCGCCGGTAATAGGCCGAGACGATCAGTTCGGGCCGGGCACCGCCCAGCGCGGCATCGAATTCGTCCAGCGTGATGGCGTCGCCCTTGACGACCTTGATGCCGGCCTCCTGGGCCCGTTGGGCGACCGAGCGGAACCATTTGACCTCGCCCGGGTCGTCCTCGTGCGTGAAGACGCAGGCAATGCGCTCGCCCCGCGCGATCAGCCGGTCGAGCACTTCGTAGCCGACGTCGGAATAGGCAAACAGCGCGATGCCGCCGTCGGACGGATTGCCGCGCGCCACCGAGCGCACGATGTAGCCGGGCCGGCGCCGTACCTCCTGGAAGATGCGGCCGACATATTCGCCGATGATGCCGAGCCCGGTGATGACGACGCCGAGCAGCAGGAACAGGATGCCGAACAGGGTGAAGACGCCCTCGGCCTCCGGCCCGACGATCAGCCGGCGCAGGGCGAGGTAGACCACCAGCAGCGTCGACAGCACCGACACGACCATGCCGGTGATCGTGAACATCTGCAGCGGGACCAGGCTGAAGCCGGTCATCAGGTCGAAGTTCAGGCGGATCAGCTTGTAGAGATTGTACTTGGACTCGCCGGCCGCGCGCGCCGCATGTTCGACCTCGACTTCGGTCGGGTTGGCGGCGAAATACTGGGCGAGGGCGGGAATATAGGTCGAGCCTTCGCGGGCGGCGACGATCTCGCGCACGATCTCGCGCCGGTAGGCGCGCAGCATGCAGCCGTGGTCGCGCATCTCGATATGGGTGATGCGGGCACGGATGAAATTGATCGCCTTGGATGCCCAATGGCGCCAGGTGGTGTCCTGGCGCGCCCGGCGATACGAGCCGACGACGTCGTGCCCGGCCTCGACCGCGGCCAGCAGCTTGGGAATTTCCTCCGGCGGGTTCTGCAGGTCGGCGTCGAGCGTCAGGACGACCTCGCCGCGTGCCTCGGCAAAGCCGGCCATGATCGCGGCATGCTGACCGAAATTGCGATGCATCTCGACGACGACGACGGCGTCCGGCCGCTCCTCGTGCAGCCGCTTGAGAATGGCGCCCGACCGGTCGCGGCTGCCGTCGTTGCAGAACACGACCTCGTAGGGGCGGCGCAGGCCATCCAGCACCGGCATCAGCCGGCGCGACAGATGCTCGAGATTCTCGGCCTCGTTATAGACCGGGATGACGACGCTGAGCCAGGGCGCGGCGGTCATCGGCTCAGTTCCGGCCGAGGACGGCGGCCATCGCGGCGATCACGCGGTCCTGCTGTTCCTCGGTCATGTCGGGAAACAGCGGCAGGCTGACGATCGCATTGCCGGCGGCCTCGGCATGGGGGAAATCGCCGGGGCGGTAGCCGAAGCTTTCCTGGTAGTAGGAAAACAGGTGGGCGGCGGTGTAGTGCAGCCCGATGCCGATGTCGTGTTCCTTCATCCGGTTGATGAAGCCGTCGCGGTCGACATGGGCGGCAGCGGTCAGCCGCGGCGTGAACAGATGCCAGGCATGACGGTTCTCATAGGCGGGGCTGCCGGGCAGGTCGAGTTGCGGCCAGTCGGCGAGCAGCCGCCGGTAACGCTCGGCCAGCGCGGCGCGCTTCTCGATGAAGACGTCGAGCTGGGGCAGCTGATGCAGGCCGATCGCGGCCTGCAGGTCGAGCATGTTGTATTTGAAGCCGGGCGTGACGACGTCGTAGGTCTGGCTGCCCTGCTTGGAGAAGCGGTTGAAGGCATCGCGGTCGATGCCGTGGAAGCGCAGCCGCTCGATCGCCTTGATCACCTTGGGATCGTCGGTCACCACCGCGCCGCCTTCGCCGGTGGTGATGTTCTTGTTGGGGTGGAACGAGAAGACCTGGATGTCGCCGAAGCTGCCGATCGCGCGGCCCTTGTAGCCGGTGCCGATCGAATGGGCGGCATCCTCGATTATGCGCAGGCCGTGTTTGTCGGCGAGCGCATAGAGCGGGTCGAGATCGACCGAGAGGCCGGCGAAATGCACCGGCATCACCGCCCGCGTCTTCGGCGTGATCGCGGCGGCGACCTTGTCGATATCGATGTTGAGGGTTGCGCGGTCGATGTCGACCAGCACCGGGCGGCCGCCGGCCTGCACGATCGTGTTGAGCGAGGCGACGAAGGTCAGTGGCGTCGTGATCACCTCGTCGCCCGGCTGAAGGTCGAGGGCGAGCAGGGCGACATGCAGGCCTGCGGTCGCCGAATTCAGCGCCAGGGCGCGGCGGCCGCCGCAGGCGGCCTGCAGCATCTCCTCGAACTGCTTGACCCGCGGACCCGTGGTCAGCCAGCCGGATTGCAGCACCGCGGTGACTTCGGCGATCGTCGCCGCATCGATGGAGGGCTTGGCGAAGGGCAGGAAGGACATCGGGTTACCCGCGCGAAATGAGGAAGACGCCGAGGATGATGACGAAGATGCCGGCCAGCTTCATCGGCGACAGCACCTCGCCGAACAGATACCAGGCGGCGATCGCGTTGACGATGTAGCCGACCGACAGCATCGGATAGGCGTAGGACACGTCGACCCGCGACAGGGCCAGCAGCCAGACCACCACCGACACCACATAGCAGGCCAGGCCGGCGATGACCGGCGGGTTGGTCGCGACCTTCCAGCCGATCGGCACGAGGTTGGCGGCCGAGAAGTCGAAATGGCCGATCCGGTTCATGCCGGCCTTGAGCAAGAGCTGGGCGGCGGCGTTCAGCAGAACGCCGACCATGATCAGCGGAATGTATTTCGCCATCTCAATCCTGCTTTTTCAGCGGCTGGTTGGCGATGACGGCGTTGCGCCGGGTGGCGCCGATCAGCACCATGCGGTCGCGCAGCGGGCTTTTCTGCATCTCGCCTTCCCAGGTTTCGCGCCGCATGTAGACGACCATCGGGTCGGTACCGGCGAAACGCTTCCAGAATTCCGCGCTGTCGATCATCCAGCGCTTGGGCATTTCCTCGGCATTGGTGCCGAACTCGAGCTCGCCCAGCCAGTCGACGACGGTCACGGTCCGGTCGAGGTAGAAGGGCAGGTCCTGGAAGTAGTGCTTGTAGGAAACCACCTCGGTTTCCGGCGTCAGCTCGGGCTTGACCATCAGTGCCAGCGACTTGATGGAATCGTCGCGATACTGGTTGGCGATGTGGTTGCCGCTGAGGCAGATCAGCGCCGCCCCGGCCAGGGCCGCGACGATCTCCCGCCGCCGGTCGGCCTGGCGGATCGCCCAGACCATCGCGACAAAGGCCAGGGCCATCGCGGCGGTGAACCACCACAGCGCGCTGCCGGCATCGTTGAGCGTGGCGCCGAGCTTGCCGTCGGCCACCAGCTTCAGCACGAACGGCGTCGCCATCAGCGGCAAGAACAGGACCGTCAGGGCCAGCATCGCCGGACGGAATCCGCGCACCGCCACGCCGTTCCAGGCGTCGGCGAAGTAGCGGCCGAAGAACAGCGCGATCGCCGGGAAGACCGGCATGATGTAGGGGATCAGCTTGGAGTCCGAGATCGAGAAGAACAGCGTGATCAGGACGATCCACAGGACCAGGAACAGCTCGATCCCGTCGGCGCGGCGCCGCGCCCAGAAGCCCTGCAGGCTGTGCAGCGTCGCCTGGGCCATGAACAGCGTCCAGGGCAGCCAGCCGCCGATGATGGCAACGACGAAGAACCACGGCGGCTGATAGCGGTTGTGCACCGTCGTGGTGAAACGCTGGAAATGCTCGTGGATGAAGTAGAAGCGCAGGAAGTCGTGGTTGCGCTCGGCCGCCAGGATGTGCCACGGCGCGGCCAGGGCCAGGAACAGGATGGTCCCGGTGACGAGGCGCGCTTCCTTCAATAGCGACCAGCGCCCGGTCAGCGCCAGCCAGACCAGCACCACCAGGCCCGGCAGCAGCATGCCGATCAGGCCCTTGGTCAGCACCGCGCCGGCGGCCGCGACATACATGGCGTAGAAGTAGAGGCTTCGCGCCCGGCCCGGCCCGGCATGGACGCCCAGGATGAAGCAGAACAGGGTCGCGGCCAGGAACAGTGCGACCGGCATGTCGAGCAGGACGACACGGCTGAGCCCGAAATAGAGCAGCCCGGTCGAGAGCATCGCGGCGGCGAAGATCCCGGCAAGCCGGCCGTAGAGCACCCGGCCGGCGGCATAGGTCATCAGCGCGCAGAGCAGCGAGACGAAGGCGGTTGCCGCCCGCACGACGAATTCGCTGCCATAGCCGAACAGGCCGTAGACCCCGGCCTGGACCCAGTAGAACAGCGGCGGCTTCTCGAAATATTTGACGCCGTTCAGCCTCGGCGTGACCCAGTCGCCGGACAGCAGCATTTCGCGCGGCAATTCGGCGTAGCGCGCCTCGCTCGTCACCGACAGGGCGCGGCCGCCGAGGCCGAGATAGAACAGGGCGCCGATCAGCAGGGTAAGCAGCGCGAGGTCGACGAGCCAGTCGCGGCGGGCAGGGCTTGGGGTCATGGCGGGGGGACACTGGCAAGCGCCCGGCTGGGTGTCAAGCCGGGCGTCCGCTCGGCCGAATCCCAGGGAATCCGCCTCGGCGCGGTTGACGGGCGCCGGCCGGCTGGCTAGGGTGCGCGCCATGACCCGCGCCCTGATCCAATCCTGCGTGTTTTATACGTCGTCCCCATAGGGCGGCGTGTCTCGGTCATGACCTGAACGAACAGACGCCGCCACGGTCGGTGGCGATGTTCGAACAGACAGGCGGTCTCCGGCCCGAAGCGGCCCCAGAACGGAGACCTGCACCATGACTTCCCTCGATCTGATCGCCCAAGACTGCCGGTCCGAGCTGCTGCGCACGCTGGCCGGGCGCGGCTTCATCCACCAGCTGACCGATGCCGGCGCCCTCGATGCGGTGTTGGCAGGCGGGGTCGTGCCCGCCTATGTCGGTTTCGATGCGACGGCGGATTCGCTGCATGTCGGCCATCTCCTGTCGATCATGTCGCTCCGCTGGCTGCAGCGCTGCGGCCACAAGCCGATCGTGCTGATCGGCGGCGGCACCACCCGGATCGGCGACCCCAGTTTCCGCGACCAGGGCCGGCCGCTGCTGGACGATGCCGCGATCGCCCGCAACATCGCCGGCATCCGCGAGGTGTTCGGCCGCTACCTCGTGTTCGGCGACGGCCCGACCGACGCGATCATGGTCGACAATGCCGACTGGCTGGACCGGCTGGCCTACATCCCGTTCCTGCGCGATGTCGGCCGGCATTTCTCGGTCAACCGGATGCTGTCGTTCGACAGCGTGCGGCTGCGGCTGGAGCGCGAGCAGACGCTGTCGTTCCTGGAATTCAACTACATGATCCTGCAGGCCTACGACTTCCTGGAACTGTCGCGCCGCCATGGCTGCGTGCTGCAGATGGGCGGATCGGACCAGTGGGGCAACATCGTCAACGGCGTGGAACTGGCACGTCGTGTCGATGGCCGCGAATTGCACGGACTGACCACGCCGCTCCTGACCAACGCGGCGGGCGCCAAGATGGGCAAGACCGCCGCCGGCGCCTTGTGGCTGAATGCAGAACGCCTCAGTCCCTACGATTTCTGGCAATTCTGGCGCGATTGCGCCGATGCCGATGTCGGCCGGTTCCTGCGGCTGTTCACCGACCTGCCACTGGCCGAGATCGCGCGGCTGGAAATGCTGCAGGGGGCCGAACTGAACGAGGCGAAGAAGCGCCTGGCCGACGAGGCGACCGCGCTGGCCCATGGCCGCGAGGCGGCGGCGAGCGCCGCGGAAACCGCCCGGGCGATCTTCGAGGGTGGCGGCGCCGGGGCCGATCTGCCGCGCCTTGTCGTCACCCCGGGCGCGCAGGTCATCGACCTGCTGGTGGCCGGCGGCCTCGCCGCCTCGCGCGGCGAGGCCCGGCGGGCGGTCCGCGGCGGCGGGGTCAGGCTGGGCGACGTCATCGTCGGTGACGAGACGGCGGTGGTGCAGCCGGCGGCCACGCCGCTGTGGCTGTCGTTCGGCCGCAAGCGGCATGTGCTGCTGGTGGAGGCCTGATCGCCGGGGACGGTCGCGGCCGGCCGCGACCGTCCCGCCGGCGGCGGTCAGCCGGTTGCCGCCGCGCGGTCCAGCATCGCCAGGGCGGCATCGATTTCGGCGGGGCCGACGATCAGCGGCGGCAACAGGCGGATGACGTTGTCCTGGGCCGGGGCGACGATCAGCCCGTGCGCGCGCAGCCTGGCCACCATGCCCGGCTGGTCGCCGCGGCAGCGCAGGCCCTGCATCAGGCCGGTGCCGCGGCGGGCTTCGAACACCGCGCCGTGGCGCGCCACCAGCTCATCGAGCCCGGCGGCGAGCCGGGCGCCGCGACGCTCGACCTCGGCCAGGAAATCCGTCGTGCCGACGGTGTCGAGCACCGCGGCCGCCACGCTCATCGCCAGCAGGTTGCCGCCGAAGGTCGAGGCGTGGCTGCCCGCGGTCATGCCCGCCGCGGCCCTGGCGGTGGCAAGGCAGGCCCCGACCGGAAAGCCGCCGCCGAGGCCCTTGGCCAGCGCCATGACGTCGGGCACGACCCCGGCCTGCTGGTAGGCGAACATCCGGCCGGTGCGGCCGATGCCGGTCTGGATCTCGTCGAACATCAGGAGGATGCCGTGGCGGTCGGCCAGGTCGCGCAAGCCCTGAAGGTAGCCCGGCGGCGGCACGCGGATGCCGCCGTCGCCCTGGATCGGTTCGACCAGGATCGCGGCGGTCTCGGGGCCGATGCGGGCGGCGGCGGCCGCGAGATCGCCGAAGGCCACCTGGTCGAAACCCGAGACCGGCGGGCCGAAGCCCAGCAGGTTCTTCGGATTGCCGGCGGCCGCCAGCGTGCCCAGCGTGCGCCCGTGGAACGAGCCTTCGAAGGCCAGGATGCGCCACCGTTCGGGCCGCCCGGCCATCGCATGGTGCCGGCGGGCCAGCTTGATCGCGCATTCGTTGGCCTCGGCCCCGGAATTGCCGAAGAAGACGACGTCGGCGAAGCTTGCCGCGACCAGCCGCGCGGCGACGGCTTCCTGCTCGGGCACCTCGAACAGGTTCGAGCAATGCCACAGCCGTCCCGCCTGCTCGGTCAGCGCCTCGACCAGCCGGGGATGGGCGTGGCCCAGCGCGCAGACGGCGATGCCGGCGGCGAAATCGAGGAAGCGTCGCCCGTCGCGGTCGATCAGCCAGGCGCCCTCGCCACGGGCGAAGGACTGGGCGGCGCGGGCATAGGTCGGCATCAAGGCGCTGGTCATCGGGGGCTTCCTTCGGCGATGGTTGCAGGCACGATGTGCCGTCTGCGCGCGGCCGAGGGAACCGGCAGGGATGCGGCAACGGTGCCGCGCGAATTCGGGTAGGGCAGGGATGGACTGGGATCACCTTCGTTTCGTCCTGGCGGTGGCCGATGCCGGCGGGCTGTCGCGTGCCGGCAAGGCGCTGCAGGTCGACCCGGCGACGATCACCCGGCGTCTCGACGCGGTCGAGGCGCATCTGCGCTGCCGGCTGTTCCATCGCAGCCGCCGCGGCCTCGACCCGACGCCGGCCGGCGAGAAGCTGATCGCCCTGGCGCGGCGGATGGATGCCGAGGTCCGCGCCGTCGCTCTGAGCCTGTCGCCCGAGGATCGCGGCCTGTCGGGCAGTGTGGTCATCACCGCGACCGAGGCCGTCGCCGCCGGCCTCGTGGCCCCGGCGCTGCCGGCGTTCCGCCGCCGCCATCCCGGCATATCCGTCGAGATCGCCACCGACATCCGCCTGTTCGACCTCGGCCGGCGCGAGGCCGATATTGCCCTGCGCCTCAGCCGGCCGCTGCAGGGCGATCTGAAGCTGCGCCGCCTCGGCGCGGTCGGTTACGGCCTCTATGCCTCGGCGGCCTATCTGGCGGCGCGCGGCCTGCCCCAGGCGGCCGACGGCTTCGCCGGCCATGACCTGATCGACTGGCCGGTCGATTACACGGTGATCCCGCAGGTGCCATGGCTGCGCGCCCGGGCCTATGCGGCCGCGGTGGCGATGCGTTCGAACAGCGCGTCGGCCCGGGCGGCGGCGGCGGCGGCCGGCAGCGGGATCGCGCTGCTGCCGCAGCTGATCGCCGCCGGCGATCCGCGCCTCGTGCCGATTGCGGCCGATCCGCCGGCCCAGGACCTTTGGCTGGTCAGCCATCGCGACCTGGCGGCCATGCCGAGGGTGCGCGCGATGCTGGACTATCTCGCGGAAGTGGCGGTTGCCGGGCTGGCCAGGTTTAGCCCAGCCGGCGGCTGATGCCGTCGCGGATCTCGGACCAGTCGGCGGCGAAGAGGTCGCTTTCCGGTGCCCGGGGAACCAGTGCCGCCAGCCGCGGATCCGCGACGAACTGGACGCAATAGGCATCCGGCACCGCGCGGCGGACCGAGCCGTGATGGGTGGGGATATCGTCGACGAAGGCGACCGGTGCCTCCGCCATCTCCTTCAGGCGACGGACCGCGCCGCCCTTCGAGCCGGTATTGGCAATGATCGGGTAGTCCATGCCGGCCGCCTGCAGCGCCCGGCCCCGCGCCGGGGCCTGGGCCAGCGGCAGGTTCGACAGCACGACGACCTGCATCCGTTCGCTCAGTTCGGCCAGCGCCTCGGCCGCGCCCGGCACCGGCGCCAGCGTTTCGGTATGATCGACGAAGAATCCGGCCAGCAGCGCCGCGACCTCGGCCTGCGCCAGGGCGCTGTCGTCGGCGACACGCCGGATATTGCCGACCAGCGCGAAGGAGGTCAGCGCGATGGCACAGCCCTGGGTTTCCAGGTACTGCTCGAACCCCTGCATGAAATGGAACAGCACTTCGTCGGCATCGACGACGACCAGGGGGCGGCCCGGCGCCAGCGACAGCCGGGCGAGTTGCGCGTCCAGCGGGTTTTCCAGGCCGGCATCCATGGCTCGATGCTTCCGTTCAGTATTCGGGGGCCGCGCCGGGCAGGGCGCGGCGGGCAATGGCGGGTTCGGTCGGCTCGATGCCGGCCCAGTCGGCGAAGGCGGTCAGCGCCGTCTCGTCGCCCAGCAGGTAGTCGAGGATGCCAGCCAGGAATTGCGGATCGGCGGCGCCGGCCCGCAGGTCGGTCGGCCCCAGGCCGCTCGCGGCCATGAAGCCGCCGAGGCGGTCGGGGTCGGAGGCCAGCCAGGTCAGGGCCTGGAGGGCCAGGGTTTCGGCCTGTTCGCGCTGCATCCGCCCAATCCACGCCAAACCGGCCGCGAAGGCAAGCCCGTTGAGCCGGCTGGCTTTATCCTGGCGCACTTGGCCGGTCGCCCCGGCGATGCTACTAATCAAGCCCGGCGGCGGTGGGGTCGCTCGCGGAAGATTATCCAGGGGGCGCCCTTCATGAGCAAAACCGTCCTGATCGTCGAGGACAACGAGCTGAACATGAAGCTGTTTCATGACCTGCTCGATGCCCACGGCTACAAGACGATCCAGACCAAGGACGGCATGGAAGCCCTCAAGCTCGCCCGCGAGCAGCGGCCCGACCTGATCCTGATGGATATCCAGCTGCCCGAGGTTTCCGGCCTCGAAGTGACCAAGTGGATCAAGGAAGACGAGAACCTGCGGGCCATTCCGGTCATCGCCGTCACCGCCTTCGCGATGAAGGGCGATGCCGAGAAGATGCGCGACGGCGGCTGCGAGGCCTATATCGCCAAGCCGATCTCGGTCACCGAATTCATCGAGACGGTGCGCCGCTTCCTCGGCTGACCGGGGCTGACCGGTGGCCGGCCGGATCCTTGTCGTCGACGGCATCGCGCGCAACCGGCGGCTGCTCGAGGCAAGCCTTGCCAGCGAATATTTCAACGTGCTGGCCGCCCGTACCGGCCAGGAGGCGATCGAGCTTGCGCGCAGCCAGCGCCCCGACCTCGTCCTGCTCGACGCCGGGATCGGCGATTTCGACGGGTTCGAGGTGTGCCGGCGGCTGAAGGCGCAGCCCGAAACCGCGCATATCCCGGTGGTGATGCTGACCGCGCTGTCCGATCCCGGCGAGCGGGTGCGCGGGCTGGAGGCCGGGGCGGACGATTTCCTGACCAAGCCGGTCGAGGACGTCGCGCTGTTCGCCCGCGTCCGCGCCCTGATCCGGCTGAAGCGGATGGCCGACGAACTGCGCCTGCGCGAACGGACCATCGCCTCGTTCGGCGCGTTGCAGCCGCTGGTCTACGACGAGGCCGAAAGCCTGGGCGGCGCCCGTCTGCTGCTGGTCGAGGATCGGCGGGACGAAGCGGTGGCGCTGACCGCGATGCTGGCGACCATCGCCGGCCATGTGCGGCTGGTCGATGCGGTGCCTGCCGCCCTCGACCTCGCCGCGTCGGAGGATTTCGACATCGTCGTCGTCAGCCTCGATCTCGCCGACGACAAGGCGGTGGCACTGTGCGCCCGGCTGCGCCAATCGGAACTGACGCGCTTCACCCCGATCATCGTGCTGGCCGAGCCGGGCGAGCAGCAGCGGGTTGCCCGCGCGCTGGAACTGGGCGTCAACGACTACCTGCTGCGGCCGGTCGATCGCAACGAGATGGCTGCCCGCGCCCGCGCCCAGATCCGGCGCAAGCGCTATCACGACCGGCTGCGCCATCGGTTGATGACATCCTTGTCGCTCAGCGTCACCGATCCGCTGACCGGCCTGTACAGCCGGCGCTATCTGCACGCCCATCTCGACCAGATGCTGATCCGCAGCCAAGACGAGGCGATGCGTACCGCGCTGATCCTGATCGACCTGGATCACTTCGCCGCGCTGAATCGCGAGCATGGCTTTGCCGCCGGCGACCAGGTGCTGCGCGATTGCGCCCTGCGGCTGCAGCGCAACCTGCGCGGCTTCGACCTGGCCTGCCGTTATGGCGGCGAGACCTTCGCGATTCTCCTGTCGGACGTCGACGGCAACATCGCCGAACGGGTCGCCATGCGCCTGAACGCGGTGCTGTCGGGCGAGCCGGCGCGGCCGCACGGGGCCAAGTCGCCGATTTCGCTGAGCGCGTCGATCGGTCTCGGCGTCGCCCTGGCCGGCGACGATGCGGGCAAGCTGGTCGCCCGCGCCCACGATGCGCTGGTGGCGGCCAAGGCACGGCGGTAGCGGTCGGCCGATGCCGCAGTAACGCCAAAAGGCCCGGGCGAACCCGGGCCTTTGTCGCAGACGATCGGGTGCCCGATCTTACTTGATCTTGGTTTCCTTGAACTCGACATGCTTGCGCACGATCGGGTCGTACTTGTTCAAGGACATCTTCTCAGCCTTGGCGCGGGGGTTCTTCTTGGTGACATAGAAGTAACCAGTGCCGGCGCTGCTCAGCAGTTTGATCTTCAGGGTGGTCGGCTTCGCCATAACTTAAGTCTCCGGCGCCAAAGGTCGAATTCGAGGTGCGGAACATAGCCAGTTTCGCCCAGGAGTCAAGCCGCAGAGCGGCTTTGCCACAGGAAGACGGTGAAACCCAGGCTGGCGGCTGCCATGTAGATCGCCAGGCCGTGCGGCGGCAGGGCCTGCATCGCCGCCCCCGCCGTCAGCGGCCCGAGCAGCGCGCCGACGCCCCACATCAGGCTGAGCAGGGCGTAGACCGCCACCAGCCGCCCGCCCTGGAAGCGGGCGCCGACCACGGCCAGCATGATCGTGTAGATGCCGACGAACAGGCCGCCCCAGGCGAATTCGAGCACCATGGCGGCCGTCGGATGGCCGATCACCAGCGGGTGGCCGGCGACGAGAATCGTGGCGGCGACGCTGCAGACCAGCATCACCCGCCGCCGCCCCAGCCGGTCGGCCGCCCAGCCGATCGGGTATTGCAGTACGATCGAGCCGACCAGGAAGGCGGTGACGAGAAGCGGCGCGCGCGCCTCGGACCAGCCATGCTGGATCGCATAGAGCGGCAGCATCGACAGGACGGCCGAATCGAGACAGGCGTTCAGGACCATGATCGCCATCGCGATCGGCGCCAGCGCCATGTAGCGCCAGCGGACCTTGTGGCCGCCGGCGCCGAGCTGCGGCTCGACCACCCGCGACGGCCACATGGTCAGCCCGGCCGCGGCGATCAGGGCCATGGCGATCAGGAAGGGCAGCCAGCCGTCGATGCCCGACATCGACAGGATCGTCGGGCCGATGGCGAAGCCGAGCGACAGCGAGGAGGTGTAGATCGCCATCGTCCGGCCGCGCGTCGCGTCGTCGGCGACCTGGTTGATCCAGGTCTCCGACAGCACGAACAGGGCGTTGACCGCCGCGCCCAGCACGATGCGCAGCGGGAACCAGATCCAGATGTTGGGCAGGGCGGCGATCAGCGCGAGGGTGACGATGGCCAGCGCCAGCGCCGACAGGATCAGCCGCCGTGGCCCGAAACGGGCGGCAAGCGCCGGCAGGCTGAAGGTCGTGGCCAGAATCCCGACCGCATGCATCGCCGAATTGACGCCGATCAGGGCGTCCGAGGCGCCCTGGCGGGCCATCAGCAACGCGATCAGCGGCGCGGTCAGGCCATAGGTGAGGCCGAAGACCGAGATGCAGGCGATGACGGCGGCGAGGGTGATGCGCCGGGTGGCGGGATCGAGGCTCGGCGCCGAGTCGGACGTCGTGGCCATTCGACTGGTACTCCGGCGGCTGCGGGACGGCGTTTCTATCCCGCCGACGGCGGCCTGTCACCCGTGGCGGATCACCGGGCGGTTGCGGCGGTAGCTGTAGAGCTTCACGGTCGGCCGCCGGCCGATGCCGTCGCGCGCGAGATCCTGCAGGATGAATTCGGTGATGTCGGCCAGCGGCAGGCGCAATGCCTCGTCGAGCGGGCGGAACCCCAATTCGACCAGTTCGCCCGAACCGCCCAGCGTGCCGGTCGCACCTTCGGCCCGGGCGACGAGGAACCGGGCATGGAAGCGAATCGGGCTATCGGGCGGGGTGATCGCCCGGGCGAGCACGTCGAGGCCGGAAAGATCGGCCTCGACCCGGCCGTCGACCTCGCGGCCCAGCACCAGGCCGGTTTCCTCATGCGTCTCCCGAATCGCGGCGACGCCGATCGCGCGGGCCTGGCGGCCCAGCCGGGCGGCGACGTCGGGGGCGAGGTCGCGCAACACCGGCGCCTTGGCATCGGCCGGATCGATCCGGCCGCCGGGAAAGACGTACATGTTGGGCATGAAGCGATGGGCGGCGACACGCCGGCCCATCAGCACCTCGAGCCCGGCGGTTCCCTCGCGCAGCAGGACCAGGGTGGCCGCGTCGCGCGGCCGCACGCCCCTCATTCCTGGCGCCCTCATTCCTGCCGAACGATGCGGCGTTCGCCGCGCATCGTCCAGACCTGCACGGGGCCGCCGGCGATGCGCGGCCCGCGGATCGCGGCGGCGATCATGTCGAAGACCAGCCGGGTGATGTTGGGCAGCTTCAGCCCGGCGATTTCCGGCAGCGGTACCCAGGCGATGTCGGCCAGTTCGCCGGAACCGCCGAGCTCGCCGACCGCGCGGCTGCCATCGGCCACCAGGAAGCGCGAATTGAAGCGCACGGGCCGGGAGACCGGCGTCACCGCCCGCACGACATAGTCGATACCGGCGAGATCGGGGGCAAGGCCGCCCTCGAAGAACGCGGCCCAATGCGGCGCCACCGGGGCGCCGGCCAGCGGATCGGCGGCGGCCAGCCGCAGGCCGGTTTCCTCGAAGGTTTCGCGGATCGCGGCCATCGCCAGCGCCCGGCCGCGGCGCCGGCCGTTGACGTCGAGGCGGGCGCCGACTTCCGGGATCAACTCGCTTGCCGCACGGACCCGGCCGTCGCCGGGTTCGACCCGGCCGCCGGGAAAGACGTACATGCCGGCCCAGGGGCCGGAGGTTTCGGCACGCCGCCCCATCAGCACTTCCGGATGGGACCGGCCGGGGCGGTGGAGGATCAGGGTAGCGCTGTCGCGGACCTTGCGGGCTTTCGGTTTAGGCGTATCCGTCACATCCATCCGCGTCGCTTGAAGTACCAGTAGGGCAGTACGGCCGACAGCACCATCAGGATCAGGGCGACGAAATAGCCGTATTCCCATTTCAGTTCCGGCATGGCCTCGAAGTTCATGCCGTAGATCGAGGCGATCAGGGTGGGCGGCAGGAACACCATCGCCGCCACCGAGAAGATCTTGATGATCGCGGTCTGCTCGATGTTGATCAAGCCCAATGAGGCGTCGAGCAGGAAACCGCCCTTCTGCGCGACCGACTTGGCATAGTCCTGCAGCGACTGCAGGTCGCGCGAAATCGACTTCACCCGGGTCTTGAGGTCCTTGTGGCCCTTCATCTCGGCGATCAGCGCGCCGTAGAACGAGGTCAGGCGGTAGAGCGAGACCAGGGTGTCCTGGCAGCGGCTGGTCAGATCCTCGATCCGGCCGAGCTTGATCAGCACATCCTCGAGATCGGTGTTCTTCTGCTTGCCCTTGGTGCCGATCGAGCGCTTGCGGAACACTTCCTTCGACAGGCTGTCGAATTCCAGGCCGGTATGTTCGAGCACGTCGGCCATGCGGTCGGTGATGGTTTCCAACAGGCCCATCAGCACCAGGTCGGGGGCTGCCGCCATGTCCGGGGCGCGGGCGGCGCGCAGCGGGAAGACGCGGAACGACGCGGGGTCGGCATAGCGCAGCGTGACCAGCGCCCGCGGATTGCGGATGAAGGTGACCGCCGCGTTCTCCGGCTGGTCGGTATCGGCGTGATAGAGGATCGAGGCCGTCAGGTAGAGCGAGTCGCCCTCGCGGTAGAGGCGGCTGGAGATCTCGATCTCCTGCATCTCCTCGCGGGTCGGCGCCTCGATGCCGAGGGCCTGTTCGACGACCTGTTCCTCCTGCTTGGTCGGTTCCAGCAGGTCGATCCAGACCACGTTGTCGGGAAGGCTGCCGTCTGCCAGGAACTCGGTCTTGCGCAGACCGCCATCGGCGAAACCATAGATTGCAATCATGCCTCACCCTTGCCCAGGCTCAAGGAGCGGGGCGGTTGTACCCCGTCTTGACGCCGGAAGAAAGGCGCGCCGCGGCGATTCAAACAATTGTCACATTGGGCAGGGGAGGCCGGGCCGCAGCGTCCGCCCGGCGCGCATCAGCCGGGCGGCAGCGGGCCTCGAAGTCGCGGGCGCGGTCAGTCCCAGACGGCGTCGGCGATGCGGCCGTCTTCGGACAGCACCAGGGTCAGGCGGTTCGGATTGGGGTCGAGCACCGGGATGCCGTCGGTCGGCCGGATGATCCGCAGCAGCGGCGGCAGCGCCTCCTCCTTCAGCTGGTCGGCGGCGGGCACGCCGGCGGGGGCGGACGCCCCCTTGGCGACGAAATACTTGCCGACGCAGGTGCCGCAATCCTCGGGACCCTTGGTCTCGGCCGCGCCGGGCAGCGTCTTCAGGGTCAGCGCGTTGGTGGCCGAGCGGACGCGGATGCCCTTGAACGGATGGTCCTTGCCGATCGGCAGGATGGTGTCCATCGGCATGAACCCTTCCGCCTTGACATATTCGGCGGGCGGAATGGCCAGCAGGATCACCTCCAGGATGCCGTCGGCTGGCGCGCCGCGGGTCAGCGGGACCAGCTGCGGCGAGGTCCAGGCCCCGGACGAGGCGAGGCCGGTGACCCGCACATAGTCGGTCGGCGTCCCCTTGGACGAGCGCAGGATCTCGACCGAGGTGACGGCCAGCACCGGCCACGCCTTCTCGCTCGATTCGGGCACCGTGGCCCCGGCGGGCGCGCCGGGAATCGGATAGCCGGCGCCCGGGCCGCGGCCCGGCGGCGGGGAGGCCTGCGACTGGGCCAGGGCCGGCGCGGCCGCCAGCGCCGCCACGACCGCGGAAGCAAGAATCAGTCTTTTCATCACGTCCTCCAGGAGCGCCAAGGGGCTAGACCGCGGCCGCGGCGCCGCGTTGGGCGGCCGCGGGCGGCGGGGTGGGGGCACCCTCGGTCCACGACCGTTCCAGCCGGTCGAAGGAATCGAGGATAAGGTCGGTGGCCACGATCTGCGTCAGCGTGCAATAGGCGGTGCGGGTGGTGGCGAAGCTGCCGTTTTCCGACAGCTTGTTGACCGGCGCCCCGCCGCCGCAGATCGAGAAGTAGTCGCAGGATTGCCGGCAGGCCGCGACACCGGTGCTGATATCCCGGTAGAGCGCCGAGCCGTAGGCCGCATCGCGGATCTGCCGGAACGTGTCGGTATTGACGTTGCCCAGCAGGAAGTTGCCGTATTCCTGGCTCTGATAGCCGAGCAGTTCGGGCGAGAAGCTCGAGACATTGCCCAGGCAGTCGACGTTCAGCATCGCCAGCGGTTCGACCTGCGGGTTGCGCATGTCGATCTCCGAAGGGCGGAAGATCCGCGGGATCATCGTGTCGATCTCGCGCAGGAAGTGGATCTTCCCCGATGCCCTGGCAAGGTGCCAGAACGCGCCCAGGAAATCCTGGAAGCGGGCCCGCAGGTCGCCGGCGGCGAACAGGTCGGAGACATGGTCGCCCTCGGATTCCTCGACATTGAAGCAGACGTGGTCGACCCCCTGGTCGAGGTAGAAGTCGAGCATGCCGCGCGGGTCGGCCAGGCTTTGCCGGCCCAGTACCGAGATGACGTGGAAACGCACGCCGTGCTCGCGCAGCAGCTTCAGCCCCGCCATGACGCGGTCGAAGGTTCCCTTGCCGGACCGGGTCTTGCGATTGGCATCGTGGATCGCGCGCGGGCCATCGACCGAGACGCCGAGGCCTACGTCCCATTTCTTGACGAAGTCGCACCAGGCCGGGGTGATCAGCGTGCCGTTGGTCTGGAACGCATGCTTGATCCGGACATGGGCCGGTCGCATCGCCTCGATCGCCGCGAAGGCCTGGTCGTAGAAGGCGACCGGCAGCACCATCGGTTCGCCGGCATGCCAGACCACCGTCACTTCCGGTCGCGCCCAGCCCGAGGCGAACAGCTTCTCGAACAGCGTCGCCACGGTTTCCTGGGCGATCACCCGCTTGTCATGGCGCGAGGGCAGGTAGCAGTAGCTGCAATCGATGTTGCAGAACGGCGTCGGCTGCACCACGACCATTTCCACCGCCGGCGTGGCGGGGTCCGGGTGATCTGATTGCACAGGCATGCCGTGAACCGCGGCGGCGCGGGGTGCGCTTACCAATTGTGCCAGCCGTTGCCCCAGTTGTGCCAGCCGTTACCCCAGTTATGCCAACCATTGCCCCAGTTGTGCCAGCCGCCGTTGTGCCAGCCGTTGCCCCAGCCGCCATTGCCCCACCAGGCGAGCCGGGTGCCGTCTTCCTGCTGCTCGACCGTCACGCCGCCGGTCGCAGCATGCTCGGCCGCCGCCGACACGTCGTCGCGGATGGTCTGGAGGCGGCTGGCGACCGAATTGGCCGCATCGTCGGGCCCCGGGCCCGGCGTCGCCGGCTGCGCCGGCACGGCCGCCTGGGCCAGGCCGATCGACATGCCCAGCGCACCGGCCGGAAGCATGGCTGACAGAATTTTCACACGACGACCGCGCTGCGACATGGTCTCTCCCTACGAGCGTTGATGACCGTTCGCGGCGATCTTCGACCAGACGGCGGGCGGTGTCAAAGCCTCGCGCAGCGCACGTGACGGCGGTCACGGCCCGCCGCTTTGCCGCGCTTATCCGATGGGACGATATGCCTGCCCCGGCGCGGTCAGGGCGAGACGCCGGTGGCCGAGGGCAGGGCCAGGCCCTTCTCGGCCATCACGGCGCGCAGCCGGTCGGGATAGTCGGTGATGATGCCGTCGACCTTCATGTCGATCAGGGCCTTCATCTCGGCGGGATCGTTGACCGTCCAGACCACGACCTCGAGGCCCAGGGCATGGGCGTCGCGCAGGCTGTCGGCGGTCAGGTCCTTGTAGAACGGCGACCAGATCTTGCCGCCGGCGGCCTGGATCATCTTGGGCACCGAACCGGAGAACGACGCGATGTCGAGGCCCGCGGTCCACGGGCTGGGGCCGGGCTTGCCGGCCAGGATGTTGTCGCCCTGGCCGCGCTGCAGCGTCAGGTAGACGGTCGGGATCGCCGGCGCCTGGGCCTGCACCAGCTTCAGCGTGCGCCAGTCGAAGGACTGGATGGCGACGCGCCGCTCCATCCCCTCGGCCTTGATGGCGGCGAGCAGCGCCTTGACGAAGACCTCGGGCGCCGGCGCCTCGTCGGGGTCGAGCGGCGACAGCTTGGTCTCGATGTTGAACCGCACGGTCTGGTTGCCGGACTTCTTCACCAGCGCGAAGACTTCGCGCAACGTCGGATAGCGCGTGCCGTCGAACGCCTTCTGGTCGGGAAACGACTTGGCATAGGTCGATTTCGGGTCGATCCGGCCGATGTCGAACTGGCGCAGTTCGTCGAGGGTGAGGTCGAGCAGGCGGGGCAGCGGCGGGGCCACGTATTCGCCGGCCGGGTCGCGGGCGAAGGCGGGGTTGAGCCGCCGGTCATGGGCGACGACGACATGCCCGTCCTTGGTCATGCCGGTGTCGAGTTCGAGCGTCGTGACGCCCAGCGACAGCGCGTTGGCGAAGGCCGGCAGGCTGTTCTCGGGCATCAGCCCGCGGCCGCCGCGATGGGCTTCCAGGTCGAAGGCCTGGCCCGGAAGCGGGAGCAGGGCGAGCAGGGCGGCCAAGGCCAGACGCTTCATCGACGTTTCCTGACGTTCTTCTTCGGCTTGGGGGCGGGCTTGCGCCCCCCGCGCGGCCCGACCCGGCCGCGCATCAGATGTTTGGGGGCCCGGGCCCGGACCTCGTCGAGGTCGCGGATCAGTTCGAGCCGCAGGCCGCCCGTGATCACGTCCGCCTCGGTCAGCCGCACCTCGACCCGGTCGCCCAAGCGGAAGCAGCGCCCGCTCTGGCGGCCGATCAGCTGGTGGCCGACTTCGTCGTGGACGTAGAAATCATCGTCGATCTCGCCGGCCAGCACCAGCCCGTCGGCGCCGATCAGGTCGAGCTTGATGAACAGGCCGAAGCGGGTGACGCCGGAGATGCGCCCCATGAAGCTGTCGCCGACGCGGTTGGCCAGGTAGACCGCGGTGAAGCGGTCGACCGCGTCGCGCTCGGCCTGCATCGAGCGGCGCTCGGCCACCGAGATGCGCTCGGCGGTGCGCTCGAACTGGTCGATGTCGGCCTGCGACAGCCCGCCGTCGCCGAGCTTACAGCCGGTGATCAGCGCACGATGGACCAGCACGTCGGCATAGCGCCGGATCGGCGAGGTGAAATGGGCGTAGGACCGCAGCGAGAGGCCGAAATGGCCGAGGTTCTCGGGCCCGTAATAGGCCTGGGTCTGGCTGCGCAGGATGACCTCGTTGATCATCTGGCCGTTCGGCAGTTCGCGGGCACGGGCCAGCACCCGGTTGAACGCCGCCGTCGTCAGCACCTGGCCCTTGGCGAAGCTGATGTCGAGGCTGTCGAGGAACTCCCGCAGCGCGTCGAGCTTCTCCTGCCCCGGCACTTCGTGGATGCGGTACATGCAGGGCTGGCGCGTCGCCTCCAGCACCTCGGCCGCGGCGACGTTGGCCAGGATCATCATGTCCTCGATCAGCCGGTGGCTGTCGAAGCGTTCGCGCAGGCGGATTTCCTCGATGAAACCGTCGCGGCCGATGATCACCTTGCGCTCGGGCAGGTCGAGGTCGAGGGGCGCGCGCCGGTCGCGCGCCTTCGACAGCGCGGCATAGGCGCCGTAGAGCGGGCGGATCACGCTGTCCATCAGCAGGGCGCAGCGTTCGTTGGGCCGGCCGTCGATGGCTTCCTGCACCTCGCCATAGGTCAGCGACCCGAACGAGCGCATCAGCCCGCGCACGAAACGCTGGCGCAGCTTGTTGCCGTCGGCGTCGAGCCAGATATGGGCGGCAAGGCAGGCCCGGTCGACATTCTCGTGCAGTGAGCACAGGTCGCCCGACAGCTTGTCGGGCAGCATCGGCACGACCCGGTCGGGAAAGTAGGTCGAGTTGCCGCGGGCGCGGGCCTCGATATCGAGGGCCGAGCCGGGCCGGACGTAGTGGGCCACGTCGGCGATGGCGACGATCAGGTGCCAGCCGCCGGGATTCTTCGGATCGTCGTCGGGTTCGGCGAAGACCGCGTCGTCATGGTCGCGCGCATCCTCCGGATCGATCGTCACCAGCGGGACCTTGCGCAGATCCTCGCGGCTGCCGATGCGGACCGGCTTGGCCGCCTCGGCCTCGGCGATCGCCTCGGCCGGCATGGTCAGGCGGATGCCGTGCTGATGGGCGGCGATCAGGCTGAGGCTGCGGGCATCGCCGAGCGGGCCGAGCCGTTCCTTGACGCGGGCATGGGGCAGGCCGAAGGCGCGACCGGGCACGCGTTCGGCCAGCACCACCTCGCCCGGCTTGGCACCGCCCGACTGCGCGTCGGTGACGACGAACTCGTCCTTGTTGCGCCGGTCGGCCGGGCGCAGCCGGCCATGGGCGGCGCCCTTGTCGCGGCGATAGATGCCGACGATCGCCTCGGGTGCGGCCTCGACCAGCCGGATCAGCCGGCCGTCATAGGCGTTGGTGCCGGACTTGCGCAGGCGGGCCAAGAGGCGGTCGCCGATGCCGATGCGGCCGAGATCGCGGCCATCGTCGGTCAGCAGGATGCGGGGCGCCGCCTCCTCGTGGCGCCAGTCGACCGGCTGGGCGATCAGCTCGCCGTCCAGCGTGATGTCGACGACGTCGACCAGGCACATTTCCGGCAGCGTGCCGGCCGGAGCCAGCCTGCGGCCATGGCCGCGATCGACCAGCCCCTCGGCCTCCAGCGCCTTCAACTCGGCCTTCAGCCAGATCCGGTTCTCGGCCCCGATGTGAAAGGCCCGGGCGATCTCGCGCTTGGTGACCGCGCCCGGGTTCTCCTTGATATAGTCGATCAGCTGCTGCCGGGTCGGCAGCGGGGCGGTTCCCTTGCGCTTGACCGTCACGCCGCCGACTTCGCCTTGGGTGTCGCAGCCTTCTTGGCGGCCGCCTTCTTCGGGGCCGCCTTCTTGGCCGCGGCCTTTTTCGGCGCGGCCTCGGCGCCCTCGGCCTTCGCCGCGGTCTTCTTGGCGGCCGCCTTCTTCGCCGCCGGCTTCTTGGCGGCGCCGGCCCGCGCGGCCAGCAGCGGCAGCGCCTGTTCCAGCGTGATCGCCTCGGCCGCCATCTCCTTGGGCAGCGTCGCGTTGACGCCGCCATAGCGGACATAGGGACCGTAGCGGCCGGCCATCACCTCGACCGCGCCACCCTCGGGGTGGTCGCCCAGCACCCGCAGCGGCGTCTGGCCGGCCTGGCGGCCGCGGCCGGGCTTGGCGGCGGCCTCGGCGATCAGCGTGACCGCGCGGTTCAGCCCGATCTCGATCGCCTCGTCGACCGAGGCGAGGCGGACATACTTGCCGTCATGTTCCAGGAACGGGCCGAACCGCCCCTGGCCGGCGGTGATCACCTTGCCGCTTTCGGGATGCACCCCGACCTCGCGCGGCAGCGCCAGCATGCGCAGCGCGAAGGCGAGATCGACTTCCTCCAGCGGCTTCGATTTCGGGATCGAGGCGCGCCTGGGCTTCTCCTTGCCCTCGGGTTCGCCGAGCTGCAGGTAGTGGCCGAACGGCCCCTTGCGCAGCGTGATCATCTGGCCGGTCCCGGGATCGGGGCCCAGTTCGACCGGGCCGTCGGCGGCGATGCCCGATTCGGCCTCGCCGGTACCGACCTGCAGCGGCCGGGTATAGCGGCATTCGGGATAGCGCGAGCAGCCGATGAAGGCGCCCATGCGGCCGAGCTTGATGCCCAGCCGCCCTTCGCCGCAGGTCGGGCAGGTGCGCGGATCGGCCCCGTCCTCGCGGACGGGGAAGAAATGCGGCCCGAGATATTCGTCGATGACCCGCAGCGTTTCCGACCGCGTGCCGATCGCCTCGTCGATGAACTTGATCGCCTCGTCGACCGCGAGCAACTTGCCGTCCGGGCCTTCCTCGACGCCGTGCTTGGCGAAATCGCGCCAGAATTCGCGCAGCACCGTCTTCCAGTCGGCGCGCTGGCCCGAAATGTCGTCGAGCCGCTCTTCCAGCTGGGCGGTGAAGTCGTAGGTGAAGTAGCGGTCGAAGAAATTGTTGAGGAAGGCGATGACCAGGCGGCCGGCATCCTCGGGGATGAAGCGCTTCTGGTCGAGCCGGGCGTAACCCCGGGTGCGCAGCACCTCCAGGATCGCGGCATAGGTCGACGGCCGGCCGATGCCGAGTTCCTCCAGCCGCTTGACCAGGCTGGCCTCGGTATAGCGCGGCGGCGGTTCGGTGAAATGCTGCTCGGGCCGCACCGCCTCGCGGGTCAGCTTGTCGCCGGCGGCCAGCTTGGGCAGGCGGTTGGCATCCTCGTCGCCGGCGCGATCGTCGGCGCCTTCCTCGTAGAGCTTGAGGAAGCCGGCGAACAGCAGCACCGAGCCGGTGGCACGCAGGCCGAGCTTGCCCGCCGCATCGGTGACCTCGACCGTGGTGCGCTCGAAATCGGCCGATTCCATCTGGCTGGCGATCGCGCGCTTCCAGATCAGCTCGTACAGCCGGAACTGGTCGGGATCGAGGCGGCCGCGCACGTCTTCGGGGCGGCGGCGGAAATCGGTCGGGCGCACCGCCTCGTGCGCTTCCTGCGCATTCTTGGCCTTGGCCGAATAGCTGCGCGGTTTTTCGGGCACGAAACGGTCGCCGAATTCGGCGCCGATGACGCTGCGGGCCAGGGTGATGGCCTCGTCGGCCATCTGCACGCCGTCGGTCCGCATATAGGTGATCAGGCCGACGACCTCGCCGCCGACATCGACGCCTTCATAGAGGCGCTGGGCGATCTGCATCGCCTGCTTGGCCGAAAAGCCCAGCTTGCGCGAGGCTTCCTGCTGCAGGGTCGAGGTGGTGAAGGGTGGGGCGGGGTGGCGCTTGGCCGGCTTGACCGTGACGTCGGCGACGCGGAACTGCGCATCGTTCAGCCGCGCGGCGATGGCGCGGGCCGCGGCCTCGTTGGCCAGGTCGAACTTGTCGAGGCGGGCGCCGTCGACCTGGGCCAGCCGCGCGCTGAACGACTGGGCGCCGGCGCCGAGATCGACGTCGATCGTCCAGTATTCGCGGGCCTTGAAGGCTTCGATCTCGGTCTCGCGCTCGCAGATCAGGCGCAGCGCCACCGACTGCACCCGGCCGGCCGACTTGGCGCCGGGCAGCTTGCGCCACAGCAGCGGCGACAGGGTGAAGCCGACGAGATAGTCGAGCGCCCGGCGCGCCTGCTGGGCGTTGACCAGGTCCATGTCGACGTCGCGCGGGTTCTTCAGCGCCTGGGTGACGGCCGACTTGGTGATTTCGTTGAAGACGATGCGCTTGATGTCGACGCCCTTCAGCGCCTTGCGCTGGGCCAGCGATTCCAGCACATGCCAGGAAATCGCCTCGCCCTCGCGATCGGGGTCGGTCGCCAGATAGAGATGCGAGGCGCCCTTGACCGCATCGGCGATCGCCTTCAGATGCTTGGCCGAGCGCGGATCGACCTCGTAGGTCATCGAAAAGTCGTCGTCCGGCCGCACCGAGCCATCCTTGGCCGGCAGGTCGCGGACATGCCCGTAGGACGCCAGCACCTTGAAGCCGCTGCCCAGGTATTTCTCGATGGTCTTGGCCTTGGCCGGGCTTTCGACGACGACGACATCCATGTTCAATTCAACCCGCGTAACCAATCTCTGCGCCTGCTCGGCGGAGCCTGGAACATGGTCAAAACCGCCCGAAGAGTCAAATGCGGTGCGATATGGTCGTCACCAGATGTCAAGAACCATCTTCCGGTAGTGCGCGCTTCGGCCGACGAAACGGGCCTTGCGTCGCGGCTTCGGCGGCCAGGGCTGCACGCGGGCGCGGCACGGTGCCGCATCCCCGGCTCAGCCAGGAAAACGACAGGCGGCCCGGCGCCTGTCTCCCGACGTCAGGGAGGCCCCGGCGTCTCCGGCTGGGATGGACGTGAGCGGCCACGCAGCGTCACGCCCGCGCCGAAGCGCGTCCTTCGGCATATGTCCGGAACGAACCGCAACCGCTCAGGGCGGAAGGTAACGCCGGTCAACTCGGCGCTTCAATGAGGCCGAGGCGTTTCCGCCTCGGAGAGGGCGTGAACCTCTACGTCGGGGGTAGGGCTCAGAAGCTTCAATGAGGCCGAGGCGTTTCCGCCTCGGAGAGGTCGGGAAGATCGTGCACGCCGACCGCATCTGGGCCGGTGCTTCAATGAGGCCGAGGCGTTTCGCCTCGGAGAGAGTTCGCCCACCTCGGGCTGATCATGCAGGGCGGCAAGCTTCAATGAGGCCGAGGCGTTTCCGCCTCGGAGAGCGATGCGGACATCATCTATCTGGCCGACGACGGCATGCTTCAATGAGGCCGAGGCGTTTCCGCCTCGGAGAGCTGGTCCCACGGGCGACTGTCGTTCTTCTCCCAGCGGGCTTCAATAAGGCCGAGGCGTTTCCGCCTCGGAGAGTCTGCAGGCTGCTGACCTTGGGCAAGGCCAGAGCCGGAGCTTCAATGAGGCCGAGGCGTTTCCGCCTCGGAGAGGATCTGGATCGCTATACCGTGCTGCGCCGGGCAATACGCGCTTCAATGAGGCCGAGGCGTTTCCGCCTCGGAGAGGCACAAGGACGCGATGCCCAAAGGGTTGAAGCCCTTGCTTCAATGAGGCCGAGGCGTTTCCGCCTCGGAGAGGCCCAGCGCCTGGCGGCCGAAGAGGGGAGGCCGCTGCAGCTTCAATGAGGCCGAGGCGTTTCCGCCTCGGAGAGAGCCAACTTGCAGGTACTTGATCCGGTTGGCAAATTCGCCACGTTTTCGAGCGGTCCCCGGCGGAAGGGCGAAAGCGGGCCGCGTCCTGGCGTGCTTGTCCTGTCCACGATGTCAAAGAGCGAGAAAACCCAAGCACTTGGCGCGATTCGAGCGACCCCCGGGGTTTTGCGCGTCACCGGGGCGCTCGACTCCGGCCGGCGAACACAGGGGTCATCATAGCGTGCCGGAGGCCCCGCGCGATACCCGTCCGCCGGGGTGGCGTTCGATGGCGCCGGTGAGGTCCCAGTCGACCAGGATCGCCTGGACCACGGCCGGGTCGAGGCCGGAGAGGCGGATCAGGTCGTCGACCGGCATCGGCACCGGCGACAGCAGCCCGGCGAGCGCGCGGCGGCTGTCGTCGATATCGGCGGCGGCCGGGGCGGGGGCGCCGGGCGGGCGCGGCGCCGCCACCGGCGCGACCTGCGGGGCGAGCACCGCCAGCACGTCGTCGGCGCGTTCGGTCAGGATGGCGCCGCGGCGCAGCAGGTCGTTGCAGCCCTGCGCCCGGGCATCGAGCGGCGAGCCCGGCACCGCGAAGACCTCGCGGCCCTGGTCGGCGGCGAGGCGCGCGGTGATCAGCGAGCCCGATTTCAACGCGGCCTCGACCACCAGCACCCCGAGAGAGACGCCGGAGATGATGCGGTTGCGGCGGGGGAACAGGTTGGGCTGCGTCGGGGTGCCCGGCGGCATCTCGGCCAGGATCAGGCCGTCCTCGCCCAACCGCCGCTGCAGCGCCTCGTTCTCCGGCGGGTAGATCACGTCGATACCGCCGGCGATCGCGGCGATCGTGCCGGTGGCGAGCGCGCCGTTATGCGCCGCCGTGTCGATGCCGCGGGCCAGGCCCGAGACGATGACAAAACCGGCGCGGCCGAGATCGGCGGCGAATTCGCGCGCCAGCCGCATGCCACCGGCCGAGGCGTTGCGCGCGCCGACGATGGCGACGGGCGGGCGGTCGAGCAGGTCGCGCCGCCCCCGGGCGGTCAGTACCGGCGGCGCGTCGTCGAGCTGGGCCAGCCCGGCCGGATAGCCGGGATCGCCGCGGAACAGGTGGAAGCCGCCGAGGCGGTGCAGCGTGTCGATCTCGCGCTCGATGTCGGCGCGCGGGGCGGTGCGGCGGCGCTTGTCGGCCAGGGCGTCGAGCGCCGCGGCCGCCGTGCCGTGCTCGGCCAGCGCGTCGCGGAAGGTGACCGGGCCGATCGTGTCGCTGCGCCACAGGCGCAGCCGGTCGAAGCGGTCGCGCTCGTCCGCCGGCGCGGTGATCACGCCGTCTCGGCCGGTTTCTTCTTGCCGATCCGCGGCTCGGTGCCGGCAGCCAGGCGGCGGATGTTCTCGTGATGGCGGATGAAGATCAGCACCGCCATGAACAGGCAGAGCGCCGCGAGCGCCGGGCCGCCGAGATACCAGGCCCAGACCGGCGCGGTGGCGGCCGCCACCAGCGCGGCGAGCGAGGAGATGCGCAGCAGGCCGGCCACCACCAGCCAGGTGGCGATGACGATCAGCCCCATCGGCCAGAACACGCCGAGCAGCGTGCCGATGAAGGTCGCCACCCCCTTGCCGCCCTTGAAGCCGAGCCAGACGGGGAAGAGATGGCCGAGGAAGGCGGCGCCGCCGGCCAGGATCGCCAGGTCGAAGCCCCAGCGCATCGCGATCAGCGCGGCGATGCCGCCCTTGCCGGCATCGAGCACCAGCGTCGCCGCCGCCAGGTCCTTGCGGCCGGTGCGCAGCACGTTGGTCGCGCCGATATTGCCCGAGCCGATCTGGCGGATGTCGCCCAGCCCGGCCAGCCGGGTGAGCACGAGGCCGAACGGAATCGAGCCGAGCAGATAGCCGAGCACGACGGCGGCCAGGTAGAAATAGAAGGGCAGGGTCCAGCTCACCGTCGCGGGCCTATCTCAGGGCGTGAACAAAGGTCGATCCTGTGCCGATTTGCCCGGCCGATCAACCCTCGCGCTTGCGTTCGAACACCGCGCGGCCGCCGACCACGGTGCGGACCACGTGGCCCTGCACCGGCCGGCCGTCGAACGGCGTGTTCTTGGCCTTCGAGCGCAGCTTCGAGCCGTCGACGATCCAGGGGGCGTCGAGGTCGAACAGCACCAGGTCGGCCGGCGCCCCGGCCGCCAGCCGCCCGCTGTCGAGGCCGAGCAGCCGGGCCGGGTTGATCGTCAGCTTGGCCAGCATGTCCAGGAGCGGGGCCGAACCGTTGTGGAACAGTTCGAGCGTCAGCGGCAGCAGCGTTTCCAGCCCGACCGCGCCGAAGGCGGCCTGGCCGAAGGGCAGGCGCTTGCTTTCGGGATCGCGCGGGCAATGGGCCGAGGAGATCACGTCGATCGTGCCGTCGCGCAGGCCTTCGACCACCGCCTTGCGGTCGGCCTCGTCGCGCAGCGGCGGGCGGGTCTTGGCGAAGGTGCGGTATTCGCCGATCGCGGTTTCGTTCAGCGCGAAGTTGAACGGGGCGGCGCCGCAGGAAATCCTGAGGCCCCGGGCCTTCCAGCGGCGCACCACGTCGATGGCATCGGCGGTCGACAGATGCGCGCCGTGCCAGCGGCCGCCGGTGGCGGCCACGAGGCGCATGTCGCGCTCGACCAGGATGGTCTCGGCGTAGCTCGGGATGCCGGCCAGGCCGAGCCGCGTCGCGGTCTCGCCGGCATTGACCACGCCGCTGCCGAGCGACGGGTCCTCGCAGATCTGCACGATCAGCGCGTCGAAATTGGTGGCGTAGGACAACAGCCGCCGCATGATCCGGGCATCCGGGATCGGCCGGTCGCCGTCGGTGAAGCAGACCGCGCCGGCTTCCTGCAGCAGGCCGAACTCGGTCATTTCCTTGCCGGCCAGGCCCTTGGTGGCCGCCGCCGCCGGCAGGAAGCGGACCAGCGCGGTGTTGCGGGCGCGGCGGTCGACGAATTCGACCAGCGCCACCTGGTCGATCACCGGGTTGGTGTTGGGCATCGTCACGATGGTGGTGACGCCGCCGGCAGCCGCGGCGCGGCCGGCGGTGGCCAGCGTCTCGTCATGCTCGGCCCCGGGCTCGCCGGTGAAGACATGCATGTCGATCAGGCCGGGGGCCAGGGCCAGCCGGGCGCAATTGACCTCGACGACGTCGCCGGGCACGCCGTCGTTGAACAGCCGCGGGCCGACATCGAGGATCTTGCCGTCCTGGACCAGCACGCTGCCCGGCACGTCGAGGCCGGTGGCGGGGTCGAGCAGGCGGGCGCGGACATAGGCGGTGCGCTGGCCGGTCATGCGCGGCCCTCCAGCGGGCGGCCGCCGATCTGGCCGGACCGGTTCGGGCGATGCTGGGCCAGCAGTTCGAGGCAGGCCATGCGCACGGCCACGCCCATCTCGACCTGCTCGCGGATGACCGAGCGGTGGATGTCGTCGGCGACTTCGGTGTCGATCTCGACGCCGCGGTTCATCGGGCCGGGATGCATGATCAGGGCATCGGGCTTGGCTGCCTTCAGCTTGTCGGCGTCCAGGCCCCAGAAGCGGTAGTATTCGCGCAGCGACGGGATGAAGCCGCCCTGCATCCGCTCGGTCTGCAGGCGCAGCATCATGACGATGTCGCAGCCGTCGAGGCCCTTGCGCATGTCGTGATGGACCTCGACCCCGAAACGGTCGATCGCCGAGGGCAGCAGGGTCGGCGGCGCGACCAGCCGGACCCGCGCGCCCATCGCGTTCAGCAGGTAGATGTTGGAGCGCGCCACGCGGCTGTGCAGGATGTCGCCGCAGATCGCCACGATCAGCCCGGCCAGGTGGCCCTTGCGGCGGCGGATGGTCAGGGCGTCGAGCAGCGCCTGGGTCGGGTGTTCGTGCTGGCCGTCGCCGGCATTCAGCACCGAGCCGTCGACCTTGCGGGCCAGCAGCTCGACCGCCCCCGAATCGGCGTGCCGCACCACCAGCAGGTCGGGGTTCATCGCGTTCAGCGTCATCGCCGTGTCGATCAGCGTCTCGCCCTTCTTCACCGACGAGGTGTCGACCGACATGTTGATGACGTCGGCGCCGAGCCGCTGGCCTGCGAGTTCGAACGACGTGCGGGTGCGCGTCGAGTTCTCGAAGAACAGGTTGATCAGCGTCCGGCCGCGCAGGACCTGGGACTTCTTGTCGACCTGCCGGTTCTGTTCGACATGGGCCTCCGCCCGGTCGAGCAGCATGACAATGTCGGCGGGGGAAAGCCCTTCGATACCCAGCAGATGCCGGTGCGGAAAGAAGGGCAGGGGAGCGTTTTCGACGGCGTTCATCGAAAGCCGATCCTATAGACCTGCGGGGTCTCCGCCGCAAGGATCCGATGACACGTAGCGCTGCCAGCCATTGGCCCGCAGCCGGCAGGCGTCGCAGGCGCCGCAGCCATAGCCCCAGCCGTGGCGCCGGCTGCGGTCGCCGGCATAGCAGGAATGGCTTTCCTCGACGATCAGCGCGACCAGTTCCCGGCCGCCCAGCCGTTCGGCCAGCCGCCAGGTTTCGGCCTTGTCGAGCCACATCAGCGGGGTATCGAGCACGATGCGGGCGTCCATGCCCAGGCTCAGCGCCGCCTGCAGCGCCTTGATCGTGTCGTCGCGGCAATCGGGATAGCCGGAATAGTCGGTCTCGCACATGCCGGCGACGACATGCTTCAGTCCGCGCTGATAGGCGACGATCGCGGCGAAGGTCAGGAACACCAGGTTACGCCCGGGCACGAAGGTCGCCGGCAGGTCCGGGTCGCGCCGGCCATCGCCGAGATCGCAGGTCAGCGCCGAATGGCTGACCTGGCCCAGCACGTCGAGCGGGATGAGACGGTCCGGCCCCAGCCTGGCCGCCCAGACCGGATTGAGCGCGGCGAGGCCCCGGCGCAGCGGTTCGCGGGCGTCCAGTTCAATGGCGTGGCGCTGGCCATAGGCGAAGCCGAGCGTCTCGACCCGCTCGAAACGGTCGAGCGCCCAGGCCAGGCAGGTCGCCGAATCCTGGCCGCCGGAAAAGACGACCAGCGCCGAGGCGGGATCGAGGGCTGCAACCATGTCAGCTGCCGCAGATCCGCCGGTAGACCGCCGCGGTCTTGGTGTCGCCCGCGACCAGCATCGGCTTGATCGTCTGGTTGGCGGCGAGCGCGGCGAGGTAGCGGTCGGCGATCGACGGGGCGGGCGGCGTGGCCGAGGGCGGCGCCACCTTGTGGTTGAAGGTGTATTCGGCCGCGATCGGCGCGCGGCCGTCGGCATTGTACCAGACGATCAGCGCGGCCTGCAGTACCAGGCCGGGAAATTGCAGGATGCCCAGGTCGTCCTCGACCTGCAGCACGGTCAGCCCGTCGACCGGTTCGAGTTTCGTCTCGCCCGGCCCGAAACCGGCCAGCGCCGGAAAGATCGCTGCGGCCTTGGCGATCGTCGTCGTCTCCGCCCATTCGTTGATCCGGGTCGAGCCGGAGAGGGAATAGAGCCGGACGATCTGGCCGTCGCGCCAGACCGGTTCCTCGGCCAGTTCCAGCTTGGCCTTGCGCCCGGCCAGCACCGCCGGATCGATCCGGCCGGCGGCGGCGAAATCGGTGCCGCGGCTTTTCAGCGTGATCTGCCAGTCGGTCGGCGTGTCCTTGCCGGCCTTGGCGCGGGCCCGCAGCATCAGCCCGTGCCGGCAATAGAGCTCGCCGGACCTGGTGTCGTAGAAGCGTACCAGAGTGCGCTTGGTTCGCGCCTTGCCGCCCGGTGTCACCGTGGCGCCGAGCTGCCGGGCATCGTTCTGCGCCGCGACCCACAGCTTGGCCGAGGCCGCGGCATAGGAGGCGGCGAACGGGGCGGGATCGACGGCGAGCTTGAATTCCCGCTCGCTGATCGGCGGGGTCGCCGCGGCGGGCAGCGGCAGGCAGAGACAAAGCGCCGCGACGATGACACGTGCCAGCACGCCCATAGCCTCCCGCGATGGAACCGAAGACGACCGAAGGAAGCTAGGGGCGTACAACTGTGCAGTCAATCTTTCTTGCAGCGTCAGTAATGAAACTCGGCGATGGCGACGTGGCCCGCGGCCGGCGATTCGGCACGGATGGTCATCTTCTCGTCGTTGAACTGCACCGGCACGGCCTGGCCGGGCTGGTCGACGACGCGGCTGGCGGTGGCGGTGCCGGGCACGCCCTTGTTGATCCCGTCGGGCAGGGTGCCGGCGATCAGCACGGTGTCGCGGTCGATGCCGAAATAGCCGCGCGGCCGGGTGATGGTGACCGCGGCCTTGGCCTCCTTCAGCTTGTCGTCGACCGGTTGCAACCGGATGGTGACGTACTTGGCCGATCGCGGGAATGGCGTGCGATAGGTATGGGTGGTCGGATAACCGGCCGCGGTCACCTCGAATTCATAATAGGCCTGCGGATCGGCGGTGAACGGCCCCCAGACGCCGTCGGCACCGACGGTCTTCTGGTGCCGGGCCTCGCCCTGGCGGGCACCGGTGGCCGGGTCGACCTGATAGATCGCCAGCGCGGCGCCGGCCACCGGCAGGTTGGTCGGCGCGCCGGCGGCGAAGCCGGTGATGGTGCCGGTCAGGACCGGGGCGGCTTCCGCCGTGATCGCGGTCGAGGCCGGTTTCTTGCCGGCGATGGCCTCGTAGATCACCGCGAAGGCGCGGGGATGGAAGCCGACCTCGCGATGGTCGAGGCCGTCGAGCACGATGTTGTTGGCCCCGTCGAGCGCCGGGGCATCATAGGATACCCCGGTCGGCTTGCCCGGCGTGCCGAGGAATTCGCCGGTCGGCTGGGCGTATTTGTCGTTCTTGTCGGACCGGATCGTGGTGAAGGGGATGCCCGCCACCACTTCGCCGCCCGAATTCAGCCTGGTCATCAGCACCCCGGCGCCGTTGAATTCGCTGTTCGGGCCGCCCGGCGCGTTGAAGACGCCATGGTTGACGCCGCCGCCCAGCACCACGGCCGCCGTATTGGCCGCGCCGCCGCCGAAGCGGACATAGTTGCGGATCGTGTTGGCGCCGCGCGAATTGCCGACCAGGGCCACCTTCGGCGCGCCGGTGGTGATCAGTACCCGCGCGACCTCGGCCGCCAGTTGGGCGGCCACGTCGGTCGACGACGTCCGGTTCGGCTGGGGCTTGTCGTCCAGCGACTGGGCCTGCGGCGCGGCGAGATCGATGGCGAACAACAGCTTCGGGTCGTAGCCCTGCGATTCGAAGCGCCAGATCGTCGGTTGCCACAGCGCCGCGGTATCGCCGTTGCCATGGACGAAGACGATCGGGATCTGTGCGTTCTGGGCCTGGGCCGAGGCGGCGCCGAGGCCGATCAGCATCGCGGCGGCGGTGGCGAGGCGGCGAAGGATGGCCATTGTCTGGTGTTTTCCCTGATGGTGAGCCGCGCAATTTAGCCAACAGCGATGACCGTTGTGCAACAGAAGACGCTCGCATAGGCTCGTTTCCGCCCATGACCCCATCGCTCGAGGCCATTCTCCTTTCCGGCCAGACCGTCGCCCTGAACGTCGCCAAGGCCTCGGCGCATGTCGACGAGCGCGACTTCCTGTTCAAGTGCCGCGGCCTCAACCGGACGGTGATCTTCAAGTATCCGAATTTCGACGCCCACGAAAATCCGTTCGCCAGTGCCGCCAGCCGGCGTTCGGGCGGCACCGTGCGGCGGACCGTGGCGGTGGGGCGCCGGCCGATCCGCACCGCGATCTACATTCCCCATGATGCCGGCGAGGTCGAGGGTGGCGGCTTCGCGCTGTTCGCCGACGACCCCGACGCCCAGCCGCTGATGGTGCGGCATATCGGCCTGGCGCCGGAAAGCGACCCGGCGCATATCGACGACTGGCGCATCCTCAGGCTGCTGATGGACCTGCCGTCGCTCGACCCGTTCCTGGTGGAAAACGCATTCCGGCAGGCCAGCATCGAGGCGAACCCGGCCTATCTGGCGATCGATCACGAAGATGCCGACGTCATCCGCGAGTCGATCGCCGACAAGGTCAAGCCGATCATCGCCCGCGCCGTGGGCCGCATGGATCCGGCCAAGCTGGACGGGCGGGCCCGCCGCTTCGTCGATGCGATCTGGGACGACAGCCAGACCGACGCCAGCCAGTTCATCACCGCCTTCGGCATCACCGAGGCCGAGGCGCCCGCGATCTTTTCCGCCTGGAAGGGCGTGGCCTTCTTCGCCTACGAGTTCGACAAGAACCGGGCCGACCTGAAACAGCTGATGGCGTGGCTGGCGTCCAAGCAGAGCCTGCCGGTCGATTCGCGGCTGCTGCCCGATACCGACCGGCACCTGGTCGGCATGCTGCGCGATTCGATCCGCGATTCGGCCAAGACGGTGGTCACCTCGATGATCGAGGTGCTGAAGCGCTACGACGAGGGCTATGCGACGCTGATCGACCAGAACGACCCCAGGGTCTTCCGGGATTTCCTGCTGCATGCGCCGAATCATTTCTGGACGCTGGGCGCCTGCAACGCGGCGATGGCCCAGGCCATCACCACCTGGCGGCGCTACATGCGCTTCAGCCGCGGCGGCGCGCTGACCTTCGAACACCTCGAGCGGCTGTTCCAGGTCTGCAACAAGATATTGAAGGGCCAGAGCGGCGGGGTCGGCGACCTCAACTGAGGCACCGGCCCCGCCACCCTGACCCTCGTCCCGGCCCCGGGGGGGAGTAGGGCCGGTTACTTCGACTTGACGAAGGTCGCGATGTCGCCCTTCAACTCGGTGGACTGGCGGGTCAGTTCGTCGGCGGCGCCGAGCAAATCGCCGACCGAGTCGCCGGTCGAGCGTGCCATGTCCGAGACCTGGTGGATCGACGCGGTCACCTGGGTGGCGCCGGCCGCGGCCTGCTGGACGTTGCGGCTGATCTCGGCCGTCGACGCCGATTGCTGTTCGACGGCGGCGGCGATCGAGCCGGAAATCTCGTTGATCTGGTCGACGGTGACGCCGATCCGGCCGATCGCGGCGACCGCTTCCCTGGTCTGACCCTGGATCGCGGCGATCTGTGCCGAGATCTGCTCGGTGGCCTTGGCCGTCTGGTTGGCGAGCGTCTTGACCTCGGAGGCGACGACGGCAAAGCCCTTGCCGGCCTCGCCGGCGCGCGCCGCCTCGATCGTCGCATTCAGCGCCAGCAGGTTGGTCTGCCCGGCGATGTTGCGGATCAGCGCGACGATCTCGTTGATCGCCTCGGCGGTGCCGGCAAGCGTGGTGACGGCGGCATTGCTGGTGCTGGCCTCGTCGGCGGCCGAGCGCGCCACCCGCGATGCCTGGGCGACCTGGTTGGAGATCTCGCGGATCGAGGCCGAGAGTTCCTCGGATGCCGCGGCGACCGTCTGCAGGTTGGCCGACGACTGCTCGGCGGCCGCCGCCACGTCGTTGGCCTGCTCGCCGGTGCGCAGCGCGTTGGTCTTGAGCCCCTCGGCCGTCGCCTGCAGTTCGGTCGCGGCGGCGGACACCGCGCCGACGACTTCCTCGACCCGCCCCGTCAGCCTGACGGTGTCGGTGATGACCGACCAGGAGACCATCGGCCCGAGATAGCGGCCATCCGTGCTGATGACTGCCGAGGCATTGAGGTCGAGCGTTTCCGGCCCCACCTTGATGCGGGCACGGAACGGCAGGTTCTTCGGGTCGGCCAGGATGCGGCGCTGATGGGCCGGGTTCTTGTGGAACACGTCGATCGACTTGCCCAACATGTCGTCGGCCTTGACCGGCAGATAGGCTTCCAGCCGGCGGAAGGTCTCGATCGCGGTGCGATTCAGGTAGACGAGCCGGAGATCCTCGGGCTCGGCCATCATCACGTTGATCGGCATGTTGTCGAGCATCTGCATCAGCCGCGCGACCTCGGTTTCCTGGCGCTTCTGCTCGGTGACGATCGACCAGGTCAGCATCGTGCCGGTATAGCTGCCGTCCGGGCCGGTCAGCGCGGTCACGAACAGGCCGAGCTGCTCGTCGCCCAGGCGGATTGTGGTCTTGAACGGCAGGTTCTTCGGATCGGCCAGCAGGCGGCGCTGGTGCTCGGGATGCTTGTGGAAGATGTCGATCGACTGGCCGATCAGCGTGTCGACCTTGACCGGCAGCAGATGTTCCAGCCGCTTCAGCGTGTCCTTGGTCGCCTGGTTCATGTAGACGATGCGCAGGTCGCGGTTGCAGGTCATGATGTTGACCGGCGCCTGCTCCAGCATCTGGGTCAGCTGGTTGTTGTGCGCTTCCAGCGCGTCGCTCGCGGTGGTGTCGCTGACGGCGATGACCTGGCCGCCGGCATCGTCCGCCGCCGAAACCAGTTTCAGACGGCGCTCGCCGTCGTCGACGCGGCCCTGGCCCAGCGCTGCCTTCGCACGTTCGGCGGCGCGGTCGCCCAGCATCCGGCTGGCTGCTTGATTCGCGTAGGAAGGCTTGCCGCTGGCATCGAGCGCGACCAGCCCGATCGGGGCGCGATCGAGCAGCCGGTGCGCGAAATCCTTCGCGCGATGCTCGCTTTCGAGTTGCTGGGTCAGATCGAGAAAAGTCTTTTTCGGCAGCAGCATGGCGTATCCCCTCCGTGACGAGAGGAGGATACGAAAGTCGGGTATGACGGGGTGTGAGTGTTTGTAAAGAAAGTTGAGAATAGCGAGCCGTTCGCAAATATTCAGGCAAGCAGCGCCAGCATGAGCGGCATTGTAAGTGCCGCGGCCAATGTCATCAGCGTAATGATCGTCGCCATCAGTCTCGCATCGCCGCCCATCTGCCGGGCCAGGGTGTAGGACGCTGGCGCGGTCGGCATCGCCGCCCACAGCACGGCGATCTCGCGCGTCAGCCCGTCGACCCCGAACAGGCGGCACATCAGCCACACGGCGACAGGCATCACCAGCAGCCGCCCGGCCAGCGCGATGGCGACGGCGCGCCCGCCGCCGCCGATCGCCCGGAGATCGAGGCCGGCGCCGGCCGCCAGCAGCCCGAGTGCCACGGCCGCGTCGGCCATGGTCTTGGCCGCCGGGTCGAGCGGGCCGGGCAGGCCGATGCCGGTGACGTTCAGCGCGAATCCGGCGAGGCAGCCGAGGATCAGCGGATTGCGGGCGATCGCCCTGGCCTGCTGCCAGGCCGTCGGCACCCGGCCCGGCGCGGCGTAGCGGGCCAGGACGGCGACGCACCAGACGTTCAGCACCGGAATCATCACCGCCATGCACAGCCCGAAGACGGCGAGGCCCTGGGCGCCGTACAGCGCCTGGGCAATGCCGACCCCGACGACCGAATTGAACCGGGTGACGCCCTGGAAGACCGAGGTGAAGCCCGGCCCGTCGGCGGCGACCAGCCGGCGGCCGGCAACGAGGCTGGCGGCGACGACGCCTGCACCGACCAGCAGCGCCCCGGCGAGCGGCCCGAGTTCGAGCCCGCCCAGCCGGGCATTGGCACAGGTCCGCGCCAGCAGCACGGGAAACAGCACGAAATAGAACAGGCGGTCGACGCCGATCCAGAACGGCCCGTCGAACACCCGGATACGCCGCAACCCGTAGCCGGCGGCGATCAGCAGGAACGTCGGGACCAGCGCGAAGAAGACCGCGAGCATCAGCCCGCCGGCGGCAGGTGCTTCAGATGGTCGAGCAGGCCTTGCAGGATGTAGGCGGCGGCAAGCTTGTCGACCAGTTCGGCGCGGCGGGCCCGGCTGGCATCGGCCTCGAGCAGGGTGCGGGTGACCGCGACGGTCGACAGGCGCTCGTCCCAATAGATCGCCGGGACGTCGAGGAAGGGTTCGAGGTTGCGGGCGAACTGGCGGGTCGACTGGCAGCGCGGCCCCTCCTTGCCGTCCATTTCGACCGGATAGCCGATGACGATTCCGCCGACGCCTTCCTTCTTCACCGCCGCGGCGATGTCGGTGGCGTCCTGGGTGAACTTGCGCCGCTTGATCAGCGCATAGGGCGAGGCGATGGTCAGCGTGCCGTCCGACAGGGCCAGGCCGATCGTCTTGGTGCCGACGTCGAGGCCGAGCAGCCGGGCGTGGCGCGGCAGAATTGCCCGCAGGGCGGCGGGGTTGCCGAGGATTTCCACGGGTGCTAGTGTCCGGCCGCGCCGCGGCGCGGCATCAATGCCGCGCTTGCGGCGAATCCCTGCGAATTCTGTGGCATGACGTGAAGGTGGCATATGTCGCTCGATAACGCCACGGTCGCGAAGATCGCGCGTCTGGCCCGCCTCAAGATCGACGAGGCGGCGCTGGCGCCGATGGCGGCCGAGCTGAACCAGATCCTCGAGTTCGTCGAAGAACTCGGCGCCGTGAATACCGACGGCGTGCCCCCGCTCACCTCGGTCGTGGCGACGCAATTGAAGATGCGCGACGACGTCGTCACCGACGGCGGCTATCCGGAAAAGGTGCTGGCCAACGCGCCGGCGGCCGAGCAGGGCTTCTACACCGTACCGAAGGTGGTCGAATAATGACGATCGACCTGACCCGCCTGACCATCGCCGGGGCGCGCGATGCGTTGGCCCGCGGCGAGTTCACGGCCGTCGAACTGACCGATGCGGCCTTGGCTGCGGCCGAGCGTGCGCGGCCGCTGAACAGCCTGATCACCGAGACGCCGGAACTGGCCCGCAAGCAGGCCGCCGCCTCCGACGCGCGGCGCGCCGAGGGCCGTGCCGGCAAGCTCGACGGTATCCCGCTCGCGGTCAAGGATCTCTATTGCACCGAGGGCGTGCTGACCACGGCCGGCAGCCATATCCTCGACAACTTCGTGCCGCCCTACGAATCGACCGTCACGGCGCAGTTGTTCGCCGAGGGCGCGGTCATGGTCGGCAAGGCCAATCTCGACCAGTTCGGCATGGGCGGCTCGAACGAGAATTCGCATTTCGGCCCGGCGGTGAACCCCTGGCGCCGCCGGGGCGACACGACCCGGCTGGTGCCCGGCGGCTCGTCCGGCGGCTCGGCCGCCGCAGTCGCCGCCGGCATCGCGCTGGGGTCCACTGCGACCGATACCGGCGGTTCGATCCGCCAGCCCGCGGCCTTCAACGGCGTCACCGGGCTGAAGCCGACCTACGGCCGCTGCTCGCGCTGGGGCATCATCGCCTTTGCCTCGTCGCTCGACCAGGCCGGGCCGATCGCCCGCGACGTGCGCGACTGTGCGATCATGCTGGGCGCGATGGCCGGCCATGACCCGAAGGATTCGACCTCGGTCGATCGTCCGGTGCCGGACTACGAAGCCGGCCTGGAGGACGGGATCAAGGGGCTGCGCATCGGCGTGCCGCGGGAATACCGCGTTGACGGCATGCCGGCCGAGATCGAGAAGCTGTGGGCCGACGGCATTGCCTGGGCGCGCGATGCCGGGGCCGAGATCGTCGATATCAGCCTGCCGCATACCAAACACGCGCTGGCGACCTACTACATCGTCGCCCCGGCCGAGGCGTCGTCGAACCTGGCGCGCTACGACGGCGTGCGCTACGGCCTGCGGGTGCCGGGCAACGATCTCAACGAGCTTTACGAGAATACCCGTGCCGAAGGCTTCGGCGCGGAAGTGCGCCGCCGCATCCTGATCGGCACCTACGTGCTGTCGGCCGGCTATTACGATGCCTACTACCTCAAGGCCCAGAAGGTGCGCACGCTGCTGCTGCGCGACTTCGAGCAGGCCTTCGGCCGGGTCGACGCCATCCTGGCGCCGACCACGCCGGGCGCCGCCTACGGCATCGGCGAGAAGTCGAACGACCCGGTGGCGATGTATCTCGGCGACGTCTTCACCGTGCCGCTGAACCTGGCCGGCCTGCCCGGCATGTCGCTGCCCGCCGGCCTGTCGGCCGAAGGGCTGCCGCTGGGGCTGCAGGTGATCGGCCGCGCCTTCGACGAGGGCACGGTCCTCAAGGTCGGCCGCGCGCTGGAGAAGGCTGCCGCCTTCACCGGCCGGCCCGATGTGTGGTGGTGAGCATGAGCGAGAACAAGAACCTGATCGAAGGGGCCACCGGCCCCTGGGAAATCGTGCTGGGCCTCGAGGTTCACGCCCAGGTCACCTCGAACGCCAAGCTGTTCTCCGGCGCCGCGACCGCCTTCGGCGCCGAGCCGAATGCCCAGGTCAGCCTGGTCGATGCCGCGATGCCCGGCATGCTGCCGGTGATCAACCGCTATTGCGTCGAACAGGCGGTGCGGACCGGTCTTGGCCTGAAGGCGCAGATCAACCTGACCTCGCGCTTCGACCGCAAGAACTACTTCTACGCCGATCTGCCGCAGGGCTATCAGATCAGCCAGTTCGAGCATCCGATCGTCGGCAAGGGCGTCATCACCCTCGACCTCGCCGACGGGGTCAGCCGCGAGGTCGGCATCACCCGCCTGCATCTGGAGCAGGATGCGGGCAAGAGCCTGCATGACCAGGCCCCGTCGCTGACCTTCGTCGACCTGAACCGGTCCGGCGTGGCGCTGATGGAAATCGTCTCCGAGCCCGACATGCGCTCTGCCGAGGAAGCGGGCGCCTACCTGAAGAAGCTGCGCACCATCCTGCGCTATCTCGGCACCTGCGACGGCAACATGGAAGAAGGCTCGATGCGGGCCGACGTCAATGTCTCGGTGCGCAAGCCCGGTGGCCCGCTGGGGACGCGCTGCGAGATCAAGAACGTCAACTCGGTCCGCTTCGTCATGCAGGCGATCGAGTACGAGGCGCGCCGCCAGATCGACATCCTCGAGGGTGGCGGCAAGATCGACCAGGAGACGCGCCTGTTCGATACCGCCAAGGGCGTGACCCGGACGATGCGGTCGAAGGAGGAGGCGCTCGACTACCGCTACTTCCCCGATCCCGACCTCCTGCCGCTGGTGCTCGACGAAGCCTGGGTCGAGAAGATCAAGGCCGACCTGCCCGAACTGCCCGACGAGAAGAAGGCCCGCCTGATCGAGAAGATGGGGCTGACGCCCTATGATGCGACCGTGCTGGTCGCCGACCAGGACGTCGCCGCCTTCTACGAGGCGGTGGCGGCCGGGCGCGACGCCAAGACGGCCGCGAACTGGGTGATCGGCGACTTCATGGCCCATTTCAACAAGTCGGGCCAGGACCTGAAGGATTTCACGATCACGGCGCCGAAGCTGGGCCAGCTGATCGACCTGATCACCGACGGCACGCTGTCGACGCGCCTGGCCAAGGACGTGCTGGAGGCGATGGTCGCCTCGGGCAAGACCGCGCCCGAGATCGTCGAGGAAAAGGGCCTGCGCCAGGTCACCGATACCGGCGCCATCGAGGCGGTGATCGCCGATATCATGGCCAAGAACGCCGACAAGGTCGCCGAGTATCGCGGCGGCAAGGACAAGCTGTTCGGCTTCTTCGTCGGCCAGGTGATGAAGGCGATGGGGGGCAAGGCCAATCCCGCCGCGCTCAACGACCTGCTGAAGCAGAAGCTGGCCGGCTGACGTTTCGGACATCGCGGGAAAGACGGACGGGCGCCTCTGGGCGCCCGTTCTGATTTGTGGGTAAAATTCCCACTTGACCGCGTCAGGTTTTGCCGCGATCTTCGTTTGTGGGCATATTTCCCACAAACAGAGCGGGCAACCCCAGGAGAACCTCGATGTCCAGCCGTCTGCGTCTCGCCACCCTGTCGTTCGCCGCGCTTGCGGCCACCACCATGCTGTCGCCGCCCGCACGCAGCGCGACCCTTTCCACCTATGCCGGCCCGACCTGCAGCGGCAGCTACATCTACGTGCTGCCCGACCTGCCGGTCGCGTCATCGACCGCTTCGTCGTCCTCGTCCTCCTCGTCGGTGCCGTTCTCGTCCGCCCACGCCGCTTCGGGCAGCCGGCCGCAACGGACGTCGTCGGTCTCGCTGACCAATCTCGACGGCACCAATGCCGCCGCCGTCACCGTCTGCGGCTATGCCTCGGGCGCGTTCATCGGCGGCAGCGGCGTGGCCTTGCCGGCCAACAACGCACTGGTGGCGATCGACCCCACGCCGACGACGACCACGGCCACCACCATCGGCCTCACCACGCTGCTGGGCGGCGCGTCGCTCTCCACCTACACGACGATCAGCGTCGTCATCGCCTCCGACCGGCCGCTGGCGCTGGGCGGCGCCTCCGGCTCGATCCGCGACGGCGTCCGCGCCTCGGGCGGATCGGTGGCCACCGCCGATCTCGCCTTCGCCAACGCCGGCGAGGTCGCCTCGGGGGCCGGCGTGCTGTTCCTGGCCAATCCGACCGCCGCGGCGGTCAGCTACACGGTCACCTTCTACAAGGCCGACGGCACGCTGGTCGCAACCTCGGCCGCCGGTTCGGTCGCGGCCTACCAGGGGGCCCGGGTGGCGATTTCCGGCCTGACCGATTCGGCCGGGACCGCGCTGACCCTGACCGGGGCCGAGATCGTGCACGTGAAGACCGCCAGCGGCGTGCTGGGCGGCACGCTGTTCAAGGGCAACCTGGCCAGCGGCTATTTCGGATCGACGCAAGGGACCTATTCCCCCTATTGATCCGGAGCCGGCGGGCGAAGATCCGGGCTTCGCCCGCCACCCTTCAGTCCACCGTCAGGCAGCGGGCGGTGACGGCCAGCAGCACGGCGTCGTATCGCAGCTTGGCGGCGGCATCCGGTGCCGGGGCGCTGTCGCGCACATACGCGGCGAAGCCCCTGGCGTCATCCTCGGTAACTGACGAACGGGTAATGTCGGCCCGGCACGCGCATTGCTTCTCGGGCGATCCGTCGCGCTTGCAGGCGGTCGCGACCGCGTCGCCCGGATCGGCGTCCGAGCACCCGGCGCAGGCGAGCAGGGCGGCGGCTATCAGGGGCAGGGCGAAGCGACGGGCGGCGGTCATGCGATCCCCGGGCTTGCGGCGACAGCGCCAGCCTGAAAAGCTGCGGTCCTTGCTGATCGGGAGGATGTCAGCCGCAATGATCGATCTCTACTACTGGCCAACCCCCAACGGCCATAAGATCACTTTGTTCCTGGAAGAAGCCGGGCTGCCCTACGCGATCAAGCCGGTCAACATCGGCAAGGGCGAGCAGTTCGAGCCGTCGTTCCTCGCGATTGCGCCGAACAACCGGATGCCCGCGATCGTCGATCACGATCCGGCGGGCGGCGGGGCGCCGGTCAGCCTGTTCGAATCGGGCGCCATCCTGCTCTATCTCGCCGAAAAGACCGGCAAGTTCATGCCCGGCGACCTCCGCGGCCGCGCCGAGGTGCTGCAGTGGCTGTTCTGGCAGATGGCCGGGCTGGGACCGATGCTCGGCCAGAACCATCATTTCACCGCCTATGCACCGGAGAAGATCCCCTACGCGATCGAGCGCTACGTCAAGGAAACCGGGCGTCTCTATGCCGTGCTCGACAAGCGGCTGGCCGACCGCGCCTTCATCGCCGGCGATGCCTACACCATTGCCGACATGGCTTCCTACCCCTGGATCGTGCCCCATGAGCGCCAGGGCCAGAAGCTCGACGACTTCCCGAACCTCAAGCGCTGGTTCGACGGGATCTGGGCGCGCCCGACGACCAAGAAGGCCTATCAGCTGGGTAAGCAGTACCAGGCCACGGTGCCGACCTCGGAGGAGGCGCGCAGGATCCTGTTCGGCCAGGATGCCTCGACCATCCGCCGCTGAACGGGCATAATGACCGGCGGCCCCGTCCCGGTGGGGCCGCCGGCTTTCCCATTTTTCAGCGTGATAGGCATGGATTCCCTCAAGCCCGAAACCCTGCTGGCCCAGGCGCCAGGCCATCCGGCCGCGCCCTATGGCGAGATCGTTCCGCCGATCCATGTCGCCACCACCTATGAGCGCGGCACCGATCTCGGCTATCCCGGCGGGCGGGTCTACGGCCGTGACGGCAACCCGAGCTTCACGGCCGCGGAGGGCCTGCTGACCCAGCTCGAGGGGGGCGCCGCCTCGATGCTGTTCGCCTCCGGCATGGCGGCGGCGACGGCGGTTTTTCAGGCCCTCGATCCCGGCGACCGCGTCGTCGTGCCGCGGGTGATGTACTGGGCCCTGCGCCACTGGCTGGTCACCGAGGGCGAGCGGCGCGGCCTTAAAGTCACGTTGTTCGACAATCTGGCGGCCGATCCGGTCGCGGCGCTGGCCGAGGCGACCGGGACCCGGCCGGTCAAGCTGGTCTGGCTCGAAACCCCGGCCAATCCGACCTGGGACGTCATCGACATCGCGGCGGCGGCCAAGGTGGCGCATGCCGCCGGTGCGCTGCTGGCGGTCGATTCCACCGTTGCCACGCCGATCCTGTGCCGGCCGCTTGCGCTCGGCGCCGATCTCGTCATGCATGCCGCGACCAAGTACCTGAACGGGCATAGCGACGTGCTGGCGGGCACGCTGACCACGGCGCGCGACGACGATTTCTGGGCGCGGCTGAAAGTGCAGCGTGCGCTGGGGGGCGGCATCATGGGGCCGTTCGAAGCCTGGCTGCTGCTGCGCGGTATGCGCACCCTGTCGCTGCGCGTCGGCCGGGCCAGCACCACCGCCATGGCGATCGCGCGCCATTTCCAGTCCGACCCCCGCGTCGCCGTGCTCTATCCCGGCCTGCCGAGCTTTCCGGGCCACGAGGTCGCGGCCCGGCAGATGGTCGGAGGGTTTTCCGGCATGATGTCGCTGCGCGTCAATGGCGGGCGCGACCGCGCGCTGCGGATGCACGGCCGGCTCAAGCTGTTCCGGCGCGCCACCTCGCTCGGCGGTGTCGAAAGCCTGGTCGAGCACCGCGCCTCGATCGAGGGGCCGACCTCGCCTTGCCCGGACGATCTGCTGCGCATGTCGATCGGACTCGAGGATGCCGGCGACCTGATCGCCGATCTCGAGCAGGCCCTGGCCTGACCCGCCCGATCCCCGCTAAGCTCCGGCGGGGGATCGGGGAGGTTTGCCATGCGGATCGTCTGGATTGCCGTTTCACTCGGCCTGGCGCTGGCAGTCTTCGTCCAGGCAGGCGTCTCGCAGGCGGGCGAGCGGCTGCGCTGCGTCTATGCCTTCGGCGAGGCACCGCCGTTCCAACTCGGCGAGGGCGAAGCGGTGCCGCATGAGCATCCGGGCATGGCCGTCGAGTTGATGCAGATGGCGGCCGCCGTCCTCGGCCTCGATCTCGAACTCGGCCGCCTGCCGAACCGTCGGGTGATGCCTGCGGTGGCCGACGGCGTCGCCGACTGCGCCTTTGCCCTGTCGTTCCTGCCCGAACGCGCGGCGGTCGCGGTCTACCCGACGAGCAACGGTCGACTCGATCGCCAGCGTCGCATCGGGTCGTCGGCCTATGTCGTCTATCGCCGTGCCGGCAGCGCGGTCGGCTGGGACGGCCGACGCTTTTCGGGGCTGGACGACGGCGCGGTCGGCATCAATGCGGGTTTTGCCGCGCGCGACGAATTGGCGCGGATGGGGGTTCGCGTCGACGAAGCCGACTCGACGGCGTCCAACATGCGCAAGCTGGCGGCCGGACGCATTGCCGCCTATGTCGTGCACGCCGCGATCGGCGACGACTATCTCGCCCGCATTCCGTCGACCGGCATCGAGAAGCTGCCGGTCCCGTTCCAGGAAAAGGACTATTACGTCGTGCTGAGCAAACGATTCGTCGCCGAGAATGCCGAGTTGGCCGAGCGGCTGTGGGACCGGCTCGCCGCCTTGCGCGCCCAGCACGAGCCGGCCATGTTGACCCGTTACCTTGCCACGGTGAATTGATGATCGACCTCTATACCTTCACGACCCCGAACGGCCGCAAGGTCTCGATCGCGCTGGAGGAACTCGGCGCGCAGTATCAGGTCTTTCCGGTGAACATCACCCGGAACGAGCAGTTCGAGCCGGATTTCCTCAAGGTCTCGCCGAACAACAAGATCCCGGCGATCGTCGATTACGCGCCCCCGGCCGGCTACGGCCCCGGACCCTATGCCGTGTTCGAATCGGGCGCCATCCTGCTCTATCTTGCCGAGAAGTTCGGCAAGCTGCTGCCGGCCGGGCCCCGCGCCCGCGGCGCGGCGCTGCAATGGCTGTTCTGGCAGATGGGCGGCCTGGGGCCGATGGCGGGCCAGGCCGGCCATTTCCGTCTCTTCGCGCCGGAAAAGGTACCCTACGGCATCAAGCGCTACACCGACGAGGTGACGCGCCTGTACGGCATCGCCGACAAGCGCCTGGGCGAGGGTCGCTATTTCGCCGGCGACGAGTATTCGATCGCCGACATCGCCTGCTGGCCCTGGTTCGTTTCGTGGGAGAAGCATGGCCAGGACCTCGCCCGCCACCCCAATCTGAAACGCTGGTTCGAGGACGTCGGCAGCCGGCCGGCCGTTCAACGCGGGATGGAGGTGCCCTGATGGAAGAGTTGCTGACCCGTCCCGCCGTCCAGCGCGTGCGCGATGCCCTGCGCGAGAAGGGTGCGCGCCACGACGTGCGCGCCTTGGCCGAGACGGCGCGCACCGCCCAGGATGCGGCCAACGCGCTGGGCTGCGAGGTCGGGGCGATCGTGAAGTCGCTGGTGTTCGCCGTCGGTGGCAAGCCTGTCATGGCGCTGGTCGCCGGCGACCGGATGGGCGATACCGAGGCGCTGCCCGGCGTGCTCGGCCTCGACGGCCGCTGCAAGCGTGCCGATGCCGACATGGTACGCGAGGCGACGGGCTTTACCATCGGCGGTGTCGCCCCGGTCGGCCACGCCACGGCACTGCCGATCGCGATCGACGAAAGCCTCGGCCGGTTCGAGGCGATCTATGCGGCGGCCGGCCATCCCCATTGCGTGTTCCAGACCACGCTGGCGGAACTGCAGCAAATGACCGGCGGCACGGTCAGCGCGGCGGTGGCAAAGGCGTAGCGTCCGTAATATTCGTGTCATCCCCTGATGGTAGTTCTCGGACAACCATCCAGGGGATCTTCAATGACGGTCATGACCGCCAGCGGCGATGCGCAGGCATCGCCGAACCGTATGTCTTTGCGCGCCGGCAGCATCGTCGTCCGCCTGACGCTGGGCTTCCTCGTGCTCGGCCTGGCGCCGATGCTGGTTCTGTACGGCATCCTGTCGTGGCGGGCCGAGACCATCAAGTCGGTGGCGCTGGAGCGGTTGAAGGATGCCGCGGTGACGCTGAACCTCGGTGCCGGCCAGGAATTGTTTCAGCGCTATGTCGACGTGAAGGGGTTTACCGTCAACGGCGCGATCTACGTGGTGCGCAACTGGCGCCGCCCCGGCGACAACAACCCGCTGGTCGCCGCGATGAACGACTACGTGCGCAATTCCGGCGTCTACCGTCTGATGCTGCTGCTCGACCGCGATGGCCGGGTGCTGGCGGTGAACGACGTCGACGCCCGGGGCGGCAAGCTCGATACCCCGCCGCTCTATGACGTGAATTTCGGCGGTGCCGACTGGTTCAAGCGCGCGATCGACGGCAAGTTCACCGAAAGCGCAGCCGATGCCCGTGGCCCCAAGGTGACCGGCGCGGTGATCGAAGGGCCGATCGACGTGCCAGAGGTCGCCCGGCTCAACCAGGGCTGGGGCACGATGCTCGCGGTGGCGGCGCCCGCGGTGAACTCGGTCGGCACGACGATCGGCGCGTGGGTCGCCTTCGTCGATTTCCGCGAACTGGCCGACGGCCTGCGCGAGATGCAGCAGCGTCTGGCGGCCGAAGGGCTGGCCGGGGCGGAAATCGGCCTGGTCGATCGTGACGGCCGGATGCTCGCCCGCATGCGGCCTGATGCCGAGCGTGCCGAAAGTGGCCCGGCCTTGGCGGGGGAGAACCCGGGGACGATCGCACTGGGCGCGCTCGACCGGCTTGCCGGCGGCGAGGGCGGCGCGGCCGTGTTCACCGATGCGAGCGGCACCGACCAGGCGGTGGGGTACGCACCGCCGATGGCCTATCGCGGCTTTCCCGGCCTCGGCTGGTCGGTGGTGATCCGTGTGCCGGCGAGCGAAGCCTTCGCCCAGGTCGATGCGGTGCTGGACGGCGTCAAGACCACGCTGCTCGGCAGCCTTGTCGTGCTGCTGATCGTCGGCCTGGCCGCCGGCTATTCCGGCACGTTGCCGATCCGGCGACTGACCGCAGTGATGCGCGACCTTGCCGGCGGCGAGGTCGAGACCACGGTGCCCGGTACCCGCCGCCGCGACGAACTGGGCGACATGGCCCGCGCCGTCGAGGTCTTCCGCGCCAACGCCATCGAGAATCGGGCGCTGCAGCGCGAGGCCGAGGCGGCGCGGCTGCGTGAGGAAGAATTGCGCCGCCGCGAGGCCGAACAGGAGCGTCTCGCGGCGGAAGAGCGCGCCGCGCGGCTGGAGGACGAGCGCCGCCATGAGCGCGAGTCGGCCGAACGGGCGCGTGCCCGCGCCGAGGCCGAGCGCGTGCGGGAAGCCGAGGCGCAGGCTGCCGAAGCGCGCCGCCGCGACGAGGAAGCGGCCGAGCGCCGCCGCGAGATGCTGGCCCTGGCCGACGGCTTCGAGCAGTCGGTCGGGCGGGTGGTCGCCGCAGTGGCAACCGCGGCCGAGGAACTGAGCCATCTTGCCGAGGGTCTGACCGACCAGGCGGCCGACACGGCCGAACGGGTCGCCGCGGTCGAGGATGCGATGAAGCGCACGGCCGACAACGTCGAGACCGTGGCGGTGGCGACCGAGCAATTGTCGGCCTCGGTCGGCGAGATCGATCGCCAGGTCGAAGTCTCGAGCCGCGTGGCCGCCCAGGCCTCGACCGATGCGGCCCGGACCAACGACCAGGTCAAGGGCCTCGCGACCTCGGCCCAGGCGATCGGCGAGGTGGTGGAACTGATCCATGCCATCGCCGGGCAGACCAACCTGCTGGCGCTGAATGCGACGATCGAGGCGGCACGCGCCGGCGCGGCCGGCAAGGGCTTCGCCGTCGTGGCCTCGGAAGTCAAGAATCTGGCGGGCCAGACCACCGGCGCCACCGACCGTATCGCCCAGCAGGTTTCGGGCATCCAGGATTCGACCGGCGAGACCGTCGACGCGATTGCCGCGATCGGCGAGACGATCGCGCGGATGAACGGTATCGCCGCGACGATCTCGGCCGCGGTGCGCCAGCAATCGGCCGCGACCGCCGAGATCAGCCGCAGCGTGCGCCAGGCCGCCGACGGGGCCGAGACCGTGAACCGCAACATCGCGACCGTTTCCGAAGCCGCGCGCGCCAATGGCGCTGCCGCGCGCCGCATGCGCTCGGCCAGCGAGACGCTGGCCCGCGACGCCCAGGCGCTGCAGACCGAGGTCGGCGCCTTCATCACCCGCGTCCGCGCCGGCTAAATCCTTGGATTTCTTGCTGCGTCGCGGCGGATCGCGTTGACATCGGGGGAGGCGGCCGGTAGAAGAGGCGCCGCATACGCCGTGGAAGACAAAAACCCACTCATTGCGGAGGGGTGGCCGAGTGGCTGAAGGCGGCGGTTTGCTAAACCGTTATAGGGGCTTAAACCCCTATCGTGGGTTCGAATCCCATCCCCTCCGCCACTACTTTTTTCCCAGCTCAATCGACGGTTGATCCCCCAGGTCGCTGGCATGGTCATCGGCTGATCCCGTCTTTCGAGATCGTTTTCCTATTGCCGTCACCATCAGGCCGCTTTTGTCCCGAGACGATGGGGTGCCAAGTTTCGGCGCCGCCATAGGTGACCACATTGACACGTTTCTATTTAGTCACCTATCATGGCTGCTGTGAACGACGTCTTCGGTGCCCTGGCCCATCCGATCCGGCGCGCGTTGCTCGACCGCCTGCGCGAGCGCGACGGGCAGACGCTGACCGAGCTTGAGCGCGATCAGCCGCTGACCCGGTTCGGGGTGATGAAGCATCTGGGGGTGCTGGAGGACGCCGGTCTCATCGTCACGCGCAAGCTGGGGCGCGAGAAGCGGCACTACCTGAATCCGATCCCGATCCAGGAGATCGCCGATCGCTGGGTGTCGCGCTTTGCCGCCCCGTTCGCGCGCAGCCTGCTCGATCTCGCGACCGCCGCCACCAGGGAGACTTCGATGACCGCGTCCGGCCCCCGCCACGTCTGGGAAATGTTCATCCGCGCGACGCCGCAGGATGTCTGGGCCATCCTGACCGACGATGCCAAGACCCCGCTGTGGCAGCACTTCAACATGACGTCGCGCACCGACTGGGTTGCCGGCGGTGCGATCACCTTCCTGGTCGGCGATCGCGAGATGATCGTTGGCCGGGTGCTCGAGATCGAGCCGCCGCGGCGTTTCGTCCATTCGTTCAGCGCCCGCTGGTCGCCCGAGGTTGCGGGCGACCCGCCGTCCCGCGTGACCTGGACGCTGGAGCCGGTGGGCGAGGGGGCCTGCAAGCTGACCCTGGTGCATGACGATTTCGGCGGCGACACCCAGACCAGCCGGATGATCACCGGCGGCTGGCCCGAGGCGCTGTCGCGGCTCAAGACCCTGGTCGAGACCGGCGAGGCGTTCCTGCTGCCCGCGCCCGACCACGGCAACTGACGTCACGCCCTGGCGGCCGCCTTCGTCTTGCGCCGCGGCTTCGGCTTGTGGGCGGCGACGGCGGCCCGATAGGCGCGCCCGGCCCAGCGGTTCAGTTCTTCGGGATCGTCGAGCACGTCGACCGGGGTTTCGTAATAGGCCTGGATCGTCACGTCGCGGTTGCGGCCGGCATAGCTGAACGGCTCGGACCCGGCCGCCACGTAATCCGGGCGGCTCTCGGCGTCGGTGCGGAAATAGACCGTGCCGCGGATGACGAAGCCGAACTGAATCCCGTGGCGCGTGAGCCCGGCACCGCTGAAGAAGCGAGTGACGGCAACCGGCGCGAGCGAGTCGAGCTGGTCGGCGATCTCCTGCGCGCGGGCCAGCTCGAGCTTCATCAGCGATGGCCTCCACCACCGCCACCAGGGCCACCGCCACCGCCACCGGGGCCGCCGCCACCGGGACCGCCGCTACCGGGGCCGCCGGTACCGCCAGGACCTTGACCGCCCGGGCCGGCCGTCCCGGGCGCCGGCCCCTGGCCGGCCCCGGGCGCCTGTCCCGCGCCTTGGCCGGTGCCTTGCCCGGTGCCCTGGCCGGCGCCGGCCGCTGCCGACGGGGCAGTATTCTGGCCGGCGCGTTCCACGCCTTGCTGGCCCATGCCGGGCTGGCCTGCCTGGCCTGGACCGGGGCCTTGCCCCGGGCCTGGCCCGTGGCCGTTCCCGCCGGCGGCGCCGGGGCTGGGCAGGATCCGTACCCGTTCGGCGACGATGTCGCCGCCGGCATCGACCCGGGCCTCGATGACTGCCGCGACGATCCCGACGAGGCCCGAAACCGCATCGGCGGGGGCGGCGAGACTTAGTCCGCTGCCGAACTGCAGCCGGTTGCCGTCCTGGGTGACGAGGCCCTCGAGCGACAGATGCCGGGTGTCGCTGCCGAATGGGTTGGCGGTCAGCGGCGAGGCCTGGTCGACGGCGACGCGGTCGCCGGCCAGCCGCCCGGTCACCCGGACCGGTCCGACGATCTCAAGCCCGGTCAGGGCCTGGCCGCCGATCCGCATGACCCCGTCGGTCCAGCGCCGGGCCGGGCCGGCCAGCACCACCGGCCCCGGCGCCTGCGCATCGAGCCGGGTGGCGAGGATGCGATCGCCCGACGGTGGGCGGAAACCCGACACGGCGACCCAGTCGCCGGGCTGCGCGTCGCGCTGGCCCAGCGCCGTCGTCGCGATCTCGATTTCCTGGCCCAGCACGACGAGGCGGCCGCCATCGCGCCGCTCGACCGGCCCGATCACCTCGTGATCGACGGCGATCGAACGGGCGACGAGGTCGCCGCCATCGGTGATCGCGGCGACGCGGGCGACCTGGCCGGCCCGCAGGTCCGCGGTCGTGGCCGGGCGGCCGTCGATCGTGACCGGCAGGTCGGCCGGATAGTCGACTTCGCGGCCATTGATGCAGACGCTGGCAAAGCCGGTGATCGAGCCGACGATGCCCGTACCGCCGATGCCGCGATCGGTGTTGGCGAAGGTGCCACGCCCGATTCCGGTACCGCCGATGCCGCGGTCGCGGTCGGCCACCCGCGGCGGGCCGCCATCGGGTCCGACCCGGCATAACGGTGCGGCCGCGGTCGCCGGCGCCGGTGGGGTGGCATCGGGCGCGCAGGCCGCCGCGACCAGGGCGAGGCCCAGGCCGAGCCAGCCGAAGCGGTTCATCGTTGGCCGTCCCCATGGTCTTCGGCGACATAGAGATAGAGGCCGAGATTGACGCGGCGCGCCGGTGTGCCGCTGGCCGCCTCGCCCTGGCCGCCGATCAGGTCCAGGGCCCGGCGATTGACCGCCAGCAGCAGGTCCATCGCCCCGTCGCGCCCCATCTGCTCCAGTTCCGCGGCGGCCGCGGGTGTCAGGCCGTCATAGTGGACCGCGCGTTCGAGGAAACGCGGTTCCGGTCCCAGGATGTTGGCGGCGGCGGCAGCGATATGGTCGCCGAGGTTGCGGCCGAAGTAATAGAGGCTTTCCTGGTCGCCGGGTGGCGGCACGTAGGCGGAGGTCGCGAGCATCACGCGGTCGTCGCCGTCGATCGTGGCGATGCCGCGGTCGAGCCAGTCGTCGAGGATTGCCCGCGGTCGCACATCCTTCGTCACCGTCTCGACCAGCGCTTCGAACGACGGGGCCGGGCCGGTGCGGGGCAGGGGCCGCGGCCGGCCGCGATCATCGAGGAACGGATCGGCGCCGACCCACAGTGCGACGATCTGGCTGCCGAGCGACGGGGCGGCCGGCGCATCGTCGGGATTGGCGGCTTCCTCGCGCAGCCGGCGCACTTCCTTGCGATGCACGCCGGTCAGGATCGAGACGCGGCTGTCGGTCTGCTGCTTGCCGTCGAGCTGGAAGTCGCGGGCGGCGACGTCGACATAGACCGCGCGCAACAGATCGGCGAAGGCGGGAAAGGTCACGCCGCGGCTGATCAAGAGTCGCACCAGCGGCCGCAGAAGCCGCGCGAGCGGCCGATTGAGCGAAGCGGCATCCATATGACAAGTCTAGACAATCCGCTCGTGGGACGCAATCCCACGCTTTCGGCTTGTGTGGGAAATTTACCCACGATATTCTCCGGCCATGCCGATCCTGCTCATCCTGGTCCTGCTCGCCGGCCTGATCCTGGTCACACCGACCTTTGGCCATGATGCCAGCCTTGCCGGCCAGCACGCCACCGCCAAGGCGGCAATCGATGCGCGGCCGCTGGACCGCCCGGCCCGCGACGGCCTGTTCGCCTGTGGCATGGCACGGATGACCCCGGCCATGCCCCGGCCCTGGCTCGCCGCCGACGGCACGATCAGCTTTGCCGACAAGCCCGTCGTCGCCGGCAGCGCCACCTTCGGCCAGGCCGAGATCGCCGTGATGTCGGGCAAAGAGGGGCAGCGGCTGCGCGGCAACGGCCTGCCGATGCACGCAACCGGCAGTTTCCCGATCGCCCGCGGCACGCCCGCCGCCGGCTGGGATCGCAACCCGAACCGGATCCTGCCCTACAAGCTGGCCTTCGACCTGCCGGCCGACCCGCAGCCGGCGGCGGCCCCTTCCTGCCTGCCGATGGGGCCGATCGGCGTGGCCCTGTCGGGGGCGGTGTTCTTCAATGCGCTGGATGCCGAAGGGCGCGACGCGGTCGCGCAGGAACTGATGGATGGCTGCGAGGGGCATCCGGGACCGGGCGGTCAGTACCACTACCATCACGGCTCGCCCTGTTTCGACAACGGGGCGCCGGGACGACACTCACCGTTGATCGGGTTTGCACTCGACGGCTTCGGCATCTACGGCCCCCGCGACGAGGGCGGCGTCGAGATCGCCAACGCGGCGCTCGACGAATGTCACGGCCATCTCGGCCCGGTGCCGCTGGCCGACGGCACCACCCGGGTCGTCTACCACTATCATGCCAACAACGAGTTTCCGTACACGCTAGGCTGCTTTCGCGGCACCCCCGGCGACGGCCGCGGGCAGCCGCAACCGGCGATGGGCGTCGGCCTGTCGCCGTCACCGCCGCCCGCCGCCGGGGGTCCCCCTTCCCCTGGCGGCGGCGCAGGCAGCCCGCCGCCCGGCGGTCCACCGCCCGGTGGTCCGCCGCCGGCAGCGCCGCGCGCCGCGATGGGCATGGCCGGCCCTCCGCCCGACAAACCGGCGCCCGACACGCCGCCGCCCGACAATCAGTCTCCCGATGGTCTCCCGCCGCGACCGCCGTCCTGACCGCTTGTCTGCCGGACCTGCAGCCTCTAAGGAGAGGCCATGTCCCACGACCCCGTCCGTGCCTTGTTCCTGCCGCTCGGCGACGGCTTCGTCGCCTGGCCGGAAGATCATCGCGCCCTGTTTCTCGGCGCTGTTCCCGATGCTGCGCTGGAACCGGCCTGGGCCGATCGTCTGACCTGCGTCCAGCCGCTGAAGCCCGCCCATGACCGGCTCGCGGCGCAAGGCTTTGCCGTGGCGCCCGAGCGTCGCGATACCGCCGCGCTGGTCTTCGTGCTGCTGGGCAAGCAGAAGCACGAGAATCTGGGGCTGATCGCCGATGGGTTTGCCGCGCTGCGGCCGGGCGGCCGCCTCGTGATCGCCGGCGCCAACGAGATCGGGGCGGCACGCTACGAGAAGATGGTGGCGGCCCTGGTGCCGCTCGAAGGCAGCCTGTTCCGCTTCCATGCGCGCGCCTTCTGGGCGGCGAAGCCGGCGGCCGAGCCGGCCGATCTGGCCACGTGGCGGGCCGAGGCCGCGCCGCGCCGAATCGTCGATGGGCGCTGGGTGTCGCAGCCCGGCGTCTTCGCCTGGGATCGGGTCGATCCGGGCTCGGCGATGCTGACCGAGTATTTTCCGCCGCGAATCGGCGGCACGGTGGCTGATCTCGGCGCCGGCTGGGGGTATCTGTCGGCGACGCTGATCGAACGTTATCCCGATATTGCCGCGATCGACCTGTACGAAGCCGACGCCCGCTCGCTTGCCTGCGCACGGGCCAATCTCGGCGCCGATGGCCGGGCATCCTTTCATTGGGCGGATGTGACGGCCGGCCTGCCGGCGCGGCACTACGACTGGATCGTCTCCAACCCGCCGTTCCACGAGGGGCGCGGCCAGCGGGTCGATCTCGGCCAGGGCTTCATCGCGGCGGCATCCGCCGCCCTCAAGCCGGGCGGGCGCTTCCTGCTGGTGGCCAACCGGCAATTGCCCTACGAGGCGACGCTGAGCCGCCATTTCGCCAGCCACCAGATGCTGGCCGACGGACGCGGCTACAAGGTCATTGCGGCATCAGCGCCCAAGTCGTCGTCGCGATAGCCGCAGGCGGCGAGCGCGTCGCGCATATGCGGCGGCGGCGGGGCCACGGCCACGACCGCGGGTTTTTCGTAGTAGAGCGGCACGGTGATCGACCGCGCATGCAGCTGCATCGGCACGGCCGGCGGGATTTCCCGGCCGTAGCTCGGGTCGCCCAGCAGCGGGCAGCCGATCGCGGCCGCATGGACCCGGATCTGATGCGTGCGGCCGGTGCGCGGCCGGAATTCCATCCAGGAAAGCCGGCCGCCGGTGCCGAGCAGCCGATAGTCGGTCACGGCCGACTGCCCGGCCGGGTCGGTGGCCATGCGCCAGCCGCGACCCCGCGTCACCTTGAGCAGCGGCAGGTCGATGCAGCCCGTCGTTTCGACCGGTCGTCCCTCCACAACCGCCCAGTAGACTTTCTCGACCTTCCCCTCGGCGAACAGCTTGTGCAGCCGGGCCAGGCCCTTCTTGTGGCGCCCGAGGACGAGGCAGCCCGAGGTGTCGCGGTCGAGGCGGTGGGCAAGGCCGGGCGGGCGCGACACGCCGAAGCGCAAGGCGTCGAAATACTGTTCCAGATTCGCGCCGCCGCCCGGCCCGGCATGGACCGGCAGCCCGGCCGGCTTGTCGATGATGATCATCACCGGGTCCTGGTAGAGGACACGGGCCTGCATCTCGGCGGGAGTCATCGGCGGATCCTTGTCATGGCTGCGGCGGTAGCACACATCGTCAGGCGGCGCCAAGCTGCGCTATGATGCCGTGATGGCCGATTGCCCCGGAATATTCCTGCTGGCGCAGATGAAGGATGGCGGCCTCGCGCGGCTGCGGCTGCCGGGCGGGCGGCTGTCGGCCGTCCAGGTGCGCGCGGTGGCCGAAGTCGCGCGCCGCTGGGGCAACGGCGTGGTCGACCTGACCAATCGCGCCAATCTTCAGATTCGCGGTCTGCCCGCGACGCTGCCCGATGCGGCGGTCGCCCGCCTCGACGCCGCCGGGTTGGTGCCGGCGATGCGCGGCGCCGATCGCCTGCGCAACATCACGGCCGATCCGCTGTCGGGCCTGGACGATGCGGTCGATGTCGGCCCGCTGGTCGCCGCGCTGGATGCCGCGCTGCAATCGGCCGACCTCGACGGGTTGTCGCCCAAATTCGCCTTCGTGCTGGACGGCGGCGGCCGCAGCCGCATCGCCGGCATCCTGCACGACGTGGGTTTCGTCGCCTGCCCCGAGGGTTTCCGCCTGTCGCTCGGCGGTACGCTGTCCGGCGACGTCATCGCCGCCGCCGACGTGGTCGACCGCGCTCTCGCCGAGGCCCGCGCCATCCTGGCATCCGGCATCCGCCGTCCGGGCCGTGTCGGCCGGGTCGATCCCTGGCTCGGCCCGGTGCCGCAGCGCGACGGGGCGGTGGCCCTGGCCCTCGACGTGCCGGTGGCCCGCGCCGATGCCGATCTCCTGGATCGGCTGGCCGGCCTGGCGGTCGACGGCCTGCGGCTGACGCCCTGGTCGGCGGTGGTGCTGCCGGGCATCCCGGCAGAGCGGGTCGCGGCGGTCGTCGCCGCCTCCGGCCTTTCCACCGCGGTCGGCCAGCGGGTCGTGGCCTGTGCCGGATCGACCGGCTGCGAACGCGGGTTGGCCGATACCAAGGCCGATGGCCGCCGGCTTGCCGCCGCGTTCGGGGGCAGGGGCGCCGGAACCGTGCATCTGGCCGGATGTGCCAAGGGCTGCGCCCATCCGGGTGTGGCCGAGATCCTGGCGCTGGCCCGGTCCGACGGCCGCTACGACCTGCACCGCCAGGCCCGACCGGCCACGGCCGGGACGGCCTGGGCCGAGGGGGTTGGCCCGTCCGAGATGATCGAACAACTGGCGAGGGCGTCATGAAGGTTCTTGGCTATCTGGCACTGCTGCTGATCGTCGCCGGCTGCGCGACCCAGCCGGTACCGCCGGGCGCCACCGTCCCGGGCTTCTTCTTCGGGCTGTTTCACGGCTTCATCGCGCCGATCGCCTTCGTCATCGGCCTGTTCACCGATATCCGGATGTATGCGTTCCCCAATTCCGGGTCCTGGTACGATTTCGGCTTCCTGATCGGGATATCCGCCTGGGGTGGCGGCGGGGCGGTGGTCGTCCGCCGATAGCCCGCGCTTGCCTATCCCGTTCGGGCAGGGCAAAAAGCCCCGTCCACGGGAGAGCCATGCCTTGTTGAGCTACGTCAGGGACGGGGCGGAAATCTATCGCCGCTCGTTCGCCACCATTCGGGCCGAGTCCGACCTTGCCCGCCTGCCGGCCGATATCGAGCCGGTGGCGGTGCGCCTGATCCATACCTGCGGCATGACCGACCTGGTCGCCGATTTTGCCTGTTCGGCCGACATCGTCGCCCGCGGCCGTGCGGCGCTGCGGGCCGGTGCGCCGATCCTGTGCGATGCCAAGATGGTGGCGAGCGGCATCACCCGCGCCCGGCTGCCTGCCGGCAACGAGATCGTCTGCACGCTGGACGCGGCCGGCGTGCCGGCGCTTGCCGCCGAACTCGGCACCACCCGGTCGGCCGCGGCGGTCGATCTGTGGCGCGACCGGCTGGCCGGCGCGATCGTGGCGATCGGCAACGCGCCGACCGCGCTGTTCCATCTGCTGGAGCGTCTCGACCAGGGCTGGCCCCGTCCTGCCGCGATCCTCGGCCTGCCCGTCGGGTTCATCGGCGCGGCCGAATCGAAGGCCGAATTGGCGCGCGATCCGCGCGGCGCCGCCTGGCTGACCGTGCATGGCCGCCGCGGCGGCAGCGCGATGGCGGTTGCGGCAGTCAACGCCATCGCGGATGCCCGCGAATGAAGGGCCGCTTCTACGGTATCGGCTGCGGCCCCGGCGACCCCGAGCTGATGACGGTCAAGGCCGTGCGCCTGCTGGCCGAGGCCTCGATCGTCGCCTACCCTTGCGCCAAGGCCGAGGGCGGCGTGGCGCGCGGCATCGCCAAGACCTATCTGCGCCCCGACCAGACCCTGATCCCGCTGGTCTATCCGGTCACCGCCGGACCGGGCGCCGACGCGCCGGGCTATCCGGCGCTGATGCGCCGGTTCTATGACGAGACGGCGGCGCAGTTGGCCGCGCATCTCGACGGCGGCGCCACCGTCGCCATCCTCTGCGAAGGCGACCCGTTCTTCTTCGGTTCGTTCATCTATTGGCACAAGCGGCTGAGCCCGCATTACGACAGCATCGTCGTGCCCGGCGTCTCGTCGATCCTGGCCGCCCCGGTGGCGATGGACCGGCCGCTCTGCATCCGCACCGACACGGTGACGGTGATGCCGGCGACGATGTCGGAAGATGCGCTGACCGATCGGCTGCTGCGGACCGACGCCGCCGTGATCATGAAGCTCGGCCGCACCTTCGCCAAGGTGCGGCGGGCGCTGGTCCGTGCGGGCCGACTCGACGATGCCGTCTATGTCGAGCGGGCCAGCTGGGCCGACCAGCGCGTACTGCCCGCCGCCGGCATCGATCCCGCGACCGTGCCCTATTTCTCGGTCGTGGTGGTGCCCGGCTCGACCCCGGACTGAAGCGTTGGCCGGGATCGCCTTCGTCGTCCTCAACCCGCAGGGGCTGGCGCTGGCCCGCCGGATCCAGGCCGCTCTGGGCGAAGGGCGCATCCATGCCCTGGCTACCCGCGTCGAGGGTGGCGACGAGGGCTTTGCCGATACCCGGGCGACGGTGCAGCGTCTCTATGGCGAGGGCCACGCCGTCGTCGGCCTCTGCGCCGCGGGCATCCTGATCCGCCTGGTCGCGCCGCTTCTGTCGGACAAGCGGGCCGAGCCGCCGTTGCTGGCCCTCGCCGATGACGGCGCCGTCGTCGTGCCGCTGCTCGGCGGGCTGACCGGCGGGCACGAACTGGCCGAGCGCATCGCGGCCGCCTGCGGCGCGGCGGCGGCCGTGACTGCCAGCGGGGCGCGCCGGTTCGGCCTGGCGCTCGAGGCGCCGCCGGACGGCTACACCCTGGTCAATCCCGAAGACGCCAAGTCCGTCACCTCGGCGATCCTCGCCGGCGCCACCGTCCGGCTGGAGGGCGAGGCGCCCTGGCTTGCCGATTCCGGCCTGCCGTTCGCCGCCGAGGGCGAGATCGTCATTCGGATCGCCGACCGACCCGGCGCACCGCCGCCCGGGGGGCTCCTCTATGTCCGCGCCGGCGGCGGCCGTCTGGACGTCGTCGGCACCGGCCCGGGCGCGGCCGAGTGGCTGACCCCGGAAGTGCGCCGCGTGCTGGATGCCGCGACCGACCTGGTCGGCTACTTCACCTATCTCGACATGGTGCCGCCCCGTCCCGGCCAGCGCCGGCATGCGTCGGACAATCGCGAGGAACTGGCCCGGGCGCGCCAGGCCCTCGACCTCGCCGCCGAAGGGCGCCGCGTCGCCGTCGTCTCCTCGGGCGATCCGGGAATCTTTGCCATGGCCGCCGCGGTGATGGAGGCGCTCGACCTCGAACCCGCGCGCTGGCCCGGTGTCGCCGTCGGGGTGTGCCCGGGGTTGTCGGCCATGCAGGCCGCGGCCGCCCGGCTCGGCGCGCCGCTCGGTCACGACTTCGCGGTCATCTCGCTGTCGGACAACCTGAAGCCGGCCGAGATCGTCACCCGCCGGCTCGAAGCTGCCGCCGCGGCCGACTTCGTCCTGGCGCTCTACAATCCCGCCGGCAAGGTGCGGCGCGACGGGCTGGCCCGGGCGCACGCGACCCTGCTTGCCGGCCGCGGAGCCGATGCGGTGGTCGTCCAGGCGCGCGACGTCGGCCGGCCGGGTGAACGGATCACGGTGACCACCCTCGGGGCCCTCGACCTCGACAGCGTCGACATGCGCACGCTGCTGATCGTCGGCTCGTCCCGGACGCGCGTCTTCACCGCCAGCGGCCGCCAGTTCGTCTATACCCCGCGCAGCCATCCCGGCCTATGATCGGCCGATGAGCGACGAGCCCGTCCGCGATCCCGAAACCGGCCGCGTGCTGCGCTATGGCTGGACCACCGGGGCCTGCGCCACCGCGGCCGCGAAAGCCGCCTATCAGGCGCTGCTGACCGGGGCCTTTCCCGATCCGGTGACGATCACCCTGCCGCAGGGCCAGACGCCGTCCTTCGCGCTGGCGCGGACGGAAAGGGGCGGGGGCTGGGCCGAGGCCGGCATCGTCAAGGATGCGGGCGACGATCCCGACGTCACCCACCAGGCGCTGATCGTGGCGCGGGTCAGCCACGGCCCGGCCGGGTCCGGCGTGACCTTCCGCGCCGGCCCCGGCGTCGGCACGGTGACGATGCCGGGCCTGCCGCTGCCGCCCGGCGAACCGGCGATCAATCCCGCGCCGCGGGCGATGATGCGCGCGGCAATGGCCGAGGTCGCCGCGGCGCAGGGCGGGGCGGGCGACGTGGTCATCGAGATCTCGGTGCCGAACGGCGCCGCCCTGGCGGCGAGGACCTGGAACGGCCGGCTCGGCATCGTCGGCGGGTTGTCGATCCTCGGCACCACCGGCATCGTCGTGCCCTTTTCCTGCTCGGCCTGGATCCATTCGATCCATCGCGGCATCGACGTCGCGCGCGCCAACGGCTATCGCCACGTCGCCGCCTGCGTCGGCAATACCTCGGAGAAGATGGTCCAGGCGCGCTACGGCCTGCCCGAAACCGCGCTGCTCGACATGGGCGATTTTGTCGGTGGCATGCTGAAATACCTGCGCCGCCACCCGGTGCCGCAGCTCACCATCGCCGGCGGCTTCGCCAAGCTCTCCAAGCTTGCCGCCGGCCATCTCGACCTGCATTCCGGCCGCTCGCAGGTCGATCGCGACGGGCTTGCCGCGATGCTGGACGACCTCGGCGCCGAGCGCAGCCTGGTCGAGCGTGCCAAGAGTGCCAACACGGCGCTGGAAATCCTCACTCTGGCGCAGGCCGCCGGGCTGAACCTGGCCGATCGCGTGGCGCAGGCCGCGCGCGACGTGGCGGTCGCCGAGTTGCGCGGCGCGCCGGTCGAGGTCGAGCTGCTGCTATCCGACAGGCAGGGCAACCCGGTCGGCCGGGCCGCCACGTCAGGGTTTGAGGTGCCGGGCGTGGCCTGAGTCGTAGAGCGCGCTGGTGCGGCGCAGTTCACCGTCCAGCACCCGCCCGACCATCACCAGCGCAGTGCGCTCGATGCCCGCCGCCCGGGTCCTCTCGGCAATGTCGGACAGCGTGCCGGCGATCACCTGCTCGTCGGACCAACTGGCGCGGGCGACCACCGCCGCCGGGCAATCGGCCCCGTAGAGCGGGACCAGCGTGTCGACGATGCGCGGCAAAGCCTTGACCGACAGGTGCAAGGCGAGGGTCGCGCCCGATTGTGCCAGCAGCGCCAGATCCTCGTGCGGCGGCATCGCCGAGGCACGGGTGGCGACCCGGGTCAGGATCACGGTCTGGGCAATCTCGGGCAGGGTCAGTTCGACGCCGAGCGTCGCCGCCGCCGCCGCGAAGGCGGGCACGCCGGGCACGATCCGGTAGGGGATGCCGCGCCGGCGCAATTCGGCGATCTGTTCGCCGATCGCGCCGTAGAGCGACGGATCGCCCGAATGCACGCGCGCCACGTCGTGTCCCGCGTCGTGCGCCGCCACGATCTCGGCGATGATCGCGTCGAGATCCAGGCTTGCGGTATCGACGACCCGGGCACCGGCCGGGGCATGGGCGACGACGGCGGCCGGCACCAGCGACCCGGCATAGAGGCAGACCGGGCAGCGGGCGATCAGGTCGCGCGCCTTCAGGGTCAGCAGGTCGGGGTCGCCGGGGCCGGCGCCGATGAACCAGACGGTCATGGGCGCGGCTTCTCGATCGCCCATTGCACCACCGGCATCGCCGGCCGCCAGCCGGTGAAGCCGCCGATGGTTTCGGTGCGGCTGATGCTGAGTCGGGTCAACTCGCCGCCGCGGGCCGCGAACTCGGCCAGCAGCACCGCCTCGCTCTCGAGCGTGACGGTGTTGGCCACGAGGCGGCCGCCGGGCTTCAGCGCCTGCCAGCAAAGCGCGACGATGCCGGGGGTGGTCAGGCCGCCGCCGATGAAGATCGCGTCCGGCCGGTCCAGCCCGGCCAGCGCTGCCGGGACCTCGCCCTGGACCACCCGCAGCCGCGGCACGCCGAGATGTTCGGCATTGACCCGGGCGCGGGCGGCGCGCGACGGGTTGCGCTCGATGCCGACGGCCTGGGCGGTCGGGCAGGCGCGCAGCCATTCGATCGCGATCGACCCCGAGCCGGCGCCGATATCCCACAACAACTCGCCCGGCCGCGGCGACAGCCGCGCCAGGCTGGCGGCGCGGACGTCGCGCTTGGTGATCTGGCCGTCATGGTCGAAGGCATCGTCGGGCAGTCCCGGCACCCTGGCCAGGATCAGCGCGTCGGTCTCGGCGCGCAGATCGATCGCCAGCAGGTTCAGGTCGGCAAAGACCTTGTCGGCCGGCCATTCGGCGACCTTCGTCGTATGAATGTTTTCCTGTGGTCCACCCAGGTGCTCCATGACGTGGACGATCGAGCGGGCGAAGCCGCGTGTCGCCAGCAGCGAGGCGACCTGGTGCGGCGTGGCCCGATCGGCCGACAGCAGGATGACCCGCACGCCGTCGAACAATTCCGGCACCAGGCCGGAAACCGGCCGGCCGCAGGCCGAGACCAGGACGGTCGTCTGCTGGTCCCAGCCGAGCCGGGCGCAGGCGAGCGCCAGCGACGACACGGCCGGAATCACCTCGATCGATCCGGGCGGCAGCCTTCGTGCCAGGGTCGCGGCGACGCCGTGCAGCAGCGGATCGCCGCTTGCCAGCACGACGACCGGCCGATCGCTGGCCGCGATTTCCTCGATCAGCGGATGCATCGGCGAGGGCCAGGCCCGGGCGGGCGCCAGGCCCTTCGGCAGCAGCCCGATCTGGCGTTCCGCGCCGACGATCTGCCGGGCCTGGGTCAGCGCGTCGCGCGCCGCCGGCGACAGCCCGGCCCAGCCATCCTCGCCGATGCCGACGACCGTCACCTTAGCCATGGCTGAGCCCCCTGATCCAATCCAGCGCGGCCGCCGCACCCGGCACCAGCACGCCGTCGGGTGGTGGCGGGCGGCGCACCATGACGACCGGCAGGCCCAGCCGGCGCGCCGCGGTCAGTTTGGCTTCGGCGGCCGGGCCGCCCGAATTCTTGGTGACGATCGACCGGATGCCGTGCCGCTCGATCAGCGCCAGTTCGTCGTCCAGCACGAAGGGGCCGCGGGCTTCGACATAGGTGAAATCCGGTGCCGGATCCGGCCGGTCGATGACCCGGGCGACGAAGACGACGTCGCGGCGCGCGGCGAAGGGGGCAAGCTCGGTCCGCCCGACCGTCAGGAAGCAGGGCGACGCGGGGACCGCCCGGGCCGCCGCGACCATGTCGTCGACCTCCCGCCAGTCGTCGCCCGGCTGTGGCGTCCATGGCGGTCGCAGCACGTGGATGACCGGCACCCCGGCAGTGGCGGCGGCGCGGGCGGCATTGGCGGACATCTGGCGGGCGAACGGATGGGTCGAATCGACGACCGCATCGATTTGCTCCGCGGCGAGCCAGGCCGCGAGGCCGTCGGGGCCGCCGAACCCGCCGATGCGGACATGGCCGGGCACGGCCCGCCGTTCGCGCGTCACCCCGGCCATCGCCGTGATCGCCTCGACCTCGCCGTCGCCGGCAAGTTGCTCGGCGAGGTCGAAGGCCTCGGCCGACCCACCGAGGACGAGGACGCGGAAACGACGGCTGGCGGGCACGACCCGAACTCCTGTTCATGCAAAGGCGCGGCCATTATAATCGGACGCATGAGTATCGTCAGCGATAGCGCGTTTCGCGATCAGCCCAAAGCGTCACATCCGTCCGGCGACCGGGGGGCTGCCGACCGGGGCCCGGCCGACTGGACGGCGGCGATGCCCGTGTTCCAGCCCGGCTGGGTCTGGCTTGCCGGTGCGGGGCCGGGCGATCCCGGGCTGATCACGCTGCAGGTGCTGCACGGGCTGCAGCGCGCCGACGTGATCTTCTACGATGCGCTGGTCGGCGAGGGCGTGCTGGATTTCGCCCCTGCCGCCACCCGGCGCATCTTCGTCGGCAAGCGGGGGGGCGTCGCCTCGCCCCGCCAGCCGGAGATCAACCGCCAATTGATCGAAGCGGCGCGCAGTGGCGCCCGCGTGTTGCGCCTGAAGGGCGGCGATCCCTTCGTCTTCGGCCGCGGCGCCGAGGAGGCGAGCGGCCTGTTCGAGGCCGGGGTCCCGTTCCGGGTCCTGCCGGGGGTCACCTCGGGCATCGGCGGCCTTGCCTATGCCGGCATTCCGGTGACCCATCGCGACCACAATCATGCGGTCACGTTCATCACCGCGCATGACCAGAGCGGCGATATCGCCCGCGCCCTGGACTGGCCGGCGCTGGCCAGGGGCGCACCCGTCCTGGTCATCTACATGGGCTTTCGCCTGCTCGGGCCGATCGCCGAGCGGCTGCTGGCTGCCGGCCGTCCGGCCGACGAGCCGGTCGCGGTGGTCTCCAAGGCGACGACGGCCGAGCAGCGCACGCTGGTCACGACCCTCGGTGCCTGCGTCGCCGAGACCGAGGCCGCCGGCATCGAATCGCCGGTGCTGATCGTCGTCGGCCCGGTGGTGCGCGCCCGGCCGTTGCTGAACTGGTTCGAGGCGCTGACGCCGCCGCAAGCGGCCCTCAAGTCCGCCTGATGCCGCCCCCCGGCCTGATCGTTTCCGCGCCCGCCTCGGGGGCGGGCAAGACCACGGTGACGCTGGGGCTGCTGGCGGCCCTGGGGGCTGCCGGCGCCAAGCTCGGCCCCGACTACATCGACCCCGGTTTCCATCGCGCCGCCAGCGGCCGCCCGTCGCGCAATCTCGACCCCTGGGCAATGCGCCCGTCGCTGCTGGCCAGCCTGGTGAACGAGACCGGCGCCGATGCCGACCTGATCATCGCCGAAGGGGCGATGGGCCTGTTCGACGGGGCCGAACATCCGGGTGCTCGCGGCCATGGCGGTACCGCCGAACTGGCGCGCGCTACCGGCTGGCCGGTCGTGCTGGTCGTGCCCGCCGACGGCATGGCGCAATCGGTCGGCGCGCTGGTCCAGGGCTTCGCCCGCTTCGATCCGATGGTCAGCATTGCCGGCGTCATCCTCAACCGGGTGGCGAGCCCCCGGCATGAGCGGCTGCTGCGCAGCGGCCTCGGCGAAATGCCGGTATTCGGCGCGATCCCGCGCGACGCGGCGCTGGCCCTGCCGTCGCGTCATCTCGGTCTCGTCCAGGCCGAGGAGGCACCCGACCTCGCCGCTTTCGTCGCCCATGCGGCGCAGGTCGCACGCGACCATTGCGATCTCGCGGCAATTCGCGCGGCGGCCCGCCCGACGATCCTGGCGCGGCCCGATCCGCCCGTCGCGCTACCGCCCCTGGGACAGCGCATCGCGGTCGCGTCCGACGTGGCCTTCCGCTTCGCCTATCCCCATCTGCTCGACGGCTGGCGCCGGGCGGGGGCCGAGATTTTGCCCTTCTCGCCGCTGGCCGACGAGGTGCCGCAGGGCGACGCGGTCTATCTGCCCGGCGGTTACCCCGAGCTTCATGCCGGGCGGCTGGCCGCGTCGTCGCGCTTCCTGGCGGGGCTCGCGCGGATGCCGGTCGCCTATGGCGAATGCGGCGGCTACATGGTGCTCGGCCACGGCCTCGTCGATGCTGACGGCACGCGCCACCGGATGGCCGGGCTGCTGCCGGTCGAGACCAGTTTCGCCAGGCGCCGCCTGCATCTCGGCTATCGCCTGGCCAAATCGGTTGCGACGACGCCGTTCGGCCCGGCGGGCACCCTGTTCCGGGCGCACGAATTCCACTACGCCTCGGTGGTGGCGGGCGACGGCGTCGACCCGGCCTTCATCGTCGACGGCACGGCCGTCGGGGCGCGGGCCGGCGGCGTGTTCGGTTCGTTCCTGCATCTGATCGACATGGCCTGATGACCCAGACCCTTCAGCATGGCGGCCGCCTGTCGGATGCGGCGCGCCAATACGGCATTCCCCGCGCCGACTGGCTCGACCTGTCGACCGGCATCAATCCGCTTCCCTATCCGGTGCCCGAACTGCCGGCCGCGGCATGGACCCGGCTGCCCGATCCCGCCGATCTCGAAGTCCTCGAGCAGGTCGCGGCGACCGCCTACGGGGCGGCCTGCATCGTGGCGGCGCCGGGCACCCAGGCGCTGATCCAGATGTTGCCGACCGTGCTGCGGCCGGCCAGCGCCTCGATTCCCCAGCCGACCTATGGCGAGCATCTCGCTGCCTGGGCCGATATTCCCAAGGTGTCGGCCGACGAGGCCGAACTGGTCGTGCTGGTCAACCCGAACAACCCCGATGGCCGCCGGCGGCCGCATGGCGAGATCGCCGGGTTGCTGGCGGCGGGCGCGACCGTCGTGGTCGACGAGTCCTTTGCCGACGTCGATCCGGAAATCAGCGTCGCCGGGTTGCGGACGCCCGGGCTGATCGTCCTGCGCTCGTTCGGCAAGTTCTTCGGCCTTGCCGGGCTGCGCCTGGGTTTCGCGATGGGCGATCCCGCCATCGTCGAAGCGCTGCGCCGGCGTCTTGGACCCTGGGCCGTGCCCGGCCCGGCCCTGGCGATCGGGCAGCGCGCCCTGGCCGACGCGGCCTGGATCGGGCAGACCCGGCGGCGGCTTGCCGACGATGCCGCGCGGCTCGACGCGCTGCTGCGGGCGGCAGGTTGCGACGTCGTCGGCGGCACCAGCCTGTTCAGGCTGGTCCGACATGGCGATGCCCGGGGCTTGCATCGCCGCCTGGCGCGGGCCGGGATCTGGACCCGCCTGTTCGACTACGCGCCGGACTGGCTGCGCTTCGGCCTGCCGGGGGCGGCGGCGGATTGGGATCGGCTGGCGGCGGCCCTCGATGGGTGATCCGCGGCTGTTGGCGCTGGCGCTGGCGCTCGATGCCCTGGTCGGCGATCCCTACTGGCTCTGGACCAGGGTGCCGCATCCGGTGACCTTGTTCGGCCGTGCGATCGGATGGCTGGAACGGCGGATGAACCGCGCGACCGATTCGCCGCGCATGAGGCGCGTGGCGGGTATCGGCCTCCTCGTGATCCTGATGGCCCCCCTGGTCCTGATCGGGGCGAAGATTTCCGGTCCGGTCGTCGACGTGATCGTGGTGGCCGTGCTGGTCGCCCAGCGCAGTCTTTACGACCATGTGCGCGCGGTGGCCGCGGCACGCGACCTGGCGGCGGCGCGGACGGCGGTCGGCCATATCGTCGGTCGCGACCCCGCGACGCTCGATCAGGCCGGCGTCTGCCGGGCCGCCATCGAATCCTGTGCCGAAAGCCTGTCGGACGGGATCGTCGCCCCGGTCTTCTGGTACGCGCTGGCCGGATTGCCCGGGATCCTCGCCTACAAGCTGGTCAACACCGCCGATTCGATGATCGGTCACAAGGATGATCGCTACATCGATTTCGGCTGGGCGGCGGCCCGGCTCGACGATGCGATGAACCTGATCCCGGCGCGGGCCTCGGGACTGATGATCGCCCTGGTCTCGCGCCGCTTCGGCGAGGTCGCCGCGATCATGCGGCGCGATGCGCCGCTGCACGACTCGCCGAATGCCGGTTGGCCCGAGGCGGCGATGGCCGCAAGCCTGGACGTCGCCCTCGGCGGACCCCGGATCTACGACGGCGAGCGCCACGACGGGCCCTGGTTCAACGGACAAGGCCGGCAGGAAGCCACCCCGGCCGACATCGGCGCCAGCCTGCGCCTGCTCGCCGGCGCCTGTCTTGTCCAGTTTTCCGTGGTCGTCCTGGCCGCCCTGGTCTGAGCCGGCCGCGTCAGGCCGCACCGAGCTCGGCGACGATGCGCCGGTCGCGGTTCAGGTCGATCTTCAGCCCGTCGGGGCCGAGCGGGTCGAGCGTGTAGCCGAGCGACTTGGCGGCGCGTCGGGTCGCGGGCGCCCCGGCCGCCTTGCGCAGCGCGGCATCGAGACGGCCGGCGGCCTCGGCGGACATGCCCGGCGGCCCGAACAGGCCCAGGGCCAGCGTGAACGACAGTTTTGGGTTCGCCGTCAGTTCGGCCAGCGTCGGCGTGCCCGGATATCTAGGCGAGCGTTTGGCGCCGCTGGTGACGAGTGGCCGCAGGGCGGGCGCCCGGCTGGCCATCAATGCGAAGAGGTTGGTGGCGAAGACGGTCGCGTCCGCCCTGCCGGCGGCGATCGTGGCCAATGCGGCTTCCTGGCTGTCGACCGGGATCAGTTCGGCGCCAAAGCCGCCGCGCCGGGCGACGACCTCGGCGAACAGGCTGTGGGCGCTGCGGATGCCCAGGGTCGCGATGCGGACCTTGCGCCCCGGCGCGATCGCCGGGATGCCGTCGAGACCCTTGCCCAGCGCGCCGGCCGGGCCGATCAGCGCAAAACTGTCGCCGCGGGTCAGCTTGGTCACCGGGGTGAAGCGCTGGGGGTCGACATCCGCCTTCCATTGCACGGGGTAGGCGGCCAGCAGCGGATTGGCCGTCAGCAGCAGGTCGTTCGACGTCGCCGGCAGCCGATAGATGTGTTCGATCGGCGACGGCACGTCCGGCCGGCTGCCGAACGGCACCAGGGTCACCGGCATCTTCAACGATGCCTGGACGTCCGGTTGCAGCAAAGAGGCCAGCTTGACGGTCAGTTGCGATGGCACCGCGATCCACAGCCGCAGGCCGTCTTCGGCGCGCGCGGTGCCCGCGACCCCGAGCGTCGCGGCCGTGCCGCCCAGGATCAGGCGCCGGCGATCGATCCGATACGGCTTGGCCATCTCATCCCCCCGAACATGTCGTTTGAACGATTAAGCGCCGAGCCGGAGGGGCTTTCAAGCTGCGGTCGTCGCCTGGCCGGGGATTCGGGCGGCACGATGGCGATTTGCGACCATGCGGTCGTGCAGCTCGATGATCGTGCGCGAGCCGGTGGTGGTGAACAGGAACGGCAGCACCCCGTGGATCAGGCAGAGGATGCCGGCGCCGATCATGCGCAGGCCGAAATAGCTGGCGCTGCCGAAATGCTCGCCATAGGTCTCGCCGACCGAGGCGGGATGGCTCGTGAACAGGCGCATATGTCCAACTCCCTGATTTTTCTGACAGAATCAGGATATGGTCCAGCCGGCGGAATGTTTTTGCTTTATCAGTCGTGCTTGCATCGATCTGCGCAAGCTGATCCTATGAAAGGGATAGATCGAGGAACTGTATTTCGTGGATGCGATAGATCGTAGAATTCTCATGTGCCTGCAGGAGGATGCCCAGATGCCGCTGGAGGCGCTGGCCGAGCGGGTCGGGCTGTCGCCTTCGCCCTGCTGGCGGCGGATCCAGAAGCTCGAGGCGCAAGGGGTGATCAAGAAGCGCGTCGCGCTACTCGATCCGGACAAGCTCAATGTCGGGGTGACGGTCTTCGTGGCGGTCCGCACCAACCGGCACGACATGGAATGGGCCGAACAGTTCTGCCGCGCGGTCTCGGACATCCCCGAAGTCGTCGAATTCTATCGGATGAGCGGCGAGACCGACTATCTGCTGCGCGTCGTCGTGCCCAACATCGCCGCCTATGACGACGTCTACAAGCGGCTGATCAAGACCGCGAGCCTCTATGACGTCTCCTCGAACTTCGCGATGGAGCGCATCAAGTACACGACGGCGTTGCCCGTCGACTATGCCTGACCGCCTACTTGCCACGTGATCTGCGAAGATCGGGCTACACGGTTGCGACCGACCCGGCGGCAACCGCGTAGAGACATTCCCGGAACCATTGGTGCCCCGCATCGTCCTGGTTCCTGGGATGCCACAGCGCGGCAAGCTTCGCCGGCGCCAGCCGCAGCGGCGGCGGCTGGACGTCGAGGTCCTGGGTGAAACGTTCTAGAAAGCGGCGGGGCAGGGTACAGACGCAATTCGAGTTGGCGAGGATCACCGGGGCCAGCGCGTAGCTCTGAATCGATACCGTCACGCGCCGGCTGCGTCCCAGTTTTGCCAGCGCATCGTCGACAAGGCCGGAGAAACCGCCGCCGTCCGACGAGATCAGCAGATGATCGAGGGCGCAGAAGGCGTCGAGGTCGAGCGGGCCGGTGCCGCGCGGATGGCCCTTGCGCTGAGCGGTGAGAAAATCGTCGTCGAGCAGCGGACGCTGGCGCAAGTCGCCGGGCCCCTGGCCCGCGCCGGCGACCATCAGGTCGACGTTGCCGCCGGCCAGCCGTTCGGCGATATCGGCTGTCGGCGTCACCAGGGCCAGCCGAGCACCGGGCGCCTCGCGGGCGAGCCGCGTGACCAGGCCGGGCGACAGGATCGCGGCCGGGTTCTCGTGGATCGCCAGGACGAAGGTACGGCCGGTACGGGCAGGGTCGAAGCGCGCCGGCCCCTCGACGATGCGGCGCAGCGCGGCCAGGGCTTCGTTGAGTTCGGCTGCCAGGCCGAGCGCGCGCGGCGTCGGCACCACGCCGCGGCCGGTCGGCGCGGGCACGAACAGAGAATCGTCGAGCGCCCGGCGCAAGCGGTTCAGCCGCGCCGACAGCGCTGGCTGGCTCAGGCCCAGCCGCGCCGCGGCATGGGTGATGTTGCGGTCGAGCAACAAGGCTTCGAGCGCGAGCAGGAGGCCGAGATCGATATCGCTGAGGTCTGGCGGCATGGCCCGAGCCTAGCACGCGCGCAGCCTCACCGGCATGGATAGGTCCTATCCAGGCCGCTGGCCTGCCGGCAGAGGGGGCGGCCGCCTAACTCTGGTGCAGCAAGGCAAACCAGGGAACGAAGCGATGATCACTCCGCCCACCATCCACCGCATCGGCGACGTCACCGTGACGCGCATCGACGAACTGGCGCTCGGCGCCTTCACCCCCGAGATGCTCTATCCCGACGCCGAGGCCGATCTGGTCGAGCGCCATGGCGGGGCGCTGGGCTCAGGCTCGATCGACCGAACCGGCGGTCGGCTGATCCAGAGCATCCATAGCTGGCTGGTGCGGACGCCCCACCACACCATCCTGATCGATACGGCGACCGGCAATGGCAAGCCCAGACCCTATGCGCCGGTGCTGGACAACCTGAACGAACCCTATATCGCCCGGCTGGCCGCAGCCGGGGTCTCGCCAGACGACGTCGACTACGTGCTGATCACCCATCTGCACGCCGATCATGTCGGCTGGAACACGACGCGCGACGGCGACAGCTGGCGGCCGACCTTCACGAAGGCGCGCTATGTCTTTTCGGCGGCCGAGCTGCGCTACAACGAGGATCTGGCCGCCGGCAGGCCGGCGGCAGCGGATGCGGCACGCACGCCCTATCCGGATGTCTACGAGGACAGCGTGCGTCCGATCGTCGAGGCGGGCCTCGCCCAGCCGATCCGCATCGACGGCGACGATTTCCTCGATGGATTGTCGTTCGTGCCGACGCCGGGTCACAGCATCGACCATGCCTCGATCCGCCTGCGCTCGCGCGGCGAGGAGGCGCTGTTTGCGGGCGACGTGATGCACCACCCGCTACAGGTCTACGCCCCGGACCTCAACTCCTGCTTCTGCGAATATCTCGATGCGGCGCGCCGTTCGCGGCGGCTGGTGCTGGAAGAGGCGGCCGAGCGGAACACGCTGGTCTTCTCGTCGCATTTCGCCGAGACGGGCGCGGGCCGCATCACGCGGCGGGGCGAGCGCTTCGACTGGCGGTTCGTGGATGGGGGCCGGTGATGGAAACCCGGGATTTCCTGATCGACAGCGACACGCCCGGCATCCGCCTGCATGTCCGCAACAAGCGGGCGGCCGCCGGCGGCAAGGCCGTGCTGCTGATGCATGGCGCAACCTATTCGTCGGAGAGCCTGTTCGACGTATCGCTCGGCGGTTTTTCGTTCATGGACTACCTGGCCCGGCATGGCTACGACGTCTATGCGGTCGACGCCCGCGGCTATGGCGGCTCGACGCGGCCCCCGGACGGCGATCAGCCGATCGGCCGCACCGGGAGCGGCGTGCGCGACCTGGGCACGGCCGTCGACTTCGTGCTGGTGCGGCGCGGGATCGAGCGGCTGAACCTTGTGGCAATGTCCTGGGGCGGGTCTGTTGCCGGTGCCTATACCGCCCGGCACGGCGGCAAGGTCGCCAAGCTGGCGCTGATCGCGCCGCTGTGGCTGAGTGATCGGCCGCTGCCGGTCGATCCCGGCGGCGCGCTGGGAGCCTATCGCCAGGTGCCCGTGGGCAAGGCACGCGAGCGCTGGGTCGGCGCGGCGCCCGAAGGCAAGCGTGACGGCCTGATTCCGACCGGCTGGTTCGAAGCCTGGGCGGCCGCGTCGCTGAAGACCGATCCGGACAGCGACGGCGTGACGATGCGGGCGGTGAACGGCCCGATCCAGGACATCCGCGACTATTGGACCGCGGGCCGGCCGCTCTACGATCCCGCCGGGATCACCGTGCCGGTGCTGCAGGTTCATGCCGAATGGGATATCGACGTGACGCTCGACAGCGCCCGCGACTTCTTCGGCCGGTTGACCGCGGCGCCCTATCGCCGCTGGATCGAGATCGGCGAGGGCACGCATATGGTGTTGCTGGAAAAGAACCGCCTGCAGGCCTTCCAGGCGGTCTGCCAGTTCCTCGACGAGGACTACGCGCCCGAGGCTTAGGGGTCCGTCGTCGCGATCACCCGCACCTCGACGATCGCTCCTTCACGCCGCAAACCCCCGGCCTCGATCGCGGTCCAGGCCGGGTAGGGTTCGGTCACGTATTCCAGGCGGATCCGGTCGAACAGGTCGAAATGCTCGCGGATGCCGACATGGTAGCTGGTCATCTCGACGACGGCATCGAAGGTCAGGTCGATTTCGGCCAGCACCGTCTTGATCTTCTCGAAGACCGCGCGGAACTGTTCCTCCGGGTCGTCGGGCATGCCCTGCGGGTTGCCGCCGGTGACCCCGGTGAGGAACAGGTGGCTGCCGGACAGGATGCCCGGCGACATCTTCAGCCGCTCGGCGGCGGCGGCGAAGGCCGGCGGCAGGACCAGGCGCTTTGCCATCTCAGAACTCGATGCCGGGCTGGGCCTTCACCCCGTCGCGGAAGGGGTGCTTGACCAGCGTCATCTCGGTCACCAGGTCGGCGGCATCGATCAGCCCCTGCGGCGCGTTGCGGCCGGTGATGATGACATGCTGGTCGGCCGGGCGGCTGCCCACGACGTCGAGGACTTCGTCGAGCGGCAGGTAGTCGTTGCGCAGGACGATATTCAGCTCGTCCAGCACCACCATGCGGATCGCCGGATCGGCGATGAAGCGCCGCGCCTGTTCCCAGGCGGCGCGGGCGGCGCGGATGTCGCGTTCCCGATCCTGGGTTTCCCAGGTGAAGCCTTCGCCCATCGCGTGGATCTCGACGGCCTCCGGAAACTTCTGCAGCAGGTCGCGCTCACCGGTCGACCACGGACCCTTGACGAACTGGACGACGCCGATCCTGAACCCGTGGGTGATCGCGCGCATCACCATGCCGAAGGCTGCCGTGGACTTGCCCTTGCCCTTGCCGGTATGGACGATCAGCAGGCCCTTCTCGATCGTCTTGCCGTCGATGATCTTGTCATGCGCCGCCTTCAGCTTCTTCATCTTCTCGGCATGGCGGGCGTTCAGGTCGGTCTCGTCGCTCATGGCGTTCCCTCACTGGGCAAGGCTGTGCAGATGATCATGCGCCGAATTGCGCGCCGGCCGCCACAGGCCGCGCGTTATGGCCTCGGCCAGGCGGCGGGCGATGTCGCGCCGTGCCGCCGGATTGTCGCGGGCCAGAAAGTCGCTGATCTCGGGATCGACCAGATAGGCGTCGTAGATCAGGTCGAAATGGACCGGGGCCACCGCGCCGGTCAGCGCGGCGAAGTTGAACAGGTTGTCGACCGTCGCGGCGAGTTCGGCGCCGCCCTTGTAGCCGTGGCCGCGGATCGCCTTCAGCCATTTCGGGTTGACGGCCCGGCCGCGCAGCGCCAGCGCGATCTCTTCCTCCAGCTTGCGGATGACCGGCCGGTCGGGCCGCGAATGGTCATTGTGGTAGAGCACCGGGCGCCGGCCGGACAAGGCGGTCGCCGCGGCGCTGAGCCCCCCCTGGAATTCGGCGAAGTCGGCGGAATCGAGCAGGTCGAATTCCCGCGCGTCCTGGTTCTGGACCACCACGTCGGTCCTGGCCACGAGGCGTTCGAAGGCGGCCCGGGCTGAAACGCCCTCGATGCCCGCGCCATAGGCGTAGCCCGAGGTCGCGAGATAGGCTTCGGCGAGATCGCCGATCTCCTGCCAGTCGCCGGCGGACAGGCGCCGCTCGATCCCCGCGCCATAGTCGCCCGGGCGGTTGCCGAAGATGCGATGGCCCGGGCTGGCGGCCAGCGGATTGGAGTCCGGCGGCTCGTCCAGCGCCGCCACTGCCGAAAGCGCCGAATCGAGCAGGTCGATCTGGGTGGGGAAGGCATCGCGGAAAAAGCCGGAGATGCGAAACAGGATATCGATGCGCGGCCGGCCGAGTTCGCCCAGCGGGACGATCTCGAAACCGGTGACGCGCCGCGACGAGGCTTCCCACAGCGGCTGGACGCCGATCAACGCCAGCGCCTGGGCGATGTCGTCGCCGCCGGTTCGCATGTTGGCCGTGCCCCAGGCGGAAATCGCCATCTGCCGCGGCCAGGAGCCGTGCTCCTGGACATAGGCCTGGACCAGCCGGTCGGCCGACAATTTGCCCAGCCGCCAGGCTGCCTCGGTCGGCACCGTCCGGCTGTCCAGCCCGTAGAAGTTGCGGCCGGTCGGCAGCACGTCGAGGCGGCCGCGGGTCGGCGCGCCCGATGGGCCGGGCGGAACGAAGCGGCCGTCCAGCGCCGCCAGCAGCCCCGCGATCTCGGCCCGGCCGCAGGCATCGAGGCGCGGCAGGACCGTGCGGCGCAATTCGTCGAGGACCATGGCGGTCGCGGTCCATCCCGGTTCGGGCGCCCGGCCCTCGACCAATGCGGCGGCCAGGGCCTCCAGGTGCTCGACCACATCGCCGTTGCTGCGGCAGCCGGCGATCGCCGGGCCGGCCCAGCGCGCGCCGAGCGTGCAGTCCAGCGGATCGAACGGAGCCAGGCCCAGATCGCCGGCCAGCGCGCGCAGCAGCGAGGCGTTGGGGCCCCGGCCGTCGCCGCGCGGCACGCGCAGCAGCGCCACGGCAAGGTCGCGGCGCTGGTGACCGGCGGGGCTGGTGCCGAAGACATGCAGCCCGTCGCGGATCTGCAGCTCCTTCAGTTCGCACAGGAAATTGTCGAGCTTTTCCAGCGCCACGTCGGCCTCGTCGGCCGCGGCGATGCCGCAGTCGCGATCGAGACCGGCAAGTCTCGCGGCGTCGAGAATGCGGCCCTTCAGGTCGCGGGCCCGGCGCGGATCCAGCCCTGCCGCCTCGTAATATTCGTCGACCAGCGCCTCGAGGTCCTTCAGCGCGCCATAGCTGTCGGCGCGGGTCAAGGGCGGCGTCAGGTGATCGATGATGACGGCGCCGGCCCGGCGCTTGGCCTGGGTGCCCTCGCCGGGATCGTTGGCGATGAACGGATAGAGATGGGGCAGGGGGCCCAGCGCGATCTCGGGCCAGCAGTCGGCCGACAGTGCCAGGGCCTTGCCGGGCAGCCATTCGAGGTTGCCATGCTTGCCGAGATGGACGATCGCCTGCGCCCCGAAGACCTCGCGCAGCCACAGATAGAAGGCGAGATAGCCGTGCGGCGGCACCAGCGCGGTATCGTGATGGCTGGTCTTGGGGTCGACCCCATAGCCGCGGGCCGGCTGCAGCCCTAGGACGATATTCCCAAGAGACACGATCGCCAGGGCGAAGGCGTTGCCTTGGCAGAACGGGTCGCGGCCGGCATCGCCCCAGCGCGCCACGACCGCCTGCCGCAGCGCCTGCGGCAAGGTGGCGAACCATCGTTCATAGACCGCCAGAGGCAGCGAGATACGGGCCGGCCGCCCCGGGTCCTCGTTGCTGGGGCCGGCGAGCAGCCGGGCGACGATTGCGGCGCCATCTGCCGGCAGGTCGTCGATGCGGTAGCCGGCCTCGGCCATCGCGGCGAGGATCGCCGCCGCGCTCGCGGGCGTGTCGAGGCCGACGCCGTTGGCGAGGCGCCCGTCGCTCGACGGATAGTTCGACAGGATCAGGCCGATGCGGCGATCGGCCGGGGCGGTGCGCTGCAGGTGCAGCCAGTTGGCGGCCATCCGGCAGGCGAAGGCGACGCGGTCGGCCCGCGGGCGGTGGCCGACCAGCATCACCTCGGTTCTCTCATCGAAGCCGAGTTCCGCCTTGAACGAGATCGCGCGGGTCAGGATGCGGCCGTCGAGTTCGGGCAGCGCGACATGCATCGCCAGGTCGCGCGGACCCAGGCCCCGGCCCGATGCGGCCCAGCCGGCCTCGCTCATCCCGGCGGGGACCAACTGCAGCACCGGCCGGCCGCCGCGGTCGAGCGCCGTGCCGCTCCAGCCCGGTCCCAGCGCCGAGGCGGCGAAGGCGGTGGCGTTCAGCACGATGCCGGGCGCGGTCCGGCCGAACAGGTCGTCGAGCGCGGCGGTCGCCGCGCGGTCCTTCAGGCTGGTGACGAAGACCGGCAGCGGGTTGATGCCCTGGGCGACCAGTTCCCTGACGACGGCGTCGACCGCCGCGAGATCGTCGCCCTGGACCAGGGCGCGATAGAACACGACGGCGGCGACCGGTGCGCCCGGCTGCCAGCCGGCCTGCAGTGTCTCCAGGTCGACCGGCCCGGTCCCGGGCAGGTAGATGCCGCAGGGCGGCAGCATCGCCGGTGGCGGCGCCGCCTGGCCGCGCCCGATCAGGTGGCCGGCATGATGCAGGAAGCGGCGATAGTTCTCGGCCCCGCCGGCAACGAGATAGGACCAGAGCAGCCGGCAGTCTTCGGCGCCGACGGTCGAGAGCGCCTCGAGCGTCGGATCGCCCTCGGCAGAACCGGGCAGCCAGGCCAGCGCGATACCCTCGCGCCGGGCCAGGCCGCCGACTTCCGCGACCCCGTGCGGCCAGTAGCCGGTGCCGCCGAGCAGGCGGACTACGATCAGCTTGGCCCGCGCCAGCGTCCGCTCGACATAGACGTCGACAGAGAAATTGTGGTCGAGCTGCAGCAGGTTGGCGAGGCGCAGGGTAGGCGCGTCCGGACCCAGCTCGGCCTGCGCCCGCGCGAGGCCCGCGATCTCGGTGTCGGCCGAGCTGAGAAAGACGATGTCGCCGGGACTTTGGCCGAGGTCGACCGGATCGGCGCCATCCTGGATGGTGCCGGCCTGGGCCTTCAGCAGATGCATGGTTCAGGCGGCGAGGGCTTGGCTGATCGCCGTCTGGTCCAAGCCCTTCTCGCCGATCACAACGAGGCGCGTCCGCCGCTCCTCGCCGGCCGCCCAGGCGCGGTCGAAGAAGCTTTCGACGCGCGGCCCGACCGCCTGGACGACGAGGCGCATGTCCTTGCCCGGCACCGCGACGAAGCCTTTCAGCCGCAGGATGTCGTGCCGGGCCATGATCGCGGCGATGCGGGCGCTGAGCCCCTGGTCGGACTGGGCGCCGGTTTCGACGACGAAGCTTTCGAAGTCGTCGTGGTCGTGCTCCTCGCCCTCGAGGTCGTGATGGGAGGGGCGGTTGTCGATATCGCCCTCGGTCGCCGCGGTCAGACCGAGCAGCACCGCAGCGGGCAGCTTGCCGTGGTCGGCATGGACGAGGCCGGCAGCCGGCCGCGCCTCGGCCCGCACCTGGGCCTCGACCCGCGTCAGCGTCTCGGCGTCGACCAGGTCGGTCTTGTTCAGGATGATCAGGTCGGCGCAGCCGATCTGATCCTCGAACAGTTCGGCGATCGGCTGGTCGTGGTCCAGTGCCGGATCGGCCCGGCGCTGGGCGGCCAGCGCCGCCTCGTCCTCGGCGAAGCGGCCGGCGGCGACGGCCGCGGCGTCGATCACGGTGATGACCCCGTCGACGGTCACGCGGGTCTTGACCTCGGGCCAGCGGAAGGCGCGAACCAGCGGCTGGGGCAGGGCCAGGCCCGATGTCTCGATCACGATGTGCTCGGGCGGGTTCGGCCGGTCCAGCAGCTTTTCCATCGTCGGCACGAAATCGTCGGCCACGGTGCAGCAGATGCAGCCATTGGCCAGTTCGATGATGTCTTCGTCGCGGCAGGTTTCGTCGCCGCAGCCTTTCAGCAGTTCGCCGTCGACGCCGACATCGCCGAACTCGTTGACGATCAGCGCGATGCGGCGCCCCTGCGCATTCGAGATCAGGTGGCGGATCAGCGTCGTCTTGCCGGCGCCGAGAAAGCCGGTGATGACGGTGGCGGGAATCTTGCTCATGACCTCGATCCGAAACGGTTGTAGAGGCCGCCGGCCGCCGCGCCGAGGATCAGCCAGAAGACGGCGGCAAGGCCGAGCGAGGCGGCGGTGAAATGGGCCGCCAGTTCCGGCGGCACGCGGCCCACCCCTTCGGGCGGATGCGGCGCGCCGACCAGATGGGGCAGGACAATCAGTACGATCGCCCCGGCGATCAGGGCCCAGTTGCGGGAAAATGCGATGCCCCAAAGGCCGATGGCCGTCGCCGCCGCGGTCGCGATCCACCAGGCCTGGCGGGGGTCCAGTTCCGCGGCGACCGAGCCGGGCAGTTCCGGTGGCAGGCCGAAGCCCGGTGCCAGGGCGAACACGGCGAACCCGGCCGCGCCCCACAGGAGGCCGCGGCGCGCATCGACCTCGCGCCCGCGCAGGGCCATGGCGGCGACCAGCAGCAGTGCAAAGCCGACGCCGGTCGAGACGGTGGCGATGCCGGTGAACAGGGCCCGCCGGGGCCTCTCGACGGCCTCGTCATCGGCCGGCGCGGCGGCCTGGGCACCGTGATGATGCTCGGCCGGGGCGGCCGGCGGCGTCACGGTCTCGAAGGTTTCGGCGGCGAGGATCAGCGGCGAAGTGACGGCGAGCTGCAATCCCGTCAGGACGAGCCCCGCCAGCAGCCCCGCGATGACGGCGCTTGCAAAGACGCGATAGAACATGGCGCCCTCAGTGGCAGGGGAACGCCAGGCCGTGCCGGGTATCGTGGGCGGCGTCGTGCAGCGACTGCGAGTGCGAGAAACCGGTCAGGTAGACCAGGCCCAGCCCGACGATCAGTGCCGCGGCAATCGCGGCGATACGGTCGCTGAGGGCTTTCGGGGCGGTCTTGACGGTCGTGGTCGCAGTGGTCATCGGTCCTCTCCTTGGCCGTCCACCCGACGGCATCACGGTTGCAGCCTGCGGCGGCAGGTCTCCTGGCTTGCGGATCGCGGTACCCCGGCCATCACCTTCCCGCCCGAACCCGGACAGTGGTCGCAGTCGGCCGCGGCACTCACCGCTCACAGTTGCGGGGGCAGCTCCGGCGTTGCCTTGCGGCGCACCGGCATTCCCTTTTCACCGCCCGTCCGGGCGGAACCGCCAAGTCGCTAGTCGTAACAGATCGGGGGCCGGCTGGAAAGCCGTTGTGCCCGCCGTCACAGCCCGTGCAATCGCCTGGGCGGCCGATCTCGACGGGACGAGGCCGCTTCGCCATACTCCGCCGCCTGCGACGGTCGAGGAGGCAGGGCAATGGCGCGCGGCTGGGTGAACGAGGCGATCCGGCGGATCGAGGCGGACTTCAACCGCTCGGCCGATACCCATCTGCTGCGGCTCGACCTCGCGGCCTTTCCCGGTATCGCCCTCTATTTCAAGGACGAATCGACCCATCCGACCGGCAGCCTGAAGCATCGGCTGGCGCGGTCGCTGTTCCTCTACGGGCTGTGCAACGGCCATATCACCGAGGGGCGCGCGATCATCGAGGCGTCTTCGGGGTCGACGGCGGTTTCCGAGGCCTATTTCGCCCGGCTGCTCGGCCTGCCGTTCTATGCCGTCATGCCGCGGACCACGTCGGCGGAAAAGATCCAGCTGATCGAGTTCTATGGCGGGCGCTGCCATCTCGTCGACAACGCCGCGCAGATCTACGAAGCCTCGCACCGGCTGGCCGCCGAGACCTCGGGCCATTTCATGGACCAGTTCACCTATGCCGAACGGGCGACCGACTGGCGCGGCAACAACAACATCGCCCAGTCGATCTTCGACCAGATGGCGCGCGAGGCCTCGCCCGACCCGGACTGGATCGTCGTCGGCGCCGGTACCGGCGGCACTTCGGCCACCATCGGCCGCTTCGTCCGCTACAAATGCCTGGCGACCCGGGTCTGCGTCGTCGATCCCGAGCATTCCGTCTTCCACGACTTCTTCCGTACCCGCGATCGCGGCCTGACCGGCCAGGCCGGCTCGCGTGTCGAGGGCATCGGCCGGCCCCGGGTCGAACCCTCGTTCCTGCCCGAGATCGTCGATCACATGATCAAGGTGCCCGACGCTGCGTCGTTCGCCGCGATGCGGCTGGTATCGGAACGGCTGGGGCGGCTGTGCGGCGGGTCGACTGGCACCAACTTCGTCGGCGCGCTGGAGCTGATGTGCGCGATGAAGGCGGCGGGGCGCAAGGGCTCGGTCGTCACGCTGCTGTGCGACGGGGGCGAGCGCTACCGCCACACTTATTACGACGACGCCTGGCTTGCCGCGCAGGGCCACGACATGCCGGCGGCGCGTGCCCGCATCACCGCCATCCTCGACGATGGCATCTGGCGTTCTTGAGCGTCTCGGCGGGGCCTGGCGGCGCAGCGATCCCGGCCTCGTCCGGCTGACGCGCGCCGCCGGCGGGCTGGGCGGCGTCATCGTCGCCGAAGGCATGCTGCATCTTGCCGCGGCCCTGGGTCTCGTCGTGCTGTCGCCGCTGCTGGAAATGGCGGCGGGCCTCGCCTGCATCGTTACCCATGTCTTCGTCAAATGGCCGCTGCGCCGGGGCAGCCTGCATTGGTTTGCCGCGGCCCTTGCCGTGCTGCTTGCCGCAATCGCGATATCGAGCCTGGGGCAGGGCTGGCCGTCCGGGCTGCACCTGTTGCTGCTGGCGCTCGTCGTCGGCGGGTTCATGCTGCGACGCTGGGGCGAGCCGTTCACGTCGGCAGGCATGGGCACGTTGATCGTGTTCATGAGCAATCTGTTCAGCCCGGCGCCGCCGGCGCTGCTGCCCGGGACGCTTGCCGCCGCGGCGATCGGTTGGGCCGTCGCGCTGGGCATACGGCTGATCCTGCCGCCGCCGTCGCCCCGCCGCGCGCTGGGCGACCAGCTCGAAGCCTGCCGCGCGGCGATCCGCGAGGGCGTCGCGCTGCTGCCGGGCGTGCTGGCCGCGCCGACCGACGGTGCGGCGACGACCCGGGCGCAGCGGCAGTTGCGCCGGCTGACCCAGGCCCGGCTGGCCCTGACGACGCTGGCGGGCAGCGGCGACTATGCCGCGGTCGGCCGCGAGATCGCGCTGCGGGTGCATGAGATCGAGACCTCGATGGTCATCGCCGTCGAGGTGCTCGGGCTCGAATCGATCATCTCGGCCGATCGGCCCCGGGCCTGGCCCGACCCGCTGCGCCGGGCGTTGGCCGACTACATCGCCGCGCTGGACCGCCACCTGCGCGCCCGCGGCACGCTGGAGGAATGGCATGCCGCCCGGCGCGAAGGCGGCGAATGGCTGGTCGGCGCGACCGGCGACGAGGCAGCCTCGGCCGCCTGGTTCTTCCGTGCCGCCCGGGTGATGGCGGCGCTGAGCCGGATCGGCGAAGCCGCCGCGCTGGCGCACGAGGCCTTGTCATGACCCTCGATCCGGCGCTGCGGCTGGGCCTGCAGGCGGCGTTGGCGGTGGCCGCGGCCCTCGGCCTTGCCGAGTTCGGCTTCACCGAACGGCCGCTGTGGGTCGCGGTGACCGCGATGCTGATCATCTGCGGCAGCTTCGGCGAGAATCTGGTGCGTGGCACCGAACGCGCGCTGGGCACGCTGGCCGGCGTCGTCGCCGCGCATTTCGTCTGGATGATGGTGGCCCCGCGTCCGGAGATCCAGCTCGTTGCCGTGGCGGTGGCGATGTTCGGCTTCCTGGCGACGCTGGGCGGCACCTATCGCTGGCCGGTGTTCTGGGCGACGGTGATGATCCTGGTGCTGCTGCATTATCTGCAGCCCGATGCCAGGATCGAGGTCGAGCGGCTGGTCGACACGCTGATTGGCGCCGGGATCGGCACGATTTCGTCGCTGATCCTGCTGCCGATGCGGGTTTCGACCCGGGCCGAGGCGGAGTTCCGCGCCGTGCTCGACCTGGTCGAGCAGCATCTGCAGGCGGTGATCGGCAACCTCGCCCGTGGCGAGGCGACGGCGGCGGACATGGCAGGCCTGGCCGACGCGCATGAGCGCCTGGATGCCTTGCTGCCGCTGGTGCCGGCGGTCGCGTTCGAGGCGCGGCTGGGCCTGGGTGCCCGCGGCGACCTGCCGCGCCGGCTCGAAGCCCTGCGGCTGGCGCTCTGTTTCCTGCATGCTCTGGCCGACGCCTTGCCGCAGGCGGCGGCAACGGGGCTGGGGGCACGTGTCGCCATGCCCCTGGCCGCGATCGCCAATCGCATCGCCGAGAACGTCGCCTGTCTCAGGCGCGGCAGCGGCGCGCTGAAGCATCTGGCCGAGTTGCGGGCGGGCCTCTACCGCGAACTCGACCCGGTGCGGGCCGAGGGGGCCGAGGCGCGGCGCGACCTGCTGCGTTTCACCGCCGTGGTCTTCCACATCACCCAGGTGAACCGCGCCTTCCTCGAGATCGGCGTCGCGTTCGGCCTGGCGATCGAAATCCCTGATCAGGAGGCGGTCAGGGCACCCGCCTGACCAGCGTCAGGATATTGGGCAGGAAGACGGCGCTCAGCAGAAGGGCGATGGCGACCATGACGGCAATGCCCAGCGTCTCGCCGAGCAGGATGGTTGCCAGGACCACCCCGATCGGCGCCACCAGCGGCGGGAACATGCTGGCCCGGCCGACCGGCATGGTCGTCAGCGCGTAGTTGAACAACAGGAACGGCAGCGCCCCGCCGACGATTCCCATCGTCACGCCGATCGCCCAGACATGGGGCGGAACATCGGCGATGGCGGGTACCGTGCGCGGCAGTGCCAGTTCGACCAGCAGCGGCAGCATCGCCGCCATGGTCAACTGGACGGCGGTCGTCGGCAGGGCATTGCCGCCGGTACCCGATGCGACGCGGCGGGCCAGCAACACCGACATCGAGGTCAGTACGACCGAGCCGAGGCAGATCAGGTCGCCGGTCAGCGACCCGCCGCTGCCCGAATCGGCGCCGAGGAACAGGACCAGCGTGCCGGCGATGGCCAGCACGGCCGACCCGTAGGTCGAGCGCCGGATCGGTTCGCGCAGTACCAGAAAGGCCAGCAGCGGCATCAGCACCGGGGCGAGCGCGAACAGCACCAGCCCATGGCTGGCCTTGGTCAGCGACAGGCCGGTGACGAAGATCAGCGAGACGGTCCCGGGATCGATCAGGCCGAGGATGAACGGCTTGATCCCGACCCGGCCGATGCGGGAGAGCTGGCCCGTCGCCACCACGACGCCCCACAGGACCAGGGCTGCAACGCCGAAGCGCAGCATGTTGACCTGCGTCGTCGCCAGATGCGCCAGCAGCAGCTTGGACAGGGTCGATGCCATGGCAAACCCGACGGTTGCCGCCAGCATCGCCGCGACGGGCAGCATCATTCGGGATCCTCGTCCTCCGGCTTGTGGCGGAAGGGCAGATACTGGCCGAGATGCTCGATCTCCTGCGTCACGGCCTCGCGCTCCTGCATCAGGAAGCGTTCGACGGCGCGACGGAACGACGGCTCGGTGATGTAATGCAGCGAGTGGGTCGGGCGCGGCACGTAGCCGCGCTGGATCTTGTGCTCGCCCTGCGCGCCGGCCTCGACGCGCTTCAGCCCGCGTTCGATGGCAAAATCGATCGCCTGGTAATAGCAGCATTCGAAATGCAGGAACGGATGCTGCTCGATGCAGCCCCAGTTGCGCCCATAGAGCGCATCGCTGCCGATCAGGTTGAGCGCGCCCGCGATCCAGCGCCCGGCGCGCCGGGCCATGACCAGCATGACGCGATGGCGCAACCGCTGATGCAACAGGGTGAAGAAGGCACGAGTCAGATAGGGGCGGCCCCATTTGCGGCTGCCGGTATCCATGTAGAAGGCGAAGAAGGCATCCCAGTGTTCTTCGGTCAGGTCATCGCCGGTCAGCCGCAGGATGTCGATGCCCGGGCCGACCGCCTCGCGCCGTTCGCGCCGGATCATCTTGCGCTTGCGCGAATTCAGCGCCTCGAGGAAATCGTCGAAGCTGCCATAGCCATCGTTGTCCCAATGATACTGCTCGCCGATCCGGTGCAGCAGGCCGAGGCCCGGCGCGAGCGCCGCCTCGTCCGCCGTCGGAAACGTGACGTGGAACGACGAGATGCCGTTGTCGCGGGTCAATTGGATCGCCGAGCGGGCGAGGCCCGCGATCACGGCCTCGCGGTCCGCGGCGGCATGGGCGAGAAAGCGCGGGCCGGTGGCCGGGGTGAACGGCACGCAGGATTGCAGCTTGGGATAATAGCGCCCGCCGGCCTGCTGCAAGGCGTTGGCCCAGCCGTGGTCGAAGACGTATTCCCCCTGGCTGTGGCTTTTCAGATAGAGGGGAAGGGTGCCGACCAGACGGTCGGATCCTTCGTCGTGCAGCAGCAGGTGATGGGGCGCCCAGCCGGTCTCGGCGGTGGCCGAGCCGCTGTCTTCCAGTGCCGAGAGGAAGGCGTGGCTGACGAACGGGTTGTCCGGCCCGGCGCAAGCGTCCCAGGCCGCCGGATCGACCTTGTCGAGGCGGTGGGCGATGCCGAGACGGAATGCGCCCGTGCCCGCCATCAGACCGGTGTCACGTTCTCGAAGATCAGGTTGTCGGCATGCGCCAGCGCCTGGGCCCGCTGCAGCATCGTGCGCACGGTCCAGGCCAGCACCGGCAGGCCGTGATGGCGCGCCCGGCGGGTCAGTTTGGACGGCATGTACTGGACGTTGTAGCCGACGAAATCGGGATTGCCGAACCAGGCGCGCAGCGCGGCGCGCAGGATCATCCGGCCGGCGAGCGTCATGTGCGGGAAATCGGCGTCGATCGAGGCAAGCTGGCCGCGCGGCACGCGCGGCATGTGGCGCCGGAACCAGTCGACGGTCATCGGGCTGAAGCTTTGCACGGCATAGGGGCCGGCATAGCCGTCGAGGGCGTCGCGCACCGCGGCTTCCAGCGGACCGACGCGGGCATCGTTGTAGTTCTTGACCTCGATCAGGATCGGCACCCGCCCGGCCACCAGGTCCAGGGTCTGCTTCAGGGTCGGGATGGTCTCGGCGGTGTCGAACAGATGCAGCCGGCCGAGTTCGGCGGCGGTCAGGTCGCTCATCCGGCCGGCGCGGCCGCAAACGCGGTCGAGCGTCGCGTCATGGAAGACCATGGCGACGCCGTCGCGCGACAGGCGGACGTCGAGTTCCAGCCCCCAGCGATGATCGGCGGCGGCAGCGAAGGCCGCCTGGCTGTTTTCGGGCACGCCGGCCGACCGGACATGCAGGCCGCGATGGGCGATCGGGGTATCGGTGATCCAGGCGGGTATCGAACGGGGCATGACCGGTCAGCGGAAGGTGAAGATGGCGTCGAGTTCGGTGGCGATGCCGATCGGCAGGGCAGGCGCCCCGGTGATCGAGACGACGGGGCTGCCGGCCGGGCCGAACAGTTGCGTCATCAGTTCGGCGGCGCCGGCGATGACCTGATGGCCCTGGTCGAACCCGGGAGCGCAGTGGACAAGGCCCAGCAGCCGGACGCAGCCGGTCAGCCGGTCGGCCGCGCCGTCGAGCGCATGGACGGCCTGTTTCAGCAGATTCAGGGCGGTCAGACGGGCGGCGGCACGGCCCTGGTCGAGGTCGAGATCCAGGCCGACCTTGCCGCGGAACCGGCATTCGGTGCCCCACATCGGCCCCTCGCCGGAGACCCAGATCTGCCCGGCCGACACCGCGACGGTCGCGCCGACATAGTTGGCGACCGGCGGGTGGATGGGCGGCAGTTCCAGGCCCAGTTCGGCAAGCCGGCCGAGCAGCCGGGCCATCAGGCCAGCTCGAAGATGGCTTCGATCTCGACGGCGACGCCGAGCGGCAGGGCATTGGTGCCGACCGCGAACCGGGCATGCTTGCCGGCATCGCCGAAGACCTCGACCATCAGGTCGGAGGCGCCGTTGATGATCGCCGGCTGCTGGGTGAAGCCATCGACGCAGTTGACGAACCCGCCGAGCTTCAGGCAGCGCTTGACCCGGTCGAGATCGCCGTCGCAGGCGGCGCGGGCCTGGGCGATCAGGTTCAGGCCGCAGAGGCGGGCGGCCTGGCGCGCCTGGTCGACGTCGAGATCCTGGCCGACCTTGCCGACGAACTTCAGTTCGCCGTTCAGCATGGTGATCTGGCCGGACACGAACAAGAGGTTGCCCGAAATCGCATAGGGCACGTAGTTGGCGGCGGGTGCGGCGGCCTGCGGCAGCTCGATACCCAGTTCCTTCAGACGCGCTTCGACCTTGCCGGCCATCGAAATTCTCCCTACATGCTGGGGTGAATTATATGTCCCGCGTTGTCTTGCCGCGCTTCCGCGGCCTTGGCAATGGTCTTCTGGGTTATCCTGCCTTCGTCGGACCTTCCGCGAGCCAAGCTGCACATGTCGACCGTGTCGTTCCAGCCCGACTTCACCCTGCCCGAACCGGGCTTCGACATGCGGACAATCCATGCCTGGCTGATCCAGTCGTCGCTGGCCGGCATCTCGGCCGAGGGCTTGTTCAACGGCTTCTGCGAGCGTCTGGCCGCCACCGGATTTCCGCTGGCGCGCGCCTTCATCGGCCTCTCCACGCTGCATCCGCTGTTCCGGGCGCATTCGCATAGCTGGCGCCGCGGCGGCGTCGTCAGCAGCGATACGTTCCTGCATTCCGATGCCCCGGCCATAGGCTGGAACGAAAGCCCCTTCCGCCACATGCTGGACAACGAGATTCCTGTCATGCGCCGGCATCTGACGGGGCCGGAGGCCGTGCTCGATTTTGCCGTGCTGACCGAATTCCGCGACGAGGGTTACACCGACTGGCTGGCCCTGGCCTTCGGATTCGGCTTCGGCCTCACCTCCGACACCGGCGTCGAGGTCGGCATGGTGTCGTCCTGGGCGGTGGATCGCCCCGGGGGCATGACCGAGGTCGAGGTCGAGACGCTGGTCCGGCTGGTGTCGACGATGGCGCTGGCGGTCAAGGGGGCTTCTTCGATCCAGGTCGCGCGCAACGTGCTCGACACCTATATCGGGACCGATGCGGCGGACCGCGTGCTGAACGGCGATATCCAGCGCGGTTCGGTCATGCCGATCCGGGCCGTGCTGCTCTATGCCGATCTGCGCAATTTTACCGGCATGACCGATTCCGGCGTCGGCAGCGACCTGATCGCCTGGCTCGACGACTATCTCGACTGCATGGGCAGCCCGGTCCAGGCCCATGGCGGCCAGGTGCTGAAATTCCTCGGCGACGGCATGCTGGCGACCTTTGCCCTCGACGACGGCGACGGTGCCGATGCCCGCGCCGTCTGCTCGCGTGCCCTGGCGGCCGCGACCGAAGCGTTCGAGCGTGTCGCGGTGCTGAACCAGGCCCGCGCCGAGGCCGGTCTGCCCTGCCTCGACCTCGATATCGCGCTGCATCTCGGCGAAGTGTTCTACGGCAATGTCGGCACGGCCTCGCGTCTCGATTTCACCGTCATCGGCCCGGCGGTCAACGAGGCGGCGCGGATCGAGGCCCTGTGCAAGGATCTCGACCACAACCTGCTGGTTTCGGCCGAATTCGCCGGCGCGGCCGCGGCCTGCGGTGCCAAGCTGGTCTCGCTCGGCCACCAGACCCTGCGCGGCGTGCGCGAGCCCAAGGAAATCTTCACCCTCAGCCGCTGACGATCTGCCGTTACCGCCACATCGGCAGGATGGAGAGGGCGAGCAGCAGGCCAAGGCCGGCATTGACCAGCCGCCATTGCCGGTCGCTGCGCAAGAGCCGGGCCAGCATCAGCCCGGCGAGGCACCACAGCGTCAGCGAAATGCCGGCCGACAGCGCGAAGGTCAGGCCGAGCAGCAGACCGAGCCGCAAGGGATCGGCCGCCAGCATGGCGAAGGAAGCTGCCGCGCCGAACGCCATCGCCCAGCCCTTCGGATTGAGCCACAGCAGCAGCGCGCCGCCGAGAAAACTGGTCGGGTTCTGCGGTCCCGCCCCGGCGGTCGGCCGCCCGGCCGCGGCGATCTGCCAGGCGAGCCACAGCAGATAGGCCGAGCCGGCGATCTTCATCCCGGTCTGCAACCCGGGAAAGGCCAGCAGCACGCCGGCAAGGCCGGCGGCGGCCGCGGCGGCCAGCGTGCCCAGCCCGACGGCGATGCCGGCCATCAGCGGGACCGAGCGGCGAAACCCGAAGCGGGCGCCGGAGGCGGTGGCAAGCGTGGTTGCCCCGCCCGGGGTGATGGTTGCGACAAGCGCGAACAGTGCCAGTGATTCCATGCCGCGACGGTAGGCGGCGCAACGGCATCAACCTAGGCAATGTTTGTGGTCGCAGCCATTAGCATTCATAATGAGCGGTCATGAGCCGCAACCTCGACATGACTCTCTTGCGCAGCTTCGTCGCCGTGATGGATACGGCCGGCATGACGGCCGCCGCCAAGGCGCTCAATCTGACCCAGGGCGCGGTCAGCCAGCAGATCCGGCGGCTGGAAGACCAGTTCGGGTTCCCGCTTTTCCGGCGCGCCCAGGGGCGGCTCAAGCCAACGGCCGACGCCGAGCGACTGCTGCCCATGGTCCGCCGGCTGCTCGGCCAGAACGACGAGATCTGGGCCGAGGTGACCGGTGGGGCGGTATCCGGCCGCGTCCGCTTCGGCGTGCCCTACGACCTCGTCGGCACCATCCTGGCCCCGGTCATCAAGGGCTTCGCCGAAGCGCGGCCGCAGGTCGAGATCGCGCTGACCTGCGCCGCCTCGCCCGAACTGGCCGAGCGGCTGGCGGCGGGCGAGATCGACCTTGCCGTGATCGAGGCGCCGGAAGGTGCGGGGGAAGGGGAAATCCTGAGCGTCGAACGCCTGGTCTGGGCCGGCGCCCGCGGCGGCACGGCCCATCTGAAACGGCCGCTGCCGGTCTCGATGGTGGCCGACAGTTGCGCCTTCCGCCCCGCGGTGCTTGCCGCCCTGGCCGCTGCGGGGCTGTCCTGGCGGACGGTGTTTGAGAACGGCAATATCGAGGCGACGACGGCCACGGTGCGTACCGATCTCGCGGTCACCGCCTGGCTTGCCTCGACGGTGCCGGCCGACCTCGCCATTCTCGGGGCGGAGGCGGGCCTGCCTGCTTTACCGAACTTCGCCGTCAACCTGCACCTGCCGGCCCGCGACGTCGGCCCGGCGGTGCGGGAATTTGCCCGCCTTGTCCGCGACGGGCTGATGCGGCGGCATTAGACCGGGTTGGGCGGCGTCCTGCCCGCAAAGATCGCATCGAGGTTGTTCAGCGCGGTGAAACCCATCGCGTCGCGGGTCTCGACGGTGGCGCTGCCGACATGCGGCAGCAGGAAGACATTGTCGAGTTCGGCGTAACGCGGATCGAGCTTGGGTTCGCCCTTGAACACGTCGAGCCCGGCCGCGAACAGCTTGCCCGATTTCAGGGCCGCGATCAGCGCATCGTCGTCGACCAGGTCGCCACGGGCGGTGTTGACCACCACGGCGCCGTCGGGCAGCAGCGCGATGCGCCGCGCATTGAGGAAATCGCGGGTTTCCGGGCCGGACGGGGCATTCAGCGACAGGAAGTCGGAGACGCGCAGCAGGCTTTCCGGATCGGCATGGTAAATCGCGCCCTGCTCCATGTCCGGGATCAGCCGGCTGCGGTTGTAATAGTGGATTTCCAGGCCGAAGGGGCGGGCGCGGGCGGCAACCGCGCGGCCGATGCGGCCCATGCCGAAGATGCCGAGTCGCTTGCCGGCCAGCCCGGGCCCCAGCAGCATCGTGGTGTGCCAGCCGCTCCAGCGCCCCTCGCGCACCAGCCGCTCGCCTTCATAGGCCCGGCGCGAAGCGGCAAGCAACAGCAGCAGCGCGATGTCGGCGGTGGCGTCGGTCAGCACGTCGGGCGTGTTGGTGATGATGATGCCGCGGGCCTTTGCGGCGGCGACGTCGATATGTTCGTAGCCGACCGAGAAGGTGGCGATCGCCTTGACCTGCGGCGGCAGCCGCCCGATCAGCCGGGCATCGATTCGATCGCCGGCGGCCACCAGCATCGCCTCGGCATTGGCGATCCGGGCGATGATCGCATCGGCGTCGAGCTTGTCATCGGCTTCGTTGAGGATGGCGTCGTAATCGCGCTGCACCCGGGCAGTCACGTTGGGCGGCAGGCGCCGGGTCACCAGCAGTCTCGGCTTTTGTGCCATTTCAGCATCATCCGTTGCGATTAAGCGACAAGCATGGCGGCGTCGCTTGACGCCCCCGTCAAACCCTTCCAGATATAACGTGAACGCGGCCATGGTGCAGCGCCACAAATAGTGGCGGCAAGTCGGCCGCAGCGCGGGATTGGGCAGCGGCGTTGATGGACCGGAGATTTCAGTTTCGGGGCGCGCTGAGGGCCGGGGCGGCCCTGGCGGCGTTACTGGTTGTGGGTTTCGGCGCCGGTGCGACGGTTGCCGCGCCGCTGGTATCCTATCGTGCGATCTACGACCTGGCACTGGCGCGCAGCGACCAGGGCGGCGGCGTCGTCGACCTTTCCGGCCGATTCGTTTTCGAGTTCGAGGATGTCTGCGACGGCTATACCACCGCCCAGCGCGTCGTCGTGCAGACCGTCAATGCGGATGGCGCGAGTGCGTTGTCCGATTTTTCCACCACCAGTTGGGAAGCGCGCGACGGGCTGCGCTATCGCTTCAACGTCCGCCAGGACTATGACGGGCAGCGTAGCGAGGAGTTCGCCGGCCAGGCCCGGTTGCGCGGCCGCGGCAAGGGCGGTTCGGTCGCCTATTCCCGGCCGAACGAGGACATCATCGACCTGCCCGCCGCCACCATGTTTCCGGCCGAGCATACCATGCGGCTGATCCAGGCCGGCGCATCCGGCAAGAACAATCTGGCCGTGACCGTCTTCGACGGGTCGACCGACGAGGGGCTTTACGGGATCACCGCCTTCATCGGCAAGGGGCGCACCGACAAGGTGTCCGATACGGCGCGGGCCGCGCTGAAGGGCGTGCGGTCGTGGCCCGTCCGGCTCGGCTATTTCCATCAGGGCGAGCAGATGGAAGCCCCGCTCTACGAGTTCGGCTTCCGCCTCTATGAGAACGGGATCAGCGACGATCTGGTCCTGGATTACGGCGATTATGCGATGAAGGGGACGATGATCCGGCTGGAGGTTTTGCCCGCCCCCCGCTGCTGAAGCCACGCCCCTTGAGAATGGCGGCGTCGCCGAATTTCGCCCGGACCGCGTCGATCGCCCGCTCTGCAGCCGCCCGCCTGCCCATTTCCGGATCCAGCAGGTTCGGCGGGTCTGCCAGATCCGCCGGCGCCAGGTTGCTGACGCCGACCCCGAGCAGGCGGTATCGGGTGCCGTCGCACTCGACCTTCAGCAAGGGCAGGGCGGTGCGATAGATGGTTTCCGCCAACTGGGTCGGGTCGGGCAGGGTGGCCGCCCGGCTGCGAATGCGGAAATCCGCCGACTTGAGCTTCAGCGTCACCGTCGTGCCGCTCAGATCGGCTTTCTTCAGCCGCCTTGCCACGTTCTCGGCTTGCCGCCACAGGATCGCCTTCAGGCGATCGAATTCGGCGATGTCCTCGTCGAACGTGGTTTCCGACGATACGTTCTTGGCTTCCCGTTCCGGCTGGACCCGGCGGTCGTCCTCGCCGATCGAGAAGCGTGCCAGCCGGTCGCCGATGGCGCCGTAACGCGCCATCAGTTGCAGCGGATCGCGATCCTGCAACTGCCCGATCCGGGTGATGCCGTCGGCGGCGAGCTTCTCGCGCAGGACCTTGCCCACGCCCCAGATTTCCGAAACCGGCCGGTCCGCCAGGAAGGTGCGGACCTCGGCCCGGCCGATCACGGTGAAGCCGCGCGGCTTGTCGATCTCCGATCCGAGCTTGGCCAGGAACTTGTTGGGCGCCAGGCCGATCGAGACGGTTATGCCGATCTCGCGCTCGACGTCGCGCGCCAGCCGGGCGAGCATCCGGGCCGGACTGGCCTGATGCAGCCGCGCGGTGCCGCCGAGGTCGAGAAACGCTTCGTCGAGCGAGAGGGGCTCGACCAGCGGGGTCATCGCCCGCATGCGCGCCTGGACCAGCCGGCTGACCTCGACATATTTCGCCATGTTCGGCCGGATGACCACGGCCTGGGGGCAGAGCGCGAGTGCCTTGAACATCGGCATCGCCGAGCGCACCCCGGACATGCGGGCGATATAGCAGCAGGTCGAGACGACGCCGCGGCGCCCGCCGCCGACGATCACCGGCTTGTCCGCGAGGCCCGGGTCGTCACGCTTCTCGACGGTGGCGTAGAACGCGTCGCAGTCGATATGGGCGATCGACAGGTCGTCGAGTTCGGGGTGGCGCAGCAGCCTGGGCGAGCCGCAGGCCGGGCAGCGGCCGGCGGCGCCGTCCACATCCGTCAGGCAGTCGCGACAGAACCCGGTCATGCCGGGAACTCTAAGCCGCGCATGGCTGGCATGATAGGGTATCCAGCAAATTCACAAGCCGGGACGAACGTGGTATGTGATCGGCCGCGCGTGCCGCCGGCGGCGGCGCGACGGTGCCTTGTACGCCCGCCGCCAGCCCAGATGGGCCGCGACCCGTTTTCCCGGATGCCAGGTCAATGTTGCAAGCCAAGCCCCTGTTCTCGCATCGGCCCTACTGGGCCCGCCGTTTCGGCACCGCGCCCTTCCTGCCGACCACCCGAGCGGAGATGGAACAGCTCGGCTGGGACCGCTGCGACATCATCGTGGTCACCGGCGATGCCTATGTCGACCATCCGTCGTTCGGCATGGCGATCATCGGCCGGCTGCTGGAGGCGCAGGGTTTCCGCGTCGGCATCATCGCCCAGCCCGACTGGCGCGACACCCGGGCCTTCAAGGCGCTGGGCAAGCCCGCGCTGTTCTTCGGCGTGACCAGCGGCAACATGGATTCGATGGTCAACCGCTACACCTCCGACCGGCGGTTACGCCATAACGACAGCTACACGCCCAACGACGAGGGCGGCAAGCGACCCGACCGCGCCGTGATCGTGTATTCCCAGCGCTGCCGCGAGGCCTACAAGGGCGTGCCGATCGTGCTGGGCGGCATCGAGGCGTCGCTGCGGCGCATTGCCCATTTCGACTACTGGTCGGAAAAGGTGCGCCGGTCGATCCTGGTCGACGCCAAGGCCGACATCCTCTGCTATGGCAATGCCGAGCGCGCGATCGTCGACATCGCCCACCGGCTGGGCCGTGGCGAGGCGATCGAGGCCATCACCGACATCCGCGGCACCGCCTTCTTCCGCGACGCGATCCCGGAAGGGTTCACCGAGATCGATTCCAGCGAGATCGAGCAGGAGGGGGCGGCACCCGCCCGCGTCCGCAGCCCGCGCGACACCACCGTGATCCGCCTGCCGTCCTACGAGCAGGTGATCGAGGACCCGGCCCTCTACGCGCACGGCTCGCGGCTGCTGCATCTCGAAGCCAATCCGGGCAACGCCCGCGCGCTGGTGCAGCGCCACGGCGATCGTGACGTCTGGCTCAATCCGCCGCCGATTCCGCTGACCACGCCGGAAATGGACGCGGTCTACGACCTGCCCTATGCGCGCTCGCCGCATCCGTCCTACGGCGATGCCCGCATCCCCGCCTGGGAGATGATCCGCTTCTCGGTCAACATCATGCGCGGCTGCTTCGGCGGCTGCACCTTCTGCTCGATCACCGAGCATGAAGGGCGGATCATCCAGAGCCGCTCGGAGAAATCGATTCTGCGCGAGTTGGAGGAGATCCGCGACAAGACCAAGGGATTCGCCGGCCAGATCTCCGACATGGGCGGACCGACCGCCAACATGTACCGGCTGGCCTGCAAGGACCCGAAGATCGAGGAAGTCTGCCGCCGGCCGTCCTGCGTCTATCCCGACATCTGCAAGAACCTGAACACCGACCATTCCTCGCTGGTCCAGCTCTATCGCAAGGCCCGTGCCATTCCCGGCATCAAGAAGATCTCGATCGCCTCGGGGCTGCGCTACGACCTCGCGGTCAGGAGCCCGGAATACGTCAAGGAACTGGTGACCCACCATGTCGGCGGCTACCTCAAGATCGCGCCCGAGCATACCGAGGAAGGGCCGCTGTCGAAAATGATGAAGCCGGGAATGGGTTCCTATGACCGGTTCAAGGCGCTGTTCGACAAATACGCCAAGGAAGCCGGCAAGGAACTCTACCTGATCCCTTATTTCATCGCGGCCCATCCCGGCACCACCGACGAGGACATGATGAACCTCGCATTGTGGCTCAAGAAGAACGGTTTCCGCGCCGATCAGGTGCAGACCTTCCTGCCGTCGCCGATGGCGACGGCGACGGCGATGTATCACACCGGGCGCAATCCGCTGAAACCGATCCGCCGCGAGGGCGGCGAGATCGTGTTCGCCGCCAAGGGGCTGAAGCAGCGCCGGCTGCACAAGGCGTTCCTGCGCTATCACGATGCCGAGAACTGGCCGGTGCTGCGCGAGGCGCTGAAGGCGATGGGGCGGGCCGACCTGATCGGCCCGGGCAAGCATCACCTGGTTCCGCCCTGGCAGCCGGCCGGGACCGGCAACAACGGCGGCGAGGGCGCGCGTACCGGGCGGAAGCACGGGACGCAGAAGTTCTTCACGACGCATGCCGGCGCCGGCCGCCGGCCCGCGCAGCGATCGGGCAAACCCTCGAGCTAAGGGGCCTTCGCCGGGGCGACGACTGGCAGCGGCGGGACGGGCCGGCAGCGTATCGCCTCGGGTTCCGGCCGCAGGCGCCCGGCTTGGTCAAGATTACAAGTGTCCGACAGGCCGGGACGGATCCGGCCCGCGAAGATGACGGCAGACCTGAAAAAGGGGTTAGCGCGAAATCCCCGTGGCGCGCCACACCGCGCGGCGGGCGATCAGGCACATGCCGGGCCGCGCCGCCAGTTCGGCACGGGCCAGATCGATCGCGTCCTCGCGGCTTTCGGCGGCGACCGTGGTCGAGAAATCCTCGACGCCTTCCCTGGTCATCCAGGATGTGGTGACGTGCCAGCGCGGCAGGCCGACGTCGTCGAGGTCTTCGGCCGAGATCGACAGATTGGTCCACGGATGCAGGCCCAGCGTGCGCACGAGGCGCTGACGATAGATCCGGGTCGCCTGGTCGGCGTTGGGGGCTTCGATCACGTCCTGCATGCGCAGGGGGCCGCGCTGGGAATCGAAGGCCAGCGAGCACAGGAAACGCTTGTTGGAGGATTCGATCAGGCCGATGACCGGTCGGGTCTGCTCGATGGCCGTCGCGCTCATTGTTTTACTCCACCCTGGGGTACTGACATTGCCGGGCCGTAAACGCCCGCCCCGGCAATTGGTTGCGCACCCTAGGGCCGAGTTGTTGCGCGGCTATGACGGCCAGAGCCAGGCCGCACCCCGCACCCCGGAACTGTCGCCGTGCCGCGCCCTGGCGATCCGCGTCGCGACGGCATCGCTGAAGACATGGCGGGGCAGCCGGGCCGGCAATTCCTCGTAGGTGCCGGCCAGGTTCGACAGGCCGCCGCCGAGGACCACGACATCCGGGTCGACGAGGTTGATCACCGTCGCGAGCGAGCGTGCGAGGCGGTCGAACCAGCGGTCCAGCGTGGTCCGCGCGGCCGCATCGCCGGCCAGGGCCGCCGCCGCGATCGCGTCGGCCTCGGCCGTTCCGCCATGGTCGCGGGCCAGGCCGGGACCGGACAGGAAGGTTTCGATGCAGCCGTGCTTCCCGCAATAGCAGGCCGGGCCGGGGCGCTCGCCGTCGGCCGGCCAGGGCAGCGGGTTATGGCCCCATTCGCCGGCAATCGCGGTAGCGCCACGCAAGCATCGGCCATGCACCACCAGCCCGCCGCCGACGCCGGTGCCGAGGATGACGCCGAACACCACTTCGGCGCCGGCGCCGGCGCCGTCGGTCGCCTCCGACAGGGCAAAGCAGTTCGCATCGTTCTCCAGCCGTACCGGCCGGCCCAGCAGGCGGGCGAGGTCGTGATCCAGCGGATGGCCGATCAGGCAGGTCGAGTTCGCGTTCTTCACCAGCCCGGTGGCCGGCGAGATCGCGCCGGGCATGCCGATGCCGACCGTGCCGCGCTGGCCGGTTTCGGCCTCGAGCCAGGCCACGAGGCCGGTAATGGCCGCCAGCACGGCGTCATAGCCGGTCCGCGTCGGCGACGGGATCCGCCGCCGGGCCAGTTCGCGCCCGTCCGGGGCCAGCGCGATGCCTTCGATCTTGGTGCCGCCGAGGTCGATACCGATACGCATCCCAGCATTTCGGCCGGCCTGCACGCTCAGGTCAAGCGGTAGCGAGGGGCTGGTAATCCCCTCGCGGGGCCGCTAAACATAGGCGTCCGCGATGTCTCCCGCAGGGAATAGCGTCGGCATCGCCTACATCCCATCGCATCCAAAGCGCCAAATAAGGGAAGGTCGTTCGAACCATGTATCCCGAAGTCCAGCTTCATATCGACGGCGTCTGGGGCCCCGGCGCCACCGGCCGCAGCCAGCCCGTGCTGAACCCCGCGACCGGCGAGCCGGTCGGCAGCGTGCCCTACGCCGACAAGGCCGACCTCGACCGCGCGCTCGCGGCCGCCGAGAAGGGCTTCCAGACCTGGCGCAAGATTTCCGCCTTCGACCGCTACAAGATCATGCGCAAGTGCGCCGACGTGCTGCGCAGCCGCGCCGACGACATCGCCCGGGTGATGACGCTGGAGCAGGGCAAGCCGGTGGTCGAGGCCAAGGGCGAGACGCTGGCCGGTGCCGACGTCATCGACTGGTTCGCCGAGGAAGCCCGCCGCGCCTATGGCCGGGTCATCCCGGCCCGCGCCGACGGCGTGACCCAGCTGGTCATCAAGGAGCCGGTCGGCCCGGTCGCCGCCTTCACCCCCTGGAACTTCCCGATCAACCAGGCTGTTCGCAAGATCTCGGCGGCGCTGGCCGCCGGCTGCTCGATCATCATCAAGGGGCCGGAAGAGACCCCGGCTTCCTGCGCCGCGCTGATCCAGGCCTATATCGACGGCGGCGTGCCCGCCGGCGTGATCAACCTCGTCTACGGCATCCCGTCCGAGGTCTCGTCCTATCTGATCCCGCACCCGGTCATCAAGAAGATCACCTTCACCGGCTCGACCCCGGTCGGCAAGCATCTCGCCGCCCTGGCCGGCCAGCATATGAAGCGGGTCACGATGGAACTGGGCGGCCACGCCCCGGCGATCGTGTTCGAGGATGCCGACGTCGACACCGCGATCAAGGTGCTGTCGGCCAACAAGTTCCGCAACGCCGGCCAGGTCTGCGTGTCGCCGACCCGCTTCCTGGTGCACGAGACCGTCTATGACCGGTTCGTCGACGGCTTCACCAAGTTCGCCTCGTCGCTCAAGGTCGGCCCCGGCCTCGAGAAGGAAAGCCGCATGGGCCCGCTGGCCAACATGCGCCGGGTCGAGGCGATGGAAGGTTTTGTCGCCGACGCCGTCGAGAAGGGCGCGACCGTGCGCACCGGCGGCAAGCGCATCGGCAACGAAGGCTTCTTCTTCGAGCCGACCGTGCTGACCGACGTGCCGCTGTCGGCCCGCATCATGAACGAGGAGCCGTTCGGCCCGATCGCGCCGATCACCCCGTTCAAGAGCTTCGACGAAGTGGTGGCCGAAGCCAACCGCCTGCCGTTCGGCCTGGCGGCCTACGCCTACACCCAGTCCGAGAAGACCGCGACCGCGATCGGCGCCGCGATCGAAAGCGGCATGGTGTCGATCAACCATCACGGCCTGGCCCTGCCGGAAGTGCCGTTCGGCGGCATCAAGGATTCGGGCTACGGCTCGGAAGGCGGCACGGAAGCGATCGAAGCCTACCTGAACACCAAGTTCGTCACGACCGCGACGATCTGATCCGACGGCTGCAGGGGGCGCCGCGATCCCGGGATCGCGGCGCCTTTTTTTATTTCCGCAGCAGCATCAGCATCGCCTGCACCGCGATGCCATAGCCTTCCGGCCCCAGCCCGGCGATGACCGCGGTCGCGACCGGCGAGACCAGCGAGCGGTGGTAGATCGGTTCGCGGCGGTGGATGTTGGAGATGTGCAGCTCGATGATCGGCCGCGGAAACATCTTCAGCGCGTCGAGCACGGCGATCGAGGTGAAGGTGAAGGCCGCGGGGTTGATGACGATGCCGGCGGCCGGGCGGTCGATCGCCTCGTGGATCCAGTCGATCAGCTGGCTTTCGGCATTGGTCTGGCGGAATTCCACGGCGATGTCGCCGGCGGCGCGGCGGCAGAGCTGTTCGACCTCGGCCAGTGTCGTCGAACCGTAGATCTCGGGCTCGCGGGTACCGAGGCGGTTCAGGTTCGGGCCGTTGAGGATGTAGAGCATCTGTTATCCCTGATAGCCGAGCAGCCGCGGCAGCCACAGCACCGTTTGCGGCACGAAGGTGACGATCCCGAGCGCCACGATCATCGCGAACAGGAAGGGCAGGCTGTCGCGCACGATGTCGCGCAGCGGTTCGCCCGAGATGTTGGCCATGATGAACAGCAGCAGCCCGTAGGGCGGTGTGATCAGCCCGAGCATGATGTTGAATACCGCCATCACGCCGAAATGCACCATGTCGATGCCGAGCGACTGGGCGGTCGGGATGAAGACCGGCACGATGATCAGCAGGATCGCCGTTCCCTCCAGCACGCAGCCGAGCACCAGCAGCAGCAGGTTGACGAAGATCAGGAACAGCGCCGGCGTCATGTTCCAGCCGGCGAGGATACCCTTCAGCGTCTCGGGTATGTTCTCGATGGTGACGACGTAGTTGAAGACCAGGGCGCCGGCGATCAGCATGCCGATCGACGTGGTGGTCCGCGCCGAGGTGTTGAGGGCGCCGTAGAAATCCTTCCAGGTGATCGAGCGGTAGAGGCCGGCGGAGATCAGCAGCGCATAGGCGGCGGCCACCGCCGCGGCCTCGGTCGGGGTGGTGATGCCGCCGTAGATGCCGCCCAGCAGCACCACCGGCATCATCAGCGAGGGCAGGGCGGCCCAGGTGATGCCCGGCAACCGGCGCAGCGGTACCGGCGGTTCGACCGGAAAGTTGCGCCGCTTCGCCGTGACGGCGACGATGATCATCTGGCTTGCCGCCATCAGCAGGCCGGGGACGACGCCGCCCAGGAACAGGAAGCCGATCGAGGCATCCGAGATCAGCGCGTAGAGCACCATCGGAATCGATGGCGGGATGATCGGCCCGATCACCGACGAGACCGCGGTCAGCGCCGCGGCATAGGACGGCGGGTACTTGCCGTCCTTGGTCATCATCTGCTGCATCATGCGGCCGGTGCCGGCGGCATCGGCGATGGCCGAGCCGGACATGCCGGCGAAGATGATCGACTGCAGGATGTTGACCTGCGCAAGCCCGCCGCGGAACCGGCCGACCAGCGCATTGCAGAACGCCATCAGGCGATCGGTCATGCTACCGATGTTCATGAACTCGGCCGCCAGCACGAACAGCGGTACCGCCAGGATCACGTAGTTCGTGTACATGCCGTTCAGCAGCTGCTCGGCCGCCGTGCCCATGTCCTGGCCGGCGAGCAGCAGGTAGAGGATCGAGCCGGCGATCATCGAATGGCCGATCGGCAGGCCGAGGAAGGCCAGCGCCGAGATCGCGACCAGCGACAGCGAGAAGGGGCTGGCGAGGTTCATACGCCCGACCCCGCGGCGGTCGGGTCGAAAGCCGCCGGCGCCTTGCCGCGCAGGGCCTGTGCCCCCAGCCACAGATAGCGGACGATGCAGGCGACGGCGAAGACGACGTAGATCGAGAACAGCCAGTCGAAGCGGATCTTCATGTAGGCCGTCTTCTCGACCTTCATGAAGGTGACGTAGTCGACGACGGCCGGCAGCGACACGGTGTAGAGCGCGACCAGCGCCAGGGCGGTGATCGCGCACATCACGCGGCGCGGCCCCGGGCCGACCGCGCCGTAGATGACGTCGAAGCGGATCTCCTCACGCTCGCGCAGGACGAAGGCGGCGCCGAACAGCACCATCCAGACCCAGAGCGCAACCGACAGTTCATGCGTCCAGCCGATCGGCAGTTCCAGCAGGTAGCGGAAGACGATCTGCAGCATGAAGGCTGCAAACATCGCCGCCAGCATCAAGGCCAGCAGGTTTTCCGCCCGGCGTTGCAGCCAGGCCCCCATCGCGCGGAATCGCATCGCCCCGCTTCTCCGTCCTGTCGAATGGAAGCGGGGGCGCCGACGGCGCCCCCGCGCCGGTCAGATCGCGTTGATCTTGTCGAGAACCCCGGCCGGCCAGGCCTTAGCCTGTTCGGAAGCGAGGTATTTCTTCTGGGCGAAGTCCCGGAACGCCTTCACGTCCGGTTCGTAGACCTGCAGGCCCTGCTTGCGGAAGAAGTCGACCAGTTCGGCTTCCTTCCTCACATGCTCGGCCGTGCTCCAGGCGATGACTTCGTCGGCGGCGGCCTGGAAGGCCTTCTGCTGCTCGGGTTTCATCGCCGCCCAGGTCTTCGACGATACCGCCAGCAGGTCGTAGCCGACCAGATGCGAGGTCATCACGATCTGCGACTGAACCTCGTAGAACTTCATGTTCTGGACATTGGGCAGCGGATTGTCCTGCCCGTCGATCGCGCCGGTCTGCAGCCCGGTATAGACCTCGGCATAGGCCATCGGCGTCGGGTTGGCGCCCAGAGCCTGGCCCAGGAACTGCCAGGCGTCGCCGCCGGGCATGCGCAGCTTGATGCCGGCCATGTCGGCGGGGGTCGCGATCTTCTTGGTGGGCTTCAACCCGACCTGGCGGGCGCCGAAATAGGTCGGCCCGAGGATGCGGATCTTCAACTGCTGCTCGACCATGTCGGTCATCTGGCGGCCGACGTCGCTTGCGAACACCTTCTTGAGGTGGTCGGCGTCGCGGAAGAGATAGGCCGCGGTCATGATCGACCACGCCGGGATCTGGTTGGAGATGTCCTGCGGCGCGATGTTGCCCATTTCGAGATTGCCGCGCTGCATGGCGACGAGCTCGGTGCCCTGCTTGAACAGCGTCCCGCCGTAATAGGGCTGCAGCGTGAAGTCGGCCTTAATCGCCTCGCCGAACTTCTTCATCATCTCGGCGCGGATGTCCTGCTCGGAGAACACCGCCGAAAACCGCAGGTTGGGCTTGGCCTGGGCCAGCGTCGGTCCCGCGGCCGCCAGCGCCAGGGTTGCCGTGGCAGCGCCCAGGAAGCCGCGCCGATCGGTCATGAAATCCATGCCAGTTCCTCCCCTTGTTATGCCTTGCGATTGCCTCGCATCGATCGCTGGGACTATCGCCACAGACGAATGGAGAATCAATAGATGAATCTCATTATATATGAGATTTTCAGTTTCATCTGGAATTGAAACCGTTTCCGGCCGTGGTATTGATCACCCCGGTGCAACGAGGTCCCGGTGATGGCGGCAGGCATGATTGACGGCAACACGACGCTGATCGCGCATCTCGGCTATCCCACTGCCAGCTTCAAGGCGCCGCTGATCTACAATCCGTATTTCGCCTCGATCGGCGTCAACGCGGTGGTCGTGCCGATGGGGGCGCAGGCGGATGCCTATCCCGAGGTGTTCGCCGCCTTGTTCCGCCTGACCAACATCCGTGGGGCGTTGGTGACCATGCCGCACAAGGTCAGCACCCTGGCCATGCTGGACGAAGTCTCCACCGCGGCGCGGATCGCGGGTGCATGCAATGCCGTCCTGCGTCGGCCGGACGGCCGGCTGGTCGGCGACATGTTCGACGGCGAGGGGTTCGTGCGCGGCATCAGGCGGAAGGGGTGTGAGATCGCGGGGCGGCGGGCGCTGGTCGTCGGTGCCGGCGGCGTCGGCTCGGCCATCGCCGCCTCGCTCGCAGCCGCGGGCGTGGCGGGCCTCGGTCTCCATGACGTCGATGGCAGGTCGGCCTCGGCACTGGCCGAGCGCCTCGGCGCGCATTACCGTCAGCTTTCCCTTTCGGTCGGGACGAACGATCCGGCCGGCTACGATATCGTCGTCAACGCCACGCCGATCGGCATGAGCGAAGGTGACCCACTGCCGATGGATGTCAGCCGGATTGCGCCCGATGCGTTCGTCGGCGAGGTGGTGATGAAGCAGGAGGTGACGCCGTTCCTGGCGGCGGCCCGTGCCCGCGGCTGTGCGACCCAGCCCGGCATCGACATGCTGTTCGAGCAGATTCCCGCCTATCTCGAGTTCTTCGGGTTTCCGACGACCACGGCCGAGGTTCTGCGCAGCCTCGCCCGCATCGCCTATTGAGCGGCGTTTTGCGACCGGCGGCCGCCATGCTATGGATCCCGGAATGAGCAGCGAGGTTCTGGCGTCGGTTGCCGATCGGGCCTATGACCGTATCCGGTCCGACATCATTTTCGGGCGGCTAGCGCCGGCGCGGCGCCTTCGCCTGGAGCGGCTGACGCGCGACTATGAAGCGAGCGTGTCGACGCTGCGCGAAATCCTCAGCCGGCTGACCTCGGAAGGTCTGGTGCGGACCGAAGGGCAGCGCGGCTTCGAGGTGGCGCCCGTCTCGGCCGACGACTTCCGCGATATCGCCGCCCTGCGCCTGTTGCTCGAGTCCCATGCCCTGGAACTCTCCTTCGCCCGGGGCGATCTCGAATGGGAAGGCGCAGTCGTCGCGGCGCATCACAAGCTGGCGGTCATGGAGCGTCGCATGCTGGCCGGCGCAGCGGACGCCGCCGAACTGTGGAAGCGTTATGACCGGGAGTTTCACCAGGCACTGATCGGCGCCTGCGGCTCGCAGACGCTTTTGGATACCTTCGCCGGTGTCTACGACCAGTACCTGCGCTACCAGATGGTGGCGGTGATTTTCCGCGGGGCGCCGGCGGTCGACGAGCACCGCATACTGCTCGATTGCGCGCTGGGGCGCGATGCGGCGAAGGCCTGCGATACCCTGCGCCACCATGTCGAGGGCTGCGTCGCGTCGGCCATGGCCGCGGGGACCCTGGCATGACGCCCGACGATTCGCGGACCGGAGACGCCGAGACCGTCGGGGAGGGGATCTATCGGCGGATCCGCGCCGATATCCTGTTCGGGAGGCTTGCCCCCGGTCTCAAGCTCAAGCTCGACCCGCTGAAGGCCGACTACGGCGTCGGCATCTCGACCCTGCGCGAAATCCTGGGCCGGCTGGTGTCGGAGCGCCTGGTCGTCGCCGAGGGGCAGAAGGGCTTTGCGGTCGCGCCGGTGTCGGCTGCCAACCTGAAGGAAATCGCCGCGCTGCGCCAATTGCTCGAATGCAACGCGCTGGAGCGGTCGTTCCGGGCCGGCGACATGGAATGGGAGGCGCGGGTCGTCGCCGCCCACCATCGCCTGCACCGGATGGAACAGCGCATGGCCGCCGGCGAGACGGAATCGACCGAAGTCTGGAAACGTTATGACTGGCAGTTCCACCAGGCGCTGATCTCCGCCTGCGGCTCGCGCCTGCTGATCGCAACCCATGCCGCGGTGTTCGACAAATACCTGCGCTATCAGATGATCGTGCTGGGTTTCCGCGGCGGCATCGCCGAGGACGAGCATGCCGGCATGCTCGATTGCGCGATGAAGCGCGATGCCGAAACCGCCTGTGCGATCCTGCGCCGCCATGTCGCCGGCGGCGTCGAGCATGCGCTGGCGACGGGGATTCTCAAATAATTCAGGCGGCCTGGACGGCCAAGGTGCCGGACCGCCCGTCGACTTCGCCCTGGATCAGGTCGCACACCGGCAGCCGGTCGGCATGGCCGGCGATGTCGCGGCCGGCCGCGTCGATGTCCACGATCTCGGCCCCTTGCACCTTCGCCGCATCGATGAAGGCACCGAACCAGGCAAGCCGGTTCATTCCCTCAATCTCGGCATGGAGGGTGAAGACTTCCAGATGGTCGGGGCGCAGCAGCGACAGCAGATGGCCCGCCAGGCGGTGGTCGGGATATTCCGGCCGACCGATCAGTTCGTCGAGCGTGGGCAAGGTCGTCGGCAACTGGGGTGTGCGGAAAACCCGGCCGCCCGCGCGTGGCAGAAACGGATGGGGGCCGCGCGCGTCCGAAGCCCAGAGCAGCCCGGCTTCATCATAGACCGCCAGGCTTTTCTCGTCGGCCTGCCATCCCGCCGCACCGGCCGATACCGCGGGATGGCCGAAGACACGCTCGAACGCGGCACGCGCCCTGCCGAATTCGGCCCGGGTCTCGTCCAGCGTCATCCGGCTCAAGCCGTCCTGCCAGCGGATATGGTCGTAGGTGTGGATGCCGACCGAGAAGCCCAGTTCCGCCGCCCGGCGCATGACGGCGGCGTTGCGCCGGCCAATGTCGGGCCCGGGCAGCAGCACGCCATTCATCAGCGTACGCAAGCCGTAGGTGCCGACCACGTTGGTCCGTCCGACCTTGCCCAGGAAGCCCTTGCGGAACACTCGCCTGATCGCGCGGCCGGTATTGTCGGGGCCGAGCGAGAACAGGAAGTTGGCGGGCACGCCCTTCGCGCGGAACAGATCGAGCAACGCCGGGACGCCGATGCGCGTCCCGCGGTCGGTATCGACATCGACTTTGAAGGCCAGGCGCGGCGCGGCCATTACCGCTCCGGGTCGGGGGCGCCCACCCGGGCGCCGGCGCCCATGTCCTTGAAATAGTAGTCGAGCGTCTTGCGGATGGCAGCGCGCAGGTCGATCGACGGCTCCCAGCCGAGATGCGTCTTGGCGGCGGCGATCGACGGCACGCGGACGGTGATGTCCTGATAACCCGCGCCGTAATAATCGCCCGAGGGCACGTCGACGATCCGGGTCGCCTTCGCCGCGGCGGCGACCTGGGGATAGTCCATCATCATTTCGCGCAGCGTTTCGGCCAGGTCCTTGATCGACATATCGTTGTCGGGATGGCCGATGTTGAAGATCCGCCCGTCGGCGCAGCCGTCGCGGTTCTCGATGATGCGGACCAGCGCGTCGATGGCGTCGTCGATATGGACGAAGCAGCGGCGCTGATGGCCGCCATCGACCAGTTGCAGGTCCTTGCCATGCAGGATATTGGCGATGAACTGCGTCAGGACGCGGCTGGACCCCTCCTTGGGCGCCCAGATGTCGTCGAGCTTGGGGCCGATCCAGTTGAACGGCCGGAACAGCGTATAGCGCAGGCCCTTCTGCTGGCCATAGGCCGCGATCACGCGGTCCATCAGCTGCTTGGAGCAGGAATAGATCCAGCGCGGCTTGTTGATCGGGCCGAGCACCAGGTTCGACGTCTCCTCGTCGAACGGCACGTCGGTCGACATGCCGTAGACTTCCGAGGTCGACGGGAAGATCACCCGCTTGTTGTGGCGGACGCAGTCGCGGACGATGCCGAGATTGGCTTCGAAATCGAGTTCGAACACCGACAGCGGGTCGCGCACATAGGTAGCCGGCGTGGCGATGGCGACCAGCGGCAGCACCACGTCGCACTTCTTGACGTGATACTGGATCCACTCGCGGTTGATGGTGATGTCACCCTCGACGAAATGGAACCGGTCCGAACCCAGGCAGTCGCCCAGCTTGTCGGACGCGATGTCCATGCCGTAGATCGACCAGTCGCGGTGCTTCAGGATGAACTCGGACAGGTTCGAGCCGATGAAGCCGTTGACGCCGAGGATGAGGATCTTGCGACTCATGATTGTCCCGCGCTGGTGGGGGCCATTGGTGGCGCCACTTCTGCCCGGTTTAGGGCGCCGCGGCAAGCCCGCGATGCGGCAAAGCGATATTGACTAAATATGGCGCCCGATCGCCGAAATCAGCTCGAGCTGCAAGGATAGGCATGGATCATCGCCAGAGCTGCGAGGTTCGCGCCGCTGGCGGTGTCAAGCAATTGCGGGTTGGTACGCAGGAAAAGCACCACGAGTTGGCGCATTTCGTCGGCCGATGTCGCAACTGGAATACAAGCGCGGCCTTCGTAGATCTTCTGGTCGTTGAGTATGTCGCCGACGCTGAGGATATATCCCAGGCAAGTCGAGATCTCGTCGACGTTGCTGCTTTCGCACCAGGCTTTAAGCCGCGCGCCGTTAACCGCCGTGCCGGCACGAGCCGGCATCGGCATCGCGATGACGGTAAGGAGGAGAAGGGCCAGCAGGCGGGTCATCGGGTCAAAATCTCCGTGGGCGGGGATGGCCGGTCTATCACGGACGGACGGCGCCTGTCCGCAACGTCCGCGGCCGTCGGCGCAGCTTTTCCTTGAGCCGCCAGCCGAGGCCGAAAGCGAGGATCGCCCCGTAGATGACTGGCCAGGTCACGTCCGCCTTGACCAGCAAATAGTAGTGAATTACCGCCAGGACGCCGATTGGGTAGACCAGCCGGTGCAGCATCATCCATGTCCTTGCCCCCAGCCGCCGCACCATCGCGGCGGTCGATGTTGCAGCCAGCGGGACCAGCAACACGAAGGCCAGCATGCCGACGGTGATATAGGGCCGCTTCAGGATGTCGCCGACGATCGACGGAAGGTCGAGCCCCTGGTCGACGACGAGGTAGGTCGTCAGATGCAGGCAGACATAGAAGAAGGCGTAGAGCCCGATCATCCGGCGGAAGCGGGCCGGTGCGTTCCAGCCCATCTGGCGCAGCGGGGTGATCATCAGCCCGCCGACGATGAAGCGGATGCCCCAGTCGCCGGTCGAGCGGATCAGCGTCTCGACCGGGTCGGACCCCAGATCGTCGGCCAGGAATCGCCAGACCAGGCTGGCGAGTGGCACCAGGCAGGCGAGGAAAACCGCCAGCCAGACCAGTCGCCGCCGCGACAACGCGCCGATCGCGGAAACGGGCATCAGTAATATTTCTTCAGGTCCATGCCGAAATAGAGGCTCGAAACCTGATCGGCGTAGCCATTGAACATCAGGGTAGGCCGGCGCGAGAATTCGCCGATGCGCCGCTCGCGCGCCTGGCTCCAGCGGGGGTGGTCGACGGCCGGGTTCACGTTCGAATAGAAGCCGTATTCCTCGGGGTTGGCCGTGTTCCAGGCAGTCGCCGGCTGAGTCTCGGTGAAGCGGATGCGCACGATCGACTTGGCGTACTTGAAGCCGTATTTCCACGGCACGACCAGGCGCAGCGGCGCCCCGTTCTGGTTGGGCAGGGTTTCGCCGTACAGCCCGACCGCGAGGATGGTCAGGGGGTGCATCGCCTCGTCCATCCTGAGGCCCTCGCGATAGGGCCAGTCCAGATACGGCAGGCTCAAGCCCCACATCTGGCTCTTTTCCGCGACCGTCGTGAATTCGACGAACTTTGCCTTCGATGTCGGTTCGGCACGCTTGATGACCTCGGACAGCGAAAAACCGACCCACGGAATGACCATGGACCAGCCTTCGACGCAGCGCAGGCGGTAGATCCGTTCTTCCAGCGCGATGCCCTTCAGCAGGTCTTCCAGCGCATAATCGGCCGGCTTGGCGACCTCGCCGTCGATCTTGACCGTCCAGGGATCGGTTTTCAGCTTGCCCGCATGCTTGGCCGGGTCGGCCTTGTCGGTGCCGAACTCGTAATAGTTGTTGTAGGTCGTGACATCCTTCAGCGGGGTCAATGCCTCGCCCGTCGTCGACAGCGGACTTTTCGCGTAGGTCAGCGTCGCTGCGGCGGCCGGGAAGGCTGCGCCGAGCCCGAGAGCGCCGGCCCCGGCGAGCAGGCCGCGGCGATTGAGATAGAGGTCACGGGGCGTGATCTCGGACGGCTTGATGTCTGACGGCTTGCCGATAAGCATGCGTGAAGACCCTGAATTTGTCGTGCTGGGAAGGTTACATCGGCGGCGCGACGCCGTCGCGACCGACCACGATGCGCGCGGCCGTCATCGTGCCGTCGGCGGCCGGACGGGCGGTGACGAAGACCGGCAGGCCGGGTTTGAGGTCTGCCCGCTCGGCCGGGCCGAAAGTCACGACCGGCGCCGAGGGCGGCACGGTGATCGATGCTTTCTGGCCCTTGAACATGACGTCGAGGGTCCGGCCCTTGGCGACCTCGACGACGCCGTTCACGGTTCCGTTCGTCATCGACGAGCCCGGCACGAGATCCCAGGGAAACTGGCCCTCGCCGGTACCCCGCGCGGCTTCGGGGAAGACGACCACCTCGATCGCCTCGAGGCCCCCGTCGGCAGCGGGCTTGGCTGCCGTGCCGATATAGCTGCCGGGCTGGATCGCCTGCAGGTCGAGCGCCTTTACCGCCGCGACGCCGGTTTCAGGCGTCAGGCCGAGCTTGACCTGCTGGCCGTCGCGCGCCGTGACGGTGATCGAGCTCGCATCGACGGTCGCGATGTTGCCCCGCACGCGGGTCGCCGGCTGCTGGCCGAGCGCCGGAAGGGCGAGGCATGAGGCGACAATGACGGCGAGGAGGCTGCGAATGCGCATCGTTGCATCTCCGGTCTGCAGAACGGCCGCTAGAGTGGACCGGGACCGGCGTGCGGCCAAATCACAGCTTCGTTTTATTTCGTCGGGCAGGGATTAAAATCCATTCAATCTGCTGGTGTTACCCTGGTGTCGCCGGCAAGGAGCGCCGCGCCGCTTGTCGCCACCTCATCGAGCTTGTCGAGGCGGAGGAGGGCCAGGCCCGCGCCATCGAAGCTGGTACGCAATTCGCCGGCTTCGCGTTCGCCCAGCAGGATCGGCGTGCCGGGGGCCGGGGCTGGACCGTTGAGGCTGACCCGCGCGAGCCGGCGCTTGACCAGGCCGCGGTACTTGGTGCGGGCGGTCAATTCCTGGCCGATATAGCAGCCCTTGTTGAAATCGACCCCGTTCAACGCTTCGAAGCCGTGTTCGAGCAGCACGCCCCGTTCGACCTCTATGTCGCGGCTGCCGTCGGGGACGCCGCAGGCCAGCCGCAAGCGCTCGTAATCCCCATCTGCTGCCGGTGGAATGCCCAGGCCGGCCAGCATCGGGCCAATCTCGGCCGCCGGCAGGATCACGCGCACGCCCAGGCCGGCATGGCGCGGATCGACCAGCGCGATCCCGTTCCCGGCGGACACCGCTGCGCCGGCGGTTTCGGGCAGGCCGAAGGCCGCCGCCGCGTCCGCCCCGAAGACGGCGGCCACCCCAAGCGTGTCGCCGGCATCCGCTAGGCTCACCTTGGCGCGCAGCTTGTACATGCCGAGCCGGCGCAGCAGATCGCCCCGCCGAGCCCGCTCGGTATCGAGCCAGAGGGCGTCGCCGACCATGGACACGATCATTTCATGAAGGAACTTGCCCTGGGGGGTCAGCAGCGCGGCATAGATCGAACGATCGGCCGATACCCGCGTGACGTCGTTCGAGATCAGTCCTTGGAGAAATTGCTGGCGGTCCTCGCCGGCGACGGTGAGGACCGCCCGCTGGTCGAGAAGCATATGAACCGGCATGCCACTGATCCCCTGATAACGCGACTGACGCGCGAGTTAGGCCGCCCTGCCGCGCTTGGCAAGGGGGCGCCGGGTAAGATAAACCGAAGCGGCCATGAAAGTGCTGTTCATCACCTCGAACCGGATCGGCGACGCCGTGCTGTCGACGGGCCTCGTCGCCTGGATGGTCGACAATGTCCGCGACCTGCGGCTTACGGTCGCCTGCGGCCCGCTCGCCGCGCCGCTGTTCGAGGCGGTGCCCGGCATCGAACGGGTCATCCCGATGCACAAGGGGCGCTGGGGCGCCCACTGGTTTCGGCTGTGGCGGCAGGTGTGGTGGCGACGCTGGAACCTGATCGTCGATCTTCGCGGCTCGCTGATATCCCAGGGCCTGCGCTCGACCCGGCGCAAGGTCATGCTGTTCCACAACGAGACGACGCACAAGGTCGCCCAGCTCGGCGCCTTCATGAAGCTGCGGCCGGTGCCGGGACCGAGGATCTACGTGGCGCCATCCCACGAGGCGGCCGCGGCCCGGCTGATCCCGGCGGGTCCGCCCGTCCTGGCGGTCGCGCCGACCGCCAACTGGATCGGCAAGATCTGGCCGGCCGAGCGCTTCGTCGAGGCCATCGCCAGGCTGACCGGACCGGACGGGATTTTGCCGGGTGCCCGGATCGCCGTGTTCGGCGGGCCGGGCGAGGAGGCGCTGGCCCGTCCGGTCCTGGAGGCATTGCCGCGCGAACGGGTCATCGATCTCGTCGGCACCGTCGATCTCCTGACCGCCTCGGCCTGCCTGCGCCGCTGCGCCCTGTTCATCGGCAACGATTCCGCGCCGATGCATCTGGCTTCGGCCAGCGGCATCCCGACCATCGGCCTGTTCGGTCCCAGCAAGGAACGGGTCTACGGGCCATGGGGTGAGCGCGGCCTCGCCATACGCACCGATCTCAGCTACGACCAGATCGTCGCGGCGCCCGAGTACGACCACCGCCTGCCGCAGAGCTGGATGGGCTCGCTGCCGGTCGACAAGGTCGTGGCCGAGGCCGAAGACTTCTGGCGGCACCTCGAGGAGACCTGACCATGGCGGCAAGTTACGATCTGATCATCGCCGGCGGCGAGGTCGCGACCCCGAGCGGACTGGCGCGGGGCGATGTCGCCGTCCGCGGCGGGCGCATCGTTGCCATCGGCGCCCTGGACCGCGGAACCGCCGCCCAGGTGATCGAGGCTACCGGCCTGACCGTGCTGCCCGGCGTGATCGACAGCCAGGTCCATTTCCGCGAGCCGGGACTGGAACACAAGGAGGACCTCGCCTCAGGCACCGCTGCGGCGGCCCTGGGTGGTGTCACCGCCATCTTCGAGATGCCGAACACCAAGCCCGGCACCACGACCGCCGCGGCGCTCGAGGACAAGCTGGCCCGCGCCCGCGGCCGTGCCTGGGTCGATCATGCCTTCTATGTCGGTGCGGCCGCCGACAATGTCGACGAACTGGCGCGGCTGGAAAACCTGCCCGGTGCGGCCGGCATCAAGGTATTCATGGGCTCGTCAACCGGTACGCTGCTGGTCGCCGACGACGAGACGCTTGGGCGCGTCCTGTCGCAGGGCCGCCGCCGCGTCGCCATCCATGCCGAAGACGAAGACCGCTTGATTGCCCGCCGGCATATCGCGGCCGAAAGCGGTGGTCGGGCGCATGCGCATCCCGACTGGCGCGACGTCGACAGTGCCCTGATGGCGACCAGGCGCCTGCTCAAGCTTGCCCGTCATACCGGCCGCCGGGTCCACGTGCTTCACGTGACGACCGCGGAAGAAATGGCGCTGCTGGCCGAACATCGCGACATCGCCACGGTCGAGGCGACGCCGCAGCATCTGACCCTCGCGGCACCCGACGCCTATGATCGCCTGGGGACCTATGCCCAGATGAACCCGCCGATCCGCGACGAGCGTCATCGGGCCGCGCTGTGGCAGGCCGTCACCGACGGCGTCGTCGACGTCATCGGGTCCGATCATGCCCCCCACACGATCGAGGAGAAGGCCAAGGCCTACCCGGACAGCCCGTCCGGCATGCCCGGCGTCCAGACGCTGCTGCCGCTGCTGCTCGACCACGTGGCCGCCGGGCGTCTCACGCTGGCGCGGCTGATCGACCTGACCTCGGCCGGGGCGCAGCGCGTCTTCGGCGTGGCGGCCAAGGGCCGCATCGCCCTCGGTTACGACGCCGATTTCACCATCGTCGACCTCAAGCGCCGCCAGCGGATCGAGGAGAGCTGGCTCGCCTCGAAATGCGGCTGGTCGCCGTTCACCGGCATGACCGTGACGGGCTGGCCGGTCATGACCATCGTGCGCGGCCATGTCGTGATGCGCGACGGCGCGCTGCAGGGGGCCGCGATCGGCGAGCCGGTCCGCTTTACCGAGGCGCTGCCCGCGGCCTGAGCGTGCTGCCGGTAGACGCAGCCCTTGCCCATGCCGACGCGGCGCTGGCGGCAGGGCGGCTGGATCAGGCCGAGGAGGGCTATCGCCGTGTCCTCGGCGCGCGCCCGGATCATGCCGGTGCGCTGTGGCGGTTCGCCGAGCTGGCGCGCCGGCGCGGGCATGTCACGCTTGGCCTTCATCTGTTGCGTGCGGCGGCGGCGGCCGATCCCGCCGAATGGCAGGCCTGGCGGCTGCTCGGCAACGAGCTTGCGCGGCGCGGCGACGCGGCAGCGCATCGGATGCACCGGCGGGCGACCGCAGCCTTGCCGTCGGCGGTGGAGGCCTGGTTCGACCGGGCCGTGACGTTGGTCGACGACAACCGGGATGCCGAGGGCACGGCCGCCTTGCAGCGGGCGCTCGCTCTGGCGCCGGACTCGCCGCTGCTGCGCATGATGTGGGGTATGAGGCGGCTCGCCCATGGCGACTATCGGCGGGGATTCGCGCATTACGCGGCGCGTTGGGAAGTCCCGTGGCTGGTGCCGTGGGCGGCGCGATGGCGAGGGCGGCGCTGGCGGGGCGAGCCGATCGCCGGCAAGACGGTCCTGGTGCTCGGCGAACAGGGGTTCGGCGACGACCTGATGTGCCTGCGTTTCCTGCCCCGGCTGAAAGACATGGGCGCGCGTGTCATGCTGGCGCTGTCACCCCAGTTGGCGCCGCTCGCCCGGGACCTGCCGGCGGTCGACGTGTTTGTCGAAAGCGGCGAGCCGGTGCCGCCCTGCGACTTCGAGATCCCGATGTTCGACCTGCCCTGGCGGGTCGGCCTTGGTCGACCGGCGGACGCGGCATGTTCGCCCTATCTGCGGGCGGATCCGGGCAAGGTGGCCGCATGGCGCGACCGGCTTGGGCCGGCAGCGGGCCTGCGCATCGGCATCGCCTGGGCCGGGCGGCCCAGCCATCCGCTGGATGCGCGGCGGTCGCTGTCGCTTTCGGCGCTGGCCCCGCTTCTCGGCATGGCGGGGTGCGAGTTCCACTCGTTGCAGCTTGGTCCCGCGGCGGCCGCGGCGATCGGCACGCCCGTGATCGATCATCAGGCGGAGTTGCGCGCGTTCGACGATACGGCAGCGCTGATGTCGGTGCTGGACCTGATCATTTCGGTCGACAGCGCGCCCGTCCACCTCGCCGGCGCCCTCGGCCGGCCGGTATGGGCGATGCTCTACGCCCCGGCCGAATGGCGCTGGGGCATCTCGGGCGAGACCACGCCGTGGTACGGCAGTGCGCGGCTGTTCCGCCAACGGGCCGTCGGGGATTGGGCGCCGGTCGTCGCCCGGATCTGTGCCGCCCTGGCCGATATGCTGAATCGTCAGTCAGCTTAACGACGCCCTGCTGCTCTGCTATAAGACGGCCGCCCAAATCTTGAGAGATACCGGAAGGAAACGCGCATGACCGCCTGCATCGTCGGCTGGAGCCACTCGAAGTTCGGCAAGCTGGAAGGCACGCTCGAAGACCTGATCGTCCAGGTCGCGCAAGGCGCGATCGCCGATGCGGGGATCGCGCCGTCGGACGTCGACCAGATCTACATCGGCACCTTCAATGGCGGGCTTGACGAACAGGACTTCGCGGCATCGCTGGTGCTGCAGGCCGACGACCGCCTGCGCTTCACCCCGTCGACCAGGGTCGAGAATGCCTGTGCCACCGGCTCGGCGGCGATCTACCAGGGTATCAACGCGATCGAGGCCGGCAAGGCGCGGGTCGTGCTGGCGGTCGGCGTCGAGAAGATGACCGCGATCGAGACCTCGGCGGTCGGCAAGATCCTGCTTCGGGCCTCCTATCGCAAGACCGAGCATTTCACCGATGGCGGCTTCGCGGCCTGCTTCGACGTGATCCAGTCGTCCTATTTCCAGCGTTACGGCGACCAGTCGGACGCGACGGCGCGCATCGCGGCCAAGAACCACAAGAACGGCTCGGTCAATCCGCTGGCCCATATGCAGCGGGATTTCGGCTACGAGTTCTGCCGCACCGTGTCCGACAAGAATCCGATCGTGGTCGGCCAGCTGAAGCGCACCGATTGCAGCATGGTCTCGGACGGTGCCGCCGCCGTGGTGCTGACCGACACGCAGACGGCGCTGTCGATGAAGAAGGCCATCGCCTTCCGCGCCGCCCAGCATGTCCAGGATTTCCTGCCGATGGCCAAGCGCGACGTCATTGCCTTCGAAGGTCCCGAACTCGCGTGGAAGAAGGCCCTGGCCGAAGCGAAACTGACCCTCGACGACCTTTCGTTCGTCGAAAGCCATGACTGCTTCACCATCGCGGAACTGATCGAATACGAGGCCATGGGCCTGACCCCCAAGGGGCAGGGCGCCCGCGCGATCAACGAAGGCTGGACGGAGAAGGACGGCAAGCTGCCGGTCAATCCGTCGGGCGGGCTGAAGTCGAAGGGTCATCCGATCGGCGCCACCGGCGTGTCGATGCACGTGATGGCCGCGATGCAGCTCGACGGCTCGGCCGGCGGCATGCAGGTGCGGGATCCGAAGATCGGCGCCGTCTTCAACATGGGCGGCGTGGCCGTCGCCAACTACGTCTCGATCCTCGAAAAGCTGCGCTGAAGAAAGGCTCCGAGCCATGGCCCAGGACCGCTTTCCCGCCCTGATCGCCCGCGATGCCGGCAACGGCAAGTACACGGCCGCCATCGAGCAGTTGACCCTGGCCGACCTGCCCGACGAGGACGTGCTGGTCGAGGTCGACTGCTCGACGGTCAACTACAAGGACGGGCTGGCGGTCTCGGGCAAGGGCAAGATCATCCGCAAGTTCCCGATGGTCTGCGGCATCGACCTTGCCGGTACGGTGGTCGAGAGCCGGTCGCCCGACTGGCGGCCGGGCGACAAGGTGCTGGTCAACGGCCATGGCCTGTCCGAACGTTTCTGGGGCGGGTTCAGCCGGTATCAACGGCTCAAGCCGGAATGGCTGGTCCGCCGCCCCGACGCCTTCTCGGCGGCCGAGGCGATGGCGATCGGCACCGCGGGCTATACCGCGATGCTCTGCGTGCTGGCGCTGGCCGAGGCCGGCGTCGGGCCGGAACGCGGTGAGATCGTCGTGACCGGCGCCGCCGGTGGCGTCGGGTCGGTTGCCATCGGCCTGCTGGCGGGCCGCGGCTATCGCGTGGCGGCGGCTACCGGACGGCCGGAAACTCACGACTACCTGCGCGGGCTCGGCGCCGCGGCTTTCGTGACCCGCGAGGAACTGGCCCAGAAGGGCGCGCCGCTGCAGTCCGAGCGCTGGGCCGGCGCCGTCGATTCCGTCGGCTCGCAGACCCTTGCCACGGTGCTGGCCCAGACCGCCTATGGCGGCGCCGTGGCCGCCTGCGGGCTGGCCGGCGGTGCCGACCTGCCGACGACGGTGCTGCCCTTCATCCTGCGCGGCGTGCGGCTTCTCGGCATTGACTCGGTGATGGCGCCGCGGGCGGCGCGCGAGGCTGCCTGGGCCGCGCTGGCGCGCGAGTTGCCCAAGGACAAGCTGGGCGCGCTGACCCAGACCGCCAAGCTGGCCGATGTTCCGGCGCTGGCCGAGGCGATCGTGGCCGGCAAGGTCCGCGGGCGCGTCGTCGTCGAGATCGTTTGACGTGCGATAATCTGGTTTTGACTTCCAACTGTTATGGAAGTGACTTATATTCCCCGACCAAACAAACTAGGCTGCGGCTCTTTTTTCGGGGAGGAAGCCAATGTCGTCCAAGTCGCGTGATCAGAAATCCGCCGGCGCGGGCCTCGTCGACCGCCGTTCGGCGCTCGCCGGGATCGCCGCCGGCACCGCGGCGGCGGTTGCGCCGTTCAACATCGTCAAGGCGCAGGCCAAGGTTCTGAAGATCGGCGTCATCCTGCCGCGCTCGGGGGTTCAGGCGTTCTTCGGCCAGTCCTGCGCCAAGGGCGCCGAGATCGCCGAGGAAGTGCTGCGCCAGGTCGGCTACGACCAGAAGTTCGAGATTCTCAACGCCGACTTCGAATCGAATGTCGACGTCGCCCGCAGCCGGGCCGAGCGCCTGATCAACGACGGCGCCCATGTCCTGGTCGGGCCGTTCGATTCCGGCGCGGCGATGGCGATCGCGCAGGTCACCGAACAAAAGCGCGTCCCGTTCGTCTGCAACATCGCGGCGGTGCCGCAGCTGACCGAGCAGGGCTATAAGTTCGTCTTCCGCATCTTCCCGACCTCGGTCGACCTGGTGCGCAACGGCCTGCTCGGCTTCAAGGACGTGTTCGCCGCCACCGGCAAGACGCCGCAGACCGCGGTGTTCATGCATATCAACGATACCTTCGGCCAGGCCAACAAGGCAGCGATCGACAAGCTGTTCCCGGCGGCCAACATGCCGTTCAAGATCCTCGACACCATCGCCTACGATCCCGCCGCGCGCGACCTGTCGGTCGAGGTGGCCAAGGCCAAGGCGACCAATGCCGATCTGCTGATGGTGGTGTCGCGCCTGAACGATGCGATCCTGCTGGTCCGCGAGATGGTCAAGCAGCGCTGGGAGCCGATGGGCATCATGTCGCCCGGCTCGCCCGGCATGTACGAGGCGCAGTTCTTCCAGACCCTCGGCAAGTATTCCGACTACGCCGTCTCGGTCGTGCCCTGGTACAACCCGACCACCAAGCTGTCGGCGCTGGTCGGCTCGGCCTTCAACAAGAAGTTCCCCAAGGATTCGCTGGTCGGCAACATCTTCAACGTTGGCTTCACGTTCGAATCGATCATGGTGGCGGTCGACGCCTTCAAGCGGGCCGGCACGACGGACCCGGTGGCGCTGGCCGATGCGATCCGCCAGACCGACCTGGCGAACCGCCTGATGATCGGCGGTCCGATCAAGTTCGACGCCAAGGGCCAGAACATGAATGTCGGCTCGGCGGTGCTGCAGAACTTCAACCAGCGTCCGTCAGTGGTCTTCCCGAAGGAGGCTGCCGAAGCCGCCCCGGTGTTCCCGGTGCCCGGCTGGTCGCAGCGCGCCTGACCGCCTGAACATCTCCGCCTGACGCCCACGCTGGACCGGTCGGTACATGCCCGCAGACCTGATATTGAATGTTGCTGTCGGCGGTGTGCTGACCGGCCTGGTGTATGGCCTGATGGCGCTGGGGCTGTCGGTCATCTTCGGCGTGGTGCGCGTCGTCAACTTCGCCCACGGCGAGATGATGACGCTCGGCATGTACGCGGCCGTCGTGCTGTTCGGCTCGTTCGGCCTCGATCCGCTGCTGATGCTGGTTCCGGTCGCCGCCGCGCTGTTCGTGATCGGCTACATACTGCAATCCACGCTGATCAATCCGTTCGTCAACCGGCCTGAGCATTCTCAGTTCATGCTGCTGGTCGCGGTTGCGATGATCATGGTCAACGGCCTGCTGATGGCGTTCGGACCCAACGCGCGCAACACGCTGGTCTCCTACGCGCTCGATTCCTACCAGGTCGGTCCCGTCATCATCGACGCGGTCCGTCTCTATGCCGCGCTTGCGGCCCTAGCCGTTGCCGTCGCCCTGTTCGCCTTCTTCAAGCTGACCCCGACCGGCAAGGCGATCCGGGCCTGCGCCGACAACTATCTCGGCGCCCAGGTCGTGGGCCTCAACGTCAAGCGACTCTACGCCTTCACCTTCGGCGTGGGGGCGGCCTGCGTCGGCGCCGCCGGCTGCATCATGGTGCTGCTGATCGACGTGACCCCGCAGATCGGCCCCGCCTATACGCTGCTCGCCTTCGTCATCGTGATCGTCGGCGGGCTCGGCTCGATGCCCGGCGCGCTGCTCGGCGGCATCCTGATCGGGCTGTCGGAGGCGCTGGCGGGGCTGTTCTTCGTGCCTTCGGCCAAGGGCATGTTCGCCTTCGCCATCCTCGTCCTGGTCCTGTTGCTGCGGCCGCAAGGCCTGTTGGGGAAGAAAGCATGAGCCGGATGCTGCGCCGCCTCGGCGAGGGCGTGTCGAACCGTGCCCTGGTCGCCCTCGGCCTCGTCTTCGCCGCGCTGTTGCTGGCCCCGCTGGTCTCGAACGGCTACGTCCTCTCGGTCCTGATCATCGCGCTCTACTACGCCTATGCGGGGCAGGCCTGGAACGTGATGATGGGGTTCTGCGGCCAGCTGAGCCTGGGGCATTCGCTCTATGTCGGGGTTGCCGCCTACGCCGCCGCCATCTTCTTCGTGAAGTGGAACGTGCCGCCGGTCATCGGCATGTTCGCCGCGATTGCGGTGGCGATGGCGTTCGGCGCGGTCATCGGCTTCCTCGCCTTCCGCTTCTCGGTCTCGGGCGTCTATTTCGCGCTGCTGACCATCGCCTTCGCCGAATTCACCCGCATCGGCTTCGACCATTTCACCTGGGCCGGCGGCTCCGGCGGCTTCTTCCTCAAGGTCGAGGATCGGGCGGCCGACCTGATCACGCTGCGCGGCCCGCCGATCATGTTCTATTACGTGATGCTGGCCCTGACGGCGCTTGCCTTCCTGTTCTGCCGGATGCTGACCCAGTCGCGTGTCGGCTACTACTGGTTCGCGATCCGCGAGGACCAGGAAGCGGCCCAGGCGCTCGGCATCAACGTCTTCCGCTACAAGATGCTGGCGGTGATCGTTTCTTCGGGCATGACGTCGCTGGCCGGGGTGTTCTTCGCCTTCTATTACAACAACCTGTTCCCCGAGCAGATCTTCTCCATGGCGCGCTCGATCGAGCTGATCCTGGGGCCGATCATCGGCGGGCTGGGCACGCTGTTCGGCCCGATTCTCGGCGCCTTCGTCCTTACCGTGCTGGCCGACCTCGTGACCGAAGTGCTGGTCTTCACCGGCTACGACATTCCGGGCGTCAAGCAGGTGTTCTACGGTCTGTGCCTGGCCGTCGTGGTGATCTGGCTTCCGCTGGGGATCTGGCCGCCGCTGAAGCGCCGCCTCGGGCTGGAGGGCCGGTCATGACCGCGCTGCTCGAAGTCCGCGGCCTGTCGAAGAGCTTCCGGGGCCTTCGGGCCGTGTCGCAGGTTTCCTTCGATGTGCCGCAGGGCGAGATCGTCGCGCTGATCGGCCCGAACGGGGCCGGCAAGACAACCTGCTTCAACATGATCGCCGGGGCCTTCCCCCCGTCGGACGGGACGGTCCGGCTGGGCGGCCGCGACATCACGGGCCTGCGCGCCGACCAGATCTGTCGGGCAGGCATCGGCCGGACCTTCCAGATCGTCAAGCCCTTCGCCGGGCTGACCGTCCATGAGAACGTCACGGTCGGCGCCCTCAACGCTTTCGCCGACCTCGCCGATGCCCGGGCCAAGGCGGCCGAGGTGCTGCAACTGCTGGGGCTGTGGGCAAAGCGCGACCAGCCGGCCTCGTCGCTGACCCTGCCGGACCGCAAGCGGCTGGAAGTTGCCCGTGCGCTCGGCACCGGGCCGCAGTTGCTGCTGCTCGACGAGGTGATGGCCGGCCTGCGCCCGACCGAGACCGACCAGATGGTCGCCGTCTTCCGCCAGCTCAACGAGAAGACCGGGCTGACGATCCTGCTGATCGAGCATGTGATGCGGGCGGTGATGGCGCTGGCCCGCCGGATTGTCGTGCTGCATCACGGCGAGACCATTGCGATGGGGGACCCCGAGACGGTGGTACGCGACCCCGCGGTGCTCGACGTCTATCTCGGCGCGGAGGCCCTCTGATGCTCGAGATTTCCGGCCTCGACCTCTACTACGGCGATGCCCAGGCCCTCGATCAGGTCGCATTGGCCGTGCCGGCGCATGAGATCGTCGCGATCGTCGGTGCCAACGGCGCCGGCAAGTCCAGCCTGATCCGGACCATTGCCGGGATCGAGCGGCCGCGCGCCGGTTCGATCCGCTTCAAGGGGCAGGAGATCGGCGGCCTGCCGAGCTACAAGGTCTGCGATCTCGGCGTCGGGCAGGTGGCCGAGGGGCGCCAGATCTTCCCGACCATGACGGTGGCCGAGAACCTGGAGATGGGCGCGTTGCTGCCGCGGGCGAAGTCGAAGGCCCGGCCGACTATGGAGCGTGTCTATGGCCTGTTCCCGCGGCTGGCCGAGCGCCGCCGCCAGCTTGCCGGCACGATGTCGGGCGGCGAACAGCAGATGCTGGCGATCGGCCGCTGCCTGATGGGGCAGCCCGAGCTGATGATGTTCGACGAACCTTCGCTCGGCCTCGCGCCCGCGATCGTTCAGGAAGTCTTCCGCATCATCCGCCAACTGGCCGAGGAGGGCATGACCGTGATCCTGGTCGAACAGAACGTCGCCGTCTCGCTCAAGCTGGCCAACCATGCCTATGTCCTGGAGAACGGCCGCATCGTCATGTCCGGCACCGGTGCCGAACTGCTCGACGACGATCAGGTGCGCCGGGCCTATCTGGGTCTCTGACACGGCGGGAGGGCCGGGGATGAGCAAGCCACCGTTCGCCGCGCTCGACCTCGCCCCACCGCGGATCGCGCTGACCCCGACCGCGAACGGCGGTTTCCTGGCGACGGCGCCCGATCCGCTGGGACCTCATGATCCGAGCCTCGGGCGGCTGTTCAAGGCGGCCGTCGCCGCGGCGCCCGACCGGACCTTCCTGGCTGAACGCGCCGCTGGCGGGCACTGGGTCAGCCTCAGCTATGCCGCGGCCGACGCCCGGGTCGACGCGCTCGCCCAGGGGCTGCTGACGCGCGGGCTGGGGCCGGAACGCCCGCTGCTGATCCTCTCGGGCAATGCGATCGACCATGCTCTCCTGGCGCTGGCCTGCTTCGTCGCCGGCGTGCCCGTCGCGACGGTGTCGCCGGCCTATGCGCTGCAAAGCCAGGACCTGTCGAAGCTTTGCCATATTGCCGAGCTGGTGACGCCGGGCCTCGTCTACGTCGCCGATACCGAGCCGTTTTCCCGCGCGCTCGATGTATTGGCGCCGCTGCCGGTCCTGTGCAGCCACGATGGTGCGGGACGGGGCGCCCTCACGCTCGATCGCCTCGCGTTGTCGCCGGACCGGGCACGGCTGGCCGGGGTGCTGGCTGCGACCGGAACGGATACGGTTGCGCGCATCCTGTTCACCTCCGGTTCGACCGGCATGCCCAAGGGCGTGATCAACACCCACGGCATGCTGACCGCCAACCAGCAGATGCTGGCCCAGATCTGGCCGTTCCTGAATGAGACTCCGCCGGTGCTGCTGGACTGGCTGCCCTGGAACCACACCTTCGGCGCCAATCACAACTTCAACCTGGTGCTGCGCCATGCCGGCACGCTCTACATCGATGGCGGCAAGCCCGCACCGGGCCTGATCGAGCAGACGGTCCGCAACTTGGCCGATGTGTCGCCGACCGTCTATTTCAACGTGCCTGCAGGGTTTGCCGCGCTGCTGCCGCATCTGGAGCGGGACGAGGCGCTTGCCGGGCATTTTTTTCGCAGGCTTCGCCTGATCTTCTATGCCGGTGCAGCCCTGCCGCAGGATCTGTGGGAACGGCTGGAGGCGCTGTCGATCCGCCTGCTTGGCCATCGGGTTCCGATGACCTCGTCCTGGGGATCGACCGAGACCGCGCCGCTGGCCACCGCGGCCCACTATCCGATCGAGCGCGCCGGCGTCATCGGCCTGCCGGTCCCTGGGGTCACGCTCAAGCTTGTGCCGACCGGGGGCAAGCTCGAGGTCCGGGTCAAGGGGCCCAACGTCACCCCCGGCTACTGGCGTCGCGACGACCTGACCGCCAAGGCCTTCGACGAGGACGGCTTCTACATGATCGGCGACGCGCTTCGGCTCGTCGACCCCGCATCACCCGAACAGGGCTTCGTCTTCGACGGCCGGGTGGCCGAGGACTTCAAGCTCAATACCGGTACCTGGGTGCATGTCGGTGCCTTGCGCGTGGCAGCCCTGGCTGCGTGTTCGCCTGTTCTGCAGGATGCCCTGGTGACCGGCCATGATCGCGCGGAAATCGGCTTGCTGGCCTGGCCGAACCTCGCCGGTTGCCGGGCGCTGGTCGGCGCCGAACTCGACGCTGCCGCCTTGCTTGGCCACCCGGCGGTCCGCAACCGTGTCGCCGAAGGCCTGGCCAAGTGGAACGCAGATCATCCGGGCTCGTCCTTCCGTGTCGGACGGGTCCTGCTGCTGGCCGATCCGCCGTCCGTCGATGCCGGCGAGATCACCGACAAGGGGTACATAAACCAGCGCATCGGCCTGGAGCTGCGCGCCGCCGAGATCGCTCGCCTCTATGGCGATGATCCCGCCGTGATCCGGCCGGGCTGAGCCTGCCGGAAGCCCGCGAGCAGCAATACCAGCGAAATCGCCGACATCGCCGCCCCGGTGACCGCGGCTCCCGGCCAGCCCGCCAGGCCTGCGGCCGCGGCATAGCTGGGCGGGCCGAGAAGCGAGCCCGCGGCGCCGCATTGGGCCAGCAGCCCGTTGCCGCGTGCCATCGCGCCCGGCGTCGTCGCCAATTCGGGTAGCTTGGCGAAGGCGATCCCGGGAACGATGCCAGTGAGCATGTTCAGCGCCACTGCCAGCCCGATTACCCCGGTCGTACGGTCGTATCCGAACACCCCGAACAGCATTGCTGCCGGCAGGATCATGCAACTGCCGAGGATGGCCGGCAGTGCGGCCCGGTGGCGCATCAGCCGCCCGGCGGCGAGCCCGCCCGCCACCGTCGCGAAGGAGGCAAGCCCGGTCGCAAGTCCCGCTGGTCCCGGACCGAGGCCAAGACGATCGGCAAGGTAGCTGGGCAGCAGCGCGATCTGGCCCACCGCAAACACCGTGTAGCAGCCGAATCCGAGCGACAGCAGCCAGACGCGCAGCGGCAGGGTGCCGCGACTGCCGACGGATTCCTGCCCGCCGTCGCCGGCAGGTTGCGGCAGAAACCAGACGGCCGCCAGTGCCGCTGCGGCCAGCGCAGCCGACGCGAAAAGCACGGGGCGCCACGAGACCGCCGGTGCGACCAGGCCGGCGAGGATGCTGCCGAGCGCGAAGCCGACGGCAAAGAACGTACTCCACAATGCCATGGCCATCGGGCGCTGCGCCGGCGTCGCGGTCAGTGCCATCAGCGTCGGCGCGGCGACGACGATCGCGAGATAGCCCAGGCTTTCGACGAGGCGCCAGGCGAACAGCGCAATCACCGTGCCGGCCAGCGCCTCGCCGATACCGGCAATCGCGACCAGCGCGAGCCCTGCGGCAAGGACGGCGCGGGTACCGTGACGGCCAACCAGAGTACCGGCAACCAGACCGATCGCCGCCCCACCGCTCTCGATCAGCGAGACCAGGGCCGCCGCTGCGGTCAGGCCGATACCGAGATCGGGCTGGATGACCGGCACAAGGGCCGCAAACTTGCCCAGCTGGGCCGATGCCAGCAGTCCGATCGCATAGATGACGAGAATAGCCGGCCAACGCGCCGTGGCCATGACATGCTCCCCGATTGCCACGGGCGCAAAGGTAGCGTGTCGCTTCCGGGGCAGGGCGGAATAAGTTATTCCAGGGTTTCGGTCAGCCGGGCGAAGCTGCCGTCCGACAATTGCAGCCGGGTCCAGGCCAGGGTCGATGGTTCGATCGGTACTTCGTTCGACCGGTTCGGACCGGTTTCGAGCTGCAGCGACGGGGGGCGGCGCTCGAACCAGCCGCGGTCGCGCAGCCGTCCCTCGGCCGCGACGATCTCCGGCGTCGCGTAGCGCCAGAGTGACCGTCCATGCAGTTCGGCGAAACTCAACCCCCAGCCCTGCGCACGGCTGCGCGACGCGGCGAGAAGCCGATGGCTCAGATCGCAGACGAGATGGATGCGGCTGGTCGATCGCTCGACCAGCCGCGCGAGTGCGAAATCGGCTGCGCTGTCGAGCTTCGCGCCGAGCAGGTCGCGCAGTGCCCCAGCCTCGTCGGCGTCGGGTATGATCATGCCCGACTCCCAGCGCGAGATCGTGCCCTGCGAGACCTTGAGCAGTTCGGCGGCGTGGCTCTGCTTGATCCCGTTCAGGGTGCGCCATATGCGCAGCGAGCGGCCGAGACTGCGGCCGTCTTCGAGCATCAGGCCCCCCGGGCGATGAAGGCCGGGTTACGAAAGCCCGGCTTGCCGTAGGTCAGCGGACGTCCATCCAGATCGGTGACCGAACCGCCGGCGGCGACCAGTACCGCCTGGCCGGCCGCCGTATCCCATTCGGCGGTCGGGCCGAACCGCGGGTAAAGGTCCGCCGCCCCTTCGGCCAGCCGGCAGAATTTGAGCGATGACCCGGCCCCGATGAGGCTGCGGCACTTGACGTTGGCGAGATAGTCCTCGGTTGCCTGGTCGCGGTGGCTGCGGCTGGCCAGCACGTCGTGGCCATCGTCGGGGCAGCAGCGTACCCCGATGGCTTCGGCTCCGGCGTGCCCGCGCCAGCGCCAGGCACCCTGACCGACGATCCCCAGATAGAGCTCAGATAGCACCGGCGCCTGGACGATGCCCAGAATGGGCTGTCCATCCTCGATCAGCCCGAGATTGACGGTGAACTCCCCGTTGCGCGAGACGAACTCGCGCGTCCCGTCCAGCGGGTCGACCAGCCAGAAGCGGGCACCCAGCGTGCCCGGTGCCTCGCCCCTGGCCATTGATTCCTCCGCGACGACCGGGATGTCTGGTGTCAGTTCCCGCAGTCCGGCCAGGATGATGGCTTCGGCAGCCTCGTCGGCGTCGGTGACGGGTGATGCATCCGCTTTCTCGCGGGCGGTGAATTCGGCCCCGTAGATCCGGAGGATCGCGGCACCGGCCGTTTCGGTCAGAACGCGCAGGCGATCGAGAAGGTCTGTGTCGAAATGTGGCATGGCTTCAATCTAGACGGGTTGCCAGTCCGACCGCCACCCCGGCGGATCGCGTGGACAATGCCCGGGATCAGCGTTTCAGCTTGCGAAGGTCGACCGTTTCGAGCGCAATCACGGCGCAATTGATCAATTGCTTGCCTGCATTCTCGAAGTTGACCGTCACCCGGCCGTCCACGGCGGACTGCACCTGTCCCAGGCCCCAGTCGGGCTGGTCGGGATGCCTGACCCAGGTACCCGGGGTTAAATCGATCATGGCGCCTCGCAAGCTTTTGGCCATAATCGCGCCCCGCCGCCAGCCTGCCTAGCCCCTAAACGCTCAGCACGACGTGACCGGACAATCCGCTCTTCACCTTTCCGAAGCCGAGGCTCGCTATCGTGCCTTGCTGGCCCTGGATCCCAGGGCGCCGGTGGCGCTGATCGGGCTTGCCGGCGTGGCGGCGGCGGTCGGGCGGTTCGACGTTGCAGCGACGCTCGTCGTCCAGGCGAGTGAGCGCGGCGGCCCCTTGCCGGCGATCTGGCGTGAGGTGGGCGTCGCTCGTTTCCTTGCCTCCGATCCGGCTGGCGCCTATCGCCTTTTTGCAATTTCGCTGGCGCTCGACCCGGCGGACCCCGAGACCCTCTATGACATCGGGGTGATCCGGCGCGATGCCGGCGACACCGGGACAGCCCTACGCTGGCTGGGGCGCGCGGCGCAGGTTCAGCCGGCCCATCGTCACGCCGCGCCCGACATGGCCGATCTGCTGCGCCGACAGGATCGCCGCGCCGAGGCGGAGGCGACCTTGCGCCAGTTCCTGGCGCATGAGCCGGCCGGCGCCATAGGCTGGTACAATTCAGGTGTCCTGCATGGCGAGGTCGGCCGGCATCCTGCCGCGCGGCAGGCCTATCGGCGCGCGATCGCCGTTTCGCCCGAGCACGCGGTGTTTCACTTCAATGCCGGGTGCCTTGCGGCCGAAGAACGGCGGCATGGCAGCGCTGCGGATCATTTTCGCCGCGCCCTCGTGACGGCTCCCGACCATGCCCAGGCCTGGAACAATCTCGGCGTGGCCCTGCGCGAGCAATCCTGCCACGAGGATGCGCTTCCCGCGTTTCGGCGTGCGCATCAGTCGTACCCGGCCTATCATCAGGCAACGTCCAATCTGCTCCTGACGCTTGCGACCCTGGATGGCGGCCAGGCCGACGCGGTGGCCAAGGCCTGGGGTGCGCAATTCGCCGCCGCGCCGCTCGCACGTCCCGCCCTGACTGGAGGACGGCGGCTGCGGATCGGCTATCTTTCCCCCGATCTCCGTCGCCATTCCTGTGCCTTCTTCCTCGAGCCGCTGTTTGCAGCACATGATCGATCGGCAGTCGAGATATTCGCCTATGCCGATATCGATCATGCGGACGAAACGTCGCTGCGTCTGTCGGCGTTGGTCGAGCATTGGCGGCAGGTGGGTGGAAGCACCGACGATGTCCTCGCCGCAACGATCGCGAACGACAGTATCGATATCCTGGTCGATCTGGCAGGCCATACGGCCAGGAACCGGCTGCCGTTGTTTGGGCGCAGGCTGGCGCCGGTGCAAGTGTCGTGGCTCGGCTACAATGCGACGACCGGCCTTTCGCAGATCGATTGGCGCCTCGTCGACGACCGCATTCGGCCGCCGCCGGGCCGGGAATGGTTCGCGGAAGGCCTTTGGCCGCTCGGGATGCCCGCCCATTGCTGGCGGCCGCCGGCGGATGCGCCTGAGCCGGCCGACCGCACGCCCGATCCGCGCGCGATCGTCTTCGGCTCGTTCAATGCGCTGCACAAGCTCGGCGACCGGACGCTGCGGGTCTGGTCGCGTATTCTTCGGCAGGTCCCCGGCTCGCGTCTCCTCCTTAAGGGGGGCGGCGGCGACGATCCGGCGACGCGCGCGCGGATTTTCGGGGAGCTGGTCGCCTTGGGCCTCGATCCGGACCGGGTCTCGATTGCCGGCTGGAGTCCTGATCCGCGATCCCATCTCGCCCTTTACGGCGAGGTCGATCTGGCGCTCGATCCTTTCCCCTACAACGGGACGACGACGACATGCGAGGCGTTGTGGATGGGCGTGCCGGTCCTGACGCTCAAGGGGGATCGTCTGCTGTCTCGGATCGGTTATGGGCTGATCGACGCCGTCGGTCTCGGAGAACTGGTAGCGGCCGACGAGGACGATTATGTTAATCGGGCGATTGTGCTATCAGGGCAGCCGGAAAGGTTGCGGCAGCTCCGTCGCGGACTGCGTGCCCGGATGGCGGCGTCTCCGCTGCGCGACGAAGCGGCGTTCGCCCGTGCCGTCGAGAATGCCTTCATGGCGATGATTGGGGGACCAGAACGGTCATGACGTCCACGCGTATCGCTTCTCTGCTGTGTTCGCGGCTTTGCCACGATCTGGTCGGCCCGATCGGGGCACTGAACAACGGCGTCGAGCTGCTGGGGGACGACGACGACCCCGAGCTTCGGGCCCAGGCGCTGGACCTGCTCGGTGACAGTGCGGCCGAGGCGCTGCGCCGCCTGACGTTCTTCCGCCTGGCGTTCGGCATGGCCGGCGGATTCGGCGATGCGATCGCGCTGGCCGAACTGCGCAAGGCGGCAGCCGGGCTGTTCACCCAGGGTCGCACCAGGCTGGACTGGCCCGAAGGCTCTTCCGGCACCCCTGCCGGCCTGCCCAAGCTGCAGGCCCGCCTCGTGCTCAATCTCGTGCTGGTTGCGGCAAGCTGCCTGCCCAAGGGGGGCGTGCTGTCGGTCGCCATTGCCGGCGAGACCGCGGCGACGGTAACGGCGTCGGGCCCGGGGGCGCGGCTCGAGGCGGAAACGGCGGAGGCGCTGACCGGAAAGCTGGGTGACGAACAACTCGATCCCCGCAGTGTCGTCAGTCATCTGCTTGCAACGCTGGCGGCGGAAGGTGGGGTGCGCCTGGAGACCAAAACCGGCGAAGGATTGCTTTATTTTACATTACGCTGGCATTGAGATACTGGCTTTGAGCGGTAATCGCTGCCATTGATATTCCTGTTCGCCGAAGGGCCGTATAGGACTGCGAGAGGCTGCCGGCAGTAGAAAATTCCGGCGGATTCCTGGGGGTATGAAGATGGACGACCTGCTTAGAGAGTTTCTGACCGAGACGAACGAGAGTATTGCGACGCTCGACGTCGAACTCGTCAATCTTGAGCAGAACCCGAACAACCCGCCGTTGATCGACAACATTTTCCGGCTGGTTCATACGATCAAGGGTACCTGCGGTTTCCTTGGCCTGCCACGTCTTGCCGCGGTCGCCCATTCGGGCGAGAACATTCTCGGCAAGTTCCGCGAGGGCAAGCTGGTCGTCACCCCCGCGGCCGTTACGCTGATCCTTGAATCCATCGATCGCATCAAGGAATTGCTCGCCCAGCTCGAACAGCTCGAGGCCGAGCCGGCCGGCGACGACAATGACCTGATCGAGCGGTTGGACGCGATGGCCGAGGGCAAGATCCCGGCCGGAGCCGCGCCCCCGCCGCCCCCACCCGTCGAAGTGGCGCCGGCCAAGCCCGCCGCCGAGGGTGACTTCGACCATGAACTCGGTCGCGCCCTGAAGCCCGGCGAGGTCAGCCTCGAGGAACTCGAGCGCGTCTTCCAGGAAACCGCCGTGCTGCCGGCGCCGAGCAAGGCCGAACCCGCTCCCGCCCCCGCCCCGGCAGTCGCCGTGCCGGTCCCCGCCGCAGCGCCGCCCGCCGCCCAGAAGCCGACCGCCTCGGCCGCCGCCCCGAAGGAGGCAGTGGCCACCGCGGTGCCGGCGGAATCGAGCGTCGCCAACCAGTCGATCCGCGTGTCGGTCGACCTGCTCGAAAACCTGATGACGATGGTTTCCGAGCTGGTGCTGACCCGCAACCAGCTGCTGCAGATGGTGCGCAGCCTGGACAATTCGGAGTTCACCGTGCCGCTGCAGCGGCTGAGCCATGTGACGACCGAGCTGCAGGAAGGCGTCATGAAGACGCGCATGCAGCCGATCGGCAATGCCTGGGCCAAGCTGCCGCGCATCATTCGCGATCTCTCGGTCGAACTCGGCAAGAAGATCGACCTGCAGATGCACGGCGCCGAGACCGAGCTGGATCGCCAGGTCCTCGAGCTGATCAAGGATCCGCTGACCCACATGGTCCGCAACTCGGCGGACCATGGCATCGAAAATCCGGCCGACCGCCTGCAGGCGGGCAAGCCCGAGGCCGGACGGATCGCGCTGAACGCCTTCCATGAAGGCGGCCATATCATCATCGAGATCAAGGACGACGGCCGCGGGCTCAATACCCGCCGCATCCGCCAGAAGGCGATCGAGAACGGATTGGCCACCGAGGCCGAGCTCGACTCGATGTCGACCCAGCAGATCCACATGTTCATCTTCAAGGCCGGGTTCTCGACCGCGGCCGCGGTGACGTCGGTGTCCGGCCGCGGCGTCGGCATGGACGTGGTCAAGACGAACATCGAGAAGATCGGCGGCACGGTCGAGCTGAAGTCGGAAGAGGGCAAGGGCTCGACCTTCACGATCAAGATCCCGCTGACGCTCGCCATCGTCTCGGCGCTGATCGTCGAATGCGCCGCCGAACGCTATGCCATCCCGCAGATCAGCGTCGTCGAACTCGTCCGCGTCTCGGGCAATTCCGAGATGAAGATCGAGCGCATCAACGACACCCCGGTGCTGCGCCTGCGCAACCGGCTGCTGCCGCTGGTCTTCCTCGACCAGACGCTGCGGCTGGTCGAGCAGACCGACGAGATCGACACCCAGTCGGAAAAGTTCATCGTCGTCACCCTGGTCGGGTCCTACCAGTTCGGCATCGTCGTCGATCGCGTGTTCGACACCGAGGAAATCGTCGTCAAGCCGGTGGCGCCGATCCTGCGCGACATCCCGATGTTCTCGGGCAACACGATCCTGGGCGACGGTTCGGTGATCATGATCCTCGACCCGAACGGCATCGCGACCGCCTCGTCCGAAACCGCGGCGACCGAATCCACCGTGGTGGAGGACGAGATGCGCCATGCCCGCTCGAGCGAGCTGATGGCCCTGCTGCTGTTCACCGCCGGCGGCAAGGAGCCGAAGGCCGTGCCGCTGTCCCTGGTCGCCCGTCTCGAAGAGATCGACGTCGGCCAGATCGAGTTCGTCAACGGCCGCCATGTCGTCCAGTACCGCGGCAAGCTGATGCCGCTGGTCACGATGCGCGAAGGCTTCCAGATGCGGACCGAAGGTCGTCAGCCGATCCTGGTCTTCTCGGATCATGAATCGACGCTGGGCCTGATGGTCGACGAAATCGTCGACATCGTCGAATCGGAGCTGAATATCGAGCTGAAGTCGTCCGACCAGGGCATCCTGGGGTCGGCTGTCATCGCCGGCCAGGCGACCGAGATCATCGACGTCGGGTATTTCCTGACCCGCGCCTTCGGCGACTGGTTCAAGAATCACGACGACAGCCCGTTCGGCCAGGCCAGCGAGAAGCGCAAGGTGCTGCTGGTCGACGACAGCCCGTTCTTCCGCAACATGCTGGTGCCGCTGCTGTCGGTGGCCGGCTATGCGGTCGAGACCGCCGACAATGCCGAAATCGCGCTGAAGCGCCGCGACGAAGGCGAGCAGTTCTCGGTGATCATCTCCGATATCGAGATGCCCGGCATGAACGGCTTCGAGTTCGCCGAGGAGGTCAAGCGCGACTATCGCTGGCGCGAGACCCCGATCATCGCCCTGTCGTCGCATACGAACAAGAGCGACTTCGACCGCGGCCGCGAGGTGGGCTTTGCCGATTATGTCGCGAAGTTTGACCGCGAGGCCCTGTTGAAGAGCCTGGCCCAGACCCTGTCCACCGAAGGGAACGCATGATGGCCTCGACCCCCGCCACCACCACGACCGGCGGCGCGCTGGTCAAGTCGCAGGGCACGGCGGTGGCCAAGGCCGCCGGCGGATCCAGCGAGTACGTCACCGTGACCATCGGCGGCCAGCTGTTCGGCATCCCGGTGCTGTCGGTCCAGGATGTGCTGGGCCCGCAGAAGATCACCCGCATCCCGCTGGCCCCGCCCGAGATCGCCGGGGCCTTGAACCTGCGCGGCCGCATCGTCACCGCCGTCGACGTGCGCCGGCGGCTCAACCTGCCGCCGCGCCCGGCGGGCGAGCAGGGGATGAGCGTGGTGGTCGAGCATCGCGGCGAACCCTACAGCCTGATGATCGATTCCGTCGGCGAAGTCCTCAGCCTGCCCGACGAGGCGTTCGAGCGGAACCCCTTGACACTCAATCCGCGGTGGCGTGAGGTGTCTGGTGGCATCTATCGCCTTGATGGCCGCCTATTGGTGGTGCTGGAGGTCGAGCGTCTGCTGACCTTCCAGGGCACGTCCTCGGCGGCGTGAGGATTCCTTCCGCCTCGCCGGCCTACCCAGAAACGGGGCTTGGTATGGCCCAGCGGTTCGGGTAAATCCTAGAGGCGGATAGGCGAATCAAATCGGGACCCGCGCGTCCCGACGGCGGAGGCGTGTAGAATGAAGTCCTGTTTGGTGGTCGACGATTCGCGCGTCATCAGAATGGTGGCCCGTCGCATTCTTGAGCAGCTCGGCTTCGAAATCCGCGAGGCCGTCGACGGTCAGGAAGCGCTCAACGAGTGCATCAAGGCGATGCCGGACGCCATTCTCCTCGACTGGAACATGCCGGTCATGAACGGGATCGACTTCCTGCGCGAGCTGCGCAAGCTCGAGGGCGGGCTGGCGCCGGTCGTGGTGTTCTGTACCACCGAGAACGACATGGCCCATATTCGTGAGGCGATCGAGGCCGGTGCGAACGAGTACATCATGAAGCCGTTCGACAAGGAAATCATCGAGGCGAAGTTCGCGCAGGTCGGGTTGCTCACTTAGCAGTTAGGCGGGCCGGATCAGTACCCGGTCGGAACAGGCAGGATATGGCGACAGACGGCCCTTATCGCGTGATGCTGGTCGATGACTCCGCGGTCGTTCGCGGGCTCGTGACCCGCTGGATGCAGGAGGACCCCGAGATCGAGGTGGTCGCCTCGGTCGGTAACGGGGCCGTCGCCGTGCGCGAGATTGGCCGGACCGACATCGAAGTCATCGTCCTCGATGTCGAGATGCCGGAAATGGACGGCTTGACCGCCCTGCCGAAGATCCTGGCCGCGCAGCCCGACGTGAAGGTCATCATGGCCTCCACCCTGACGATGCGGAATGCGGACATTTCGCTGAAGGCGCTGCAGGCCGGGGCCGCCGACTACATCGCCAAGCCGTCGGCCATGCGCGACCAGTCGACGGTTCAGGAATTCCAGCGCGACCTGCTGGCACGGGTGAAGACGCTCGGCGCCGTCGGGCGCCGTGCCGCGCGCCGCCGCGCCGGCCTGCCCGAAGGCGGCTCGACCGCAAAGGCCCAGCCGGCCCCGAATGCCGTCCCCGCGGCGTCGCGCCCCGGCACGGCCGGTGCCAGTGCCGGTGTCGCTGCGGGTGCTGCCGCGCCGACGACGTCGAAGTCGCTGTATGCCGGCCCGATCGTGCTGCGCAATGCCGCAATTCTGCCGCCGAAAGTCCTGGCGATCGGTTCGTCGACCGGCGGTCCGCAGGCACTGTTCCAGGTCTTCGGGCAGCTGAAGAACAAGATCCGGATCCCGATCCTGATCACCCAGCACATGCCCCCGACTTTCACCACCATCCTGGCCGAGCACCTGACCCGGATCGCCGGTGCCAATGCCAGCGAGGCGGTCGACGGCGAACCGGTCGAAGGCGGGCGGATCTACATCGCGCCGGGCAACTGGCACATGACGGTGCAGGTCGATGCCGGCAACAAGAAGATCATCAGGCTCAACCAGGATCCGCCGGAGAACTTCTGCCGGCCCGCGGTCGACCCGATGCTGCGCAGCTTGGCCAAGGCCTATGGCGGCTCGGTGCTGGCCGTCATCCTGACCGGCATGGGGGCCGACGGCATGAAGGGCGGTCAGGTGCTGACCGAGGCCGGCGGCACCATGATCGCGCAGGACGAAGCGACCAGCGTCGTCTGGGGCATGCCCGGGGCGGTGGCGTCGCACGGGCTGTGCAGCGCCGTGCTGCCGCTCGATCGTATCGCGTCCCATATCGAGAAACTCACGCAAGGGGCGGTCCCATGACCCCGCTGGATTTCGATTTCATGGCGGGGATGCTGAAGCAGCGGTCAGGGCTGATCATCACCCGCGACAAGCAATACCTGCTGGAGAGCCGCCTGATCCCGCTGGCCCGCAAGCGGGGCCTGGGCGGTCTCGACGATCTGGTCAAGAAGATCAGGACCGGCGGCGACGAGGCGCTGTTGCGCGACGTCACCGAGGCCATGACGACCAACGAGTCGTTCTTCTTCCGCGACAACAAGCCGTTCGACATCTTCAAGGCCGAGACACTGCCTGCATTCCTCAAGGCGCGGGCCGACCGCCGTCAGATCAAGATCTGGTCGGCCGCCTGTTCAACCGGCCAGGAAGCCTATTCGCTGGCGATGATCCTGAAGGAAGAGCAGGCCAAGCTGGCCGGCTGGCGGGTCGAGATCACCGGTACCGACCTGTCAAGCGAAGTGCTGGAAAAGGCCAAGGTCGGCCTCTATTCGCAGTTCGAGGTCCAGCGCGGCCTGCCGATCCAGATGCTGATCAAGTACTTCCAGCAGGTCAACGAGATGTGGCAGATCGATGCCGCGTTGCGCGCGATGGTGAAGTACCGCCAGTTCAATCTGCTCGACGATCTCAACGCGCTCGGCTCGTTCGACATCATCTTCTGTCGCAACGTGCTGATCTATTTCGACAACGATACCAAGGCCAAGGTGCTCGAGCGGATGGCCAAGATCATGCCCAAGGATGGCGTGCTCTTCCTGGGCGGCGCCGAAACGGTGCTGGGGGTTACCGAGCGCTTCAAGCCGGTGCAGGGCCAGCGCGGCGTCTACGCCCTGGCCTGACAGATCTGGCCCGATAAATCCCGGCCTGTTGGGCTCGGTTCCGTTCCCTCGATTGCACGCCGCGGGGGCAACGGCGTCTCGGCCACGCTCAGGACGTCAGCGGCTCGCTGCCATGGCCGCGCGCTTGGCGGCCGGGGCCGGATCCTTGACGGCGCCTTCCTCGGGATCGCGCAGCACGTAGCCGCGACCCCATACCGTTTCGATATAGTTGTCGCCGGAGGTGGCCTGCGCGAGCTTCTTGCGCAGCTTGCAGATGAACACGTCGATGATCTTCAACTCGGGCTCGTCCATCCCGCCGTAGAGGTGATTCAGGAACATCTCCTTGGTCAGGGTCGTGCCCTTGCGCAGCGACAGCAGTTCCAGCATCGCGTATTCCTTGCCGGTCAGATGCAGGCGCTGGGCGTCGACCTCGACCGACTTGGTGTCGAGATTGACCACCAGCTTGCCGGTCTTGATCTGCGACTGGGCATGGCCTTTCGAGCGGCGGACGATCGCGTGGATGCGCGCGACCAGTTCTTCGCGGTCGAAAGGTTTCGTCAGGTAGTCGTCGGCGCCGAAGCCGAAACCCTTCACCTTCTTGTCCGGCTCGTTCATGCCCGACAGGATCAGGATCGGCGTGTTGACCTTGGCGTTCCTGAGCTTGCGCAGCACGTCATAGCCGTGCATGTCAGGCAGGTTCAGGTCGAGAATGATGATGTCGTAGTCGTAGAGCTTGCCGAGGTCCAGACCTTCCTCGCCGAGGTCGGTCGAATAGACGTTGAAACCTTCCGCCCCCAGCATCAGCGTGATGCTCTTGGCCATCTGGGCGTCGTCTTCGATCAGCAGAACGCGCATCAGCGTCATCTCCCCTTGGCCGCCCTCGGCCCGCTCCGGAAAGCGGGCGCCCCCATATCCCGACGCATCACTTCCATACCATAGTTAACGTTAACCAATCTTAACCACAATGGCGAGCGAGATTTGCTGCCGAGTCGCCGGCTTTACCGCTCCTTAAGTCCGGCTGAGTCAGACTGGCCCGCAGCCAGTTGAGTGGGTGACGATGAAAAGCCTCAAGACCTTGATCCGCCTCCAGCGTTTCGAACTGGATGCCAAACGCCGCAAGCTGGCCGACCTGGAAGAGTTGCTGGCCGAAATGAAGCAGCGTCTGCGCCGCCTGGAGGAGGACATGGTCGACGAGGGCGCGCGCGCCGCCGATCAGGGCACCGTCGCGCTGGCCTATGGCCCCTATATCGCCGCGGCGCTGGAGCGCAAGCGCAACCTGCTGGGGTCGCTCGGCGAACTCGAGGACCGCATCGCCGAAGCCCGCGACGAGGTGGCCGAGGCCTTCCAGGACGTGAAGAAGTACGAACTGGCCGAGGCCGCCCGCGTGGCGCGCGAACGGGCCGAACTGGCCAAGAAGGAGCGCGAAATGCTGGACGAGGTCGGGTCGATCGGCTTCAACCGCCGCGCATCCGAGCAGGCGCCGGCCTGACCGTCGGCCGCCATTCTGCGATGAGCGATTTCGGCCATCATTTCCTGATCGGGTTGCAGCGCGCCCCGGTCCTCACCGAACATGACAAGCACCTGCTGAGCCGTCTGCGACCGGCGGGCGTGATTGTTTTCCGCGACAATTTCCAGCATGGCGTCCCCTATGCCGAATGGCTGGCGACATTCGGCCGGCTGATCGACGGCGTCCGCGACTGCATCGGCCGCGACCGGATCCTGGTCTGCATCGATCACGAGGGCGGGGGGGTGCTGCGTCCGCCAGCGCCCATCACCGCCTTCGCGGCCGCCCGCGCCTGGCGCGACCAGGCCGCGGCAGTCGGACGCGCGATGGGACGGGAACTCGCCTCGCTCGGGGTCAACGTCAACTTCGCGCCTGTGGTCGACGTCAATTCGAACCCGGACAATCCCGTCATCGGTCAGCGAGCCTTCGGTGTCACGACGCAGGAGGTGGTCGAGCCGGCTGCCGTATTCCTTGCCGCGCTCCAGGCCGAAGGCGTGCTCGGCTGTCCGAAGCATTTTCCCGGCTATGGCGCCGTGTCGGTCGATTCCCACTACGACATGCCCGTCCTGAACCTCACGCTCGACGAGTTGCGGGCGCGCGACCTCGTTCCCTTCCGGACCCTGGCCCGCGATGCCGAGACCCGGATGATCATGACGGCGCATATCGTATTTCCCCGGATCGACCCGGATTGGCCGGCGACCCTGTCGGCGCGCCTGATCGACGACGTTCTGCGGCGCGAATACGGCTATGACGGCGTCGTCGTATCGGACGATCTGGGCATGGGTGCCATCTCGCATGCCTTCGACGCGCCCGAGGCGCCGGTACAGGCCTTGCGCGCGGGGACCGATCTGCTCGAAATCTGTGCCTACTGGACCGATACCGCCCGCGCCGTCGCCTTTGCCGATCATGTCGCGGCCTCCTGGGCGGATGGCAGCCTGTCGCGGGCAACGCTCGATCGTTCGGCCGAACGCATCGCCGACCTGCTGGCGCGGGCCGACCAGCACCGCACCCACGCCTTGGCCGCAGTCGATCTGGCTGCCCATGCCGGTGTGGCACCACTGCGCCGACGTGCCGAACAGCAGTCCGGCGGGGGGGCGACCCTTGCCTGAAATCGAAGTCGCGGTCTTGGGATACCGCCGGTTGTACTGACGTCGGGAAGCCGCTAGCATTGTCGCGCCGGTCGTTTCCGGCGCGGGCAGGGGGGCTCGAAGTCGCTGGAAATGTCGGCGGAACTGCCGGTGATCGCGATCGGCTTCGCGGGGGCGACCGCCGCGCTGGCCGGATCGCTCGCGATTCTCGGCCTGTTGTTCCGCGGTGTGGCGGGACCGCTCTGGTGGGCGGCGGGCGGCGCTATCCTTGTGCTGGTCGCCTTCTGCTGGCGATGGGGCGAGCCCGGCGGGTGGTTGGCATTCCTGCGCAATCCGTTGTTCGTCGCGAGCCTCCTGGTGCAGGGCGTCGGGTTCATGCGCTTTGCGGGTGGGCGCGGGCGCCGGGAAGTCACGACGATCGCGTGCCTGGTCCTGGTGCTGGTCGGCAACCAGATCCTGCTGCCGCTCGGCGCGGACGTGCGGTCGGTGATCACCAACGCGTCGCTCGGCGGCGCGGCCGGACTGGCTGCCAGCCTGGCCTGGGGTGTCGGCGTCGAACGCGGACAGCTTGCCGCGCGGCTTGCCGGCGTGCTGGCCGGTGCGGCTGCCTGTGCCTTTGCGATGCGTGTGGTCGTCGCCCTGGTGGGCGCCCCGTTGGCCCAGGCGATCTACGACAATACCGTCACCTGGATCTTCATCGTCGGCGTCGAGTTCGTCTTCGTGCTGTGGCTGGTCTGTCTCGTCGCCCTGGCGGCCGGCGCGGCGGCAGAGGCCGCGCGACGCGCTCTGGCACGCGAACGGGCCGAGGGTAGTCACGATCGCCTGACCGGTGCCCTCAACTGGCGCGGTTTCTACGAGGCCGCCGATTCGGCTTTCGCCGAGGCGGTCGCCCGCGACCAGCCGATGGCGCTGATCATCCTCGACATCGATCATTTTCACGCCATCGTCATCGCCGACGGTCGCGACACGGCCGATCGCCTTCTGGTCGCGCTGATGACCCTGATCGGCGCGGAATTGCGGGGTGACGACCTGGTCGCCCGGCTCGGCGTCGACGAACTGGCGCTGCTGCTGGTCGCGACCAACGATATCGTTGCCGTCGCGATGGCCGAGCGGCTGAGCCAGGGCGTGGCCGAACTCGACTGGCCGGCGCTGGGCCTCGCGCATCCGGCCACCGTCTCGATGGGCATCGCCGAGCGGCGGATCGAGGATCCGACATTCCACGCGGTCGAACGACGGGCCCGATCCGCGCTGGTGGCGGCCAAGCAGGGCGGCCGCGCCAGGATCGAGACGACCTGACGCCGTGGCTTGAGTTGTCGAGGTCGCGGCCCATATATCGCTGGTGGCTCCACCCCTTGACCGCACCGTCCATCCCCGTTCGCTGGCCCTCAGCCTGGCCCGCCTGCGCCGCCGTGCGCCGGGCCACGATCTGACGCTCGCTGAGATTGCGGCGGCGCTCGGCGACCGCTCGGGGCTGCTGCTCACTCTGTTCCTGTCGGTCATCGCCATGTTGCCGTCGCCGGGCCTGCCGATCGGGGTCATTTTCGGTTCGGCGGTGATCGTGCTGGCGATCGGCGTGATTCCCGGCCGGAACGCGATGGCGCTGCCGCGGCGTATCGGTGCCTGGAAGCTGCCGCGTGGCGTGCTGAATGGCGTCTTGCGGCGCGCGGTGCCGACGTTACGCCGCGTCGAACGACGATTGCGGCCGCGGGCGCGCTGGGCCGTATCGGGGGCAGGTGCCGTCGCCGCCGCCGTGATGATGATGATTCAGGGGCTGCTGCTTGCCCTGCCGATACCGTTCGGCAATGCTGCCCCCGGTCTCGCGATTGCAACCCTCGCCCTCGGGCTTCTGACCGGCGACGGACTAGGCGTGCTGGCAGGGCATGCGATCGGCCTGATGGCGGCGGGCATGCTGGTCGTGCTCGGCGTCGGCGGCTATGTGGTAATCAGCGGGGTCTGATGCACGTCATTGTCGTCAATCCGCGTTCGGGCACGGCCCGGCAATACAGCCGCGACGGCTTGATCCGGCTGATCCACGAGCAGTGCCGCGCCGCCGGCATCGTCGACTACGAAATCCTGCTGGCCTCGCCCCGCCGGCTCGACGGTGTCCTGCAGGAAGCCGCACGCCGGGCGGACGAACTGTGGGTCGGCGGTGGCGACGGCACGCTGCGGACCGCGGCCCGCCACATTGCGGGTACGGGCAAGATATTCGGCGTCCTGCCCTTCGGCACGATGAACCTGCTGGCCCGCGACCTCGGCATTCCGCTGGCACCCGATCAGGCGATCCAGGCGCTGGCGGCGGCGCCGGTCGACCGGATCGATATCGGGCGGATCAACGGCATGCCGTTCCTCAACAAGTCGGCGCTGGGCCTCTATCCCGAAATGATCATCGACCGCGAGCGGCGCCGGCGGCTGTTCGGCTACGGCAAGTGGCCGGCGATGATGCGCGCGGCCTGGCGCGCGCTGCGCCGCCATCGGACGATGCGGGTTACCCTCGATGTCGACGGCGAGCGGCGCGAGATCGAGAGCCCGGCGCTGGTCGTCGCAACCAACGGCTACGAGTTCCGCGCGGGCCGGTTGTTCCGCCGCCCCGACCTCGCCTCGGGCGAACTGACCCTCTATGTCTCGCATGCCCGCGACTGGCTGGGTTCGGTCGGGCAGGTGGCCAGGCTGTTTCTCGGGACGCTGCATCGCGATCCCGAACTCGAAATCCTCCGCTCGCGCGCCATCACCATCGAGTTCGAGCGAACCCGGCCGATCGCCAATGACGGCGAGGTCGACTTCCTCGGCGGGCCGATCCACTATGCGATCGATCCGCGCGCACTGACCGTGCGTTATCCGGGCCGCGAGACGCCGCCCCAATGACTAGATTACCACCTGGCCATCGTCATGCGCCGTCCGCCGCATGTCGTCCAGCGGGCTGGCGAACTTGACGCCGGCCTGGAAGAGCAGGCTGCCCTGATAGCCGGTGGCCCCCAGGGCCTCGGCGAAGATCGCCTGGATGTCGCGCCGCCAGTCCGCCGGCAGGGCCTGGCCGGAGCGCAGGATCAGATCGATCGAATTGCCGCGGATATAGCCGTCGAACTGCAGCAGACCGGTCTTTTCCAGCGGCGCGTCGACGACGAAGCGGGTACCCGGCGGCATGCCTTCGCTGTCTTCCGCCCCGGGTTTGCGGCCGCGCACGTAGAGGGCGATCTGGCGCAGGTTCGGGCCGTCCAGCAGCGGCAGCAGCAGTGTCTGCCAGCCATCGGGGCCGGCCGGCGCCTCGGCGAGATCGCTCAGGTCCCGGCTGCCGGACAGGGCCCGCCGTGCGGCCTCCTTGCGACCGCTGCGGTCCAGCGCGGCGATGCCGTCGCGGCCGAGCAGGCCGCGGGCCTCCCCGCTGGTCAGTGCCGCCGCGGCACCAAGCAGGGCAGCGGCCAGCCCGCTGCCGGGCTGGGGCAGGCGGGCGGTAATCTGTGCCGCCAATTCGGGGGTGCTTTCGCGCAGCGCCGTCAGGCCCGCCACCTGTGCATTCCAGCCTTCGGCTGCGCGCGCGGCAGGATCACCCCGGCCAAGCAGGGCCTGCGGCGCCGCGCCGGGCGGGGTCATGCGGAGGAGGTCGAGCGACAGCCGGGCGCCGAGCGGCAAGGGCTCGCCCAGCGCCAACGCCAGCGTGCCGGCGGCGGTCTGCACCAGCGCGCGGCCCTGCGGGTCGGTCCCTGCGACATAGCCTGACAGGATCGACGGCCCCTGGGCTGTGCTGCCCGGCGCGAGCAGCCTGAGGGCGAGGGTAGAGCCCGGCGGCAGGCCGACGGCCTGGCCGTTGCCGGGAACGACGCGGCCGGCAACCTCCTTGCCGGCCAGCCGCACCAGCGCCTCGCTGCCGACCGTTTCGAGGCCCGCGCGCAGCGGCGGATAGATCGCCGTGCCGTCGCGGGCGACGATCTGCGCCTGGCCACCGTCGGACAGGCGCAGGGTCAGCGTCATGCCCGGCTTCAGTCCGTCCGCCCCGGCCAGCCGGTAGGGCGCTCCATCGATCAGGACGATGCTGCCGCCCTGGCCGGCACCGAGCACGGTGGCGTTGCGGACGCTGCCCTGGGCCAGTTGGTCGGCCAGTGCCGCCAGGGCCCGCGCCGCCGTGCCGGCGGGCAGGGCAGGCGGGGCGAGGCGGCCGGCGAGCGGCGGATCGGGTTGATGGCCGTCGACCTGGGTCAGCCGGGCGGAGAGCTGGCCGCCGTCCTGGCTCAACTCGGCGGTGACGCGCGCCTGCGGCGTCAGTCGCTGGCCATCGTCGAAGAGAAAGGCCTGGCCGGCCAGCCGCAGCAGGGCGCGGCCGTCGCCGGCGCGGCCGGTGACCAGGCCCTCCAATGGGCCGCCGGCGGCGAGGCGGGCGAGGCTTGCGGCCAGGGTGACGGCATTGTCAGCGCCGCTGTCGGCGCCGGTAGACGGCGGCGATGCCGGTGCGGAGGCGGGCGGCGCGGTGGAGGTTGCGGCGGGCGCGGACGCGGCCGGTGTCGGCGAAGGACGGCCGGCGGCGCCGATATCGGTCATGTGACCTCGGCGCGCCCGTCCTTCATCAGGTGGTCGACCAGGGCTTGCACGTCGGCCGCCGCCGGGGCGCCCGGCGCGCGGATCAGCAACGGCGTCTGGTTGCGGATCGATTCGCGGACCTTGTCGTCCCGCCGGATGATGCCGGCAAGCGGCGGGCTGAACTTCAGGAAGGTTTCGCAGACCTTGCGCAGCTTGGCATAGGTCTTTTCGCCTTCCTTGGTCGATCCCGCCATGTTGATGACGATGCGCTGGTCGGCGCCGGTGCCGGTGGCGACGTTCAGCTTGATGAAGGCGTAGGCATCGGTCATCGAGGTCGGCTCGTCGGTCGCCACGACCAGCACGGCCCCCCCGGTCGCGGCCAGCGTGCGCACCGTCTGGTCGACGCCGGCGCCGAGGTCGATGATGACCCGGTCGTACATCCCGGCCAGCATCAGCAGGTCATCGCGCAGATGTCCGAGCCGCGAGTTGTCGAGCGTGCCGAGCGAGCCGGAGCCCGACTTGCCGGCGATGATGTCGAAGCCGCCGGTTTCATAGCGGGTCACCGCGTCGGCCAGCTTGATGCGGCCGGCGACGACGCTGCCAAGATCCTTCTGCGGCATCAGCCCGAGCTGAATGTCGATGTTCGCCAGCCCGACGTCGCCGTCGAACAGCAGCACGCGCTGGCCGGCCTGGGCCATCGCGTGGGCCAGGGTGATCGACAGCCAGGTCTTGCCGACGCCGCCCTTGCCGGAGGCGACCGCGACAATGTTGCGGCCGCGCGGGCTGGCCGCCGGATGCAGAAGTGGTCGCTGGGACGTCACGGGTTGCATGGCGCTTATTCTGAGGCCCTGTGATCGAAGAAGGAAGCGATTTCACCGCTGCCAGGGTCGCGCAGCAGCAGACGGGCGAGGCTCATCGCCTCGATCGGTCTGAGGCCGTCGGCCACGGCAGGGGTAATGCCGGCTTGCGTGAATTGCAAGTTTGCCGCGTCGCCGGCGGCCAGCAGGCCGCCCAGGCGCCGGCTGGAATCGAGGCGGGTGGCGATCAGCCGCCGCAGCCCAAGTCCGGCGAAGGCCAAGGCGATCTCGGCGGCTTCCGCAGCGTCGCCGCCCGCGGGCATGACCAGGACCGGCTCGACCCCGGCGGCAATGAACTGGGCGAGCCGCGCCAGGTCTTCCCGGTCGAACGGATTCGTCGCCGGGCCGTCGATGAAGACGGCGCGACCGAGCGATTCGCGCCGAACGATGTCGGCAAGTCCGTCCGGGTCGCTCGCGGTCTTGACCCGTACCCCCATGGCACGGCCGAGCAGGTCGAGCTGCTCGCCGGCACCGGCGCGTTGGCGATCGGCCGAAATCAGCAGGGTCGGCAGCTTGGCGATCACCGCCCGGGCCGCCAGCTTGGCAACCGTCGTCGTCTTGCCGGATCCGGGCGCCCCGATCAGCATCATCGGCCGCGGCGGCGCGACGCCGAGACCGGCGAAGGCCAGCTGGGCGTCGAGGCCGGCGGCCAGGGCGGCGGTGGGCGAGGCCGCGGCAAACGGCGCGGCCGAGAGGGCGATGCGTTCGGTCAGCCTGGGGGGCACGCCGTGCCAGGCGAGGGTGGTGGCCAGCCGTTCGGCCAGGGCTGCGGCCGGCCGCAGCTCGGCTTCCGACAGCGCCGGCGGCGGCGTGGTGGTGGCGGGCTTGACCGGGGCGATGGCGGGTGGCGGGGCGGGTTCGTCGCCTGCCGGCTGGTCGGTCGCCGCGGTCACCTCGACCGAGCTGCCGTCGTGGCTGCGATAGGTCGCCAGGATGATCGCGTCGTCTCCCAGCGCCGCGCGCACCTGCGCCATCGCCTCCGGCACGGTCGCGGCCACGAAGGTGGAGAGGCGCAAGGCCGCCGGCTCCTATCTATGCCGTGCCGGGCGCATCGTCAGATCTGCGCCAGGGTGCGCAGCCGCGCCTTCGGATGGATTTCGTTCTGCGACATGACGACGGTGGCCGGCCGGAAACGTTCGATGATCGAGCGCACATAAGGCCGGATCGCCGGGCTGGTCAACAGCACCGGCATATGGCCTTCCAGTGCAAGGCGTTCGTAGGTCTGGCGCACGCCGGTGATGAATTCCTGCAGCCGCGACGGCGCCATGGCCAGCTGGCGCTCCTCGCCCTGGCCGACCAGGCTTTCGGCAAAGGCCTGCTCCCATTGCGGCGACAGGGTGACCAGCGGCACGTAGCCGTCGGGCGTGGTGTTGCCGTGGCTGATCTGCCGGGCGAGGCGGGCGCGCACATGCTCGGTGATCTGCATCAGGTTGTTGGTGTAGCCGCAGGCTTCCGAGATCGCTTCCAGGATGGTCGCCAGGTCGCGGATCGAGACGCGCTCGGCCAACAGGTTCTGCAGCACGCGCTGGATGCCGTTCACGGTAATGCGCGCCGGGACGAGATCGGCGATCAACTTCTGCGTCTCCTTCGGCAGTTCGTCCATCAGCTTCTGCGTCTCGGTGAACGAGAGCAGGTCGGCCATGTTGTCCTTGAGCACTTCGGTCAGATGCGTGGTGATGACCGTGCCCGGATCGACGACGGTATAGCCGCGGAACAGCGCCTCCTCGCGCATCGATTCGTCGACCCACATCGCCGGCAGGCCGAAGGTCGGCTCGACCGTCTCCTCGCCGTCGAGCTGCATCGGCCCGCCGCGGGGATCCATCACCAGGAGCTTGCCGACCCGCAGGTCGCCGCGGCCGGCCTCGACCTCCTTGACGCGGATGACATAGGCGTTGGATGCCAGCTGCATGTTGTCGAGGATGCGCACCGGCGGCATGATGAAGCCCATCTCGGTGGCAAGCTGGCGGCGCAGCGCCTTGATCTGGTCGGTCAGGCGGAAGCCGCGGGTGTCGTTGATCAGCGGCAGAAGGCCGAAGCCGAGTTCCAGCCGCAGTTCGTCGATGCGCAGCGCGGTGGTGATCGGTTCTTCCTGGGGCGCCGCCGTCTGGGCGGCGACCGCGGCAGCCTTTTCCGCCTCGGCCTCGGCCTTCTGCACCACCTGGCGCTTGGCAAGGTACCAGGACAGATAACCGGCGACGCCGGCCAGCACGATGAACGGGATCTTGGGCAGGCCGGGGAACAGCGCCATCACCCCCATCACACCGGCCGTCATCGCCAGGCCGCGGGGATAGTTGGTCAGCTGCTTGAACAGGGCCGAGTCGGGCGAACCCTCGACGCCCGCCTTCGACACCATGATGCCGGCGGCGGTCGAGATGATCAGCGCCGGGATCTGCGAGACCAGACCGTCGCCGACCGTCAGGATCATGTAGGTCTTTGCCGCTTCGGCGAACGGCAGCCCCTGCTGCACGACGCCGATCAGCAGCCCGCCGATCAGGTTGACGGCGGTGATCAGCAGGCCGGCGACCGCGTCGCCGCGCACGAACTTCGCGGCACCGTCCATCGAACCGAAGAACGAGCTTTCTTCCTCGAGTTCCTTGCGGCGGCGCTTGGCCTCGCCCTCGTCGATCAGGCCGGCGCCGAGATCGGCGTCGATCGCCATCTGCTTGCCGGGCATCGCGTCGAGGGTGAAACGCGCCGCGACCTCGGCGATGCGCCCCGAACCCTTGGTGATGACGACGAAGTTGATGATGACGAGAATCGAGAAGACGATCGCGCCGATGACCAGGTTGCCGGCCATGACGAATTCGCCGAAGGCCTGGATCACCTCGCCGGCGGCGTCCGGCCCCTCGTGGCCGTTGCCGAGGATGATGCGCGTGGTGGCGACGTTCAGCGACAGGCGCAGCATCGTGGTGATCAGCAGGATCACCGGGAACGCCGTCAGCTCCAGCGGCCGCTTGATGAACATGACCGTCATCAGCACGACGATCGAGATGGTGATCGAGAAGGCCAGCGCCACGTCCAGCAGCCAGACCGGCATCGGCAGGATCAGCACCGACAGGATCGCGACGACCCCGCCAGCCAGGAACATGTCGCCGTATTGCGACAGCTTGCCGGCCCGGCCGAACAGGGTTTGGGCCAGGCCGGTCGTGCCGGGGCCGCCTGCGGTCTGGTCGGTCATCGCCATGTCGAGCCCTCAGCCATGCCCGGCGTCAGATCGCGGCCCGCTCCGGCTCGCGCGGCGGCGGGATCGCCACGCCCTCGTCCGAATACTGCTTCAGCTTGTTGCGCAGCGTGCGGATCGAGATGCCGAGGATCGTCGCCGCATGGGTGCGGTTGCCGAGCGTATGGTTCAGCGTGTCGAGGATCAGGCTGCGCTCGACGTCGGCGACGGTGCGGCCGACCAGGGCCGGGCCCGCGCCTGCCGCGCCGGACCCGCCGGCCTCGGCATTCGCCGGCGCCTCGTGGCCTGCATCGATGCGGCTGCCGTCGGGCAGGCGGATGGCGTTGACGTCGATTTCCGGTCCGGTGGCGAGCAGCACGGCGCGATGCATCGTATTCTCCAGTTCGCGGACATTGCCCCGCCAGCGATGGCGCTTCAGCGCCACCACGGCATCGGCGGCGATCGGGCGTTCGGGGACGCCGTTGGCTTCGGCGAACTTGCGCACGAAATGCCGGGCCAGCAGCTCGATGTCCTCCGGCCGGTCGCGCAGCGCCGGGATGCGCAGGTTCAGGACGTTCAGGCGGAACAGCAGGTCCTCGCGGAACGCGCCGCGGGTGACTTCCTGGGCCAGGTCGCGGTTGGTCGTGGCGATCAGCCGGATGTCGACCTTGATCGGCCGGCTGCCGCCGATGCGGTCGATCTCGCGTTCCTGCAGCACGCGCAGCAGCTTGGCCTGCAGGCGGATGTCCATCTCGCCGATTTCGTCGAGCAGCAGGGTGCCGCCGTTGGCTTCCTCGAACTTGCCGATGCGGCGGGCGACCGCGCCGGTGAAGGCACCCTTCTCATGGCCGAACAGTTCGGATTCCAGCAGCGCCTCGGGGATCGCGGCGCAGTTGATCGAGACGAAGGGCTTGTCGGCCCGCTGCGACTTCAGATGGATGTGGCGGGCCAGCACCTCCTTGCCGGTGCCGGATTCGCCGGTCACCAGGATCGAGGCGTTGGCCGGCGCGACCTGTTCGGCCAGCCGCACGATCTCGGCCATCCGCGGGTCGCGATGCAGCATCTGGTGGCTGTCGGCCGCGACGGCCTCGAGGACGGCGGCGATCAATTCCGGCTCGGGCGGCAGCGGCAGGTATTCCTTGGCGCCGGCCCGGATCGCGGCCACGGCCATCCGCGCATCGGCGCCGACGCCGCAGGCGACCACCGGCAGGTTGATGCGCTCGGACTTCAGGCTGTCGACCAGCCGCCTGATGTCGAGCCCGACGTCGATCAGGGCGACGTCCGCGCCGCGCCCGCCGCGCAGCGCGTTGAGGCCGTCGTCGATCGATTCGGCGATCTGGACCTTGGCGCCGCGCGCCATCGCGATCTTCGACGCCGCGCCGATCTGGCCGTTCAGGTTTCCGATGATCAGGACCCGCATGACGCGCCTGCCTCCACTCGATCAGGCCGTCACGAACGGCCGCTCTTGATGATTTCCGTCATGGTCACGCCCAGCCGGTCCTCGACCACCACCACCTCGCCGCGCGCGACCAGCCGGTTGTTGACGTAGATGTCGATCGCCTCGCCGACCTTGCGGTCCAGTTCGATCACCGTGCCGCGGCCGAGCTTGAGCAGCTGGCTGACCTGCATCGTCGATTTGCCGAGCACCGCCGAGACGTTGACGGGAATGTCGAACACCGGTTCGAGATCCTGCGCGACACGTGCTGCATTGGGATCTTCGTCGAGATCCTCGTCGCCCTGGCTCCGGCCGAGATCCTGCAGATCGAGATCGTCATCATTGGCCATGAGCAGCCTCCTTCCTGTCGCGCCCCGGCCGATCAGCCGGGCGCGTTACTCGCAAGATAGCCGGCGACGGCGGCATCGATGCGCTCGGCAATCGTGTCGACCGAGCGTTCGACGCCCCCGGCGCCCCACTCGAGACGGCAGTCGCCCGGCGCCATGCCCGGGTCGGGGATCAGCTGAACCGTGCCGGCAAAGCCCTCCTGCGCCGCCAGCGCGTCGAGCCGCGGGGCCAGCGCGCCGGCGACCTGGTCGTTGACGCGCAGGGTGATCCGCGCCTCGTCGCGCAACTCGCCCAGCAGGTCGTGCAGCAGATGCTCGACACTGCGCTCGGCCGCGTTGCCGATCAGTCCCAGCGCCAGCCGCTTGGCCGCCGCGACCGCGATCTCGACCGCCTCGCGCCGCAGCGCCACGACACTGCGGCGATGTTCCTGGAAAATCTGGTCGAGATCGCCGCCGACACGATCGAGCAGGTCGGCCACCCGCGCCTCGATTTCGCCCTCGGCCTCGATCCGGCCACGCTGCAGGCCTTCGGCGAAGGCCATGTCGCGGGCCGCGGCCAGCTCGGCCGGGCCGTATTGCGGCTCGGGCGGCGGCGGCGGCTCGGCCCGCGCCTTCTTGCGGGCCAGCGTCTTGGCCGAGGCTTCGTCGAAGGGGTTGTCGAACTGGAACTTGGCCATCAGTAGATCAGCTCGTCCTCGTCGTTGCCTTCGGACAGCACGATCTCGCCCTTGGCGGCGAGGTCCTTGGCGATGTTGACGATCTGGGCCTGCGATTCGTCGACTTCGCGCAGGCGCACCGGACCCATCGCCTCCATGTCCTCGCGCATGATCTTGGCCGCGCGTTCCGACATGTTGGAGAAGAAGAGATCCTTGAGCTGGTCGGATGCGCCCTTCAGCGCCATGCCGAGCTTCGACTTCTCGACGACGCGCAGCAGGACCTGCACGCCGGCCGGGTCGAGCTTGGACAGGTCGTCGAAGGTGAACATCAGCGCCTTGATGCGCTCGGCGGCGTCGCGGTTGCGCTCTTCCAGCGCGGCCATGAACCGGCTCTCGGTCGACCGGTCGAGGCTGTTGAAGATTTCGGCCATCAACTCGTGGCTGTCGCGGCGGTTGGTGCGCGCCAGGTTCGACATGAATTCGACGCGCAGGGTCTGCTCGACCTTGTCGAGCACTTCCTTCTGCACCGATTCCATGCGCAGCATGCGGGTGACGACTTCCATCGCGAATTCTTCGGGCAGCGCCGCCAGCACGCGCGCCGCGTGGTCGGGCTTGATCTTCGACATCACGACCGCGACGGTCTGCGGGTATTCGTTCTTCAGAAAGGCCGCCAGGACCTGTTCGTTGACGTTGCCGAGCTTGTCCCACATCGTCCGGCCGGCGGGACCACGGATTTCCTCCATGATCATGTCGACGCGGTGCTGGGGCAGGGCCTTGGACAGCAGGCGCTCGGTGCTCTCGAAGGTGCCGACCAGGCCGCCGGTCGCCGAGAACATGTTGGCGAACTCGACGAACAGCCGCTCGACCATGTCCGACGAGACCGAGCCCAGCGTCGACATGGTCTGCGAGATCTCCTTGATCTCGTCGTCGTTGAGCTTTTCCCAGATCTTGGCCGAATGCTCCTCGCCCAGCGCCAGCATCAGCATCGAGGCCTTTTCAGGCCCGCGCAGGGCGCGGAATTCGTCCTTGCCTTTTGCCGCCATCGGAAGCCCCGCTTACTCCGCGTAGAGCCAGTTGCGCACGATCGCCACCGCTTCGTCCGGGTGTTTCTCGACGATCTCGCCGATCTTTTTCAGCGACGATGCCTTGACCTGCCCGTCGATGCGGGCGATGTCGATCATCTGTTCCAGGTTCGATTGCGCCTGGCCGATCAGGGCCGCGGCGTCGCCGCCCGGCGGCAGCTCGAACTCGCCGCCGGGACCGGTCAGCTGGGCCAGCCCGCCGGTGATGCCGCCCGGCACCGCCATGCCCGGCCCGAGATTGGCCGCCTGCGGCCCGGCCTCCTCCTCTTCCTTGGAGAAGCCGAGCAGGCGCATCAGGATCGGGCGCACGACCAGCAGCAGGACCAGGACGAACAGCAGGCCCAGCATCAGGTTGGTGCCCAGCCGGAACAGGTCGTCCTTGGTCAGCCCCATGAACAGCGCCTGTTCGGTCGGGGCGCCCATGTCCTCCATTTCGGTGAACGGCATCGAGACCACCTCGACCACGTCGCCGCGACGCTCGTCGAAGCCGACGGCCGAGCGGACCAGCTGGGTGAAGCGGCGCAGTTCTTCCTCCGAGCGCGGCCGGAAGGTGCGGGTGCCGTTCTCGCCCGGGGCCGAGGTGCCGTTGACCAGCACGGCGACCGACAGACGCCGGATCTGGCCGCCTTCGCGGACCTGGTTGCGGGTGGTCTTGGAGATCTCGTAGTTGATCGTCTCTTCGGTGCGGTTGCCCGACTGCTCGGACTGGGTGCCGCCGTTGCCCTGGTTTTCCGGCAGGTTCGACGAGACCGAGACGTTCTGCTGGCCTTCGGTGGTCTTGTTCTGCTCGTTGACGTTCTGGGTCGAGCGGACGACCTGGCCGTCGGGGTTGAATTCCTCGGAATTCGTGGTGACGCGGTCGTAGTCGATGTCGGCGGTGACCTCGGCCCGGACGTTGCCGATGCCGACCGAGCGTTCCAGCAGGCTCTCGATCGACTCGCGCAGCCGCTTTTCCTGCTGGCGGCGCAATTCGGTCATCCGCGCGAATTCGGCAGTCTGGCCCTCGTCGGCCTCGCCCTGGCCGCCGGCGAGCAGGTTGCCGCGCTCGTCGACCACCGAGATGCGCGACGGCTTCAGGTCGGGGACGGCGGCGGCGACCAGGTTCTGGATCGCGCGCACCTGCGGGGTGTCGAGCCGGCCGCGCACCTTCAGAATGATCGAGGCCGAGGGGGGGCGCAGGTCGCGGGTGAAGACTTCGCGCCGCGGCAGCACGAGATGGACGCGGGCGGCCTGGACATTGTCGATCGAGCGGATCGAGCGGGCGAGTTCGCCTTCCAGTGCGCGGACCTGGTTGATCTGCTGGACGAACGAGGTAGCGCCGAGCTGGTCGGACTTGTCGAACAGTTCGTAGCCGACCGAGCCGCCGGAGGGCAGGCCGGCCTGGGCCATCGTCATCCGCAGCCGCTGTACCTGGGTTTCGGGAACGTAGATCTCGGTGCCGTTGTTGCCGATGCGATAGGGGACCTTGGCGGCATCGAGCCGCGTCGTGATCTGGCCGGCCTCGGTCAATTCGAGATTGCCGTAGAGCAGCGCCATCTGCGGCGCGGTGACCCGCACGCCGATGAACACGAAGAACCCGATCATCGCCGCGGCGACGAGGCCGATGATCCCGAGCCGGATGGGGCCGAGGCCCCGCAGCATTTCGATGAAACCGCCCAAGGACCGCTCCCTTCAGCGAAACCTGGCCTCGAGCGCGAGAGATGCCGCGACATGCCTGTGGCATGGCCGGTCGGCTCTCCCCCACCCTTGAGGGCACCCTAGAGGGGGCGCGATGAACAGTTGGTTAACGATACGGCAAAAATTGCCTAGTGGCGAGGGCCGAACGCGGCGGAGGGCACCGCGCTTGCCGGATCCGGGGCGTCAGCCCCGGCCGATGGCTGCCGTCGTTGGACGATAGTGCTGAACGCGGGTGACGCGCAGGCCGGGCAGGCCGTGGCTGTCGATGGCGCGCTGCCAGGAAAGGAATTCCTCGATCGAGAGGGTGTAGCGCTTGCAGGCCTCGTCCAGGCTGATCAGCCCGCCGCGCACCGCCATCACCACCTCGGCCTTGCGCCGGATCACCCAGCGCTTGGTGTTCGGCGGCGGCAGATCCGCCTTGGTCATCGGCCGGCCTTCTGGCCCGATCACGCTCAATGGCGCCGCCTCATGTCCGCTACTCTGCATCACGCGAGTCGTCCCCGGTCCCCGTCAGTCCCAACCTCAACTTTCGCGGGAAGGAAGGTAGCCCGATCGCTTTAAGAAAGGGCTAAGCCGGATGGTAAAGCGGTGGTTACCATCCGGCTTCCGGCATCAGTTCTTACCGCTTCAGATTGATGATCTCGGTCAGCATCTCGTCGGCGGTCTGGATCGTCTTGCCGTTGGCCGAATAGGCGCGCTGGGTGACGATCATGTTGGTGAATTCGGTGGCGAGATCGACGTTCGACTGTTCGAGCTGGTTGGCCTTGGTGAAGCCCGCCCCGCCGGTGCCGGCGACGTTGATGTTGCCGGTGCCCGAGGCCTGGGTTTCCAGGTACAGATTGCCCTGGCCTGATTGCAGCCCATCCGGGTTGATGAAGGTCACCACCGGGATCTGATAGATGTTGCGGCGGGTGCCGTTGTCGAACAGCGCCTGCACCACGCCCTGGTCATTGATCGAGACGCCGGTGAAGGTGCCGGACACCGAGCCGTCGACCGTCGAATTGATCAGCGCCGAGGCCGAGTCGAACTGCGTAAACCCATCGGCGAGACCATTGGTGCCGAAATTCAGCGCTATGTTCTGCGGCGTGGTAATGCCCAACGCCGCCGCCCAGTTGACCACCATCGGGGAATTGTTGGTCAGGAACGTCGACGTCGTTCTGTTGAGGGTGCCGTCGGTATTGAAGTTGATCGTCTGCGGCGGCGTATTGATCAGGTCCTGGGTTCCGTTGCCGTCCAGGTCGGCCATCGCCTCGACGCTCCAGGTATTGGCGGCGGTCTTCAGGAAGGCGAAGGTGACGCCGCGCGCCGTGCCCTGGCTGTCATAGACCTGGAAGGTGCGCTGGAAGTTCGGGGCAATGCCGGTGGCGCCGCCCGAATTGATGTATTGCAGCATGCCGGTCGCGCCGGCGCCGGTATAGGTCGCGTTGATGGCGGTCGAGGCCTGCAGGTTGACGCGGGCGGTGATGTTCGCGGTCGGAACCGCGTTGCCCGACAGGCCGGCGACGTTGACGGTGCGTAACTGCTGGATCGTCTGGGAATTGGCGAAGGCGGTGTTGTTCGGCGGAATCGCCGGCCAGCCCTGCAGGTAATAGCCCGAGGCGTTGCGCAGGTTGCCGTTGGCGTCGACGGTGAAGTTGCCGGCGCGGGTATAACCGATCGTCGCACCTGAAGTCGGCGTGGCGGGGCCGCCATTGGCGGGGCCGGTCACCGGCAGCGTCGAGACGACGAAGAAGCCGTTGCCCTGGATGCCCATGTCGGTCGTGTTGGACGAGGTCGCCAGCACACCCTGGTTGGAGACGAACTGGCGGGGCCGCGCCTGGACGCCGCCCGGGGTGTAGCTGGTCGCCGTCGGTGCATCGGTGATCAGCGTCGAGAACTGCGCCGCGCTACGCTTGTAGCCGACGGTGTTCACGTTCGAGATGTTGTCCGAGATCATGCCCATCTGCTGGGTCTGGGCCTGCAGGCCGAGAATGCCCGAAACCATCGCGCCATAGAGGCTCATCGTGGTTCTCCTTCAAATCCGCTTTGACTGTTGCATGATGGCCGGCATGGTCATGCCGCAGCCGGTATGTGGACGCCGGTGATGTCCGACAGCTTGATCCGCGTATTGCCGACGACGAGCATCGTTTCGCCGCTGTCGATCTCGATCGAATCGACCTTGCCGCGCATCGTGATGTCGGCGGTGATGGCCGCGTTCTTCGAATCCTTGGCCTCGACCTTCAGCGTGTAGTCGCCGGCCGGCGCGGCTTCGCCGGTACCGGAATTCTTTCCGTCCCAGGTGAAATCGTGCAGGCCGGTGGTGGCGTCGCCCGAGCCGCTCCAGATCACGTTGCCGGCCTTGTCGACCACCTTCAGCGTGACCGACGCGGCATCCTTGGGCAGGTCGTAGGTCCATTTCGCGCCCTTGCCCGCCTGGCTGTAGGTCGTGTCGCCCGGCGCATCGACATCCTTGCCGATATAGTCGAGGGCCTGGGTCTGCTGGTTCAGGTTGGTCGCCGAGATCAGCTTGGTCAGCGACGAGTTCATGTTGATCTGCTGCTCGACCTGGCTGAACTGCACCAGCTGGTTGGTGAAGTCCTTGGTGTCGAGCGGTGCCATCGGATCCTGATTCTTCAACTGCGCGGTCAGCAGTGTCAGGAAGGTGTCGAAATTCTTGACGAGTTGGACCTGCGACGAGTTCGTCGTGGTGGTGTTCGTCGAGTTGCTGTTGCTTACGCCGTCGACCATGTCGCCCTCCTAGACCTTGATATCCAGCGCGCCGTCGGCGGCGATGGTGCGGGGCCGCGCCGTCGCCGGGCCGGCATCGATGCCGCCGACATCGGCCACTGCATTGCCGCGGCCGCCGCGTTGCTGGCCCTGGCCGCCCTGGTTGCCGCCCTGGTTCTGGGCGAAGCGGTTGAAGCCGTCATTGCCCGCGCCGTCGCCGCGCAGCGAGAAGCTGAGCGACGAATTGTCGGTCTTCAGCCCGGCATCGGTCAGCGAGCGTTCCAGCGCCCGCTGGTCGCGCTGCAACAGGTCCAGGGCCTGCGGGTTGTCGGCGGTGACATGGGCGGAGACCTTGCCGTCGGCACCGAATTCCAGGCGGATGTCGACGCGGCCGAGTTCTTCCGGATTGAGCTGGACGTTGATCGCCTTGACCTCGTCCTTGATCGCCTTGCCGAGATGGGCGGCGACCTGGTCGGCCACCGGCAGCGGCAAGGCGGGCCGTCCGGCCTGGGCCTGGGCGGCGGCGTGCGGCATGTCCGGCCCGTCGACCCCCGGCATGATGCCCGCCGCCAGCGGCAGCGCGCCGGTCGTGGCCGTCGTCGCCTCGACGCCGGAAGCGGCGGCCGGCATCGCGGCCGCATCGTCGAGGCCGCCTTGCTCCGCCTTCGCCGACAGGCCGGCCTGCAACAGGCCGGCAAAGGACATCGCCTGGGTCGTCCCGGCCGTCGATACGCCGGGGGCCTGCTGCATCAGCGACCAGGCCGCGCCGTCGAGCAGTCCGCCGCCCGCCTGGCCACCGTTCCCGGCGCCGCTGCCGGTGCCGCTGCCGGCCGGTGCCGATACGATCGAGCCGCCCCCGATATCGGCCAGCAGGTCGGCCAGGGCCGCCTCGGCCTGCGAGAAGGCGCTGCGCGGTCCTTCCGTCGCAACCTTTGCCGACTTTGCCGCCGGGGCGGCGAGGTTCGCGACCTCGCTGACCTGCTGCGGGGGCATCGCCTGCAGTGTCGCGGCCATCGCGTCGGCCGGCTTGTCCTGCGGCGTGGCCGGAGTGGTGGCGGCGGAGGCCGCCTGCGCCGTCCTGGCGACCAGCGCCGCCGCGGCATCGGCGGCGCCATCGTCTTGTTCGGCCTTGGGCTCGATCTTGGGCTGGCTCGCGACCGGCGCCGCCATGGCCGTTGCCGCCTGGACGGCTGCGGCCTGGTCGGGCTGGTCCTGGCGTGGCTTGGCATCCTGTCCGGCCGACTGGTCGTCCGCCTTGGCGGCGACCTCCTTGTCGCCGTCGACCGGCTTGTCGTCATCCTCCGCCGGCCTGGCCTTGGCATCGACGGTGGTGTCGTCGTCCGTATCGTCGCGCGTCTTCGGCGTCGCCGGCCGTTCCTTGGCCACCGGCCGCGCCGCCGCCGGTCGGGCCGCGGGCTCTTCCGGCCTTGCCGCCGGCACCGGCCGGTCGTCGCGCACCGGGGCCGGGGCCGGGGCCTGGGCGCGCAGGTTGGCCTGCTGGCGCGCGGCGTCGCGTGCCGAGAACGATTGTTCCAGCATCTGCGAGAACATCTTGCCCGCGTCGAATGTCGGGATCGGCGGCGCCGCGCGCGCATTCGCGGCGTCGGCGGCTTTTGCGCGGGTTGCGGACAGGATGTCGATGGCCATGGCCTTTTGCCCTTGTTCGGGTTCGCTGGCCCGTCTTCTGGCAAGCGCCGTGCCAGATGTCCGGTCATGCCCGATTCTCATGTGAATCAATTACTTGTCCGACGCAGCCTGCCCCCGCGGATCGAGGCCGCGCGGGGCGGGCGGCAGGAATTGCCGAGCCAGCCCTTGCCGGCTGCCGGTTTCGCCCTATTATCCGGACCCTGGATCAATCCCTTGGGAAATGCCGACCGTGAAGCGCATGCGCGTCGTCGTCGCCATGTCGGGCGGCGTCGATTCCTCCGTTACCGCCGCCCTGATGAAGCAGGCCGGTCACGACGTGATCGGCGTGACGCTGCAGCTCTACGACCATGGCGTCGCCGTGGCCAAGGCCGGGGCGTGCTGCGCCGGCCGCGACATCCACGATGCCCGCCGGGTCGCCGAGGCGCTCGACATTCCCCACTACGTCCTCGATTACGAAAGCCGCTTCCGCGAGGCGGTGATGGAGGAGTTCGCCGACAGCTATCTGGCCGGCGCGACGCCGATTCCCTGCGTGCGCTGCAACCAGACGGTCAAGTTCCGCGATCTGCTCGCGACCGCCCGCGACCTGGGGGCCGAGGTGATGGCGACCGGCCACTACGTGCGCCGTGTCGAGGGGCCGGCCGGCCCGGAACTGCATCGCGGCGCCGATCCGGCGCGCGACCAGAGCTATTTCCTGTTCGCCACCACCCGCGAGCAGCTCGATTTCCTGCGGTTTCCGCTGGGCGACATGCCCAAGGACCGGGTGCGCGCGCTGGCGGCCGAACTCGGCCTCGCCGTGGCGGCCAAGCCGGACAGCCAGGACATCTGCTTCGTGCCGCAGGGCCGCTATACCCAGGTCATCGAGCGGCTGCGGCCGGGCGCCGCCGAGCCGGGCGAGATCGTCGACCTGCAGGGCCGGGCGATCGGCCGCCATGACGGCATCATCCATTTCACCATCGGCCAGCGGCGCGGCCTGGGCGGCGGCGGGGCGGAGCCGCTCTATGTCCTCAAGCTCGATGCGCTGCGGCGGCGCGTGATCGTCGGGCCGCGCGGCGCGCTGCAATGCGCCGGTTTCGAGATGGACGAGGTCAACTGGCTCGGCCCCGACCTCGCGCCGGGCGAGGAGATCACGGCGGCGATCAAGGTGCGCTCGAGCCGGATGCCGTCGCCGGTGCGCGTCCGCCTCGACTCGGGCGGCCGCGCCCATGTCACCTTCGTGACCCCGGAGGAAGGCGTGGCGCCCGGCCAGGCCGGCGTCGTCTATGACGGCGACCGGGTCCTGGGCGGGGGATTCATCCGCCGCACGCTCTCCGCGTTCGACGGGCTTGACAAGCATGAGGGCCAGCCTCTATCAGTGGCCCCGCTTCCGGCGGCGGAGTAGCTCAGTCGGTAGAGCAGCGGACTCATAAGCCGTTGGTCGCCGGTTCAAGTCCGGCCTCCGCCACCACTTTCCTCCCTAAGACGACACCCCGACCTCGCCGGGCCGCATGGCCCGCGGGGCCAGATGTCGTCGTGGTGAGGCTACCTCCGAGGTAGCAGCGCCAGCGGGCGGTTGACGCTAGCCTTCGTCTCTGCACCCTGTCGGGACCGAGAGATGGAGACCCGCCGATGACGACGATTCACCCCTTCGACGAGGCGACGGCCCTGACGGTCGTGGGCGACGGCCGCTTCACCGGCCGGACCAGCCCGGCCTATGCCAACATGGCGGGCCCGTTCGGCGGCATTACCGCCGCCACCCTGCTGCGCGCCGCGATCGGGCATCCGGAGCGCCGCGGCGACCCCGTCGCCCTGACCGTCAATTTCTGCGCGGCGATCGCCACCGGGGAATTCGAGGTGGAGGCCCGCCTGTTGCGTGGCGGCAAGTCGACCCAGCATTGGCAGGTCGAGCTGCGCCAGGAGGGGATCGGCGTGGCCGCCAGCGCGCTGGTGGTGTTCGGCGAACCCCGCCGGACCTGGTCGCATCGCCCGGTCAGCGCGCCGGCGGTGCCGCCCGCCGAGGCGGTCGAGCGCTGGACGATGCCGGGCCTGCCGGCCTGGATCGACGCCTACGACTTCCGCTTCGTCACCGGGGCCCCGAACTGGCGGGGCAGGGCCGGCGGCGAGCCGCAAAGCGCGCAATCGCGACTTTGGCTGCGCGACGCGCCGGACCGGCCGCTCGACCATCTGTCGCTCGCGGCGCTGTCCGACGCGTTTTTCATCCGCATCTTCCAGGTGCGCGGCGGCCTGGCGCCTGTGGGCACCGTGACGCTGTCGACCTATTTCTTCGCCGACCAGGCCGCGCTCGACCGGCAGGCTAGCCGCCCGCTGCTCGGCACGGCGGATGCCAAGATCTTCTCGGGCGGCTTCTTCGACCAGACCGCCGAATTGTGGGCCGACGACGGCAACCTGCTCGCCACCTCGACGCAGGTGGTCTGGTACAAGGAATAAGGGCCTTCCATCGATGAATCAGGCATATAGCGCCCGGTACCAGAGATCGCTGACGACGGTGATCAGAGTCTCCTGGTCGGGTGCGAGCCTGGTGATATTGTCGTTGCCCAGCACATAGACTTGGCGCAGCAGGTCGTCGACCATCGACTGCAGCGCATAGACTTCCAGGAGCAGCGCGGGCGTAACCTTGACTTGCTTTGCCCGCGCGGCCGAATTGGCGATCCGCCGGGCCCAGACTTCGTTGACCGCATCCTTCTCCGCATAGAGTGCCGGCATCGCCCCGTGCAGTTGGCGGATGGCTTCGATCAGCGCAGCGTTGACGGCGTAGTAGGGTACGTACATGCGATGGGTGGCGAGGATGCTGCCATAGGCATCGGGCCCGCGTTCGACCGCATCCATGCGTGAGATCAGGCTACGCTGGAATTCCAGCAGCACATCGCCAACCACGGCCAGGCTGGATTCGAAATACTGGTAGAACGCCGCGCGCGAGACGCCGGCCCGTTCGGCGATCAGCTCGATCGGGATGTCGGCGCTGCTCCGTTCCTCGATCACGACCGACGTCGCCCAGCGCAGCAGTGCCTGGGTCCGTTCGCCTTTGCGCATTGGGCGCACGGCGGCGCGCTGGGCCAGTTCATCGGCGAATTTCAGCGGGCGGTGAACGGACACGGTTTCGATCAATGGTCGGGTACGGGTCGGCATGCGGTCTGATACCGGCGGAAAATTTCAGTCGGCGGCCATCTTGCGCAAATCTGGCGCTTGTGTCACTTTTTTATGGATCTGACGGTAGCGTCAGAAAAATACGAACCGAAAAAGGGGATGCATCATGGCCGGAACCTTCACACTTTCGCGCCGCCGCCTGATCCAGGCCGGCACAGCGCTGATCTCCGCACCAGCCTTGATCGGCCGGGCGCGGGCGCAGACGAAGCGGATCATCGTCCGCGATCTCGGAATCGGTTCGTCGTTCTCTGACGCCTACGCCAAACCCTTCCAGGCGGCGACCGGGATCGAAGTGGTGCCGGTCACCGCCCAGCATGAACCGACCGGGCTGATCAAGCAGATGGTCGATACCAGGACCTACAGTTGGGATATGGCGATCGTCAGCCGCCAGGCGGCCGACCAGCTGGCGATCGACGGCGGTGGTTATGTCGAGCCCATCGGCCTCGATGCCTCGGCCGGCTACAAGGCGCTGCCCGAAGGGTTCAAGGCGCCTTACTACGCCGGCAACGATGTCGTCGCGACCGCTTTGGCCTATCGTACCGACAAGGTGAAGAAGGCGCCGGACTCCTGGGCCGATCTCTGGAACGTCAAGGACTTTCCCGGTGCCCGCGCACTGCGTCGCTTCCCCTTCGATACCATCGAGCAGGCATTGCTGGCTGATGGCGTCGATCCGAAGAAGCTCTACCCCCTCGATTTCGACCGGGCTTTCAAGAGCCTCGATCGGATCCGCAAGGATGTTCAGGTCTGGTGGACTTCGGGGGCTCAGTCGTCCCAGCTGATCAAGTCGGGCGAGGTCGACTTCTGCCCGACCTGGAATGGCCGCGCCCAGGTGGCGATCAACGACGGCGCGCCGGCAAGGATCATGTGGAACCAGGCGCTGTGGCAGACTGAAGGCTGGGTGATCCTGAAGGGAGGCCCGAATCTCGAGGCCTGCCGCCGCTTCATCGATTTCGCGCTTCAGCCGGAACGGCAGGCGGTGTTTGCCGCGGCCACGGGTTACGGCCCAACCCTTGCCGCGGCAATCGGCAGCATCAAGCCCGAGATCGCCCGCACCCTGCCGACCTACCCGGAGAACACCAGGGATGCGATCCTGGTCGACGTCGACTTCTGGGCTCGCAACAAGGACCGCGCCGCCGATCTCTTCAACAAGTGGGTCGTAGGCTGATGTCGCTGGCCCTCGCGATGGGCGAGGTCGCGCCCCGGACGGTGCCCGATATCCGGCTGGACGTACAGGGGCTGGCCAAGAGCTATGGCGGCGTCGCGGCACTGGAGCCGGTGTCGCTCGCCGTCCGGCGGGGCGAGTTTCTCACCCTGCTGGGTCCCTCCGGTTCGGGCAAGACGACATTGTTGATGATGATCGCGGGCCTCGTCGATCCCAGCGATGGCCGCATCCTGATCGACGGGGCCGACGTCACCGCGCAACCCGCCTATCGGCGGGATATCGGCGTAGTGTTTCAGAGCTACGCGCTGTTCCCGCATCTCTCGGTGTTCGACAATGTCGCCTTTCCGCTGGAAATGCGGCGGTTGCCGAAGGCCGAGATCCGACGAGCGGTGACGTCGGCGCTGGATCTCGTCCGCCTTGGGCCCTACGCGGATCGCCGGCCGCGCGAATTGTCGGGCGGCCAGCAGCAGCGTGTCGCTTTCGCCCGGGCCATCGTCTTCCAGCCGTCGATCGTCCTGATGGACGAACCGCTGGGCGCACTCGACAAGCGCCTGCGCGACGAGCTCAAGCTCGAGATCCGCCGCCTGCATCGCGAGCTTGGCGCCACCATCGTCTACGTTACCCACGATCAGGACGAAGCGATGCTGCTGTCCGATCGCATTTGCCTGATGAATCGGGCGCGTATTGCCCAGCTTGGTACGCCGGGCACGCTCTACACGCGGCCAGTGTCACGCTTCGCCGCCGAATTCCTCGGCGAATCGAACATTCTGTCGGCGACCGCAGAGGGTGGCCTTCTGCGGCTGGCCGACGGCCAGACAGTCGTCACCCGCGATGCCGCCGCGGGGGCCGTCGAGGTGCTGATCCGGCCGGAGCGGCTGATACTGGCCCGATCCGGCCAGCCCGGCCTCGCCGCCGTCGTCGAGACCGTCATCGATCTCGGTGGCGTGCGCCAAATCTTCCTGCGCACGGCGGGCGGCCTGGTCCTGCGCGCCACCACGCTCGGCGGCGGCGGACCCGGCCCCCGGCCAGGCGAGCAAGTGACAGCCACGGCCGATCCCGCCGACGTTGTCGTGCTTCCCGGCGGGGCAGCACGATGACCCGCACACGGCTGAAGCTGATCCTGCTGGGTCCGGCGCTGCTGTTCCTCGGCGCCTTCTTCGTTGCGCCCGTGGCCGGTTTCGTCGCGCAGGGCGCGACGCCCGATCAGCTGAACCGGCTGGCTATGGCCGGCGCCTATCTCCGCGTACTCGGCAATTCTTTCGTCATTGCGGGATGGGTGACGCTCGCCACGCTGGCGGTCGGCTATCCCGTCGCCTATGTCCTTGCCACGATGGACAGGCGCCGGCGCGGCTATTGGTCCCTTTTCGTGCTGCTGCCGTTCTGGTCGTCATTCCTGGTACGCAGCTTTGCCTGGATCGTGCTGCTTGGCCGCAACGGGCCGCTGAACGACCTGCTTGTATCCACCGGTTTGGCTGATCGGCCGCAGGAACTGCTATACGGTCCGGCAGCCGTCGTCATTGGCATGACCAATGTGCTGACGCCGTTCGCGATCCTGACCATGCTTGGGGTCCTCGAAGGCATCGCGCCGGAACTGTCGCGTGCGGCCGGCACTCTGGGCGCCCGGCCGGTACAGGCATTCTTCCGCATCTACCTGCCGCTGTCGTTTCCCGGCATCGCCGCCGCGGGTCTTCTGGTCTTCGTCACCGCGTTCGGATTCTTCATCGCGCCCGCGCTGCTCGGCTCGGTGCGCGAGACGATGATCGCCCAACTCGTCATCCAGCAGGTGCTGGAGCTGACCAACTGGCCGTTCGCCGCGATGCTGTGCCTCGCGTTGCTTGTCGCAGCCCTGGCAGTCTTTCTGCTCTACGACCGTATCGTGGGACTGTCGAGCCTGGCAGGCGGCACTGGTGCGCGGCGCGACGGCGGGCGGATCGGCCGCGCCGGCTCGCGGATACTGGCCATGGTCGGCGATGGCCTGGCACGGGTCGCGCCTAGCCGGCCGCGACCGCCTGGCCGCGCGCCGGCCACGCGCGCCGCCGCGTTGCTGGTCATCTTCTTCCTGCTGGCACCGCTGATCCTGCTGGTGCCGGTCTCCTTCAGCGGGCAGAGTTTCGTGTCCTGGCCGCCGACCGACCCGACCCTGCGCTGGTACGGCGAGGTCGTCGCGTCTCCGATCTGGCTGGCCGCGGCTGGGCGATCGTTCTTTGTTGCATTTCTGACCGCCCTCGGCTGCTTTGCCGTGGCGATGCCGGCCGGCGTCGCCTTCATGATGATGTCGGGGCGCAGCGCTGCGGCATTGTTCGCGCTGATCGTCTCGCCTCTGATCGTGCCGCGTCTCGTCATCGCCGTCTCGCTGTTCTACGTCTATGCCCGGCTGGGTTGGGTCGGCACCACTCTCGGCCTGGTCATCGGCCATATCGTCATCGCCCTGCCATTCTTCTTCATCGCCGTGCTTGCTGTGCTGAAGACCTACGACACCAGGCTCGACCAGGCGGCAGCTTCGCTAGGTGCCCCGCCGTGGACGGCGGCGCGCCGCGTCACTCTGCCGCTGATCGGTACGGGCCTGGTCTCGGCCTCGCTGTTCGCCTTCGTCACGTCGCTCGACGAACTCAATGTTGCCTTGTTCGCCTCCGGCGGCCTGGTCTCGACGCTGCCCAAGATGATGTGGGACGAGGCCACTTTGCGCTTCTCGCCGGTGTTGGCGGCGGTATCGACACTGGTGCTGCTGGTCATGAGTGCCGTGGTCCTCTTGGCCCTGCGGCTTGGTTCATCGGTAAAGGAGTCCTGATCGCGATGCCTATCCACTACGTCAAGCAGGGCGCGGTCGCGACCTTCGTGATCGACAACGGCCGCGTCAACGTGTTTACGCCGGACATGCATCGCAGGCTGTTCGAGGCGCTGACCGATTTCGTTGCCGATCCCGAGATCCGCGTCGGCATCATGCAAGGCCGTGACGGCGCCTCATTTTCGGCGGGCGACGACATCAAGGTCGAGCTGCCGCCGCTGACACCCCATCAGGCGCTGGAGGCCCATCTGTTCCCCCATGTCCACGAGGAAGCGCTCGGTCTCACCCGGCCGGGCTGGGAACAGGACGTGATGCGACTGAAGCGCTACAAGCCGATCGTCGGGGCAGTCGACGGCTATTGCCTGGGCCAGGGCCTGATCTACCTGCTGCTGCTGACCGACCTGCGCATCAGTACGCCGCGGGCAGAATTCGGCTTTCCGGAAATCGCCTACGGCATGGGCGGGGCGGGCGGAATCGTCCGGCTGGGCCAGCACGTGCCGCATGCGATCGCGATGGAATTGCTGCTGCTGGGCGAGCGCATCGGGGCCGACCGGGCCCTGGCCGCCAACCTGATCAACCGCATCGTGCCGGAAGCCGAACTGATGGCCGAGGCCCATGCGATGGCGGCGCGTATTGCCCAACATCCGCCGATCGGCGTGCGCATCGAGATGGAATCCTATCTTCGCGCCCAGGATATGCCGCGCGAGCAGGCAATAGATTATGTCGGCACCTTGTTCCGGCTGCAGCGCATCGCCTATGACGGCCCCGGCGCCGGCACCGGGTTCTTTCGCAAGACTGAGGGATGATCGTGGTGGATTTTAACCAAGTCGCCACCCGCCGTGCCGAGATCGAGGCAGGGTTCCGGCCGACCTCGATCGGGCGCTTTGTCACCGAACGCTGTGCGGCGCTGGGCGAGGCAGTCGCGCTCGACGTGTTCGACCGCGGCGAGCGCGCGACCTATGCCCAGGTCGAGCAGATGACCAACCGCATCGGCAACGCGCTGAAGGGCTTGGGGATCCGCCGCGGCGACCGTGTCGCGGTCATGCTGTCCAATCGCCTGGTCTATCCATTGACCTGGCTGGCGCTGGCCAAGATCGGCGCAGTACACGTGCCCGTGAACACGCGCTATACGCCGCGCGAGATCGCCTACGTCACCGGCGATTCCGGCGCGACCGCGCTGATCATCGAGCAGGCGTTCATCCAGACGTTCCGGGCGATCGAAACCCGGCCCGCGGGACTATCGGACGAGCGCGTGCTGGTAGTCGACGGCGCCTTCGACGAACTTGTCGCCGCGGCGTCGGACGAGACCTGTCTCGACCCGGCGATCGGCTCCGACGACCTGATGAACATCCAGTACACTTCGGGCACGACCGGTTTCCCCAAGGGCTGCATGCTGACCCATGAATACTGGCTGATCCTGGGTTACGCGGCCCAGGCCTGGGACGTCAGGCCGGTCGGGCGCCTGCTGACGGCACAGCCGTTCTTCTACATGGATCCGCAATGGCACGTGATCAAGGCAATGGGGCTGGGTGCCACGCTCTACATGGCGCCGCAGCTCAGCGCCACGCGGTTCATCAGCTGGATCAAGCGCTACCGGCTGGAATGGTGCCAGTTCCCCGAATTGATGACGCGCCAGCCGCCCGAGCCTGACGATGGCGACACCGCGCTGGTCCAGGTCGCTACGTTCGGCTGGTCGCCAGAAACGGCCCGCGCGTTCAAGGCGCGTTTTCGCGTAAGGGCCCGCGAAGGGTTTGGCATGACGGAGATTGGCATGGGCGCCTGGATGCCGCCCGAGGCCGACGAACTCTATGATTCCGCAAGCGTCGGTTTAGCCGCGCCGTTCCGCGAGGTCACGATCCGCGACCCCGAGGGGCAAGAGGTGCCGACCGGACAGGAGGGTGAACTGTGGGTACGCGGCCGCGGCATCTTCAAGGGATACTGGAACAAGCCCGAGGCAAATGCCGACGCCTTCCGGGGCGACTGGTTTCGTACCGGCGACATCTTCCGTGCGGATGATCGGGGCCTTCTGTGGCTGACCGGTCGGATCAAGGACATGATCCGCCGCTCGTCCGAGAATATCGCGGCACGCGAGGTCGAGGCCGTGATTCGCGAACTCGACGTTGTCGAGGATTGTGCCGCGGTCGCGGTGCCCGACACCCGTCGTGGAGAAGAAGTGAAGATCTATATCCAGCTCAAGCCCGGCGCCACGCTGTCGGTAGGCGAGATCCTCGATCACGCTCGCGCCAGACTCGCCGCCTTCAAGGTGCCGCGCTACATCGCCTTCGTCGATGGATTCCCGCGCACCGTTTCCAACAAGATCGAGAAGCGCAACCTTATCGCAGGCATTGCCGACCTGCGATCAGGGGCTTACGACGCCGAGGCGGGCAGTTGGGAATAACGGTCACGAACTCCGCATCTGCGCCTGGGTGACGTTCGATCCGGGGGGCACGCTCTGCGTCAGCCACACATTGCCGCCGATCACCGATCCCTTGCCGATGGTGATCCGGCCGAGGATGGTGGCGCCGGCGTAGATGACGACGTCGTCCTCGACGATCGGATGCCGCGGCCGCCCCTTGACCAGCGCCCCGGTCTCGTCCTTGGGAAAGGATTTCGCGCCGAGGGTGACGGCCTGGTAGAGGCGGACGTTGCGGCCGATGATCGTCGTCTCGCCGATCACCACGCCGCTGGCATGGTCGATGAAGAAGCTGCCACCGATATCGGCCGCCGGGTGGATGTCCACGCCGGTCGCCGCCTGGGCGATGCTGGTGATCAGGCGGGGCAGCATCGGCACCCCGGCGCGGTACAGCGCATGGGCCAGCCGATAGTGGACGATCGCGCTGAACCCGGGATAGCAGAGCAGCACTTCCGACACGTTCGACGCTGCCGGGTCGCCGTTGACAGCGGCATGCAGGTCCGAGACCAGCAGCGCGCGGATCTCCGCCAGCCGCGCCGCGAAGGCGCGGGTGATGGCGACCGCCTGGGGCATCGGGTCGTCGTCGGAGGCTTCGTCGGCGAAGCGCAGCGCGCGCCGCACCTGCTCGACCAGCAATTGCAGCGTGCCGTGCAAGGTGTCACCGACGAAGAAGTCGATGCTTTCCCCGGACAGGTCGGGGCGGCCGTAATGGGTCGGGAACATCGCCGCCTGCAGCCCCGCGATCACCTGCATCAGCACGTCGCGCGAAGGCAGTTCGCGCAAGCGGCCGCGATGCCTGATCTTGTGCATCGCTTCGCGCGACTGGTGCAGCGCGGCGACGACGTCGCCGAGATTCCAGGGATCGGTCATTTCAGGCCCCGATGAGATCGGCATGATGGCGGCGGGCGACGTCGGGGTGCGAACGCAGGCGGCCCTTCAGATAGTTGCGGCCGACGTCGTTGAACAGCGGGTTGCCGGGGTCGCGTTCCGGCCCGCGCGCCTCGGCGGCGAGGTCCGCCGGCAATCGCAGCAACGGCACGGTCGCATCGAGCCGCGCCCCCATGAAGAAGGCGACCGAAATACGATCGGTGCCGGCCGGCGGCGTCACCACGCGATGCAGGGTGGCGCGCAAGTAGCCGTCGGAGGCCATTTCCAGCAGTTCGCCGATATTGACGACGAAGCTGCCGGCCAGCGGCTCGGCATCGATCCAGCCATCCGGCGTCTCGACCTGCAGGCCGCGCTGGCGGTCCTGCAGCAGCAGGGTCAGCAGGCCCGAATCCTTGTGGGCACCGACGCCCTGGTCGCTTGCCGTGGCGTCGCGGCCGGGATAGCGCACCACCTTCATGATGTGATGCGGCGCACCGTCGTAGAGCGTGGCCAGCGCATGCTCGTCCTGTCCCAGGGCCAGCGCGAAGGCGCGCAGCAGGCGGATGGTCAGTGCGGTCAGATCCTGCTGCCAGCGCAGGATGACCGGCTTCATGCCGGGCAGGGCCGAGGGCCACTGGTTGGGCCCCTGCAGCCGCGTCCAGTCCGGACCGCCCGGCACGGCTTCGCGCTCGGCGCCGAAATCGATCTGCTCGCGCCAGTCGGGCTGGCCGCGCGTCAATTCCCAGGCCGCGCGGTTGTAGCCGCGGAAATGGGCTGAGTTGACCATCTCGATCTCGAGCTTGGCGGCCTCGGGCAGGGCGAAGAACGCGCGGGCCTGGGCCTGCACGGCCTCGACCAGCGCGGGGTCGATGCCATGGCCGGTCAGATAGAAGAAGCCGACATGGCGCGCGGCATGGCGCAGATCGGCGAGGAAGGCGGTGCGGGTGACGTCGTCGCCGTCGAAACGGGCAAGATCGAGGATCGGCAGGGTCGAGGTCATCAGTAGAATACCAGGGTGCGCAGTTCGATGCTTTCGCGGGGGCGCCGGTCGGCCGGCGCGGTCGGGTCGTCGAAGGCGGTATGGGGCGCGAAGCGGGCAGGATTCGCCCGCTCGGAATCGAAACACTTGAACATCCACGCCTCCCCCGCCGTCATCTCGGGTGCATAATACCAGCGATGGCCGGGGTTATGGTGCACCGCATAGGTTTCGCCGGTGCGGTCGGGATAGACCAGCGCGGCGGCGGCGAGGTCGCCGGGCACGACGCTGCGCGCGTCGCACAGCGCCAGCGGCATGTCCTGCAGCGGTCCCTGAATCGGCCGCCAGACATTGACGATCAGATAGCGCCCGCGCGACAGCACCGCCGCCTCGTCGCCCATCACCTGGGCCAGGCGCTGCGGGGCGGAGGCTTCGGTATAGTCGTTGTGGATGCGCGGCACCGGCTGTCGCGGCGTGCCCGCGCTGCGGTCGCGGGCACCGGGAATGCGGCGGCGGATCGTATGGTCGAAAACGACGACGCGACCGGCACCGGTCGTTGCCTACACCAGCTCGATCGTTTCCGGGTAATAGATGCGACGCAGCAGCGCCTCGTCGCCGAAGTCGGTCACTGCGCTCGGCCGGTCGATCAGGGCAATGCCCTGGTCGTCGAGCGACAGGCGGCGGGCCAACGGCCGCACGTCACGGATCGTGGCCTGGTGGGCGACATAGACCGGCTCGTTGCGCGGCGCATCCGCCGGCGCGTCATAGGCATAGCTGCGAAACGGGCGGTCGCTGGGCGCCGCATAATGCAGGCTCGCCACGACATGGGGCAGGCCCGCGATCTCGGCCGGGTCGAGCGGCACGGTCAGAAGCTTTCCTTGAAGGGGCGCAGGTCGATCTCGTGCGCCCAGGCCGAGCGGTGCTGGCGATGGATCTGCCAGTAGGTTTCGGCGATCGCGTCGATATCGAGCAGGCCGTCGGCGCCGCGCTGTTCGACGGCTTGCGGAAAGCGGCTGAGCAGGCGGTCGCCGCTGATGCCGCCATCGATGATCACATGGGCGACGTGAACGCCCAGCGGGCCGTACTCGCGCGCCATGCTCTGCGCCACCATGCGCAGCCCCGCCTTGGCCGCGGCGAACTGGGCAAAGCCCGGCCGTCCGCGCAGCGAGGCCGAGGCCCCGGTGAAGATCACCGTGCCGCGGCCCAGCGGTACCAGCCGCCTTGCTGCCTCGCGCCCGACCAGGAAGCCGGCGAAGCAGCCGACCCGCCACAGCGCCTCGAAATCTGCGGCGCTGACCTCGCGGAAGTCGATGCGCTGGTTGTTGCCGGCATTGAAGACGACGAGTTCGGCCGGCCCGCTGCCGGCCTCGTCGGCCATCGCCAGGTCGAACAGCCTGACGACATCGGCCTCGCTGGTCGCGTCGGTGAGCACCGCGGTCGCCCGGCCGCCGGCCGCGACGATCGCATCGGCCACGGCCCGGATCTTCTCCTCGGTGCGGCCGGCGACCAGGACGTGATGCCCGGCAGCGGCAAAGCGCCGGCACAGCGCCGCGCCGAGGCCGCGTTCGGCCCCGACGCCCACGACCACAGCCTTGGGCGCGGCCATGGTCACGCCGCCTCGGTTTCGAGCGCGGGATAGTCGGTGTAGCCCTTCTCGCTGCCGCCATAGAAGGTCGGCCGATCGTAAGGGTTGAGCGGCGCGCCGCGTTCCAGCCGCAGCGGCAGGTCGGGATTGGCGATGAAGGCGCGGCCGAAGGCGACCGCATCGGCCGTGCCGCGCTCGACCGCCTCGATCGCGCCGTCGCGGTCGTAGCCGCCGGCGCCGATCAGCACGCCGGGCCAGCGCGACCGGAAGGTCGCGGTGGCCGAGGGCTGCTCGGGGCGATGCAGGTCGGCCTTGCCGGTGCCCGAGGCGCGCGGCTCGATCAGATGCAGATAGCCGAGGCGGCGGGCGGCGAGCGCCTCGATCGCATGGGTGTAGAGCGGGATAGGATCGTCCTCGCCGCTGCCGTTGGCGATGCCCCAGGGCGACAGCCGCACCCCGACGCGGTCGGCACCCCAGACGCCGACCACCGCGTCGGTGATTTCGCGCAACAGGCGGGTCCGGTTCTCGATCGGGCCGCCATAGCCGTCGGTCCGCTGGTTGGACCGCGACTGCAGGAACTGTTCGATCAGGTAACCATTCGCGGCGTGGATCTCGACGCCGTCGAACCCGGCTTCCTGCGCCAGCCCGGCGGCGCGCGCATAATCCTCGACCACGCCGGCGATTTCGCCGGCGGTCAGTGCCCGCGGCGTCTCGAAGGGCGCCAGTTGCCAGTCGCGGGTGAAGGTCTTGCCCTCCAGCGCGATCGCCGACGGTGCCACCGGCAGGCCGCCATCCGGCTGCAGGCTCGAATGCGAGATGCGCCCGACATGCCAGAGCTGGAGATAGACGATGCCACCCCGGGCATGGACCGCGTCGGTGACCAGACGCCAGCCCGCGACCTGCTCGGCCGAATGGATGCCCGGCGTCTGGGGAAAGCCTTGCCCGTCCGCACGCACCTGCGACGCCTCGGCGATGATCAGGCCGCCCTTGCCTGCACGCTGGGCATAGTATTCGGCATTCAGCGGTCCCGGCACGTTTCCCGGCTGGACGGCGCGGGCGCGCGTCAGCGGTGCCATCACCACGCGGTGGGCCAGCCTATGGGGACCGAGACGCAACGGCGAAAACAGGCGCAGAGCCGACATCGAAATCTCCTGGCTGTCGCTGTACATTAGCGGGTCGCTACTTTCTGGGCTCAAAGGTTGTGGAAGACGTGGCCGATGTCCAGTGGCTCCGTGTTGTTCCATAAATCATACTAAATCTATAGACAAAATTTTTTCTGCTGTCGATGATCGCCCCCGGCAATCGACGGAGGATGAGATGAATGTCGTGGAATTGACCCGGGTGGTCGGGCGGCGGAACGGCCGTTATGCCCTGGCGGCGGTGCGGCGGGCCCAGGCCCAGCGGGTGGTGGTACGCATGTGGTCCTGGCGGGTGCAGCCGTGAGGCATTGGCTGCGTGCCGCGGTTGCGGCGCTGTCGCTTCTTGCCGCGCCCCTGGCGGCGCAGGAAGCTCCGCGCAACGGCGGCACGCTCAATCTGATCGTGCAGCCGGAGCCGCCGACCCTGATGCTCGGGCTGAACAAGCTCGGCCCGGTCTCGTTCGTCGGCGCCAAAATCTACGAGGGGCTGATCACCCTCGGCCCCAAGCTCGAGCCGTTGCCGGCCCTGGCCAAATCCTGGGAAATATCTCCGGACGGCCTGACCTATACCTTCCGCCTGCAGCAGGGCGTGACCTGGCATGACGGCCGGCCGTTCTCGTCGGCCGATGTCGTGTTCAGCTTCAAGGACTATCTGCCGGCGGCGTTCCCGCGCACCAAGATGGTGATCGACCGGACCGAATCGATCACGGCCCCCGACGCGGACACGGTCGTCTTCAAGTTCCGCGAGCCTTTCCCGGCGGCGATCTTCATCTTCGAGGTGACCGGCGGCACGATCGTGCCGCGCCATCTCTACGAAGGCACCGATTTCCGCACCAATCCGGCGAACCAGACGCCGGTCGGCACCGGCCCGTTCAAGTTCAAGGAGTGGCGCAAGGGTGCCTTCATCCATCTGGTGAAGAACGAGGCTTACTGGCAGAAGGGCAAGCCGCATCTCGACGCGCTCTATTTCCACGTCGTTCCCGATGCCAACGGCCGGTCGATCGCCTTCGAACAGGGCAAGGTCGACGTGCTGCGCGGCGGCGACGTCGAGAATTTCGAGGTCCGCCGGCTGGCCGGCCTCCCGGGGGTCGAGCTCAGCGACAAGGGCTGGGAATTCTACGACCCGATCGCCTGGATCAACCTGAACCTGCGCAACAAGCCACTCGACGACATCCGCTTTCGCCAGGCGCTGTCGCATCTGATCGACCGCAAGTTCATCGTCGACACGATCTTTGCCGGCTTCGGCAAGCCGCTCGAATCACCGTTCAGCCATCTCAGTCCCTTCGTCGATCCGAAAGCCTGGGTGGCGCATCCGCACGACGTGGCCAAGGCCCGGGCGCTGCTCGACGAGATGGGCCTCAAGCCGGGGCCGGACGGCACCCGGGTCGAACTGCGGCTGCTGCCGCTGCCCTATGGCGAGACCTGGGCGCGCTTTGCCGAGTACCTGCGCGAACGGCTGGCCGAAGCCGGCATCCGGACCAGGATCGAGAGCACCGACGTCGCCGGCTGGTTCCAGCGGATCTCGGCCGGGAATTTCGATCTCGCCTTCAACTTCGTCTACCAGCTGGGCGACCCGGCGATGGGCGTCAACCAGACCTATCTGTCGACGAACCAGTTGAACCGGGGCTCGGCGGCGAATGTCGGCGGCTACGTCAATCCGGAAGTGGACGCGCTGCTCGAGCGGGCGGCCGTGACCAACGACCGGGCGGCCCGCCAGCAGCTCTACAGCGATGTGCAGCACATCCTGACTCGCGACGTCGCCATCCTCTGGACCCACCAGATGGGCTTCCCGAGCCTCTATCGCACCAAGGTGCGCAACCTGATCACCACCGGCCTCGGCCTGAACGAGAGCTTCGCCGACGTCTGGCTGGCGCGTTGATTTCCGTCACACTGGAGTAGACCCGATGTTCAAGCTTACCCGCCGCCTCGCCCTGATCGCCGCCGTGGCGCTGGCGACCCTGCCTGCCATGGCGCAGGACAAGCCGCTCAAGATCGGCGTGTCGTCCGGCCCCTATGGCGACATCCTGCGCGAGACCGCGAAGCTCGCCGCCAAGGAAGGGCTGCAGGCCGAGATCGTCGAATTCACCGAATGGACCCAGATCAACGAGGCGCTGCAACTCGGCGATATCGACGCCAACAATTTCCAGCACGTCCCCTATCTCGACAACCAGAAGAAGCAGCGCGGCTACAAGATCGTCCCGCTGGTGCCGTCCATCGTCGTGCCGACCGGGCTCTATTCGGCCAAGGCGGCCACGGTCGACGCGATCCCGGCCGGGGCCAAGATCGGCATTCCCAACGATCCGTCGAACTCGGCCCGCGCCTTGTTCCTGTTGCAGCAGGCGGGGCTGATCAAGCTGAAGCCGGGCGTCGACGTCGGCGCGACCGCCGCCGACATCGTCGAGAACCCGAAGAAGATCAGCCTGATCGAACTCGACGCCGCGCAGCTGCCGCGGTCGCTCAACGATCTCGGCGCGGCGGTCATCACGCTGAACTATGCGGTGCTGGCCAAGCTCGATCCGAAGAAGGCGCTGGTCCTTGAGGGGCCGGAATCGCGCTGGACCCTGGTCTGGGCGGTGCGCGAGGACCGCAAGGACGATCCCCGCATCCGCCGTTTCGTCGAGCTCTATCGCTCGCCCGAAATCAAGTCGTTCATCCTGACGAAGTTCGACGGGACCATCCTGCCGACGTGGTAAGGCGCCTCAGGCCCGGGGCGCGGGCGAGCAGATGACCGAGGCATCGTGGCCGATGCAGCAGTCATAGGCGAAACCCGCCCCGAGGCCGAGGCTGAGTGCCAGCAGCGCTGTGGTGGCACCCTTCGAGAACAGGCCCTTGTACCAGCTCTTCTTTTCCTCCGGCGTCGGGGCCTCGGTGCCTTCCGCGGCCGGCGGCGACAGGGCGGCGGCGAAATTGTCGAAGAATTCGCCGGCCAGCTTGGTCGCGGTCGAATCGATCAGCCGGGCGCCGAGCTGGGCCAGCTTGCCGCCGATCTGGGCGTCGACCTCGTAGGTCAGGCGGGTGCCTTCCGCCTCGTCGGTCAGCTTGACGCTGGCGCCCCCCTTGGCGAAACCGGCCACGCCGCCCGACCCTTCGCCGGAAATGCGATAGCCGTTCGGCGGGTCGAGGTCCGACAGCGTCACCTTGCCGGAGAACGTGGCCTTGATCGGGCCGATCTTCAGCTTGATCGTCGCCGTCATCTCGGTCGGCGACGCCATCTCGAGCGATTCGCAACCGGGAATCGCCCGCTTGAGGATTTCCGGATCGTTCAGCGCCGCCCAGACCACGTCGCGGGGGGCGGGGATCAGGCGGCTGTCCGACATCTGCATGGCTGGCTGTCCTTACGATACTTCAGGCGTTGGCGGGCTGGCGTTGATCCCGGCGGCGGATCTGCAGGATCTCGGCCAGGATGGAAAGGGCAATCTCGTCGGGCGTGATCGCGCCGAGGTCGAGGCCGGCCGGCCCCTTGACACGATCGAGACGCTCCGGCCCGATCCCATCCTCGATCAGACCGTCGCGCAGGGCCGACATCTTGCGCCGGCTGCCGACGAAAGCAATATGTTCGGCGTCGACCGAAAGCGCGGCCTTCAACGCCGCCTCGTCGCCGCGACCCTGGGTCGCCACCACCAGATAGCGCCGCCCGTCGGCCGCGACCGGCAGGGCATAGCCCTCGATGCGCTGGTCAGGCTCGGCGAAGCGGGCCTGTTCCTCGGCCGGCGCGCAGACGGTCAGGTGGTAGCCGAAGCGGGGGGCTAGCTCGGCCAGCGCCATGGCGACCGGGCTGGCGCCGAGCACGACCAGGCGCGGCTTGGGCAGCATCGGCTCGACGAAGACATCCATGCTGCCCTGGCTCGGGCACATGTTGCGGGCAAACCGGATCCCTTCGCGCTCGTCGCCGGGCTTGACGCCTTTTTCGGCCAGCAGATCCTGCGGCTGGATCGAGACCAGCCGGGGCTGGCCGTCGGCCAGCGCGTCGCGCGCGGCGCGCAGCACGGCCGTGCGGGCGCAGCCGCCGCCGATCCAGCCCTCGGTGATCGTGCCGTCGGGGCGGATCACCGCCTTGGCCCCGGCCTTGGCGGCGGTGACCGAGACAGTGCGGACGACAGTCGCCAGCGCGAAGGCTTCGCCGCCGGCCTTCAGCCGGGCGACGAGGTCGAGCATGTCGGGCTGCGGCTGCATGACATCCTCCTACAGACGGGCGAGATAGGGTTCGAGGGCGCCGAGGCTGGCAAGGTCGTGAGCCGCGGCGAACAGGTCGACATGGGGCAGGGCGGCCGCCATCCCGCGGGCCACCGGCTGATAGTCTTTCCAGCCCAGCAGCGGATTGAGCCAGACGATGCGGCGGCAGCGGCGGCGCAGGGCCGCCATCTCGGCGCCCAGCCGTTCCGGTGCGCCGGTGTCGTAGCCGTCGGACAGGATCATCACGCAGGTGCGCGAATTGATGACGCGCGCGGCGTGGTGGCGGTTGAAATCGGCCAGTGCGTCGCCGATCCGGGTGCCGCCGCCGACCCCCTCGACCATCAGCCCCAGCCGGTCGAGCGCGCGGGCGGCGTCCTTCTCGCGCAGCGCGGCCGAGACATGGACGAGCCGGGTATGGAACAGGAAGGCCTCGGCCTCGCGGAAATGCTCGAGGATGCCGTGGACGAAGCGGAGGAAGACCGAGGTATAGAGGCTCATCGAGCCGGAGGCGTCCACCAGCACGACCAGGCGCAGCGGCGGACGGCGCCGGCGGCGCTGGACCAGGTCGAGCGGCAGGCCGCCGGTCGCCAGGCTGGCGCGGATCGTCGCCCTGAGGTCGGGCCGGCGGCCGCGCCGGTGCCGCTGCCAGCGCCGCGACAGCCTGGTGCGCATCGTCCGGGCCAGCCGCTCGGCCAGGTCATGGGCGCGCGCCATCGCCGCCGGGTCGGCCAGGTGGCGGAAATCGGTATGGGCCAGGTTCTCATGCCGGCTGGCGCCTTCGCGACGGCCGTGCGGCGCCGCGTCCGCCATGCCGTCGGCGGCATCGGCGAGGCCGCCCGCCTGGCCGGCTTCGGCCAGGCTGCGCATGGTCCGCTGGCTGGTCTGGGCGCCGGCCCGGGTGACTGCGACCCGGGTCCTGACGCCGCGGCCGGTCCAGAAGGTATCGAACAGGTCGTCGAAGGCGCGCCAGTCGACCCGGCTGCCGCAGCAGAGCGCGCGCAGCGCGGGCTTTACCGTCGTGGCCCGCCGGTAGGGGGGCGCCGCCAGGATCCGCAGGGCATCGCGGCTCTCGGCCAGGCCGATCCGAAAGCCGTTGTCGCGCAGGGTGCGCAGGAAACCGGCCAGCCGCCGGCGGATCGCGAGCGTCTCGCCGTCCATCAGGCGACCCGGCCGATCAGCCGCTCGATCACCGCGCGCGGCAGCCGGCCGCGATCCTCCCGGGTCTTGACGATGCAGGCCAGCGTGTCGAACACCGCCTCGCGGTCGGCATCGAGCCGGCCGACACCCAGCCCCATCAGCGCCGCCGCCCAGTCGAGCGTCTCGGCGACCCCCGGGCGTTTCACGAGGTCCTCGCGCCGGATCGCCGCGATCATCTCGGCGATCTGCTGGGCCAGCGCGATGTCGATGCCGGGAAGCCGGGCGCGCAGGATCGCCGCCTCGCGCTCGACGTCGGGAAAGTCGAGGGCATGATAGAGGCAGCGCCGGCGCAGCGCGTCGGACAGTTCGCGGGTGCCGTTCGAGGTCAGGATGACCCGCGGGATCGAGCGGGCAGCGATCGTGCCGAGTTCGGGAACCGAAACCTGGAAATCCGACAGCACTTCCAGCAGGAAGGCCTCGAATTCGGCGTCCGCCCGGTCGATCTCGTCGATCAGCAATACCGGACTGGCTTCCCGCCGGATCGCGGCGAGCAACGGGCGTTCGAGCAGGTAGCGCTCGGAGAAGACGTGGGCCTCGACCGCATCGGCATCGGCGCCTTCGCGCGCCTTGATGGCCATGAGCTGGCGCTGGTAGTTCCATTCGTACAGCGCGTCGGCCCGGTCGAGGCCCTCGTGGCATTGCAGCCGGATCAGTTCGGCCCCGTGCACCGCCGCCAGGGCCTTGGCGACCTCGGTCTTGCCGACCCCGGCCTCGCCCTCCAGCAGCAGCGGCCGGCGCAGCATGTCCATCAGGGCCAGCGCGGTCGCAAGCCCGCCGTCGGCGACATAGCCGACGGCGGCCAGGCAAGAGGCGAGCCCGGTGCGATCCGGGCTGGACATCACGCCCCCAGGTCTTGCGCCGCCTGCCACAGGCGCCAGGCGTCATGCGGCATCTGGATGTGGGTCGCGCCCAGGAACGAGAAGGCGTCGTTGACGGCGTTGGAGAAGCAGGGCACGCCGCCGACATTCGGGCTTTCGCCCACCCCCTTGGCCCCGATCGGGTGGTGGGGCGAAGGCGTCACGGTGAAGTCGGTTTCCCAGACCGGGGTCTCGACCGCCGTGGGCAGGAAGAAATCCATGAACGACGCGCCGATGACGTTGCCGAGCTCGTCGTAGCGGATTTCCTGGCCCATCGCGATCGCGAAGGCCTCGGTCAGGCCGCCATGCACCTGGCCTTCGATGATCATCGGGTTGATGCGGGTGCCGCAATCGTCCAGCGCATAGAACCGCCTGGTCGTGGCGACACCGGTATCGACGTCGATGTCCATCACGCAGATATAGGCGCCGAACGGATAGGTCATGTTCGGCGGGTCGTAGTAGTTGACCGCCTCGAGCCCCGGTTCGAGACCCGGGGGCGGGCTGTTATAGGCGGCCCAGGCGATCTCCTTCATCGTCTTGGCACGTTCGGGGTTGCCCTTGACGCGGAAGCCGTCGATGTCCCATTCCAGGTCGTATTCGGAAACCTCCAGCAGATGGGCGGCGATCATCTGCGCCTTGGCCTTGATCTTGCGCGCGGCCATGGCGATGGCCGCGCCGGTCACCGGCGTCGAACGCGAGCCGTAGGTGCCGAGGCCATAGGGCGCGGTATCGGTGTTGCCTTCCTCGATCATGATGTCGTCGGCGGGAATGCCGAGCTCGGTGGCGATGATCTGCGCCCAGGTGGTCTCGTGGCCCTGGCCCTGGCTCTTCGATCCCATGCGGGCGATGATCGAGCCGGTCGGGTGGATGCGGATCTCGGCCGAGTCGAACATGGCGACGCCGAGGATGTCGCAGTTCTTCGACGGCCCGGCCCCGACGATCTCGGTGAAGAACGAGACGCCGATGCCCATGATCTCGCGGGTTTCGCCGCGGCGGAACGCTTCGCGCCTGCGTGCCTGCTCGGCCCGCAGCTCGGCATAGCCGACCGCATCCATCGCCTTGCGCATCGCCGTGTCGTAGTCGCCGGAATCGTATTCCCAGCCCAGCGCCGACTGGTAGGGAAACTGGTCGCGCCGCACGAAGTTGCGCAGGCGCAATTCGGCGGGATCGAGACCCAGCTTGTGGGCCAGGATGTCCATCGCCCGTTCGATGCAGTAGGCGGCCTCGGTGACGCGGAACGAGCAGCGATAGGCGACGCCGCCCGGCGCCTTGTTGGTATAGACGCCGTCGACCGCGAGGTGGGCGACGGGGAAGTCATAGGACCCGGTGACGATGTTGAAGAACCCGGCCGGCCATTTCGACGGGTCGGCACAGGCGTCGAACGCGCCGTGATCGGCCAGCACATGGACCCGGAGGCCGGTGACCTTGCCATCCTTGGTCGCCGCGATCTCGGTGGTCATGTGGTAGTCGCGGGCGAAGGACGTGGTCGACAGGTTCTCGATCCGGTCCTCGACCCACTTCACCGGCTGCCCGGTGACGATGGTGGCGACGATCGCGCAGATGTAACCCGAATAGGCGCCGACCTTGTTGCCGAAGCCGCCGCCGATATCGGGGGCGACGACGTGGATCTTGTGTTCCGGAATCTTCGACAGCAGCGAGGCGACGGTGCGGATGACGTGCGGCGCCTGGAAGGTGCCGTGCACGGTCAGCTCACCCTTGATCTTGTCGAAACTGGCGACGCACTGGCAGGTCTCGAGCGGCGAGGGATGGACGCGCTGATAGGAGATCATCTCCTTGATGGTGACGTCGGCGCGGTTGAACGCCTCGTCGGTGGCGGCGCGGTCGCCGACCGTCCATTCGAAGATGTGGTTGTGGTGCTTGCGCGGGCCGTGCGCCCCGACCGTCTTGCCGGCGAGATCCGGGCGCAGTTCCGGTGCATCCGGGTCCAGCGCCTTGAACGGGTCGACCAGGACCGGCAGTTCCTCGTACTCGACCTCGACCAGCTGGATCGCATCGTCGGCGACATAGCGGTTCTCGGCGACGACGAAGGCGATTTCCTGGTTCTGGAAATGCACCTTGCCGTCGGCCAGCACCGCCTGGACGTCGCCGGCCAGCGTCGGCATCCAGTGCAGGCCCAGCGGCTTCAGGTCGTCGGCGGTCAGCACCGCGATCACGCCCGGCAGGGCACGGGCCTTGGCGGCATCGATACGCTTGATCCGGGCATGGCCGTATTGCGAGCGCACGAAATCGCCGTGCAGCATGCCCGGCAGTTTCAGGTCGTCGACGTAGTTGCCCTTGCCCTGGGTGAACCGGATGTCTTCGACCCGCTTGCGCTTGCAGCCCATGCCCTCCAGGCGGGCTTCGCGCTGTTCGCGCGTGATCACCATCTCGTTCATTCCGCAGCCTCCTGGCTGGGCCGGCCGTTGATCACGGCGGCGGCATGGCGCACGGCCTTGACGATGTTCTGGTAGCCGGTACAGCGACAGAGATTGCCGGCGATGCCCTGGCGCACCTCGTCGTCGGTCGGATCGGGGTTCTCGCGCAGCAGCACGCTCGCCCGCATGATCATGCCGGGCGTACAGTAGCCGCATTGCAGGCCGTGCATCTGCCGGAAGCTCTCCTGCAGCACCGACAGCGTGCCGTCCGGATTGGCCATGCCTTCGATCGTGGTGATCGTGGCGCCATCGGCCTGGGCGGCGAACATCGTGCAGGATTTGACCGACATGCCGTCGAGATCGACGGTGCAGGCGCCGCAGTGGCTGGTCTCGCAGCCGATATGGGCACCGGTCAGGCCGAGGTCCTCGCGCAGGAAATGGATCAGCAGCAGCCGCGGATCGACGAAGCGCCGCACGCTGCGGCCGTTCACGGTGATCGAGATCGGGATCTGATCGGTCATCGGGTCAGGCTCCGTTTGCGGCGCGCTGGGCGGCGCGGGTCAGGGCGCGGGCGACCATCACCCCGGCCATTTCCCGGCGATAGGCGGGCGGGCCGCGGCCATCGCCGGCCGGATCGGTGATCGCCTTGGCGGCGTCCGCGGCGGCCTTGACGTCGGCGGGGGCGAGGTTCGAGCCGACAAGCCCGGCGGCGGCGGCGTTCGCCAGCAGCGGGGTCGGGCCGAGATTGGTCAGCGCGATGGCGCAGGTCGCGACCTTGCCGGCCGCCAGGGTCAGGACGACGGCGGCCGCCGCGGTCGCGTAGTCGCCGACCTTGCGCTTCAGCTTCTCATAGGCCCAGCCATGGCCAGCCGGTGGCGCGGGTACGCGGATCGCGGTGAGGATCTCGGCCGGGGCCAGCGCCGTCGCGTAAGGCCCGAGGTAGAATTCGGCGGCCGGTATCTCGCGCACGCCATCGGGTCCCTCGGCGACGTAGCGCGCCCCCAGGCACTGCATCACGGCCGGCATGTCGTTCCCCGGGTCGCCATTGGCGACATTGCCGCCGAGCGTGCCGAGATAGCGGATCTGCGGGTCGGCAATCTGCAGCGCCGTGCCGCGGATGATCGGCAGGCGGGCCGCCAACAGGTCGGAGGCGATGGCCTGGGCCTGGGTCACGGCCGCGCCGATCACGATGTCGCCGCCGTCTTCGGCGATCGTCTTCAACGCGCCGATGCCGCGCAGGTCGACCAGATGTTCCGGTGCCGCCATGCGCAGCTTCATCATCGGAATCAGGCTGTGGCCGCCGGCCAGCGGCCGTGCCTCCTCGCCATGGTCCGCCAGCAGCGCGACCGCTTCCTGTACCGTGCCGGGCCGGTGATAGACGAATGTGCCGGGTATCAAGCGCGCCTCCTCCTCAGGTCTCGCCGCCGCTTCTGGGGGCGGCCGTCTCGGGAGACCGAGCTTGGAAATGCGTGCGGTGCACAATCAACGCGACCTGCACCGGACGGCCAAAAACCGCACGGAACAGCGAATTTCCGCACGAACTGCGACAGTTATGCTGACGCAATCGGCGCGAGATGCAGGCCTCTAGATCGCGAGTGCTAAGTCATCCATCGGTTTGCTGCGATGCACCTAACCGCCCCAGCGGGCATCGCCGATCTTGGCGCCGATCCGGCTCGCCGTGACCAGCAGGGTATCGACGATCGCCTGGTCGCCACCGTCCTGTACCGAGAACAGCGGGTAGGAGACCGACAGGGCGACGGCCTTTTCCTTGTCGGTATCCTGGAACGCGACCGAGATGGCCTTGACCCCGTCGAACAGTTCCTGGTTCGACACGGCGTAGCGGCGCAACCGCGTCAGGGCGAGTTCGGCGATCAGATCGTCGACCGCGCCGAGGGTGGCGCCGGTGGTCGGCGGCAGGCCGCCGGGGAACAGCGCGCGCACCTCGCCGTCGGCCTTCAGGGCCAGCAGGGCCTTGCCCATCGCCGCGGCATGCGCGGGCAGTCGGCGGCCCGGTTCGACGGAGAACTGGATCGGGTGGGTGCCGCGCACGGTCTTCAGCACCACGACCTCGGTGCCCGAGAGGATGCCGGCCCAGGCGGTGTGGCCGGTCTGGGCCGACAGGTCGGCCATTTCCTGGCCGACCTGATCGACCAGGTCGAAATGCCGGTGGAAGCCGGAGGCGAGCTGCACGGCGAGAATGCCCGGCCGATAGCGCTGGGTCGCCGGGTTCTGCTCGACCAGTCCGCCGCGGCTCATGCTGGCGAGCAGCCGCGAGGCGGTGGAGCGGGTGACGTTGAGGTGCCGGCCGGTTTCGGCGACGCTGATCTCGCGCCCCGCGCTTGCCATCAGCCTCAACGCCTCGACGGCCTTTTCGATCGACTTCATTGGAATCCCAACAGACGGCTTGACCGGCGCTGACACGCCTGTGTAACCTATTATGCATCATGTTGCGTATTATGCAACATGCAAAATCGAGTTGATCGCGGAAAGAGGCGGGGAACCCCATGCGCGGCACGGCCGGCAAGATCGTCTACGAAACCCTGAAGTCCTACGGCGTCACCTGCCTGTTCGGCATGGAAGACCCGATCCACATCTTCCACGCCGTCGACCGCGCCTTCACCCGCATCGTCACCGTCCGCGACGAGAAGCACGCCGCCATCATGGCCCATGGCTATGCCCAGGCGACCGGGCGCCCCGGCGTCTGCACCTCGACCTTCGGCCCGGGCGCCACCAACCTGATCACCGGTCTCCTCGAGGCCCAGCGGTCGTCCGTGCCGGTCATCGCGCTGGTGCAGGACCATGCGTTGAAGATGAAGGACAGGCATGCGTCTTCGGCGCTGGACCATGTCGCGGCGATGGCGCCCTACGTCAAACAGGCTATTCGCATCGACCTGCCCGAACAGGCCGGCGACATCATCCGCAAGGCTTTCCGCCTGGCCACCACCGGCCGTCCCGGCCCGGTCGCCGTGATCTGCCCGAGCGACGTGCTGGCAACCGAGACCGAGGCAGCCACCCATGCCGAGGCGGCCTATCTCGGCTTTCCCGCCAATCGCGTGCGGGCGGCCGCCGACGCCACCGCCGCGGCCGTGGCACTGCTGGTCCAGGCCGAGCGCCCGGTGCTCGTGGCCGGCGGTGGGTCGATCATCTCCGGGGCGACGGCCGAGATCGTGGCGCTGGCCGAACGGCTGGGCGCGCCGGTCGTCACCACGATGACCGGCCGTGGCGCGATCCCCGACAGTCACCCGTTGGCGGCCGGCCCGCTCGGCTCGACCACCGGCGGGCGGCTGGGGCGCGGCCGCGTCGCCAACACGGTGCTGGCCGAGGCCGACGTGGTGCTGATGATGGGCACGCGCACCGGCCAGATCTGCTACAGCGACTGGACGCTGCCCGGCCCGAACACCCGGGTGATCCACCTCGATATCGACCCGGCCGAGATCGGCCGCAATTTTTCGACCGACGTGGCCCTGGTCGGCGATGTCCGCGAGACGCTGAAGGACATCCTGGCGCTGGCCCGGGTCGAGGCACCGCGGCGGCCCGAAGGCCGCGTCGCCACGCTGCGCCAGCAATGGCAGGACGACTTCTCGCCGTTCGGCAGCTCCGACCAGCAGCCGATCCGTCCCGAACGGCTGCTGCGCGAGATTTCGGCCACCGTCGATTCCGCGACCCTCGTGGTGACCGACGCCAGCTACATCACCGGCTGGGCGATGAGCCATATCGATGTCGTCGCGCCCGGGCGCTTCATCCTGTCGCCGCGCGGCACCGGCGGCATCGGCTGGAGCCTGCCGGCAGCCATCGGCGCCAAGCTGGGCGACCCGTCGCGCAAGGTGGTCTGCGTCACCGGCGATGGCGCCTTCGGCTATGTCATGAACGAGCTGGAGACCGCGGCGCGCTACGGCGTCGAAGTCCTGGTCGTCGTCTTCAACAACGGCACGCTGGGTTTCCAGCGCCATTGGGAGGAGAAGGCGATGGGCCGCTATCTCGAATGCGATTTCCTCGACGTCGACTACGCCGAGGTCGGGCGCGCGCTGAAATGCGGCGGCGAGCGGGTGCGCGACCCGGCGGCCGTCGCGGCGGCGCTGGCCCGCGGCATGGCGACGAAGGGGCCCTACGTCGTCGACGTCGTGATCGATCCGAACGCGACGGCACCGATCGTGGGCATGGAACGGGGCATTGCCGCCGGCGACGCCCATTGAGGGCATGGCCGGTGGCCCGGGGGCACGAATTCCAAGAAGAAGGGAGAGCATGATGTTGAAGAAGTTGATTGCGCCGCTGATGGTGGCGGCGTCCGTGGTGCTGGCGGCCGGCTCGGCGCTGGCCGGGGCGACGCTCGACCGCGTCATTGCCGAGAAGAAGCTGGTCGTCGGCGTGGCGCCGTGGAATAAGTTCGTCGCGCAGAATCCGAAGACCCAGCAGTTCGAGGGACTGATCGTCGACGACATCAGGAACTTCGAAGCGCTGACCGGCATCAAGGTCGAGCTGGTGAATACTACGTGGTCGGGTCTGATCGCCGGCCTGCAGGCCGGCAAGTGGGACGTGATCATGTCCGGCATGGGGGCGACGCCCGAGCGCGCCACCGCCGTCGCCTTCGGCGAGCCGTTCGGCTACCTGTCGTCGACCGCGATGCTGAAGGCCGACAACAAGGCCCAGAGCCGTGACGATCTCGACAAGCCCGGCAACATCATCACCGCGGTGGCCGGGACCTCGGCGTTCCAGTTCGCCCAGCGCTCGTTCAAGCAGGCCAAGGTCAACGGCCTGACCGATACCGGCGCCGCCGTGCTGGAGGTCATGCAGGGCCGTGCCGTCGCCTATATCGGCGATTCCGTCTCGAATGCGGGGCGCGCCCAGGAACGGCCGACCGAACTGCGCAACCTCGTCTTCGCGCCCGACCAGACCGAGTGGACGACGATGAACCACGCGGTGCGCTATGCCGATCTCGACCTGATGGTCTTCCTCGACACCTATATCCGGGCGATGAAGCTGCGCGGCTGGTATCGCGGCCTGGCCGAGAAGTGGAACCTGCCGCCGGAACTGGCGACCGGCCCGAAGTAAGTCTCGAGCGCCGATCGTCGCGCCGGGCGCGACCCGGGGCGACGGTCGGCGCCTCATCTTCGAGGACTCCCACGATGAACTATACCTTCCAGTTCGGCGTGCTGGCCGAATACGGGCCCTATCTGGCGGGCGGCCTGTGGCATGCCTGGTGGACCAGCTTTCCCTCGATCATCCTGACCACAGTGCTCGGCGTCGTACTGGCGGCGATGCACCTGACGCGCTCGATCCTGCTGCGCGGCGCCGCAGTGGTCTTCGTCGACCTGTTCCGCACCTTGCCCGTCGTCGTGCTGCTGATCTGGATCCACTACGTGATGCCGATCCTGACCGGCATCTCGTCGTCGCCGACGACGTCGTCGATCATCGCCCTGTCGCTGAACGGCGCGGCGCTGGCCTGCGAAGCCTTCCGCGGTGGCCTCGCCGCCATTCCCCCGACCCAGACCCAGGCGGCACAGTCGCTGGGTTTCTCGCGCTGGCAGGTCTTCCGCTACGTCACCCTGCCGCAGGCCTTCTTCGCGACGCTGCCCTCGCTGACCAACGTCCATATCACCGTGATCAAGAACGTCACGGTCACCGTGCTCATCGCGGTGCCGGAGGTGATGTTCCGCGCCCAGGAACTGACCATCCAGTTCTTCCGGCCGCTCGAATTCTATACCGGCGCGGCCATCCTCTATGTCGCCCTGATCTGGGGCTACGCCGTGTTCATGCGCTCGCTCGAGAAACTCCAGAAGTGGCAGCCGATCTGATGTCCGCCCCCGATCCCTTCGTTCGCGTCCACGGTGTCACCAAGACCTACGGTGCCGGCCCCGTGCTGAACGGCCTGTCGCTCGACCTCGCCCACGGCGAGGTGCTGGTGCTGTGCGGTCCCTCGGGCTGCGGCAAGTCCACCCTGCTGCGCTGCATCAACGGCCTGGAGACGATCGAAGGCGGCTCGATCACCGTCGGTGGTGTACGCGTCGATGGCGCCGATGCCGCGACGCTGCAGCAGATCCGCCTGGCCACCGGATTCGTCTTCCAGAACTTCAACCTGTTCCCGCATATGACGGCGCTCGAGAACATCACCATCGCGCCGATGAAGATCCGCAACGTGTCGAAGCGCCAGGCGGAAGAGCAGGGTCGGGCGCTGCTGGCCCAGGTCGGCATGCCCGACAAGGCGGCGAGCTTCCCCTTCCAGCTCTCCGGCGGCCAGCGCCAGCGGGTTGCGATCGCCCGGGCGCTGGCGATGCAGCCGTCGCTGATGCTGTTCGACGAGCCGACCTCGGCGCTGGATCCGGAAATGCGCGAGGAAGTGCTGCAGGTCATCCAGCGCGTGCATCACGAGCACGGCATGACGATGATCGTGGTGACCCATGAGATCGGCTTCGCCAAGAGCGTGGCGAGCCGCGCCATGCTGCTCGACGCCGGGCGCATCGTCGAGGAGGCGCCGGCACGCCAGTTCTTCACCGAGCCGCGCGAGGAACGCACCCGCAAGTTCCTGCGGGCGATCGTCAACGAATAGTCGTCAGCCCGCCCGCGGCAGCCGCCCGGCGCCGCGTTCCTCCAGTCGCTGTTTCAGCCATTGCCGCCGGGCGCGGGCCACCGGCGCCTGGTAGGCGACCGCCGTCGCCATCGTCACCAGGCCGGCGTCGCCCTGCCGGCGCACGGTGGCGACGTGGTCGAGATTGACGATATGGCTGCGATGGATCCGGGCGAAGATCGCCGGATCGAGCAGTCCTTCCACTTCCGAGATCGACAGCGGGCAGAACCAGTTGTCCCGTCCGTCGAACAATTGCGTGTAGTGCGACTGGGCCTGCACCGCGATCAGCTCGGCCGCCGCCAGCGTGCCGCGGGTGCCGTGGCGCTCGATCGGCAGGGTCGGCGGGTCCGCCGTCTTCGCCGATGGGTCGAGCGTCACGACCGCTGCCGGCCCGCGAGCCGGCTCGTCCCTGGATTCAGTCTCGATGGCCGCGGGCTCGGGCTCCGGCACCAGGGTGAGGAGGAACAGGCCGCACACCACGAAAGCCACGACCGAGACGACGATGGCGAGCAGGCCGGGTGTCAATGCCGGCACGCCCTGCGCCATCGGCATGTCGTGGCCGGCCAGCGTCATCCCGGCCATCGCCGTGTAGTGCATGGCCGAGATGCCGATGGCGAGCAACGCGGCCGAGCCGACCATCGAGCGATGGACGCCGTTGCCAAATCCGAGCCACAAGGCGAGGCCGGAGGCGGCGACGCCGATCGCGACGGCCGCGATGACGAAGACCGGGTCATGCGCCATGCCGGCGCTGGCATGCAGCGCCTGCATGCCGAGATAGTGCATCGTGACGATGCCCCCGCCCATGAACAGCGCCGCCAGTGTCAGCCGCCGTGCGGTCGCCGGCCCGGCGCCGACGGCAAAAACCGCGCAGCCGACGACCAGGACGCAGACGAGGAACGAGGCCAGGGTCGGCAGGACCAGGAAATCGATCGCCACGGTCAGCCGCACCGCCAGCATGCCGACGAAATGCATGGTCCAGATGCCCAGCGCCAGCGATACCGCCGACATCGCGATCGCGGCGCGCCGCCGCATGCCCTGCATCGCATCGATGCCGCGGGCCATATGCAGTCCGACATAAGAGCCCAGAAAGGCCACGGCCAACGACAGCGCCACGAGCCACGGCTCGTAGGAAAATCCCATGGTCGAATCCTCCGCCGACGGCCGGATCGCGCCTTCTTCGCGGGGCGCGCGCGGCCAGGGTCGGACCAAAGCTTAGACCGCGCTCGCGCCTTTGGCCATGCGCTCGGACGGATGGTCTGGCGGTGCCTGGCGGCGCTTCCTATACTCTTGGCGACAAGAAACTCCAGGGATGGAAAAGGCGATGCATATCCTGATCATCGGTGCGGCCGGCATGATCGGCGCCAAGCTTACCCAACGGCTGGTGGCCGACGGCCGGCTGGGCGAGGCGACTGTCGACCGGCTGTCGCTGGTCGACGTGGTCGAGCCACGCGTCCCGGCGACGCCGATCGCCGTGACCGTCGAAGGCGCCGACTTGTCCGCGCCCGGCGTACCCGCCAGACTCGTCGCCAGCCGGCCCGATGTCATCTTTCATCTCGCCGCCATCGTCTCCGGCGAGGCGGAGGCCGATTTCGACAAGGGATACCGCATCAACCTCGACGGTACCCGCGGCCTGTTCGAGGCGATCCGGCAGGAGGGGCTGAAGGCGCCTTACAGGCCGCGCGTCGTCTTCACCTCGTCGATCGCGGTATTCGGTGCTCCGTTCCCGGAAGCCATCGACGACGACTTCCTGTCCACGCCGCTGACCAGCTATGGCACCCAGAAGGCGATCGGCGAACTGCTGCTGTCGGACTATTCCCGCCGCGGCTTCTTGGATGGGATCGGCATCCGCCTGCCGACGATCTGCATCCGGCCGGGGGCGCCCAACAAGGCCGCATCCGGTTTCTTCTCCAACATCCTGCGCGAGCCGCTGGCCGGCAAGGAAGCGGTGCTGCCGGTGGCCGAGGATGTCCAGCACTGGCATGCCTCGCCACGGGCGGCGATCGGCTTTCTTGTGCATGCCGCGACGATGGACCTGGCACCGCTCGGCGGACGCCGCATCCTGTCGATGCCCGGCCTGACCGCGACGGTCGGCGAGCAGATCGCGGCATTGCGCCGCGTCGCCGGCGATAAGGCGGTCGCCCTGATCCGGCGTGAGCCGGACCCGGTGATCGAACGCATCGTCGCCGGCTGGCCGCGCAATTTTGCGCCGACCCGGGCGCCCGCCCTCGGCTTCCGCGCGGAAACCTCGTTCGACGAGATCATCCGCATCCATATCGAGGACGAACTGGGCGGCCGGATCGGCTGACCCGGCTTAGCCCGGCTGGGGGCCGCGCGGCGGCATCGGCGGCGGCATCAGCCCGCCGCGCAGGTCGACTTCCTGCAGCCGGGCGAGCTGGGCCGGGGTCAGCTTGGCGCGCAGCGCCTCGACCGCCTTCAGCAGCGCGCCGGACTTGGTGCCTCTCTCGCCGAGGTCGCGGGCCATGCCCTCGATGCCGGCAAGCGGATCGGAAAGCCCGGCTGCGGCCGGCGGGGCCGGCGGCCTGGGCGCCACCGCGATCAGCGCGTCGGTAAAGTCGCGCCAGACGTCGAGCTGATCGGCACGGATGCCGATCAGGGTTTCCAGCCCGGCCAGGCGCTGAGCCAGCGCCAGTTCCGGCGGCGGCATCATGCGCTGCATCATCGGATGCGGACCTGGGGGCGGGGCCGGCATGTCGGCGGCAAGTGCCGCGGTCGTGGCAAGCGCGGCGGCGAGTCCCAGTCCGGCAATCAATTTCGTCATTTGAAACCTCATCAAACAGGTAACCCCCACTGCAGATATAACGCGCGCGCGCTCGAAATCCTGCGGCAGCGCGCGATGGCGCTTGGCAGGTCCGCCACACTCATGTTATCGCTATCATCACCTTTGAATCAGGCGACGTCAGATCGCTGTTAGATGGGCGTAGCCTGTCGGGGGGAGGAATGACGGACGGGCTTGCAGCCAAGCGTGTGGTCGTCACGGCAGCGGCACAGGGAATCGGCCGGGCCACGGCCGAATTGTTCGCGCGGCGCGGCGCGCTGGTTGCGGCCGCAGATTTCAACGGCGCGAAACTGGCCGAACTGAACGGCACCCCTGGCATCGACCTTCATGTGCTGGACGTGCGCGATGGCGCCGCCATTGCCGATTTCGCCGCCGCGGTCGGTCCGGTCGACGTGCTGTTCAACTGTGTCGGCTTCGTCCACGGCGGCACCGTGCTCGAGGCGCCGGAAGACGACCTCGACCAGGCCTTCGACCTTAACGTGAAGTCGATGTTCCGGATGATCCGCGCGTTTCTGCCCGGCATGATCGGGCGGGGCGGGGGCTCGATCATCAATATGTCGTCGGTCGCCTCGAGCATCAAGGGCGTGGCCAATCGCTGCGTCTACGGCACCACCAAGGCCGCGGTGATCGGCCTGACCAAGTCGGTCGCCGCCGACTACGTGACCCGGGGGATACGCTGCAACGCGATCTGCCCCGGTACCGTCCAGTCGCCGTCGCTGGACGAACGGTTGGCGGCGACGGGCGACTATGCCGCCGCGCGCCAGGCCTTCATCGCGCGCCAGCCGATGGGGCGCCTGGGCACGGCCGAGGAAATCGCCGAGCTCGCCTGCTATCTGGCCAGCCCCGCCGCCGCCTATGTGACCGGGCAGGCCTACGTCATCGATGGCGGCTGGACCATCTGAAGCGACAGGAATTCTTGTAGCCGGGAGGAAGAATGGCATCGGTCGAAATCAGCCGCGTCACCAAGGCCTTCGGGGCGACGCAGGTGATCCACGGCGTCGACGTCGCGATCGAGGATGGCGAGTTCGTCGTGCTGGTGGGGCCCTCGGGCTGCGGCAAGTCGACGTTGCTGCGCATGGTCGCGGGGCTGGAGCAGATCACCGGCGGCGAGATCTCGATCGGCGGCCGGGTGGTCAACGACCTGCCGCCGAAGGAGCGCGACATCGCCATGGTGTTCCAGAACTACGCGCTCTATCCGCATATGACGGTGCGCGACAACATGGCCTTCTCGATGAAGCTGCGCGGTGCCTCGTCGGCCGAGATCGACAAGCGGGTCGGCGACGCCGCCGACATCCTGGGCCTCAAGCCCTATCTCGATCGTTTCCCGCGTCAGCTTTCCGGCGGCCAGCGTCAGCGCGTGGCGATGGGGCGGGCGATCGTGCGCGATCCGCAGGTCTTCCTGTTCGACGAGCCCCTGTCCAACCTCGATGCCAAGCTGCGCGTGCAGATGCGCACCGAGATCAAGGCCCTGCATCAGCGTCTGAAGACCACGTCGATCTATGTCACCCACGACCAGGTCGAGGCGATGACGATGGCCGATCGCATCGTCGTCATGCATGACGGCATCGTCGAGCAGGCCGGCGCGCCGCTCGATCTCTACGACCGCCCGGCCAATCAGTTCGTGGCGGGCTTCATCGGTTCCCCGGCGATGAACTTCATTCCCGGCCGTATCGATCGCGGCGGGGCCGTGGCGGTCGTCGCCGATGGCGGCCTGCGCCTGCCGCTCGCCGCGGATGCCGGGGGCGAACATGGCCAGAAGGTGATCTACGGCGTGCGGCCCGAGCATCTCGGTCTCGGCCCGGGCTTCGAGGCGGTGGTACAGGTGGTCGAGCCGACCGGTGCCGACACCTTCGTCTTCTGCGATGCGGCCGGCGTACGCATCTGCGCCAATGTCGAGGAGCGGCAGGGCTTTGCCCCGGGCGGGCGCATCGCGCTCGCCCCCCGCCTCGACATGGTCCATCTGTTCGACGCCGAAAGCGGCAGGGCCTTGCCTCGCCGCAACTGACTTCGACGACAAGGCCGGTCGGCAACAGAACCGGCCACTGAGGAAAAACCAGGAGGAGGTGCAGCCATGACGAACAGACGCGATGTGATCAAGCTAGGCGCCGGTGCGGGCCTTGTGCTCGGCGCCGGCGGCCTCATCAAGCCCCGCCGGGCGGCGGCGCAGAGCCTGAACCTCAAGCCCGAGCCCGGCGCCAAGCTGCGCGTGCTGCGCTGGAAGCGCTTCGTGCAGGGCGACGAGGTCAACTGGCTGGCCACCACCAAGAAATACGCGGACGCCAACAACATCGAGATCCGTGTCGACAGCGAGAACTGGGAGGACGTGCGGCCGAAGGCCGCAGTTGCCGCCCAGGTCGGATCGGGACCGGACATCATCATCGGGACCAACGACGATCCGCAGAAATTCCCCTCCAAGCTGGTCGACGTCTCCGACGTGGCCGAATATCTCGGCGCCAAGTACGGCGGCTGGTACGACGTCTGCAAGCGCTATGGCCAGCGCGACGGCAAGTGGATCGCGCTGCCGATGGGCGCCGCGGGTGCCTGCCTCGTCCATCGCAAGAGCCATATCCAGAAGGCCGGCTTCGAGGAGATCCCGAAGGATACGGCGAACTTCCTGAAGCTGTGCCAGGCACTGCACAAGAACGGCACGCCGGCGGGCTTCGCTCTGGGGCACGCGACCGGCGACGGCAATACCTGGTGCCACTGGGCATTGTGGTCGCACGGCGGCATGGTGGTGAACCCGAAGAACGAGGTGGTGCTGGACAGCCCCGAGACCGTCGCCGCCCTCGAATACGTCAAGCAGCTCTATGCGACCTTCGTGCCGGGAACGCTGTCCTGGCTCGACCCGTCGAACAACAAGGCCTTCCTGTCCGGCGAATGCAGCCTGACCAACAACGGCATCTCGGTCTATTACGCGGCCAAGACGTCGGATGCGCCGGCGATGCAGGAAATGGCCAAGGATATCTACCACGCCAACTTCCCGGTCGGGCCGGTCGGCCGGCCGACCGAGTTCAACCTGATGTTCCAGGCCTTCGTGTTCCAGTACACGAAGTTTCCGAACGCGGCGAAGGACTACCTCCGCTTCATGTGGGAGCGCGAGCAGTTCGTGCCGTGGATGGAAGCCTCGATCGGCTATGTCTCGCATCCGCTGAAGGCCTACGAGGATGCCCCGGTCTGGACCGCCGACCCGAAGGCCACACCCTATCGGGACTCGGTCAAGGTCATGCTCGACAACGGCTATTCCGGTACGCTGGGCGAGGCATCGGCCGCGGTGATCTCGGACTTCGTCGTGGTCGACATGTTCGCCTCGGTCTGTGCCGGCAGCGCGTCGCCGAAGGAAGCCGCCAAGGCGGCGGCCGAAAAGGCGAAGCGGATCTACAAGGCTTGATGTGCGCGTGACGATGTCCAGGGGATTGCCATGACGGTTGCTGCCCACGGCTACGCCCCCGCCGCCAGCGATCGCTGGCGGCGGCTGGCCTTGGCCTTTTCCGACAGCCGCAATCTCCTGGGCCTCGTCTTCATGCTGCCGGCGGCGGCCCTGCTGATCGTGTTCCTGGCCTATCCGCTCGGTCTGGGCCTCTGGCTCGGCTTCACCGACGCCAATCTCGGCTCGACCGGGCGGTTCACCGGCATCGCCAACTACCTGTCGCTGGCCGGCGACCCGGTCTACTGGCTGTCGGTGTCGAACACGATCCTCTATACCGTCATCGCCAGCGCGGCAAAGTTCTTCCTGGGGCTGTGGCTGGCACTGCTGCTGAACCAGAACGTGCCGTTCAAGGCCTTCGTGCGGGCCATCGTGCTGCTGCCCTGGATCGTGCCAACGGTCCTGTCGGCGATCGCCTTCTGGTGGATCTACGATACGCAGTTCTCGGTCATCACCTGGGCATTGAAGGGCCTGGGGCTGATCGACGGCAGCATCGATTTCCTCGGCAACGGCACGAATGCGCGCATCTCGGTCATCGTGGCCAATGTCTGGCGCGGCATCCCGTTCGTCGCCATCTCGCTGCTGGCCGGGTTGCAGACCATTCCCGGCTCGCTCTACGAGGCCGCGACGCTCGACGGCGCCTCGTCCTACCAGCGCTTCCGCTACATCACCCTGCCGATGCTGACGCCGATCATCGCCGTGGTGATGACCTTCTCGGTCCTGTTCACCTTCACCGATTTCCAGCTGATCTACGTGCTGACCCGCGGCGGGCCGGTCAACACGACCCATCTGATGGCGACGCTCGCCTTCCAGCGCGCGATCCCCGGCGGCCGGCTGGGCGAGGGCGCGGCGCTGGCTTCCTCGATGATCCCGTTCCTCGTGGCGGCGGTCATGTTCAGCTATTACGGCCTGCAGCGCCGCAAATGGCAGCAAGGGACGCGGGATTGAGCCGATGATCGGACGCAAAGCCAAGGCCGCCGACGACGGCGGCATGGACTACCTCACCTCGCTGCCGCGCAAGGTGGTCACGGTCTATATTCCGCTCGCGATCTTCCTGTTCGTGCTGCTGTTCCCGTTCTACTGGATGGCGGTGACCTCGTTCAAAAGCAATGCCGAGCTCTACGACCTGAAGTCCGGCAACCCGCTGTGGGTGGTCAAGCCGACCCTGCAGCATTTCAAGCATCTGCTGTTCCAGACCAGCTACCCGGACTGGATGTGGAACACGATCCTGATCTCGACGGTCGCGACCTTCCTGTCTCTCGCGGCCTCGGTCGCCGCGGCCTACGCCATCGAGCGGCTTCGCTTCCGCGGCGCGCAGCCGACGGGGCTTGCCATCTTCCTGGCCTATCTGGTGCCGCCGTCGATCCTGTTCATCCCGCTGGCGGCGATGGTCCTGAAGCTCGGCCTGTTCGACACGCGCGCGGCGCTGATGCTGAGCTATCCGACCTTCCTGATCCCGTTCTGCACCTGGCTGCTGATGGGCTACTTCAAGTCGATTCCGTTCGAGCTGGAGGAATGCGCACTGATCGACGGGGCCAGCCGCTTCCAGATCCTGGTCAGGATCATCCTGCCCCTGTCGGTGCCCGGGCTGATCTCGGCCGGCATCTTCGCGTTTACGCTGTCCTGGAACGAATTCATCTACGCCCTGACGTTCATTTCGTCGTCGGAGAACAAGACCGTTCCCGTCGGCGTGATCACCGAACTGGTCGAGGGCGACGTCTATCACTGGGGGCCGCTGATGGCCGGGGCCTTGCTCGGTTCGTTGCCGGTCGCCATCCTCTATTCGTTCTTTGTCGAGCACTACGTCTCCAGTATGACCGGTGCCGTCAAGGAGTAGTGCCAGCGTTCCCGGGGAGGTTTTGGCGATGACGAGCAGGCTGCGCAGCACGCGCTGGTGGGACAATCCGGACAATCCGGGCATGACCGCGCTCTATCTCGAGCGCTACATGAATTTCGGCCTGACCGCCGACGAACTGCGCTCGGGCAAGCCGATCATCGGCATCGCGCAGACCGGGTCCGACCTGTCGCCGTGCAACCGCCATCATATCGAACTGGCCGACCGCGTCCGCGCCGGCATCCGCGATGCCGGCGGCATCCCGCTCGAATTTCCCGTCCACCCGATCCAGGAAACCGGCAAGCGGCCGACCGCCGCGCTCGACCGCAACCTCGCCTATCTCGGCCTGGTCGAGGTGCTTTACGGCTACCCGCTCGACGGTGTGGTGCTGACGACGGGCTGCGACAAGACCACGCCGGCGATGCTGATGGGGGCGGCCACCGTCGACCTGCCGGCGATCGTCCTGTCCGGCGGGCCGATGCTGGATGGCCATTTCGAGGGCAAGCTGGCCGGTTCCGGTACCGTGGTATGGGAGGCGCGGCGGCGCCATGCCAAGGGCGAACTGGACTATGACCGCTTCATCGACATGGTCGCGGCCTCGGCGCCCTCGGTCGGCCATTGCAACACGATGGGGACGGCCAGCTCGATGAACGCGATGGCCGAGGCGTTGGGCATGACCCTGCCGGGTTGCGCCGCGATTCCCGGCCCCTACCGCGAACGCGCCCAGATGGCCTATGCCACCGGCCGGCGCATCGTCGGCATGGTTCACGAGGACCTGCGCCCGTCGCGGATCATGACCCGGCAGGCCTTCGAGAACGCGATCGTCTGTGCCTCGGCGATCGGCGCTTCGACCAACTGCCCGCCACATCTGGTCGCCATCGCGCGCCATATGGGCGTCGAACTCAATACGGCCGACTGGGATCGCATCGGCTATGACATTCCGCTGCTGGTCGACATGCAGCCGGCGGGACGTTTCCTCGGCGAGAGCTATTATCGCGCCGGCGGCCTGCCGGCGGTGATCGCCGAGCTGATGAAGCAGGGCAAGATCCACGAAGGCGCCCTGACCGTCAGCGGAGTCGGCATCGGCGAGAACAACCGTGAAGCCCGCATCCTCGACGAGGAAGTGATCCGGCCCTACGATCGGCCGCTGAAGGAAAAGGCCGGGTTCGCCGTCCTGACCGGCAACCTGTTCGATTGCGCGATCATGAAGACGTCGGTCATATCCGACGAGTTCCGCGACCGTTATCTCCGCACCCCCGGTGACGAGGATGCCTTCGAGGGCCGGGCGATCGTGTTCGAGGGGCCGGAGGATTACCACGCCCGGATCAACGACCCCGGGCTGCAGATCGACGAGCATTGCCTGCTGGTCATCCGCCATTGCGGCCCGGTCGGCTATCCCGGCGGCGCGGAAGTGGTCAACATGCTGCCGCCCGACGCGCTGGTGAAGCGCGGGGTCAACGAACTGCCCTGCATCGGCGACGGCCGGCAGAGCGGCACCTCGGGTAGTCCGTCGATCCTCAATGCCTCGCCGGAAGCAGCGGTCGGCGGCGGCCTCGCCATCCTGCAGACCGGCGACCGCATCCGCGTCGATCTCAAGACCCGGCGTGCCGACATGCTGGTGCCGGAGGAGGAACTGGCCCGCCGCCGTCGCGAGCTGAAGCTGCCCGAACTGGTCAACCAGACGCCGTGGCAGGAAATCCACCGCGCCCATGTCGGCCAGCTTGACGGCGGCGCGGTATTCGAGAATGCGGTAAAGTTCCAGCGCGTCGCCGAGACCTACGGCGTGCCACGGGACAACCACTGAGCGACAGCCACGTCTTCCCGCGCGAGGAAAAATCCGGGCCAGGTGGGCGGCCGATGGCTCGCCCCCGGTCTTGCCGTATGCGGGATGATGTCTCAAAGGGAAGGAACATTCATCGATGACTGAAACGCGCAAGGTCGCCCTGGTCACCGGCGCCGGCTCGGGTGTGGGCCGGGCGGTGGCGCTGGGACTGCTCGGGGCTGGCTACGCCACCGTCCTGGCCGGTCGCCGGCGCGCGGCGCTGGAGGAAACCGCAAGCTTGGCGCCCGCCGGTGCCGAGACGCTGGTGGTGCCGTCCGACGTTGCCGATGCGGCGTCGGTCAAGGCGCTGTTCGAGCGCACCGCGCAGGCCTACGGCCGACTCGACCTGCTGTTCAACAACGCCGGGACCGGGGCGCCGCCGGTGCTGCTGGAAGACCTGACGCTTGAACAATGGCGGGCGGTGGTCGACGTCAATCTGACCGGTCCGTTCCTCTGCACCCAGGAAGCCTTCCGCATCATGAAGGCCCAGGATCCGCGCGGCGGTCGCATCATCAACAACGGCTCGATCTCGGCACATGTGCCCAGGCCGAACTCGGCCCCCTACACGGCGACCAAGCATGCGATCACCGGCCTGACGCGGTCGACCTCGCTCGATGGCCGTAAGTACGACATCGCCTGCGGTCAGGTCGACATCGGCAATGCCGATACGCCGATGACCGAGCGGATGAAGCAGGGCGTGCCGCAGGCCGACGGGTCCATGGCCGTCGAACCGACGATGGACCCGGCCCATGTGGCCCAGGCGGTGGTCTACATGGCCAGTCTGCCGCTCGATGCCAATGTCCAGTTCCTCACCGTGATGGCGACCAAGATGCCGTTCATCGGCCGCGGCTGATCGACCGTCTTCGGAAAGCTTGGCAAGGGCCGCGCCGCCGGGCGCGGCCCTTTTGCATGGTGGACCGCGATTGCTTTCCACAACTTACACGATGACTATCAATCTCAAATTGATTCTTCGGCTGTTTTGGACTCTTGAGTTGAAATCCTGCGTCGTTCCGATCCATAGTTGTGCACGCGATAATTGTGCCAGCACAATCGATGCGGGAGGCCGCGATGCAGCGTTTCACGGGCGTCATGCTGGTGCTGATGACGGTCTGGATCGGGGAGGCACAAGCCGGCGCGTTCCTGCCTGACTATGCCGCGTGGTCGTCGCTGTCGGGCGATGCCAAGGCAGGCGTGATGGTCGGCATGGCCGACGACCTGCAGAACCCGGTCGCCGAGGATCAGCCGGGCCGCCGGGCGATCGGCGCCGGACTGGCAGAGTGCTTCACCCGGCTTCAACTCAAGGCCGGGGCGATGGCCAACGCGGTCGAAAGCTGGTACCGGGTCGACAAGGAACGGCAACAGGCCCCTGTTCACATCGCCTTCTTCGGGGCGGTTCCCGGCGGACTTTGCAAGTCCTTCGTCGATATCGAATTGCGACGGGCGGGCGTGTCGACCTCGCTTTAGCGGGTAAGGAAGTCGATCGTTCCGTCGATCGCCCGCGGGTCGCGAAGAATGCGCGTATGGCCCGCCGTAGCCAAGGGTCGCAATGTCGCCTGCGGCCAGTATTGCAGCAACGCTTCGCTGTCCGCATAAGGCACTTCCGCATCGGCCGGATCGTGCATCAGCAGGCCGGGATGGCGCAGGCCCGGGCGCAGCCGTTCCAGATCCATCGATTCCAGCGGGGCCGCGATGAATCCCTCGATCAGGGCGCGCAGCCGCGGCGCTTCGCCTGGCGGCAGGCCGAGGGCCATGCCCAGCCGGTCGACGGCCCGGACCAGCGAGGCGACGCCGGCGACATGCACCGAGCGATCGACCTGCAGGCCACGGGCGAAAGCATAGAGCGCCGCCGGTGAGCCCATCGAGTGGCCGATCACCGCCTTGACCGGCCCCGTCTGGGTTGCGACCGCCAGCACGGCTTCGCCGAAATCGGTGACGGTCGCCTGACTACCGTCCGACTTGCCATGGGCCGGCGCGTCGAAGGCCATGACGTGATGGCCGGCGGCGACCAGCGCCGGAATCAGCGCGTGGAACTGCGTCGCCCGGCCGCACCAGCCGTGCACCAGCAGCACGGTCGGCCCCGCACCCCAGCCATAGGTCGCGAGCGCGCCGTTGCGGAACGGGACTTGGCCGGTAGCGGCCGTCGCGGCGATCGCCTGCTCGGCTTCGTCCGGTTCCTGCAGGCGGGGTGTGGTGAAGATCCGGAACGCCGTCTCGGGTGTCATGGTCAATCCTGGCGCGGGGTTATCGCATAGAGACCGATCCCCAGCACCGCGCAGGCCAGGATCGTGACCGGCAGGGCCAGGTTCGACGGCAGCGGCAGCAGGGTCGAGGTCAGGGTGGTCAGGGTACCCGCCGCCATCTGCAGGAAGCCGATCAGGGCCGAGGCGGTGCCGGCATGGTGCGGGAACGGGCGGACCGCCGCGGCGGTTGCCAGCGGGTTGACGAGCCCGAGCCCCAGCAGGAACAGGACGAACGGGGCGATCGCCATGACGAGGCCCGGGGGCTGCGTCATAAACAGCACCGTCATCAGCGCGCCGCCGGCCATCATCAACGCCAGGGCGAGGAAGATCGCCGTCCGCTCGCCCAGCCGCCGTGCCAGCCCGGGCGCCAGCGCGCCGCCCAGAAACACTGCCGGCACCGTGCCCGCCGGGATCAACCCGAACTGCGCCGGCGTCAGGCCGAGCTGTCCGACGAACAGCGCCGGTGTGGCGGCGAAATAGGCGAACAGCCCGCCAAGCGCCAGCGCGACCGCCGCCGCCGGCCCGATGAAGGCGGGCCGGACCAGCAGCAGCAGGTAGTCGCGGGCCATCGCCGCCGGCGACAGGCCGCTGATCGGATGCCGGTTGGTCTCGCCGATCCAGCGCCACGCGGCGAGGCCGGCCAGCGCGGCGAACACGGCAATCGCGATGAAATTGGCCCGCCAACCCCAGCCGGTTTCGATCACACCGCCGATCAGCGGCGAGAACCCGGGGGCGGCGGCCATGAAGGTGGTGATGATCGCGAAGGCCCGGGTGAGGGCCGGGCCCTGATAGAGGTCGCGCAGGATCGCCCGCACCAGCACGGTTCCGGCACAGGCGCCAATCGCCTGAACGACGCGGAAGGCCAGCATCGCGTCCAGGCTTTGCGCCATTGCGCACAAGGCCGATGCGGCGGCATAGAGCGCCGCGCCGGCCAACAGCACCGGCCTGCGGCCATAACGATCGGACAATGGCCCGGCGATCAGTTGGGCCACGGCGAACCCTGCCAGGAATACCGACAGCGTCGCCTGGGCGCCACGGGCATCGGTGCCGAGCGTGCGTGCCAGGCTCGGCAGCGACGGCAGGTACAGGTTGGTCGCCAGCATGCCGAAGGCCGAAAGTGCCGTCAGCAGCGCCAGCAGTGCGCCAGGGCCGAGCGGCCGGCTTTCCGCGTGGCCGGCCACGCTGTCGGCCCCGATCTGTCCATTCATCGCCGCCACTCCATTAAATTATGAACATAATATAATAAGGCGCCGCGGCGTTGCAAGCGGGACTCGCCGCGCGCTGGCGTGACAGAAAGTTGCAAGGGGGCACCCACGATTACGGTGCCGTGAGGCAGGATCCATTCGCAAATTCAGTTTGTCGGAGACGTGTCGTGGCCGGTCTGGCGCTCAAGGAAATCTTTCTGATCCTGGTCGTCGTGTTCGACCTGGGCCTGCTGGCCTCGGTGCTCTGGCGCTGGATTCAGGTGCTGCCGACCCTCGCCGCCGACGAAGAGGATTTCGCCGACGACCCGCCGCCGCCCGACATGACGTCCCAGCGCGAGGCGGCCGAGGCGGTACGAGCGGTCATCCGTCACTGAAAACTAGTTTGATCTAAAACTATTTTGACTCCGGCGATCTTCGGAGCCTAAGCTTCCTCCCAACGAACACGAGGTCGCGCCGAGCCGCGCGGCCCGCCAGGGGAGCGAGAGGCGACGGCGATGCCCAAGCCGGCCAAGCCAAGGGAACGAGAGGTGCAGGCGGCGCAGGAACCGGTGCGGTTCGGCCCGTTGGCCAACTATATCGGCTTTCACCTGCGCCGTGCCCAGACGGCGTCGTTCCAGGCGGTGGCGCACCGGATCGGCCAGGCCGATTTCACCCCCGGTCTTTATGCGCTGCTGACCCTGATCGAGCAGAACCCCGGCATCACCCAGACGGCGCTGAGCCGTGCCGACGGCCGCGACAAGTCGAGCCTGACCCCGGCCCTGAGCGGCCTGCAGAAGCGTGGGCTGATCCGCCGCGAGCGGATCGCCGGCGACAAGCGCAGCTACGCCCTGCATCTGACACCGGCCGGCAGCGCCGCCGCGGCTGCGCTGCATCGCCATGCCCAGGCCCATGACGACGAGCTCGACCGCATCATCGGGCTCGAGCACAAGGCCCAGTTCATCCGCCAGCTTCGCCGTATCGTCTCCGCGCTGTCCGCCGACACCGGCGAAGATGGCCCGGACGGCGAGGCGCAGCCTTAACCGCTGGAGTTTCCGATGGCCGAGGTTTCCTTCAAGAAGGATGTCGAAGCCCTGAAGCTGGGGCAGGGCGAGGTCTTTCATGGTGAAGGCATCATGGCCGTCACCAAGGCCTTGCTGCAGTCGGGCGTGTCCTATGTCGGCGGCTACCAGGGGGCGCCGGTCTCGCATCTGCTGGATGTGCTGGTCGATGCCGAGGAGATGATGGCCGAGCTGGGCGTGCGGGTCGAAACCTGCACCAACGAGGCGGCCGCCGCCGCGATGCTCGGCGCCTCGATCAACTACCCGGTGCGCGGGGCGGTGACCTGGAAGTCGATCGTCGGCACCAATGTCGCAGCCGATGCCCTCTCCAATCTGTCGTCGCCGGGCGTGAAGGGCGGGGCGTTGATCGTGGTCGGCGAGGACTACGGCGAAGGGGCGAGCGTCATTCAGGAGCGCACCCATGCATTCGCGCTGAAATCGTCGCTGTGGCTGCTGGATCCGCGCCCCGAGCTGCCGACCATCGTGCGGATGGTCGAACAGGGTTTCGAGCTGTCCGAGGCGTCGTCGACGCCGGTGATCCTGGAACTGCGTATCCGTGCCTGCCACGTCTACGGCAGTTTCGCGACCAAGGACAACGTGCGGGCCACCTGGTCGGCGCGCGACCGGCTGGCCGAACCGGCCACCTTCGATTACGGCCGGCTGGCCCATCCGCCGGTCACGTTCCATCAGGAAGCCGACAAGGTCGACCGCCGCCTGCCGGCGGCACGCCGCTTCATCGTCGAGCGCGGCCTGAACGAGCGGTTCGGCCCGGCAACCGGCCGGGTCGGGATCATCGTGCAGGGCGGCCTGTTCAACGTGCTGAACGGCCGGCTGGCGCTGGCCGGGCTGTCGGACGATCGCGGCGATCTCGCGCTGCCGACGCTGGTGCTGAACGTCACCCATCCGCTGGCGCCCGAGCAGATCACGGCGTTCTGCGCCGGCCTCGATGCCGTGCTGATCGTCGAGGAGGGCGCGCCCGACTACCTCGAACAGGCGGTGGGCCAGATCCTACGCCATGCCGACCTGCAGACGCGGCTGCATGGCAAGGACGTGCTGCCGATGGCGGGCGAATACACGCCCGTCGTGATGGCACGCGGCGTGGCGGCGTTTCTTGCCCGCTACGACATCGACCATGCCGGGCTGGCCGATTGGCTGGGCCGGGTCGACGCCCAGGCCAGGGCGCTGGCGGGAACCGGCGCACCGGCGTTGCCGCCGCGCCAGCCCACGTTCTGCACCGGCTGCCCCGAGCGGCCGGTCTTCTCGGCGATGAAGATCCTGAAGCGCGAAATCGGGCCGGTGCATGTCGCCGCCGACATCGGCTGCCATGCCTTTGCCACCTTCGCCCCGTTCTCGCAGGGGAATACGATCCTCGGCTACGGCATGTCGCTGGCATCCTCGGCGGCGGTCGCGAGCGTGCAGCAGCGACGGCCGGTCAGCATCATGGGCGACGGCGGCTTCTGGCATAACGGCCTGCTGACCGGCGTGGCCGGCGCGGTGCTGAACCGCGACGATTCCGTGCTGATGATCATGAACAACGGCTATTCCAGCGCCACCGGCGTGCAGGACCTGCCGTCGTCAGCGCCAAATGCCGAGGGACGCGGGCGCGGCGTCGACATCGCCGCGGCGGTGCGCGCGCTGGGCGCGCCGTGGATCCGCCGGGTACGGACCTATGGCGTCGCCGGGGTCATGGCCACGCTGAAGGAAGCGCTGCGCAGTCCCGAGAAGGGCCTGAAGGTTATCGTCGCCGACGGGGAATGCCAGTTGGCGCGGCAGCGCCGCGTGCGGCCGGCGATGGCCAAGGCGGTCGCCGACGGGCTGCGCGTCGTGCGCACGCGCTTCTGGGTTGATCCCGATGTCTGTACCGGCGATCATTCCTGCATCCGGCTGTCCGGCTGTCCGTCGTTGACCGTCAAGCCGTCGGAAGATCCGCTGCGCCGCGACCCGGTGGCGCATGTCAACAACGACTGCGTCGGCTGCGGGCTGTGCGGCGAGGTTTCCCATGCCGCGCAGCTCTGCCCGTCGTTCGCCCAGATCGACGTCATCCAGAACCCGTCGCGCTGGGACCGCATCCGTCATGCGGCGGCGCGGGCCGTGATGGCGCTGCTGTGACCGCCCCTGCCACCCTACGCCTGCTGATCGCCGCGATGGGCGGCGAGGGCGGCGGCGTCCTTGCCGGCTGGATCGTCGAGGCGGCGACGGCCGAGGGCTTGTGGGTCCAGCGCACCTCGATTCCCGGCGTCGCCCAGCGCACCGGCGCCACCACCTATTATATCGAAATGGCGCCGCCGGGCGGCATCCGGCCGGTCATGGCGCTGAACCCCGCGCCGGGCGAGGTCGACGTGCTGGTGGCGACGGAACTGCTCGAAGCCGCGCGCATGGTCCAGGCGGGCTACGTGACGCCCGACCGTACCCTGGTCGTCGGCTCGACCCACCGCGTCTACACGATGGCGGAGAAGACCGCCGGCGGCGATGGCCGCCTCGACGGCACCGCGTTGCGCAGCCAGGTCGAGCGCTTCTCCCGCCATGCCGTGCTGGCCGATATCGCCGCCGCGGCTCAGGATGCCGGGGCGCAAGCCAACGCGGTGGTGCTGGGCATGCTGGCGGCGACCGGCGTGCTGCCGGTTCCGGCCACGGCACTGCGCCGGGCGATCGAGGCGGAGGGGCGTGCGGTTGCCGGCAACATCAGGGGGTTCGAGGCCGGCCTGGCGGTGGTTCCCGGCAGTGCGCCGGTCCCGACTGCGACGCAGGCCGCGGGCGCGGCCGAGATCGTCGCTGCAGGCGTCGCGCGGCTGACCGACTATCAGGATGCCGGCTACGCCCAGCTCTACCGCGATCGCCTGGCGCCGTTCGAAGGCCGGCTGGCCATCGACAGCTTTGCCGAACTCGCCCGCCAGCTTGCCTTGCGCATGAGCTACGAGGATACGATCCGGGTGGCGCAGCTGAAGCTGGCCGAGAGCCGCCTGGCCCGTGTCGCGGCCGAAGCCCGCGCCCGCCCGGGCGACATCGTCGACATCACCGAGTACTTCAAGCCGGGGCCGGAAGAGATCCTGTCGCTGCTGCCGCCGTCGCTCGGCCGTCGCGCGCTTGCCGCGGTCGAGGCGCGCGGCTGGGGCCGGCTGGCGATGCCGATGAAGATCCGCACGACGCGGCTGTCCGGCTTTCTCAAGCTCAGGCTGCTCGCCGGGCTGCGCTTCTGGCGGCCGCGCAGCCTGCGCCATGCCGAGGAGCAGCGCTGGATCGTCGACTGGCTGGCCCTGGTCGACCGTGTCCAGGCGGTCGACGCCGCCGCCGCCAGGGAAGTGATCGAGGCCGCGGCCCTGTTGCGCGGCTATGGCGACACCTGGAAGCGCGGTCGCGAGAACTGGCGCCTGCTGGTCGATGGCATCGTCGAGCCGATGCTGGCCGGCCGCCTGCCAAGGCGCCATTTCGCCGATGCGGTGATGCAGGCGCGGCTGGCCGCGACCGCCGATCCGGAAGGCGACCGTCTGGTCCAGGTGATCGCCGGCGTGGAACGGCTGGGACAGAAAACCGTCGCCGCCTGAGGTGACGGCAGGTTTGTCATGGAGTATAACGATTTGAGCTTGAACAACTAAGCCACGGCACCCGATAGAGGTGCCAACGAGGGAGGAAACAATGATCAAGCGTACAGTCGCATTGTCGGCGGTGTTGGCCGCCGCCCTGTCCACGACAGCCCTGGCCGGCCTGGCGATGGCGCAGGACAAGCCCGTCCAGCTCAAGCTCTCCCATTGGGTGCCGCCGTCGCATCCGCTGCAGGGATCGATGCAGGCCTGGGCCGCGTCGATCCAGAAGGCGTCGGGCGGCACGATCACCTCGGCGCTGTTCCCGGCCGAGCAACTCGGCAAGGCGTTCGACCACTACGACATGGCGCGCGACGGCATCGCCGACGTGACCTATGTCAACCCGGGCTATCAGCCCGGACGCTTCCCGATCATCGCGGCCGGCGAACTTCCATTCACCTTTGCCGACGCCAAGAACGGCACCGCCGCGCTCGACGCCTGGTACCGCAAGTATGCGGCGGCCGAGATGAAGGACGTGCATTTCTGCATGGCATTCATCCACGATCCCGGGGCGATCCATGCCCGCAAGAAGGTGGTCACGCCCGACGACATCAAGGGGCTCAAGGTGCGGCCGGCCAATGCGACGATCGGCCAGATGGTCACCCTGCTCGGGGGCACCAACGTCCAGGCCTCGGCCCCTGAATCGCGCGACATGCTGGAGCGTGGCGTGGCCGACGCGATCACCTTTCCCTGGGGATCGGTGATTCTGTTCGGCATCGACAAGGTGGTGAAGTATCACCTCGACGCCCCGCTCTACGCCACGACCTTCGTCTGGGTCATGAACAAGGCGAAGTACGACGGCATGTCACCCGCCCAGAAGAAGGTGATGGACGACCACTGCAACAATGACTGGGCGGTCCGGGTGGCGACGCCCTGGGCGGATTTCGAGGCGTCGGGCCGCGATCGCATCCGCAACATGTCCGGCCACGAGATGATCAAGCTGACGCCCGAGCAGCTTGGTCAGTGGCGCACCGCGATCGAGCCGCTGAACAAGCTGTGGGCCGATGGCGTGCGCAAGACCGGCGGCAACCCCGACGAGATTGCTGCCGAACTCAAGGAGTCGGTTGCCAAATACAAGGCCGGTCTCTGACGCCGGCATCGTGATCGCCGCGGCGTCGTCAGGCGCCGCGGCAACCAGATCAGGGGAGGGGCAGGCGTGACCGCACGCAATGCCATGGATCGTTTCATCGACGGGATCGAACTGATCGCGGCGATCTTCGTCGGCCTCGTCGCTGCCAATACCTTCATCGCAGTGATGCTGCGTTATTTCTTCAACGCGCAGATCCCCGATGCCTACGATTTCGGCCGCCTCCTGCTCGGCATCCTGATCTTCTGGGGCATTGCCGCGACGAGCTACCGTGGCGGCCATATCACGGTCGATCTGCTCTGGTCGGCGGTGGGGCCACGGGCCAAGCGGGCGATCGACGTGTTCGCGACGCTGGTGCTGCTGTTCGTCGTCACGGTCCAGACCATCATGCTTTTCGACAAGGTCGCGCAGACCCGCGCCGACAACGTGCTGACCTACGACCTGCATCTGCCGACCTGGCCGTTCTTCGCCGTCGCCTGGGCGGGCGACGTCTCGGCCTGCCTGCTGATCGCCATCCGCACCTATCGTCTGATCTTCCATCCCGAAGACATCGAAGACGATCACAAGCCCAAGACGGTGGAGTGAGAGACTGTCCATGAGCACCGATGCCGTCGCCATCATAGGCTTCGTTTCCCTGTTCGTGATGATGCTGCTGCGTGTGCCGGTCGGCATGGCGATGGGCCTCGTCGGCGTGACCGGCTTCGGTTACATCGTCGGCTGGGGCCCGGCGATGAAGCTGATCGGCCAGACTTCGATGCGCACCGTCACCGACTACACCTTCGGCGTCATTCCGATGTTCCTGCTGATGGGGGCTTTCGTCTCCAATGCCGGCATCAGCCGCGAACTGTTCCGGGCGGTCAACACCTTCGTCGGGCATTTCAAGGGCGGGCTGGGCATCGCCACGATCGGCGCCTGCGGCGGGTTTGCCGCAATCTCGGGCTCGTCGGTTGCCACCGCTGCGACGTTCTCGACCGTCGCCTACCCTGAAATGCGCCGCTACGGCTATCCCCAATCGTTCGCGACGGGAGTGATCGCCGCCGGCGGCACCCTGGGCGCGATGCTGCCGCCATCGACCGTCCTGGCGGTCTACGGCATCATCACGCAGCAGGATATCGGCAAGCTGTTCATGGCCGGCGTGCTGCCCGGCCTGCTCGCCATCACCATGTACATGATCACCATCGGGATCATCGGCCGGGTCAAGCCGGGCTTCCTGCCCGCCGGTCCGCGTGCCACCTGGAAGGATCGTGCCGGGGCGATCCGCGACGTGTGGTCGCCGGTGCTCCTGTTCATCTTCGTAATCGGCGGGCTCTATGGCGGGCTGTTCACCCCGACCGAGGCCGGCGGCATGGGGGCGGCGGGCGCCTTCATCATCGGCGTGCTACGCCGCCGCCTGTCGGGGCAGGGCATCAAGGCGGCGCTGTTGCAGGCGACGCGCACGGCCGCCGCGGTCTTCACGGTGCTGATCGGCGCCTTGCTGTTCGGCTATTTCCTGACGATCACGCAGACGCCGCAGAAGGTCACCGAGTTCATGACCGGCCTGGGCATCGGACCCTACGGCGTGCTGCTGCTGATCATGGTGATGTACCTGATCCTCGGCTGCCTGATGGATGCGATGGCGATGATCATCCTGACGGTGCCGATCATCTTCCCGGTCGTTACAGCCCTGGGTTTCGACCCGATCTGGTTCGGCGTGATCATCGTGATGACGGTCGAACTCGGCCTGATCCATCCGCCGGTCGGCATGAACGTCTTCGTCATCAAGAGCGTCGTGCCCGACGTCGACTTCACCACCATCTTCAAGGGGGTGATCCCGTTCATCGTCACCGACCTGATCCGGCTGGCGATCCTGATCGCCTTCCCGATGATCGCGCTCTGGCTGCCCGACCGGATGAACTGAGCGCTAGTCCCAGACCGGCGCCCAGCCGGCCGGGTCCGTGTCGCGGCCCCGGGGATGGGCCAGGCTGGCGATCCGCGTCATTTCCTCGGGCGCCAGCGCGAAGTCGTGGATGCCGAAGTTTTCGGCGAGCCTGCCTTCGCGGGAAGAACGCGGAATGGCGATGACGTCGGGCTGCTGGACCAGCCAGCGCAGGCCGACCTGGGCCGGGGTGCGGTTATGCGCCCTGGCGATCGCCCGGATCGTCGCATCCTCGGCGATGCGGCCACGGGCCAGCGGACTGTAGGCGGTCAGCGACATGCCGTGCCGGCGGCAGGCCGCCAGGACCTTGGACTGGTCGAGATAGGGGTGATACTCGACCTGATTGGTCACGATCGGCTCGGGGCAGGCGGCGACAGCCTCCTCGATCAGCTTCGTGGTGAAATTCGAGACCCCGATATGACGGATCAGGCCGCGCCGTTTCAGCGCGGCGAAGGCGCCCAGCGTCTCCTTCAGCGGGATCGACGCATTCGGCCAGTGGACCAGCAGCAGGTCGAGATAGCCGATATCGAGTTCGCGCAGCGATGCCTCGGCCTCGCGCCTGACGGCGTCGGCCTTGAGGGCGCCGGGCGGGATCTTCGAGGTGACGAAGATCTGCTCGCGCGGCACCCCGGAGGCGCGGATGCCGCGGCCCACGGCGACCTCGTTCTCGTAGAGCCGCGCCGTATCGATATGCCGGACGCCCAGGCGCAGCGACGCCTCGGTCATCCCGGCAGCGACGTCGTCGCGCAGCCGCCAGGTGCCCAGGCCGAAATCGGGAATGGCCGCACCGTTGCACGCGACCAGCGGGGCGGGAATCATCGCCGCCATCGCTCAGGTAACCGCATAGACGCGCAGCAGCACGGCGTCGGCGAGGCGCTGGCCCTGCGCGACGAAGAGGCTGCGGGTCAGCCAGTCATGCGGACCGGACGCGACTTCGAAGACCGGTGCGGCCCGGAAATAATAGGTGGTGGGATCGACCGTCTCACCCGCGGCGAGCCTGGCGATCACCTCGGGCGGCCCATGACGCATGCCGACATTGCGGATATAGATCAGCGTACCGTCGGCGGCTTCGAGGGTATAGAGCGCCTCGACGACGGCGACGCCGTCCGCCCGGATCAGCTGCCAGTCGGCGCCGCCGGGTACGACACGGCCCGCGATGCGCGGGCCGTCGAACCGTCCCCCCAGGATCGGTATGACCCGGCGGCGGCCCAGCGCGACCTGGCCCATTTCCTGTGGCGTACCGATCTCGATCCGGGCGGCGAAGACGAATTCGAGCGAGGGTGCTGGTATCTCGGCGGCGATCATTGCTCTTTCCCCATGGCTTCCGGGACAAGTCTAGCCGGAAAGCCGGGCCTGGCGTAAGGTCGGGCAACAAAGGGGGGACCGTCGGAATGGATCGCTTTCTCAGCATCCAGGCTTTCGTCAGGGTGGCAGAGAAGGAAAGCTTTGCCGAGGCGGCGCGCCATCTCGGCGTGGCGAAGTCGGTGGTGACCCAGCGCGTCAAGCAGCTCGAGGAATTCATCGACGCGCCGCTGTTCCACCGGACCACGCGCTCGGTCAAGCTGTCGGAGATCGGCGCGGCCTATTTCAAGGAGTGTGCGGAACTGGTCGCGCGCCTCGACGGCCTGACCGACCAGATGCGCGACGTCAAGGGCACGCCGAAAGGCACGCTGCGCCTGCATGTCCTGCCCGGATTCGCGCTGGGACACCTGTCCCTGGTGCTGCGCGAATACCAGGAGCAATACCCCGACATCATGCTCGACATCGTGGTCAACGATCGCGTCGTCGACCCGGTCGAAGAGGGCTACGACGTCGCGCTGCAGATCTTCGACCCCGCCCTCGACGTGCTGGTGGCCGCGCGGCTGTTTCCGATCCGCCGGCTGTTCCTCGCCTCGCCCGAATATGTCGCGCGCAACGGCATGCCGCGGCGGCCGGAGGAATTGTTGCGCCACCGCGTCGGCGTCTATGCCCGCTATCCCACCCGCGACCACTGGCAGTTCTGGCGCGGCAAGCAGAAGATCGAAATCGACCTGCCGGCCAATCTGCGGTCGAACAGCGTGCATCTGCTCAAGGAATACGCGCTGTCGGGCGCCGGCGTCGTGTGCATCCCGACGATCGCGGCGTCCGACGACATCGTCGCGGGGCGGCTCACCCCCGTCCTCTACGGCTATCGCTTGTCGTCCTACTGGCTGACCGCGGTCTATCCCGAGACGCATCGCTATACGCTGAAGGTTCGCCTGTTCGTCGACTTCATCCAGAAGAAGTTCCGCGGCGAGCCCCATTGGGACAGGGTGCTGATCACCAACGGCTTCCTGCCGCACGACGACGTCGTCACCGACCAGGCGCCACGGCGCCGGGGTTGAGAGGTCGCTGACGCGCGCCGTCGGATTGTTCGCGATCCCCGAACGACCGGTTCGGGGATTGCCGGATTGTTGGGAAATCGCGATCTCCGTACCCTTCCCGTCAACAAAACGGGAGGAAGTCAGGATGAGCCACGCGCCCACCTTCTTCGGCTCGCTGTCCGATTACCAGAAGGGCAGCGTCGAAATCGTCACCGGTGACGCCAGGCACTATGTCTTTTCCAACATCTTCGAGGTGGCGACCAGATCGGCGCCCTATGAGCGCGTCGTCGTCGCCAAGAACCTCGACTATGTCCAGGAGGTGATGCGGGCCGAAGGCATCTCGCCCTGGTTTGCCTGCGGGCATGACGAGTTCGCGGTCTGCATGGACGGCGAGATCACGATCGAGTTCATCAAGCTGGACCGCCCGCCCGCCGAGGACCACCCCGGTGCGGTGCTGGCCGGCGACGCCCCCCAGGGCCGCCGTATGGGGCGCATCCGCCTGAAGCGCGGCCACCAGGCCCTGCTGCCGGCGGGCAGCGCCTATCGCTTCGAGGCGATCAAGCTCGGCGTGATCATGCAGCAGACCATGCTGGGCGATCTGAGCGTCCAGAAGTGGCGCGAGATCTGCCTGCACTGACGGGAGAGGAAGGAAACCATGTCCGCAGCCCTTGCCCAGGTCGTCGCGACCGAGCCGAGCAACCTGAACGGCTATCGCCGCTTCACCCTCGGACAGTTCGAACTGTCGCGCGACGAATACTTTGTCACCATCCGCTGGCCCGCCAAGGGCCAGACCCGGTCGCACCAGATGCCTGCCGACGCGTTCCTGCGCGCGATGATGCGCGACGTCGCCTGGGGCTTCTTCTACGGCTGGGTCAATTTCGACCATGTCATCGGCACCCGCAACCATTACGGCCAGGTCGATTTCTATGCCGGCACCTTCAACGGCGTGATGTCGGAGGCCGGGGTCGACTACACCGAGCGCTTCGACACGCCCATCATCATGGCGACATTCAAGGCGATCCTGCGCGACTGGGTAAACGAGGGCTTCGACCCGTTCGCCGCCCCGGTCGAGACCGGTAGCGCCTTCGGCGTCAAGCAGGGCGAGAACATCGAGGCGATCGAGCGCACGCGCATCGCGACAAAGCGCATGCCCGGCCTGCCCGGCGATTCGCCGCTGCGCGACGACATGCCGGTCAATCGCGCCTTCGCCGACGTGCCGCAGGACGAGCCGGAGATCGAGGCCGAGCCGGGCTTCCGCGACCAGTTGCACGCCTTCAACCTGTTCAAGTACCTCAGCCGCTCCGACGTGACCTGGAATCCGTCGGTGACGGCGGTGTGCAAGGCGTCGCTGGCCTGCCCGACGACCGAGGAATACATTCTGCCGGTCTTCCACGGCAACGATCGGGTCGAATGGTTCATCCAGCTGTCCGACGAGATCGTCTGGGACGTCGCCGACAAGAATACCGGGGCGCCGCGCGCCCGGGTGACGATGCGGGCCGGCGACGTTGCCGCCATGCCGGCCGATATCCGCCACCAGGGCTATTCGACCAAGCGTTCGATGCTCTATGTCTGGGAGAATGTCACCCCGGACCTGCCGCAGCGTTACGAGCGCGGTGAACTGCCGCCCTATCCGGTCGAATTCTAGCACCAGGAGCTTAGTCATGGCCGAACCGGCAACCGGGGGGAGGGTCGCTCCCCCCGCCAGGGAAGATTTGCGCCGCCAGCTGTTCATCGACGGTGATTTCGTCGACGCTGCCGACGGCGCCGCGATCGACGTGCTGTCGCCGCACGACAACGGCCTGATCACCCGCATCGCCGAGGCGGGGGCCGCCGATGTCGACCGCGCGGTCGCGGCGGCGGGGCGCGCGTTCCCGGCCTGGTCGGCGATGGCGGCAGCCGATCGGGGCCGCCTGCTGCTGAAGCTCGCCGATGCGATCGAAGCCAATGCCGAGCGGCTGGCCCGGCTCGAATCGTTCGATACCGGCCATCCGATCCGCGATTCGCGTTTCCTCGACGTGCCGCGCACCGCGGCCTGCTTTCGCTATTTCGGCGGGATGGCCGACAAGCACCAGGGGACGGTCGTCCCGGTCGAGGCGGGGTTCCTGAACTATGTCGACCGGGCGCCGCTCGGCGTCGTCGGCCAGATCGTGCCCTGGAACTTCCCGCTGATGTTCACCAGCTGGAAAATGGGGCCGGCGCTGGCCGCGGGCAATACCGTGGTGCTGAAGCCGTCCGAGATCACGCCGCTGTCGACGCTCGCCATCGCCGAACTGATGGCCGAGGTCGGGTTCCCCCGGGGGGTCGTCAACATCGTTCCGGGCTATGGTCATACCGCCGGGCAGCGCCTTGCCGAACATCCGGACGTCGCCAAGATCGCCTTCACCGGCTCGACCGCCACCGGCCGCCGGATCGTCGCCGCCTCGCAGGGCAACCTGAAGCGCGTGCAGCTCGAACTCGGCGGCAAGGGGGCCAACATCGTTTTCGCCGACGCCGATATCGGCGCGGCGGTGAACGGCGCGGCCTGGGCGATCTTCCACAACCAGGGCCAGGCTTGCATCGCCGGCTCGCGGCTGATCCTGCACCGCTCGATCGCGGCCGAATTCCTCGATCGCTTCATCGCGCTCGCCCGTTCGATCCGGGTCGGCGATCCGCTCGACCCGGCGACCGAGATGGGGCCCCTGACCTCGACGCTGCATCGCGATCGGGTGATGGCCTATGTTCGGACCGCGGTCGAGCAGGGCGGCGACATCCTCGCCGGCGGCATGGCGCCGCCCGATCCGGCGCTGGCGGCAGGGTGCTACGTGCTGCCGACGGTGGTGCGGGCCAAGCCGTCGGACCGCGTCGCGCAGGAGGAGGTGTTCGGCCCCTTCGTCACCGTCCTGACCTTCGAGACCGACGACGAGGCGCTCGCGATCGCCAACGGCACCGACTACGGCCTGGGATCCGGTCTGTGGACCCGGGATCTCGCCCGTGCTCATCGGATGGCCCGCGGCATCCGCGCCGGCATGTGCTGGATAAATTGCTACAAGCGGGTCAATCCGGGCTCGCCCTTCGGCGGCGTCGGCCAGTCGGGCTATGGCCGCGAAATGGGGTTCGAGGCAATGCGCGACTACACCGAGGCCCGATCGGTCTGGGTCAATGTCGATGCTCAGATCCCGCCGTTCTATCGGCGGTGAAACTTCAAAAAGAAACGGGAGGGAAGATCATGGCCAGGAAAATCGGACGGCGCCGTCTGCTGCAGGCGGCGGCAGCGGTGGGAACGGCGGGTTGGACGACAGGCTTGTTCGCGCAGTCGACCCGCACCATCAAGATCGGTCTCGTCACCCCGCGCACCGGCCCGCTGGCGCTGTTCGCGGAAACCGACGTGTTCGTCGTCGGGCAGATGCGCAAGCTGTGGGCCAAGGGGCTCGAGATCGGCGGCAAGGCTTTCCCTGTCGAGATCGTCATCAAGGACAGCGCGTCGAATCCGGCGCGCGCCGCCGACGTCGCCGCCGACCTGATCCTGAAGGACAAGGTCGACCTCATCCTCGTCTCCTCGACCCCGGAAACCACCAACCCGGTGGCCGATCAATGCGAGCTGGAACGCAAGCCCTGCATCTCGACGGTCGCGCCCTGGCAGCCCTGGTTCTTCGGCCGCGGCGCGAAGCCCGACAAGGGCTTCGACTGGACCTATCATTTCTTCTGGGGCCTCGAGGACATCATCGGCACGTTCACCTCGATGTGGAACAGCCTGCCCACCAACAAGGTGGTCGGTGGCCTGTTCCCCAATGACGGCGACGGCAATGCCTGGGGCGATGCCACGCTCGGCTTTCCGCCCGTCCTGGCGAAGGCGGGCTATCAGACGGTCGATCCCGGCCGCTACCAGAACCTCACCGCCGATTTTTCGGCGCAGATCCAGCGGTTCCGGGATGGCCGGGTCGAGATCCTGACCGGCGTGCCGATCCCGCCCGATTTCACCACGTTCTGGAACCAGGCCGCGCAGAAGGGCTTCCGGCCCAAGATTGCCAGTGTCGGCAAGGCGCTGCTGTTTCCGGCCGCGGTCGAGGCGCTGGGCGACAACGGCGACGGCCTGTCGACCGAGGTGTGGTGGACCCCGAACCATCCGTTCAAGTCGACGTTGAGCGGCCAGACCGCGCGCGAGCTGGCCGACAGCTACGAGGCCGAGACGCGCAAGCAATGGACCCAGCCGCTGGGCTTCGCCCACGCCCTGTTCGAGGTGGCGGCGGCGGCCCTGAAGAAGGCCGGAGATGTCGGCCAGGCGGCCGCGATCCGCGATGCCATCGCCGCGACTGCGGTCGACACCATCGTCGGTCCGGTCGCCTGGGGCAAGGGGCCGGTCCGCAACGTGGCCAAGACGCCGCTGGTCGGCGGGCAGTGGCGGCGGACGGCGGCAGGGGCGAAGTATCGCTACGATCTCGTCATCGTCGACAATTCGCAGGCCCCCGCGATCCCGGTGGCCGACACGCTGAAGCCGATCGGCTGATGTCCGCGCTGCTGCGCCTCGACCGGGTCGGGAAATCGTTCGGCGCACTGCGCGTCACCGACGATCTCTCGCTGTCGCTCGCCCCGGGCGAGGCGCTCGGCATTCTCGGCCCCAACGGCGCGGGCAAGTCGACCATGTTCAACCTGATCACCGGCCATCTGCGGCCCGATAGCGGCCGGGTGTTCTACGACGGTCGCGACATCACCGCCCTCGATCCCTCGGCCCGCTGCCGGCAGGGCATCGGCCGCTCGTTCCAGATCCCGCATCCCTTCGTCGGCATGACCGTCTACGAGAACCTGCTGGTCGGGGCGGTGTTCGGTGGCGGCATGGCCGAGGCCGTGGCGTCGGCGCATTGCCGCGACGTGCTGCAGCGGACCGGGTTGATCGCCAAGGCCGACCGGCTGGCAGGGTCGCTGACCTTGCTCGATCGCAAGCGTCTCGAACTCGCCCGCGCGATGGCGAGCCGGCCGCGCCTGCTGCTGCTCGACGAGATTGCAGGCGGATTGACCGACGACGAGGCGATGGCGCTGACCGACACGATCAACGACCTGCGCCGCGACGGCGTCTCCATCGTCTGGATCGAGCATGTGGTGCGCGCGCTGCTACGCGTCGTCGACCGGCTGGTGGTGATCAATTTCGGCCGGCTGCTGCAGGAAGGCCTGCCGGACGCGGTGATGGCCTCGCGCGAAGTGCGCGAGGTCTACATGGGGATCGAGGCATGAGCGCGCTGCTGGAAACCCGCGAGCTTACCGCCTTCTATGGCGATTTCCAGGCGCTCTACGGCATCGACCTCGCCGTGGCCGCCGGCGAGGTCGTCGCGATCATCGGCGCCAATGGTGCCGGCAAGTCGACGTTCCTGAAGGCGCTGGTCGGGCTGGTCGCGGCCAAGGCCGAGGCCGTGCGCCTGGACGGCGCGGCGATCGGCGGCATCGCGCCGCACCGCCTGGTCGGGCTTGGCCTGGCGCTGGTGCCCGAGGGGCGGCGGTTGTTCCCCAGCCTGACCGTCGAGGAGAACCTGCGCATCGGCACGGCCGGCAGCCGGGGGCAATGGACGCTCGAGGCGATATACGACCTGTTCCCGATCCTGGCCGAACGCCGAAGCAGCCCGGCGACGGCGCTGTCCGGCGGGCAGCAGCAGATGGTGGCAATCGGTCGGGCGCTGATGAGCAATCCCCGCCTCCTCCTCTGCGACGAACTCTCGCTCGGCCTCGCCCCCACCGTCATCCGCGACATCTACGCGGTGTTTCCGCGTATCTGCAAGGCGGGCACGGCCATCGTGGTGGTCGAGCAGGACATCGGCCAGGCGATGGCTGCGGCCGACCGGCTCTACTGTTTTCAGGAGGGCCGCGTCTCGCTTTCGGGGCCGGCGGCGAGCCTGACGCGCGAGCAGATCTCGACCGCCTATTTCGGGCTGCACTGACCATGCTGAACCTGATCGATACCCTGCTTCAGGGCGTGATGCTTGGCGGCCAGTACGCGCTGATGGCCGTCGGGCTGTCGCTGGCCTTCGGGGTGATGCGGCTGGTCAATGTTGCGCATGGCGATTTCATCGTCCTGGCCGCCTACCTGGCGCTGATCTGCATGACCACGCTGGGGCTGCATCCGCTGGCCGCCCTGATCGTCGTCGTCCCGGTCATGGCGATCGTCGGCTATGGAGTCCAGCGGCTGCTGCTCAACCGCGCGGTCGGGCGCGACATCATGCCGGCGCTGCTGATCACCTTCGGCCTGTCGGTGATCATCCAGAACGGCCTGCTGGAAGTCTTCTCCGCCGATTCCCGCCGCCTCGATGCCGGCGGGCTGACCGCGGCCGGGCTGCGGCTCGGCGACGGTCTCGCGGTCGGATGGTTCCCGCTGATCACCTTCGGCCTGGCGGTCGCCGTCATCGCCGGCCTCGAGGCCCTGTTCGCGCGCAGCGCGCTGGGCCGGGCCTTCCGGGCGGTGTCGGACGACCAGGAGATCGTCCAGTTGATGGGATACGACAATCGCCACCTCTACGCGCTGGCCATGGCGCTGGCCTTCGCGGTGATGGCCGTGGCCGGGGTGCTGTTCGGCATCGGCACGGTATTCGACCCGGCCTTCGGCCCGCCGCAACTGCTGTTTGCCTTCGAGGCCGTGATCATCGGCGGCATGGGGTCGCTGTGGGGCACGCTGGCCGGCGGGGTCATCCTGGGGCTGGCCCAGGCGATCGGTTTCCGCGTCGATCCCGGCTGGGGCATCCTGTTCGGCCATGCCGTCTTCCTGCTGATCCTGGCCGTCCAGCCGCGCGGCCTGATCCCCAAGACCCGGGATGCCTGAGATGACCGCGATCCGGCAAGGCGCGCTCAAGGCTTCGCGGCCCGACCGGGTTGCAACCCTTTCCCTGATTGCGGCGGCAATCCTTGCCTCGATGCCGTTCTGGGCGGGGTCCGACACCTTGCGCACCGGCGTCGAGATGCTCTGCTTCCTCGCCCTGGCGCAACTGTGGAACCTGCTGGCCGGCTATGGCGGGCTGGTGTCGTTCGGCCAGCAGGCCTTCATCGGCATCGGCGGCTACGCGCTGGTGCTGTTCGCCTACCGGCTGGGGCTGAGCCCCTATCTGGCGCTGCCGATCGGCGCGGCGCTGTCGGCCCTGGTCGCCTGGCCGATGTCGCGCCTGCTGTTCAGGCTGAACGGCGCCTATTTTGCCGTCGGCACCTGGATCATGGCCGAATGCTGGCGGCTGATCTTTGCCAACTGGTCGTGGCTGGGTGGCGGCTCCGGCATTTCGATCACCGCGACGATGCGGGCGATCGATCCCTGGTGGCGCGAGGCGCTGGCCTTCTGGATCGCCGGTCTTGCCGGCATCGGGGCCGTCGTCGGGCTTTATGCCCTGCTGCGCTCGCGCTGGGGCCTGGCCCTGACCGCGCTGCGCGACAGCGAGCCGGCGTCCGAGGCTGCGGGCATCTCGGTGCGGCGGGTGAAGACCTGGGTCTATGTCGCGGCGTCCGGTGGGGCCGGGCTTGTCGGCGGACTGATCTTCCTGACCAAGCTGCGCCTGTCGCCCGATGCCGCGGTGTCGATCAACTGGTCGGTGATGATCGTGTTCATCGTCGTCATCGGGGGAATCGGCACGATCGAAGGACCGATCCTCGGCTGCATCCTGTATTTCCTGCTGCGCGAATATCTCGCCGATTTCGGTGCCGCCTATATGATCGCCTTTGGCGCGCTGGCGATCCTGGTCATGCTGACCACCCGCGGCGGGCTGTGGGGCGAGATTCGAAGCCGCTGGGGCATCGAGCTGTTCCCGGTCCGGCGCCGCCTGGACGGATAGGAGAGAGCGTGGACTTTACCTTTGACCATGTTTCGCCGCGCGTCGTCTTCGGCCCCGGCAGCCTCGACCGGCTGCCCGACGAAGTGGCCCGGCTCGGCGCCGCCCGCGCCCTGATCCTGTCGACGCCCGGCCAGGCCGCCCAGGCCGAGGCACTGGCCGCCCGGCTGGGTAATCGCGCCGCCGGGGTCTATCCCCGGGCCGTCATGCATGTGCCGATCGAGGTGGCGCGCGCCGCCCAGGACGAGGCCCGCCGCCTGGGTGCCGATTGCGCCGTCGCGATCGGCGGCGGGTCGACCGTCGGGCTGGGCAAGGCCATCGCGCTCGATTCCGGCCTGCCGGTCATCGCCGTGCCGACGACCTATGCCGGCTCGGAGATGACGCCGATCTATGGCCTGACCGAGGGCGGGTTGAAGCGGACCGGCCGCGATCCGCGCGTGCTGCCGCGCACGGTCGTCTACGACCCGGCGCTGACCGTCGGCCTGCCGGCCAAGGTGTCCGCCCCCAGCGGCGTCAACGCGATCGCCCATTGCGTCGAAGCGCTCTACGCCCAGGATGCCAACCCGATCACCTCGCTGCTGGCGGAGGAGGGCATCGCCGCACTCGGGCGCAGCCTGCCACAGGTAGTGGCGACGCCGGCCGACATCGCGGCCCGCGGCGACGCGCTCTACGGTGCCTGGCTGGCCGGCAGCGTGCTGGCCGCGGTCGGCATGGCGCTGCATCACAAACTCTGCCACACGCTGGGGGGCAGCTTCGGCCTGCCGCATGCCGAGACCCATGCGATCGTGCTGAGCCATGTCGTCGCCTATAACCGTGATGCCGCGCCGGAAGCGATGCGCCGGATCGCCCGCGCCCTGGGCGCCGACGATCCGGCGCGGGCGCTCTATGATCTCAACCTTGCCCTCGGTGCCCCCGTCGCCCTGCGCGATATCGGCATGAAGGCCGAGGATCTCGACCGCGCCGCCGACATCGCCAGCCAGAATCCGTACTACAATCCGCAACCCGTGACCCGCGACGGCATCCGCCGCCTGCTCGACGCGGCCTATGCCGGCACCCGGCCCGCCTGAAGAGGAACCATGCGCAATCTGTCCGAACACGAACTGACCGATGCCGTGCTGGCCAAGCTGGCCGGCACGAAGGACGAGCGCCTGCGCACGCTGATGACCGCGCTGGTCCGCCATCTGCACGATTTCGTGCGGGAGGTCGAACTGACCGAGGCCGAGTGGTTCCAGGCGATCCAGTTCCTGACCGCGACGGGCCAGAAATGCGACGACAAGCGCCAGGAATTCATCCTGCTTTCCGACACGCTCGGCGTCTCGATGCTGGTCGACGCGATCAATCATCGCTTGCCGGCCGGCGCCACCGAGACCACGGTGTTCGGCCCGTTCTATATCGGCGGCGCACCCGAGCGGCAGAACGGCGAGGACATCGCCGCCGGCGAGCCGGGTGAACCGGCCTTCGTGGCGGGCCGCACCGTCGATGTCGACGGCCGGCCGATCGCCGGCGTCCAGCTCGATGTCTGGCAGACCGATCATGAAGGCTTCTACGATGTCCAGCGGCCCGAGCGCGGCGAGATGCGGCTGCGCGGCAAATTCCGCAGCGATGCGGAGGGGCGCTGGTGGTTCCGCACCATCCGCCCGGTTTCCTATCCGATTCCGACGGACGGGCCGGTCGGCGTGATGCTGAATGCGACCGGGCGGCATCCCTACCGTCCGGCGCATATCCACTTCATCGTCTCGGCCGAGGGTTACAAGCCGATCGTCACCCATCTGTTCATGGCCGGCGACACCTATCTCGATTCCGACGCGGTGTTCGGGGTCAAGAATTCGCTGATCGTGCCGTTCGTCGGCCAGCCGGCCGGTCCGATGCCCGATGGCCGGACCAGCGCGGTGCCCTTCGATCTCGCCACCTACGACTTCACCCTCAGCCCGCTTTGACCAGTGGGCAATTGCCCTTGTCGAGCGGGCGGACGATCTCGGCCGCCGGGACGGTGCGCAGGATTTCCAGCATGTCCCATTCGCCCTTGATCCTGGCTGGCGACTTGACCTCGGCCAGGAACATGTCGTTGAGCAGGCGGCCGTCCTCGCGCAGCGTGGCGCCGGGGGCGTAGAAGTCGTCGACCTTCATCGCCTTCATCTGCCGCAGCACGGCCCGGGCCTCGTCGGTCCTGGCCGCGTCGATCGCGCGCAGATAGTGATGCACCGCCGAATAGACGCCGGCCTGGATCTGGCTGGGCATCTTGCCCTTCATCTTCGCCCCGAAATCCCGCGCGAAGGCCCGGCTGGCGTCGTTGCGGTCCCAGTAGTAGCCGGTCAGGAACTGCAGGCCCTGCGCGGTTTCCGCGCCGATCGACTTGGCCGTATGCAGGTAGAACACCAGGGCGGCGAACTTGCGGCCGCGCTGGGCCAGCTGGAATTCGGCCGCCTGCTTGATCGCGTTGGCGGTATCGCCGCCGGCATTGGCCAGCGCGATGACCTTGGCGTTCGAGGTTTCCGCGGCGAGAAGGTAGGACGAGAAATCGGTCGTGTTGACCGGGTGGCGGACGCGCCCGACCACCTTGCCGCCGAGGCTTTCGAGAATGCCGCCGACCTCCTCTTCCATCGCCTTGCCGAAGGCGTAGTCGGCCGAGATGAAGAACCAGCTGTCGCCGCCCTGGGCGTAGATGGCGCGGGCCAGGCCCTGGGCCAGTGCGTAGGTGTCGTAGAGCCAGAGGGCCGAGGTGTCCGAGCAGCCCTTGCCGAACAGGTCGGCATGGGCCGAACCGACATGCAGCACCGCCTTGCCCCGGCTGCGCGCGATTTCCTGGACTGCCAGCGAGATCGCCGAATTGGCGATGTCGACGACGACGTCGACCTTGTCGTTGTCATACATCCGCTGGGCCAGCGTCGAACCCAGGTCGACCTTGTTCTGGTGGTCGGCGGTGACGATTTCGACCCTGGCGCCGGCCACGGTGTTCTTGAGCGCGGCGGCAGCCAGTTCGGCGGCCGCAGCCGAGCCCAGCCCCGACGTATCGGCATAGACCGACGACTGATCGTTCAGCACGCCGATCCGGACCACGTTGTCCGAAATCTGCGCGCGTGCCGGCATGCTGCCGGCGGCAAGCGCCAGCACGGCGCCCGCCACCAGCCCGAGGGGATGCAGCTTCAAGGGTTTCCTCCATTGTTGTCGGAGGAAACTTAGCCAAACGTTTGTTTGGCGACAAGCGGAATTGGCCGGCGGCTCAGCGCAGCAGGCCGCGGCCAGCCAGGTTGCGCATCAGCGCGCCCACCCCGAAGGTCCAAGGTTCGCATGCGTCGCAGGGGCGCATGCGGTTGACGAGGCGGCCGAGCTTGGGCGCCGAGACGGCCACGATGTCGCCGGTCCGGTGGGTGAAACCCTTGCCTGCCGCATCGCGGTCCTGCACCGGCGCATACATCGTGCCGAGGAACAGCACCGCACCGTCGGGGTAGCGGTGGTGCGGTCCGATCATCTGGGCGACGAGGTCGGCCGGATCGCGGCTGATCCTGGAGATCGACGAGCCACCGTCGAGGTGAAAGCCTTCCGGCCCGTCGACCGACAGGCTGACATGGGTCTGGCGCACATCGTCGAGCGAGAAGGTCGCGTCGAAGAAGCGCAGGAATGGCCCGACGGCGCAGGACGCGTTGTTGTCCTTCGCCTTGCCCAGCAGCAGCGCCGAGCGGCCCTCGACATCGCGCAGGTTGACGTCGTTGCCGAGCGTCGCGCCGACGATGCGGCCGTCGGAGGCGACGACCAGCACCACTTCCGGCTCCGGGTTGTTCCAGGTCGATTTCGGGTGCAGCCCGGCATCGGCGCCGGAACCCACGGCCGACATCGCCTGCGATTTGGTGAAGATCTCGGCGTCCGGGCCGATGCCGACTTCGAGATACTGGCTCCACGCGCCCTGGTCGATCAGGGTCTGTTTCAGCGCCATGGCTTCGGGCGATCCCGGCTTCAGCCGCGACAGGTCTTCGCCGACCAGCCGCACGATCTCGGCCCGGATCGCGGCGGCGGCATCGGGATTGCCGCGGGCGCGCTCCTCGATCACCCGTTCCAGCATCGATACGGCGAAGGTGACGCCTGCCGCCTTGATCGCCTGCAGGTCGATGGGGGCCAGCAGCCAGGGCCTGGCAAGATCCCGTCGGTCGACCGGTGTGTTGGCCAGGATCGGATCCAGCGGGCCGAGCAGTTCGCCCGCGGCGCCGCGCAGCGCGGCGGCGGGATCGGGGGATTCGCACAGGTCGCGCATCGTCGGAAAGGCGGCGGTGATGTCATGCACGCCGTCGGCGCGGAGGGCCACGACCGACGGGCCGCCGGCATCGGGGCGCCAGATGCGCCCGGCAAGGGCGCCCGAAGTGCCGTCGGCGGGAAGGGTGGTGGCGGAATCGAGCAACAGGTCCATGGGCGTTTGGCCTCTTCTGTCTGATGGCTACAGGGTACGGACGATCGAGGAGTCGCGCACGCGCAATTCCGCCTTCAGCCGGATGACGCGCGGCGGGCCGGCGGTGTCCTTCAGCCGTTCGAGCAGCATGGTCGTCGCCTGCACCCCGATCGCCTGGGTCGGCTGGGCGACGGTGGTCAGCCGCGGGTGGAAGACATTGGCCCAGTCGAAATCGTCGAAACACGCGACCGAGACATCGTCGGGGCAGGTGAGCCCCATGTCCTTGATCGCCCGCATCAGCCCGATCGCCGACAGGTTATTGGAGGCGAAGATCGCGGTGGGCCGATCGGGCAAGGCCAGCAGCTTCATCGCCGCGCCGTAGCCGTCCTGCGAGGAGAAGCGTACCGCCGGCGCGATCAGGGCGTCGTCGACCGGCAAGCCGGCTTCGACCATCGCCTGGCAATAGCCCTCGTAGCGCTCGCGGCTGGTCGAAATCTCGCGTCGGCCGGTGATGATGCCGATGCGCCGGTGGCCCAGGCCGAGCAGATGGCGGATGGCATCGCGGGTCGCCGCCGCATTGTCGATGATGACGGCATCGGCATCGATGCCGTCGATCAGCCGGTCGATCAGGACGATCGGAATGCGGCCCGATCGCCACAGGGCGTGCAACTCGTCGGTATGGCCCGCGGTGGCGATGATCAGCCCGTCCACCATCCGGTCGATCAGCAGTTGCAGATGCAGCCGCTCCTTGGCCGGGTCCTCGTCCGAACAGCACAGCATCACCGAATAGCCGCGGCGATGGGCCGCGTCCTGGATCGAGTGGATGACGTTGGTGAAGAACGGGTTGGTGATGTCGGTGATCATCAGCCCGATGGTGCCGGTCGAGCCCTTCTTCAGGCTGCGCGCCACCGCGTTGACCTGATAGCCGACCTCTGCCACCGCCGCCTGGACGCGGGCCTTCAATTCGGCACTGACGGGGGCCGAGCCGTTGATCGCCGCCGACACGGTGGCAAGCGACACGCCGGCGGCGCGCGCCACGTCCACCATCGTCGGTACCCGACGGCGGACTGGCTGGTCTAATCGTTTCGTCATCGCGAAAACGCCCCTTCAATGCGGCTATTGATGCATATGAAACGTTTCATGTAAACTGCTCCGACGGGAGGAAAACCAATGACCGCGCCGGTGATCGACGCCCATCACCATTTCTGGGATCCGGGCCGGGCCGAGTATCCGTGGATGGCCGCGCCCGAACTGGCGCCGATCCGCAAACCCTATGGGCCCGACGACCTCGTTCCGCTGATCGCGGCGCACGGGATCGATGCGACGATCCTCGTGCAATGCAGGTCCAGCACGGCGGAAACCGAGGCGATGTTGGCCACCGCGGCCGCCCATCCGTTCATCGCCGGTGTCGTCGGTTGGGTGGATCTGACCGCGGCCGATGTCGGCGCCCGGCTCGATCGCCTGATGGCGCCCAAGCTGGTCGGCATCCGCCACCAGGTCCATGACGAGGGCGATCCAGCCTGGCTGTCGCGGGCCGACGTGCGGCGGGGCCTGGCGGCGGTGTTCGCCCGCGGTCTCGCCTTCGACCTGCTGGTCCGCACCCGCGAGCTCCCGGCCGCGGTCGCCGCGGCCCGGGCCTTGCCGCAGGGGCGCTTCATCCTCGACCATGCCGCCAAGCCGCCGATCGCCACCGGCTTCGACGACGTCTGGGCCGAACGGCTGGCCGCCCTTGCCGACTGCCCCAATGTCTGGTGCAAGATTTCGGGGCTGGTGACCGAGGCCGACTGGCATGATTGGGATGTCGACCGGCTGCGGCCGTTCGTCGAGCACGCGGTCAGGCTGTTCGGCCCCGGGCGGCTGATCTTCGGATCGGACTGGCCGGTCTGTCTGCTGGCCGCCGAGTACGGTGCCGTCAAGGCCGCGGCCGAGGCACTGCTGCCCCGTGATGCTTTCGGCGCCAACGCCGTCGCCGCCTATCGTCTTTTCCGTGCCCAGCCAGCCTGACGAGGACTCCATGGCAACCGCCCGCACGATCCGCCTGAACCCCGCCGACAACGTTGCCGTCGCGATCGACACGGTGAACCAGGGGGCCGAGGCCGCCGGGGTCACGGCACGTGCCCGCGTGCCGCGCGGCCACAAGCTCGCCGTCGTCGCGATCGCCGAGGGCGAGGCGATCCGCAAGTTCGGCCAGATCATCGGCTTTGCCGCGGCGCCGATCGCGCCGGGCGACTGGGTGCACGAGCACAACGTGACCCTGCGCGACTTCGATCGCGACTACGCCTTCTCGGCCGAGGCGCAGGCCCCGAACCTGCTGCCCCCCGAGGCGCGCGCGACCTTCGAAGGCTACCGCCGGGCCAACGGGCGGGTCGGGACGCGCAACTATGTCGGCATCCTGACCTCGGTCAACTGTTCGGCCACCGTGGCGCGCTTCATCGCCCAGGCGGCCGAGCGTTCGGGCCTGCTCGATCGCTTTCCCAATGTCGACGGCGTCATCCCGCTGGTGCATGGCACCGGCTGCGGCATGGCCGCGAAGGGGGAGGGTTTCGACGTGCTCAAGCGGACGCAATGGGGGTATGCCGGCAACCCGAACATGGCCGCGGTGCTGCTGGTCGGGCTGGGCTGCGAAGTCTTCCAGATCGGCCGGATGAAGGAGGAATACGGCCTCGCCGAGGGCGAGACCTTCCGCAGCCTCACCATCCAGGAGGAGGGGGGCACGCGCCGGTCGATCGAGGCGGGGCTGGCAGCGCTGGCGGACCTGTTGCCGGTGGCCGACCGGGCGCGGCGCGAAACCGTGCCGGCCTCGGAACTGATGCTGGCGCTGCAATGCGGCGGCTCGGACGGCTATTCCGGGATCACGGCCAATCCGGCGCTGGGCGCGGCGGTGGACCTGCTGGTCCGCCACGGCGGCACCGCGATCCTGTCGGAAACGCCGGAGATCTATGGCGCCGAGCATCTGCTGACCCGTCGCGCGGCGACCCGCGAGATCGGCGAGAAGCTGGTCGGGCTGATCAAGTGGTGGGAAGACTACACCGCCCGCAACGGCGGCGAGATGAACAACAACCCCTCGCCCGGCAACAAGGCCGGCGGGCTGACGACGATCCTGGAGAAATCGCTGGGCGCTGCCGCCAAGGGCGGTACGACGACGCTGCGCGGCGTCTATCGCTATGCCGAACCGGTCGATGCCAAGGGGTTCGTCTACATGGATACGCCGGGCTACGATCCGGTCTCGGCGACCGGCCAGGTCGCAGGCGGGGCCAATATCCTGTGCTTCACCACCGGCCGCGGCTCGGCCTATGGCTGCAAGCCGACGCCGTCGATCAAGCTGGCCACCAATTCCGACGTCTACCGGCGGATGATCGACGACATGGACATCAACTGCGGCGACGTGCTGGACGGCGTGTCGATCGCGGACAAGGGCGCCGAGATCTTTGCCCATATCCTCGAGATCGCCTCCGGCCGTCGGTCGAAGTCCGAGCAGCTGGGCTATGGTGACGCCGAATTCGTGCCCTGGCAGATCGGCGCCACCATGTGATGCCGGATCAGGCGAATGGCACCACGCGCTGCTGCTGTTCGCCGAGGCCTGCGACGCCCAGGCGCATCACGTCGCCCGCCTTCAGGAACTGCGGCGGCTTCATGCCCAGCCCGACCCCCGGCGGCGTGCCGGTCGCGATCACGTCGCCGGGCAGCAGCGTCATGAATTCGCTGATGTAGCTGACGAGGTGGCGCACGCCGAAGATCATCGTCTTCGTATTGCCGGTCTGGCGGCGCTGGCCGTTGACATCGAGGAACATGTCGAGTGCCTGGGGATCGGGAATTTCGTCCTTGGTGACGAGCCAGGGCCCGATCGGCCCGAAGGTGTCGGCCGACTTGCCCTTGGTCCACTGGCCCGCGCGCTCGATCTGGTAGGCGCGTTCGGACACGTCGTTGACCACGCAGTAGCCGGCGACATGGTCGAGCGCCTTGTCCTGGGTGACGTAGCGGGCGCGGGTGCCGATGACGATGCCGAGTTCGACTTCCCAGTCGGTCTTCTCCGAGCCGCGCGGCAGCATCACGTCGTCGTTGGGGCCGACGATGCAGGTCGTGGCCTTCTGGAACAGGATCGGTTCCGGCGGCACCGGCTGGCCCGCCTCGGCCGCATGGTCGGAATAGTTCAGCCCGACGCAGACCAGCTTGGACACCGCGCCGACACAGGACCCCAGCCGCGGATTGCCGTCGACCCGCGGCAGGGTCTGCGGATCGATGCGGGCGATGCGGTCGAGCGAATCGGGCTCGAGCGCCAGGCCGGCGACATCGCCGATGATGCCGGAAAGATTGCGGATCTGCCCTTCGGCATCGAGCAGGCCGGGCAGTTCGTTGCCGGGCGGGCCATAACGCAGCAGCTTCATCTGAACCTTCCTTCGAACGGTCGTTGCGTGTCGGTCGCCGACGCTATTTCGAATTGACCGCGAAGTCACTTGCTACGCACCATCGCGCCACCAGAACAGGGGGGATCGCATGGGTGTCGGCCGGATTCTGATCGCCAACCGGGGCGAGGTCGCCATCCGCATCGCGCGCGCGGCAGCCGAGTTGGGCGTGGGCGCCGTCATGGTCCATGCCGAGGATGACGCCCGATCGCTGCATGTCCAGGCCGGGGACGATGCGCTGCCGCTGGCGGGCCAGGGCGCGGCCGCCTATCTCGACATCGCCCAGATCGTGGCCGCGGCCCAGGCCGCCGGGTGCGATGCGGTTCACCCGGGCTATGGCTTCCTGTCCGAGAACGCGGCCTTCGCCGCCGCCTGCGCCGCGGCCGGGCTGACCTTCATCGGCCCGTCGCCCGAGGCACTCGCCCTGTTCGGCGACAAGGCGCGGGCCCGGGCGCTGGCCGGCCGGCTCGACGTGCCGCTGTTGCCGGGCACGTCCGGTCCGACCGACCTGGCTGCGACCCTGGCCTTCTTCGACAGTCTGGGCGACGGCGCCGCCGTGATGATCAAGGCGATTGCGGGCGGCGGCGGGCGCGGGATGCGGCCGGTGCTGTCCCGCGATGCGCTCAAGGAAGCCTGGACCCGCTGCCGGTCGGAGGCCCGTGCCGCCTTCGGCCAGGATGGCGTCTATGTCGAGCGGCTGATCGCGCGCGCCCGCCATATCGAGATCCAGGTGGTCGGCGACGGCGAGGATGTCGTCGCGGTCGGCGACCGCGACTGTACCCTGCAGCGGCGGCGCCAGAAGCTGGTCGAGATCGCGCCCGCCCCCGGTCTCGACCCCGCCATCCGCGACCAGCTGGCGCGGGCGGCGGCCAGGATGGCGCGCGCGGCCGGCTATCGCGGCCTTGGCACCTTCGAATTCCTGCTGGACCAGGACGGGCACTGGTTCTTCATGGAGGCCAATCCGCGGCTCCAGGTCGAGCATACGGTGACCGAGGAAGTGACCGGCATCGATCTCGTCGCGACCCAGATCGAGATCGCCGGCGGCGGCCGCCTCGCCGATCTCGGCCTGGCCGATCGCCTGCCGCAGCCGTCGGGCTTTGCCATCCAGCTGCGGATCAACATGGAGACCATGACGGCCGATGGCGACGCGCAGCCATCGGGTGGGGTGCTGCATGCCTACGACCTGCCGTCGGGCCCGGGGATCCGGGTCGACGGCTTCGGTTATGCCGGCTACGCCACGTCGTCGAACTATGATTCGCTGCTGGCCAAGCTGATCGTCTCGACCCGCGGGCGCAGCTATGCCGACACGATCGCCAAGGCCTATCGGGCGCTGGGCGAATGCCGCATCACCGGCGTGGCGACGAATATCGGTTTCCTGCAGACGCTGTTGCGCCGGCCGGAAGTCGTGGCCAACGCCGTGGATACCCGGTTCATCGAGACTCATGCCGCCGACCTCGTCGCCGACGGCCAGGTACACGATATCAGATATTTCGCCGACGACGGGGCGGCCGCGGCGGTGTCGGCGGCGATCGAGGGGCCGCCCGGCAGCATTGCGGCCCCGGCGCCGATGCAGGGGCGTCTCGTCGCCGTCGCCGTGTCGGTCGGCGACGCCGTGGCGTCCGGAGCGCAGCTCGCCGTGATCGAGGCGATGAAGATGGAACATCTGGTGACTGCGGAAACGGCCGGCCATGTCCGTGCCGTCGTCGCCGCGGCGGGTGACCAGGTCGGGCCGGGCCAGCCGTTGCTCTTCATCGAGCCGGCCGCGATCGACGATGCGGCGGCCGAGGCAGACGACGACCAGGACCCCGACGCGATCCGCCCCGACCTGGCCGAGGTGATCGAGCGCCATGCCGTCGGCCTCGATGCGCGCCGGCCCGAGGCGGTCGCGCGCCGGCGCAAGACTGGCCAGCGCACCGCGCGCGAGAACATCGACGATCTCTGCGATCCCGGCAGTTTCGTCGAATATGGCGCGCTGGCGATCGCCGCCCAGCGGCAGCGCCGGCCGCTGGACGACCTGATCCGCAACACGCCGGCCGACGGGCTGGTTGCCGGGATCGGCACGGTCAATGCCGCCCTGTTCGACGAGGCGCGCGCCCGCTGCATGGTGCTGGCCTACGACTACACGGTGCTCGCCGGCACCCAGGGGTTCATGAACCACAAGAAGACCGACCGGATGCTGGGTCTGGCCGAGCAATGGCGGCTGCCGCTGGTGCTGTTCGCCGAAGGGGGCGGCGGCCGGCCCGGCGATACCGACGTCGCGGTGGTGGCGGGCCTCGACGTTCCGAGTTTCCAGGGCTTTGCCCGTCTGTCGGCCGGCGCGCCGCTGGTCGGCATCGTCTCGGGCCGCTGCTTTGCCGGCAATGCCGCGCTGCTCGGTTGCTGCGATGTGATCATCGCGACGCAGGATGCAACGATCGGCATGTCCGGGCCGGCAATGATCGAGGGGGGCGGCCTGGGCGTCTTCCGGCCGGAAGAGGTCGGGCCGATCGCGGTGCAGACCAAGAACGGCGTCGTCGACCTGGCCGTGGCCGACGAGGGCGAGGCGGTCGCCGCCGCGCGCCGCTACCTCGCCTATTTCCAGGGTCGCACCGCCGGCTGGACGGTGGCGGATCAGCGCCTGCTGCGCCGCCTGATCCCGGAAAACCGCCTGCGGGTCTACGACGTGCGGCAGGTGATCACGACCATCGCCGACGAGGGCTCGGTGATGGAATTGCGCCGTGACTTCGGCATCGGGATCGTCACGGCGCTGATCCGGGTCGAGGGACACGCCTTCGGGCTGATGGCCAACAACCCCCATCACCTCGGCGGGGCCATCGATGCCGACGCCGCCGACAAGGCTGCCCGCTTCATGCAGCTCTGCGATGCCTTCGGCCTGCCGATCGTCTCGCTGTGCGACACGCCGGGCTTCATGGTCGGGCCCGATATCGAGAAGCGGGCGCAGGTGCGGCATGTCAGCCGCATGTTCGTCACCGCGGCGAATATCGGCGTGCCGATCTTCACCCTGGTGCTGCGCAAGGGCTATGGCCTCGGCGCCCAGGCGATGACCGGTGGCAGCTTCCATGCACCGTTCTTCATCGCCTCCTGGCCGTCAGGCGAATTCGGCGGCATGGGCCTGGAAGGCGCGGTCCGGCTCGGCTATCGCAAGGAACTCGACGCGATGCCGGAAGGGCCGGCGCGCGAGGCCCTCTATCGCCGGCTGGTCGACGAGATGTATGTCAAGGGCAAGGCCATCAACATGGCGTCTTTCCTGGAGATCGACGCGGTGATCGATCCGGTCGAAACCAGGCGCTGGATCCTGCGCGGCCTGGCCTCGATACCGCCGGCGTCGCCCGGTGGGGCCAAGCGCCGGCCGTTCATCGATACCTGGTAGGCCACTTCCGAAGCTGTCACCCGACGAAATTTTCCCGGCGCCAGCCCCCATATGGGGGCTGAGGCCATGGGCGACGGCGTGCTTAGGTCCCTGATCGTCTTTGTTTGCGCCCTCTGTGGATTCCGCCGCCAACCCCTGGATTCCACGGGGCTTTTGCGATCCGGGAATTGCACATGGGTACGATCGTTCGCCTTGCCCGCTGCGCGCTACTTGCGCTCCCTGTCGCCGTGACCCTGCCGGCCCACGCCACGACGATCACGGTGACGGATCTGACCGACACGATGGCGGGCACGCCGCCGGGCTCGGGGGCTGGCGTCGCGGGTGATCTGCGCCGCGCGATCCTGAATGCCAATGCGGGTGACGTCATCCAGTTCGCCTGTGCCACGGCGCCGTGCACGTCGACGGACAGAACCTCTACCGGGCCTTCTTCGCCGACAACGGCAGCATCGCGATCAGCAATCTCAGGATCCAGAACGTCCGGGCCAAGGGCGGCAACGGTGGCAGCGGCGGCCAATCATATGCCGGCCAGGGCGGTGGCGGGGCGGGCCTCGGCGCCGGATTGTTCGTTTCGTCGGGCGCCGTCGTAACCGTGACGTCGGTCGATTTCGCAAATGTCGCCGCAATCGGTGGCGCCGGCGGCAATGCGATTGCCAGCCCGTCGACCCGCAGCGGCGGCGGCGGCGGTGGTCTCGGCGGCAATGGTGGCAATGGTGCTGCCGGCAGCAGCGGATCCGGCGGCGGTGGCGTCCTGGGGGCAGGGGGGGCAAACACGACCTCGGTCGCAGGCAATGGCGGACTGGGTGGAGGGGGCGGGGGCGGTGGCCAGAATCCTTCCAGCGCCAACGGCACCGGCGGCAGCGGCTATGGCAGCGGGACGGCCGGCGCCGCAGGCGCCAATGCCGACCTCAACCAGAGCTTCGTCTATGGCGGTGGCGGTGGCGGCGGCTTCGGCGGGGGCGGCGGCAGCGCCCCGACCAGCGCCACCGGGGCGAGCGAATCGCAGGGGCGCGGGGTGGCTGGTGCCGGCGGCTTCGGCGGTGGCGGTGGCGGCGGCGATTGGGGCACCGTAGGCGGCAATGGTGGACCAGGCGGCGGCGGCGGTGCGGGCGGCACGTCAACCTCCTCGGGTGGCGAATTGATGTCGGGCCTCGCCGGCGGCGCCGGCACTGGCAACAACGCGAGCGGCGGCGGCGGCGGGGGGGCCGCGGCGGGGGCGGCAATCTTCGTCTACCAGGGTAGCCTGACCGTCTCGACTTCGACGGTGGACGGCGTCACCGCGACCGGCGGTGCCGGCGGCACCAATACGGCCAGTGTCACGGCGGGAACAGCCGGCGGGGTGGATACGACGCCGGTCTTCAGCTACGACGGCACGGTCAACGGCACGCTGTCCCGCAGCGCTGTGGCAGGCATTCTCGTCGCGCCGTTGCAGGGCATCACGGTGACGCGCGCCGGCAGCGGCAGCGGCACGATCACCTCGTCGGCTGGCGGAATCAATTGCCCGGGCGTTTGCACGGCGACGATCGATGCCTTCACCGACGTCACGCTCACCGCGACGGCAGGCGGCGGGTCGACGTTCGGCGGCTGGACCGGCAATTGCAGCGGCACGATCGCGGCGGTCACGCTGACCAACGTGACGGCGGCCCAGGCCTGCACGGCGACCTTCACATTGAATTCCACGGTACCGGCAACGCCTTCGTTCCCCGCCGCCGCGCCGCTGCCGTCGTTCGTGGCGTCGGCCATTCCCCCCACGCTCAATGCCGCCAGTGGCGGCAATGGCGCCGGTGTCCTGTCGCTCGCGGCCTACTTTCCGAACCCGGCAGCACTGGTCTTCGACATCTCGGCGCCCGGGGGGCTGCCCTCCTGGCTGGCGTTCGATCCGGCCATCGCGGCGTTCAGCTACCAGCTGCCGGCCATAGCGGACGGCCTGTCCGACGGGCATCCGACCTGGCCGAACACGGTCTACCAGCCGGCCCTGCGGACGGCAAAAATTCCTGTCACTGTTTCGGCCAGCGGCGGCGGCCAGACCTATGCCGTCACCGTCGAGCTGAGCTTCCTTGCGCCGCGTAACACCGGCCCGATCGCTGCGATCTCGCGCAGTCTTGACGGCATTGCCGGCAATGCCCCCGCGGGCCGCTCGTCGTTGTCGTTCGACGGCGGCCAGGTCGTCTTCGAGACGCAGGCGAGCAACCTGTTTCCGGGCTCACCCAATTCATTCACAGACATCGTGCGCTATCACGGCCTCTCGGGGATGCGCGACCGGCTTAGCCAGACGGCTATCCCTGGCGGGGGCGTGGCCAATGCCGCCGCTGGCGCTTCGCTCAATCCGGCGGTTTCCGAGGACGGGCGTTGGGCGACCTTCGCGTCCGATGCCCCCGGCGTCGCCTTGATGCCGTCAGGCAGGGTACGACAGATATTCCGCGCCAGCCTTGTCTATCCGCGGCTACCCTTGAACGAGGCGGCGACACCCGCACCCGATTTTGTTTCCATGACGGACGCCGGCGTCGCCGGCAATGGTCCGTCGGACAATCCCGCGATCTCGCAGGATGGCCGTTACGTCGCCTTCGACAGCACCGCCACCAATCTGGGGGAAGGCCTTGATGGAACGCGGCACGTCTGGCGCAAGGATCTCGTGACCGCCGCGCTGCTGCACGTCGCAGGCGGCAGCAACCCGTCGATCAGCTGGGATGGCAACCTGATCGCCTACGAGACCGACGGCCAGGTGCAGCTTAAGGACCTGACAGCCGGCACGATGCAGGCGATCGGCAGCGGCAATGCGCCCCGCCTGTCGGCGCGCGGCGACCGGCTGGTCTACGCCAATGCCGGCAAGATCATGCTGGGCGGCCAGGTCGTCGCTGACGGCGACCAGCCCGGCTTGTCGGCCGATGGCCGGTTCGTGGTTTATCGCAGCGGCGGCCAGGTCTGGGTGCGCGACCTGGATCGCGGCGTCTCGGCGCTGGTCAGCCAGGTGGCTGCCGGCACGCCGGCAGCCGGCGAGAGCGGCAATCCGGCGATCTCGGGCGACGGCACGACGATCAGCTTCACCTCGACCGCGCGCGACCTGGTCGGCGGCAATCTCGCCGCAGGCCAGCTCTATGTCGCGGCCAACCCGCTGCCGCTGCCGGGCCGGGCCGGGTACTGGCACCAGGCCGATGCTGCCAACGGCCAGGGCTGGGTGATGGAGCGCTGGGGCAACCGGATCCATGTCGGCGGGCTGGTCTACGACACGGCGGGCCAGCCGACCTGGACGACCGGGCTCTGCACGCTGCAGGGGCTGATCTGCCGGGGCAGGTTGTCCGGCTGGTCCGGCGGCGCTGCCTTCGGTGCCGCGGGCGGGGCGGGTCCGGTC
>JAFKFH010000026.1 GCA_017307375.1 Alphaproteobacteria bacterium
TCGATCCTGGGCTCGACCAACACCACCGTCGGCACGCTGGCGTACAACGGCACCGCCTCGACCATCAACTACGTGACCGGCGGTTCGGCCTACCAGTACTTCCTGCGCGTCACCAACCCGAATTCGGGCACCGGCCAGGTGTTCGTGGTCGTGACCAAGGAAGACGGCACCTCGTCGTCGGGTTCGATCACCACGAACCTCGGCGCGAACGCCAACGCCCTGTACTCGATCGCGGACGTCAACACCGCGACCGGCGCGAACCTGGGTGCCGCCGACCGCGCCCGCATCCAGCTGCTGCTGAGCTCGGGCATGACCGGTACCGGCATCCTGTTCAACACCGCCACCGGTGTTGTCACTGCCGCCAACTGATATCGCTTCGGCGATTGGGGAAAAGGGGAGCGTCAGCTCCCCTTTTTTCTTTTCTGATGCGTGACGATGCCGGCCAAAGGGTGTTCTGCAATGGCTGACGACGTCATCTGGCGGCCGCTGGTTTCGCATTATGAGCGCTGTTTCGTCCGCCACGGCCGTACCGCCCAGGGCGTCGACTGGCCCAATCAGCGGGACCTCGAAACCCGTTTCGACGTGATGCTCGAGGTTGCGGCGGGTGCGCCTCGACCTGTCGACCTGCTCGATCTGGGCTGTGGTCCCGGTCTGCTGGTCGATCATCTGCACAGGCGGCGGCGGCTGGACGATTTTCGCTACCGCGGTATCGACCTGTCGGTTCCGATGATCGAATCGGCCCGCGCCGCATGGCCCGATCTGCCTTTCGAAATCCGCGATATCCTGGCCGATCCGCTGCCGCCCGACAGCGTCGACGTCGTCATCCTGAACGGCGTGCTGACCGAGCGGCGGGAACTCCCGCGCGAGGCGATGGCCCGGTTCGCGGAAACCTTGCTGGCCGCGGCGTTCCGCCTGGCCCGGCGCGGCATCGCCTTCAACGTGATGAGCCGCCATGTCGACTGGGAACGCGACGACCTGTTCCACTGGGGTTTCGACGAGGTCGCGGCCTTCGCCCGCGCCCGCCTGTCGCGGCATCTGGTGATCCGGGCCGATTATGGCCTCCATGAATTCACCACCTATGTCTTCCGCGAGACGCGCCCCGGCGTGACGACCGGACCGGCATGACGACAGGCCGGGCATGACGCCGCCCATCGTGCCGACGGATATCGCCGGTATCGAGGACTGCCTGGCCCGTTCGGCCTGGGCCGAAGCGCGGGCGGGTACCGTGGCGCTGCTCGACCGGCATGGGCCGCAGGTCCCGCTATTGCTGCTGCTGGCCCGCGCGGCCGAGGGCGGCGAGGGCCCCGCGGCCGCGCTGCCGGCCTATGCGCAGGCGGCCGCTCAGGCCCCGCTCGATGCTGCCGTGCAGGAAGCGTTCGCGCGGGCGCTGGAGCGCGCGGGGCGGCCGCAGGACGCGGCGATGGTCCGCTTCACCCTGTTCAGCCGGGGCGGGCGCGATCCGGACATGGCCATCGGCCTCGCCGCCTATCTGTTCGACAGCGGCCTGACGATCTCGGGCGACCGAGTCTATGACGGGCCCCTGTTTGCCCGTCTGGCGATGATTTTCGCGCCGCATCCGCTGCTCGGCGCGCTGCCGCTGATCAGCCGTTACTGGGCGGCCGGGGATGGGCGACGGGCAATCGGCCTCGCCCGCGACTGTGCCGCGCTGCTGCCTGGCGACGCGGTGATCTGGCGCATTCTGGGCAGCCTGGTCTACTTTCACGGTCGGGTCGAGGAGGCCCGCGCGGCGCTCGATGCGGCAGTCACGCTGTCGGGCGATGCCCATGCGCGGATCATGCGCGCCCTGCTGGTCGAACCGGTGATGATGTCGGAGGCGGAAATCGCCACCTGCCGCGCCGGGATCGAGGCCGGGCTTGCCGACCTGATCGCCGATCCGGGCCTGCGCGCCGATCTGGTCAGCGGCCGGGATTCGATCGTCGTCAACCTGTTCCAGTTCGCCTATCACGGCGCCGACGACCGGCCGCTGATGGAAAAGATCGCGCGGATGTTCGACCATGCCGATCCCGGCTTGCGCTGGTCGGCCCCGCATCTGTCGGTCCCGGCTTCACCAGGGCGCCCGCGGCGCATCGGCATCGTCGGATCGCTGGAAATCGACTCGATCTCGCGCATGCTGCGCTTTCTGCCGCCCGCGCTCGCCCGACGCGACCTGGAAATTCACTATTTCAGCGAGACCCCGGTGCTGCCGGCGGTGCGGCCGCGCGTCAGGCCATTGCCGTCCATGAACTCGACGTGCTGTTGTTCACGGACCTGTTCATGAACTGGATCTATTACTTCCTGGCGTTTTCCCGGCTGGCCCGGGTGCAATGCCTGTGGGGCGGACATCCGGTGACCAGCGGCCTTGCCAGCGTCGACTATTTCATTTCCTCGGAGTCGCTGGAACGGCCGGATGCCGACCGCGACTACAGCGAGACGCTGATTCGCCTGCCCGACCTGACCACGGTCTACCCGTCCCTCAGCCTGCCGCCACCGACGGCCAAACGAGGGGACTTCGGCATAGCCGAGGAGGCGAGGCTCTATTTCTGCACCCAGACCCTGTTCAAGCTGCATCCGGCGTTCGACGCGGCAATGCGCGCGATTCTGGAACGTGATCCCAGGGCCTGCCTCGTGCTGTTCGAAAATCCGCGCCCCGACCCCGGGGGCCGGCTGGCCTCGCGGCTGTCGCAGGCCTTCGCCGGCCTGGCCGATCGGGTCCGCATGCTGCCGCGGCTGCCGCTGGACAGCTTCCTCGACCTCTATCGTCTTGCCGACGTCGTGCTCGACACCTTTCATTTCGGTGGCGGCAACACGACGTTGCAGGCGTTTCAGGCCGGTGTTCCCGTCGTGACCCTGCCCGGGCCTTTCCTGCGCGGCCGCTCGGCCCTCGGATTCTATCGGGTGATGGAATTTACGGATCTGGTCGCGCGCGACCCGGAAGATTATGTCCGGCTGGCCATCCGCGTTGCCAACGACCGGGCATTCCGCGCCCGCTGTGTGGCCGAGATCGAGGCCCGCCGGCATCGCCTGTTCGACCGCGGCGACGCCGCCGACGCCTTCGCCGATCTGCTTGCCGACTGGGCGCGCCGGAGCACGCCGGGGACTACGGCGTAATCTGGCTGCGGATGTCGGCTGCCACGGCCGTCGGGGGCTCGCCGGCCAGCCGTTCCAGGATGCTGGCATAGTCGCCGCGATAGGGCGGCAGGATCTGCAGATCGAGGCCCGCGTCGCGGAAGACCGCGGGCGTGTAGAGGTCGCCCCCGCCCGACAGGTTGACATAGCCGTTGGCGCCGACCGCCCGCGCCAGCGCGATGATCAGGTCCTGTGCCCGCAACGCCGGGTCGATTTCCAGGCTGCTGGCCAGGATCATCGGCCGCTCCAGGCCGAGCAGGCGGGTCGTCGCGCGCAGGCCGGCGACGAGATGATCGAGCGGCTTTCCCGCAGGGTGCAGGGCATGATCGATCAGCATGCGGACGGTGTCGGACGGTGTTATCAGCACCGGGAACCGGGCGCGCTGCTCGGCCGCCCAGCCCGGATCGACCTGCCGAAACTCAAGCTCGCGAATCTGCGCCGATTGCGGCGCCTTGCTCAAGGGCAGCGTCAGCCAGTCGAGTTCGCCGTCGGCCCGCCGCAGGCGGTTGCGATGAACCCAGCCGCGACGCGGAAACTGCACCGAGTCGAGAACGATGAAGACGTCGGCCGCGGCAAACAGCCGGTAATAGCCGGCATAGGGAAAGAAATAGGGCTGCATGATCGCGACACGATGCATGGCGCCCCTTCACCCCTCGCGGAGGACCGCGGCGATCCGATCGATCTCTTCCGCCGTGATGTCGAGCGACAGCGGCAGGCCGATGGTGTCGGCGGCGAGGCGGGCGGTGGCGGGCAGCGGCAGGCGCGGACAGTGCGCGAAGGCGGCGTGGGCGTGGCAACCATTCCCCCACCAGGCGCGCGTCTCGATCTGCCGGCCAGCCAGCCGCGCGGCGGCGGCGGCCGCGCCGGGCCAGGTCGCGACCAGCGTCGCGGTGACCCATTCCGCCCCCACGCCGTCCTGCAGGCAGATGCCCGAATCGCCCAGACGTTCGCGGTAGCCATCGATGGCGCGCCGGTAGGCCTGGCGCCGCGCCGGCCACTGGTCCAGTGCGGCCAGGCCGACCGCGGCATGGTATTCGCTGATCTTGGAATTGCCGGCCACGACGTTCGAATCGCGTGAGCCGTGGAAGCCGAAGTTGATGCGGCGGATCGTCTCGCTTGCGTGCGATTCGTCGGGGCAGACGATGAAGGCGCCTTCGCCCGCCGGCAGCGCCTTGGTCGCATGCAGGCTGACGACCGTCGTCAACCGGCCAGCCCCGGCGGTGTCGAATCCTGCCGCCGCATCGACGATGACGGCGATGCCAGTCTCGTCGCCGAAGCGCTCCCAGCCCGCGAGATCGACGGCCGCGCCGAACGGCGACACGACGACGACCGCCGCCACCGGCCGCGGCGCGGCGGCCACCGCGGCGCGGGCGATGTCGGGCGTCAGTTGCCAGCTTGCCGGATCGACATCGGCGAAGAACGGCATCAGGCCCGCGGTTTCAGCTGCATGCGCGGTGGCGACGAAGGTCCAGGACGGCATCAGTGCCAGCGGCGGCTGGCCGTCGCCCAATCGGCCATGCGGCATCATCACGGCGGTAAGGGCCGCGGTCGCATTGGCGGCCATCACGACGCGCGACGGCGAAACCTGCAGCCGGTCGGCGATCCGCCGGCCAAGTTCGCCGGCCAGCGGCCCGAAGTTCGTGTACCACCTGTGGCCGTCGATCCGCCGCAGATAGGGCAGCAGCGTGTCGGCATCGGGCAGCAGCGGGCGGCATACCGGAATGCGCCCGGCTCCGGTCGAACTCATTGACGACAGTCCATTCCGGTCGGCAGGGGGGCTCAGGTCAGCTTGGGGATCGAGGCAAGGAAGTCCGCCCCGGCCTGCGTCGGGGCTGGCACGACCGGCGCCGGGGCGAAGCCGCCTCCCATGTGCGGGGCAAGCTGCCGCGCCGCATTCATCAGGTTGTCGGCCAGCGGCTGGACAAGATTCAGCGGCATGAACACGGTGCCGGCCGGGACGGTCGAATTGCCCTGGATCTGGACCAGATGCAGCCGCACCACGCCATTGGCGAACGAGATTTCCGAAATGCCGTCGCAGTATATGTCGTTATTGCTCATGATATCCTCCAGGTCTCGTTACTGAGCCGGTCGCACTAGAGCGGCCCGGTCGCGTCTCGTCAACGGCGGAAGAGTCGCGCCGGTCCACCATGCCGGCATAGGCTTGTTCCATTGCCCGGGCGAAGCCGGTTTCGTCACGCAGCGGCGAGCCGGCGATCAGGGCGCGCAGGCCGTGGCGCCAGCCGGCGCGGCGTTCCCTGTCGCCGGCGACGGCCACCGCACGGGCGACATAGCCGTCGACATCCGCTGCCACCAGTTCGTCGAGGCCGGTGGCGCCCAGCAAGCTGGCGCCGACCCGGGCAACCAGCCGCTGCCCGGCCAGCGCCACGACCGGCACGCCCATCCAGAGGGCTTCGCAGGTCGTGGTGGTGCCATTGTAGGGAAACGGATCGAGGGCGACATCGATCTCGGCATAGAGGGCCAGATGCTCGGCCTGCGAGGGCGCATAGGGCATGAAGGCGATGCGCTCTTCGGCAACGCCGTGCGCGGCGAACCGGGCGCGCAATCGCGCCTGCACGACGCGATCGGCCGCCTGGTCGGCCTTCAGCAGCAACCGGGCGCCCGGCAGGCGTCGCAGGATCTCGGCCCAGGCCGCCAGGGTCACCCCGGACAGCTTGGCCAGGTTGTTGAAGGACCCGAGCGTCAGCGGGCCGTCGCCACGGCGCGGGACGGGCGCGTCGGCGGACGGGCGCCAGCAATGGCTGAGCCGCGGCAGGCGCCACAGGCCCTCGGCAAACCAGTCGAGCGGCTGCCCGGCCGGGGCCAGCCAATCGTCGACCAGCTTCCAGTCCATCGCGTCGAGCCCCGTGGTCGCGTTGTAGCCAAGCCAGCTGGCCTGGACCGGGGCCGGGCGTCGCGCGAAGACGGCAAGCCGGTTGCCGTGGAAATGCCCGGCAAGGTCGACCAGCACGTCGATGCGGTCGTCGGCGATGCGCCGCGCCAGCGCCTCGTCGTCCAGCCCGTCGGTCCGCTGCCAGTGGGCGAAATGGCGCTGCAGGCGGGAAGTCACGGCATCGGGGGCCGGCACTTCGGCATAGGCGAAGGTTTCGACGCGGCGCGGATCATGCCGCTCGACCAGCGGCTCGATGAACCAGGCGCAGGAATGATGGCGCAAGTCCGGCGATACGTAGCCGACGCGCAGTCGGTCGCCGCGCCCGGCGATCACGGCCGGCGCCCGGTCGCCGAACAGCCGGCCCGCGGCGCGATGGAAGGCACGCGCGGCCAGCTCGGCGGCATCGGTCTCGGCCTTGATCGCCACGGCAAGCAGGTTCGACCAGGCAGGCAATCGATCTGGCGCCAGCGCCACGGCGTGCCGCAACTCGTTCAGGGCGCCGGCGGTATCGCCGGTACGGTCGCGGATGGCGCCACGATTGAGGTAGGTGGTCCAGTCCGCCGGGGCGAGGCTTGCCACCACCGCCATGTCGGCCAGCGCGCCGGCGGCATTGCCGAGTGCCAGCAGGCCGGCCGAGCGGACCATCCGCGTTTCGATCAGCCCCGGGTCGATCCGCAGCGCCCGGCCGGCGTCGCGAACCGCATCGGCGGGCCGGCCCGCGATCATCGCGGTGGCCGCACATCTGGCCCAGATTGCCGCTCGGGCGGGGGTTGCCGCCAGCACGGCGCGGGCGGCCGCCATGTAAGCCGGATGATCGGCCATGGCGGGCTGGGCGGTCGTCACCAGCCGGATCAGCATGTCCTGCCATTCCGCGGCCAGCGCGGCATTGCCGGCATGATGCCGCAGCACCCGGCGATAGGCCTGGTCGGCCGCGTAGCCGTTGCCCTGGCCGACCAGCAGGCGGGCGCGGGTCAGTCCGGCGGGCAGATGATCGGGGCGCAGCGCCAGGGCGCGGTCGCACGCCGCCATCGCCTCGGCGACCTGGCCGGCCATCGCGCGGGCGACGGCGAGATTGGCTTGCCTGTCGGGATTGCGCGGGTCGAAGGCGGCGGCCTTGGACAGATAGGGCAGGGCGTCGCCGGGCATCTGGCGACGCAGCAGCACCGCGCCGGCTTCGCCTTGCAGGGCCGCATGGCGCGGGTCGATCCGCGCTGCGCGGCGGCAGCAGTCCAGCCCGCCCGCCGCATCGCCGGCGGCAAGCCGCGCCTCGGCCTCGCCAAGCAGGCTCGCGGCGCGCGGGGGCAGGGGGGCGGTCATCCCGCCCGCGCCCGGGACCGGCGGTGGCGACGGGGCGCCGCGGTGAGACTGGCGGAGTGCCGCATGACCATCCTGTAGGCCTTGCCTGCCGATCCCGCAGGCGTCTTCGAGGGGGCCATCAACTGCCCCAACCCGGCGCAGCCGTCAAGCCGGCGCCGGATTCATATTGCACCGGGTCCCAATTGCCTGCACCTTGCCGCGCCAAATGAAGACTCAAGCGCTGTTCGAACAGGCCCTGGCCCGGCATCGATCCGGGGATCTGGCCGCCGCCGAAGCATTGTATCGCAAGCTGGTGCGCCGGACGCCCAATCACGGCCCGGCCCTCAACGAACTCGGCAACATCGCCCTGGTGCAGGGCCGGCCTGCCGATGCGCTGCCGTGGTATCTCAAGGCTGTCGCCCATGATCGCCGCAACCCGGGTTTTGCCGTCAACCTGGCGATGGCCTATCTGCGTGCCGACCGCATGGCCGAAGGCCTGGCGGCCCTGGACCAGGCCCTGGCGCTCAGCCCCGACAATGCGAGCTGGCGGCGCGACGCGCTGGTCATCGCCCTGCGGATCGGCGCGCTGGAAAGCGCAGCGCGCCATGCCGGCTATCTGGCGGCGACCGGGCAGGAGAACGACGTTTCCTTTCTGTGCAGCGCCGCGACGGCCGTGGCAACCGGGGGCAAACTGCCGCTCGGCCTCGTGCTGACCGCCAGGATCGTCATGCGGCATCCCGATTCGGCGCTGGCCGCATCGATCCACGGCGCCCTGCTGCTGGCCGCCGGCACGATGGACGTGGCGGCCAGATGGATCGACCGCGCCCTTCACCTCGATCCCGGCGAGATCAGCGCGCTGATCAACCGCACGTCGATCGACGCGCAGTCGGTGCGGGTCGGGCGGGCGCTTGCCGATCTGCGCGCGGTCCTGGCGCTCGATCCGGCATCGGCCGACGCGCATGCCAATCTGTCGTCGCTGCAGCACCGCCTGGGCAATCTGGCCGAGGCCGTGCGCAGCATCGACCGGACGCTGGCGCTCACGCCCCTCAATGCCGAATACCGGCGGCGCCGTCTCCTGTTCAAGGTCGAGATGGCCAGCCCCGATGCCGATGACGAGGCGCGTGCCACCGCGGCCTGGTTCGCGGGGGGACCGCCGGCACCCGCGATCGTTTCCCGGCCGGGCGACCGCCTGCGGATCGGCTGCTTCTCGCCCGATTTCCGGTCGCATTCCTGCGCCTGGTTCCTGATGCCGCTGTTCGAACACCGCGACCGGCAGCGGATCGACCTGCTGTGCTACAGCGGCGTCGGCAAACCCGATCGGATCACGGCGTGGTTCGAGGGGAAGGCCGACGGGTGGTGCGACGCCATCCCGCTCGACGATGCCAGGCTGGCCGAGCGGATCGTCGCCGACCGGATCGACGTGCTGGTCGACCTCGCCGGCCTCACGGCGGGCCATCGCGCCGACCTGTTCCGGCGCCGTCCGGCGCCGGTGCAGGTCAACTGGCTCGGCTATAACGGCACGACGGCCAGCAGCGAGATCGATTGGAAGCTGGTCGACGACCGGCTGGCCCCGCCGGACCGGCCGATCGACTGGTTCTCCGAGGGATTGTGGCGCCTGCCGCGGCTCAGCCATTGCTGGCGGCCGCCGGAGCAATGCCCGCCGGTGGCCCTGCCGGACCCGCGGCCGGTGACATTCGGGTCCTTCAACAACCTGGGCAAGCTGTCGCCGGCAACGATCGCCGCCTGGGCCGAGATCCTGAACCGTACCGACGGGACCCGGCTGGTCCTGAAGGGGCCGTCCAGCGGCGACCGCTTCTTTCAACAGCGCCTGCTGTCCGCCTTCGCCGCCCGCGGCGTCGACCCCGGACGCATCCGCATTCTCGACTATGCCGGCAGCCTGGCCGAACACCTCGCGCTCTACGCCGAGATCGATATCGCGCTGGATCCGTTTCCCTATAACGGCACCACGACCACCTGCGAAGCGCTGTGGATGGGGCTGCCGGTGGTGTCGCTGGCCGGGGCGCGGCTGCTCGGCCGCGTCGGGGTCAGCCTGCTGTCGGCGGTCGGCCTCGACGATCTCGTCGCCGATGACGTGCAGGGCTATGTCGATATCGCCGCCGGCCTGGCCGCCGACCATGATCGCCGCCGCGGCATCCGCCAGGGCCTGCGCCAGCGCATGGCGTCATCACCGCTGCGCGACGAGGCGGGTTTTGCCGGCGCGATGGAAGCGGCCTTCGCCGCCATGCACCGCCGGCAGGCGTCGCGGGCCGGCGCGGCGACCTGATCGCCGCCGCTCAGCCGAACCGCTTGTCGGCCACGAACGGGTTGGTCTGCCGCTCGTGCCCGAAGGTCGAGACCGGGCCGTGGCCCGGCACGAAGGTGACGGCATCGCCCAGCGGGAACAGCCGCTCGCGGATCGAGGCGATCAGCGCCGCATGGTCGCCGCGGGGAAAGTCGGTCCGGCCGATCGACCCCTGGAACAGCACGTCGCCGACCAGCGCCAGGTTGTTTGGCCGGCTGAAGAACACGACATGGCCCGGCGTGTGGCCGGGGCAGTGCAGCACTTCCAGCGTCTCGTTGCCGACCGTGACCGTGTCGCCGTGGTCGAGCCAGCGATCGGGCGTGAACGAGCGCAATTGCGGAAAGCCGTATTTGCCGCTTTCGCCGGGCAGCCGGTCGATCCAGAAACGGTCCTCGGCTTGCGGCCCCTCGACCGGGACGCCGGTTTCCCCGGCCAGGTCGGCCACCGCGCCGCAATGGTCGAGATGGCCGTGGGTGACCAGGATCTTCTGCAAGGTCAGCCCCTCGCGGGCCAGCACCGCCTTGATCCGGTCGAGATCGCCGCCGGGATCGACCACGGCGGCCTGCCGGGTCGTGTCGCACCACAGCACGGTGCAATTCTGCTGAAACGGGGTGACGGGTACGATCGCGCCCTTGAGCATGCCGGCTCCTCGACTGAACAGGCGCAGACAAGGCGATTTCAGCCGGTTTGGCAAGCCTCGGCTGCGGCTTGACCCGCCTGCCGCGGTAGCCGACGATGCCGCAAAAACCATGCGAGGAAACGCCGAACCATGACCTGGGACCATGTCCGCCTGCCGCCGCGCCGGCGCGAGGCGCATTTCGGCGATCGTATCGTCACCTGCTTTGCCGACCGCCCGGCCGACGTGCCGGCCGTGCTCGACGCCGCCGTGGCCGACCGGCCCGACGCCGAGGCGCTGGTCTGCGGCGCCACGCGGCTCGACTATCGCGGCCTGCGCGACCGCTGCGGCCGGGTGGCGGCGGGCCTGGCCCGGCGCGGTATCGTGCGCGGCGACCGGGTGGCCCTGCTGCTCGACAACCGGCCGGAATTCGTCGTCACGCTGTTCGCCTGCCTGCATCTCGGGGCCATCGCGGTGCCGCTGGGTACCCGGCTGCAGGGGCCCGAGATCGCCTATATCCTCGATCATTGCGGCGCCCGGCTGGTGGTGCACGAAGATGCGCTGGCCGACCGCCTGCCGCCGGGCTGCGCCGCCGTCGCCCTGGCCGATTTCGCGCTGCTGGAACCGGAGGCCGCGCCACCGCCCGCCGCCCGGCCGGGCGAGGAGGATACCGCCGTCATCCTCTACACCTCCGGCACCACCGGGCGGCCGAAGGGGGCGATGCTGTCGCATTTCAACATCGTCCACTCGCTGCTGCATTTCCAGCACTGCATGGGCATCGCGCCGGGCGACCGGCTCCTGCTGGCCGTGCCGGCCAGCCACGTCACCGGGCTGATCGCGCTGATCCTCGCCGCCGTGCGGGGCCAGGCCTGCCTGATCATGCTGAACGGCTTCCGCGCGCGTGACTTCCTGGCGCTGGCGGCGGCCGAGCGGATGACCCACAGCCTGATGGTGCCGGCGATGTACAATCTCTGCCTGCTCGATCCCGATATCGAAGGCCTCGACCTCTCGGCCTGGCGCGTCGGCGGCTATGGCGGGGCGCCGATGCCGCAGGCGACGATCGCCCGGCTGGCCGAACTGCTGCCCGGGCTGGGCCTGATGAACGCCTATGGCGCGACCGAGACGACCTCGCCCGCGACGATGATGCCGGCGCACCTGACATCCGGTCATCCCGACAGCGTCGGGCTGGTGCTGCCCTGCGCCGACATCGTCGTGGCCGATGCCGAGGGGCGCGCGGTGCCGCCGGGCCATGCCGGCGAATTGCTGATCGGCGGGCCGATGGTGGTGCGCGGCTACTGGGACAATCCCCAGGCGACGGCCGAGAATTTCGTGGCCGGCTTCTGGCGCTCGGGCGATGTCGGCTCGATCGACCCCGACGGCTTCGTGCGCGTCTTCGACCGGGTCAAGGACATGCTGAACCGCGGCGGCTACAAGATCTATTCGGTCGAGGTCGAGAACGTGCTGGCCGCCCATCCCGGCGTGATCGAGGCGGCGGTGATCGGCAAGCCCTGCCCGGTGCTGGGCGAACGCGTCCACGCGGTGGTCGCCCGCCGCGATCCCGGCCTCGACGCCGCCACCCTCGGCGCCTTCTGCGCCGCCCGGCTGGCCGACTACAAGGTGCCGGAAAGCTTCACCTTCTCCGACGACCCGCTGCCGCGCAACGCCAACGGCAAGTTGCTGAAGCGGGCGTTGCGCGCCGAGTTCGCGGGTTGAGCGCTCACCGCCGTGCCGTCGCAAAAGTCGCGATCTCAATGGGCGGTCCGGCTTTCAGTGACGCGCGGTCCGGGGCCGATGCCAGCGGATGCGATGACGTCCCAGATCTGCGGATTGCGATGATCCGACGCCTTCTGCAGCAAGCGTGACGGGATCGGCGCCGGCCGCCCGTCGCGCAAGGCCGCCAGCGCGCGCCGGCGCAGCATCTCGGCGCCGGCGAAGGGCAGTTCGCACAGGATATCGACGTTGCCCGAGGTCGGGCCGAAGAACGACGAGAACAGCCGCAGCTTCTCGTACTGCTCTGCGGCAGCCGACAGAAACCACTCGGCGAGTTGCCCCTTCGGATTGATCATGTCGTATCGGGGGCATGGCGCCCAGAACGGTTCGTCCAACCCGATCCTGGCGGTATCCGCCGTGATCAGTTGCTCCAGCGCGACGAGTGCATCAGCTTGCCGGCCAGTTTCCCAGGCGATGCGGGCGAAGGTCGCCAGGCGTGCGGCCGTCGGTGCCTCGGCAACGAGAGCACGCAGCCGCTCGCAGGCATCGAACAGGGCACCGCAGCCCTCGGGTAGCGGCAGTTCCCGCGACCGCCACCGGCCAAAGGCGACCAGCACGTCGCGATAGGCCGGATCGATGGCGCGACGCGGATCGAACAGGCCCGGCAAGGCCTTGGCGTAGGCAAACTGGCGCAGCGGCTTGACCGCGGCGAGCGGCGGGGCGCGGTGATCGGGCTGCCACGGGACCAGCGCCTCGACCAGCAGGCCCCGGGCGGCCAGTGCATGCGCGCGATCCGGCTTGCAGGCGAGGACGTTGAGCTCGTATGCGGCGAGCGGCGCCGACATGTCGCAGGGCACCAGCACCATTGCACCCGGCAGGACCCGGTAGAAGCGATAGCCGTGCCGCGCCAGCCTGTCGAACGCCTCGGTATTGACCACGCGCTCGGTCTTGGCTTCCAGCATGATCAGCGGGCTGTGGCGCCGGAGGAAATTGCCGCCGCCCCCGATGATGCGCGCTTCTTCGCCCTCGGCATCGATCTTGACGAAATCCGGCGCCCCCCAGCCGCTGGAACTGTCCAAATCGTCGAGCGTCGAGATAGCGACGGTTTCGGCCCCCCCCCCCCCCGCGGTCCTGTCGCCACGGAGGCTTGCAATCTCGCTGGCGCCGGTCTGGCTCAGCTGCCCACGCCCGGCAGCGTCGGAAAGGGCGATGGGATGAACGACAAGGTTTCGCAGGCCGTTGGCAGCGCGGGCCTCGAGCAGCAGGCTGCGCGGCGACGATGCCGGCTCGAAGGCGTGAACGGCGCCGGTCGGCCCGACCAGGCGGCCCATCACCAGGCTGTAGATGCCGACATTGGCGCCGATGTCGAGCGCGGTCATGCCCGGCCGCAGAAAGCGCCGCACGAACGGCATCTCCCGCTCGAACCAGTCCTCCTGTTCGAGAAGGATAAAGGTCGTCATCGTCGACAAATTCGACGGCACGAGAATCCTGGTGCCGTCGACGATCTCGATCGACAGGTGCGGCATTGTCAGGTGACCGTGGGGTGACGCTGCATTTCCCTGGTTATTGACACGTTCCAGGCGTCACGTCACCCGTTTCGATCAGTCCCGATACCCGGGATTGACCCGGTCGAGCTTGCGCAGCAGGGCCGGCCAGGCGAGGTTGCCGCCCTTGCCGTGGGTCACTTCGCGGGCCTGGGCCGGGATGTTGTCGATGATCTTGCGGTCGACCAGGCGAAGCCTGCCGCCGCCGGCCTGGGCCATGATCTGGACCTGGCAGGCGCGTTCCAGCGTGTAGATCGCCTGGAAGGCGTCGGCGATGGTGCGGCCGCAGGCGAGCGTGCCGTGGTTGCGCAGCAGCATCGCGTTGCTGCGGCCGAGATCGTCGACCAGCCGCCGCTTCTCCTCGGGGTTCAGCGCCAGGCCCTCGTAGTCGTGATAGGCGAGCGAGACCAGCGGGAACAGCGAGGTCTGCGAGATCGGCAGCAGGCCGTCCTCCTGCGCCGAGACGGCGACGCCGGCGGCGGTGTGCAGGTGGATCACGCAGGCGGCGTCGTGGCGCGCCTCGTGCACCGCCGAATGAATGGTGAAGCCGGCGGGGTTGATCGCATCGGGCTCGTCGTCGATGACGCGGCCGGCCAGGTCGACCTTGACCAGGCTCGATGCCGTCATCTCCTCGAACATCAGGCCGTAGCGGTTGACCAGGAACTGGTTGTCGGCATCGGGCACGCGGGCCGAGATGTGGGTGTAGATCAGGTCGTCCCAGCCATACAGCGCCACCAGCCGGTAGCAGGCGGCGAGGTCGACGCGGGTCTGCCACTCCGCGTCGCTGACGCTGCGGTTATGGGCAGCAAGACGGTTGGCCTGGGCCATGGGATTTCCTCCTCGTGGATCTGTTTTCCCGAGGCGAGCACAACGCGGCGGCCGGCGCAAGCCCCGTCGGTCAGGCCGTCGCGCGCTCCTTCAGGTCCAGCGCCTTCACCATCTCGGCCCGCATCAGGAATTTCTGCGGCTTGCCGGTCACGGTCATCGGGAACTCGTCGACGACGCGGATATAGCGCGGGATCTTCTGATGGGCGATCTGGCCGCGGCAGAAATCCTTCAGCTCGTCCGGGTCCAGCCGTTCGCCCGGCTTGACCATGACCCAGGCGCAAAGCTCCTCGCCGTATTTGTCGTCGGGCACGCCGAAGACCTGCACGGCCTGCACCTTCGGGTGGCGGAACAGATATTCCTCGATCTCGCGCGGATAGAGATTCTCGCCGCCGCGGATCACCATGTCCTTCACCCGGCCGACGATGTTGCAATAGCCTTCCTCGTCGATCGTGGCGAGGTCGCCGGTATGCATCCAGCCGCCTTCGTCGATCGCGTCGCGGGTCTTTTCCGGCTCGTCCCAATAACCGCGCATCACCGAATAGCCGCGGGTCAGCAATTCGCCGCGCTCGCCGGGCCGCACGGTGCGGCCGCGGTCGTCGACGATCTTGACCTCGACATGCGGGTGGATGCGGCCCACGGTCGCGACGCGGCGTTCCAGCGGGTCGTCGGTCGTCGACTGGAACGAGACCGGGCTGGTCTCGGTCATGCCGTAGGCGATCGTCACCTCGCGCATGCCCATGTCGGTGACCACCCGCTTCATCACCTCGATCGGGCAGGGGGCGCCAGCCATGATGCCGGTGCGCAGCGACGTCAGGTCGTATTTGCGGAAGTCGGGATGGTCGAGTTCGGCGATGAACATCGTCGGCACGCCGTGCAGCGCGGTGCAGCGTTCGGCGGCGACGGTCTCCAGCACCTCGCGCGCATCGAAGCCCTCGCCGGGGAACACCATGCAGGCACCGTGGGTGACGCAGGCGAGGTTGGCCAGCACCATGCCGAAGCAGTGGTAGAGCGGCACGGGAATGCACAGCCGGTCGCGCTCGGTGAAGCGCATCCGCTCGCCGATGAACCAGCCGTTGTTGACGACGTTGCGATGGGTCAGCGTCGCGCCCTTCGGCGCGCCGGTCGTGCCGGAGGTGAACTGGATGTTGATCGCGTCGTCGGGGTCGAGATCGGCGGTGATCTTGTCGAGCCGGGCGCGCTGGGCCGGGCCGGCCAGCCGGGTGACGGCATCGTAGTTCAGCATGCCCGGCGTCTTTTCCGGCCCCATGCGGATGACCATGCGCAGATGCGGCAGGCGCCCGGCCTGCAGCCGGCCCGGCTCGGCCTCGGCCAGTTCGGGCGCCAGGGTCTGCATCATGCCGAGATAGTCCGACGTCTTGAACGACGGGGCGATGATCAGCGCCTTGGCCGCGACCTTGTTCAGCGCATAGTCGACCTCGGCCAATCGGTAGGCCGGGTTGATGTTGACGAGGACCAGGCCGACCCGCGCGGTGGCGAATTGGGTGACCACCCATTCATAGCGGTTGGGCGACCAGATGCCGATGCGGTCGCCGGGTTCCAGCCCCAGCGCCAGCAGCCCGGCGGCGAGATCGTCGACGGCGCGGGCGAGGTCGTAATAGCTCCACCTGACATTCTGGTGGCGCACCACCAGCGCATCGCGGCCGCCATGCCGGGCGACGGTGTCGCGCAGCATCTGCGGAATCGTCACGGTCAGCAGCGGTTCGTCCTGCGGCCCCTGGACATGGGCCTTGGCCAGCCGTTCCATGGCTTCCCTCCCGAGGAAATTTTGATTTATTGGGACCCTAGCGCGGCGCTACATGTTGCGCCAGTCTTCCAACTGCTCGAAGGCATGGGCAGCCTGGTAGACCAGCGCCTCGCGCCAATGCCGGCCGATCAGCATCATCCCGATCGGCAGACCTTCCGACAGGCCGCAGGGTACGGTCATCGCCGGGTGGCCGGTGATGTCGAAGGGGGCGGTATTGCCGATCATCTCGAAGGCGCGCTGCAGCACCTCGGCCAGCGGGGCGCCGGGGGCGGGGATGCGCTGGGCCTTGATCGGCATCGTCGGCATCAGCAGGAGATCGCAGGAATCCAGCGCGGCATCGTAGGCGAGCCGCAGCTGACGGGCCAGGTTCTGCGCCTTGGCGTAATAGTGGCCGCGATAGTGCTTCTGGAAGTACTCGCCGGCAAACATCGAGATCTTCAGCGAGTCCGACAGCTCGTCCGAGCGCGCGCGCCAGGCGGAATGCGCGTCCAGCAGGCTGGTGACGTAGAGGCCCTTCCAGTTGGTGCCGAAGCCGTTGCCCTTCATCATCAGGTCGGTCAGGCCTTCCAGCGCGATCGGCGTCCAGATCGCCAGGCCATGCGCATGCATCGGCACCGAGATCTCGGCGACCTCGGCGCCCAGCTCGCGGAAGCGGTTGGCGGCGGCACGCACCTTGGCATCGACATCGGCCTCGGAATTGGCCAGGCCGAAACCTTCGCGCACGATGCCGATCTTGAGGCCGCGCACGCCGCGGCCCAGCGCCGCGGTGTACTTGTCGACGCGCGGGGCATATTGCCGGGGGTCGAGGCCGTCCTCGCCGGCGATGACCTCGAGCAGCAGCGCGTTGCCCGCCACCGTCGTGGTGATCGGCCCGGCATGGTCGATCGTGATCTCGATCGGCATGATGCCGGTATAGGGGACCAGGCCGTGGGTCGGCTTCATGCCGTAGGCGCCGCAGAACGAGGCGGGCATCCGGATCGACCCGCCCTGATCGCCGCCGATCGCCAGCTCGACCTCGCCGGCGCCGACCAGCGCGCCGCAGCCCGACGACGAGCCGCCGGCGATGTAGCCCATCTTCCACGGATTGTGCACCGGGCCGGTGGCGTTGGTGTGGCTGCCGCCGGACAGGCAGAAATATTCGCAATGGGCCTTGCCGACGATGGTGCCGCCGGCGTCGAGGATGCGGGTGACGACGGTGGCGTCGACATCGGGGACATAGCCTTCCAGGGTCGAGGCGCCGTTCATCATCGGCACGCCGGCCAGGCAGACATTGTCCTTCAGCACGACCTTGCGGCCGGCCAGCGGCCCGCGCGGCGCGCCGCGCACCTCCGACTTGACGTACCAGGCGTTCATCGGGTTCTCGGCCGCCGACGGGCGATAGCCCGGGGTGCGCGGATAGTCGACCGGCGGCAGGAAGTCCGGCATCGCGTCGACGACGTCATAGGCCTGGAAGGTGCCTTCCATCAGCGTGAGGAACTCGCGCAGGCGCTCGTCCGACATCGACATGCCGAAGCTTTCGACGATGTCGCGCATCTGGCTTTCGGTGGCACGCTTGACGGTCATGTAGGGAACCCTGGAATTGGCCAAAGGCTGAGGCTGGTGGCCGGCCGCGCGGGCGGCCGGCTGATGGGTGGCGATCGGGGCCGAGCCGGGCGCCGGGCCAAGCTGGGCCATCATCGGCGCCGGCGCCGGACGCATGCGGGCGGGGCCTGCCGCCGGCACCGCGAACCCGGGCACCGCCGCTGCCGGCCGTGCGCTGCCGCCCCCGCCGGCGGCGGCGCGGCGCGAGGCGCCGAAGCCGACGAATTCGTCGATGATCGCGGCACTCTTCATGTCGGCGGCGGCGACCTCGCCGACGATGCGGCCCTTCTGCAGGATCAGCACGCGGTCGGAAAGCTGGGTGATGAAGTCGAGGTTCTGTTCGACCAGCACCACCGTCAGGCCGCGGGCGGCGACCAGGCCTTTCAGCAGGACCGCCATCTCCTTGATGATCGACGGCTGGATGCCCTCGGTCGGCTCGTCGAGCAGGGCCAGCTTGGGTTCGCCGATCAGGCAGCGGGCCAGGGCCAGCAACTGCTGCTCGCCGCCCGACAGCGCGCCGCCGCGGCGGTCGAGCAAGCGTTGCAGCCGCGGGAATTCCTTGACGATCTGGTCGAGGCGGCCGGCTTCCTCGCGCGCCAGCCCCATGCGCAGGTTGTCGGCGACGCTGAGATTGGGAAAGATGCCGCGGCCCTGCGGCACGTAGCCGAGGCCGAGCCGGTTGCGCTCGTGCGGCTTCAGGGGGCTGAGATCGACGCCGTCGAAGGCGACCCGGCCGGCCGAGGGGCGGATATAGCCCATCAGCGTCTTCAGCAGCGTCGACTTGCCCATGCCGTTATGGCCGAGGATGCCGACGGTCTCGCCCTTGGCGACGGTGAACGACAGGTCGTGCAGGATCGGGATCTTGCCGTAGCCGGCGGCCAGGCCCTCGACGGTCAGCAGGGGACGATCGCCGCTCATCTCAGGAACCCAGATAGACTTCGCGGACGCGCGCGTCGTCCAGCACGGTGTCGACATGATCCTCGATCAGCACGGCGCCCTGGTGGAAGACGGTGACGCGATCGCCGATCATCCGGATGAACTGCATGTCGTGTTCGACAATGATCATGGTACTCCGCCGGTTGATGTCGCGGATCAGCGCGGCCAGCGCGTCGACCTCCTCGTGGGTCATGCCAGCCGCCGGCTCGTCGAGCAGCACCAGCCAGGGTTCGGCGGCGACCACCATCGCGATCTCGACCCGCTGGCGCTGGCCATGGGCCAGCTCGCCGACCTTGCGGTCGCGCAGATCGGCCAGGGCGTAGCGTTCCAGCGCCTCGTCGGTCCGGGCCTCGGCGATGCGGCCCGCGTGATGGCGGGCCAGCGCCAGGAACATGTTCTCGCGCACGCTGAGGCCGTTGAACACGCTGGGCGTCTGCGTCTTGACGCCGATGCCGGCCTGGGCCATCTGGCAGGGCTCGGCCCCGGTCATCCGGCGCTCGCGCACCAGCACCTCGCCCGCGCTGGGCTTGAGCTGGCCGGTCAGGCATTTGAAGAAGGTCGACTTGCCCGCGCCATTCGGTCCGATCAGGCAGCGCAATTCGCCGTCGCGCAGGGTGAAGTCGACGCGGTCGACCGCGACGACACCGCCGAAGCGCATGGTCAGCGCGCGGGTCTCCAGCACCACCTCGCCGCGCGCGCTCATTTGCGGCGTCCGCGCGACAGCAGCTGGCCCAGCGTCGGCATCAGGCCCTTGGGCAGCAGCAGCACGACCAGCACCAGGATGGCGCCCAGCACGAAGGCATTGTTGACGACCGATTGCTGGCCCAGCAGCGTGGTCAGGAACTGGATCAGCACGGCGCCGACGATCGGGCCGATCAGCGTGCCCAGCCCGCCGACGATCACCCAGATGATCGCGGTGGCCGACTGGGCCAGGCCGAAGACGCCCGGGCTGACGAAATTGCCCCAGTTGGCGAACAGCACCCCGGCCAGCCCCGCGATCCCCCCGCCGATGGCAAAGACCGCGGTCTTGTAGAGGCGCACGTCGTAGCCGAGCAGTTCGGCCCGCGTCTCGTTCTCGCGGATTGCGACGACGATGCGGCCGAAGCGGCTGCGCAAGAGGCCGTGCAGGCCGAAATAGACCGCGATCAGCAGGCCCATGGCCAGGTAGAACATCTCGTCGGGCATCAGCGGCGAACCGGCATCGCCCGGCCAGTTCAGCGTCGGGAAACCGGGAATGCCGTTGAAGCCGCCGAGGCGGGCGTCGCCGATGACATAGGTTTCGTTGGCGGTCGAATTGACGAACTTGAACAGGATCAGCGCCACGACCAGCGTGATCACCCCGAGATAGACGTCCGACAGCCGGCCATAGAACATCATCGCGCCGAGCAGGGCTGCGAAGGCCGCCGGCAGCAGGATCGCCAGCAGGAACGGTCCGCTCGATTCCCCCACGTTGATCGCGGCGACGGCATAGGTATAGGCGCCCAGGCCGAAGAAGGCGGCCTGGCCGAAGCAGAGGATGCCGCCATGGCCCCAGATGAAGCCGAGGCTGAGGGCGAACAGCGCGTAGACGATATAGATCGTCAATTCGAGCAGGGTGACGACGTCGACCACCCAGGGCAGGCCGACCAGAAGGACCAGCCCGATGGCCAGCACGAGCAGATGACGGTTGCGTTCGGAAAGACCTGACGTCACGGCATCACACCTGGCGCGAGAAGAACCGGCCGGTGATGCCTTGCGGCAGCAGGCGCAGCAGGATGACGGCGGCGATCAGCATGGCGACGTCGCCCCAGACCGGGGTCGACGACAGGGTCACGACCTGGGTGATGGTGCCGAACAGCGTGGCCGAGGACAGCGTGCCGGCGACGACGGCGGCACCACCCGAAATGACCGTGATGAAGGCCTTGGCGACGTAGAGACCGCCGGTGGTCGGCGTCAGCCCGGTCAGCGGCGCCAGGATGCCGCCGGCCAGCCCGGACAGCGCGGCGCCGACCGTGAAGGTGATCATGTAGATGCGCTGCGGATTGTGGCCGAGCCCCGAGGCCATGTCGGACGACTGCATCGCGCCGCGTGCGATCAGCCCGGCACGGGTATAGCGCAGCGCCAGCAGGATGCCCGCCATCACCAGGAAGCCGGCGGCGATGATGAACAGGTTGTAGCCCGACAGCTGGTAGGCCCCGACGCGATAGCCGGCGATCGGGGTCGAGATGCCGGTGGTGGTATTGCCGAAGATCATGGTGACGAGGCCGGTCAGCAGCAGGCTGAGCCCCCAGGTCGCCAGCATCGTGTCGAGCATACGGCCGTAGAGGAAGCGGATGACCAGCCGTTCGACGATCAGGCCGATGGCGCCGACGACGATCGGCGCCACCACCAGCATGGCGACGTAGATGTTGATGCCGGCCTTGACCGAGACGATGGCGGTATAGCCGCCCAGCATCAGGAATTCGCCGTGGGCGAGGTTGATCACCCGCATCATCCCGAACACCACGGCGAGCCCGGCGGCAATCAATGCCAGGCTCGCCACCGCGTAAAGGATCTCGACTATGACGACTACCGCGAAATCCATGACGCGGACTGCCTCCCCCTCGACGCCGTTCGGGTCAGATCTTGATCTCGTACTGGATGTTGGAGTTCGGGTTGGCCTTCAGGTCGCAGACCGCCTGGGTATCGAGCGGCGGCACCTGCGGGATCTGCTTGACCACGGTCAGCTTCTGGTCCTTGACCTCGATCACCACGACGTCGAGTGTGCAGTGATGGGTCTTGGGATCGACCGTGATCTTGCCGCCGGGACCTTCGATCGACATGCCGGTTTCCAGCGCCTCGATCACCTTCATCCGGTCGGGCGTGCCGGCCTTCTTGACGGCCGCCGCCCACAGCATCATGCCCTGGTAGGTCGCGACCGCCAGCTCATGGATTTCCTTGACGCTGTCGGCACCGAACTTCTTGCCCCAGGCGGCGAGGAACTTCTTGTTGGCCGGGGTGTCGATCTCGGCCGACCAGTTGTAGGCGAGCAGGATGCCGTCGCCTTCCTCCTTGGTCAGCACGATCTGCTCGTTGCCGACGCCCAGCGTGGTCGACGCCATCGGGATCTTGGCCTTCATGCCGGCCGCTGCCCACTGGCGGTAGAACGACATATGCGCGCCGCCGACCAGCGCCGAGACGACGAAATCGGGCTTGGCCGCCTGGATCTTGGCGATCGTCGCACCGAAGTCGGAAACGTCGAGCGGGAAGAAGTCGACCTGCAGCGTCTGGCCGCCGTTCAGCTTGACGTAGTGCTGGACCCACTTCGAGATGATCTGGCCGTAGTTGTAGTCGGCCGCGAGGATGTAGACCTTCTTGCCCCAGCGGCTCATCGCATAGGGGATCAGCGCCTCGACCGACTGCGAGGGCGCGACGCCGGTGCAGAAGATGTTGCGGTCGCAGACGCCGCCTTCGTACTGGGTGTTGTAGAAATAGAGCGTGTTGAAGCGCTTCAGCGTCGGCCGGATCGCCTCGCGCGAGGCCGAGAGGATGCCGCCCATGACGACGGCGACTTTGTCCTTCAGCGCCGCCTGCTGGCCGAACTGGGTGTAGAGCGGGATCTGCGACTGGGTGTCGTAGGAGATTTCCTTGACCTGCTTGCCGGCCAGCCCGCCGGCGGCGTTGATCTCGTCGATGGCCAGCTGCATCGCTTTCTCCATCGGCTTGCCGTAGGCATCGAAGATGCCCGACAGGTCATGGATCGAGGCGACGTCGATCGTCGCGCCCTGGGCCATCGCCCGCCCGGCGATGGTGGCGGCGATCGATGCGGCGGCCGAACCGGCGAGGAATGTTCTGCGATCGAGCGTCATGGCTCTCCCCTTCGTTGATGTGCTGCGCTGCCCTGTGAAGTCTTAGGTAGTCTGCCTCGGCTCGATCGCCTTCGACAGGCCGCTGAGGCCGCTGCCGATATCGAGGCCGATTTCCTGGCCCAGCTTCTGCACCGCGGGCAGTTGCAGGGCCATGCCCAGGATGCCGTCGACTGCCTGGTTGATCAGCGGCTTGTCGCCGCCGCCACCCCCGCCGTCGGCCGAACCGCCGACCGAGCCCGCGGCACCGAGGCCGGAAATCTGGTTGATGCGGATCGATTGGATCTTCTCGGCCGGCTTGACCAGATGGGCGACCAGTTCGGGCAGCGCCTTGAGCCGCCGCTCCTCCAGCCGCATGCGGATGATCGGGTCGGCCAGCGCGTTCTCGGCCGCGATCAGTGCCGCGCGGCCCTCCGACTGGGCCAGCATCGCGTCGCGCTCGGCGGCGGCCTTGGCCGCGGCGGCCTCGGCCTCGGCGCGCGCCTTGTCGCGGATCGTCTCGGTCTCGATGCGCAGCTTCGAGGCTTCGACCGCCTCTTCCTCGGCCGACCGGATCGCGGCGATTTCGCGGGCGCGTTCGGCCTGGACCTTTTCCTTCTCGGTCTGCACCGCCTCCATCGCCAGCACCACCGAGGAGCGTGCCTGTTCGGCGGCCGCCTCGGCGGCGGCTTCCTCGGTCTTCTTCTGGGCCAGCCGGATGGCGTTGTCGCGCCGGTTCAGCTCGGTCTCCAGGATCGCTTGCAGGTCGCGCTGGCGCAGTTCCTGGTCGCGCGCGATTTCCTGCAGCTTGACCTCGCGCTCGCGGGCGATGCGCGCCTGTTCGGCCCGCGCCTGGGACAGCGACTGCTGCTCGGCGATCTGGGCCTGGGCATCGGCCTTCAGCTGCTCGACGGTGCGATGCTGGCTCAGCCGCGCCTGTTCCTGTTCCTGCTCGATGATGATCACGCGCTTCATCGCATCGAGCTGGCTTTGCCGTACCGCGACATCGGCATCGGCCTCGATCGCGGCACGCTGCTTCTTGTTGTTCGCGATCACCTCGGCCAGACGCCGCAGGCCGACGGCATTGAACGCGTTGTTCTCGTCGACGGCGCCGAACGGGGTCTGGTCGAAGCGGCGCAGCGCCACCGATTCGAGCGACAGGCCGTTCTGCGCCAGGCTCTCGGCCACCAGTTCCTTGACTTCGCGCACATAGGCGCCGCGGCCCTCGTGCAACTCGTCCATCGTGTGGCGGGCGGCGACGGCCTGCATCGCGTCGATCAGCCGGCCTTCGATCAGGTCGGCCAGGTCCTGCGGCCGGAACGCCTTGCCGCCCAGCGCCTGGGCCGCGGTCGCGACACCCTGCGGCGTCGGCGTCACGCGGACGGTGAACTCGACCTCGACGTCGACGCGCAGCCGGTCGCCGGTGATCAGCGCCTTGGCGCCGCCGCGCGCGGTCTCGATCCGCGTCGTCTTCATGTTGACTTCGGAAATCTGGTGCAGGAACGGCAGGGCAAGCGTGCCGCCATCCATCACCACCCGCTGGCCGCCCGCACCGGTGCGGATCAGCGCCACGTCGCGCGTGGCTTTGCGGTAAAACCGGTTCAAGAACAGGATAACCGCCGCGATCACGATCACGGCCGCTATGGCAACGAACAGCCACACCACCTTAAAGCCTCCCCCGCTCGTGCCGCGCCACCTGCCGGCCCCGCGACTATCGCCAGAAAATTAACGTGGAAATATTTTGCAGTTCAAGCGAAATTCGCCACATCAATTGGCGTGCGAAAGCCCCGGGCCGGCGAGATTGCGCAGCAGGCGGAATTCGATCCCATCGGCCTCGGCCAGATGAATCGGCGTCAGCCGCCGCCTGTTGTCGAGATAGCTGGAGCCGCGCGTGGTCGAATAGCCCAGCGGCCGCACCGGCGCGAAATCGTCGCGGTCGAGCGCCTCGAGCAGCCCGAACCCCTCGTAGATCGACTGGCCCAGCGCCGACAGCACCGGGGCGCGCACCCCGAATCGGGCGCGGTAGCGTTCGATGAACGACAGGTTGCCGTCGGTCGCGATGTTCGCGAAATAGCCGGCGGCGGCGTAGAGGCCCGCGGTATTCTCCGGCCCGATCGCCAGCAGCATGTTCTCGTCGGTCGCCATCGACAGCCGCAGCATCCGGCGGTCCAGGCCGCGGGCGGCGAAGTCCCGGCTGAAATGGACCGAATCCTGGCCGACCAGCGACATCAGCACCGCATCGGCCCCCGACCGGGCCAACTCGTCCAGCGCCACATCGAAATCTTCAGTACCAAGCGGCAGATAGCGATCGACCAGCACGCTGCCGCCCATCTCGCCGATATACCGGCGGGCGAGCGCATGGCTGCGCCGTGGCCAGACATAGTCGTTGCCGATCAGGGCCCAGCGCGTCGCCCGGCGATGGCTGGTCAGCCAGGCCAGGGCGGGACGCAATTGCTCGTCCGGGGTTTCGCCCAGGCAATAGACGCCGCGATGCGCCTCGCCGCCTTCGTACAGCGGGGTGTAGATGTAGGGCACCTGGCCCGACAGCGTTTCGGCCAGCGCCATGCGCACGGCACTGATATGCATGCCGACGACGGCATCGATCGCGTCCGTGGCCACCAGGTCGGCAGCAACGCCCGCGACCCGGTCGGGATCCTCGCCGGCATCGGCGATGACCAGGCTGACGGCCCGGTCGCGCAGCCCGCCGCGGCGATTGATTTCGTCGACCGCCAGCTCGGCGCAGGCCAGACAGGTCGGTCCCCAGATGCCCGCCGGCCCGGACATCGGCACAAAGAGCCCGATGCGGATCTGATCGCTTGCGACGCTACGCCGGTCCCCGTCGCGCCGAGCGGCCAGGGGCAAAGACTGCGGGGGGACACGTCGCCCCCTTCCACCTAGTCCAAGCGTGGGGCTTTCCATGGAGCATTATAAGGCGCGTGTACGATCGTTTGTCACGACCGAAAAGTGACCGAAAGAAGGCTGCTGCCGCGCCTGCTTCGGCCCGGGGTGGTCAGAGTGCCGGGGCATCGGTCGGGGATTGCGAATATATAATTGTTGTTTGTATTTATGATCCTCGCCCTTGGCTTTCGTCTTGGACCGTTGCGACGAAGTCGGCATTTGACCCGGCAATTTTCGGTCGATGCGAGAGGTTGAAGTCAGTACCGCCGACCAGCCGAAGACGAGCGCTCAACAATCGCGTCTGCGTCATTGTCATCAATGGGACACAAAGGGGCCGGAGAGGCGACTTTCTTGCTTCTGCCACCGGCGTTTCGGCCCAACAGGTCGGGTATGTATTTGCAGGCGCTCGAAAAAGCGGCATTGCTTGCCTATGGCTGAGGCAGAATGCTATACGCGGAAACAGTTGCCCCCAGCGGGATTCATGCCATGCAGACCACGCTCGCCACCCTGATCAAGCAAGCCGAACGCCGCGTCCAGGCCAGGCTTGAAAGCCTGCTCGGCAGTTCGGAACTGTCGGTCGAGCAGTGGCGCGTACTGGAAATCCTCGGCGACGGCGAGGGCCGGGCGATGACCGAACTGGCCGGCGAGGCGCTGCTCAACCTACCGGCGCTGTCGAAGATGGTCGACCGCATGGTGTCGCGCTCGCTGATCTTCCGGGCGCCGGATGCGGGCGACCGGCGCAAGGTGCTGGTGTTTGCTTCCGATCGCGGCCTCGATCTCTATCGGCGGCTCAAGCCCGAGGTCGACGCCTGCCATGCCGGCATCGATGCCGCGCTGGGATCGAAGCGCGCCGGCGAGCTGAAGCAGTTGCTGGCGCATCTGATCGAAGGCACGGCGGCGGCCTGACTGCGGTGACGCCGGACGATCTGCCCCCCGAACAGGCCGGCCCCGCCGCCTGGTACGGGTCCGAGGTCGCGTCGCGCGGCGACTGGATTCTGACGCTCGATGCCGCTGACGTGGCCGAGATTGCCGCGGCGACCCGGCCGCTGGCCGCGGCCGGGGCCGACATCGCGGCGCTGACCCCGCAGGATTTCCCGCTGCCCCGGCTTGGTCCCCGCCTCGCGGCGATGCTGGGCGACCTGATGGAAGGGCGCGGCTTCGCGCTGATCCGCGGTCTCGATGTCGCCGGCTGGTCGATGCGCGAGGCGGCGACCGCCTTCTTCGGCCTGGGCCGGCATCTCGGCCGCGCCTGCTCGCAGAACGGCAAGGGCCATGTGCTGGGCCATGTCCGCGATCTCGGCCTGGCCTCGACCGAACCGGCGGTGCGCATCTATCAGACCGCCGAGCGCCAGACCTATCATACCGATTCCTGCGACGTCGTCGGGCTGCTGTGCCTGCGCACGGCCAAGGCGGGCGGCCTGTCCGCCCTGGTCTCGTCGGTGACGATCTTCAACGAGATGCGCCGCCGCCGCCCCGACCTGCTGCGCCTGCTGTTCCAGCCGGTCGCGACCGACCGGCGCGGCGAAGTGGCGCCCGGGCAGAAGCCCTATTTCATGATCCCGGTCTATTCCTGGTATCAGGGCCGTCTGTCGGCGATCTACCAGCGGCAATACATCGATTCGGCGCAGCGTTTTCCCGATGCCCCCCGCCTGACGCCCGAGATGGTCGAGGCGCTCGACCTGTTCGACGCGCTGGCCAACGATCCGGCGCTGAACTTCCACATGGCGCTCGGGCCCGGCGACATGCAGTTCGTGTTCAACCACACCATGTTGCATGACCGCACGGCCTTCGAGGACTGGCCCGAACCCGACCGCCGGCGGCATCTGTTGCGGCTGTGGCTGGCGCCGGACGGCGCCCGGCCGCTGCCCCCGGTCTTCGCCGAGCGCTTCGGCACGGTCGAGCCGGGACGGCGCGGCGGCATCATCCTGGAAGGCACCCGCCCCAACGCGCCGCTCGAAGCCGTCTAGCCGGCCGAGCGCGCCCCGCGGCCGTAGACCAGCAGCATCACGATGATGACGGCGCCATAGATCACCTGGCGCCAGGCCTCGGGCATCTGCATCACCGACAGGATCGACTGCAGCACGGTGATCAGGACGACGCCGGCGACGGTGCCGGCATAGCGGCCACGGCCACCGAGGATATTGGTGCCGCCCAGCACCACCGCTGCAATCGCCGGCAGCAGGTAGGCATCGCCCATCGCCTGATAGGCCTTGGTCGAGTATCCGGCCAGCAGGATGCCGGCCAGCGCCGCCAGCGCGCCCGAGATCGCGAAGGCCGCGACGATCACCCGGCCGGTCGCCACGCCCGACAGATAGGCCGCGCGTTCGCGGTTGCCGATCGCGTAGACATAGCGGCCCAGCGTGGTCCGGGTCAGCAGGAATGCCATGGCCGCCCCGACCGCGATCCAGACCAGCAGCGCGTTGGGAATGCCCAGCAGGCTGCGGCCGACGGCCAGTCCATGCATGGCCGGCGTCGCGTGGTCCTGCGGCGCGAAGCCGCCGGTATGCAGCACCATCAGCCCCTGTGCCACCGCGTTGGTCCCCAGCGTGAAGATCATCGACGGCAGGCGCAGCACGGCGACGCCGAGGCCGTTCACGAGGCCGAAGGCCGCGCCGCACAGCATGCCGAACGGGATGGCGGCCCAGGCCCAATCGGGCGCCCACCCGGCCAGCGCCGTCGACATCATGCCGCCGACGGTGACGACCCAGGGGATCGACAGGTCGATATGGCCGAGCAGGATGACAAGCATCGCCCCGGAGGCGATCAGGCCGAGGAAGGCGGCGACCTGCAACTGCTGCAGCAGATAGCCGGCCGACAGGAAGTTCGCCGAATAGACGCTGCCGACCGCCAGCAGCACGCCGGTGCAGGCGAAGACGATCAGGGCGGCCGGGTCGATGCTGCGGCGGAAGGCGCGGACCAGGGCCTGCATGCGGGCGCCTCCTTCAGCCATAGACGTCGAGACGGTTGCGCAGCTTGAGCAGGCGCAGCGCCCCCAGGCTGACCGCCACCAGCAGCACCGCGCCCTGGAACAGCGGCTGCCACAGCGGCGGCAGGTCGAAGACGAATAGCAGGTCCTCGATGGTGCGCAGGACGAAGGCGCCGAACACCGCGCCGATGGCCGAGCCGACGCCGCCGAACAGCGAGACGCCGCCGATGACCACCGCCGCGATCGAATTGAGCGTGTAGGTGCCGCCGATCGGTGCCGACGCCTCGCCCGACCAGGTCAGGCAGGTCAGCAGCAGCCCGGCGAGGCTGGCCAGCAGGCCGGACAGCGCATAGGCGGTCAGCTTCGCCCGGCGGATGTCGAGCCCCGAGAGGTAGGCCGCGGTCTCGTTCGAGCCGATCGCGTAGGCGGCGCGGCCCACGACCGAGCGGCGATAGGGCAGCCAGACGACGGCCACGACCCCGAGCAGCACGACCAGCATGGTCGGCACCGGCCCGGCGACCTGGCCGGTCATCGCGTCGGCGAAGCCTTCCGAGATGCTGCCGCCCGGCGTCGGGCGCAGGGCGAGCGCGATGCCGTAATAGACCGCGCCGGTGGCAAGCGTGGTGATGATCGGTTGCAGCCGGCCGTAGACGATGATCGCGCCGTTGATCAGGCCGCAGCCCAGCCCGGCCGCAAGCACGGCGACGATGCCGAGGGTCACCTGCAGCGGCGTTCCCTGCACGAGGCTCGCAGCCAGGCAGTTGGCCAGCACGAAGACCATGCCGACCGACAGGTCGAGCCCGGCGGTGATCGCCGGCAGGGTCTGGGCCATCGCGACCAGTGCCAGCAGAACGCCCTTGTTGGCCGCGGTCAGCAGCACACCCGGGGTCAGCCCGGCGCTGTGATTGGCGACGTAGAGGGTGAACATGGCCATGAAGACGGCAAGGCTGAGCAGGATTCCGCGATTGGCCCTGGCATGATGGCGCCAGTCGGTCATGCCGCGGCCCCCGCGATATCCAGCGCCGCGGCGACCAGCGCATGTTCGCTCAACTGCTCGCGCGCCAGCACGCGGCCGATCGTGCCCTCGTTGAACACCGCCACCCGATCGCAGCAGCCGATCAGCTCGTCGTAGTCGGTCGAGTAGAACAGGATCGCCGCGCCCTCGTCGGCGAGGCCGCGCAGCAGCCGATAGATTTCCTGCTTGGTGCCGACGTCGATGCCGCGGGTCGGATCGTTCAGCAGGATCAGCCGCGGCCGGGTCAGCAGCCATTTGGCGATCACCACCTTCTGCTGGTTGCCGCCGGACAGGGCGGCGACCGTCGCGTCGAGGTCGCCGGCCCGGATCTGCAGCAGGCGCACCATCGCCTCGATCGCCTCGTCCTCGGCCGCGCGGTCGACGATGCCGGCATGGGCCAGGGCGGGCAGGGCGGCGATGGTCAGGTTGTCGCGCACCGACATCGGCAGCATCAGGCCCTCGGTCTTGCGGTCCTCGGGGATCAGGGCCATGCCGATCCCGCGGCCCTTGGCCGCCCGGGGACTGCCGGCCATGACCGGCCGCCCGTCGATGGCGATGCGGCCGGTCATGCCGGCCAGTACGCCGAACAGCGCCAGCAGGAATTCCCGCTGGCCCTGTCCGTCCAGGCCGCCCAGGCCGACGATCTCGCCGCGTCCGACGGTCAGCGAGATGCCGCGCAGGCGATCGGTCCAGCCGAGGCTTTCGACCGACAGCACCGGCGCGGGCGGTACCGTTCGGGCCGGCCGTTCCGGAAACATGTGCCGGTATTCGCGGCCGATCATCATCTCGACGACCTCGTCGTCGCTGCGGCTGCCATTGGCGAAGCTTGCGACACTGCGGCCGTTGCGGAAGACGGTGCAGTCGTCGGCCAGCTGGCGGATCTCGTTCATCCGGTGCGAGATGTAGACGATCGCCAGCCCCTCGGCCTTCAGGCGGGCGAGCAGGCCGTAGACGCGGTCGACATCGGCAGCGGTCAGGGCCGACGTCGCCTCGTCCAGGATGAGGACGCGGGGATTGCGGGCCAGCGCCTTGGCGATCTCGACGATCTGGCGGCGCGACAGCGGCAGGTCGCCGACCGGCGTCAGCGGATGGATGTCGTCGATGCCGAGCCGCGCCAGGGCCGCCTCGGCGCGGCGACGCTGTGCCGGCCCGTCGATCAGTCCGAAACGGCGCGGCGGATCGGCGATCGAGATGTTGTCGGCGACGCTGAGATCGGGCATCAGCGACAATTCCTGGAAGATGCAGCCGATGCCGGCGCGCGCCGCGTCGGCGGGGCCGGCAAAGCGCCGCGCCGTGCCCTCCAGCCGGATCTCGCCCCCGTCGGGCTGTACCGTGCCGGCCATGATCTTGATCAGCGTCGACTTGCCTGCGCCGTTCTCGCCGAGCACGGCGTGGATGCGCCCGGCGTGGCAGGTGATGGCGGCATCCGTCAGAGCCTGGACGCCGCCATACCGCTTGGCGATGCCGGCCATCTCCAGCAGCGGCGGGGGGATGGCCATGATCGCCGGCCTCAGTTGTTGGTCTCGTTCTTGCTCATGATCTCGGTCGCCGTGATGTTCACGTTGCACGGCGGGAATTCGTTCGGCGTGAAGAAATTGTCGGACAGGTCGGGGTAATAGTTCTCCCCGGCCTTGAAGTTCGGGTGTTCGACATAGGGCAGCGGCACCGAGATCATCTGGGGCAGCACCTTGCCCTGCAGCGCCTCGATCGCCGCCTTCATCGAGATCGCGACCAGCCCGGGCGACTGGCCGGCCGAGGCGCAGACCAGGCCGTCCTTGGCATGCTGGGCGCACAGCTTGCGGAAGCCGTTCTCGGCCTCGCCGGAGACGGGAATGAACGGATGCTTGGCATCGATCAGCGCCCGCACCGTGCCGGTCGAGCCGCCCTGGGTGTAAATGCCGTCGAACTTCTTGTGCACGGCCAGCGCATCGGCCGTCACCTTCTGGGCGGTGCCGTCATCCCAGTTGCCGACGACCTCGACGATCTCGAACTTGTTGCCCGGGGCTTCCATCACCGCGCGGAAGCCCTGGTGGCGGTCGCGGTCGACCGAATTGCCGGGCAGGCCGCGCACCTCGAGGATCTTGCCCGATTTCGCGGGGATGTTGCGGACCAGCCATTCGCCCATCTTGCGGCCCATCTCGGCCTGGTCCTCGTTGACCATCATCACTTCGTCGCTGTCGAGCACGTTGTCGAACGGCACGACCACGACGCCGGCGCGATTGGCCCGCTTGATGACCGGGCCGAACGCGGTGGGGTTGACCGCGATGGTGACGATCGCGTCGTAGCCGGCGTTGATGAAGTTGTCGATCGCGGCGATCTGCGCGGCGACGTCGGTGCCGGTCGAGACGACCTTCAACTCCTTGATGTGCGGCTTGATGTCCGGCTGCTCGGCGTAGGCCTTGGCCGTCTTGATCATCTGGATACGCCAGGTGTTGCCGACGAAGCCGTTGGCGATCGCGATGCGGTAGCGACCCTTCTTCTCGGGCCACTGGAAGAACTTGGTGGTGCTGGCCGCCGGCGCGAAGCAGGCCGGCATGTAGCCCGGGCCGGATACTGTCTTGGGCGTCTGCTGGGCCGCGGCCGGCAAGCTGATGCCGGCAACAAAACCGGCAACAAGAAGGGTGGCGGCCCAATGGCCGCGGACACGTACAGACATGGCGCTTCCTCCTCGGTATTGCCAAGCCATTCCCGTCAGGGATTCATACCGATTGGCACGGCATTTCCCTGTCCGGTCGGCCCGGCTTATTTCGCGGACTCTACGCCTACGGAAATAAAAAGCAATATGTTAGCGGTATCTTATTTCAGTGCTCAGAAGGTGCTGGTGCCGTTGACGTGCAGCGACACGGCGTAGAGCGAGGTGGTGCCGCAGATGTAGAGGCGGTTGCGCCGGGGGCCGCCGAACACCACGTTGGCCACGACCTCGGGGACCAGCACCTTGCCGATCAGCGTGCCGTCCGGGTCGTAGCAATGCACCCCGTCGCCGGCCGAGGTCCAGAGGCGGCCGGCATCGTCCAGGCGGAAGCCGTCGAACAGGCCGGCGGTGCAGTCGGCGAAGACCCGGCCGCCATGCAGCCGGCCGCGGCCATCGACCTCGAAGACGCGGATATGGCGCGGACCATCCGGGGCGTGGCTGGCGCCGGTATCGGCGACATAGAGCAGGCTTTCGTCGGGCGAGAAGGCGAGGCCGTTGGGCTTGTCGAAATCGTTGGCGGCCACGGCGACCTCGCCGCTCAGCGGATCGACGCGATAGAGATGGTTGGCACCGATCTCGCTTTCACCCTTGTTGCCCTCGTAGTCCGACAGGATGCCGTAGGGCGGGTCGGTGAACCAGATCGCGCCGTCGGACTGAACCACGACATCGTTCGGGCTGTTCAGCCGCTTGCCCTGCCAGTGCGACGCGATCGTCGTGATGCGGCCGTCATGCTCGGTGCGGGAGACGCGCCGGCCGCCATGCTCGCAGGTGACGAGGCGCCCCTGGCGATCGACGGTATTGCCGTTGGAATTCCCCGCCGGCTGGCGAAATACCGAGACATGGCCATCGCCCTCGTCGTAGCGCAGCATCCGGTCGTTGGGAATATCCGACCAGACCACCTGCCGCATCGCCGGAAAATAAGCCGGTCCCTCGGCCCAGCGGCAGCCGGTCCACAGCTTCTCGACATGCGCGGTGCCGTTCACGAGGTTGCGGAAGCGCGGATCGAGGATTGCGTAGTCGGATGCGGCCATGGCGTTTCTCCCGAGATCTTTGAGCGGGAGCATAACGCGGGGCCGGCAGCTGCCGGCAACGGAAATCGTCGATGCGGACCGCGCGGCGCGACGGTGGCGGCGCTTTGCGACCGGCTTCTCACGGGGTTGCGGTCAGTGCCGCCTGAAAGAAGCTCACCAGTTCGCGATTGAATGTCGCTTGAAAAGCCGCTCGATCGAATCCCGGTCGATCGGAGCAGATCTCCGGATTTTGCCTCCGGGCGGTCTCGCCGCAGGGGCGGAGAAAAGAGTAGTGCCCGGCACCTTCCACGTCATGCACCGTCGCGACATGCGCAAGGTGGCGCCTGAGATAGCCGACGTTGCTGTCGAATGGAATGATGTGGTCCTCGCTGCCACCCCATAGCGCCACCGGAATTTCGACCCTGCCAAGCGAGGCGGGGTCGAAGGCAAATGCCCAGCTCGGCGACGCGAGGGCGGCTGCCTTTATCCGATTGTCGTGGTGCCAGTCCGCCGCCGGGCGGGAAGCGACCTGGGGCAGAGACAAGACGGCGGCGCTGCCCTGCCGGCACACGCCTTCTGCGGGGAACGCGGCGCAATGGATGGGAAAGAGCCTCCAATCGGGCGTGCCGCCGCTCGCGACCAGGCCGGTGAAACCGCCTGCCGAAAACCCATAGAACCCGATCCGCGCCTCATCCAGTCGGGCATGTCCAGGCCAGTCTCGGGTGACGTAATCGAGGACATCGCTTATCTGGCGGGGACGGTTCAGCAGTATCTGGACGATCTTGTCGCCGCTGTCCTTGTAATTGTCGCCAGGGTGCGTGAGGGCGACCGCGACGAAGCCCGCCTCGGCGAGGGCGAGCGCTGTGTCCGAGCGATCGCCGAACCAGCCCGCGCTGCCATGGGACAGGATGACGACGGGCAGGTGGCGTCCCTCGATGTTGCCGTCGACGGCGACGGTCTGGGCGACGTTTCCCAAGGTCGTCGGCACCATTCCAGCATTGCTTGGATACCAGATTCCGAGCTCGATCGGCCGGCCTGCGTCATCGGGGATCGACATGTATTGAAAGCCGGCGGCACTGGCCGGATCCCTCACGGCTACGATCAGCACGATCGCCAGAAGTCTTGCCAGCCACTTCATCAACATCCCTTCCAGGCCATCACGGCGCACCCGCTATCGTAACAAGGCGGCTTTCCGGAGCGGCGTTTTTCCTCGCTTCCTGAAAGTTCGCGGCAACGGCAGGTGGCGCAGGGCACGGCCTCGACGGTGCCGGTCAGGGCTGTTGTCAATTCCCATAATATGAGATATTGTTTACATATTGAACAGTTCATGGCGATCGGGTTACAAGTCGTCCGTCAAGCCGGACCCCACCGGTCCGGCGCGCGCAGCAGGAGGGATGCACGTGTTCGGATTCGCCAAGCGCCTGATCGCCACGACGGCGATCGCTGCGGCCATGCTTGCCGGCGCCATGCCGGCAGAGGCCCAGAACAAGGTCATCAACGTCGCGACGATCGGCGAGCCGCCGACGCTCGACCCGGTCGGGGTAACCGCCGACCTCGTCTCGATCATCACCCAGCACATCTTCGAGACGCTCTACACCTTCGACGGCAGCTGGAAGCTGGTGCCGCTGCTGGCCTCGGCCCAGCCGACGATCGCGGCCGACGGCCTGACCTACACGATCCCCCTGCGCCAGGGCGTGATGTTCCACAACGGCAAGCCGATGACGACGGCCGACGTCGTCGCCTCGCTCGACCGCTGGACCAAGGTTTCCCCGCGCGGCAAGCAGGCCGGCGCGGTCATTTCCGGCATCACCGCGAAGGGCGACGCGGTCGAGATCACGCTGAAGGAGCGCTTCGCGCCGCTGCTGCCGCTGATCGCCATGTCGAACGGGGCGGCGGCGATCGTCCCGGCCGATATGATCGACGGCGCCAATCCCCTGAAGCAGTTCATCGGCACCGGCCCCTACAAGCTGATCGAACACAAGCCCGACCAGTTCATCCGCGTCGGCAAGTTCGACGCCTACAAGTCGCCGGAAGGCCCGGCTTCGGGTTATGGCGGGCATCGTGAAGCCAAGATCGACGAGATCCGCTTCGTGCCGGTACCGAACGCCTCGACCCGCGTCGAAGGCATCCTGGCCGGCCAGTACCAGTTCGCCGATTCGCTGCCGGCCGACATGGCCACCCGTTTCTCGGGTCAGGAAGCGGTCAAGGGCATCATGGTGCGGCCGTTCGGCTTCCCGCTGATGATCATGAATTCGAAGACCGGGGTGGCGGCCAATCAGACGCTGCGCCAGGCGGTGCTGGCGGCGCTGTCGCCGTCGGACATGCTGCTGGCCGGGTTCGGCAACCGCGCCTTCTTCGAGACCGAGGGGTCGATCTACCCGAAGGGCACGGCGTTCTATGACGCCGCCTCGGTCCAGGGCTATGGCGCCGCCGACGACAAGAAGGCCGCCGAGCTGCTGAAGAAGTCGGGCTACAAGGGCGAGCCGATCCGCATCATGACCTCGATGCAGTACGACTTCCTCTACAAGATGAGCCTGGTTGCCCAGGCCAATCTCGAAGCCGCCGGCTTCAAGGTCGATCTGCAGGTCCTCGACTGGGCGACGCTGGTGCAGCGCCGCGCCGACGACAAGGCCTGGGACGCCTTCTTCACGTTCCACACCTTCGTGCCCGAACCCTCGCTGATCACCTTCATGAACCCGGCCTATCCTGGCTGGTGGGACACCGCCGACAAGAAGGCGGCGTTGCAGGCCTTCAACACCGAGGCGGATCCTGCGGCACGCGCCAGGAAGTTCGCCGAGATCCAGAAGCTGTTCTACACCGAGGTGCCGACCATCAAGGTGGGCGAGTTCTACAACCTCGCGGCCCAGTCGAAGAAGCTGACCGGCTATCAGCCGACGCCGTGGCCGTTCTTCTGGAACGTCGACCTCGCCAACTGATGCCCGAGGGGCGGGTCCCATCCGGCCCGCCCCGACTGCCCCCCGCGCCCGAGGACCCATGCTGACCTATCTTGCCCGCCGCATCGCCGGCATGTTCGTGGTGATGTTCCTGGTGGCCACCGTGGTGTTCGTCATCGCGCGGGTGGTGCCGGGCGACCCCGCCGCCGTCATGATGGGGGCGGCCGCGACCGCCGACGACATCGCCGCACTGCGCGCCCGGCTCGGCCTCGATCAGCCGCTGCCGCTGCAATACCTGATGTTCCTGCGCGATGTGCTGAGCGGCAATCTCGGCGATTCGATCTTCCTGAACCGCCCGGTCCTGCAGGCTCTCGGCGAACGGGCCGAGCTGACTTTCTTCCTGACCCTGATGTCCGTCTCGATCGCCGTCGCCATCGGTGTCCCGATCGGTATCGTCTCGGCCGTCAAGCGCGGCACCGCCACCGACCAGGGTGTCATCGGCCTGGCGATGCTTGCCGCCAGCCTGCCGAGCTTCTGGGTCGGCCTGACCCTGATCCAATACCTCGCCGTCGAGCTGCGCTGGTTTCCCGTCGCCGGCTACGGGCCGCCCGATGCGAGCCTGGGCGAACGGCTGCGCCATCTGGTGCTGCCGGCCATTGCGCTCGGCCTGCCCAATTCGGCGCTGATCCTGCGTTTCACCCGCACCGCGATGCTCGACGTGCTGCACGAGGATTACGTGCGCACCGCCCGGGCCAAGGGGCTGGGCCAATGGGTCGTGGTGCTGAAGCACGCGCTGCGCAACGCGATGATCCCGATCCTGACCGTCGTCGGCCTGACCGCGGCGATCCTGATCGCCGGCGCCATCGTTACCGAAACCGTGTTCGGCCTGCCCGGCGTCGGCAACCTGATCGTCTCGGCAGTGCTGCGCCGCGACTATCCGGTGATCCAGGGCGCGTTGCTGATCGTTTCCGGCATTTACGTGCTGATCAATCTCGCCGTCGATCTGCTCTATGCGGTCGCCGATCCGCGCGTGCGCTACTGAAGGGGGCGGCCATGATGAAATCCCCGACCGCGCTGCTGGTCCGCCGGATGTTCCGCCGGCGCCTGGTGCTGATCGCCGCCCTGGTGCTGATCGGCGTCATTGCCGTTGCCATCGCCGCGCCGTGGCTGGCGCCCTATGCGCCGAACAAGATGGACATCATCAACCGGCTGAAGGGGCCGGCGATGAACCATTGGTTCGGCACCGACGAATTCGGCCGCGATGTTCTAAGCCGGGTGATGCACGGCGCGCAGCTGTCGCTGGCGGTCGGCGGCATGGTCGTCGTGGTGGCCTGCATCCTCGGCACCGTCACCGGTGTCGTCGCCGGCTATGCCAGGCGGCTCGACGGCCCGGTGATGCGGCTGATCGACGCGCTGATGGCCTTTCCCGACATCCTGCTGGCCATCGCGCTGATGGCGGCGCTGGGCCCGTCGCTGTTCAATACCGTCCTGGCGCTGGGTGTCGTCTATACGCCGCGCGTGGCCCGCGTGGTGCGTGCCGCCACGCTGGTGCTGCGCGAGTTGCAGTTCGTCGAGGCGGCGACCGCCCTGGGCGCCCGCCATGCCCGGATCATCGCGATCCATATCCTGCCCAATCTGGTCTCGCCGCTGATCGTCCAGGCGACGTTCATCTTCGCCTATGCGATCCTGACCGAGGCGGCACTGTCATTCCTCGGCGTCGGCGTGCCGCCGACCAGCCCGACCTGGGGCAACATGATCGCCGGGGCCCAGCAATACATGCGCCAGGCCGACTGGCTGATGCTGGCACCCGGCGGCGCGATCGTGCTGACCGTGCTGGCGCTGCAGATCGTCGGCGACGGGCTGCGCGATGCGCTTGACCCGAAGCTGCAGAAGGTCCTCTGACATGGATCGCCTGCTGATCGCCAATGCCCGCATCGTCGACGGCTCCGGCGCGCCCTGGTTTCGCGGCGAGGTGCTGGTCGACGGGGGCAGGATCGCCGCCGTCGGCCACGGGCTCGACGCCCGCGGCGCGGCGCGCTTCGATGCCGGTGACCGCTATCTCGCTCCGGGTTTCATCGACGCCCATTGCCACGACGACCTGATCTTCCTGCGCGAACCGTCGCGGCCGGAAAAGGCGGCGCAGGGTGTCACCTCGATCGTGGTCGGCAATTGCAGCTTCTCGCTGTTTCCCCGGGCCGACGGCCTGCGCGCGCATTTCGGCTCGCTGCTGGGCGAGGTCGCGGAAGACGAGATCTTTGCCGATTTCGGCGCCTATCGCGCCCGGCTGGAGGGGCAGGGCATCGCGCTGAACCTGATCGGCCTGGTCGGTCATGCCGCGCTCCGCCTGGCCGTGGTCGGCCCCGACGACCGTCCGGCCACGGCGGCCGAGCGGGCGGCGATGCAGGCCCTGCTGGCCCGCCAGCTCGACCAGGGCGCGGCCGGCCTGTCGCTCGGCCTGGTCTATCCCCCCTCGGCCTATGCCGACGAGGCGGAATTGCGCGCGCTGGCCGAAACGGTCGCGGCGCACGGCGCGATCCTGGCCGCCCATGTCCGTTCCTATGAAGGCGGGCTGATCGGGTCGGTCGACGAATTCATCGGCATTGTCCGCGCCGCCAAGGCCATCGGCCTGCTGTCGCATCTGCAGGCGGCCGGCCGCCCCTATTGGGGCAGCGTGCCGAAGGCGATCGCCCGGCTCGAGGCCGCGCGCGCCGAGGGGGTCGACATCTCGTTCGACATGTATCCCTATCCCGCGGGCTCGTCGACCATTCTGCAACTGCTGCCGCCGTCGGCCCAGGCCGGCGGCATCGAGCGGCTGCTGCAGCGCCTGGCCGATCCGGCCGAGCGCGCCGCGCTGGAAAAGGCGGTGCTGGAGGGCATCGCCCCCGATGCCGGCTGGGAATCGAAGATCCGGCTGATCGGCTGGGAGAACGTCGTGATCGGCGGGGTTGCCTCACCGGCGCTGAAGCCGCTGGAGGGTCGCAAGCTGTCGGACATCGCGGCGGCTGCGGGCGAGGCACCGTTCGACACGCTGTGCCGGCTGATCCTGGCCGATCGCGGCCAGACCAATATCGTCATGTTCCAGCTGGACGACGGCGATCTGCGCGCGGCGCTGACCCATCCGCTGCACATGCTGGGCTCGGACGGGTTGCCGCGGCCCGGCAGCCGGCCACATCCGCGCGCCTTCGGCTCGTTCCCGCGCTACATCGCCCGCTGTGCCGGGGATTTCGGCTGGCTGTCGCTGGAAGAAGCGGTCCGGCACATGACGTCGGCGCCGGCCCAGCGCTTCGGTCTCTACGATCGCGGGCTGATCCGCGCCGGCATGGCCGCCGACCTCGTGCTGTTCGGCCCCGACATCCGCGACGGCGCCGAGTTCACCGCGCCGACCTTGCCCCCCCAGGGCATCGATCGGGTCTGGGTCGCGGGCCGCACGGTCGTCGCCAATGGCGCGGTGACCGGCGAACTTCCTGGCCGGGTCCTCGGCCGTTCCATCAAGCAGGAGTCCTGATATGCGCAAACCCCTCAATGTCGGCGATGCGGCCAAGGCTGCCGGTCACTATTCGCACGCGGTCGTCGCCAACGGCCTCGTGTTCGTCTCGGGCCAGGGGCCGGTCGATCCGGCGACCGGCAAGAAGTCGGACAATTTTGCCGAGCAGGTGCGCCAGACCCTGCGCAACGTCAACACCATCCTGCAGGGTGCCGGCACCGACCTGTCGCAGGCGGTCAAGGTCAACGCCTATCTGGCCGACCTGACGCGCTTCGCCGAATACAACGAGATCTACAAGGAATTCTTCCCCTCGGCCCCGCCGGCGCGCACGACGGTCGGCTGCCAGTTGCACGGCATCCACGTCGAGATCGACTGCATCGCGGTCGTGCCCGATCAGGCCTGATCCCGGCCATGGCGCGCCCGCTGAACCCCGACAATGCCTTGCACGGCAGCCAGACGCTGGTCCGCGGCCTGACCGTGATCGAGGCCGTGGCGGCGGGCGCGCATGATCTCAAGTCGCTGGTCGCCGCGGTTGGCATGACCCGGTCGACCGCCCATCGGCTGGTGCTGGCGCTGGTCCATCTGCGCTATCTGCGCCATATCCCCGGGCGCGGCTATTTCCTCGGGCCGAAGCTGATCGAACTCGGCTTCAAGGCGCATGACCAGGCGCATCTGCCGGCGCTGGCCCGCCCCATACTGGAGCGCCTCGCCGAGACTTGCGGCGATACCGTCCATCTCGGCATCCTGGATGGCGGGGAAGTGCTTTACATCGACAAGATCCAGGGCAGCCGCGGTCTGGAGATGCGCTCGCGCATTGGCCAGCGCATGCCGGTCGCCTCGACCGGCCTGGGCAAGGCCCTGCTGCTCGGCCGCAGCGAGCAGGAATGGCGGGCGGCGTTCGATCCGGCCTCGGCCCGCACGCCGAATTCGATCACCTCGCCGGACGAGTTCGTCCAGCGCCTGCGCGACTATGCGCGGGCCGATTGCGCCTTCGACCTGGAGGAGAACGAGCCAGGCATCGCCTGCGTTGCCGTGCCGATCCGCGGGGCGAAGGGCGAGGTGGTCGCGGCGATCAGCGTGTCCTCGGCGGTCCGCTACATGAGCGAGGCGCGGATGGCCGCGCTGGTGCCCCAGGTGCAAGGCGCGGCGCGCGCGGTTGCCGGCGAGATCGGCTGGAGCGGCGCGCTGCCCCATTTCCAAGGAGAGTCCACCGATGCGGCTTGACGAACTCGACACGCCGGTTCCCGTCGTCGATCTCGACAAGGTCGAGCGCAACCTGCGCCGGATGCAGGACTATTGCGACCGCCACGGCCTGAAGCTGCGGCCGCATATCAAGACCCACAAGCTGCCGCAGTTCGCCCGGGCCCAGGTCGAACTGGGGGCGGTCGGCATCACCTGCCAGAAGATCGGCGAGGCCGAGGTGATGGCCGATGCCGGCCTGAGCGACATCCTGATTTCCTATCCGATCGTCGGGCAGCCGAAGGTCGCGCGGCTGGCCGGGCTGGCCAGCAGGGTGCGGCTGACATGCGCGGTCGACAATGCGGTCGCGCTCGACACCGTCGCGACCGCGGCGGCGCAGGCGGAAGCCGAGATCGGCGTGCTGGTCGAATTCGATTCCGGCAACGGCCGCACCGGCGTCGTCTCGGTCGAACAGGCCCTCGATCTCGCGCGCGCCGCGGCGGCAAGGCCCCATGTCCGCTTCCGCGGCCTGATGACCTATCCCAGTTCGGCCAGGTCGGCCGCGTTCGTCGCCGCGGCCCGGCCGGTGTTCGAAGCCGCCGGCCTGCCGATCGAGATGGTGTCGGGCGGCGGCACGCCGGAGGCCTGGTCGGCGCATACGGTCGCCGGTATCGGCGAATATCGCGTCGGCACCTATGTCTACCACGACCGGGCCACGGTCGGGGCGGGCGCAGCCGACCTCGACGATTGCGCCCTGCTGGTCCATGCCACGGTGGTCAGCCGGCCGACCGACGACCGTGCGATCATCGATGCCGGTTCCAAGACCTTGTCGAGCGACAAGGTCGATCCGGCACTGGGCGCCGGTCACGGCGTCGTGCTGGGTTATCCCGACGCGGTCATCGTCCGGCTGAACGAGGAGCACGGCATCGTCGATCTCAGCCGGTCCGTCCGGAAGCCCGAGATCGGCGAGCGGCTGCGTATCGTGCCGAACCATGTCTGCGTCGTCACCAACCTGCATGACGAGGTGGTGGTGGCGCGCGGCGACATGGTCGAGGGCGTCTGGCCGGTTCCGGCCCGTGGCAAGACGCGCTGAGGAGCGGCCGATGCGCGACGATACCATCCTCGAAGTCGACGACCTCAAGACCTGGTTCTTCACCGACGAGGGCACGGCCAAGTCGGTCGATGGCGTCACCTTCGGCGTGCGTCGCGGCGAGACGCTGGCGATCGTCGGCGAATCGGGGTCGGGCAAGTCGGTCACCTCGCTATCGATCATGCGGCTGATTGCCTCGCCCCCCGGGCGCATCGTCGGCGGCGAGATCCGCTTTCGCGGCCGCGACGACCGGGTCCGCGACCTGGCCCAGGCGGCCGAGCCGGTGATGCGCCAGATCCGTGGCAACGAGATCGGCATGATTTTCCAGGAGCCGATGACCAGCCTGAACCCGGTCTATACGGTCGGCGAGCAGATCGGCGAAACGCTGAGCCTGCATCGCGGCCTGAAGCGGGCCGAGGCGCATGCCGAGGCGATCCGGCTGCTGGAACTGGTCGGCATACCCTCGGCTGCCGCGCGTGCCGACGAATTTCCCCATCAGATGTCGGGCGGCATGCGCCAGCGCGTGATGATCGCGATGGCGCTGGCCTGCAAGCCGGCGCTGCTGATCGCCGACGAGCCGACGACGGCGCTGGACGTGACGATCCAGGCCCAGATCCTCGACCTGATGCGCCGTCTGCAGGCCGAGATCGGCATGTCGATCCTGTTCATCACCCACAATCTCGGCGTCGTCGCCGAGATGGCCGACCGCGTCGTGGTGATGTATGGCGGCCGGGTGGTCGAGGAGGGCACGGTGCGCGAGGTCTTCAAGTCGCCCCGCCATCCCTATACCCGTGGCCTGCTCGCCTCGATGCCCAGGCTGGACGACGGGGCGCCGCGCGACCGCGCGGCCCGCCTCTACGCCATTCCGGGCAACGTGCCCAGCCCGCGCGACCTGCCGCCCGGCTGCGCCTTCGCCAATCGCTGCGAGCTGGTCGAGGATGCCTGCCGCGCGGCGCTGCCGCCGCTTGCCGATACCGGGGCCGGCCATGTCTCCCGCTGCCTGCGCTGGAGCGCGCTATGACCACACCGCTGCTCGAGGTCGAGGGCCTCGCCAAGCATTTCCCGGTTCGCGCCGGCCTCCTGCAGCGCCAGGTCGGCGCGGTCAAGGCGGTCGACGACGTCTCGTTCGCGATCGGCCGGGGCGAGGTCGTCGGCCTGGTCGGTGAATCGGGATCGGGCAAGACCACCACCGGCCGGGCGATCCTGCGGCTGATCGAGCCGACGGCCGGCCGGGTCCGCTACGACGGCACCGACGTCACCGCCCTCGACGACGACGGCATGCGGATGATGCGCCGGAAGATGCAGATCATCTTCCAGGACCCCTATGCCAGCCTGAACCCGCGCCGCCGCGTGCGCGACATCATCGGCGAGGCGCTCGTCATCCACGGCATCGGCGATGACAAGGATCGCCGCGACCGCATCGCCAGGCTGCTGACCCAGGTCGGGCTGACCGCCGATGCGATGGGACGCTATCCCCATGAATTCTCGGGCGGCCAGCGCCAGCGCATCGGCATCGCCCGCGCGCTTGCCGTCGAGCCGGGTTTCATCGTCGCCGACGAACCGGTCTCGGCCCTCGACGTCTCGGTGCAGGCCCAGGTCGTCAATCTGCTGCAGGATCTGCAGCAGGAACTGGGGCTGACCCTGCTGTTCATCGCCCATGACCTCGCCGTCGTCCGCTATATCAGCGACCGGGTGCTGGTGATGTATCTCGGCCGCGTGATGGAATTCGCCCCGGCCGAGGAACTCTATCGGCGTCCGCGCCATCCCTATACCGAAGCACTGCTGTCGGCCGCGCCGGTACCCGATCCGGATGCCCCGCGCAACCGCATCCTGCTGCAGGGCGACGTGCCCAGCCCGCGCAACCCGCCATCGGGCTGCGTCTTCCGCACGCGCTGCCGCTATGCCGTCGCCGACTGTGCCGCGACGGTGCCGCCGGCCCGCACGGTCGGCCCGGGCCATCTGACCGCCTGTATCCGCGATGACATCCTCTGATCCGCTGCTGCTCGGCATCGACTGGGGCACCACCAGCTGGCGCGGCTATCTGATCGGCGCCGCCGGGCAGGTGCTGGAGCGGCGCGAGGCCGATTGCGGCCTCACCGCCATCAAGGACCGCGACTTTGCAGGCGCACTTCAGGCGGCCTGTGGCGACTGGCTGGCTGCCTGGCCCGGTCTGCCGCGCCTGGCCTGCGGCATGGTCGGCAGCCGCGACGGCTGGCGCGAGGCGCCTTATGTTTCCTGCCCGGCCGATCTGGACAGCCTCGGCGCCGGCCTCGTCGTCGTCGACGGCCTGCATATCGTGCCGGGACTGGTCCAGCCGGCCCGGCCCGACGTGCTGCGCGGCGAGGAGACGCAGATCCTGGGCGTGGTCGCCGGCGACGATTCCGAACGGCTGCTGCTGCTGCCGGGCACCCATGCCAAGTGGGTCCGGGTAAAGGGTGGCCGCGTCGAGGATTTTGCCACTGCGATGACCGGCGAGATCTACGGCCTGCTGGCCCGCCAGTCGATCCTCTCGCGTACCACGGCGCCCGACGCGCCGCTCGACGCCACAGCGTTCGCCGAGGGCGTGGCTGCCGGTCACGACCGCGGGCTGGTCGACCTGTTCGGCATTCGTGCGCTGGGCCTGCTCGGCCGCACGGGCCCGGCGGCGCTGGCCGCGCGGCTTTCCGGTATCCTGATCGGGGCGGAAATCGCCGCCTTCGGCGAGGATTGGCCCGGGGCGGTCACCGTGATCGGCGGGGCAGGGCTCAGCCATCGCTATGTCACCGCCCTTGCCCTGTGTGGCCGCGCGGCCGACGCGGCGCCCGACGATGCCGTCGTCACCGGCCTGTGGCGCATCGCCGGCTCGGCCGGCCTGTTGAAGGAGTAATCGCCATGCTGGACCGTCTCGATGCCCTGCCGCTGGTTGCCATCCTGCGCGGCGTGACGCCGGACGAAGCCGTCGGCATCGGCGAGGCGCTGGTCGCGGCCGGCTTCACCACCATCGAGGTCCCGCTGAACTCGCCCGATCCGATGGTCTCGATCGCCCGTCTGGCGGGCCGGTTCGGCGGCCGCTGCCTGATCGGCGCCGGCACCGTCCTCCGTGTCTCCGACGTCGCCGCAGTGGCCGCGACCGGCGCGAAGCTGATCGTCATGCCGCACGCCGATCCGGTCATCATCACCGCGGCCAAGGCCCATGGCCTGGTCTGCGTGCCCGGCGTGGCGACGCCGACCGAAGCCTTCGCCGCGCTGGCGGCCGGTGCTGACGGCCTGAAGGCATTCCCGGCCGAGCAGATCGGGCCCGAGGTGATCAAGGCTTGGCGTGCCGTGCTGCCGAACGCGACGCGGGTGATGCCGGTCGGCGGCATCACGCCCGCCCGCATGGCGGTCTATCGCGCCGCCGGCGCCACCGGTTTCGGTCTCGGCTCGGCGCTGTACAAGCCCGGCATGGATGCCGCGGCCGTCGGCGCCAATGCCCGCGCCTTCGTCGAGGCCTGGACGGCATGACCGACAAACTTCTCGACGTGGTGGCCATCGGCGAACCGATGGTCGAATTCAATCAGGCCGAAGAGAACGGCGCCTTCGCGCAAGGCTTCGGCGGCGATACCTCGAACGTCGCGATCGCCGCCAGCCGCCAGGGTGCGCGCGCCGCCTATTGGACCCGCCTGGGCGACGACGCCTTCGGCCGCGCCTTGCGCCGGCTGTGGCAGGCCGAAGCGGTGCAGGCCGACGAGGTCGCGACCGATCGCGACGCGCCGACCGGCATCTATTTCGTGACCCACGGCCCGGACGGGCATGAATTCACCTATCGCCGCGCCGGGTCGGCGGCTGCGCGCATGACGCCGGCCGACCTGCCGACGCGGCTCGTCGCCTCCGCCCGGTTCCTGCATGTCTCCGGCATCAGCCAGGCGATCTCGGCCAGCGCGACCGACACGGTGTTTCACGCGGTCGAGACCGCGCGGGCGGCCGGCACCCGGGTATCCTATGATCCCAATGTCAGGCTGAAGCTGTGGTCGCGCCCGCGTGCGCGCGCGATCATCGAGGCGACGATCGCCCAGGCCGACGTCTTCCTGCCGGGGTTCGACGAGATGACCGACCTGTTCGGCCTTGACCGGCCGGAAGCGGTTCTCGATTACGCGCTGGAACGCGGGGTCGGCCTGGTGCTGCTCAAGCTCGGGGCCGAGGGTGCCTGGCTAGCCGACAAGGACGGCCGGATCCGCATTCCCGCCTTCAAGGTCGCGGCCGTCGACGCGACCGGCGCCGGCGATTGCTGCGACGGCAGTTTCCTGGCACGGCTTGCCGCCGGCGACACACCGGAGGCCGCCGCACGCTATGCCTGCGCCGCCGCCGCGCTGACGACGCAGGGCTATTCCGCCGTCGCCCCGATCCCGCGCCGCGAGGCGGTCGAGGCCTTCATGACGGCGCGGGGCTAGGCGGGATCAGATCGGCTCGGCCGGTTCCACCTCGACCGATTCGCGCAGCGGGCGGTGGGCCACCTGCATGTAGATGAAGGCGGCGGCCAGAATCACGACCGCGGTGGCGCCGAACAGCACCGAGAACGCCCGGGCGATCTCGGCCCGGCCGGCGGCGTCGAGCGGATGGCGCACCAGGTCTTCCATCCCGGCGACATTGCCGGCTGCCGGCACCCAGAGCGCGATCAGGCCCAGCACCAGCGCCGAGGCGGCCGCGGTCAGCACCGCGCCGCCCAGCGCGCGGGAAAAGCCGATCGTGCCGGTGATGGTGCCGAGGTCGCGCCGCGCCACCGCGTTCTGCGCGGCGACCATCGACGTCGGGAAGATCGGGCCGATGCCCAGCCCGACCAGGAACAACAGGCCCGCGGCGATCACCAGGGTGTCGCGCTGGCCGAGCAGCGCCAGCACGATCAGCGCGCCGGCGGCAATCGGCATGCCGATCAGCGGCGGCAGCTTGTAATTGCCGGTCGCCTTGACGTAGCGGCCGGCCGATGCCGCGGTGATCGTGGTGGCGATCATCATCGGAATCATCATCAGCCCGACGGTCGCGGGCTCGGCCCCCAGCGCCACCTGCATGTAGGTCGGCGCCAGCACGGCTATGGCGAGATAGGCGCCGAAGCCGAGGGCGACGGCGCCGAGCGCCGGGCCGACCACCGCGTCGGTGAGGAAGCGGGGCGGCAGGATCGGTTCGGCCACCCGGCCCTGGCGGCGCAGGAACAGCCAGCCGATGACGACCGCGGCCGCGGCGATGCCCCACAGCCAGGGCGAAGACCATTTGAGCTGGGTGCCGCCGAGCGAGAGCACGGCCAGCACGCCGGTCGAGGCCAGGGTGAACAGCGTGACGCTGAGATAGTCGATGCGGGTCGGCTGGTGGCGCACCGGCAGCTTGCGCAGCACCCGGTCGATCACGAAGAAGGCGACCAGCCCGATCGGCAGGTTGACCCAGAAGATCCAGGGCCAGCCGGCATGCTGGCTGAGGAAACCGCCGAGGATCGGGCCGATCAGCGAGGACGAGGCCCAGACCATCGCGAAATAGGCGGCATAGCGGCCGCGTTCGCGCGGGGCGACGACGTCGGCGATGATGGTCTGCGCCATCACCATCAGCCCGCCGCCGCCGGCACCCTGGATCGCCCGGGCCGCGATCAGCAGCGGCATCGTCGGCGCCAGCGCGCAGAGGGCGGAGGCGCCGAGGAACACGACGAGGCAGATCAGCAGGATCACCCGCCGACCGTAGAGGTCGGAGAGCTTGCCCAGGATCGGCGTCACGCAGGTCGAGACCAGCAGGTAGGACGTCACCACCCACGAGATCAGGGCAAAATCGCCGAGTTCGGCGGCCATGGTCGGCAGGGCGGTGGAAATGATGGTCTGGTCGAGGGCCGAAAGGAACAGCGCCAGCAGGGCGCCGATCACCACGGTGTGGACCTCGGACGGGCTCAACGTCATGCGGATTGCTCACACTGGCCGGCAGGGTCGAGGATAGTACGTCCGAAGTCAGTGCGGCACCAAGTCGCAGCATGCAGGCCAGCCATGCAGCCGGGGCGGGGGAAATCGGCCGGCGAAACGCGATCGCTGCCGGCTATTGCGGCTGCGCAGCCTGGCGCCGGCGCTGGACATGCCGGGTCTGCTTGGCGCGGTTGCCGCAGACCGACATCTCGCACCAGCGCCGGGTCTTGTTCTTGGTCGTGTCGAAGAACAGCCAGCCGCAATGGTGGCCGGGGCATTCCTTGACCCGCGTCAGGTCCTTGCGGGTCAGGAGCAGCAGTGCCGACAGGACGATCGGGCCCAGGATCGCCTGGATCGGGCCGTCGGCGGGCGACCAGGCCCAGCCATAGCCGCCGTCCTGCGGGGCCAGCCGGGCCGAGGCGAGATTGGCGGCATGCAGCCGGCCGAGCAGGTCGAGGTCGGCCGGATCGGGCTGGCGGCCGGCAGCAAGCGCCATGCCGCAGCGGTGGATGCAGTCGCGGGTCGTCGTCGCCTGCGCCAGCAATTCGGGCGCGATCTCGTCCAGCCGGTCCAGCACCGCCGCGCGGGACTGATCGGTCAGCACCCCGGCATGGGTGGCCCAGTCTACGACATGCCGCGCCGCCTGCAGATGCTCGCGCGCTTCCGGTCCGCCGCGGCCCGAGGCGGTGTTGCAGAAATCGAGGGCCAGATCGGCCCCGACCAGCGCCAGCGTGCCGGCGCGCGACGGAGGCATGTCCATATAACCACCTAAATTAATATTGTCAGTTAATATGCCCGTGGCCAGAATGCCGTCAACAGGCATTACGGGGAGCGTCACGATGCGCAGGTTCGGAACGGCAATTCTGGCGATGCTGCTGGCCGCGGCGGGCATGGGTTCGGCGCGGGCCGAGATGGTGCAGGGCCTCTATCGCGCCGAGACCATCGTCACCGGCACCGGCCGGCCGGAGCGGCTGCGCGGGTTCCGTATCACGCTGACCGAGGTGCTGGTCCGCCGTTCAGGCGACCCGTCGCTGTTTACCTCGCCGGCGATCGAACCCTATCTCGACCATGCCGCCGACCTGGTGCGCGACATCGAATACGAAGACCGCATGAAGCATCTGCCGATCCACGACGAGCAGGGCACCCGCGACCGGCCGCATTTTCTGCGCGTCGCCTACGACCCCGAGAAGATCGATGCGATCCTGGAAAAGCTCGGGGTCAAGCCGTGGGATCCCGACCGGCCGCTGGTCGCGGTCTGGCTCGGCATCAAGGATGCGCGCAGCGAGTACGTCATGCCGGCCGACGGCGACGACGGCTATTCCCAGCGCGCAGCCCTGCTGCAGGCGGCGCGCCAGCGTGGCGTGCCGGTGGCCCTGCCGGCCATGGACCCGGCCGACAGGGAAATCGTCGATTACGCCGCGGTGGTCGGCAACAGTGCCGGCCGGCTGGATCAGGCCTCGGCCCGCTATCTCGCTGATGCCGTGCTGTCGGGCAGCCTGACCTACGATCCGCGCGGCTGGTGGAAGGTCGATTGGGTGCTGTCGCCGCCCCAGGGCGCGCAGCGGCGCTGGTCGCTCGACCAGGTCACCTTCGACACCGCTTTCCGCGATGCCTTCGACCATGTCGCCCGCATCCTGACGGGCCGCGAATAGGCGGGATCAGCCCCCGAAGCGGCCCCAGGCGGCGACGGCGGCGGTCAGAAATCCCAGGCCCAGATTGATCGTCACCAGCCGGCGGATCCGGTCGGTCGCGGCCGCCGCCTCCGCCCAGGCCTCGGCGGCCAACGCCTTGCGCATCTGCGCCCAGGGGCCGAAGAAGATCAGGACGAAGACCAGTGACATGACGAGGCCGGTGAGGTGCATCAGGTGGATGTGCCAGCCGGCCCCGCGAAACCCGCCGAACCAGCCGAACAGCATCGCGTAGCCGGTGATCAGCAATAGCGGCATCGCATGCCAGACCATCAGGAAGAAGCGGCGATGCACCGCGCCCATCAGCTGCAGCCGCGCCGGCGGCGGCACCAGGGCCAGGCTCGGCCGCAGCACCAGGATCGCGAAGGCCATGCCGCCGATCCAGACGATCGCCGACAGGACGTGGAGCACATAGAGGATCGTTGCCAGGGTCATGGCGGCGGACTGTAGCAGCCGGCGGCCGGCTTGGCAGCCCTCGGCGTTTGCGTCTAGGGTGCGCGCCATGTCCTCGAACTATCAGACCGTGCTCGACATCATCGCCGAAGAGGTCCGGCCGCATTTCGGCAAGGGCCGGGTGGCCGACTACATCCCCGCGCTGGCGGAAGTGGATCCCCGGCGCTTCGGCATGGCGATCGCCGCGGTCGACGGCACCGAATTCGCGATCGGCGATGCCGCGGTGCCGTTCTCGATCCAGAGCATTTCCAAGGTCTTCACGCTGATGATCGCGCTGTCGCGCGCCGGCGACGAAGTGTGGACCCGGGTCGGCAAGGAACCGTCGGGCAACCGCTTCAATTCGCTGGTCCAGCTCGAATACGAGGACGGCGTGCCGCGCAATCCGTTCATCAATGCGGGCGCGCTGGTCGTCACCGACATGGTGGCCGCCATGTTGCGGTCGCCCAAGATCGCCATGCGCGACTATGTCCGGGTGCTGACCCAGAATTTCGCGATCGACTTCGACATCGCGGTCGCCGAATCGGAGCTGGCCACCGCGCATGTCAATGCGGCCCTGGCCCATCTGATGAAAAGCCATGGGCGGATCGACGCTGCCGTGCCCGACCTGCTGGACATCTATTGCCATCAATGCGCGCTGTCGCTGTCCTGCATCGATCTCGCCCGCGCCTTCCTGCCGCTGGCCGGCCGCGGCCTGTCGCCGCTGATCGAGGAGGCCGTCCTCACCGAACGCCAGGCCAAGCGCATCAACGCGCTGATGATGACCTGCGGGCTCTACGATTCGGTCGGCAGCTTCGCCTATCGCGTCGGCCTGCCGGCGAAAAGCGGGGTCGGCGGGGGCATCGTCGCAGTGATGCCGGGCGTGCTGTCGGTGGCGGTCTGGTCGCCCGAACTCGACCGGTCCGGCAATTCCTATGTCGGCACCGCCGCGCTCGAACTGTTCTCGCGCCTGACCCGGCTTTCGGTCTTCTAGATCAGCCCGCGCTGCACCGCCATCAGCACCGCGCGCTAACGAACCGTCGCTCACGATCGGGTTCTGGCGAGGCCCCAGACGGCGGCGGCAGCGATGAACATGCCGGCGGCTACCATCGCCGGACCGGCCCCGAGATGGGTGTAGAGCATCGGGGCAAGGCCGGATCCGATCATCATGGCGCCCGCGATGACGGCGAGCCGCAAGCGGATCACGCTGACCAGATCCTGCCCGGCCAGGTTGGTCTGCAGATAGGTCATCATCGGAATGAAGAACAGGGGACCGCCGAGGCCCGAGGCGAAGGCAGCGATCATCATCGTCGGCAGGCGCATCGCCTCGGGTAGCAGCCACAGCGGCAGCGGGACCAGCGCAAGGCCCGCGCCGAGCAGGAAATACCCGCCATACATGAAGGGTCCCAGCCGGCGCGGGCGGTGGCCGGCGACGAACAAGTTCGACAGGAAGTCGCCGGCGCCATAGGCGGCGACCAGCGCCGCGACGGCGCCGAGCCCGTGCAGTCCCAGGCCGCTCACGCCGTATTCGGCGACCAGGAACGGCAGGCCGAGGGAGACGCCGACCATCCAGGCCGCCAGCACCAGGGCATTGGCGATCAGCATCGTCCGCGCCACCGGCTGCGCCGAGACGATGCGGATGCCCCTGATCAGGCGCTGGCCGGCCGACATCGTATCCTGCGGCTGCGGGGGTGGGTCGATCGTCCGCCCGAGACTGAGGATGGCAAGGCCGGAGGCGAGGAAGGACAGGGCGTTGACGGTCAGGAAATGAATGACCGGCACCACCGCCGACAGCGGGCCGGCGGCGAAGGGGCCGAGCAGGCGCGACATCCGCGTCGTCGCATCGAACAGCGCGTTGACGCCCTGCATGCGTTCGGGTGTGCCGGCGATATGGGGCACGCTGGAATAGAGCGCCGGCTGAAACAGCGCGCTGAGCGCGGCAAGGCACATGGCCGAGGCCACCAGGCTCCAGAACGTCAGGCCCCAGATCAGCGCGACGACGACGGGGGCGACCGCGATGACGGCCGAAGCCATGTCGACCCCGATCATCGTCAGCCGCGGGCTGAGGCGATGGCTGATCAGCCCGGCGCCGAGGCTGACGATCAACACCACGGCATTCTGCGCCATCGGCAGGAAACCGGCATCGGCCCCGACGACACCGATGGCGAGCCAGACCATGGCGATACGGCCCAGCTCGTTGCCGAAGGCCGAGAAGGCGAGCCCGCCCCACAGCGCGCCGATCCGTCGGTCGCGCAGGAGATCGGCGAACGGATGGGCCATGGCATCAACCCGCGGTGAAGCGGGTGATCGAAAAGCCGTCGAGCGGCGTGGGTGACGATCCGGCCGTCGCCAGTTCGGCCAGCACCGCGCCGATCGCCGGGGCCAGCTGGAAGCCGTGGCCGGACAGGCCGAAGGCGTGGAACAGGCCCTGATGACGCGGGCTCGGCCCGATCACCGGCTGGCCGTCGGCCAGCTCGCCCTCGATGCCGGTCCAGGTGCGGATCACGTGGGCATGGGCCAGGCGCGGCAGCAGCCAGGCGGCCTCGGCCATCGCCGCCAGCGAGGTCTCGGCCGACGGCACCGCGCGGTCGGGCGCGGCAAGCCGGCCGCGGCCCATGCCGAAGACGACGTTGCCGCGTTCGACCTGGCGCAGGTAGACGCCGTTGCCATAGGTGCCGAGCGAGCAGGAGATCAGCGGCGGCAGCGGCTCGGTCACCACCATGTTCGGATAGATTGCGCGACCCGGCGCGGCATCGCCGAGGCTTGCGGCGAGATCGGGCGCCCAGGCCCCGGCGCTGTTGATCACCTGCGGCACCGTCACGCGCTGGCCATCGGCCGTCGCGACGGCGAAGCCTGCCGCGACCGGCTCGATGGCGACGACCTTGGCATTGTCGCGAATTTCGGCCCCGGCGGCGCGCGCGGCGCGGGCGAAGGCGGGGCCGGCCAGGCGGGGATTGGCCTGGCCGTCGCCGGCACTCCAGGTCGCGCCGGCCAGCGTCGCGTTGAAGGCCGGATGGCGGCGGCGGATTTCGGCACCGTCGATCACCTCGAGGTCGAGGCCCGCCGGCCGGACCTTTTCGGCATAGGCGGCGACGGCGTCGAGATCGGCCGGCGTCTTGGCCAGTCGCAGATGGCCCGAACGGCGATATTCGCAATCCGTGCCGACGATGTCGACGAGATTGTCCCAGATTGCGCGCGAGCGCAGCGCCAGCGGCAGTTCGAACAGGGCGCGGCCCTGGACGCGCACCCCGCCGAAATTGACGCCGGAAGCGGCGGCGCCGATGCGCCCGACTTCGAGCAGCAGCGGCCGGCGCCCCGCGCGGGCCAGATGCAGCGCGGCCGAGCAGCCGACGAGGCCGCCGCCGACGATGACGATATCGGGCGTCATGCGAGCGGCACCGGCTTGACCGGGGCCTGGCCGCGCAGCCTGCCGGCCTGGTCCGGCGGCAGGCCGCGCAGGCGGGCATGGAGTTCGGACGTCGCCAGGCCGCACATGCGGCCCTGGCAGCGGCCCATGCCCGGGCGCACGAACGCCTTGGCACGGTTGACGTCCTCGGCACCGAGTTCGCCGACGGCATGCCGCATTGTGCCCACCGTCACCGCCTCGCAGCGGCAGAGCAGCGTGTCGTCCGTTGCGGTATCGAGCAGGTCGACCGGGAAGGGGAATGCCGCGTCAAGGCCGCGGGCGAAACGCTCGAATCGCGCCATGCGGCCGCGCAGGGCATCGCGGGCCGCGGTGTCGACCGGGCGGCCGAGATCGGCGGCCAGGGCCAGGGCGGCGAGCCGGCCGGCGGTTTCGGCCGCGGCGGCGCCACGTACCGCCGCGCCGTCGCCGGCAAGATAGACCGCCCCGGCCGGCGCGCGCCCGTCCTGGTCGATGTCGGGCAGGTACTGGCGGCGAATCGGATCGAAGCGGAACGGGACCCCGGCAAGGTCGGCGAGCTGGGTTTCGCTGCGCAGGCCGAAGCCGAGGGCCAGCGCGTCGCAGCGCGTCTCGTTCAGCCGGCGGCCGGCATCGCGCCAGGTCAGGCCGGTCACGGACTCGCCATGGACGGTCAAGGGCCGCACGCCGTGATGGACCGGCACGCCATGGGCGCGCAGCCAGCCGAGATAGTAGATGCCGCGGGCAAGCTTGGCCGGGTCGGCGGCCAGCAGCGGCAGCGCGCGGATGCCGTCGCCGAAGGCCGAGGTATCGAGCACAGCGGCAACCTCGGCCCCGGCCTTGGCGTATTGGTAGGCGACGAGATAGAGCAGGGGGCCGGTGCCGCAGAAGGCGACGCGCCGGCCGATGGCGACGCCCTGCGCCTTCAGCGCGACCTGCGAACCGCCCAGCGAGAACACGCCGGGCTTGGTCCAACCGTCGACCGGCAACAGCCGGTCGGTCGCCCCGGTGGCGAGCAGCAGGGGGCCGCGATCCAGCCGCACGCGTCCCTGCGGGCCCTGCAGATGCACGGCATCGGGCTCGACCGCCCAGACCAGGGTTTGCGGGCGATAGTCGATGCGGTCGCCGAGGGCGTCGAAGGCCAGATGCAGGCGGGTGGCGGCCGCGGCATCGGCGCCATACAGCGCGGCGGGCGGCCGCGTGAAACCCGGCGGCGGGCGGCGGAAGATCTGGCCGCCGGCGCGCTGGGCTTCGTCGACGACGATCGGGCGCAGCCCGGCCTCGACCAGGGTCAGGGCGGCGGCCATGCCGGCCGGGCCGGCACCGACGATGATGACGGCGGTCATGGCAGGGTGACCAGCGCCATGCCGTCGGTCACGAGGGTCGAACAGGCGCGGAAGCGCCGCCCGTCGACATCGCCGATCCAGCAATCCTGGCAGGCGCCCATCAGGCAGAACCCGGCGCGCGGGCCGTCGCCGAACTCCGATCGGCGCACCGCGCGGCGCTGCATCAGCACCGCGGTCAGCACGGTATCGCCGGCCAGGGCCGTGAGCTTCATGCCGTCGAGAGTGAAGCCGATCTCGGGCCGCTCCGTCTCGGCCAGGCGCACGAACTGGCCGGTCATGAGCGGACGAGCTGGGCCAGGAAGGTCGCGGCGCGGGCCGAGCGCGGCTGCGAGAAGAAGACGTCCGGCGGCGAAATCTCGACGATCTCGCCTTGGTCCATGAAGACGATGCGATCGGCGACCTGGCGGGCGAAGCCCATCTCGTGGGTCACGCAGATCATGGTGATGCCGCTGGCCGCCAGCTCGACCATCACGTCGAGCACTTCGCGCACCATCTCGGGATCCAGCGCCGAGGTCGGCTCGTCGAACAGCAGCAGCATCGGTTCCATGCACAGGGCGCGGGCGATCGCCGCGCGCTGCTGCTGGCCGCCCGAGAGCTGGCCGGGGAACTTCATCGCCTGGTCGGCGATGCGCACCCGTTCGAGCAGCGCGATCGCGCGCGCCTCGGCCTCGGCCTGCGACAGCCCTTTCAGCCACATCGGCGCGAAGGTGCAATTCTCCATCACCGTCATGTGGGGGAACAGGTTGAACTGCTGGAACACCATGCCGATGCGGGCACGGAAGCCGTCGATGTCCTTCAGGGTCTCGTCGACGGTGACGCCGTCGACCTTCAGCGTGCCGCGCTGATGTTCCTCGAGCCGGTTGATCACCCGGATCGCGGTCGACTTGCCCGATCCCGACGGGCCGCAGACCACGATCTTCTCGCCCGGATCGACCACCAGATTCAGGTTCTTCAGGACGTGGAAGTCGCCGTACCACTTGTGGATGCCAGCCATCTCGACGATCGGATTGCTCATCGGCGGGTCGCCTTGGCCAGCGTGTATTCAAGCCTGAGACCATAGCGCGACATGCCGTAGCACAGCACCCAGAACAGCAGGCCGACGAAGACATAGCCTTCGGTGGCAAAACCGAGCCAGGCTGGATCGGCCGTCGCCGCGGCGATGATGCCGATCAGGTCGACCAGGCCGATGACCGCGACCAGGGTCGTATCCTTCAGCAGGCCGATATAGGTATTGAGGATGCCGGGAATGACGATCCGCATCGCCTGGGGCAGGATCACCAGCCGCATCTGCCGCCAGTAGCTCAGCCCGATCGCCTGGGCCGCCTCGTACTGTCCCTTGGGGATCGCCTGCAGCCCGCCGCGCATCACCTCGGCCACGTAGGCCGCGGTGAACAGCGAGACGCCGACAATCGCGCGCATCAGCTTGTCGATCGTCACGCCGTTCGGCAGGAACAGCGGCAGCATGACCGAGGCCATGAACAGCACGGTGACCAGCGGCACGCCGCGCACCACCTCGATGAAGACGATCGACGCGGTGCGGATGACCGGCAGTTCCGAGCGCCGGCCGAGGGCGAGCAGGATGCCCAGCGGGAACGAGCAGACCATGCCCGAACCGGCGATGATCAGCGTCAGCATCAGCCCGCCCCACTTGCTGGTCTCGACCATCGGCAGGCCGAGCACGCCGCCATGCAGCAACAGCCAGCCCAGCGGGAACAGCACCGCCAGCGCCAGGAAGCGCGTGCCCCAGATCCGGCCGAGCCCGCTGAGCAGCGAGGGCAGCACCAGGGCGGCGAGCGTCAGTCCGGCGAACAGATTGACGCGCCAGCGTTCGTCGACCGGGTAGAAGCCGTACATCAGCGTCGAGAAGCGGACCTCGATGAACGCCCAGCAGGCGCCGAATGCCTTCTTGCCCTCGGCATCGAGGCAGGCGGCGCGGGTCTCGCCGGTCCAGTGCGCCTGGATGATCGCCCAGTCGACCAGCGGCAGGAAGATCGCGACCGCGAGTGCCACGGCGATCACCGTGACCAGGGCGCCCCAGCCGGAGAAGAACAGGTTGGTGCGCAGCCAGCCCGCGGCACCGACGGTGGTGCGCGGCGCCGGCAGGACGGGTTCTGCGGCTTCGCGCAGGAAGAAGCGGTCGGTCATGATCAGCGCTCCACCAGGGCGACGCGGCGGTTGTACCAGTTCATCAGCGCCGAGATGGCGAGGCTGATGGTCAGAAACACCGCCATGGTGATCGACAGCGTCTCGATCGACTGGCCGGTCTGGTTCAGCGTCGAGCCGGCGAAGACCGCGACCAGGTCGGGAAAGCCGACGATGACGGCAAGCGACGAGTTCTTCAGCAGGTTCAGGTACTGGCTGGTCATCGGCGGTATGATCACGCGCATCGCCTGGGGGATGACGATGCGGCGCATCGTCGGGCCGGCCGGCAGGCCAAGCGCGCGGGCGGCCTCGACCTGGCCATGGGCGACGGCGTTGATGCCGGCCCGCACCGTCTCGGCGATGAAGCCGCCGGAATAGAGGGTCAGGGCCAGCCACAGGGCGAGGAATTCCGGCGGGATCCGGATGCCCCCGGCGAAATTGAAGCCCGCGAGTTTCGGAATGTCGAAATCGAGTGCCGGCCCGCCGATCAGCCGCACGACGGCGGCGGGCAGGACGACCAGGGCCAGGACCGGCCACAGCAGCGGCAGGCGCCGGCCGGTCCGGCGCCAGTGGCCGCGGGTCCAGAGCGCATAGGCGATCGCGGCGGCGAGGCCCGCGACGATCGCTGCGGCCACCGGCCAGAAATCGTCGAGCGGCGCGGGCCGCGGCATGAACAGGCCGCGATTGGACAGGAAGAAAAGGTCGGCAAGGTTCAGCGCGTTGCGCGGCAGCGGCAGCGGCGTCAGCATGGCGATGTACCAGAACATCAGCTGCAGCATCAGCGGGATGTTGCGGATCGTGCCGATATAGGCCGCCGCCAGCCGCGACAGGAGCCAGTTGCGCGACAGCCGCGCCACGCCGACGACGAAGCCGAGCACGGTCGCGAAGACGATGCCGAGGCTTGCCACCAGCAGCGTGTTGGTCAGCCCGACGAAGAAGGCGCGGCCATAGGTCGAGCGCGCGCTGAAATCGATCAGCTTGAACGAGATCTCGAAACCGGCGGGCTTGTCCAGGAAGGCGAAGCCCGAGGCGATGCCGGCCCGGCGCAGGTTCTCGGCCGCGTTCAGGATCAGCCAGGTCCCGCCCAGCAGGATGACCGCCAGGACCACGGCCTGGATGGCGTAGCCGCGTGTCTTGCGATCGCGGAGATACCGGGAGAAGGGCATGCGCGGCCTCCGGGCGGTGAAGAGGTGAGGGCCCGGGGATCTTTTCCCGGGCCCTCGGCAGGCGTCATATGCGCAAAGGGCTCAGCGCAGCGGCGGGGCGAACAGCAGGCCGCCCTTGATCCACAGCTGGTTCGGTCCGCGTTCCAGGCCCAGCGCGGTGGCGGGGCCGACATTGCGGTCGAAGACTTCGCCGTAGTTGCCGACCAGCTTGATCGCGCGGAAGGCCCAGTCCTTGGTCAGGCCGAACTTGTCGGAATAGACGCTGTCATCCTCGCCGATCAGGCGGCGGACGTCCGGGTTCTTAGACGCCTTCATCTGGTCGACGTTCTTCGAGGTGACGCCCAGTTCCTCGGCGTTGATCATCGCAAACAGCACCCAGCGGGTGATGTGCGACCACTGCTGGTCGCCCTGGCGCACGGCCGGGCCCAGCGGCTCCTTGGAGATGATCTCGGGCAGGATCACGTGATCCTTCGGGTTCGACAGCGTGGTGCGGCGGGCGGCGAGGCCGGAGGCATCGGTCGTGTAGACGTCGCAACGGCCGGAATCGTAGATCTTGGCGGCCTCGTCGGCCGATTCGAAGGCGACCGGCTCGTACTTCATGCCGTTGGCGGTGAAGTAGTCGGACACGACCTGCTCGGTCGTGGTCCCGTTCTGGATGCAGATCGAGGCGCCGTTCAGGCCCTTGACCGAGGTGACACCGAGCTTCTTGTTGACCATGAAGCCCTGGCCGTCATGGAACATGATGCCGACGAAATCGAGGCCGATATTGGCATCGCGGCTGAAGGTCCAGGTGGTGTTGCGCGCCAGGACGTCGATCTCGCCCGACTGCAGCGCGGTGAAGCGCTCGGTCGTGGTGACCGGCACGAACTTGACCTTCTCGGGGTCGTTGAACACGGCCGCCGCCACCGCGCGGCAATAATCGACGTCGAGGCCCGACCACACGCCCTTGGCGTCCGGGGCCGAGAAGCCGGGAACCTTGCCCGACACGCCGCAGAGCAACTGGCCGCGGGCCTTGACGGTGTCGAGGATGCCGGCCGAGGCCGGGCTGGTGAAGGCGATGCCGGCCACGGCCGTCAGCGCCAGCGCGATCGCTGTCGTGAAACGCATCTTTTCTTGTTCCCCCTGAGGACGGTTAAACCCGAGTCGAAACCGTAGTATAGACCGGCGGCCGCTGCTATGCGGTGCGCAGGGCTTTTCACGCAAGTGACATATAGTCAGAGGGTCATGCGATTTTGTCATGAAGTAATGCCCGAATCGCTGCATTTTCCCGTTCCGCAATCGCCATTCCGACAGCCGAGGCCGCCATGTCCGACGACCTGTTCACCCTGATCGCCAGCCGCATCCCCGATCCCGCCAAGCCTTTCCTGATCGCCGGCGACGGGTCGGCCGTCACCTATGGCGAGATGCTGGCCCTGTCGGCGCGGTTCGCGGGGCTGCTGGCCCGGCTCGGCGTCGCGCCCGGCGACCGGGTGGCGGTGCAGGTCGACAAGTCGCCGGAGGCGCTGATCCTCTATCTCGGCTGCCTGCGGGCCGGCGCGGTGTTCCTGCCGCTCAATACCGCCTATACCCTGGCCGAGGTCGAGTATTTCGTCGGCGACGCCGAACCGCTGCTGGTGGTCTGCCGCCCGCAGGACGGCGAGGCGATGGCGGCGCTGGTGGGCCGGCTGGGCCGCGGCCTCTGCCGCACCCTCGGCGCGAAGGGCGACGGCAGCCTGATGGCCGAGGCGGCTTCACTGCCCGACGACTTCGCCAACGTGCCGCGCCAGGCCGAGGATCTTGCCGCCATCCTCTATACCTCGGGCACCACCGGCCGGTCGAAGGGCGCGATGCTCAGCCATCGCAACCTCGCTTCGAACGCCCAGGTGCTGGCCGATTACTGGCGGTTCACCGCCGACGACGTGCTGCTGCACGCGCTGCCGATCTTTCATACCCACGGCCTGTTCGTCGCCACCAACATCATGCTGCTGGCCGGCGGCTCGATGATCTTCCTGCCGAAGTTCGATGCCGACCAGATGCTGGCGCTGATGCCGAAGGCGACGGCGATGATGGGCGTGCCGACCTTCTACACCCGCCTCGTCGATCATCCCGGCCTGACGCGGGAGGTGGCCGCGCATATGCGGCTGTTCGTCTCGGGCTCGGCACCCCTGCTGGCCGAGACCCACCGCGAATTCCAGGCCCGCACCGGCCATGCCATCCTCGAACGCTACGGCATGACCGAGACGAACATGAACACCTCCAACCCCTATGACGGCGAGCGCATCGCCGGCACGGTCGGCTTTCCGCTGCCCGGCGTCGACCTGCGCATCGTCGACCCGGAGACGGGGGCGGGCCTGGCGCAGGGCGAGATCGGCATGATCGAGGTGCGTGGCCCGAATGTCTTCCAGGGTTACTGGCGGATGCCCGAGAAGACCGCGGCCGAATTCCGCCCCGACGGCTTCTTCATCACCGGCGACCTCGGGCTGATCGACGCGCGCGGCTATGTCCACATCGTCGGGCGCGGCAAGGACCTGATCATCACCGGCGGCTTCAACGTCTATCCGAAGGAGATCGAGGGCGAGATCGATGCGCTGCCCGGCGTGATCGAAACGGCCGTGATCGGCCTGGCCCATCACGATTTCGGCGAGGGCGTCACCGCCGTCGTCGTGCGTCAGCAGGGCGCAACCCTTGACGAAGCCGCGGTGCTCAAGGCCCTCGAAGGCCGACTGGCCAAATTCAAGCAGCCCAAGCGCGTGCTGTTCGTCGACGACCTGCCGCGCAACGCGATGGGCAAGGTGCAGAAGAACGTGCTGCGCGAGACCTACAGGGATCTCTACGCCGGCTGAAGCGCCGGATCGACCCGGCACGTAGGCATTCGGCCGTCAGCGGCCATGCGCCAGCGGCACGGTTTCCAGATGGGCATCGATGGCGGCGACCGTGGCCGCCGCGAGAGGGTAGTGCGCCTTCTCGGCCTGCCACAGCTCCCTGAACCGCGCCACGGTCTCCCTTGCGGTATCGGCAACAAGCTTCCGCGGCAATCGCGCCCTGGCGGCGAGATAGTCGAGTTCGTCGACCGTGAATTCGCTCATCCGCCTGGTCCGGGCATATTTCAGGGCGGCCATCTGGTCGGCGAGATAGGGCACGGTCGACACGAAGTCGTAGGCCGGGGCGAGTTGGGGCGTCCGGCGATCCGGATAGATCAACGACCAGTTCTTCAGGTGCATGTCGGCATTGCCGATCAGCGTGTTGAAGACCAGCCGGCGAACGAACTCGACCGCACCCGCCTCGCCCGCCTCGACCCCGAGCACCGAGGCGATCAGCCGATAGCTGCCGTTTTCGTATTTGTCGTCGGGAAAGACGCCGAAGACCTGGGCGAAATCCTCGATATGGACCGCACCGGCATCGCTTCGATCGAAACGACGGATGGCGAACGCCGTCCGCTCGATGCCCGTCAACCCTTCGGGCAGTCCGTCGATATCGGCGAGATCGACGAGCTGGACCTCCGGCACGTCGATCCCGAGACGCGCGGCCAGCGTCATCATCGTGAACTCGTTCTCCGGCACGCGGGGGAAGCGTGCCGAAGGCAGCTTCACGACCCACGACCCGCCAATCCCCGTCACCGGGATGGACAGGCGACGTCCCTGCTTGAGGGCTGAAAACTTGAGCTGCACCCCGGCGAGCGAGAAGCGCATCACGCCGGCGCGGCGCCGTCGCTCGCTATCGTCCGCTTCCCGGGCGCCGGCACGCTCCGGCCAGGCTTCGCTGTCCGGGGGACGGATCGTCAACGCACCCGGCAGGTCGCGGCCGAGGATCCAGAGCAGGAAGAACTCGCCCACGGACTTCACCCCGGCCTGCCGCGCCAGGTACTCGCGCAGATGACCTTCCGGCAACAGGTTCGAAAAGAACGCCGGGACCGACGTGCTCGTCGGCCTGATATCTGTGATCAGCTCGCCGAAGGAATCCTTGAACGACAGGCTGAGCGTCGGTCTTCCGCGATCCTCGATATAGGCTTGGTCGAACGCGAACAGGGTCCGCCGACCCTCGAGCAGGGTCAAGGTGCCGACCCGCCTGTCGTGGAGCAGGACCTCCAGGATCGCGGCGTCAGTCATCATCGTCGTCGTCGAGGCTGTATGCCGGCTTCGGCGCCGGGGAAACGGCATGCGCCAGTTGATTGCGCAGGGAGGAGAGGGTCCGCAATGCACCGGCCAACACCGGATGATCGTCGGCAGGCACGCCCATCTCGGACAGTTTGGTTACTTGGGTCCTGATCCTGGTCAGATCGAGCGGACTGAGCCGGAGGTTGCCGAGCTCTCGAACCAGCTGCTGCAATTCCCCCAATCCCTGGATCGAAGGATGACCTTCGGCCAGCAGCGCCAGGATCTTCAGTGCGTCCGCGATCTCCGGGTAGCTGTCGCGGGAGCCGGTAAGCTGCGCCGGGGAATACCGCAAAATGCCCTGTACCGCCGGCAGCAGGCGGCGCGGCACGAGCACCAGCTCAAGCTCCAATGCGCGGGCCAGTTCGATCAGGCTCGACAGGCGAATATCGGAACCGCCGTTCTCGATCTTCGAGATATGGCTCTGCGGGACGCCGGCTTTGGCGCTGAGCGCGCGCTGACTCAGCTGCCTTGCCTGCCGGGCGGCGCGCAACACCTCGATGATCTCGCCATTCCCATAGCTCATGATCTGTCTTTACCTATCGCCGAGAAAGCTAGATCTATAAAAATAGATCAGTATTCGGCAATGGTCTATCTGTCTCTGCATATCATGATGTGCGATTTGATCTATCTTAGCAGATCAAGTCGTGTGATAGGCAAGGGTCAGCGAAACGTGCTGCGCGATATCTACGCCGGCTGAAGCGCCAGATCGAGCCAGCGTCGGGCGAGCGCGCGGCCGTAGGCCTCGGCCTCGGCCATGTGCCGCTCGATCTGGGCGGGGACGGCCGAGACCGCGCCGGCGATCACCGGCGATGGCGTGCCGATGAACTTTTCCAGCCAGGTGGTGACGATCCCGGCGTCGACTTCCGGGTGGAACTGGAGGCCGTATTGGGCATGGCCCCAGCGGAACGCCTGGTTGGCGCAATCGGCGCTGGCGAGCAGCCGGGTCGCGCCGTCGGGAGTGGCGAAGGTATCGAAATGCAGCTCCATGATCGCCGGCGGCGGGCCGAGCGACGCGAACAGCGGATCGTCGGCCGCCTCGGGCAGCAATTCCAGCCGGGTGAAGCCGATCTCCGGCGTTTCGGCCCGGCCGACCGGCGCCCCGGCGGCCCGTGCCATCAACTGGCCGCCCAGGCAGATCCCGAGCAGCGGCATGCCCGCGGCGGCGGCCCGCGCGATCAGCGCCGCCTGGTCGGCCAGGGCAGGGTGCCTGTCGTCGTCATGCGCCCCCATCGGACCGCCGAGCACGAGGATGCCGTCATAGCCGTCCAGCGCGGCCGGCAGCGCCTCGCCATCGAGGACCAGGCGGGTATCGAGCCGGGCGCCGGCATCGACCAGGGCGTCGCCGACGATGCCGGCCGGAGCGGCCGGGCTGTTCTGCAGGACCAGGATATGGGGCGCGTTCATGGGGCGAAATCGGTAGCCGGAAGGGGCCGGCCTGTCCAGTGCCTGCCGCGAAGACCAGCCATGCTGCCACCCGATGACAGCAGGCCGTGCTAGAAACCTGCCATGCGCGCCCAGCGATTGCTCGACCTGATCCAGCTATTGCGCCGCCATCGCCGCCCGGTGACCGGGGCGGCGCTGGCCGCCGAACTCGGCGTCTCGCTGCGCACGCTCTATCGGGATATCGCGACCTTGCAGGCCCAGGGGGCGCGCATCGACGGCGAGCCGGGCGTCGGCTATGTGCTGCGCCCCGGTTTCATGCTGCCGCCGCTGATGTTTTCCGAGGACGAGATCGCGGCGCTGGTGCTGGGCTCGCGCTGGGTCGCCGACCGGGCCGACACGCCGCTCGGCGTCGCCGCGCGCGACGCCCTCGCCAAGATCGCCGCGGTGCTGCCGCCGGACCTGCGCGACGATCTCGATGCCTCGACGCTGATCATCGGCCCCGGCCCGGTGATCGCGGCCGGCGACATCGAGCTTGCCACCATCCGCCAGGCGATCCGGGCCGAACGCAAGCTTGCCATCGCCTATCGCGACGGCCACGCGGCCGCCAGCCGGCGCACGATCTGGCCGTTCGCGCTGGCCTTCTTCGACCGGGTCCGGGTGGTGGTCGCCTGGTGCGAACTGCGCCAGGCGTTCCGTCATTTCCGGACCGACCGGATCAGCGCGCTGACCCTGACCGACACCCGCTATCCCCGGCGGCGGCAGGTGCTGCTGCGGGAATGGCGGGTGGCGGAGGGTATTGCGGCGGACTGAGCCGATGCCCCGGTCTCAGATCTTCTCCCGCCCCGAAGCGACGACGCAGATCAGCGTGATCACCGCCGCCGCGGCCATGTAGTAGCCGACATAGGCGATGCCGTAGGTCTGCTGCAGCCAGGTCGCGGCATAGGGTGCCAGCGAGGCGCCGAAGATGCCGGCGAAGTTGAAGGTCACCGACGAGCCGGTGTAGCGCACGCGTGTCGGGAACGGCTGGGCCAGTGCCGCGCCGATCACGCCGTAGGTCAGGCCCATCAGCGCCTGGCCGATGGTGACGAAGCGGTAGACGATGCTTTCGCCGCCGGCGCCGCCGGTCATCAGCGGACCGGTGGCCAGGCCGAAGGCCCCGATCAGCACGGTCACTACGATCAGAAAGCCATAGCGGCCGACCCGGTCGGCGACCTTGCCGGCGATCGGAATGGTCACGGCGAAGACCAGCGAGCCGAAGATCTGGATCAGCAGCGCATCCTTGAACGGGATCTTCAGTTCGCGGACGTTGTAGGAGAGCAGCCAGGCAGTGCAGATGTAGAACAGCACGAAGGTCGCCAGTGCGGCGAAGGTGCCGAGCACGACACTGCGCTTGTGCCGGCGGAACAGTTCGGCCAGCGGCACCGCGACATGCTCTTCCTTCTCCAGCGCCTTGGCGAATTCGGGGGTTTCGGTGATCGACAGCCGCACCCACAGCCCGATGGCGATCAGGAAGATCGACGCCAGGAACGGCAGGCGCCAGCCCCAGGCCAGCAGGTCGTCCTGGCTGATGAAATGCAGCAGGACCCAGAAGAAGCCGGACGACAGCAGCAGCCCGACCGGCGCGCCGAGCTGCGGGAACATGCCCCACCAGCTGCGCTTGCCCGGCGGGGCGTTCTCGGTGGCGAGCAGCACGGCGCCGCCCCATTCGCCGCCGAGGCCGAAACCCTGGCCGAAGCGGCAGAGGGCCAGCAGCAGCGGCGCCCACAGCCCGACCTGGGCGTAGGTCGGCAGCAGGCCGATGACGATCGTGGAGATGCCCATGGTCAGCAGGGCGGCCACCAGCGTCGCCTTGCGGCCGATGCGGTCGCCGTAATGGCCGAAGACGATCGCGCCCAAGGGGCGGGCGAAAAAGGCGATCGAGAAGGTCGCGAACGAGGCGAGCAGCGCGCTGGTCGGATCGGTGCCGGGAAAGAACAGCGACGGGAAGATAAGTACAGCGGCAGTGGCGTAGATATAGAAGTCGAAGAATTCGATGGTGGTGCCGATGAGGCTGGCGGTGAGCACCTGGAAGGGCGTGTTCTTCCTGCGCTGAAGCGTACGGGTAGTCTGCACGTATCTGATCCTTGAACTGCAATTACTGGCCGGCTGTCGCTCGCCGCGCGGCTTCCTAGGCCGAATCGTGCCGGCACTCAAGCGCCACGCTACTGCCAGAAACTGTCAGCAGGCATCCGGCATGATCCGGTCGTCACCAACCGGCCTTGTCAGGAGCACGCCGATGACCGACCCGAACTTCGTCCTTCTCTATGTCGACAGCCCCGTGGCCAGCGCCGCGTTCTATGCCGGCCTGCTGGGCCGCGACCCGGTCGAGGCCTCGCCCACCTTCGCGATGTTCGCGCTGCAGTCCGGGGTGATGCTGGGCCTGTGGTCGCGCCACACCGTCGAGCCGGCCGCGACTGCCGCGGGCGGCGGGGCCGAAATCGCCTTCGCGGTCGAGGATCGCGACCGGGTGGCGGCCCTGCATGCGGACTGGCAGGCCCGGGGCCTGCCGATCCTGCAGCCGCCGGTCGATCTCGATTTCGGCCACACCTTCGTGGCCGCCGACCCGGACGGTCATCGCCTGCGGGTCTTTGCGCCGGGTGGCCGGTGATGGCGGGCTGGATCGCCGTCGCCTCGGCCGAGCATGTCCGGCGCGGGCGGGCGGAAGGTTTCATGCAGGTCTGCCACGGCAAGGCGGCGCCGCTGCGGCGCATCCGCCCGGGCGATGCCGTGGTCTACTATTCGCCGACCGCCGAATTCCGCAAGCCCGACCGGCTGCAGGCCTTCACCGCCATCGGGGTGGCCGCCGGCGGGATGCCCTACCAGGTCGACATGGGCGGCGGCTTCCGGCCGTTCCGCCGCGACGTCGACTGGCGGACGGCGCGGGAGGCGCCGATCCGGCCGTTGCTCGACCGGCTCGACTTCACCGCGGGCGGCCGCAACTGGGGGTACCAGCTGCGCTTCGGCCTGTTTGCGATCGGCGCGCATGACCTCGCCGTGATCGCGGCGGCGATGGATACGGTTTTGTAGAAAAACTGTTTTTCGAGCAATCTAATCCCTGCTAGGCTGCGTCGTCCCGCCCGGCCCGGGCTGGACGACGCCCGGCCGCCGGGCGCAGGATGGGCCAAGCGGGAGGAATACAGGGATGTCCGGTCAGGTGATCGCGAACGATTTCTATGAACGCCTCGGCAGCCACAGCCTGGCACCGTTGTGGGAGTCGCTGCACCGCCTGGTGCCGCGCGAACCCGACACCCGCTGCGTGCCCGCCCACTGGTCCTACGAGACCGTGCGGCCGCTGGTGCTGGAAGCCGGCCGGATGATCACCGCCGAAAAGGCCGAACGCCGGGTGCTGGTGCTGGAAAACCCGGCACTGCGCGGTCAATCGCGCGTCACCAACACCCTCTATGCCGGGCTGCAACTCGTCCTGCCGGGCGAAATCGCGCCGAGCCACCGTCACGTCCAGAATGCGCTGCGCCTCGTCGTCGACGGCGACGGCGCGTTCACCGCGGTCGGCGGCGAGCGCACGATCATGCGCCCCGGCGATTTCATCATCACCCCCAACTGGGAATGGCACGACCACGGCAACGAGTCCGACGGGCCGATGATCTGGCTGGACGGGCTCGACATCCCGATCGTGCAATTCTTCGAGGCCGGGTTTTCGGAGCCGGGGGTGGAAAAGGCCCAGCCGCTGACCCGGCCCGACGATTTTGCGCTGACCGCGTTCGGCAATGCGCTGGTGCCTGTCGACTGGGAGGCGAAGGGCGTCTGTTCGCCGATGCTGAACTATCCCTATCGCCGAACCCGCGAGGTGCTCGACAAGATGGCGCGGTTCAGCGAGCTCGATCCCTGCCACGGCGCCAAGCTGCGCTTCATCGACCCGACCAACGGCCGTTCCCCGATGCCGACGATCGGCCCCTTCGTCCAGTTGCTGCCGAAGGGGTTCGCCACCCAGCCCTATCGCTGTTCGTCCTCGACGGTGTTCGTGCCGCTGGAAGGCGAGGGCGAGACGCGGATCGGCGAAACCGTCTTCCGCTGGCGGCGCAACGACGTCTTCGTCGTGCCGAGCTGGATGGCGCATACCCATCACGCCGATACGGAAGCCGTGCTTTTCAGCTATAACGACCGGCCCATCCAGGAAGCGCTGGGGCTGTGGCGCGAAGCCCGGCCTGCCGCCTGACCGACCTGACCCACGAAGGAGCAAACCGTGGCCTACCTCTTCGATCTCGGCGAGATCCCCTCCGTCCCCGTCGCCGGCTCGGCCGACCGCTTCCCGGTGCGCCGCATCTTCTGCGTCGGCCGCAACTACGAAGACCATGCCCGCGAGATGGGTTTCCAGCCCGACCGCGAGGAGCCGTTCTTCTTCACCAAGCCCGCCGACGCGCTGGTGCATGACGGGGCGACGATCGAGTTTCCCCGCCAGTCGGCCAACGTCCATCACGAGATCGAGCTGGTGGTCGCGATCGGCAAGGAAGGGCGCGATATCCCGATCGACCAGGCGCTGGACCATGTCTGGGGCTATGCGGTCGGCGACGACCTGACCCGCCGCGACTTGCAGATCAAGTCGCGCGAAAAGGGCCGCCCCTGGGATGCCGGCAAGGCCTTCGACGATTCGGCCCATATCGGCGCGCTGTATCCGGCCACCCAGATCGGCCACCCGACCAAGGGCCGCATCTGGCTCAAGGTCAACGGCGCGATCCGCCAGGATGCCGACATCTCGCTGCTGATCTGGTCGATCCCCGAACTGATCGCCTATTTCTCGACCCTCTACGTGCTGAAGCCGGGCGACCTGATCTATACCGGCACGCCCGCGGGCGTCGGCCCGGTCAAGCCCGGCGACGTGATCGAGGGTGGCATCGACGGCCTGGGCACGCTGACCGTCCGCCTGGCCGGCTAAGTCAAAATCCTGCCACGATCGCGCCCCGGCGCGGTCAAACTCCCGCGTCACCTTGCAAGCCACGATTTGGGTTGCAAGGTGGCGGGAACATGAAACTGGCGTTTGCCGGACTTTCGGCGTTGGCGATGCTCGGGCTGCTCTGGCAGGTCGGTCCGGGCCAGCACGCCGCCGCGGCGCCGTCGGCGATGCTGGTGGTCGCGCAATCCGATCCGGCGCCGGTCCGCAGCGACGAACAGCGCCGCTACGACCAGATCCGCCGCCTTTATGCCGAAGCGCTGCAGCATTACCAGGAAGATGCGGCCATCCGCGCCGCCTGGCCGTTCGGCGGCATGCCGTCCGCCGCCGCCCCGCCGAAAGGCTGGCTGAAGGCGTTCGAGCGCTGCACCCGCGATTGGGGCGAGGAGCAGCGGGCGCGCAACGCCGACGCCCTCGGCAGCGGTCGTCTCGACGGGGACCTGTTGCGCCGCAACGTCGAGGTCGACTGCCTGCTGGCCCTGCAGGAACAGCAACGTCTGGACAGCGACGATTAGGTCCGGTGGACTTTCTCCAGCAGGCCGATCAGCGTCTGCCGTTCGTCGGCGGACAGGGCCTGGGTGATCTCGTCCTCGTGGCGGCGGATGCGGCCCAGCGCGTCCTGGTAGAGTGCTTCTCCGACAGGGGTCAGCGTCAGGGTGTTGAAGCGGCGGTCGGCGTCCGACGGCTTGCGGGCGATCAGCTTGCGGCGGACCAGCTTGTCCACCGCCGGCGCGACCGTCGACTTGTCCAGGCCGATCGCCGCCGCCAGTTCGACCTGTGACAGCCGGGGATTGGCGCGGATCAGGGCGATCATGCCGAACTGTCCGGGGCTCAGATCCAGTTCGCCGGTCGCCGCCGCAAAGCTGTTCACCACGGTGCCGTGGGCCCGCCGCAGGTGATAGCCGACCAGTTCGGGCAGCACGTCGCGGGCCAGCTTGCGTCGCGCCTCGTCGGCCATCCTGCTCCTCGTAGACGATTTTCCTAGCTGGTTTGTAGCACAAACGGTTGCCGGGTGTAACGCAATCCTGGGCTTGGCCGGATGCGCCGGGCAAGGCTATGGTGCAGCGCGACATGAGCGGGGAGCATGGACGATGCCTCAGACCCTCGATGACCGGCGCCTGCGCGAACTGGTCAAGCTCGTCGGCGGCCTGATCGGCGAGGTCGTGGCCGATCAGGAAGGGCCCGACGCCTATGCCGCGATCGAAACCCTGCGCAAGGGTTTCATCACCTTGCGCGAAACCGGCGATGCCAGGCTCGAACCGCGGCTCGACGCCGTCATCGACGGTCTCGATCCCGTCGGTGCCTCGATCGTGATCCGGGGGTTCTCGAGCTATTTCGCCCTGGTCAACATCGTCGAGGAGGCGGTCCGCGGCATCGAGCGCCGTGCCGCACCCGGCGGCGCCTATCCGCGCTCGTTCGCCGAGACGATCGGCGCGCTCAAGGCCGCCGGCATCTCCTATCCGGCGCTGGTCGCGGCGCTGGCCCGCATCGAATTCCTGCCGGTCTTCACCGCCCATCCGACCGAGGCGCGGCGCCGCTCGCTGCAGCGTTGCCACAAGCGGCTGTTCGCGCTGGTCGAGCGCCTGGTGCAAAGCGACGGCGACGCCCCCGACCTGATCGACGCCCTGCGCGCCGAGGTGCGCATCCTGTGGAAGACCAATGCGGTGCGCGAGCACAAGCCGACGGTCGCCGACGAGATCGCTAACGGCCTGCACTTTTTCCGCGACGCGCTGTTCGAGGCGGTGCCGGAAGTCCACCGCGCCCTGGCGCGTGCGGTGCGCGAGGTCTATGGCGAGGAAGCCGCTGACTTTGCTTGCCCGCCGCTGGTCGCCTTCGGCTCGTGGATAGGCGGCGATCGCGACGGCAATCCCAATGTCGACCACCGGACGACTCTCGCCGCGGCGCGGCTGGCCTCGGCCGAAGTGCTGGCCGAATATCTGCGCCGGCTCGATCACCTGCGCGACGTCTTGACCCAGGCGGCGCCCTTCCTGACGCTGACCCCGGCGTTTTCCGGCAGCCTCGCCCGCGACGAGGCGGAGGTCGGCGCGCGCTTCGGCACCCGGCCCGACCTGTTCGCGGCCGAGCCCTACCGGCGCAAGCTGCACCTGATGCACGGCCGGCTGAACGCCCGCGCCGAGGCGCTGGCCTGCCGCATCGAGGGCGCGACCGAGGCGGCCGCGCCGCCGGGCGCCTATCGGTCGGCCATCGACTTCCTGGCCGACCTCGAGTTGCTGCGCGATGACCTGATCGCCAACGGCGACCGCCTGGTGGCGGCCGGCGGGCTGGCCGACCTGATCCTGCTGGTCCGGTCGTTCGGTTTCCATCTGTCGCGCCTCGACCTGCGCCAGGAAGCCGGACGCCATCGCGCCGTCGTCGCCGAACTGCTGGCCGGCCAGCCCGGTCTGCCGGACTACGCGGCGCTGGACGAGGATGACCGCGTCGCCTTGCTGGAAAGCCTGATCGACCGGCCCGGGCTGATGCTGCTGCTGGGCGAGGCGCCGTCGGCGATGGCGGCCGAGACGCTGGCGACTATGCGCAGCGCGGCGGCGATCCATGCCGAGATCGGGCCGGAGGCGATCGAGACCTACGTCATCTCGATGGCCGATCGCCCCAGCGCGGTCTACGAAGTGCTGCTGCTGGCCCGGCTGGCCGGCCTGGTCCAGCGCCACCCGGATGGCAGCTTCGCCGCCTCGCTGCGTGTCGCCCCGTTGTTCGAGACGATCGCCGATCTCGACCATGCGCCCGGGATCATGAAGGCGTTGCTGGCCCGCCCGGTCTACCGCCGCCTGCTGGCCGCCGCGGGCGGGGTGCAGGAAGTGATGCTCGGCTATTCCGACAGCTGCAAGGATGGCGGCATCCTGGCCTCGAGCTGGAAGTTGCAGCAGGCCCAGGCGCTGCTGGCACGGGTTTTCGCCGAGGCGGGCACCGACTTCCTCCTGTTCCACGGGCGCGGCGGCTCGCTCGCCCGCGGCGGCGGGCCGACGCACGACGCGGTGCTGGCCCAGCCGATCGAGGCGGTGAACGGCCGGCTGAAATTCACCGAGCAGGGCGAGGTGCTGTCGTTCAAATACGCGACCCGGCCGACGGCGGCCTACGAACTGACGGTCGGCCTCACCGGGCTGATCCGCGCCACGCTCGGCCAGGCATCCGATGCCGCCGAGCCGGCTTGGCGCGCGGCGATGACCGAGATCGCCCGCCTGGGTGAGCAGGCCTATCGCGGTCTGACCGAAGGCGAGCCCGGCTTCCTCGACTATTTCTACGAGACGACGCCGGTCGTCGAACTCGGCGATCTCAATATCGGCTCGCGGCCCAGTCACCGGGCCAAGGGCGAACGCTCGCTGCGATCGATCCGCGCCATCCCCTGGGTGTTCGGCTGGTCGCAGGCGCGGCTGGCCACGCCGGCGTGGTACGGCATCGGGACGGCGATCACCGGCTATGTCGGCGACGATGCCGGCCGCCTCGACCAGGTGAGGCGGATGTATGGGGAATGGCCGTTCTTCCGCAATCTCGTCGACAATGCCCAGATGGCGACGGCGAAACTGTGGTTGCCGGCGGCCAGGCGCTATGTCCGGCTGGCGCAGGACCAGGGGCGCGCCGGCCAGCTGTGGCGGCTGATCGAGCAGGAGGCGCAGCGAACCGTCGCGGCCTTGAAGAAGGTGGCGCGGTCGCCGGTCCTGCTCGCCGCCGCGCCCGCCCTGGCGGTTTCTCTGGAACGCCGTGCCCCCTATATCGACGCGGTCAACGCGGTGCAGGTGCGGCTGCTGCGGGAAAGCCGAAGCGGCGGCGATGCCGGCTGGCGCCAGCCGCTGCTGCTGTCGATCAACGCGATCGCCGCCGGCATGCGCAATACCGGATGACCGCGCGCCTTCGCCTTGCCGCCCAGCTCAAGCCGCGCACCCTCGAAACCTTCGCCACCGTATTCGATCATGGCAGTGTCTCGGTGGCGGCGCAGATCCTGAACGTGTCGCAGCCGGCAGTCACGCGGCTGATCAAGGCGCTGGAAGCCGATCTCGGGCTGACCCTGTTCCGGCGGACCAGCCGCGGCGTGGCGCCGACCCCGGCGGCGAGCCTGTTGCGCCTGCGCGTCCGCCGCATCCTGTCGGAAATCCGCCGGGCGGACGAGGATCTCGGCGCGCTGGCCGATGCGGCGCTCGGCGTCGTCCATGTCGGGGTGCTGCTGGCCGCCGCCTCGCGCCTGCTGCCCCGGGCGATCGCCCGGCTGCAGGCGCTGCGGCCGGGCGTCATCGTCTCGGTGCGCGAAGGCACCAACGACCAGCTCTTTCCCGCCCTCGAAGCCGGCGAACTCGACCTCGTGGTCGGCCGCATCCCGGCAAGCTTTCCGGTCGGCGGTCTCGTCGCCACCGAACTCTACCGCGAGGCCGTGCTGCCGGTGATCCGGGCCGGCCACCCGCTGGCCCGGCGCCGGCGGGCGGCGACGCTCAACGACGCGCTGGCCTATCCCTGGATCCTGCCGCCGCCGACGACCAACCTGCGGGCCGAGGTCGAGGCAGGGTTCCAGGCGGCGGGCGTCGCGGTGCCGCGGCGGACGGTGGAATCGGTCTCGCTGCTGACCAATCGCGCACTGCTGCTCGAGACCGACATGATCGGTTTCGTGCCGGCCACGGTGGTCGCTGGCGATCTCGACGCCCGCATCCTGGTGGCGTTGCCCTTCGATCTCGGCCTGTCGGTCTCGCCGGTCGGGATCACGACGCGGATCGACGCCGAGCCCGGCCCGGCGGTCCAGCTGTTCGTCGACTGCCTGCGCCAGGTCGCCAGTGATATAACCTGAATCTTATGACTGACACGTGATTTGGCATTTGTGATTATGGCGCCGCTATGGCCTGCTCGATGGCTGGAGCCTGGGGGAACGGGCCGAATTCACCCCGGGATTGCAGGCCACAACCGAGGTGATCCGCGATGTTCAAGGCGCCCTATACCCTGCCTTTCAACTTCAACCGCTGGCTCGACGAGCATCGCCATCTGCTGAAGCCGCCGGTCGGCAACCAGCAGATCTGGCGCGATACCGACTTCATCGTCACCGTGGTCGGCGGCCCCAACCATCGCACCGACTATCATGACGACCCGCTGGAAGAATTCTTCTACCAGTTCAAGGGCGACGCCTATCTCAACGTGTTGCACGAGGGGCGATCGCAACGCGTCGACCTGAAGGAGGGGGATATCTTCCTTCTGCCCGCCCATGTCCGCCATTCGCCGCAGCGCCCCGATCCCGACAGCCTGTGCCTCGTCATCGAGCGGGTCCGGCCCGCCGGGCTGCTCGACGGTTTCGAATGGTACTGCCCCAATTGCGGCGATCTGGTTCATCGCGTCGAGGTGCAGCTCCAGGACATCGTCAAGGATCTGCCGCCGCTGTTCCAGGCGTTCTACGGCTCGGAAGCGGCCCGGACCTGCAAATCCTGCGGCACCGTCCATCCCGGCAAGGGCAAATAGGACCGGCGTCGCGCGGCCGTTGACAACCCTGTCGGCGGTAAATATTTTAGACTTAAAATATCTAAGCACAGGAGGCTACAAGACCATGCTGCGGATGACGGGTTTGCTGGCGGGTGCGGCTCTGGCCCTCGCCCTGGCGCTGCCGGCGGCGGCGCAATCGCCGGTCAAGATCGGGCTGATCACGACGCTGTCCGGCCCGGGCGGCTATCTCGGCGAGGATGTGCGCGACGCCTTCACCCTGGCGATCGAGCAGGAAGGCGGCAAGCTCGGCGGCGTGCCGGTGCAATTGCTGGTCGAGGATGACGGGCTGAAGCCCGGCCAGGCCAAGCAGGTCGCCGAGAAGTTCATCAAGTCGGAGAAGGCCAAGATCCTCACCGGCATCATCTTCTCGAACGTCGCCGTCGCGACCGTTCCCGACGTGCTCGACGGCGGGGCCTTCTACATCAGCCCGAATGCCGGTCCGTCGAACTTCGCCGGCAAGGATTGCAACGAGAACTACTTCGTCGCGTCCTGGCAGAACGACAGCCTGCACGAGGCCGCCGGTCAGCAGGCGACGACGCTCGGCTACAAGAAGATGGCGATCCTGGCCCCGAACTACCAGGCGGGCAAGGATGCGCTGGCCGGGTTCAAGCGGATGTACAAGGGCGAGGTCGTCGCCGAGATCTACACCAAGCTCGACCAGACCGACTTCTCGGCCGAACTGGCCCAGATCCGCGCGGCCAAGCCGGACGCGGTGTTCCAGTTCCATCCCGGGTCGATCCCGATGGTCGTGGCCGCGCCGTCGCTCGACAATCGCATCCTCGAGGCGGTCGGGTCGGCCGGCCTCGGCATCCGGCTGTCGTCGCACTGGAACACCGACTTCGACAATGCCTCCAACAAGCAGTTCGTCGACGCCTTCCAGAAGAAGTACAACCGCGTGCCGACCTTCTATGCCGGCCAGGGCTACGACACCGCGCTGCTCATCGCCTCGGCCCTGAAGGCCACCGGCGGCAAGGTCGAAGATGCCGCGGCCTTCCGCGCGGCGCTGCGCAAGGCCGACTTCCCCGCGGTGCGCGGGGCGTTCAAGTTCGGCAACAACCAGCATCCGATCCAGGACTGGTACGCGCTGTCGGTGGTCAAGGGCGACGGCGACAAGCTGTCGCTCAAGACCACGTCGAAGATCCTCACCAACCATGGCGACGTCTACGCCAAGGATTGCAAGCTGTCCTGGTGACGGCCTGATTTCAGCATGATCCTGCCGGCCTGCAAGCCCCCCGAGGGGCGGGCAGGCCGGCAGCCTTGCGCGTTCCGTCGGGGGCGAGATGCTTCTATTCCTTGAGCAGTTGCTGAACGGCCTGCAGTTCGGCGTTATGCTGTTCCTGCTGGCGGCCGGTCTGACCCTGGTGTTCGGCATCATGGGGCTGATCAACCTGGCGCAGGGTTCGCTGTACATGGTCGGGGCGTTTGCCG
>JAFKFH010000027.1 GCA_017307375.1 Alphaproteobacteria bacterium
TTCTCCCGCGCGTAAGAGACGTTCTTCACCTTCGTGTACGGCCGCATCCACTGCAGCCGCTGGCCTTCCTCGCCCCAGAACCCTTCCGGGTCCGAGATCGACCGCCGATACATCTCCTCGTACTGGTCCGCTCGGATCCAGGCCCGTTCACGCCAGCTGGCCGGGACCGGAAACACGTCGTTCTGGGTCATGATCGGGCATTCCTCCGCGACTTGAGCACTTTCTGGTCGTTCGGCCAGATTTACGGGAAAACCGCGGACGCGACAAGGCGCGGGCGGAACCCGGAACGGTGCGGCGGAGGATGAGGGGGCGGCTGGTCTGCTCACGAACGTCGGGGGGAGACGCGGTGCTTGGGGGAGACACCTGGGGTCGCCAGCAGACCAGCCGATGCAGTGACAACAACCGGCCGGGGGACTGGTTCCCCGGCGCGTCAAAAAAAACTACTCGCCGGCGGCGACAACCGCCGGCCGGCCGGCCGGTGGCGAGATCGTCGAGATCGCCTGGGTAAGCGGGGCAAGACCGTCACCGGCGAGACGGACATTGTCGTCGGGCGCGACGAGGGCGGCAAAGCCGAGGAAAACGGCCATCGCCGCCAGTGCCGTGAAGTTCGGCATGACCTGGGCCTCCTTGGGCGAGAATCGATTATGTCAGGAAAGCGGCACGGCCCCTTCCGGTTCCAAGCGAAGTCGGCCACAGTTCGCCCGTCATCTTCGAGGAGGAAACGAGGCCACCATGTTGCTGCACCATTGTACCTGGGCGGAGGTCGACGCCTATCTGAAGCGCTCGACCGGGATCATCCTGCCGATCGGCTCGACCGAGCAGCACGGCCCCAACGGCCTGATCGGCACCGATGCGATCTGCGCCGAAGTCATCGCCCGTGGCGTCGGCGAGGCGGCCGACGCGCTGGTCGCGCCGACGATCAATGTCGGGATGGCCCAGCACCATCTGGGATTCGCCGGATCGATGACGTTGCGCCCGTCGACGCTGATCGCCCTGATCCAGGACCAGCTCGCCTCGCTTGCGCGGCACGGCTTCAACCGCTTCTTCTTCATCAACGGCCATGGCGGCAACATCGCCACGGTGACCGCCGCCTTCTCCGAACTCTATGCGGCGGCCAGCCTGCAACCTGCCGGCAACGGCACCGATCTGCGGGCCAGGCTGAAGAACTGGTGGATGTGCCCCGGCGTCGGCAAGCTGTCCAAGGAACTCTACGGCGCCGAGGAGGGAATGCACGCCACGCCCTCCGAAGTCGCGCTGACGCAGTACGCCCTGCCAGAGACGATCAAGACCGCGGCGATGAGCCCGCGCGTGGCACCGGTCGGCGATTTCACCGACGCGGCCGACTATCGCCGCAACTTTCCCGACGGGCGAATCGGCTCGAACCCGGCGCTGGCAACCCCGGAGGCCGGCAAGCGCCTGTTCGATGCCGCCGTGGCCGATATCGCGGTGGAATATCGCGAGTTCGTGGCGCACTAGAAAAACTGTCGCTAAGGCCGCCGGCTGTAACATCAATCCGGCTGGCGGCCGTAAAGAAAACCCAAGCCCGCCACATCTTCGCCACGGCCTGACGGTTAGCTGCGCCCGGTTCCGACGCGGCTAGTTCTGGGAGGCCGGTATGGACGATCGTCACAGCCAGTCGGCGTCCGACGCCGGCGCCCGCCAGGCGGGAGACAAGAACGAGGGCAGGTCGATGACCGACGCGAGAATGCACGTCTTCTTCGAACCGACGCTCGACGATCTTCTCGGCGATCCGCTGATCGCCAAGGTGATGGCCTCCGACGGTGTCAGCCGTGAGGCATTGCGGGCGCTGGTGACACGCCAGGCCGGCCTGTTGCAGCGCCGCCGCCGCCAGGGTTGAGGGCGATCTCGCGCAGCAGCTTGGCGATGATCGCGCGGCCGAAATCGGGGAAGTCCCTGGCCACGATGAGGAAGGCGCCGGGTCCGCCCAGCACGTTGTCCATGTAGTACTGGTCGAGCGGCGGCTCGGGTTCGCCGCGCCAGTAGGGGATCGGGTTCGGCCGGTCGTTGATGATGGCGAGGCCGTTGATCACGATGCCTTTGGCCACCGCCTGATCGCGGGCATCGGTCACCGGCCGGCCCGAGTTGTTGATGCCGTCGCCCGAGATGTCGATCACCCGCCGCCGGCCCTGATGCGGGCTCTTGGCGAACTGCTCCATCGCCGCATCGATGCCGGTCGAGATCGAGGTCCGGCCGGCGAAGCTGCGCGACTTCGATTCGAGGGCGCGCGCGAAGGCGTCGGCATCCTCGACATTGGCGATGGTCATCCAGTCGATGACGACGACCTGTTCGGTCACCCCCGACCATTCGATCAGCGTGACTGCGATGCGTTGCAGGGCGCCTGAGGCGATCGCCTCGAGCACCCGGTCGTCGCGGAAGGCGTTGGCATAACCCTGGCGTTGCAGGTCGAATTCCCAGGCGTCGATCGAGCGCGAGACGTCGACCGACAGGACCAGTTCGAGATCGACGGGCATCGCCGCAGCCGGTCGCACGGCGGTGGCCAGGACCAGCGGCACGAACAGCAAGGCGGCAAGGAACCCCCCAAATCGGCGCATGGCTACCTCCATTGCGGGTGACGGGGTTTACGGGTTGGGCTGCTCTTTCCCTGGCGGTGGCGTAGCGTGCCCGGGAAACCGGACGGTGACCGCGGTGCCGCGGCCCAGGACGGATTGAACCTCGATGTCGCCGCCATGCAGCGCCATGATGTGCTTGCAGATCGATAGGCCGAGGCCCGAGCCGCCGTGGACGCGCGACAATGTCGGGTCGGCTGCCTGGAACGGCTCGTAGAGCCTGGCAAGCCGCTCGGGCGCTATGCCGATGCCGCCGTCGCGTACCGTCACGGCCAGCCCGCCGCCTTGATCGTCGCCGGCCGCCTCGGCTTCCAGGGCGATCCAGCCGCGCTCGCCGGTGAACTTTACGGCGTTCGAGAGGAGGTTGATCAGCACCTGCCGGAACGCGCGCTCGTCGGCGGCAAGGCGCAATTCGGGTACCACCAGGGCCGTCAATGCGATGGCCTTGCGCTCGGCCTGCGGGCGGACCATCGCGAGACAGTCGTGGATGACCGGGGCGACGGCAAAACTGTCGATCACGATGTCATAGCGGCCGGCCTCGATCCGGGCCATGTCGATGATGTCGTTGATGATCGACAGCAGGTGGCGGGCCGAGCCGTGGATGTCGGCGGCGTATTCCCGATATCGGCTGGAACCGATCGGCCCGAGGATCTCGCCCTTCATCACCTCCGAAAACCCGATGATGGCATTGAGCGGCGTGCGCAACTCGTGGCTCATGTTGGCCAGGAAACGGCTTTTCGACTGGTTTGCTTCCTCGGCGTGCAACAGCGCGTCTTCGAGTTCGGCTTCGTGGCGCCGCCGCTCGGTGATGTCCCTGACGACGGCGACGTGCAGTCTTCCGTCCCCGTCGTCGAGGCGGGTCAGGGCCAGTTCGGCCGGGAAATGCCGGCCGTCCTGCGCGACGCAGTCATGGACGCGCCCCCCGTCATGGGCTTCGTCTCGCTCCCAGTCCAGGTCGGGAATCAACGCAGCGATCGAACAATGGCCAAGGTCATCCTGGCGGCCGTCATGCTCCGCGCCGCCGGCCTCGGACAGTGCGAACAAGGCGCGGGCAGCAGGGTTGGCCGAGGCAAGGCGGCCTCCGCCGTCGAAGGTGACGATCGCATCGCCGGCGGTTTCCAGGATTGCCCGCAGTCGCCGCTCGCTGCCCCGCAGATTCGATTCGGCGGCGCGCAGCGCATCGGTCAGCCGCTTGTTCTCGCGGATGTCGATATAGAGCGTGAGCACGCGCGACACCGCTCCGTGTTCATCCTCCAGCGGCAGCTTGGCGAACAGGAATTCCCCGCGTCTGATCAGCGGGGTGTCGTTCGGGAATTCCTGCAGCGGGATCGCCTTGCCGGATTCGAGGACACGATCGTTCAGCGTCTCGATCAACCGGGCCGAGGGTGCGCTGACCGTGTCGGCGACCCGCTTGCCCACCATCGCCTCCGGCTCGAAGCCGAAAGCGCGGGCGAACTGGCGGTTGACCAGGGTATAGCGGTGGTCGCGGTCGGTGGCGCCGATCCAGACCGGCACCGCGTCGATCACCGTCTGCAACAGCCTTTCCCGGGCGGTCAGGTGGCGCTCGGCCATCACCTGCTCGGTGACGTCGCGGATGGTGACGACACCCATCACCCTGCCGCTCAGCGGATCGCGGAACTGCGACGAGGTCATCCGCGCCTCGATGAGGCCGCCGTCCGGCCGGTGATAGCGCCGCGGCGCTTCCAGGGTCGCGCGCGGATCGTCGCGAAGGCGCGCCTGATTGCTGATGGCGGCATCGCGGAACTCGGGGTCGAGCAGATCGTAGTAGCCGTAGTTGCGCGCCTCGGCGGCCGACATGCCGAACAGGCGCTCGAACGCCGGGTTGACCAGGGCGATCGGTGCACTGGCCGCGTCGATATGGCAGACGACGATGGCGACATTGACCGATGCCATGACTGCCGCCCAGCGGCGCTGCAGCGCAACCAATTCGGCGGACGGCGCAGGCCGCGCCGTGATCACCACCCTGCCGCCGTTCGGAATGAGTGTCAGGGCAATATCGCGCCGATCGAAGGTCCAGGGACATTCGACCCGCACTCCCCGGTTCAGGGCCTCACGGCACAGCCTGGTCAGATCGGGCAGGGGGCTGCGCGCCAGGTCGAACAGCGCGGCCGCCGCCGGGTTGGCATAGGCGAGCACGAACGGTCCGCTTGCCGGCGTGGGGCCGGGTTCGAGCACCAGGACGGCGGCATCGACCGCATCGTAGAGAGCGAACGTCTCGACCGCACGCAACGGGTGGTCGGGGACGTTCACGGCCGGCTACCTCGCCGCGCACCCGCCGGAGGGCGGTGGCGCGGCTCGGCGGCTTCTGTTCGCGCAGCTACCGGCGTTCCGACGGCGCAAAAGCGTTTTCTCCCGGGTATCGAGCCCGGGATAGCCTAGGGAGCAAAGTGCTCCCACTCAATGGCTAAAACCAAAGGGGCGCCACCCCCAGGGATCAGCGGAACGGGAACTGGGCGCGCCGCTTGCCCAGAAATGCCGCGGTACCCTCCCGGTAGTCCTCGCCGCTGAATGCGTCCGTCAGCAGGCCCAAGCTGTGCGGGGTGTCGTCCTGGGCGCCGCGTTCGACCAACCCGACGATTTCCTTGATACCGCGTACCGAGTATTGCGAGTTGGCGCAGATTTCGGCGACGTAATCGTCGAGCCGGGCGTCGAATTCGTCGACCGGTACGACAAAATCGACCAGCCCTGCCTGCGCCGCGGCCGTCGCATCGAGCAGCCTGCCGGTAAACAGCATGTCGCGGGCGCGCGAGGGGCCGACGACGGCCACCAGGCGGCGGGTATCGGGCACCGAATAGACCAGGCCGAGTTTGGCCGGCGTGATGCCGAGCCGGGCATCGGAAGCGGCGAAGCGGATGTCGCAGGCCAGGGCAAGGCCGCAGCCGCCACCGATGCAGAGCCCGCCGATGGCAGCGATCGTCGGCTTGGGACAGGCCTCGACCCGGGCCATCGCGGTCTTGACGGTCTCGTAGAACGCGTCGATCGCGGGGGGCGAGGTGTTCTTCTCGACGAATTCGGCAATGTCGGCCCCTGCGGCAAAGGCGCGCGGGTCCCCGCCCCGGATGACCACGACCTTGACATGGGCGTCGGCCTCGGCCCGGTCCAGCAGCACCGGGATCAGGCGCCACATCGCCAGGTCCAGCGCGTTGCGCTTGTCCGGCCGGTTCAGCACCAGCGTCGCAATCTCACCCGCCCTGCGATAGAGAATCGGATCCTCGCCCATCTGCGAACCTTCCTTGCCGACCCTGGAAAACTGTGACGGAAGCGCGATTTACGAAAACAATCCTGGCTTGCGGAACGATCCGCCGCTAGTTTCGGTTTTGCTTGCGAATCTCGCTCCGCTGCATAACTTAAGGGAGCGCAGGGTTACCAACAAAAAAGAGGATGAGCCAAATGTCTTCGATCAAGATCCTTGCCGTCGCTGCCGCCGCCTGCTTCATGCTGGCCGGCTGCGAGGGCTACAAGTATGTCGGCACCGACGTCTGCAACCAGGAAGGTGCGGTCGTCTGGTACATCAAGCCGAACAGCCAGGGCCGTGTCGACACTGCCAACATCAGCCAGGCCAACTGCTCGCTGAAGAAGTAAGTCGATCGCCGCAAGGCATCCTGCCCGGCCGTCCGTTGCCCTCCGACTTGGTGGGTGGCGGGCGGCCGGTGTCGTTTTAGGGGGCATCGGACCCTTCCCGCTGTTCAGACGAGGCATTCCTTGGCGGTAAAGTCGACGGCATCCTGTGGTATCGATCCGGTCCGGCGCAGCCTGCTCGCCGGCTTGGCCCTCGTCGTCGTCGTTGGCGCCGTCCCCGCTCGGGCGCAGGCGCCCCAGACCGGATTGCCGACTTCGACGGTGACCGTGGTGACCCAGGACGGCCGACAGCACGTGTTCAAGGTCGAGATCGCCGATACCGACGCCAGCCGGGCCCGCGGGCTGATGTACCGGCGCCAGATGGCCGCCGATGCCGGCATGCTGTTCGACTACAAGTTCGAGACGGAGACCGCGTTCTGGATGAAGAACACGCTGATCCCGCTCGACATGATCTTCATCCGTGCCAACGGGGTCGTCGCCAACGTGGCCGAGCGCGCGGTGCCGCTCGACGAGACGTCGATTCCCTCGAACGGGGCGGTACGCGCGGTGCTCGAAGTCAACGGGGGGACCGCGTCCCGATTGGGCATCAAGGCCGGAGACAAGGTCCTCAATCCGATTTTCGGCAACGCCAAGTAGGACGTTGCGCAGCCAGCCGTGACGCGGGCGTCGGGGACCTAGTTGGCCCGGGGCAGGCACCGGGGCGGCGCCAGCTGGTAGATATAGGCATAGGCACCGACATCGACCCGGACCGAACCGCCGTCGCACATGCCGTTGGCCCGGTAGAGAATCGGCTGCGGCACCGTCACCGTCCAGCCCTGCGTCAGGTTCAGCTTGATCGAGGCGGCGTCCTGCGCCGCCAGCAGGGCGGCCTGGTCGCGCGCATTGTCCAGCCCGGTGGTCGGCTGGCTCAGCAGCAGCAGATTGCGGTTTTCCAGGAATGCCTTCTGGTTGAGCGAAGCCAGCTGGCGTTCGACATCGTCGCGGCCGAGGCTGAAGCGGAAGGCGTCGAACGTCCGGTAGAGCTGCGGGCCGGCCAGGGCGGTGATCAGCCCCATGACGGCCAGCAACACGACCAGTTCGATCAGGGTGACGCCGGCCTGGCCAAGGCTGCGGCGTCGCCGGCAAGGCATCCGCGGCAGGCTCAGTTCGGCGGCAGATCGCCGATCTCGGCGTCGTTGCCGGTCCCGCCGGGCTGGCCGTCGGCACCGAGCGAGTACAGGGCATAGGCGCGGCCGTCGCGCCCCGGCAGCGAATAGACGTAGTTTCGGCCCCAGCCATCCTGCGGCAATTTGCCGCCCTCGAGATACGGACCGTTCCAGCGGGCCCGCAGCGTCTGGTCCTGTGGCGGCGTCACGAGCAGGGCCAGCCCTTCCTCGGCGGTGGGATAGCGGCCGACATCGAGGCGCAGCGTATCGAGCGCGCCCTTCAGCATCTTCAGCTGAGTAAGCGTGGTGTCGACCTTGGCGCGGTCGACGCGACCCAGAAGATTCGGCCCGATCAGGCCGACCAGCAGACCGATGATGACCAGCACCACCAGCATTTCCAGAAGGGTGATGCCGGCTTCGGCCAGCGCATGGCGGCGGCGGGTGCGGTTCTGCAGGCGGGCGAGCAGTCGGGCGGCAAGCAGCAAGATGGCACACTCCGGTAATGGCGGTCGGCAGGCCGCCGCGATTATCGCGATCGGGGGCGGCAGGTCAACCGCCGCCCCCGATGCATCGGCGCGGGATCGCGGTCAGTTGACCGCCGAGTTCACGTCGACCAGCCGGCCGATATTGGTCTGGCCGACAGCTTGCGTGGTGAATGTGGCGACATTGGTGCCGGCGGTATATTGCGGGAAGAAGGGGTCGCCGCCGGCGAACTGGTGCTGCAGCGGCACGCCGGAGGAATTCACGGTGAAATAGATGAAGCCGGTGCCGACCCCGCCGCCGAGGCTGTTGGCATTGCCGGTCGTCTGGCTGCAGGCCGGGTTGTTGAAGGTGCGGCTCGACGGCCAGCCCGCCGAGGCCAGCGGCGGATTGCTTGCCGTCGCCGGGTAGTGCGACAGGCAGGATTCGTCGGCGACTTCGACCGCATAGACGGCGCCCGGCAGGGATATCTTGTTCGTGCCCAGCGCCGTCGGGATGATCGAGTTGCACATCTGGCTGTTGGCGGTCGTGATCGTGCTGCAATTGACCGTCACCGGCTGGGCCGGTCCGATGGCCAGCATGACATGGCCGGTATCGCCGCTGGACGCCTTGCCGTTGCAGAAAGTCGTGCCGCACCAGGCGATGATGTCGCCCTTCTGGATCGTCCGCAGGTCGGTCACCGACGCAAATCCCGGGATGGCGGTCGGCTGGGTCTGCAACTGCTTGAAGCCTGCCGCGAACACGAACGCCTGAGGATATTTGTCACCCGACGTATAGCCGGGGTTGTTCTGCTTGAAGTTGGCCATGTAGTTGACGAAGAAGCTGTAGAATCCCGAGTAGTTGGTCGGGGCGCTACCGCCCAGCAGATAGCTGATCCAGCCCGAACAGTCCGTGTCGACTGTGTATTTGCCCGTCGTCTGATTGTAGCTGACGTTCGGGTAGCCGTTTGCGGTCTCGTAGCTGTAGAAGGTCTGGCCAAGATTGTTGATGACCACGCCGGCGTGATTGTAGACGTTCGCCGCGGTCTGGCTGGCCTGGGCCTTGGCCTCGCCGGTGGCCACGCCGAGCGACAGGCAGCCGGCGATGATCGTGGTTGCGGCCAGGCGGTTGCAAATGGTCGTCATGGTAGCTCCGAAAAGCGGATGTTGGGGCGGTGCAGTCATACTGTGGCCAGTTTGCCGGGCGCCCGGCATTGACGGCAATCACGTTGTACGGCCGTGGGATTAAGTTAGGCCATGAGCGGCAGACGCACTGCCGTCAACCAGTCGGACGGCAGATGTTTGCGGGGGTCGTTCAGATACTCCTCGACGCAGGGGCCATCGGCCGCTTCCTCGCCCGATCCCGGTAGCCAGACCCCATAGAGGCCGCGATAGGCTCGCTCCAGTTCTGCGTAAGGACCCCGGAATTCGACTTCCGCGTACCGTCCGCCGGCAATGGCCAGCCACTCCATGCCCGCAGCCAAGGCGCCGCCGCCGGGCACCAGCAGTGCCGCCGCGGATCTGAGCTGGCTGGCCGGCTTGCTCTGCGGGTCATCGAAATAGATGCCGAAGCTGCGGGGCCGCGCCGCCAGCAGTCCATGGCCCGCCGCCCAGCTGATCAACCGCTCGAAGGCGCGGCCGATTTCCATGTAGGGTCCCTGGTGGCGAATCGCGGCGACGACCAGGGCGGGCTGTCTGCCGATCGTCACCGCCGGCAGGGTCGCGCGCGCCGCGCTGGCCCGATAGGTGGCGGGCGTCGCCCGATAGCATGCCTGGAAGGCGCGGCGGAATGCCGTGACCGACCCGTAGCCGGCGCCGGCTGCGACGCGGGCGATGGCGACGCGTCCGGCGATCAGCTGGCCGGCTGCCCGGTGCAGCCGCAGGCGTCGCAGCGTTCCGGCCAGCGTCTCGCCGGTCATCGAGCGGTAGATGCGATGGAAATGAAACGGCGAAAGACAGGCGAGCTCGGCGAGCGCGTCGAGGTCGAGATCGTCGTCGAGATGGTCCGAGATGAACGACTGTACCCGTGCGATCCGCTCGGCATAGGCGGCGCGCGTGGCGGTTCGCACGGGCTCAGATCTGGATGTTGGAGATCGAGGTGACGGCCAGCATGATCGCGGTGACGATCAGCCCGATCACGGCGCCGATGATGATGATCGCCATCGGCTCGATCACCAGGAGGAACCGCTTCATCCGGTCCTTGGCCGACCGTTCGTTCAGCGCCGCCAGGCTCTTCAGCATGTCCGGCAGGTTGCCGGCCCGCTCGCCGATACGCACGAGGTTCAGGCCGATCGGCATCATCTCGGTGTGGGCCGACAGCGAATCGGCAAGGCTCTTGCCGCCGCGCACGGCCTTCTCGACCTGGGACATGCGGTCGCGCACGCTGGGCACGCGCAGGCCCGACCGGCTCAGCTCCAGCGCCTGGATCAGGGGAATCTTGTTGCGCAGCAGGATGGACAGCATCGCCGCCCAGCGGCCGACCTCGGTCTCGTCGAGCCAGCCGCCGAACAGCGGCAGCTTCGGCGCGACTTCCATGGCCGCGGCGCGCACCGCCGGGCGGCGCGACAGCATCAGCACGGTGACGACGAACAGGCCGAAACCGAGGCCGAGTTCCAGAAGATTGTCGCGGGTGAACAGCCCGATGGTCAGCACGATCTTGGACAGCATCGGGATTTCGACCCGCGCCGACTGGAACATGGCGGCGAAGCGCGGCACGACCACGATGAAGATGAACAGCACGGCGGTGACGCCGGCCCCGACCAGGACCGACGGGTAGACCAGCGCGTTGCGAATCTCCTGCAGGACGCGGAAGTCGTAGTCCATCTGCGCGGCGCCGTCCCGCAACGCCTCGGCCAGTTGGCCGGTCATCTCGCCGGCCGCGACCAGCTGATGGACATAGGTCGGCAGCATGGGCAGATTGGCCTTCAGCGCGACCGAGAAGCGCTGGCCCTGGCGCAGCGCCCGCTCGATCTGGTCGAAGGCCTGGGAGAGATCGAGGGGCAGGTCGGAATGGCCGAGCGACTTCACCGCCTCGGCCAGCGCGACGCCGGCGTCGAGCAGCACCGCCAGTTCGCCCATCACCAGGATCTGGTCCTGGCGGCCGCTCTTCTTCTTTGGCGCCCGCTTGGGCTTGGCCTTGACCGTCGCCAGGCCGATCTCGACCGGCGACAGCCCCTGCGCACGCAACGACCGTTGCGCCTCGCGCAGCGAGCCGGCGCTGATCTGGCCCTTCATCATGCGGCCTTCGGCGTTGGCCGCCTCGTAGGAAAATTCGGGCATCAGCCTTCCGCTTCGTCGCCCTGGCCTTCACCCAGGCCGGTCATGCGCAACACCTCGGCGACCGTGGTCTCGCCCCGCCATGCCTTGATGATGCCGTCCTCGCGCAGCGTGCGGAAGCCTTCGCCGCGCGCGATCTTGAGCAGTTCGGGCGGCGTCGCCTGGCGCATGATCGCTTCCGATAATGCCGGGGAGACCGCGGCCAGTTCATAGACGCCGAGACGGCCGCGATACCCCGATCCCTGGCAGGCGCGACAGCCGACGGGCTTGCGAAAATTCGGCGCGCCCTCGAAGAAATGGGGGAAGCGCCGGCGCAGATCGTCGACGATGGCGCGTGCGGTCGGCGGCATCGGCTCGGGCTCGCTGCATTGCGGGCACAGCCCGCGCACCAGCCGCTGGGCCTGCACCGCGGTCAGGGCCGAGGCGACCAGGAACGGTTCGACGCCCATGTTGATCAGTCGCGTGAAGGCCGACAGCGAATCGTTGGTGTGCAGGGTCGAGAACACCAGATGTCCGGTCAGCGATGCCTGGATCGCGATCTCGGCGGTCTCGAGGTCGCGGATTTCGCCGATCATGATGATGTCGGGATCCTGGCGCAGGATCGAACGCAGGGCGCGCGCGAAGGTGTAGCCGATTTCCGACAGGACCTGGACCTGGCTGACGCCCTTGACGTTGTATTCGACCGGATCTTCGACGGTGATGATCTTGTCTTCGCCGTTGTTGATCGCCTCGAGCGTCGCATAAAGCGTCGTCGACTTGCCCGAGCCGGTGGGGCCGGTGACCAGCACGACGCCGTGCGGCTCGGCCACGACGCGGTGGAACAGGGCCAGCGTATCGGCCTCCATGCCGATCTTGTCCAGCCGGAAGGCCTTGCGCTCCTTCGGCAACAGGCGCAGCACGATCGATTCGCCCCAGACGCCGGGCAGGCAGGAGACGCGCACGTCGATCTCCTCGCCCGACAGGCGCAGCGACAGGCGGCCGTCCTGCGGCAGGCGGCGTTCGGCGATGTCGATGCCGGAGATCAGCTTGACGCGGCTGGCCACCGCATCGAACCGATCGCGCGGCAAGGTCAGGCGGGTATGCAGGATGCCGTCGATGCGGAAGCGGAAATGGAAGAACCGCTCCTCCGGCTCGACATGGATGTCGGATGCCCCCTCGTTGAAGGCCTGGGCGAACATGTTGGAGACCAGCTCGACGATCGGCGCGCCTTCCGCCAGCTCGCGCAGATGGGCGACATCGTCGAGGCCGGATTTCGCTTCCAGCCGTTCCTGCACCTGGCGGACCAGATGCAGCGCCTTGTCGAGTTCCTGATTGGCGGTCAGCCACCAGGTGACTTCGCGCGTGCCGAAGGCCTGGGAGATCACTTCCTGGACGATCGGGCTCAGCGGGTCGCGGGCGATGACGTTGACCACGCGCTCGTCGTCGGTCCAGGCAAGGACGGCCTGATCGAGCCACCAGTCGATCGGCAGGCCCGATTCCTCGATCAGCGCCTGGAACGGCGCGGCATTGCCGGGAATGCGGTCGGGGGTGGCCACGGGCATGGCAAGCTGGCGCGACAGCGTGTCGAGCAGCCGTTCTTCCGACAAGGTTCCCATACGTACCAGGACACCGCCAAGCCGGCCGCCGAACTGGCGCTGGAAGGCCAGCGCGCGATCGAGTTCGTCGTTCGAGATGAAGCCGGCGGCGACCAGCAACTGGCCGAGCGGGGCCAGCGCCGGGTCGAGGGGCGGCAGGGAAATCTCGACGGGGTCGGCGGTCAACGCCATGGCCGGACGGGTTCCTTCAGGCAAATCTGCTCCGCAACGTAGAGAACCCGTCCCCCGGGTTCAAGCCGGCTATTCCCGTGTCGCGAATCGGCGCCGATGCATCGGGCCGATTGAAACGCCGCGGCTTCGCGCCGTAAACTGGGCGGATGAACCAGCGCGTCAACCGTCAGGCCAAGTACACCATCGGCCAAGTCGTGCGCCACCGCGTGTTTCCTTTCCGCGGCGTGGTGTTCGACGTCGATCCCACATTCAACAATACCGAGGAATGGTATCAGTCGATTCCGGCCGAAGTTCGGCCGCACAAGGATCAGCCATTCTATCACCTGCTGGCCGAGAATGCCGATTCGACCTATGTCGCCTACGTCTCCGAGCAGAACCTGCTGCCCGACGAGACCGGCGAACCGGTGCGGCATCCCGAAGTGGCGAGGCTGTTCGGCGAGCTGAAGGGCGGCTTCTACCTGTTGCGCGCCCCGATGGGGCACTGATCTCCGGGGGGGCAGGCATCGACATGGCGACCGGGCGCTGGCGCTACCGTCCTGACGGATCGACCTGGGGCGATTTCGGCCCCGACGACCAGTTGGGACGGCTTAACCTGCTGACGCCGGAGAAAGTTCTCCAGGGCGTTGCGGAAGTGCGGGAAGGCTTGAGCTTCTGTCTGTCGCTGCCGCTCGACCTGCCCGGCGGCAGCGTCCTCAACCCGCGTCGCTTCGCACCCGTCCTGTCGCCCACCGGACCGGAGGAGCGGCCGCGCTTCACCTATCCGCTGGGCCGCGACGATGCCCGCCACACCGACGTCACCTGCGACGACAAAGTCCTGATCTGCCTGCAATATTCAACGCAGTGGGACGCCCTCAGCCATTTCGGCGGCATGTTCGATGTCGACGGCGACGGCAAGCCCGAGGCGGTGTTCTACAATGGCTGGCGCGCAGGCGTCGACATCAGCGGGCCGCGCGATTATCTGGGCAAGGGCACGCCCGAGGGGCGCCATCGCGGTGCCGGGGCGCTCGGCGTCGAGGTGATGGCGGCCAAGGCCATCCAGGGGCGCGCGGTGCTGGTCGACCTGGAAGCCCGTTACGGCCGCGGGCGGCGCTTTATCGGCCATGCCGAACTGGTCGCTGCGATGGCCGCGGACAACGTCGTCGTCGAGCCCGGGGACATGCTGTGCCTGCATACCGGTTTCGCCCAATGCCTGGTCGAGATGGGCGGCAATCCGACCGCCGCCGTCGTCGACGATCTTTGCGCGGTGCTGGATGGCCGGGACCCTGCCTTGCGCAACTGGATCCGCGACAGCGGCATCGCCGCGCTGATTGCCGACAACTACGCGGTCGAAGGGTTGCCGGCCAAGGATGGCGGTGATTGTCGACATGCTGCGCTGCCGCTGCATGAACTCTGCCTGTTCCATCTCGGTATCCCGCTGGGTGAGCTCTGGTTTCTGACCGATCTCGCGCAGCACTTGCGCCGCCAGGGCCGCAGCCGCTTCTTGCTGACCGCGCCGCCGTTGCGTCTTCCCGGCGCGGTCGGCTCGCCGGTCACCCCGGTCGCGACGGTCTGACAGGGAACCGGCACGGCGGGGACCCGCTTGCCCGGCTGGTCGACCAGACGATGAACGACGGCATACCCGCCTCGTTCTCCGGTCGTCCGACCATGACGGCGGCCTGCCTGGTCGTGGCGGCGCAGGGACGATGGTTCCGGGGGCTCCGGCGATCAGCGGTTGCAGGACGATCCCGCGCGAAAAGGGGGAGGGTGCGGCGCGCGCGACCCGAACACGGTCCTGGTCCGGCCCCGCGTCAGGGCCGGCAGGCGGGGGCACGATCCGCGTCCGGATCGGCCTGGCGGGTCCAAGTCGTCGGTCTTGCGGGGGCGGCAGACCGGCGCGCGCCGCAACCCGTCTCAGGTCTTGTTCAGGACGTTCCGGATGGCCGACAGGCCATCGATCGCCGCCGCAACGGTAAGTGACGTTCCCATCATCTGCTGGATCCCGTCGTCGTGAAGCCGATGTGATCGATGTTATCGGTACACGTGGGGGGCCGGTAAAGTCACAGCTGCGTCAGGCGCGAATTGCGGCAGCGCCGGGCGTATTCGTCGAGGTCGATGACTTCGGCCCCGACGGGCGCCGGCGCCGGCCCGGATGCGGGCGCGGGGTGGCACCCGGCGACGCGGACGAGGTTGCGACCGTCCCGCTTGGCCCGATAGAGCGCCTGGTCGGCGCCCTGCAGCAACTGGTCCAGCGTCGTCATCGTCGGCCCCAGCGCGGCGACCCCGACGCTGACGGTCAGTCGCAGGTGGCCGGCGCGGGTCAGGATCGGGGTCGATTCGACCGCCAGCCGGACGCGTTCGGCCATGACGGCGGCATCGACCTCGTCGGTCGCCGGCATGATCAGCGCGAATTCCTCGCCACCGAGCCGCGCCAGCAGATCGCCCTGCCGCGCCTGCCGGCGCAGCGTATCGGCCAGGGCCACCAGCACGACGTCGCCGACATCGTGGCCGTGACGATCGTTGATCGCCTTGAAGTGGTCGGTATCGATCATCAGCGCGGCCAGCGGCCGGCGCTGGCGAAAAGCCTGCGTGACCGCTGCCGACGCGGTTTCGTGAAAGGCGCGGCGGTTGGACAGGCCGGTCAGCATGTCGGTGGTGGCGGCGTCCTTCAGCCGCGCCTCGGCCATCACCCGCCAGGTGATGTCGCGGCTGCTGCCGTGAATGTACTTCACTTCGCCGTCGGCACCAGGGATCGGCACGAGGATGATTTCCCAACTCTGGAGGCCGCCCTGATTGTCCTCGAAATGCTGGACCTCGCGGCTCAGCGCACAGCGTTCCAGATCGCCGACTATCTTGGCTGCGATCGCCGCCGGATAAAGATCGGCGAGGTCGCGGCCGATCGCGTCTTCGCGGCTGCGGCCGAGCTTGGCGAGGGCCGCGGCATTGGCGTCGTAGAGCGTGTAGCGGCCGGCGGCCTCGCGTCGCGACAGGTAAAAGCAGTCGGCGGTGTTGTGGAAGATCGCCTGGAACAGCGCGTCACGTTCCTTGTTGCGGGCCTCGACGATCAGCCGGCGGCGCGTCGATCCCAGCGCCAAGCCGAGCGCCATCACGCCGGCGACGGTGACGGCCGTCAGCGGCAGGACACCCCGCTCGAAGGCGGGTAGGGCGCGGTCGAGCGGCATCAGGAAAACCGTCGCCTGGCACAACGATGCCACGAGGCCGAGCAGCGCCAGATCGCGGGCGCGATAGGCCCCGTCACGCGGCCGGAAAAGGCGGCTGAATGCCAGCCCTGCCAGGGCCGCCACCAGGATCGACGCGGATCCGGCCCAGATCCCTGGCCCCCCCAGAGACAGCCGGTAGGCCCCGGCAAGACCGGCGCCGACGGCGGCCGCGACCGGTCCGCCGAACGGTGCGGCCAGGGCTATCAGCATGTTGCGGGGGTCGAACACCATGTCCGGCGCGGCGCCGACCGTGTCGTGCATCGACACCACGGCCGCGGCGCCGAAGATGACACCGGTCAGGACGTCGGCCAGTCGCGAGCCGGCCTGCGGCCCGCGAGCCAGGAACGAGTAGGCGGCAATGACCAGCGCCAGGATGCCGACGCCGTGGCCCAAGGTGAAGATGATGTCGCCGCTGATCCCGAGCATGCCTGGGTTTCCTTTGGGGCGCTGCCTGCGGCGGCGGTGGACCGCCTTACCGCGCTGCCATCCTAAGCGTGCTGCGCCATCACGCGGCGTACGCTCGCTCAACAAGTTGCCTGGAATTGTAACCAGCCGTCACCGGCCCGGTGGAGAGGCCGCAATTTCCAGTCGGCAGGCGTGTTTGCGCCATGATAAGAGTCACGTAATCGTCACTCTGGGAGAGAACACGTGACCAAGATCCTTACCCTTGCCGCCATCGTCGCCATCGGCGTCGGGCTCGGCTTTGCCGGCCCCGCCGCGGCGCAGCAGAAGACCATCAAGCTCGGCACCGAGGGCGCCTACAAGCCGTTCAACTACATCGACGCATCCGGCAAGGTCCAGGGCTTCGACATCGAGATCGGCAACGCACTCTGCGCCAAGATGAACGCCAAGTGCGAGTGGGTCACCCAGGATTGGGACGGCATCATCCCGGCCCTGCTGGTCAAGAAGTTCGACGCGATCATCGCCTCGATGTCGATCACCGAGGAACGCAAGAAGTCGGTCGATTTCACCGAGCGCTATTACTTCACGCCGGCCCAGTTCATCGCCAAGAAGGGCGTCACCTTCACCGCGACGCCGGAAGGCCTTAAGGGCAAGACCGTCGGCGTGCAGCGCGCCACGATCCACGAGAACTATCTCGAGCAGAAGCTCAAGGGTGTCGTCACCGTCAAGCACTACGACACGCAGGAGAACGCCAATCTCGACCTCGCCGCCGGCCGTCTCGACGCCGTGCTGGCCGACTCGACCGTCCTGCTCGACTTCCTCAACTCGCCGGAAGGCAAGGATTTCGCCAATCTCGGCGCCCCGATCGTCGATCCGTCGATCTTCGGCGTCGGTGCCGGTATCGCGGTGCGCAAGGGCGACAACGACCTGCGCGAAGCCTTCAACAGGGCGCTTAAGGAAATCACCGACGACGGCACCTACAAGAAGATCAACGACAAGTATTTCCCGTTCTCGATCCGCTGACGACATCCCGGGCGGGGGTGGGCCATGTCCATCCCCGCCACCTTCCGTCCGCTACCGGCGGAGCATCGAACAATGGGTAGGTGCGCGTGGATCTGAAGGGCTTCCTGCCCCAGCTGCTGTCCGGGGCCCAGATCACCATCCTGCTGGCGCTGAATGCTGCCGTGGTCGGCGTCCTCCTCGGTGTCGTCTTCGCACTGGCCAAGCTGTCGCGCCATGGCTGGGTGTCGCGCCCGGTGACGGCCTTCACCAACCTGATCCGCGGCGTACCGGAATTCCTGATCCTGCTGCTGCTCTATTTCGGCGGCACGGCGGTACTGTCCGAACTGGCCGGCGAGTATTTCGAGGTCAGCCCGTGGGGGGCGGGGGTTGCAGCCCTGGGCCTCGTGCTCGGGTGCTATGCCTCGGAAACCTTCCGCGGTGCCTTCCTCGCGGTGCCGAACGGGCAGATCGAGGCGGCCCGGGCCTTCGGTTTCTCGGCTTGGAAGACCTTCCGCCATGTACGCTTCCCCCAGGCCTGGCGGATCGCGGTGCCGGGCCTGGGCAATCTTTGGCAATCGCTGCTGAAGGATACGGCGCTGGTGTCGATCGTCGGGCTGGACGACCTGATGCGCAAGTCGAAGGTGGCGGCCGAATACACCAAGGAACCGTTCACGTTCTATTTCTTTGCCTCGCTCGTCTATCTCCTGTTCACCGTGATCTCGATGGTGGTGATTGCCCGGGTGGAAAAGCGGGCGAACCGGGGACTGGCCCATAGCTGAAATCCTGCTTCGGCGCCTTCCCACGCCGCGGGCCAGCCGCATGTCATGCAGGTGATCCTGTCGGTATCGGCGGGCAATGAAGCGGCCGAACGGCTCTATCGCGGCTGCGGCTTTGAAGTCTATGGGCGCGAGCCGCGCGCAGTGATGATGGACGGTCTGGCCATCGCCAAGCTGTACATGATCCTGATGCTCGATCGGCACCAGCAGGCTATCGAAGAAGGGGTAGCACGGCGATTTGTGCCATGATCCACTCGGCGAGCGCGGCTCATTGAGGGGAAGCAATGCGGGGATCGGACCATCGGTGAGGGTCATGAAGCGGACCTTCCTGGGCGTCCCGCAGACCTGCGCCGGCTCGAGAGGGGGGGCCCCGAGGATGAATCCCGAATGAAATTCCGGCACCTGGTTCTCATCGCTGTTGGCCTGGCCGCGGCGATCTGGTTCATCGGTCAGCAGCAGGGCGGCGCGTCGGCGCCGAAGAATGCCCACTGGAAGGTCGTTGGCGAGCGGCCCGACGGGTTGAAGACCATCTACGTCGAGATGGACCCCCGGTATGCGAAAGACCGCCGGGAATACGATGCTGCCGTGGAGTACCTCTGCCGGGACCGGCACATCTGCGACGTGGCGTTTTTCCTGCCGGGCGACCGGGTCCCCAATCAAGACATCCGCACCTTCATCAGCAGCGGCGGCTGGGCCAACTACCCGGTCCTGGCCTCATGGGCGGGAAACCGGAGCAGCGGGGTGTTCGAATTCAAATCCTGGGACTGCCGACGTGCCGGCGAAGAAGGCGCCCCGCCTTCAGCGCTCTGCGGCGACGGGGTCGCCGAAGCCTACAAGGCGGTCCTGGCGCTTGCCAGCCGCGCCGGCACGGGAGAAGCCTGCGGCTGGCCCAAGACCAAGGATGCCGAGCTGGCGCAGAGCTACATTGCCAACATCAAGAACGCCGGCCGGCAGCAGGTCTTGAAAGAAGGCTTCGATTTGTTCTACCCATCGAAGGGGCCGAATGATCGAGCCGATTGCATAAAGCTGCGCGGGAAGATCGAAGAGGCGGCCAAGGCGGCGAGGAAAACTCTCGGCTTTTAGGAACCCATCCCTTGCATCGACAGCCGCATTCGGCAGTAGACTTGGCAGGTTTACTCGTTCGATAGTGACGTGCTGGATCAGCAGACATTCGCCATGCTGGCGCAGCCGAAGGTGAAGCGACTTCTGTCGATCGAGCCCTTACCGGCAGATGGAAGGTTGATCGAAGCCTGGGCTTCGATGAAGGAGCTTCTAGCCGAAGGCCCCGCCTGCGGCTTCTCGGTCACGGCAAAACGCTCTATCCTTACGTCGGATGACGAGCACTTCGGGGGGAAAGCCATGAGGCGGGTTGCAGCGTTGTTGTTATCCCTGCTGGTCTGGCTCGCGATGACTGCCGGGCCGACCGCGGCGCAGGCACCGGGGCCTGTGACGATCTACGACCTGCATGGCCGCGACTCGATCACCGACCGGGTCGCGCGCTTGCTGGCACCGGGCATGGAAGCGGCGCTGGGCGTGCCGGTCTCGGTCAGGCAGGCCGACGTGATCGAGATTTATCGCCAGCTTGCCGGCGGCCCCAAGGACGGGTCGATCCTGCTGATCTCGGATCCGCTCGGCCTCGATATCTCGCTCGCCAACGAAATGGCGCGGGGCCGCCCCGGGTTTCCGACCGCACCGGTGACCAAGCTGACCGACGGCATATCGGTGGCGCTCGTCGTACCCGAGGCGAGCCCGATCCGCGATTGGGCCGATTTCGTCGCAGCCACCAAGCCGGGGCCGGTCCGCCTTGCCTATATCGGTTACCATACGACCCACGGCGTCGCCGTCGGGCTGATCGAGCACCAGCTCGGCACCCGCCTGGTCGATGTCGAGGCCCTGACCCGCGAGGCGGTGCTCACGGCACTGGCGGCCGGCACGGCCGATGCCGCGCTGATGGTCTCGGCCACGCTGACGCCCGGCGCGGCCCCGGTCCGTCCGATCGTCACCTTCGGTGCCGAACGCCACCGTCCGTTCGGGACGGTTCCAGCCTTTGCCGAACTTACCGGCAATCGCCGCGACGCCTTCACGATGAGTCTCGGCCTGTTCGGCCCCCAGGGCGTGACGCCCAAGGCGGCCGCGGCGATCACCGCGGCGGCCAGCAAGGCGGCCGGCGACCCCGCGACCGTAGCGGCCGCCGCCACCCTCGGCATTCCGCTGCATGTCAGCGATGCCGCCGTGCTGGAGGAGGCCAGCCGACGCAACCGCGCACTGATCAAGCGTATCGGCATGCAGCCGGGCCAGCGCTGAGGCGGATCAGCCGCCGAGTTCGGCCAGCGGATACCCCGTGAACTCCTTGGCGGTCGCGATCACCACATAGGACGCGATCTTGTCGACGCCGAGGCCGGCGGCGAGCAATTCGTCGGACAACTGGTGGTAGCGACGGATATCGGCGCAGACCACGCGCAGCACATAGTCGAAGCCGCCCCCGACCGTATGCGCTTCGACGATTTCGGGGCGGCTGGCAATGGCGGCCTCGAAGCGGGTGAAATCCTCCGGCGCATGGTTCTTCATCGTGACCTCGGCAAACACGGTCACGTGGGCATAGAGCCGCTCGAGGTCGAGCATGGCGCGATAGCGCCTGATGTAGCCAGCCGCCTCCAGCCGCTTGACCCGCTCCAGACAGGGGCTGGGGCTCAGCCCCACCAGATCCGACAGCTTAAGGTTGGTGATGCGGCCATTATCCTGCAGCGCCGCGAGGATCTTCAGATCAAGGCGGTCGAGCTTGGGGCGTTGGCGCGGACTGGAATCGATCCCGGACATGGCCGGATTATCGCCGCCACCGCCGCCTTGTCCAGCCTGCGGGGGCTTGACGGACGGCCCGGTTTCCCGATCATCGCCGGAAACCGGCTCATGGGGGGATCATGCGTTTCGTACTGGCCGCACTGCTGCTTCTCGGTCTGGCCTTGCCCGCTGCGGCCCAGGGCCGCAAGGCGGCCCCCGGCAGCTTCGACTACACCCTGCTGGTGCTCTCCTGGTCGCCGCAATACTGCGCCGACCGCGGCGATCGCGCGCCGGCCCAGCAATGCGGACCCGACCGTCGCTTCGGCTTCGTCGTGCACGGGCTGTGGCCGCAATACCAGAACGGCGGCTGGCCGGAAAACTGCTCGACCGAGCGGGTGTCGGAGCAGATGATCGGCCGCATGCTCGACATCATGCCCTCGCGCCAGCTGGTCATTCACGAATGGCGCAAGCACGGCACCTGCAGCGGTCAGTCGGCCGACGACTATTTCGGCACGATCCGCAAGAGTTTCACCGGCATTGCTATCCCCGATCGGTACCGGAATCCGACCGTGCCGGTGACCGTCGCCCGCCAGCAACTGATCGAGGATTTCCTGGCCGCGAACCCGAAGATGCCGCGCGAGGCGATCCGGCTGAAATGCCGCAAGAGCGAGCTGGAGGAAATCGCCGTGTGCATGGGGCGCGACGGCACGACCCCCCAGGCCTGCGGCAAGCTGAACTTTTCCTGCAACAGCGAGACGCTGCGGCTTGCCGCGGTGCGCGGCGGCTGATGAGCGCCGCGGTCGACGTCCTCGACATGCATACCGGCGGCGAGCCGGTGCGGATCATCCGCGCCGGCCTGCCGCCGGTGAGCGGCGCGACGATCCTGGAAAAGCGTGCCTACGCGCGGGCAAGGCTCGACGAATGGCGGCGCTTCCTGATGTTCGAGCCGCGCGGCCACTACGACATGTATGGCGCCTGGCTGGTCGAGCCGACCTTGCCCGGCGCCGATCTCGCCGTGCTGTTCCTGCATAACGAAGGCTATTCGACGATGTGCGGCCACGCGGTCATCGCGCTCGGCCGCTATGCCGTCGATCACGGCCTGGTCGAGAAGGTCGAGCCGGTGACCCGGGTCGGCATCGAATGTCCCTGCGGCCTGGTCGAGGCCTCGGTCGAGGTGCGCGACGGCCGGGCCGGCGCGGTCTCGTTCGTCTCCGTGCCGGCGTTCGCGCTGGCCCTCGATCATCGGACCGAGGTGCCGGGCTATGGCACGGTGACCTGCGATGTCGCCTATGGCGGCGCGTTCTACGCGCTGGTGTCGGCATCCGACATCGGCCTGGCGCTCGGCCGGCAGCGGGTCCGCGACCTGGTCGACGCCGCCACAGCCATCAGTGCCGCGGTGCGCGACAGCATCGCGATCATCCATCCTGAACATGCCGATCTCGGTTTCCTCTACGGCACCATCCTGACCGACGGGCAGGACGGCGCCGGGGCGGTACCGTCGACCAACGTGTGCATCTTCGCCGATGCGGAAGTCGACCGCAGCCCTACCGGTTCGGGCGTCACCGCGCGGCTGGCCGCCCAGGCGGCACGGGGCGCGCTCGGCAGTGGCGAGGTCAGGCGGATCGCCAGCCTGACCGGGGCGGTGTTCACCGGCGAGCTTGCCGCCGAGACGGCCTGCGGCCCGCATCGGGCGGTGCGCGTGCGCGTTGGCGGCAAGGCCCACTACATGGGCGAGGCGCGCTTCTGGCGCGAGGCCGACGACGAGATCGGCCGCGGTTTCCTGCTCAGGTGAGCCCGCGACGCCTGGTCTTTGCCGCGCTCGGCTGCCTGTTCGTCGCCCTGGGGGTGGTCGGCGCCGTGCTGCCGGTCATGCCGACCACGCCGTTCCTGATCGTGGCGGCCGGCTGTTTCGCCCGGTCCTCGCCGCGGCTGGAAGCCTGGCTGCTCGACCATCCCCGCTTTGGCCCGACCTTGCGGGCCTGGCGGGAACGCGGCGCGATCCCGCGCCGCGTAAAGGCCATCGCCTGTATCGGCATGGCCGGCGGCTACGCCATGTTCTTCTTCAGCGTCCAGCCCTCGCTCGTGCTCGGCTTGATCGTCGCGGCGATCATGCTGGGGGCGGCGGGATACGTGCTTACGCGTCCCGACTGACCGGCGAAGGCGTCAGCGCCGCCCCCACCGGCGGCGCGGGGGCGGCGTGCCACTGGTCGGGCGCGACGATCTTGAGCCCGGCGGGATCGAGCTGGTAGTGCGGGGTCATGATCTGGACCCCGTATTCGTTGAAGACGTCGAGGACGTGGCGCTGCAACTCGGCCTGCAGCGGCAGCATCGCCAGCGGCTGGTCGCAATAGACGTTCAGCTCGTAATTCACCGCGAAGTCGCCCAGGCTGGTCTGCAGCACGAACGGCGGGGGGGAGTGCAGCAGCCCCGCCACGCGGCCCGCCGCCATCAGCAGCATCGCCTCCACCTGCCGCCACGGCACTTCATAGCCGATGCCGACGCTCATGTGCAGGATCAGCCCGTCGCTCTTGGCCAGGGCCGAGTAGTTCAACACCTCGCTGTTCAGGATCACCGTGTTCGGGATCGTGATCGCCTCGTTCTTCAGCGAGCGCAGGTGGGTGACCAGGAGCCTGATGTCGACGACGTCGCCGATCGTGTTGCCGACCTTGATCCGGTCGCCGACGCGGAACGCCCGGCGGTAGATCATCATGTAGCCGGCGATGATGTTGGCGATGACCGACGACGAGCCCAGCGACAGGATGAGGCCGATGAAGATCGACACGCCCTGGAAGGCCGCCGAATGCGACCCGGGTATGTAGGGGTAGGCGACCACCGAGGCGAAGGCGACGACCAGCAGGCGGATCACCTTGTAGGTCGGCATCGCCCATTCCGGCTCGAACGTGCCCAGGTTGATCTCGCGCCGTTCGATCAGTTCGAAGAACAGCCGCATCAGTTCCAGCGCGTAGCGCGTGATCAGGATGATGACCGCCAGCGCGATCAGGTCCGGAATCTGGTTGACGAAGGCAAGGCCGAGATCGCCGACCGGCCCCAGCACGGTGGCCAGCGCACTGTCGGCCAGCGGCCGCGTCTTCGGGAATTGCCGCAGCACCAGCGCCAGGTAGCCGTAGGTCAGGATGGCCGCGATGGCGATCCGGGTCAGGCGCAGCAGGGCGTCGACGATCATGCTGATCGTCGTCGCCCGCAACAGCCGGAACGACTTCGCCTCCATCGACCGGATGCGGACTTCCAGCCGCCGCTTGGTCCGCCGGATCAGCCGGCCGCCGCCGCGCAGGACGACGAACATCGCGATCGCGTAGGCGATCGTGGCTCCCGCCGCGATGCCGCCGGCACCGGCGAGATTCGTGGTGCTGCGATCATGGCGGTAGGCGATCACCGCCTCGCGGATGCGCGCGACCTCGGCTTCGGCGAGTACGTCGACATGGACCTGTTCCAACGCCGCGTCGGCCGGCACGACACGGGCCACGGTCCGCTTGCCGGCGACGATCCGGATGCCGACGTCCATCGGCTCGGCCCGGATCGCCTCGGGCAGGATCGTCCGGTCTTCGGCGACCTCGACGATCGCGCGCGCGATTTCCGCGGCGCGCCGCTCGGCCGGATAGGCCGAAACGCCGCGAACGCGAAACAGGACCTCGCCGTCGACGATCACCGGCGCGGTAGGAATTTCCTGCTCGGGCGGCGCTTCCTGAGCCTGCGCCATGCCAACTGCCAACCAGCCCAGCAGGGCCAGCAGCGCGATCCTTACCAAGCTCAAAATCTTTCCCCCCGCCCGGTCGCTGCCCCTTGTCTGGGCACCGTCCAAAGTCTAACGCACGCAGGGCGCCTGCGGGAAGGTGCGGCCGACGCCGTCGGTGCGGCAACAAGCCGACGGTTCAGGGCCTCAACGCTCGCTTGCCGCGATCCGCAGCCCCAGCGCGACCAGCGTGGCGCCGGTGAGGGCGTCGAGGGCGCGGCGCACCCCTGGCCGCCGGAACAGCCTGCCGGCACGCGCGATGAGCGCGGCATAGGCGGCAAGCCACAGGAAGGTCATCGCGGCAAAGACCAGCCCGAGTGCGACGAGGCCCGAGGTCATGCCGGCGCCTGCCGGTGCGAACTGGGGCAGGACGGAGGCGAAGAACACCGCCATCTTCGGATTGCCGAGGTCGTTGATGACGCCCTGGCGAAAACCCGCGATGGTGCCGAGACGCCGGCTGACGATGTCGGTCGGCAGGCCGGCCGCACCGCCGCGCCAGGCGGCAACGAGCGACTGCAGGCCGATGACCACGAGATAGGCCGCGCCGGCGAGCTTGACGATCTGGAACAGGGTTTCCGAAGCCAGCAACAGCGCCACCAGCCCGATGGCGGTCATGACCGCCCAGATGACCTGGCCGGTCGCGACGCCCAGCGCCGTGGCGACGCCGGCACGACGCCCGCCCATCAGCGTGTTGCGGATGGTCAGCGCGGTGTCCGGGCCGGGCGAGGCGATCACCAGCACGGAAATCCCGAGGAAGGCCCAGAACGATGCGGTCATGGCGGTCTCCTGTGTCGCAAAGAAGTGAACTTCGATTCACTGTCTCGCGTCAATAGCGGCTTGTCAGATCGCAGCGGCGGCGGGACAGTCCGGCCATGGCCTATCGCAAGACCGAGCGGGTGCGCGAGCAACTCGCCGACAAACGATCGCGCATCCTCGGTGCCGCCCGGCAGCTGATCAGCGAAGGCGGCTTCAACGACGCGCCGATGACGGCGATCGCCGGGCTGGCCGGCGTCGCGACCGGGACGGTCTATCGGTATTTCCCGTCCAAGACCGATCTGTTGGCCGAAGTCGTGCGGCTGGCCTCGCAGCGCGAACTGGAGGTCGTTGCCGGCATCGTCATGACCGAGGGATCGGCGGCACAGCGATTGAGCGAGGCAATTGCCGCCTTTGCCGGCCGCGCCTTGCGCGGGCGCCGGCTGGCCTATGCGCTGGTCGCCGAGCCGGTGGCGCCCGAGATCGATGCGACGCGCCTGAAGTACCGCCGGGCGCTGGGCCGCGTGTTCGAGGCGATCATCGACCAGGGCATCCGCGCCGGCGAGTTTCCGGCCCAGCCGGTGCCCGCTGCCGCCGCCTGCCTGGTCGGTGCCTGTATCGAGGGGCTGGTCGGGCCGTTGTCGCCCGAGGCGATGAAGGTCGAGGACGACGGTGCCGCGCTGGTTGCGGCCATTCAGCGCTTCTGCCTGCGGGCCGTCACCGCCCACGATTGACTCCCGCCAGTGAATATGGATTCATTTCATTAAGAAGTGAACTTCAGTTCATCGGATGCGGGAGGACGTGATGCAGGACCCATGAAGTGCTGAACCAGGTGCCGCCGCTGGCGGGCTACGACGCCTTCGCCGGCGACCAAGTGCTGGTCGAGGCGGTCGAGCGGGAAGGGGCGGGCTGGGCCAGATCCGCCATTGCCGCGCTGGGCGCCGATATCGGCAGCCCCGATCTGCAGGAGGCCGCGCGGCTCGCCAACACCGCGCTGCCCCAGCTCAGGACCCATGACCGCTGGGGCAACCGGATCGATTTCGTCGAATTCCACCCGGCCTACCACCAGCTGATGGCGCGGGCCTATCGCGCGGAAGTCCATGCCTTCGCCTGGAACCACCCGCAGCCCGGTGGCCATGTGACGCGGGCGGCGCTGAGCTATCTGTGGAACCAGGCCGAAAACGGCATGGCCTGCCCCACCGGCATGAGCTACTCGGCCATTCCGGTGATCGCCGCCGTGCCGGCGCTGGCAAAGGACTGGCTGCCGGCGCTGAATGCTGCGGCCTACGATCCGCGCCCGCTGCCGATCGCGCAGAAGGCCGGGGCGACCATCGGCATGACCCTGACGGAAAAGCAGGGCGGCTCGGATCTGCGCGCCAACACGACGAGTGCCCGAGCGCTGGACGGCGGCGGGCCGGGCGGCCTTTACGAACTCTCGGGTCACAAATGGTTCTGTTCGGCGCCGATGTCGGACGGCTTCTACACGCTGGCCCGGACCGATGCCGGCCTGACCTGCTTCCTGGTGCCGCGCTCGCTGCCCGACGGGCGGCGCAATGCGTTCCACATCCAGCGGCTGAAGGACAAGCTCGGCAATCGCTCGAACGCCTCGGCCGAAATCGAGTATCGCGGCACGCTGGCCTACGCGCTGAGCGAGGAGGGCAGGGGCATTCGTGCCGCCCTGGGCATGATCCAGCTGACCCGGCTCGACTTCACCGTCGGTTCGGCCGGGCTGATGCGCCAGGCGCTGACCCAGGCGATCCATCATGCCGGCCATCGCAGCGCCTTCCAGCGCCGCCTGGTCGACCAGCCGCTGATGCAGAACGTGCTGGCCGATCTGGCGCTCGAATGCGAGGCGGACACGGTGATGGCTTTCCGCCTGGCGCGGGCCTGCGACGAAGGCTTGCGCGGCGACGAGGGCGCGAAGCTCCTGGAGCGGATCGCCACGCCCGCCGCCAAATACTGGAACTGCAAACGCGCCGCCGGCTTCGTGCACGAGGCGCTGGAATGCCATGGCGGCAACGGCTTCGTCGAGGAGCATGTGATGCCCCGCCTCTACCGCGAAGCGCCGCTGAACGGCATCTGGGAAGGATCGGGCAACGTCGTCGTGCTCGACGTGCTGCGCGCCATCGAGCGCGAACCGGACAGCGTCGATGCGCTGCGCGCCGAGCTTGGGCTTGCCCGCGGGGCCGACCGCCGGCTCGATCTCGCGATCGGCCGGCTCGACGACCTGCTGGCCGATCGCGCCGCGCGCGAATGGCGCGGCCGCGAGATCGTCGAGGCCGTCGCGCTGGCGCTGCAGGGCGCGCTGCTGGTGCGGCATGCGCCGGCCTTCGTCGCCGATGCGTTCTGCGCCACCCGCCTCGACGGCCGCTCGGGCCGTGCCTACGGCATGCTGCCGCCGGGCCTCGATGCCAGGGCGATCGTCGATCGCGCGCGGATGGGCTGACCAGGCAAGCTTCGCGCAATCCAGGGGCAGTAGTCCTGATCGCGCCGGCATCCGCCGGTCCGCGATCGTCCACTGCCCATGGAGCTATCATGCGTATCCTGCTGACCGGTGGTACCGGCCTGATCGGCGGCGCCGTCCTGCACGAGGCCCTGTCGTCCCGGCCTGATGCCGAATGGGTGGCCCTGGTCCGTGCGACCGATGCGGCGGCGAGCCGGGAGCGGCTGATCGCGCGGCTGTCGCGGTTCACAGATCAGGGCAGCGCCCGCCGCCTGCTGGCTCCGGTCACGATCCTGCCCGGCGACCTCACGAAGGCCGACCAACTCGCCCATGCCGCCCTGGGCGGCGTCAGCCATGTCCTGCATCTTGCGGCCGATACCGCCTGGTGGGGGCGACAACGGGTTCGGCGGGTGAATCATGACGGTACGCTGGCCTTGGCCCGGCTGGCCCGGCGCCTGCCGCGGCTTGGGCGCTTGCTGCATGTCTCTACCGCCATGATCTGCGGTGCCGCGCCGCCGCGATTGGTTGAGGAGGAATTTTATCCGAGGGCCGATGTCGATCACCTTGTCGACTACTCCCGCTCGAAAGCCGAGACTGAGATGGCGCTGGCGGCCAGTTACGCCGACTTGCCGACCGTAGTGGCGCGCCCCTCGATCGTCGTCGGTCATGCGACGCTTGGCGCGGGTCCCAGCGGCAGCATCCTCTGGGTAGTGCGTGCCGCCGACCGCCTGCGTCTGGTTTCCTGTCCCCTCGACGGCTCGATCGACATTGTTCCGGCAGACTGGACTGCCCAGGCATTATTGCACCTACTGGCCAAACCCGATCTGACCCATAGTCTCTATCATGTTTCGGCGGGCGAAGGGGCGCGAACCCGCTGGTCCGATCTCGGCCGCGCATTCACCCGGGCCGACGGTGTGCCGCGCCAGTATCATCGCCTGCCGGCAGAGGATGGCGGCCTGCTGCGTCAGCGCTTTGCTGCGGCCTTCGGCCTGAATGATCCGGTACGCTTGACCATGTACCGGGCGATGCGGGCCTATTACCGCTTCTGCGCGCTGAACACGACCTTTGCCAATCAGCGCCTGCTGGCCGAGGGCATCGCGCCACCGCCGTCGCTGCCCGATTATCTGGGCACCTGCCTTGCAAATTCGACGGGGATCGTCGAGCAGTTTGCGGACGATCTCGACATGTTCCTGCCGGCCGCGGCAGATGCCGCGTGAGGGACGACGATGACCCGCCGCGACATCGTCCTCGATCTCGCCATCATCTTCGGCTATCTCGCGGCACTCTGGCTGATCGCCGTGGGCATCGACCTGTTGCCGACCGCGGGTAGGAGATAGGGGCGCTTGCGGATCCTGCTGATCGAGGACGAGCCGGAGATGGCTGCCATCCTTTCCACGGCGCTGACGCGTGGCGGCGCCGTGGTCGACCATGTCGCGACATTGGCGCTGGGGCGCGAGGCGCTGGCCGATCCCGTGCACGATGCCGTGCTGCTCGATCGCCGGCTGCCCGACGGCGACGGGCTGGTCCTGCTTGCCGAGTTGCGGGCACGCGGCATCGCCACCCCGGTCATCGTGCTGACCGCGCTGGGCGATATCGTCGATCGCGTTTCGGGCCTGGACGAAGGCGCCGACGACTACCTCACCAAACCCTTCGCGCTGGAGGAATTGATGGCGCGGCTGCGCAGCATATTGCGGCGTCCGGCGCTGGCGCCGTCGCAGACGATCCGGGTCGGGCTGCTCGATTTCGATCTGCAGCATCGCGCGGCCGGTGTGGCAGGGCGGCCGCTCGAACTGCCGCGGCGCGAACTCCTGGTGCTCGAATCGCTGATCCGCCGTGCCGGCCGCCCGGTATCGCGCGAGCGGCTGGAGACGGCCGTCTACGGCTACGACGAGGATGTGCTGCCCAGTGCGATCGATCCCCATGTCTCGCGCCTGCGCCGCAAGCTAGCCGAAGCCGGGGCGGGCGTCGAAATCCGTGGCATCAGGGGCATCGGCTATCTGCTGCGGGTATTGCCTTGACCGCGCGCACGCTGCATTGGCGGCTGGTACGCAACATCGTCGCCCTGCAGGCTGCCGGCCTCTTCGCCTTTCTCGGACTGATCATCGGGATGCTGGCGCTGAACGATGCGAACGACGACGGGAGCGTCGTCGACGCGCTCAAGGCAGCCGCGATGCGTGATGAGGCCGGTCGGCTGGCGTTGCGGGCCGATGCGACGCTCGACGACCTCCGGGCCGAGTATCCTGGCCTGTGGTTCATCATCCGCGACGGCCAGGGCGGGGAATTGTCGGCCGGCGCGGTGCCGCCGCTCTATGCCAGCCCGCTCGGTCCGGTGCTTGACGGTGTCGATCGCGTGCGGCTGGGCTGGGGGCTGGGCCGTTCGGGGCCGACCGCCGCGATCAAGCGGGTCGAGAGTGCCGCCGGGCCGGTGCAGATCATCGCCGGTACCGGCGAGACTCGCGAGGCTCCCGGCACCGTGCGAATCAACGCCGATCTCGATCTCGAAATCGCCGATCATGTCGATGGCCTCGGCAACTGGCTGCGGATTGCCGGTGCGCTGGTCCTGGTCGTCGGCTTGATGGGCATCCTGCCAATCCTGGTGATCATGGCGGCTTCGACTGCGGTGGCGACGCCGATCGTGGTGCGACGGGCGTTGTCGACGCTGGTACACACCGCGGCCCATGCCGCGCTGATTGATCTCGACCGCCTCGGCGTGCGCCTGCCCGAGCAGGGCGTGCCGGGCGAGGTGATGCCGCTGGTGCGTGCGGTCAATCAGGCGCTCGACCGTCTGGCCGAGAGCTATGCCCGTCACAACCGCTTCCTTGCCGATGCAGCCCACGAGCTGCGCACGCCGATCGCCATCCTGCGTGGCCGGCTGGAATTGCTGCTGCCGGGGCCAGACCGCGATCGGCTGCTCGACGATATCGGCCGTCTGGCCCAACTGGCCGAACAATTGCTGGACCTGCAGCGGCTCGACGCCAGGCCGCCCGACCTCCGCCCGCTCGACCTCGCAGCCCTGGCGCGGCGGGTGGTCGAGGACTTTGTGCCGCTGGCGCTTGCCGGCGGTTACGACATCGCTTTCGAGGCAGCCGAGCACCCGGTCGTCGTGCCGGGCGAGCGTCTGGCACTTGAGCAGGCGCTGACCAATCTGCTGCGCAATGCGATCGACCATGGCGGCGGCCACGGCCTGATCACCGTGCGCGTCGATCCGACCGGCGCGATCGAGGTGGCGGACGAAGGTCCTGGAATTCCTGCCGAACAGCGCGAGCGGGTGTTCGCGCCATTCCATCGCCTGGCGCCGCGGGCGACGGGTGCGGGGCTCGGTCTTTGCCTGGTGCAGGAAATCGCCCGCCGCCATGGCGGGCGCGTAACCATTGCCGAAGCCCCGGGCGGCGGGGCGCTGATGCGACTGGTGCTGTAGCCGGCTCAGCTCAGCAGGAAGCCGTGGGCGTAGGGGTCGCGGTCGTCGATGAAGATGGTGTTGAGGCCGGTGACCCGCGCCCAGCCCTCGATGGTCGGAATGATCGCCGGGCGGTCGGCCACCATCGTCTCGGCGGCGATGCCGCCGACGAACAGCGACCCGATGATCGATTCGTGGATGAACGCGTCACCCTGCTTCAGCAGACCCTTGGCATGCCGCTGGGCCATGCGGGCCGAGGTGCCGGTCCCGCAGGGGCTGCGGTCGATCGCCTTGTCGCCGTAGAACACCGCGTTGCGCGCGGTGGCCTCGGGGATGCGCGGCGCGCCGGTCCACAGGATATGGCTGATGCCCTTGATCCCTGGGTTCTCGGGATGGGTGATGTCGGCCACCTCGTTCAGCCGGCGGCGCAGGATCGGCGACAGCCGGACGAGGTCGCCGGCGGTGAAGTCGGCGATGTCGCGGAAATGCTCCTGTGCCTCGACGATCGCGTAGAAGTTGCCGCCATAGGCGACGTCGACGCTGATGCGGCCGCCCAGTTCGGGCATGTCGACCGCGATGTCGCGGCTGTGCAGGAAGCCCGGCACGTTGGTCAGCTTGACCGATTCGACATGCGGTCCGACCTGCTTGTATTCCGCCACCACGAGGCCGGCGGGGGTATCGAGCCGCAGCACGCCCGGCGTGCGCGGACGTACGAGGCCATGCTCGATCATCACGGTGACGGTGCCGATGGTGCCGTGCCCGCACATCGGCAGGCAGCCCGAGACCTCGATGAACAGGATGCCGATGTCGCAATCCTCGCGGGTCGGCGGATAGAGGATCGAACCCGACATCACCTCGTGCCCGCGCGGCTCGAACATCAGCCCGGTGCGGACCCAGTCGAACTCCGACAGGAAATGCGCCCGGCGCTCCATCATCGTCCTGCCTTCGAGCCGCGGTCCGCCGCCGGCCACGACGCGGACCGGATTGCCGCAGGTATGGGCATCGATGCAGAAGAAGGTTTGCGCGGCCATGGCGATGAATCCCCTGGAATGATCAGTCGGCGCCGGTGAAGCGGCGGTTGACGCGGAACGGCTTGATATCGATCACGGTCGGCATGCCCGTGGCAAGGGCGGCGATCAGCCGGCCGGTCGTCGCCCCCTCGGTGAGGCCGAGATGGCCGTGGCCGAAGGCGAGCAGCACGTTGCGGTCGCGCGGCGAGACCCCGATCACCGGCAGCGAGTCGGGCATCGACGGGCGGAAGCCCATCCATTCCTTGCCGCTGGCCGTGTTCAGGCCGGGCAGCATGCGGCGACCCAGTTCGAGCAGCGCGCGCGAACGCTGGAAGTTCGCCGGCGCCTCGAGTCCGGCCAGTTCGACCGCCCCGCCGATGCGCAGGCCCATCGCCATCGGGGTGGCGACGAACGAGCCTTCGGCCGAGGTGATCGGCCGGGAGACGACGATGCCGGGTTCGGCCAGCGTCGTATTGTAGCCCCGTTCGGTATCGAGCGGGACATCGAGGCCCAGCCTGGCGCAGAGCGGTTTCGACCAGGCACCGGCGGCGATGACGACACGATCGAAGGCGATCTCCGGCGCGCCTGCGACCAGCGCCGCGACAGGTTTTTCGTCCTGGCGCCGGAAATCTGCGACCCGGCCGTGCAGGATGATCCCGCCTTGCGCCAGGAAATGATCGGCCAGCCCGGTGACGATGCGGTAGGGATCGGCGACGTGGCCCCAGTCGTTGATCAGGTAGCCGTGCCGGTAATGCGGCGACAGGGCCGGCTCCAGCTCGCGCAACTCGTTGCCGCCGAGCTTTTCGAAGCGGATCCCGTAATCGGCCCTGGCCGCCCATTCGCCGGCAGCCCCGGCAAAGCCCTTGTCGGTGTCGTAGACGACGAGGCTGCCGCGCTGCTGGATCAGATGCGAGATCCCGGCCTCGTCGGCGACGAGGCGCCAGTCTTCCCACGAACGGCCGGTGAGGCTGGCCAGCACGCCGGTCAGCCGGGCCACCCGCTCGCGTCCGCCGGCCAGCCAGAACCGCCACAGCCAAGGGGCCAGCCGCGGCAGGTACGACCAGCGGATCGACAGCGGGCCGAGCGGGTCGAGCAGCATGCGCGGCACGTCCCAGATCAGCCCGGGCGTCGAGATCGGCAGGATCTCGGCGATCGCGATGCAGCCGGCATTCCCGAACGAGGTGCCTTCGCCGGGCCCCCGTTCGTCGATGACGGTGACGGCGGCACCCGTCTTGCGCAGGGCGATCGCGCAGTTGAGGCCGATGACCCCGGCGCCGATCACCAGGATGCGTTCGGGTGCCGCCGTCATGTCTTCACACCTGCGGACGGGTATCGATCGCCTTCTGGATCAGCGCGCTGATCCGCTCGCGCTCGTCGCCGATCAGGCGCAGCCGGGGGGGGCGCACCGTCTCGGTGCCGACGCCGGTCATCACCTGCGCCAGCTTGATGTACTGGACGAGCTTCGGATGGTCGTCGAGATGCAGGATCGGGGTGAACCAGCGATAGAGCGGCAGCGCTTCCTTGAACTGCCCCTTGGCCAGCATGTCGAACAGCCGCACCGATTCCTTCGGGAAGGCGTCGGTGAAGCCCGAGACCCAGCCGACGCAGCCCAGGGCCACCGCCTCGAACACCAGGTCGTCGAGGCCGCAGAACATGATGTAGCGGTCGCCGAGTTCGTTGATCAGGTCGGTGACGCGGCGCGAATTGCCCGAGCTTTCCTTGATCGCGACCAGGTTCGGCACGTCGGCCAGCGCCTTGAACTCGGCCGGGCCGAGATCGGCGTTGTAGGCCGGCGGGTTGTTGTAGACCATGATCGGCAACTTGGTCGCATTGGCGACCGCCCGGAAATGGGCGACGTTCTCGCGTGCGTCGGCCTTGTAGACCATCGCCGGCAGCACCATCAGCCCGTCGATGCCGATTTCCTCGCAGGCCTTGGCAAAGCGGATCGACTGGGCGGTGGTGTATTCGGCGACGCCCGAGATGACGGGGATGCGGCCGCGCGTGACTTCCTTGGCCATGCGCAGCACCGCGAGTTTTTCTTCCGGCTCCAGCACCGTGTTTTCGCCGACCGAGCCCAGCATGATCAGGCCGTGCACGCCCTGGTCGATCATCGCTTCCAGCAGATGCCGGGTCAGGTCGAGATCGAGCGAGAAATCATCCTTGAACTGGGTGGTCGCGGCCGGGAACACCCCGGCCCATTGCACTGCGCGCGTCATCGGTCATCCTCCGTAGGCCGGGCCGTCTGGCGCCGGGTTGCTGCCCTTATAGCGCATCTGGATATTGTATCCAATCTTAAAAAACGTTCATGTGCCGTGTCGCCCTGCGGGGGTATGGTTGCACCGCTTGCAACCGTTCCGAGGTCGTCGATGCTGTCCCGCCGTACCCTCCTTGGTGCCATGCCCCTGTTGTGGGCCGGCCGGGTTCTCGCCGCCGGTGCCGCACCGGCTGATCCCACATTGCCGCCGCTGGCCCTGGACGAGGCAACCATCGCGGGCCTGCGTCGGTCGGAAGACAAGGACGTCCGCGCGACGATCGAGCGGTTGCGGCGCCGGGCGCAGGAAACCCTGACGAAGAAGCCGATTGTCCGCGAGTTCGAGCCGGGGCGCAACGTGCTGCTGCCCTCCAGCCGGCTGATGCTCGAACGTGCGCTGGTACTGGGGCTGATCGCCCGGCTCGACAATGACGAAGCGGTCGCCGCCCGCCTGGCGGTCGATCTCGAGACGGTTGCCGGCTGGGAGGACTGGGGACCGGTCCAGTTCCTCGACATTGCCGAGATGGCGACGGCGGTCGCGCTGGCGATCGGCTGGCTCGGCCCGATGCTGCGGCCGGGCCTGCGCGACACGCTGGTGGCGGCGCTGGTCGCCAAGGCGCTGGAACCGGGGCTGGCCGCCCATCGCGCCGGCGTCTACTGGACCAAGGCGACGCACAACTGGAATCTGGTCTGCAATTCCGGGCTGACGGTCGCAAGCCTCGTCGTCCGGGCTTCCCATCAGGCGCTCGCCGACCAGGTTCTCGAGGCCGCGATCGCGTCGAGCCGCAGCGGATTCTCGGCCTACGCCCCCGACGGCGGCTACCCGGAAGGCGCCGGCTACTGGGCTTACGGCACCCGGTATTCGACATTGATGGTCTGGGCGCTGGAAAGCGTCGGGATGGGCCAGGGCCTGGCCGACAGCCCGGGTTTCGGCCTCACCGGCGACTACATCCTGCATATGCGCGGGCCGACCGGCCTTGCCTTCAACTACGGCGACGGGCCGGAGGATGTCGGCTATGGCGGGATGGGCTGGCTCGGCCGCCGCTTCAACCGCCCGGTCGACACGTCGCTGGCGCTGGCGACCCGACTGCGCGCCTTCCAGGCGCTCGAGCTGGTCGCCGGCGCGCATGGCCATTTCGACCCGGCCAAATTTGATCTGCCGCTCAGCCGGCATTTCCGGGCGATCGACGTTGCCTGCTTCCGCTCGTCATGGACCGATCCGGGCGCCTGGTTCGTCGGCGCCAAGGGCGGCGACAACCGCGTCAACCACGCCGACCTCGATCTCGGCAGCTTCGTGCTCGACGCGCTGGGCCAGCGCTGGGCCGTCGAGCTCGGCCCGGACGACTATGCGCTGCCCGGCTATTTCGGGTCGGACAAGCGCTGGTCCTATTACCGCAAGGCGACGCGCGGCCAGAACACGCTGGCTTTCGGTACCGGGAATCAGCGTCCCGACGCGCATGCGCCGTTGACCATCGCCGATGACGGCCGTGCCCGCATCGACCTGTCCGCCGCCTGGGACCGCCCGGCCGGCAGCATCGTCAGGGATATCGTCCTGCTGCCCGATCATGCGGTGCTGGTCGACGACCGCATCGGCCCGGCCGAGGGCCGGCCGGTGGTCTGGACGATCCACAGTCGGGCGGCAATCACCGTCGAGGGCAACAAGGCACTGCTGGTCCAGGAAGGGCGCCGGCTGCGCGCCGAGATCCTGACCCCCGGCGGCAGCTTCGCCGTCGAGCCGGTGCCGGCGAACCCGCCGGAGGAGGCCAATACCGGCGTCGTTCGGCTGACCATCGCACTGCCTGCCGCCGACCGCGCCCGCCGCATCGCCGTGCTGTTCCATGCCGACGGCGCGGCGCCGGCGATCGATCGGGGTTCCTATCTGCAGGGTTGACCGCCTGAAGTAATTTTTGTATTGCAAAAAGAACTACAGATCGCTACCCTGAACCAAGGAGGCGCTGATGGCCGCGAACGTCGAACGCAAGGAATATCCGATATCGATGCGCCTGCCGGAAGCAGACGTGGCGATGATTGATCGTGCGGCGTCTCTTCGCGGACGGTCACGCACCGATTTCGTACGTGACGCGGCGGTTCGTGCGGCGGAGGACGTGATCATGGAGCACCGGCTGGTCCGCATGAGTCCAGAAGGGTTCGCCGACTTCGTCGAAATCCTGTCGCGGCCGGCGGCGCCGGTCGCGGAGATGGTGGAACTGGTCAGTAGGCGTGCACCTTGGGAAGCAGGCGATGGCGCGAAAAGATGAGCCGTGGTGCTATCGTCTCCCGAACCGCTCAGCGCCGCGCATGATGTTTCCGAATTTGCCTGCGGCAAACCGACACTTGATCACTGGTTGAAGACGCGTGCCCTTGCCAACCAGGAAAAAGGCTTCACGGCGGTTCTCGTCGTTCACGAGGCCCGCCGTGTCGTTGGCTTCTACGGTCTGGCACCGACTGCCGTGGTGCCGTCGGTTCTGCCGCGATCGGTACGCATCGGCCAGCCGCCGGATCCGGTTCCCTGCCTTCTTCTGGGGCAGCTCGCCACCGATCTGGCTTGGGCCGGGCGCGGCATCGCAACCGGTCTCGTAAAGCACGCTCTTGCACGCTGCGTCCAGGCGGCTGGACTGATCGGCGGGCGCGCGTTGCTGGTCAACGCCGTCGATGAGCCGGCCGCGCGATTCTGGCAGCGCCGTGGCTTCACGCCGGCGAAAGACGATCGGCTTGTGCTGATAGGCTCGATCGCTGCCATCGCCGCATCGCTCGCGGCGGGCCGGCCGACGCCAGTTTGAAGAAAGATTTTCAGTTCGGCCGCTGCGGCGGCGGCGCTTCCGGGTCTTCGTCCCAGTCGTCGGCCACCGGAATGCGATAGCCTTCCGACAGCCAGCGGTTCAGGTCGACCGTCTTGCAGCGGCGCGAGCAGAACGGCTTGAAGTCGTCGACCGGCGGGCGGCCGCAGATCGGGCAGGGCTTGCTCATCGTGCCGCGCTCACGCTGAAGCGATCGTCGCGCAACGCGACGTCGCTGCGCATCGTCACCGGGCAGCCCAGTGCCGCCGCCCAGCGCGCCAGGGTCGCATCGTCGAGGCGGGCGGCAAGATCGGGGCCGGCGGTCAGCAACAGCGGGCGGCCGCGGCTTTGGCGCGCCTCGGCCACGGCCCGGCGGGCCAGGCGGGCGAGCAGCCCCTCGGGGCTGGCATGGCGTTCGGCGAGCGCCGCGCTGCGCCGCTCGCGGGTCAGTTCCAGCGTGCCGAACTCGGAGAACCGCGCGGCGATCTTGATCGCGGCGGGATCGGGCGCGAGTGCATGGCGCAGCCCTTCGATCAGGCCGGGATCGGCGCGGCCGCTGTCCTTGAGGAAGTCGATGACGACGAGGCCGCCGATCTCGCGCAGGCGCAACTGCCAGGCGATCTCCGGGATCGCACGGCGGTTCACCGCACGCACCAGGCTGCGCCGGTCGCCGGCCGTCGCATCGCCGCTGTCGACGTCGATGGCGGCCAGCGTCCGCCCCGGTTCGATCACCAGCCGGCCGCCGCCGGCCAGCGGCACGTCGGGCTGGCTGGCGGCCTCGATCATCCCGTCGAGTGCGGTAAAGCGGTCGTCGTCGGCCCTGGCGCGGGTCAGGCGCTCGGTATGATCGGGCGCGAAGCGCGCCGTCCAGGCACGGCCGGCGGCATAGGACACCGGGTCGGCGGCGACGATCCCGGCGGCATCCGGCGCTTCGCGCCACAGGCGGGCCAGCGCGCCGCCGTCGCGGAAATGTTCGCCCTTGCCGGTCGCGGCCCAGGCCTGGGTCAGTTGGGCGGCCTCGGCCACCAGCAGTTCGTCGGGGCAGCCCTGCGCATGGCCGCGCACCAGCCAGCCCTGGCCGCGCGGCAGCAGGGCGGTGATGCGGTCGCGCTCGGCCGGGTCGAGGCGGCGCGAGAAGCCGATGCCGCGCCCGCGCGGGCGGAAGGTCAGGCGGAACCCGGCAAGGCCGAGGTCGCGGGTGAATTCGGGCAGCTTGTGACCATGAGCCGGGACGGCATATTGCAGCGGCAGCTGTTCGCCTTCCGCCAGGCCGCGGGCTTCGGGCAGGAAACCGGCCGTGCCGTCGCAATCGACGAAGGCACCGCCCAGCGCCGGCTCGATCCGGGTGACCCGTCCGGGCCGGATGTCGCCGATCCGGGGCAGGGCGGGGTCAGCGGGGTCGACATGGATCGCCGCGAGCCGTCCGCCCAGCATCAGCGAGGCGCGCTCCTCGATCAGCCCGCTTTCGACCAGGATCAGCGCCTTCATGGCTGCGGCCACACGGGAAAGCCGCGCCCGGCCAGCATCGCCGCGACATCGTGCAGCGGCAGGCCGATGACGCCGGAAGGCGAACCGCTCATCCACCGGATCAGGGCGGCGGCACGGCCCTGCAGCGCATAGCCGCCGGCCTTGCCCTGCCATTCGCCGCTGGCGATATACATGGCGATCTCAGGCTTGGTCAGCCGCTTGAACAGGACGGTCGACGTGACGAGGCGAAAGGCGCGTTGCCCGTCCGGCGTGGCAAGGCCGAGCGCCGTCATGACGCGGTGGCGCCGGCCGGAAACCAGCTCGAGGCACGAGCGGGCCTCGGCCTCCGTCTCGGCCTTGGGCAGGATGCGGCGGCCGACCGCGACCACGGTATCGGCGGCGATGACGAAGGCCTGCGGATGGCGCGCGGCGACGGCGTCGAGCTTCGCCATGGCGATGCGCCGGGCGTAGACCGCCGGCAGTTCGGCCTTGTGCGCGCTTTCGTCGAGATCGGCAGGGTCGACCAGGTCGGGCTTCAGCCCGATCTGGGCCAGGAGATCGAGGCGCCGGGGCGAGGCCGATGCCAGCACCAGCCGGGGTCGGGCCAGAGAAGCCAGGGCGGCAGCCTTACTTGAAACGGAACGTGATGCGGCCCTTGGTCAGGTCGTAGGGCGTCATTTCGACCATCACCTTGTCGCCGGCCAGCACGCGGATGCGGTTCTTGCGCATCTTGCCCGAGGTATGGGCGAGCACTTCGTGTTCGTTTTCCAGCTTCACCCGGAACATGGCGTTCGGCAAAAGCTCCTCCACCACGCCCGGAAACTCGAGCAACTCTTCTTTGGCCATCGGGCCTCCGCAGTTTTCGGAAATTTCGGGCCAGAACATGGGCGGCCGGCCCGGCAAAAGCAAGGGGAATCCGTTGCGTGTCAGACCGTCGGCCCGCCCGGCCGCGGGAAACGCTGGCGGATCCGCTTCATCAGCTCGTCACGCACGTCACGATAGGCTTCCAGCTTCTGTTCGCGCGAACCCTCGACCACCGAAGGGTCGAAGGTCGGCCAGTACTGGACGTCGCAGGCCATCGTGCGGGTGAATTCGAGCGCGCGGTGATGGGCCTCGGGCGACAGGGTGACGATCAGGTCGAACGAGGAATCTTCGAGGTCGTCGAAATCCTTCGGCCGGTGCTTGGCCCGGTCGATGCCGATTTCGTCGAGCACCTGGACGACGAACGGGTCGGGCTCGCCCTTGCGCAGCCCGGCCGAGTCGACAAACACCCATTTTCCCAGCAGATGCTTGGCGATCGCTTCCGCCATCGGCGAGCGGATGACGTTGTGGGTGCAGGCGAAGAGGATCGAGCCGGGCAGGCCTTGCACGGCGGCTCAGCCCTTCAGATGCAGGACGCAGATCAGGGTGAAGATGCGGCGCGCGGTCGGATGGTCGATGGCGATCTTGCCGGCCAGCCGCTCCTGCAGCAGGGTCGAGCCTTCGTTGTGAACGCCGCGCCGCGCCATGTCGATCGCCTCGATCTTGGCGGGCGTGGCCGTCTTGATCGCCTGGTAGTAGCTGTCGCAGATCTCGAAATAGTCCTTGATGATCTTGCGGAACGGCGACAGCGCCAGGATGATCTTGCCCAGCGGGCTGTCGTCCTCCATCCGGATGTCGAAGACCAGCCGGGTCTCGGCGATGCCGAGATGCAGGTGATAGGGCCCGCAGGCCGAGCCGATCGGCTCGAAGGTGTTTTCCTCCAGCAGGTCGTAGATCGCCACCGCGCGTTCGTGCTCGATGTCGGGGTGGCGGCGCACCACGTTCTTCTCGTCGAGGACCAGATGGCAGATGCGGTGGTTGGGCCCGTCGCTCATTCTGTTCCCCGGCGATGGCAGGTCAGCGGTTCAGCCGGATCGAGACCGAAAGCGCATGGGCCGGCAGCCCCTCCGTCCGCGCCAGGGCGACGGCGGCGGGGCCGATCGCGGCCAGGCTGTCGGCATCGCAGCGCACCAGCGTCGTCCGCTTCATGAAGTCGAGGACCGACAGGCCCGACGAGAAGCGCGCCGCCCGGCTGGTCGGCAGCACGTGGTTGGGACCCGCGACATAGTCGCCGATCGCCTCCGGCGTGTGCCGCCCGAGGAAGATCGCGCCGGCATTGCGAATCCGGGCAGCGAGGGCGTCGGGGTTGGCGACCGCGAGTTCGAGATGCTCGGGCGCCAGCGCATCGACCAGCGGCACCGCATCGTCGAGCCTGGCGACCACGATGATCGCCCCATGATCGGCCCAGCTCGCCCGCGCGATCTCGGCCCGCGGCAGCGTCGCCAGATGGCTTTCGACCGCCGCGGCAACGGCTTCGGCGAAGGCTTCGTCGTCGGTGATCAGGATCGACTGCGCAGCCTCGTCGTGCTCGGCCTGGCTCAGCAGGTCGGCGGCGATCCAGGCCGGGTCGTTCCGGCCGTCGGCGACCACCAGGATTTCGGACGGGCCGGCGATGGTATCGATGCCGACGATGCCGAAGACCTGGCGCTTGGCCTCGGCCACATAGGCGTTGCCCGGTCCGGTGATCTTGTCGACCGGGGCGATCGTCGCCGTGCCGTGCGCCAGCGCGGCGACGGCCTGGGCCCCGCCGATCTTGTAGATCTCGTCGACCCCGGCGAGATCGGCCGCCGCCAGCACCAGCGGGTTCAGGATCCCGTTCGGTGCCGGCACGACCATGACCAGCCGGTCGACCCCGGCGACCTTGGCGGGTATCGCATTCATCAGCACCGACGACGGATAGGCCGCCTTGCCGCCGGGCACGTAGAGGCCGACGGCACCGATCGCGGTCCAGCGGGCGCCGAGGCCGACGCCTTGCGCATCGACATAGTCGTCGTCGGTCGGGCGATGGCGGGCATGGAAGCTGCGGATGCGCTCGGCGGCCAGGGCCAGCGCCTCGGCTGTCGCGGGATCGATCGCCTTGACGGCGGCCGCGATCTCTTCCGGGGTCACTCGCATCGTCGCGGCCGTCAGCGTCAGCTTGTCGAAGCGCGCGGTATAGTCCAGCACGGCGACATCGCCGCGTGCCTTGACGTCGGCGACGATCGCGGCCGTCGCCGCCGAGACATCGGCGGCACTGTCGCGCTGGGCGGCGATCAGGGCGGCGAAATCCGCGGCGAACCCGTCGCTGCGGGCATCGAGCTTACGCGGCATCGAGCACCGCCTGGCAGCGTTCGATGAAGCCGCCGACTTCGCGCGGCCGCGTCTTGAGCGCGGCGCGGTTGACCACGAGGCGCGAGGAAACCTCGGCGATCACCTCGACCTCGACCAGCCCGTTGGCCTTAAGCGTCGCCCCGGTCGAGACCAGATCGACGATGCGACGGCACAGGCCCAGCAGCGGGGCCAGCTCGATCGCGCCGTTCAGCTTGATGCATTCGGCCTGCACGCCGCGGCGCGCAAAATGGGTCTGGGCGACATGCGGGTACTTGGTCGCCACCCGCACATGGCTCCACCGCGTCGGGTCGTCCTTGGCGACCAGTTCCGCCGGCTCGGCGACCGACAGGCGGCAATAGCCGATCTTGAGATCGAGCGGCGCGTGGATCTCGGGATAGTCGAATTCCATCAGCACGTCGTTGCCGGCGACGCCGATCTGGGCGGCACCGAAGGCGACGAAGGTCGCGACGTCGAACGAACGGACGCGGATGATCTCGAGATTGTCGTGGTTGGTGCGGAAACGCAGCTTGCGCGACTTCGGATCGTCGAATTCGGCCTCGGGCTCGATGCCGGCCTGCTTCAACAACGGCAGGACCTCGTCGAGGATGCGGCCCTTCGGCAGGGCCAGGATCAGCGGTTCATTGGCGGCCATCGGCCGAAATCCTTCTCTTCCTCACAGTCCCCGGCCCGTCAGAGGCCGTGGTCGGGCCGCGTCCCGGTCGCCCAGGACTGGCCCAGATCCTTCAGAATGACGTCGATGCATTCGACGCCCAGGCGGATCATGCCGCCCCCGCCGAAGATCAGCGTGATGTCGGCCGCGCCCTCGTCGCGCGGGGCGACGTCGAGCGCCAGCAGCGGCCGGGCTGCAGCCTCCGGCGCCCGCGCAGTCCAGTCGCGGCACTGGACGGACAGCACCGAATCGAAGCGCAGCAGGCTGCGGGCGCGGCGGCCGTCGCCGCTTTCCCGGCAATAGCGGCTGGCGATCAGCGCAAAGCGATGGCCGCGGCGATCGTAGGCCAGGTCCTCGTCGCGCACGATCGCGTCCTGCAGGCAGGCCGAGATCACGGCGAGATCGTCGGCATCCTCGGCCTTCAGGCGCAGGTCCTGCCCGGCGGGCAGGGTCTTGTCGGTGCCGAGGGGTTCCGCCATCGGGGCTCAGCCGCTCATGCGCTCGATCTGGGCGCCGACGCCGGCCAGCTTGGCCTCGACCCGCTCGTACCCCCGATCGAGATGGTAGATGCGGTTGACGATCGTCTCGCCATCGGCGACCAGGCCCGCCAGCACCAGGCTGACCGAGGCGCGCAAGTCGGTCGCCATGACCGGCGCGGCGGTCAGGCCGCGCACGCCGCGGACCAGCGCCGACGCGCCGTGCACGGTGATGTTCGCGCCCATGCGCGCCAGTTCGGGGACATGCATGAACCGGTTCTCGAAGATCGTCTCGGTGATCATCGAGGCGCCCTCGGCCGTCGTCATCAGCGCCATGACCTGCGCCTGCATGTCGGTCGGGAAGCCCGGGAACGGCTGGGTCATCACGTCGACGCCCTGGATGCGGTGGCCGTTGCGCGCGATCTTGAGACCGTCCGGCGTCTGGTCGATGCGGCAGCCGGCCGCGATCAGCACCTCGACCAGCGATTCGATCAGGTCGAAGCGCCCGTCGACCAGTTCGACCTCGCCCCCGGTGGCGGCGACGGCGCAGGCAAAGGTTCCGGTCTCGATCCGGTCGGGCATGATCCGGTGGGTGGCGCCGTGCAGACCGGACACGCCCTGGACGATCAGCTTGTCGGTGCCGATCCCTTCGATCCGCGCGCCCATCGCGACGAGGCAATGGGCCAGGTCCGTGATCTCGGGCTCGCGCGCCGCATTCTCGATGACGGTCGTGCCTTCGGCCAGGGTCGCAGCCATCAGCGTGTTCTCGGTGGCACCGACCGAGACCATCGGAAAGCGCACGACGCCGCCCTTCAGCCCGTTCGGCGCCTTGGCGTGGATATAACCGCGCTCGATGGTGATCTCGGCGCCGAGCGCCTCCAGCGCCTGGATATGCAGATTCACCGGCCGGGTGCCGATGGCGCAGCCGCCGGGCAGTGAGACTTCGGCATGGCCTTCGCGCGCGACCAGCGGGCCGAGCACCAGGACGCTCGCGCGCATCTTGCGCACGATGTCGTAGGGGGCCAGCGTCGAGGTGATGGTCCTGCCTGCCAGCGCGACGGCGCTGTCCGGGCCCGTGCCGGAAAAGCTGACGCCGATGCCGTGCTGGTCGAGCAGGTTGGCCATCGAATCGATATCGGCCAGACGAGGCAGGTTGGTCAGGGTCAGCGTCTCGGGCGTCAGCAACGCGGCCGCCATCAGCGGCAGCGCCGCGTTCTTGGCGCCGCTGATTCTCACCTGGCCGATGAGGGGACGGCCGCCGCGAATGCGAATTCGATCCATGATGCTACCTGACTGGTCAAGCGCAGGCTTTTAACGCAAAGCCGCGGTCAAGCAAACTCTCTAACCTTCGCCGGGGCCGGTATCCGGGGCTGCCGGCTGGTCACGTCGGGCGCGGGCCTGCGCCTTGCGGCGATGCAGGTTGGCGCGTAGCGCCTCGGCCAACCGGGTTTCGCGGTCGGCTTCGGAAGGCTGTCTGGCCGGCCGCGGTGCCGGGGTTTCGGGTTCGGTCATTTTTTCTCGACGGTTTCGCTTGCAATGCCGTTCGGCCTCTAGTATCAGTCCGCCGCGCTTCGGGCACCACCCGAAAACGACGCACCCGGCGCTGCCGTAGCTCAGTGGTAGAGCACTCCCTTGGTAAGGGAGAGGTCGACAGTTCAATCCTGTCCGGCAGCACCATCCGCCCTCGCTGGCGACCGGTCTTCTTCCTTCCTCTCAGCCTCAAATTCGCTCCAGGTCATGCAAATGGAGTCGCTGTTTGGCGATTTGTGTGCAAATCGCCGCGCATGCTGAGACTTCCTGCAAGATTACTTGCGGTTTCGGGGTGTGTTCGGCGCTCGCCTTCCGCCTGATAAAGATTATCAAAGGCGTCGAGATTTTTACAAAAATTGACTTTCTCTATTTACGCCCCGAGTTCTGTAAATTTTTATAACACCAACTTCTTTCAGCAAATTAAATCCGTATCTTCCCGGCATACCAACACAAACAACAATTGGCGGTACCAAAATAAGTCCGCCGATTTCCTAGAGGCCCATCGATGTCCCTGACCGCCCAGGCCAACGCCCCCACGGGGCGCCGGTTCCGCTTCAATGTCGCCGCCAAGCTGGCGGCCTTGCTGGTCTTGTTCGGTTTGCTTCCGGCGTCGCTGGTCTTCGTCATGGTCATGGCGGATTACGACGACATGGCCCGGCCGTCGCTGCTGCGGTTCCGCGAGGCGGCGATCACGGTCAACGACATCATCGACCGCAACCTGTTCGAACGCTACGGCGACGTCCAGGCCTTTACCGAGAACGCGGCCACCAAGGAGCGGGCGAACTGGGGCAAGCCGGGCGACGACAATCCGCTCGTCACCGCCATGAACGCCTACATGACCAATTACGGCGTCTACAAGCTGATGCTGCTGGTCGACGACAAGGGCGTCGTCCAGGCGGTCAATTCCGTCAATGCCGACGGCAAGCCGCTCGATACCAAGGCATTCTATGGTCGCAGCTTTGCCGCGGCGCCCTGGTTTCGCAAGGCCTGGAGCGGCGATTTCCTTGTCGGCAAGACGCCGGCTTTCACCGGCACCGTGGTCGGCCAGCCCGAGGTCTCGCCCGAGGTCGCGCGGCTCTATGGCGAGGACGGTTTCGTCATCACCTTTTCGGCGCCGGTCAAGGATGCTGCCGGCAAGCAGATCGGCGTCTGGGTCAATTTTGCCGATTTCGGCCTGGTCGACGAGATCGTGAGCGAATTTGGCGCCAGGCTCGCCGAGGACGGGATCGACGAATTCGAGATCTATCTGTTCGATCGCGACGGCCGCGTGCTGATCGACAACGAGCAGGCGACCCGGCCCGGCGGCAGCTATCGCCGCGACCTTGCCAAGCTCGAGCGCGCGACCCGCGACCTGCGATCGGATCCCGGCATGGTCAAGGCGCTGAGTGAAAAATCGGGCGCCATGGTCCTGATCGATCCGCACCATAATGAGCGCGACGCCTCGGGCTATGCGCAGAGCGTCGGGGCCTATGGCTATCCCGGACTCGGCTGGGTGGCCGTGGTCCGCGCACCGGCCGACCAGGCCTTCAGCGCCCTGAACAAGACGATGTTCGAGCTCCAGGTCATCATCGCGATCAGCCTGGGCGTGCTGGCCCTGATCGGGATCGCGGTGGGCTTCGGTGCGGCCCGGCCGATCAAGCGACTGACCTCGCGGATGATGCTGCTGGCCGATGGCGAGGTCGAAAGCGAGATCCCGTTGCGCCGGCGGGGCGACGAGGTCGGCGACATGGCCCGCGCCGTTGCCGTCTTCCAGCGCAACATGATCGAGAACCGCCGCCTGCAGCAGGAAGCCGAGCTCGCCCGCGAGGCGGAGGAGAAGCGGCGCCTGGACCAGGCCGAGGAAGAGCGGCGTCTTGCCGAGGAGCGGCTGCGCAACGAACAGGCTCAGCACGAGATGGAGGCGCGGCTGCAGGAAGAACGGCTGAAGGCGCTGGAGGCCGAGCAGCGCGAGCGCGAGCGCCGCGCCGCCGAGGAGCGCCATGCCGCCGAGGAGAAGGCGCGGCGGTCGGCGGCGATGGATGCGCTGGTGCAGGATTTCGAATCGGTCATGGTCGGCGTGCTGACGACGCTATCGGATGCCGCCTCCCGCATGACCGGCGCGGCCACCTCGATCGGCGCCATGTCGCAGCAGACCAATGCCGAGGCGACCAAGGTGGCCGGAGCCGCGCGCGAGACCGACGAGAACCTGCAGACCGTCGCTTCGGCATCGGAGGAACTGTCGGCGTCGATCGGCGAGATCGGGCGCCAGATCACCGGTGCCGCCACCATGGCGGGCGATGCGGTCAGCCAGAGCCGCGAGGCCGAATCCCAGGTCCGCCGGCTGGATCAGTTCGCCGGCGAAATCGGCCAGATCGTCGAGCTGATCCGGTCGATCGCCGGCCAGACCAACCTGCTGGCGCTGAACGCGACGATCGAGGCGGCGCGCGCCGGCGAAGCCGGCAAGGGCTTTGCCGTCGTCGCCTCCGAGGTCAAGAGCCTGGCGACGCAGACCGCCCGGGCGACCGAGGATATCGCGACCCAGATCTCGGCGATCCAGGGGTCGGTCGGGGCCACCGTGTCGACGATCGAAGGGATCGGCGGCACGATCGGCCGCCTGAACGAAGCCGCGGTCGCCGTCGCCTCGGCCGTCGAACAGCAGGCCGCGGCAACCGGCGAAATCGCGGCAAACGTCAGCAATGCGTCGCGGGCGGTGGGCGCGGTCACGCACTCGACCATCCAGGTCGTCGATTCCGCTGGCCGCTCGCTGGAGGCCGCCGACGCGGTATCCGTCGCCTCGCGCGACGTCGCCGGGGTCGTCGACGGGCTGCGCCAGCAGGTGCTGGAGTTCCTGTCTGCGGTCAAGCGGGCCGGCGACCGCCGGGTCGCCGACCGGGTCAGGGTCGACATCGCGGTCGACGCGACCGTCGCCGGCCAGCGTTCGCAGGTCAGGCTGACCGAACTGTCGCAGGGTGGGGCCCGTCTCGCCCCGGCTGTCGCGGCGAGCGTTGGGGCGGCGGTCGAGCTGGCGGTACCCGGCCTGTCGTTCCGGCTGACCGGCCGGATCGTCGGCCGGACGGGTGACGAGACCCGCCTTCAGTTCCTGCTTGACGATCGCAGCGCCGATATGGTCGATCGCTTCCTCGAGCGGTACCGGTAACCGTCCGCCGTGCGGCCTGGCCCTGCGGGTCAGGCCGCGCGCCGCGACGGCTGGGTGAAATCGAGTTCCGGTCCTTTCGGGACGATCCCGGTCGGGTTGATGGTCCGATGGCTGCCGTAATAGTGGGTCTTGATCGCGTCGAAGTCGATGGTCGCGGCAATCCCGGGGACCTGATAGAGGGCGCGCAGATAGTCCCATAGCGCCGGGTAGTCGATGATGCGCCGACGGTTGCATTTGAAATGCCCGAAATAGACCGCGTCGAACCGGACCAGCGTGGTGAACAGCCGCCAGTCCGCCTCGGTCTGGACGTCGCCGCATAGCCAGCGGCTGGTCGACAGATGCGCCTCGATCCGGTCGAGCGTGGCGAACAGGTCGTCGAAGGCTTCCTCGTAGGCTGGCTGCGTCGTCGCGAAACCGGCACGATAGACCCCGTTGTTGACGGTCGGATAGATCAGGTCGTTCCAGCGGTCGATCTCGGGGCGCAGCGCGGCCGGGTAGAAATCCGGGCCCGATGCGAGGTCGCCGAAGCCGTGATTCATCATCCGGATGATCTCGGACGATTCGTTGCTGACGATCTGGCCGGTATGCCTGTCCCACAGCACCGGTACGGTGACGCGGCCGCTGTAGTCCGGGGCGGCCTTCACATAGACCTGCCACAGCGCCGAGGCACTATTGACCGGATCGGCGCCGGGCGGCAATTCCCAGCCGTTTTCCAGCATCAGCGGGGCGACGACCGATACCGAGATGGCGTCTTCGAGGCCCTTGAGGTGCCGGAAGATCAACGTGCGATGGGCCCAGGGGCAGGCCAGCGCGACGTAGAGATGATAGCGGCCGGAAGCGGCCGGGTAGGGTGTCGAGCCGTCGGCCGAGACGGCATTGCGGAAGCGGCTGGCCTGGCGCTCGAACCGGCCGCCGCTGTGCTTGGTGTCGTACCACTGATCGTGCCAGACGCCGTCGACCAACAGGCCCATCTTGTTACCTCTCGAATGACTTCGCCGTCTAACATAGCGCTGTTATTGTGCAGCTATCGGAAACAAGCTGTCGCCCGGCGGCCGGATTGTTTCGTCCAACCTTTTGCGCAACGCTGCCGGTCATTTCAGCGAGATCAGGAGCCCGCCCGCATGACGACGCGCCGCATCATCCCGGCCCTGGGGCCGCTTTACGACGGGCTTGGCCCCTATGCCGACCTGCTGACGCGCGTGGTCGTCGGCTTGTTCCTGGTCCCGCATGGCGCCCAGAAGCTGTTCGGCCTGTTCGGCGGCTACGGCATTGCCGGGACCGGCCAGTTTTTCGCCACCAAGCTCGGCATGGAGCCGGGCTGGCTGTTCGCGCTGCTGGCCGGGCTGGTCGAATTCTTCGGCGGCTTGCTGCTGGCGCTCGGCCTGCTGACGCGGCCGGCGGCGGCGGCGGCATTCGTGCTGCTGATGGTCGCGGTGATCAAGGTGCATCTGCCCGCCGGCTTCTTCATCACCGCCGGCGGTTACGAATACGCGCTGTTCTGGGCGCTGATGTGCCTTGGCTATGTCGTGCGCGGCGGCGGGCCGCTGTCGCTCGACGCCAGGCTCGGCCGGGAGTTCTGAGCGTGACCGAGCGCCAGGTCCTCCACATCCTGCCGCCGCAGCCGTCGAGCGACGGCGCGGGCGTCAAGCTCGACCGCTATTTCCCGGTGGCCGGGATCGTCGCCCTCGATCCGTTCCTGCTGCTCGACGCGTTCGGCTCGGAGGCTGCGACCGACTATATCGCCGGCTTCCCGTCGCATCCCCATCGCGGCTTCGAGACCGTGACCTACATGCTGGCCGGCCGCATGCGCCATCGCGACAATGCCGGCAACGAAGGCGTGCTGGGGCCGGGCGGGGTGCAGTGGATGACCGCCGGCCGCGGCATCGTGCATGAGGAGATGCCCGAGCAGGAAGAAGGCGAGATGCGCGGCTTCCAGCTCTGGGTAAACCTGCCCGCGCGCGACAAGATGCGGGCGCCGCGCTACCAGAATATCGAGCCCGAGGATATCCCCGAGGTGCATCGGCCCGACGGCACGGCGATCCGCGTGATCGCCGGCACAGTCGACGGCGTGACCGGGGCGGTCACCGAGATCGCCGTGGCGCCCGTCTATCTCGACGTGGCGCTGCCTGCCGGGCTGACCTTCCGCCATGACCTGCCATCGGCGCACACGGCGCTGGTTCAGGTCTTTGCCGGTTCCGCGCGGATCGGCGACCGGCCGATCGCGCGCGGCGACCTCGCCCTGCTCGGCGACGGCGATGTCGCCGCCGTCACCGCGGGGCCCGAGGGCGCGCGCTTCCTGCTGATCGCCGGGCAGCGGCTGAACGAACCGGTCGCCCGCTACGGCCCCTTCGTGATGAACACGAAGGAGGAGATCATGCAGGCGATCGCCGACTTCCAGTCTGGCCGCTTCTGATCACTTGCCGGGCTGGGGCCGGACGATGTTCGGCCCCAGCGTCGCCATCACGTCGCGGGCATTGAAGGCGTTGACGTTGGCGACCGGCTTGGCGCCGGAGAACATCACGATATCGGCATAGGCCTGGTAGCTGGTGATCGCCGTGGTGGTCGACGTGCCCATGCCCATCCCGCCATAGCCGTACCAGCCGGGGCTGTAGCGGTAGAAGCCGAAGCCGGGATAGCCGTCGAACGACGAGACATAGGTCCGGCTCGGCTCGGTCTCGCGGTCGGCGATGACGAAATAGTCGAAGCCGCTTTTGACCGTCACTTCGGCGGCGCGGTAGAGCAGATAGTTCTCGACCGTGCTGCGCGTCGTCTGCGAATTGCCGGCGAAGGTCACGCGGAAGCGGTTGGGTTCGAGCAACTGATCCGAATAGCCGTAGCCGTCGATCAATGGCTGATAGGGCGTCGGCGTCGTGCACCCCGCCAGCGCCACCAGCATTCCGACCATCGCCAACTTGCGCATGTTCCCCTCCGACTGAACGATTCGCCGGAGGGTAGAGGAACATGGTGACTGGTGCAAATCGTTCGCAATCAGGCGGTCAGTGCTTGCCCTGGCTGGCCAGCTTGTCCATCCAGGCGAGCAGGACGCCGGACAGGACGAACGCCATGTGGATGCCGACGAGCCAGGCCAGTTCGCGGTCCGATTTCTCGCCGACGTCCATGAAGCTCTTCAGCAGATGGATCGCAGAGATCGCGACGATCGAGGCGACCAGTTTCAGCTTGAGGCCGGAATAGTCGACCTTGCCCATCCATTCCGGGCGGTCCTTCTCGTCGGCGACGTCGATGCGCGAGACGAAGTTCTCATAGCCGGCGAAGATCACCATCAGCAGCAGGTTGCCCGCCAGCGACAGGTCGACCATCGTCAGGACGGCCAGGATGACATCGGTTTCGCGCATCTGGAGCACGCCGGGCACGATATGAACCAGTTCCTGCAGGAACTTGATCAGCAGGACCAGCAGGCAGACGATGAGGCCGAGATAGAACGGCGCCATCAGCCAGCGGCTGCCGAAAATGACCCGTTCCAGCAGATGTTCGGCCTTGCGCATCGCCAATCCCTCCAGAAAATCAACCGGCGCTTGCTAGCATGAATGCGCCCCATCGGAAACAGGAGGCCTCATGGCCGAGCACAAACCGTGGACCCGGACCGCCAGCCGCGAGGTCTATCGCCTCGATCCCTGGCTGAGCGTATCGGTTGACGATTACAGCTTGCCGGATGGGCGCGCGGTATCGGGATATCACCGGGTGACCTGGCCCGATTTTGCCGCCATGGCGGTCGAAACGGTGGACGGCCGTTTCATCATGACCCGCCAGTGGAAGGTCGGGGTCGGCGCGACCTCGCTGATTCTGCCGGGCGGGATGATCGACCCGGGCGAGACGCCGCTCGCCGCCGCGCAGCGCGAACTGATGGAGGAGACCGGCTATCGCGCCGAGGACTGGCGCCTCTTGCACCGCATGGTGCTGCAGGGCAACCATCGCGGCTGCGAGGCGCACATCTTCTATGCCCGCAATGCCGTCCAGGTCGCCGAACCCGACTCAGGCGATCTCGAGGAAATGGAAATCCTGCTGCTCGACCGCGATGCGGTCCGCCGGGCGCTGCTCGGCCATCAGATCGTCTTGGCGGCGAGTGCCACGGCGCTTGCCATGATTCTCGCCGGCATCATTCCCGACGCCACCCCTTGATCGCCTGCAACAGGCCGTTGGTCGACGAATCATGCGCTTCGGTGCGTGCCGGCCCGCGCAGTTCGGGCAGCAGGCGGCCCGCGAGCTGCTTGCCCAGTTCGACGCCCCATTGGTCGAAGGAATGGATGCCCCAGATCGCCCCCTGCACGAACACCTTGTGTTCGTAGAGCGCGATCAGCATCCCAAGCCGCCTGGGGTCGAGCTGTTCCAGCAGGATCGCGGTCGATGGCCGATTGCCGGGAAAGACCTTGTGCGGCACCAGCCGTTCGAGCGCCGCGCCGTCAAGGCCGGCGGCCGCAAGCTCGGCGCGCACCTCGTCGGCGGTCTTGCCCCGCATCAGCGCCTCGGGCTGGGCCAGGAAATTGGCCAGCAACAGGTCATGGTGGTTGCCCAGCGGGTGGTCGGCCGCGGCGGCGGCGATGAAGTCGCAGGGGATCAGCCGCGTGCCCTGGTGGATCAGCTGATAGAAGGCATGCTGGCCGTTGGTGCCGGGTTCGCCGAACAGGATCGGCCCGGTGCGCCAGGTGACCGCCGCGCCGTCGCGGCCGGTCGACTTGCCGTTCGATTCCATGTCGAGCTGCTGCAGGAACGACGGCAGCAGGCGCAGCGACTGGCTGTAGGGCAGCACGGCCAGCGCGTCGGCGCCGAGGAAATTGTTGTTCCAGATGCCGACCAGCGCCATCAGGACCGGCAGGTTTTCCGTGAACTCGGCGTCACGGAAATGCCGGTCCATCGCCGCGGCGCCGGCCAGCAGTTCCTCGAACCGGTCATAGCCGAGCGCGAGCGCGATCGGCAGGCCGATCGCCGACCATAGCGACAGCCGGCCGCCGACCCAGTCCCAGAACCGGAACATGTTTTCCGAGGCGATGCCGAATGCCGTCACCGCCGCCGCGTTGGTCGACACGGCCACGAAATGTCGCGCGACGGCGGCCTCGTCGCCCAGCCCGGCGACCAGCCAGGCCCGCGCGCTCGCCGCGTTGGCCATGGTCTCCTGGGTCGTGAAGGTCTTGGACGATACGACGAACAGTGTCGTCGCCGGATTGCAGGCGGCCAGCGCCTGCTGGAGATCGGCCCCGTCGACGTTGCTGACGAAATGCATGTCGATGTCGGGGCGGCGGCTGGCATCCAGCGCGGCGACCGCCATCCGCGGGCCGAGGTCGGACCCGCCGATGCCGATATTCACGACGTGGCGGATGCGCTCGCCGCGATGCCCGCGCCAGCTGCCGTCATGCAGCGCATCGGCGAAGCGGCGCATCTGGTCGCGCACCGCACGGACCTCGGGCATGACGTCGCGGCCATCGACCGTCATCGGTTCCGGCCCGAGATGACGCAGCGCCATGTGGAAGACGGCACGATCCTCGGTCGCGTTGATCCGCTCGCCCCCGAACAGCCGTGCCCGCCAGCCGGCGAGATCGGCCGCGCGCGCCAGATCCTGCAGCAAGGCCATGGTCTCGTCGGTCACGCGCTGTTTGCTGTGGTCGACCAGCAGCCCGTCGAGCACGGCCGAAAACCGCCTGAAACGGTCGGGATCGGCGGCAAACAGCGCGCGCAGCGGCGGCCTCTCGGTGGCGGCATGGGCCGCCAGGGCGGCCCATGCGGGGGTGTCGACGATCATATGCCTCCGTCAGGGCATGGTTGGCGGGCAGACACCTTAGGCAGTGGCGGGGGCCGTGGGAAGGGACCAGGTGGAGACCGCCCCCGGCCGTGCCGGCCCGGCCAGGCCGTAATGGATCGCCAGGGCATCCAGCGCCAGGCGCAGGGTGATCAAACCCTCGGTGCGTGCCCGACGGGGTGGCCGGCCGATGCTCTCGGCCCAACTGCCGGCCGATTCCTCGAGGCAGGCGACATGCAGCAGCACCGGCGCCAGGACCGGCCCGGCCGCCGCCAGCGCGGCGCGGCAGCGCGCGCGGGCGTCGAGCAGTGCCGAGATGTCGGCCATGCGCGGGCTGCCGCCGGCCCGGATGCGGGCCGGATCGCCCGAGGCGACCGACCGTTCCCGTGCGGCGAGATAGTCGCGCCACAACCGCAGCCCGGCCCGATGCTGGTCGGACGAGATCTCGCCGCGGCCGACATAACGGTCGAGCGGCAACCGGCCGGGGCGGCGACCCCGGGGCGGCACGGCGGGCAGGGGGGCGGCGGCGTTCATTGCCCGTCCTCCCGCCGGCCGAACAGCCGGGTCGCCACGTTGCGGATCACCTGGGCTTCCCAGGGGTCGGCGAGTCGCGCCGGATCGATCAGCGCGACGCCGCGGGCGCGCCAGGCGGCACGGGCGAGGCGGTCGACATCCTCGGGGGCGGCAGGCCCGGAGCGAACCACGCGGCCGAGCGGGCTGGTCGGGGGCAGGGGGCGGGGCAGCGTGTGGCGCGACGCGGTCATGGCGGGCATTCCTCCAATGCATGATGGGAACATTTCATGAACATATTGCGATTCTCATTATGGCCTGTCAATGGCGTATGGTGGCTGATATGGTGCTACCGGCAGCCGGCGGCCAAACCGGCCGGTGCGACTTGAAGGAGACGCGGACATGACCCCGGCGACGAACACTCTGGGGGAGCGGCTGAAGGCGGCGCGCGACGCCAAGGGCCTGACCCAGACCCAACTGGCCGATGCCGTCGGCCAGCATCAGTCGACGCTGGCCCATTGGGAGCGCGGCAAGGCCCGCCCGTCACCGGAAAAGGTCGATCTGATGGCGCCGGTTCTCGGGGTGGCCACCGAATGGCTGCTGTATGGCCGCGGGGCCGGCCCGGACCTGACGCGCCTGGTCGAGCCGCCGCGGCCGGCGATGACCGAGGTCGGCCGGATCCGGCCCGCCCATGAACTGGTCGGCGACAAGGACCTGCCGGTCTATGCTTCCGCCCAGGGGGGCGTGGAGGGCATGACGATATCCTATGACCCGATCGAATACGTCAAACGGCCCGAGCCGCTGATGAGCGTGCGCGGCGCCTTCGGCTTCTACCTCGTCGGCGATTCGATGAGCCCGAAATACGAGCACGGCGATCTGTTGCTGGTCCATCCCACCCGGCCGCCCAGCCGGCGCGACGGCGTGCTGGTGATCAAGAAGGGCGACGTCGCCAGCCACGATGCGCTCGTCAAGCTGTTCATCGGCTGGAAGGACGACGGCGTGCTGCTGGAGCAGCTCAACCCGCCGCTGCAGTTCACGATCCCGCGCGAGGCGATCCATGGCCTTCACCAGATCGTCGGCGTCTACCATGGGCGCCGCTAGATTATGGTAAATTGCCATTAAGCCGATCGGGACGAGTCGATCTGCCTCAGCCGCCTCTTGATTTGCCCGAGCAGGTTGGGCTTATTGCGCGGCCCCGGGGCGCCCCGCCGGGTTGCTCCCCCGCGTCGCTGGACGCCGGTCCGGCCAAAAAACTGGGGATAACTGGTGGCGCCGCATTGACCGACTCGTGGCGTCGCCTCAATACTGCATGTCGTAGGCTTCGGCTCTGGAGGTACGAGATATGGGATGGACAGCCGAGAAGATCGAACAGCTTAACAAGCTGTGGTCGGAAGGCATGTCGATCACCGAGATCGGCAAGATTCTCGGGATGACGCGCAACGCCGTCGTCGGCAAGGCGCATCGCCTGGGCCTCGCCAAGCGGCCTTCGCCGATTGCCCGTGCCCCCGGCCCGCGCCCGGCCGCACAGCCCGCGCCCGCGGCCCAGCCGACGCGCTCGGTCGTCGCACCGGCCCCGGCCGCCGCCGTGTCCGCACCGGTGGTCGAGGCGCCGGTCGTGACGGCGAAGCCGGCGCTGCCGGTCATGCCCCAGCCGGCGCGGCCGCGCCCGGCGCCGGCCTTCCGCGCCACCCGGGTCGCCAACGGCCCGGCCTGCCGCTGGCCGATCGGCGATCCGAAGTCGCCGGACTTCCATTTCTGCGGCTCGCCGTCGATCGAGGGCAAGCCCTACTGCGAGAAGCATTGCGCGATGGCCTATTCTGGCTGGTCGGAAGCGTCGGAGAAGGCCGAGAAGCACAAGGCCGCCTGATCGCGCGGCTTGTGGATGCCAGGGGCGCGGCACCAGGCCGCGCCCTTTTTCGTGCTACCCCATGGCCGCGAAGCGCTGGCGCTGGTGGTCGGCATTGCCGAACAGCACGTCCAGCATCATCAGCCGCTTGTAGTAGTGGCCGACGCTGAGTTCGTCGGTCATGCCCATGCCGCCATGCAGTTGGATCGCCTGCTGGCCGACGAACCGGCCGGACTGGCCGGCCTTGGCCTTGGCCGCCGCGACCGCGCGTGCCCGTTCGGGGGCAGGTGCATCCAGCCTGACCGCCGCGACGAGGGCGAGCGACCGGGCTTCTTCCAGTGCCGCCATCATGTCGACCAGCCGGTGCTGGATCACCTGGAAATCGCCGATCGCCCGGCCGAACTGGCGTCGCGTCTTGACATAGGCAAGCGTCGCCTCGTTCAGCACCGCCATCGCCCCGACCGCCTCGGCGCAGGCAAAGGCGGTGCCGCGGTCGACCGCCTGTTCGAGCAACGGCAGGCCGCCCCCCGGCGGGCCCAGCAGCGCATCCGGGCCGAGGCGCACGCCATAGAAGGTAAGGTCCGAGGCGCGCCGCCGATCGGTCGTGCGGTAGTCGCGGCGGGTCAGGCCGTCGGCTTGCGCCGGAACCAGGAAAAGCGAGATGCCGTCGCGGTCGCGCTGGCCGCCGCCGGTCCGGGCGGCGACGATCAGCCGGTCGGCGCTCTGGGCGTGGAAGACCACGCTCTTGTGGCCGGACAGCACATAGCCGCCGCCCTCGGCCTTGGCACTGCAGGCGACGTCATTGAGATCGAATCGGCTCTGCGGTTCGGCCGATGCGAGCGAGAGGATCAGCCGTCCCTCGGCGATGGCGGGCAGCAGCGCCGTGCGCTGCGCGGCCGAACCGCCGGCCAGGACCAGCCCGGCGCCGACGATCGCCGTCCACATGTAGGGCTCCTGGATCAGGCCGCGGCCGAAGGCTTCGGCGATGACCATGGCCTCGACCCCGCCGCCGTTCAGGCCGCCATATTCCTCGGGCAGACAGGCGCCGAGCCAGCCGAGCTCGGCCATCCTGGCCCAGTTGGCACGATCGAAGCCGTCCTCGGTGTCCGATAGCTTGCGCCAGTTCTCGAAGCTGTAGACGTCGCGGGCAAAGCGGCCGACGCTGTCGGCCAGCATCCGCTGCTCTTCGCTGTAGGCGAAGTCCATCGTTGTTCCTCCCCGGCTCGGCTCAGAGGCCGAGCACCATTTTCGCGATGACGTTGCGCTGAATCTCGTTCGAGCCGCCGTAGATCGAGGCGGCGCGGAAATAGAGATGCGCCTCCATCAGCCCCTCGGCGTGGACCGGCCCGACCGGGCTGCGGTTGTCGCCGTCGTGCAGCGCCTCGTAGGGATTGGCGTAGTAGCCGAGCGCCTCGACCGCGAGTTCGTTGATCGCCTGCTGCAGGTTGGTGCCGAGAATCTTGAGCAGGCTTGCCTCCGGCCCCGGGCCCTTGCCCGCGCTTTCGTCGGCCAGTACCCGCAGGTTGGTGAATTCGAGGGCCATCAGGTCGATCTCGGCCTGGGCGATGCGGTCGCGGAACGGCAGGTTTTCGATCAGCGGCCGGCCGCCGGCGAATTCCGCGCGCGCGATTTCCTTCAGCCGATGCAGCCGCTTCTTCGAGGCGGCGACGCCGGCGATCGAGGTCCGCTCGTTGCCCAGCAGGAACTTGGCATAGGTCCAGCCGCGCCCTTCCTCGCCCACGCGGTTGTCGCGCGGGACACGGACATTGTCGAAGAAGACTTCGTTCAGCGAATGGGCGCCGTCGATCGAGATGATCGGGCGGACGGTGATGCCCGGCGTCTTCATGTCGATCAGCAGGAAGGTGATGCCGTCCTGCGGCTTGCCGGAACCGTCGGTGCGGACGAGGCAGAACATCCAGTCGGCGAAATGGGCCTGGGTGGTCCAGATCTTGTGGCCGTTGACGACGTAGTCGTCGCCGTCGGTCTCGGCCCTGGTCTTGAGCGAGGCGAGGTCGGAACCCGAGCCCGGCTCGGAATAGCCCTGGCACCACCAGTCGAGGCCGGCGACGATGCGGGGCAGGAACCGCGCCTTCTGCGCCTCGGTCCCGTAGGTCGCGATCACCGGCCCGACCATGGCCAGCCCGAACGGCAGTTGCGGCGGGGCCCCGGCCTCGGCGCATTCCTCGTCGAAGATGTGGCGCTGGGCCGGCGTCCAGCCGGTACCGCCCAGTTCGACCGGCCACGACGGCGCGCCCCAGCCCCTGGCGTGCAGGATGCGCTGCCAGGCCAGATAGTCCTCGCGGTCGAGATGCTGGGTCTGGCCGGCGCGCCGGCGCAGGTCGTCGGGCAAGGCGGTCTTGATGAACGCCCGCACCTCCTCGCGGAAGGCGCGCTCTGCGGCGCTGTATTCGAGGTCCATCGGCGTTTCCCCTGTCAGGTTACCGAATGGTAGGGTAGGGGTTGCCGCGGGTCCTGGCAATGGGGCTCAGACGACGCCGGCCCAGCCGCGGAACAGCGCTTCGTAGGCCGCCAGCGGCGCCTGCTGGTCCAGCAGCGTCGGCAGCCCCGCTTCGATCGCCTCGATGCAGCGGGTGCGAAAGTCGGGGTCGGTGGCGACGCGCACGGCCAGTGCAACATAGGCTTCCGGCGTTGCCGCCACCAGGTCGGTGAAGCCGATCGCCCGATACATGCCGACGGTCATCCGTTCGCGCATGAACCGCCCTTCGGCCGTGACCACCGGCAGTCCCAACTGCAGCGCCTGGAACGACGTGTTGCCGCCCGAGAAATGCAGCGAATCGAGCATCACGGCGCCATGCCTGATCAAGGCGAGATACTCGGGCAGCGGCAGGCGCGGCATCACCACGAGCCGCGCGGCCAGCGCGCCGAGGCGACGGCGGATGCGCTCGATCACGGTGCGGCCGTGTTCGACCGGCATCATCTCGAAGAGGATCAGGCAGCCTTCGTCATCGCGCTCCAGGATGGCGGCGAGGATGTCGTCGAAGGCGGGATGCAGCTTGTAGGTCGTCTGCGCGCAGATATAGAGACGTGCTCCCGACGGGACCCCGGCGGGCAGCCTTGCTTCGGCCGCGACGTCGAGCCGGGGATAGGGCGTAACCTGGCCGGGCAGGCGGACCAGCCGCTCGGTGTAGTGGGCTTCGCCGTCCGCCGGCTCGGCCTCGGCGCTGGCGATGAAGTAGTCCAGCGAGGGCAGGCCGCTGGTCTCGGGGTGGCCGGGCAGCAAGGCCTGCACCGGGGCCAGCCGCGCGGCGGCAAGCATGTAGAAGAAGAAGTCGATGTGGACATCGGTATAGATCAGGATGTCGAACTGCAGTGCCGCGATCAGCCGGCGCGCCTCGCCGACGTGGCCGGGCAGGGCATGAACTTGTGTGCCCGGGGCGAAGGGCGCGGCGGGCGCCAGCAGGGTCAGCACGTGGACGTCGAACCTGCCGGGATCGAGCCGCTCGGCCAGCGGCCTGAAGTAGTGGATGTTCGAGGTGATGTTCCAGCTGCCCGCGATCCCGATGCGGATGCGCCGGCGACCGGCCGGCGGGTCGGGCAGATGCGGGCTGGTCCACAGGAAATCCGGGACTATGCGCGCATAAAGCCGCGCGATTCGTTCGAGGATCGGCCGGTCGTCGACGCCATGATAGGCGAGCAGCATGAGGTTCGAGGAGTAGCCGGCGAAGTAGTCGACGAGGTCGACCTTCAGGCCCGGACAGGCCATCAGTTCGTCGAGCCCGGCCGATAGCCGGGCGCGGGTTTCCCCAATGCCCGCGACCGATTCCTCGCCATACCGCAGCAGTAGCCGCCGCATGACCAGCGCCGCCCCGGGGCCGACCAGGTGCGCGGCCCGGTCGAGCGCCTTTTCGGCCGTCGGCCAGTCGGCCAGCTGCAGTGCTGCCAGCGCCAGCGCCCGCAACGCTTCCTCGTCGCCCGGGTCGCAGGCGACCGCGGCGCGGGCGACCGTCGCCGCGGCACGATAGCGCAGCGCGCCGAAGTAATGGCCGAGCAGTGGGGCGACGTCGATGAACGGGCGCGGCGACGACGGCAGGGCGGCGGCGATAAACTGCCAGGCTTCGAACGTGGTGCCGCCATGGCTGATGGCGCTGCCGGTGGCCAGCAGCAGGTGGCCCAGCGTGACCAGCCGGGCGTGGCTGCGGTCGCCCCGCAGGATCGCCTGAAAATGCTGTTCGGCTGCGGGCGGGACCGTCGCCTCAGCCATGCCGCGTCCCGCGGCGGCGGTAACCAGGATTCGTTGAAATGAGGGCCGTCACGGCGTCCTTCGCTGGGTATTTTGCACGCTGGGACCCGGAAAGCTAGCACGCGGGAACCCGCCGGGGTATGAACGATGGCGATGAGTGCGCCATTTTCCGGAAGGCAGCGCGAGGCCGGCTTCACCCTGCTCGAGGCGATCGTCGCGATCGCCCTGCTGGGTGCCCTGCTGGTGCCGCTCTACACGCTGATGAGCCGGAATCTCGACGGCCTCGTCAGGGTGGGGCAGGCCAATCTGCAGAGCGAGGTGACGCTGAATGCGCTGGCCGTGCTCGACACCGTCAATCCGATGGAAAGACCTGAGGGCAGCGTGGCGCTGGGGGCCTACCTCCTGCGCTGGCGCAGCGCGGCGCTGACCACCCCTGTCGACGGCGTCGGCTTTCCCGCCGGCCAGAGCCTATATCAGGTGGCGATGTACCGGACGCAGGCCGAAGTTTCGCGCCTTGACGACCGTGGTGCGACGACGCCCTGGTTCACCTTCGACCTGCGCCAGGTCGGGTGGCGCCAGGTCCGCCAGTTCCGGCTGCCGTTCTGATGATGTCCCGGCGTTGCTGCCGCCGCGAGGCGGGCATGACCCTGCTGGAGGTGCTGGTTGTCGTGGTGCTGGTCGGCATGCTGGCGACGGCCGCCTTCGAGGGCCTCTCCCGCATCTTCGACCTGCGCCAGCGGCTGGGCGCCTGGATCGACCTGGCGGGGGACAATGCCATCACCTCGTCCTGGCTGCGCGATTCGCTGGCCGGTGTGGTTCCCGAATACGAAAACGGCCCGAATCCCTTCCGGGGTAGCGAGCGATCGGTACGCGGCCTGACCATCGCAGGCCTGCGGTCCCGGCCGGGCGTGCCGGTGCCCTTCGAGTGGCGTATCGCCGAGGGGCGTCAGTCGGCGCTGGAATATCGCGAAGGCCTCGATCCCAGTTTCCGGCAGTACTGGCAATGGGAAGGCCAGCGCGGTCGCTTCGTCTACGTCGCCGAGGACGGCAAGACCTACCCGACCTGGCCGCCCGAAGGCGTGACCTTGCCCACCGGTGCGGTCATTCCCCAGCTTCCGGCGGCGATCGAGGTGGAGTTTGGCGGACCGCCGCTGGGCCGGCTGGTCGTCTACGCGGGGATCATCACGATGCGCGACGCCGACAAGCTGATCACGCCGATGGGAACGCCTGTCCAATGACCGGGTTGCGCAGGGACGACGGCTTCGTCCTGGTGATGACCATTCTGGTCGTCATGGCGATCGCGCTGGGCCTGGCGGTCTTTACCGAATGGGTCGGCGGTGCGACCAATCGCGCCTTCGACCTGCGCCAGCGGGTCGAGGCCGAGCGGCGCATCGCGGAGGCGCGCGCCGACGTGCTGTACTGGTTCGGCACCCAGCTGATGTCCCCGCGCGGCCTCGAACTCGCGGCGATCGGCGGGCCGAGCAGCACGATGACGATGTCGCAGGAAGACCGCATCAAGCAGATGCTGGCCGGGGGCAGCGGGGTCACCCAGGCCGCCACCTACCTGCGGCTCGACGATACGCTGTATCGCAACCGCGAAGGGACCCTGGTGCGGATCCAGGATTCCCGCGGCCTGATGAACCTCAACTTCGCCGAACCGGACGACGTCGTCAGGTTGCTCAGCGCCTTCGACGTGCCGGCGGAATCGCGGGCGGCGCTGGTGCCCAAGCTGCTCGACTACATCGATACCGACGACCTGGTTCGCCTGAACGGGGCCGAACGGCTGCAATATGTGTCGGCCGGCCGGCAGCCGCCGGCCAACGGCCTGCTGCGCACCCCCTGGGAAGCGCGCTCGGTGATGGACTGGGACCGGTTCGACCAGCTGTGGAAGGCGGAGGGCGGGTTGCCGTCGGCCACGTCGGCCACCCGCACCGTCGGCATCAACATCAATACGGCGCCGGCCGCGGTGCTGGAGGCGATCGGCCTGCCGGCCGAGAACATCGCCAAGCTGCTGGCCGTACGGCAGGAACGTCCGCTGGAAAACATCGGCGAGATGTCGGCCCTGCTAGGTGCGGTCGCGGCGGTCGATCCGTTCCGCTTCCTGATCAATCCGACCAACAGCTTCCGGCTGACGCTTCAGGCGGCCGGCATACCGCTGAAGCGTGAACTGGTGGTGACATTGACCCCGCAATCGACCCGGGGGCCGTGGCGTATTGACTATATTATCGCTTTGCCCTCATCTGGCGCCCATGCAGGCAATCAACCAACTGCGTCGGAGCCTTTCCCCGAGCCCGCAGCGCTTCTTTCACCGGGTTGAGGGCGTGACGCCGCCGGACGGCGGGCGCGGTCAGAAGCAATGGGTGTTGAGCCGGGCGCTCTGCCGCTTTGCCACCTTCAGCCTGCCGCAGGGATTGGCCCCTGCCGATCGTGAGCGCGCGCTCAAGCTGATGATCGACGAAGCGTCGCCCTATGCGACGACCGGGTATCTGGCCGAATGGGGCAAGGGCGAGGCCGGTGCCTGGCTGTGGGACCAGGAAGCCGTGACCCAGGCCGTGATCACCGCCGGGCATGATCCGCGCGCGGTTGTCGTGCTGCCGGAGACGGCGCTGCAGCAGCCGGGCGAGACCGGTGCGCGGCTGGTCGAGGTCCTCGACGGCCATGAGGGGCAGGTATGGCGCGGCGGCTTGCTCAAGGCCAGCCGCTACTGGCCGCGCCAGCCGGATCAGGCGGAGTGGATCCGGTTTCTGCGTGCCAGCGGCGATCCCGAAGCCTTGCGGCATGCATCCGTGACGGCCCCGGGCGCCCCGGTCTGGCTGGAGCGGCCGTGGCCGCGGCGCTCGGCCGGATCGCCGTTCAGCGAGTTTCGCGGCTGGAAGGTGGCGGCGGCGATCGGCTGCTGCGCCGTCCTGCCCTTCGCCTATCAGGTCGGTCAGATCGCGGTGATGGCGGCGGAGGCGCGCCGGCTCGGCGCCGATCTGCGCCGAATCGAGAGCGAGGCGGCACCCGTGCTGGCAGCCCGTGACGCCGCCGTGAAAAGTGCGGCCCGCGTCCGCCAGCTCGAGGCGCTGCGGCCTTATCCCGGCCCGGTCGAGGTGATGGCCCGCATCGCCGAAAAGCTGCCGACCAACGGCACGGTGCTCCAGGACTTGAACTACCAGCAGGGCGAAGTGCGCTTCACCCTGAGCGGCCAGCCGAACTTCGATGCCCCCTTCTATGTGCGCGCGCTGTCTTCGGTACCGATCTTCACCGACGTGAATGCCGAGAATTCGCCGGCCCCGGGCACGCTGGTCCTGCGTCTCAAACTCGTCAGGCAGACGTCGTGAGCCTGGCCGACAACATGCGCGCGGCCTTCGCCCCGGTGCGCGAGCAGATCGCGCAGGCGATGGCGCCGCTGGTGGCCCAGGTCCGGTCCAATCGGCGCCTGGCCATCGCCCTGGCGCTGATCCCCGTGATGCTCTGGGGCTATCTGGTGCTGTCGACCCAGGCCTGGGTCGACGATGCGGTCAGCCGGCTGAACCAGCGGCGCGAGGAAGTCGCCCGGCTGGAGCGCGTGGCCGGCGACGCCGCCTGGGCCCGGCGGGCGCGCGAGGCCGACGCCCGGCGCAGCGAACTGGAAAATCGCCTCTGGCGCATCGAAACCGAAGGCCTGGCGCGCGCCGAATTCCAGGAGTGGCTGTTGTCGTCGGCCCGCAAGGCCGGGATCGGCCGGCCCACCGCGACCTCGCAGCGCACCGACGGCGAAGCCACGGCGCAGGCGGGGTATCGGGCGATCAGCGTGTCGTTGTCGGGCGACTTCAGCCCCGAGTCGCTGCAGGCCCTGCTGGCGACCATTGCGAATGAAAAGCGTCTCATTATAATCAACAGCATGCGGATACAGCGCCAGCCCCTGCCGCGCATCGACATGGTGCTGACGGCTTACGGCCTGCCGGTCGCCCCGGGATCCGCGACACCGACGCTGCCGTCACAGCCACAGCCACAGCCAGCGGCATCCGGGGCCGCTGCCGTGCCCGCGGCACCGTCCGCCCCGCCGGTTCCTGGGGCCGGCACGCCGCCGGTGGTCGTGCCGCCGGGCATTCCGCCCCAGTTGGCGCCGTTGCTGGCGCCGCCACGTTGATGGCGGGGATATCGATGGCCACGCTTTCCCTCCGCCCCTCGGGCAATCTGGTCGCCGCGGCAATGATCGTTGCGGGGGCACTGTCCGCCTTTGCCGCGGGCTGGATCAGCGATCCCGCCGCGCCCTTGGGCAACGTCGCCCAGGCGACGCGCAACGACTGGCGCGACCTTGCCGCCCGCGGCGACGATCCGGCCCGGGATCTCGCGGTGCTCGAACAGCGCAGGCCCTGGGGCTCTACGCCCGTCGATCCGGCCGCGGCTGCCGCTGCCGCGGCCGCTGCCGCCGCGGCGGGGCAGAATGCCGGGCTCAGCGGCACTGCCGGCGGGATGGCCTGGAAGGTTACCGGCATCACTCGGCAGGGCGGCCGGTTCATCGCCGTCCTGACCCAGGCGGCACCCGGCCAGCCGGTCAAGACCTCCTTTCTCCAGGTCGGCGAAAAGCTGCCCGACGGCCGCACGCTCGCGGCCATCGATGCCGACGCCGTCGAACTCGATGCCGCCTCCGGCCGGCAGCGTATCCGCCTCTATTGGCCGAAGACGTGACCCTGTGAACATGATGCTTGACCTCTTCCGCCAGGGCCCCGCGCGGCGCTGGCTCCCGGCCATGGTGCTGATCGTCATGGCGGCGCTGACCGCGTGCCAGCAGGTGCCGCTGCCGCCGGTCGCCCTGCCCAAGACCGATATCCAGCGGCCGCCGCCGCCGGCGGAATTCAACGAGCAGTTGCCGCAGGACGAATCCGTCCGCACCACCCGGATCACCCCCGGGCCGGGCGCCCGGATGGTGCCGGCGGCGCGGCCCAAGCCCGCCCCGGTGCAGGGCGGGCTGACCGGCCAGCCGGTGACCGCGTCGTTCGACCAGATGCCCTTGCCCGCCTTCATCAACACGGTGTTCGGCGAGTTGCTGAAGGTCAACTACCAGATGGATCCCGCCGTCGCCGCGCGGCAGGACCTCGTCACCCTGCGCACCGGCGGCGCACGCTCGCCGCAGGAGCTACTGAACGTCGCGCAGGAGGTGCTGGCCTCCTACGGCCTGCAGGTCACCCGCAGCGACAATGTCTATCGCATCGTGCCCAACGACGTGCTGATGCAGCAGATTCCCGATCTGGTGCGTGCCCGGGCGCTGCCGGACGTGCCGAGCGACCTGCGCCCGGTTTTCCAGTACTTCGAACTGCAGGAGGCGCGCGCGGGCGACGTGATGCAGGTGCTGGTCAACGTCATCGGCCAGAAGGTCAAGGCCTTCGCGATGCCCTCGGCCAATGCAATCCTGCTGTTCGGCCTGCCGCAGGACATGCAGACCGTGGCACGCATGATGGCGACTCTCGACCGCGCCTATTACGGCAACAATCTGTCGGTCCGCATCGACCCGGTCTACTGGAACGCCCAGCCGCTGGCGGCGCGCCTGCTCGAAATTCTCAAGGCCCAGGGTTATGCCGCGACGATCGGCGGCCAGCAGAACGACGTGCCGATCTCGATCATTCCCGTCCCGCAGATCAACGCGGTGCTGGCCTTCGCCCCGAACCAGCAGACCCTCGATTTCATCGCCAACTGGGCTCGCCAGCTCGACCAGCCGTCGGGCACCGAGGACAACCAGAAGGTGTTCGTCTATTTCGTCCGGAACACCAAGGCGACCGGCATCGCCGATGTCGTGTCGGCGGCGATCGAGGGGCAGTCGGGATCGCGTTCCTCGGGCGCCGGCTCGGGCGGCGGCGCCAACCAGCAGGGCTCGGCCGGACTGACCCCGGGCTCGGCGGCGACGCCGCAGGCCGCCGGGTTGGGCGCCGGCGCGTCGACATCGTCGTCGAACGCGTCGGGCCAGGCCTCGTCGGCCAGCCGCAGCGGGCGGCTGGTGGTCGACGAAGTGCGCAACGCGCTGGTGTTTGCCGGCAGCGCCCAGGAATGGTCGCGCTATCGCCCGCTGATCGAGCAGCTCGACGTGCCGACGCGCGAGGCGCTGATCGAGGTCACGGTGATGGAAGTCACCCTGACCGACAATGCCTCGCTCGGCGTCCAGGCGCTGTTCACCGGCGGTCTCAACGGCTACGGCTTCTCGATCGGCAGCCTCGACCCGTCGCAGGCGCCGGCCCAGCAGCCGGGCGGCATGAACATCCGGGTATTCAACTCGGCGGACGCGCTGCGCGGCGCCCTGACCGCGCTGGCCACCAACAACCGCGTCAGCGTGCTGTCCAATCCGCGGGTCCTGGCGCGCTCCGGCGCCGAAGCCAAGATCCAGATCGGCCAGGACGTGCCGATCGTCTCCAGCCAGGGGCAGTCCACCGTCGGCAGTTCCGCGGTGCTGCAGTCGATCCAGTATCGCCAGACCGGCGTCGTGCTGTCGGTCAAGCCGATCATCCATGCCGGTCGGCGGGTTGATCTCGAGGTATCGCAGGAGGTATCGAACATCGACAAGACGCTGACGTCGTCGGTCACCGGCGTGTCCAGCGCCGGCTTCCAGAATCGCAAGGTGACGACGCAGCTTGCCCTGTTCGACGGCGCCACGGTCATCCTGGGCGGCTTGATCCAGGACAATCGCTCACTCAGCGATTCCGGGATTCCGTTCCTGAAGGACCTGCCGGTGATCGGCCAGGCGTTCCGCACGTCGGGCGACGACCGGACGCGTACCGAGCTGGTCGTGGTGATCACGCCCTATATCATTTCCGGCCCGGACGACATCCAGGCGATCACCGAGGCCTACGTCAATCGCATCCAGCGGACCGGCAACGACAACAAGATCAACCTGCCGCTGCTGCCGCAATACTACAAGCCGAACTGATCATCGCGGCCGGCTCGCCGGATCCAGGCGCCTGCGCGGCATCCGGATCCGGCGTCGCGACAGGGTAAGGGGCCTCTGTAGCGTTCCTTGCTGCAATCTGATTGTCATGCGCTGGCCTTTCTTCACGCGTCAGCACGCTGCCTGGCCTGATTTGCTTGTCCCGCCTGTCCGATGACGGGGCGGCACGGGGTTCATGGCAGCAAAAACCTGCCATATGACCGGGTTGCGACGGCCATTCGTCTTGCCAGGCGTGCCCGAATTCGATACCAATGTATGTACTCGCGTCCCAGCGCCGGAATTGTCGCTGGGCGAGCAGATTAACCTGAATTCCTTGTCGATCCGACGCTCTTGGGGGAAAAGCACATGACGCGCGGCTACCAACTGATGACCACTTCGGCGATTGGCAGCGCCGTCCTGGGGACGATGCTCGTCGCTGCCGGGTCGGCCAACGCTGCCATCGGCCTCGGCTTCAACGCCGCGCCCGGCACCCAGACCGTCGTGAACCTGGCCGCCAACACCGTTGCGTCGAACAGCAACAACGTCGCGCTGATCCAGACCAACCAGTGCATTGCGTTCAGCGCCGGTGCGGCCAACGACTGGTCCGTCGGTTCGACCTTCGTGGTCAACCTGCCGACGGGCGTGACCTTCCAGCAGGCGCTGACCGCGAATGCCAGCGCCGGCACCCTGACGCTGCTGGCCGGCGGCACCGCCGGCTCGTCG
>JAFKFH010000008.1 GCA_017307375.1 Alphaproteobacteria bacterium
GCGGTCAGCGTGCCGCTGCAGGTCAGCCCCGACAGCGTGCAGAACCCGGCCAGCCACTGGCTGCGCCCCTGCCCGTCATAGGCCAGCCCGCCGACATAGGCCCGGCTGCCCCAGCGTTCCATCACCCAGCCCTGGCCGCCGCCGATCCCCGCCAGGTACCAGTAGCCGGTCTTCGCCGGCAGCGGCAGCGGGTTGGCCGCCAGATAGGCCTGGCCCGGAACCGGGTTGCCGTTGACCAGGTCGCGTGCGTCCGACCCGAAGGCGATCGTGCCGCCGTCTCCCGACAGCGCCGGGCTCCAGCTCGCCCCGTTGCCGGGGCCGCCCGTCGCCGTCTGCGTCACCAGGGCCGTCACCCCGCGCTCGACGTCACGCACGAAGACCTGCGCCAGCCCGTTGCCCGCGAAGCCGGCCACCAGGTCGGTCGCCGCCGACCGGAACGCCACGAACCGGCCGTCGGCCGAGATCGCCGGATCGTCGCTGACCCCGTTCCCCGCCGTCACCGCCCGCAACGCCCCCGTCGCCACCTCGGCCAGCATCACCTGTCCGCCCGACACGAAGGCGATCCGGTCGGCCCGCGCCGTCAGCCGCGGCTTCGTGCCCTGCCCGATCGTCCGGACCGAACTCGTGGTCATGTCGCGCAGCTGGACCTGGATTCCGTCGTCGAAGGCGACATAGCGGCCGTCCCAGGAGATCGACGGGTTCTGGCCACTGCCGCTCGACACCGCCTCCAGCGCCCCGGTCTGCTCGTCCTTCCGCCAGATCCGCCTCTGCCCGGGGACCCCGAGGCCGAAGTTGGTCGCCGCGCTCTCGAACGCCACGTAGCGGCCGTCCTGCGACAGCACCGGGTTGTCCGATGCGGCATTGCCGGCCACACCCGACGCGGTCACCGAGACCAGGTCGGGTGCCGGCGTCACCGACGGGTTCAACGCCACCCGCGGATAGCCGAGGCCGGTCCGGTAAACCTGCCGCACCCCGCCGTTCGGCGTCGCACTCACCGCCGGCGCCTCCGAGGCGAAGGCGGCATGACGCCCGTCCGACGACACCGCCGGGCTCGTCGACGCGCCATCGGCGGCATTGGCCACCCCGCCGCCGGGGATCGCCGTCTGGCTCAGCCGGTCGCGATTACCCGACAGCGCCTGATAGCGCACGATGTCGCTGAAACCGTTGGCCGAGGCCGGGAAGATGTTCGTCGCCGCCGTCTCGAACACCATCTGACCGCCGTCCCACGACAGCGCCGAGCGGCCCGACCGCCCGTTGCCGCGCGCCCCATCCAGGCTCAACGATATCGCCGAGATCGCCACCGGCGACCGCGGTGCATAGAAATCCATCCGGATAGCCGAGACATAACTCTGCCCGCCGCCGGTCGCGGTCAACATGACCGGCACCTGCGCCGCCCGCACCAGCAGCGGGTAGATCGTATTCGACCAAGCCGCCCGTGAATCGACGCGAGCGTCGGCCGCAAGCGGCTGGACCGGCAGGTCCGGCGGCAGCGGCACGTCATAGGCGAACGACACTGTCGCCGGATTGAAGGTCAGCCAGGACGGCAACGGCGCCCCGCTGGTCTGCGTCGCCGTGAACGTCAGGTTCTGCGGATCGGTGAAAGACGCGGCAAGCGACAGCGTGCCCGTACCGGAACCAACAGTCGCGGCGTTCTGGACCGATGTCACCGGCGTCGTCACGAAGGCCGGCGGCGGGGCTGGCGGAAGCATCGTGCCGCCGCCGCTGCCACCGTTGGCGGTAAAGCTGGCCGTGCATGAAATGCTATCCGACAGGGTCACCGTCAGCGGGCTGGACGTGCCCGAGCAGGAACCGCCCCATCCGGCAAATCCATAGCCTGCCGCAGGTGTGGCGGTAAGCACCATCGACTGGCCGGCAACCGCCTGCGCCGAACAGGTCGACCCGCAGTTCAGGCCGCCCACATTGCTGGTCACCGTCCCATTCGCCGGCGCGGTCATCGACAGGGTGTAGACGGCGCCAAAGAAGCGCGCCAGACGCCCATAAGTCGCATTCGATGCCCCGGCCGTGGTGGAGGAACCCGTGACCAGAATCTTGCCGTCCGTCAGCAAAGCCAATGCATAACCGCCCTGGTTGAGAAACGGATTCGGCAGCGTCGGATCGATTGCGCCAGCGCTGGTCAGCCGTATCAGCCCGCCATAGGGCGTGTTCGTGGCACCCGCCGTCGAGAACCAGCCAGTGACCAATATCCGGCCGTCACCCTGGACAACGAGGCCCTTGACCGTCGAGTTGAAGCTCGGATTGGCAAAACCGGTATCGAGCGCACCGTTCGCTTCGAGCCTCGCCATCCGGCCCCGCGCGGTCGACGCGACATTGGCAAAGGTTCCTCCGACCAGAATCTTGCCGTCGCCCTGGACGGCCAGCGTGTTGACGGCACCGTCGAAGGCGGGGTTGGAGAATCCGGTGTCCAACGTGCCGTCGGCATTCAGCCGGGCAAGATTGACATACGGCGAATTCGACGGCCCGGCGGTCGAGAACGTGCCGCCGACAAGCAGCTTGCCGCTGCTGGTGACGGCAATGCTGTTCACGTTGCCGCCGAAACCGCCGCCGAGATTGGGATTGGTGAACGTCGTGTCGACGGTGCCACTGCTCGAATATCGGGCAACACCCTTGTAGGTCTGTCCACCGGCGGTCGTGAAACGGCCGCCGAACAGGATCGAGCCGTTGTCGTTGATCACGATCGTATTGGTCGCATCGCCGAGCAGCGGATTGGCGAACCCGGTGTCGATCGATCCGTCGCTGTTCAGCCGCACCGCCCGGCTATAGCTGCTGCTCCCGACAGAGGAAAATTCACCGACGACAATGATCTTGCCGTCGGACTGAACGGCGATGGCGTAGACGCTGTTGTTGAAGGCGGGATTGGCAAATGTCGTGTCGAGCGACCCATCGGCATTGAAGCGCGCGAGGCGGCCATAGGGCGTGTTGTTCGGGCCCGCCGTCGTGAAGGTACCGCCAACGAGGATCTTGCCGTCCGACTGCACGGCCATCGACATCGCAAAACTGCCGACGTTCGGATTGTTGAAGCTGGTGTCGACCAGATCGATCGCGGCCACGGCCGGTGCAGGCACACCACCGGCCAGGAGGCCGGCGACAAAGGCCGAAACCACGACGCAAAGAAGGCGACCGATTTTCAGCATGGGGCCCGGGCCAAAGTTGCAACTGCCGGGCGCCGACGGTAGGCGGATATCGAAAATGCCTCAAAAAGATTCTAATTAAATGCTACGTAATAATATTGTTCTCCCGCCGATTGATGTGGAGCAGCGCAAGTCGTTCCCGACCTCAGCTCCCGGCCCATCCGCCCCCCAAAGCCTCGATCAGTTGCACCGAGGCGACCAGCCGGCGGTTCTGTACCGCCAGCGCCGCGCGTTCGTTCGACAGGGTCTGGGCCTGGATGACCAGGACGTTCAGATAGCTGACGGTGCCGGCCCGGTACTGGTTGATCGTCAGTTCTTCCGACCGCCGCGCCGAGGTCACCGCCAGATTCTGCACTACCGCCTCGCGCTCCAGCACGGTCAGCGTCGACAAGGCGGTCTCGACCTCCTGGAACGCAGTCAGCACCGTATTGCGATAGGTCGCGATCGTCGCGTCGTAGTTTGCCCTGGCCTGGGCGGTCTGGGCGGCGGTCGCCCCGCCGTTGAACAGGGTCTGCGACAGCGCGGCGCCGACCGACCAGACGCGGGCCGGCAGGTCCCACCAGGTCGCCAGGCTGGTGCCGACCAGCGCACCGCTGGCGCTGAGCGAGATCTGCGGATAGTAGCCGGCCAGCGCCACCCCGATCTGGGCATTGGCGGCCGCCATCCGTCGCTCGGCGGCCCCGACATCGGGTCGCCGTTCCAGCAGCGACGAAGGGACGTCGACCGGCAGCCGCGCCGGCACGTCTGGAAGCGTGCCGGGCCCCAGGCTGAAGGTCGAGGCCGGTTCGCCCAGCAGCAGCGCGATCGCATGTTCGAGCTGGGCGCGCGTCGCCTGCATGTCGATCGCCTGCGCCTCGGTCGAGCGCAACTGGGTCTCGGCCTGCGCGATGTCGGCGGGCGACGCGGTGCCCACCGCGTACTGGTTCTGCACCAGTTGCACCTGGCGGCGATAGGCATCCGCGGTTGAACTCAGCAGGTCGTAGGTCGCCTCGGCATAGCGCAACGACAGGTAGTTCTGCACCAGCGCCGACTGGGCCGACAGCGTCGCCGCGGCCAGGTCGGCGGCACTCGCCTCCGTCGTCGCATCCGCCGCCTCGATCGAGCGGCGCACGTCCCCCCAGATGTCGGGTACCCAGGAGGCGCTCAGCGATCCCTGGCTTGCCGAGGTGCGGCCGGCCCGGCTGGCGGCACTGTTGCCGCCGCTGGTCTGTCCGGTCGAGGTATTGGCCCCGGCCCCGAGGACCGGATAGAGGTTGGCGCGGGCGCCGGCCGCCGCCGCTTCGGCAGCCCGATAGCGCGCTTCGAAGATCTTGAGGTTCTGGTTCGATGCGACGACCCGCGGCATCAGCCGGTTCAGCGTCTCGTCGCCATAGAGTTCCCACCAGGCCCCGCGGTCCTTCAGGTCCTGCGGCTCCGCCGGCTTCCACGGCCCCATCTCCTTGAACTCGGACGGGGTTGCGACCGGCGGGCGGCTGTAATCGGGTCCGATCGTGCAGGCCGACAGGGCCAGCAGCAGCAGCAGGCCCGGACCGGTGGGCAGATCAACGCGCGGCATCGGCACTCCCAAGATGATGGCGGCTGCGGCCGTGCCAGCGCTGGCGCAGACGTTCGAGCTGCAGGTAGATCACCGGCGTGGTGTAGAGGGTGAGGATCTGGCTGACGATCAGGCCGCCGACGATGGTGATGCCGAGCGGGTGGCGCAGTTCGGCCCCCTCGCCGCCCCCAATCGCCAGCGGGACGGCACCGAGCAGGGCGGCCAGCGTCGTCATCATGATCGGGCGGAAGCGCAGCAGGCAGGCCTGGGTGATCGCATCCCGTGGCGTCATGCCGTGTTCGCGTTCGGCCACCAGCGCGAAATCGATCATCATGATCGCGTTCTTCTTGACGATGCCGATCAGCAGGAACACGCCGATCAGCGCGATGATCGAGAATTCGTAGCCGGTCAGCAGCAGGCCGAGGATCGCACCCACCCCGGCCGAGGGCAGCGTCGACAGGATGGTCAGCGGATGGATGTAGCTTTCATAGAGGATGCCCAGCACCAGATACATCGTGACCAGGGCGGCCAGGATCAGCCATGGCTGGCTGGACAGCGACTGCTGATAGGTTCGCGCGGTGCCCTGGAAGCCGCCATGGATCGAAACCGGCACGCCGATGCGCGTCATCGTCTCGTCGATCGCCCGCACCGCGTCGGACAGCACGTAGCCCGGCGCCAGGTTGAACGAGAAGGTCGTCGCCGCGAACTGCGACTGGTGGTTCACCGACAGGGCCGCCGGGGTCTGCACCACCCTGGTGAAGGCCGCGAGCGGCACGGTCGTGCCCGACGCGGTCTTGACCCGGATGTCGTTGAGCCCGTCGGGTGACTGCCAGTATTGCGGCGCCACCTCCATGACCACGCGGTACTGGTTGATCGGGGTGAAGATGGTCGAGACCTGGCGCTGGCCGAAGGCATCGTAGAGCGCCTGGTCGAGCAGCCGCGGCGTCACGCCCAGGCGGGCCGCCGTCGCCCGGTCGATATCGAGCGACACCTGGAGTCCGCGGTCCTGCTGGTCAGACGACACGTCGGCGATCTCGGGCAGCGTGCCCAGCGCCTCGACGACCCGCGGGCCCCAGGTCCGCAATTCGTTCAGGTCGTCGCCGAGCAGGGTGTACTGGTACTGGGCGTTGCCCTGTCGGCCGCCGATGCGCAGGTCCTGTTGCGCGACCAGGTAGGCCGAGGCGCCCGGCACGGCCTGAAGCTTGGGGCGCAGGCGGGCGATCACCTGGTCGGCGCTTTCCTTGCGCTCGGACAACGGCTTGAGATCGATGAACATCGAACCGGAGTTGCGCTGCCCGCCACCGGTAAAGCCGGAAACTTCGGCCACGGCGGGATCCCGGCGGACGATATCGACATAGACGGCAAGCTTCTGCTGCATCGCCTGGAACGAAATGCCCTGGCCACCGACGATGAACCCCGAAAGCCGACCAGTATCCTGCTGGGGTGCCAGCGATTTCGGGACGATGGTGTAGAGATGGACGTTGAGGCCGATGGTCGCAACCAGCATCACCAGCATCAGCCAGCCATGGCGCAAGGCCCAGCCCAGGGTGATCTCGTAGCCACGCAGCATCCGCTCGAAGATCCAGGCCCCGAAACGCGCCAGCCGGCCCTGGCTGCGCGGCTCGGTCCGGCGCAGCAGCCTGGCGCACATCATCGGCGTGGTGGTCAGCGAGACCACGAGCGAGACGAGGATCGCCACCGACAGGGTCACGGCGAATTCGCGAAACAGCCGCCCGACGATGCCGCCCATCAGCAGGATCGGGATGAACACCGCGATCAGCGACAGGCTCATCGCCAGCACGGTGAAGCCGACCTCGCGGGCGCCGAGCAACGCGGCCTTGGCGGGCTTCATGCCGTTCTCGACATGGCGGATGACGTTCTCGAGCACGACGATCGCGTCGTCGACGACGAAGCCGGTGGCGACCGTCAATGCCATCAGCGACAGGTTGTTCAGGCTGTAGCCGAGCAGGTACATCGCCGCGAACGTGCCGATCAGCGAGATCATCACCGCGACCGAGGGGATCAGCGCGGCGCGCGGCTCGCGCAGGAAGGCGAAGACGACGAGGATGACGAGGCCGATGGCGATGGCCAGGGTATGGCCGAGATCGGTGATCGAGGCACGGATCGTCGTCGTCCGGTCCATCAGCACGCGCACGTCGATAGACGCTGGCAGGGCCGCCTGCAGTTCGGGCAGCAGGGCGCGCACCCGGTCGACCGTCTCGATGATGTTGGCGCCGGGGGCACGGTTGATCTGCACCAGCACCGACGGCTTGCCGTTCGACATGCCGGCGTTGCGCAGGTCCTGAACCGAATCCTGGACGTCGGCAACATCGGACAGCCGCACCGGCGCGCCGTTGCGATAGGCGACGACCAGCGGCCGATATTCCGCGGCCCGCGTCATCTGGTCGTTCGAATAGATCTGCCAGCGGCGGTCGGAGCGTTCGACGACGCCTTTCGGGCGGTTCGAGTTCGAATTCGTGATCGCCGTGCGGACATCGGCCAGCCCGATGCCGTACTGGGCCAGGGCACGCGGGTTCAGTTCGACCCGCACCGCCGGCGAGGACGAGCCCGAGACCGAGACCTGGCCCACCCCGGAGATCTGCGACAGCGTCTGCACCAGGATGTTGGAGGCGGCGTCGTAGATCTGGCCCTTGTCCAGGATGTCCGAGGTCAGCGACAGGATCAGCACCGGGGCATCGGCCGGGTTGACCTTGCGATAGCTCGGGTTGTTGGGCAGGTTCGACGGCAGGTCGACACGGGCGGCGTTGATCGCCGCCTGCACGTCGCGGGCCGCGCCGTCGATATCGCGCGACAGGTCGAACTGCAGGATGATCCGGGTCGAGCCGAGCGAGGAGGACGACGTCATCTCGCTGACGCCGGCGATGCGGCCGAGCTGGCGTTCGAGCGGCGTGGCCACCGTCGCCGCCATGGTTTCCGGCGCCGCCCCGGCCAGCGAGGCGGAGACGACGATCGTCGGGAAGTCGACCTGCGGCAGCGGCGAGACCGCCAGCAGCCGCAGCGCGGCGAGGCCGGCCAACACCAGCCCGAGCGACAGCAGGGTGGTCGCCACCGGCCGGCGGATGAAGGGACCGGAAAGGTTCACGGCATCGCCTCCGCCTCGTCCGGGTCGTCCTCGTCCGGCCGCCGGAACCGCGCAGCCAGGCGGTCGAAGCCGAGATAGATCACCGGCGTCGTGAACAGCGTCAGCAGCTGGCTGACGATCAGGCCGCCGATGATCGTCACCCCGAGCGGCTGGCGCAGTTCCGCACCGACCCCGCCGGACATGACCAGCGGCAGCGCGCCGAACATCGCGGCGAAGGTCGTCATCAGGATCGGCCGCAGGCGCAGCAGGCAGGCCTGGTGGATCGCCTCGCGCGGGCTTCTGCCTTCGTTGCGTTCGGCATCCAGCGCGAAGTCGATCATCATGATCGCATTCTTTTTGACGATGCCGATCAGCAGCACGATGCCGATCAGGCCGATCACGTCGAGATCCATGCCGACGATCTCGAGCGCGAGCAGCGCGCCGACGCCTGCCGAAGGCAGGGTCGACAGGATGGTCACCGGATGGATGAAGCTTTCGTAGAGCACGCCCAGCACGATGTACATGGTGACGATCGCGGCGACGATCAGCCAGACCTCGTTCGACAGCGAGGTCTCGAACGCGGCCGCGGTACCCTGCATGCGGATCTGGGTGGTGATCGGCATGTTGAGTTCGGCCGCCGTCTCGCGGATCGCCTTCACCGCGGCGCCAAGCGACGAATGCGCGGCGACGTCGAACGAGACCGTCGTCGCCGTCAGCTGGCTGAAATGGTCGATGGTCAGCGGCGCCGCCCGCTCGGAAATCGTCGCGATGGTCGACAGCTTGACCTGCGCCCCCCCGGTGCCGGGTACATAGATCTGCTGGAACGAGTCGAGGCCCAGCTGCTGGCCGGGATCGGCCTCGAGGATCACGCGATACTGGCTGGCCTGGGTGAAGATCGTCGAGACGATGCGCTGGCCGAAGGCGTTGTAGAGCGCATTGTTGACCGCCGCCGGGGTGACGCCGAGCCGCGCCGCCGTGGTCCGGTCGACCTCGACATAGGCGGCGAGGCCATTGGGGCGCAGTTCGCTCGAGACATGCGCCAGCTCATGCCGATGCGACAGCCGTTCGACCAGTCGCGGCACCCAGTCGTTCAACCTGACGGGGTCGCCGTCGACGACGATGAACTGATAGGCGGCGCGCCCGATATGGTCGTCGATCGTCAGGTCCTGGACCGGCTGCAAGGCCAGGGCGATCCCCTCGACCTGCGCCGTGCTGCGCTGTAGCCGCGCGATGACGGCCTCGGCGCCGTCGCGCTGGCCGAACGGCTTCAGGTTGATCAGCATGCGGCCGGAATTGAGGGTCGGGTTGGTGCCGTCGACGCCGATGAACGAGGTCAGGCTGTCGACCGCCGGATCCTGCAGCACCACGTCGGCCAGCGCCTGCTGGCGTTCGGCCATCGCCGTGAACGAGATCGACTGGCGCGCATCCGATAGCCCCTGGATCAGGCCGGTGTCCTGTTGGGGAAAGAAGCCCTTCGGCACGAGGATGTAAAGGAACACCGACAGCGCCAGCGTCGCCACCGCGATGACCAGCATCAGCGGCTGGCGGTCGAGCACCCAGACCAGCGAGCGGTCGTAGCCCCGGATCACCGCATCCCAGCCGCGCTCGGTGGCGCGGCCGATTGCGCCCAGCCGGCGATGGCTGTCGTTCTTCAGCAGCTTGGCGCACATCATCGGCGTCAGCGTCAGCGAGACGACCGCAGACACCAGGATCGTCACCGCCAGCGTGATGGCGAACTCGCGGAACAGCCGGCCGACCACGTCGGCCATGAACAACAGCGGGATCAGCACCGCGATCAGCGACACCGTCAGCGAGATGATGGTGAAGCCGATCTGCCCCGCGCCCTTGAGCGCCGCATCGAGGGGCTTCTCGCCCTCCTCGATATAGCGGGCGATGTTCTCGATCATCACGATCGCGTCGTCGACGACGAAGCCGGTCGCGATGGTCAGGGCCATCAGGCTGAGGTTGTTCAGGCTGAAACCCGCGAGATACATGATGCCGAAGGTGCCGACCAGCGACAGCGGCACCGCGACCGACGGGATGATCGTCGCCGTCAGGTTGCGCAGGAAGATGAACATCACCAGCACCACCAGGCCGACGGCCAGCACCAGTTCGAACTGCGTATCCTTGATCGCGGCCCGGATGGTGGTGGTACGGTCGGTCAGCACCTTGATCTCGACCGAGGCCGGCAGCGATTGCCGCAGCTGCGGCAGCAGTTGCTGGATCCGGTCGACCACCTCGATCACATTGGCGCGCGGCTGGCGCTGGACGTTGAGGATGACGGCCGGCTCGCGGTTGGCCCAGGCGGCCAGCCGATTGTTCTCCCCGCCCTCGATCACCTGGGCCACGTCGCTCAGCACGATCGGGGCGCCGTTGCGATAGGCGACGATCATCGCCGCGTAGTCGGCGGCCGAGCGCAACTGGTCGTTGGCGTCGATGGTGAAGGCCCGGTTCGGCCCGTCGAAACCGCCCTTGGCCTGGTTGACGTTGTTGTTGGTGATCGCCGTACGCAGATCTTCGAGGCTGAGGCCATAGGAGGCCAGCGCGGTCATGTTGGCCTGGATCCTGACGGCAGGTCGCTGGCCGCCGCTGATCGATACCAGCCCGACGCCGGTCACCTGGGCGATCTTCTGGGCGACGCGGGTGTCGGCGAGGTCCTGGATCTGGGGCAGCGTCAGGCTGCGCGAGGTCAGCGCCAGGGTCAGGATCGGCGCATCGGCCGGGTTGACCTTGTTGTAGATCGGCGGCGACGGCAGATCGGACGGCAGGAAGGTGCCCGCGGCATTGATCGCGGCCTGGACCTGCTGCTCGGCAATGTCGATGGCGAGGTCGAGATTGAACTGCAGCGTCACGACCGATGCGCCGCCCGAGGACGTCGACGTCATCTGGTTCAATCCGGGCATCTGGCCGAGCTGGCGTTCGAGCGGCGCGGTCACCGTCGTCGCCATCACGTCGGGGCTGGCTCCCGGATACAGTGTGACGATCTGGATCGTCGGGTAGTCCACCTCCGGCAGCGCCGACAGCGGCAGCATGCGATAGGCGATACCGCCGGTCAGGAGGATCGCGAGCATCATCAGCGTCGTCGCGACCGGCCGAAGGATGAAGAGGCGCGACGGGTTCATCCGCCGCTGTTCCCGCTGCCGGCCTGGTTCTGGCGCGGGCGCTGCGGCTGTTGCTGGTTGCCGGGCGGCGGCCCCTGCCCGTCCGGGGCGCGGCGCGGGCGCTGCGGGTTGGCCAACTGTTCGCCGGCTGCGGCGGCGGGTGCCTCGCCCGGCGGTGCGGCAACCGTCACCGGCGTGCCTTCGCGCAGCCGGTCGCCGCCATCGGTGACGACCTGGTCGCCCGGTTGCAAGCCGGTCTCGATGATCGTGCGGTTGCCCTCGAGCGGACCGAGCGTAACCTGGCGGACCGCGATGCGGCTCTCCGGCGTGATCGCATAGACGAAGGCGTTCTGCCCCGCGCGCTGGATTGCCGCCGTCGGGATGACCGTGGCGCCCCGGCGGACGTCGAGCAACAGGCGAATGTTGACGAACTGGTTGGGGAAAAGCGCCCCGTCGTCATTGGGAAACTCGGCCTTCAGCTTGACCGTGCCGGTGGTGGCATCGATCTGGTTGTCGATGGTCACGAGCCTGCCCGAGGCGAGCTTGTTGGCCTGCGACCGGTCGAATGCCTGGACCGGCACCTCGGTCCCCTCGCGCATGCGCCGGGTGACGGCCGGCAGGCTGTCTTCCGGGATGGTGAAGATGACGCTGATCGGGGTCACCTGGGTGATCGTCGCCAGACCGTTGGTATCGCCGGCCTTGACGATGTTGCCGGCGTCGACCGCGCGCAGGCCGATGCGGCCGGTGATCGGCGCGGTGATCCGGGCATAGCTCAGCTGCAGCTTCGCATTGTCGACCTGGCCCTTGTCGACCTTGACCGTGCCCTCGTACTGGCGGACCAGCGCCTCCTGGGTGTCGACCTGCTGCTTGGCGATCGAATCCTGCTTGAACAGCGTGCGGTAACGCTGCAGGTCGATCCGGGCATTGTCGAGCAGGGCCGAATCCCGGGCCAGTTGTCCTTCGGCCTGTTCCAGCTGGGCCTGATAGGGTCGGGGGTCGATCTCGGCCAGCAGGTCACCGGCCTTGACCACCTGGCCTTCCGAGAACAGGACACGCATCAACTGCCCGTCGACGCGCGAGCGCACCGTCACGGTGTTTGCCGCCGCGACCGAGCCGATCGCCTTCAGCCAGATCTGCATATCGGCGGTCTGCGCCCTTGTCGCGACCACGGGGGTCGGCCGGGCCGGGCCGGCGGCGCCCGGTCCTCCCGGTCCGCCGGCACGCGGCGGCCCCCCGGTCGGCGGCGCTGCTGCACCCGCCGCCGGCGGCACCGCGTCGGTTCGCATGCGATAGTAGTAGTAGCCGCCGGCCGCGAGTCCGGCGAAGCAGATGATCCACAGCAGGATCGCCCATGGCCGCCACCTGCGGCGGACCGGACTCGGGCCGGACTTCGGATCGGGATCGGACAGACCGGCCATGTCGGGCAATCTCGCTCGTTGATACTGGCACACGATGCGACCGGCCGTCGGCCATGTCATGGAACCGACTATAAATTTGCCGGTCGGCGCTGTGGGTGACGAAGTGTAAGCGGGCAGACGAAATTGGTTACGCTGTGTATCATAACCGGCGATCTGCCACAGGCGTTGCAACAATCCCCAGTAGTGCGACCTTACGGTCGACGACAGTCTTTTGCGATGTATCCCGCGGCTGCCTTGGGATATTCAGCGGCAGTACGTGTCCCGCGTCACAGGCTGGCGGGCGGCCGGACGCTAAGGTCCGGGCATCGCCAATGATGCCTGGAAGGCCGAGTACGTGTGATGTGGGGTTCAGTGGGTACCGTATTGTCCATCGCCCGCCGCGGGCAGGTCGTCAGTCTGGGTCGCCGTGGCACCGTCCGGCGGCCGGTTCCGTCCGAGGATCGATCATGACCATCTCCCCAGCCCTGCAGCGTTATGCCGGTGGCGCCCACGTCCAGGTCGATGGCTGGCTGTCCCAGCTCGATGCCGACATCGCGGTGCAGGTGGCGCAGGAACAGCAGCGGCTGGGGCTCACCGGGTCGGTCGGCGAGATCGGCATCCATCACGGCCGCCTGTTCATCCTACTGGCGCTGACGCTGCAGGCCGGCGAGACCGCGTTCGCGGTCGACATCTTCGGCGATCAGGAAGCCAACCTCGACGGCTCGGGCTATGGTGACGAGGCAATCTTTCGCCAGAACATGAAGCGTTTCGGCGTGGCGGACGGCCAGGTGGCCGTCATCCGCTCGTCCTCGACCGCGATCGGCTGGCCCGACATCGCCGCCCGGGTCAAGGCCCCTGCCCGCTTCTTCTCGATCGATGGCGGTCACACGTCCGAAGTGACCGCCAACGACATGGCGATTGCCGACGAAGGCCTCGACGATCGCGGCGTCGTCATCCTCGACGACTGGTTCAACCCGGAATTTCCGGCGGTATCGGAAGGCGCCTGCCGCCATCTGATCGCCCATCCCGGGCGGCTGGTGCCCTTTGCCATCGGCGACAACAAAGTGCTGTTCTGCCGGCCCGGCCAGGCCGATGGCTATCGCGCCGCGCTCCGGCGCGGCCTGCCGGAACGGCTGCACATGCGCACGACGCTGATGTTCGGCAGCGAGGTCGAGGTCTATCGCACCCCGCATTCGATGCTCGACCGGATCCGCCAGTCGGACCTGGCCGACCAGCTGCGCGACCATCCGCTCGGCCGCAAGCTGAAGCCGATCGTGCGCCGGATCTTCGGATAGTCGGCTGCGGGTGCGCCCTCAGACGCCGCGGGCGAGATCGGCCAGCGCCTCGGGCCTGGCGGCGAAGATGAAATTGTTGACGTAGACCTTGCCCGGCACGCGATGGGTGCCGGCCTCGTTCAGGGCAGCACGGTCCTGCAGAACCGCCGGATCGAAGCCGGCGACCGGGTTCAACCGCCCCTGATGCAGATAGAAGCCCTGGTAGCCCAACGGCTCGAGCAGCGCGCGAAGCTGCGGCACCGCCCCGGCGTGGTGGCGTTCCTCGGCCTCGACCAGGATGGTCGGCCGGTCGCGGGCGATGAGCGTCAGCCCGCCTTCCACCGCCGCCACCTCGTGGCCCTCGACGTCGATCTTGATGAAGCCGACCCGACGCGTGTCGTAGTCGTCGAGTCGCACTGTCGGCACCCGCAGCACCTCGCCGCCATGCACCGCCGCCGGGGGCCGATGATTGGCCTCGACCGAGGCCAGCGCTTCGAAACCCGGTTCGACGAACAGCTCGGCCTGGCCGCGCCGGTTCGAGACGGCGACCGCCTCGACCTGCATCCTGCCGCTCGCGATGGCGCGGGCAAAACGCTGACGCAGGATCGCGCAGAGCCGGGCATTCGGCTCGAACGAGGTCAGATGCGCCGCACTGCGCAGCAGCCAGAAGGAGTACATGCCGGTGTTCGCGCCGACATCGAACGCGGCCTCGCCGGCCGGGACCAGTCTCGGCACCAGCGACAGTTCGGCCTCGCCATAGCGCGGGGCGACGCGGTCGCGCAGATCGGCCAGCGGCACGAACAGCCAGGGAAGATGATTTTGGATGAGGGTCTTGATCGCGCCGAGCAGCATGGCTGGACCCTAGCCGCCCGCGCGACGCGCGGCAAGATTTCCTAGATGCGACATTCGTATCCGGCCCAGGGCAGTTTTTTGTAGAACGGCTGGAGGAAGAGGTATTTCGCTTCGGTCCAGATGCGATTGCGCCGATCCGGGCACAGGGCGATCATCGCCGCGGCCGGATTGCCTTCCCACCAGACCGGCATGTTGATCACGATGCGGAAACCCTGGCCCTGTTTCTCCGGCGGGTCGGCCCACCAGCCATAAGGCAGTCGGTCGACGAAATAGTCGTTTATCGCCTTGCGGACGTCGAACTCTTCGACCTCGGCCCGTGGGGCGTCATCGGTGATGCCCTGCGCCGCGACGCCGCGCGGCATGCCGGCAAGCATTACGGCAAGCGACAGCATAATGGTGCGATAGGCGATACCGTTCATGGCGGAAAACCGGTAGCGTCAGACTTTGTTCCCCGTCAAGCATCCGATGTCCGAACGCCCGCAGGCCGCTCCCGCCGAACAGACCCGATCGACCTTGCTGCGCTATGTGCTCGGCCTTGCCGTGCGCGGCGCCGAGACGCTCGGCAAGCTCGGCCTCTACATCCTCGTCGGCCACCGGCTGGGCGCGCATGATGCGGGGTTGTTCTTCCTCTGCCTGACCTGGGCCGCCCTGGTCGCCACCGGCGCCCGGCTCGGCCTGGACAAGGCGCTGACCCGCCACATCGCCGCCGAGGTCGCCGTCGGCGCCGGCGGCGCCGCCCGGCGCGCGATGCGCATGGGCTTCGGCTGGACGACGCTTGCCGGCATCGTGGCGGCCGGCATCACCTGGGCCCTGGCCGGCCCGGCGGCAACATACGCCTTCCGCATGCCCGATCTGGCCGCGCCACTCGCCCTGACGGCGGTGGTCATGCTGCCCCAGACGTTGATCTTCACGCTGGGCTCGGCCATGTCCGGGTTCAAGCAGACGATCGCCGCCCAGGTCGTGCAGAACGCGTTGTGGCCGAATCTGACCCTGGCGGCACTGTTCGTCGGTGCCGATACGCTGGATCGCCTGATCCTGGCCCTGGCCGGGTCGATGGCCGTTTCCTGTGCGCTGGCCGTGTTCTTCCTGTGGCGGGCGCGCGGCATGCTGGCCGATCGCCCGGCGCCGACCGCCGAACCGGTCGAGCCCCTGCCCGGCATGTGGCATACGGCCATGCCGCTGCTGGCCGTCGAGCTGACGCAGGTCGGCCTGTCGTCGCTGCCGGTCCTGGTCCTGGGCCTCGTCGCCGATGCCGCCGTTGTCGGGGCGTTCTCGATGGCCAACCGGATCTCGATGCTGGTCTGGGTGATCATCATCGCCGCCGGCACGGTCGCCGCCCCGCATTTCGCCGAGCTGTTCCGGCTCGGCGCCATCGACCGGCTGAGACGCTACAACACCATGATCCGGCGCGGGGTGGCCGCGGTCGGCGTCCCGGCGACGCTGGTGATGCTGGCCGTGCCGGAGATGCTGTTGCGGCTCATCGCCCCGGAGTTCGATGCGGCGGCAACCGCGCTGCGGATCATGGCGATCGGCCAGATGATCAACTGCCTGCTGCCGGTTCAGGACGTGCTGCTCGGCATGACCGGCAATGGCGGCGTGCTGCGGCGGCTCAACATGCTGCAGCTGGCGGTCGGGCTTGTCGCGTCGGCGGCGCTGATCCCCATCTTCGGCATCGTCGGCGCGGCGTCGGTGGCCGCGCTGGTCACCGCGCAGGGCGCGATCGGAACCACGCTGGCGACCCGGCGATTGTTGCTTGCCGAGAACACTCGTTACACCTGATTGCTTCCATTTCGCAGCGTTGCTGCTAGGGTCGACCGGAATTGGAAGTTCCGGATAAAATGCTGATTCGTAACATTAATTCGGTGCAAGGTAGCCGCATTTACTTACCGCAACCGAAAGCGGTCGGCTGATGCGCTGGACCCATGGCCTCGTCAACCGGCTGGTGATGGCATGGGATGGCGGGCTGCTGCTCGCCGCACTCGCCTGTGCCTGGTTCTTCGAACTGCATCCGCAGGGTCCCAATCCGAAGGGCCAGGCGATGATCCTGGCCGTGGTCGGCATCCACGTCTTCCTGTCGGCGATGACGATGGTCGACGCCTACCGGCTCGAGAATTACCGCAAGCTGCTCAAGCAGATCTTCACCATCGCCTTCGGCATCGTCGCCGCGCTCGCCATCGCGCTGATCCTGGTCTGGGCTTTCGCGCCGAACGAACTGGCCAATCCGCGCTGGCTGTTCCAGTGGGCGGCATCGTCCTTCGTCGTCCTGGTGCTCGGCCGGCTGGTGGTCGGCCCGCTGAGCAGCCGGGCGCGTCGCCGCGGCCTGCTGCGGCGCGAGGTCGTCATCGTCGGTGCGACCGATATCGCGCGCGACGTCATCCGCCATGTCAACGACCCCGGCCGGCGCGACCTCTATCGTCTCGCCGCCGTCTTCGACGACCGGGTCACCCGCCATGCCCTGGACCTCGGCGCCGACATCCCGGTCACCGGCCGGATCGAGGCGTTGCACGCCTATGTGCGTGACAACAAGGTCGACATCATCGTGATGGCACTGCCCTGGGAAGCCGCCGACCGGATCTTCCAGCTGCTCGGCCAGTTGCAGATGATCGCGGCCGACATCGTCCTGCCGCTGAAGCACAACCCGCTCGACCTGCGCCTGCCCCATGGTGGCGACCTTGCCGGCCTGCCGGTCCTGCAACTGATGCAGGCGCCGCTGCGCGGCACCCATGCGCTGATGAAGCTGATCGAGGATTATGTCGTCGCCACCATCGGCATCATCGTCGCGGCGCCGGTCATCGCCATCGCGGCGATCGCCATCCGCCTCGATTCTCCCGGACCGGTCTTCTTCCGCCAGCCGCGCCTCGGCCTGAACAACACGATCTTCCCGATGTTCAAGCTGCGCACGATGACGGTCGACGAATCCGACGACGGCTCGCTCGGCACCAAGCGCGACAATCCGCGCATCACCCGCGTCGGTGCCTTCCTCAGGCGCACCAGCCTGGACGAGCTGCCGCAACTGCTCAACGTGCTGCGCGGCGAGATGTCCGTCGTGGGGCCGCGGGCGCATGTCCCGAACATGGTCGTGTCCGACGGCCCCTATTACGAAGTGGTCAAGCGCTACGCAACCCGCAGCCGGATCAAGCCGGGCATTACCGGCTGGGCTCAGATCAACGGCATGCGCGGCGGCATCGACACCATCGAGAAGGCACGCCGCGGCGTCGAACTGGATACCTACTACGTCGAGAACTGGTCGCTATGGTTCGACTTCAAGATCATGCTCAGAACGCTGGTCCTCGGCATGGTGGGCCGGGACGTCTTCTAGGCGTCCTGCTGGTCCTGCTGACCGCCACGCTGCTCTGCCCGCCGTCGCTCACCCGCGCGGGGAACCTGCCCGAGCGTCCGTTCCTCGGCTACCACGAAAGCTGGTGGGAAGTGCCTGCGACCGGCCCGGCGGCGACGCGGCTGGCGGCGATCCCGGGCTATGTCAACATCGTCGCGCTCTCTTTCGCCCGGCCCGACATGACCTATGCGGGGGCGCTCGAACTCGGCGGGACGGGCCTGCAATATCCCTACGATGGCCGGGTCCTGAAGGGGGCTGTTGCCTTGCTGCGGCAGCGCCAGCCGGGAACCCGGATCATTCTTTCCATCGGCGGATCGGCTTATCCTGCCTGGCATCGCCTGAACGCCGATGCCGTGGCGCGGCTGGTCGGCGATCTCGGGCTCGACGGCATCGACATCGATTTCGAACCGGCCGAACCCGGCTGCCGAACCGAAGGCGGCCGCATCCGCTGCGCCAGCGACCGCGACTTTGCCGACATCGTCTCGCGCCTGCGCCGCGTTCTGCCCCGTCCCGCCATCATCGCCGTTGCCGGCTGGTCGGTCGCGGCCTTTGGGGAAGGTCCCTGGATCGATGCCCAGCCGCGCAGCCGCTATACCGGCATGATGCTGAACCTGCTGCGCGGCCCCGCCGCGGCCGACATCGATCTGGTGTCGATCATGGCCTACGAGGCCGGCCCGTCGTTCAAGCCGTGGGAGGCTTTCCAGGCCTACCGCGCGGTCTGGCGAGGCCCGCTCGCCCTGGGTTTCCATGTCCCGCCGCAGCGTCAGCCGAACGAACCTGTCCATACCCAATCATTCATTGCGGATATGACGGCAAGGGTGAGGCAGGATCCGGCGGGCGGGGTTATGCTCTACTCGTTGTCCGCAATGCCGCCGGGGCAGATAACGCCGGACAATCCGGACGCCAGAACCGCCGCGGCCGCCATTTGTCGCACCCTGCAATTGCCGGGCTGCGGCAAGCCGCTGCCGTGAGGTAACGTAAAATGAACAATTTGACGCAAATATCCGCGAATGTGTATGAGTGACGTGCTTATCAGCCCCTTCTCCCACCGATCGGCTGCCTGAAAGATGGCCATGGCCCAGACACCGGCGGATGCCCGCCAGCTGGCGGCATCACGCACGACCGGCTACACGATGCGCGACCTGGCCGTGCTCGGCTTCTACGGGTGGAAGGCGATCACCTTCGGCTTCCTGCTGATCGTTGCCATCGGCGTCGTCGCCGCGCTCAACGCCCGCACCCAATACCGCGCGGAAGGCCGCCTGCTCGTGATGGTCTCGCGGGAACACGTCGACAACCAGGGTATCGGCGCACAATTGCCGACCGTCGTCTCGGTCGACGGGCTGAAGGCGGTCGAGTCCGAGATCAACATCCTGATCAGTCCCGCGGTCATCAAGCAGATGGTCGACGCGATCGGGCCGCAGACCCTGTTCCCGGAACTGGCGCAGCGCCGCTATCTCGGCTTCCTGCCCGCCTATCCCGAGGACAGCTGGCCCGGCCGGGCGGTCGAGATGGTCCAGTCGCGCCTGCGCGCCGAGCCCGCCTCCGACTCCAATATCGTGCGGCTTACCTTCAACCATCCCGTGCCGGAAATGGCCGCCAAGGCGGTCAACGAACTGTTCGAAGCCTATCTGACGCAGCGCCGGCAGATCTACGACCGCCCGCGCCTGCCCTTCCTGTCGGGCGAACTGGCGCGGTTCGCCGACCAGTTGCGCCGCATCGAGACCGAGATCCAGGGGGTCAAGAGCCGGTACGGCGTGATCGACATCCGGCAGGAAGTGCTGCTTTCCGTCAATCAGATCGATTCGATCGTGGCCAGGCGCCGCCAGACCCAGGAGCGGCGTGAAGGCCTGAAGTCCGAAGTGGCCGAGGCGACGGCCAAGTTGGCCAAGACGCCGCCGACCGTCTTCGATTTCTCGGAGACCACGAACCAGTCGCAGAACGACGACGATCGCAACGTGCTCCTGCGGCTGCAATTGCAGCGCGACAAGCTGATGCAGCATTACCAGCCGGACTATCCGCCGCTGAAGGATGTCGAGCGGCAGATCGAGGTGGTGCGCCGCTCGCTCAGGTCGCAGGACAAGCCACAATTCTCGGCCCGGCGCGAAGTCCGCAACCCGGCGCTGGCATTCCTGATCAACCATCTGACGCAGCTCGAGATCGAGGCCAGCGCCATCCAGCGCCAGCTGGACGAACTCGAGCGCCAGCAGAAGGATGCCGAGCAGCGCGTGGCGATGCTGCGCGAAGCCGAAGCGCAGCTCAATGACCTCGAACGCACCCGCGGCATCGTCGAGCAGATCCACAAGGATTACGCGATGCGGACCGAGGCCGCCCGCATCGACGAGAGCCAGGCGCGCACCGACGATGCCAGCGTGCGTGTCACCCAATGGGCGGTCGACCCGGTGGTGGGCGAGACGATGGTTCCCTCGTTCATCGTTGCCGGCATCCTGGGGGGCCTGCTGTTCGGTGCCGCGGTCGGGGTTGCTGCCGCGTGGATCCGCCAGGTGTTCATCCTGCCGGGCGAGGCCGAGCGCGGCTTGGCCCTGCCCGCCTTGGCGAGCCTGTCGGATGCTTCCACCCGCCAGGTGCGCGAGGAAATGATGCTGCTCGCCGCCCGGCTGGCCGAATTCAACATCGACGGCCGCCCGATGAAACGGCTGCAGGTGCTGGCCGACAGCGAGGCAGCGGATACGGTTTCGACCGTGCGTTCGCTCGCCATCGAACTGGCGCAGGGCCACGGGCGCAATATTGTCGTCGTCGACCTGATCGGCGACGGACGCGGTGTCCTCTCCGAATTGGGCGTGGCCGGCGGCGGCGGCGGCGCGCGCCACGACGACGGCGTCGAGATCGTCGCCACCGACATCGAGGGCCTCTCCGTCGCGGTCGGGTCGACCGAGACGGTGATCGCCTCGCTGCGCACGTCCTTGCCGCGAATCCGCGCCTTCCTCAACCGGCGCAACGAGGAAGCCGATATCGTGCTGATCGCCGCGCCGCCGATGCGACAGAGCCACCTCGGCCAGCGCCTTGCCGTGCTGGTCGATGCGAGCATCCTGGTCGTCCGCGCCGAGCAGACGCGCGCCCTCGCCGCGATCCGCCTGCGCGACGCCATCCTGGAAGCCGGCGGCGACCTGCTCGGCATGATCTTCACCGGCCGGCGCTTCCACGTGCCGAAGGCAATCTATCGATGGATCTGAAATTCCTTGCCCGGATCTGTGGCCTGGCCGCGGCGTTGCTGCTGTCCGCCGGTTGCGAGTCCAACAACTTCACCCTGAAGCCGGTACCGACCAAGAGCACACCGGCGGACATGCAGCCCCAGGGGTTCGCCGGTTGGACCGACCAGCTGCCGGCCTATCGCCTCGGCCCCGGCGACCGCGTACAGATCCGCTACCTCGACACGCCGGAGCTTGACGAGGAGGCGCTGGTCGCGCCGGATGGCACGGTTTCGCTGCGTCCCGCGCCGCAGGTGATGGCGGCGGGCTACACGCTACCCGAACTGTCCACCCAGGTGGCCATCCAGTCGCGCAGCTGGCTCAAGGACCCCAAGGTGTCGGTCGCGCTGAAGGAGTCGGCTTCGGGCCGGATCTATGTCGGCGGGCAGGTGGCGCGTGCCGGCACATTTAGTGTCAACGGCCGCATCGGGGTCCTCGAATCGATCCTGATGGCCGGCGGGTTCGCCGACGATGCACGTATCGGCGAGGTCGTGCTGATCCGCCGCAGCCCGGAAAACCGGCCGATGCTGCGCACCGTCGACGTGAAGGAATTCCTGCAGACCGGCACGACCGCCAATGACGTGCCGCTCGTCTCGGGCGACATCGTCTTCGTCCCGCGCTCGACCATCGGCGAAGTCAATCTGTGGATTGATCAGTTCATCAACCGCGTGCTGCCGTTCCAGCGCAGCGCCAACTTCACCTATTCGATCTATCGCCAGCAGAACCCGGTGCTGAACCCATGACCGCGGCGCCGGTGGCCCAGGATCTCTTTCTCGGCGTCGAGATCGCCCATCTCGACACGGTGGAAGCCGCGGCCGTCATTGCCGCGCGCGATCCGGCCCTGCCCTTCGCCTATGTGGTCACGCCCAACGCCCAGCACATGGTTATCCTCGACAGCGGCAGCGACCCTGCGTTCGCAAGGGCCTACGATGCGGCCTGGCTGCGGCTCTGCGACAGCCAGATCATGCGCATCCTGGGACGGATGCTGTTCGATCGCGACCTGCCGCACGCCACCGGTGCCGACGTGACGGCGCGGCTGTTCGCCGCCCATGTCCGTCCCGACGATGCGATCACGGTGATCGGGGGCGACGACGAACTGGCCGCCCGACTGCGCCGGCGCTATGGCCTGACGCGGCTGGCGCTGCATCAGCCGCCGATGGGGTTCATCAAGGATCCGGCCGCCGTCGAAGCCTGCATCCGCTTCGTGCTTGACCATCCGGCGCGCTACGTCTTCTTTGCGGTTGGCGCGCCGCGATCCGAATTGCTGGCCCATCGCATCGCCGAGCGGGGCGGGGCGACCGGTGTCGGGCTTTGTATCGGGTCTTCCCTGCACTTCCTGACCGGGATGGTGCCGCGGGCTCCGCGCTGGATGCGCCGGTCCGCGCTGGAATGGCTCTATCGCCTCGTCCGCGACCCGCGCAACCATGCCCGGCGCGTCTTCGTCGAATCGCTGCCGCTGGTCGCCATCGCGGTGCGGGCCCGGCTGACCGATCCGGCACGGCGCCATCAGCCGCGCCGGCCGGGCTGACGTGCCGACGATCTCCGCCCGTCGCGGGCGGATCCTGGGGCTCGGTCCCCAGCCATGGTCGATCACCCAGGATCCCCCGCGCACGCTCACCTTCCTGATCCTGCTGGTGGCATTGCCGCTGTTCGGGCAGAGCTTTCACTACGTCATCGACCTGCCACCGACCTATTACCTGTCCAAGGCTTGGCCGATCCTGACGCTGCCGCTTGCGATCTACGCGCTGGTGACGGTGCGGCTGCCTTGGGGCTGGCTCTACGGCGTCCTGATCGCCTATGTCCTCGGCCTGACGCCGCTGCTGTCGATGATCTATCTGGGCAATGGCCTGGTCGACGCCTTGGTGACCACGGCAAAATCGCTGCCCTTCCTCTATTACTTCGCAGCGGCCGGACTGCTTGCCCTGCTGCAGCCGTCCCAGGATCAGCTCCGCCGCGCCCTGGTCGGACTGGGGATCGGAACTTTCCTGCTGATGGCTTTCCTGTGGCTCGTGGTTCCCGCGACCGCCTATCGGATCGACGCGGCCGAATCCAAGCTGTTCCTCTACGAGACCGAACGCGGCTATCGCATCTTCATGCCGATGTTCTTCGGCATCCTGACGATGTTCTATCTGGCCCGGCGCCTGGTCATGCGGCGCGACCTGCTGGCCGGGCTTGGCGTGCTGATCGGGTTCGTGCTGCTGATCCTGATCTTCAAGCAGCGCACGGTCATCCTGTCCGTCGCGTTGACGATCGGCTGGATCATGTTCCGCAGCAGCCGCGGCTGGGTGAGGGCGCTACTGCTCGCCGGCGGGGTTGCCGCCGCCATCGCCGTCGGCATCCTGGTATTTGGCCCGCTGCTGGCGCGCGTCGAAGCCGCGCTGGGCGCCTCGCTGTCGATCCGCCAGGCATCGATCCGCCTGGCCGTCGACTATATCCAGGGCCATCCGCTGGTGATGATGTTCGGTGCCGGATCGATCACCCGGCTGAGCCAGACGACACTTGCCAACCTGCTCGGCTACGCCCACTTCTACCTGGCCGACATCGGCTGGCTCGGCATCGTCTTCGAGTACGGCCTGACCGGCGCCGCGCTGATCATCGCCGTCTATCTCGCCACCCTGCGTCAGGCCTCGATCACGCCGCCGCGCGACGAGCCGCTGGTGCGGGCGATGGGCGACTACGTCATCTACCAGATCCTCACCTCGGCGGTGCAGTCGCTGGTGTTCACGCCGGGCGAGGTGGCGCTACTGATGGCGCTGGTGGTCTACTGGCCGCGTGCCTTGCCGGATCACGCACATCACCGATTCAGCCTGACCACCCGCTGCTAGGGAACGTCGACGGCATCCTCGAGATGACGGCGCATCAGCACCGCGGCGATCTCGTTGTCGCCTTTCTCCAGGGCGTCGAGGATTGCCATATGTTCGCGGCAATTGACCTCGACCCGGCTGAAACCGCTGATCCAGTGATAGTTCGACAGCCGCCGCAGCTGGTTCTGGCGGGCGACGGCATCGCTGAAATGACGATTGCCGGATGCCTGGGCGATCCCCAGATGAAACTCGGCGTTCATCTCGAAGAAACCGACGCTCGAATGCTCGCCCCATTCCTCGACCAGGGCTTTTGCATGGCGGGCGCGCATCTCCGCGGCCCAGCCGGGCGGCAGGGCAAAGTCGGGCTCCAGGATCGCGGCCGTTTCGATCACGATGCGGAACCGGTAGCTCGCCCGGTTTTCGCGCCCGTCCCGGATCGCTTCGACGAACGACCAGCCATAGCCCGGCCGGCGCTCGACGCTGCCGAGGTCCAGCAGACGCTCCAGGACGCGCCGCACGGCCTGCCGGCTGCAACCGTAGGCCCGCATCAGCTCGGCTTCCGATACCTGTTCGGCCAGTTGCCCGCGCGACCAATCGCGGGCGATCGCGGAGAGCAGGCTGTCATCCTCGACCGCCGCCGCTTCGTGGTCGGGTACCGCCGGGAGGGGTGGCAGCGTGCGCAGCACTGCACCGCGATTGGGCTCACGCGACACGAAACCCATTTCGCAAAGCGTATCCAGCGCCGCCCGCACGGGCGTGCGCGAAACGTTGAGCCGATCGGCCAGGCGACTCTCGTTGAGGCGATCGCCGATCCCGAGGCCCTCGGCATGGATCAGGCCGATGATCCGGCCCACGAGATCACGCTGCAACAGCGTGTGGCTCGCACCGCGTTTCGGATCCTCATTTCCGGCCGACGGAGACATGGCCCATCGAAATACAATACCGGGGGTGGGTTTACAACCTGGCCCGGAGGCCCCTGCCCCGCGACAAACTAGCGCTGTCGGTCGCCGCCCTCCGGCCCATGGAGAACATAGAATTTTGTCACCGCGACCGGCATGAGCCAGACTCCGGTAAAGCCCGCCGGCACGACGAAAGCGTCGCCTGCCCGATAGACCTCGGTATGCCCGGCCGCGTCGGTCAGGTGTACCTCGCCCTCGATGATCTGGCAGAATTCGTCACGCTTGTAGGCGACATCCAGGCGGTCGGGCTTCGAGCGCCAGACGCCGGCCACCAATGCGCCCGACGGATCGACATAGGCTTTCGTGGCGGCAGCCTGCTTGCCGGCCGGCGGCATCGGGCAATCGGCCGGGCTGACCCGGACCGATCCCCGCCGCATCGCTTGTTCGTCATTCTTCATCGCCGAGGATACCTTGATGCGAGACCGGGTCATGTCCGGACAGGCGTCTGCCGCTCGATCATGTCGCGCAGACGCAGCCAGGTACTGCCTGCGGCGGCGTAGACCCGCTTCAGGCGGTGGAAGGGAATCGGTGCAGGCGGCCGTGCGGGGGGCAGGGGCAGGCTGTCCGGATCCACCCCGCTCAGGGCGGCCGCGAGCACCGGGCCAAGCGCCAGGTTCCAGGCAACGCCCTTGCCGTTGCAGGCGAGCGTCGCGAACAAGCCGTCATCCAGCACGAAGAACCGCGGCAGGCGGTCGATCGTCACCGAGACCTGCCCGCCCCAGTAGTAAGTCGGTTCTATGGAGGCCAGTGCGGGATAAAGCCTCGCGAGGGTCAGGCGCTGCAGGTTGAACGAACCAGGCCCCTTGGGGCCGCCCGACGTGCCCTTGCCGCCGACGATGACGCGGCCCTGGCGATCACGGCGGAAATAGCGAAGCACGCGGCGTGAGTCCGAGATCGCCGCGCCGGTTCTTATCGGCGTGATTGCATCGGGAAGCGGACCGGTGGCGATCTGGTAGCTCCAGACCGGCAGGAAGCTCCGCGCCAAGGGCGGGTTGAGCGGTCCCGTCAGCGCATTGGTCGCGAGCAGCACGCGCCGGGCAACGATCGAGCCGGCACCGGTACTGACGCGCCAGTCCCGCCCGGCGCGCGCAATGTCGACCACGCGCGAATGCACGAAGACCTCGGCGCCTGCCCCCCTTGCCGCGCGCGCCAGTTCGCGCACCAGGCTCAGCGGCTGGACCGTGCCACCCCTCGGGTCGATCCAGCCGCCGAGATAGGCGTCCGTGCCAATCAGCTCGCGCAATTCCGCCCGGCTCAGCTCGCGCGCCGGCGCACCATGGGCCCGCCAGGCCGCAACCCGGCGACGAACCATGTCGAGGCCCGAGGGCGCATCCGTGACGTTGATCCAGCCCTCCTGCGCCGCTTCGCAATCCAGCCGATGCCGGGCGATCAGCGCGAAGGCGTCATCGGCAGTCCGCGCACCGAACTCGTAGAGTCGCCGTCCCCGATCGCGGCCGTAGGTTTCAACCAGTTCCTCGGGAAAATGGCGCAATCCTGCGATGACCTGGCCACCATTGCGGCCGGACGCCGCGTCGCCGATCTCGCCGGCCTCGAGCACGACGACGGACGAGCCCTGCTCGGCAAGCGTGAGCGCCGTCGACAAACCGGCGAAGCCTGCCCCGACGATGGCAACGTCGGCATCGCGAGGACCTGCCAGAATTGGCAGATCAGGCCCGGCAACGGCTGTATCGTTCCAAAGACATGCTTGTGCGCGCACCGACCGTCATCCAGCTGATTACAACAATGGACAAATCGCATTTTGTAATTCTAAATGCAATATGGTTCTGCCACCCAAGCCCGGATACGCCCGTCATGACCGCGTTTGAGACCTCGGTTGGGATACTGGTTCTAGAAGAACGGATGCGCGTGACTTTGGGTTTACCCATATTGCATATTGTGCGCGAAAATGCAGAATATGCCAGGATTGACCTCCATCCAGGCCAACCTCGACAGCAAGGGGAGCATTCATGATCCGCACGCTTTCGTCAGCCTGCGTCGTCGCCGCCATGGCATACGTCGCCCCGGCGGCGCACGCGCAGGAAGATATTCTTCGGGTGCGGCTCAATGCCGATATCAGGTCGACCGACCCCGGAATGAACCGCGACGCCAACACCGACGCCGTCGTGCTGCATGTCGTCGAAGGCCTGGTGGCCTATCGGGAAGACACCTCCGTCGGTCCGATGCTGGCCAAGTCGATCGCGTTGTCGCCGGACGGCACGGTTTATACCTTCACGCTGCGGGACGGGGTCACGTTCCACAACGGTGCGCCGCTGACCGCCGACGACGTCCTCTACGCCTGGAAGCGCTACACCAACCCGGCAAACAACTGGCGCTGCCTGCCCGATGTCGACGGTCGCGGGCTGATGAAGGTGGTAAGCGTCGAGGCGCCCGACGCCAGCACCGTCCGCTTCACGCTCGAAAAACCCTCGGCCCTGTTCCTGACGCTGCTGGCTCGCCCCGATTGCGGCAGCACCGCCATCTACCATCGGTCGTCGCTCGATGCCGACGGCAAGTGGAAGAGCCCGGTCGGAACCGGTCCGTTCAAGCTGGCCGAATGGAAACAGGGGCAATACGTCGACCTTGTCCGCAACGACGCCTATGCCGCGCTTCCAGGCCAGCGCGACGGGAATGGCGGCAACAAGACACCGCTGGTACCCCGGGTACGCTTCGACGTTATCCCGGATTCCTCGGCCGCCAAGGCCGGACTGCTGTCGGGGGCGCTTCACATCGTTCCCGACATCCTCAATGTCGATGCGGCCGAATACAAGACGCGCACCGACGTCAAGATGCAGACGGTTTCGACGATGGATATCCAGGGCATCCTGTTCCAGACGCGCGATCCGCTGCTTCAGGACTTCCGCCTGCGCAAGGCGCTGGCAACCGCGCTGGACATGTCTCAGCTTGTCGAGACCGTGACCGAGGGCGAAGCCCGCGCCAGCCTTTCGGTCGTTCCGGTCTCCAGCGGATTCTACGGCAAGGCACAGGCCGACCTGCCCCGGCGCGACATCCCCGCCGCGAAGAAGCTGCTTGCCGAGGCCGGCTACAGGGGGCAGCCGATCAAGTTGCTGACGACCAAGCGCTATGCCTCGCTGTTCGACATCGCCGTCGTGACGCAATCGATGGCACAGGAAGCCGGCATCAAGGTCGACATCGAGGTCCTCGACTGGGCGACGCTGCTCGATCGTTATACCAAGGGCGATTACCAAGCGATGACCTTCACCTATTCCTCGCGGCTCGACGCATCGCTTTCCTTCGAAATGATCAGCGGCGACAAGGACAAGCAGCCGCGCAAGGTATGGGACAATCCCGAAGCACGGGCATTGCTGGCCCGCAGCATGGAGGTCAGCGATCGCGCCCGGCGCCAGGCGATATTCGACGACATGGAGGCGATGTTCCGGACCGATCTGCCGATGATCCCGATGTATTCGAACGTCGAGACCAACGCGGTTCGCGCCAATGTGCGGAACTATTCCGGATGGGCACTCGGCCAGCCGCGGGCCTGGGGCGTCTCGCTGACGCCCGGCCGCTGATCGGCGCCACCCGGCGGCACGGGATCGACGTCAGATGACGGTCGCCCCCGGTGCGGGCCGGGCCAGCGCTGCCCCCAGAAGATCGAGGACGTCGGCCAGTTCCCGGCGATCGGCTGCCGCCCCCAGGCAGACCCGTACCGCCTCCGGCGCCGCGCCGCCGATGGCGAAGGCATCGGCGGTGGCGAGCATGATGCCCTGGGCGCGGAGATGGGCGGCAAATGCCCCGCGCGTCCAGTCCGGCCCGACGTCGAGCCACAGGTGGAAAGCTTCCGGCCGGCTTGCCGCATATGACCCGGCCGGCAGGCGGCTCGCCGCCATGGCCTGGCGGGCAAGCGCCTCGCCACGCAGCGCCGCCAGCATCAGGGCCGCCGTGCCATCGTTGATCCAGGCCGTGGCAAGCCGCGCGGTCAGCGGCGCCGGCATCAGCGCCGTGGCGCGCAAGGCCTGGGCAAGCCGCCCGGCCCGACGCGCATCCGGCGCAATCAGATAGGCGAGCCGCAGGGCGGGACTGACGCATTTGGACAGCCCGGCGATGTGATAGACGATGTCGGGGGCCAGCGCGGCCAGCGGTGGCGGACCGTCGGTCAGCAGGGGACCGTAAATGTCATCCTCGACGATGGCGATGCCGTGCCGGCGGGAGACGGCGACCAGGGCCTGGCGCCGCGCCGCGGGCATCGTCGCCGCCGTCGGGTTGTGCAAGGTCGGCGTGCAATAGAGCAATCGCGGCATCTCGCGCGCGCAGATGTCGGCAAAGGCATCGGGGTCGATGCCGTCCCGATCGATCGGCACCCCCTTGAGCCGCAGGCCGAACTGGCCCGCCGCAGCGATGATGCCGGGATAGGTCAGGTCCTCCGCGCAGATCAGATCGCCGGGCCGGGCCAGCGTGGTCAGCAGCGCGGTCAATGCGCCCTGAACCCCGGGGCAGACCACCAGCCGGTCGGCGGTGGCGCCGGCCAGGCGACCGGCCAGCCAGCGCAACCCCGCCGCGCGATCGGCCTCGGCCTCCGCCGCGCCGGGATAGCGCATCCAGCCGAGCGGCGTCGGCGCGAGGTCGAGCCGCTCGAACAGCGCGGGATCGTCGGGCGGCGGCGGCTGGTTCATGGTCATGTCGACCTGCCGTCCGACCGGTCCGCGGGGTGACGGTTGCGCATCGCCCCGCACGAACGTGCCCTGCCCGACCCGCGCCTCGACGAGGTTGCGACGCCGCGCTTCGCCATAGGCGCGCGTTACTGTCGTATGATCGATCCCGAGCCGTTCGGCCAGCAGGCGCTGGGGCGGCAGGCGATCACCCGCCCTGAGCCGGCCGGCGGCGACATCCGCCGCGATCGCCGCCACGATTGCGAGATAGACCGGCCCGGCGCCAGGCTGGATCATCGGCCGCCACATGCATGCATCTCCGTCCTTCGTCGAAGGAGTATACATGCAATTTGCCCGGATTATTGCACGTCAAATCGTCTGACTGCGACATATCGCCTCTTGCTAGATTCACGAAATCAGCCAAAATCTGGCGCATGCAGATTGCATGTATAAACGGCAATATTGCATGGATAGGAAGTGCAGCATGAACACCACGCCGACACCCAGCCTCGCCCCCAAGCCCACGCCGGAACGGGGCCACGCGCTCATCGACCACATCTTCGTTCTGCTTGCGACCGCGGTCGTCCTGGGCGGGCTCGGCTTCGCCGCCTATTTCGCGCTGAGCATCAACCGGTCGATGGACGGCGACCAGATCGCGGTTTCCGGACATGGCGACGTCGCCACGATTCTCGGGATCATCCTTAGTCTGGCCCTCGGCATTCTCCTCACCGCCATCTTCGTCCGCGGACGCAAGCGCGAGGCCGAGGAGGATGCCCGGCGCCGTCGCTGAGCTGATCAGCGCGACAGCGCGGCGTAGGTGCCGGGCGTGATCCCGTAGGTTCGCTTGAACAGTCGGCACAGCTGGCTCTGGTCGTAAAAGCCCGCGGCGATCGCCGCCTCAGCCAGGCGATGGCCCGAGGCCAGCATCTGCTTGGCGGCGATCAGCCGGCATTGGTTCAGATAAGCGTGGGGGGGCAGGCCGAACTCGCGCCGAAAGCTGCGTATCAGGTGGAATCGGCTGAGGCCGACCATGCCGGCCAACTCGCCGATGCTGATGTCGCGTTCGAAATTTCCGGCGATGAACTCGCGTACGCGGGCAATCTTGCCCGCTTCCCGCCCGGCCTGGGGCAATGCGCGCCACTCGCCGTAGCGGACCATCATCATCGCGATGGCTTCGAGCCATGCGGTCTGCCTCTCTGCGACGTCCTGGCCCGCCTCCGCGCGGGCATGCGCGGCCAGCAGCCGGACGGCAAGCCCGGGGTCGTGATAGAGGCCCTGCCGCATCATCAGCCCGGCCTGGCCGAAGCTTTCGCAGATCGCCGACCGCGCCGCCTCATCGAGATAGATCGATCGATAGTGCCAGCGGGTCCCAGGCTCGACCGTACCGCCGTGGAAGTCGCCGGGCCGGCTGATCCAGATGGTGCCGGGACCGGACCGCTCGCGTCCCAGCCGGCTGCGGCATTCGGCACCACCAGCCTCGGTGACCGCGATGACGAGTTCATCGTGGACGTGATGCTCGAACTCATGGCCGCCATAGCGGGCGAGCGCCAGGCAGGCGCCTGACAATGCGGCGTCGCGACGATAGGTCAGCGGCGAGACGGTTGCGGAACGAGGCATGGTCCCCTTTTTGCCGATGCCCGCTCCTCGGCGTATTGGCAAAAATTGCGCGGGCGCACTCCCCGCCAATATTGTCGGGCGGCTACGGCCTAACCTTGGCGCCATCCACGGCATCAACTGGATGGAACGCATCATGGATCTTGGTATTGAAGGACGGCGCGCCCTGGTCTGCGGGGCGTCGCGGGGACTGGGTTTTTCCTGCGCCGAGGCGCTGGCCGCCGAAGGTGTCGCAGTGACCCTGGTGGCGCGCGACGCATCGGCGCTGGCGGCTGCGGCCGAGCGGCTGAAAGGCGCCGACGTCACGATCGCCGTGGGCGATGTCGCCAGCCCCGCGGGGCGGGCAGCGGCTTTGGCCGCCTGCCCCGCGCCCGACATTCTGGTCAACAATGCCGGCGGCCCGCCGGGCGGCGACTTCCGCGGTCTCACGCCCGCCGACTGGGCTGCGGCGATGGATGCCAACTTCCTTGCCGCGGTCGAACTGATCCGGGCAACGGCCGACGGCATGGTCGCGCGCGGCTTCGGCCGCATCGTCAACATCACCTCGCTGACAGTGCGCATGCCGGTTGCGAACCTCGACCTTTCGACCGCCAGTCGGCTCGCCCTCACCGGTTATGTCGCCGGCGTATCACGGCAACTGGCGCCTGCGGGGGTCACCGTCAACAACCTGCTGCCGGGCACCATCGCCACTGAACGGATCAAGGCGCTGGGCGCCATGGCCGACAGGCTGGTGGCGCAAGTGCCGATGGCGCGGGCCGGCCGGCCCGAAGAATTCGGTGCCGCCTGCGCGTTCCTGTGCAGCAGGCCGGCCGCCTACATCACCGGCCAGAATCTGCTGGTCGATGGTGGGCTCTGCCCGATCACTGTCTGAAACTGGGAAGACCAGAAAATGTACGTCCTGTTCTGCCTCGACAACCCGGTAACCGGCCCGGCGATCCGCCGCGAGATCCGTGCCGCGCACCTGCAATACGTCCTCGATCAACCGACGGTGTTCCACTACGGCGGCCCGTTGCAGGACGAAGCCGGCAAGACGGTCGGCAGCATCATGATCCTGGACCTGCCCGATCGCGCCGCCCTGGAAGGCTTTCTGGCCGAAGAACCTTACTCGCGATCGAAGCTCTACGAGGCGATGATCATCCGTCGCACCCGCCGGGTTGTGCCCGAGGTCGAGCCCGGAGCCCTGGCGGACGAACTCGCCCGCCAGCTCGCACTCACGGCGGGTTAGGCAACACCGATATAGCCGGGATCGGCCGCGATTTCGCGGCCGATCACCAGACGTTGGATATCGGACGTACCCTCGTAGATCTGGCAGACGCGGACATCGCGATAGATCCGCTCGACAGGGAAGTCCTCCAGGTAGCCGTAGCCGCCCAGGGTCTGGATCGCCCAGCGGCAGATCTCTTCCGCGGCCTCGGTCGCGAACAGCTTGGCCATCGACGCTTCCTTCAGACACGGCAGGCCCTGCGCGCGCAGGCCGGCGGCATGCAGTACCATCAGTTCCGCCGCCTTCAGCCGGGTGGCCATGTCGGCCAGGCGAAAGGCGACCGCCTGATGTCCGATGATCGCCCGACCAAACGTCCGGCGCTCGCGCGCATAGGCCAGGGCGACATCATACGCAGCCCGCGCCATGCCGACCGACTGCGCGGCGACGCCGATCCGCCCGCCTTCGAGATTGGCAAGGGCGATGCGATAACCCTCGCCCTCCTGCCCCAGCCGGTTGCCGGCCGGCACGATGCAATTGTCGAAGACCAGATGACAATGATCTGAACCGCGCTGGCCCATGGTTCGCTCGACGCGGGCGACGCGGAAACCCGGCGTCCGCGTCGGCACCAGGAATGCGGACAACCCTTTCTTCCCCGCCGCCGGGTTGGTCACGGCGAAGACCAGGGCCAGATCGGCCGACTGGCCGGACGTGATGAATTGCTTGGTCCCGTCGATCACGTAGCCATCGCCCTCGCGCCGGGCCTGGGCGCGGAGTGCCGCAGCGTCCGAGCCGGCTTCGGGTTCGGTTAGGCAAAAGCACCCGAGCATGGCGCCGCGCGCCAGCGGCCGCAGGAAGCGTTCGCGTTGCGCCGGCACGCCAAACCGCAGAAGCGGCATGCAGACCAGTGAATTGTGAACGGCGATCATTGTCGAACAGGCGCCATCGCCGGCCGCAATCTCGATGATGGCCAGCGCATAGGCAACGAAGTCTGCACCGGCACCGTCGAGGTCCTGCGGCACCATCATGCCCAGCAGGCCAAGTTCCGCCGCGCGCTTCAGGGCGTCGCGCGGGACGGCGTGCTCGCGGTCGCGCCGGGCGGCGCCAGGCGCAAGTTCGGCCTGGGCGAACTGGCGCGCGGTATCGCGGATCATCCGCTGTGCTTCGTTGAGCATGTTTCCTCCGATATGCTACGGCTCATAGTATCGGGAGGCGTCCACCGGCGGGTCTTGGCGGAAAATGCCGAGCCTCGTATACACACCGATCCCGTCCAATCGGAGAGATCGCATGTTGAAGCTTTATTACGTCCCCGGCACCTGCGCCCTGGCCTCGCATATCGCGCTGGAGGAAGCGGGGGCCGACTACCAGGCGGTGCGCCTCAGCTTTGCCACCGAGGACCAGCGCAAGCCCGAGTACCTGGCGATCAACCCGAAGGGGCGCGTGCCCGCCCTGGCCACTGATCGAGGTGTGCTGAGCGAAACGCCGGCGATCCTGGCCTTCATCGCCCAGAGGTTCCCCGCCGCCGATCTCGCCCCGGTCGATCCCTTCGATTTCGCCGAGGTCCAGGCCTTCAACGCCTACCTCTGCTCGACCGTCCATATCGCCCATGCCCACCGGCCGCGCGCGTCGCGCTGGACCGACGACGAGGCCGCGATCAAGGCGATCCAGGCCAAGGTGCCGCAGAACATGACCGACTGCTTCGACATGATCGAAAACCGGATGTTCAGGGGCCCCTGGGTCATGGGCGACCGATATACGATCGCCGATCCCTACCTGTTCACGATTACCCGCTGGCTCGAAGGCGACAGTGTCGAGCCGCGGCGCTTCGCCAAGGTCTGGGACCATCACGGACGCATGCTCGACCGGCCGGCAGTCGCACGGGTCCTGGCCGCACAGACGGCCTAGCGGTGAGCTTCAAGGATCACTTCTCGGGCCACGCCGCCGACTATGCGGCGGCGCGGCCCAGCTACCCGCCGGCACTGGCCGCCTTGCTGGCCCGGCATGCCGGCGGCCGCGCCCTTGCCCTCGACTGCGGTTGCGGATCCGGACAGTTGTCGGTTCTGCTGGCGGCGCATTTCGACCGGGTGGTGGCCACCGATGCGTCCGCCGAACAGATCGCGCACGCCATTGCCCATCAAGGCGTGACCTATCGGGTGGCACCGGCCGAGCGCAGCGGCCTCGACGATCAGTCAGCCGACCTCGTGGTCGCCGCCCAGGCCGCGCACTGGTTCGACCTGCCGGCGTTCTGGCGGGAAGTCGCGCGGGTCGCCCGCCCCGGGGCCCTCGCGGCACTGGTTTCCTATGGCTCGATCGCGGTCTCGCCGGACCTCGATCCGCTCTTGCGCCATTTCCATGACGAGACGCTGCGCGACTACTGGCCGGCGGAACGCTGGCTGGTCACCAATGGGTATCGCGACGTGCTGTTCCCGCTCGACGATATCGTGTTGCCCGAAATCGCGATGACGCTCGACTGGACCTTCGGGCAGATGCTGGCCTATCTCGCGACATGGTCCGGCGTGAAAGCGGCCGACCGGGCTCTCGGCACCTCGGTCCTGGCGGGAATTGCCCCGGCACTGGAACGCGCCTGGGGCGATCCACAGGCGCGACGGACGATTTCCTGGCCACTCTCGATCCGGGCAGGCCGGGTCGACGTCGCCGCAATCGTCGCCAATACCTGAGGCCTCGATCGCGGCAGGCTGCCCGTTCTTCGTCGAACTGAGGAAGCCATGACGCGTTATTTCTGCCACGACCATCCCGATGTCCTGACCCTCGAAACCGTGGTCGCCGACAGCCGGCCCGGTGCCGTGCGGCTGCAGACAAGCCCGTTCCACCCCGGTGGCGGCGGCCAGCTCGCCGATCGCGGGATCCTGCGCTGGCAGGGTGGAGAGGCCCGCGTCACCGGCTTCGAGGCCGGCGAAGACGGCTACTGGCACATTCTCGACACGCCGGCCGCGCCGCATGGACATGTCGAAGCCCTGGTCGACGCGGGTTTTCGCGGCATGCAGACCGAGTTGCATACCGCAACCCATGTGCTGAACGCCCTGGTTTTCCAGAAGTTCGACGGCGCCCTGGTCACCTCGGCGCAGATGAACGACGACAATACGGCGCGGATGGATTTCGACCTGCCGGATGCCGACAACGACCGTCTTCGCGCGCTCGAAGCCGAGATGAACGAGATCGTCCGCCAGGACCTCGCCATCCGCTACCGCTATGTCGGAATCGACGAGGCCCGGGCCGAACCCGGTCTGATCCGCAGCCGATCGGTCGCCCCGCCGCCGGATGCCGAAGGGGGCATCCGCATCGTCGAGATCACGGGGCTGGACGCCCAGGCCTGCGGCGGCACCCATCTGGCGTCGACAGGGCTGAGCCGCCCGTTGAAAATCCTGAAGATCGAGAACAAGGGCCGGCACAATCGCCGGGTGCGGATCGGCCTGGTCGGCTAGGCTTGATGCCAAGGCCGGCTATGGGGGCGCCCGACGGCGCCCCCCGCCGCGATCAGTTATCGATATTGGGCACGACTTCGAGGCGGATGTTGAAGCGCCGCCCTTCGATCTGGTAGCTGTCCAAGACCGTCTTGCCGGCCATCACCGCCTGGAAACGGGCGATTTCCCAGGGTTGCTGGGGATAGAGCTTGGTCTTCAGCGCGACCGGATCGCCCTGCGCGGTATCGTCAGACGTCTCGATCGACTGCTGCTGCTCGAACCCGGTCAGGGCGCGATGGTTGGCCAGCACCTCGACCGTCTTGTTGTCGGAATCGAGCCGCGCCAGCACCGTCAGACCCGCCGAGCCGGAATCGAGGGTAATGAAGTCGCCCTTTTCCTTCTCCTTGAACTTGCGGCTGTAGACGAACGGCGTCAGATCGGTGCCCAGCCGCTCCTGGCCGGTCGGCACATAGAGGTCGACCCGGCGCGGCGGGCTCTGGTCCTTGTTGCCGATCGTCTCGGTGGTCAGCACCACATGCAGGAAGTCGGCACGGGCTTCCGGCGCCGCTGCAAACGCGGCCACGCCCAGCACGGCGGCGCCGAACATGGCGCGGGACAGGAATCTTTTCATGGGGTACCCCTCTTCTGTAAGAAACGCCGATCGGCAGGCGGTGACCCGCGTTCGACCTGAAGACCATAGGCCCGGCCTCGCGCGCGAACTATGACGGCCGTCGCATCCGGCCCCTTCCCCGCCACCTCGGCCGTATCCTAGCGGCTCGGCGGATGCCATCAAAGCCCTGGTTGCCGGATGATCCTGTGCAAATCAACCGGCCTGGCGCCGGCTTGCCGGCAAACCGGCGCGATTGCGGGCTTACGCTCGCGCCCTCCCTGCACTACCGTCATGCGATTCCATCTTTCGGACGAATCGATGACGCCGTCACGCCGGATCACGTTGCAGGGTTTGCTGTCGCTGCCGCTCGGGCTGGCAGCGCTGGGATCGGCGGCTGCCGACGAGATCAGTGCCGTCCAGATCGTCGGTACCGGGGCGATGGTCGGCGTAGTGCGCCGGATAGCGGAAAACTACATGCGCGAGATGCCGCGCAGCGTCGTGACCGTGGCGGAACGGGATTCGCGCCGGTCGCTGCGCGCGGTCCTCACCGGCTCGACCGATATCGGCCTGTTCACCGCACGGGAACTGCTGCCGCCCGGCGAACCGGGGAAAATCCTGGCGGTATCGACGCTCGGCTGGGATGCCGAGGTGGTCGTGGTCAACCGCGGCAATCCGGTCGACGGCATATCCCGCGACGACTTGCGACGGATTTATATGGGCGAGATTCGCAACTGGCAGGCGGTCGGCGGTGCCGATCAGGCAATCACCGTCTATGAAAACCTGCCCGACAGCGGCACTGCCGAGGTCTGGGAGACCCACGTGCTCAAAGGTCCGCGCTTTCTCACGCCCTCGGCCAAGGTCGTCGATCTGGAGCGCATGCAGGCCGCCGTGATCGCCGAACCCGGGGCAATCGGCCATGTCACCCATGCCCAGATGCACCGCCTGGTCAAGCCGCTCGGCATCGACGGCGTCACGCCCAGCCGGGCCACGATCCTCGCCGGCAGCTACCAGCCGATGATCGAATTGATGATGGCGACCGCGCAGAACCCGAGCGAGGCGACCGCTGCCTTCGTGGCCTACGCCCTCGACGCCGCGAAGGGCCAGCGGATCCTGGCCGAGGTCGGCCTGAAGGGCGCCCGATGAACCGGCGCCGCGCCCTGGGCTTGGCCGCCGCCGCGCCGCTGATTGCCGGCTGGCGCTGGCCGTTCTCGCGCGACGTCGTGCACCGCGACGCGCTGATCGTCGCCGGATCTGGCCGTATGCTGCCTTACAACCGCGACATCGAAGCGTTGTTCGAACAGGAAAACAGCGACATCGACGTGGTCTGCGAGGGGGGCGGCTCCTACCCCGCGCTGCTGGCGCTGAAGCGCGGGCTGATCGACATTGCCGCGATCAGCCAGGAGTTGAGCCGTCATGACGACGATCCACGGCTGCGGCTGCATCTCGTCGCCAAGGATGCGGTGGCCCTGATCGTCAATCCGAAGAATCCGATCCAGTCGGTCACCCGCGAAGACCTGCGTGAGATCATGGAAGGCCGGCAGGGCAACTGGGGCATGTTCGGCGGCGGCGACACCGAGATCGACCTGATCGACCGCCGCGGCGGCGACCCGACCGATCGCGCCGAAGCGGTCGAGACGGTTCTGGGCCATCACGAACCCTTCAAGAACGTGGCGGCCTATGTCGGCTCGGATGAGGAAATGATCAAGGCGGTCGCGGCCAACCCCGACGCGCTGGGCTTTTGCGGCTGGGAGGATCTGACACCTGATGTCCGGCCGCTTGCCATCGCCGGCGTGCCGCTGTCGCGCGAAACGATGCTGTCCGGCAGTTATCCCTTCGCCTGGCCCTATTACTACGTCACGCTCGGCCCACCCAATCCGACCATCGACCGTTTCCTGGCCTTCACCCGGACCGAACAGGTCCAGGCGATGCTGGCGAAGGGCGGTTTGCTGAGGGTCTACTGATGGCCGATGAATCCGATCGCCTGCTCAACCAGGCTCTCGACTGGGCCCAGCGTAACCGCTGGGTCCGGCAGGCTGCGGCCGGGCTGCTGGCCGTGGCCCTCGTCGTCGTCGCCGGCAATTTCGTCTACCAGCTGCTGCCGCGGCACTATCAGTTGACGATCAGTGGCGGCGAGTTCGTCTCCAACCGCCACCAGCTCGCCCGCATCCTGCAGGACGAGGGGCATCATCACGGCCTCGACCTGAAGGTCGAGCCGACCTACGGCACGCTCGACGCGCTGGCTCGCGTCTCCAGGGGTGAGATCGACGCGGCGCTGGTCGTGGTCGGGGGCTATGACGAGACGTTCGACGATATCGTCCACGTCTCGAACGTATCGCCCGAGCTGCTGCACGCCCTGGTCCGGCCCGAAATCCAGGCGGTCAAGGATATCCGGGGCAAGGTCGTCAATCTCGGCCCCCCGAAGGGGGCGCTGCGCTCGATCGGCCTGACGGTGCTCAAGTTTTCCGGATTCGAGGCCGGCGTCGATTATTTCGCCACGACGATGGATGCCGAGGAGCTGATCACCACCCGGCCCGACAAGCTGCCCGATGTCGTTCTCGACAATTCGCTGCTGCCCTCCTACATCGCCGAATTCATGGTGAGCGAGCGGGGCTATCGCCTGCTGGAACTGCCCTTCCCGAATTCGCTGGCCCTGCGCATGGGCTGGGTCGCCCAGGGGACCATTCCCGGCTACACCTACCGGATTGAACCTGCGGTGCCGCCTGCCGACATTACCACGGTAGGGGTCCGTCTGCATCTCGTGGCCAACCGGCACGTCGATTCCCACGCCCTCTTCCAGTTGCTCGAAACCCTCTACAGCCCCAACGTCGCGACGCGGGCGCGCATCACGCTTGACGAGGCGCGGATCAACGAGGCCGCGGCCTATCCGGTATCGGCGGGCACCGTCGCCTATATCGACCGCAACGACCCGCTGCTGTCGTCGAAGACACTCGACAAGTTGAAGAACTGGTTCGGTCTGGTCATGTCGGTGATGTCGACGGTGCTGGTCGTCTACAAGTGGCTCAAGGGACCGCCGGCCAAGCCGGAGGAACCGGAGACCGACGATGCCTTCTACCGCGACCGGATCAAGGATGTCGCGCTGATCGAGGTCGAGGCGCGCGATGCGGCCGCCGGCGACCGGCTGGATGCCAGCCTGCTGCATCAGCTGGGCGACCGGCTGTCGGCCATCCGCCAGGCAGCGCTTGACCATTTCCCCGACGCCAAGCTTGCCGACCCGAACCTGATCACCGTGCTGCTGCTGAGTGTCGAAGGCGCGCAGGGCCGGCTGGCCCTGCTCAACCGGCGACTGGGGTCAAGTTAGGCGCCGACCTGCAGCACCTCCATCTCGTCGCCGGCCAGGGCCAGCGCGGTCAGCACCCCGGTCGAATAGGCACCGGTATCGATACCGATGCGATTGCGGCGAATGACCGGCCGATCGTTGATCGAATGACCGTGGACGATCACCTTCTCGAACGGCGCAGGCCAGTCGAGGAAGGGTTCGCGGATCCAGACGAGATCGTCGCTGGTCTGGGCGTGCAGCGGAACACCCGGCCTGACGCCGGCATGAACGAAGGCATAGCCGCCATAGACGGTCATCGCCGCGAGGCCGCGATAGAAATCGAGATGCGCCACGGGCAGCGCCGCCAGCAGCGCATCGCGCAAATCGCGCCGGCCCGCTTCGTCAGACACGGCTGCCGCCGCGCGGGGCAGGCCATAGCTCGATAGCGTCGCCGGGCTCCAGCGCACCCAGTGCTGGCCCGCCTCAGGATCGTCGAGGAAAGCGAGCATCGCCTGTTCGTGATTGCCGAGCAACGCATGGACGGCAAAGCCCCGCGGCGGATCAAGCACGAGATCGACCGTCCCGCGGCTGTCGGGACCGCGATCGATATAGTCGCCAAGATAGATCAGCACCGGCCGGCGGCCCCGGGCATGCACGCCGGCATGGTCGACGATCCGGTCGATCAGAACGCGGAGCAGGCCGCTGTGGCCGTGGATGTCGCCGATCGCATAGAGGATCATGTCGTCGGGCACGGCCGCGGGCGCGGCGATCATGCCCCCCTCGCGCTTCTTCCTGGCGCTCACCCCCAGGCAGTCGAGCCATCCCGCAAGCGAGTACGCCACTGCATTCCGATCCTTGCACCGCCGATATCCACCTACGGAAACTAGGCAGCCGGCAGTGCGTTGTCTATGCCGGGACGATCACGGCCGCGTCAGCCGCGATCGCCACCGCCACCGCGGCGCCGGCCGCCAGGGGGCGGGCGACGTCGGGATCGGAAACCAGGAGATCGCCGTCGACACCCTCCAGGCGGACCACGTATTCGATGTGGCTGCCGAGATAAGCGGCCTTGGCGATGCGCCCGTCGATTTCGCCGTCGCCGGCCGGACGCCGGTACAAGCTGAACCCCTGCGGACGGATCGCCAGCTCGGCGCGTCCCGGTCCGAGGCCCCGATGGGCCAGATCGAGGGTCATGCTGCCCAGGCGCACGCGCGCATTCGGCCCTTCGACCTGCTCGATGACCACCGGCAGCAGGTTGGCATTGCCGATGAAGTCGGCGATGAACCGGCTTTGCGGCTGTTCGTAGAGTTCGCGTGGGCTTCCATCCTGGACGACCACCGCCGCATGCATGACGACGATGCGGTCGGAAACCGCCAGCGCCTCCTCCTGGTCGTGGGTGACATAGACCACCGTGAGGCCGAGGGCCTGCTGCAGGTCACGTATGTCTTCGCGGACCCGCCGGCGCAGCTTGGCATCGAGATTGGACAGCGGCTCGTCGAACAATAGCACCTTGGGCTCGAGGACGATGGCGCGGGCCACGGCGACGCGCTGCTGCTGGCCGCCGGAAAGTTCGCTGGGCAGGCGCCGCTCATAGCCGGCAAGGCCGACCAGGGCCAGTTTGTCGGCGGCCTGCGCCGCGGCGTCTGATCGACGCATGCCCGAGGCCACGAGGCCGTAGCAGACATTCTCCAGCACCGTCATGTGGGGAAACAGCGCGTAGGACTGGAACACCATGCTGACGTCGCGTTCCGCCGCCGAGGCCAGGGTGACATCCTGGCCGTCGATCAGGACCCGCCCCTCGCTCGGATGTTCGAGACCCGCGATCAGCCGCAGGGTCGAGGTCTTGCCGCAGCCAGAGGGCCCGAGCAGCGTCACCAGCGTGCCGCGCGCGATCGTGAAACTGACATCGGCGACGGCCGTAACCGCGCCGTAGCGCTTGGTGACATGCTGGAATTCGACGGCAGGAACGGTCATGCCTTCACCACCTGAGGGGCTGTGCGGCGGCCGATGCGGCGTTCGCCCACCAGCGCCTGGATCAGCAGCAGCGCACTTACCATGATCACGATCAGTACCGCCGAATAGACGATCGCGAGGCCGTATTCGCCGAACTCGGCGCGGCCGACGATGTAGACGGTCGCGAGGTTGTATTCGCCTGAGATCAGGAAGATGACCGCGCTGACCGAGGTTACCGCGCGGACGAAGGCATAGACCATCGAGGTCGCGATGGCCGGCCGCAGGATCGGCAGGATGACGCGACGCAGCGTCGTCGCCGACCGTGCCCCCAGCGTCAGCGAGGCTTCGTCGAGACTGCGATCGACCTGCGAGAGATTGGCGATGCCGGCGCGGATGCCGACCGGCATGTTGCGGAACACGAAGGCGATGATCAGGATCACCGCCGTGCCGGTCAGTTCGAACGGCGGCACGTTGAACGCGAGGATGTAGCTGACCCCGATCACCGTGCCGGGGATGGCAAAGGACATCATCGTCAGGAATTCGAAGGTGGCCCGGCCGGCAAAGTTCTGACGGTTCAGCAGATAGGCAGTGAGGATGCCGAGCCCGGCGGTCAGCGGCATCGCCAGCAACGCCACCTGCAGCGTCGTCAGCAGCGACGACCAGGCCGAGCCGGCGAGGAACCAGCCACCGGCCCCCTGCTTGATGGCGAACGCGGTCATGACGTATTCGAGCGTCGGGGTCGGGTCGGTGCCCACCGCCTTGACGAAGCCGCCGACCAGGATGACGCCGTAGACTGCGGCCGTCAGGGCAAGCCACGGCAGGACGATGGCCAGGCAGGCGACATGAAGCGGCCGGGCCAGCGGCAGCGGCAGGCCGGAATCCCCCTTGCCCGCCACCGTCACGTAGCTGCGCCGGCCCAGCCACAGCCGCTGGGCCAGGAAGGCGGTCAAGGTGAAGGCGAGCAACACGATGGCCAGCACGGCCGCCTTGCCCTGGTCATGGGCCGCCCCCACAACCGCGAAATAGATCGATGTGGAGAGAACCCGGAAGTTGCCGCCGATCATCATCGGATTGCCGAAATCGGCGAGACTCTCGATGAAGGCGATCAGGAACGCGTTGGCAAGACCAGGCCGGATCAACGGCCAGGTGACGCGCCGGAAAGTCATCCAGCGCCCGGCGCGCAAGGTCTGCGACGCTTCCTCCATGCTGGGGCTTACCCCCTGCAGGACACCGAGCAGGACGAGATAGGAAATCGGCGTGAAGGCCAGCAGCTGGGCAATGGTCAGGCCCGGCATGCCGTAGATCCAGCGGCTGGCCGGGATGCCGAGCCAGTCGCGCAGCGCCACCGTGACCATACCGACACGGCCGAACAGCAGGATCAGCGCAAGGCCGATGACAAACGGCGGCGTTATCACCGGCAGCACGGACATGACCTTGAGGATCCGCGGGAACGGAAACCGGCTGCGCGCCGAGATCAGCGCGAAGGCGAGGCCCAACAGCGTCGAGAGCAAACCGACCACGACGGCCAGCGCCAGCGAATTCCAGGCAACCCCGCAGGCCCGCCCGCCGGACAGGCAGGCCAGACCCCAGATCGAACTGTCGGCGATCTGGTCGGCGAACCGCAGGAAATCGGCCTGACCGTCCGGGTCCTGGAAGGCCGATACCAGGATGGTGGCCACCGGAAACCCGACGAACACCAGGATCGAGCCGCAGACCAGGGCAACGGCGCCAACGGTGAAGGCGTCGCCCTTGCACCATCCCTGCCGTGCCAGGCCATAGGCGGCAAGCATCGTCGCAGCCAGCGCATAGACCAGCGCGCCCCAGCCCAGCCCAGGCTGGCCGGCGATGGCGAAGCCCTGCACCAGAAGCCAAGCGAGGCCTGCGCCGCCGGCGGCGGTGAGCCAGCGCGGCCGGTTGCGTGCTGCAGTGGCGCCGATCAGCGGCACGACCAGCGGCAACAGCCAGAAGCGCCCGCCCAGGCCATGGGCGATCAGCGGCAGCGGGCCGCCGGCAGCATCCAGCCGGTACCAGGGCAGGGCCAGCACGGCGACCGCGCCGACTGCGATCCACGCCCAGATGCCGTGCGCCGACGTCCCGCGGGCGCGGATCATCCGCCTTGCTTGACCTCCTTGGTCCAGCGCGACAGCAGCTTGGCGCGCTCGGCCGGCGAGCCGAAGCGGGCGAAGTCGTAGTTGATCAGCTTGATCTTGGAAATGTCGGGAGATTCGGGCGGCACCGGCGTCGCGGTGTTCGACGGCATCTGGTAGCTGCCATTGGCCGCCGCCACCTTCTGCGCGTTCGGCGTCAGCGCCCATTCGTAGAACTTCCTGGCCTCTTCGGGATGGCGCGCGCCCTGGATCAGGCTCATCGAGCCGATCTCGAAACCGGTGCCTTCGCAGGGCGAGACGACCTGGACAGTCTTCGTATTCTTTGCCGCATCGACCAGATCGTGCTGAAAGGCGATACCGACCATCGTCTCGCCGCGGCCGACCGCCTGGGCGGGCGCGGCACCGGCCGACGTATATTGGTCGACGTTCTTGCCCAGCGCTTTCAGATAGTCGAAGCCCTTCTCCTCGCCCATCAGCTGGACCAGGGTCGCAAGCATCGTGTAGGTGGTGCCCGAGGAATTCGGGTCGGCCATCTGGACCTCGCCCTTGAACTCGGGCTTGATCAGATCGGCCCAGCAGGCTGGCGGCGCCAGCTTGCGGCGTTTCAGCTCCGGCTCGTTGTAGCCGAACCCGAGCGCGCCCATGTAGATGCCGACCGTACGCCAGCCCGACAGTTCCGCCTGGCCCCTGGCCCAATCGCGCAACTGGTCGAGCTGCGGTGACTTGTAGGGTTCGGTCAACTGGTCGGCCGCCGCCTGCAGATGCGGATCGCCGGTGCCGCCATACCAGATGTCGCCGCGCGGATTGGCCTTCTCGGCGCGCAGGCGGGCATAGATTTCGCCGGCGGACTGCCGCACCATGTCGACCTTGATGCCGGTTTCCTGGGTAAAGGCGGTGACCGCGGCGCGGCACCATTGCTCGTTGACCCCGCAATACAGTACCAGGGTCTCGGCGGCGCGCGCCTCGACGCCCGCGAATGTCGCGGCGCCGGCCAGCAGGCCCAGCGCCCATGCCTTCCTGACAGTCATCATTCGCTCCCAATTCGCATGCGACGATCATCGCCGTTCTGTATTTGCGCTGACTGTCGGACCGGCCCGATGAAATGTCAATTCTGATTGGAAGCCATTCCAGAATGTTCATATCATGATCGACGGACGCAGCGGGAGCACCACGCCAGCCATGACCATCGGGGATCAGAGCCCGCCGAAGGATTTCGAGGGATTCAAGGCGCTGCTGGTGCAGAACGAGCCGCATATGCCCAAGCGGCTGAAGCAGGTTGCCGCATTCGCCCTGGATCATCTGGACGAGATCGCCTTCGGTACGGCGGCGAGCGTGGCGGCGCAGGCCCAGGTGCAGCCCTCCACGCTTGTCCGGTTCGCCCAGGCCCTCGGCTATTCCGGTTTCTCGGAGCTGCAGGCGGTGTTCCAGACCAGGCTGCGCGAACGCTGGCCGGATTATCGCGAGCGGCTCGATGCCGTGCAGCAGGATGCGCGCGCCAAGGCCGGGGTCGCCGGGCTGGTCGACGGCTTCGCCGAGGCCGCGATGACCTCGCTGCGCCAGTTGCGCGAACGGCTCGAGCCGGCGGCGCTGGAACAGGCAGCGAAGGTGCTGGCCCAGGCCGATACGATCTACCTGATCGGCCAGCGCCGCTCGTTCCCGATCGTCGCCTACCTGGCCTACGCTTTCGGCAAGCTCGGCCTGCGTCACATGCTGATGGACGGCGTCGGCGGGCTCGGCCCCGAGCAGGTCGCCTGCGCAACCGAAAGCGACGCGGTGCTGGCGATCTCGTTCAATCCCTATTCGCCGTCGACGGTCGAGCTGACCGCCCGCCTGTTCCAGCGCGGCGTGCCGGTCGTGGCCATGACCGACAGCGCGCTGAGCCCGCTGGCCAAGAACGCCACGACCTGGATCGAGGTGGCGGAGGCGGACTATGCCGCCTTCCGCTCAATGTCCGCCTCGCTCAGCGTGGGCATGGCGCTCGCCGTTGCCGTGGCCGAGCGCCGCGCCGCGATCAGGCGGAAAGGTCGAGGCTGACCGGCCGGCCCGACCGCGCCGATTCGTCGGCGGCATCGGCCAGTTGCAGCGCCTTGAGCCCGTCGATCCCGGTCGGCTGGGGCGGCTTGCCGGTACCGATCGCGTCGATGAAGGTCGCCAGCTCGGCGCGGTAGGCAGCATCATAGCGTTCGAGGAAGAAGGGCAGCGCCGGATCGCTGGTGAAGCCGCGACCATCGGCCAGTTCGACCGTCGTCGCCGTCATGTTGCCGGCTTTCAGCAGCCCCTTCGCGCCGTGGACCTCGATCCGCTGATCATAGCCGTAGGTCGCCCGCCGCGAATTGGAAATCTGGCACAGCTTGCCCGATGCAGTCTTCAGCGTGACGACCGCCGTGTCGACATCACCCGCCTGTCCGATCGCCGGATCGACCAGCGCCGATGCCGCCGCATAGACGGTCACCGGCTCTTCGCCCAGCAGGAAGCGCGCCATGTCCAGGTCGTGAATCATCATGTCGCGGAAGAGTCCGCCGGAACGGGCGATGTAGGATACCGGCGGCGGCGCCGGATCGCGCGACAGGATCGTCACCAGCTCGACCTCGCCGACCTCGCCGTCGCCGATGCGGCGGCGGAGGGTCGCGAAGCTCGGGTCGAAGCGGCGGTTGAAGCCGATCATCAGCGGCACGCCGGCCTGCGCGACCACGCCCAGGCAGCCGCGCACGCGCTCGGCCGAGAGATCGACCGGCTTTTCGCAGAAGATTGCCTTGCCGGCGCGCGCCGCGTCCTCGATCAGGCCGGCATGGGTGTCGGTCGGGGTGCAGATGACGACAGCGTCGACATCCTTGGCGGCCAGCGCCTCCTGGATGGTGCCGACCCGGGCCCCAGTCGCCCGGGCCAGCCTGTCCGCCGCGGCCTGGTCCGGATCGGCGACCAGCACCAGCTCGGCCTCGGCGCTGCGGGCGACATTGTGGCCGTGGATCTGACCGATGCGGCCGGCACCGAACAGGGCGAAGCGGGTCATGACGCTCTCCAGAAAGAATGAATGTTCCACATTGACTTGATATCAGAACATGTGTTGCATTACAGCGCAAGCGCGCAGGTCGTCATGTCAGATTCCATGCCCCACACCCTCGACATCGTCACGCTCGGCCGCGCCTCGGTCGACCTCTACGGCCAGCAGATCGGCGGGCGGCTCGAAGACATGGCAAGCTTCGCCAAGTCGGTCGGCGGCTGCCCTGCCAATATCGCCATCGGCGCCGCCCGCCTCGGGTTGAAGGCCGGCTTCGTCACCCGCGTCGGCGACGAGGCGATGGGCCGCTTCATCCGCGAGCAGATGGCACGCGAAGGCGTCGCCACGGCCGGAATCGTCACCGACCCGCGGCGGCTGACCGCGCTGGTCCTGCTCGGCGTTCGCGACTCTCAGAACTTCCCCCTGATCTTCTACCGCGAAGATTGCGCTGACATGGCGCTGTGCGAGGCCGACATCGACCCGGCCTTCATCGCCTCGGCCGCCTGCCTCGTGGTCACCGGCACACATTTCTCGACTGCCGGGGTCGATGCCGCCAGCCGCAAGGCGATCGCGGCGGCGCGTGCCGCCGGACGCAAGGTCGCCTTCGACATCGACTACAGGCCGAATTTGTGGGGCTTGGCGGGTCACGATGCCGGCGACGCCCGCTACATGGCCTCGGGCCGGGTGAGCGAGCATCTGCAGACCATCCTGCCGCTCTGCGATCTCGTCGTCGGCACCGAGGAGGAGATTCACATAGCCGGGGGCGCAACCGACACGATGGCGGCGCTGCGTAGGATCCGCGGGCTGACGACGGCTACCATCGTGGTCAAGCGCGGCCCCATGGGCTCGGTCGTCTTTACCGGGGAAATTCCGGCAAGCCTGGACGACGGCATTCGGGGCCGCGGCTTTCCGGTCGAGGTCTACAACGTGCTCGGCGCCGGCGATGCGTTCATGGCCGGCTTCCTGCGTGGCTGGCTGAAGGGCGAGACCGTGGAGACGGCGTCGGGCTGGGCCAATGCCTGCGGCGCCTTCGCCGTATCGCGCCTGCTATGCTCGCCCGAATATCCGACATCGGCCGAACTGACGCATTTCCTCCAGAACGGCAGCCGGACCCCGGCACTGCGCAAGGATGCGGCGCTGACCCACCTGCATCGTGCGACGACCAGGCGGGGGCAGCCGACCCCGCTGTTCGCCCTCGCCATCGACCACCGCCAGCAGCTCGAGGTCGTCGCCGACCGCCTGGGTGTCGATCGCGATCGGATTGCGCGCTTCAAGCAGCTGGCCGTCGCCGCGACGGCCAAGGTGGCGGACGGGCGCCCCGGCTATGGCATGCTGCTCGACGACATCCACGGGCGCGAGGCGCTGTTCCGTGCGGCCGATCACGGCTTGTGGATCGCCCGGCCGGTCGAAAAGCCAGGCAGCCGGCCGCTTGCCTTCGAGGCGGGCGAAGACGTCGCGGCCAAGCTGGTCGAATGGCCGGCCGACCATGTCGTCAAGTGCCTGTGCTTCTACCATCCGGACGACCCGACGGACCTGAAGGCCGCACAGGAAGCGCGGCTCTTGCAGGTTCATGACTCCTGCCGGGGCATCGGGCGCGAACTGCTGGTCGAGATCATCGCCGGCCGGCATGGCGCGCTGTCGCCCGAGAGCGTGGCCCAGGTGCTCGACCGGCTCTACGCGCTCGGGATCAAGCCGGACTGGTGGAAGCTCGAGGCGCAGGACGACCCGGCGGCCTGGCGTCACATCGGCGCCGTGATCGAGGCGCACGATCCCTGGTGCCGGGGCATCCTGCTGCTCGGTCTGGAACAGCCGGCCGCACAGCTTGCGGCCGGCTTCGCCGCGGCGGCGGCATCAGGCTGGGTCCGAGGTTTTGCCATCGGCCGGACGATCTTCGCCGACGTGGCAGAAGAGTGGCTGGCCGGCCGCACCGACGATGCCGCGGCAACGGAAACCATGGCCAACCGCTTTGCCCGGCTGGTACAAGCATGGCCGACGAGCCGTGAGGAGGGCTGACAGATGACCGGCCGCATCCGCCTGACAATGGCACAGGCGCTTGTCCGCTATCTCGCCGCGCAGCGCACCGAGTACAAGGGCCGCGTCGAACCTCTGTTCGCCGGCGTCTTCGCGATCTTCGGCCACGGCAATGTCGCCGGCATGGGCGAGGCGCTGTATCACGCGCGCGACGAACTGCCGACCTACCGTGCCCATAACGAGCAGGCGATGGCCCATGCCGCGATCGCCTTCGCCAAGGCCAGCGCCCGGCGGCGCATGATGGCCTGCACCACCTCGATCGGCCCGGGCGCGACGAACATGGTCACTGCGGCGGCAGTGGCCCACGTCAACCGGCTGCCGCTGCTGCTGCTGCCGGGCGATGTCTACGCCTCGCGCCGGCCCGACCCGGTGCTGCAGCAGATCGAGGATTTCGGCGACGCGACCGTATCGGCCAATGATTGCTTCCGGCCGGTTTCGCGCTTCTTCGACCGCATCACCCGGCCCGAGCAACTGCTGTCCAGCCTGCCGCGGGCGATGCAGATCCTGACCGATCCGGCCGAATGCGGCCCGGTCACCCTCGGTCTCTGCCAGGACGTGCAGGCCGAAGCCTTCGACTACCCCGAAAGCTTCTTTGCCGAGCGGCTGTGGTCGCCGCGCCGCCCGCCGCCAGACGAGCGCGAGCTTGCCGCGGCAATTGCGCTGTTGCGGGCGGCAAGGCGCCCGCTGATCGTCGCCGGGGGCGGTGTGCACTACGCCGAGGCCTGCGAACGGCTCGGCGCCTTCGCCGAACGTTTCGGCATCCCGGTAGCCGAGACCCAGGCGGGCAAGAGCGCCCTGCCCCATGCGCACCGCCTCAACATGGGATCTGTCGGCGTCACCGGTACGGCGGCGGCCAACGAACTGGCCGCCGAGGCCGACATGATCCTGGCCGTGGGAACACGGCTGCAGGATTTCACCACCGGCTCGTGGGCGCTGTTCGGCAGCAGGGCCCGGCTGATCGGGCTGAACACCCAGGTCTTCGATGCGGGCAAGCACCAGGCCAGCCCGCTGGTCGCCGATGCCGGGGTCGGGCTCGCCGCACTGGAGCGCGGGCTGGAAGACTGGCAGGCGCCGGCAGCCTGGACCGCGCGGGCGCAGGTAGCGCAGGCAGCGTGGAACGAGACCTCGACCCGCGTCACGGCGCCCGGCAATGCGCCGCTGCCGTCGGATGCCCAGGTGATCGGTGCGGTGCAGGCGGCCGCAGGTCCCGATACGGTCGTGCTTTGTGCGGCGGGCGGCCTGCCGGGCGAATTGCACAAGCACTGGCAGTCGGCACAGCCGGGCGGCTATCACCTCGAATACGGCTATTCCTGCATGGGCTACGAGATCGCCGGCGGGATCGGCGTCAAGCTCGCCCGGCCGGAGGCCGAGGTGGTCGTGATGGTCGGCGACGGCAGCTACCTGATGATGAATTCCGAGCTGGCGACATCGGTGCAACTCGGCCTCAAGCTGACCGTCGTGCTGCTCGACAACAACGGCTTCGGCTGCATCGACCGGTTGCAGCGGGGCACCGGCGGCGCCTCGTTCAACAACCTGTGGCGGGACTGCCGGGGCGAGGCCGCGCCGCGGATCGATTTCCGTGCCCATGCCGCAAGCCTCGGGGCCACCGCCGTCAAGGTCGAGACCCCGGCGGCGCTGACCGCGGCGATCAGGGCGGCCGAGGGGACGACGGTGATCGTCATCGACACGGACCCGGCGATCTCTACCGCCGAAGGCGGTCACTGGTGGGATGTCGCGGTGCCGGCGGTGTCGGTCCGGTCCCAGGTGACCGAAGCGCGCAAGGCCTATGACGCAGCACTGCAGAAGCTCGGAGAATAAAAGGTCATGACGGTACGCATCGGCGCCAACCCGATCGGCTGGTCGAACGACGACATGCGCGAACTGGGCGGTGAAACGCCGCTCGCAACCTGCCTCGCCGAAGCGCGCGAAGCCGGCTTTACCGGCATGGAGCTCGGCCACAAGTTTCCGCGCGAGGCCGGCGCGCTGCGCGCCGCGCTGGCCCCGTTCGAGATGGCGCTGGTTTCAGGCTGGTACTCGACCGGCCTGGTCGAGCGCGACGTGGCCGCCGAGATGCTGGCCATGCGGCCGCATCTCGACCTGCTCAAGGCGATGGGCTGCCGGGTCGCGATCGTGGCCGAGACCACCGGCGCCGTACATGGCAACCGCGCCGTCCCACTGTCGCGGCGCCCGCAGCTCGGCCCTGCCGCGATTACCGAGCTGGCGGAACGCCTGACCGGCTTGGCCGAAGCGATCGCGGCCGAAGGCCTGACGCTGGTCTATCACCATCACATGGGCACGGTGATCGAAAGCGAGGCGGAGATCGACGCGCTGATGGCCGCAACCGGCCCGGCCTTCCACCTGCTGCTCGACACGGGCCATGCAACCTTTGCCGGGGCCGATCCGGTGGCGCTCGCCCGCCGCTATCGGCACCGCATCGCCCATGTCCACTGCAAGGATGTCCGGGCCGCGGTGCTGGGCCAGGCGAAAACCGGCGACTGGTCGTTCCTCGATGCCGTCGTCGCCGGCGTTTTCACCGTACCGGGCGACGGCATGGTCGACTTTCCGGCCGTGCTCGCCGAGCTGCCGGGCTATGCCGGCTGGCTGGTGGTCGAGGCCGAGCAGGACCCGGCCAAGGCCCATCCGCTGACCTATGCCAGGCTGGGCCATGCCAATCTCGCCCGCTACGCCCGCGCCGCGGGGTTGATGGCATGAACCTGCTGGTCCGCCCCACTGCCCCGGATGCGTCCGGCCGCATCCTGTCGGTAACCCCGGAAAGCGCCGGGTGGAGCCATGTCGGGTTCGAGGTCTTCCGCCTTGGTCCGGGTCAGCATCTGGAACGCGACAGCGGCACCCGCGAGTTCTGTCTCGTCCCGCTGTCCGGCAGCTTCCGCGTCGACGTCGGCGGCACCAGCTTTGCAGACGTCGGCGGCCGCCGCAGCCCTTTCGATGCGGCGACCGATTCCGTCTACGTGCCCGCCGGTGCCCGGTTCACGGTGACGGCGGACAGCGAGCTCGAACTGGCGCTGTGCTCGGCGCCGGCCAAGGGCGCCCTGCCCGCGCGACGCATCAACTCGGGTGCCCAGCAGACCGAAATTCGCGGCCAGGGCACCAATACGCGCCATGTTCGCGACATCCTGCCGGCGACGGACGCCGCCGAAAGCCTGCTGGTGGTCGAGGTCATCACCCCTGCCGGCCACTGGTCGTCCTACCCGCCGCACAAGCACGACCTCGATGCGCTGCCTGAAGAATCGGCGCTGGAGGAAACCTACTACCACCGCATCGATCCGCCGCAGGGCTTCGCCTTCCAGCGCGTCTACACCGACGATCGCAGCATCGACGAGACGATGGCGGTGGAGGATCGCTGCTGCGTGCTGGTCCCGCGGGGATATCATCCGGTCGGTGCCCCGCACGGCTACCGGCTCTATTATCTCAACGTGATGGCCGGCCCGCAGCGGATCTGGAAGTTCCGCAACGATCCGGCCCATGACTGGATGCTGCGCTGACCATGGGCGAACACGACATCGACGCCCGGCTCGACGCTGCCGTCGCCATCATCCAGGATGCCGGTGAACTGGCACTCGGCTACTTTCGCGCCCGCGACGAGCTGGTTATCGAGCAGAAGGGCGTGCAGGACCTGGTCAGCCGCGCCGACCGCGAGACCGAGGCGCTCATCCTGTCGCGGCTGCAGGCCGCCTTTCCCGGCGATGCGATATTGGGCGAGGAAACCGGGTTGCATGGCGAGGCCCCGATCGTCTGGGTCGTCGATCCGATCGACGGCACCGACAACTACCTGCGGGGCAATCCCTATTGGTGCGTTGCCATCGCTTTGGTGGTCGACGGCCGGACCGAGTTTGGCCTGACCCTCGATCCGAATACCGGCGAACTCTACCTGGCCCGCCGCGGCGAAGGCGCGTGGTGCAATCACCGCCGCCTGACGGTCAGCCAGGCCACCGCAGTCGAGCGCGCCAAGATCCTGCTGGGCTTCTCCTACCGCTGCCCGTACGAACCGCATGCCGAACTGGTCGGCAAGCTGCTCGCCCGGCGATGCGAGTACGGGCGTCACGGATCGGGTGCCCTGTCGCTCGCCCATGTGGCCGCCGGCCGCTACGAGGGTTACGTCGAACTGCACATGAACGCCTGGGATGCGCTGGGCGGCCTGCTGCTCGTCGAAGAGGCCGGCGGGGTGGTCAACGATTTCCTGGCCAATGACGGTCTGCGGCGCGGCAATCTCACCTACGCCGCGGCACCGGGCATCGACGCCTTCCTCCGCGACGTCGCCGGATGCTGATCGCCCAGCTCAGCGACCTGCATGTTATGGCGCCGGGCCGCCTGTTCCGCGGCGGCATCGACACGGCGGCGCGGCTGAAGCTCGCGATCGACGACTTGCTGGCCCAGCGGCGACAGCCCGATGCGATCCTGCTGACCGGCGACCTGGTCGACCGCGGCTCGGCCGAGGAATACGCCGCGCTGAAGACGCTGCTTGCCCCTCTCGCCGCGCCATTGCTGCCGATCCCCGGCAACCACGATGCACGCGACACGATGCGCGCCGCCTTCGCCGAATGTGCGCTGTTCGCTGACGACCAGTTCCTGCATTTTGCCGCCGATCTCGGCCCGGTCCGCATCATCGGCCTGGACAGCCTGGAGCCCGGCAGGGTCGAAGGCCGCCTGTGCGCCGAGCGGCTGGCGTGGCTCGACGCCCGGCTGGCAGAGGCGCCGGAACGGCCGACGATGATCGCGCTGCATCACCCACCCTGTCCGACCGGCATTCCGCATATGGAGACGATCAACCTGCTTGAGCCCGAGGGCTTCGCCGCGATCGTCCGCCGCCATCCCCAGATCCGGCGCATCGTCGCCGGCCACGTGCATCGCCCGATCGAGAGCCGCTTTGCCGGCGTGCCCTGCGGCATCGCCCCGGCGACGGCACCGCAGCTGATGCTGGACCTGCGCGCGGAAAGCCAGTCGAACAATCGGGCAGAGCCGCCGGGTTACGTCTTCCATTTATACCGGGACGGCGACTTCATCGCCCATACGGTCGCCTGCGGCGATTTTGGACAACCGGTATGACAACTTAAATTGCATTGATTTAGACGCCCGTATAGGATCCGGGTCCATGCTCCGGGGGATCGCATGGACTGGATCGTCGCCTCGTTCAATCTGAGCCGGCCCTTTCACGCGGCGGCCCTGCTGCTGTTCACCGCGCTGATCCCGTTCTTCGCCATTGCAGCCGTGATCGGCATCCGCAAGGCCGCGGCAATCCGGTTGCAAGCGCTCCGCGACACTTATCCGGCCCTTGTCACCACGATCTCGTTTCAGTTTCAGGAACGGTCGGCCAGTCGCGTCGGAGGTGTGCGCTATGTCCTGCCGCTGGCGTTCCTGACCGTGCTCAACATCTTCATGTCGATGCTGCTGCTGGACGGCAGCAAGTGGACCACCACCGGCATCGATGGCGGCACCTACTACCTGCTGTGCGGCGGGCAGTGCGCCGATCCCGCCGGCGATCTGAACGCCTACCAGACCCAGACCATCATCGTGGCCGCCTTCGCCTTCCTGGGCTGGATGGTCTGGACTTTCACCGCGATCTTCGATCGTGCGACCTCGATGCAGCTCTTCCCCTCGACCTTCAATCGCCTGGTGATCCGCCTGGCCGTCGCCGTGCTGGTGGCGATCGTCATGCGCCACCTGGTCGCCGGCGATGCGACGATCACGGCCCTGGGACCGCTGCCGGTCCTCGCCTTCGTCATCGGCATGTTTCCCGAGCGCGGACTGTCCTTCATCGCGCAGAAGTTCGAAGCGGTGCTGCGCGCCCCTGCCCATTCCGAGGATTTCCCGCTCGACCTGATCGAAGGCATTTCGCCCGGTCTCGCCTTCCGCATGCGCGAACTTTCGGTCGACAGCGCCGCCGACCTCGCCCATGCCAACCCGATCGCCGTATTCGAGGCCGCAGCCCTGCCGCTCAGCGAAATCGTCGACTGGATCGGCCAGGCGCAGCTCCTGGTGCTGGTCAAGGCAGCGCGCTTTCAGGCGCTGCAGGCCGTCGGCTTCCGCACCATCTTCGACATCGTCCGCCTGCTGAAGCACGGCGACGGCAGCGCCACGCTGCAGCAGGTCTGCAATCTGCCGGGTCCGAACGGCATCACCCTGCCCGCCATCGAGGGCGACAGCGAGTATGTCCGCCTGCTGGAGGTCCATGTCGCGCTGGGCGGCACGGCGCCGTAGGTCAGGCGCCGACCTTGGCCAGCACGTCGGCCTTCAGGAAGCGTTCGACCACCAGCATGAAGGCGATCGAGGGAACCAGCAGGATCAGCGCGGTGATCGAGGCGATCTGATAATTGCCCTGCATCGACGCGTTGAACATCAGCAGCGGCAGGGTCGTGACATCAGGCACGCCGACGAAATAGGTGCCGGTGAATTCGTCCAGCGATTCCAGGAACACGAAAATAGCCGAAGCGATGACCCCGGGGGCGGCCAGCGGCAGCGTCACCGTCATGAACACGCGCAGCGGCGCGGCGCCCAGGTCGCGAGCGGCGCTCTCCAGGTCGCGATCGACGGCGGCGAACGCGGCGGTGGTGATCCACACCGAATAGACCAGCGCGTGGACGGTATGGACCAGCACCACGCCGGCGATCGTCCCGTTCAGCCCCAGCGAATAGAAGATGCGGGCGACATTGATGTAGACGGCAACCGAGGGAAAGGCCTGGGGCAGCAGGAAGGCCAGCATCAGCAGCGCCCGGAACGGCAGCGAGCGCCGCGCCAACGCATACCCTGCCGGGATCGAGACGGCCAGGCAGGCGACCACGGTCCACAACGCGATCAGGATCGAGGTGACCAGCGAGCCGACTGCGTTCCCGGTCGGGCGGAACACCGTCTCCCAATATTTGAACCCGTAGACCAGCGGCAGCTTGTGGGGGAAGAACCACTGCTCGGCGACCGCCCACAGCGCCAGGTTGACCACAGGTCCGAGGATGAAGAAGGCGGCGATACCGAGAATCAGGCCCTGCAGGCCGAGCCGGAGCGGCTTCATCGCGGCTGTCCTTCCCGCAGGCTGTGGCGCAGGTAGATCCAGGCGACCGAGCCGGCCAGGACCATCGAAACCAGGCCCAGGGCGTTCGCGGTCGTGTAGTCGCCGTAGGAATTGATCCGGAAGGCCATGTCGACCGTGATCATCGTCGGCGTGCCCGACCCGACCATCATCGGCACCGACAGCACCGACAGCATGGTGACGAACGACAGGACCAGCGTGACGGCAAGCGTCTGGCGGATCTGAGGCACGATGATCTCGACCAGGATCCGCGGCCGCGAGGCCCCCATGTCCTGGGCCGCCTCGATCGTCGAGCGGTCGAGCGCGGCCATCGCGCCGGCCACCAGCAACGCGGCGAAGGCCGTCTGCTTCCAGACGAAGGCGATGATGACGCCGCGCCAGTCCAGCAGGCTCTGCGCCTGCAGCGGCTCGATCAGCCCGAGCGACACGAACGTATTGTTCATCAGCCCGTTCTTGGCCAGGAAGGCGCGCATGCACTGGCCTGCGACCACGAAGGGAATGAACAGCGGCCAGCGGTAGAGCCATTTCAGGAAGCCGACCAGCACCGGGCTGGTGCCCAGCACCAGGAACCCGCCGATCGCGACCGAGGCCAGCCCGACCAGGATCGTCGCGATGCCGATGATCACCACCGTGAACAGGATGTCGGTGGAATAAAGCTGGTAGACGTTGAGGAACCCCTCGAGCGTCCCGCGGCCGTCCTTGGTCAGGAAGGCACCCGCGACCGAGTAGCCCAGCGGGTAGAGGAACAGCCCGACCACCAGCAGCAGGGCCGGGGCGACGAGCAGCAGATTGGTCAGGCGATTCTCGGTCATGGCGCTCGCTTGGAAAGGCCCGGCGGCCGCGACGGCCGCCGGGAACGGATGGTCAGTTGATGACCTTGGTCTCGTAGCCCTTCAGGATGCCGTTGAAATAGGCCTCGATCGGGAAGGGCTTGCCGCGCTCGGCCAAGTCGTTCGGGCTGACTTCCTTGAACAGCTTGCCCCAGGTCGCCGGCGGCAGCTGGGTGCGCACGTTGACCGCGTCGATGCCCGGGTACCAGTTGAACCGCTCGACGATGCCTTCGGCCTGGACCTGAGGGCTGGTCGCCAGTTCGATGAACTCGCGGGCAAGCTTCTCGTTGGCGGCCTTTTTCGGGATCACATAGTACATCGGCTGGCCCGGCATGCCCGGCGCCGGCAGGATGATGCCGAGATTGGGCGGCAGCTTGCCGTCGGCCATCCAGGAATAGAACATGTCGACCCACACCGGCCCCATCGCGATCTCGCCGCGGCTGAGCAGGTCGAGCGTTCCGGCGTTGCCCGGGGTGAAGGTCACGTACTTGTTGAAATCCTTGAGCTTGGCGAAGGCCGGATCCCAGTTTGCCTCGACCTTCGGGTCGAACGGGCCGGTCATCAGCTGGCCGGCACCCGGCGAGAAGGCATAGACCCAGCCGACCACGAAGCTGACGCCGGACATGCCGCCCTTGATGCCGTTATAGCCGAAGGCCTTCGGGTTCTTGCGCGCCCAGGCGTCGAGCTCCTCGTAGCTCTTCGGCGGGTTGGGTACCAGCGCGGGGTTGTAGGCGATCGCGGTCTGGCTGTGGAACATCGGCATCACATAGCCACCGACGTCGTTGCCCAGTGCGTTCGACGCGGTGTCGCGGGTGACCAGCTTCGAGGTCGAGATCTTGTCGCGATAGGATTCGAGCATGCCTTCGCGCGCCATCACCCCGCCGATCTTCTGATGGATCACCGCGACGTCGATATCCCAGCTCGCGTTGTTCTCCTGGGCCTTCAGCTTCTCGTAGATCTTCTGCGAACCGGCATCGCCCTCGCCGGTACCGACCGACACGACCTTGACGCCCGGATGGGCCTTTTCGAACTTCGGCCCGAGATAGTCCTTCACATAGTCGACCATGTTCTGGCTGCCCGCGGTGATCACGTTCAGCGTCTGGGCATTTGCCGCCATGGCCGGCAGCAGGAACGCGGCGAGCGCCGCGAAGGTCAGGATGGGACGCATGGGAATATGTCCTTTCACGCCTCGGCTTGGGGTGGGAACAGGTAGAGCGCGTCGTCGGGGAGATGAACGGCCACCGCATCGCCTGGGCTGCGGCGGACGATATCGTCGATCAGGTACTGGTCGTCGCCGACGGCCACCGCATAGCGATAGGTGCCGCCGGGATAGCTCGACTGCACGATGCGGCCGGCGAGCAGGATGCCGTTGCGGGTCTCGTGGCCGAGATCCACCAAGGTGGCGGCCTCCGCCCTGAAGAAGGCGTCGACCACCCCCATCGCCAGCCCGGGACGGTCGGCGAGCATTGCCGGCCCATTGGCCGGGCCGGCCGCAACCGCAATGCCGCCATCGCCGCGACGGGCGGTCATGCGCAGATGGTTCTCGGCCCCCATGAAACGGGCGACGAAGGCGCTGGCGGGACGCAGATAGACATCTTCCGGCGTCCCGATCTGACTGATCCGGCCATCCGCCATCACGACGATCCGGTCGGCCATCACCATTGCTTCCTCGCGGTCATGGGTGACCATCACGGCGGTCAGGCCCAGTTCGCGCTGGATCGCCTTGATCTCATGCCGCACCTTCAGCCGAATGCGGGCGTCGAGATTGGACAACGGCTCGTCGAGCAGCAGCAGCGACGGGTTGATCGCCAGCACCCGGCCGAGCGCGACACGCTGACGCTGCCCGCCGGAAAGCTGAGTGACCGGCCGCTGTTCGAGGCCCGCCAGGCCGAGCATGCCGGTCAGCCGCGTCACGGCGGCGGCAATGTCCGACTTCGACTTGCCCCGCAGCTTCAGCCCGTAGCCGATGTTCTGCGCCACCGTCATATGGGGCCACAAGGCATAGGACTGAAAGACCATGCCGGTATCGCGCTTCTCCGGCGGCAGCTTGGTCACATCCCGGCCGGCCAGCCGGATGATGCCGCTTTCGACCGCGGTGAACCCCGAAATCGCCCGCAGCAGCGTCGTCTTGCCGCAGCCGGACGATCCGAGCAGGGCGATCATCTCGCCCTTCGGCACGCTGAGCGAGACGCCGTGCAGAACCCGGTTGGCGCCGTAGGCGACCGAAAGCGCCTCGACATCGAGCATCTCAGGCAAAACCAACTCCCCCCAACTCCACGCGGCCCGCAGCCTACATGGAATTTATGTTCTATTTATGACAGTTCATACAACGTCCTTTCCAATTTGTCCAGACGGCGGAACGGAACCGCCGCGTCTTTCGGCGGTTTGTGGAGGAGCTTCAATCCCATCCCGGAGAACGATCGCCATGTCCGTCGCCAGCACCGCCTCGTCCGCCTACAACACCGCCGCGGGCAAGATTTCCGCCGTTCGCGAAGAGCTGAACACAATCGGCGACGAGGTGCAGGCCCGCGCCGCCACGTTGCGCAAGGACGGCAAGAAGGCGGCCGACATCCTCGGCGAGAACATCAGGAAGCAGCCGGTGACCGCGGTTGCTGCGGCGTTCGTCGCCGGTGCGCTGGTGGCCAGCCTGTTCACCCGCCGCCACTGAGCCGACGGGCCATCGTCCCGATGATTTGACGCGGGGTCGAGCGACCGCTAAACCCGTAGGCGTCGAATCATCGAGGACGATGGATGCAGCAGCCCGCGCGGCGCCGTCAGGTCAACCGCCTACCCCGCGAACGGCGCGTGGCGGAAATACTCGAAGCGGCGCGCGCCGTCTTTGCCCAGTCGGGCTACGAGAACGCGCTGATCTCCGACATTGCCGAGCGCGCCGGCGTCGTCGAAGGGTCGATCTATCGCTATTTCGAGAACAAGCGCGACCTGCTGACGAAGGTGGTCGAGCACTGGTACGGCGGATTTCTCGCCGACGACGAAAGCCAGTTCCCGTCGGTACGCGGCACCTGGAACCGGCTGCGGTATATCATCTGGCATCACCTGTCGACGATTCACGGCGAACCGGCGCTGAGCCGCCTGGTCTTTACCGAATTCCGCCCCAACCCGGCTTATCGATCGACGACGCTGTTCGCCTTGAACCGGCGCTACACCTCGCGGGTGATCGCAGTGGTGAAGGAGGCGGTCGCCGCCGGCGAGTTCCGCGCCGATGTGCCCGCCAATCTGGTCCGCGACATGATCTACGGCTGCATCGAGCACTACACCTGGGCCTTCGTCCGCGGCGAAGGCGACTTCGAGGTCGATGCGACGGCCGACCGCATTACCGACATCGTCTATCGCGGCCTGGCGGCGAAGCCCGAGGCTGCGCCCGACCCGATGATGAGCCCGATCGCCCGGCTGGAAAGGCTGGCCGACCGCCTGGAGGCGGCGGTCGCCGCTCAGAACCGGAAGACGCCGTAGCCCGGCTCGGCGAACGGCGCGTTCAGCGACGCGGACAAGGCGATGCCAAGGGCGTTGCGGGTATCGACCGGGTCGAGGATGCCGTCGTCCCACAGTTCGGAGGTCGAGTAATAGGCCGAGACCTGGTCGTCGTAGGCCTTCAGCGTTTCCTCGCGCAACGCCCGCAGCTGATCTTCCGACGGATCGATCCCATTGCGTTCGAGCTGACGCAACTTGACCTCCAGCAGCGTGTTGGCCGCCTGCTCGCCGCCCATCACGCCGATCTGGTGGTTCGGCCAGGTGAACAGGAAACGCCCGTCGAAGGCGCGGCCGCACATGCCGTAGTTGCCGGCCCCGAACGAGGCGTGGCACATCACGGTGAACTTCGGCACATGGCTGCAGGCCTGGGCCATGATCATCTTGGCCCCGTCCTTGGTGATGCCCGCGGCCTCGTACTCGCGCCCGACCATGTAGCCGGTAATGTTCTGCAGGAAGATCAGCGGCGTGTTGTTCTGGTTGCACAGCTCGATGAAATGGGCGCCCTTCAGGGCGCTGTCGTTGAACAGCACGCCGTTGTTGGCGAGGATGCCGACGCGATAGCCCCAGAGATTGGCGTAGCCGCAGATCAGCGTCGTGCCGTAGGCAGGCTGGTATTCGTGAAAGCGGCTGCCGTCGACCAGCCGGGCGATCACCTCGCGGCTGTCATAGCCCTTCTTGATGCCGTCCGGAATGATGCCGTAGAGCTCGTCGGGATCGTAGAGCGGCGCCTCCGGCGTATCGCGCTCGAGGATCGTCTTGCGCGGCCGCTCCCATTGACCGACGATCTCGCGGCCGATCGCAATCGCCTCGTCCTCGGTCGCCGCCGGATAGTCGCAGGTGCCGCTGGTGCGGGTATGCAGATCGGCCCCACCCAGGTCGTCGGCCGATACGATCGCGCCGGTCGCCGCCTTGACCAGCGGCGGTCCGGCCAGGAACACCGCACCGGTGCCACGGACGATGACGTTGTAGTCGCTCAGCGCGGGAATATAGGCGCCGCCCGCGGTGCAATGGCCGAAGACGAGGGCCAGTTGCTTGACCCCGGCCTTGCTCAACAGCGACTGCGTCCGGAAAATGCGTCCGGCCATGTGCTTGTCGGGGAAGACTTCCGACTGCAATTGCAGGAAGCCGCCTGCGGAATCGCAGAGATGAACGACCGGCAGCCGGTTCTCCAGCGCGATCTCCAGGCAGCGCACGATCTTCTTGACGGTCAGCGGGTACCAGGCGCCCCCCTTCACCGACGCGTCGTCGGCATGGATCATCACCTCGCGGCCGGAAACGATGCCGATGCCGGTGATGCAGCTTGCCCCCGGCGCCTCGCCGCCATAGGCCATGTTTCCCGCCAGCGACGACAGTTCCAGGAACGGCGTGCCGGGATCGAGCAGCTTTTCCAGCCGCTCGCGCGGCAGCATCTTGCCGTGCTTGCGCAGCCGCTCGATGTCGCGGGCCGGGCGGTCCGAACGCGCCGCCTGCTGGCGGTCGCGGAATATCCCGACCAGCTTGCGGTTGTGGGCATAGCGCTGGCGGAATTCCTCCGACCCCGTATCGATCGCCGACCTGATGACGCCCATGGTCATTCCCCCTCGGCCGGTGCCAGCGACACCAGCACCGCGCCCCGTTCGAAGGTCGCGTTCGCCTCGACATGCAGCGCGGCAATCCGTCCGGCCCGATGGGCCGCGATCGTCATTTGCAACTTCATGCTCTCGATCGTCAGCAGCCGCTGACCTTCCTCGACCGCATCGCCAACGGCGACATGGAGGGCAATGGTTGTGCCCGGCATGTCCGACCGGATGTCGTTGCCAGCCGCCCCGCCCCCACCCTCGGCAAAGTCGAGATCGGTGCGCCGCACCACGTAGCTGCGCCCATCGAGCCGCACATGGATGTCCTGGCCGACGATGCAGCGCCAGCCGCGGCGGACCCGGCCGTCGACGACGAGTTCGAAGGCCGCGCCCTCCGCCGGCACCTCGGTGACGTCGGCGACGACATCGTCGATGGCCAGGCCGAGACGGGGAACACGATGCCGGATGTCGAGGGCCACCGGCTGGCCGTCCAGGTTGAAGCGATAGGCCATGGGTCGGATCCTCAGTTGCGCCAATGGCCGATCGCGGCGTGCAGCGGGGGCACGCCGAAGGCGACATTGCGAAAATCGGGCTGGGCCAGGGCGGCCGCGGCGAGCACGGCGGCGGCCGTGCCGGCGTCGGGTGCCGGTGCGGCGAGGTCGCCGGCATGATCGCCGAGGAAGCCGGTATGCAGCCGGCCGGCCAGGAACGCGTCATGGCGCAGAATGCGGCCGAGGTAGTCGGCATTGGTCGGCACGCCCAACAGCACCATCTGGTCGAGAGCCGCGGCCAGCCGCGCGGCCGCCTCGTCGCGCGTGGCGCCGAAGGCGACGAGCTTGGCCAGCATCGAGTCGAAGGCCGGCGTGACCGCCTGCCCCTCGCGAATCCCGCCATCGAAGCGTACGCCCTCGCCCGCCGGCAGGCGCAGGACGCCGATGCGGCCGGTCGCGGGCCGGAAATCGCGCCCGGGCTCCTCGGCACAGATCCGGCATTCGATGGCGTGGCCGTGCGGCTTCAGGTCTTCCTGCGCCAGACCGAGGCCCTCGCCGCCGGCGACCCGCAGTTGCAGCGCGACAAGGTCGAGGCCCAGGATCAGTTCGGTCACCGGATGCTCGACCTGCAGGCGCGTGTTCATCTCCAGGAAGTAGAAGTCGCCCTGCGGCGTCAGGATAAATTCCACCGTGCCGGCATTCCGGTAGCGCGCGGCCCCGGCCAGCCGGACGGCAGCGGCGCAGATCTCGGCCCGCAGGCCTTCCGGCAGGCCCGGTGCCGGCGCTTCCTCGACGATCTTCTGATAGCGCCGCTGCAGCGAACATTCCCGGTCGTAGAGATGCAGGACGCGGCCCTCGCCGTCACCCAGCACCTGGACCTCGATATGACGCGGACGCTCGATCAACCGCTCGGCGTAGACGCGACCGTCTCCGAAATACCGCCTGGCCTCCGCCGTCGCGGTCGTGATGCTGTCGGCCAGCTCGGCCTCGGCCCGCACGATCTTCATGCCCTTGCCGCCGCCGCCCGCCGACGCCTTGATCAGCAGCGGAAAGCCGATGTCGCGGGCCTGGGCCATCGCCGCCTCGAGATCGTCGCCGAGGATCACGCTGGGCGCGATCGGCACGCCGTGTTCGGCGGCAAAGCGCCGCGAGCGGATCTTGTCGCCCATCAGCCTGATGACTTCGGCATCCGGGCCGATGAAGACGATGCCGGCCGCGGCCACCGCCTCGGCAAAGCCCGCATTCTCCGACAGGAAGCCATAACCGGGGTGCAGCGCCTGCGCCCCGGTCGCCTGGGCGGCGGCAATGATCTGCGCCGCATCGAGATAGGCCTGTACCGGCACCGCGCCGGTCAGTTCGACCGCCCGGTCCGCCAGCGCGACATGCGGCGCATTGCGGTCCTCGTGATGATAGACCGCGACCGATGCGATGCCCTGAGCCTTCAGGGTCCGGATGATCCGGCAGGCGATCTCGCCGCGATTGGCGACCAGCACCGTGGAGAATGGCATGGCCGTGACCGGCTCCCCAGTTAATGAATTGACTTCATTACTGCCATATCCAGGAACGCTGTCAATGGTCAAACTTTGGCCTGAACCGGTTTCGCAGCAGCGAAATGCGGCGACTCTGGACATAGTGAATTTCACTCACTACTGTACCGGCAACCGATCCGTGGGAGGAGATATCAAGTGAGCCAGCAGTTCGACCTGACGAGCGATCAGCTCGAAATCCTGCATGCTGCCGACCGCTATGCCCGGGCCGAGCTCTATCCGCTGGCCGAGCGCATGGACAATGAGGAATGGTGGCCGGCCGAAGCCTTCGCCAAGCTTGGCGGCGCCGGCTATTTCGGCATCACCGTCGATCCGGCCTATGGTGGCGTCGGGTCGGATCTGATGACCTCGGGCCTGATCCTCCAGGCGTTCTCGCGCTGGAACCATGCCCTCGGCCTGTGCTGGGTCGCGCACGAGAACCTGTGCCTGAACAACATCTTCCGCAATGCCGGCGAATCGTTGCGACGCAAGTACCTGCCCGACCTCTGCGCCGGCCGCACCGTCGGTGCTCTCGGCCTGACCGAACCGGGCGCGGGCTCGGACGCGCTGGGCTCGATGCGGACGACGGCGCGGCGCGACGGCGACCACTACGTTCTTAACGGCCAGAAGCTCTACATCACCAACGGGCCCGTGGCCGATGTGTTGCTGGTCTATGCCAAGACGGCGCCGGAAAAGGGCGCGCACGGCATTTCGGCCTTCATCGTCGAAAAGGATTTTCCGGGTTTCCGGGTGGCCCAGAAGCTGATCAAGATGGGTTTCCGCGGCAGCCAGACGGCGGAACTCGTCTTCGACGAGTGCCGGGTGCCGGCCGCGAACATGGTGGGCGAGGAGAATCGGGGCGTCTCGGTCGTCATGTCCGGCCTGGACCTCGAACGGGCGATGATCTCGCCGATCTGCCTCGGCATCGCCGAACGGGCCCTGGAGCTGAGCCTGGATTACGCCAAGACCCGCAAGCAGTTCGGCAAGGCCATCGGCGAATTCCAGATGATCCAGTCGAAACTGGCCGAAATGTATGTGCGGGTCGAGACGATGCGCACCTTCACCTATCGCGTGCTGGCCGCGGTCAACGAGCTCGAGGTCGGCGGCGGCGGACGCGGCGCGGTGCATGCGCTGACCGCGGCATCGGTGATGTATGCCGCCGAGACGATGAACAAGGTGCTCGACGATGCCGTGCAGATCCATGGCGGCTCGGGCTATATCTGGGAGGCCGAGATCAACCGGCTGTTCCGGGCGACCAAGCTGCTGGAAATCGGGGCCGGCACGACCGAGGTACGCAAGCTGATCATCAGCGGCGAGTTGCTGAAATGACCGAAGCCGAACCCCTCGGCTATACCGACGAAGCGCTGGCCGGACATCGCTGCAGCCTGGCCGCCGGGCTGCTCGACGGGCTGACCGTGATGGTCTCGGGCGGCGGCAGCGGCATCGGCCGCACCACCGCCTGGGTCGCCGCGCGCCTGGGGGCCAAGGTCATCGTCACCGGCCGGACCACGGAAAAGCTCGCCGCCGTCGCGGCCGGGATGGCCGCCCACGGCCTGGCCTGCGACACGGCCGTGGTCGACATCCGCAAGCGCGAGACGGTCGAGGCGATGTTCGACCAGGTCCTCGACCGCCACGGCCGGATCGACCTGCTGGTCAATTCGGCCGGCGGCCAGTTCCCCCAGCCGGCGATCGACTACAGCCTGAAGGGCTGGAAGGCGGTCATCGAGACCAACCTGGACGGCACCTTCCACATGATGCAATGCGCCGCCCAGCGCTGGCGCAAGGCAGCGACGGGCGGCAGCATCGTCAACGTGGTGGTTTCCCCGCGCGGTCTGCATCACGTCGCGCATTCGGTGGCGGCCCGGGCCGGCGTCATCGCCTTCTCCGAGGCGGTGGCGGTCGAATGGGGGCCGCTCGGCATCCGCGTCAACTGCGTGGCGCCGGGCGCCATCCGGTCCGAAGGCTGGGCAGTCTACCAGCCGCATGTGCGCAACCGGTACGCCAACACCAATCCGTTGCGCACGGTAGGCACCCCCTGGGACGTGGCCGAGGCGATCCTCTATGTCGGCGGCCCGGCGGGCCGTTTCATCTCCGGCGATACGCTGCAGATCACCGGCGCCGGGCATCTGTGGGGCGAGGTCTGGACCACCGACAAGCCCGAGCCGTTCGTCGAAGCGACCCGGGCGTTCGATCCCGCGTTCAACAAGCCGGCGGAGTGACCGTCACCGGCCGTTGCGTGCCATGAAGCAGGCGAACAGCTCGCCTTGCGAAGAAATGCCGAGCTTGGCGTAGAGACGCTGGCGATGGGTCTTCACCGTCGCCAGCGACAGCCCGAGATTCAGGGCGATCGATTCGCCGGAATGGCCCTTCAGGATCATCAATGCCACCTCGCGCTCACGCGGGGTCAGGACCCCTGCGTCGAAATCGGCCTCGCTACGCACCAGTGGCTTTTCCAGCGTCGACCACAGCCGGGCGAAGATCGCCGCGACCAGCGGAAACACGAGGCGCACGGCAGCGACGCAATCGTCGTCGAATCCCGTGGACCTCGGCCGCGCCAACCCGATCTCGCCGACACAGCCGCCGGGCAGGCCGATCGCGATCACCAGTTCCTCCAGCCCCTCGGGCCAGCCATGGGTGATATAGCCGAGCTCTTCCCGTGCCGTCCGCCGTACTTCGAGATGTCGGTGCAGGTCTGAATCGAAATAGGCATCGGGCACCAGGTCGCGCATGCGGTAGACGCCCGGCGCCAGCCCGCCGCGCACCGCGCCGTAGATCGGATTCAGCACATAGGTCGACGACATGAAACGCTCCATCGCCTCCTTCGCCGACGCCTCGCGGAAGGTGTCGTGGACATAGACCGGCCGGGCGTCGGGCCGGAACACGACCGAAACCGCCGACTGGAACGGCACGACCAGCCGCAACGCCTCGATCAGTGCTGCCGCGCCACCGGCCTGGTCGAACCGCGCCACCGCCCGGCCGAAACCTTCAAGCGCCTCCTGCTGGATACCCATCGCCGTCATCCTTTGGGCCGATGGCGGCCCGCCCGGCGCCATGAGAATGGTCGGGCGAGGTTATGTCCAGCGGAGGATCCGGTCTTGAACTACGACGTCGATGCCGTTCGCGCGCAATTTCCAGGCCTGACCCGCCGCGAGGGCGATCGGGCGGCCGTGTTCTTCGACAATCCGGCCGGCACGCAGGTCGCCCGCATGGCGATCGACCGCATGGTCGAATCGATGGTTCACCGCAATGCCAATCTGGGCGGGCTGTTCACCACCTCGGTGCTGGCGGTCGAGGACGTGGCCGAGGCGCATCGGGCGGCGGCCGACTTCGTCAATGCCCGCGACCCCGACGAAATCTTCTTCGGCCAGAACATGACCACCCTGACCTTCGCGCTGTCGCGCGCGCTGGGCCGGACCTTCCGCCCGGGCGACGAGATCGTGGTCACCCGCATGGACCACGACGCCAACGTCTCGCCCTGGCTGATGCTGGCCGAGGATCGCGGCCTGGTTGTCCGGTGGCTCGATTTCGACCTTGATACCTACGAATTCGATCTTGCGCGCCTCCGCTCGCTGCTGAGCGAGCGGACCAGGCTGGTCGCGGTTGGCCATGCCTCCAACCTGACCGGCACGGTCAACGACATCGCGGCGATTTCACGGATGGCGCATGAGGTCGGTGCCCTGGTCTATGTCGATGCCGTGCAATATGCGCCGCACGGCGTGATCGACGTTCAGGCGCTGGGCTGCGATTTCCTGGTCTGCTCCGCCTACAAGTTCTTCGGGCCGCATTACGGCCTCGCCTGGGGCCGGCGCGAACTGCTCGAAGGCTTGACGGCCTACAAGGTTCGGCCGGCCAAGGATACCCTGCCCTCCAAGTTCGTCACCGGCACCACCAACCGCGAGGAACTGGCGGGTATCCGCGGCGCGATCGAATACTACGCCTGGGTCGGCCAGCAGTTCGGCAAGGTCCCGGGGGCCTGCCGCCGAAACCAGATCATCGCCGGCATCGGCGCGATGGCCGATCACGATCTGGCGCTGACGACGCGGCTGATCGCCGGGCTGCAGGCACTCGACGGCATCAGGATCTACGGCATCACCGATCCGGCAGCGTTCGGCCGCCGGGTCCCGACCGTCTCGTTCCGCGCCGCCGGCGTCGCCACCGAGGCGATCGCCCGCCACATGGCCGGTAAGGGCATCTATCTGTGGCATGGCCACAACTACGCCATCGAACCCTGCCGGGCGATGGGCATCCTGGAGGATGGCGGCGTCGTCCGCGTCGGTCTCGCCCACTACAACACGCCCGAGGAAGTGGACTGGTTCCTCTCGGTGCTCGTGGGCTTCCTGAAGTCCAACGCCTAGGGCTTGCGGGTCAACTCGGCGATCCGCAGGCGCAACTCGGCCTGCTCGAACGGTTTGTGCAGCAGCGCGAACTCGCCGGGCAGGCTGGGCAGTTTGGTGATGTCGGCGTAACCGGTGACCATCAGGATCGGCAGGTGGGACCAGCGTTCACGCACCGCCGTCGCGAATTCGAAACCGGTCATCCCGGGCATCGCCAGATCGGCAATGACCAGATCGACCTGGTCGTCCTGCGCCAGCGCGCTCAACGCCGCCGCACCGCTGGCGGTCTCGATCAGGTCGTGCCCCATGTCCAGCAACAGTTCCGCCACGACCTCGCGCACTTCCGGATCGTCGTCGACCAGCAGGATGCGTCGGGGCGATGCCGCGGCCGCGCCCGCCTCGGGCGCCTTCTCCTCGACCTGGACCACCCCGATCGACCGCGGGAAGAACAACTCGACGAGCGTTCCCTTGCCGGGTTCGCTGGTGATGGCGGCACCGCCCCCCGACTGCTGGGCCAGACCATGGACCATGGCAAGGCCGAGACCGGTGCCCTGCCCCACGTCCTTCGTGGTGAAGAACGGTTCGAAGACGTGCTCCATCACGTCGGGCGGTATGCCGCAGCCGTTGTCGGCGACCGCGATGGCGATGTAGTCGCCGGCGGCAACCTCGGCCACCTCGCCGTCACGCAAGTGGCGGTTGCGCGTCGTCACCGTGATCACACCGCCATCGGGCATCGCGTCGCGCGCGTTGATGCAGAGGTTGAGCAGGGCCAGCTCGAGCTGCTCGGGATCGACGACCGTGGTCCACAGTTCGGGCGCCAGGTCATGCTCGACCCGGTTCAGCGCGCCGATGGTGCGCAGCACCAGATCGCTCATGCCGGTGATCACCGCATTGGCATCGACGATGCGGGGGGCCAGATCCTGGCGGCGGCTGAAGGTCAGCAGGCGCTGGGTCAGCGAGGTGCCGCGATTGGCTGCGGTCAGCGCATTCTCGAGCAGCCGCTTCAACCGCTCGTCCGGCGGCAGCTTGCGCAGGGCCAGGTTGAGGCTGCCGAGGATCGCGGTCAGCAGATTGTTGAAATCATGGGCGATCCCGCCGGCAAGCGTACCCAGTGCCTTGATCTTGTCGGCCTGGCGCAGCCGGGCTTCCATTACCCGCTGGTCCGAAATGTCGCGCTCGATGGTCGCCAGATGCGCGACCTCGCCGGCCGCATCGATGATCGGGATGCGCTGGACCTGGAACCAGCGCGCGCCGGCACCGGCACGCCGCTCCTCGACCTGCTCGGTACGTCCGCGTGCCGTCACCGCCACCGCATCGGCCCGCGCCAGTTCAGCCGCCCGCGCCGGCCCCAGGAAGTCGGTTTCGGCGCGGCCGACCAGCTGGTCGCGATCGTAGCCGAGGATCCCTGCCTTTTCCTGGTTCAGCCGGACGAAACGGCCCTCGCGGTCCTTGAACGAGATCGCGCCGCCGGCATGGTCGAGCAACCCTTGCAGCAAGTCGCGTTCGACCGCCAGGTCGCGGGCGAGTTGCCAGCGGGCATGGGCCCCGATCACCATGCTGCGAAGCGTGTCCGGGTCCCAGGGCTTGGTGACGTAGCCGACGATGCCGCCACGGTTCAGTGCCCCGACCACGGCGCCGAGATCGGCGTAGCCGGTCAGCAGGATCGCCTCGGCATCGGTCAGCGTCCGCGCCCGCGCGAGGAATTCGTCGCCGGTCAGGCCGGGCATGCGCTGATCGGAAATTATGACGGCGATATCGGGTTCGCGCCCCGCGATGGCGAGCGCCTCCTCGGGCGATGTCGTGACGATCAGGCGGAAGCGATCGTCGAGCAGGTCGCCCAGGGCGGTGAGGATGTCGGGCTCGTCGTCGACGGCGAGCAGAAGGGGTTTTTGCACGGTCATGATGCGGGCCTGCCGTTCAACGGCACGGCGATCGTGAACAGCGCTCCGCCTTCTGGCGCGCTGCCGATCGCGATGGTGCCATGATGGGCCTGGACGATGCCGTAGGCGATGGCAAGGCCCAGACCCATGCCGGTGCCGACGGGCTTCGTCGTGAAAAAGGGTTCGAAGATGCGTTCGCGCATCTCGTCGGGAATGCCTGGACCGCTGTCGCCGATCTCGATGACGCAGGTTTCTCCATCCTGGCAGATCGAGATGCGGATGTTGCCCGAACCGCCGATCGCATCCGCCGCATTGCCGATGATGTTCATCACCACCTGGTTGAACAAGGCCGGGGAACACATCAGTTCGGACGGCCCGCGCAGGTCGCGCTGAACCGTGATGCGCCCGGACAGCTTCGGCGCCAGCAGCGCCAGAACGGTTTCGATCGCCGCGGCCACGTCGATCGACTGGAAACCGCCTTCGTCCAGCCGCGAAAACTTGCGCAGGTTCTGGACCAGCGCCTCGATCCGCTTCAGCCCCATGCGCATCGCGCCAAGCCGGTCGCGCGCCTTGGCCAGCACGGGCAATCGTGCCGCGTCGTCGCCGGCGGCCTCGATCTGGCCCAGCAGGCGTTCGACAGTCCCCTGATGGGCCAGGATGAAGGCGAGCGGATTGTTGATCTCATGGGCGATCCCGGCGACGAGTTCGCCCAGCGACGCCATCTTGGCCGCCTGCACCAGCTTTGCCTGCGTATCCCTGAGCGACCGGTTCGCGTGGCCCAGTTCGGAATTGGCCTGGGCCAGCGCATCGGCCAGGTTGGCCTTGGCCTCGGCCGCCGCCGCCTCCGCCCGCGCCCGCTCGATCGCTATCTCCCGGTTGCGCAGCTCGGCCTCGATGCGCCGGTCTTCGTCCTGCATCAGCTTGCGTCGCAGCAGGGTGCGAATCCGGATCTGCACCCCCTCGGCGTCGGCATCGGCGGGAATGACGTCGTCGGCGCCGGCGGCGAAGGCTTCGGTCAGCGTTTCGCGCGTTATCGCCGCATCCCCGACGATCGCGACGATCTGGAACGTGGCCGTGTCGCCGCCGGGCGAGGCGATGTTGCGGTAGCCGTTCAGGCGACGGCACAACGCCATGCCGTCGACCCCGTCGGCATGCATGGCGACGATGACGGCGTCGATGTCGCCGGTGGCGATCGCCTGGACGATCGCGGCCTGGTCGGCCGCCGCCTGCACGTCGTATCCCTCCTGCGCCAGCAGCGCGACAAGGTCGTCGCGCGGGCCGGGCCTGGCGTCGGTCACCAGCACCCTGGCGCGGCGAAACGTCGTGCCCGCCATGGCGACCGTGGCCTGATCGCCGCGACGGCGCAGCAGCGCGCGCATGCGCAGGACGATCAGGTCCCAATCCGCCGACTTCGCGACATAGGCATCGGCGCCGCTTTCCAGTCCCATCCGTTCAAGGTGGCGTTCGCGCGCCTCGGTCAGCATTAGCAGGGGCAGGCCGCGGGTCCGCGCATTCAGGCGGATCTGGCGCGACAACTCGTCGCCGTTCATGCCCGGCAGGTGATAGTCGGCGATGACCAGGTCGGGCAACTGGCCGTTCAGGCGGTCAAGCGCGGCCTCGGCGCTGGGCACGGCCTCGACGGCAAACCCGCGGCTTTCGAGCATGTGGCGGATCTGCAGCGCCTGGGTTGCCGAATCCTCGACGACCAGGACCTGGGTCGGCCGCGGCCCGGCTGCCTCGAATCTGGCACTCATGGCAGCAGCGCCTTCAGCTTCGGGCCGATCAGGTCCAGCGGCAAGGTCACCCGCGCGGCGCCGAGCCGCACGGCGGCGGCAGGCATGCCATAGACGACGGCCGAGCTTTCATGCTCGGCGATGGTATAGGCCCCGGCCTCGCGCATGTCGCGCAGGCCGATCGCCCCGTCCTCGCCCATGCCGGTCAGCAATACGCCGACCGCGCCGGCGCCGACCGACCGTGCCAGCGATTGGAAGAGCAGGGTTGCCGACGGCCGCTGGCCGGCCAGCGGCGGCGCAGCCGACGTGCGCAGAATGCCACCCGCCGTCATCGTCAGATGCAGGCCACCCGGTGCGACGTACACATGGCCGGCCTGCACCACCTGACCATCGCGCCCGATCACGACGCGGGGCGGCACGATCCCGTCCAGCCAGGCGGCGAAGCCTTCCATGAAGCTGGCCCCCATGTGCTGCACCACCAGGATCGGCAGCGGGAAGTCGGACGGCAGCGCGCCAAGCACGCGGGCCAGGGCCGGCGGGCCGCCGGTCGACGTGCCGATGCCGATCACCGACAGCCGCGCCGATGCCGCGAGATCGTCGGCCGCCGGATCGGATGTCGCCGGCATCGGCCTGGGCTGGCCGATGTCGCGGCGCCGGACAACGGCTACCTCGCTCATGATGTAGAGCTGGGTGCAGATGGTCGACGCCATCTCCTCATAGCCCTCGGTCGCCACGCCGACGGGCTTCTCGACCACCGACAATGCCCCGGCGCGCAGAGCATTCATCGAAATGCGCAGCGAAGCGTCGTTGACGCTGTCGGCGATGACGACGATCGGCGTAGGGCGCGATGCCATGATGCGCCGGATCGCCTCAAGCCCGTCCATGCCCGGCAGGCGGATATCCATCGAGATCACATCAGGTCGCACGCGGTCGAGCAGGGCCAGCGCCTCCTCCGCCGAGCCGACGGCAGACACCACGGCCAGACGCGGATCCCGTGCGATGGTCGCGGCCAGAAGCTGGCGGACCACCGTCGAATCCTCGACGATCATCACCCCGACGCGGGCGGTCACAGCAATTGCCCGATCGTCGCCAGCAACTCGCGCTGGTCGAACTTCTGCTTGGTGATATACGCGCCGGCTCCAAGCTCGAGTCCACGCCGCACGTCGGCCGCATCGGCCCGCGACGTCATCATGATCACCGGGATCTGGGCGAGGCGGGCATCGTTGCGGATCGCCTGCAGCAGGCCAAAGCCGTCCAGCCTGGGCATCTCGACATCGGCCACGACCAGGTCGATCGCCATATCGCCCGAACGCAGGGTCTGCAGCGCATCGATACCATCGACCGAGAGCAGGACGCGATAGCCCTGCGCTTCCAGAATGCTCTTCTGCAGCGTGCGGGTCGTGATCGAATCGTCGACCACCAGGATGGTCGCCGCCTCAGGCGTCCGCTCGGTGGCGACGAGGCCGAGACCGGTGGCGGCGAGCCGCGCTTCGTCGCGCATCCAGCGGTCCACCAGGGCTTCGGGGTCCAGCACCGGGGCCGGCACGCTCTCGTCGAGCAGCACGATGCCAGATACGAGGTCGGGATCGAGGCCGATCGCCGCCGCCTCGCCGACCGTCAGGGTGCGGACGTCATGGAAGGCGGCGACGGCCACAGCGCAGCGTCGCGCGCCGCGCCGCAGCAGGGCAACCTTGACGATGTCAGCCTCTATCGGGATCTCCGCATTCACCGAACCAACCAGCGCCTGCAACGCGACAACAGGGACCATAACGTCCCGACCGCCGATCTCGATCCGTGCCGCCGGGCGTTCGCCGGCATTTTCGATGCTGGCCACCGGCAGCCGCAGCAACCGCTCGACCCCGTGCGTCGGCAGGCCATAGAACCGGCCGTCGCTTTCGACCAGCAGGATCGGCTGGCGGGCGGCCTGCAACGGGACGGAAATCAGCGCCTCGGCACCCCAGGGACGCGCGCGGCGCAGCCGGACGGTCCCATGCAGCAGCCTGACGGCCTCGGCCACCACCGACAGACCCATGCCACGCCCCGACAGGTGGTCGACCGCGGCCGCGGTGGAAAATCCGGGATGGAACACCAGGGACAGCAGCTGATCGGCCTGGGGTGGCGCTTCGCCGGGCCGCGGGCGAGCGATCAGTCCGCGTTCGATTGCCGTCGCCTGAATCCGCACCAGATCCGGGCCTCGGCCATCGTCGCGCACGGTCACGAACAGCCGGCCGCCCCGCGAGCGGAATTCGAGCGAAATTTCCGGGCGCACGGGCTTGGCCCGGGCCTCGCGCTCGGCCGTCGTCTCGGCGCCGTGGCTGAGGGCGTTGCGCACCAGGTGCAGCACCGGATCCTTCAGGCGCTGCAGCACGTCGCGGTCGGCCTCGACCTCGGTCCCCTCGACGAACACGGTGACCTCGCGCCCGTCGCTGCGCGCCATGTCGCGGATCATCCGGCCGAAATCGCCGAAGATCGATCCCACCGGCACCAGCGCCACCGCATCGACATCCTCCTGCAGCCGCCGCACCGCTTGTCCGAACGACCAGCGTGCCCGGCGATGGTCGCGCCAGAGCGCGGCGATATCGCGCAGCAGGCCGCCCAGCGCCGGGTCGGCGGCCTTGCCCCCGAACGAACGCCGGCGCAACCCGGCCGCAGCGGCGGCGATTTCCTCCAGCCGGTCGTCCAGGAGGTCACGGCGCTGCAGTTCGGCGTTCAGTTCATGCATCGAGCGCGACAGCTGCGCGACCTGTTCCTCGGCGACGCGCAGATACGCCACCGGGGCTTCCGCCGGGGCCTCCACGTCGGCTATCACCTCCTCGCTGCCGGGCGACGCGACCGGCGGATCGGGCGGCGCCTCGCCGGCCAGCCGGCTGAGTGCGGCGACGGTGTCCAGATCGGCGCGCGCCTGGCCGTCGGGCGCCGCGGCCAGGGCCTCGATCGCATCGACGCCGCGGTGCAATACGGCCAGCGTATCGTCGTCAAGCGCCAGTTCCCCCGACTGCACGCGGGCAAGTGCCGCTTCCAGCCGGTGGGCAAGATCCTCGACGGCGGGCAGATCGACGGCACGTGCCGCCCCCTTCAGGGAATGGGCGCGGCGGAAGACGTCGCGAATGTCGTACTCGACGCCGCGCGCCGCCGCGGCCAGGCCACGGCGGATCACTTCGAGATGTTCGCGATGCTCGATCTCGAAGGCCGCCAGAAGCTGTTCGCGCAGGCTGGACAATGCCGCGGCGCCTCAGAGGCGATAGCGTTCGACCAGGACCAGCAACTGCTGAGACAGGTCGCTCAGATTGCCTGCGGCGGCATCGAGCTGCCGGGTACCCGACGCCGTCTGCTGGCTGGCCTGGCGGATGTTCTGCAATGCGCCCATCACCTGCTCGATGCCGAGTTGCTGCTGGTTCGTCGAGGCGACGATCTGCTGGAAGGTCTGCACGCTTTCCTGTACCCGCCCCGAGATTTCCTCGATCGTGCGGGTGGCGCTGTCGGTGCGGCCCTTGCCTTCGGTCACCCGCTTCACCGCCTCCTCCGTCAGCATCACCGATGTGTTGATGCCGCGTTGGATGTCGCCGAGGATCGCACGCACCTGGCTCGTCGCTTCTTTGGCCTGGTCGGCCAGCAGCTTCATCTCGGCAGCGACGACGGCAAAGCTGCGCCCGCTATCGCCTGCCGCGGCAGCCTCGATCGCGGCATTCAGCGCCAGCAGGTGCGAGCGCTCGGAAATGTCGTTGACCGTGGCAATGATCTCGCCGATCGCCTGAGTCTTTTCGCTGAGCGCCACGATATTCTCGGCAACGGCCTCGGCCTGTTCGCGGATCGCATCCATCGCCTTCGAGGTATCCTCGACGGCGCGCAGCCCGCCGGACGAGGTCTGGGCGGTCAACTGGGCCGCGGCGATCACGTCCTGGGCCCGTTTGCCGATCTGGACGCCGGCATGGGTGATCTCGTCGACCGTCGCCGCGGTCTCCTGCACGGCCGCGAACTGCTCCTCGACACTCGCCGATTGCTCCTGGGTCGAAGCCCGGATCTCGGCCGCCGCCGCATTGAGGTTCTCGGTCGCCTCGCGGCTCTGCCTCGCCAATTGTCTCAATCCCGCAACCATGCCGTTCAGCGTGGCGCCGAGGCGGCCGAACTCGTCACGCCCGGTCGCGGCAACCTGGCCGGCGAGATCGCCCTGCCCGACCCTTTCGACGAAGCCCATCAGCGCGTTCAGCGGCCGGGTGATCGACAGCCGGATCGCCGTCGAGATGACGATCGCGACTACCGCCGCCATGGCCAGCGCCCCCCAGATCGACAGGCGGCTGTCGTCGTAGATTTCATCGGCGCGGCGCTGGCCGGCGACGATCCCGCCATTTACGGCCTCCCGGGCCCCGGCAAGATGGGTTCCGAAGATATCCTCGATCTGCGAGACGCCGTTTTCCGCGGTTTCCGTCGCGGCAATGTCGTTGGCGGCGATGGCGACGATCTGGCGATCGGTCTGTTCGCGCATCTGCCTGATGTCGAGGCCGATTTCGCCGATACGTTGGCCGATGCGTCGCCAGGCCTCGATCCGATCGGGCGACACCGCGGCCGCACGATAGCCATTGACCGTGCCCGAAGCCTCGGTCAGCAGCGCCTCGGCCGCGGCGGCCCGGCGGCGCCATTGGGCGATGGCATCCTCGGGGCTGGCCTGGCCGCGACCCAGCTGGCGCATCAGGTAGCCGTAGACGATATCCTGCCGCGCCTCGCGCATCGCCCGCTCGCCGTCCCGGATCGCATCCAGCTGCCGCATGATGTCGAGATCGCGGGTGACGATCGTGTTGGCGGCATCGCGCACCACGCCGATCTGGTTCAGCGCATAGCTGCCAAGCAACACCGTCAGGGCGATGAGGATGACAAAACCGATGAGAATGCGGTTGGCGATGGAAATCGACACGGGCGTCAGGCTCCGGCGGTCGGGGATGGGACAAGGGTGGCAAGGAGAGGATCGAGATCGACCAGGGCGAGCACACGCGCGCCATCGAGGGTCCGCACGTAGCGGACCGTGCTATCGGCGGCCTCGGCCTGTGCGGTCTCGGCGTCGAGCGGCTGGACACGTGCCACCCCATCGGCCCGCTCGACCCACAGGGCCAATCTCGGCGCGGCGCGGCGCAGAACCAGGAAATGGCCGCCGGCCGGCATCTCCGCCTGCCGGTTGCCGGCCATGGCCGCAGCCAGGTCGATCACGCTGAAGGCGCGTCCGGTCCGACCGTAGAGGCCGATCAGGGCCGGCGGTCCCGCCGGCACCGGCACGCAGGGGCGAAACGGCAGGACTTCCTCGACCGCCTCGAGCGGCAGAGCACAGGCCAGTCGACCCGCGTTGCAGATGACGACGTCGAAGACGTCGGCCGGGAGCGGGGCCGGTTGCCGGCGCCGCGCCAGCAGGGCCGTGCGCTCGTCAAGCAATCGTTCGCGGCGCGCCGCCGCCTTCTCGGCCGTGCTCATGACCGCGCAGCCGCGTTACCAGCCCGCCCAGGCGATGTCAGCGGCAGCCGCGCGACACGGCGCAGGGCGCCGGCCGTCATCCCGTCGCCCTGATCGAGCGGAACCGTGCCGTCCATGGCGCCGGCAATCCGGGCCGCATGACCGATCGAGCGCCGCCCGGCCCGCACGCGGCCGGTATCGAGCAGCAGCAGGCCGAGATGATGATGGGCGAGCGCGAAATCGCGATCGAGATAGATCGCCTTCCGGAAGGCAGCCTCGGCCTCATCGCCGGCGCCCAGCGCACGGGCCACAAGGCCGTCGTAGAAATGCAGGGCGGGGCTGGTCGGATTGGCCTCGAGGCCGGCACGGCAGGTACGTTGCGCCGCCTCCAGCTCGCCTCGATCGGCCTGCACCCGCACGGCTTCCACCACATCGTCGAGACCCTTGGCCGACACAGCCGATTGCGGCCGAGAACGCTCGGCGAGCGGCGGGGACGGTGCAAATTGCGGCCTGGCGGCGGGAGGCGGTGCGGGCGGCAGCAACGGAACGAAGGCCGCCGGCACGACGACCGCGGTCGGCTCCGGCACCGGCCCGCGCCGATAGACGGTGGTGCCGGGCAGGTTCACGGGCTGCAGGAATGCCGCAAAGGCCGGATTGGGCTCGGCATGGCCGATCAGCAGCCAGCCGTCCTCGACGAGACAGGCGCCCAGCGCCGCGACGATCCGTATCGCCATTTCCGGATGGAAATAGATCAGGACGTTGCGGCAAAGGATCAGGTCGAAATCGGTGAACTGAAGCGGCGACGTGCCGTCGAGCAGGCTGAGCAGATTGTGCCGTTCGAACTGGACGGCCGAGCGCCAGGCAGGTCGCAGCAACCACGTGGTGGCGCTCGCCTGGCGAAAATAGCGGGTCCGCTCGCCTTCCGACAGGCTGCGCAGTGCCCAGCGGCCGAATTCGGCCCGGCGGGCCGCGGCGATCGCTGCGGCATTCATGTCGGTGCCGACGATGCTGACGTGCCAATCGTCCCACGCGTCGCCCAGCAGGTTGCGCAGGACGATGGCAATCGAATAGGGCTCGGCACCCGAGGCACAGCCGGCACTCCAGATCCTGATCCGACGCCGATCGCGGTTGCGTGCGATCAGATCGGGCAGGATCCGGGTCTTCAGCGCTTCGAACTGCTCGGCATAGCGGAAGAAGAACGTTTCGCCGATGGTGATCTCGGCCTCGAGTGCCTCCCATTCCGCCTCGTCGCGCCCGGTATCCTCCAGTCGCTCGAGATAGGCGGTGCTGTCGACAAGGCCGGTCGCAGCCAGACGGCGCTGCACCCGCTCCCACAACAGATCGTCCTTGTCCTGGTAATAGGCATGGCCCGTGCGCGCGATGATGCACTGCTTGAGCGCCGCGAAGCCGGCGTCGGGCGACAATTTCGATCGGCTGCGACGCGACGAAGGCTGCATCAGCCACCCGCCCCGCGCCATTCGGCAAGCCGCGAAGCCGCGGCCTGGCCGAGTTCGGCGATACCCTGCTGCTCGGCTGCCATCAGGATGCGGTCGACCGCGACGAGGTGAATCAGCCCGCCACCAAGGGCAATCTCGCCGATCACGCAGCCGTTCAGACTGACATGGCCGGGGGCTGCGACCGCGCTTTCGGGCTTGACCACGTCGTGCACGCGGTCGACCAGCAGCGCCACCGCCAGATCGGGCACCGCACCGTCGACCAGGATCAGATGGCGATATACATCCTCGTCCGCCTCGCGGCCCTCCAGCCCAAGCAGCCTGTTCAACCGCAGGACCGGCACCGCCACGCCGCCGAGATCGAGGATTCCGGCAACCGTCGATGGGGTGGCAGGCGGGCGCCACAGTCGCGGAATCGGCAACAATTCGCGCACGGCAGCCCGATCCAGCGCGCAAACCACGCCAGCCACCTCGAACAGGACCACCTGTTGTGCGATCACGCCCAATCCCCCATGACGCTGCTTCAACGCGCGGCAGGCAGGATCGGTTGCAAAGGAACGTGCTTTTTTTTCGACCGGCCTAACGAGTGTCCAGAAGCTCGCGAATCCGGGTCGCGAGCTGGTCGACGGTGAAGGGCTTCGGAAGGAAACTGACGCCCGGATCCAGCACGCCGTTGTGCACGACGGCATTGCGTGTAAAGCCGGTCGTATAAAGCACCTTCAGGTCGGGCCGGCGCCGCAACGCCTCGTCAGCCAGCCGCCGGCCATTCATGTCGGGCATCACGATGTCGGTAAACAGAAGGGCGATATCCGGTCGCGAATCGAGCAACCTGAGCCCATCGGCGCCACCCGGGGCCGACAGAACCGTGTAGCCGAGATCGGTCAGCGTCGCCACGCTGACCTGGCGGACACGCTCGTCGTCCTCGACCACGAGGATGACCTCGCCGGCACCGGGACCGGCCGCAACGGCTGCGGTGTCGGCCGCCGGCGCGGCTTCACCGGCGCCGTAGAACCTGGGCAGATAGACCTTGATCGTCGTGCCGTGGCCAGGCTCGGCGTAGATCTTCACATGGCCGCCCGTCTGCCGAATGAAGCCGTAGACCTGGCTGAGCCCGAGGCCGGTGCCCTGCCCGACCGGCTTGGTGGTGAAGAAGGGTTCGAAGGCGCGGGCCGCCACGTCCTCCGACATCCCCACGCCGGTGTCGGTGACCGCGATCATCACATACTGGCCCGGCACCACGCCGGGATGGGCGCGGGCATAGTCTTCGTCCAGCAGGCAATTGGCCGTCTCGATGGTCAGCCGGCCGCCATCGGGCATGGCGTCGCGGGCATTGACGGCGAGGTTGAGCAGCACGTTCTCCAGTTGGGCAACATCGACATGGATCCGCCACAGGCCCGCAGCCAGCACGGTCTCCATCCGGATCGCCTCACCGATCGAGCGATGCAGCAATTCGGACATCCCGCCGACCAGCCTGTTCGCATCCGTCGCCTCAGGCGCCAGCGGCTGCTGGCGGGAGAAGGCAAGTAGCCGGCCGGTCAACACCGCGGCACGCCTGGCCCCGTCCATTGCCGCGTCGACGAACTTCGCGACATCGGTATCGCCACGGCCGAGCCGGCGCCGCGTGAGATCGAGACCGCCGATGATCACGGCCAGCATGTTGTTGAAGTCATGCGCGATCCCGCCGGTCAGCTGTCCGATCGCCTCCATCTTCTGGACTTGGCGCAGCTGGCTTTCCGCCGCCTCGCGCCGGGTCATTTCGGCAACCAGCGCGCGGTTCGCCTCGCCCAGTTCGCGGGTACGTTCGGCAACGCGCCATTCCAACTCCTGCTCGGCGCGCTTGGCCTTGTCGGTGTCGAGGATGGTGACGACCGCGCCGCCCGTGGCGATTGGCGCCGCAATCAGCCGGATCCAGATCTCGCGCCCGTCGCCGCGACGATAGAGACATTCCATTTCGGCCCGCGGCAGGCCGTCGCGGACGACACGCGACAGCGGAAACTCCTCCACCGCCACCGGGCGGCCGTCGGGATGAATGGCGTGCCATTCGCCATAATCCTCGACACCGGCCGAGGCCAGGTTCGGATGACCGGTGATTTCCTCGACCTGCCGATTGCCCTCGATCAGCCGCCCCGACGGCGTCTCCGCGATCAGGATGCCGACCGGTACCGTATCGATGATGGCGCGCAAGCGCGCCTCGCTCGCCCGCAATTCGGCTTCGTGGCGGTCACGCTGGAGCGAACGCTCGACCAGGTCGTCCGACGCGGCGCGGATGACATCGGCCAGTTCGGCAACCTCCCGCACCGGGCTGGTTATCTCGAGGCTGGCGCCGCCCGTCCCGATCGCCGGCCCCGCGGCGGCCAGCGCGCGCAAGGGCCGCGCGATCGCGCCCCAAAGCCAGTAGGCCAGAAGGGCCGACAGCGCGAGCACGCCGGCCCCGAAAACGACCAGCAGGAAAAGGTCACGGCGCAGCGGCTGTTCGATCACGTCCTGCGAAATCGATGCCGCCACCGTCCACCCCGCCACCGCCGATCGGGCGTAGCCGACCAGGATCGGTGCGCCGAAGGGATTTTCCCCGACGAACGATCCCTCGGGCCCCACCATCTGGCGCAGGAACGCCGGCAGGCCGGGCTTGCCGGAGAATTCCTCGTGCCGATCGGACCGGGCGATGTAGTTGCCGGCATTGTCGCCGACGCCGATCACCCAGCCGCGCGGCAGGCCCTGGCGCACGGTCGCCGCGATCCGCTCGGTCGGCGCCGAGACATGCAGCAGATAGGACGGCATCGCATTCGGCGGCACGGCCATCACGATGGCGAAGAGCGGCCGCTTCGACAGCGAGCCGACAAAGCTGTCCGACACGACCGGCAGGCCGGTATCGATGACCCGCTGGTCGATCGGCAGCACGCTGCGCGACAGGCCGGCGCCGAGCGGGAGGCGGGTATTGACCAGCATCTGGCCGTCGGGCAGGCGCAGTCCGATATCGGCGTTGATGAACGACCTTACCGTCGAGACCTGATTGTAAAACGCGGGAATGTCGCCCTGGATCAGCAGCGACGAGGTCGAGATCGCCTGCAACGTGTTCAGGAGCCCGGTGAGGTCGCGATCGATCGCGTTCGCGGTCTGCCGCGCAATGTTCCGGGCTTCCTGGGCATAAGACTCGCGCTTGGCATCGGCATAGCGCGTCAGCAGGAGGCCGGTGAACACCAGCCCCGGCCCGACCAGCACCAGAACCAGGGCTGCCAGGAAGGCCTGCGTCGAGATCCGACGCCGTGCCTGCCCCGCCCTATCGGACACGATCCCCCCGCATGGGCGGGAGGATGGCAGATCGCGTCGGTACGCGCGACCTTATTCCAGCCGCGGCAGTTCGTAGGCCGTCACCGGCGGCAGCGGCCCGTCATGCCGGGTGATCTCGACCAGGCAGGTCTGCGCCGCGCACCCTTGAGACAAGGACGAGGCCGGATGGTCCTGCGTGACCGCATTGGGATTGCCGTGCTTCTCGACACCGTCGGCACCGGGGTCGAACCAGGCACCGGTCGACAGCTTGACGACCCCCGGCCGGATATCGTCGGACACCACCGCACCGGCGAGGCAGGCGCCGCGATCGTTGAAGATGCGGACGACATCGCCGGCGGCAATGCCGCGCGTCGCGGCATCGGCCGGGTTCAGCATGACCGGCTCGCGCCCCGCGACCTTGGCGGCGCGGCTGTGCGGGCTATGGTCGAGCTGGCTGTGCAGCCTGGTCGTCGGCTGGTCCGACAGCAGATGCAGCGGGAACCGGGTGGTCGCCTCGGCCCCCAGCCATTCGTTCGGCGGGTACCAGGCGGCATGGCCGCCGCAATCGGCATAGCCGAAGCCTGCGATGGTCTCGGAGAAGATCTCGATCCGGCCCGACGGCGTGCGCAACGGATGGGTGGCGGGATCGGCGCGGAAGCGATCGAACATCACCACCGGCGCGGCATGGGCGCCATAGCTGGCCATGCCCGCTTCCCAGAACGCATCGAAGGCGGGCAGGTCGATACCCGTGGCGGCCGCGCGCTGGCGCCCCTCCTCGTACAGCCGGACCAGCCAGCCGCGCACATCGAGCTGTTCGGCGAAGCGCGCGCCGGCATCGAGGCGGCCGGCGATGTCGGCGAAGATCGCATAGTCGTCGCGTGCCTCGCCCACCGGGCCGACCAGGCGCTTCATCGCGATCAGGTGGCCTTCACGCGTCGCGTAGCCGATGTCGTCGCGCTCGATGCTCGTCGTCGCGGGCAGCACGATATCGGCGAGCTTGGCGGTCGGCGTCCAATATTGTTCGTGGACGACGATCGTTTCGGGCTTGCGCCACGCTTCGAGCAGCCGGTTGAGGTTCTGGTGATGATGGAAAGGATTGCCGCCGGCCCAGTAGATCAGCCTGATATCGGGATAGGTCAGGGTCTGGCCATTGTAGCTGATCTGCGCACCGGGATTGAGCAGCATGTCGGCGATGCGGGCGACGGGAATGAACGCCTTCACCGCATTGTCGCCCTGGGGCAACGTCGGTCCGCCGAAGCGCGCCTCGGCACTGCCGATCGAATTGACCGCACCATAGCCGACGCCGAAACCGCCGCCGGGCAGACCGATCTGGCCGAGCATCGCGGCGACCGTGACCAGGGCCCAGAAGGGCTGCTCGCCATGGTCCGAACGCTGCAGCGCCCAGGCGATGTTGAGCATCGTGCGACTGGCGGCCATCTCGCGCGCCAGATCGGCGATCCGCGCCGCGGGAATGCCGGTGATCGCCTCGGCCCAGCGCGGGTCCTTGGCAACGCCGTCGCACGCGCCGGTAAGGTAAGGCAGGAACCGGTCGAACCCGACGCAATGGCTGTCGAGGAAGTCGAGGTCGTGCAGACCTTCTTCCTGCAGCACATAGGCGATGGCCAGCAGCAGCGCGGTATCGGTGTTGGGCCGGATCGCCAGCCATTCGTGGCCGGCGCCGGTATCGAGGTCGTTGCGCACCGGACTGACGTTGACGAAACGCGCGCCCGCCTCGGCCATGCGCCGCAATCCCGCCGCCACGCGATGGACGACGGGGCCGCCGGCCGAAACCTGGGCATTCTTGAGCGGCACGCCACCGAAGGTCACGAACAGGCGGCAATGCTCGGCCAGCACATCCCAGGACGTGTGGATCGCCATCAACTCGTCCATCGGCGCCACGATATGCGGCATCAGCACGCGCGCCGCGCCGAGGCTGTAGGAATCCGCGTGCCGGACATAGCCGCCCAGCGCATTCAGGAACCGGTGGACCTGGCTCTGCGCGTGATGGAACCGGCCGGCGCTGGACCAGCCATAGGACCCGCCGAACACCGCCTCGTTGCCATGGGCGGCAATCACCCGCTTCAATTCGGCCGCGACCAGGTCGACCGCCTGGTCCCAGGGCACCTCGACGAAGGGGTCCAGGCCGCGCCGCTCCGGATTGGCGCCCGGCCCGCGATCGAGCCAGGAGCGGCGGACCGACGGACGGCGGACCCGCATCGCCTCGACCGAGGGATGCGTCTGGAACAGCCCGATCGGCGAGGGCGCGGGATCGCCGGGCAGCGGACGCACCGTCAGGTCTTCGTCGACCTGATAGGTGCCCCAATGGGCCACGAGATAACGGGTCATGACCGGTCAGCGCCCCACGTAGTTGGGCGCACGCTTCTCCTTGAAGGCGCGAATGCCTTCCTGGGCGTCCTCGCTCTCGCGTACCACCGCCAGATCGCGGTGGGTGCGCGCCATCTGCTCGGACGGGCCGGCCGGCAGCACGCCCTCGACCACGAAGCGCTTGATGGTCTTCAACACCATCGGCGAGTACCCGGCAAGTTCCGACGCCATCTTGACGGCTTCATCGACATGGGTACCAGCGGCGACGACCTGGTTGACCAGCCCCGCCTCGTAGGCACGGCGGGCATCGACCGGCCTGCCAAGCAGCATGATCTCCATCGCGATCTTGTGCGGGATCCGGCCGGCCAGCCCGGCGATCATGCCGCCGGTGAAGCCCAGCCGGGCTTCCGGGTACGAGAACCGGGTCGTCTCGGAGGCGACACAGAGATCGGCCATCATCACCGCGACCAGCGCGCCGCCGACCACCCAGCCCGAGGTCGCCGCGATGATCGGCTTCTCGGTGGTGATGCCGACAGTCGGGATGCAGCGCCACAGTTCCGGCAAGTCGGTCACGTCGGCACCTGTCGAGAAGGCGCGCTCGCCTTCGCCGGTCAGCACGGCGACCCGCTGGTCGGACTTGTCGAAGGCGGCGAACGCGGCCTGCAGGTCCAGGGCGACCTGGCGGCTGATCGCGTTCCCCTTCTCCGGGCGATTGATCGCGATGATCGAGACGGCGCCCTGTTCCTTGACGGTGACGACACTCATATCCCTGAACCTTCTTTCTTTAGTTGACTACGCGAAGTGACGATCGACGGAAAACATCCGGCCTCTAGCCAGCCGTGAGCCGGGTACCGGGACGGTCGGTCCAGCCGGCACCGGGCACCGAGGCGAGCAGACGCCGGGTGTAGTCATGGCGCGGCTTGCCGAACACCTCGGCCGCCGGGCCGATCTCGACCAGTTCACCGCGCCGCATGACCGCGATGGTGTCGCAGACCTGGGCGGCGACGCGCAGGTCGTGGGTGATGAACAGCATGGCCAGGCCCAGCCGCTTGCGAATATCGGCCAGCAGATCGAGAACCTGGCCCTGGACCGACACGTCCAGCGCCGAGACCGGTTCGTCGGCGACGATCAGTTCAGGCTCCAGCGCCAGGGCGCGGGCGATGCCGATGCGCTGCCGCTGGCCACCAGAAAACTCGTGCGGGTAGCGGCCGAATGCCGACGCATCGAGCCCGACCAGTTCGAGAAGCCGGCGGGCGCGGGTCTCGGCCTCGGCCTTCCCCACGCCATGGATGCGCGGCGTCTCGGTCAGGATGCGCCCGACACTATGGCGGGGGTTCAGCGAGGCGAAGGGATCCTGGAACACCATCTGGATGCGCGCGCGGGTCGCCCGCAGCCGCGCCCCGCCCTGGGCCAGGATGTCGGCACCGCGGAACCGGATCTCGCCGGCATCGGTGTCCACCAGGCGAACGATGGCATGGCCCAGCGTCGTCTTGCCCGACCCCGATTCCCCGACCAGCCCGACGGTTTCCCCGCGATGGATCGTCAGCGATACCTGGCGCAGCGCGTGGACCTCGCGCCGCCGCCGGACGAACAGGCCCTGGCTGGTTCGGAATGTCTTGCTGAGCCCGACGACCTCCAGCAGCGGCTCGGCCGCATGGGCGGCCAGTTCGGGCCGTGCCGACAGGCCATGTACCGCGGCCACCAGGCGCTGGGTGTACGGATGGTGTGGCCGGACGAGGACGTCGGCGGCAGCCCCCTCCTCGACCACCTTGCCCCACTGCATCACGGCCACGCGATGCGCGATTTCGGCCACCACGCCGAAATCATGGGTGATGAACAGGACGGCGATCCGCCGGCGCGCCTGCAGGTCGCGGATCAGCGTCAGGATCTGCTTCTGCGTCGTTACGTCCAGCGCCGTCGTCGGCTCGTCGGCGATCAGGATGTCCGGCTCGAGCGCGAGGGCCGCGGCGATCATAACCCGTTGGCGCTGCCCGCCCGACAGACGGAACGGATAGGCGTGATAGAGCAGTTCCGGTTCCGGCAGCTCGGTCGCGGCCAGCAGGTCGATCACCCGCCGCCGGCGCGATGCCTTGTCGGTCATGCCATGGGCGACCAGCAGTTCGTCGATCTGCTCGCCCACCGTCATGATCGGGTTCAGCGCCGTCATCGGCTCCTGGAAGATCATCGCGATCCGCCGGCCCCGCAGTTTGCGATAGGCCTCGGGGTCGAGGCGGGCGAGATCGGTGCCGTCGAAATGCAGGCTGCCGCCGGCGATGCGGACCGCGCCGGGCAGCAGGCCCATCACCGCATTGGCCAGCAGCGACTTGCCCGAGCCGGATTCGCCGACGATGCACAGGATCTCGTCACGCCGCAGCGTCAGGCTGACCCCGTCGACAGCGTAGGGCCGATCGGCGCCGGCCGGCAACGCGATGCGCAGGTCGCGGATGTCGAGCAGCGTGTCGGTCATGCCCTGCCCTTTCGCGCCAGCCGGGGGTTCAATGCATCGTTGAGGCCCTGGCCGAACATGTTCAGCGCCAGCACGGTCAGGAAGATGGCAATGCCCGGAAAGGCCGACAGCCACCAGGCCTGCCGGATCATCGTGCGCCCCGCCCCGATCATGAAGCCCCAGGTCACGAACTCCCGGTCGCCCAGGCCGAGAAAGCTCAAGGCGGATTCGAGCAGGATGGCCGAGGCCACCATCAGCGATCCGGTGACGATGATCGGCGAGAAGGCGTTGGGCAGGATCTGGCGAAAGATGATCCGCAAGGGCGACTGCCCGCCGACAACCGCCGCCTTGACGAAATCGCGCGACCGCAACGACAGGAACTCGGCGCGAACCAGCCTTGCGACGGGGGGCCAGGAGACGATGGCGATCGCGAAGACGATCGATCCGATCGACGGCGAGAAGATCGCGACCAGCACGATGGCCAGCATGAAGCTCGGGATCGTCTGGAAGAATTCGGTGAACCGCATGATCAGGTCGTCGATCCAGCGCCCGAAATAGCCTGCCACCGCGCCGAGGCACGTCCCGATGACGACGGCGCACAGGCTGGATACCAGCCCGATCAGCAGCGAGATGCGCGCGCCATGCACGACGCCGGCGGCCACGTCCCGGCCCAGCGCGTCGGTACCGAGCGGGAAGCCGGGCGACAGCGGCGGCAGTTGCGGGCTGCCGACCATGCGCCAGGGATCGCCGGGATAGAGCAGCGGCGCCGCCAGCGCCAGCACCACCAGCAGCAGCAGGAAGACGAGCCCGGCCACGCCCACGGCGTTGCGGACCAGCCGGGTGGCGATCTCGGTCATGCGCCCACCTCGATGCGGGGATCGACGAGGGCGTAGACCAGATCGGCGATCAGGTTGAACAGAATCACGAGGGCCGAGGTCACGATGAAGACGGCCAGCAGCAGGTTGTAGTCACGCTGGAGCAGCGCGTCGAAAGCGAGCCGGCCGATGCCCGGCCAGGCGAATACCGTCTCGGTCAACACCGCGCCCCCGACCAGGTTGCCGGCCTGGATGCTGGCGAGCGTCACGATCGGCAGCAGCGCATTACGCAGGATGTGACGCCGCCAGATCCGGCCTTCAGGAATGCCCTTGGCCCGCGCCGTGCGAACGAAGTCGAGGTCCATGACTTCGATGACCGAGGCCCGTGTCATCCGCACATAGATCGCAATGTAGAACAGGCCCAGCGTCGTCGCCGGCAGGATGAGATGGCGGATGGTATCGAGCAGGGCGTCGATGCCGTCATAATCGGCCCCCACGGTCTCCATGCCGAAGGCCGGCAGCCAGGGCAGCTTGACCGAGAACAGCAGGATCGCCATCAGGCCGATCCAGAACAGCGGCACGGCGAAGAAGACCAGCGCCGCCACCGTGATCGCCATGTCGGGCCAGCGCCCGACATGGCGCGCGGCGGTCACGCCCAGCGAAACCCCGACCAGCAGGGCGATCCCGAAGGCCGACAGGGTCAGCAGCAAGGTCGCCGGCAGGCGTTCGGTGATCAGGTCCAGCACCGGACGCTGCTGGCGATAGGATTCGCCGAACTGCAGCGTCGCGATCTGCTTGACGTAGATGGCGAGCTGTTCGGCCATCGGCCGGTCCAGGCCGAATTCGGCGCGGACGCGCTGCATGAATTCGGCATCGACCGCGCCCGCCTCGCCGGCCAGTACCGCCGCCGGGTCGCCGGGTGTGGCCCGGATCAGCAGGAAGGCCAGGATCACGATGCCGAGCAGCACGATCACCGCCTTGACGAGCCTGCCGGCGATGAATTCGAGCTGTTTCATGCCACGCGCCCTCCCGTTACTTGCGATCGATCCAGACGTCGGCGAAGGTCTCGTTCAAGCCGAGGCCCGTGGTGATCAGGTTCTTGACCTTCGTTCGGTAAAGCGTCGGGAAACCCATCTGATGGGTCCAGATCACCGGAACGTCGTTCGACAGGATTTTCTGCACCTCGGCATAGAGCCGCTTGCGCTCGGCCGGGTCGGCCGAGGTGTCGGCCTGGCCCAGCAGCTTGTCGACCTCGGGGTTGTTGTAGCCGTCGACATTCGCGGCGGTGCCGCGATTGAGCTGGTTGGTCGAGACATAGGTCTGAGTGATGCCCATCGCCGGATCGCCCAGCAGGTAGACGAAGTTGAACGAGATGTCGAAGTCGCCGGTGGTCAGGCGCTGCACCCAGCCCGGCACGTCGACCGCCTCCATCTTCACCTTGATGCCGATATCGACCAGGCGCTCGCGCACGTATTCGGCATAGCGCTGCCAGGTCTCGCCATAGGGCAGCGGCATCAGGCGCAGCTCGGCGCGTACACCCGATGCGTCCGGCTTCAACCCCATCTCGTCGAGCAAGGCGCGCGCCTTCTTCGGGTCATAGGGATACCTGGTCAGGACGGCCGGGTCGTTGAATGGCGTCACCGTGGTGAACGGGCCGTCGACCGGCTTGCCGAAGCCGGCAAAGATCGTGTTGACGACGAAGTTCTTGTCGATCGCGTGCATCAGCGCGCGGCGGAAGCGCACGTCGTCGATCGGCTTGTTCCGGTTGTTGACGTTCAGGAAGGCGATCGGGTCGTAGAATTCCCAGCCCTTGTCGGTGATTGCGACATTGGGCAGTTCGCCCAGCCGGCGGACCTCGAAATTCTCGACATCGCCACCGCGCAGCACGTCGACCTTGCCGGTCTCGAAGGCGATCGAGCGGCCATTGGCATCGGGCACGATGTGGAAGTACAGCGCGTCGAGATGCGGCTTGCCCTTCTGCCAGTAGTTCTCGTTCTTCACGAGCTGGATGAAGGCGCCCTTGCGCCATTCCTTGAACTTGAAAGGACCGGTGCCGATCGGGGTCTGGTTGGCCGGATTCTTCTGATAGTCGGTGCCGGCATAGATATGCTTGGGCACGATGGTGCCGCCGGTGACGTCGAATACCATCATCAGGGCCGGGAATGGCTGCTTCAGCTGGAAGACGACGGTCTTGGCGTCGGGCGCGGTGATCGACGAGGTCCGGTCCATCGCTGCCTTGGTACGGGCAAAAACCTTCGGCAGGAATTCGGTAAAGGAGAAGACGACGTCGTCGGCGGTGAACGGCTTGCCGTCATGCCAGGTGACGCCTTCCTGAAGATGGAAGGTGTAGGTCAGTCCGTCGGGCGAAATCTCCCAGGACTTGGCCAGGCTGGGCAAGGGCTTCAGATCGAGGCCGAGGGTGATCAGCCCCTCGTAGATCTTGCCCCCGACAAACGACACCGGTCCCAGCTTGTTGATGCCGAGCATCACCGTCGGCGGCTCGGGCTGAACGATCAGGTTCAGCGTGCCGCCCGGTTTCGGCGCCTGGGCGAGCGCCCCGCCTGCCACAAGGCCCATCACCGCGGCCAAGACCGCGGTCCGTACTGCTTTCATCCACATGATGCCTGCTCCTCCACCTCTCCCAGCCGAAAATCGGTCGCTCAGCCCTTCAGCAGGCCTTTTTCCCGCGCGTGCTTCAGGCCGCCGTCCAACCCCTTCTGCAGGCCATCGAACAATTCGTCGATCTGTGCCGGCGTGATGATCAGCGGCGGGCAGACCGCCACGGCGTCGCGGATCGCGCGCACGATGACGCCGGCCTCCATCGCCTTCGCCTGGATCACCGCGCCGATGCCTTCGGCGACGGGGAAGGCCGACTTGCTCGCCTTGTCGGAAACGACCTCGACCGCGCCGATCAGCCCGACGCCACGGGTCTCGCCGACCAGCGGATGGTCCGCCAGCGCCTTCAGCCGGCGCTGGAAGACCGGGGCGACCTCGCGCACATGGTCGACGATCCGGCGCTCCTCGTAGATCTTCAGCGTCTCGACAGCGACCGCGGCGCAGACAGGATGGCCCGAATAGGTCACGCCATGGGCAAAGACGCCGATCTTCCGGCTCTCGGCCTGCATCGCCTCGAATATCTTGCTGGAAATCAGTGTCGCCGAGATCGGCAGGAACGATGCCGACAGGGCCTTGGCCACGGTCAGGATATCGGGCTGCAGCTCGAAGGTTTCCGAACCGAACATGTTGCCGGTGCGGCCAAAGCCGCAGATGACTTCATCGGCAATCAACAGGATATCGTACTTCTTCAGCACGGCCTGGATCTTGGCGAAGTAGCCGGGCGGCGGCACGATCACCCCGCCCGCCCCCATCACCGGTTCGGCGATGAAGGCCGCGACCGTCTCGGGCCCCTCGCGCAGGATCAGGTCTTCCAGGTTGCGGGCCAGGCGCTCGACGAAGGCGGCCTCGGTCTCGCCGGGTTCGGCATGATGGTAGAACGACGGGCAGTCGGTATGCAGGATGCCCGCGATCGGCAGGTTGAAATCGGTGTGGTTGGCCGGCAGCCCCGTCAGGCTGGCCGCGCCGATGGTGACGCCGTGATAGCCGCGGATGCGCGAGATGATCTTGCGCTTCTCCGGCCGACCAAGGGCATTGTTGTAGTACCAGACGATCTTGACGGCCTGGTCGTTGGCCTCCGAACCCGAGTTGGCGAACAGCGCCTTCGTCAGGCCTTTCGGCGCGATCGCCAGCAAGCGTTCCGACAGCTCGATTGCCGGTTCGTGCGAACGGTGGTTGAACAGGTGATAGAACGGCAGCTCGGCCAGCTGGCGCGAGGCCGCGGCGGCCAGGCGCGGTTCCGAAAAGCCCAGCGACGCCGACCACAGACCGGCCATGCCTTCCAGATAGCGGCGCCCGCCATCGTCGGTGACATAGACCCCGTCGCCCCCCTTCATCACGATCGGGCCGACCTCGGCGTGGCGCTCGAGATGGGTATAGGGGTGGATCAGATTGGCGATGTCGCGGGCGGCATTCGAATTCGGATTCGTCGTCATGGGACTGGAAGCTCCTATTGGAAGCGCGACTGGAAACCGTCGAGAAAGGCGGTGAGGTTGCGGCCGAGATCGGCGACGGCATAACCGCCCTCCTGAACCAGCACGGTGGGCAGTCCGAGGGCGCCGATACGGGCACCGGCGGCACGGAAACCCTCCGTGGTCACCGCCATCTCGCCCTGGGGGTCGCCCTGATAGGCATCGAAGCCGAGGGAGACCAGCAACACCTTCGGGCCATAGTTGCGGATCGAGGCCAGCCCCTGGTCGATGGCGGCGAGATAGGCGCCGTCGCCCGAACCGCGCGGGATCGGCAGGTTGAGGGTGTGGCCAGCGCCTGCGCCTTCGCCCCGCTCGTCGCTGAAGCCGGCGTAGAACGGATAGCAGTGGTTCGGATCGGAATGGATCGACACGAAATGGACGTCGGCGCGGTCGTAGAAGATGCCCTGCGTGCCGTTGCCGTGATGGACATCGATGTCGATGATCGCCGCCCGGCCGATCGTGCGGGACAGGTAGTTTGCCGCCACCGCGACATTGTTCAGATAGCAGAATCCGCCGGCGAGATCCGCGTAGGCATGATGGCCAGGCGGCCGGCACAGCGCATAGGCGACGGCTGCCCCATTGCGCACCGCCTCGGCCGCCTCCAGCGCCACATGGGCCGAGGCGAGCGAGGCTTGCCAGGTCCCCCGGTCGACCGGGGCCGAGCCACCGGACAGGAAGTAGCCGACCTGCCCCTGGATCGATGTCGGCAGCGCGTGCATGCGATGGGTCGGGCCGGTATGCGAATAGACGGTGGTGGGGGCGCGGCCGCCCTGGCCCAGCAACTGCCAGCGATCCCATGCCGTCTCCAGGAACACCAGATAGTCGGCGCTGTGCACCGCCGCCACCTCGGCCCGGCCCCAGTCGCGCGGCTCGACCAGTTCGTGCCCGGCCTCGCGCACCGCGGCGACCAGCTGGTCGGCGCGGTCGGGCATCTCCATGTTGCCGACGATCATGCCGCGCACGACGATCTTGTCGGGCGCATGCAGCCTGTGCTGCTCGGAAAAGACGACCTTCATCTCACCCCTCCGTCCTGAACAGTGCCCGCCCATCGACGGCGACCGCACCCTGGCCGGCACCGCGCACGATCAGCGGATTGATATCGATTTCATGTAGAGATCCTCGCAAGTCGTGCGCCAGCCAGCTGGCCCGCACGATCACGTCCGCCGCGGCCTCGATGTCGGCCGGCCCCTTGCCGCGGATGCCGCCAAGCAGTTTGCCGATCTTCAGCCGCGCCAGCATCGCCCGCGCGGTCTCCGGCGATACCGGTGCCGGGGCAAGGGCGACATCCTCGATCAGCTCGACCAGCACGCCGCCGGCCCCGACCATCACGATCGGTCCGAACTGCGGATCGTTGTTGACGCCCACGATCAGCTCGATGCCCGACGCTGCCATCTCCTGGACCAGATAGCCCTGAATGCGGGCCCCCGGCTGACGCGTGGCAATCGTCTCGGCCATCCTGGCCGCAGCCGCCTCGACCGCGGCCGCATCGGCGAGATCGAGCACGACACCGCCCACGTCACTCTTGTGGACGATGTCGGAGGAAACGATCTTCAGCACCTGCGGATAGGCAAATCCAGCGCTGATCCGTGCGGCTTCGGCTGCATCGGCGGCGATGGCGCCGCGATTGACCGGAATGCCGTAGGAGGCGAGCAGCGCTTTCGTCTCCGCCTCGCCCAAGGCCCCCGTCCCTGCCGCTGGCGCATCGGGCAGGGCCGCCGGCCGCGAAGCCTGTGCCGCCGGTTTCCAGGCCGACCAGTCGACCCAGCCGGCCAGGGCGCGGATCGCCTCGTCCAGGTTATTGGCGAAAGGCAGGCCGCGATTGATCAGTTCCTGGCGCGCCTTGTCGGCTGCACGGCCCGGCTGCAGCACGAAGATGAAGGGCTTGTCGGCGGGAATCGCCGCGTCGGCGAGGTTTGCGGCAATGCCCGAGACCGACGGCGCAGTGGTGATGGCAAACAGCGTCGCGTCGACGGTTTCGTCGTCGGCCACGGCCTGCATGGTAGCCCCGGCAATGTCGACCGCCTCGCCCTCGCGCCGGCCGCCCAGATCGACCGGATTGTTGGCCTGGCCCGGGGAATAGACCACGTCCAGCCGCGCCGCGGTCTTGGGCTGGAAGCGGGCGAGCGGAATGCCCTTGTCGGTCAGCCGGTCGGCCGTGATCGCCCCACCGCCGCCCGAGGTGGTGACGATCGCCACATTGGCGACCTTGCGCCCGGGGAACCGCGCCATCGAGGCGGCCAGCAGGATCATCGCATCCGTATCGTCCATCAGGACGATGCCGCGTTCGCGGCAAACGGCCTCCAGCGCGCGGAACGAGCCGGCCAGGCTGGCCGTATGGGAATAGGCGGCTGCCGCGCCGGCACCGGTGCGGCCGGCCTTGACCATCAGCCAGGGCTTGCCGCGCTCGCGCGCCCGGTCGGCCAGCCGGATCAGCCGCGCCGGATCCTTGATGCCCTCGACATAGCTGCAGATCACCTGCGTGCGGTCATCGTCGATCAGGTACTCGACAAAATCGCAAAGTTCGAGATCGGCCTGGTTGCCGACCGAGACACAATGGCTGAAGCCGATCCCCTGGCCGTGCGCCCGGTCGAAGATCGTCGCCATCAGCGCACCGGACTGGCTGACGAAACCGATCGGGCTTTCGATCAGCCGCTCGACGTCGAGGGCCGGCGACGAACACAGCACGACCCGGTTCGCCGGGCTGATCACCCCGAGGCAATTCGGCCCGATCAGCCGCATGTCGCCGGCCCGTGCGATCCGTACGAGTTCGGCCTCCTCCGCCGCGCCCTCGGGGCCGGCATCGGAGAACTTCGAGGTGATGATGATCGCCCCCTTGACGCCGGCCGCCGCACAGGCGGCGATGGTCGGGCGAACCTTGGGCTGCGGAATTGCCATCACGACCATGTCGGCCGGCTGCGGCGTAGCGGCGATGTCCGGATAGGTCTTCAGCCCGAACAATTCCGGGCGATTGGGATTGATCGGATAGATCGCCCCGTCATAGCCATGCTTCAGCAGCATGCGGAAAACCCGGCCGCCGAATTTCGACTGATCCTCCGAGGCGCCGATCACCGCGACCGATCGCGGCGCCAGCAAGGCCTTAAGGTCGGCTGTCACGCTCCTGAACTCCCCTCTGACACTCATGATCTGGTGGCACGGGCGCGGGCCCGGTAATCGATGATCCGCTGCTTGAGGCCCGGCCGGGCCGCCGAGCGCACCAGGGCGGCGAGATCGGCATCGTCCCGTGCATCGCGCCGGGTCGCCCGATGCAGGGCCCCGACCGTTTCGGCATCCAGGCGGCCGGCGGCGAGGGCCGCCTCGGCAATCGCCCCGTCGACCGTCGCCTCATCGACCTGCCGGTCGACAAGGCCCAGCCCGATGGCGGTCGCCACATCGATGGCAGAGCCTTCGAGCAACAGGTGCCGGGCCGCTTCATTGCCGATGCGCCCGGCCAGTCGCGCGGTGCCAAGCACGAGGCCAAAGCCGGAACCGGGGAAGGCGAAGGAGGCATCAGCGAAGGCGAGACGGCGATCGCAGGCGGCAAAGAGATCGGCGCCGGCCCCCCAGGTGCGACCGGTGGCAACGGCAAGGGTGGTGACGCCGGCACCGTGCACCCGCTGCAACAACGCCTCGATCCGCACGAAGCGCAGCAGCAGGTCGCCTTCCGACAGATCGTCGAGATCGGACAGATCGAAGCCGGTGCAGAAATGCCGGCCGGCGCCGCGCAGCACGACGAGGCGGGCGCCGCCTGCGATCGCCTGCGCGAACCCTTCATCGAGCGCCGCGACCATGTCCGGACCCAGCGCATTGCCCCGTTCCGGCCGGTCCAGCCGCACGGTTGCGACGTCGCCAGCGACGGCGAGGGTGACGGTCATGGCCGCGCGCCGCCCCACAGGTTGGGCACCCGGTCTGAATTGTAGCCGGAGACGAACTCCTTGACCGCGCCGGTCGCGGCGTCGAAGACATGGCGATGCACCGCGCCGATGTTCGCGCCGTAGACATGGATCGAGATTGACGGGCGATCGGGATGGGCGTTTCGCACCTGATGCACGTCGCCGATCGTCGGCGATACCGCCTCGACCATGCCGGGTTCGAGCCGGGCGACCTCGCCGGCAACCGGCGGCGAGCCGACCGGACCCACCGTGAAGCTCTGCGCCACCTCGGCGCCGCGCAGCATGCCGATCATGCCCCAGACCGTATGGTCGTGGATCGGCGTGCCCTGCCCCGGCCCCCAGACGAAAGAGACCACCGAGAAGCGTTCGAGCGGATCGCAATGCAGCAGATACTGGCAATAATGATCCGGGTGCGGCTCGGCGCAGAACTCGGGCAGCCAGTCGTCGACCGCGACGAGTTCGCCGAGCATCTGGCGGCCGGCCTTCAGGATCCGCGCCTCGTCACGCGCATCTTCGTCGATGAGATGGGTCATCCCGGTGACGAAGCGACGCAGCCTTGCGATTCCGGTCATTTCCGGCCCTCGTCCAGTTCGGCCAGCACGGCCTGGGTATGCTCGCCGAGACCGGGCGGGTTGCGCCGGATCGGCGGATCGCTGTCGCCGATACGTACCGGCGAGCCGAAGGTGCGGGTTCGCGTGCCACCGGGCAGGTCGATCGGCTTGATCCATCCCATATGCGCGACCTGGGGATCGGCCAGCGCCTGGGAATAGCTGTTGATCGGCCCGCAGGGCACCCCGGCACCGGCGAGCTTCTCCAGGATCTTGCCGACCGTGAAGCGCGCGAACTCGGGCTTGAGCAGGTCGGCCAGAAGCACCTGGTTGCGGGCGCGATCGGCGGTCGTGGCAAAGCGTGCGTCGGCGGCGAGATCGGGCCGGGCGATCACCTCGCAGACGCCCTGCCACAGCTTGTTGTTGCCGGCCGCGACGACAAAATAGCCGTCGGCGGCGGGATAGGCCTGATAGGGCGCGTTGCGCGGATGCGCCGAACCGAGCTTGACCGGATCGCGGCCGGTGCCGAAATATTCCGACGTCTGCAGCGCACCGATCGCCAGGCTCGCCCCCAGCATCGAGACATCGACATGGGCGCCCTCGCCGCCGGCGCGAACCTGGGCCACCAGCGAGGCGAAGGAAAACGCGGCATAGAGACCGGCCGAGAAGTCCGAGACCGGCACGCCGGCCTTGACCGGGGCGCCGCCTTGTTCCCCGGTAACACTCATGATACCCGACATGCCCTGGACGGTGACGTCGAAACCGCCCTCGCCCGCCCGTGGCCCGGTCTGGCCATAGGCCGAGATCGAGCAATAGATCAGCCTGGGATTCTCGGCCCGAAGCGAGGCATAGCCCAGGCCCAGCCGTTCCATCACCCCCGGGCGGTTGTTCTCGATCACGCCGTCGGCCGACAGGATCAGGCGACGGGCGGCGTCGCGCCCTTCAGGCGATTTGAGGTCCAGCGCGACCGACCGCTTGTTGCGATTCAGCGAGGCGAAATTCTCGCTGAAGCCGTTCGAGATCGGCGGCCACTGGCGCAGCATGTCGCCTTCGAGCGGTTCGACCTTGATGACGTCGGCGCCCATGTCGGCCAGCAGCATGCCGCAGAACGGGCCGGCCGCGACCTGGCAGAACTCGATGACCTTGACACCGGAAAGAGGCAGCACCGGCAAACTCCTGAAGCTCTGGTTTTTCTATGACGTATGCAGGCGGTTGAATTCGGCGGCCCCGCCGTGGCCGAGGCTGGCCGAGATCACCGCCGCCGCCTCGACCACCGGCGCGACCAGTTCCTTCAGCCGCTTGGGTCTGAGGCGCTCGGCCGGCCCGGAAATGCCGACGGCGGCGATCACGCTGCCCGAGGCGTCGCGGATCGGCGCAGCCAGGCCGCAGACGCTGTCGCGCCACTCCCCCTTGTTGACCGCGAAGCCCTGGGTGCGGATCCGGGCCAGTTCCTGGCGCAACTCCTCGGCATCGGCGACGGTCCGGATGGTGAAGCGTTCGATCCGGGCGGCGACGGCGGCGACGTAGTCCGGCGACTGATAGGCCAACATCGCCTTGCCGGTCGCCACCGCGAAGGCCGGCGAACGCCCGCCGATCCGCGAATAGGCGCGCACCGGCTCGGGGCTGTCGATCTTGTCGACATAGACGACTTCGGCGCCGTCCAGGATCGAGAGGTGCACGGTTTCGCGGGTGCGGTCGGCCAGGACCTCGAGCTGGGCGGCGGCCTCGCGCTTCAGATCGAAGCGCGACAGCACCAGCGAACCCAGCTCCCACAGCTTCAGCGAGAGGTCGTAATGGCCGGTCTTGGCCTCGCGCCGCAGATAGCCGCAGCTTTCCAGCGTCTTCAGCACGCGATGCACGTTGCTCTTGGTCAGCTCGACCTGGGCGGCAAGCTCGGTGACGCCGCGCGGGCCATCCGAGCGCGCGAGAATCTCCATGATCTTCAGGCCTTTGAGTAGCGTCTTATCCATCGCGCATCAATCGCCGTGCATCGGTGAAGACCACCGGCTCATCGAACTTGTTCCAATATTTAGAACGCTTTTTCATATTGCGATACAGACGCTACTTTGCTGTAATCGGCCTGTCAACAAGTGAAGCCTCCGCCAATAGGCGCTATGATCGCCTTCATCCGCATCAATCCTGGCGATTTCACAGGTCGTTTGCGGATTTTGACTTCGGCTTTTTGTCCTACGACCTAAGAACAGGGGAGAACTCAAGCAAATGATCGACCGGTTCATGCGCGGCGCCGCTCTGGCGGCGCTCGGTCTGACCGTCTCGGCGCTGGTCGCGGGCCAGGCCCTGGCCGCCACGCCGAAGGACACCATCGTCATGGCCAAGACGATGGACGACATCACGTCGCTCGACCCCGCCGAAGTCTTCGAATTCACCGGCGGCGAGGTTATCAACAACGTCTACGTCCGCCTGATGACCTATGATCCGTCGGACTTCACCAAGCTGATCGGCGGCGCGGCCGAAAGCTGGTCGGTCTCCGACGACGGCAAGACCTTCACCATCAAGATCCGCCAGGGGATGAAGTTCACCACCGGCCGCCCGGTCACGGCCAAGGATGCGGCCTTCTCGCTGCAGCGCGTGGTGGCGCTGGGCAAGTCGCCCGCCTTCATCCTGGTGCAGTTCGGCTGGTCCGCCGACAACGTCAAGGAGATGGTGACGGCGCCCGACGACCAGACCCTGGTGCTGAAGACCGCAACGGCCTTCGCGCCCTCGTTCGTGATGAACTGCCTGTCGGCCGGCGTCGGCTCGGTGGTCGATTCGGAAGAGGCGCTGAAGAACGCCAAGGACAACGACTTCGGCTATAACTGGCTGCGTACCAATTCGGCCGGTTCGGGCGCCTACAAGCTGATTTCGTGGAAGCCGAAGGAGAGCGTGGTTCTCGAAGCCAATCCCGGCTTCTATCGCGGCGAGGCCAAGACCAAGCGCATCATCATCCGCCACGTGCCGGAACCGACGGCCCAGCGGCTGATGCTGGAAAAGGGCGATGCCGACATCGCCCGCAACCTGACTGCCGACCAGCTGAAGGCGATCGCCGCCGACACCAGGCTCGCCGTCAACTCGACCGGCAAGGGCACGATCTACTACCTGGCGCTCAACCAGAAGAACCCCGCCCTGTCCAAGCCGAAGGTGCGCGAGGCGGTGCGCTGGCTGATCGACTACCAGACGATGTCGTCGACCTTCCTGGCCGGGCAGTACGGCGTGCACCAGGGCTTCTGGGGCAAGGGTTCGGCCGGCTCGCTCGACGATACCCCGTTCAAGTTCGACCCGGCCAAGGCCAAGGCCCTGCTGGCCGAGGCGGGCTATCCCAACGGTCTCGAACTCGACCTCGACGCGGGCAATACCTCGCCCCATGCCGACATCGCCCAGTCGGTCCAGTCGACCTTCGCCCAGGCCGGGGTGAAGGTGAACATCGTGCCCGGCGACATCCGGCAGGTGCTGACCAAGTATCGCGCGCGCAATCATCAGCTGCTGCTGATGTACTGGTCGCCCGACTATCTCGACCCGCATTCGACCGCCGACTTCTTCACCAACAACCCCGACAATTCCGACGGGGCCAAGGCCAAGACGGGCGCCTGGCGCAATGCCTGGGACATTCCCGACCTGACCAAGGAGACCGCCGCCGCGGTGCTCGAGCGTGACCCGCAGAAGCGCATCGGCATGTATATCGACCTGCAGAAGAAGGTGCAGGCCGACGGCCCGATCGTCGTGATGTTCCAGCAGACGGAGCAGGCCGCGCTGCGCGCCGAGGTGAAGAACTTCATCCTGGGGCCGAGCTTCGATACCCCGGTCTACTGGCAGATCACGAAGTAACCGGGCATGACGTTGGAGGCCGGAACGGTGGGGGTGGGCGCATCCGCCCACCCCTCGATGAAGATCCTGCGCGGGATCGCCACCCAGCTCGGCACCTTGTGCCTGACCATTCTCGGCCTCCTCTTCGTCACCTTCTTCATCGGGCGGGTGGTGCCGATCGACCCGGTCCTGGCGATTGCCGGCGACCGGGCGACGCCCGAGCTGGTTGCCAAGATCCGGCTCGACCTCGGCCTCGACCTGCCGCTCTACCAGCAGTTCTGGAACTACCTGGTCAGGATCGCCCATGGCGATCTCGGCAATTCCGTCCTGACCGCCAAGCCGATCATCGAGGATATCGCCACCTATTTCCCGGCGACGATCGAACTGGCGGTGGTGGGCACCGCGCTCGGCGTGCTGATCGGGGTGCCGCTCGGCGTGGTGTCGGCCGCCGCCCAGGGCCGGATGATCGACCATGTCGTCCGCGTCGTGGCCCTGGCCGGCTACTCGGTGCCGGTATTCTGGCTCGGCCTCGTCGGTCTTCTGGTGTTCTACGTCAAGCTCGACTGGGTGTCGGGACCCGGGCGGATCGATGCGGTCTACGAATACATCGTCGAACCGCGCACCGGCTTCATGCTGGTCGATTGCATTCTCGCCGGCGACTGGGAGGCGGTGAAGAACGCAATCTCCCACTTCATCCTTCCGGCCCTCATCCTCGGCTATTATTCGATGGCATACATCACCCGCATGACCCGCTCGTTCATGCTGGAGCAGCTGACGCAGGAATACATCGTCACCGCGCGCGTCAAGGGCGTGTCCGAGCGGGCGATCATCTGGCGCCACGCCTTCGGCAATATCCGCGTGCCGCTGATCACCGTGATCGCCCTGTCGTTCGCGCATCTCCTCGAAGGTACGGTGCTCACCGAAACGGTCTTTGCCTGGCCCGGCATCGGCCTCTACATCACCCATTCGCTGTTCGGCGCCGATCTCAACGCGGTGTTGGGCGGGACGATCGTCGTCGGCGTCTCTTTCGTCGTGCTCAACCTGCTATCCGACGCGATCTACGCGTTGCTCGATCCGCGGGCCCGCACGGCATGACGGTCAAGGCCTGGCTTCTCGCCGATACCCCGCGATCGCGTACCCAGGCCCGGCTGGGCCAGGCTTATCTCGGCCTCGCCGCGCTGGTCTCGAACCCGCTGGCGGTGATCGGGCTGATCATCATCGGCCTGCTCGTCGTCGTCGCGGTCCTCGCCCCCTCCATCGCCACCCACGATCCCTATCTCCAGAACCTGGCCCTGCGCCTGAAACCGCCATCGGCGGAATTCTGGCTCGGGACCGACGCGCTCGGTCGCGACATCTGGAGCCGGATCGTCTACGGCTCGCGCCTGACCCTGACCATCGTCTGCCTCGTTGCCGTCATCGTCGGTCCGCTGGGCCTCGCCATCGGCGTGATCGCCGGCTATGCCGGCGGCGTCACCGACCGCGTGCTGATGCGCATCACCGACATCTTCATGGCGTTTCCCAGGCTGATCCTGGCGCTGGCCTTCGCCGCCGCCCTCGGCGCCGGCATCGAGAACGCGGTCATCGCCATCGCCATCACCGCCTGGCCGCCCTATGCCCGCCTTGCCCGCGCCGAGACGCTGACCCGCAAGGGCTCGGACTTCATCGCCGCGATCCGCCTGCAGGGGGCCTCGCCGCTCCGCGTGCTGATCGGCCATATCACGCCGCTCTGCGTTTCCTCGGTCGTGGTGCGCCTCACGCTCGACATGGCGGGCATCATCCTGATTGCCGCGGGCCTCGGCTTTCTCGGCCTCGGCGCCCGCCCGCCTTCGCCCGAATGGGGTGCTATGGTCGCCAGCGGCCGCGACTACCTGATCGACCAGTGGTGGGTCGCGACCATGCCGGGCATCGCCATCTTCGTGGTCAGCCTCGGGTTCAATCTGCTGGGCGACGGCCTGCGCGACGTCCTCGACCCGAAGATGCGGTGAGTGCCATGTCCTCTCCCCTGCTCGCCATCGAAGGCCTGAACGTCAGTTTCGAAACCCGCAAGGGCCTGGTACGTGCCACCCGCGACGTGACCTGGTCGATGGGGCGCGAGAAGATTGCGATCGTCGGCGAATCCGGTTCGGGCAAGTCGATGTCGGCCCGGGCCATGCTGGGGCTGATCCAGCCGCCGGGGCGGGTCGAGGCGCGCCGCCTGGAATTCGACGGGATCGACCTGCGCGGCCTCAGGCCGAAGGACTGGCTGGCGATCCGCGGCCGGCGCATTTCGATGGTGATGCAGGATCCGCGTTATTCGCTGAACCCGGTGATGACGGTCGGTCGCCAGATCGCCGAGGCCTACGTCATCCATCACGGCGCAACCGCGGCGGAAGCCAGGCGGCGCAGCCTGGAAATGCTCTCGGCCGTGCATATCCGCGACCCCGAGCGGGTGTTCGGCGCCTATCCGCACGAAATATCGGGCGGCATGGGCCAGCGGGTGATGATTGCGATGATGCTGATCCCCGAGCCCGAGTTGCTGATCGCCGACGAGCCGACCTCGGCCCTCGACGTCACCGTGCAGAACCAGGTGCTCGCCATCATCGACGAGATGGTGACCCGACGCGGCATGGGCCTCGTCTTCATCAGCCACGACCTCGGCCTGGTCTCGTCGTTCTGCGATCGGGTGCTGATCATGTATGCCGGCCGCGTGGTCGAGGAATGCGCGGCCCGCGACCTGCACAAGGCAAGCCACCCCTACACGCGCGGCCTGCTCGCCTGCCAACCCAGGCTGGGCGAAACGACCGCCGAACTCGCGACGCTGAACCGCCAGGCGGAGTGGGCGCGATGATCACCGTCGACCGACTGTCGGTCCGCTTCGGCTCGGCCCTCGCCGTGCGCGAGGCGAGCTTTGAAGTCGCCAAGGGTGAGAGTTTCGGGCTGGTCGGCGAATCCGGATCGGGCAAGTCGACGATCCTGCGGGCGCTGACCGGGCTGGTCGACATTGCCGGCGGCACGATGATCCTGGACGGCGAGGCACTGGGCACGAAGCGCAGCCGGCGTTTCCACCGCGTCGTCCAGATGGTGTTCCAGGACCCCTACGGCTCGCTGCATCCGCGGCACACGATCGACCGCATCCTGTCCGAACCCTGCGCCATTCACGGACTGGACCGGCCCGAGCAAAGGGTACTGGGCGCGCTCGACGACGTCGGCCTCGGGCCGTCCTTCCGCTTCCGCTATCCCCACCAGTTGTCGGGCGGCCAGCGTCAGCGCGTGGCGATCGCCCGTGCCATCATCGCCGAACCGCAAATCCTGCTGCTCGACGAACCGACCTCGGCCCTCGACGTCTCGATCCAGGCCGAGGTCCTGAACCTGCTGGCGCGGCTCCGCCGCCAGCGTGGCCTGACCTATATCCTGGTCAGCCACAACCTCGCCGTCGTCGCCCATATGTGCGAGCGGCTGGCGGTGATGAATCGGGGCGAGATCGTCGAGCAGTTGACCGCCGCCGATCTGCATCGTCGTGAGGCCGGCACCGAGTACACCCGGTTGCTGATGCGGGCCAGCGAAGGATACGACCCGGCACTCGCCAGTCTCTAGACGAAGGTCAGCAACCGCCGCGGGTTGGCGACCAGGATCGCCGCTATCTCGGCCTCGTCGAACCCGCGCCGGCGCATCAGCGGCAGGATATTGGCGAAGATGTGCTGATAGCCGTGGCCGCCGTAACGGCCGAGACGCGTGCGGTTGCAGATGTCGTGGCTGATCAGGATCCGGTCGAGATGGCCGTGCGCGATCAGCAGGCGGATCCAGCGCAACCTGGTGGCATCGTTCGGCAGGTCGATGTCGGGATTGGGAAAATAGTTCGATTCCCAGCCGAACAGGTCGAACTCGATGACGCAGCCGGTATCGGCCAGCCGCAGCAGCCGATCATCGTCGAAGATGGTGCGGTCGACATGGCTGATGATCAACCGCTCGACCGGATTGCCGGCGGCACGGACGAAATCAGCGACCTGCCGGGGCTGGTCTTCATGCCGGCCGGGGTGCACGTTGAGCGCCGCGCCGGTCTCCGTCTGCGCGATCAGCGCGCCGCGCATCACCCGTTGCTCCTGGTCGGTCCAGGGCGATTGGCAACCGATCTCGCCGATGATGCCGGCACGCACCTCGGTGCCCCACGCGCCCACGGTGATCTGGGCGATCATCTCGGCGGCGAAGTCCTCGACCGTCCGATCGGCATTGCGCGGGTCCTGATAGGCATGAACATAGTGGCCGCACCCCATCACCACATGGGCGCCCGAGCCTTGCGCGATCGCCACCAGCGCCATGGGGTCCGGCTTCAGCCCGCCGGTGGTCAGTTCAACCACGGTGCGTCCACCGGCCGCGATCATCTCGCGCAGTTCGGCGATCGCGATGTCCTGCTGGTCCAGGCGAAAATTCGGCCGGTTGTAGACTTGGCCGTAGCGGGCCTTGAAGCAGTTGCAGAGGTCGATCTCCTCATCGGTCACGTCCTCGGCACGGAAGCGCGATTGCAGGCCCGGCGAATGCAGGTCGATGATCAGATGCTCGTGCATCAGGGCCGGGCCGACCTCGGAGGGATCGATCAGCCCGGTGACGGTCTGGACCTTGCCGCGCAAGCTCATGAAAACAGTACCCGCCGGTCGGTGACGAAGCGGTCCGTCGCCGCGATGAAGGCGGCGATGTCATCGTCGGTGATGGCAAACGACAGCGCGATCAGGCCGCGCTGGGCGAAGTAGATGCCATCGCGCAGCAGGTCGAGGAAAATCAGCTTGCGCAGACCGGCATCGCCGCGCGCATGGAGGTTCATCAGCGACCCGAGCCCGGTGACGTGGAACGGCGCCCGGCGCTTCTCGAACAACGCGTTGAGGGTCACGCGAAACCGCTCGCCCCGTCCGTTGACCTCGGCCAGGGCCTCGGCCGTCAGCAGGCCGGCGGCGGCGATGCCGGCGGCCATGGTCAGGGTATTGTTGTTGAAGGTGCCGGCGTGCCCCAGTGAACCGGGCCGGCGCGGGTCGAACAGGTCCATGATGTCGCGGCGCCCGCCGAAGCAGCCGAAGGCCAGGCCGCCGCCGAAGAACTTGCCGATCGTGGTCATGTCGGGCGTGATCCCGAGCACCGCCTGCTGCCCCCCCACCGACAGGCGAGAGGTCTGGATTTCATCGAAGATCAGCACCGCGCCGGCGGCCGTCGCCGCCTCGCGCAACGCGCCCAGAAATGCCGGTGTGCCGGGCAGGCAGCCACCGGCCCCGAGCATCGGTTCGACCAGAATCGCCGCGGTGTCGCCATCGATCAGCGCCCGGGCCGCCGCGGCATCGTTGTAGGGCGCCGTGACGAAGCGGTGCGGCACCGTCACCGGGCTGCCGCCGGGCGGAAAGACCAGCACGCCGCCGTGATAGCCGCCTTCGAACACCACGATCTTGCGGCGGCCGGTATGGGCGACGGCGGCGGCGAGCGCCATCAGATTGGCTTCGGTGCCCGAATTGGTGAAGCGCAGCAGATCCATCGACGGAAAGCGGGCGCAGATGAGCGCCGCCAGTTCCGCCTCCAGCCGGTTGTGGCCGGAAAGGTTGATCCCATCGTCCAGCGCGGCGGCGATAGCCTGTTTCAGCGGGGCGGGCGAATGGCCGAAGATGCCCGCGGTGAACTCGCCGAGGAAATCGATGTAGTCATGGCCGTCGGCATCGGTCAGCCGCGCCCCCTGCCCGCGGACCATGCACAGCGGAAACGGATCGTGGAACAGCGAGGTGCGCGTATTGCCGCCCGGCATCGCCGTGGCGGCACGGTCATGCTGCGCCCGGCTGGCCGGATTGCGGGCGACATAGTCGTCGATGGCGGCGGCAAGCATCCGGTCGAGCATAATCAGCCCAGCGATTCTCTATTGTACGATGAACAATAGAAGCATCGGCGCGGCGGCTGTGCAAGCCCGCTGGCTGCTGCGGCGGACGCAGGCCTCTAGGCCACCCGGTCATTGCCGGGGGCCGCGAGCTCGGCCAGCACCTCCGCCGTGTGCTCGCCCGGCTGCCCCGGCGCGATACGCACGGCGACCGGCGCCTCGTCGAGATGAACCGGCGAACCGACGATGCGCATCGTCTCATGCGCGTTATCGGCTTCCAGGATCATGCCGTTGACCCGGGTCTGTTCGTCGGCCAGCGCTTCGGCCAGCGTCCGCACCGGCGCGCAGAGCAGGTCCTGCGCCTCCAGCCGGTCGAGCCAGTAGCCGGTGCTGCCGGTCGCAAAGCGCGCCCGGAAGATCGCATGCAGCGCGCGCTTGTTGGCGACCTGCAGATCGTGGCTGGCGAACCGCGGATCGCCGGCGAGATCGGGCAGGTCGAGCGCACGGCCGATATCGGCCAGCGGATCGGCCTTGAAGGCACCGACCAGCACCAATGCGCCGTCGGTCGTCGCGAAGACGCCGGTGAGCGGCATGGCACCCCAGTTGACTTCGCGGCCGCGCATCATCTGGGCGGCCGCTTCCTGCGTCTGGGCGGCCAGCATCGAATCGAACAGCGAGACCGACAGCCGCTGCCCCCGTCCAGTCTTGTACCGTTGCAGCAGCGCCAGCAGGATGCCCTGCGCCAGATGCATGCCGGTAGTGTAGTCGGCCATGGCGGTGGCGCCGATCACCAGCGGATGATCGTCGTCCGACCGTCGGTGCATCACCCCGCTGACCGCCTGGGCCAGCACGTCCTGGCCACCCTTGTGCGCATAGGGTCCGGTCAGGCCGAAACCCGAGCCGGAGGCGTAGATCAGGCGGGGATTGCGGCGGCGCAGGGTTTCCCAGCCGAAGCCCATGCGGTCCATCACCCCGGCGCGGAAGTTCGAGACGACGACGTCGGCCTGGTCGAGCAGCCGAAGCACGACATCCTTCATCCCGGGCTGGCCGAGATCGAGCATGACCGAGCGCTTGTTGCGGTTCAGCGAACAGTAGACCGGACCGACCAGGCCGGCGGGATCGTTCGGAAACGACGTGCGCGACAGGTCGCCGGCCGGCGGCCGTTCGATCTTGATGACGTCGGCGCCGTAGTCGGCCAGGACCTGGGTGGCGATCGGCCCCATCACCACCTGGGTGAAGTCGATCACCCTGATACCGGCAAGCGGCAGGTCGGCGGGATCGGTCATGGCGGGGCGCTCCGGGTCGATTGGTCCAGCTTCGGGATACACGATCCGCCGTCCCCGGCATATCGCCGGGTTTCGTGCACAGCGTTGCCGAAATGTGTACGCTGGACCCGAACAACACAATCGACGGGGATGTTCGCGTGCATGCCGCTGCCTTGCGCTACCTGTTGAAGGTCGCCGATCTCGGGTCGATCCGGCGCGCCGCCGATGCGCTGAATGTCGCCGCCTCGGCGGTCAATCGCCAGATCCTCAACCTGGAGCACGAGGTCGGCACGCCGTTGTTCGACCGCACCGCCAAGGGTGTGCGCCCGACCGATGCCGGCCGCCTGCTGATCCGTCATGCCCGCGAAACCTTGAGCGGCTATGCGCATGTGATGGCCGAGATCAACGGCCTTGCCGGCGAGCATGTCGGCGAGGTCGGGCTGATCGGCCTGGCCTCGGCGATCGAGACCCTGCTGCCCCCGGCGATGGTCGAACTCGCGCGCGACTATCCCGGCATCGACCTGCGGCTGGTCGAGGCCGACCCCGCCCAGGCGGTGGCTGGCCTGAAGGCGCAGAACTTCGAGCTGGCGATCCTTTTCGTCGACCGCCGCAACCACGAGTTCCAGATGCTGGCCCAACTCGATACCGCGATCGGCGCGGTGATGCGCAGCGACCATCCGCTGGCCCGGCGGCAGAGCGTGACACTGACCGAATGCGCCGAGCACGACGTCGTCATGTTCACCGACCGCTGGATGATCGCCCCGATCATGGAGGCCGAGTTCGGCCGCACCGGGGCGCGCTTCAGGCCCCGCATCGTCTCGAACTCGATGGTCGTGATGGCCGCGGCGGTGCGCAGCGGGATCGGCATCGGTTTTTTCACCCCGCTCGGCTTCATCGACGAGATTCGCCGGGGCGACGTCGTCCACATCCCGATCGCCCCGGCCCTGGCCGGGGCCGGCGGGCTGGGGCTGTTTGCCGCCAGGGGGGCGCCGCTGTCGCCGCCGGTGCGCGTTGTCGCCGACCACTTCGCCGACGTCTTCGCCCGGCTTCAGACCGAACTCGACGGCCTGCAAGGCTGAGGCGCGACGGCGTTGCCGGTTCGGCAACGGGCCGTAAGCAAATCGATGGTACCCGCCCGCCGCCGCTTGCGCGCTTAATCGGCGCGCAGAGGAGAAGCAATCGATGACCCTGACCGAAGAACAGCGCCAGATCCGCGACACGGTACGCCGCTTCGTCGAGCGCGAGGTGATGCCCTACGAGCCGGTCCTGATCCGCCGCGAGATCGAGGGCGGCGGTGCCAGCCCGGGACTGACCGACGGCGAACGCCGGGACTTGCAGGAAAAAGGCCGCGCCATCGGCTTCTGGGGCATCGACCTGCCGGCGGCCTATGGCGGCGCGGATCTCGACCCCGTCACCCTCGCGATCATCCACGAGGAACTCGGCCGCACCATCGTCGACTTCGATTTCGGCGGATCGGTGCTGCCGGCCCTGTTCTCGTGCAACGAGGCGCAGAAAGAGCGTTACCTGCTGCCGACGATCAACGGCGAGCGGATTTCCTCGATCGCGATCACCGAGCCCGGCTCCGGCTCGGATGCGATGGGCATGCGGACCACGGCGATCAGGGATGGCGATTCCTGGGTGATCAACGGCGAGAAGTGCTGGATCACCCGCGGCGACACCGCCGACTATGCGATCCTGTTCGCCCGCACGCCGCAGGAAGGGCCCCGCGGCGGCATCACCTGTTTCCTGGTCGACCGCGCCGCCGGCTACACCTCGGCGCCGATCGCGCTGATGGGGTCGCGCGACAAGGTCGGTTCGATCCACTTCGCCGATGTCCGCGTGCCGCTCGATGCCGTGCTGGGCGAGGTCAACAAGGGCTTCGAACACGCCATGCCCTTCATCTATCGCAACCGCGGCTTCATCCTGTCGGCAAAGAACTTGGGCGCCATGGCCCGGATGATCGAGATGGCGATCGATTGGGCCCGGCAACGCACCGTGTTCGGCAAGAAGCTGGCCGAGCGCGAGAACATCGCCTTCGCAATAGCCGAATGCGAGATCGAGCTGCGGGCCGCCAAGCTTCTGGTCCACAGCGCAGCCGCCAGGGCGGCCGCAGGTGCCGACTACCGCCACGAGGCCTGCGCCACCAAGGTCTTCGTCGCCCGTGCCGCCAATGCGGTGGCCGACCGGGCGCTGCAGATCCACGGGGCGCTGGGCTACGCCAAGGAAAGTGTGATCGAGCGCTGGTATCGCGACCTGAGGGTCGAGCGGATCTATGACGGGTCCGACGAGATCAACCTGGCCAGCCTGGCGCGCAACCTGTTCAAGGGTCACGCGAAGGCCGGCGACGCCCTAGTTTGACCGTCGGTCGCTGCGGAGATAGCTGCCCAGGGCGTCGAGCAGGGCCGACCAGCCCTGCCGCCGCCCGGCCATCCCGTCGCTGGGCGGAATGACGCAAATCTGCTCGGTATAACGCAGCCGGGTGCCGCCCCCCTCGTCCAGGAAGACGATCGTGGCCAAAGATACCGTGTGAATCCGCCCGTTCACCGACATCGAATAGGCGAGCACGATACGCTCGCCCTCCTTGATCTCGAAATAATGTGTCTCGTTGACATGCTCGCCGATCGCGTCTTGAAAGACGCTGCGCTCGAAACCACCGGGGCGGAAATCCATCTCCAGGGCGGGCGCACCAAGCCAGGCCGCCTTCTTGTCCCGCACGCTCCATGCGGCCCAGACATGCGCCCGGCAATTCGGATAAACCTGCTCGAGCGTGAAACTGTCGTGCCGGTGCGTGGCGTCGGTCATCGGTTTGCCTCCTGTTCCAGGAAAGTCCCCAGCGCGTCGAGCCGGCCTTGCCACTGCCGACGATGGCGGGCCACCCAGTCTTCGACCCAGGCCAGCGCAGCGGGGTCGAGGGTCACCGTCCGCACGCGGCCCTTCTTGGCGCTGCGCACCAGCCCCGCATCCTCCAGCACCTTCAGATGCTTCAGGAACGATGGGCCGGCCATGTCGAACGGCATCGCAAGATCGGAAACCGAGGCTGGTCCCTGCGCGAGGCGCTCGACCACCGCCAGCCGGGTGGGATCGGCCAACGCACCGAACACTGCTGCAAGGTCGCGAGATAACATAGCCATATAGCTATGTATCGTGGCCTCGATGCCACGTCAAGATAGATAGCTATTCAGCTATGCGTTCCGATAGTTTCCACATTGTTGAAATGTGGAAATAAAAACTATTACAGACAATTACGTTGTACAAACGTAAATTTTCCGGAGAGTCCAGCGGTTGATTTTATCTCGGGGGTTAGCATGAAGAAGATATCGGTGTGCGCCATCGCGATGGTGCTGACGACGCCTGCGTTCGCGCAGACCATCGTGCCGTCGCAGGGTTTCTATGCCGGCTTGGGCGGCAGCGTAAACTCGACGCACTACAACGACCAGCAGATCACGGCGACCGGGATCTCCGATACCTACAACACCGCGACCGGCGCAAAGCTCGCCTCGGGCACAGCCACGGGCCCGGCCGTCAGCCCCAGCCTCGGTAACGAGACCGGCATCGCCCCGAACCTGCAGGCCGGCTATTTCCGCAAGTTCGACAATTCGAACTGGCTGGTCGGCGGCAAGCTGTCCTACAGCTACATCAACAACCAGTCGACCAGCCCGCGCTTCCTGGTGCCGCAATACGGCTCGTTCGGGACCACGTCGTTCACCGGCAACGCGGTGGTCCAGTCCTACCAGGTGAACGTGCGTCAGCAGGTCTCGCTGATGCCCTATGTCGGCTACACCTTCGATCGCAGCTACGTCTATCTCGGTGCCGGCCCGACGCTGTCGCAGGTCCAGACCAAGATCAACGGCGTCATCGGCTTTGCCGACATCAACGGCAACCGGACCGACATTTCCGGCACGCCGCAGAACTTCTCGAATACCGACTGGGTCTGGGGCGTGGGCGCGACGGTCGGCGCCACATACTTCCTCGACTCGTCGTGGTTCATCGACGTGAACTACACGATCGGGACGACGCAGAACAAGACGGCGAACTACAATTCGGCGTTCCGCAACGTCAACGCGAACACCGGCCTGACCTATGCCGGCTCGCTGGTCGGCACCAGCTCGGGCAGCACGACGACCCAGGGTTTCGGCATCACGATCAACAAGGCCTTCTGATCGAAGGGCCGGGTGGCATCACGCCACCCGGCCTCGCCTGGACCTTCCGATCACTTCAATTCCATCCGAGCCGCCAGCAGGTCCAGCGAGCACGCAGGTGCAGGTAGGCGTTGCGGAGATCGGCCCGCCGCGGCAGGCCGGGCGGCATCAGGCCGAGCTTTTCCCAGCGATGCCGGCAGAACGCGACAGTCGAGGTCGGCTTGGCGTAGGCGTGCAACACCAGTCGACCGGCCGCCAGCCGCGGCAACGATTCGACCAGATTGGCGAACGAACTGTCGATGCAGTGGATTTCCGTCGCCCGCTCGATGATCGCGGCATAGTCGAAGATCGAATCCGCCCCTGCAGGCCGCACCACGGGCAGCCGCGATTCGATCCGCCTGGGATCGATCTCAAAGCCGCGCGACGCATCGTCGTGCAGGAACAGATAGCGCGTCCGGTCGCCGACCAGTCGCTGAAAGCATGCCTCTTCCCGCGCGGGATCCCGCTCGACATGGAATCCGTCATAGCGCATCGACCTCGCGAGACCCGCCTGGCGGTAGAAGGCTTCGACGAAATCGCGCGAATCGAGCTTTTCGAATCCGATCGTCAGCCGTGCGCTTTCAGGTACGGCTGCAAGCAACGCGGCGGCTTGGCGGTCGTCGGTGGCGGACAGCAGCTCGAGCTGAGCAAGATCTCGATACATGAAGGCGACCGACGCCATGTTGTGGGGCTTGCAGCAAAGACCGACGCGCCGGCGCCCGGTCGCGTAATGGCGAACCAGGCCGTTGCAAACCAGATGGTCGCCAAGGCCGAGGTGATGATGGATGATCAGGTCGTATTCAGCCGGCATCGGCAACAACCGATCCGGCAGCGAACAGGCCAGCCGAGCAAGCCGACAAAGTATCCTCCCCCCGGAGTAATCCCGGGCGGCAGGTTACACCGGCGTACCCACTAAAGGATAGTGGCAGGCGGCCGAATGCTCGGCTTGCGACAGTCGCGGTTCGTCGGCAGGGCAACGCTCGCCGACCTGGTAGCAGCGCGTGCGGAAGCGGCAGCCTGATGGCGGGTTGGCCGGGTTCGGCACGTCGCCGGTCAGGATGATGCGCTGGCGGGCGCGCTCGCGCTCCGGGTCCGGCAGCGGCGCCGCCGAGAGCAGCGCGCGCGTATAGGGATGCCGGGGATTGGCGTAGAGTTCGTCACGACTGCCCAGCTCGATGATCCTGCCGAGATACATCACCGCCACGCGATCCGACAGGTGGCGGACGACCGACAGGTTGTGGGCGATGAAGACATAGGACAGGCCTAGCCGCGCCTGCAGGTCCTTCAGCAGGTTCAGCACGCCGGCCTGGATCGAGACGTCGAGTGCCGAGACAGGTTCGTCCAGCACCACCACCGACGGGTTCAGGACCAGGGCGCGGGCGATACCGATGCGCTGACGCTGGCCGCCGGAGAACTCGTGCGGATAGCGCCGGGCGTGATCGGGATCGAGCTGTACCAGGCGCAGCGCCTCGGCGACGCGATCGGGAATCTCGCTTTCGGCCACCCCGAGATTGCGCAGCGGCTCGGCGATGATGTCGCGGGTGCGCAGCCGCGGATGCAGCGAGGCATAGGGGTCCTGGAAGACGATCTGCAGATGCTGGCGCAACGGCCGCATCTCGGCCTGGCCAAGCTGGGCAATGTCCTGGCCGCGAAACAGGATCTGCCCGGACGACGGCTGCAGCAGCCTGACCAGGCAGCGGGCCAGCGTCGACTTGCCGCAGCCGGATTCGCCCACGAGACCCAGGGTTTCGCCGGGTGCCAGATCGAAGGAGACGCCGGCGACCGCCTGAACCTCGCGCATTTGCCCCCACAGGCCCTTGCCCCGGACCTTGTAGGATTTGACCAGGTTGCGCACCGACAGAACGGGCTCGGTCATGCCGGCAACTCCTCGGCGCGATGGCAGGCGACGGCCGAGGCGCCGATCCGCCGCGGCAGCGGATCGTCCTGCGCACAGCGGTCGACGGCATCGAGGCAGCGCGGCGCAAAGGCGCAGCCGGGCGGTCGGCGCGCGGGCGATGGCGGCACGCCGTCGATGGTCGCCAGCCGATCGACATCGTCGTCGAAGCGCGGCAGCGAGGCCAGCAGCCGGCGGGTATAGGGATGGCGGGGGCGGTAGAAGACCTCGGCCGTCGCTGCCTGCTCGACCACCCGTCCGGCGTACATGATCGCCACGCGGTCGGCCACGCCCGCGACCAGGCCAAGATCATGGGTGATGAGGATCAGGCCGATGCCGCGGTCGCGCCGCAGCCGTTCCATCACCTCGATCACCTGGGCCTGGATCGTCACGTCGAGCGCCGTGGTCGGCTCGTCGGCGATCAGCAGTTCGGGATCGTTGGCCAGCGCCATCGCGATCATCGCGCGCTGGCGCATGCCGCCGGAAAACTCGAACGGGTATTGCCCGGCCCGCGCCCGCGGATCGGGGATCGCCACCTGGGACAGCAGCTCGACCGCCCGCTCGCGCGCCGAGCGGCGGGACAGCCCCGGCTGATGGATGCGGATCGCCTCGACGATCTGATCGCCGATCGGAATCACCGGATTCAGCGCCGTCATCGGATCCTGGAAGATCATTGCGATCCGCCGCCCGCGATAGCGCCGCATGGCGGCCTCGGTCCGGCCAAGCAGTTCTTCACCGTCCAGCCGGACCGAGCCCGAAACTTCGACGTTGGGCGCCAGCAAACCCATGATCGACAGCATCGTCAGGCTCTTGCCCGAACCGGATTCGCCGACCAGCCCCAGCACCTCGCCGGCCGCGACGTGGAAATCGACGCCACGCAGCGCGGCCAGCCGGCCCGCCGGCGATGGAAAGGCGACTTCGAGGCCGCGGACTTCGAGCAGCGGCGCGGTCATTGGGCCGACCTCGGGTCGAGCAGGTCGCGCAGGCCGTCACCCAGGAAGTTGAAACCGAGCACGACCGACAGGATCGCAAGCCCCGGCCCCAGCGCCACCCACCATTGATAGAAGTTCACCGCGCCCTCGGCGATCATCTGCCCCCATTCCGGTGTCGGCGGCAAGGCACCGAGCCCGATGAAGCTGAGCGAGGCGGCGAGCAGAACGATCTGGCCGAGATCCATCGTCGCATTGACCAGTACGGGGCTCCAGCAGAGCGGCAGGATATGCCGGGTCAGCACGCGCACGCGGCCGGCGCCGGCGGCGACGGCAGCCTCGACATGCTCGCGCTCGCGCATCGTCAGCACCTGGGCACGCATCAGCCGGGCATAGACCGGCCAGGAGACGACGACCATGGCAACCGCGGCATTGCCCAGACCCGGCCCCAGCGCCGCCGTCACGGCCATGGCCAGCAGGATCGCCGGAAACGACAGCGTGATGTCGACCAGCCGCATGATCACGGAATCGGTCTTGCCGCCGAGATAGCCGGCGATCGCGCCGAGCATGGCGCCGCCGAGGCTGGAAACCAGCACCACTACCAGCGCGATCGGCAGCGAGTGACGCACGCCGTAGAGCGTCCGGACAAGGACGTCCCGGCCCAGCCCGTCGGTACCGAGCCAGTGGACGTCCGACGGCGGACGCAGCCGGCGGCCGACGATCGAGAACGGATCGTAGGGCGACCACAGGTCGATGGTGAGTGCCACCACGATCCAGAACAGGACGATGAAGCCACCGATGATCATCGGCAGGCCCAGGCGACGAAGCAGAGCCAGCGCCTTCATCCGAGCTTGACCCGCGGATCGACCAGCGCGTAGGCGAGGTCGGTGACCAGATTGGTCAGCAGGAAGGCCGAGCCACCGACGATCGTGACGCCCATGATCGCCGGATAGTCGAGCGAACGCGCGGCATCGACGGTATAGGAACCGATCCCCGGCCAGGAGAAGATCGTTTCGGTCAGGACGGCGCCGGTGATCAGGTAGGCGAACGAGAAGCCGATGATGGTCAGCGTCGGGATCATCGCATTGCGCAGTGCATGATTGACCAGGACCCGCGGCCCCGATGCCCCCTTGGCGCGAGCAGCCAGGATATAATCCTGCGCCAGCACGTCGAGCATCGAGGAACGGACCAGCCGCGAGATGATGCCCATCACCGCCCAGCCGAGCACGCAGGCCGGCAGGATCAGATGGGTCAGGGCCAGGCGGAAGGTGGTGAAGTCGCCGGCCAGCAGCGCGTCGACCGTATAGAAGCCGGTGACCCCGGGCGGCGGCGTCAGCCGTGCATCGAGCCGGCCTGGTCCGGGCAGCCAGCCCAGCACCACCGAAAAGACGAACAGCAGCAACAGCCCCGACCAGAAGACGGGCAGCGACGAGCCGAGCAGGGCGACGAACCGGGCGCCGTGGTCGGCCGCCCGATTGCGATAGCGCGCCGCGACCACGCCGAGCAGGATGCCGCCGCCGACACCGACGACCATGGCCGCGATCACCAGTTCGAGCGTCGCCGGCAGCCGGTCCATCAAGTCGCGGGCAACCGGCTGCTTGGTCCGCAGCGAGATGCCCATGTCACCCTGGATCAGGTTGCCGACATAGCGCAGATAGCGTTCCGGCAGCGGGCGGTCGAGACCCCAGCGGGCCTTGGCCGCCGCCACGATTTCCGGATTGTCCATCTGACGCTCGCCGATGATCGAGATCAGCGGGTCGCCCTTGGTCAGGTTCGACAGCGCGAAGGCGATGGTGACGATGCCCAGCAACAGCAGGGGCATCGTCACCAGCCGCCCGACGAGGTAGCGAAGCACGCCCCGTCAGTTCCGCGCGATTTCGTCGAGCGGCAGGTTGCAGCAGGCCGAGTACCGCACCCCCTTGATGGCCTTGGAATGGGCCATGATCATGTCCGGGCTGACGATCGGGATGATGATCTTGTCCTTGATCATCTCGAGCGCCAGGTCGCGATAGAGCTTGTTCTGCTGATCGGCGGGGGCGGCCAGCGCCTGCTTCAGCAGATCGGCCTCGCGCGGGTTGATGATATCGGGGGCGTTCGCCGCCCCGGCCCGCTTGGCCCAGGGCGAGCCCTGCATCATCGCGAAGTACTGAACGTACTGGGCCGAGCCGTAGTAGTCGGGCGCGTAGAACACCGCGGTCAGCGGCACGCCGTCGCCGGAGACCGCCTCGCGCCAGACGGTGAAGGTCAGCGGCTGCAGCTTGGCCTTGATGTTGACCTTGGCCAGGTCCTGCTGGACCTTCTGCATCATCTGCGACAGGTCGACGCCGTAGACGTTCATGTTGGGGAAGCGGGCATCGATCTCGAAGCCCTTCTCCAATCCGGCCTTGGCCAGCAGCTGCTTGGCCTTGGCCAGATCCTGCTTCGGCTCGGGCAGATTGTCCGAACCGGGGAAGCCGTTGGGAATCGGCGACGGCTGCGGCCGGCCGGCATCGCCCACCGTGAAGTCGATCAGGCCCTTGTAGTCGAGGGCTGCGGCGATCGCCTCGCGCACTTCGGGCGTCAGCTTGACGGTGTTCGACTTGGCCCCGGGGCTCAGCGCGATGTAGACGTAGTTGTAGGAGGGGATGGTCGAGACGACGACGTTGCCACCCTTGATCGTCTTGGCGGTCTCGCCGTCGACCTGCATGGCGATGTCGGCGGCGCCGGACTGCAGCATCTGCGCCTGGGCGACGGCATCCTTGGTCTGCTTGATCACCACCTCGGAAATCGCCGGCGCGGTGCGCCAATAGGCGCCGTTGCGCTTGACCCGCAGTTCGTCGTCGGCGCGATAACCGGCGAGGGTATAGGGGCCGGAGCCCGCCGAATTGGCCAGGAACCAGGCTTCCGACTTGTCGGCCGTCGCGGCATCCGGGCCGGCGACGGCACCGGCGGCCGTGGCGACCTTGGAATTGATCACCCCCATGTAGGGGGCGGCGATCATCCCGAGGAATTCGGAGTTCGGCGAGGCCATCTTGACGACGACGGTCTGCGCGTCGGGGGCTTCGACCGAGGCCACGTCGTCCATAAGGAAGGCCGGGCTGCCCTTCAGGTTCTTCAGCCGCTCGAACGACCACTTGACGTCCTTGGCCTCGATGGCGGTGCCGTCGGAGAACTTGGCCTTGGGGTCGAGCTTGAAGGTGAAGACGGTCTGGTTCTCGTTGACCGTCCACGAGGTCGCGACCTTCGGGGTCAGCGTCTTGTTGTCCGGGCCCAGTCCGATCAGCGTGTCATAGGCAGCGCTGAAATAGATCTGGCAGGTGTCGCAGAAGCCGCGATGCGGATCCAGCGAATTGATGTCCATGTTGCGGGCGATCACCAAGGGCTTGTCCTGGGCCATCGCCGGCAGACCGCCGACGCCCATCGCCAGCATGGCGCCGGCCAGCGCCCAACCCAGATGCCGGCCGGAAATCAAATCACGCCTGTTCATGTTAAGCCTCCCGTTATGCCTTCCCCTAACCTGGAACGGGCTCATGCCCGTCCCAGGAATTCCTTTGCGACCGCGGTTATGCCCGGCGCGTCGAGCCGGTAGTGGGCATAGAGCCCCGCCGGCGGCCCGATCAGGGCGAATTCGTCCGGCACGCCATGGCGGCGGAACCTGACGCGCGGCCCGTCGACCAGCACCTCGGCCACCGCACTGCCGAGACCGCCGGTGACGTTATGCTCTTCGACCACCAGGATCGCGCCCGTCTCCTCGGCCGCCCGGCGGATCGCCGCGGCGTCGAGCGGCTTGATCGTGTGCATGTCGATCACCCGCGTGGCGATGCCGGCCTCGGCCAGCGCGGCCGCGGCATCGAGCGACGGGCGCAGTTCGGCGCCCATGGTGATGATCGTCAGGTCGCGGCCCTCGCGCAGGGTGATCGCTTCGCCCAGCCTGAAGTTCTCCGGCACGCGCTCGTAGACCTGGGGGTCGCGGCCGCGGCCCAGGCGGATGTACATCGCCCCGGGCTGGTCGATCGATGCGCGCAGGACGGCGCGCAGCTGATTGGAGTCGGCCGCCGCCACCACCGTCAGATCGGCGATCGTGCGCATCATGCCGATGTCTTCGAGCGAATGATGGCTGGTGCCGTAGAACCCCATCGACATGCCGGAATGATGGCCGATGACGCGGACCGGCAATTTCGGATAGGCGCAGTCGGTCCTGATGGTCTCGGCCCCGAGGATCGCGGCGAACGAGGCGAAGGTCGCGGCATAGGCGATATGGCCGCAGGACGCCATGCCCGCCGCCGCCGTGATCATGTTGCGCTCGGCGATGCCGAAATCGAAGAAGCGATCCGGGTGCCGGTGCTCGAAATCGCGGGTCCGATTGGCCGAGGCGAGGTCGGCGGTCAGCACGACGATGCGCGGATCGCTGTCGGCCAGATCAGCCAGTTCTTCACCCAGGATGAACGCCGGCATCGCCGCCGCCGGCGTCCCCTGGACCGAGCGGTTGTCCTTCAGGACATTGTCGTCGCCGGCCGTGCCGCGGAAGATCGCGGACTGGTCCTGGCCGTTCTCGATGTCAGCCATGTCAGGCCTCCACACGGGGCTGCAGACCCGCCATGATCTCGTTCCAGGCGTCGTCGTAATCCTCGCCGACGAGATTGCCGACATGCCAGTTGAGGCTGAGTTCCATGCGCTTGACGCCGCGCCCCTTGATGGTGTCGGCGATGATCAGCTGCGGCTTGCCCTCGCCGGCGGGCTTCAGCCCTTCCAGCGCCGCCATGACCGCCTCGAGGTCATGGCCGTCGATACGCTGCACCGCCCAGCCGAAACTGGCGAAACGATCACCGATCGGCTCCACCGACATCACCTGCTCGGTATTGCCGTCGATGCAGAGCTGGTTGCGGTCGACGATGGCGACGAGGCCCTGCAGCTTGAAATGGCCGGCGGCCATCGCCGCCTCCCACACCTGCCCTTCGTTCAGCTCACCGTCGCCGAGCATGCAGTAGACCCGGAAGTCGCGCTTCTCGACCCGGCCCGAAAGGGCCATGCCGACGCCGACCGAGAGACCGTGGCCGAGCGAGCCGGACGAGAAATCGACACCCGGAATCTTCTTCATGTCCGGGTGGTCGCCGAAGGGCGAGCCGAGCCGGGTGTAGTTCTCCAAAAGCTTCATGTCGTAGAAGCCGAGGTCGGCCAGCACCGGATAGAGCCCGATGGCGGCATGGCCCTTTGACAGGATGAAGCGGTCACGGTCGGGCCAGCGCGGCTCGGCCGGATTGATGCGCAGATGGGCGTAATAGAGTGCAGCGAACAGCTCGGCCGCCGAGAAGGTCGACGAATAATGGCCGGCCCCGGCGATGCGCGACAGCCTCAGCGTCTCGAGCCGCACGAAGCGAGCCCGGTCGGCCAGGAAATCGAGGGAAACGTTGTGCCCTCGGGAGGTATCGGGCCGGGTCATGCCTCAGCGCTCCCTCTGATACATGATATATCTAATGTCACGGCAGTGGACACTGTCAATCTCCCCTGAGCGGTTTAATCGTCTTCTTTGTCGTCGGCGTCGCGGCCGCGTTCGGCCTCGATGCGCTCGAGATGTTCGAGGAACTTCTGCCCGCCCTCGATCAGGTCCTCGCGGATGGCATGGCATAAGGCGTCGCTGTCGCGGCGCTTCAGCGCCTCGATCACCAGGGCGTGCTGATGCTCGCCGGCATAGGTCGGATGGCCGTAGGGATAGAGGAAGTTCAGCATCGGCCCGACCTGGATCCACAGGCTTTCCAGCATCTCGATCAGGACCGGCATCTCGGACTTCCAGTAGAGCCCGAAGTGGAACTCGAAATTGGCCCGGATCGCGGTGTCGTAGTCGCGGTCCGTCTCGGCCTTGACCAGGCGCGCATGCGCGGCGGCAAGCTTGCGCAGAGTCGCCTCGTCGATCCGCTGCAACGCGCGCTCGGCGGCCAGCGGTTCGAGCTTCAGCCGGATGTCGCGGATCTCCAGATACTCGGCCACCGACAGGCGACGCACCCGGATGTAGTGCCGGGGCTTCAGTTCCAGGGCCCGGTCGCGGACGAGCTGGAAGACGGCTTCGCGTACCGGCGTCTCCGACGTGCCCAACGCCTCGGCCAGTTCCCTGATACGCAGCCGCTGGTGCGGCTTCAGCAGGCCGCGCATCAGCCGCTCGCGGAGCTGCAGATAGATGCTGTCGCTCAGCGATTGCGGGGCGACAGGTTCGAATTCCGATTGGGCGCCGCGCCGCATGTCAGCCGCCCCGGCGCGCATCAGCCGCGTGCGGCCACGGCCGCCAGCGCGGCATCGGTCGCCTCGAGCGCCTGGTCGATGTCGTCGGCCGTATGGGCCGCGGACAGGAACATGGTATGGGCCGGATGGAGATAGACGCCACGTTTCAACGCCTCGACGCAGAAGAGATTGCCCTTGGCTCGATCGGCGTCGTCGTCGAACAGCAGCACGGGCATCTGCGTCGGCCCGGTCTGGCGGATGGCCACGCCGTGCCGGGCCGCCTGGGCGGCGATACCGTCGCGCAGGCGCTGGCCCATGCGCCGCATGTGGGCGACGCCATCGATTGCGCGCAGCTTGCGAATCGTCGCCAGCGCGGCCGCCATCGCCACCGATGTGTACCAGAACGAGCCGGTGGTGAATACCTGGGCAGCGGCGTCGCGGAAACGGTCGTTGCCGGTGACGGCGGCCAGCGCATAGCCGTTGGCGATCGCCTTGCTGTAGGCGGACAGGTCAGGGCGGACCCCGACGGTTTCCCAGGTACCGCCGAGGTCGATGCGGAAGCCCGAGCGGACATCGTCGACGATCAGCGCGGCACCGGCCGCATCGGCAAGCCGCCGGCAGGCTGCGGCAAATTCCGGTGTCGGCATCTCGTGATCGAAACCCTGGTCGCATTTGAAGCCGGTGACCAGGATCGCGGCGAGATCGTCACCGGCCGACGCCACGGCCGCCTCGATGCTCGCAATATCGTTGAAGAGGTAGTGGGCGATATGGGCGCGATCCTCCGCCGTCACGCCGACCAGCGACGGCGTGCACCACGGCGCCGCCCCATGATAGGCGCCCTTGGCCACCAGGATCTTGCGCCGCCTCGTGCCGGCGCGCGCGATCGTCACGCAGGCGGTCGTCGCGTCCGTGCCGTTCTTCGCCATGATCGTCCAGGCGGCGTGCGGGATCACGTCGACCAGCAGTTCGGCGAGGTCGACCAGCGCCTCGCCCGGCCCGTTGAAACAGTCACCCTTGGCGCGCTGTGCGTCTACCGCCGCCTCGACGTCGGGGTCATGGTGGCCCAGCACGATCGGCCCCCAGCTGCACATGAAATCGAGATATTCCTGGCCATCGACATCCCACAGGCGGCTGCCCTGGCCACGCTCGAAGAACTGGGGATAGCCTTCCGGCAGGCGCCTGGCATCGAGATGCCCCCACATGCCGTTCGGAATAACCCGTGCCGCGCGCTGGCGCAGGCTCGAATCCCTCGAATTGGTTCCGGCCATGGCGTCTCACTCCCGAATTCTTGATATATGATATATCATAAAACGTCTTGTGCAACGGCATAAGACGGTTTTGCGGAAAAAGGCGTCAGGCGTAAGCGATCGGGGTGCCGAGCCAGCCCTGCGCCTTGCGGCCCCAGTATTCGTCATGCAGCCGGCGCGTGACCGGGCCGGGTTCACCCCCCGCCACCTTGCGGCCGTTGATCAACGTGACCGGCATGATGCCGCCGGCGGTCGACGACAGAAACACCTCGTCGGCATCGTCGAGGGCCGCGACCGGCACCACCGTCGCCTCGACGGGCAAGCCGAGTTCCGCGCAGAGTTCGAGCACCGTGCGCCGGGTCATGCCGTCGAACACGCCGCTGTCGGGCGTCACCAGCCGGCCGTCCTTGACCACGAACAGGTTGAAGCCGGGGCCTTCCGTCAGGTTGCCCTGGCCGTCGTGCAGCACGTCGATGTCGGCGCCCTGGTCGAAGGCTTCGAACAACCCCTGGGTCAGATCGAGCCAATGGAAATTCTTGATCGTCGGGTCGAGCGAGGTCGGCGGGATGCGCCGAACCGACGAGACATGGAGATGCAGCCCCCTCGCCCGCTGCTCGTCGTTGGCGATCCAGACGAAAGGCGTGGCGAAAGCATAGAACCGGTTGTCGCAGAGGCGCGGATCGCGCGTGCCCTTCGGGGCGATACCGCGGGTCAGGGTCATCTGCACATAGGCTTCGCGCAGACCCGACAGGCGCACGCATTCGATCAGGATTCGGCGTAGTTCGTCGCGGCCGAACGGCAAGGTCAGGCGCAGGGCCCGCGCATTGCGTTCGAACCGGTCGAGATGATCGTCGAGGCGGAAGGCATAGCCCTGCCAGACATGAAACACGTCATAGGTGGCGTCCGAGCGGACGAAGCCGCGGTCGAGCAGCGGGATGCGCGCCTCGGCGACCGGCACGAACTGTCCTTCGACATGGGCTGCGCCGGCGGCGAACGGATTGGTCTCGGCCATGCTTCATCCTCCCCGCAGGAAACGGATAACCGCGTCGAACTGATGGTCCAGCATCCGCTGGCCGCCGAGCGTGCGGCAGCCGCGCGCCGTCGCCGCGCGCTCGAAGGCGGTCGGCCCGTCGCCGATGACGATATCGCAGACATCGGTGGCGGGCGACAGCAGCCCGGCATCGACCGGCAGCGGATCGTCCGGCTTCAGGCCGAGCGACGTCGCATTGACGACGAGATCGAAACCGCGCGGATCGGCGGGGCCGGCCGACGCGCCGACCTCGCCGGCCAGGGCCTCGGCACGCGCCAGGTTGCGGTTGGCGATGACGAGATCGGCACCGGCATCGGCCAGCATGAACGCGATCGACCGCGCCGCGCCGCCCGCGCCGACCAGCAGGACCCGCCGGCCGGCGATGGTGAAGCCCGCTTCGTCGAGCGCGGCCTTCAGCCCGACGCCATCGAACATTTCGCCGGTCAGCCTGCCGTCCGGCTCGATCCGTACCGCATTGGCCGAGCCGCAGAGCCGCGCCTGCGGCAGCAAGGTGTCGCAGTGGCGCGCCACCGCCTCCTTGTGCGGCACGGTGACGAGGAACCCGCCGACGTTGCCCAGGCGGGCCAGCCGCGGCAATGTCGCGTCGAAGTCGTCGGGCAGCACATGCAGCGGCACGACCATCGCATCGATCCCGCGCGCCTCGAAGATCGGGTTGAGGATCCGGTTGACGCGGACGTGGCCGACCGGATGGGCGAGCTGGAAATAGAGCCGCGTATGACCGGTCAGCATGCGTCGGGCATTGCGAAGGGGGTGGCATCGAGGAAACGGCGCACGACATTCTCGGTCAGCCGGCTCACGTTGTTGTCGTAGCCGCTGGTACCGAGCGACAGCAGGTAGGAAATCGAGCCGGTCGAGAACACGGCGCCGCCGTCGGGCGTCTCGAAGAACACCATGTCGGCCCGGACATGGGCGTTCTGGTCGCCGCCCAGCCCGTGCACCATGGTCCGGAATTCTTCCGGCGAGGGCAGCGATCCCGGGCCGAGGCCTTCGGACGTCGCCACCACCAGCGCGTGCGGCGGCGAGCCGAGTTCGAGATCGAAGCGGTCGATCTCGACCCCGACCGCACCGCCATAGCGCAGCCCGAACTTGCCGATCGGTTCATGCCGGTCGAGGCCTGCGAAGATGAAGGCCGCCCGCGGATCATCGCTCTGGCCCGTGCGCTCATACCAGCCGGAACGGTCGTAGACCATGGCGACGAAGCCGACGCCGACCAGCTTCTGCGGCGCGAAGCCGGAATGCCGCCAGAGACCGCCTGGCTCGCCGGTACCGGCCATGTGGACTTCGCCCGAGACGCTTTCCCAGGTCCGCGTGCCGGTGAGGCCGCGGCGCATCTCCAGCACCGACGGGCAAGCCGGGTGGAATGCGCAACGCCAGTAGAAGCCGTTGCCGCCGAAATAGATATGACGCCCGCCCCGGCCCTGATGGGCCAGCAGCGCGTTCATCATGCCGGCGGTGTAGTACTCGGGATGCGACAGTGTCGCGACCGTCAGATAGGGCTGCAACGCGGCCGCGCCCTGCCGGTCCAGCTCGACGTCGGTCAGCACGTCGTAGTCGATGCCCTTCTCCTCCAGCCAGTCGAGGAAATGGGTATCGACCGCGTAGTTGAACGGGTTCGAGCGCGGCCGGGTATTGAGGATCGGCCGCCGCCACGACGAATGGCAATGGCCCGAACCGTCGACATGCTTGTCGTAGGTCGACTGGCCCAGTTCGGGGTTCTCCTGCAGGAACACGTCGTCGGGGGTCAACTGCAGGACGCTTTCCAGCAGTGCTTCGAAATGGACATGATCGAGGCGCAGCGCCGAATTGGCATAGGCCAGGAAGGTGGCGGTCGAGGCGACGACGGCCAGCTTCGCCCGCGGCTGATGCCTGCCCGGCGTCACGAAGAACGGCACGTAGCTCTCGGCCGGCTGCGCCGGGTCCTCGACGACCGGCCGCAGGCGCAGCGTGTAGAAGCCCGAACGCCAGTCGGCCGGGACGGCGAGCGTCAGGGTCGGCTGCCACAGGCAGTCGACGATGTCGTCGCTGTGAAAGTGGATTGCGCCGTACTGGGTCGGATCCAGCCGCCAATCCTGGATCCGGCCGTCCCAGCGCACGCCGATCGCCGCGCGCATCGGCATCTGGTGCAGCCGGCCGTCGAAGCGATTGGCCGAGAGGTCGCTGGCGACGAGCGTCGGAATGCCGAGCGAGAAATCCCACAGCCCGACCAGCCCGGGATCGACCGCACCCGGCCGCGGGTCGGCATCGAACTGGCGCAGCGCGGCATCGTCGATCACCCCCGCATAAACCCGCGGGCGTTCGATCTTGCCGTCGACATGAGCCTCGTAAAGGCCAGCCCCGGCCGACTGGGCGCCGATCACGAAAGGTGCATCGGCGTCGAGCCGCCAGGCAGCGGCGTGGCGGATGTCGGCCACGAGGCGACGCGCCGGCAGATTGCCGTCGGCCAGCCGCAGCTGGGTCACGATCACCCGGCCACTGGCCGGATCGAGGGTCGCCGATATCCAGTACCAGCGGCGCAGTTCCAGGGCCGCCCCGGTGGTCACCACGATCGGCTCGGCGTCGGTGCCGAGCCGCAGTCCGGCGCCGTCGGGACCGATGGTCAGCGCCCAGCCCGTATTGCCCGACCAGCAGGCCATGACGCTGCGCGTCCGGTCCTCGATCAGTGTCGGGAAGACATAGGCGCCGACCGACAGGCCGGATGCCGGCGCGAACAGCGTCGACGGCGGGACGACGATGCAGGAACCGGGGCGGATCGGCTGCAGCATGCCTTTGTGTTCGCCGTCGATGGCCGACGGCATCGGCTTGAGTCGGAGACCCGGGCCGGCGGGATCCGCATCGGCGCAGCGCACGCGCAGGATGTCGGCACGGAAATCGCCGCGGCGGCTCGAGACATGGAAGGTGATGGTCTCGCCGGCGGGCACGCTGAGCCGGTCGGTGTAACCGAGATAGCCGTTGGTGTCGAAGGTCACGGGCTCAGTCAAGCTTCAGCTCCTGTCCGGTCAGCGCCCGCCAGCGCAAGGTGAAGACGTGCCATTCGGCCTCGTCGAGCGAGGTGAACAGCCGCGACTTGTCGATCTTCACGGGCAGGCCGCGCTTGCCCGGCATCTCGGCCAGCCACCAGGCGCGTCCCGGATCGGCGACCACCAGCACCCAGCGCCCCTTCAGGGGACCCCAGCGCATGCGGTTCAACAGGGCACGCAACTCCTCCGAATGCGGGCCGCGGATCTTTGCCCTGAATTCGCGGGCAAGATCCAGCCGCGCCGGATCGAGGCGATAGCGGGCGGCGGCGGGATCGTCGGTATGCATCATCGGACAGGCACTCCGGACCACCGGGCGGCGCGCGGGCGCCGCCCGGCTTCAGGGACTTACTTGGTCAGCCAGGCGACCCAGCGTTCACGCAGCATGTCGCGGTTGGCGCCGATCCAGGCGTAGTCGGGCTTGAGCTGGGCATCCCAGTTCTCGGGAACCGTCGCCATCAGCTTGCGGCGCTCGGGCGTCACCAGCGGGGCCACCTGGGCCGAGCCAGTGTCGTAGAACACCTTCTGCACGAAGCCGAGATGGTTTTCGGCCGCGTTCTTGTAGAAGAAGTCGAGATAGGCCATCGCCGCCTTCGGATGCGGTGCCTGCTTCATCACCGCCATGTAGCCGACATCGGGGATTGCCTGCCCCCAGGTCAGGCTGATCGGCAGCCCCTCGTTGACCAGCTGCACCGCGCGACCGGAATAGCTCATCACCATCACGGCTTCGTTGTTGCGCAGGATCTGCTGGATCTGCCCGCCCGACTTCCACCAGACCGCGACATGAGGCTTGATCTGGTCGAGCTTCTTGTAGGCCCGGTCGAGGTCCAGCGGGAACATCTTGTCGGCCGGCACCCCGTCCGCGGCGAGCGCGGCGACCGGAACCCACCATTCGCGATCGCCGGTATCGGGCAGCGAGCGCGGGCCGGGGAAGTTCTGGACGTCGAAGAAGTCCTTCCAGCCCGTCGGCTGCTTGCCCGCCAGTGCCTTGGTGTTGTAGGCCAGCACCATCCCGCCGATGGTCCGGATCACGCCATAGTCGGTGCAGGCGCCCTTGACTCCGTTCTTGGTGATGTCGGGCAGTGCGGCGCAGTCGATCTTGGCCAGAATCTCCCGGTTCTGGATCAGATCCGGGGCCGTCGCGGTGACGATGTCGAATTCCATCTTGCCGGACTGCGACATGGCGCGCGCCCGCGCCCACTGGTCCGGCATCTCGACGGCGACCGGTACGACGGTCGTGCCGGCAGCCTTCTCGAACGGGGTGTAGAAATACTGGATCAGCGCCTGTTCAAACGAACCGCCGACGGTCGCGATGACCATCTCCTTCTCGACGGCCTGGGCATGAACGGCACCCTGCCCCAGCCCGACGGCCAGGGCCGCGGCGGCGGCAAGCGTCTTCAAGTGTGTCAGTCGCATAAGCTCTCCCTCCTCTGTCAAGATTTGGCCGCGCCTTCGCGGCGGCGTTGTTCATGGCGCTGCAGCACCCAGGCCGCGACCAGCACCACGACCGACAGGAGCGTCAGCAGCGTGGCGATGGCCGGGATGATCGGCGTCAGGCTGAATTCGATATCCTCGAACAGCCGCCGGGGCAGCGAGCGCTGGCGGATCGACGAGACGAAGAACGAGATCACCGGCTCGTCGAACGAGATGATGAAGGCGAACAGCGCACTCGACACCACCGCCGGCGTGATCATCGGCAGGGTGACGTGGCGGAAGGCCGACAGCCGGCTGGCGCCACAGACCATCGCCGCGCATTCGAGATCGGCATCGACCCGCGACAGGGCGGCCGCCACCGTGAAAATGACGAACGGCAGCGCCAGCACGACATGGGCGGCGACGAAACCGGTCAGCGTGCCGACGAGATCGAGCCGCTGGAATATCAGATAGAGCGCGATGGCGAGCGCGATATGCGGCACCACGATCGGGCCGACGATCATCAGCCGGATCAGCCCGGCAAACACCGAGCGGCCGCGGGCCAGCGCGTAGGCCGTCAGCGTGCCGATCGCGGTTGCGACGATCGAGGTCAGGACGGCGACCTTCAGGCTCAGGAGGGTCGCATCCTGCCAGCGCCGGTCGCCGAGATACTCGCCGTACCAGCGCAGCGTGAAGCCCGACGGCGGGAACTCGAGGAATTCCCGGGGCGAGAACGACATCGGGATGATGATGACAAGCGGTAACAGGATGAACAGCAGCACGCCGTAGACATAGGCGTTGAGCACCAGCCTGCCGGCATCGAGCGGCTTGCGGTGAACGACGGGGATTGCCGCGGTCATGCCTTGCCCCCGGTAAGGCGGTCGATGCCGATGGCGCGGTTGAAGACGGCGGCGATGCCGAGCACCACGACCAGCATCACGCCGACCAGCGCCGAGGCGAACGGCCAGTTGAGCAGTTCGCGCACCTGCTGCGAGATCAGCGTGGAGATCATCATCTGCTGCGGCCCGCCGATCAGCGCCGGGGTGACGTAGAAGCCGATCGCGGTCAGGAAGACCATCAGCGAGCCCGAGGCGACGCCGGGCATGCTCAGCGGCAGCACGACCTCGCGGAACACCTGGAACCGGCGGGCCCCCATCACCAGCGCGGCCCGCTCGTAGTCCGGTGGAATGTTCTTCAGGGTGCCATAGATCGGCAGCACCACGAAAGGCAGCAGCACATGCGCCATCGCGATCAGTACCGCCCCCTCGGTGTAGAGCAGCTTCAGCGGCGCATCGATCAGCCCCAGCGACTGCAGGCCGGAATTGACCAGTCCTTCGCGGCGCAGCATCACCACCCAGGCATAGGTGCGCACCAGCACCGACGACCACAGCGGCAGCAGGATGCAGGCGGCGACCACCGCTGCCTTGAACCCCTGCAGCCGGGCCAGCAGATAGGCGACCGGAAAACCGAGGATCAGGCACAGCACGGTCACCGATACCGCGGTCATCAGCGTGCGCCACAGAATGCGGAGGTAGACCGGCTGGTCGAACACGCGCTGATAGTGGACCGTGGTGAATTTCGGCGCGAACAGCCCTTGCGACAACAGGTCGAACAGCGGGTAGACGAAGGCCAGCGCCATCACCAGCGCAAACGGCAGCAGCAGCAGCGTCCCCGCCCCGGGGCTGAGATAGCGTCCGCCGCGGAACCAGCGCGCCAGCCGGCTCATGCAAACAGCCGCGCCGCTTCGGGCGCCCAGCCAAGCCGAATGCGGTCGCCGCGCGCCAACGGCGCCAGCCCGGCATGCGTTCCGATGCGCGCCCGGATTTCGGTGCCGTCGTCGCTGCGCGCGACCAGCAGTACGGTGGCGCCGGAATAGACCACCTGTTCGACTGCGACCGGCACGCCGCCGTCCGCCACCGGCACCAGGCGCTCGGGGCGTACGGCCAGCACGGCCTGCGCACCCGACGGGCTGCCCGCAATCTGCCCTTGCGGCAGGACGGCCTCGGCGCCCCCGGGCAAGCGCACCGCCGCCCCGTCCCCGCCGCTGCGGAGGACCCCGACTTCGAGGAAGTTCATCTCGCCGACGAAACCGGCGACGAAGCGGTTCGCCGGTGCCTCATAGAGGTCGCGGGGCGAGCCGAGCTGCTGCAACTGGCCGTTCGACAGCACCGCGACGCGGTCCGCCATGGTCAGCGCTTCCTGCTGGTCGTGGGTGACGAACACCACGGTGATGCCGAGCTGTTCCTTCAGCCGCAGGATTTCGAGCTGCATCTCCTCGCGCAGGTTCTTGTCCAGGGCCGACAACGGTTCGTCCATCAGCAGCACGCGCGGCTCGTAGACGATGGCGCGGGCCAGCGCCACGCGCTGCTGCTGGCCGCCGGAAAGCTGGGCCGGCATGCGGCCGGCGAATTCGGCCAGCCGGACCTTGGCCAGCGCAGCCTCGGCCAGCCTGGCCCGTTCCGCCTTGGCCACGCCGCGCATCTTCAGCGGGAAGGCGACGTTGTCGCGCACCGACATATGGGGGAACAGCGAATAGCGCTGGAACACCATGCCGATGTTGCGCTGGTTGGTCGGCCGGGTCGTCACGTCGTCGGACCCGATCAGGATCCGCCCCGCCGAGGGGTGCTCGAATCCCGCCAGCGTCATCAGGATCGTCGTCTTGCCCGATCCGGACGGCCCGAGCAGCGCCAGGAATTCGCCCGGCGCGATATCGAGCGAGACGTCGTTGACGGCCGTCACCGGACCGTAGGCGACTTTCAGACGCTCGATGCCGACGGAAACGCCCCGCATGCCTTGATCAACCCCGGCCGAGATGGCGGGCGACCACCTTGAAGGCGGCATCCGTCGCCTCGAGGGCCCGATCGATGTCGGCCGGCTGGTGAGCCGCCGACAGGAACATGTTGTGCTTGGGGTGGAGGTAGACGCCGCGGCGCAGCGCCTCCAGCGTCCACAGCGATCCGATCGCGTAGTCCGGATCGCCGTCGAACAGAACCAGCGGCATCTGCGCCGGCCCGGTCTGGCGCACGCCGATGCCATGGGCCTTGGCCTGGGCATCGATGCCGTCGCGCAGCCGTTGCCCCATCGCCGCCATATGGGCGATCGCACCCGTCGCCTCGAGCTTGTTCAGCGTGGCAAGCGCCGCCGCCATCGCCACACCGCCGCACCAGAACGACCCGGTGGTGTAGACCTTCGTCGCCGCCTCGCGGAACCGGTCGCGCCCGGCGACGGCGGCCAGCGCATAGCCGTTGGCGATCGCCTTGCTGTAGGCCGACAGATCCGGCCGCACGCCGAGCGTTTCCCAGCTACCGCCCATATGCAGGCGAAAGCCGGCGCGCACGTCGTCGACGATCAGCGCGGCGCCGGTGCGGTCGGCCAGGGCACGGGCGGCCAGGGCAAAATCCTGTGTCGGCAGTTCCTGGTCGCGGCCGAGATCGTGGCGGAAGGCCGTGACGAGGATCGCGGCGAGATCGTCGCCCGCGGCGTCGACGGCGGCGGTGAGGCTTGCCACGTCGTTATAGTCGAACTGGCCGATATGCGCGCGATCCTCGGCGGTCACGCCGACCAGCGAGGGCGTGCACCAGGGGGCCGCGCCATGATAGGAGCCGCGTGCGACCAGGATCTTGCGTCGCCCGGTCGCGCCGCGCGCGATCGTGACGCAGGCCGTGGTGGCATCGGTGCCGTTTTTCGACAGCAACACCCAATCGGCATGGGCGATGGTGCCGGTCAGCTTCTCGGCCAGTTCGACCAGGCGTTCGGTCGGACCGGTCAGGGCATCGGCCTCGGCCGCCTGCGCCATCGCGGCGCGATCGACGTCCGGATCCTTGTAGCCGAGCACCTGCGGGCCGAAGGCGCACATGAAGTCGATGTATTCGCGGCCGTCCACATCCCACATGCGGCAGCCCTGGCCGCGCGCGAAATATTGCGGATAGCCGGCCGGCAGCGCCGAAACCCGCATGTGCCCCCACAGGCCGCCGGGGACGACCTTGGCGCCGCGTTCGCGCAGGGCCGCATCGCGCGGGCCCAATGCCAGCGGCTCGGGGGTACCGGAGATGATGTTGCTCGACTGCGCCATGCCCGTCGCCTTCCTGGTTTTCGCGATCTGATATATCATATATGATAAGAGCGGAGAGGAGATGTCCATGGAAAAAAGCACCTTGCCGCCCCTCCTGCTCGGCGGCATCGGCGACGACTTCACCGGCGCGGCCGAACTGGCCGGCATGATGGTGCGCGAGGGGGTCGCGGCAAGCCTGGTGACAGGCCCGGGGGCAGTAGCGGACGCACCCGGCCGCGTCGTCGTGGTGGCGCAGAAATCGCGGGTTGCCCCGGCCGGGCAGGCGGTCGCGGCGACCGTCGCGGCGGCGCAGGCGCTGCAGGCCCGCGGCGCCAGGCAATTGTTCTTCAAGTATTGCGCGACCTTCGATTCGACGCCGGCCGGGAATATCGGGCCCTGCGCCGACGCCCTGCTCGACCTCACCGGCGCCGCCCAGACCGGCTATTGTCCCGCTTTCCCGGAGGTCGCCCGCACCGTCTACCAGGGCCATCTGTTCTTCGGCGACCGGCTGATCTCCGAGTCGCCGAAGCGATTCGATCCGCTGACGCCGATGACCGACCCGGACCTGCAGCGCGTGCTGCAGGCCCAGACCCCGCATCCGGTCGGGCTGCTGGCACGGCCGGTGATCGTCCAGGGCCGCGCGGCAATGCAGGCCCATCTGGCGGGACTGGTCCACGCGGGTATCCGCCACGTCATCACCGACGCCACCGACGAGGCCGACCTGATGGCCCTGGCCGACGTCACCGTCGATTGGCCCCTGATGACCGGCGGTTCGTCGGTCGCGGTCTACTATCCTGCCCTGTGGCGCGCCCGCGGCTGGCTCGACGGCGACGCGGCCCCGGCTGAACTGCCGGCGGTGCAGGGCCATGGCCTGGTGCTGGCCGGCAGCTGCGCCGAACGCACCCTGGCCCAGCTCGATGCTTTCGCCGCGCATGGTCCGGTCCTGCAACTCGACCTGCGTGCGGATCCCGCCGCCAGCCTCGCCGGGGCGATAGAATGGGCCGCCGGCCGGCTGGCGCAAGGCCCGGTCGCGATCGCGACGTCGCAAGGCCCGGCGCAGGTCGCCGAACTGCAGGCCGAGTTCGGGGTCGCCGGGGCGGCGGCGCGCGCGGAAGCGTTGCTGAGCGGCCTGGCGCGGGCGCTGGCCGCACGTGGCGTGCGTCGCATCATGATCGCCGGCGGCGAAACCTCCGGCGCGGTCGTCGAGGCGCTCGGTCTCACGACCTTCCAGGTCGGCGCCTACGAGGTGCCCGGCATTTCGCGCCTCGTCGCCGACGATCCGGCAGGCCGGCGCCTGGCCCTGTGCCTGAAATCGGGCAAGCTCGGGCCGCTCGACATGTTCTCCACCGTCCTTTCCGCCATGACCCGGGGTTGACCGCCATGACCGATGCCGCTGCCGTCGCAACCGCCTATATCGCGCTGGGTGAACGAGGCCTCAATTTTGGGGCCGCCGGCAATGTCTCCTGCCGCCATGGCGACGGCATGCTGATCACCCCGACCGGGGCGCGGGCCGACAGCCTGACGGCGGACAGGATCGTCAGCGCGGCGCTCGACGGCACGGTCGTCGGCGCCGGCCGGCCATCCAGCGAATGGGAAATGCATGCCGAGATCTACCGCGCCTTTCCGGCGGCGCAGGCCGTGGTGCACACCCATTCCGACGCCTGCGTCGCGCTGTCGGCGCTACGCCGTTCGCTGCCGCCGTTCCACTACATGATCGCGGCGTTCGGCGGCCACGACGTCCGCTGCGCCGGCTATGGCACCTTCGGCACGACCGCATTGGCCCACGCCGCGGTCGCGGCCCTTGAAGGGCGCAAGGCATGCTTCCTTGCCAATCACGGCATGATCTGCCACGGCGCCAGCCTGGAGGCAGCCGTCGGGCTGGCCGAGCGGCTCGAGGTGCTGTCGCGCCAATACCTGCTCGCCCTCAATATCGGCACCCCGGCCCTCCTCACCGAAGCGGAGATGGCCGAGGTGCACGAGCGGTACCGGGCGCTCAGCTACGACACGATGCGGAAATAGCGCCCTACCCGATCAGCTGCGGCAGCCAGGTGGCGATCCCCGGGATCCAGAACACCGCCGCCAGCAGCAGCAGGCTCATCACCACATAGGGCGTCACCGCCATGAAGATGTGACTCATCGTCACCGACGGCGGTGCCACCCCGCGCATGGTCATCAGCAGCAGGCCATGCGGCGGCAACAGCAGCCCCAGTTGCATGCAGATCAGGAAGAGGACGCCGAACCAGACGAGGTCGATGCCCAGCGCGGTGACGATCGGCATGAAGATCGGCAGCGTGATCATCATCATCGAAATCTGATCGACGAAGATGCCGAGGAAGATCAGCACCAGCATCATCAGCGCGACGATCGCGCCCGTCGACAAGCCCTGGCCGGTGATCGCCGAAACCAGGCCCGACGACGCACCCGAGAACGACAGGATCTGGGCGAACGTGGTGGCGCCGAGGATGATGAATAGGATCATGCCGGAAATCCCGGCCGTTCCCTTCAGCGCCTTCAGGACCGCATCGACCGTCAGGGCCCGATAGGCCAGGGCCAGCAGCATCGTGGCGAAGGCGCCCAGCGCGGCGCACTCGGTCGGCGTCGCCACGCCACCGGCCAGCGCGCCGACGACAACGCCGAAGATCGACAGGGTCGGCAGCACATAGGCGAAGAACGGCTGCCAGCGCGCCCAGCCGCGATGGCCGTCATCGGCCGGATCCTCCGGCGCCAGCTGCGGGCTGATCTTGACCCGCAAGGTGATCCACACGACGAAGGCGATCGACAGGATGATGCCGGGCATGACCCCGCCGATCAGCAGCTTGGAGATCGAGATGCCGGACAGCGAGCCGAGCAGCACGGTCAGCGCAGACGGCGGGATCAGCATGTCGACGGCACCGATCGCCATGATCGGTCCGGTGGCGATGGTCGGGTGATAGCCGCGCGCCAGCATCACCGGCAGCATCAGCGCGCCGAGCATCGCGGTGGTGGCGATGGTCGAACCCGAGATCGCCGAGAAGACGGTGCCGGCGACGACGGCGACGACGGCAAGCCGACCGGGCACCCGGCGGATCAGCCGCTCGATGCCGTCGATCACCTTCAGCGCCAGGCCGGTATGGAACAGGACTTCCCCCATCAGCACGAACAACGGGATCGGGGTCAGCGAAAAGGCCGTGACCGACGACACCGACGAGCGCGCGAGTTGCACCAGCCCGGGCTCGCCGCCCATGTAGAGCAGCGCGCCGACGATATTGATGGCGATGAAGGTCAGGGCCACCGGCATGCCGATGAACAGCAGCACCGTCGACCCGCCCAGCATCAGCCAGGCCGCGACCTGCCAGCTCATCACGACGCACTCACGGCATCATGGCGGGGGCCCCGGTCGGCCTGCGCCAGGCGATGCATGCGAAACAGCATTTCCACGGATAGCAGCAGGAAGCCGATCGGCAACGGCGCGAGGCTCCACCATTCCGGCGTCACCAGCGTCTTGATGCTCAGAGCCTCGGACACATAGCTGTCGACGGTAGCCCTGGCACCGTACCAGGCGATGACCAGGCAACAGCCGAGACCGATGGCATCGCCGAGCCATTCCAGCATCCAGGCGACCCCCTTCGGAATCGCCTGCAGCAGGATGTCGACGCGGATGTGCTGACCCTGGCGCAACAGCCAGGGCGCCACGCACATCGTGATCAGGTAGAGCATCAGTTCCGAGATCTCGTTCGACCAGGCGAGGCCCTGCGGCAAGCCAGGTATGGCCAGGTTGCGCAGGGCGACATCGGCCACGATGACCAGCATCATGGCAAGCAGGATCAGGCAGCCCAGCATGGCCAGGCCCGCCAGAAGCCGCCCCCAGGCGGCCGAGACCGCGGCGATCATTTCTTGGCGAACAGCGGCTTGAAGCGGGCCGCGATCTCCGGGCTCTGCTTCTCGGCGGTTTCCCAGCCGATCGCATAGGCCCGGTCGTAGAACGCCTTCGCGGTCGCGTCGTCGAAGCGGATGGTCTCGATGCCGACCTTCTTCTGACGCTCGGTTTCCTCGATCGTGTACTGCGCCCAGAAATTGTTCTGCGCCTCCAGCGCCAGCACCTGCTTGTTCAGGTAGTCGCGCTGCGCGTCGGTCAGCTTCTTGTAGGCAGGCAGGTTCATGATCAGCGAAACTTCGGCATCGTAGAAGCCGGGATCGATGCGATACTTGGTCTTCTCCTGCCAGTTCAGGTCGAAGATACCGCCGATCGGCCAGCCATAGCCATCGACGACGCCGCGCTCCAGCGCGGTATAGACTTCACCCGGCGAAATCGTCACGACGTTAGCACCGAGCGCCTGGAAGAACGAGCGATAGACCGGGGTGATCCGGATCTTGAGGCCGGTCAGATCGGGCTTGTCGATCTTCTTGTTGATGTAGATGTGGAACGGCTGGTTCTCGACCGGGCGGCCGATGTACTGCATGTTCCCCTTCTCGTTCCAGACCTTGTTGATCGCCTCGAACGCGCCGTTCTTGCGCTGCTCGGCGATCGAGACCTGGGTCAGCTTGAGGAAGTCGGCCTCTGGCATCACGTTGGTGTAGAAGGCGCCGGTGTTCAGCGCCATGTCGATCACGCCGGTCTTGACCGCGTTGCCGACCTCGAAGGCCGGGATGTTTTTCGGGCCGCCCAGGAAGTTGATCTGCATCACCCCCTTGCCCTCGGCGTTGAACTTCTCGATCCACGGCTGCAGCCGCTGGACATAGATGCCGTTCTCGGCGAACGCGGAAATCAGGCGCACGGTCGTCTCCTGCGCCGCCGCCACGGAAACATCGGCCGCAAGCAGCAGGGCCGCCGCCGTCGCAAACACAGACTTTTTCATAAAACCCTCCCCGGTCAGATCGTCAGTTGGTGGCCAAAGACTTCTCCAGCGCCTCGCCCCGGTCGTCGGCAAGGGCCGCCTGCGTGAGTTCTTGCAGACGGCCGGCCCCATCCGCCGCCGCCTCCAGTGCCGGCAATGCCGCGACGATGCGCTGATAATTCCGCCAGCCGCGGGCATGGGTATCGCCATACCCCTTGATCAGGCGCTGCGCCCGCGCAACCTCGAGCGCCAGCGCCGGATGGCTGGACGCCAGCCGGCCGATCAGGCCCAGCCATTCGGTGATCCGCGCATGCTCGACCGCGAAACGCAGCGAGCGACGGCGGATCAGCCGCAGCGAAGCGACGACGTAGAGCAGCAGGAAGCCGGGCACCGTGCTGGTGCGCACCACCCGACCCTGGCGGGTGAAGCGTCCGACGAGACTTCTGGCCCAGCCGGTGGCCAGCAGCCAGCGGCCGAAACCGGCAGGCAGGGTATCGGCGATTTCCTCGACCCGCGGATGCAGGAACTCGGCAATGCCGAGCTGCTGGTCGCCTTTCAGCCGTACCTCGCGCCCGACCCGGGCAAAGCGGCTGCGCCGGGTCTTCAGGTCGGCCACCCGCACCGTATCCTCATAGGACATCCACAGCGCCAGATGGCGGGCGGTCTCGTCGAGGATATCGGGCGCGGCAGCCGCCAGCGGCGCCAGCCGGTCGAGGTATTCGCCGGCATAGCGGATGTCCTGGTAGTCGGCCAGCCGCAGGATGCCGGCGGTCAGGGTCGCATGGACCAGCGGCGGGAAATCGCGGCGGATGCGCAAGGCCAGGTCGTCCAGCCTGGGCCCCACGGCCGGCACGCCGGCAGCAGGCTGATCCGGGGCGCGGTTGGCGCCCGTCGCGTCGAAGCCGGCGGCGAAGGCGGCCAGGCTCGCCTTGACCCCGACCCCGCCGCGGCGGATCGTCTCCTCGAACTGCGCCCGGGTGAACGGCAGGCGGCCGGTCGCGGCCATAGCGCCATAGAGCGCCGGACCGATCGGCGCCCCGGCATCCTCGGCCAGGCCGGCGAAGTCGGCCGAGACGAAGTGCCTGGCGGCGGCCCGGCACCCTTCCAGCAACTTGGTGGAATCGACCCGCCCGTCGCCCATGGCGATACGCTCGGTCATCGCATAGACCCGGTGGCTCGAAGCGACCAGCGTGGTGCGCTCGGCGGTGACGAAACCGCGCTGGATGGCCCGGCCCGCCTCCATCAATTCCGAGGCGACGACGAGGTCGACCTCGCCCGGTACCGGGCTGAGCGACAGTATCGGCAGGGCGCCCGCCGGCACGGCATCTTCGGGAAACATCTCGACATAGTAGATCGTCGCGCCGGTCCGCTGGGCCACGCCGGGCACCGAGGTGGTCTGGGCGTAGTGGCCGTTCTGCTCGGCCAGGTCGACCAGCCAGTCGGCCAGCACGCCGCCGCCCTCGCCGCCCATCGCCAGGATCGCGATGGTGATCGCCTTTGCCGTCATGCCGCGATCCCCGCAAGGCGCCGCTCGATGCGATCCTGCAGCCAGCCGATCAACGCCGCCCCGACCCGTGCCTTGAACCGATCCCAGCGCGTCGGATTGTTGACGATCTCGGCCCGATAGAACGAGGGGCAGAGGACGGCGGCATGCGCAACCTCGCCGCACAGCCCGCAGCCGACGCAGGAATCGACAACCGAGGCGATGGGGTCGCGGCGGAGCGGATCGGGATTGGGCTTGATGGTCAGCGACGGACAACCGGACAGGCGGATGCAGGAATGATCGCCGGTGCAGGTATCCGGATCGATGCCGAAGCGTTCGCGGACGACGCGCTGTCCGTCGCCGATCGCCTTGCGGATCTGCGGCTTGATGCGGCGTTGGCGGTTGAGCTGGCATTCCGACTGGGCGACGATGACCTTCGGCCCCTTCTCGGGCGTGGTCAGCGCCTCGCGCAGCGTATCGCGCATCCTGGCCAGGTCATAGGTATTGGTGACTTTGCGCACCCACTTGACGCCGACGCCCCGCACCGCCTGCTCGATCGAATTGAAGGTCGAGCGGATCGGATTCTGCGCCCGCGACGACAGCACGTCCTGCCCGCCGGTCGCCGCGGAGTAGCCGTTGTCGATCACCACCAGCACGTTGTCGCTGCGGTTGAAGACCGCATTGCCGACACCCGAGGTCAGCCCGTTATGCCAGAAGCCGCCGTCGCCCATGATGGCGATGGTGCGTTTCTGCGTCTCGGCCGTGTTGAAGGCGGAAGCCCCGGCCCAGCCCAGGCCATAGCCCATCGTCGTCGCGCCGATATTGAACGGCGGCAGGATCGAGAACAGGTGGCAGCCGATGTCGCAGCTGACGTGATGGGGGCCCAGCTCGCGCTCGACCAGTTTCATCGCGGTGAAGATCGGCCGTTCGGGACAGCCGGTGCAGAACGAGGGCGGTCGGGGACGGACCTCGGCCGCGGCAACCGCCACGGCCGTCGCCGGCGTCGCCACCGGCTGGTTGTGGCTCGCCACCAGCTGGGGGGCGTAGCGCTCGACGAAGGCGGTGACGCCCTTGAGCAGGATGGCGCCGGTATATTCGCCGGCCATGACCAACAGGTCCTTGCCGTGCACCCTGGTCTGCAGGTCCGCCTTGCGCAGGGTCGTGTGGATCGCCTGCTCGATGAAATCGGGCTGGCCCTCCTCGACCAGCAGGACGGCCCGCTTGTCGGCGCAGAAGGCGATCACCTCGTCGTCGACCAGCGGATAGGTGACGTTCAGCACATAGAGCGGGATCTGCGTATTGCCGAAGGCATCGGCCAGGCCCAAGAGCTCGAGCGACCGCAGCACGCCGTTATACATTCCGCCCTGCAGCACGATGCCGAAATCGCGTGCATCGCCGGCAAAGATCTCGTTCAGGCCACGCTCGCGAATGAACTGCACCGCGGCGGGCCAGCGGCGGGCGATCTTCTCCTGCTCATGCAGATAGCTTGCCGGCGGCAGTACGATGCGGTTGACGTCGCGCACCGGTCGCTCGATCGCATCCTTCAGCGTGAAGTCGGGCCGCTTGTTCGCCTTGGTGGTGAACCGGCCATGGACATGGCAGGCGCGGATGCGCAGTTCCAGCATGACCGGGGTGTTCGACGCCTCGGACAGCTCGAACCCCAGCTCGACCGCTTGCACGATCGACGGCAGGTTGGGTCGGGGATCCAGCAGCCAGACCTGGGATTTCATCGCGAAGGCGTGCGAGCGCTCCTGCATGATCGAGGAGCCTTCGCCATAGTCCTCGCCGACGATCAGCAGCGCCCCACCGGTGACGCCGCCCGAGGCAAGATTGGCCAGCGCGTCGGAGGCGACGTTGGTGCCGACCGTCGACTTGAAGGTCACGGCGCCGCGCAGCGGGTAGTTGACCGACGCGGCAAGCGTCGCCGCCGCCGTCGCCTCGGACGCCGAATGCTCGAAATGGACGCCCAGCTCCGCCAGGATGTCGTTGGCGTCGGTCAGCACGTCCATCAGGTGCGAGATCGGCGCGCCCTGGTAGCCTGCGACATAGGACACGCCGGATTGCAGCAGCGCCTTGGTGACGGCGAGGATACCCTCGCCGCGAAACTCCTCGCCTTCGCCCAGGCGCAGTTTCTTGACCTCTTCCGCAAACGATCGTTCGGCCACCGCTGGATTCCTTGGAAAAAGGGTCTGGCAGATTGTGGCGGACCGCGCTCCCCCTCCGGCCCCCAAAGGTCTTGATTGTCGTTGGCACAAGACTATGGGGCGTCATAACATCTGCCCAATGGATTTTTATTATGCCCAATATCGGTTTGATGAATGTCGATGAACTTCCGCCAACTGGACCTCAATCTGTTGCGGGTGCTGGCCGCGCTCTACCGCCACCGGTCGGTCACCGAGGCGGGCAAGGCCCTGTCGCTGTCGCAGCCGGCGACGAGCAACGCGCTGGCCCGGCTGCGACAGTTCTTCGACGACGAGCTGTTTCTGCGCACGCCCGGCGGGCTGCTGCCCACGCGCCTGTGCGAAAGGGTCGCGCCGGCCGTGACCGGCCAGTTGCAGGTTCTCGAAAGCACAATGACCGGCCACGAGGATTTCGACGATCCCCAGCGCAGCGAAATGCACTGGCGGCTGTCGCTGTCCGATCTCGGCGAGATGATGTTCCTGCCGCCGCTGGCCGCCGCCCTTCGTGCCCAGGCGCCGCATGCGCGCCTATCCAATATTTCGGTGGCGGCTGCCGACGTCGCGGCCGGGCTGGATGCCCGCGAGATCGATTGCGCGGTCGGCATCCTGCAGCCGCGCCAGCGCGACATCCGCACGCAGGTTCTGTTCCGCGAGCACTACGTGGCGATCACCTCGCCGCACTGGCTGCCCGCATCGGGCCGGGCCGGGCGACGGCTGACGGCGGCGCAACTGGCCGAAGCCTCGCTGGTGGTGGCGTCGCCGACGGCGACGTTTCATTCGAGCGTCGAACAGATGCTCGTGCGGCAGAAACTGGACCATCGCATCGTGCTGCGCGCCCGCCATTTCGGCGCGCTGCCCGAACTTGCCCTGACCAGCGATCTCGTCGCCATCGTTCCGGACATGTATGCCCGCAACCTGCGCCGGCAGTTCGATTTCCGGCTATGGGAATTGCCGCAGGCGCCGTTCTACGAGGTCCGCCTGGTCTGGCATGCCTCGACCACGAACGATCCGGCGCAGCGGTGGATGCGCGCGCTGATCCACCAGTTGTTCGCGCGGACTACCCAGGCGACGTGATCCGAAGCCGGGCGGATGGAACGGGGCGCACCGCAATCGGTGCGCCCCGCCGGCATCATGACTTGATGAAGGCGAGGAGGTCCTTGTTGATCTCCTCGGGGTGGGTCGAGGCCATGCCGTGCGGCAGGCCCGGATAGGTCTTGAGCGTGCCCTTCTTCAGCAGCTTGACCGAGAGCAGGGCGCTGTCGGCGATCGGGACGATCTGGTCATCCTCGCCGTGCATCACCAGCGTCGGCACGTCGATCTTCTTCAAGTCCTCGGTGAAGTCGGTTTCCGAGAACGCCTTGATGCAGTCGTAATGGGCCTTGGCGCCGCCCGTCATGCCCTGGCGCCACCAATTGTCGATCAGGCCCTGGCTGACCTTGGCGCTCGGGCGGTTGAAGCCGTAGAACGGGCCGGCCGGAATGTCGCGGAAGAACTGGGCGCGATTGGCGACCAGCGCCGCGCGGAACCCGTCGAACACCTCGATCGGCAGGCCGCCCGGATTCTTGTCGGTCTTCAGCATGATCGGCGGGACCGCACCGATCAGCACGGCCTTGGCGACACGGCCGCCGGCACCGTAGCGGGCAACGTAGCGGGCGACTTCGCCGCCGCCGGTCGAATGGCCGATATGGACCGCGTTGCGCAGGTCGAGATGCGCGGTGACGGCCGCGACGTCGGCGGCATAGGTGTCCATCTCGTTGCCGGTGGCCGTCTGGCTGGACCGGCCATGGCCACGGCGGTCATGGGCGATGACGCGGTAGCCCTGGTTCAGGAAGAACATCATCTGGGCGTCCCAGTCGTCGGCCGACAGCGGCCAGCCGTGATGGAAGACGATCGGCTGACCCGAGCCCCAGTCCTTGTAGTAGATGCGCGTGCCGTCCTTGACGGTCACATAACCCTCGCCGGGGCCGGCTTTCTGGTTGCCCTTGGCCGGGGTGGCGGCCTCGGCGCTGGACTCGACGAGATGCAGGGACGCGGCCGCGGCGGCAACGCCCACCCCGGCTGACATCAGGCTGCGACGCGACGCGACTGAATTGGACTGGTTCATGGCGATGCCTTTCCGCTTTTTTTAACATTATCGCAATATTCATTATTGCGATATATGTTTTCATAGACCGAAAGTCGGTTGGTGTCCAGGACGATCTTTATCGCGATACCGATATCCGTGTTAATAACACCAACATATAACCGCGTGCCTGGAGAAGCGTCCAAATGCCCCTACCCCTCGACCAGCAGATCTGCTTCACGCTGTACGCAACGTCGATGGCGATCAACCGCACCTACAAGCCGTTGCTGGACGAGATGGGCATCACCTATCCGCAATATCTGGTGCTGTGCGTGCTGGGGGAGGAAGGCGGGGCGACGGTCGGCGGCATCGCCGCGCGCCTTGCCCTGGAATCGAGCACCGTCACCCCACCGGTCAAGCGCCTTGAGCAGGCCGGATTGGTGAAACGCAAGCGCAACAAGACCGACGAGCGTCAGGTGCTGGTTCAGCTGACCGCTGCCGGACGGCAGTTGCTGGAACGGGCGAGCTGCCTGACGGAAACGCTCACCAAGCGATCCGGCATGACCGATGCCGACATAGAAGGCCTCAATGCACGGATCCAGGCGCTGCGCGCCGCCTTGGTCGAGCCTCGCGGCGACTAGAGCATCTCGAGCGGACGGCGCTTTGCCGGCGGTGCGAACATCCGGTCGATCTCGGCCAGTTCGTCCGCGGACAGCGCAAGTGCCGCGGCGGCGCGGTTTTCCGCAACATGCACGGCCGTGCCAGCCTTCGGAATGGCGATCACGTCCCGAGCCCGCATCACCCAGGCCAGCGTCAGCTGCGCCACCGTGACGCCACGCGCCGCAGCAAGGCGGCGCAACCCTGCATGACCGAGCAGCCGGCCCTGCTCGACCGGCGAATAGGCCATGACCGGCACGCCGCGTTGCCGGCAGTAAGGCAGCAGGTCGAACTCGATGCCCCGGCGCGCCGGATTGTAGAGCACCTGGTTGGTGGCGGGGCGTGCCCCGAGTTCCGCCATGTCGTCGACATCGAGGTTGGAGACACCCCAACGCCGGATCTTCCCCGCCGCGATCAGGACCTCGAAACCGGCAACCGTCTCGGCCAGCGGATGTCGGCCGCGCCAATGCAGCAGATAGAGGTCGAGGCATTCGGTCCCGAGACGCCTGAGGCTACGTTCGCAGGCGGCAATCGTGCCGGCGCGCGAGGCATTTTCGGGCAGAACCTTCGATACGAGGAAAACTTGCTCCCGGCGACCGGAAATCGCCTCGCCGACCAGCGTCTCGGCGGCGCCGTCGCCATACATTTCGGCGGTATCGATCAGCGTGAGCCCGAGATCGATGCCGGCCTGCAGCGCGCCGATCTCGTCGCGGCGCCGGGCCGGCGTCTCGGCCATCATCCAAGTACCCTGGCCCAGCGCGGGCACCTTGGTGCCGTCGGGCAGCGAGACGGTGGGGATCGGTCGGTCGGACATGCACAACATTATGATGCAGGCGGGATTAAGCGGCCAGGGTCAGCCGTATACCTCCCAGAACGTCATTCGGGAGCTTGATGATGGATAACCAGGACCGCCAGGTCATCGATGGGCTGTTCGCGCGGCTGAACCAGGCCGAACGCGAGGCCGGCCCGCGCGATCCCCAGGCCGAGACGCTGATCGGCCAGCATCTGATGCGGCAGCCGAACGCCCCGTATTTCATGGCCCAGACGCTGGTCATGCAGGACTATGCGCTGCAGTCTGCCCAGGCCCGCATCGACGAACTGGAAGCCAGGGCGGCACGCCCGGCCGGCGGCGGCTTCCTCTCCAGCCTGTTCGGCGGCGGCAACCCTGCGCCGCGCCCGCAACGCCCGGGCATGCCGCCCCAGCAGTCGAGCCTGGCACCGCCGCTGCAGCATCCGCCCCAGCGCGGCGGCTTCCTGGCCGGCGCCGCCCAGACCGCGATGGGCGTGGCCGGCGGCCTGCTGATCGGCAACATGATCGCCGGCATGTTCACCGGCGGTGCCGCCGAGGCTGCCCCGGCCGAGGCCCCGCCCGAGGATGTCGGCGGCGGTGACGACGGCGCCGGCATGTTCGACGGCTTCTTCGGTGCCGACGAGGAACTCTGACGGCGATGACGACCCAGGTAGACGAGATGTTTGCGCGGATCTTCGGATCCGCGCCGTCTCGCACGCCGGCCGCCGCGGCGACGGCCCGCTCGTCCTCCATGCCCCGTAGCCGGCGCTGCACCGGCTGCGGCCTGGAGCAGCCGGCGATCGTACCCGAGTGCCTGCAATGCGGACGGCCCGCCTGAAACTACGCCTTCCCTGATGCGGGGCCCGATCTAGAATGGCGCCCGTCATTCTGGAGGGTCGCGAGTCACATGAACGGTGCCGAGAGTCTTGTTCGTACGCTGCTGCAGGCCGGCGTCGATACCTGCTTTGCCAATCCTGGCACCAGCGAGATGCATTTCGTCGCGGCCCTCGATCAGGTACCCGGCATGCGTTGCGTGCTCGGGCTGCACGAGACTGTCGTCACCGGCATGGCCGACGGCTATTACCGACTGGCCCGCAAACCGGCGGCAACGCTGCTGCATTGCGGGCCAGGCCTGGCCAACGGACTGGCCAATCTGCATAACGCGCGCCGGGCCAGGTCGGGCATCGTCAACATCGTCGGCGACCAGGCGACCTATCATCGTCCGCACGACGCGCCGCTGACCGCCGATACCGACGGGCTCGCCCGCGCCGTCTCGGCCTGGGTCCGCACCTCGACCAAGGCGGCCGATGTCGGCCGCGATGCCGCCGCCGCCGTGCAGGCCGCCCGGACGATGCCGGGCCAGATCGCCACGCTGATCCTGCCCTCGGATGCATCGTGGGACCAGGGTGGAGTGCCGGCCGATGCGCTGCCGGTGCCGCCTCCGCCGCCGGTCGATCCGGCGGCCGTGCAGAATGCCGCGCGGATCCTGCGCGACAAGGCCAATGTCCTGCTGCTGCTCGCCGATGACGGGGTGCAGGCCCGCGGGCAGGAAATGGCCTGGCGCGTCGCCGCCAAGACCGGGGCTGGGCTGATGGCCGACTATGTCAACGGCCATCTGGCTCGCGGCCGCGGTCGCCTGCAGATCGAGAAGGTGCCCTACGTCATGGACGTGGCGATCACGGCACTGGAAAACTACGATCACATCATTCTGGTCAATGCCAAACCCCCGGTCGGCTTCTTCGCCTATCCGGGCAAGCCGTCGATCCAGTATCGATCGGATGCACAGCTCCATGTCCTGTCGCGTGTCGGCCAGGATGCGGTGGCCGCGCTGGCCGCGCTGGCCGACGAGATCGGCGCAACCCAGGCAACCATTCCCGATCCCGGCCCGCGGCCGGTGGCCCCGGGCGGGGCCGTCACCCCGGAAGGGCTGGCCCAGACCGTAGCGGCGCTGATGCCGGAGAATGCGATCGTTTCGGACGAAAGCGTCTCCTTCGGCCGTGGTTTCTATCGCTTCACCCACGCCGCCCCCGCCCATGACTGGCTGCACCTGACCGGCGGCGCGATCGGCGACGGCCTGCCGGTGGCGACCGGGGCCGCGATCGGCTCGGGCGGCCAGCGCCGCGTCATCAGCCTGCAGGCCGACGGATCGGCGATGTATTCGCTGCAATCGCTGTGGACCCAGGCACGGGAAAACCTGCCCAACACCACGATCATCCTGTCGAACCGGAAGTACCAGATCCTGATCGGCGAATATGCCAATGTCGGCGCCACGCCCGGCCCGACGGCGATGAGCATGCTGGATCTCGGCCGCCCCGACCTGTCCTGGGTCAAGCTGGCCGAAGGCATGGGCGTCGAGGCGGCGCGCGCGACGACACTGGAGGAATGCGGCGCGCTGATGTCGGCAAGCTTCCGCCGCGCCGGCCCGTTCGTCATCGAGCTGATGATCTGAGCGCGGCGATGGCGATCCTTCACGAGGCCTGCGCGGCGCGGCGCTGATCAGCGCCGCGCGATCAGGAACTTCGTCGCCAGCTGGTAAAGCTTGCCGTAGGGCGGCGCCAGCAGGTCCAGCGGATTGATGAACCCGACCTTGTGGACGGCACGCGCATGCGACAGGCGGCGGAAGCCGTCCCGCCCGTGATAGGATCCGATGCCCGAGGCGCCAACCCCGCCGAACGGCAGGTCGTCCTGGGCGACGTGCAGCAGCGTGCCGTTGAGCGTGACGCCGCCGGAAATGGTACGCGACATCACCGTTTCAGTGGTCGCGTCATCGCGGCTGAGGCAATAGAGCGCCAGCGGCCGGTCGCGGCCGTTGATCTCGGCGATCGCCTGGTCCAGCGTGTCGTAGGGGATGATCGGCAGCACCGGACCGAAGATCTCCTCGCGCATCAGCAGATTGTCGCGCGGCGCATCGATCACCACGGTCGGCCCGATCTTGCCGGCAGCGGTCGCCGCCTCGGCATCGTGGCTCAGTACGCGCGCGCCGGCTGCCTGCGCCGCCGCGATGGCATCGGCCAGCCGGCGGCGGTGGCGTTCGGTCACCATCGCGGTGTAGTCGACGTTGCTGCCGGCGGTCGGGAACATCCGCCGTGCCTCGGTGATGATCGCTTCCGCCAAGGCATCGACCTGCGCGCGCGGCGCCAGCACGTAGTCCGGCGCGATACAGGTCTGGCCGGCATTGATGAACTTGCCGAAGGCGATGTCGCGCGCCGCCCTGGCGACGGGATAGTCGGCCCCGACCACGACCGGCGATTTGCCGCCCAGTTCCAGGGTCACGGGCGTCAGGTTCTCGGCCGCCGCCAGCATGACCTTTCGCCCGACATTGGTCGAGCCGGTGAACAGAAGATGGTCGAACGGCAGGCGGCAAAAGGCTTCCGCGACGTCCGGCCCGCCGGTCACGACGGCGACTTCGTCCGGCGGAAATGCCTCGCCGATCAGCGTCTGCAGCAGGGCCGAAAAGCGCGGCGTCAGCTCGGACGGCTTGATCATCGCGCGATTGCCGGCCGCCAGCGCATCGACCAGCGGCGAGAAGGCCAGCATCACCGGGTAATTCCACGGCACGACGATGCCGATGACGCCGAGCGGCTGGTACTGCACCCAGGCACTGGCCGGCTGGAAGGTCAGGGCAACGTGGCGACGTTCCGGCCGCATCCACGACCGCAGATGCCGGCGGGCATGGCGGATCGCGTTCAGCGACGGCAGCACTTCGAGCAGCATGGTCTCCGGGATGGCGCGATTGCCGAAGTCGGCGGAAATCGCCGCAGCCATCGCGGCGCGATGCTCGGTCAGGATGCGCTCGACCCTGGCCAGGCTGGCCAGCCGCGCTTGGCGATCGGGAATCCCGGCCCGGTTCCAGGCGTCGCGCTGGCGGCCGAAGGTCGCGGCAATTTCGTCGCGCGCCGCAGGCGTCATGTCGTTCATTGTCAACCTCCCTTGTCGGCTGCGCCGATCCGGCGCAGCCAGGCACAGAAGTCGCGGATCGCAGGATCAGTCCCCGCGCCCTCCGGCACATAGGCACAATAGCTGCGCGAGGGCAGCACTGGCGAGGAAAACGGTGCCACCAGCCGCCCGGCGGCAAGGTCGCTCGCCACCAGGGCGGTCGGGCCGATGGCAATGCCCAGGCCGTCTATGGCGGCCTGCAAGGCCAGGTAATTGTGGTCCAGCACCAGTTCGCCGGCCGGCTCGACGTCGCGTAATCCTGCCAGGGCGAGCCAGTCGGGCCACAGCCGCGGCTGGGTCGCGGCATGCAGCAGGGTGTGGTTGGCCAGATCGCCGGGACGGCGCAGGCGATGGCGGCGCAGCGCGGTGGGGCTGCAGACCGGCAGGCGATGCTCGGTCAGGAACGGTTCGGCAACATAGCCGTGAAAACTGTCGGGGCCGCGGCGAATCACCACGTCGTGCAGTTCGGCCAGCGAATCGACCGGTTCGCTCGACGTCGACAGCCGCACGTCGACGGCCGGATGGCTGCGCCGGAAATCGCCCAGCCGTGGCAGCAGCCAGCGCAGCGCGAAGGTCGCCAGGGCATTCACCTTCAGGATGCGCCGCCGCGACCTGGCCCCCTCCTCCGCATGGCGCCCCGCTGCGCTGGCAATTCTGCTCAGCGCGGCAGCGACCTCACCGTGGAAAGCGCGGCCGGCGGGCGTCAACGTCACGCGGCGATTGCCGCGCGCGAACAACTCGGGCGGGCCGAGCCAGTCTTCCAGCTGGCGGATCTGGTAGCTGACCGCGCCATGGGTGAGACCGAGTTCGGTGGCGGCGTCCTTGAAGCTCTGATGGCGGGCCGCCGCATCGAAGGCGCGCAGGGCGTTCAGCGGCGGCAGCCGGCGGACGGGTTTCGCCATGATCGGGCCTCGCGTCAAAAATCCTGTCGTGAAGCCCAAGATTACTGGTTTGCATGGGCCATTCAATACAAGCAGTCTGGCGCGAACCCAGCGAGGAGCCCGAAATGACCGCGCATGTCGTCACCGACCAAGCCACCCTGCAGGCACTCTACGGCGAGCCGGGGCTCACCTCGCTTGCCAAGGTCGTCGATCATATCCATCCGCATTATGCGCGGATGATCGAGGCCGCGCCGTTCGCGGTGCTCGCGACCGTCGGACCGCACGGCCTCGATACCTCGCCGCGGGGCGATGCCGCGGGTTTTGTCGCGATCGAGAATGACCGGACGCTGCTGCTGCCCGATCGTCGCGGCAACAACCGTATCGATACGCTGCGCAACATCGTCGCCGATCCGCGCATCGCGCTGCTGTTCCTGATCCCCGGGGTCGGCGAAACCCTGCGCGTCAATGGCACGGCCATGGTCTCGGTCGACCCGGCCCTGCTCGCCCGTTTTGCCGTCGACGGCAAGTCGCCGCGCTCGGTCCTGATCATCACCGTGCAGTCGGTATTCTTCCAGTGCTCGCGCGCCGTGATCCGCGGCGGACTATGGGACCCGGCGCGGCAGATCGAGCGCGCGGCGCTGCCGTCGACCGGCACCATCCTCGGCGATCTGAGCCGGGGCGAGGTCGATGGCCGCGCCTATGACCGCGACCTGCCCGGCCGGGTGGCAGCGACCTTGTACTAGGCCGATCGCGCCGCGCTCGCCTCTGCCGTGAGCGCGGCGGCGACATCGGCCACGACGCTGGACCAGTCGCCCGGCGTCGGCTGCCGGAAGATCCGCATGCCCGCATACCAGGGCGTCGACGTGCCGCTGCGCTGCCAGCGCCAGCAGGTATCGAAACGGTTGAGCAGCCACACCGGTCGCCCCAGCGCACCGGCAAGATGGGCGACCGCCGTGTCCACCGAGATCACCAGATCGAGATTGACGATCAGTCCCGCCAGATCGCCGAAGTCGTTCAGATAGCCCGAGCCGTCGAGCACGCCGAATGCGGCGGGACTGTCGCCGTTCCGGTATTCGTGCTGCAACGATACGAAGCGGGCGCCGGCACAATCGAACAGCGGCGCGAGCTGGGCAAGTTGCAGCGAACGCCGACGATCGATCAGCTTGCCTTCCAGCGGCACGGTCGATCGCGGGTTTCCAGCCCAGCAGATCCCGACCTTCAACCCGCTCAGCCCTGCGGTCGCCTGTGCCCAGCGTTCGCGCTGCTGCCCGGGTGCCGCAAGATAGGGCCGATCGAAGGTCCATCCGTCCATATCGGGATAGAGGCCCAGCACCAGCGGCAGGCTCATGACCGGCACCACGAAGTCGGCGGTGACGCGGCCGGCATCGGCCTCGCGGATGACCGTCAGGTTTGGCATGTCGGCGGCGAATTCCGCGAGGATCGAGGCGAGCTGAGGCCGCGCCGACAGGAAAACATGTTTCGCGATTGCGGCAAGCGGACGCACGAAACGCACGAATTGCAGAATGTCGCCGAAACCCTGCTCCGGCTCGACGAGAACCACCTTTCCGGCAACGTCTTCGCCGGCCCAGGGTCCGCGGGCGATCGACTGGCGCAGTCCGGCGAAGTCGGGCAGGCCGAGGCGGCCCTCGTGGTCGGCGAAACCTCGCCGCCAGCCGCCATCCACCATCCAGGCCCTGGCACGCACGACATAGGAAATCGGACTGGCAGGTTCCAGTGCCACCAGGCGGTCGAACCATTTCATCTCGCAGGACGCGGCATCGATCAGATGCGACATCTCGACGAAGCTGTGCAGGGCGACGATGTTGCCCGGGGCCAGGATGCAGGCGATCCTGGAAACGGCGAGCGCCTGATCAAACAGGCCCTGGACGCGAAAAACCGTGCCGGCCTCGGCAGGAATCTCGGGATTGGCGGGATCGAGCAGCAAGGCGTGCCGATAGAGCGAGGCGATCGAGGATTGCGCCTTTTCCTGCCGATGGACCAGCAAGGCCAGTTGCGCATAGGCCGTGGCAAGCGCGGGAGCCAGCGCGATCACCTGCCTGAGCTCCAGCTCGGCCGCCGCGTCGGCGCCGCGCACCAGCAGCAACTGGGCCAGCATCAGCCTGATGTCGATGGCATGCGGTGCCAGCGCGATGCCCTGACGCAGCAGGGTTTCGCCTTCCGCCTCCCGACCCGATCGGATCAGCAGGAAACCGCGCAGCTTGAACGCAGGGCCGAAATTGCCTGCCTCGCAGGCCAGCCGCCACGCCTCGTCCGCGTCGCCGCGCGCCAGCGCAGCTTCGGCCCGGGCCACAACCATCGGCGGGCCGGACGACAGGCTCCGCTTGCTCGATTTGGACAACCAACACTCCCGCAGGCCGCTGTCGGACAGGCGGCGAGACTAGCCCCGGAACGTCGGAGCGGCAACGTCGCGGGTCAGACGCGCCTGCCGAACCAGCGGCCCGACGCCACCGCCGTCGTCAATACGACCCCGTAGAGCACGAGGCCAAGCGCCAGCGCCGCGAACAGCCAGGCCAGCGAGCCGGTCATCGCAAGCAAGATCCAGCCGCCACCCAGGGCGATCGCGACACGCAGCGTACCGGCCGCGAGCGGCCAGAACAGCCGCCCCGCCCCCTGCGAGGCGAAGTAGAGCGACAGGCCCAGCCCGAAGAAGCCATAGGCCGGGCCGACGAGACGCAGATAGGCGCTGCCGGTTTCGATCATCCGGGCATCGGCGCTGAACAGGGCCAGCCAGGCCTGCGGCCAGATCGCGGCGGCAATGCCGATCGCTTCGGTCATCGCGAAGGCGATCGCGCCCCCGATCAGCGCGATCCGCAAGGCACGCCGATGCTGGCCCGCCCCGACATTGGTGCCGACCAGCGCGACCAGCGGCGCCCCCAGTCCGAAGACCAGCGGAATCAGCATGTATTCGACCCGGGCGCCGGTACCGAAGCCGGCAACCGCATCGACGCCCGCGGCGCCGGCGACCAGCGCGGTAGCACCGGCAATGGTCAGGTTGGTCTGGACCGAGGACAGCGTGCCGACAGCACCGATCGACAGAATGTCGCGAAACACCGGCCAGCGCAGCGCCGTCCACCTGAAGCGCGCCAGGTTGCGCCCGGACAGCACGTACCAGCCCATCACGGCGATGCCGCCGATATAGAACGCGACCAGCGCCAGGCCGCCGCCGGCAATGCCCATCGCCGGAATCGGGCCCCACCCGAAGATCAGCAGCGGCGACAAGGGCACCAGCAGCACGACGCCGCCACAGACGACCAGCGCGGGAAGCAGCATGTTGCCGGTGCCGCGAATGACCGAGGCCAGGCCGTTCATCGCCCAGAGCAGCACGTTGCCGGCAAAGACGACATTCGAATAGATCAGCGCGGCTTCGAGATCGCCCGCCGTGCCGCCGAGCAGGCGATAGATCGGCCGCCCCCAGGCCAGCATGATCACGGTAAAGACGAAGCCGAGGCCGATCGAGATCACCAGCGCGTGCAGCACCAGCGCATCGGCATCGTCGCGCCGGCCGGCGCCGAGGGCGCGGGCCACGGCCGACGATATGCCGCCGCCCATCGCACCGCCGGAGATCATCTGCATCAGCATCACCGGCGGAAAGACCAGCGCCATGCCGGCCAGCGCATCGGTGCCGAGACGCGCAACCCACCAGGTTTCGATCAGACCGGTGGCGGCCTGGGCCAGCATGATCAGGATGTTGGGCCAGGCCATCTTCAGCAGGGTCGGCACGATCGGCCCGTGCAGCAGCGCCATGGTCCGCGCGCTGTATTGCGGCGGGGCGGCCGCCGCCTCGGGCGTCGTGGCGGTCATTGCGCATATCTCCGATGGACGCGGTCGGACGCGGCCGGGCCGGGCGCTACGCGAAAACGCGGGCCGGTGAGCGGCTCGCCGCTCAGTCGGTCGACCAGCACGGGATCGGCCGGCCGCCCCGTCTCGGTATCGATCATCTGCACGGCCGGCCCCTCCGGGGCGAAATGCCGGTTGCCCCATGCCATCAGCGCCAGGGTCACCGCGCGGAAATCGCGCCCTCGCTCGGTCAGCAGATACTCGTCGCGCGGCGGACGCTGCTGATAGCGGCGACGTTCGAGCAGGCCGGCCTCGACCAGCGCGTTCAGGCGGCGGGTCAGCATGTTCGGCGCGATGCCGAGGCTGCGGCGGAAATCCTCGAACCGGGTGGCGCCGTTCAGGGCATCCCGGAGGATCAGGATGCTCCACCATTCGCCGACCCGCGCCAGCGAGCGTGCGATCGGGCATTCCATGCCGTCGAAACTGGTCTTGTGCATCGCCGGACGATAGGTCGAGTCACTATCAACATGCAAGTTACTTGACGGCACCCTGCCGATCGCGAAGGCTTGGGGTATGGAGGAACCGCCGATGCAGCCATTCACCGTGACGTGGGAGAAGACCGCGCTCGACGCCCTGCGGGCGCGCATCCGCCGCCATCCGTTCCCGCCAGCCCTGCCCCGCCCGGACTGGACCCATGGCTGCGACCCCGGATTCATCGAGGATCTATGCGGCTACTGGGTCGACGGCTTCGATGCCGGGGCGGCCGCGGCGGACCTCAATCGCCATCCGCAGATCGTCACCGAGATCGAGGGCACCACGATCCACGCCGTGCATGTGGTCGGCGAGGCGCAGGGCCGCCGCCCGCTGTTGCTGGTGCATGGCTGGCCGGGATCGACCTTCGAATTCTGGCAGGTTATCGGGCCGCTGGCCTTTCCCAGCCGCCATGGCGGCCGGGCGGAAGACGCGTTCGACCTCGTCATTCCGTCGCTGCCCGGCTTCGGCTTCTCGGGCAAGCCGGCCCACCCGGTCGGCGCGCGCACGACGGCGCGGCTGTTCGATACGCTGATGCAACGGCTGGGCTATCGCCGATATCTCGCCCAGGGCGGCGACTGGGGCTCGGCGGTCTGCAGCTGGCTGGCGCTTGAACATCCGGCCTCGCTCCGCTCGATCCATCTCAATTTCATGCTGGTACATCCGCGGGCGACGCCGGAAACCGCCGAGGAGAAGGCCTGGGCGACAGCTCGGGACAAGGTCCAGTTCGAGCTTGGCGCCTATGCCCAGTTGCAAGGCACCAAGCCGCGTTCTCTCGGCTATGCGATGGCCGACAACCCTGTCGCCCAGGCAGCCTGGATCATCGAGCGCTTCCACGACTGGTCGGACCGGCGCGCGAAACCGTTCGCCCAGGTCTTTTCCCGCGACCAGTTGCTGACCAACGTGATGATCTACGTGATGAACGATGCCTTCGTTTCATCGACCTGGTACTACGCCGCCGCGATCGCCGAAGGCGTGCGCCAGATGCCCGAGGGGGCCCGCATCACCGTACCGACCGCCTTCGCCGCCTTCCCCGATCCGCGCTCGCCGGCACCGCCGCGCCGCTGGGCCGAGCGCGGCTACGATATCGTGCGCTGGACCGATCAGCCGTGCGGCGGCCATTTCGCCGCGATGGAGGAACCCGGCCTGTTCGTCGACGATCTCCGCGGCTGGGCCGGGGCGCTTTAGCATGCGCGTCTGTTTCATCGGCGACAGTTTCGTCAACGGTGTCGGCGACGCCGAAGGGCTGGGCTGGCGCGGCCGGGTGACCGCCGCGGCGCTCAAAACCGGCCTCGACGTGACGGCCTACGATCTCGGCATCCGCCGCAACACCAGCGGCGACATCCGGGCCCGATGGGAGGCCGAAACCGCGGCGCGGCTGCCCGCAGGCCTGCCCCACCGGCTGCTCTTTGCCTTCGGCACCAATGATTGTGCCGATGACGGCACCGGCCGGCGGCGAATGGGGCTGGCCGACTCCGTGGCCAATGCCGAAGCCATTCTCGACAAGGCCCGGCGGCAGGCGCCGACCCTGATGATCGGTCCACCACCTATCCTCGACGATGGGGAAGCCGATGCCCGCATCGCCGAGCTCGACAAGGAACTGGGTGCGCTCTGCGCGGGGCTCGACGTACCGTTCCTGCCCGTGCTCGGCCTTCTGCGGCAGCACGAAGCCTGGACCCGAGGGGCTCGCCGCGGTGACGGCACGCATCCGGACGCCGAGGGCTATGCCCTGCTGGCCCGCGAAATCCTCGCCTGGCCGGCATTCCGGTCCTGGATCGGCCTCAATCCTCTGCAAGGAAATCAGCGATGAGCGACCTGCTCTACCTCGACGACCTCGTCGTCGGCCAGCGTTTTGCAAGCCCCAGCCACCAGCTCGACGAAGCCCAGATCAAGGCCTTTGCCGGGCAATTCGACCCGCAGCCCTTTCATCTCGACGACGAGGCCGCCAAGGGCACGCTGTTCGGCGGTCTCGCCGCCTCGGGGTGGCATACCGCGGCAGTCACCATGAAGCTGCTGGTGGCGGGCGGCGCACCGATTGCCGGCGGCATCATCGGCGCCGGGGGCGAGATCAAATGGCCGGCGCCGACCCGTCCGGGCGACATCCTGCATGTCGAGAGCGAGGTGATCGAGATCGTGCCCTCGAAATCGCGCCCGGACCGCGGCATGGTGACGCTGCGCAGCCGGACGATGAACCAGGATGGCCAAGTGGTGCAGGAGTTCACAGCCAAGCTGGTGGTGCCGCGGCGGGCGAGCTAGGCACTCGGCGGCTCGACCGCGCCGCGCTGCTGCAGCCTGGCGGCAATGCCCCAGCACATCGCCGCCCAGGCCGCCCCGAGGCACCAGCCGGCCAGCACGTCGGTCGGGTAGTGGACGCCGAGATAGATGCGGCTCAGCCCCACCATCAGGGTCAGCAGCACGCCGAGCGCCATGACATAGGCTTTCACCGGCAACTCGGCCTTGCTGCGGGCCAGCAGCGCGGCGATGGTCAGGAAGGTGATCGCCGACATCGTGGCATGGCCGCTGGGAAAGCTCGCGGTGAATACGCGCGCCGCGGGGGTCACCACGTCGGGACGCGGCCGGTCGAAGGCATATTTCAGCAGGGTGGAGACGACCGTGCCGCCGATCACCGAGACCAGCAGAAGCGTGGCGGTCGCCCGCTTGCGGCGGAGCAGCAGATAGCCGGTGGCGGCGGCAAGCAGCAACCCGAGACAGGCGAAACTGCCCAGTGCGGTGATGTCGCGCGCCGCCTCGTCGAACCAGGCCGGGCCGATCGGCTCGGCCAGATTGTCGGGCTCGCGCAGCGCCAGCAGCACGGCTTTGTCGAAGTCGAGCGTCTCGCCCTCCAGCACCTCGGCCGCGAGCTGGCCGAAGGCGAGAAGCAGCAGGGCAGCGGCGATAAGCGCCAGTTCGCGCCGCGCCCGGGTGAACAGGGTCGACAGGAGGCTCATGGCCTCCGTCTATCACGTCAGCGGCAGGCCGACATAGTTTTCCGCCAGCGTCGTCTGCGCCGCGACCGACTGGCGGATGTAGTTCAACTCGGCCACCTGGATCCGGCGTTCGAACGCGCCGGTCTCGGGAAAGCGGTGAGTCAGGCCGGTAAACCACCAGGAAAACCGCTCGGCCTTCCAGACGCGGGCAAGCGCCCGGGCGGAATAGCCGTCGAGGCCCGACGGGTCCTTGTCGCCGTAATGGTGCCCCAGCGCCTCGGCCAGCATGATCACGTCGGACACGGCGAGATTCATGCCCTTCGCACCGGTCGGCGGCACGATGTGGGCGGCGTCGCCGGCCAGGAACAAGCGGCCGTGCCGCATCGGTTCGGCCACGAAGCTGCGCAACGGCGCAATCGACTTCTCGAAGGATGGCCCCCGCACCACACCGGCCGCCGCTTCGGGCCCGAGGCGCAGGCAGACCTCGTCCCAGAAGCGGTCGTCCGACCAGTCCTCGATCTTTTCGGACAGTGCGCATTGCACGTAGTAGCGGCTGCGGGTCGGCGAGCGCATCGAGGCCAGGGCGAAACCGCGCTCATGGTTGGCATAGATGAGCTCGTGATTGGCCGGCGGCACTTCGGCCAGGATACCGAGCCAGCCGAACGGATAGACCCGCTCGAATTCGCGCAGCACGCCGGGCGGAATGCAGCCGCGGGCGACGCCGTGAAAGCCGTCGCAGCCGACGATGAAATCGCAGTCGAGGCGCTGCCCGACCCCGTCCCTGGTCCAGGTGACGTAGGGCTTGTCGGTCTCGACGTCGTGCGGCATCACGTCCTCGGCGTCGAAGACGATGTTCAACCCGCGCTCGCCGGCGGCATCGAAGAGGTCGCGCATCACTTCCTGCTGGCCATAGACCATGATGGTCGAGCCACCGGTCAGCGCGCGCATGTCGACATGGAACATCTCGCCATCGACCGCAATGTTGGTGCCGCCATGCACGAGGCCTTCGCGCCGCATGCGCGCGCCGAGGCCGAGACGGTCGAGCAGATCGACGGTGATCTGCTCCAGCACGCCGGCGCGGACGCGCCCCTCGACATAGTCGCGGGTCCGCCGCTCCAGTACCACCGCATCGATGCCGGCACGCGCCAGCATATGTGCCAGGAACATCCCGGCAGGTCCGGCCCCGATGATCGCGATCTGGCTGCGCATGGCTTCAACCTTCCTCCCGTTTCTCAGCCCGACTTTGCCGCCCGGCGGCCGGCAAGGCCATGGACTGGGCAGCAATAAAGTTGGATATTTTGTCCTGTCGTCAATAATCAGCCGATCAGCCATCTGTTGTCGGATGACATGCAAACCACTGTAATTCCTAATTTTTTCCTCTATGGGGAAGCCCCACGGCTGGTCGACGACCGTTTCCTGCACATGGAAGCCTTGGACGATCGCAGCCGTCCGTCGGACTGGATTATCCGGGCGCACGCCCACGCCAATCTCAATCACCTGTTCCACATCACCTCGGGTGGCGGCGTCATGCGTGCCGAGACCGAGGACCTGGCGATCGAGGCGCCCTGCCTGTTGCTGATGCCGGCCGGCATCGTGCACGGCTTCGCCTTCGAGGCCGAGACGGTCGGAACGGTGCTGACCCTGTCGGACGCCTATCTGCGCGAACTGGTGCGGCGCGAGCGCGAGTTCGCGCCGGTGTTCGAGGCCCCGGCGATGATCCCGATCGCCGACCAGAGGTTCATGAGTTTCAGCCTGGACCGGCTGTCACGCGAACTGGCCTGGATGGCGCCGGGCCGGTCGGCGGCGATCGAGGCACTGCTGGTCGGCATCCTGGTCGAAGCGCTGCGCCTGACCCGCGACGACCGCGGCCGCAGCGTCGCCGCACCCGGCCCGCAGGCCCTGCTGGTCGCGCGCTTCCGCGCGCTGATCGAGGAACGCTATCGCAGCCATGCTGGCGTCGACGACTATGCCCGCGCCTGCCATGTCAGCCCCAAGCGGCTGCGCGCCGCCTGCCAGCGCATCGCCGGCGCCGCCCCCGCCAGGCTGATACAGAGCCGCCTGATGCTCGAGGCGAGGCGGCTGCTGCTCTATTCCGACATGACGATCGCCGAGACGGCATATTATCTCGGCTTCGATGACCCGGCCTATTTCTCGCGCCTCTTCGCCAGGGAGGCCGGGGTCTCGCCCCGCACCTTCCGCCGCGAGGCCGGCTCGGCGCGGTGACGTTCCAGTTCGGTCAGCGCGATGCGGGCGACGGCGGCGAGTTCATCGGCCGTCGCGCCGTCGCGCGCCTGCACCGACATGCCCTGGATGATCGCGCCGAAATACCGTGCCAGCGCACCGATGTCGGTGTCGGGGCGCAACTGGCCGTCGGCGATGCCCTGATCGAGACGCGCGCGATAGGCTGCCAGCGCCCCTGAACGCATGCCGGCGACCGTTTCCGCGATCGGCGCATTTTCCTCGGCGCAGGTCAGCACCGCGGTCGAGATCATGCAGCCTTTCGGCCGGCCGGCACGGGCAAATTCCTCCGCCGCCTCCATCAGCGAACCCGCGATCGCCTCGAAGACGTCGGGCTTGCGCAACGCCGCGACCGAATAGGCCCCGATTTCGCGCTGATACCAGTCGAGCGCCTCGCGATAGAGATCGGCCTTCGACTTGAACGCCGCATAAAGGCTCTGCGCCGTGATACCCAGCGCCTCGGTCAAGTCGGCGATCGAGGCCCCCTCGTAACCCAGCCGCCAGAAGGTCCGGCCGGCCGTGGCCAGGGCCGCGTCCCGATCGAAGGCGCGGGGGCGGCCGCGCGGGCGCGGCAATGAGGATTTATTTATCATAATGATCACTCTTGAATTAGCGATCGCTCGCTGATATTCAGGAACGATCATTCCTTAAATATAGCGGAGATCCGATGCCGATGCGATCCCTACTTCCGGCCCTGGCGGCCGGCGCGATCCTGCTCGCCCTGCCCGCCGCCGCAGGTGATCTCGCCCAGCGGCTCGATGCCGCGATCGACAAAGCGGTGGCGGAACGGCGCATCGTCGGCACCGTCGTGCTGGTCGCGCGCGATGGCGCGCTGGTCTATCGCCGGGCCGCCGGCCTTGCCGACCGTGAAGCCGGCGTGCCGATGCGCGAAGACACGATCTTCCGCCTGGCATCCGTCTCCAAGCCGCTGGTTTCGGCCGCGGTGATGACGCTGGTCGAGGAAGGACGGCTCAGGCTCGACGAGCCGGTGACCGGCTTCCTGCCGGACTTCCGGCCACAGCTTGCCGATGGCCGGGCGCCTGCCATCACCATCGGGCACCTGCTGAGCCATGCCGCCGGCCTGTCCTATGGCTTCTTCGAGCCGGAAGACAGCCGCTACAAGACGCTCGCCGTATCCGACGGGCTCGACATCGTCCCCGGCCTCACGCTCGACGCCAACCTGCGCCGTCTGTCGCGCACCACCCTCGCCTTCCCGCCGGGCACCGGCTGGCGCTATTCGCTGTCGATCGACGTGCTCGGCGCGGTGATCGAGAAAGTCACCGGCCAGGCGCTTGCCGAGGCAGTGGCCAAACGGGTCACCGGGCCGCTCGGGCTCGAGGATACCGGTTTCGCGGTGACGGATCCGGCCCGGCTGGGCGCCGCCTATGCCGACGGCCGGCCGGCACCCTCCCGCATGACCGACAACGAACTGGTACCGTTTGCCGGCAATGCGGTGCGGTTTGCCCCGGGCCGGGCGCTCGACCCGACCGCATACCCCTCGGGCGGCGCCGGCATGGTCGGCACCGCCGGCGACGTCCTGCGTTTTCTGGAAGCCATCCGGACCGGCGGCGGACCGATCCTGAAGCCCGAGACGGTCGAGATGATGATGGCGGACCAGGTCGGGGCACAGGCGCAGACGCAAGGTCCCGGCTGGGGCTTCGGCTTCGGCTGGGCGGTACTGGACGATCCCGCACCGACGAAGACACCGCAGGCAGCCGGCACCATCCAGTGGGGCGGTGCCTATGGCCACAGCTGGTTCGTCGACCCGGCCAGCCGGCTGACGGTCGTCGCCTTGACCAATACGGCTTTCGAGGGGATGTCGGGCGCCTATACGATCGAAATCCGCGACGCCGTCTACGGACCGCGATAGGTGGTCAGGCTGCGTCGCCGGCCTTCAGCCTTTCGCCGCGGCGGCGCAGCGCTTCCAGCGTGGCGAGCAAGGCGACCGCCAGCACGATCAGGATCGTCGCGATCGCGGTGATCGTCGGCGAGATGTTTTCGCGGATGCCGGAGAACATCTCGCGCGGCAGGGTGCGCTGATCCGGCCCCGCCACCATCAGCACCATGACCACCTCGTCGAGCGAGGTGGCGAAGGCAAACAGCGCACCGGCCGCCAGGCCCGGCGCGATCAGGGGCATCATGACGCGGCGGAACGCGGTCAGCGGCGAGGCGCCGAGATTGGCGGCCGCCCGCATCAGCCCGTGATCGAACCCGGCGAGCGTGGCCGAGACGGTGACGACGACGAACGGCACCGCGAGCGCGGTATGGCCGAGGATCAGGCCGAGATAGGTCCCGGTCAGGCCGAGCGGCGCATAGAACAGGTAGAAGCCGACCGACGAGATGACGACCGGCACGATCATCGGCGACAGGACGATCGCGGTCACCACGCCATGGCCGGGAAAGCGCGCGCGGTTGAGGCCGATGGCGGCCAGCGTGCCCAGCACCATCGACAGCGCGGTCGAGGCCACTCCGATGATCAGCGAGTTGACCAGCGCCTTGCCCCAGCGCGGATCGAGGCCGAGATCGGCGTACCAGCGCCCGGAAAAGCCGGTCATCGGATAGGTCAGGAAACGGCTTTCGTTCACCGACAGCGGCACGATCGCCAGGATCGGCGCCAGCAGGAAGAACAGCACGGCGGCCGAGGTGACGTAGAGCACGCCGGTCCAGAACCGCTGGGTCGGGGTGCGCGGGGCGCCGCCGCTCATCCGAGCCTCATCCGGTCGACGCCGATCAGCCGGACATAGACGGCATAGAGGATCAGCGTGGCAACGAGCAGCACGGCCCCCAGCGCCGAGGCCATGCCCCAGTTGACGGTGTCGGAGGTGTAGAAGGCGATGAAATAGCTGATCATCTGGTCGCCGGCCCCGCCGACCAGCGCCGGGGTGATGTAGTAGCCGATCGCCATGATGAAGACGAGCAGCGTGCCGGCCGCGATCCCCGGCAGGGTCTGGGGCAGATAGACCCGTAGGAACGCGGTCGCCGGCGGGGCGCCGAGCGAGGCCGCGGCGCGCATGAAATCGGGCCGGATCGCCTTCATCACCGAATAGAGCGGCAGGATCATGAACGGCAGCAGCACATGGGTCATGGCGATGACGACGCCGATGCGGTTGTAGATCAACCGCACCGGCCGGTCGATCAGGCCAAGCCACAACATCAGCTCGTTGACCAGGCCACGTTCCTGCAGCACCACGACCCAGGCGGTCGTCCGCACCAGCAGCGACGTCCAGAACGGCAGCAGCACGAGGATCAGCAGCAGATTGGCGCGCGCCGGCGGCAGCGCGGCGATCAGATAGGCGACGGGAAAGCCGAGCAGCAGGCACAGGACGGTCACGCCCAGGCCGATGCCGAAGGTGCGCTGCAGCAGGTCGAGATAGACGGATTTCTGCGGCGGCGCCGGCGTGATCGCCCCGTCGGCATGGCGCTGCAGGTCGAGTGCTGCCAGCAGGAAGAACGACGTCAGCGGCCCGGCGGCGCGGTCGATCGCCCCCCAGGTCTCGGGCTCGCCCCAGCGTGGGTCGGCGGCAACGAAGGTCTCGGTCCAGGAGGTCGCCTCGGCCGGCAGGCGACGGGCGGTGTTCTGCACCAGGCTGCGACCGTTCTCGATGTCGTAGTTGAGGCGCCGGGCGGCGACGGCAAGGTTGCCGGCTTCGCGGCTGGCCCGCATGTCGGCGGCCAGCGCCTTGAACACGGGCTCGGGCGGCGGACGGCTGCGATCGGTCCAGCCGCCGATCGCTACGACGACCTGGGGCCAGACGCGGCCGAGTTCGGGATCGTGGACCGACCGCCGCATCATGTCGGCGATCGGCATCACGAAGACGACCAGCAGGAACAGGAGGAGCGGCCCGACCAGCGCGAAGGCGCCGAGCCGGTTGAGCCGCTCCGCCCGTCTCAGACGGCGGCGGAGATCTTTGGCCGTTACTTCGCCGCCCACTTGTTGAAGCGCTCGGTCAGACGGTCGATATTCTCGAGCCAGAAGGCATCCGAGATCTGGATCGCGCCCTTCAGGTTGTCCGGCGCGGTCGGCAGGTCCTTCAGCCGGTCGGCCGGAATCTGGGCCGAAGCGGCCTTGGCGGTGACGCCGTAGGCAATGGCGACCGGCAGCTTGGCCTGCACCTCGGGCTTGCCGACATAGTCGAGGAACTTGTAGGCCTGATCGACGTTCGGGCTGCCCTTCAGGATCACCCAGCTGTCGATGGTGAACAGCGAGCCGGTCCAGACGATGCCGAAATTGCGCTTGTCGGCCTTGTTGGCGGCATCGATGCGGCCGTTATAGACCGAGGTCATCGCGACCTCGCCGGAGGCGAGCAGCTGCGGCGGCTGGGCGCCGGCCTTCCACCAGACGATGTTGTCGCGGATGGTATCGAGCTTCTTGAACGCGCGCTCGACGCCGGCGTCGGTCGCCAGCACCTTGTAGACGTCGGCGGGGGCGACCCCGTCGCCCATCAGCGCGATTTCCAGCGACGTCTTGGGGCCCTGGCGCAGGCCGCGCTTGCCCGGCACCTTGGCCAGGTCGAAGAAGTCGGCCCAGCCCGAAGGCGCGGTCTTCAGCTTGTCGCGGTCATAGCCGAGCACGAAGTTGTAGACGATCGCGCCGACACCGCAGGGATTGGTCGCTTCCTTCAGGTAATGATCCTGGCCGCCGATCTTGGCCCAATCGAGCTTGACGAACAGGCCCTCGTCGCAGCCGAGCGCCAGTTCCTCGGATTCGACCTGGACGACGTCCCAGGGGACGTTGCCACCCTCGACCTTGGCGCGCAGCACGCCGATGCCGCCGTCCCAGGATTCGTCCAGCACGTTGATGCCGGTGGTCGCCTTGAAGGGGCCGAAATAAAGCTGCTTCTGCGCTTCCTGATAGGCGCCGCCCCAGGAAACCACGGTCAAGTCGCGGGCCGAGGCGGCCCCGGCCAGCATCGTCGTCGCGAGCGCGAGGCCGATGATCGTCTTCTTGCTCATTTTTCCGTTCCTCATCCCTTGCCCAGTACAAAAATCGGTCTATTGCGGCGCATCGAGCGCCAGGCAATGTTCGGGGGCGACGGCCAGGGTGACCTCGGCCCCCGGCGCGGGAACCTCACCCTCGCCATAGCGCAGCTTGACCATCACCTGATCCGATCCGCCGCAGGCCACCCGCAGGCGGACATGGTCGCCATGATAGATCTGTTCCAGCACGCGGGCCTGCAGGCCTTCGGCCCCCAGCACGATCCGTTCCGGGCGGATGCCCAGCGCGGTGCGCTGGCCGACCCGGTCGACCGCGACGGCCAGCGCCCACAGCAATTCGCCGGTCGCCAGCCGCACCAGGGCATACCCCTGCTCGACCTGCTCGACGATGCCGGGCAGCGCATTGTTCTCGCCGATGAAATTGGCCACGAAACTGTTGGCCGGCCGCCCGTAGAGCACGTCGGGCGCGTCGAGCTGCTGGATGACGCCGTCGTTGAACACGGCGATCCGGTCCGACATCGTCAGCGCCTCGGACTGGTCGTGGGTGACATAGACCACGGTCAGGCCGAGTTCCTCGTGCAGATGCTTGATCTCGAGCTGCATGTGCTCGCGCAGGTTCTTGTCCAGCGCGCCGAGCGGTTCATCCATCAGCACGATGCGCGGGGCGAAGACCAGCGCGCGGGCCAGGGCCACGCGCTGCTGCTGGCCGCCCGAAAGCTGGGCGGGACGGCGATTGCCCAATGCGCCCAGCTTGACCATCGCCAGCGCCTTGTCGACCCGCGCCGCCTGCTCGGCCCGCGGCACCTTGCGCACCGACAACGGGAAGGCGACGTTCTCGGCCACGGTCATGTGCGGGAACAGCGCGTAGTTCTGGAACACCATGCCGATGTCGCGGCGGTGGGGTGGCAGCGAATTGACCGGCTGGCCGTCGACCGCGATGGTACCGGAAGTCGGCACCTCGAACCCCGCCAGCATCATCAGCGTCGTGGTCTTGCCCGAACCCGACGGGCCCAGCAGGGTCAGGAACTCGCCGGCCGCAACGTCGAGGTCGAGGCGCTTGACCACGGCGGTGACCCCGTCATAGGTCTTGACCACGTCCCGGAACCGTACGCGCGGCATGGCCTGCCGGTCGACCTGACCTGTGGACATCAGCCTGGCTTATTCCCCGTTCTGGCGGCGCCTCCCGGCCGCACCGTGCCGACATGCTGGCCGACCCCGGCTGATTCGTCGAGCGGAAACGGAACGGTAATGGTCTGGTCATTATTTCAGACTGGACCTGACAATGTCGGTTCCATCCCGCATTCTTCGGACCACTACGACGATGCGGGGGGATGCGTTACAGAATGTCGCAGTCGCTGTTTTCGGCCGATTTCAAGCTGACGCCCTACTGGTGGGAGCGGACGCCCCGCCCGACCCTGCCCGAAACACCCCTGCCCCAGGCGGTCGACGTGCTGGTCGTCGGCTCGGGCTATACCGGCCTGTGCGCCGCGTTGCAGACCGCGCGCGGCGGGCGCGACACGCTGGTGATCGATGCCGGTGACGCCGGTTTCGGCTGCTCGTCGCGCAATGGCGGCCAGATCTCGACCTCGGTCAAGCCGAGCTTTGCCGAACTCTCCCGCCGCCATGGGCCCGAGCGCGCCACCGCGATCGTGCGCGAGGGCCAGGCCTCGCTCGCCTGGGTGGCGCAATTCGTGGCCGAAGAAGGCATCGATTGCGATTTCCGCATCGTCGGCCGGTTCCACGCCGCCCATTCGCCCGGCCGCTACGAAATGCTCGCCCGCGCCGCCCGGAACCAGCCCAAGGGCCTCGAGGTCGAGACCGAGATCGTGCCGCGGGCCGAGCAGCACCGCGAGCTCGGCACCGATGCCTATTACGGCGGCGTCGTCTACACCCGCCACGCCTCGGTCGATCCGGGGCGCTTCCACCAGGGCATGCTGGACCGCGCGCTCGCGGCCGGGGTGCGCGTCGTTCCGCATTGCGCGGCGACGGCGATCGACCGCGACGGCCAGGGCTTCCGCGTCGCTACCGCCAAGGGGATCGTCAGCGCCCGCCAGGTCGTGGTGGCGACCAACGGCTATACCTCGCGCCTGACCCCATGGCTGCAGCGCCGGGTGATCCCGATCGGCAGCTACATCATCGCCACCGAGGACCTGGGCGCCGACCGCATGGCGCGGCTGATGCCCAGGGACCGCATCGTCTCCGACACCCGCAAGGTGGTCTATTACTACCGCGCCTCGCCGGACGGCCGGCGCATCCTGTTCGGCGGCCGCGTCTCGCACAACGAGACCGATCCGCGGCTGTCGGGCCCGCTGCTGCACCAGACGATGGCCGGGATCTTTCCGGAACTCGCCACCGCCCGGATCAGCCATTCCTGGAACGGCTTCATCGCCTACACCTTCGACGAGTTGATGCATTGCGGCCAGCGCGACGGCCTCTATTACGCGATGGGCTATTGCGGCTCCGGCGTCGGCATGGCGGGCTATCTCGGTACCCGGATCGGCCAGCAGGTGCTCGGGCTGAAGCAAGGCCGCACCGCCTTCGACGACGTCGACTTCCAGACCCGCCCGCTCTACACCGGCAATCCCTGGTTCCTGGCCCCCTCGGTGTTCTACTACAGGATCAGGGATCGCCTGGGGCGGTAGCAGCCTATCTCAAAAAGTCGGCGATCGCCCGGCCGGCAGCGGCGACGCCGGTGATGCCGTCGAGATGGCCGCCGCCTGACTCGATCTCGACATACTGGGCCTCGTTGCCTTGGGCGCGCAGCGTCGCGACCGCCTGTTTCGACAGAAAGGGCGGGAAGATCCGATCCGAGGTGACGGCGACGAACAGGCCGGGTGCCTTGATCCGGCCGGCCTCGAACTGGGCCAGCTGATAGGCCCGCGTGGTATAGAGCCAGCTGTTGGCGTCGAAGGTTCTGGCCCTGGCCGCGCCGGCGGCGGTCAGGCCCGCTTCGATCGCGAACTGGTTGCGATAGGCCTGCCCGGGATTCTTTTCCTTGTCGGCCCAGGCCAGGCCGAAACGCTGGTCGGCCCAGTCGAAGGCGACGCCGTCGAAGGTGACGAGCTTCAGCGTCTGGACCATGCCGTCGACCGGCTCGTCACTACCGTAATAGTTCCCCTTGTTCCATTTGGCATCGAGGCGGATCGGCATGCCCCAGAGATCGAGCATGCCGACGATATAGGCGCGGTTGGCGACCCCGGGCCCGACCACCGAGACGAAGCGGCCGACGATGTCGGGATAGGCCGATGCCCATTCCGCCGCCTGCGCCGCGCCGGCCGAGGCCCCGGCCACGGCATGTACCCTGGCGATGCCGAGCGTGTCGAGCAGCGCCTTTTGCACGGCCACGATGTCGCGCGAGGAAACGATCGGGAAATCCATGCCCCAGGGCTTGCCCGTCGCCGGGTTGATCGTCGCCGGGCCGGTCGTGATCACCTGCGGCGATTTCGGGTTCGGGTTGACCAGCGTGTCGGTCGCGATGACGAAGAAGCGGTCGGTGTCGATCGGCCTGCCCGCGCCGATGATCGCATCCCAGTAGCCGGGCGCCGGATCGCCTGCGGCATAGCGCCCGGCGGCATGCGAATTGCCGGTGATGTGGTGGCAGATGACGATGACGTTGTCCTTGGCGGCATTGAGCTGGCCATAGGTTTCGAAGCCGACCCGGACATCGCGCAACCCGGCACCATTGGCCAGCACAAGCCGGTCCAGCGTGAACACCTGTTTCTCGACGAGGCCGTCATAGGCGGCGGCCGGGCCGGCGGCAAGCAGGGTCAGGGCGAAAAGGGCAAGACGGCGCATCGAGGGAGCCTCCGGGCTGGTTTATGTAAGCGATAATTACATATGCATCGCTCCAGTCCGCAAGCAACGCTTACATTGCGTCACGCCAATGTGAAACGGCCGCGATTGGCCTATGATCGGACAGTGCCGTATCGCGGGCCGCAGGGGGACGGATGACGATCATCGTTTCGGTGAAGATCCATGACGGCGTGGTCATGGCGGCAGACAGCGCGACCACGTTCTACCTGAACGACGTGCCCGGGCAGATCTACCTGAACGCCAACAAGATCGTGAACCTCTACAAGGGCCTGCCGATCGGCGTGATGACCTGCGGCCGCGGCGGCATCGGCCAAGCCTCGATCGCGACGCTTTTGAAGGATCTGCGCGGGAAGCTCGGGGAGCGCGGCGGCGACGCGGCCTTCGACCCGCAGGACTACACGATGGCAGAGGTCGCCGACCGGGTTCGGGAATTCTTCGTGCAACGGGCCGAGGCGGCGGGTTTCGACGCATTCCTGAAGCTCAGGATCTGCGGCTATTCTGCCGGCCGGCCGTCACCCGAGGTGTGGGAGGTGATGCTGAAGGACGGCGAGGCGCCCGCCCCCGCCTGCATCCAGCAGGAAATCGACATCGGCCCGCGCTGGGACGGCGAGTACGATGCGATGGACAGGATCATCTTCGGCCTGGGCACGAACTTCGTCGGCGCGCTGGTCAAGCTCGGCCATAGCGAGGAACAGGCGGCGAAGCTGAAGGACGACCTGTTCCCGGCGCTGGTCGAAAGCCTGATCCTGCCGGCCGCCCCGATCCAGGATGCGATCGCCCTGGCGCGCTACATGGTCGAGACGACGATGGGTTTCATCCGCTTTTCCGTGACCCGGACCAAGACGGTCGGTGGGCCGATCGAGATCGCGGCGATCACCAAGCACGAGGGATTTCGCTGGGTCGAGCGCAAGCATTTCTTTCCCCAGGCACTCAATCAGTAGCCGCGCCGGCGGGAAAATAGAGCGATCGCGATGACTACTCCGGCGACCTGCAGCCCCGCACCGCCCCATTCCGGCGGCGTCGGCCAGCGCGCCTCGAACAGGAAACCGTAGGCCAGGCCGAAGACCGTCTCGGCGACGACCAACTGCGCCGAGAGGGCGAGCGGCAACCGGCGCGAGGCAACCACCCAGCAGAGAGTCGCAAGCCACGAGCCGGCAAGGCCCAGGGCGACGGCCCAGCCGGCAAAGGCGACCATCTCGGCAGGCGCGGCGGCAGGCCAGGTGGTCAGCGGCAGCAGGGCAAGACTGGCGATCCCGGCCCCGATACCCTGCGCGCCGGTCCAGCGGATGCTGTCCGGCGCGTCCGCAGCCCGCATGACGGCGGCATTGACCATGCCATAGACGACCCAGATCGCGAGCGCGCCGACCGCGGCGAGCACGCCGCCTGCCTCGACGCCCCCGGTCGGGCGGATATTGACGAGGCCGAGCCCCAGCGTGATCAGCGCCAGCGGCAGGCCGAGGAACCGCCACGGGACGACACGCTCGCGCAGATTGCCCAGCACGGCCAGCACGACCGGCATCAGCCCGATCACCAAAGGAGGAATCGTCGCGCCCGCATGCCGAACGGCATAGGCTGCACAGGCGAAGTACCCGACATAGCCGAAACCACCCAGCGCCAGGCCGATCAGCCACCGACCAGTCCCAAGCCCGCCGGGCCGAAAACGGGGATGCAGCATCATCGCGGCCGAGGCCAGGCCGAACAGGCCGTAGCGCGCCACGAGGAGATCCCAGAGGCCATAGGGCAAGACGGCGCGCGGCGCGACGAAGGTCAGCCCCCACAAGGCGCAGGTCGCGAGGGCGGCAAGAATTCCGATCGGCATGGCGGCTCCCTGAAACCCGCCCAGTATCGCAAGGCCCCGCCCTGTTGATCCATGGACAACCGAAGGCAATTTCGGCCAAAGTTCGCCAATGTCGAAAGCCAGAACGCATCAAGTCCTTCGATCCGAAAACTCGACGATCGATGCAACCGATGCCCGCCTGCTGGCGGCGCTTCACGAGAATGGCCGCGCCGCGATGGCCGAGTTGGCCCGCCTGGTCGGCATGTCGGGACCCAGCGTCGCCGAGCGGCTGCGCCGCCTGCAGGATATCGGCGTCATCAGTCGCTTCGCCGTCGATGTCGATACCCGCGCGCTCGGCTATCAGATCCGGGCGATGGTGCGTATCCGCCCGCTGCCCGGCAAGCTCCATCTGGTCGAACGGCTGATCCGCGACACCCCGCAATTCATCGAATGCGACAAGATCACCGGCGACGATCCATTCCTCGCCCGGCTGGTCGTGCATTCGATCGAAGAGATGGACGACGTCCTCGAGGGCTTGTCCGAGCACGCGGTGACCAGCACCGCAGTCATCAAGGGCAGTTCGGTGCCCCGCCGCCTGCCCCCGCTCTAACCCTCCAGTACCTCGCGCACCAGCGCCCAGGACCGGCGGATCAGGTCCTCGGTCACGGCCTGGGCGGTTACGGCATTGCGCGCTTCCAGCGCGACCAGCAGCGCCTGGTTCGACGCCAGCGACAGCGCGATCATGTCGGGCGACCGGCTGTAGCAGAAATAGCGAAAGCGCAGCGCCTGCTTGTCGAGATTGGCCAGCAGGCCGCGAAGCGTCGCGTTGCCGCAATTGGCATGCAGGCCGTCGGTGATCTCGACGTTGGCGGCAAAGGCGTCGTCGGGGCGGCCCTGCGCGGCGGCGGCCTCCATGCGGCCCAACGCGGCGCGCAGGCCTGCGATCGCCTCGGCGCTGGCCTGGGCCGCCACCGCGGCGGCGGCGAGGCCCTCCAGCGGCACGCGGCAGGCATAGACTTCGTCCAGCCGCGTCACCGTGATCGGCGCGACGAACACGCCGCGGCGTGGCCAGCGTTCGACCAGGCCATGCGCCTCGAGGATCTGCAGCGCCTCGCGCACCGGCGAGCGGCTGACGCCGTAGCGGCGGCAGACCTCCTCCTCGGTGATCTTGGCGCCCGGCGTCAGCCGCAGCGCAACGATGTCGCGCTCGATATGGCGCACGATCTCGCGGCCGAGGATATCGGGCATGCGGGGCGGATCGTCTGGGCCAGCCGGAACCATGGGCGTCCTTCTGTAACCGCGTTTAATCACGGCGCGCAACTATTGCTGCTTGGCAAGCAGTTTGTCGAGCGTATACAATCGACACCGTTGGGCAATAAAGGATCCGGCATGGGTGACCCCCTACCCCCTGTTCAGGCCACCCTGGCATTCGCGTCGCCATTGGACGACGGCGGGCGCTGGGCCGGGATCCTGACCGCGGCCGTGCCCGGCCTGCGCGTCGTCGACGCCACCACCGCGCCTGCGCCCGCCGAGGCCGATTACGCGCTGGTGTTCCGCCCGCGCCCCGATTTTTTCCGCGAGATGCCGCGGCTGAAGGCGATCTTCGCCCTGTCGGCCGGGGTCGACGGCCTGCTGTCGCGCCCCGACCTGCCGGCCGACGTGCCGGTCATCCGCATGGTCGATCCGTCGCAGGCCGCGGCGATGAACCAGTTTGCGCTGGCCACCTGCCTGGCCGAGTTGCGCAACCTGCCGGCCTATGCGGCCCAGCAGCGCGACCAGCGCTGGATCCGCCATCCGGTCCGGCTGGCGGCCGACACCGCGGTGACGGTGCTCGGTCTCGGCGTGCTCGGGCGCGGCATGGCCGATGGGCTGGCGGCCGCCGGCTTCCGCGTCAGCGGCTGGTCACGCGCGCCACGCGAGGATGCCGGCATTCGTTGCCATCACGGGCTCGAGGGGCTTGCGGCCGCCGTGGCCGGGGCCGACATCGTGCTGTCGATGCTGCCGCTGACGTCCGAGACGCGCGGGCTGTTCGACAGGCGCTTCTTTGCCGGCATGAAGCGCGGTGCCGTCCTGATCAACCTCGGGCGCGGCGAACAGGTGGTCGAGGACGACTTGGTGGCCGCGCTGGATCAGGGCCGGCTGAGCGCCGCCTGGCTCGACGTCTTCGCCATCGAGCCGCTGCCGCACGACCATCCCTACTGGCGCCACCCGGCCATCCGCGTCACGCCGCACGTCGCCGGCACGTCGCGCCCCGAAACGGCCGCTACCGCCGTCGCCGCCAACATCCAACGCATCACCAGGGGCTTGAGCCCGCTCAACGCCGTCGATCGCCAGCGAGGTTACTGACCATGCCCAGCACCGCCGCCGACATAACCCCCCGCCAGGCCGACAGCCTGCCGATCATCGACCTCGGCGCGCTGCGCCTGGACGAGGCCGCCTCGGCCCGTACCGCCGCGGCGCTGGACCATGCCTTCCGCGACATCGGCTTCTGCTACATCGCCAATACCGGGGTCGACCAGGGCTTGATCGACGGCGTCTTCGCCGCCTCGCGCCGCTTCCACGCCTTGCCCCAGGCGGCCAAGGATGCGCTGGCGATCAACGAGTTCCACCGCGGCTACATGGCGCCCAAGACCTCGGTGATCCAGACGTCGTCGGTCGCGAAGGTGACCAAGCCGAACTATTCGGAATCCTTCATGCTGATGCATGAGGTGCCGGAAACCGATCCGGATTTCGGCCGGCCGCTGCAGGGGCCGAACCAGTGGCCGGCCGACCTGCCCGGCTTTCGCGAAGCAGTCACCGTCTACAACGCGGCGCTGCAGCAGGTGGCGCGCGACTTCACCCGCCTGATCGCCCGCGCGCTCGACCTGCCGCCGCAGGCGCTCGACCTGCATTTCGAGAAACCGACGACCTTCCTGCGCCTGCTGCACTACCCGCCCCAGCCGGTCGATTCGGCCGATGACGAGTTCGGCTCGGCCCCACATACCGACTACGGCTTCATCACCATCCTGGCCCAGGACAATGTCGGCGGGCTGATGGTGCGGCGGCGCGACGGCACCTGGCTGAAGGCGACGCCCCTGCCCGGCACCTTCGTCGTCAATGTCGGCGACATGCTGGCGCGCTGGACCAACGGGCGCTGGCAGTCGACGCCGCACGGGGTCAAGAACCTGTCGCCGAACGACCGCTATTCCGTGCCGTTCTTCTTCGATCCCGGCATGGACGAGGTCATCGAATGCCTGCCGACCTGCCGCGCACCGTCGGAAGCGCCGCGCTACGAGCCGGTGCGCTACGGCGACTACCTGATGGAGCGCCTGAACAAGAACTACGACTATCGCAAGCCGGCGCAGTGAACGACGGCGCGAAGAAAAACCATCGCCACAGGGATTCGACGTCCATAACTCCAGGAGACGGGAAGCCATGACCGGGATCATCACACGCAGACAGACACTGGCCCTGCTGGGCGGCGCCGCGGCCGCGGCGGGCCTGAAAGGCACGGCGATGGCCCAGGGGGCCCAACCTTTCGTCGCCAACACCTATGGCGGACGCTGGGAGGACTTCTGGCGCAAGCAGGTCAATCCGGGGCTGGAGGCGATCCTCAAGCGGCCGATCAAGCTCGATATCGGGCTCGGCAATGCCTGGGTCACCTCGTTCCGCGCGGCGGGCAAGGACAAGCCGCCCTTCACCTCGCTGATGTTCAACGAGCGTTTCGCCACGATCCTGCGTACGGAAGGCTTCTTCAGCCCGCTGCCCGCAGACAAGATCCCGAATCTGGCCGACGTCTATCCGATCGCCCGCTACGAGGGCGACATCTCGGTCACCGGCATCGTCTCGCCGATCGGCATCGCCTATCGCACCGACCTGATCAAGACGCCGCCGCAGAGCTGGAAGGACCTGTGGAAGCCGGAATACAAGGGCCAGCTCGGGATGTATGCCATCTCGAACTCGCTCGGCATCATGATGCTGATGCTGGCCGGCCAGCTGTTCGGCAAGGACCAGTACGATATCGACACGGGCTTCAAGAAGCTGAAGGAACTGAAGCCGTTCCCGCAGGTCGACTTCTCCGGCGCACTGGCCCCGCTGCTGACGCAGGGCCAGGTCGCCATCGCCCCGATCGACATCGCCGAGGCGGTGGCCCTGCAGAAGAAGGGCGTGCCGATCAAGGTGGCGATGCCGTCCGACGGCATCCTGATGTTCGACCAGTGCTACAACGTGCTCGCGGCCGGCGCCGACAAGGAAGCGGCCTATGCCTACATCAACTACATGCTGAGCCCGGAGATCCAGGAAAAGCTGATGCGCGAATTCTACGTCGCGCCGACCAACCGCAAGGTGGTGGTGCCCGACGACCTGAAGGAGGCGGTGCCCGTGTCCGGCGAGGCGATGAAGGATATCATCCGGTTCGACTGGGGCTACGTCGCCAAGAACCGCGACGCCATCCTCGACCGCTGGTCGCGCGAAATCTGACGGTGTTTCGCGGGCGCCGGCGCGTAGGGCCGGCGCCCGCCAGCGGGAGTGCTTCTGCCCCATGGCGCAGATCGAGATCGCGGGCCTGCGCAAGGCCTATAACGGCGCCGTCGCCATCGACGGCGTCGACCTGAACGTCGCGTCGGGCAGCTTCGTCACGCTGCTCGGCCCGTCCGGTTGCGGCAAGACGACGACATTGCGCTGTCTTGCCGGATTCATCACACCCGATGCCGGCGCCATCCGGGTCGAGGGCCGCGACATCATGGGCCTGGGGCCCGAAGGCCGCGACTTCGGCGTCGTCTTCCAGAACTACGCGCTGTTCCCGCATCTGTCGGTATTCGACAACGTCGCCTACGGGCTGCAGGCGCGCCGCGTGCCCAAGGCCGAAATCGCTGCGCGAGTGGCCGAAGTGCTGGGCCTCGTGCAACTCGGCCATCTGAAGGATCGCCTGCCGCGGGCGCTCAGCGGCGGCCAGCAACAGCGCGTGGCGCTGGCGCGCGCGCTGGTGATCCGGCCGCAGGCGCTGCTGCTGGACGAGCCGCTGGCCAATCTCGATGCCAAGCTGCGCTTCGAAATGCGCTGGCTGATCCGGGAATTGCAGCGCAAGGCCGGCATCACCGCGCTCTACGTCACCCATGACCAGGCCGAGGCTATGGCGCTGTCCGACCAGGTCGCCGTGATGAAGCAGGGGCGTATCGCCCAGCTCGGCTCGCCGCGCGACATCTACCAGCGTCCGCGCGAACGCTATGTCGCCGAATTCACCGGCGAGGCAAGCTATCTGAAGGCCCGGATCGCCGAGGCAGTCGGCAATGGACGCTATCGCGTCGCCACCGCCGGCGGCGAGGTCATCGCCAACGGTCCGGCGGGCCTCGCCGCCGGCAGCCGCCATCTGCTGCTGCTGCGGCCCGAGGCACTGCAGCCCGGCGCCGCCGGCCTGCGGGCCACGCTGCAAGGCCGCTTTTTCGTCGGATCGGCCCAGCATTGCGAGATGCGGATCGGCGACGAGGTCATCAAGCTCTATCTGCCGCCCCAGGCCGAACTGGGCGAAGGCGCGGCGGTGACGCTGGCGGTCGACCAGGATGCCGCCTGGCTGCTGCCCGACGAGGCCGCGCCATGACCGCGCGGCCCTGGCGGCTTGCCATCCTCGGGGCGCCGGCCCTGTTCCTGCTCGTCGTCTTCTTCGTCCTGCCCTATGGCGAGATCGTGATGATGAGCTTCCGCACGCCATCCTCCTCGGCGCCCTACGGCGACGGGGTGACGCTTGCCAACTACGCGCGGATGTTCGCCGACGGCCATTATCTCGGCATCCTCGCCGAAACGGTTGCGGTCGGCGCCTCGATCACCGCGATCTGCCTGCTGATCTCGTTTCCGATCGCGCTGCATCTGTCGAACGTCGGCGATCGCTGGCACACCCTGTTCTATGCCTGCGTGGTCTCGCCGCTGCTGGTCGGCGTGCTGGTGCGCAACTTCGGCTGGATGATAATCCTGTCGTTCAACGGCCCGATCAACCAGATCCTGCTGGCGCTGGGGCTGATCGATCGGCCGGTGCGCCTGCTGTTCACCGTCGAGGTCGTGGTGCTGGCGCTGGTCCACGTCTTCATCCCGTTCATGGTGCTGCCGATCACCACGGCGTTGCGCAACATCCCGCCGTCGCTCTACGAAGCCTCGCGCTCGCTCGGCGCGGGGCGCTTCGCGACCTTCTGGCGCGTCACCCTGCCGCTCAGCTTTCCCGGCGTGCAGTCCGGCGTGATCCTGGTCTTCGTGCTGGCGATCTCGGCCTATGTCACGCCGGTCCTGCTCGGCGGGCAGTTCGTGGTCCTGATGCCGACGGTGATCGTTCAGCAATTGATCGCCGCCTTTGCCTGGCCGTTCGGCGCGGTGCTGGCGATGATCCTGACGCTCTCGACCTTGACCTGTGTGCTGGTCTTCGCCTTTGCCACCCGCGGCCTCGCCCGCCGCGCCGCGATCGGGCGCACGCCATGAAGGCGCGGTTGATCCTGGGCCTTGCCGCCGGGGCCGGCCTCGGCATTCTCTATGCCTTCCTGCTGGCGCCGCTCGTTGTCGTCGTGCTGGCCTCGCTCAGCGGCGGCGAGGTGCTGGCGTTTCCGCCGACGGGCTTCTCGCTGAAATGGTTCGCCAAGTTCTTCGGTCACGAAAGCTTCCGCAACGCGCTGTGGCTGTCGCTGCAGGTCGCGGTGACGTCGACGGTTGTCGTCGCGGTCGTGGCCACGATGGCGGCGCTGTTCCAGCGCGGCCTCAGCCGAAATCTCGCCGGCCCGTTCCGCACGCTGCTGCTGATGCCGCTGCTGATGCCGGAGATCCTGACCGCGATCGGGCTGCTGTTCTTCCTCTACCAGATCGGGCTCGGCAACACCTATCTCGGCCTGCAGATCGGCCATGTCGTCATCACCCTGCCCTTCGCCTTCCTGTCGATCACCTCGGCGCTGGACCAGGTCGATCCGGCACTCGAAGAGGCATCGGCCAGCCTCGGTGCCGGCTACGGGCGCACGACGCTCAAGGTCATGCTGCCGCTGATCAAGCCCGGCATCATCACCGGCGGGCTGTTCACCTTCATCGTCTCCTTCGACATGTTCGCGATGTCGTTCCTGCTCAAGACCGTCGGCGGCAACACCCTGCCGCTCGCCCTGTTCGACTATCTGAAATACGACTTCGACCCGACGGCCGCCGCCGCGGCCACGGTCTCGATCCTGTTCGCCCTGGCCGTCGTCGCCCTGGTCGAGAAGCTGGTCGGGTTACGTCGCGCCTTCTGATCGCCTGCTGACACAACCTGGCAGCAGGCATGGATAAGGTCCGCCTCTTCTGAAACGAGGAGGACAATGTGATCATCCATGGCAGCTGCCATTGCGGCGCGACGAAATTCGAACTGAACGAGGCGCCGGTCGGGCTGACGCGCTGCACCTGCAGCTTCTGCACCAAGCGCGGTGCCCTCTGGGCCTATTACCGCCCGGACCAGTTCCGCCTGAAGACCCCGATGGCCGATGTCGGCACCTATGAATGGGGCGGTCGCACCGCCCGGCATCATTTCTGCCCGGGTTGCGGCTGCGGCACCTTCACCAGGGCGCCGGACTGGTCGACCGGGGAACCGGACTACGACAATCCCCGGATCAGCATCAACGCCTGGCTGCTCGACGATTTCGACATCGAGCCGCTGCCGGTCATCGTGCTGGACGGCCGGAATCTCTGGTGAGTTCGCAACACGCCGATGGTCTTTCAAATCGGGCGCGCCGAGCGCGGTTAAGACAATCATCAAAGCACGAAACGACACGTGATGACTGTCATACACAGTGGACAGGCGTCGGAAATCATCTATCCTCAATTGGTGTCGTAGACAGGTGCAACGAAGGGCCGGTATTGGCCTGGACGGAGTACAGCAGTAATCGCCGCACAGGAAATCATTCGACGCTTGGGGGGTAGAATGTTTTTGAGCAAGAGGAAAAAAGGGGCAATCCCAACAACAGCATCCAGGATTCTAACAACCGGTGCCGCAATACTGTTTGGAGTCGGTGTCGGTTTGACAGGCACTCCGGACGCGCAGGCAGATGGCATGTGCCGATGCAATGGCAACGCCTCGCCTTGGCGCGCCGCGACCAAAGCAGACTGCGGGAAAAACGCCTGGCCAAACTGTCAACCGCAGTACGGGTACGACTTCGTTACGGATGGGGTTGCGGGTACCTCCAGTTCGACAGAAGCAACTCCAGTCTCGGCAAAATTGACTGTGCCATTGTCGGCTGAAGCACAATTTGGACTTCGTGATTTGCCGGCGGTTCAATTGCTCGACGTAGATGAAGCCAATTCGAAATCCACCTTCTACTGGCCATTATTGGTTAGAACTGTGTATTCAAAAACAACAAATGCAACTTCAGAGGAGGGAAATTATTACAGAATACGCGCAGAATTGCGAGATATAGCCGGCCGACCGATCGAAGAAGCAGCAAAGGCGAGTATAATTGAGCAGTTATTGATGGGCTCTATAAGTGATTACATATATGATAGTACAGACCAAATTTCCCTTCCAATGATAATAAATGAATCCCCCATCGCGTCACTCTTCGATGTGACACAGCATCAGGTCAAATTCGGTGGGTCACAGGAAATATCAAAAAACAGGAATATCAGGCCTTGGGAAAAAATAACAAATAATACTTCGGTCAGATTTACTCTTGCGCCAGTACGGGTGAAGACTACAGAACTTAATGCAATAGAAACACTCGGCAAGCTTGCCCGCACTGCGGCGCAAATGAGCCTGCTGACGGGGCCAGTCGCCATAGCGGCATCGGGCATTAGCAACGAAGATTTGAGAATAACTAAAGATACGGTCAACAAACTCGTCAACGATCAGAATGTCGGAAACAATAAATATAGCGATGCAATTCCACTGGAATGGCTACAAAAACTTAAGGAAATACAGATTATAATGGTCGATAAAAAGAACAAAACTATTGTCGTTTCAGCAATAATACCGGAATTCGGCGAATCCGCACTGACAGCAAAAAAAGCAAATCTATACAATAGTGAACCTTTCCTGACCTTAAATCTGGTGGAAAATTCATCCACGCCCACTCCAGGCGTCAGCTCAGTCTCGTACACGTACGAAACTTTCTACAGGGAGAGAAGGCCGGGAGAGAGTGACGATTCAAGAATAGCGTTTCTCCAAGAAACTGCTCCGTCATCGACAAATCAGTCTGCGGTCGTTCAGAAAATATGCCAGAGAGCGGATAGTCGGTTCTTCACCGATGCGGATCTCAACAAACTCGATTCGCGCCGATTGATTTGGGAAATGCTGACCAAAACAAGTGCATACCAGTACGGTTTCGCCCCCAACCAGGGACCGGAGAACGTACTTTGCATCACCGAAGATATGGTTTCCACATTCAAGGATGAACTTAATCTTCCTTGGTCTTGGCCATCCGATCGCAAGAATACCGAAAAAACAAAAAATTCGGCGTTGGTTTTTGCCAACATACTCAAGAGAAAATCGGATGAAAGTAGCGTCGCAAATATTCCATTCAGGCTATTCTTCAGCGAAGATACCGGGCTCCAAATCAGGGCAGGTAACGAAAATAGACCGGCAGGAACGAGTTTCAATACCAACTATCCTTTGATTGCGCTAGAATCCGTTCCGAAAATCAGCATTGCGGGTGACTATTGCTATCAAGACGAAGACGGCCGTCAACTGCCGACCTCGTCGATCCGAATGAAGATTGTCTCCGATAATAAATGTTATGAGCTGAGATTGTATTCCACTCGTCGTGCCGAAACCACACTCCTTAGCGGCGAGACGGGCATACGATTCGACGGTAGCGAAATTTCGAGCCTGGCGCGTGGTCAGCGGCCGCAGGGCTGCACCAGGGCAACCCATAAGATCTGCCTTTGACATGGTCGTGGACGGGTAGGTTGGTGAGGGTCCATCGACATATCCGCCCACGGAAACTGCCATGAGCAGCGAAATACATGTCCAGCGGACATATCGAGACTGCAGCACGAACAATAAAATACAGTTTCTTAAATAATCCGTAGCAACACGGCCTGAGCCTTCTTTCGCGTTTTGTAGGAGAGCACAACTCTAATTTACATTATTGTCATGAAGAAAGGACACGCAAATGCGCTTCTTGTATCTCCTTTTGGTCGCGGCGTGCTTCTACCTCCTGAGCGGCGCCACCGCTAGTGCGCGGCAATGCGGTGAAATAGGGGAAAGTAAGCCCTTAACGATACCGGTAAAATACGAAAACTCCACTTCGGATGAGATCTTATACACCGGCAGTTACGCGCTCATACTGTCGGCAAGCAATTATGCTAGCCCTTGGTCTGTGCTGGAAGAAGTCGCCACTGAGGCTGACGACATTGCTAATGTTCTGGTATCTCAAGGATTTCGCGTGCATGTATTCTGCGATCCAACCGCATCCGGCAAAGGAAGTTTAGCAGAGGTTCAGAATTTCGTTACCCGATATGGTGTCGGAAAAAACAGAATCCTGATTGTGATGTCCGGGCATGGATGGGTCTATCAGCCGACACGGTCGGGATATTTTGCTGCAATAGACAGCCCAGGAGAAGGTGACAAGGCACGTGCCTGGGGCCTCTCGTCCGACGCGATCATCCAGACCGTCAAAGACTCCAAGGCCCTGCATACGCTCGTAATCGTGGACGCGTGTTATTCGGCCGCAATTTTTACGCAAAAATCGACTACGGAGATCAAGGGCGCCAGCAGCCTCGTGGACTTCGAAGATCTCAAGCGACCTACGCGGCAGTTCATCACCGCCGGCCGCGAAAATGAAAGAACACCTAGCCCGAGCATCTTCTCGCCGGCGTTCATTCTTGGCATTTCCGGTTATGCCGACCTGAATAACGATGGAGTCGTGCGGGCATCGGAACTGGGCATCTGGTTACGCGATAAAGTCGCAAATAATACTGATAGGCAAACAAGCCCGTTGATGGGCTTCATACCGTCGGAAAAAGACCGCCGGGGCAATCCGGTTATGGTAATGGACGGCGGTGACTTTATTTTCAAATATGCTGACAGACCACAACACGAAATATTCGAAAATATCCGAAGCAGAGGGAAAATTTACCTGCAGAATCTGAATGAACCCATTGAAATAGTTACAAATACCTGGCCGGACAAGCGCTACAAGGTTACATACTATGAAAAACAGGGAGATCATGGGCTCGTAAAGGAGGCTCTGGAGAGTTCGAAAATCCCCTTCCTGGCAACAGCATCATTCCTCGATACGAACCGGCCCACCAATGGTCTCGCCTGCCATCCCGACGCCCCGCCGGAAGTCGTCAAGGCCGCCGCCAAGGCCCTGATCGAAGGCGGCGTCAAACTGCGCATCATCGATCACGCGACCAAGAATTTGCAGGCTCGCCGCTACGACGTGCAAGCTTTGCATTTCGCCGCGCTTGCGACACCGGCATATCGTGACCTCACCATTGATGATCTCGATAGGTTCGACCGGTGTCCCCTCGAGTTCGCCTTCAAGCGACTCTAGAAAGGATATCTCATCATGCTCAACCGGCGGACCTTGATGCAAATCGCGACAACCGGGGCGGCCGTCACGGCCTTGCCTCCCCTGGTCGTCGCACAGCAAACCGACGCGACGGATACTACGCCGGATCCCTATGACAAGGTAATCAACGTGGTCCAGTTCGGCGATCCAAACTTGCCGCGCGAAACGCTCGTGTATAACCCCGTTCGCATCATGAACGCGGTCAACGGCGTACAGAAGGCATCCTTCGAACCCCGAATCAGGGACATCCGGGCGAGGTTGGTTGCCGAATGCGCCGAGCATGTTGGGGAAAACCGACAAAACAACCGCGCGGAGATATCGGAATATTTAGGTTTGTTCAATCTGCCATTCAATTCGAACGGCACCAACGTTCCCTTCTGCGCCGCAGGCATTTCGTATTTTGCCGTAAAACTCTATGCGCGACAGAAAGGCATCGGCGAATATTCGACGGTGGCCCTCAGGAGTTTTTTGTCGGATGTCGATCGCCAACATTTCTATCCGTCCCCGTCGGTCGCCGACATGAAGAATGTCGCCCTCGGCAAGAGACGTTGGTTGGCGAGAGCCGAGGCTATCGGCAATCAAGCACCGAGAGCGGGCTGGTTGGTCGTCTACAATTGGGGCGGGACGGGAGTGCCCAATCACGTCGGCCTGGTGGAAAGCGTGCAAGGGAATCAACTTCGAACGATCGAGTTCAACACCTCGGTGACGACAGGCGGCAGCAATACCGACGGTGGGCATGTGGCACGACGGACGCGGCCGCTGGACAGCAAGGTCGAAGGCTTCATTCTTCCAGAGCTGGAGCGGTTGGCCTGATGCCATCATCCGCTTGACTGAGCATCCGCGTCGGAGGTTCGGCCGGGCTGCCGGCTGCAGGTAACGCTCCTCGACAGCAGGGCCAGCGACTAGGCGCGGGTGATCGTGGGATAGGCGACAATGCCCCCATGATAGGCCAGCAGGCAGGCTCGCCGGTCGCGCATCGCGTCGCCTGCCGCTCCGCCATGCTGGTCGTCGCTCGCATTAACTCTTCGGTCTCCGCGCTCTCCGCCCAGCCGCCCGGCTGACAAGAACCTGATTGTCAGGTTGTAGGATGATATGTATGTTTGGTCATCTGCCACGCCGGGAGACCAGCCCGCATGGGTCCTTCCACCGCCAGCCTCGACGACTTCCGGGCCATTCTGGGTCCCGCCGGGGTGCTGGCCGGCACGGAGGCGGGCGACCGTTACCTGCGCGACTGGGCCGGCGACTACCGGGGCCGGGCGCTGGCAGTGCTGCGTCCGAAGTCGGTGGCCGAGGTACAGGCGGTCATGTGTCTCTGCCGCGACCGGCAATTGCCGGTCATGCCGATCGGCGGCAATACCGGTCTCGTGGCCGGTGCGGTCGTCCGTCGGGACGATACGGCAACGCCCGTGATCCTCTCGCTGGAACGGCTGAACCGCATCCGCGAGGTCAACCCGGTCGATTTCACCCTTCGCGCCGATGCCGGGTGCATCCTGCAGACTTTGAAGGAAGCGGCGGAGGCAGTCGATTGCCTGCTGCCGCTGTCGCTCGGCGCGCAAGGGTCGTGCCAGGTCGGCGGCAATGCCGCCACCAATGCCGGCGGCGTCAATGTGCTGCGCTACGGCATGGCCCGCGACCTGATCCTGGGGCTTGAAGTGGTGCTGCCCGATGGGACGCTCTGGTCCGGCATGTCCGGCCTGCGCAAGGACAACCGCGGTTACGACCTGAAGCAGCTGTTCATCGGCTCGGAAGGTACGCTCGGCATCATCACCGGGGTCGAGATGAAGCTGGTGCCGCGGCCGGCGCGGATCGAGACCGCCTATCTCGGCCTCGCCTCCTTCGCCGACGCCATCACCCTGCTCGCCCGTGCCCGCCATGGCTGCGCCGACCTGATGACGGCCTTCGAAGTCATCGGCGCGGAATGCATTCCCTATGCCCGGTCGGCCCATCCCGACCTGGCCTTGCCGGTGACGGCACCGGTTCACGTGCTGATCGAAGTTTCATGCAGCGGCGCGCTGGACCTGCGATCGATGGTCGAGTCATTCCTGGCCGAGGCGATGGAAGCGGGTCTGGTCGGTGAGGCGGTGCTGGCCGCAAGCGAAGCGCAGGCCCGCGCCTTCTGGCGCATCCGCGAAGGCCTGGTCGAGGGCCAGATGCGCAGCGGCTATCACATGCGTACCGACCTGTCGGTGCGGCCGTCGCGCATCCCGGCGCTGGTCGACGCCGCCCGCGGCTACCTCGCCGCCAACCACCCGGACTGGACCGCCCAGGCCTATGGCCATGCCGGCGACGGCAACCTGCATTTCAACGCGATGCCGCCCGCGACTCTCGATGAAGCCGCGGCCCGCGCGACGGGCCTCGCCATCGAGACGGCGTTGTTCGCTATCGTCACCGAGGCCGGCGGCTCGATCAGCGCCGAGCACGGCATCGGCCGCACCCGCCGCGACCGGTTCTGGACCGGGCTGGCGCCGGTCGACAAACGGATGTTCGTTGCGATCAAGACCGGCCTCGATCCCGACGGCCTGATGAATCCGGGCTGCGTGATACCGCGCGAGGAGATGACCGCATGAAACGCCGCTCGCCGATGATCGGAACGGTGGAAGCCCTGCCCCATCGCGTCGCCGCGCTGCTGAGCCGCGAGATCGAGCACGGCGACCTCAACCCGGGCAGCCGCCTGCCGACCGAGCAGCAGTTGTCGGAGAAGTTCGGGGTCAGCCGCAACGTCGTCCGCGAGGCGATCGCCCAGTTGCGCGCCGATGGCCTGGTCGAGGCACGCCAGGGGGTCGGCGCCTTCGTGCTGGGGCCCGAACAGCGGGCCGCGATCCGCATCGATGCCGAGGGGCTGAAGGCTGCCGGCAACATGGAGCGGCTGTTCGAGCTGCGCTGCATCCTGGAGGCCGAGGCGGCGGCACTTGCCGCCGAGCGGCGCGGCCAGGACAACCTCGATGCCATCAAGGCGGCGCTGGACCGGATGAGCGGCGAGGAACGCTGGGAAGAGGGGTCGATCGACGCCGATCTGGTATTCCATCGCGAAATCGCGCTGGCCACCGGCAACGGCTATATCCACACCTTCATTTCCTTCGTCTGCGAACAGATCCGGCGCTCGATCCACTACGCCCGGCTGACCAACCCGCTGCACGATCTCGTCGAGGTCAATGTCGGCGAACATGTCCGCATCTACGAAGCGCTGGTCGCGGGCGATGCCGAGGCGGCGGGCGCGGCGATGCGCGCCCATATCGTCGGTGCGGCCGGACGCGTCGGCGTCATCCTGCCATCGGCCCGCAAGAAGGATTGAACCGATGCCGCTCGGGCGCCTGCACCCCATTTCCGATGTCTGCCTGCTGGTCGAGGATATCGAGCGCACCGTCGCCTTCTATACCGGCAAGCTCGATTTCACCCTGCGCCGCCGGGCCGAGGGTTTCGCCGATTTCCATGGCGCAGGGGTGACGCTTGCCGCCTGGGAACTCGATCACATCGCGCAGCATACCGGCGTCTCCGGGCGGCGCGGGCCGCGTGGCGCGCACAAGGTCTGTGTCGCCGTCCAGTTGCCCGAGCCGGCCGAGGTCGACCGGTTGTTTGCCGAGCTTTCGCGCCGCGGCGTGCCGTTCCAGGGTCCGCCGGCCGACTATGTATGGAACGCGCGCTGCGCCTATTTCACCGATCCCGACGACACGCTGTGGGAACTCTACGCCTGGCTCGACGGCGGCCCGGGCGACTATCACGACGAACGGCCGTCACACGCAGAATAAACGAACGACACGGGGGCTTCACATGACCATCGACCGCCGCACCCTGCTGAAGGCCGCCGCCTTCGCGCCGGGCCTGAACCTGTTCCTGACGCCGGGGGCCAAGGCCGCCGGCAAGGTTGTCATCCAATACGACTGGCTGATGTCCAACGGTCAGATCGGCGACGTCATCGCCGTGCAGAACGGCTATTTCAAGGAGGCCGGGCTCGACGTCAGCTTCAGCCCGGGCGGCCCCAACGCCGCGACGGTGCCGCCGGTCGTCTCGGGCTCGGCCCTGCTCGGCCAATTCTCGGAAACGCCGCAGCTCTATGCCGCGCGCGCCGGCGGCGTGCCGGTCAAGATCATCGCCTGCGGCTTCCGCACCGGCCCCTACGCCTTCACGTCCAAGCCGTCCAAGCCCCTGCGCAGCGCCGCCGATCTGAAGGGCATGAAGATCGGCATCCAGCCGACCGCACGCTTCCTCATCGATGCGATCGCGGCCAAGAACGGCATCGACATCAAGGAACTGACGGTGGTCAACGTCGGCTTCGACAAGGCGCCGCTGGTGCGCGGCGAGGTCGACGCGATCGGCGGGTGGATCACCAATACCCAGGCCCTCAGCGTCATCGGCGAAGATCGGATCGACCTGCTGGTCCGCGATCTCGGCCTCGCTTCCTACGCCAATGTCTATTTCGCCTCGGATGCCGCGCTGGCCCGCGATCCGGCAACGCTCGCCAAGTTCATCGGCGCGGTGGCCAAGGGCTGGGCCTGGGTCCACGCCAACCCGCAGGAGGCGGTCAAGAAGCTGGTCGCCGCCTACCCCGAGCTCGATCTCGGCTGGGAACAGAAGACGATCGATCTCGTGCTCAAGCTGTCCTTCGACGCCGCGACCGCCAGGGACGGCTGGGGCACCTTCGACCCGAAATCGATCGAGGACCAGATCGCCCTGCTCGATCGCGTCGGACAATATCCGAACGGCCGGCCGAAGGCGGAGGACGTCTACACGACGAAGATCCTGGAACTGTCCCAGGCGGAGCGGGCGAAGCTGAACGCCCCGGCGTAAACCATGTCGCTGGCCATTGCGGCCCAGGGGCTCGATGTCGGCTACTCGAGCCTCCGGGGCCCCGTCAAGGTCATCGCCGGTCTCGACCTGGAGGTCGAGACCGGTACCTTCCTGTCGATCCTGGGTCCTTCCGGCTGCGGCAAGTCGACCTTCCTGCGTGTCGTCGCCGATCTGCTCAGGCCGATCGGCGGTTCGATCAGCGTGATGGGCGGCGAGCCCCGCCTCGCCCGGTCGCGCCGCGATGTCGGCTTTGTTTTCCAGGACGCCACGCTGCTGCCCTGGCGGACCGTGCGCGCCAATGTCGGCCTGCCGCTCGATCTGGGCCAGGGCCGGCTGTCGCGGCGCATCGACGACCGGCGCGACGAATTGCTGGCCCTGGTCGGCCTGGAAGGCTTGGGCGATCGCTATCCGCACCAGCTGTCGGGCGGCCAGCGGCAGCGCGTCGCCATCGCCCGCGCCCTGCTGGGCGAGCCCAGCCTGCTCTTGATGGACGAGCCGTTCGGCGCGCTGGACGAGATCACCCGCGATCGCCTGAACGACGAATTGCTGAACCTGTGGCGGCGAACCGGCATCACCGTGGTGTTCGTCACCCATTCGATCGCCGAGGCGGTCTATCTCGGCCAGCGCGTCATCGTGCTGGCCGCCAATCCCGGCCGGGTGATCGCCGACCGCGACCTGCGCCCGATCAAGGACGAGGACGCCCGTTGCCGGCGCGAGGATGCCGCGGTCGTCGCCGCGATGGCCGAGATGCGCCAGGCGCTGGGGCGCGCGGCATGATCGCCCGCCTCGCCTTGCCGATACTCGGCGCGCTGTCGCTGCTGGTCGGCTGGCAGTTCCTGCTGCCCTGGGCCGGGGTGCCGGCCTATATCGTCCCGACCCCCACGACCATCGCCGGGGTCTTCGGCAAGAGCTGGCCGCTGCTGCTCGACAATCTCTGGCCGACCGCTATCGAAAGCCTGGCCGGGTTCGTGATCGGCAATCTTGCGGGGTTCCTGCTCGCCGTCGTCTTCGTCCACTCGCGGCGGCTGCAGGCGATGTATTTCCCGGTCGTCCTGTTCTTCAACACCATTCCGGTGCTGGCGCTGTCGCCGATCATCATCCTGATCTTCGGGCTGGGGATGACGCCGAAGATCGTCATCGCCGCCGTGATCTGCTTCTTCCCGACGCTGGTGAACATGATCCGCGGCCTCGATTCACCCTCGACCAACGAGCATGAACTGTTCCGGGTGCTGTCCGGCACGCCCTGGGAAGTCTTCTGGCGCCTGCGCCTGCCGCGCAGCCTGCCGATGCTGTTCTCGTCGCTGCGCATCGCCTCGGCCACGGCGGTGATCGGCGCCATCGTCGGCGAATGGATCGGTTCGGAGAAGGGGCTCGGCGCGCTGATCATCAAGGCGACGTTCAACTACCAGTCCGACCGGCTCTATGCCGCCATCGTCCTGTCGTCGTCGCTGTCGATCACCCTGTTCGCTGTTGTCGTGTTCATCGAACGGCGGCTGATCCGCTACTGAAGCCATGGCGAAATACAATGCGCCCGGCACCTTTGTCCCCTGAGGTGCCGGGCGCTTTCCGCCTTCTGACGGAATGGTCGACGTTTCAGCCGGCGCGCACCTTGCTCAGAAACGCGCCGACATCGCCGCGCAGCTTGTTGGCCAGGATCGAGAGATCGGCGGAGGCGGAGAGCATCTCGCCCGCCGCATGGCCCGAAGTGCCCGCGGCCTTGTGCACTTCCGACACGCTGCCCGAAGCCTGCCGCGTGCCGATCGCCGCCTGCTCGACATTGTGGACGATCTCACGCGTGGCCGCGCCCTGCTGCTCGACCGCCGAGGCGATCGAGCCGGCGATCACGTCGATCTGGCCGATGGTCTGCCCGATGTCGCGCAGCGCGCCGACCGCGGCTTGCGTGGCTGCCTGCACCTGGGCGATCTGGTCGGTGATCTCTTCGGTTGCCTTGGCCGTCTGATTGGCAAGGTTCTTGACCTCGCCGGCGACGACCGCGAAGCCCTTGCCGGCCTCGCCGGCGCGCGCCGCCTCGATGGTTGCATTGAGCGCCAGCAGGTTGGTCTGGCCCGCGATTGTCGTGATCAGCTTGACGACCGCTCCGATCTTGCCGGCCGCGGTGGCGAGCCCCTGGACGATCTGGTCGGTCACCTGCGCCTGATCGACCGCCTTGTGGGCGATGTCACCGGCAACCACGACCTGATTCGATATCTCGCGGATCGACGAGGCCAGTTGCTCGGATGCGGTCGCAACGCCCTGGACGTTGGTCGCTGCCTGCTCGGTCGCGGCAGCGGCGGTCAGGGACTGCTCGGTCGTGTTCTCTGCGATCGTATTCACGGATTCGGCAGTCGAATGCACCCGGCCCGAGGCATCGGCGACAGCAGTGACGACGCTGCCGACCGCGGTCTCGAACTCCTCGGCCAGCGCGATCAGCGTCTTGCGCCGCTGCTGCTCGAATTCCGCATCGCGCAACTTCGCGGCGGTGATGTCGGTGGCGAACTTGATCACCTTGTAGGGCTTGCCGGACGCATCGAAGATCGGGTTGTAGGAAGCCTGGATCCAGATCTCGCGGCCCCCCTTGCCCAGGCGCTTGTATTCGCCGGCATCGAATTCGCCGCGCCCCAGCCGTTCCCACAGCCGGGCGTAGTCCGGCGAGGCGACGAACGCCGGCTCGCAGAACATGCGGTGATGCTGGCCGACGATCTCCTCGCGCCGATACCCCATGGCGGCACAAAAGTTGTCATTGGCATCGAGCACGCGGCCGCCGAGGTCGAACTCGATCACCGCCTGCACCCGGCTGATCGCGGCCACCTTGCACTCGAATTCCGAGGTCCGCGCCTTCTGGGCGGTAATGTCGGAGGCGAACTTGACGATCTTCACCGGTCTGCCGGCCGCATCGAGGATCGGATTGTAGGTCGCCTGCAACCAGACATCCCGGCCGTCCTTGCCGATGCGGCGATACTCGCCGCTGGCAAACTCGCCGCGGCCCAGCCGGGCCCAGAAGTTGCTATAATCCATCGAGCCGACGAAGTCCGGCGCACAGAACAGGCGATGATGCCGCCCGCGAATCTCGTCGAGGGCATAACCGGTGGCCGCCAGGAAATTCTCGTTGGCGGTGAGGATCGTGCCGTCCAGCGCGAACTCGATCACCGCCTCGGCGCGGCTGATAGCACGCATCTTGCCGTCGGACTCGATGCAATGGGTCTTCTGCGCGGTGATGTCGGTCGCGAAGGCGACGATCTTGAGCGGCTTGCCGCGCGAGTCGGCGACCGGCATGTAGGAGGCCATCAGCCACAACTCGCGGCCATTTTTGCCGAGGCGGGGATATTCGCCGCTCTCGCACTCGCCGCGCGCCAGACGCGACCAGAAGTCGCGGTATTCGGGGGAAGCCGCATGCTCGGGCGTGCACAGCATCCGATGATTCTGGCCCTGGATCTCGCCGAGGCTGTAGCCGACCGCCTTGAGGAAATTGGCATTGGCCGTGAGGATCTTGCCGTCGACATCGAGTTCGATCAATGCCTGGGCACGATCGACGGCTTTCCACAGCGCGGTGACGGTCGTCAGCTTGTCCTTGTCGACACCACCGAAATTCAGGAACGACATCTCTACCCCCGTCTGTCAATGGGCCCGGTCGACGTCGCGGAGTTCATGGCGCGCTAGCCGTTTTGGTTTCTCGCGTGTCGGCGTGCATCCGATGAACGGAAGATACGCAGAGGCGTATTTATCGGGGTCAAGACTTGTAACGAGTTATCGTCGTTTGCTTCGGCCCGATACATTATTGGGTACCCAACAATCTTGCGGACTGGGCCCCCGGGCGGTCACCGCCGCAACGTGGCTTATGCCAGGAAGATCAATGCCGTGCCGGCAACCGCGAGCGCGGCACCGATCCAGGCCTGCCACGGTGGCGCGTGCCCAGACCGCCACCACACCATCGGCAGGACCGCCACCGGCGTCATCGCCGCCAGGGTCGAGACCACCGCGACGCTGCCCCGGGCAAGGGCCGCCATCAACAGCAGCATGCCAAGGCCCGATCCGATCAGCGCGCCGGCCGCGGCCAGCCGGAAGGCCGGCCAGGAAAAGCCGCCGTCGGGCCCGCCGCGGCGGAAAGCCGAGATCGTCACGAGGATGGTTGCCGCCACCCCGCAGCGAACGGCCATCGCCGCAAACGGGCTGACATGATCGGCCATTGCCGGCTGTGCGCTGAGCGCGCCGCCCGCCTGCCCGGCGGCCGCGATCAGGGCGAACAGGACACCCCGGCTGCGCCGCGGTGCCGACGCCGCCCCGACCCGCCGGTCGCGCGGGCCACCGTAGAGCACGGCGAGCACGACGCCCCCGACGACCAGGGCAATCCCGCAGACCTGCATCACCCCGAGCCGTTCGCCCAGCAGCACGACGCCGAAGAGCGCGGCCATCGGCGCGTTGAGCGAAAAAACCAGCATCGTCGGACGCGGTCCGATGTCGAAGATAGCCGCGTTCAGCGCGGTTTCCGCAATGATGATGCCGGTGATCGACGAGATGGCGAGCCAGACCAGATGCCAGGGCTGCAACCCGGCCCAGCCGCCGACCGCGGTGGTCAGACCGACCATGGCCGTCGTCACCACGAGTTGCCGCCACCGCGTCATCGTCACCACGTCGATGCGTCCGGCCAGTTCGGCGGACAGCATGGACGACAGCGCAATGCAGAGCGCAGTGCCGAGAGCAAACAGTTCCGGCATGAGAAGAAGACCAAGGCCGCAGGAAGGAACGGCAGTCTAGCATGCGAACAAAAAAAGTCGGGCGGCGTTGTCGGCAGGAGCCCGCTACCGTCGTCCTAGGGGCACGAACGAACGCAGCCCTGACTGGAGGAAATGACGATGACCATCGAAACCGCCGGCCACGCCCTGGTCCTCGAACGCATCTTCGACGCACCGCCCGAGAAGGTCTGGCAGGCCTGGTCGACGCCGGAAATCCTGGTGCAATGGTGGGCGCCGCAGCCCTGGTCGACCCCGATCTGCGAGATGGACATGCGCGCCGGCGGCAAGTTCCGTACGGTGATGAAGGGTCCGAACGGCGAGGAATTCGACAACACGGGGGTGTTTCTCGAGGTGGTGCCCGGTCGCCGCATCGTCACGACCGACGCCTTCAGGCCAGGCTGGATTCCGGCTGGCCCCTTCATGGTCGCGGTGGTGACGATCGAACCGGTCGAAGGTGGCAAGACCAGATACACCGCGACGGCCATGCATTGGACCGCCGAAGCGCGCGAACAGCACGAGAAGATGGGCTTCCACGAAGGCTGGGGCAAGGTCGCCGACCAGCTGGCCGCGCTGCTGAAGACGCTGTGAACCGAGCGGGGCGGCCGTGGCCGCCCCGCCGGTGACGATCAGTGCCGCGGGCCGGCTTTTGCCCGCTTGATCCGCTTGGCCATCGACCAGCGATGGACCTCCGACGGGCCGTCGTAGATGCGGAAAGCCCTGATGTCGCGGAAGATCTGGTGGACCGGCGTGTCATCCGACACGCCGGTGCCGCCAAGGACCTGGACGCAGCGATCGGCGACACGATAGAGCGCCTCGGACACCGAGACCTTGGCCAGGCTCGATTCCGCGGTGCCGGCGCCATGGCCGGCATTGTCGAGCACCCAGGCGCACCAGTCGATCACCAGTTCCGCCTGCTTGAGGTCGATCTCGTTGTCGGCCAGCATAAAGCCGACGCCCTCGTGATCGACCAGCGGCTTGCCGAAGGCCTGGCGCGTGCAGGCATAGTCGACGGCGATGTCATGGGCACGCTTGGCCGCGCCCCACCAGCGCATGCAGTGGGTCAGCCGCGCCGGGGCAAGACGGACCTGGGCATAGCGGAATCCCTCGTCGACTTCGCCCAGGATCTGGTCGGCGGAAACGCGCACATCCTGCAGCGTCATCACGGCATGGCCGCCCGGCATCGTGCGATCGATGGTGTCGAGAACCCGATCGATGCCGATGCCCGGCGTGTCCATGTCGGCCAGGAACATCGTCGCGCCGCGGTCGGTCTTGGCCATGATGATGCCGAAACCCGCGCCCTTGGCGCCGGTGATGAACGTTTTGCGCCCGTTGATCACCCAGTGGTTGCCGTCAAGCCGCGCCGTCGTCTTCATCATCGACGGATCCGAGCCAGCGCCGCCGTCCGGTTCGGTCATCAGGAAGGCCGAGCGCGTCTTGCCGGCGGCCAACGGTCGCAGGAAGCGCTCCTTCTGCTCGGTGCTGGCGACCTTTTCGAGCAGCGCCATGTTGCCCTCGTCCGGGGCCATGATGTTCAGTGCCACCGGCCCCAGCAGCGAATAGCCCGCCGAGCGGAAGACCGTGGCGATCTCGCGGTGATTGAGGCCATGGCCGCCAAATTCCTCGCCGACATGCGGCGACAGCAGGCCGGCATCCCGGGCCTTGGCCTGCAACTCGCGGCACAGTTCGTCCGAAGGACCATGCGCATCGATGCGCGGATCGCGTTCGCAGGGAATGACCACGTCCCGGATGAAGGCATCGACCCGTTCGGCCAGCGCCGTCTCGCGCTCGCCCCGCTTCAATTCGATCATGCTGGTTTCCTCCTCCGACCGTGGACGGGCGGCACCTTAATCGGGCGCGCGGCAAAAGCCAATATATTGACATGAAGCCCGGAAACCGGCCGCGCCTGGGATGAAAATCCTGGATCCGGCCATAGGCGGATGCCCGCTGCGCAAGGAACAGGTCAAAAATCATGCAATCCGGAACAATACGAATTGACGAAAAATTATACTCGTTCCTATTGTAAAATCGTATGCAAGTAAGATTGATTTGCACCAGAAATAGGACGGGACTACGGTCACCGCCTTTCACCGACGCCCGGCGGAACCGGGCAGCATGAGGTAGCCATGACAGTATCCCGCTTACCCGCCCCGATCCGCCTGGCCCAGACGCTGGCGGTGATCGGCACCCTGATCGCCCTGCCGTTCGCCGCGGTCGCCCAGACCGCCCCCGCCGATGGCGAAGGGATCGTCGTCTACAACGCGCAGCATGTCAGCCTGATGCAGGCGTGGACGCAGGGCTTCACCCGCGATACCGGCATCAAGGTGACGGTGCGCAAGGGCAGCGACATGGAGCTCGGCAACCAGATCGTGCAGGAGGGCGCGGGCTCGCCCGCCGATGTCTTCGTGACCGAGAATTCGCCCGCGATGGCGCTGGTCGACAATGCCGGGCTGTTCGCGCCGATCGAGCCGGGGACGCTTGCCCAGGTGCCGGAAAACTTCCGCCCCGCCAACGGCCACTGGGTCGGCGTCGCAGCGCGATCGACGGTATTCGCCTACAACACCAGCCTGCTCAAGCCCGACCAGTTGCCCAAGTCGCTGCTCGACCTGGCCCAGCCGGAGTGGAAGGGACGGTGGGCGGCCTCGCCGGCCGGTGCCGACTTCCAGGCGATCGTTTCGGCGCTGCTGCAGTTGAAGGGCGAGGCCGCCACGGCCGCCTGGCTCAAGGGCATGAAGGAAAATGCGCGGTTCTACCGCGGTAACGGCGTCGTCCTGAAGGCGATCAATGCCGGCGAAATCCCGGGCGGCGTGATCTATCACTACTACTATGTCGGCGATCAGGCCAATACCGGGGAGAATTCGAAGAACGTCGCCCTGCACTACTTCCGCAACGGCGACCCCGGCGCCTTCGTCTCGATCTCGGGCGCCGGCGTGCTGAAGTCGAGCCGTCACGCCAAGGAAGCCCAGGCTTTCGTCAAGTGGATGACCGCGACGCCCGGCCAGGAAATTCTCAAGACCGGCAATTCGTACGAATATGCCGTCGGCAACGGCGCGGAATCGAACCCGCGTCTCGAACCGCTCGACAAGCTCGGCGCCCCGGTCGTGGCGCCTGACAAGCTGAACAACAAGGCTGTCACCGACATGATGACCGCCGCCGGCCTGATGTGACCGTCCGGCCGCGGCGCGCCCTGTGCGCCGCGGCCGGCCACTCGCTGATGACCAGCTTGCTCCCCTCTGCCAAGCCCACCCTGCGCCGTGCCGGCCGCTGGCCGCACGCTCCGGCGTTCGCCCTGGCCGGCATCGTCGCGCTGGTGGCACTGCTGCCGCTCGGGTTCGTCGCCTGGGTGACGATCCAGACCGGCTGGCAGACCGTCCAGGCGCTGGTCTTCCGCGGCCGGGTCGGCGATCTGCTGGTCAACACCCTGCTGCTCGAGATCGCCACCATCCCGATCGCCATCGCACTGGCGGTTGCGCTGGCCTGGCTGACCGAGCGCAGCGACCTGCCGTGGGGGCGTTTCTGGGCCTGGCTCGCCGTCGCCCCGCTGGCCGTGCCCGCCTTCGTCCACAGCTATGCCTGGGTCACGGTGGCGCCCGGACTGCATGGACTGTGGGCCGCGACGCTGGTCTCGGTCCTGGCCTATTTTCCGTTCCTCTATCTTCCCGTGGCCGCGCAACTGCGTCGCCTCGATCCGGCGATGGAGGATGTCGCGGCCTCGCTCGGCCTGAGCCCGTTTCAGGTATTCCTGCGCGTCGTGCTGCCGCAGTTGCGCATCGCCATCCTCGGCGGCGCCCTGCTGGTCGGCCTGCATCTGCTGGCCGAATATGGCCTCTACGTGATGATCCAGTTCGACACCTTCACGACCGCGATCGTCGACCAGTTCCAGTCGTCGTTCCAGGGTGCCGCCGCGAACATGCTCGCCGGCGTGCTCGTCGTCTGCTGTCTCGCGCTGCTCGGGCTCGATCTGCTGCTGCGCGGCGGTGGCCGCTATGCCCGCGTCGGCGCCGGCGCTGCGCGCCTGGCGCCGCGTCATCGACTGGGTCTCGCCACCCTGCCCTGCCTGGTCCTGCCGGTGGCCACCGCGACGCTGGCACTGGGCATCCCGCTCCTGACCCTCGGCCGCTGGCTGGCCATCGGCGGCGCCGGGATCTGGCAGGCCGGACCGATCGGCGACGCGATCGGCCAGACCGTCATGTTCGCGCTGGGTGGCGCCGCACTGACCACGGTGATCGCCATCCCGATGGCCTGGCTTTCGGTGCGGTCGCCGGGCCGGCTGCAGCGGCTGCTGGAAGCCTGCCACTATTATGTCGGCGCGCTGCCCGGCGTCGTCGTCGCGCTGGCGCTGGTCACGGTGACGGTGCGCGTCGCTCATCCGCTATATCAGACGGTTTTCACCGTCCTGCTCGCCTATGCCCTGCTGTTCCTGCCGCGCGCGCTGATCGGCCTGCGCGCCAGCATCGCCCAGGCGCCGGTCGAGCTGGAACGGGCGGCCATGGCGCTGGGGCGGCCGCCACTGTCGGCGATCTGGGCGACGACGATCCGCCTGGCCGCGCCGGGTGCTGCGGCCAGCATGGCGATGGTGGCGCTGGGCATTTCCAACGAACTGACGGCGACGCTGTTGCTGGCGCCGAACGGCACGCGCACGCTCGCCACCGAATTCTGGGCCGCGACGGCCGAGATCGACTATACCGGCGCCGCGCCCTACGCGGTGATGATGGTCGTCGCCTCGCTGCCGCTTGTCTTCATGCTTCACGCGCAATCGAAACGGGCTGCCGGGCGATGACGGAACTGGTCCTTCGGGGTGTCGGCAAACGCTACGGCGCGGTGACCGCGCTGGCCGGCATCGACCTCACCATCTCGGGCGGCGCCCGCACCGCCGTGATCGGCCAGTCGGGATCGGGCAAGACCACGCTGCTGCGCATCATCGGGGGCTTCGAGGCACCCGATGCCGGGCGCGTCACGCTCGACGGCGAAGTGCTGGCCGACGGCCCGGCGATCGTGCCGGCCCATCGCCGCGGCATCGGCTTCGTGCCGCAGGATGGCGCGCTGTTTCCGCACCTGACCATCGCCGAGAACATCGGGTTCGGCATCGAGCGCGGCGCTGCCGATCGCGAAGCCCGGATCGTCGGGCTGATCGACATGGTCGAGCTGGATCGCCGGGTGCTGGCGCGACGACCGCACGAACTCTCCGGCGGCCAGCAGCAGCGTGTCGCACTGGCCCGCGCGCTGGCCCGGCGCCCCCGCCTGATGCTGCTCGACGAACCCTTCTCGGCGCTCGACACCGGCCTGCGCGAGGCCATGCGCAAGGCCGTGGCGACGATCCTGTCGCAGGCCGGCATCACCACGATCCTGGTGACGCACGACCAGGCGGAAGCGCTGTCCTTCGCCGATCAGGTCGCGGTGCTGCGCAACGGCGAACTGGCCCAGGTCGGTCCGCCGACGCAGCTTTATCATCACCCGCGCGACCCGGCGACGGCCGCCTTCCTCGGCGATGCCATCATCCTGCAGGCCGAGCTCGGCGACGGCGTGGCCAGTTGCGCGCTCGGCCGTATCGCCGCCCATACCGGCACGCGGCGCGGCCAAGCCCAGATCATGCTGCGACCCGAGCAATTGCGGCTGACGCCGGCGCAAGGTCCGGGCGACGCCCGCGTCACCGAGGTCGAGTTCGGCGGGGCGAGTTGCCGCGTCACCGTGGCGCTGCCCGACGCGACGACTTTTCCGGTCGGCGTCTCCAGCCTCGACCTGCCGCTGATCGGCGCGCCGGTGGATATCGCCGTCCAGGGCGCGGCGCACGTCTTCTAATACGGCGCCTCAACCGCTAGGCTCGACGCCATGGACCGCCTGGATCTGCCCCTCAGCCCGGCACCTGGCCTCGATGGCCTGCGCGCCGAAGTCCGCGCCTTCATCGCCGATCATTCGGCGGGCTGGTCGCCTGTCGAACGCGCGCGATCATGGATGTCGTTCGACCGTAGCTTCAGCCGGGCGCTCGGACAGCGCGGCTGGATCGGGATGACCTGGCCGGCTGCCTATGGCGGCCATGGCCGCAGTGCGATCGAACGTTATGTCGTGCTGGAGGAATTGCTCGCCGCCGGCGCGCCGGTCGGGGCCCACTGGATCGCCGATCGGCAGAGCGGCCCGCTGATCCTGCGGGTCGGCAGCGAGGCGCAGCGACGCGCCATCCTGCCGCGGATCGCGGCCGGCGAGCTCAGCTTCTGCATCGGGATGAGCGAACCCGATTCCGGGTCCGACCTCGCCTCGATACGCGCGCGCGCCCGGCGCCGGGACGGCGGCTGAACGGCACCAAGCTCTGGACCACCGGCGCCCATCGCGCCGACTACATGATCGGCCTGTTCCGGACGGGCGACGACATCGAGGGGCGCCAGCAGGGGCTGAGCCAGTTTCTGATCGACCTGAAGACGCCGGGCATCGCCATCCGTCCGATCGCCGATCTCGGCGGGCACGACGACTTCAACCAGGTCACGTTCGACGACGTCGATCTGCCTGGCGATGCGCTGCTGGGCATGGAAGGCGAAGGCTGGACGCAGGTGACGTCCGAATTGGCGCTGGAGCGCAGCGGGCCCGAACGGCTGCTGTCGTCGTTTCCGCTGCTCGCTGCGGCAGCCCCCCGGACCGATGACGCCACGCTTGGAACGCTGGTCGCGGAGACCATGGCGCTGCGGCAGATGTCGCTGGCGATATCGGCGATGCTGCAGGCCGGCCAGGCGCCGGCGCTGCAGGCCGCCCTGGTAAAGGACCGCGGCACCGTCTTTGAACAATCGGTGCCGGAACGGCTGCGCGCTGTGCTGGCCGAGGCCGACGGCGATCTCGCCGCGATGTACCGGGCGACGATGCAGGTGGCCCCGAGCTTCACCTTGCGGGGCGGCACGACGGAAGTCCTGCGCGGCATCGTCGCCCGCGGGCTGGGGCTGCGCTGATGATCGTCGAAACCGTCGACCGCCTGCTGCGCGACAAGGCCGGTGCCACGCCGGCCACCGTTGCCCAGGCCCTGGAGGACCTGGGGCTGCCGGCGATGCTGGTCCCCGATGGCGATGGCCCTGGCATGGCCACGCCGGGCGAGGCGGCGGATGTCGTGATTCGCATCGGCTACCACATGGCCCCTGTATCGATCGCCGACATGATCCTCGCCGCCGGTGGCCGGCTCTGCTCCGAGCGAGGTGCCCTTTCGAGATCGCTGCTGATGGCGGGGGCGTTGAGCCGTCTGCTCGACGATTGCGTCGACTACGCCGGAACGCGCAAGCAGTTCGGCCGGCCGATCGGCAATTTCCAGGCCGTCCAGCAGATGTTGGCCGTTCTGGCCGGCGAGGCCGCGGCGGCCGGCATCGGCGCCCGCTTCGCCGCCTCGCGGCTCGGCCGCCCGGATTTCGGCCTTGCCGTGGCCGCCGCCAAGATCCGCTGCGGACAGGCCGCCGGCCGCGGCATGCGCATCGCCCATCAGGTATTCGGCGCCATCGGTTTTACCCGCGAACACCACCTGCATCGCCTGACGAACGGCTTGCGCGATTGGCGGGACGATTTCGGCACCGAACATCATTGGGCCGAGCATCTCGGCCAAGCCGCACGCCAGGCCGGCGCGCTGTGGCCGTTCATCACGGCAATCGGGTCAGACGGCAGTCCGCAGTAGCTCCGCCACCACCCGTTCGAGGTCGCGCAGCGATGCGCAGGTCAGCGCCCGGTCGCAATGCGGCGCCAGGCGCTTCATTTCGCTGTCGCCCGAACCCCAGAGGCCGCGCGGCTCGGGGTTGAGGAACAGCACGCGCCGGGCCCGGTCATGGATCTGCTTGAGAATGTCGGCACGCGGGTCGCCGTAGTTCGAGCGGGCATCGCCCAGAATCAGCACGGTGGTCCGATGGTCGACATCGGCCATCGCGTGTTCGGCGAAGTCGGCGAAGGCGCGGCCATAGTCGGTCGAGCGGCTGCCATAGCGGTCTAGCGCCTCGCCCAGCGCCGCCTCGATATCATCGCCGACAAGCAGGTCGGTGATCTCGCCAAGTTCGCCCGAGAACGCGAACGAACGGACCTGGGGCAGCACTTCCTGCAGGCTGTGCAGGAACATCAGCAGAAACCGGGACACGGCGGCGACCGAGCCGGAGACGTCGCAGATCGCCATGACCTTGGGCCGGTCGACGCGATGCTTCTTCCAGACGGTATGGAACAGATGCCCGTCGAACTCGATGTTGGCGCGGATGGTGCGGCGGACGTCGAGCTGGCCACGGCGGGCACGCCGGGCACGGCGCGAATGCAGCGCGATCAGCTTCCTGGCCATGCGCCGGACCAGCCCGCGCATGATGGCCATGTCGCGGCGGTCGATGTTTGACAGCCGCAGGCGCGACAACATGTCCTCGCGCAGTTGCCGCCCGGCATTGGCGGCAACCAGTTCCAGCTGCCGCTCGACGTAGTCGTAGACCTGGGACTGCAGGCGGGCGCGGGCCTCGATCAGCCGGTCGGCAACTGCCGGATCGTTGTCGATCCGCTCGTCCAGCCCGGCCAGGCCCATCGCCTCCATGATCCGCCGGGTAAACTGCCCGCGCTGGGTGAAGATGCGGATCTGGTTGAGCTGGACGGCGCGCGCCGCCTCGGCCAGCGCCATCTGCAGCCCGGCCTGATCACCGCCGAGCAGCATGTCGGCGAGGTCGCCAGCCGGCTGCCCCTGGCCGCTGCCGGTACCCCCGCCAGGCAAGCCGCCGGCCCCCGGCACCGCATCTCCTGCATCGGGCTGGTCATCCGGGTTCTCGCCGGCAAAGGGCGTGAAGCTGAAGAAGCGGTCGAACACGTCGGTGAAAGCCGACTTCTCGCCCTCGGTCTTGGCCAGCACCTGCGACAGGGCATCGTGCAGCACGGCCCGATCGTCATAGCCGACCAGGCCGAGCACCGCGCCGGCATCGATCGCCTCGGCAGTCGAGATCCGGATGTCGGCCGCGCGCAGCGTGCGGATGAAGTCACCGAGGACGGCAGTCATCCGGCCTTGCGCGCCCGGGCCACCAGCGCGTGCAACTCCGCCTCGGCCGTATCGATGTCGTCCTGGAACTTGAGCAGCACGTTGAGCGTCTGGCGCACCAGCTCGGGCTCGATCTCGCGGGCGTGCAGCAGGACCAGCGCGCGGGCCCAGTCGATCGTCTCGCTGACCGCCGGCTTCTTCTTCAGGTCTAGCCCGCGCAGGCCCTGGACAAAGGCGACGAGCTGGGCGCGCAACCGGTCCTCGGCATCCGGCACCCGCGCCCGGATGATCCGCTGCTCCAAAGCCGGATCGGGGAACGGGATGAACAGGTGCAGGCAGCGCCGCTTCAGGGCATCGCCGATCTCGCGGGTGTTGTTCGAGGTCAGGAAGACGATCGGAATGGTCTTCGCCTTGATCGTGCCGAGTTCGGGAATCGATATCTGGAAGTCCGAAAGCAGTTCGAGAAGAAATGCCTCGAACTCGTCGTCCGACTTGTCGATTTCGTCGATCAGCAGCACCGCGCCCTCGGGCGCCCACAGCGCCTTGAGCAGCGGCCGGGGTTCAAGAAATTCCTCGTTGAAGAAGGTGTCGTCGAACTCGTGCAACCGGGCGATCGACTCCTTCAGGCCCTGCGCACCGGCGAGCAGATCGCCGAGCTTCTCCTTCAGCACCTGGGTGTAGAGCAGTTGCTTGCCGTATTTCCACTCATAGAGCGCCTTGGCTTCGTCGAGGCCTTCGTAGCATTGCAGCCGGATCAGCGGCTTGCCGGTCAGCGCGGCCGTGGCCTTCGCCAGTTCGGTCTTGCCGACGCCTGGCGGCCCCTCGATCAGCAGCGGCTTTTCCAGCTTCTGGGCCAGAAAGATCGCCGTGGCGATCGACCGGTTGCAGATATAGCCGGCGGTGGCGAAGGATTGCTCGATGGCGCCGATCGCGGCGAGCGGAGAGACTTGGTCAGTCGACTGGTTCATGGCGGCCACCATGCCATTCCAGGCCGAGGAGGTCGAGTGTCCGCTGATCGGGCCGGCCACCGCACAGCCTGTCGACAGCCTCGCGGAACGGCCCGTCGCCGGCCAGGGCGAACAGGGTCATCGACGAGCGGAATTTCACGTCGTCGGGCGAACCGAATATCTCGTGCAGGCCGCGCTCCGCCACGGCCAGAACCAGCCCGGTGCAATGGCGAAGCCGCGGCCCCAGCAGCGGATGAGCCAGGTAGGCCCGCGCCTCGGCGAGCGAGGCGAGGCCATAGCGCAGTGCCGTCGCCGATGTCCCCAGGCCCTTCAACTGGGGAAACACGAACCACATCCAGTGGCTGCGCTTGCGGCCGGCGGCCAGTTCGGCCTGGGCTGCACCGATCGCCGGCTGCTGGGCGACCACGAAGCGGTCGAGATCGAACGGGTCGCGGGTCATCGGCGTCTCCTGATCCTTGCCGGCCGCAATTCGATCCAGACCGGCGCATGGTCGCTTGCCTTCTCCCAACCGCGGACATGGCGGTCGACCTGGGCATCCTGCAGATCGACCGCCAGCCCGGGGCTCAGCAGCAGATGGTCGATCCGCAATCCGGCATTCCGGGCATAGGCATTCCGGAAATAGTCCCAGAATGTATAGATCGGCACGCCGGGATGAAGGTGGCGCAACGCGTCCGTCCAGCCTTGCGCGACAAGCTCGCGGAAGGCCGCGCGAACCTCCGGGCGGAACAGCGCGTCCTTGACCCAGCGCTGCGGCTTGTAGACGTCGATGTCGGCAGGCATGACGTTGAAATCGCCGGCCAGAACGACAGGCAGGTCGAGCTCGATCAGTTCCGCGGCGTAATCGGCCAAGCGGGCGAACCAGCGCCGCTTGTAGTCGAATTTCGGGCCTGGCGCCGGATTGCCGTTGGGTAGGTAGAGGCACCCGATCAAGATACCGTCGACGACGGCTTCGATGTAGCGGCTGTGGGCGTCGTCGGCGTCGCCGGGCAGGCCCCGCCGGCTTTCGACCGGCGTTGCGCCCCGTGCCAGGATGGCAACGCCGTTCCAGCTCCTCTGGCCCTGCCAGATCGCGCCGTAGCCGGCCGCCTCGATTGCCGCGACCGGAAACTTCTCGTCCGGTGCCTTCAACTCCTGCAGGCAGACGACATCGGGTTTGGCCTCGCCGAGCCATCGCAGCAGCAGTTCCAGCCGGCCATTGACGCCGTTGACGTTGAACGTGGCGATTTTCATCGGAAGCGCAACCCGCTCAGCAACTTGACCGGGCCAACCCGGCCAGCGGCCATCGGGTTCCGGCAGGGCTAAGGCGGTTCTAGTTCCAATTTTGATTTGACCGAGAATTGATCGGCAGTTCAGAAACAAGCCGATTGCCTTAAAGGGGGAGTAATCATCTTGCAAGCAAGCCGTCTTGCCATTGTTGCCGCGGCCGTCATCGGGCTTGGCATCACCGCCGCCCAGGCCGAACCCGCCGGGCTCTACCTGCGCGGCGAAGCCGGCTGGTCCTGGGCGCATTCCAACGATTTCAGCGATCGCCAGGGCCAGTACGCGAACGGTTGCGTCATCTGCAATTCGCCGGGCCCGTCGGGTCTTGGGTCGTCGGCGCTGCTCGGCGCCGGCGTCGGCTATCGGCTGACCGACCTGTTCCGGGTCGAGGCGATGGTCGACTACCGGGGCTGGTACAAGCTGGACGGCACCGACGGCCAGGGCACGCAATACCGCGCCGATGCCTCGTCGCTCGCCGGCATGCTGAACGGCTATGTCGACCTGCCGTGGAACCTCGGGCCGGTGAAGCCCTATCTGGGCGCCGGCCTCGGCGTCGCGCACAACCGCCTCGGCGCAATCACGCAGAGCTTCACGATCCCCGGCATCGGCGCCGGCTACGAGAACGATCCCGGCGGCAGCCGCACGAACTTCGCCTGGCAGGCGATGCTGGGCCTCTCCTGGGCGGTAAGCGACCGGATCACGGTGGATGCCGGCTATCGCTATTTCGACGGCGGCAAGATGCAGTCGTCGGCCGGGACCTCCACCTTCGGCGTCGCCGGTTCGGCCATCAACGTCCCGACCGACGGGATTTCGGGCCGGTTTACCGCCAGCGAGGCCGTCATCGGCCTGCGCTACCGTTTCTGAGGATTTCGCCTATGAACTGGTTCAAGCGCCTGGCGCTCACCCTGTCGCTGCCGCTGCTGTTCGCCGCCGGCGAAGCGTCGGCGCGCACTTCCGTCTTCATTCTCAATTACGACGTCTCGACGAACGGCCAGGGCACCCCCACAGCGACCTTCAACCCGCCGGGGTCGAGTTGCTCGCTCGGCCTTTTTTCCAATTGCACCGTCGACGTGCAGGCCGGCCAGACGCTGTCGATCTCGATCGGCCTGCCGACCGGCCAGGTCGTGACGGGCTGGAGCGGGCTCTGCGCCGCGGCCGGCACCGCCACCAGCGCGACGATCACGATTCCCGCAAACTCGGGGTCCGCCCCGACCTGCGGCGTCGTCGTTCGCAGCGTGGCCCCGCCGACGCCGCAGACCGGCTGGTGGTGGGCGCCGGGCGAAGGCGGCTCGGGCTACGCGCTTGCCGTCAACGGCAATGACAGCATGTTCATCGCCTTCTTCGGCTATCGCGACAACGGCCAGCCGCTGTGGCGGGTCGCCACCGCCCCGCGGGTCACGACGGCGCCGTCGGCCCGCGCCTATCGCGGCACCTTGCAGGAAATGGCCGGCGGCGGCACGCTGGCCGGCGGCGAGCGGGGCAATGCCCAGCCCGTGAACAGCTCGGTCGAGCTGACCGCGAACTTCACCTCCGCCACGGCCGGCCGGCTGACCCTGCGCAACGCCGCCACCGGCCAGTCGGAGACCAAGCTGATCCAGCGCTACCCGATCAGCGGCTCGACGGTGCAACCCTCGCCCGACAACGCCATCTGGACCGGCTGGTACTGGGACAGCAACCAACCGGGCGTCGGCTATTTCATCGAGCAGCAGGGCAACGCGGCCTTCATCGGCGCCTTTGCCTACGACACGACCGGCGCGCCAATCTGGTATGTCAGCAGCGGCACGGTCTTGCCGACCGGTGCCGGCTATCAACTGCAGGCGCCGCTGAACTCCTATACCGGCGGCTCGCCGTTCGGCACCCGGCCCCCGGTCAACACCCCGACACCGGTATCGGCCGGATCGCTGACCGCGAACCTCGCCCGCGCCGGGCTGACGCTGCAGCTCTCGACGGGTCGCGGCATCGTTCCCGGCTTCTACAACTGGTGATACCGGGTTAGCGAGAACGCCTCGCACTTGCAAAACCTGATCATCGCTGCCATCCATGGCGGCGATGATCAGGCCCGCTGCGTGACTCGACCGATCGACCTCGTCGCCCTCGTGCGCACCCATGGCGCGGCATTGCGCCGTTTCCTGCGGCGCCAGCTTGATTCGGCCGACGCGGCCGAGGACCTGTCGCAGGAGACCTATCTGCGGCTTGCGCGGCTCGGCGATGGCGACGATATCGCCGACCAGCGCGGCTATCTGTTCACCATCGCCTCGAACCTCGCCCGCGACCATCGGCGCCGCCTGCGGCGCGAAGGCACGACCGAGCCGGTGGCAACCCTCGAGGTGCTGCACTGCCCGGCCCCCGATCCGGAACGCACCGTCGCTGCGCGGCAGGAACTGGCGGCACTCGAGCAGGCGATCGCCGCCCTGCCCCCGCGAACCCGGGAAATCCTGCTGCTGTTCCGGGTCGAGGGCTGGACCCGGCGGCAGATCGCCGACCATCTCGGTCTCTCGCCAAAGACCGTGGAGTACCACGTGCAGCAGGCGATGCTGCGCTGCCGGGCCGCCATCGATGGCTGAGCGCGGCTTTACCGAACAGGACTTCGCCGAGGCCGGTCTGTGGCTTGCCCGCCTGTCCGATGCCACGGCGGCCGAGCGGCGCGACTTTGCCGCCTGGCTTTCCGCCAGTGCCGGCCATCGCGCCGCCTGGGCGGCCACCCAGGATCTTTATGGTCGCCTGGCCGTCCCCGCCGCCAGATCCCGTCGCCGCCAGTCAAGACGCCTTCCCGGGCCGCTGATGGCAGCGGCAGCGATCCTGGTCGCGGTCGTCCTGCTTTGGGGGCCGGGCTGGATGATCGCCCTGGAAAGCGATGTCCGCACCACGGTCGGACAACGTGGCGAGCATGCCCTACCCGACGGCTCGCGGCTGGAAATCGGCCCGGACAGCGCCGTCGCCTTCGACTTTTCGGCCGAACGGCGCGCCATCAGGCTGATCCGCGGCGAGGTCTACCTGACCGTGACGCCGAGCGATCGCCGCCCGTTCATCGTGACAGCCGGCGGTGGCGAGACCCGGGTCACCGGGACCGCGTTCGCCGTGCGCACGATCGAGGATGGCGCCGTGGTGACGGTGGCCGAGGGCCGGGTCAGGGTCGCCGCCGTCGCCGCGGCGGCGGCCAGCGTCGCCTTGTCGGCCGGTCAGTCGGTGCGCTACGCCCGCGGCCGTGTCGGCCCGGCGATGACGATCGACGTCGCCACCGACCTTGCCTGGCGGCATGGCCAATTGGCTTTCGTGCAAACCCCGCTGGCGGAGGTCGCGGCGACGCTGGAACGCTATCTGCCCGCGCGCTTCGTCATTCTCGATCGCGATCTCGGCGACCGGCGCCTGACTGCTGTGTTCGAACAAGGGCGGCTCGACGACGCGATCGATCGTATCGCCGACAGTCTCGGCCTGACGGTCACGCGATTGCCCGGTCGGTTCATCCTGCTGCAATCCGCCAAGTAAATTTTTCGCGCCGGCCCTAGGCGATCCCCCACGGCCGTCGTCCTGTCTATTGATGCGAGTGCGTCTCATTAGATGAATTGTGAGGGGGATACGTACAAATGGGGATCGTCGTCCGTGGAGCCGCTGCGGTACTGGCCGCCGGGCTGCTTGCCACCATGCCCGCACCGGCCATGGCGCAGCCGTCACCGGCGCAGGCCGCCGCAGCAGTCGATTTCGACATTCCGCCGCTGCCCCTCGACCAGGCGATCACCCGCTTTGCCGTCCAGAGCCGCCTGCAGATCGTCGCGCCCGGCGACCTGACCGCCAACCGGCGCAGCCCCGGGGTGCGCGGCGTGCTCGCCCCCTCCGCAGCGCTCGACCGCCTGCTGGCCGGAACCGGCCTGGTGGCCCGCTTCACCGATACGGCGACCGCGACCCTGGTGGCGGCACCGGCAGCGGGTGGTACCGCCACGGGGGCCGACATCGTCACCCTGGGCGCCGTCACGGTCGACGGCCGCACGGCAGCACCGCTCGAAACGGCATGGAGCCCGGTCGATGGTTTCGTCGCAACCCGAAGCGCCACCGGCACCAAGACCGATCTGCCGCTGATCGAGACGCCGCAGACGATCAACGTGATCACCCGCGACCAGATCGACGCCCAGGCAGCTCAGACCATCGGCGACGCATTGCGCTATACCGCCGGCGTCACCAAGGTGCAGGGGTTCAACCGGACCGACGATGCCGTCAACATCCGCGGCTTCCAGTCGTCGGCCTCCAACCTGTTCCGCGACGGGACGCGCCAGCAGTACAACGTCTATGACGGCATGGCCGAGCCCTATGCACTGGAACGTATAGAGGTGCTGAAGGGCCCAGCCTCGGTCCTCTACGGGCAGAGCGCCCCCGGCGGCGTGATCAACCTGGTTACGAAGCGGCCGAAATTCGCTAGCTTCGGCGAGGTCGAAGTCGAAGGCGGCAATTTCCGGCGCAAGCAGGCGGCGACCGATTTCGGCGGCAATCTCGATGCCGCGGGAACCTGGTCCTACCGGCTGACCGCGCTAGCCCGCGACAGCGACACGATGGTCGACTACATCCCGGACAACCGCCTCTTCGTCGCCCCTTCCCTGGCATGGCGCCCGACCGCCGACACGACACTGACCTTCCTCGGCAACTATATGAAGTCGAAGACGGTCTACAACTACGGCTACCCGACCCAGGGCACGGTGCTGGCCAATCCGAATGGCCAGATCGCGACCTCGCGCTTCATCGGCGAGCCCGACTACAACAAGTGGGACCGGACCTCGCGCTCGATCGGCTACCTGTTCGAGCATCGCTTCGACGAGGTCTGGCAGGTCCGCCAGAACTTCCGCTATGCCGACTACAAGAACGACTATGCCGACGTGGCCTTCCTCGCCTGGCAGCCCGGCATGCGCAGCATTACGCGCAGCGCCTATTCCCGCTTCGACCAGTCGCAGAACATCGCGTTGGACAACCAGGCCCAGGCCGACATTTCGACCGGTCCCATACGGCACACGCTGCTCGCCGGCCTGGACTGGAACAATTGGCAATGGGGCCGCACGCAGTACAGCGGCACCCTCGGCCCGCTCGATCTCTACAACCCCGTCTACGGCTCAGCCGTGCGCATGGGCTTCACCCCGGTCACATCGACCCGCGCGACCGGCAGCCAGATCGGCCTCTACGCCCAGGACAATCTGAAGATCTTCGACCGCCTGATCCTGCAGATCGGCGGGCGCCAGGACTGGGTCGATCAGAGCAACAAGAACCGGCTGGCCAACGTGACGGCCAAGCAGGACGACGCGGCCTTCACCTGGCGGGCCGGCGCGCTCTACGCCTTCGATTCCGGCGTATCTCCCTATGTCAGCTATGCCGAATCGTTTGCGCCGGCCACCGGCACGACCTATGGCGGCGCGGCTTTCCAGCCGACGACGGGCCAGCAATACGAGGCCGGCGTGAAATTCGAGCCGCGGGGGCTCAATGCCTCGTTCACCGCGTCGGTCTTCGACCTGAAGCAGCAGAACGTCGCCACGCCCGATCTGGCCCATCCCGGCTTCAGCGTCCAGGCCGGCGAGGTCCGCTCGAAGGGTGTCGAGTTGCAGGCCGTCGCTTCGCTGACCGACCGGCTCGACCTTGTCGGTGCCTATACCTACACCGACGCCAAGGTCTCGAAGTCGAACGGCGCCGATCTCGGCCGCCGGCCGGCCGGGGTGCCGCAGCAGATGGCGTCGCTGTGGCTCGACTACACGATCCGTGACGGCATGCTGGCTGGCCTCGGCTTCGGTGGCGGCGGGCGTTACGTCGGCGCCACCTGGAACACCGCGAACAATGCCCAGGCACCTTCCTACACCGTCGCCGACGCGCTGATCCGCTATGACATCGGCCAGGTGGGCCTGTCGCTCAATGCGATCAACCTGTTCGACCGCGACTATGTCGAGGCCTGCACCTATGCCTGCTTCTATGGCGACCGCCGCACCGTCATCGCCCGCCTGAAGTACCGCTGGTGATGGACGTCCGTGGCATCCTGGTCCGGCTGCATCGCTGGGTCGGCCTCACCATCGCCCTGTTCCTGGTGGTGGCGGGGCTGACCGGAAGCGTGCTCGTCTTCCGCGACGAGGTCGACGAATGGCTCAACCCCGATCTGTTCTCGAGCCCCGGCCGCGGTGCGGTCCTGGAACCTTCGGCGCTGAAGCAGGCTGTCGAGAGGACGGACCCGCGCCTGATCGTGGCGGCCCTGCCCCTGACGCCGACCGCGGGTGTCGCGGCGCGCATGTTCGTGCAACCCCGCCGCGACGAGGCGACCGGCAGGCCCTACGTGCTCGGGTTCAACGAGATCTTCGTCGACCCGGTCGATGGCCGGATCCTCGGGCGCCGCGACATCGCCGGGTGCTGTGATCGCACCACCCTCGTCCCCTTCATCTACCGGCTGCATTTCAGCCTGCACCTGCCCGGCCGCTGGGGCGTCTGGCTGCTCGGGGCGGTCTCGATTCTCTGGCTGCTCGACTGCTTCGTCGGTGCCTGGCTGACCCTGCCGCGGCATCGACCTTTCTGGCGCAAATGGCGGCCGTCCTGGTCGATCAAGCCCGGGGCTGGCAGTTACCGGCGCAATCTCGACCTCCACCGCGCAGGCGGATTGTGGCTATGGGGCATCCTGGCCATGCTGGCCCTGACGTCGGTCGCGCTGAACCTGCGGCGCGAGGTCTACCTGCCCGTCGTCGCCCTGCTCAGCGACGTCACCCCGACACCGTTCGACCTGCCGCGCCGGCGCACGCCCGGGCCACTTCTGCCGATCGACGATATCGCGGCCCGGGCGCGGGCCGCGGCCGACGCCAAGGGCTGGCCGGCACCCGGGCCGATGTTTCATTCGATGGCCACCGGCGTGGTCATGGTCCGCTTCGTCGACCGCGGCGGCGACCAGCCGCTGGGTGCGCCGCGGCTCTATCTCGACGACGTCGACGGACGCGAACTGATGGCCGTCGAACCGGGTCGGGGCACGGCTGGCGATCTCGCCCTGAACCTGCCGCTGCCGCTGCATTCCGGCAGGATCGCCGGCATGCCCGGCCGCATCGCCATCGCGGTCGCGGGTATCGTCGTCGTCATGCTCGGCATCACCGGCACGATCATCTGGTGGAAGAAGCGCGCCGGTCGGCGCGCCCATGCCATGAAGAAGCACTCGACCCGCAGCAAGACCCTGTCAGCGCTAAGAATATCATCCTGAGATTCGTGGTCGGCGTGATGACCTGCGGCAAGCGAAATGCCTTGCCGATCAGATGTCGCAGGCTAGTCTGATGCCACGCGCCCCCCGGACTTCAAGTTGCCGCGTGCAAGGGGGCTGCGCCGAGATTGGCGAGGCCGATGCTGCGACTGCTGACGACGCCGAATGAACGCGAGTGGACGGCTGGCGAGCGCGCCGCGGCCACGGCGCTGCTGCCGCCGGCAGACCTCGATCGCAGCCGCCGCTATCGACGCTGGCAGGATGCCCAGGCAACGCTGCTGGGCCGGTTGCTGCTGCGCCGCGCGATCATCGACGACGACCTCGATCCCGGCCTGCTCGCCTGGATCGCGATCGATGCCGCCGGCCGCCCATCGCTTCCCGTCGCGATCGACTTCAGCATCAGCCATGCCGAGGGGCTGGTCGCGCTGGCAACCAGCGGCGACGGACCGGTCGGCATCGATGTCGAACTCTTGCGCCCGCTCGATCCGGACGACCTCGGCCCCGCGCTGACACCGTGGGACCGCCGCCGCATCGCCGCGGCTTCCGACCCGGTCGCGGCGACGCTGCAATGCTGGACGGCCAAGGAGGCCGTGGTGAAGGCCGCGGGTCTCGGCATCACCATCCCCGAACTGCCGGTTTGGGAGGATGGATCGATGACCTGTGCCGGCAGAACCTGGTGGACGGCCAGTTGGCGCCGGCCGTCCCATCTCCTGACCCTGGCTCACGACCGGCCGTTCGCGCCGCCCGGGATCATTCCCGTGCGGCTCGATGCGCTGCTTGCTCAGATCTGAGCGGCGCCACCGTCGACGAACAGTTCGATCCCATTGACGAAGCTGGCATCGTCGGACGCCAGGAAGACCGCGGCCCGGCCGATCTCGTCGGGCCGACCCAGCCGCCCCATCGGCACCTGGGCCACGATCTGCCCTTCGAACTGCCGCCATGCGTCGTCGGTGGTGGCCAATCCCTGCAGCCCCGGTGTCAGCACCGGGCCGGGACTGATCGCGTTGACGCGGATATGCCGATCCTTGAGATCCAGGATCCAGTGGCGCGCAAAATTCCGGATCGCGGCCTTGGTCGCGCCATAGACGCTGAAGGCGGGGATGGCCCGGACCGTCGCCGTCGACGACGTCAGGATGACCGACGCACCATCGCGCAGCAGCGGCAACGCCTTCTGCACCGTGAACAGCGTGCCCTTGACGTTGATCGCGAAGGTCCGGTCGAACTGTTCCTCGGTGATGGCGCCCAGCGGGGCGAACTCTCCGCCACCGGCATTGGCGACCAGGATGTCGATATGCGAGGCGCGGGCCCGGACCGTGGCGTAGAGGTGATCGAGATCGGCCAGTTGCGCGATGTCGGACCGCACGCCGATCGCGTCGGCGCCGATCTCGGCAACCGCGGCATCGAGTTCTGCCTGGCGCCGGCCGGTAATGAACACGGTGGCCCCCTCGGCCGCGAATTGCCGGGCGATGCCCAGGCCGATCCCGGTACTGCCGCCGGTGACCACGGCGACCTTGCCTGCGAGCTTGCTACCCATCCGACTACTCCTTGATGGCGCGGAATTGCGCCGCTGCAGGAGAGGTATTTGCGGGACGCCGATGCGTGTAGACAGCCGATATGGCACTCTGCGTTCTACCGATAGAACGATGAACGTGTCATGCGGGATCTGAACGACATATTCTATTTCAGCGAAGTGGTTGCCCATGGCGGGTTCGCGGCGGCGGGCAGGGCGCTGAAGCTGCCGAAGTCGAAGCTCAGCCGGCGCATCGCCCAATTGGAGCGGCGACTGGGCGCCCGGTTGATCGAGCGATCCTCGCGCCGCTTTCGCGTGACCGAGGTCGGGCAGGCCTATTACGAGCATTGCCGGGCGGCGCTGGCCGAAGTCGAGCGGGGCGACACGCTGGTGGCGGAGGCCCAGGCGGAGCCCCGCGGCATGGTGCGGTTCGCCTGCCCGACCGGCCTTGTCGAGCTCGCCGGGACGGCGATGTCCGACTTTCTCAAGCAGTATCCGCGCATCACGCTGCGCATCGTCGCCACCGATCGCGTGGTCGATCTGATCGCCGAACGGATCGACGTCGCCATGCGGGTCCGGGTCAGGCTCGAAACCGATGCGGCATTGACGGTCCGGACACTCGGGCACAGCCGGCGCATCCTCGTCGCCAGCCCCGCCCTGGCCGACACCATCGCCGAACCGGACGATATCGCCGCCCTCGCCCGGATCCCGACGCTCAGTTCGGATGACGGATCGGCCCCGGTGACCTGGGTGTTCGAGGCGACCGACGGACGCCGCCGGCAGATCATCCACCAACCGCGTATCGCCTGTGCCGACTTCGGCGCCCTGCGGACTGCCGCGCAGGCCGGGCTCGGCGTCGCGCTGCTGCCCGATCATGCATGCGCCGACGGGCTGCGCAGCGGCACGCTGGTCCGCGTCTTCCCCGACTGGCATGCCGAGCCTGGCATCGTCCATCTGGTCTTCACCACGCGCACCGGTCTGCCGCCGCAGGTCCGCGCCTGGATCGACCATCTGGCCGACCATGTCCGGCGCAATGCGATCTTCGCGGGACCCTGACGGGCATCTGGCGCGTTTGGCGGCATGGACTTGCCCGACGATCCGCCCCTGCCCCATTCCACGACCGAGTTCGTCAACGTCGTCGCCCACTATTATCGCGGCGAACTCGGCCGCATGGCCGGCTGGCGCGACCGGATGGACCGGACGACGAACTGGGCGATCACCGTCGTTGCCGCGATGCTGTCGGTATCGCTGTCGACGCCGACGGCGCATCACGGCGTGCTTCTCTTCGCGATGGTGCTGGTCCTGCTGTTGCTGGTGATCGAGGCGCGGCGCTATCGCTTCTTCGACGTCTATCGCGTCCGCGTGCGGCGGATCGAGCGCAACTACCTGTCGGCGGTCTTCGACCCCGGTGCCGCCAGGGCGACCGGCTGGTCGGCACAGCTTGGCCAGGATCTGCGCCGCCCGATCTTCCTCACCACCACGGCGACCGCATTTTCCCGCCGCCTGCGCCGGAACTACGGCTGGCTGTTCCTGATCCTGCTGGCTGCCTGGACCCTCAAGATTTCATCGATCAAGCTGCAGCAGGCGGGCGTTCGCTTCGAATTCGTCCAGTCGCTCTGGGAAATCGTCGACAATGCCGCGCTGGGGCCGATTCCCGGGCCGGCCGTCGTCGTCGGGGTGGCATTGTTCCATGGCTGGCTGGCCTGGTGCGCCCTGCGGCCCGACGAACGGATCGGCGAGATGGCCCATGGCGACGTTCATGTCTGATCGTCACCGCCGGCCCGCCCGACCGCCGCGGCGATCGACGAATAGGTCTTGGGTGGTCCGGCCTTGCCGGCCGCCTGGAGGAAGCGAATTGGAAAGGCTACCGCCTCGGCGTTGGCCGCGCTCAGCGCGGCGACACGCTGGCGGTCGTTGTCGACCCCTTTGGCCGCACGGGCCAGCAGGTCGTCCACTTCCTGCCGGCTGACCACGCCCCGAGCCCGCAGGGTGGAAAGCAGTTCATCGAGGACCAGCAGAACGCCGGCAAGCTGCAGATTGGCTGTGTTCATGCGCCCGGAACGCCCGGTGCGATCAGTTCGTTCCGGCCGGTCCCGCCCCGTAGGCAACCTCGTAGTGGGTGACGAAGTCGTCGAATTCGGCAAGCACGGCATGCGCTGCCGGCTCGACGACGGCCAGACCGATATCATCGCCGGCGAATGCCTTCACTGCCTCGAGCGACGACCAATAGGTGACCGCGAGAAATTCGATGCGATCGTCGATCCGCCGTTTCAACAGGCGGGCACCGAGATTGCCGGACAGTGCCAGCACCCCGGGAAACACCTTGCCGGTCACATGCGACTCATAGGCCTGGGCGTCGGATCCGATGACGGCCGAGCCTCGCCACATTCGCACGATCATGCTGTCCTCCCCGCTGATCGGAGCAGCATGCCGGCATCGACGTACAGCCACCAGTCCGGCGATTAATAGCCTGCCATGCGGTGGGATGCGGTTGTGGCGCTGCCGTTCAGCCGTTCGCCGTCGCGCGTGTCAGGACGAAGCCGTCGGCCGACACCGCGGCAAGCTGCAGGCCCGCACCGTCGCGCCGGCCGATCAGCGTGATCGGCCGGCCGGCGAAGGTCGGCCTCACGCCGCGATAGGCAAACCGCTTCAGCGGCACGCCACCCCAGCGTTCCGCGGCCTGCATCAGCCAGGTCGCGATCAGCGGGCCATGGACGACGACGCCGCCATAGCCCTCGACCTCGGTGGCATAGGGGTAGTCGTAGTGAATGCGGTGGCCATTGCCGGTCAACGCCGAATAGCGGAACAGCGTGACCGGGTCGGGCGTCACTTGCGCCTGCCAGTCCGGGGCAAAGCCCGGTGCCTCCCCGGCCGTGCTGCCCGGCGCGGCATCGGGCTGCAGGAAGGCGATGTCCTGGCGCTCGTCGACGACCGGCGTTCCATCTACCGTCAGGCGGTGGCGCAGGCTGGCCAGCATGAATGGGCCGATGCGGCCCTGCTTGACCGACGCGCGCTCGACCGTGGTGAGGCGGCGAACGTCGCTGCCGGTGGCCACCGGTGCCAGCCAGGCAACCTCGCCGCCGGCCCACATGCGCCGCGGGAACGGCAGCGGCGGGAACGGCGCCATCGTCAGCGGATGACCGTCATGGCGCAGCGCGCGCTGGAACCGGCCGAACATCGCCCAGTGAAAGCCCGGGGGCCAGGGGCGGACCGGTTCCCCGATGGTGGCGGCAAAATCGTCGAGGTCGTTGCCGGTCACGCGATCATGGGCCTCGACGCTGAGGCCGATCAGGGTCAGGGGATCGAAACTTTCGCTCATCTGCCGATGCATTCGTTGATTGTGGCGACCGTCATCGCGGCCGGGACCGGGCGGCACCATCGCGATCGTAGGCGACGCGGCGGTTTCCGCGACAGAAGAATCCGACGTCATCGACACTGGATGCTCGCGATATCGATTGCGGCCGCTCACGCGTGGCGGGAAGCCGGGACAGCCGATAGACTGCGATCGCAATCTTCATCTTCGGGAGTATCGCCCTTGTCCGACCATGCCGAGATTCGCCAATCCGTGCGCCGCCTGTGCGAAGGATTTCCTGGCGAATACTGGCGCGCCCTCGACCGCGACGGCACCTATCCGCAGGAATTCGTCGCGGCCCTGACCGAGGCCGGCTTTCTCGCCGCGCTGATCCCGGAGACCTATGGCGGCGCGGGGCTTAGCCTGTCGGCTGCCGCCGCGATCCTGGAGGAAATCCAGCGGGCGGGGTGCAACGGGGCGGCCTGCCATGCCCAGATGTACATCATGGGGGCGTTGCTGCGGCATGGTTCGGAGGCGCAGAAGCGGCAATGGCTGCCCGAGATCGCGGCCGGGCGGCTGCGCCTGCAGGCCTTCGGGGTGACCGAACCGACTTCGGGTACCGACACCACCTCGATCAAGACTTTCGCCCGGCGCGACGGCGAGCGCTACGTCGTCTCCGGCCAGAAGGTCTGGACCTCGCGGGCCGAACATTCCGATCTGATGCTGCTGCTGGCACGCACCACCCCGCGCGACCAGGTGGCCAAGCGCACCGACGGGCTGTCGGTCTTCCTGGTCGACATGCGCGAGGCATTGCGCAACGGCATGTCGATCCGCCCGATCCGCACGATGATGAACCATTCGACCACCGAGATTTTCTTCGACGACGTGCCGGTGCCGGCCGCAAACCTGGTCGGCGAGGAAGGCAAGGGATTCCGCTACATTCTCTCCGGCATGAACGCCGAACGCATGCTGATCGCGGCGGAATGCATCGGCGACGCCAAATGGTTCATCGACAAGGCGACCGCCTATGCCGGCCAGCGGGTCGTGTTCGGACGACCGATCGGCCAGAACCAGGGTATTCAGTTTCCGATCGCGCGGGCCTATGCGGAAATGCGCGCGGCCGAACTCATGGTCCACGACGCCATCGCCCGGTTCGAGGCCGGCGCCGATTGCGGCCCCGAGGCCAACATGGCGAAGATGCTGGCCGCCGAGGCCAGCTGGCACGCGGCCGAAGCCTGCGTCCAGACCCATGGCGGCTTCGGCTTTGCCGAGGAATACGACGTCGAGCGCAAGTTCCGCGAGACCCGCCTCTACCAGGTCGCCCCGATCTCGACCAACCTGATCCTGTCCTATCTGGCCGAGCATGTCCTCGGCCTGCCCCGGTCGTACTGAGATGGGCGCACTCGACGGCCTGCTGGTCGTGGCGCTGGAACAGGCGGTCGCGGCCCCCTACTGCACCTCGCGGCTCGCCCAGGGCGGCGCCCGCGTGATCAAGATCGAGCGGCCGGAGGGCGACTTCGCCCGCGGCTACGACCGGGCGGTCGGCGGCCAGTCGAGCTATTTCGTCTGGCTCAACGCCGGCAAGGAATCGATCGCGCTGAACCTGAAGGATGCGGCCGATCTGGCGTTGCTCGAACGCATGCTCGCCCGGGCCGACGTCTTCGTGCAGAACTTTGCCCCCGGCGCGGTCGACCGGCTGGGCTTCGACGCCACCCGGCTCGAACGGCTCAACCCGCGGCTGATCACCTGCGCCATCACCGGCTATGGGACATCAGGGCCTTATGCCGGCATGAAGGCCTATGATCTGCTGATCCAGGCCGAGAGTGCCCTTTGCGCCGTGACCGGCGGGCCGGAGGCGCCGTCGCGCGTCGGCATATCGGTCGTCGATATCGGCACGGGCATGCAGGCTTATGCCGCGATCCTCGATGCGCTGATCGCCCGCGGTCGCGACGGCCGGGGTCGGCGCATCGATCTGTCGATGTTCGACTGCACGGCCGAATGGATGGCGGTGCCGCTGCTGCAGACCCGCTATGGCGGCAGCGCGCCCAGACGGGTCGGCGTCGCCCACCCGACCATCGCACCCTATGGCGCGTTCCGGGCGCGCGACGGGCGCCAGGTGGTGATCTCGATCCAGAACGAGCGCGAATGGGTCCGCTTCGCCGACCGCTTTCTCGGCGCGGGCGTCGCCACCGACCCGCGCTTCGACCACGGGGTTGCCCGGGTCGCCAACCGGACCGTGCTGGACGCCCTGGTGGCCGAGGCCTTCGCGCAATACGACATCGCCACGCTCGCCGCCGCACTGGCCGGCATCGATGTCGCCTTCGGCCGACTGCGCAGCGTCGAGGAGACGCTGGAGCATCCGGTGCTGGCCTGGGCACCGATCGATACCCCCGAAGGCCGATTCGAGGTGCCGCGCCCCGGCAGCTTCATGCCGGAAGACTGGCGCGGGCGCGTGCCCGCGATCGACGAACATGGGCAAGCCTTGCGCCGGGAATTCGGCGCGTCATGACATCGGTTGCGTCGCTTCGGACTGAAACTATGCGTCATCAAGATCTGCCGGACGGACCGATTCTTGTCACCGGCGGTACCGGGCGGCTCGGCCGCCTTGTCGTCGCCGGCCTGCGGGCACGCGGCGCCGGCTTCCGGGTTCTGACGCGCGATGCCGAACGGGCGGCGCGCGTTCTCGGGCCCGATGTCGCTTTGGTCCAGGGCGATCTCGCCGATGTCGATCCCGGCGGATTCGCGCGGATATTCCTGCTGTCGCCGATCGCGCCGGATATCGTCGAGCAGCAGACGGCGCTGATCCGCCGTGCCGGCCGGGCGCGGATTCTTAAACTCTCGGGCTCCGACTGGACCCTCGGCGCCTCCTGGTCGGGCAATGCGCATCAGAGGATCGAGGCCGCGCTGAGGCCCGGTGATCTCGCCGTCCGCCCCAGTGTCTGGACGCAAGGCGCGCTGGCCGGCATGGTGGCGCAACTCGCCCAGGGCGACAGCTTCACCTCGTCGCGCGGCCCGATCGCCTATATCGACATGCGCGACATCGCCGATGCCGTCTTGGCCCTGCTGCTGGCCGAGACCTGGCCCGCAAATCCACCGGTGCTGACCGGCCCTCGCGCCCTCGATCGCGCGGCGCTGGCCGGGCTGGCAGCCGAAATCACCGGCCGGCCGATCCGCGGCGTACCGCTGAGCCTCGAGGACCAGGCCGCACAGCTTGCCACAAGCGGGGCCTCACCCTTCGTCCAGCACTATCTGGGCGACTTCGCCCGGTTGATGCACGGCGACGCGGCGGCAGCGGTCACCGGCACCCTGCCCGCGCTGCTCGGCCGTCCCGCGCGCGACGTGGCCGACTATCTGCGCGAAGTGCTGTAGGCCCGCCCGGTGGCGAGATTACCGTTCGGCGTGAACGTAGAGCGTCGGGCGCTGCGCCGCGCGCAGCACCGCGGCGCGCGACCGCGCCCAGGCGGCCACCAGTGTCGCCCAGGCCCTGCCATGTTCGAAAGCGTCGGGGTCCACGGCCAGGTCATGGGCAAACCGGTCGAGCACGTCGGCGTCGCGGATGCCGAGGCTGCGTTCGACAAGCGCCCGTTCGGCGATCGTATCGAGCGCGCGGCGGAAGTCGGGAGGCAGGCTGGCGATCATGGCGTCGTCGTCGAGGGCGAGATCGACGATGACGCGGCGATCGCCGGACGTGATCGAGACGGAGGGCTGCATCGGCTATTCCTCATGTCGGGCGCCGAAGCGCTGCGAGGGGAAACGATCGGCACCGGCGCCGGTTCCGGTCGGCCGCTAGAGCGTTATGGGACTAGGTGCGCTCATATCCAGTATTCGAGAGATAGGTATGGCCCATGACGACCGTGCGTTGACATGGGCCGAAAACCGCAACGCGCTCTCTTCAACCTCACGAACACTCATCTAACGTCTTCAAGCAGAGTCGGTCTTGATTCATATCTTATTCAGTTTCATGACACGGCAAGACTAGGGGGCCGGAGCCTCAAGAACGAAGATCTTGAAGCTGGCATATTTGTCACCGATCTTGCGCGCGTCACGATAGGCCTCCGAGGCGAAGGTTGCCTTTGCCTTGTCGACACTGTCGAAACGAATGATTGCCACGCGCTTCGGCGCGATGTCGTCGATGGCGACGGGAGCGGTAGGCCTGGCAACAAAAACACCGCCCGCCTCGGCAAAGATCTTGGCCGCCAACGGAAAGAATTCCTTGCTGAATTCTTCCGGCTGACGAACATCCAGCTCCACCACGGCATAGGCGACTGTTTTAGTCTGGGCTTCAGCGGAAGATAAAAACAAGGACAAGGTTGCGACAAAGACACCGAGCGCAAACAGCGCACGACACAACATCTTCATTATAACTCTCCCCTTATTTTGCAATGATATTCTCATACTACATTATCTGCTTCTATTTTGAAAATTTTTTATTATGAAATAACGAATTAATTGCTCTGTAATTTCAACAATCTTCACACCAAGGGTAAGTAAGCTTCGTCGCCCGTCAACGGAATATTTTGCGCATATCAGCCGATTGCCCCGGCCCTGCACCGATCAGGCGACGACCGCCGCCACCACGGCCTGCAGCACCGCCGCCGCATCCTGCGGCTTCAGCCGCACCTGCAGGCCGCGCTGACCGCCGTTGATGTAGACGAGGTCATGGGCCAGCGCCTGCGCCTCGATCGCGGTGGGCAGGCGCTTCATCTGGCCGAACGGGCTGATGCCGCCGATCTTGTAGCCCGACAGGCGCTCGGCATCGGCAGGCTTCATCATCTGCGCCGCCTTGGCGCCGAAGGCCGCGGCCAGCTTCTTCATCGAGACTTCGTGGTCGGACGGCACGATGACGACGACGGGCCGGCCATCGGCCAACGCCATCAGGGTCTTCAGGACGCGGGCCGGCGCCTCGCCCAGCGCCTCGGCCGCCTGCATGCCGATCTGCTCGGCATCGGGGTCGTAGTCATAGCCGTGCACGGTGAAGGCGACCCCCGCCTGCTGCAGCATCTTCGTCGCGCGCGTGACCTTGGACATCGGCTTTTCCTAGAATGCCCGGCCGGGGCTTGCAAGGCCGCACGGCCCCCTTGCGCGGCGCGCAAGGGGGCTGGCGTCGATCAGCGCGGAAACAGCTGCTCGGCGATCTGCACGGCGTTGAGCGCCGCGCCCTTGAGCAACTGGTCGCCGGACACGAACAGCGCGATCGAGCGGCCGGAAGGGTCGCCGATATCCCGGCGGATTCGCCCGACCAGCACGTCGTCGCGCCCCGACGCCTCGGAAGGCATCGGGAAGTGATTGGCCGACCGGTCGTCGACCAGGGCGACGCCCGGAGCCTTGGCGAGCAGGGCGCGCGCCTCTTCCGGGGCGAGGGGCTGGTCGAACTCGATGGTCAGCGCGATCGAATGGGCACGCAGCACCGGCACCCGGATGCAGGTGATGCTGATCGGCAGGTCAGGGGTGCCGAGGATGCGCCGGGTTTCGGCCATCGCCTTCAGTTCCTCGCCGTTATAGCCGGTCTCCTCGTCGATCGCGGCATTGTGGCTGAACAGGTTGAAGGCGTAGGGATGCGGCAGGACCTTGTGTTCGAACGGCCGGTCCGCGAGGTAGGCTGCAGTGGCCTGGCGCAGTTCCTCCATCGCCGCGGCGCCGGCGCCGGACGCCGACTGGTAGGTGGCGGCATGGACGCGGCGAATCGGGCGGGCGCGATGCAGCGGCGCCAGCGCCATCACCATGATCGCGGCGACGCAGTTCGGATTGGCGATGATGCCGGCATGCTTGCCGGTGGTCTCGCCGTTGACCTCGGGCACCACCAGCGGCACCTGCGGCTCCATCCGGAAGGCGGAAGAATTGTCGACGACCACCGCGCCCGCCTCGACCGCGATCGGCGCGTAGCGGCGCGAGATCGAGGCGCCGGCGGAAAACAGCGCGACGTCGATGCCCTTGAAGCTGTCTTCGGTCAGCGTCTCGATCGCGACCTCGCGACCGGCGAACGGCAGGGTGCGCCCGGCCGATCGGGCCGAGGCGAGCAGGCGGATGTCGCCGACGGGAAAATTGCGCTGCTCGAGGCATCGCAGGATCTCGATGCCGACGGCACCGGTGGCACCGACCACGGCAACCGCGGGATTACGGGGTGAGATGGACATCTGGACTTCCTTCCATGTGGACCGGGAAGGACGGTTGGCGGTGCTTTGGCCCGCTGGCCCCGTCCGTTTCCGGCGGGGCCTCTGCGCTTATGTCGTGATCAACCGACGCCGCACAGATCGCCCGCCGGAGCGGTCGTCTTGGTAGTGCGGGTGGTTTTGGTCATGGTCGACATGGGCGCGGAAGCTAGCATCGCGACCGGGCGGAATGCAATGGCCTTGTCACGACCGCCCCGGCACCAGCCGGACACGGCCGGGACCGGCCGCCCAGATCGCCGCGATCGACACGAGCGACAGCAGGATCGCGGCGACGAAGGCCGGCACATAGCTGCCGGTCAGGTCGTGGACGACACCGGTCACCCACGGACCCACCGCCCCGCCGCCCATCAGCGGGATGGTCAGCACGCCGAAGATGGTCGCGTATTGCGGCCCCTCGAACATCTCGACGACGATCGCCCCCATCACCGAGGTCAGGCCATAGCCGAGCGCCCCCTGGCAGGCGACCATGACGTAGAGCAGCAGCCGGTCGGGATGGTCTTCCAGCCCGATCAGGCAGGCATAGCAGACGACGAAGCCGATGCAGCCGATCGTCCAGATCCATTCGCGGCCGATCCGGTCGGACAGCGCGCCCAGCGCGATCTGCCCCGGAATGGCGACGGCCGCGACCGCCCCGAGCGCCCAGGCCGCGGTCAGCGGATCGAAGCCGCTCTCGATCAAGTACTTGGTCTGGTGCACCTGCACCGCATACCAGGCGAACATCGCGCTGAAGAAACCAAGGCCCAGCAGCCAGAAACGGGCGCTGCGCGTCGCCCGCCCGATGGTCCAGTCGGTGGCGGCCCAATGCGCGTCGACGATCCGCGCGCGCCGCCGCGGGGGCGCGCCTGCCGCGGGGACACCGTCGGGCACCAGTCCGATATCCTCCGGCCGGCGGCGCAAGGCCAGGTTGATCGGGCCCAGCACCACCAGCACCATGACGCCGAGCGCGGTGCAGGCGACCCGCCAGCCCTCGCCCGCGACGATCGCCTGCAGCCAGGGCATCAGCACGATCGCGCCGACGCCGGCACCGGAGAATGCGATGCTGATCGCCAGCGCCCGCCGCCGGGCGAACCAGTGCGGCAGGTATTGCGACTGCGTGGTGTAGGTCAGGCAGCCCGCCCCCAGGCAGAGCAGCAGGCCGAGCGTCACGTAGAGCTGCCAGGGCCGATCGACGAAGGCGGCGAGCAGCAGGCCGGCGGCCAGCATCGCCACGCCGCATTCGATCACGAAACGCGGCCCCCGCCGATCCATCAGCCGGCCGATCAGCGGGCTGGCCAGCGCATTGACGAAAAAGCCGAAAGAAAAGGCACCTGCGGTGAGGCCCCGGTCCCAGCCGAACTCGTCGACGATCGGCGGCAGGAACAGCGAAAAGGCCGTGCGCGCGGTGACGCCGATCGCCATCGTGACGAAGGCGACGGCCACGATGATCCAGCCATAATAGATCGGCAGCTTCATGCTTCCGCCCCCGCGAACGCGCGTTCCATCCCTGCGGCAAAGAAGCCGAAGGCCGCGTTCGCCGCCGCCACCATCGCCTCGTCTTGCACCGGCGTGAGGGTAAGCGCGTTCAGCGTTTCGGTGAAGCGGCGCCAGTCCCGCGCCCGCGCCTCGCCCTGCCCCGCCAGATGCCGGGCGCCGAACCCGGCATCGAGGCCAAGCCCTGCCACCGCCCTGAACAGGATGGCGGCGCCGAGCTTCGAACCCTCGGCGACGTAGAGCCAGCCGGCGGCAGCCGGAGCCGACATGTCGGCGCCGGCGTCGTCTCCGACCGGCTCCAGCCCGAGATCGCGCAGGTCGGCCTCGATCAGGGCCAGGCGCGAGCCATGGCCGCCGCCCGGCAGCAGATCCTGGCGATAGAGCGGTTCGACATGGCAGTGAAACTGCAGCTGGGCACGAAGGAAACGGCCATAGCGCGCCCGCGTCGCGAACGGGCGCAGGGCCGTCAGCCGGGTTTCCACCGCCGCATGGGCAACGGCGGTCCGCGACTTGAGCAAGGCGGCACGGGTCGACATCGACGGCGCAACCCGGCCTATTCGACCCGATCGGGGCGGATGCCGAGGCGTGCCAGCGACCGGATGACGTCGTCGGACTGGTAGGGCTTGCCGACGAAGTCGACACGATCTTCGCTGCCGAACCGGCGCCGCACCACGTCGGTGTCCTGGCCGCTGGCCACCACGATGGGCAATCCGGGATGCAGCCGCCACAGATCGGCGGCAACGCGATCGCCGGGCATGTCCGGCAGGCCGATGTCGACGATGGCAGCGGCCAGCGTGCCCGCGCGCTCGCGGGCCTTGGCCAGCGCCTCGGCGGCATTGCCCGCCTCATCGACCTCGAAACCGGCTTCCTGCAGCAATTCGGCTGCGACCATGCGCACCAGTTCCTCATCCTCGACCAGCAGGATCCGTGGCGCGGCCGGCCCCGCCCCGGCCGGACGATCGAGCAGGCCGCGCACGCGCCGGGCCAGCCCGTCGAAGGTGAAGGGCTTGGTGATCAGCTCGGTGCCGGCCGGCATCTGGCCATCGTGATCGACGACGCTGCGGGCATAGCCCGAGACGAACAGCACCTTCAGCCCCGGCAGCAGCCGGCGTGCCAGGACGGCCAGCTGTTCCCCGTCCATCCCCTTGGGCAGGCCGAGATCGCTCAGCAGCAGCGCGACCCCGGGGTGCCGCCGCAGCATGTCGAGCCCGGCCGGCCCGTCGGCCGCCGCCAGCACCCGATAGCCGAGTTCTTCCAGGATCGCGGTGGAATGCGCGCGGACCCGATCCTCGTCCTCGACGACCAGAATGGTCTCGCGACCGCCCGGCGGCGCCGACGGGGCGACATCTGCCCGCTCGACGACGCCCGCCGGCATATCGCGCCGCGGCAGGTACAGGCGGATGGTCGTGCCCGCGCCCGGCGCCGAGAAGATGCGGACATGACCGCCCGACTGCTTGGCGAAGCCGTAGACCTGCGACAGTCCAAGTCCGGTGCCCTGGCCGATATCCTTGGTGGTGAAGAAAGGGTCGAAGGCGCGGGCCTGCACCTCGCTGTCCATGCCGTCGCCGGTGTCGCCGACGAAGATGCCGACATAGGCGCCCGGCTCGACATCGTCGTTGTCGCGGCAATAGGCATCGTCCAGCACGACATTGGCGGTCTCGATCGTCAGGGTGCCGCCGCCGGGCATCGCGTCTCGCGCGTTCAAGGCCAGATTGAGGATGGCGGATTCGAGCTGGTTGGCATCGGCATGCGCGGTCCACAGGCCCGGCTGCAGCACGGTCTCGACGCGGACCCGTTCGGTCAGCGACCGGTCGAGCAGATCGGACATGCCCGCGATCTGGGCGTTGGCGTCGATCGGCCGCGGGGCCAGCGGCTGGCGCCGGGCGAAGGCCAGCAGGCTCGAGGTCAGCAGTGCCGCGCGCCGCGCGCCGTTCATCGCGTTGTCGACCGCCCCCCGCCCACGCTCGGACAGCGCGTCGGCCTCGCGCCGCTGCAACATTTCGAGATTGCCGATGATCACGGTCAGCAGGTTGTTGAAATCATGGGCGACCCCGCCGGTCAGCTGGCCGATCGCCTCCATCTTCTGGGCCTGGCGCAACTGGTCCTGGGCGCGGGCGATCGCCTCGGTCTGCACCTTGGCCTCGGTCACGTCGCGGCCGACGGCGAAGATGCGGCCGTTCTGCGGCGCGGCCGCCCGCCAGGCGATCCAGCGATGGCCGCCGTCGCGATGGCTGTAGCGCACGACGGTGTCGACGATCGCGTCGCCTTCCTGGCCGGCCGGCCGGATCGGGATGTGGCGATCGGCCGGGTACTTGAAATCGGCGTTTGCCCGGCCCTCGACGGCGGCCGGGCTCCATCCCAGCACCGCCTTCCACGCCGGGTTGGCGCTGAGGATGCGATCCTGCAGGTCGAAGACCGCGAACAGGTCCTGGCTCAGCCGCCAGATCCGGTCGCGCTCGCCGGTACGCTCGTCGATGATCGTCTCGAGATGGGCGTTGATATCCTCCAGGCGGCGTTCGGCGCGCTCGCGCCCGGCACGCTCGGCCGCCTCGTTCAGGGCGCGGCGCACCGCGCCGGGCAGGCGGCGCAGCCGTTCCTTGACGACGAAGTCGCTGGCACCCTGGCGCATCGCCTCGATCGCGGCTTCCTCGCTGAGGGTGGCGGAGGCGAGAATGAACGGAATCTGCGGGGCCCTGGCCCGGGCGATCTTGAGGGCCGACAGGCCATCGAAGCTCGGCAGCGTGTAGTCGGCCAGGATCAGGTCGTGGCGGCGACGGTCGAGGGCCGCCACGAAATCGGCCTCGGTCCACACCCGGTCGAAGACATGGGCGATCGCGGCGCGCCGCAGATGTTCGCCCATCAGTTCGGCATCGAGCGTCGAATCCTCCAGCAGCAGAATCTCGATCGGGGCGCCGCTCAAGCTTCGGTCACCTTCATCGGCTGCTGGCGACGCGGCGGATGCGGCTCGTTCAGGATGGCCCAGAACATGCCGACCTCCTGGATCGCCTTGAAGAAATCCTGGAACCCGACCGGCTTGACCACGAAGGCGTTGACCCCGAGCTTGTAGGAGCGGACGAGGTCGCTTTCCTCGCGCGAGGCCGTGAGCATGACGACCGGCACGTGGCGGAATTCCTCGCTGGTCTTGATGCGCTCCAGCACCTGCAGGCCATCGATCTTCGGCAGCTTGAGATCGAGCAGCACCACCGCCGGGTCGCCCGAGGTGCGCCTGGCATGCGGCCCCCGGCACATCAGCCAGTCCAGCGCCTCGGCGCCGTCGCGGGCGGTGATCACCTCGTTGGCCAGCTGGCTGCGTTCGAGTGCCGCCAGGGTCAGCTCCAGGTCCTTGGGGTTGTCCTCGACCAGCAGGATCTGCTTCAGCGCGGCCATGTCACTCCCTCGCCTGGTTCGGTAGCGCAAAGCGGAAGGTCGCGCCCTTGTCGACCTCGCCCTCGGCCCAGGCCCGTCCGCCATGGCGTTCGACGATGCGGCGGACGTTGGCCAGCCCGATGCCGGTGCCTTCGAAATCTTCCATGCGATGCAGCCGCTGGAACACGCCGAACAGCTTGTCGACATAGGCCATGTCGAACCCGGTGCCGTTGTCGCGCACCCAATAGACGGTTTCCTTGGCACCACGCTCGCTGCCGATCTCGATCCGGGCCAGGGCGCGCGGGCGGGTGTACTTGACCGCGTTCGACAGCAGGTTCTGGATCACCAGCCGCAGCATGCCGGGATCGCCCCAGCATGGCTCAAGCTCGGCGATGCGCCACTCGACCCGCCGGTCGGCCAGGTCGGGCCTGATCATCCGGCGCACTTCGTCGACCAGCCGGTTCATGTCGACCCTGATCGGCACCAGGGTCGCCCGGCCCATCTGCGAGAAGCCCAGGAGGTCGTCCACGAGCTTTCCCGCCGAGAACGCGGACTCGATGATGGTGTCGAGATAGCGCCGCCCCCGCTCGTTCAGCTCGACGCCGTCGTCGCTCTTCAACAGCTCGGCATAGCCGACGATGTGGCGGAACGGCGCGCGCAGGTCGTGGCTGACCGAATAGGAAAAGGCTTCCAGCTCCTTGTTGCTGCGCGTCAGCTCGTCGGTCAGTTGGGCCAGTTCCTCGGCCTTGCGCATGACGATGCCGACGATGGCGTTGCGCAGGCTGGCGGCGGTATCGATCTCGGCGCCCGACCAGGGCAGCGACCGCAGCCGCACGGTCTCCTTCCACTGCTCGAACGACTTGCGCGGATGCAGGCGGAGGGCATCGGCCCCGGCCGCCACGGGCTTGTGGGGGTCGCCGCCCCAGCTCACCGTCCGGACCACTTCGGGCCGGAACCACAGCACGTAGCTCGGATGCAGCTGCGAGATCGCGATGGCCAGCAGGCCGCTGGCCGTCTCGGCGAAGGCTTCGGCGCCCGGCATCGCGGCGGCGAGCGTCTCGGTATGGAAGATGTCGTGCTGGCCCCTGCCCAGCCAGTCGACGATCGCGCGGACCCTGGCCTCGCCGGGCGTGCGGCCGAGCAGGGCGCAGGCACCGTTGAACACGACCGCCGCCCCCTCGGCACCGGCCAGCGCCATCAGCTCGGCCGGGTGCTTGATCAGGCCGTGGATGAACTGGTCTTCCGCCGCCATGAACGCCAGCAGCCGGGTCTGGATCGCCTGGCGCTCGACCCGCAGCGCCGTGTCGGCCGCCCGCGACGTGGCCGAGATCTGCATGGCCAGGACCTGGCCGAGGAAGTCGCAGGCGGTTCGGACATGGACCGGCACCTTGCGGGGTGCCGCATGATGACAGGAAATCAACCCCCAGAGCCGCCCGTCGACGACGATCGAAATCGACATCGACGCGGGGGTCCCCATGTTGCGCATGTATTCGAGATGCAGCGGCGAGACGCTGCGCAGCACCGAGAAGCTGAGGTCGAGCGGCCGGCCGGTCGCGGGGTTGGCCACCGGCAGGATCGGCACCGGCACATAATCGGCATCGGGAATCAGCCGCAGCCGGTTCAGCCGGTACAGCTCGCGCGCCTGGGCCGGAATGTCGGAGGCGGGAAAGCGCAGGTCGAGATAGGACGGCAGCCGGTCGTTGCGATCCTCGGCGACGACCGTGCCATGCCAGTCCTCGTCGAAGCGATAGATCAGCACGCGGTCGAAACCGGTCAGGTGCCGCACCTCGGCCGCGGCGATCGCCGTCGTCTCCTCGATCGACGGGGTCGAGCCCAGCACGTCGACGAAGGTGCGGATCCGGGGATAGAGCGCGTCGAGCGAGCCGCCGGCCGCCGGGTCGCTCTCCTCGAATTCGAGGATCAGGGCGCCGTCGGCCCGATGAACGATCACGTGACGGCAGTGGCCGCCGACCGCGACCTGGCCCAGCAAGGCGGTCCCCTTGTCGGGTACCCGCTCGGGCACAAGCTGGGCCAGCAGCGGCAGGGCTTCGTCGACGAGTGTGTCGCGCAGGGACCGGCCGATCGCCGCGCCGACCTCCGCCTTCAGGACTATGCCGGCATTGGCGCTGCCTTGCAGAATGCGGAAATCGTCGGCGGCAACGGCCAGCAACAGGCCGTGCGGCTGAATGCTGCCGGGTATGTGAATCGGTTCCTTGGCGCAGTCGGCGACATCGACCGCACGCGGGCTTGCTGAAACTGCCACCTGCTCGCTTTCCATCAGGCGGATCCCTCCTCGTTCGCCCGCCGACTGGCCGGGCGCCGCAATGTCACCGCCGTTTCCGCTGCATCAGATCGGGATCGGAGCCACCGCACATGGCTGCGCCGCACGGCAGGGACCGGGCGGCTGCAGCCGCAGCGTAACCGCCGAAGGTCTCTTCCCGTTCCCGTTGTCCGCCGTGGACTTGTCGGCCCGGACGGTGACATTCACCGTAAGGAACGTCAACGCCGGCATGGCGGTGGCCCGCACCGACACTACCATGCCACCGCAGGCCTAGATCGTCCGGAGGAGGAGCGGCCGCGCCGGGCGGCGGTCCCGGCGAATCACGGCCCGCCGGCGGGTGCCGGCGGCCGAATCATCCGGCCGGCAAATTCCCTCAGCTTGGCCGACGATTGCAAGGGTCGGACGTTGCAAGAGCCGGGGGATCGCGGCAGAAAACCGGCGATTTTCGGGGGCTTGCGAGTTTCGCTTGCTTTCCCGGCCGGCTGCCCGTACAAACCGCGCCGTTCGGCCGCTGTCCCCATCGTCTAGAGGCCTAGGACGTTACCCTTTCACGGTAAAGACACGGGTTCGATTCCCGTTGGGGACGCCACCGACCACTCTCGCGCTAGCAAAGTCAAAGACTTTGCAATATCAGAGCGTTAGCATCCGACCGAAGCGATACATCGGGTGCACAGGAGTGGCGGATGGGTCGCGAAGTTCAGGACCTCACCAAACGCAACGGGATCTGGTGTGCCGGGCAACTCGTACGCTGCCTGGCATGTCCGCGATCGCCTGGGCAATAGAGAGCTTCTCCAGAGCCTGCAGACCAAAGACCGCAAGCACGGCATTCCGATCGAATGAAGCGATGAGCAGGCAGCCGCCTGCCCTGGCGCTCTACTCCATCGCGATCCAGGAAGATGCTGCTGCTGATCAGCAGCCCCCCATCGGCAGCGGCGGCACCGACGGCACCGACGGCACCCATGCGCTGATCTGGGGTTGAGCACACGTCCATAAGCCAATACGGGGAGTGGCGCCGTGGCGAAGAACCGACGCCAAATGCCGGTGTTGCCCCGGAATTTGCCTAGCGTAGCTCTCACATATTGACAGGTATAGTCACACGAAGATTGAAAGCATAACATATCCAGTTATATTTAAGGGCATGAGCGACGACAGCGTCGACGCCGCAACGCTGGACTACCTGCTCAGCCTCGACGGCGACCGGGTCATGCTGATGGATGGATATTGGCTGAAGTTCGAGGCCAAACGGGTCGGGCCGACGAAGGCCAGGCCGCATGGCATCGCCTATTCGTTCAGCCTGCACGATCCGGAAAACGAGCGGATCTTCGGCATGGACAATGCCCATGGCGTCGACCACCGCGGCGGTCGCTATGTCGCCCGTCCCGTGGCCCACGACCATGAGCACCGCGACGAGAACGACGAGGGCCGCCCCTACGGCTACACGAACGGCGAGCGGTTGCTTGCCGATTTCTTCGCCGGCGTGGCCCGCCGGCTCGCCGATCTCGGGCGTGGCCCGGATGGAGGACTGATATGAACTACGCCATCAAGAGCATCGACCAGATCCGCGAGGAAATGCTCGCCATTGCCCGCGGCGAGGTCGAGCCCGCCCCCAACCGACCGAAGGTCACCTTCGTCTCGGAGGCCGCATTGATGCAGGTCCTGACGCCCGAGAACCGCAAGATCCTCGGGCATATCCTGCGCGACAAGCCGGCCACCGTCACCGAACTGATGGCGCTGACCGGCAAGACCCAGCCCAACGTCTCCCGCGCCCTGGCGGCGCTGGAGCGGGCCGGCTTCATCGCCCTGGAGCAGACCGGCACCACCAAGCGCCCGATCGCCCTGGTCAGCCGCGTCCATGTCGATTTCGACCTCACCGCCGACCGCGTCGACATGGCGCTCGAAGCCGTCGCCTGACTCGTCCCACCTTTCGTTTCGAAAGCGTGGGACCAGTACCGAAAGGGTTGCGCGCATGATCAGCCAGGACCAGACCAACCTCGCCGCCGGCATCCTCGACGACTTGGCCGCTGCGGCGCAGGCCTTGGCCCCCTGATCCGCACCACGCCGGGCCTGGAGCGGAAAATCCTCGACGCCGCCACCGGCCTCGATTTGGCGGCAACTGGCCGCCTCGACCTCGACGACACCGGCCGGGCCCGCGTCGCCATGCTGGCCCAGCACGTCCGAGCCCCGGGGCGCTGAGCGTCGCGACGAGCGACAAACTCGCGAAAAAGATCGCTGTTGCAGGTGTGCCGATACTCAGCGCGCAAGGTAGGACCATGATCTCCATCAATCGGATCGAGGCGGCAGCCGACCTCCTCGAGGCTATCGCCGCCGGCGGGCAGGCAAGCCGCGCCGCCGCCGTCGGCGCTGCGCTGACGATCGCCGACCTATCTCGCGCAACAGCCTGCCGGGACATGGGCGACGCCGCGGCCATCATCAGTCGGCACCTGGGCAATCACCTCGACCTAGCAGACCGGGTCCGCGCCAGCGAGGTCGCGTTGCTGGCAAGGATCCGGGCTCTATGACGGGGCCGCAGGCTCGGTCACCATCACCCAGACCACCGATGCCGCCGCCTGGGCCCGGCCAGCGCCGTCCAGGCCGAGGCGGTCGTGCTCGCCGCCCAGGTGCGCGCCCTGCGGCCGTAGCTGACGGATATCGAGCGACAAACTCGCGACAAAAACCGCATTCTCGTGGCCGGAGACCCGCAGAAAACTGCGAAACAGGTGGCCGAAGTCGAGCGACAAATTCGCGACAAACAGGTGAAAATACATCATCAAACATCTCATGAAAATCTTATATTGACATAGGGTGATGTGCAAGAATATCCATGGGCGATTATCTGTCGCCCATGGAGTCGCCTATGTCGGACAGCGTGATCACCCCCGGCCAGGTCCGCGCTGCCCGCGCCCTCCTGGAATTCAGCCAGGAGCAGCTCGCCAAGCTCGCCGGCGTCGGCATCAATTCGGTCCGCGACATCGAGAGCCAGCGCCGGCCCGCCGAGGCCGGCACGTTGAAATCGATCAGCCGGGCCCTGAATAGTGCCGGGGTCCGCTTCGTTCCTGGCGATGATCAAGGCGGGCCCGGCGTGCGGCTGGTCGCCGACAGGCCGAGCATCATCCGCCGCCCGACCGTCATGTCGATGTGGGACGGCATGCCCGTCGATATCGAGTTCCGCGGCCGCAAGCTGACCGGCTTCCTGCGCCGCGACGACCTCGACGACATGGGCCGCGTCCCCGGCGGCGCCAAGATGACCGACGCCGACTATGTCGCGATCGTCGAAAAGAACCTCGGCGACATCCTCGATGCTCTGGCCAAGGCCGCTGCCGATCCGTCGGCCTACAACGAGCGCGACCGGTCGGGCACGCAGTTCTATGTACGATCGAGCGACTATCGGGAGGGGCTGCTGTGATCAGCGAAACCCCTGGAACCCTTGCGACGCAACACTCGGCGGCAGCCGCCGTTAGCGCGCCCGGGGCCAACCAGAACCAGCACTACGCGCCGCAATTCCTGTTCAAGCCCTGGGTGGGTAGCGACAGTCTCGTCGAGACCTTCACGGTCAAGCATGGTCGTCTGGTAACCAAACGCAAACCCCGCAAGCGCATCGGCTACGAACCGAATCTGACGACCGTAGCGAGCCTGCCGGGCGCCGAGCGTCACTTCGTCGAGACCGACTACTACAAGCCGATCGACGACGAAGCCGCCCTGGTCCATCAGGCGTTAATCCTCCCCGACGTCCCCGATCTGACGGCCGGCCAGCGCATGACATGGGCGATGTTCATCCTGTCGCTCATCCTGCGCTGGCCTGAGACCGTGGCGTATGGCGCTGAAGAATTCGCGAAAGGGGTATCCGAGAATCTGGCCAAGCGCGGGGGCCAGTTCCACCCTGACCCGCGCACCGGTCTATGGTTACGTGTGAACCTTGAAGAATGGGGTCGGGCAAACCAGCCCGGCCGGATTGAGTCCTTCCCTTATGCCGGCGTGGCCGAACTAGCGTTCGACCAGCGCAACTTCCTGCCGGTCGCGAGGGCGGACTGGTTCCTCATCGACAGGCCTGCATCGGAGCCCGAATTCCTAACCTCGACACGACCATACCTGCTGTCCAAGGACGGCAACTTCCCGCACTGCAGGTGGGTGATGCTGCTACCAATCTCTCCCGATAGGGTGCTCAGGATGGAGTCCAGCGCCGAGATCGATCCCGGCGTGCAGGCGCTGCCGGCCGCGGCGTTCGTGCGCGCGATGAACGTCTCCACCATTCGGAACGCCGAACCCTACGTGATCGCCAGCGATCGATCGCAGCAGGATCTCATCGCCAGCGTCTGGCGCGCCGCCGGCCGGATCCGGGAGCCGGCATAGCTCTGTTGGCACCCCACGATCTTTGGCAAATCATAAAGTCCGCCTAGTCGCCATTGTATTTCAATACTCTTCTATTGCCTTGACGTAAGAGCAGGTCTTCGTCGGGCAGCAACGCGTCTTTACATGAACAATTTTCATTCTCGCAAGTGCGGTCCGCCCATAGTGCGACATCGAAGTGTAGTTTGAAGCACTCATCACTGAGATCTTTCATAGCCAGTGAATCATGCTTACTCAGATCTGTGCGGCGCAAGTAATCGTCCAAAATATCGTATGGATCGTGTTGTCATTCAACCACTCCGTTTCAAGGCGGAATCTAGCCCCGATATCCGGCAATACAAGGCCAGTCCAGCAGCCTTCGGCAGGACGTCACAGCGTGCTCAGCACCAGGGATGCGTGGCTCAGTACAACTTGCAATTCAAGCAATCCATGATGTCACAAACCGAGTGACACGATGCTGTTGCACATCGCCGCGAGCAAGGTTGAATTCCTTAATGCAATCAACGACTAATGCTGGGGAACGTCACCTCTCGTTGGGCACGCCCCCCACCTTCGTTCCTATCTCCCGATTGGCGATTACGGCACGACGAGCGCACCGGCACCTCGTCGTTCAACGGCCATGAGCCGCCGTCACCGGCTGCCGAAACGCTGCCGCGCCGCCTCGGTCACCGGCGTGAACAGCGACACGAGGCTGCCTTCCGGATCCCGGAACTGCACGGTGCGGTTGCCCCAGGGCAGCGTCTTGGGCGCATGCACCACATCGGCCCGGTCCTTCAGCCGCTCGAACGCGGCATCGGCGTCGTCGACCATGAATTCGAGGATCGCCGAACGGTTGGCGGCGGGCAGCGCGCTGCCCGGCTGAAACAGCGCGACCGTCTCGGCGCTGCCGATTGCCAGGATCGCGGCAGGCGTCACGATCTCGGCAAATTGCGGCGCCAGCCAGTCGGCGGCCGAGCCGGTGACCATTTCGTAGAAGGCCACCATGGTCTTGATGTCGCCGGCAATCAGCCGGATCGAGGCGAGTTTCATCTGTCGGTCCCATGCCGTCATGCGGGGACCATCGTTGTCGCACGGGCCTGCTGACAGCATGGTGGCAACAGGCCGGGCGCGGCGCAGCGGGCTAACGCCGCGACTTCAGCACCCAGACGATCACGCCGGTCACCACGATGCTGCCGGCCAGGATGGCGATCGTCAGCCCGCCGAGCGACCCGGCATCGTCGATCACCGTCTGCGCGCCCCGCGTCGCCAACCACCCCGGGGCGAGCAGCACCGGCGCCCACAGGATGGCCGAGCCGGCATTGGCGGCCTGGAAGCGGCCGCGCTTCATCTTCAGCATGCCCGCCACCAGCGGCACCGTCGAGCGCAGCGGGCCGAGGAAGCGGCCGATGAACACCGCGGCAAAGCCGTATTTGCGGAAGAACAGCCGCGATTTGGCCACCTGCGCCCGATAGCGCGACAGCGGACGCCGGTAGACGATCGCCGGGCCGCACCAGCGCCCGAGGCTGTAGGAAGCCGCATCGCCCAGCGTCGCGCCGACGATGGCGCCGACCAGCACCGGCACCGGTTCGACGATGCCGAGGCCGAGCAGCGTGCCGAACACCATCATCAGCGCGGTCGCCGGCACCACGAGGCCGACGATCACCAGCGATTCGCAGAAGGCGACCAGCGCGATGGCCGGCCCGGCCCAGGCGCGATGACGCTGGAGGAATTCGGTAGCGAGTTCGACGAGGGATTCCATCTGGCGGATCTGCACCTGGTAGACGACAACGATGCCGGCCGCGATGCGGACAGCCTAGGTTTACGCTTGGCGATCGGGCGATAATCCCCGGGGGCATCCGGCCCGCATGGCGTGTGCGCAGCCCGGCGGTATCGGGAGGGTGGCGGAAGAGAGTAGGAGTCGAACCTACCCGGAGCCGTCTGACGACCCCAACCGGGTTTGAAGCCCGGCCGCCCCACCGGAGGCGATTCCCTTCCCCAAAGACCGGCCCTATCGTCTCACGCCGGGCCGGCGCCGAACAGATCCCGCTTTTCCGGGCGCGGCCGGCGCAGGTCGCCCTGGCGCAGCGTCACGCCCATGCGATCGAAGAATTCCAGGATCAGTATGGCAAGCTTGCGCCCGGTGCCGATCCGGTCGCGGAACTGCGCCGCGGTGATCTGGCCGCCCGGCGTCGCTGCCGCGATCGTCCCGACCATGCCGGCCATCTCGGCCACCACCGGCCGGGGATAGAAATGGTCGGGCGCCACCTCGACCAGCCGTCCCATCCGGGCCAGCCGGCGCATGAGCCGGCGCACCTCCTCCTCGCGTTGGTTCAGCCGGCCGGCGATGTCGCGCACCCGCGGCGGGTCGTAGCGGTCGGCGGCCAGCAGCGGCTCGATCCGCGCCTGCAGCTTCTGGTCGGCCGGCGACAGGGCGACCTTGTGCCCCTGCAGGCAGATCCAGGGGCCGTCGAGGCGGATGGTGCCGCCGGCGACGGCGGCGACGACCAGCGCGGCGAACAGCGCCTCGGGCAGGCGCACCGGCAAGGCCAGGCGCAGGCGCCGATGCTCCAACCCGGGCTGTTCCGGCGCCGCCTGGTGATGGCGGGCCAGCGCCTCGGCCAGCATGCCGGTCCATTCGGCGGCCCGGGACGGGGCCACGGCATGGCCGCCGAGGTCCTGGAACGCGACGATTTCGTGCAGGACCGACAGATCCTCGGCCGGCAGGTTCCAGGCCAGCGCGAAAGGCTCCAGCGCGACATGATGCGGCGGCAGGGCCAGCAGCCGTTCCAGCGCCGCCTCGGCGGTCGGGGCCTCCAGGGCGGCCAGCGCCGCCAGCCGTTCGGGCCGCCGGCGCCCGCGGGCCGGCGGAAAGGGGTCGAGCACCAGCCCGCCGCCGACGGTGCGCCGCGCCGTCTGGTCGCGCAGCACGAAGCGGTCGCCGCGCAGCGCCGAAAGCGGCGCGTCCAGCACCAGTTGCGCCAGCGCCGCGGCGCCGGGCTCCAGCGCCTTGTCCTGCAACAGGGCGACCCGGCCGGTCAGGTCGGAAGTACCGAGGTGGACATGCACCGGCGTCCAGTGCCGCATCGCCCGCGGTTCGGCGGCGAGCAGACGCAGCCGCACGTCGAGGCGGTCGGTGGCGCGGTCGAGACGCGGGGCCAGCAGCGCATCGCCACGATGGATACGATCGCGCGCCACCTCGGCCCCGGCGAGGTTGACCGCACAGCGCTGCCCGACCCCGCCACCCTGGGCCGGCCGGTTCTGGACATGCAGCCCGCGCACCCGCGCCCGGCGGCCCCCCGGGCACAACACGAGGTCGTCACCGACCGCCACCCGGCCGGCCAGCACCGTGCCGGTGACCACCGTGCCCGCGCCGGCAATGGTGAAGCAACGGTCGACCTGCAGGCGGAAGTCGCCGGCCGGCGGCCGCGCCGGCAGGCCGGCCGCCAGGGCCAGCAACCGGCGTTCCAGCGCCGCGATGCCCTGCCCCGTGGCCGCCGACACCGCATGCAGTTCGAGCCCGGCCAAGCCCGTCGGCGCTAGCAATTGGCGGATCTCGGCCTCGACCGCGGCCAGCCGCGCCGTATCGGCCAGGTCGGCCTTGGTGATCACGGCAAGGCCGCGGGTCAGCCCGAGCAGATCGAGGATCTGGACATGCTCGACCGTCTGGCGCCGCACGCCGTCATCGGCTGCCACCACCAGCATCACCAGGTCGATGCCGGTCGCGCCCGCCAGCATGTTGTGGATGAAGCGCTCGTGGCCCGGCACGTCGACGAAGCCGAGCATGTCGGCGGCGCCGAGCGGGCGATAGGCGAAGCCGAGATCGATGGTGATGCCGCGCGCCTTCTCCTCGGGCAGGCGGTCGGCATCGACGCCGGTCAGGGCGCGCACCAGCGTGGTCTTGCCGTGGTCGATATGGCCGGCCGTGCCGACGATCATGGCGGTCCGTCCGGACCCCAGCCGGCGGCCTCGGCCCGCTCGACCAGCGTCACCTGCTCCTCGACATGGGCAAGGAATCCCAGGGCCGCATCGACGCCGGCGCGCCGCGCGCGGTCGAGCCAGTAGAGGGCGCGCGCCTGGTCGGCCGGCACGCCGACGCCGAGGTGACAGGCTGCGCCCAGCATCATCTGCGCCTCACCGTCGCCGGCCCGCGCCGCCCGCTCGAACCACTGGCAGGCGAGCGCCGGGTCGCGCGGCACGCCGCGCGCGTCGTGATGGATCTGGCCCAGCCGGGTCATCGCCGTCGCCACGCCCTGGGCCGCCGCCGCCTCGGCCCAGCGGCGCGCCCCCGCCTCGTCCACCGTGCCGCCCTCGCCCGTCAGCAACAGGTGGCTCAGCATGTCCTGGGCCTGCGCCAGCCCCGCCTCGGCCGCGACCGCATACCACCGGGCGGCGGCCGCCGCGTCCGGCGCGGTGCCGCGCCCCTGGTAGTGCATCAGCGCCAGGTTCTGTGCGGCGACCGCATCGCCCAGCGCGGCCGCCCGGTCAAACAGCGCCAGGGCCCGCGCATCTTCGCGCGGCAGGCCCAGCCCCTCGGCATGCAGCCCGCCCAGATTGGCCATCGCCCGGGCATGGCCGGCGGCGGCCAACCGCGACCAGCCGGCCGCCGCCGCGTCGTAATCGCCGGCATCGAACGCGGCACGCGCCCGGGCCATCAGCGCTTCGGGGCCAGGGTCGTCGTCAGGCCGCAGCCAGCGGCGGAGACGGTCAAGCATCGAGCTGCGCCACGAAGGCCGCCTCGTCGTCGAGGCAGCGGCAGTCGAGCAGCAGGGCGCCGTCGGCGATCCGCCCGACCACCGGCCAGGCGAGGCCGCGCAGCCGGGCCGCCAGCGCCTCCAGTGCCGCGCCGGCCCGCCGCCCCGCGGGGCGCAGCGCCACCGCCGCGCTGGGCAGCAGGTCGACCGGCAGCGCGCCCGAGCCGATCTGGCTGCGCGCCGGCACCACCGTGACCTGCCAGTCCGCGCCGGCCCAGCGTGCCAGCAGCGGCGCCAGTCGCGCCGCCTGCGCGGCGATTTCGTTCTCGCCCCGGGTCAGCATCCGCAAGGTCGGCAGGCGTTGCGCCAGCCGGTCGGGGTCGTCGTAGAGCGCCAGCGTCGCGGCCAGGGCGGCCAGCCGCGCCTTGTCGAGACGCAGGGCGCGCTTCAGCGGATTCTTGTCGAGCCTGGCGATCAGTGCGGCGCGGCCGACGACGATGCCGCATTGCGGCCCGCCCAGCAGCTTGTCGCCCGAGAAGGTGACGAGGTCGGCCCCGGCGGCGATCGCCTCGGCCGGCGTCGGCTCGTGCGGCAGGCCCCAGCGTTCCAGCCCCACCAGCGTGCCGGCACCGAGGTCAATGGCGAAGGGCAGCCCCGCATCATGGGCGATCCGCGCCATTTCGCGCTCGGGCACCGCCTTGGTGAAGCCGGTCACGGCATAGTTCGACGGATGCACCTTCATCACCAGCGCGGTGCGCGGCCCGATCGCCCCGGCATAGTCGGCCGCGTGCGTGCGGTTGGTGGTGCCGACCTCGACCAGCCGGCATTGCGCGCGGGCCATGATGTCGGGCATGCGGAAGGCGCCGCCGATCTCGATCAGTTCGCCCCGGCTGACCACGACCTCGCGCCGCGCCGCCAGCGCATTGAGCAGCAGCAGCACGGCGGCGGCGTTGTTGTTGACGACGGTCGCAGCCTCCGCCCCGGTCAGGCGGCAGAGCCGCGCGCGGACATGGGCGTCGCGCTCGCCGCGCCGGCCGGTGTCGAGGTCGAATTCGAGGTTGGCGAAGGCGATGCTGGCCTCATAGGCGGCGCGCGCGGCGGCCTCGGCCATCAGCGCCCGGCCGAGATTGGTGTGCAGCACCGTGCCGGTCAGGTTGAAGACGCGGCGGAGCGAGCCGAGCGCCTCGCGCGCCAGGCGATCACCTGCCGCGGCCAGCACCTGCTCGGCATCGGCGGCTGCCCGCGCGGCGCGGAAGGCGGCGGTGATGCCGCGAATCGCCCCCAGCACCGCGGCGCGGCCATGTCGCTCGATCAGCGCCGCGGCCTCCGGCCGGCCGAGGATCTGGTCGACCGACGGCAGCGGCGAGGTCATCGCGGCCGTTCGGCGGCGAGATAGGGATTGGGCCAGGCGCGTGCCCAGCCCGCCTCGCCGACCAGCAGGTCGAGGCCGAGGGTGGCGAGATCGTCGGCAACCGGATCGGTCGCGGCGTCGCGGGCCAGATAGAAGATCTTGCCATAGGCGCCGCAGCCGTCGCAGGTCTCGGCCTTGGCGGCGCCGCCGCCCCCCTCGATCTCGTGATAGGCGATGCCCGCGGTTCCCTCGCAGACCGCGCATTTGACGCGCAGGAAATGCCAGGCAGTGCCGCACAGCCCGCAATGGAGATAGCGGCTGCCGGAGAGCGACCCGGTAGCCTCGACGGTCGAGGCGACGGGCAGCGCGCCGCAGGCGGGACAGGTCGTCAGCGACCGTTCGTGGCCGAGATCGCCAGGGTCGAGCATCGCGGCCATGCGGGTGAACCAGACTTCGAGGGCGGCGTGCACGAACGGCGCCAGCGCCAGGTCGTCGGGCCGGGGATCATGCGCCAGCACCCGGTCGGCCAGCGCCTCGACATCGACGGGCAGCGTCAGGTCCGGACGCAGATCAGCCAGCATGCCGCGCAACACCGGCAGCCAGCCCTGGTCGCCGCGCGGCGCCCTGTGGTCGAGCGGCGTGCGTCCGGTCGCGGCCGGCATCGTGCCCGGCCCCAGCCGCCCCAGCGCGTCCTGCTGGGCGGCGGCGATGCGGGCCAGCAAGGCGAGGTAATCGCCGAGCGGATGACCATCGGCGAGATGGCCCAGCCGGGCGGCGCGGCGGGCGAAGCGGTTGCGCAGATCGGGCAGGCGGACGAAGGGGGGCGGGCTGGCTGACGTGCCGATATCGGCCTGGTCGACGACGCTACCTGTGGGCATGAACGCTCTACCAACCCTCCGCCATCATCGGGAAACGCGCTAGTCGCCGGTGCCCTTGGCCGGCGTCCGGATCTCCTCGCGCAGCCATTTGCGGTGATGCTTCCAGGCCCAGCCGCCGGTCACCGACCCGCGCGTCATCGCCCTCAGCGTTCCCTTGACCCAGAACGCCGCGTAGACGTGGACGATCAGGATGAAGCAGAACAGCACCGCACCGGCGGCGTGCAGCACCCCGGCCAGGCGCTTCTGGTCGACGGTGAAATAGGCCGCGAAGTACTCGTCCCACAGCACCAGGCCGGAAACGAACATCAGCAGCACGGCAAGCGACATCAGCCAGAACACCAGCTTCTGCCCGGCATTGTAGCGCCCGACCTCGGGCAGCCGCTCCTCGCGGTTGTTGATCACGTCGTTGATCGAGGCCATCCACCGCGAATCCTCGCGCCGCCAGAGGTTATGGTGCCAGAAGCGGAGGAACAGCCCGAGGAACGACAGCATCAGCACGACGCCGATCCAGGGATGGATGATCCGGGTCCATACCCCGCCGCCGAACAGGTCGGTCAGGAAGAACAGCGACGGATGGAAGAATGCCATGCCCGACAAGGCCAGCAGGATCAGGCAGATCGCCGTCAGCCAGTGATTGGCGCGCGAGCCGGCGGTATAGCGCCCGACGGTGCCGCCGCCCTTCACGACCGGCCCCCGTTCTCGCGGTCGGCCATGGCACGCGCCTTCTCCTCGTCTTCCTCCTCGACCTCGTTCGGCCCCTTGGTGACGTAGTGGAAGAAGCCGAGCAGGGCGGCCAGGCCGATACCGGCCAGCGCCACCGGCTTGGCCATGCCCTTCCACAGCTCGACCAGCGGGCTGATCCGCGGATTGGCCGGCAGGCCGCTATAGTCGGTCGGCCGGTCGCCATAGGGCAGCACGTACATCACGTGGGTGCCGCCGACGCCGGGCGGATCGTACAGCGCCGCGGTCTGGTAGCCGCGGGACTTCAGGTCCTGCAGGCGCCCGTCGGCATGGTTCTTCATGTCGGTCTTGGTGCCGAAATAGATCGCCTGGGTCGGGCAGGCCTTGGCGCAGGCCGGAATCTGGCCGACGGCGACCCGGTCGGAGCAGAGGCTGCACTTGTAGGCCTTCTGGTCGCGGGCCGAGATGCGCGGGATGTTGAACGGACAGCCCTTCACGCAATAGCCGCAGCCGATGCAGTTTTCCGAGATGAAGTCGACGATGCCGTTGGCGTACTGCACGATCGCGCCGGGCGACGGGCAGGCCTTCAGGCAGCCCGGCTCGCTGCAATGCATGCAGCCGTCCTTGCGGATCAGCCAGGCCAGGTTCTCGCCGACCTCGATCTCGTTGAACCGCATCACGGTCCACGAGGCCGGGGTCAGATCGGCCGGGTTGTCGTAGACGCCGACATTGTGGCCGACCTCGTCGCGCAGGTCGTTCCATTCCATGCAGGCGGCCTGGCAGGCCTTGCAGCCGATGCATTTGGAAATGTCGATCAGCTTGGCGACCTCGGCGCTCTCGCGCACCGAGGGCGACGGGGCGGTGGTGGCCGAGCGGCGCTTGATGTCGAGGGATTGCAGCGTGGACATGGCTCAATCCCCCTCAGACCGACGGCGCCGACAGGCGTTCGACATTGACCAGGAACGCCTTGAATTCCGGCGTCTCGATATTGGCATCGCCGACGAACGGGGTCAGGGTGTTGGTGGCATACCCCTTCCGCGTCTGGCCGACGAAACCCCAGTGGATCGGCAGGCCGACCGTATGCACGGTGCGGCCGTCGACCTGCAGGGCCTTGATGCGCTTGGTCACCACCGCGACCGCCTCGATGTCGCCGCGCTTCGACCGCACCCGGACCCAGTCGCCCGCCTTGATCCCCTTCTCGCGCGCCAGCGCCTCGCCGATCTCGACGAACTGCTGCGGCTGCAGGATCGCGTTGATCTTGGTGTGCTTCGACCAGTAGTGGAAATGCTCGGTCAGGCGGTAGGTCGTCGCCACATAGGGGAAGTCGGCCGCCGTGCCGAAGGTCGCCCGGTCGCCGGGAAAGACCCGGGCGACCGGATTGGCCGACACCTTCGGGTGCAGCGGGTTGGCGATCGGCGCCTCCATCGCCTCGTAATGCTCGGGGAACGGTCCCTCGCGCAACATGCCGCGGGTGAACAGCCGCGCGGTACCCTCGGCATTCATGATGAACGGCCCCATGCCGTCGGACGGCTTGGAGGTGACGACGAAGTCCGGCACGTCCGGGCCGGTCCAGCGACTGCCGTTCCACCAGACCAGGCGATGCTTCGGGTTGAACGGCTGGCCCTGCGCGTCGCAGGAGGCGCGGTTGTAGAGGACGCGGCGGTTGGCCGGCCAGCACCAGGCCCAGTTCGGGGCCAGCCCGGTGTCATAGGGATCGGCGGTGTCGCGCCGGGCCATCATGTTGCCGCGCTCGGTGAAGCTGCCGGAATAGATCCAGCAGCCGCAGGCGGTGCTGCCGTCGTCGCGCAGCTGGGCGAAGCCGTCGAGCTGCAGGCCCGCGGTCAGCAGCATCTTCGACGGATCGTTCGGGTCCGGCACGCTTTCGACGACATAGCCGTTGGTCTCGCGGGCGATCTCCTCGGCCGTCGGCTCGTCGGGCAGGCGGTAGGGCCAGTGCAGGTTCAGCACCGGATCGGCGAACGTCCCGCCCTCCTTGGCGTAGAGGCCGCGGATCCGGCGGTAGATGTCCGCCATGATGCGGATATCCTCGCGCGCCTCGCCCGGGGCATCGGCCCCCTTCCAGTGCCACTGCAGCCAGCGGCCGGAATTGGTCAGCGAGCCTTCCTCCTCGGCAAAGCAGGTCGAGGGCAGGCGGAACACCTCGGTCTGGATATCCTCGGGCTTGACGTCGTTGTAGCGGCCGTGGTTCTGCCAGAATTCCGACGTCTCGGTCGACAGCGGGTCGATCGTGACCAGGAACTTCAGCTTGGACAGCGCGGCGGTCAGCTTGGCCTTGTTGGGGAACGACATCAGGGGGTTGAAGCCCTGGCAGATATAGCCGTTCAGCTTGCCCTGGTGCATCAGCTCGAACGCGCGCAGCACGTCGTAGACGACGTCGAGCTTGGGCAGCCACTGATAGGCGAACTCGTTGTCCTTCGTCGCCGCCTTGCCGTACATGGCTTTCTGGAAGGAGACGAAGAACTTCGAATAGTTCTGCCAGTAGCTCAGCTGGCCGGGACGCATCGGCTTGAAGTTGCGCCGGCCGATATAGGTGGCGTAGTCGACTTCGGCGTCGACCGGCAGGTTGAGATAGCCGGGCAGCAGGTTCGACATCAGGCCGAGATCGGTCAGGCCCTGGATGTTCGAATGGCCGCGCAGCGCGTTCATGCCGCCGCCGGCGACGCCGATATTGCCCAGCAGCAGCTGGACCATCGCCATCGCGCGGATGTTCTGCGACCCCTTCGAATGCTGGGTCCAGCCCAGCGCGTACATCGAGGTCATCGCCTTGTCGGGGGCCGAGGTCTCGGCCATCCACTGCGCCGCCATCAGGAACTTGTCCTTGGGCGTGCCGCAGATGCGCTCGACCATCTCGGGCGTGTAGCGGCTGTAATGCTGCTTCATCAGCTGGTAGACGCAGCGCGGGTCGGTCAGGGTGTTGTCGATCTTGACGTAGCCCTGCTCGTCCAGCTCGTAATCCCAGCTCGACCTGTCGTAGTCCTTGCGCTCCTCGTTCCAGCCGGAGAACAGCCCTTCCTGGAAGCCGTAGCCCTGCTTAACGATATAGGCGGCGTTGGTATAGTTGAGGACGTATTCCTTCTGGATCTTGTCGTTGTCCAGCAGGTACTTGATGACGCCGCCCAGGAAGGCGATGTCGGTGCCCGGCCGGATCGGCATGTAGAGGTCGGCGACGGCGGCCGAGCGGGTGAAGCGCGGATCGATGACCAGCAGCTTGGCGGCGTTATGCGCCTTGGCCTCGGTCACCCATTTGAAGCCGCACGGATGCGCCTCGGCGGCATTGCCGCCCATGATCACCACCAGGTTGGTATTCTTGATGTCCCCCCAGGTGTTGGTCATCGCGCCGCGGCCGAAAGTTGGGGCCAGACTGGCCACCGTCGGTCCGTGTCATACTCGGGCTTGGTTATCGAAGACGATCATCCCCATCGAGCGCACGACCTTGTAGGTCAGGAAGGCCGTTTCGTTCGAGGAGGCCGAGGCCGCCAGCATGCCGGTCGAGGTCCAGCGGTTCACCGTCTGGCCGGCCTGGTTCTTGGCGATGAAGTTCTTGTCGCGATCGTCCTTCATCAGCCGGGCGATGCGGTCCAGCGCGAAGTCCCACGACACCCGCTTCCACTCCTTGGCGCCGGGCGCGCGGTATTCCGGATAGGTCAGCCGCGTCGGGGCATGGACGAAGTCGAGCAGTGCCGCACCCTTCGGGCACAGCGTGCCGCGATTGACCGGGTGGTCCGGGTCGCCCTCGATATGGATGATCGACGACCGCGAGTTCTTGGCCCGGTCACCGGTCGAATACATCAGCACGCCGCAGGACACCGAGCAGTAGGGGCAGGTGTTCCGGGTCTCGGTGGTGCGGGCCAGCTTGAACGGCCTGACCTGGGCCAGCGCCGGCGTGGGCGAGAAGCCCAGCGCAGTCAAGGACGAAGCGCCGAGCGCCGCACCGGAATAGCGGAAGAATTGACGACGGGAAACCGACATCGCACCCATGCCCCAGCCTCCTCCCAGAGGTCTCGTTCGAGCCGGACGGGCACTGCGACTGCCGTGAACGCGAAGCACTCAGAAACGGGGGTAAGCCAATACGGCAGCAATCCCAGACCCGCGACTCTAAACCAGCGAACTGATCGTTTGTTGAAGTGCAGCGTACACTTGTCCCGGACCGTGTCAATTGCGCGACCCGGGATTTCCCGCGATAGTCGAACACATGCCCGCGATGCCACCGGAACGTCCTGTCCGCGACCTCGTCCTCGTCGGCGGCGGCCATTCCCATATCGAGGTCCTGCGGCGCTTCGCGCTGGGCCCCGAACCGGGCGTGCGGCTGACCGTCGTCAGCACGGCGACGCTGACGCCCTATTCCGGGATGCTGCCGGGTTACCTCGCCGGCCACTACCGGCGCGAGGACTGCCATATCGATCTCGAGCCGCTGGCCCGCAGCGCCCGCGCCCGGCTGATCCGCGCCGCCGCGACCGGCCTCGATCCCTCCGCCCGCCTGCTGCACTGTGCCGGGCGGCCGCCGCTCGCCTATGACGTCCTGTCGCTCGACATCGGCTCGACCCCGCGGCTCGACGTCATCCCCGGCGCGCGCGAGCATGCCCTGCCGGTCAAGCCGGTCGACGCGTTCCTCGACCGCTGGGAAGCGATCGAGGCAAGGCTGCGCCGGCAACCGGAAGGGCGGATCCTGATCGCCGGGGGCGGGGCCGGCGGGGTCGAACTGGCGCTGAGCCTGCGCCACCGCCTGCGCGATCTCGGCCATGTCCGCTTCGTTCTGGCCGCCGGCTCACAAGGCCTGCTGCCGCGCCATCGCGCCGGCGTACGGGCCCGGCTGGCCCGGGCGATGGCCGAAGCCGGCATCGATCTGATCCCGGCAGCGCTGGCGGCGGTCGGCGCCGATCATGCCGTTCTCGCCGATGGCCGCCGGATCGCGGCCGACGCCGTGCTTTGCGCAATCGACGCCGCCCCAGCCCCCTGGCTGCGCGACAGCGGCCTCGCGATCGACGAGCGCGGCTTCGTCGCGGTCGATGCGACACTGCGGTCGACCAGCCACCCGGCTGTCTTCGCGGCCGGCGATTGCGCTGCCTTCACGCCCCGGCCGCTCGCCAAATCGGGCGTCTATGCCGTCCGGCAGGGCCCGGTGCTCGCCGCCAACCTGCGGCGCGCGCTGCGGACCGTACCGCTGCGGCCCTACCGTCCCCAGCGGCGCTTTCTGACCCTGATCTCGACCGGCGCTCGGCATGCCGTCGCCGCGCGCGGCATCTTCGCCGCCGAAGGCGACTGGGTCTGGCGCTGGAAGGACCGGATCGACCGCCGCTTCATGGCCATGTACCGGATGCCGCCGATGGCCGCCGGTGCCGGCATGAAGATGCCGGCGATGCGCTGCGGCGGCTGCGGCGCCAAGCTCGGGCCCGACCTGCTGCGCCGCGTGCTGTCCGACCTGCCCCGCCGCAACCTGCCCGGCATGGCGGTCGGCCTGGACCAGCCCGACGATGCCGCCGTCGTCGCCCTGCCGCCGGGACGGGTGCTGGTCACGTCGGTCGATTTCCTGCCCGCCCTGGTCGACGACCCCTACCGGTTCGGCCGCATCGTCGCCCATCACGCGCTGGGCGATCTCTATGCCATGGGGGCCGAACCGGCGAGCGCCCTGGCCATCGCCAGCCTCGCGCCCGCGTCCGAGGCCGCCCAGGAAGCCGATCTGCGCGCCCTGCTGGCCGGCGCCGACGACGTCCTGGCCGCTGCCGGGGCCGGGCTGATCGGCGGCCATAGCGGCGAAGGGCTGGAGCTTGCCTTCGGCCTGACCGTCAACGGCCATGCCGATCCCGGCCGGCTGACCGTGAAGGGCGGGTTGCGCCGGGGCGATCGCCTGATCCTGACCAAGCCGCTCGGCATCGGCACCCTGTTTGCCGCGGCGATGAGGGGGGCCGCGACCGGTCCATGGATCGATGCGGCACTGGCGAGCCTCGACCAGCCCGGCGCGGCACCGGCCCGCATCCTGCGGGACCATGGCGCCGCCGGCGTCACCGACGTCACGGGGTTCGGCCTGATCGGCCATCTGCTGGAAATGCTGCGGGCCGCGGGCCTTGCCGCCACCCTGTCGCCCGCTGCGGTCCCTGCCCTGCCCGGTGCGCTCGACTGCCTGCGCGCCGGTCACGCCTCGTCGCTCGCCCCCGCCAATCTCCACCAGGGGGTAGCGGTCGAGAATGCCTCGGCCGCGCCGGCCGAAAGGATCGCCCTGCTCTACGATCCCCAGACCGCCGGCGGGTTCCTGGCCGGCGTCGCCACCGAACAGGTCGAGGCCTGCCTGGCCGCACTGCGCGACGCCGGCTGTACGGCCGCCGTGATCGGCGAGGTCGCCGCAGCGCAGGGCAGCGCGGCGCCGATCCGCCTGATAGACTGACCGGCATGACGCGTCTCGCCCGTTCCGTTCCCGCCCGCCGCCTCGGCCAGGCCGAGGGGGTATCGCTTGCCGTGCCGGAAGAATTGCCGGTGGCCATGGTCTATGACGACGTCTCCTACGCCGTGATGATGGCGACACCCGCCGACCTCGAGGACTTCGCCTACGGCTTTTCGCTGACCGACGGGATGATCGCGCATGGCGGCGAGATCGACCGGGTCGCGGTGAACCCGACCGACCAGGGCATGGAGATCGCGATCACCCTGGCCGACAGCTGGCTCGAGACGACCGCCCGCCCGCGCCGGCTGACCGCAGGCTCGGCCTGCGGCCTCTGCGGCGTCGACGCGCTGGCCAAGGTCAAGCCGGTGATCGAGACCGTGCCGCGGCGGCTGAGCGTTCCCAGGGCCAGTATCGTCGCCGCCGTACGCGACCTGGCCGACCACCAGCCCCTGAACCGCGAGACCCATTCGGTGCATGCGGCCGCCTGGGCCGATACCGCGGGCCGGATCCTGCTGGCCCGCGAGGATATCGGCCGCCACAACGCCCTCGACAAGCTGGTCGGCGCGCTGATGCGGGCCGGCATCGATCCGGCCGGCGGTTTCTGCCTGATCACCAGCCGCTGCTCCTACGAGATGGTGCAGAAGGCGGTCGCCTACGGCATCGAAATGCTGGTCGCGGTCTCCGGGCCCTCCGGCCTGGCGCTCGATCTCGCCGCCACCGCCGGGCTGACGCTCGTTGCCATCGCCCGCGACGATGGCCAGACCGTGTTCGCCGGCGGCGAGAGGATCACCTGATGACGGCGCGCTACCCGTCGCTCATCGGGCGGACGGTCTTCGTCACCGGCGGGGCCAGCGGCATCGGCGCCTGCCTCGTCGAAAGTTTCGTCACGCAAGGGGCGCAGGTCGCCTTCGTCGACATCGATCTCGACGCGGCCGCCGAACTGGTCGAGCGGCTGGACAATGCACCGCTGTTCCTGCCCTGCGACATCCGCGAGGTCGACACCCTGCGGCGCGCCGTCGCCGCGGCCGGCGAACAGCTCGGCGATATCGCCGTGCTGGTGAACAACGCGGCCTCCGACGACCGCCATGACTGGTCGATGGTGACGCCGGATTACTGGGACGACCGCATGGCGATCAACCTGCGGCCGCAGTTCTTCGCGGCCCAGGCGGCGATCCCGCAGATGCGGCGGCGCGGCGGCGGCGCGATCGTCAATCTCGGCTCGATCAGCTGGAAGGTCGGCCTGGGCGGCCTCGTCGCCTACACCACCGCCAAGGCCGCGATCCACGGCCTGACCCGCAGCCTCGCCCGCGATCTCGGCCCCGACAATATCCGGGTCAACACGATCCTGCCCGGCGCGATCGAGACCGAGCGCCAGCGGCGGCTGTGGACCGGGCCGGAGGCCGACGGCCAGATCCTGGCCGCCCAGTCGCTGAAATTCCGGCTGCAGCCGCATCACGTCGCCAGCATGGCGCTGTTCCTCGCCGCCGACGACAGCGCCGGCTGCACCGCCCAGGAATTCACCGTCGACGGGGGATGGGTCTGACCATGCAGGAAATCCGACTGACCGGGCCGGACGGCAGCACCGCCTCGGTCCTCGACTGGGGCGCCACGCTGCGCGACCTCGTCGTGCCCGGCCCCGGCGGGCGGCGGCGGCGGGTGGTGCTGGGCTATCAGCGCCTCGACGACTACCTGGCCAATCCGTCGTATTTCGGCGCCATCGCCGGCCGCCATGCCAACCGCATCGCCGGCGGCCGCTTCCGGCTCGATGGCCGCGACCACCAGCTCACCCTGAACGAGGCGGGCCGCACCCACCTGCATGGCGGCATCAGGGGCTTCTCGCATCAGCCGTGGCGGATCGTGGCTCATGACGCGGCGTCGGTCACGCTGGCACTGACCTCGCCCGACGGCGACCAGGGCTATCCCGGCGCGGTCGAGGCACGCTGCACCTACACGCTGGTGGCACCGGCGACCTTGCGAATCGAGCTGGAGGCCAAGGCCGACGCGGCGACGCCGGTGAACCTCGCCCATCACTCCTATTTCACCTTGGAGGACGGCGCCGACATCCGCAGCCACCGGCTGCAGATCGGTGCCGCCTCCTATACCCCGGTCGACGACGCGCTGATCCCGACCGGCGCCGTCACGTCGGTCGCCGGCACGCCCTACGATTTCCGGGCGGCGCGGCCGATCGATATCGCGCTGGACCACAATTTTGTCCTGTCGGGCGACGGTCCGGCGGCGATCGTCACCTCGGCCGACGGCCGCACGCGGCTGACCGTCACCACCGATGCGCCGGGGCTGCAGGTCTATGACGGGCGGGGGGTGAAGGCGCTGGGGCCGGGCATCGGCGGCCAGCATCACTTTCCCTATGCCGGCCTCGCCCTCGAACCCCAACTGTTTCCCGATGGACCGAACCACCCGCAATTTCCGGACGCGATCCTGCGGCCGGGGCGGATCTGGCGGCAGCGCAGCGACTTCCGCGTCGAGACAGGTTAGAAAAGCTGGTCCTTGAGGTCGGCCGCCTCGCGGCGCAGCACGGGCAGGAATTCCTCCATCATGCGCCCGGTCGCCACCTGCTCGGCCCGGACGCCGACATTGATCGCGCAGACGACCGCGCCATCGAAGCGCTGGACCGGCACCGAGATCGAGCGGAAGCCCAACTCGGCCTCCTGATCGACCAGCGAGTAGCCGGCCGCGCGGGTCGCGACGATGGCGGCGCGCAGATCGTCGCGCCGGGTCAGGCTGCGCGGCGTCGGCGCCGCCGGCTGCAGATCGTCGAGAAAGCGATCCACCGCCGCATCGTCCAGCGCGCCGAGCAGCACCCGGCCGAGCGACGTGCAGAAGGCCGGCAGGCGAAAGCCGACGCCCGGCCCGACCGCAATGAAGCGCGGCGGCGAGGCATGGGCGATCATCACCACGTCCTGGCCGTCGAGCACCGCGGCCGAGCAGGCCTCGGCAAACTGCTTGCACAGCCGCTCGCAAGCCGGCTGCAGGATCGTGGACACGGCGTTCGACGTCAGATAGGCGGCGGCCAGGCGCAGGATGCGGGGGCTGAGCCGGAACAGCTTGCCATCGGTCTCGACATAGCCCAGCCGGGTCAGCGTGAACAGCGCCCGCCGCGTCGTCGCCCGCGGCAGATCGATCGCCTTGGCCACGTCCGACAGCGTCATCTGCCGGCGCTCGGCATCGAAGGCGGTAATGACGGTCAGGCCACGGGCCAGCGCCTCCGAGAAATCCGGCCCGAAATCATTCTCCTGACGCTTCTCGGCGTCGGCCTGTCGCAGTCGCGCCATCGTTCGATCCCTGCATTTCCCCGGGGCGGCAGCGATCAAATCCGCGCCATCGCCCTTGATATTGTTGCCCCGCGCACAAGCATTCCGTACACGAAGTTGTCGATACAGTGTTCAATTAACGAACTGTTGTTCGTCAGCAATAGTTTGATCGCGACGCAACTGCAAGGCCCGGACAACACCGCATGGATGAGATCTACGACGCCGGCCTCGTACGGCTGCTGGTCGGGCGCCGTGGCCGACTCCACGCCTTTCCGGCGATCGAGCCTGGCCGTACCGCGGTCGTCGTGCTCGATGCGGTGCCGTCCGCCCTCGATGGAAACCCGATCGTCACGGCCGCAATCGAAACCCTGGCGGCCGGGGCACGCGCCGCGGGCGCCACGATCTGCTGGATCAAGCCGACGCCGCCGGCAAGCTGGCGATCGTCGGACGCCGCCGATGCGATACTGGGCGGCGAGGCCCTGGCCTTGGCGACCGAACGGATGGAACCCGGTGCGCCGGACAGCGGGATCGCCGACGGCCTCTGCCCCGAACCGTCCGACTGGATGGCCCACAAGGCCGGGTACAGCGCTTTCTTTCCCGGCAACTGCTCGCTGCCCGACTGGCTCGGCGCCCACGGGCTCGACACCGTCGTCCTGGCCGGCAGCGGCATCGCCGCCACGGCTTCCGCCCGAGACGCCTTCGAGGCGGGTTTCCGCGTCATCGTCTGCAGCGACGCGACGACGGTGGCCGACACGAAGGTCCTGCGCGACATCGCGCGCGACCATGGCGACGTGCGGCCGGCCGCCGACATCGTCGCGCTAATGCTCAGGTGACGCGAATTGCTTGTTGTTGCTATAACCGGGACGTGAGCCCCCTGGCGCCAACCTACCGATGATGCTCGACACCGCGACGCTGTTTATCGTCGCCACCGCGGTGAACGCCGTCGTTGCGCTGCTGGTCGTCGGGTTGTGGCGGGGCAGCGGGTTTGCCGGCACCGCGGAAATCAAGATCGGGCTGTCGGCGATCGCGGTCGGGCTGACGCTCGGCGCGCTGCGATCGGTCCTGCCCGGACTGATCTCGATTGCGCTGGGCAATGCCCTGATCACCTGCGGCCAGGTCGCCGCCCTGAACGGCGCGCTGCTGCTGGCCGGGCGCCCCACCTTGTGGCGGCTGCACGCCGTGGCGGCGACCGTGGCGATTCTGGTGCTGTTCTATTTCCTGTGGCTGAGCCCGTCCCTGCCGGCGCGCACCGTCGCCGTCGCGAGCTGGGGGGCGCTGGGCTGCCTGACGACGGGCTGGCGGCTGTTGTCGGGGCCGGGCCTCGGATCCCGGGCAACCCGTATCGCGCTGGGCGTGCTGCTGGTGCTCCACAGCCAGCTCGAACTCTATCGGGCGGCGCGCTTCTTCCTCCTCGACGCCGCCTACGACCTGACCCAGCCCAACTCCACCACCGCGATCTTCATGGCCGAGGTCGTCCTGTTCTCGGTCAGCCTGTGCACGATTCTGGTACAGCTCTATTCGGAACGCCTGCAAGCCGACCTGCGCCGCGCCGAGGAGCGGCTGGCCGCGGCATTCGGCGTCGCCTCCGACGCCTTCGTCGTCTTCGATCCGGACGGGCGGCTGATCGTCGCCAATCCCCGCTTCGCCGAACTCTTCCCCGTCGCCGCCCCGGCGTTGCGCCCGGGGGCGACGCTGTCGGAAGTCTTCAACGCCGAACCGCGGCGCTTCGGTCTCGACCTCTACTGGTTCGCCCAGCGCCTGGCCGGGCGCGAGCCGTCGCGCCCGATCGACCAGGTGCGCCAATTGCCCGACGGCCGCTGGCTGCATCTGGCGATCACACCGTCGCCCGATGGCGGCCTGGTGATGTGCTGGAGCGACGTGTCGGACTTCAAGCGTACCGAGGGCGCGCTGGCAACGGAACTGGCGCGCGAGCGCGACCTGGCGGCGATGCAGCGCTCGTTCGTGTCGATGGCCTCGCATCAGTTCCGCACCCCCCTCGCCATCATCGACGTCAACGCCCGCCTGCTGACACCGCGCGACGGCAAGCTGCCCGAGGCCGACGAACTCAAAGGCCGGCTTGATCGTATCCGCCGCACCGTCGGGCGCATGGCCGGGTTGATCGAAACGATCCTGGGCGCCGCCAGCACCGAGGCCGGGCGGATCCGGGCCGACATGGGGCCCTGCGATATCGCGGGACTGGTGCGCGAAGCCTGCGACCGCGCCAACGAGAACAGCGACGGGCCCCGCGTCGAGGCCGATCTGACCGGTCTGCCCTCGGTCATCACCGGCGATGCCATGCTGCTCGACCAGGTGATCGGCAATCTGCTGTCCAACGCGATCAAATACGCGCCGGGCACCGAGCGCGTCATCGTCACCGGCAGGACAGGCAACGGCATGGCCGAGATCGCGGTGACCGACTTCGGCGTCGGCATCGCGCCGGCCGACCTGCCCCGCATCTTCGACCGCTTCTACCGCGCGGCCAACGCCCAGGGGTTCAGCGGCACCGGCATCGGCCTGACCCTCGCCCGCACCATCGTCGAGCTGCACGGCGGCGCGATCGAGGTGACGAGCAGCGAAGGTGCCGGCAGCACCTTCACCGTCACCCTGCCGATCGAACGTTCCACGACCTAGCTCCCTGCGATTTCCCCTGGGCCCGGCCGGCACCGTGGAGGTGCGCGCCGGTCGGCATGCCTGCGCCGGCCGCGATGCTTTGCCCTTGCACGATTGACCGCCAAATCGTATTATCGCACCAACGTTCGTTAATCGAACAAACTGAGCCAGCACGGGAGATGCCAGCCATGATCAGCGCCGAGCAGAACGATCTCATCACCCGGATCGGTCCGGGCACCCCGGCCGGGAAGCTGATGCGGCTCTACTGGCAGCCGGTGGCGCTGGCCGACGAACTGGCCGGCGACCGGCCGGTCAAGGCCGTCAAGCTGCTGGGCCAGGACTTCGTGCTGTTCCGGGACGAGCAGGGGCGGCTCGGGCTGCTCGATCGCGATTGCCCGCATCGCGGCGCCGACCTGGCGATGGGCCGGCTGGAGGATGGCGGGCTGCGCTGCCCGTTCCACGGCTGGCTGTTCGACACCACGGGGCAATGCCTGGAGACGCCGGCCGAACCGGAAGGCTCGCGCATGTGCACCCGCATCCGCCAGCAGTCCTATCCGGTGGTCGAGCGCAGCGGCATCATCTTCGCCTATGTCGGCGCCGGCGACGCCCCGGCTTTCCCCGCCCTCGACTGCTTCGAGGCGCCGGATGCCTACACCTTCGCCTTCAAGGGCCTGCTCGAGTGCAACTGGCTGCAGGCGCTCGAGGTCGGCATCGACCCGGCCCACGCGTCCTACCTGCATCGCTTCTTCGAGGACGAGAATCCCGAGGACAGCTACGGCAAGCAGTTCCGCGCCGCCTCGGCCGGCTCGGACATGCCGATGACCAAGGTGCTGCGCGAATACGGCCGGCCGCAGATCGAGGTCGAGCGCACCCCCTGGGGCATGCGGCTGACCGCGCTGCGGCACCTCGACGAGGCGCATACGCATGTACGCGTCACCAACCAGCTGTTCCCGCACGCCTTCGTCATCCCGATGTCGGCCGAGATGACGATCACCCAGTGGCACGTGCCGATCGACGACGTGTCCTGCTACTGGTATGCGATCTTCACCAGCTTCTCCACGCCGGTCGACAAGCAGCAGATGCGCGACCAGCGCCTCGCCCTCTACACCCTGCCCGACTACAAGCCCCGCCTGAACAAGTCGAACAACTACGGCTTCGACGTGGCCGAGCAGCGGACCCAGACCTATACCGGCATGGGCCACGACATCAATGTCCACGACCAGTGGGCGGTGGAAAGCCAGGGTGCCATCCAGGACCGTACGCGCGAACATCTCGGCACCTCCGACAAGGGCATCGCCCTCTACCGCCGCATCCTGGTCGAGGCGATCGAGCAGGCCGGGCGCGGCGAACGCCCGCTGATGGTGCTCGACGCCGCCGAGGCCGCCCAGCTCCGCGGCCCGGCGACCGTCGACGGCATCGGCCCGAAGGACGGCTGGACCCAGTTCTGGCAGGAGATCGACGCCCGCCGCCGCCAGGGCGCCCCCTGGGCGCGGAGCGCGGCGTGATGGCGCTGGTCGACGCCCACGGGCTGTGGTCCGACGAGCAGGTCCGCGCCGCCGCCGAGGTCGAGAAGCGCGTCGCCGCCGACGGCCTGCACAGCATCCGCCTCTCCTTTGCCGACCAGCATGGCGTACTGCGCGGCAAGACCATCGTGGCCGCCGCCTGCGCCTCGACGATGCGGGCCGGCTGCACGGTCACCACGACGCTGTTGGCCAAGGACACCTCGCACAAGACGGTCTTCCCGGTCTTCACCGCCGGCGGCGGCTTCGGCATGCGCGAGATGGAAGGCGCAGCCGACGTGCTGATGGTGCCGGACCCGACCACGTTCCGCACCCTGCCCTGGGCGCCCGGCACCGGCTGGATGCTGTGCGACCTCTACTTCGCCGACGGCCGCCCGGTGCCGTTCTCGACCCGCCGGCTCTATCGCGGCGTACTCGACCGGCTGGCCGAGCGCGGCTACGACTTCATGGCCGGCCTCGAAGTCGAGTTCCATGTCTTCAAGCTGAACGACCCGCGGCTGCAACCGCACGAGGTCGGCAGCATGGGCCAGCCGGGCATGGCCCCCGACGTCTCGCTGCTCAGCCCCGGCTACCAGTACCTGACCGAACAGCGCTACGACCTGATCGAGCCGGTCGTCGACATCCTGCGGCGCGACGTCCAGGCCCTGGGCCTGCCGCTGCGCACGATGGAATGCGAGCTGGGGCCGAGCCAGTTCGAATTCACCTTCGATCCCGGGGTCGGCCTGGCCCCTGCCGACAACATGGTCCTGTTTCGCAGCGCGGTGAAGCAGATCGCGCGGCGGCACGGCTATCACGCAACCTTCATGAGCCGGCCGCGCATCGCCAATACGGTTTCGTCCGGCTGGCACCTGCACCAGTCGCTGCGCGACCGGCGCACCGGCGCCAACGCCTTCGTGCCGGAGGGGAACGAGATGCTCTCCGGCGTCGCGCGCCACTACCTCGCCGGCCTGCTGCGCCATGCCCGGTCGGCCGCGGTCTTCTCGACGCCGACGATCAACGGCTACAAGCGCTATCGCCCCTATTCGCTCGCGCCCGACCGCGTGGTCTGGGGCCGCGACAACCGCGGGGTGATGCTGCGCGTGCTGGGCGCCGCGGGTGATCCGGCCTCGCGCATCGAGAACCGCATCGGCGAGCCGGCCGCCAACCCCTATCTCTACATGGCCTCGCAGGTCCTGGCGGGCCTCGACGGCATCGCGACCGCCGCCGATCCCGGCCCGTCGGCCGACACGCCCTACGAGACCCAGGCGCCGTCACTGCCGCGCAGCCTGGCCGAAGCGCTGGCCGAGCTCGAGGCCTCGCCGCTGTTTGCCGAGGGCTTCGGCAAGCAGTTCGTCGACTACTACATCCAGATCAAGCGGGCCGAGCTCGCACGCTACGACCTCGAGGTCAGCGAGTGGGAGCAGCGTGAATATTTCGAGATGTTCTGAAAAAGGGACACGCAGGCACCTCAGGGATGTGGTGCAACCAAGTTCATTGCCGGAGACAGTCATGACGTTCACGCGTAGAGCCACTCTCCTCGCCGCCTCCGCCCTGGTCGGCCTCGGCCTGGCCGGCGCGGCCCAGGCGGCCGACCCGCTGAAGATCGGGGTCATTGCCACCTGGACCGGCCCCTATGCCGATTACGGCCGGCAGTTCGACAACGGCATGGCGGTCTGGTTGAAGGAACATGGTGGCCAGCTCGCCGGTCGCCCGGTCGAACTGGTCCGCAAGGACACCTCCGGCGCGGCGCCGGATACGGCCAAGCGCTTCGCCCAGGAACTGGTGGTCCGTGACAAGGTCGACGTCATCGTCGGCCTCGATTTCAGCCCCAACGCCTTCGCGGTCGCCGCGATCTCGAGCCAGGCCAAGATCCCGACGATCGTGATGAATGCCGCGTCCTCGGCCGTCACCATCCGCTCGCCCTATATCGCCCGCGTCTCGTTCACCGTGCCCCAGGTCTCGGCGCCGATGGCGCAATGGGCGCTGAAGAACGGCATCACCGAAAGCTTCGTCGTCGTCTCCGACTATGCCTCCGGCATCGACGCCGAGACGGCCTTCACCAAGGCGTTCCGTGCCGGCGGCGGCAAGATCGCCGGGTCGCTGAAGGTGCCGCTGAACAACCCGGACTTCTCGGCCTACATCCAGCGCATCAAGGATGCCAAGCCGCAGGCGGTGTTCTTCTTCTTCCCGTCGGGCCAGTTGCCCAACGCCTTCATCAAGGCGGCCGACGAAGCCGGATTGCGGGCCGCCGGCGTCAAGCTGATCGCGACCGGCGAGGCCACCGACGACAGCTTCCTCGACGCGATGGGCGACACCCCGATCGGGCTGATCACGGCCCACCATTATTCGATGGTCCATGACTCGGCCAAGAACAAGGCCTATGTCGCCGCCTATCGCGACCAGTTCGGCAACGACATCAGGCCGAGCTACATGTCGGTCGCGGCCTATGACGGCCTGACCGTGCTCGATGCCGCCCTGAAGAAGCAGCCGGCCGGCGCGCTGGACGGCGACCAGGTGATGGCCGCGCTGAAGGGCATGGCGGTCGAAAGCCCGCGCGGTCCGATCAGCATCGATGCGGAAACCCGCGACATCGTCCAGACCATCTACATCCGCCGCACCGAGAAGGTCGACGGCCGCGTCGTCAACGTCGAGTTCGACAAGGTCGAGGCGGTCAAGGATCCGGGGAAGGAATAACGCCCGCCGCGCTTGGCGCGGATCCCGCCGCCGCCTATTCTCCCGCCCCGGACCGGATCAGCGGGGCAATGATGGACGAGCGGGTAATCCTGGGCGATCCCGATATCGACGGGGTGATGCTGCTGCCCGGCGCGGGCGGCAGCATCGCCCGCTTTCGCGCCGGGGGGCAGGACATCTTCCGCCCGGCCGACGATGCGGCCCTGGCCTCGGGCAACGCCCGGCGCCTCGGCGCCTTTCCGCTGGTACCGTTCTCCAACCGGATCGCCGATGGCCGGTTCACCTGGCATGGCATCGAACACCGGCTGCGCCCGAACTTCCCCGGCGAGCCGCACGCGGTACACGGCGAAGGCTTTCAGGCAGGCTGGGCGGTCGCCGGGCACGACGACGGCCACGCCGTGCTGGTCCATGACCATGATGGCCGGGCCGACGGCGCCTGGCCCTTTCCCTATCGCGCCACCCAGCGCTTCGACTGGCAGCCCGGCCGGCTCGCCGTCACGCTGACCATCGAGAACCGGGCGACGGTCCCGGCACCCGCCGGCCTTGGCCTGCATCCCTATTTCGCGCTGGGCACGGGCACGCGCCTGACCGTCGCGGCCGACCGGCTCTGGCAACGCGACGACCGCAAGCTGCCGACCACGGCCGGACCGTTACCGGCCGCCCTCGCCCTCGACCGGGGCGGCGACTTCGCCACGCTCGGGCTGGATCACTGCCTGTCGGGCTGGGACGGCCGGGCAGTGCTGGACTGGCCGGACCGTGGTTTGACGGTGGCGATGACCGCCGATCCCGTCTTTGCCCATGTGATGGTGGCAAGCCCGCTGAGCCACGTGCATGGCGCGGTCGAGCCGGTCACGCATGTCCCCGACCCCTTCGCGGTCGAAGCCCGCGAACCCGGGGCCAGCGGTCTTGCGACGCTGGCCCCGGGCCAAGCCCTGAGCGGGACGGTGCGCTTCGTTACGAGCCGATGACGCGGCGATAGTGGACGAGGTTGGTGGCCCGGAACGTGCCTTCGAAATAGCGGATGTTCGGGCCTGAATTGTTGATATAGGCGCTGCTGTAGCCGGTCGCCGCGGCCGAGTTCGTCAGGAACGAATTCGGGATCGGCGACTGGGCCGAGACCTTGCCGCTGGGCGTGTCGTTGACGACACCGTAGCTTTCCACCGTCAGGTAGCGGCCGTCGGGCGCACGCAGCCCGGTCCAGATCACGACATGGCTGATCTTGCCCTGCAGGGCGCTGGCCTCGGTCGGCCCGATGAACAGCAGGTCGCCCGGCTGGAACGGATATTGCTGATAGACCGCGCTGCCCGGGGTGATCAGCGCCGTCATGTTGGACGGACGGGCGAAGGCGGTGCCCGGCGCCCAGGCGGTGCCGTAGTTGTTGGCCGCCGCCGCGCCGGCCATCGTGCCGCCCTGCGACTGCACGTCGCCGGTGAAGCGGATGCCGCCGAAGGCGAAGTTGTAGAGGAAGGCCGAGAAGTTCGAGCAGTCGACGCCCATCTGGGTGGCCTGGTTGGCGGAAACCGCCGACGCCCCGGCCCCGGCGCTCGAGTTCGTGCCGCTATAGCAATAGGACGCCTGGCCGCCGAACAGCAGCCCCTTGGAATCCCAGGCGGGGATGTAGTGGTGGCAGTAGTTGAACTGCTGCTGCACGATCAGCGATGCGGCGGCGAGGATGCGCTTCTGCTGCCAGGTCGTCGGGTCGCAGCCGGTCGGGATCGACACGGTGGGATAGACCAGCGGCGACGGCCCCCAGCTCAGATTGCCGTAGGCCGCGGGCGTCTTCCACAGGCTCTTGTCCAGCCCGGTCTGCGGCAGCTGGAAACGGGTGGCGAGGTCGGCGGTGACCGAGGTTTCGCAGGCCGCGGTCCACGGCGCACCGACGGTGCCGCCCTGCGGCGCGCCGCCCAGCACGGTCCGGGCGAGGTTGTAGAGGCTGGTCACGCCCGACTTGTTCTGGGCGCTGGCGACGAAGCCGGAGACGCCGCGCTGCATCGCCGCGAGCGTGCCGAGCGGATCCTCGTTTTCCGGATCGGCCGAGAAGCCGCCGCCGGCATCGAGCAGCGAGCCGCCGGCCTGGATCAGCGCGGCATTCTGCTGGATCAGGCTGGTCAGGGTGCGATTGGTATTGGTGCGGGCCTGCGACAGGCCGGCCAGCGCCAGCGCGAACAGCTTCTGCGCCGGGGTGGCCGTGGCCATGTCGCTCGTCGACGACGCATTGAGCGCCGTGGTGGTCAGCGGATCGACCGACATCAGGTAGGTCGCGGCCTTGGCCTGGGCCGTGGCGATCAGCGCCGGGGTGATCAGCTGCGGCTGCTGGGCCGCGGTCTCGCCCATGATCACCTGGGTCATCGCCTCGCTGAACGGCGAGATGGTCAGGTCCATCACCGGGCCGGTGCCGGTGGTGATGACCGCGCGCAACGTGCCCGACAGGCTCTCGTTGCCGACCACCGGATCGGTATGCGAGCCGTTCGGCACGACGTTGGCGACCACGAGGTAGGACTGGTTCTGCGCCAGGTTCAGCAGGAACTGGCCGGTGACGCCGTTGGTCACGTAGAACGAGACGCCGGTCTGGCTGACCTGACCGGAGATGATCGGATAGGCGCCGACCAGCGAATAGACCAGCGGCGCCGGCCCGGCGACGGCCTTGCCGTTGATGGTGACCGAACCTTGGGCCAGGGCCTGTGCCGCCGGCAGGGCCAGCAGGACGGCCAGCACGGCACAGGTTCGCCGCAACAGGGTGAGGGCGAGGGTGAGCATCAGCCGGATTCTCCGATTTGCTGCGCAGTCAGGATGCGGGACGACCGGCTGGGCCGGCCGCCGGTAGTAAACTACGCAGCATACAAAAGTACAATCCGGTCACGAATGAACTATTTTTTATGCAGCTCCCGATATTTCGTTTCGCGCAAGGGGAATAATTCCAGTCAATGCATCGGTAACGGCAATCCGCCTGCCCGTTCGACTGCCATCGACAAGGCCAGCTGCGCGGCGTCGGCAGGACGGCGCCCGCTGTCGACCAGGCCATTGCGCCAGCCGTGCCAGTAACCCTTGCTGCGGTCGCTCGCCGGCGGCGGCGCGCCGTCCAGCCCGGCGCTGTAGCCGGCCGCGACGTCGTCGTCGTCCAGCATCATCAGCTCGACCAGCGTCGAGACGGCACGAAACTCGGCCATGACCTTTCCTCGCGAACATCCAGCGGAATAACGGTCCAGCCGGCGAAATCTTGCGCGCAAACCGGAAGCGGCCGGTTCGGGTGAACACACCGTCGGCGAAAAAGATATCGCTGCCGGGCCCGCTTCCCGATATGCAGGCGGCATGACCAGCGATGCCGATTTCGAGATCTTCCTGGCCGCGGCGCCCGGCCTGGAGGACATCTTGTGCGCCGAAGCCGCCGAGCGCGGCTTTGCCGGTGCGGCCGCCGTACCGGGCGGGGTGACCTTCCGCGGCGGCTGGCCCGCGGTCTGGCGTGCCAATCTCGAGATTCGCGGGGCCAGCCATGTGCTGGCCCGGATCGGCGCCTTCCGCAGCCCGCATCTGGCCCAGCTCGACAAGCGCGCGCGGCGCCTGCCCTGGGCCGAGTTCCTGCGCCGGGACGCCCCCTTCCGGGTCGAGGCGACCTGCCGCAACTCGCGCATCTATCATTCGGGCGCGGCGGCCCAGCGGATCGAGCGGGCGATCGCCGACGAACTCGGTGCCCGGCCGGATGCCGAGGCCGAGGTCTGCATCAAGGCGCGGATCGAGGACGATCTCTGCACGCTCAGCATCGACACCTCGGGCGAACCGCTGCACAAGCGCGGGCACAAGGAAGCGGTAAACCGCGCGCCGATGCGCGAAAGCCTGGCCTCGCTGTTCCTGCGGCAATGCGGCTACGCCGGGACCGAGCCGGTGCTCGACCCGATGTGCGGCTCCGGCACCTTCGTGATCGAGGCCGCCGAGATCGCCGCCGGGCTCGCCCCCGGCCGCACCCGCCGGTTCGCCTTCGAGCAGCTGGCGACCTTCGACGAGGCCGCCTGGCAGCAATTGCGCCAGGCAGGCCCCGCGCGCCCGGCACCGGCCTTCCGCTTCCACGGCCGCGACCGCGATGCCGGCGCGATCGCGATGGCCCGGGCCAATGCCGACCGGGCCGGCGTCGGCGCCATCACCGACTTCGGCCAGCATGCGATCAGCGACCTGCAACGGCCCGACGGTCCGCCCGGTCTCGTCATCATCAACCCGCCCTATGGCGGCCGGCTGGGCGACCGCAAGCAGCTCCAGCCGCTCTATCGCGCGCTCGGCCAGACGCTGATCAGCCGTTTCGCCGGCTGGCGGGTCGGGCTGATCACCAACGACGCGGCGCTGGCCGGGGCGACCGGCCTGCCGTTCGGCAAGACCGCCGCCCCGGTTTCCCACGGCGGCTTGCGGGTGACGCTGTTCCAGACCGCGGCGCTGGGCTGATTCGGGGAACTCCCGTCACATCGGAAACATTGCCGGGATCACGCAGAGGCGCCGCGCGCCAGTTGAAGCAACTCGATCAAGAGGAAGCTGCAAGCCGGCCGAAGCCCAGTCCAAGCCCTACCCCCAGTGCAACTCCATCAACTAAAAAGAAATAGGCATGGCGCGCGCGAGCCGTCTCCGTGCGATACGGCTCGCGAATGCGGCCCGTGGGCCTGCAATCCTACGCGGACGCCGGCGTTGTTGATCAGCCGTGCCGATCAAAATTCTTGCGCTGACCGATGATCGTCCGACGTAGTGCGCCGGTGGTTCGCCAATGTGCAAGCCGCTATGCAGTTTCGTCGTTGCCTTCTCGGACCGTGACCTTGGGGCAGTAATTGCCGAGCTTAGAGAATATAGGAAAACTGAGCCAAAGCCGGCTTAGGCCACGAGGACTGATCAGCAGCTATTGCGGCAAACGTTTGGTCGAGCGCATCCAGCAAGAGCATCTGGTCATGCCGACTGACGCTGCCTGCTTCGACGTGAAGCTCGATCCCCCTGATGCCGCTGACCGGCTCGATCCGCAGGCCCAACGGGCAGACGTCGAACAGGTCGCTGAGCAACTGCCATTCTTCTGCTGCCGGTGCGGCGGCGATGCGCGCCTCGACCTCGACCATCGCTGGAAAAAGCCGGTGCAGCGTGTCACGGGCGACCGCCATCAACAGGCAGTCGAGGTCCCAGGGCGCCATCGCTGCATCGAGGCCGAAGCGGGCATAGATGTCGCACCTGGCCGTGACAAACGGGTCAGCGGCGACGGTCATGGCCGCAACCGGCTTATCGTCGAATGATGCACACCATACGATCGGGCCACGTCAACGGTGGTCTCGCCGGCAGCCAAGCGGGCCAGGGCCTCTTGACGCTGATAGGCCGATAGCTTCGGCTTCCGCCCCATCTTCACGCCGCGCTGAATTGCCCTGGCGCGGCCCTCCGACGTCCTGGACAGGATCAGGGACCGTTCGAATTCCGCCAGGCCGGCCAGGATGGTGATCATCAGCTTGCCCGCCGCCGTCGTCGTGTCGGCCCAGCTATCGGCCAGCGACCGGAACGTTGCCCCCCGATCGCCGATCTGGTGAAGCAGGTAGAGCAGTTCTCGGGTTGATCGGCCCAGGCGGTCCAACCTGGTCACTATCACCTGGTCACCCTGACCGATCGTCGCCATCAGCTTGGCAAGCTGGGGCCGGTCAGCGCGGGCGCCGGAGATTTTCTCCTGAAAAATGCGCCCGGCCCCGGCCGCCTTCAGGGCGTCGATCTGGCCGACGAGTTCCCGAGCGTCTGTCGACACGCGAGCGTAGCCAAAAACGGCCAAGACGGGCTCCTATATTCGCACCCGATTTATGCACAGGTTAACACCTTGATCGGACTCAGTCCATCGGGCTGTGCGAAATTGTTGAATTATGCACATCTGGGAATGGTGGGCGGCGACGCATTGGCACTAGTGGTACGAGCGACACGCTCCTCATTGCATGATCGCTCAGATGGGCTATTATGTTGCTCAAAGGAGCAACACCCATGACCAGTCTCTCGCTTAGCCGCTATATGACCTTCGGTAAGGCTCCCGTCAAAGCCAAGGGCAAGAGCCCAGGGGAGGCAAGTTTCTATATGGAGGTTTACCGATCAAGCCCACAGATGCGGATCACGATCGTCCGGACTGGGGTGAAGGCTAGCGACGCCAAGAAGATAATCAGCGACCTGCGCCTCGATCAGCAGACCTTGTTCGGCGCGCTCAATCTCAAGACCGCAACCGTCAACCGCAAGGCTGCTCGCGATGAGGCTTTGTCCACCGAAGAAAGTGAGCGGGTACTTGGCATCGCCAGCCTTGTTGGCCAGCTTGAGGCGATCGTCGCAGAATCCGGGAATCCCGAGGGATTCGATGCTGCCCAATGGCTGTCACGTTGGCTACGCGAACCACTGCCTGCGCTCGGTGGCGAAAAGCCGCTTTCCCTGCTCGATACTATAACGGGACAGTCACTCGTCTCAGACGCACTTGCCCAGATGCAGAGCGGGGCTTTTGGATGACGCACACGGTCTGGCGGATTGCAGCCGATACGAAGGACTATTCGGCTGACGACCTGACCGGCAAAGGCGCGGAAACCACTGGGGGGCGCTGGAACGAGAAGGGAACGGCGATGCTCTACACGGCGACGAACCGTGCGCTAGCCTGCCTTGAAACCATCGTCCATTTCAACGCGGGAGGGCTCCCCCTCAATCGCTATCTTGTGGCGATCGAGATTGACGACAGTCTCTGGAAGGCGGCGAAATCCGAGACCGCCGCAACGCTGCCTGTCGGTTGGGATGCTGAACCAGCAAGCCGGACCAGTATCGACTTTGGCACGGCTTGGGCCAAGGCTTCGTCATCGCTTCTCCTATCGGTCCCATCCGTCATCGTGCCTGAAGAGGTAAATATCCTCATCAACACACGCCACCCTGACGCCGCCAGGATCAAGGCGACGAAAGTCCGCAGATGGATTTATGATCCACGGATAGTCAAGCTCTGAAGTGCGGATTGATCCAGCCGTGTAGGTGCCTTGAAGGTGACGGGACGTGACCCCAGGTGGTGCCGCGTCTGAACAAGCCAGCAGGTTTCGATGCCACGGTTTCAGCCCTCCACAAAGTGCGAAACCGTCACTTCCACCGGTACAAAAACCGGTACAGGTTTCCGCCCTGAGAATGGCGGTTTTCCTGGGCCTTGGCAAATCCTGGGATTTCTGGCTGTGTGGCGACCCCGGCTGGATTCGAACCAGCGACCTATTGCTTAGAAGGCAATTGCTCTATCCAGCTGAGCTACGGGGCCGTCATCTGCGAGCCTGCGGGTCAGCGGGCGCCGGTCGGCACCTTGCCCCAGGCGAAGTTGTCGGCATAGGCGCGGCGCGGAATGACGCGCGGGCCCGGCTCCTCCAGGTCGTAGTCGAGCTGGTTGGCCTCGGCGTAGGCGATCGCCTCTTCCTTCGTCGGGAACGACAGGCTGAACTGGCCCAGCGTGCTGGTCGACCCGGTCCAGCCCATCAGCGGCTCGACGAAGCGGTTTTCCGCGGTGTCGAACTCCAGGCGCCAGTCACGGGTCTTGGCGCGCCCGGACTGCATCGCGTTCTTGGCCGGCTTGTAGATGCGCACCTTCGTCACGTCGAAAAACCTCCTGCCGTCGAATCCTGCCCGATCATGCCGCGTGCCGATGGTCCGGGCGAGAGGATTTGAACCTCCGGCATCCAGCTCCCAAAGCTGGCGCTCTACCAGGCTGAGCTACACCCGGCCATTCGTCGCACGCTGGCGAGGGCTATTTAGCCTCAGCGCCGCCCCACGTCAAAGGCCCTCGCACCCAAGAGGCGGAATCGGTTAGGAATCATCGCATGATCGCCGATCCCGACATGCTGCAGCGCCAAGCCGTCGCCCATGCCCAGGCGGGCAACCATGGCGCCGCCGAGGCGGCGTTCCGCCAGGCCGTCGCCCTGGCCCCGGGACAGGGCCGGTTGTGGTCCAACCGCGGCGTGGCCGCACGCCTCGCCGGCGATGCGGCCCGGCAGGCGGCGAGCCTTGCCCGGGCCGCGCGCCTGGCACCGGGCGACGTCGATCTCGCCGCCGATGCCGCCGCCGCCCTGGTCGCGGCCGACCGTCCGGCCGAAGCGGCCCGAGCCTATGACGACCTGCTGGTCCGCGTCCCGGGCCATCCGGCGGCGCGCTTCAATCTGGCGCTGTTGCGGCGTGCCGCCGGCCAGCTGGCCGAGGCCGCCGACCTGCTGGCCCCGCTCGGCTTTCGCGAGGCGCGGCTGCAACTGGCGGCGGTGGAACGCCAGCGCGGCCGGCTGGCCGCCGCCGCCGCCGCCTATCGGTCGCTGATCGCGGCCGATGCCGGCGACGCCGACGGCTGGGCCGGGCTGGGCAGCGTCCTGGCCATGGGCGGCGACGACGGCGCCAGGCCCGCCCTGGCCAAGGCGCTGGCCCTGCTGCCCGACGCCGCGCCCTGGTGGGCCGATCTCGGCCATCTCGACCGGGCCGGCCGCCCCGGCCGGGCCGCCGCGTCCTACGCCCGCGCCCTGGCGCTGCGGCCGGGCCACGCGATCGTTGCCCATCACCTGGCGGCCCTGAGCGGCAGCGCCGTCGACCACGCCCCGGCCGGCTACGCTGCCGGGCTGTTTGATGCCTACGCCGAGCGCTTCGATGCCGAACTGGTGGGCAAGCTCGGCTATCGCGTGCCCGAGGAAATCGCCGCGCTGGTCGCCGGGCTCGGCACCGGGCTCGACGTCGCCGACCTCGGCTGCGGTACCGGGCTTTGCGCCGCCGGGCTGAAGCCGCATGCACGCAGCCTGACCGGTGTCGACCTGTCGGCGGCGATGCTGGCCCAGGCGCGGCGGCTGGACGTCTATGACCGGCTGGTCCAGGCCGACCTGGTCTCGTTCCTGGCGCAGCACGACGCGGCCTTCGACCTGGCGGTCGCCGGCGACGTGTTCGTCTATGTCGGGGCACTCGAGGCCGTCTTCGCCGGCCTCGGCCGGGCGGTCCGGCCCGGCGGCCACGCCGCCTTCTCGGTCGAGCACGACGAGGGCAGCGGGGTGGCGTTGCGCCCGTCCGGGCGGTTTGCCCATGGCGCGGCCCATGTCGAGGCGGCGGCGGCGGCAGCCGGGTTCCGTCAGGTCGAGCGCCGCGATGTGGTGCTGCGCCAGGACCATGGCCAGCCGATCCGCGGTCGCCTCTATCTCTACATCAAGAACAGCGATTAAACACCGAACCGGAAAAAGAAAAAGGCGGCGAGCCTTGCGACTCGCCGCCCTTCCGGGAAGTCAGCAGATCAAGCGGCGCGCAGATTTGCCGCTGCCGGCTTGCCACGCTGGTTGCTGATTTCATAGGCGAGCTTCTGGCCCTCCTTCAGTTCACGCATCCCGGCCGCCTGCACGGCGGTGATGTGCACGAACACGTCGGCCCCGCCGCCATCCGGCGCGATGAAGCCATAGCCCTTGGTCATATTGAACCACTTAACGGTACCGCTCGCCATAGAGGTCTCCATAGAAGGTAGGTCGATGGTCGTCCGGTCTCGGCTAGAACTGACGACCATACGATCGAAGGCACATACCGCCGGAATCCCCTGGGATGGCGGCATGCTGGGGCCGATGATCGATGCCAGACGGTCGCAGAGCAGAACCGCGAAGTCAAGCATCGGCCAGCCCGATCCGGGCACCAGCTAAGTGCCGTCGGCGGGCGCCGGTTCCCCCCCGGCACGACGCTCGCGCGGGGTCAGCACGCGGAACAATCCGTCGGCCTTCAGCACCAGTCGATTGCCCACGGTCAGCCGCCCGCGGACGAAGACGACGCCGCGTGCCTGCCGCGTCACCTTGGCGCGCCCCTCGACCCAGTCGCCGGTGCGGGCGGGGGTCACGAAATCGCTGGTCATGCGCAGGGTCACGAACGGGCGGCCGGCCGCCACCTCGCGCACGGCACGCGCCAGCACGATATCGGCGAAGGTCATCAGCATCCCGCCATGCACCATGCCGAGCGAATTGCCGTGGCGCGCGTCGGGGCGGAAGGCGCGCACGAAGCCCGCCTCGTCCTGGCCGTCGTAGAACGGGCCGGTGTGGCGCCCGAAGCTCGCGGAATGTTCGATGGGGATGAAGCCGTCGGGAATGCTGTCGGTCATGGAACACTGCGATCGAGGAAGGGCGCGAGACGATCACGCCCCACCCGGCAGGTCAAGCGTTCACGGCGCCAGCGCCAGATCGGCCAGGTGCTTGACGGCCTCGCGCACCGGACCGGGCCGGGGCGCGTCGGCCAGCGTGGTGAACCAGTGCTGCGGCGGGTTGCGGCCCTGGCTGCGATTCCAGGTGACCTGCCGCAGCAACGCCTCGGCCGCGTCCGGCAGGCGTTGCGGCACCACGGCATCGGTCAGCACGGCCCAGATCCCGGCCCAGCAACGCGCCACCGCCCAGGGATTGTAGCCGCCCCCGCCGGCCACGATCAGCCGCGGCGAGACATCCTGCAGCCGCGCGATCATCCGCCAATAGGCGAGGTTGGAAAGCTGCTGGCCGCCCATCGGGTCGTCGGCCAGCGCGTCGGCCCCGGCCTGCACGAAGATCGCCTGCGGCCCCAGCCGGGCCAGCAGCGGCAGGATCGCCGCCTCGCCGAGATAGTCGAACTCGCTGTCGTTCATGCCGGGCGGAACGGGGAAGTTCCGGGCCGAGCCGCCGGCGCGGTCGTCGGCCTGGCCGGTATGGGGCCAGCGGCCCGCCTCGTGGATCGACAGGCAGAGAACGCGGGGATCGCCGTGGAACGCCGCCTCGACGCCGTCGCCGTGATGCAGATCCAGATCGACATAGGCGACCGGCGCGATGCCGCGGTCGAGCAGGTCGAGGATGCCGATCACCGGGTCGTTGAAATAGCAGAAACCCGCCGCCCGGTCGCGCTGGCCATGATGCGTGCCGCCGGCCGGGCTGTAGACCGTCCCGCCCCCGGCCACCAGGTCGACGGCGCGCAAGGTCGCCCCGACGGCGGTGGCCGGCCGCAGGAACATCGTCGGATGGACCGGATTTTCGAGCTTGCCGAGATTGTGCCGCCGCATCACCTCGATATCGAGCTGGCCGGTGCGCTCGCCCTGCTGGACGACGGCGATGTAGTCGGGATCGTGGAACCGGGCGAGTTCGGCCACGCTGGCCGGCGCACATTCAACATAGTCGCCTGGGTGCAGCCAGCCGAGCGTCCGGCACAGATCGATGGTCAGCGGCACACGCGGAATGGACAGCGGATGACGCTCGCCATAGGTCGAGCGGCGATAGACATCGCTGCCGATGAAACGCGGGCGCGTCGACACGCCGGAGATCACCGATCCGCAGACGGCATTACAGGGCCGGCAGCACCGCAGCCGGCCCTGTAATCATCAATCCATCCGCAGCTCGGCGACTTGCGGCCCCTTCGGCCCCTGGCCGATCCGGACCTTGACGGTCTGTCCGGGCTGCAGTTCGTTGACGCCCATGCGGCGCAGCACTTCCATGTGGACGAAGATGTCCTGGGTGCCCTCGCCCTGCGTCACGAAGCCGTAGCCCTTGACCGGGTTGAACCACTTGACGGTGGCATCCATGAACTCGCCCTCGGCCACGATCGCCGGGAAACGCCCGCCGGGTGCCGGGCGCTGGCCCATGCCGCCCGCGCGTCCGCCGCGCCCGCCGAAATCGCCCCCGCGATCGCCATAGCCACCGCCGCCATAGCCGCCACGGTCATTGCCGTAGCCGCCCCGGTCGCCGTAACCGCCGCGATCGCCATAGCCACCCCGGTCGCCGCCGTAGCCGCCGCGATCGCCATAGCCGCCGCGATCCTGCTGCCCGCCGCCGGACCGGGCCGGCCGTGCCGGCGCGGAGTCGACCGAGATCACGCGAACCGCCTGCATGCCCTTCGGCCGCTTGGCGACCTCGCAGGTGATCGGCGCCCCTTCGTCGACGCTGTCATAGCCCGACTGGCGCAGGCACGAGAGGTGCAAGAACACATCCCCTGCCCCGTCATTCGGACTGATGAAGCCGAACCCCTTGACCGCGTTGAACCACTTGACCTTGCCGGTGATGGTGATCAACTCGACGTCGTCGTCGTATCCCCTGTGCTCGCCACTCATAGTACCGCCCGCGCCTGAAAGACATTGAAGATGGTATCACCAACCCGGCAGCCCCGCAAACGAAGGGGCGCATAAACCGGGTCGGGTTCGCGCATCACGAGTGCCTGGACCCCCAAGTCCGGTGGCGTCGCGACGGTGAACCAGGGTTGCGTGACGCGGCAACGCCAGACCGGCAGGCCGGGCCGCGACACGAGAAGATTTTCCTGACGAGTTCTTTCGGACGGACGCCGAGGCATTCGGGACGTCGGCGGACGCCCCTGTCTTCTGCCCCGAATGCGGCGCGGCTGATGCCGCCATGCTCGCACGTCCCCGCTTGGTGAAGCCTTATTCCACCATTCTTAGCAGAGCGGGACCGGCTGGCAAGTTCAACCTTTGTCCCGGGTGCCGCCCAGATCGTACCTTTGTATATGAAGCAGCAGGCCCGCCGCCGCGGCCTGGACCTGATGCCAGACCCTGTCGAAGCCATCCTGCCCCCCGTAATAGGGGTCGCCGACCTCCGCGCCCCGCCCTTCGGCGGCGAAGGCGGTCATCAGCTCGATGCGCGCGGTGGCGCCGGCCGGCGCGCGGCGCCTGAGCCAGGCCAGATGGCCGTGATCGGCGGCCAGGAGGTAGCGGAACCCGGTGAAATCGTCGGCATCGACCTGGCGGGCGCGCTGCGCGCCGAGATCGACGCCGAACCGCCGAGCGGTGGCGAGCGAGCGCGGGTCGGGCGGTTCGCCGACATGATAGCCATGCGTGCCGGCCGAGGCGGCGCGGATGCGGTGCGACAGCCCGGCTGCCGCGACCGCGGCCCGGAAGGCGCCTTCCGCGGTCGGCGAGCGGCAGATGTTGCCGGTGCAGACGAACAGCACCCCGATGACAGGCGCGGTCATCGCGGCTGCTCGGCCCGCCGCGCCGCGGCGATGGCACGGTCGAGGAAATCGAGCCGGTCCTGGCCGTAGAACATTTCGCCGCGCCAGAAATAGGTCGGCGAGCCGAAGACGCCGCGGCGGATCGCGGCCTGCGTCGCCCCCTCGAAGCGTTCGATCACGGCGTTGGTATCGGCCAGGGCCAGCAGCTTGTCGGCATCGAAGCCGGCGGCGTCGATCAGGTCGCGCAGGTCGCCGAGATCAGCAATGTTGCGCTCGTCGCGCCAGACTCCGCGCAGCAGCGCCTGCGATAGCGGCCCGGGGTCGAGCCCCGTCAGTTCCGCCGCATGGACCAGGCGGGCCGCCAGCGGGCTGGCGATCGGCCAGTGCAGCGGCTTCAGGCGGATGTCGAGGCGGCGCTGGCGCGCCCAGCGGTTCAGTTCGACCAGCCGGTAGCTGCGCCGCGCATCGGCCACATCGGCCGGCACGACAAGGCCCAGCGCCGCCCGGACCTGTTCGAGATCGATCGGCAGATAGCGGATGGTCTGGCGATGACGCCTGGCGATCCGCCGCAACTCGCCCTCGCCGAGATACGCGAAGGCCGAGATCGGCGAGTAATAGTAGTCGATCAGGCTGGTCTCGGGTCGCGCCATGGGCAAAACTCTACCGATCCTCGGCCGCTGCCGGAAGGGCCCCGTGACGCCAAATCTGTTCTCCGACCTGGCATTTCCCCTCGACGACGAGCAGGTCGACCTGCTGCATGCGGCCCCGGGACTGAAGATCGAGCGCATCGTCTCCAGCGGCCAGGCCAGCCCGCCGGGTTTCTGGTACGACCAGCCGCAGGATGAATGGGTCGTCGTGCTGGCCGGCGCGGCACGGCTGCGCCTGGAGGGCGAGGCCGATGCCAGGCTGATGCGGGCGGGCGACCATGTCTTCCTGCCCGCCCATCGCCGCCACCGCGTCGACTGGACCGACCCCGACCAGCCGACGATCTGGCTAGCCGTGCATTCGGGCGCGGTCAGCTGACGGCCAGGGCCCAACCGGCACCGCCGGAACGCTTGGCGGCGTACATCGCCGCGTCCGCGGCCGCCAGCAGGGCCTCGGCCGTCCTGCCATGCTCGGGACACAGGGCGATGCCGACGCTGCCGGCCAGCGTGACCGGCCCGGCATCGAGCTGAACCGGTTCCAGCAGCGCGGCACCGATCTTGGCGGCCACCAGGCGCGCGGCCTCGGTGCCCGACACCCCTTCGGCCAGCAGCACAAACTCGTCGCCGCCGAACCGGGCCGCGCAATCGCCGGTCCGCATCGCCAGGCGCAGCCGCCCGGCCACCTGGCGCAGCAGGTCGTCCCCCGCGGCATGGCCCAGGCGATCGTTGATCTCCTTGAAACCGTCGAGGTCGACCAGGACGACCGCGAATCCCTGGCCCCCGCCTGCCTGGCGCTCCAGGGCCAGGGCCAGGCGCTGGTCCAGCTGGGCACGGTTGGCCAGGCCGGTCAGCGGATCGCTGAGGGCGAGATCGCGCAGCCGGGCTTCGGCCAGGCGTCGGGCGGTCAGCTCGGCATGCAGCCGGCGGATGCGGTCGGCGACGGCCAGCGAGAACAGGACGACGGCGATGGCCGAGCCGCCCATGAAGGCATGGGCCAGCACGCCGCGTTGCGGCAACAGCCCTGCCAGCTGGGCAAAGTGGATGGCCGCGCCGGCGATCTGGGCGGCATAGGCGGCCAGATAGATCCGGGCCGCCCGGTCACCCCGGCGCGCCAGCGCGGCCGCCGCCGCCAGCCCCAGCGCCGCCGCTGCCGCGGCAAGGGTCCAGCTGGGGCCGTTGAGCCAGGGGCTGAGCGGCGTCCACCAGCCGATCGCGACCAGCACCGCCACGACGGCGAGGCCGCGCATGATCCGGTTCAGCAGGGGCACGGTCCGGTGCAGGTCGAGCAGCAGATTGACGAAGATGATACCGGCCAGCGCCTGGACGATGACCGCCATGCCGGTGAAGCGATCGGCAAACAGCGGATGCTCGGACAGGCCGAGCTGATGGACATGGCCGCTGAGCGCCGCGATCAGCAGCGCGCTGGCACCGATATCGAGGGCAAATGCGGCATAGAGCCGATCCCGGATCATCAGCGCCAGGCACAGCCCGTAGGCGGTCATCACCCCGATCAGCCCGTAGAAGGCGCCGTAGACCATCGACTCGCCCAGCCGCGTCTCGAAGAACGCGATCGGCCGCCACAGGAACAGGGGCACGGTGATCGGCTCGCTGCCGGCCAGCCGGAGGTAGTAGGTCACCGGTTCCTGCGCCGGCAGCGACAGCGAAAAGACCGGCACGCGATAATCGACGTCGTTGCCGGCAATCGGCAGGTGGTCGCCGGCATGCCGCGCACGGCCGCTGGAATCGTAGAGCGCGACATAGTCGAGCTGCGGCGCCACCACCTCGAACAGCCAGTGGTCCGCCGCGCCGGCGTCGCGGACGACATCGAAGCGCAGCCAGACGGCGCCGTCGGTGGTGCCGAAACGCAGGTCGGCCGGCGCCGGCACGAAGCGCCCGGCAGCCGCAGCGCCCGAGACCTCGGCAAAATCCATCCGGCCCCCCTCGTCGCGCAGCACCGCGACGCCGCCGGCGAGCGTGACGACGACACTGTCGGCGCCGAGCCGGACCGGGGCGCCGACCGCCGGCCCGGCGAGCAGGAGAAGGGCGAGCAACAATGTCAGGCCGAGATTTTTCAGCGCACCCATCCCGAATCACCCCACCCTTGCAGGCCGGGAGCAGTCATAGCATGCGGAACGGATGTCCGGCGCTATTCGGGCGCGGCGGTCGCCGGTGAACGGCGCAGGGTCAGCAGGCAGAGCGCGAGCGCACCCAGGGCGCAGAGGGCGATGGCCGCGACCATCGGCCGCGCCGTGCCGTCGAAGAACAGGCTGACGACCAGGATCATCACCCCGCCCGTCACCATCTGCAGCGTGCCGCCCAACGCCGATGCCATCCCCGCGATCGGCCCGTGATCCTCGAGCGCCAGGACCATGGTGGCCGGGATCACCAGGCCGAGCCAGGCGAAGGCGACGAACAGCAGCACGATGAGGACGTCCAGGCGATCGACGCCCGCAAGCGTCACCACGAGCAGCAGCGACGAGAAGACGGCGTAGAGCGCACAGGCCGACAGCACCACGCGTCCCATGCCGAAGCGGCTGCCGAGCCAGGCCGTGGCCTGCGACGCGCCGATGAAGCCGATCGCGTTCATCGAAAAGGTCAGGCTGTACTGGGTCGGCGTCAGGCCGAAATGGTCGATATAGACGAACGAGGACGAGGCCAGGAACGCGAAGAACGACGACATGCCCAGGCCGCCGATGAAGGTCAGGCCGAGAAAGCGGCCATCGACCAGCAATTGCCGGAAACCGCCGAGGACCGCGCCGACCGAAACGCGGATCCGGTCTGCCGGCGGGCGGGTTTCGGGCAGCGCGGTCGCGACCAGCAGCAGGCCGACCGCGGCCACCACCGTCACCGCCACGAAGACGGCGCGCCAGCCGAACGGCACGATCAGCGCCGACCCGCCGAGCGGCGCCAGGATCGGGGAGACGGACAGTACCAGCATGACCAGCGACATCAGCCGGGTCGCCTCGATGCCCGTGTGCAGGTCGCGGATGATCGCGCGCGGGATGACCATGACCGACGCGGCACCGATGCCCTGTACCAGGCGGAAGCCGACCAGCCATTCCACCGACGGCGCGGCCGCGCAACCGACCGACGCCGCCGTGAACACGGCCAGGCCGAAATAGAGCGGCACCTTGCGCCCGATCATATCGGACACCGGGCCATAGACGATCTGGCAGATGCCGAAGGCGAGGAAGAATGCCGTCAGCGTCATCTGCGTCGCCGCCGTGGTCGCGCCGAGATCGGCCGCGATCGTCGGCAGCGCCGGAATGTACATGTCGATGGCGAACGGCCCGACTGCCGAGAGCAGGCCCAGGATGATCGCGTTCTTCGCGTAGGTCGAAAGCATCACACGGTGGACCGGCTCAATGACGATGGGCCGGCTAGATAGGGGGCTCGGCGACCGCGCGTCAAGTTACAAGCTTACGTCGGCGTCAGTCAGGCGGCGAGAAAGAACATGCCGGCGACGATCGCCACCGTGACCAGAAGTCCGGCGATCAGGGGCAGGGCCGACATGCCGTCGCCGACCAGATCCTCGCGGTCGCCGAAGGTGCGCGGGTCGATATACGGCACGCCGGGACGGGCGGGGTCGGTGCCGGCCTTGGGCTCTCGCCGGGCGGTGCCTGGACGTGCGTCGGTCATTCGGATCTCCTCCGCATCTCGCGGGGAAACGCCGTCGCGCGCCGCGCGGTTTCCAGGTCCCGCCGAAAATTTCGCCGGGACTGTCGGACACGGACGGCGGCCCGCGTCCTCGGGACGGACCAGACATCGGAGCCGTCAGATGGAACAGCCGCACGGAAAAGCCATGACCTGGACCGGACGCATTCTTGCCGTCCTGGTCGGACTGTTCATGGCCTTCGATTCGATCATCAAGGTGGTCGGGATGGACGTCGTGACCGAATCCTTCGTCCGCCTCGGCTATGACGGCGGCGTTTCGCGCGCGATCGGCCTCATCGAGGTCGCCGCCACCCTGCTCTATCTGTGGCCGCGGACCGCCATGCTCGGTGCCGTGCTGCTGACCGGCATCTATGGCGGCGCGATCGCCAGCCATCTGCGGATCGGCGATCCGCTGTTCAGCCACACGCTGTTCGGGGTCTATCTCGGGGTCGCGATGTGGGCCGGCCTCTGGCTGCGCGATGCGAGGCTGCGCGCGCTGTTCCCGATCTACCTGCCGAAAGCCGCCGCGTAGACGGCGGGCTTGAAGCCGACCAGCAGCCTGCCGTCGGTATCGAGCACGGGCCGCTTGATCATCGACGGCTGGGCCTGCATCAGCGCGATCGCCTTCGCCTCGTCGAGGTTCTCGCGCTCGGCCTCGGGCAGCTTGCGAAAGGTCGTGCCCGCGCGATTCAGCAGCGTCTCCCAGCCGACCGCGGCCGACCAGGTGCGCAGCATCGCCGCATCGATGCCCGCCAGCTTGTAATCATGGAAATCATGGGCGATCCCGGCTTGCGCCAGCCAGTCGCGCGCCTTCTTCATCGTGTCGCAATTCCTGATGCCGTAGATCGTCACGCCCAAGGCTGCATGCTCCTGCTGATCACCGGCCTCGATATAGGCGGCTTCGCCCTTGCGGAACAATGATTTTGGGGTTCGCAACACGCCGATGCAGCCAGATGCTTCAAGACATTCCACGCCGGATCGCTAAGGTCCCGATCCCAAGGACCGGGGGATGATCGATGAGTGCGCGTTTGAGCGTGGTGCTGCCGCTGGCCGCGGTGACCGGCGTCGGCATGCTGGCGACCGACCTCTATCTGCCGGCGCTGCCGCAGTTGCCGGCGGCGCTGGGGGGCACGATCCCGCTGGCCCAGGCGACGCTCGCAGCCTTCACCCTGGCACTGGCCCTGTCGCAGCTGGTCTGGGGCTATGCCGCCGACCGCTTCGGCGCGCGCATCGTGCTGGCCATCGCATTGGCGCTGCAGGTGGCGGCGGGCCTGGCCTGTGCGCTGGCCCCGACCCTGCCGCTGCTGATCGCCGCCCGTGCCGTCCAGGGTTTCGGAGTCGGTGCCGCCGCGGTAGTGGTGCCCGGGGTCATCCGCCGGCGCTTCGGCGACGCGGATACGGTGCGGGCGATGTCGTGGCTGGCGATCTGCGAAAGCGTGATCCCGGCCGCCGCGCCGGTCGCCGGGGCGTTCCTGCTGCAGGTCGCGGGCTGGCAGGCCTCGTTCTGGATCACCACGGCGGTGGCCGCCGTCGTCAGCCCGCTGGCCCTGGCCCAGGTGCCGCAGGCGGCGCGGCGGCACGATGACCCTGCCCGCAATGGCTATCGGGCGCTGCTGGGCGACCCGGTCTATCTCGGCTACGCCCTCGGCCATGCGCTGTGCTTTGCCGCCCTGGTCGGCTTCGTCGCCAGCGCACCGCAGGTGGTCGAGATCTGGCTCGGCGCCGCGCCGATGACTTTCGCGCTGCTGCAGGCCTGCGGCGTCGGCGCCTTCGTCGGCACCGCGGCGCTGGCCGGGCGGCTGACCACCCGCTTCGGCGTCGACCGCATGATCGTCGCCGGCATCCTGATTCAGCTCGTCGCCACCCTCGTCTTCGTCGGCCTGGCGCTGGCCGACCGGCGCAGCCTCGTCGGGGTCGTCGCCGGCTGGGTGCTGTTCTGCGGCGCGCTCGGCCTGCGCGGGCCGGCGACGATGACCCGCGCGCTGGCCGTCGATCCCGGGCTGGTCGGCCGGGCCGCCGGGCTGATGATGTTCGCGGCGCTGGCGATCACCGCCGCGGCGACCCAGGCGGTCGCCCCCTTCCTGCATCGCGGGCTGCTGCCGGCCGCCGCGATGTGCCTGGCCTTTACCGTCGCCAGCGGCGCGGTCATGGCCTGGGGCATCGCCGCGCGGCGTCGGCGCGGCAGCGGCTGACGCTAGGCCTGGCCGCCGCGGCGGCGCAGGCCCGACGGCGCCCGGCCGGCATCGCGCCGCAACAGGCGGCGCAGCGTCGAGGCTTCGGCATAGCCGACCCGGCGCGCCACCTCATCGACCGCGAGGCTGGTGGTCTCGAGCAGCGTGACGGCCGTCTCGAGGCGGATGCGCTGGGCGAAGCGCACCGGCGACAGCCCGCAGACGGCCTTCAGGCGGCGGGCGAAGGTGCGCGGGGCCAGGCCGGCAGCCCCGGCCAGTTCGTCCATCGTGACCTCGCGATCGACATGGCGGCGCAGCCAGCTTTCGGCGCGCGCGACCTGCGGGTCCTGCCCGGCCATGAAGGTGATCGCCATGTAGGGCGCCTGCGAGGCGCGGCGGTCGAGCAGCAGATAGCGGGCACAGTCCTCGGCGAGCGCCGCGCCGCCGAACTGCGCCACCACCGCCAGCATCAGGTCCATCTGCGCCATCGCCGCCCCCGCGGTGGCCAGCGGCCAGTCGGCGACGACGATCTGTTCCGGCACCAGTTCGACCGCCGGAAAGCGCCGGCGGAACGCCGAGGCCAGCCACCAGGTCGTGGTGGCGCGCCGCCCGTCGAGCAGCCCGGCCTCCGCCAGCAGGAACGTGCCCGCGCACGAGCCGGCGACGACCGCCCCGGCCGCCCGCGCCGCGGCCAGCAGCCGCACCGCGCGCCGCATCGCCGGCTCGGCCAGCCGGTCGTCGAGCGCGGCGGCGGTCGCGGTGCCCAGGCCGGGAACGATGACGATGTCGTCGGCGGCGAACTCGAAACGCGCCGCGCGCGCGATCTTCAGCCGCACCGCGTCGAACACGGCGCGCCGCCGACCGGCCAGCGCATTGGCGGTGGCGAGGACGTCGAGCGTGATGGCGAGGCTCGAGGCCAGGCCGCCGGGAAGATCGAAGACGATCACGCGCCGCATGGCGAAATATCCCTGAAACTTGTCATTTCCGACACTAGCGGGCAGCCGGCGCGCCGGCAATGCTGGGCGCCGGACACGACAACGGGAGAAGCCGATGGCACCGAGCCAAGCGACCGACGATCCGCTGGCCGATTTTGAGCGGCGCGAGATCACACTGAACGGCGCGACCAAGGCCGTCCATGTGGCCGGCAGCGGCCCGGCCGTCATCGTGATGGCGGAAATGCCCGGCATCAGCCCGCATGTCGCCCGCTTCGCCCGCTGGGTGCGCGATGCCGGCTTCACCGTGTGGATGCCGTCGCTGTTCGGCCGCGACGGCGCCTGGCCCGCAGCCGAGGAAGGCGCCGCGGTGTTTCAGCGCGCCTGCGTCAGCGCCGAATTCCGCGCCTTCGCCGCCGGCGAGGCCAGCCCGATCACCGCCTGGCTGCGGGCGCTGGCGGCCCTCGCCCATGGCGAATGCGGCGGGCCGGGGGTCGGCGCGATCGGCATGTGCTTCACCGGCAACTTCGCGCTGACCATGATGCTGGAGCCGGCGGTGCTGGCCCCGGTGCTGTGCCAGCCCAGCCTGCCGCTGAACGACCCCGCCGGGCTGGAGATCGCCGCCGCCGATCTGGCGGCGGTGCGCGCGCGGCTGGAACGCGAGGACCTGGCCGTGCTGGCTTATCGCTTCGCCGGCGACAATTTCTGCCGTGCCCAGCGCTTCGCCGCCTATGCCGAAGCGCTGGGGGACCGCTTCCGGCCACGGGTCCTGCCCGACGAGGCGGCCAATACCGACGTGCCGCCCTTTTTCGCCCGCCATGTGACGACGCCGCACAGCGTGGTGACCGCGCATCTGATCGACGCGGCGGGCCAGCCGACGACCGCCGCGCGCGACGAGATCCTCGGCTTCTTCAGCGAACGGCTGCGGCGCTAGGCGCCCTGCCCGTCATCACTCGGCCGACCGCGGCGGCATCCGCTCGAACTTGGGAATGGCCGGATCGACGAGGTCCCAGGCGGGCGCGCTCGCCGTCCAGGTCACGATGTCGGCGCGATAACGGCCGGGTTCGTCGAGGCTGCCGGCGCGGACGACGAAGATGTCGGGCATGGCCGGAAAGGTCATGTAGACCGGCGAGCCGCAGGTCGGGCAGAAGGCACGGCGCTTCTCGATCCCGCCATCGCCAAACTGCGACCAGCGCGCGGCCTCGCCGCTCACCGTCACCGCCGCGCCCTGGAAGGTCAGGTGCGAGGCATGGCCGTTGCCGCTTTCGCGCTGGCACTGGCGGCACTGGCAATCGACCCCGACGATCGGCTCGCCGGTAATTTCATAGCGGATCGCGCCGCAGGCGCAGCCGCCGGCATAGGGCCTGCCCATCTCAGGCCTCGTCCATCAGCCCGGCCAGGCCGGGCACGACCTTCTTCCAGCCGTCGCCCATCGTCTGCAGGGCGGACTGGTTGCGCGGCACCTCGAAGCCCGAATGGACGAGCGTCAGCCGGGTGCCGCCGTCGACCGGCGTCAGCGTGAAGGTCACGACCGTGTCGAGGCGCGAGCCATAGCCGACATTGCCGTCGTCCCCGCCCCTCCAGGCATAGGCGAAGCGCTGGTTGGGCACGACTTCGAGCACCTCGCACCGGATGGTGCCGTCCCAGGCGCCCGCCGGCCGCGTGCGGTAGGTGAAGCGGTTGCCGACCACCGCCTCGAAGCCCTCGGGCTTCATCAGCCAGCGCGCCATCAGCGCGCCCGTCGTCAATGTGCGCCAGACCACCTCGGGCGCATGGGGGAAGACCTGGTCGACTTCGATGGCGCGGACGTCGGTCATTTGGGGTCGATCTCCTTGAGAAGGTCGCGCAGGTCGTCGAATCGATCGCGCCAGAAGGTGCCGTAATGCGTCATCCAGTCGACGAGCGGCGCCAGGCCGCGCGGCTCGGCGCGGTAGAAGACGTGCCGCCCCTCCGGCCGCTCGGCCACCAGCCCAGCCTGGCGCAGCGATTTCAGATGCTGCGAGACCGCCCCTTGGGTCACCCCGCTGCCGCGCGTCAGGTCGGCCACGGTGATCTCGCCGGCCCCGACGATCCGCTCGAACATCGCCCGCCGCGTCGGGTCGGCCAGGGCGCGCATGACCGCGGTGATGGAGGGCGCTTCGATCATGCAAACAAATTAGCAATCACTAATTCATTAGTCAAAGCTAATTTGATTGGCCGCGCCAGCGCTGCAGATGCTCGACCAGCACCGGCACCAGGTCGCCGCGCTCGAGATGCGGCTGGAAGCTCTGCTGCATCCCGAAGCCGATGCCGGCCCCGGCCAGCAGGCTATCGCCGGCTTCGGTAAGACTGGCGCTGCGGGTGGTGGGCGCACCAGCGCCACGCCGATCGCCGCCTCGAGCTTCCTGATCGTCTGGCTGACGGCGGAGCGGGTGACACCGAGGCGATCGGCCGCGCGGCCCGCGTCGCCATCGATCAGCCCGGCGATGTCGACGAGATCGTCGTCCGTCCGACCGCCGCCACATGAGGGGCGACCGAATTCTGCACAAGATTTCGGCACACCCTGCCCGTCCCGGCGGCACAGCCTGTCGCCGGGCGGGCGCCGCATCGCCTGATTTCCAGCGAAATCCGCCGCCGGGGCATCTGGCACGTCGCTTGCTACGACGTAACCGCCGACGCCTCCGGGCCGATGGCCGGCAGCAAGCCCAACGGCGGGCTTCAGCCGCAAGATCCGTACTCCCGCGGACTGATGGCGGTTCGCATCCCGGTTCAATCCGGCAGCGCCCTGTTGCGCTGAAACGCGAGCCATCAGCCATGAAATACGCCGTTATCCCCGCCCTGCCCTTCGCCTTCGCCCCCACCCTCCCTGTCCGTCCGACGGAGTGACTGGCCATGACCGAGAAACTCGTCGTCATCGGTGCCGGCATGGCGTCCGGCCGCATGCTGGAACAGCTGTTCGAGGCCGCCCCCGGCCGCTTCGACGTGACGCTGTTCGGCGCCGAACCGCGCGGCAACTACAACCGCATCATGCTGTCGCCGGTGCTGGCCGGCGAAAAGACCTACGAGGCGATCGTCACCCATGACGGCGCCTGGTACGACAGCCACGGCGTGACCTGCCGCTTCGGCGAGACGGTGACCCGGATCGACCGCGCGGCGCGGGTCGTGCATTCGGCCGGCGGCACGACGCCCTATGACCGGCTGGTGATCGCCACCGGCTCGGCCCCGTTCATCATCCCCGTCGCCGGCCGCGACCTGCCGGGGGTCATGGCGTTCCGCGACTATGACGACGTCCAGGCGATGGTCGCCGCCGCGGCGCGGCCCGAGGCCCGGGCGGTGGTCATCGGCGGCGGGCTGCTGGGGCTGGAGGCCGCGGCGGCGCTGCGCCTGCGCGGCATGGACGTGGTCGTGCTGCACCTGATGGGCCATCTGATGGAACGCCAGCTCGATCCCGCCGCGGGCTACCTGCTGCAGCGCGACCTGGAGCGGCGCGGCATCCGGATCCACTGCAAGGCGCAGACCAAGGCGATCCTGGGCGAGGGCCGCGCCGAGGCCGTGCTGCTGGAAGACGGGACGATCTATCCGGCCGATATCGTCGTCATGGCGGTCGGCATCCGGCCCGAGGTGCGGATCGCCACCGATGCCCGGCTGCAGGTCGAGCGCGGCATCGTCGTCGACGACCGCATGCAGACCAGCGATCCCGCCATCCTGGCGATCGGCGAATGCGTCGAGCATCGCAACGTCTGCTACGGCCTGGTCGCACCGCTCTACGACATGGCGCGGGTCGCGGCGCGGACGCTGGTCGGCGAGGAGGCGGCCTTCCGCCCGGTCGAGACCGCGACGCAGCTGAAGGTCACCGGCGTCAGCCTCTATTCCGCCGGCGATTTCGCCGACGCGCCCGACCGCGAGGAAATCGTGCTGCGCGATGCCGGGGCCGGCATCTACAAGCGGCTGGTGCTGAAGGACAACCGCATCCTCGGCGCCGTGCTCTACGGCGAGACCGCCGACGGCGGCTGGTTCTTCGACCTGCTGCGCAAGGGCGCCGACGTCTCGGCGATGCGCGACACCCTGATCTTCGGCCAGGGCTGTCAGGGGGGCGCCCCCCTCGACCCTACGGCGGCCGTTGCAGCCTTGGCCGATGACGCCGAGATCTGCGGTTGCAACGGCGTCTGCAAGGGCAAGATCACCGGCGCGATCGTCGCCAGGGGGCTGACCACGCTGGACGAGGTGCGCGCCCATACCAAGGCCTCGGCCTCCTGCGGGTCGTGCACCGGGCTGGTCGAACAGCTGATGACGCTGACGCTCGGCGACCGCTACAACCCGGCGGCGGTCCAGCCGATCTGCGGCTGCACCCCGCTCGGTCACGACGACGTGCGGCGGCTGATCAAGGCCCGCCGCCTGAAGACGATCCCGGCGGTGATGCAGGAACTGGAGTGGAAGACGTCCTGCGGCTGCGCCAAATGCCGCCCGGCCCTGAACTACTACCTGGTCTGCGACTGGCCCGACGAGTATGCCGACGACTACCAGTCGCGCTTCGTCAACGAGCGGCTGCACGCCAACATCCAGAAGGACGGCACCTATTCGGTGGTGCCGCGGATGTGGGGCGGGGTGACCAACGCGCGTGAACTGCGCGCCATCGCCGACGTCGTCGACCACTTCCAGATTCCGACCGTCAAGGTCACCGGCGGCCAGCGCATCGACATGCTGGGCGTGCGCAAGGAGGACCTGCCGGCGGTCTGGGCGGCGCTGGGCGAGGCCGGCTTCATCTCGGGCCATGCCTATGCCAAGGGGCTGCGCACGGTGAAGACCTGCGTCGGCACCGACTGGTGCCGCTTCGGCACCCAGGATTCGACCGGCTTCGGCATCCGCATCGAGAAGTTCATGTGGGGGTCGTGGACGCCGGCCAAGCTGAAGCTGGGCGTCTCGGGCTGTCCGCGCAACTGCGCCGAGGCGACCTGCAAGGACATCGGCGTGATCTGCGTCGATTCCGGCTACGAGATCCATTTCGCCGGCGCCGCCGGCCTCGACATCAAGGGGACCGAGGTGCTGACCCTGGTCCATACCGAGGACGAGGCGCTGGAGCATATCGTGGCGCTGACCCAGATGTATCGCGAGCAGGCCCGCTATCTCGAGCGCATCTACAAATGGGCCAAGCGCGTCGGCGTCGACGAGATCCGCCGCCAGATCGTCGGCGATGCCGATCGCCGCCGCGCCTATTTCGACCGCTTCGTCTTCAGCCAGCGCTTCGCCCAGGTCGATCCCTGGTCCGAGCGGGTCTCGGGCAAGGACAAGCACGAATTCCGACCGATGGCCGCCATCGGTTTCCCGGTTGCCGCGGAGTGACTGCCATGAGCTGGATCGCCATCGGTTCGATCGACGACATCCCCGCCCGCGGCGCCCGCTGCGTCGTCACGCCCCAGGGCCGGATCGCGGTGTTCCGCACCGCCGAGGACGGCTTCTTCGCCATCGACGACCACTGCCCGCACAAGAACGGCCCGCTGGCCCAGGGCATCGTGCACGGCAACGCGGTGACCTGCCCACTGCACGGCTGGGTCATCTCGCTGGAGACCGGCGAGGCGCAGGGGGCCGATGACGGCGCGGTCCGCACCTATGCGCTGAAGGTCGAGGACGGCCGCCTCTACATCTCGTCCGACGCCATCGCCCGGCGGGCCGCCTGAGGTGAGCGTCCGCACCACCTGCCCCTATTGCGGGGTCGGCTGCGGCGTGCTGGTCGACACCGGCCCGGACGGCGCGGTGGCGGTGCGCGGCGACCCCGACCATCCGGCCAATTACGGCCGGCTGTGCTCGAAGGGCGCGGCGCTGGCCGAGACCATCGACCTCGACGACCGCCTGCTGCACCCGCGCATTGCCGGGCGCGCGGCCGGCTGGGACGAGGCGCTGGACCTGGTGGCCGCGACCTTCGCGCGCGCCATCGCCGACCACGGGCCGGATGCGGTCGCCTTCTACGTCTCGGGCCAGTTGCTGACCGAGGATTATTACGTCGCCAACAAGCTGATGAAGGGCTTCATCGGCTCGGCCAACATCGATACCAATTCGCGGCTGTGCATGTCGTCGTCGGTCGCCGGCCATCGCCGCGCCTTCGGCGCCGATACCGTGCCGGGCACCTACGAGGACCTCGAGCTTGCCGATCTCGTCGTGCTGGTCGGCACCAACCTCGCCTGGTGCCACCCGGTACTCTACCAGCGGCTGGCCGCGGCAAGACAGGCGCGGCCGCAGATGCGCATCGTCACCGTCGACCCGCGCCGCACGATGACGACCGAGATCGCCGACCTGCATCTGGGCATTGCCGCCGACGGCGACGTGGCCCTGTTCAACGGCCTGCTGGTGCATCTGGCCGATCACGGCGCGATCGACCACGAGTATATCGCGGCCCATACCACGGGCTTCGACGCGGCGCTGGCCGCGGCCCGCGCCGATGCCGGACCGGTCCCGGCCGACGTCGCCGCGTTCTACGACCTGTTCGCGCGCACCGACAGGGTGGTGACGGTCTACAGCCAGGGCGTCAACCAGTCGACCGCCGGCACCGACAAGGTCAACGCGATCATCAATTGCCACCTGGCCACCGGGCGGATCGGCCGGCCCGGCGCCGGGCCGTTCTCGGTCACCGGCCAGCCCAACGCGATGGGCGGGCGTGAGGTCGGCGGGCTGGCCAACATGCTGGCCGCCCACATGGACATCGAGAACCCGGCGCATCGCGACCGGGTGGCGCGGTTCTGGCAGGCGCCGGCGATCGCCGCGAAACCGGGGCTGAAGGCGGTCGACATGTTCCGCGCGGTGGCCGACGGCCGGATCAAGGCGCTGTGGATCATGGCGACCAACCCGGCGGTGTCGATGCCCGAGGCCGGGCTGGTCGAGGCCGCGTTGCAGGCCTGCCCGTTCGTCGTCGTCTCCGACATCGTCGCCGCGACCGACACGCTGCGCCACGCCGACGTCGCCCTGCCCGCCGCCGGCTGGGGCGAGAAGGACGGCACCGTCACCAATTCCGAGCGCCGCATCTCGCGCCAGCGCCCGTTCCTGGCCCTGCCCGGCGCTGCCCGGCCCGACTGGCGCATCATCTGCGACGTGGCGGCGCGGATGGGATTCGGTTCCGCCTTCGCCTATCGGAACCCGGGCGAGATCTTCGCCGAACATGCCGCGCTGTCGCGCTTCGAAAACGCCGGCACCCGGGATTTCGCCATCGCCGACCAGGGCGACTTCGACGCGATCGAGCCGTTCCACTGGCCCGCCCCGGACAGGCGCTTCTTCGCCGCGGGCGGCTTCTTCACCCCCGACGGGCGCGGGCGCTTCCAGGCCGTCACCGCCGCGGCGGCCGACCGCACCGACGGCGCCTTCCCGCTGACCCTGAATACCGGCCGGGTGCGCGACCACTGGCACACGATGACCCGCACCGGCAAGAGCCCGCGGCTGTCCCAGCACCTGGCCGAACCCTATGTCGAGATCCACCCCGACGACGCGGCCGCCGCCGGCATCGGCGATGCGGACCTGGCCCGGGTAGAGACGGCGCTCGGCGCGATCCTGGTGCGCGCCCTGCTGACCCGCCGGCAGGCGCGCGGCACGATTTTCGTGCCGATGCACTGGAACGACCAGTTCGCCGCCCGCGCACGGGTCGATACGCTGATCCCCGCCCTGACCGATCCCTATTCGGGCCAGCCGGCGTCGAAGAACGTCGCCGCCCGGATCGGCCGCTTTGCCGCCGCGGTCTACGGCTTCGCCGTGCTGCGCGACCGGCCGGCCCTGTCGCCGGCCCTGTCGCCGGCCCTGTCGCCGGCCGACTACTGGGCACTGGCCCGCTGTGCCGGCGGCTGGCGGCTGGAATTCGCCTGCGCGACGCCGCCCGACGACCTCGCCGCGGCGCTGTTCGGCCCCGATGCCGCGACGATCGCCTATCACGACCGCGCCGGCGGCCGGCAGCGCTTTGCCGCCTTCGCCGGCGACCGGCTGGTCGGCGCGCTGTTCCTGGCGGCCGAACCGGTCGCGGTGTCGCGCGACTGGGCGGTCGACCAGCTGCAGGCCCGGTTCGACGACCCGCGGGCGCGGCTCGCCGTCATCGCCGGGCGGCCCGGGCCCGGGCTGGTCGATCGCGGCGCCACCGTCTGTTCCTGCTTCGGCATCGGCGCCAACCAGATCGCCGCCGCGGTCGGCCAGGGCTGCACCACCGTCGCGGCGATCGGCGAGGCGCTGCGGGCCGGGACCAATTGCGGCTCCTGCCGCTCGGAGATCGGAAGGATCATCGATGCACATCGTCTCGAAGCCGCCGAGTGAGCGGCCGGCCGGCGCGATGGCGCCGCTGGCCGTCCTGCCCGTCTTCTTCGGCCTGCAGGGCCGCCGCGCCGTGGTGATCGGTACCGGGGACGGGGCCGACTGGAAGGCCGAGCTGCTGGCCGCCGCCGGCGCCGCGGTCACGCGCGCCGAAACCTGGTCGGCCGACCTGCTGGCCGGAGCGGCGCTGGCGGTCGCCGACCTCGCCACCGACGACGAGGCCCGCGCCTTCGCCGCCGCCGCCCGCCGGGCCGGCGTGCCGGTCAACGTGGTCGACCGGCCGGCATTCAGCGATTTCCAGTTCGGCTCGATCGTCAACCGCTCGCCCGTCGTCGTCGGCATCGCCACCGACGGCGCCGCGCCGATCCTGGCCCAGGCGATCCGGCGCAAGATCGAGACGCTGCTGCCCCCGGCGCTCGGCGCCTGGGCGGCGCTGGCGCGCCGGCTGCGCCCCGCCGTGGCGCGGCTGGCGGGCAAGGCGCAGCGCCGCGCCTTCTGGGAAGGCCTCGTCGATCGCGCCTTCGGCCCGGCGCCGACCGCGGCGGACGAAGCCGCGCTGGCCGCCGGCATCGGCCGGGCCGGGCCCGCCGCGGGCGGCCGCGTCACCCTGGTCGGCGCCGGGCCGGGCGAGCCCGAGCTGCTGACGCTGAAGGCGATGCGGGCGCTGCAGGCGGCCGACGTGATCCTGTTCGACGATCTGGTTTCCGACGCGGTGCTGGAACTGGCCCGCCGCGAGGCCCGCCGCATCCTGGTCGGCAAGCGCGCCGGCCGGCCGAGCTGCGCGCAAGGCGAGATCAGCGACCTGATGGTCGGGCTGGCCCGCCAGGGCAAGCATGTCGTGCGGCTGAAATCGGGCGACCCGATGATCTTCGGCCGGGCCGGCGAGGAAATCGCCCGGCTGGACGCCGAAGGCATCCCGGTCGAGGTGGTGCCCGGCATCACCGCCGGCCTCGCGCTCGCCGCCGCGCTCGGCCTGTCGCTGACCCATCGCGACCTCGCCCGCTCGGTCCGCTTCGTCACCGGCCATTCGCGCCATGGCGGCCTGCCCGCCGACCTCGACTGGCCGGCGCTGGCCGATCCGGTGACGACGACGATCTTCTATATGGCCGGGCGCACCGGGGCCGAGATCGCCGCCCGGCTGATCGCGCAGGGCCTGCCGCCCGCCACCCCGGCGGTGGTCGCCGCCGATATCGGCCGGCCGGGCCAGGCGATCTGGCGGGGCACCCTCGCCGAGATCGGTGCGGCGACCGATGCCGGCGCCGCGCCGGTCGTCATCGGCATCGGCCGCGCCTTCGGCGAACGCCACCAGACCGCCGCGGCGGCGCTGAGCGCGGCATCCTAGGACGACAGCGCCGCCGGTCAGGCGGCCAGCGTGGCGGCGGCGAGCGCGAGGTCGGCGTGGAAGGCTGCGGTCTCGGCGGCCCGCGCCGCCGGGTCGGGCAGGCGCAGCAGATACGACGGATGCACGGTGACCAGCAGGTCGCGGCCCGGCGCCAGCGGCAGCAGCCGGCCGCGCCGGTCCGCCAGCCGGCCGCGGTCGCCGGTCAGGGCCAGCAGCGCGGTGGCCCCCATCGCCACCACCAGCCGTGGCGCCACCAGGGCGATTTCCCGCGCGAGCCACCAGCGGCACTGCTCGACCTCCGGCATGTCGGGCGTGCGGTGCAGCCGGCGCCGCCCGCGCAGCTCATGCTTGAAATGCTTGACCGCGTTGGTGACGTAGATGCCGGCACGGTCGATGCCCGCCGCCGCCAGCGCGGCATCGAGCACCTGCCCGGCCGGGCCGACGAACGGGCGGCCGGCCAGATCCTCGCGATCGCCGGGCTGTTCGCCGACGATCATCAGCGCCGCCCGCGGCGGCCCCTCGCCGAACACGGTCTGGGTGGCCTGGCCGTGCAGAGGGCAGCGGGTGCAGCCGCGCGCCGCCGCCCGCAGGCTGGCCAGCGTGTCGGCCGATGATGGTGGCGGCGGGGCGGGCGCCTCGGCCCGCCGGGCCTGCAGCCGGGCGTGGAAGGCCGGGGCCGCCTCGCTCGTGGCCATGGCCGCCACCCGCGCCGGCGCCTGGGCCAGCAGGTCGGCGATCAACCCCGCCTCGGGCAGGTTCTTCCAGTATTTCTTCGGCATCTCGGCCTGCATCGCCTTCACCTTCACCCGGGCCGGGTTGAAGATCGACGCATAGTAGGTCAGCCACAGCGCCGCGGTCGGGTCGGCCAGGTCGGGCCGGGCCGCCGGTTCGTCCGTCACGGCCAGCGCGCCGTCGGTGAACACCGCCGATCCCTGCGGCGTCAGGATCATCCAGTCCATGTCGGCGAAGCGGCGGGCGAAGAACGGCGCGGTGCGGGCGACGATATGGTGATCGGGTTCGAACCACGCGGCGAAGCGCCGCCGCGGCCCGGCCGCCGGCAGTTCGTTGAACCGGACGAAGGCCTTCATCTTGTGGCTGTCGCGCCGGACCGCCTTTTCCAGCCGCCGCGCGGCGACGACGTCGGGGTCGGTGGCGAGGTCGAGCAGCGCGCGCTGGCCCTGCAGCCGCACCAGCAGCCGGTAGAGCAGCGCGAAGCGCCCGGGATCGCGGTGGCAGACCACCGCCGCGGCCAGCTCGATGAACCCGCGCGGCACCGAGGCGCCGGCGGCGCCGGCCGGCGGAACGGCCGCGCCGAACAGCCCCGCCCCGTCGCCGCAGCGCCAGTCGACCGCCGCCGGATCGACCCCGTCGGCCAGCAGGGCGCGGGCGGCATCGCGCCATTCGGCCAGATCGCCCCGGCCCTTCAGCACCACCGTCTGCATATTTTGTTCAATAAATGTTCCGGCAAATCCTGGCAAGCTGCGCGAAATTTTTTCGCCGCCTGTCGATTCCGGCCGGGCCGGTTCGTCGTTATCGCAGAGCAACCGAAACGAGGAGACGAGACGATGCGTGTGATGGTGCTGGTGAAGGCGACCGCCGACAGCGAAGCCGGCGTGATGCCGACCGACGAACTGGGCGCGGCGATGGGCCGCTTCAACGAGGAACTGGTGAAGGCCGGGGTGATGCTGACCGGCGAAGGGCTGCGCCCGTCGGCCCAGGGCAAGCGCGTCGCCTTCGACGGCGCCGCCCGCACGGTGATCGACGGGCCGTTCGCCGAGACGCGCGAACTGGTGGCCGGGTTCTGGCTGTGGGAGGTCAAGGACATGGACGAGGCGGTGGCCTGGGTCAAGCGCTGCCCCAACCCGATGCCGGGGCCGAGCGAGATCGAGATCCGTCCGGTCTACGAGATGGCCGATTTCGCCGAGGCGCTGTCGGCCGAGACGCTGGAACTGCACGACCGCGTCAAGGGCCGGCTTGACCGCTGACCCCGGCGGGCACGCGGCGCGGGCCGCCATCGAGGCGGTCTGGCGCATCGAGCGCGCGCGGCTGATCGGCGGCCTGGCCCGGCGTTTCCGCGACGTCGACCGGGCCGAGGACATGGCGCAGGAAGCGCTGGTGGCGGCGCTGGCCGACTGGCCCGCCACCGGCATTCCGCGCAACCCCGGCGCGTGGCTGATGGCGGCCGCGCGCCGCCGCGCCGTCGACGGCCTGCGCCGCGAGCGGATGATCGGCGGCAAGCATGCCGAGATCGCGCGCGAGCAGGCCGGCGCGGTCGATCTGGGCTTCGAGGCGGTGGAGGCGGCATTGGACGACGATATCGGCGATGCGCTGCTGGGCCTGATCTTCACCGCCTGCCACCCGATCCTGGCGCGCGAGGCGCGCGCCGCCCTCACCCTGCGGCTGGTCGGCGGGCTGACGGTGGACGAGATCGCCCGCGCCTTCCTGACCGCGGCCCCGACCATCGCCCAGCGCATCGTGCGGGCCAAGCGCACGATCGGCGAGGCCGGGCTGGCCTTCGAGGTGCCGCGCGGGCCGGAGCGGGCGCCGCGCCTGGCCTCGGTGCTGGAGGTGGTCTACCTGATCTTCAACGAGGGTTACGCGGCCACCGCCGGCGACGAACTGACCCGCCCGGCCCTCTGCGCCGAGGCGCAGCGTCTGGGGCGGATTCTGGCCGGGCTGGAACCCGACGAGCCGGAGGTGCTGGGACTGCTGGCGCTGATGGAGATCCAGGCCTCGCGGCTGGCCACCCGCCAGGCGCCGGACGGCAGCTTCGTGCCGCTGACCCGGCAGAACCGCGCGCGCTGGGACCGCCTCTTGATCCGCCGCGGCCTCGCCGCCCTGGCCCGGGCCGAGGCGCTGGGCGGGGCCGACGGCCCCTATGCGCTGCAGGCCGCGCTGGCCGCCTGCCACGCCCGCGCCGCCACCGCCGACGCGACCGACTGGCCCGGCATCGCCGCGCTCTACGACCGGCTGCGCCGGGTGATGCCCTCGCCCGTCGTCGACCTCAACCGCGCGGTGGCCCACGGCATGGCCTTCGGCCCGCAGGCCGGGCTGCGGCTGGCCGACGAGATCGCGGCGGCCAGCGCGCTGGCCAACTACGCCCCCCTGCCCGCCGCCCGCGCGGACTTCCTCAGCCGGCTGGGCCGGGCCGACGAGGCCCGCGCCGAATTCCACCGCGCCGCCGCGCTGACCCGCAATGCGCGCGAGCGCGACTGGTACCTGGCGCGGGCAGCGGCGGCGGCCGGCGACCGCTGATCAGCCGGGCGGGGTGAAGCCGACCTGGGGGCCGAAGTCATAGCCGCTGCCCGGGTTGGTGACGGTGACGGCGGTGACCGAACCGTGGTCGACTGTCGCCACCGCCTGGGCGGTCATCCCGTTGGCCGGCGGGGTGATCGACACCGTCGGCGGCGTGCTGTAGCCGCGCCCCGGGCGGGTGACGATGACCTGCAGCACCACCCCGGCCTCCATCACCGCGATCGCCTCGGCGGTCTCGCCGATGCGGAAGACCACCCCGCCGAGATCGGCGCCGCCCTCGACCGTGGTGCCGAACAGATGGCCGACCCGGTCGAGCAGCAGGGGGCTTTCCGGCGCGTCGCCCTGGCGCTTGAACTCGGTGAACTCGAACAGCGTGGCATAGGTGTAGCTGCCGTCGCCGTTCGGGGTCAGCCGATAGACCGCGCCGTTGCCCGTCGCACTGTAGGAGGCCGTGCCGAACAGCGTGCCGGCGGCATCGATGGTCACCCCGGCATCCGGGGCGGACGGGCCGGTCACGTCGTTGAAGCGATGCAGCGTGGTGGGGGTGGCCGGCGACGAGCCGCCGGGATAGCTGAACACCGTGCCGGAGAGATCCTCGCCGCCTTCGTTGGTGGTGCCGTAGAGCACCCCGGCCGCGTCGATGGCCAGGCTGCCGAACGGCAGGGCGCGGGTATAGTCGATCTGGGGAAAACTGTAGAGCGACTGGTAGGAATAGGAACCGCCCGACAGGAACAGCCCGAAGATTTCGCCCGAGCCATAGGCGCCGCCGGCGGCCTTCAGCCCGTAGAGGTTTCCCGACCCGTCCCTGACCAGCCCGCCGGTGGTGTCGTCGTAGCCCTGCGGCGCGGCGAAGTCGTGCAGCTTGGCGAAGCTGTAGGTCCCGTCGGTCTGCCGGGTCAGGCTGAAGACCGTGCCGCCGCCATTGGCCCCGCCGCTGCTGGTGGTGCCGAACAGCGTGCCGTGGATGTCGATGAGCAGGCTGCTGTTCGGGGCGGCGCCGTCGGCATTGATGCCCGATTTCGACACGGCCGTGAAATCGTAGAGGATGGTGATGTCGGCCGCCGCCGCTGCCGATGCCGGCGTCAGCTTGAACACCGTGCCGGTCCAGCCCGATCCGCCGGCGGCGGTGGTGCCGTAGAGGTCGCCGGCCCCATCCATCGTCAACCCGCCGACCGGCCGCGCCCCATCCGTGGGCCCGCCCTGGAAGACGTGCAGCACATGATAGTGGTAGCCGCCGCCGGCTGCCCGGCCCAGCGAGTAGACGACGCCGCCGCCCAGCGGATTGTCCTTCGGCGCATGGCCGCCATAGAGCGCGACGCCATAGAGATTGCCGGCGATATCGGCGATCAGCCGGCCGTTCGGGTTGTAGCCGCTGGCGAAATCGTTGGGGTTGAAGTCGTAGAGCTTGGTGAAGACGACGTTTGCGGTATCGGCGGTCGCGTGGCCTTGCGTCATGGCCCATCCCCTCGGTTCGGCAGTTCCGGAGGTTCACCGACCTGGCCGGGTGCCGGGCATGGGGCGACGCCGCCGCGCGGAAGGTGGCGCGGCACGACGCGTTACCAACCCTATGCGCGACATCAGGGAGATCAATACCCCCAATGGCTGCACTATCGATGATTATGTTACCGGCGTCAAATACAATCTAAAATGCACCAAGGGGGCCGCTAGAACAGGCTGAGCTGTTCGGCCGGCGGGGCGACCAGGGCGGCGAGGTCGGCGCGGTCGATCAGGCGCAGCGGCGTCCACCCCTCGGCGACGACGAACGGCCGCACCTTCGTCAGCGCGACGCGCAGCCGGCCGAGATCGTCGAGCCGCAGCCGGCGCTGGCGCCGCGCCGACAGGATCGCCTCGACCGCGCGCACGCCCAGCCCCGGCACGCGCAGCAGCAGGTCGCGCGGGGCGCGGTTGACGTCGACCGGGAAACGCTCGCGATGGGCCAGCGCCCAGGCGAGCTTGGGGTCGAGATCGAGGTCGAGCATGCCGTCGGGCCGGCCGGCCGTGACCTCCGCGATGGTGAAGCCGTAGAAGCGATAGAGCCAGTCGGCCTGGTAGAGGCGGTGTTCGCGCAGCAGCGGCGGCCGCGCCGGCGGCAGGCGCGACGAGGCATCGGGGATCGGGCTGAACGCCGAATAATAGACCCGCCGCAGGCCGTAGCCGCCATAAAGCCGCGCCGAGGTGCCGAGGATGGTGGCATCGGAGGCGCCGTCGGCCCCGACGATCATCTGCGTCGACTGCCCCGCCGGGGCGAAGCGCCGGGTGCGGCGGCGGACCAGCGTGGGCTCGGCCGCCTCCTCGATGCGCAGGCGCAGCCCCGCCATGGCGCCGCGGATGCCCTCGGGCCGCTTTTCCGGGGCCAGGGCGGCGATGCCGCTGTCGGTCGGCAGCTCGATGTTGATCGACAGCCGGTCGGCATAGAGCCCGGCCTGCTCGATCAGCGCCGGCGAGGCCTCGGGGATGGTCTTCAGGTGGATATAGCCGCGAAAATCGTGGGTGATGCGCAGCGCGCGGGCCACCTGCACCATCTGCTCCATCGTATGGTCGGACGACCGCACGATGCCCGACGACAGGAACAGCCCCTCGATATAGTTGCGGCGATAGAACTCGAGCGTCAGCCAGACCACCTCGTCCGGCGTGAACCGCGCCCGCTCGACATTGCTCGACGACCGGTTGATGCAATAGGCGCAGTCATAGACGCAGAAATTGGTCAGCAGGATCTTCAGCAGCGAGATGCAGCGGCCATCGGGCGCATAGGCATGGCAGATGCCCGACCCCTCGGTCGAGCCGAGCCCGCCCGCGCGCGACGACGCCCGCCGCGTGGTGCCGCTGGAGGCGCAGGACGCGTCGTACTTGGCGGCATCGGACAGGATGGCGAGCCGGTCGCGCAGGGACTTGGGCATGGCCAATGTTCTACATACGTTCCCATGGCCGCGCAAGCCCCTGCCCGCCGTTGCCCGCGATCAGGCGGTCGGGATCGTGCCGCCGTCGATGACGTATTCGGCGCCGGTGATGGCGCCGGCCCGGTCCGACACCAGGAAGGCGATGAGGTCTGCCACCTCGGCCGGCCGGGCCGGGCGGCCGAGCGGGATGCCGCCCAGCGACTGCATGATGATCCGCTGGCCGCCCTCGTAGTCGGTGCCCGCGTGATCGGCGAGCCGCCGGGCCAGCTTCACCGCCGCCTCGGTCTCGATCCAGCCGGGCGAGACCCGGTTGACGCGGATGCCCTGCGGCGCCACCTCCTTCGACAGGCTCTTGCTGTAGGTCGACAGCGCCGCCTTGGCCGCCGCATAGGCGGTGGTCGATTCCGGCAGGGGCAGCCGGTGCTGGATCGAGGTGACATGGACGATCACGCCCGCCCCCTGCCCGATCATCCCCGGCAGCAGCGCGCGATCGAGCCGCACCGCCGCCATCAGGTTCAGGTCCAGCGCCCGCGCCCATTCGCCGTCGTCTAGTGCGGCGAAACCGCCGCCCGGCGCGCTCGACCCGCCCAGCACATGGACGAGGATGTCGATGCCGCCGAGTTGGTCGGCCACCGCCCCGGCCAGCACCGCGCAGCCCTCGGGCCGCGACAGGTCGGCGGCGACGAAGCGCACCCCGGCCGGCACCGCCTCAGGCATCGCACGCGCCGCGGCCAGGACCGTGGCGCCCGCCCCGGCCAGCACCGCGACCACCGCCGCCCCCAGCCCTTGCGTGCCGCCGGTGACCAGCGCGCGGCGCCCGGCCAACCCCAGATCGAAGCGCGTCGGATGAGGCGGCACGGCGGGTTCGGGCAGATCGACGGTCATGGCGGCTCTCCGGTTTCGGGGACGACGAATTGATCGGACCAGACTTAGGCGCTAGGCTGCCCGAATGACAAGAACCGACGAAAAAGTAAGGTACTCACCTGAAAGTAAGCCCGAGGCGCTGACCCCGGTCACCGCGGCCGCGGGTGTCGAGCAGGCGCTGAAGATTCTCGAGGGCCGCTGGAAGCTGGTGATCCTGTTCCACCTGTTCGGCGGCAAGCTGCTGCGCTTCTCCGACCTCGAACGCGCCATCCCCGCCGTGTCGCAGAAGATGCTGATCCAGCAGTTGCGGCAGATGGAGCAGGACGGCGTCGTCCGCCGCATCGTGCATCACCAGGTGCCGCCCAAGGTCGAATACGGCCTGACCGACTGGGGTCAGGCGCTGTGCCCGGCGCTCGACGCCCTGCTGACCTGGGCCGGCCGGCGCGACGCCGCCGCTGACGGCGGCCCCGAAACCTGACGGCGGCTTCACGCCGGGCCGATCGCCCTGTTTGCGGCTGATCAACCCGCCCCGTAGGACGCCAGCCCCGCCGCCCGCGAGACCGTGCCGACATAGCCCAGATCGCGCCGCGCGGCGCTGTCGTCGATGGTGAATTCGCGGCCGATCAGCCGCACCATCGTGCGGGTCAGGGGCGGGGGCTGGTCCGACCGCCGCAGCCTGGCGCCCAGCTCCATCATGCGCCCCATGAAGAAGGCCATGCCGTAGGGCACCGAGCGCAGTCTGGCGATCGACAGGCCCTGCAACTGCGCCAGCCCGTCGATGAAGCCGCGGAACGTCGTGTCCTCGGGATCGCGGATGAAATAGGCCCGGCCGCCTTCGCCGCGATCGAGGGCGAGGATCAGCGCCTCGACGACATTGTCGACATGGCAGGTGGAATAGGGATAGTCGCCGCGCGCGATGAAGGCGAACTGCCCCGAGCGGATCGCCTGGGGAATGTTGCGGCTGAACGCATCGCCCGGCCCCCAGATGCCCGGCGGACGCAGGGCGATGGTGCGGAAGCCCGGCCGGTTGGCGGCGAGCACGCCGGCCTCGCTGGTCGCCTTGCTGGCGATATAGGGCGAGAAACTGTCGGGAAAGGTCGGCGCCCGCTCGTCGGCATGGCGGATCGGCGAGCCGCCGTTGTCCATGATGACGGCGGCGGCGGTCAGATAGATGAAGGATGAGGCGCCCGCCGCCTGCGCCGCCTGCAGCAGCGCCTTGGTGCCGTCGACATTGACCTGGAAGAACGGCGCGCGCGGACCGGCCAGGTGGAAATGGGCGGCCAGGTGGATCACCGCCTCGACCGGCGGCAGCGCCATGCCGCCGGGATGGTCGAGGTCGCCGCGCACCGGCAGCGCGCCGAGCGCCCGCAGCTTGCCGTCGGCCGCGGCCGAGCGGGCCAGGGCGAACACCTGATGGCCGGCGGCCACCAGCCTGGGCACAAGGCGCGAGCCGAGAAAGCCGGACCCGCCGGTAACAAGGATTTTCATGGATCTACCCCGGTGAAGCCGATGTGCAGATCGCCTGCACGGCGCCGTCGCGCAGCCGGGCGACGGTGGCGGGATCGGGTGGCGCCAGCCCGACGCCGGGCTGCAGCGTGGGGCTGACGAACAGCATGGCGGCGGCATTGACCGAGGCCCAGATGACCTGCACCGCCGCCTCGGGCGCGAGCGCCAGCCGGCCAGCCGCCTCGATCTGCGCGATGCGGTAGCGCAGCATCGCCTGCCCCTCGCGGGCCGCGGGCAGATCGGCGCCGGAGAGGAACCGCGCCATCATCGCCGCATAAAGCCGCGGCCGCGCGGCGGCGAAGCCGACATAGTTGTCCCAGCCTTCGACCAGCGCCGCGACCGGATCGGCCGACCGGATCGCCGCCCGCTTCGCCGCCAGGAACTGCTCGAACGCCTCGGCGATGGCCGCGCTCAGCAGGCCATCGGCGCTCTGGAAATGATGATAGAGCGTGGGCGCCCTCACCTTGGCGATCTCGCAGACCGCCCGCGTCGAGAAATGCGCCTCGCCGCCCTCCTCGATGAGAGACAAGGCGGCTGCCACCATGGCCGTTTTTGTGTCCATGGGTGGAGTATAGCAGTGCTATAGGGATGTGTCTATAGCGGTGCTACACTGGCTCCATGGGCGTTAATTTCCGTGACGAAACGCGGCGGAGGGGTGTTTCGCCCCTGTTTGCCTCGCCCGCGCTCCTGAGCCAGACAGCTTGGCCTTGAGCTAAGGCCCGGCAGTGTCCCAAGACGTGCGCAAATGGGTCGAGCGTTTTCGGTGCGACGGAGAGACCAGCCCGCCGATTGCGATGCACACCGAATGATCTGGGCTGGGGCTGGGGCTGGGGCTGGGGCTGGGGCTGGGGCTGGGGCTGGGGCTGGGGCTGGGGCTGGGGCTGGGGCTGGGGCTGGGGCTGGGGCTGGTGTGGCACGCCTGGGCTCGTTAGCCGCCCTCGCCGCCGACCTGCTCGGCATCGGCCCTCCATTATAATATATTGATATGCGGAAATTAAATAAAAAGACCCTATCGGAGTTAATTTAAAAGAGAATCCCTTATATATTTAACAAATATAAGAGCCTTTTCAAACAAAAAGTATATCTCCTCGGGAGTTTTTTCGACATCAAATTCGACAAAATTCCTATGAACAAGCCGATTCCTACTCTGGCCTATCTGTAAAAAAGCATTAACACAATCCTTGAATTCGGGATCCCTCGTTCTTTTGACAAATTTTTCCTTACATTCGTCTCCAAATGAAGCAAAAAATTTATTGGCATTTAGTTTGTCCCAATCAAAATAGGTGTGATATTGCCTTGAAACTGCCTTATTCTCAACTAATGCAGACAACAATGCGTTTCCAGCAGCATGCTTAACAGGCACATCTCTTATAATTTGACTAACTTCATGCTCAAAATATGATGCAACAGCCAGCAAAAACGACCTGCGAAAATTATCAGTCGCCGAAATCACCAACGATATCTCATTTCTTTCCGTAAGAAATAACAAAAGATCACTCTGTTCTTTGAAGAACAGATCTATATGCTCCCGACTCATTTTGATTTCCCAAGCAGAATAGCTTGAGCACGCGCATATCTTTTATCCACATAAGCCTTTCTACCCACGCCCTGCTGTGTCGCGCTAAGAAACTCCTTGTCTTTCTTAAGGAGATCTATCTTCTTCTCACTCATCTTCGGCAAATCCAAATTTTTCTCTTTAAAAGACTCTGTGCAGCAAGCCCTAAATACACTTTCGAATATAGCAATATTAAACCGACTAGTCGATGCAACCGTAAAGCTACTGGGTGGAATTTTCTCAATCATCTGAAAGAATTTTTCAAACAATTCTTCAACGAATTTGACCTTCATGTCCGATAGAGTCATTGCTTTTCGAGAAAAGCTATTCAAGAATGCACTCATCGGCTCCGCATACGCTGCCCCATCAACTACTAGGGCACAAGCTCGCAACAACACCTCCACATCTTTATCGTGAAGATCTGGCTCCGGAAGTCCAGTTATTTTGCGCCAAGTCTCATTAACGTTCACTCTCCGTAGCATGTTAAGAAATTCAGAGTGATACAAACTGGTCCTAATTTCCTGCTGTCGCAAATTAACACCGCCAGTATTTAATCTATTAAATATCTCAAAAACAGAACTATCCGGAGTTTCCTTCGGTGAAGTTTGCTTAATTACAACATTTCGTATAGTTCTTAGATCAAATTGGAGCTTCATATCTCCTAAAGTCTGATAATTCATCTTATGAAAGCGCGAGGGCTTAGACGCCCCTTTCCCAGGGAGAGATAAGTTAAATTTTGTAAAATATCTATCATCGCCAATAATGGCGTCCGGCAGTACTCCATTCTTATCCATAATCATTCGAAGTATGGGCCTCATTTTCGGGCGAGGGAATCGCCCCATAACGAAATAATAAATAGACATCAGCCGCTGCTGACCGTCGATGACGAGAAAGGAATTTTTTCCTTCTTCGTAAAGAAAGATCTGAGGTATCGGCAGACCTATAAGTATAGACTCAATTAATCGAGACGCCCTCTTGGCATCCCAAACATAATTTCTTTGAAATCCTGGTATTTTTACAGCACTTGATTTAACAAAATCGACTATGGTCTTAATATTAAAATCATTCGGGATCGCCGTTACTTCGTAATCCTTAAAACTAGCATCAGCATCATCCTCAAACTCATCTTCGAACCACTCTGCAGAAACAGTCTCGTGGGACTTTAGTAGTTTGGAATCAGATTCTACATCGTCCGCCATAATCACCCCCCAAGATCTCCGTGACGGCGATCATTGTGGGCAACCGACGGAAACCATTCAAGCGGCAATCGATGATCGCCGCCTACGCGATGCCGGTAGCGTTAGCGGAAAAACGGCCTGGACTGGCTCCCCGATTGTCTCCGGGCTCTCAGCAATAGCTTTCAAAACGGCCTTAACCATGCGCGCCGCGGCGGCAGCTAACAAGGGCGGGACAGCATTCCCTATTTGTTTCAACATCTGCCACTCAGATGACTTGAACACAAAACCATCGTGAAATGACTGCAGGCGAGCAGCTTCGCGAACTGTTATCCAACGATTGAGGCTGGGGTGAACCCACTCAGACAAATCTCGATGCATCTGAGCCAGGATCGTGTACGAGGGTAGGTCTGGATGCAGCCTGCGCCATTTTTCTGGCCTAGCTCCGTTCCAAATCTCTTTCGGAAGAGAATCCGCCTTTTCTCCAGGCTTAAGAAGACTAATAAGATGAGCGCGTCGAGCTTGTATCTCCTTCGTATGGTGATTATGGAGTACTGCATCACCACGCCCAATGCCTCTCTTTCGCTTTATCGCCTTTGAGTACATTCCCTCAGAGGAGTCCAATCGCATCATCTTAAGAAAGGGATTTGTAGCACTGGTCTTGGGATATGGCAAAACAGCCCCGGACGGCACAACACTTTGGGGCAAATCGCCGATGGCATCCCAAACGCTAACCGGCTTCCTAATTCGGAGTTTCTTGAGCACACCTTCCGCGTAGGACTTAAGATCAAGACAAAATTTCAGATCATCTCGGGTGCCAAAAAAGAAAACCCTTTCTCTTGTTTGCGGGACACCAAAATCCGAAGCGCTTAATTTGACAAAAGTAGTATTAGAGTATCCTAATGAAGAAAAATGCTCAATAATCGCATCACGAAAATGCCCTTTCTTCATCAAGAGTAAATTTGGAACGTTTTCCATAAGGAACATTTTAGGCCGCAATTCATCTACGACACGCGCATATTCACGATATAATTGATTCCGATCATCAAAAAAATCTCGCGGCCCAATTTGGCTGAAACCTTGACACGGTGGGCCGCCGAAAACCAAATCAACATCGTCACCACACATCAGGCGATGGGCACGGCTGTTTGCTCCGACAAGGAAGCCATGGATATCCCCCTCAAACAGCGGTATACGGGGAAAGTTAGCTCGATAAGTTTCGCAAGCGAACTTATCCCATTCAACGGCTATTCGGACCTCGAATCCCGCTAGCTCGACGCCCTCGCAAAAGCCGCCACATCCAGAAAATAGGCTTACAGCCGTCGGCTTATCCCGCATATCAACTCCTCCACCGGCGAACTGATGTGACGCTATAGTCACAATTAGTCTCGGATGACATCGAATCGGATGGGCAATTTTCTCAAGCATATCATCTCCCTAAGCGTCCGCTAGTTCCAAATTTTTCGCCTCTGCCGCTCAGTTTCTAAGGACAATTCTGGGAAGGGGCAATGTGACTCATAGTCCGTGGCGCTATTCACTAACCAGCCATTAGCATTCGATAGGTTGTCGTTCTCTGAGTCTCATGGACCTATCGAAGCACTTTGGAGCAGCGGTGCGTCGGCATCGCACCCTAATTCGCCTATCCCAAGAGGAGCTAGCTGATCGGGCTGGCAAGGATAGGACTTATATAAGCGGCATCGAACGAGGGCGACGCAATCCAACATTAGACGTCTTACAGAGCATTGCGGATGCGCTCGGCGTCGACCTAGACGTTTTATTTGCGACCGCTCGGGACATAGCTTTAGATGAGAAAGACAAGGGCTAGATGCCATTTAATTTTCCTCTTGAGCCGCTAGATCTTGCCCAGTCAACTGTCTGTGCATCATGCCACGCAGCGGGAACGGGCTGCTTAGTTGATACTAGGGGAGGAGGGATACGCGGCAGGAAGACGGAATTCCAGATCACTCAGCGACGGGTCATGGATTGCGCGTTGGACACCTTTGTACCGGGTACTGATGGTGATCCAGACCCGGATAGGACGTTCCGTGTGTACCGCGAGCAAGCTTACAGAAATGTTGATGAGGCGGGGAAGATCATTTGGCCTGATGCGTTCAGGCTAACAGAGGCCCAGAAGGCGAAAGTAGATGGTGATATCTACGAGATGATGGAAGCAGCAGCGCTGTGGAACGCAGCGGCCGTTTGGAATTCGTTCATGGATACCGGTAGCTGGAACAGCGAGGTCTTCCGCAAACCTCAGGCCGCAATTCCAACACCCGCGAGAAAGGTCGCTATCGTAAAGATGGCGCGCGGAGCTGACACAACAAAACTCCTAAATCAAAATGCTCGAAACGAATATCAGGCTTTTGAGAACGCCTTACATCTGGGCGGGATGGAGTTAAAGCTCAGCACACCGGACATTTTAGGATTAAGAATTCCAGACCCTATGCCGGAAGGATTCCGCCCCTTTCTGTCGCCAATAGAAAACTTGAATCAAAGATCACAAGAAATACTGGAGACAGCATGGCGTTCTATTCAGGGAACCCTTGAGGGTCGTCATTTTCTTTTTGCGATTGCCGTCAAAACAAGCACTAGGAGTGACCGACTATATCAAGCTTTATTTGAGGCGAATGTTCTAAAATATATCCTCGGGTATGTTCTCCGCGGTCCTGCTATTCGTTTCTACGCGCATCTTGAAACTTTTGCCAACGCCGATGTGGTAAGTAGGTATCAAGCTGCATCCATGACATCCCTACTTACAGGCGGAACTCCAAATAAAGCCATTGATGAAACTTACATGGCTGTATCGCCAAGGAAGACAGCACAAAGCATATTAGATAAATTACCAAACTTTCCACTTTAACGTGCTGTCGTATTTTCTAAAAAAATCGACAATGCATCCTGTAAATTGTAAGTGGAAGACCTTATATCGCACTCCCAAAGAGTCAAAATGCTCCATCCCAACTCGACTAATGCATCATAATTTCGTTTATCTCGCATTTTTGTGCTCGAAATTTTCGGTCCCCAGTATTCCAATCGACTTTTTGGTAACACCCCAAGAGGGACACAGCCGTGTCCGTGCCAGAAACAACCGTGAATTTGGATTATTTTTCGACGCCCACGGAAAACAATGTCTGGACGCCCGGGAAGATCTTTTGAGTGCAATCGATATCTGTAACCGAGAGCATGTAATACTCTCCTAACCGTCATCTCCGGTTTAGTATTCTTACTACGATTAGCCTGCATATTTTTACGCCGGCCCTCTGAAACACCCTCGAATATTGGACGCCCTTGTGGAAATAGGTCTTTTCGCGAATGCTCCATAGCTTCTCCCTCATTTATCGAGTGGAAGCATAAAGGTCCAGATGAGGCTGCTTACTGTATCATAGATGCCCTGCGCCCCAATCTTCCCGTATGTGCTATTCGCCCCCCTCACTCCCACTCGATCGTCCCCGGCGGCTTCGAGGTGATGTCGTACGTCACCCGGTTGATGCCCTTCACCTCGTTGATGATCCGCGTCGCCACCCGGCCCAGGAATTCGTGCGGGAACGGGTAGTAGTCGGCGGTCATCCCGTCGGTCGAGGTCACCGCGCGCAGGGCGCAGGCGTAGTCGTAGGTGCGGCCGTCGCCCATCACGCCCACGGTGCGCACCGGCAGCAGCACGGCGAAGGCCTGCCAGATCGCGTCGTAGAGGCCGGCCTGGCGGATTTCGTCGAGGTAGATCGCGTCGGCCTTGCGCAGCAGGTCGAGCTTTTCCACGGTGATCGCGCCGGGCACGCGGATGGCGAGGCCCGGGCCGGGGAACGGGTGGCGGCCGACCAGGCTTTCGGGCAGGCCGAGCTCGCGGCCCAGCGCCCGCACCTCGTCCTTGAACAGTTCGCGCAGCGGTTCGACCAGCTTGAGCTTCATGTGCTCCGGCAGGCCGCCGACATTGTGGTGCGACTTGATCGTCACCGAGGGGCCGCCATGGAACGAGACGCTCTCGATCACGTCGGGGTAGAGCGTGCCCTGCGCCAGGAACTGGGCATCGGTGATCTTGGCGGCCTCTTCGTCGAACACGTCGATGAAGGTGGCGCCGATGATCTTGCGCTTCTTCTCCGGGTCGTCCACCCCGGCGAGCTTGCCGAGGAACAGGTCGGAAGCGTCCTTGTGCACCAGCGGGATGTTGTAATGGTCACGGAACAGGGTCACCACCTGCTCGGCCTCGCCGGCGCGCAGCAGGCCGTGGTCGACGAACACGCAAGTGAGCTGGTCGCCGATCGCCTCATGCAGCAGCACGGCGACGACGGAGGAATCGACCCCGCCCGACAGGCCGCAGATCACCCGGCCCTTGCCCACCTGGGCCCGCACCTTCTCGATTGCCTGCTGGCGGAACGCCTTCATCGTCCAGTCGCCGGCACAGCCGACGATGTTGTGGGTGAAGTTGCGGATCAGCTTCGCCCCATCAGGCGTGTGGGCCACCTCAGGGTGGAACTGCAGGCCGTAGAACTTGCGCGCCTCGTCGGCGATGGCGGCGAAGGGGGCGGTGTCGGTCGTCGCCACCACGCGGAAGCCGGGGGGGATCGCGGTGATGCGGTCGCCGTGGCTCATCCACACCTGTTCCTTGGTGCCGGATTGCCAGACGCCGTCGAACAGCGCGCAATCCTGGCGCACGTCGACGAAGGCGCGGCCGAATTCGCGATGGTCCGAGGTTTCGACGGCGCCGCCGAGCTGGCCGCACATCGTCATCTCGCCATAGCAGATGCCGAGCACCGGCAGGCCCATGGTCCACAGCTTGTCGGGCGCGCGCGGCGTGCCGATATCGGCCACCGAGGCCGGGCCGCCCGAGAGGATCACGCCCTTCGGCTTGAACTCGTCCAGCGCCGCCTCGGCCTTGTTGAACGGCACCACCTCGCTGTAGACGCCGGATTCACGCACCCGCCGGGCGATCAGCTGGGTCACCTGGCTGCCGAAATCGATGATCAGGATGCGGTCGGTCATGGCGCTCACTCTTCTCTTCAAGGCTGGCGGGTGAGGACGGCGGTGAAAAAGCCGTCGGTATCGTGGCTGGCGGGGCTCAAAGCCAGATAGGGCTGGCCGGGGCAGGCGCCCCAGGCATCGTCCCAGATCCGGCCGATCGGCAGCACGGCGAAATCGGGGTGGTCCTGCAGGAAGGCCGCGACGCGGTCCTCGTTCTCCTCGGGCAGCAGCGAACAGGTGGCATAGACCAGCCGCCCGCCCGGCCGCACCAGGTCGGCGGCATCGCGCAGCACCTGGTCCTGGCGGCGGGTGTGGCTCGCCAGCATGTCCGCGGTCAGGCGAAAGCGCGCCTCGGGGTTGCGCCGCCAGGTACCGGTGCCCGAACACGGGGCATCGACCAGCACGCGGTCGCAGCGGCCGGCCAGTTCGGCTGCCCAAGGGTCATCCACCCGGATCGGCCGCGACTGGATGTTGCGGGCGCCGGCGCGCTGGGCGCGCGGGGCCAGCCGCTGCAGCCGGCGGGGGTCGCGGTCCAGCGCATAGATCTGGCCCTTGTTGCGCATCGCGGCGGCGAGCGCGAGGCTCTTGCCCCCCGCCCCGGCGCAATAGTCGACGACCTGCATGCCCGGCTCGGCCGCGACCAGCAGGGCGCAAAGCTGGGCGGCCTCGTCCTGCGGTTCGACCAGGCCTTCGCGCAGCAGGGCGAGATCGTCGAGGCGGTCATGGGCGTCGAGCCGCAGGCCGAGCGGCGAACGAGCCGTAGGCTTGGCCGAGATTCCCTCGGCCACCAACTGCGCCAGGGCGGCGTCGCGCGTGGTCTTCAGCGTATTGGCGCGCAGGTCGACCGGGGCGCGGGCGGCCATAACCGCCATCTCGGCCGCGGTGCGGTCGCCGAAGCGGCGGCGCAGCGAGGGGTCGAGCCATTCGGGATAACCCGAAACCGCCCAGTCCGGCATGTCGGCCGGGGCCGGGTCGGCCAGCGCGGCCAGGGCCGCGGCCTCGGCCGCATCGGGGGCCGCGGGCGCGAAGCGGTCGGCGGCGCGGGCGGCCAGTTCGTCGGGCTTGAGGCCGCTGGCCGCCAGCACCATCAGCCGCGGGGTCGCGGCCGCGCCCTGGCGGGCCAGCCGCCAGGCCAGCGCCTCGGCCCGGCGCAAGGTGCCGTAGACCAGCTCGGTCACCGCACGGCGATCCTTCGAGCCGGCGTAGCGATGCTTGCGCGCCCAGTTGGTCAGCAGGCGGTCGGCCGGGTCACGGCCGTCGGCGATGGCCTGGTACAGCTCGATCGCCGCGGCGAGGCGCGCGCCCGGGGTCATCCTGGCCCGATACCCCGCTCAGCTTTCCGCACGGTAGTTCGGCGGTTCGCGGGTGATCGCCACGTCGTGCACATGGCTTTCGCGCAGGCCGGCATTGGTGATGCGCAGGAACTTGCACTTGGTGCGCATGTCGGCGATCGAGCGGTTGCCGGTATAGCCCATGGCGGCGCGCAGGCCGCCGACCAGCTGGTGGATGACCACGCCGGCCGGGCCCTTGTAGGGCACGCGGCCCTCGATGCCCTCGGGCACCAGCTTCATCGTCTCGCGCACTTCCTGCTGGAAATAGCGGTCGGCCGAGCCGCGCGCCATCGCGCCGAGCGAGCCCATGCCGCGATAGGACTTGTAGCTGCGGCCCTGGAACAGGAAGGTTTCGCCGGGGCTCTCGTCGGTCCCGGCCAGCAGGCCGCCGACCATGGCGGCCGAGGCGCCGGCCGCGATCGCCTTGGCCAGGTCGCCCGAGAACTTGATGCCGCCATCGGCGATGATCGGGATGCCCTGGTCGGCGGCGGCACGCACCGCATCGTCGATCGCGGTCAGCTGCGGCACGCCGACACCGGCGACGATCCGGGTGGTGCAGATCGAGCCCGGCCCGATGCCGATCTTGACCGCGTCGGCCCCGGCATCGATCAGCGCCTTGGTGCCGTCGGCGGTGGCGACGTTGCCGCCGACCACCTGGGTATAGTTCGAGTGCTTCTTGATCGCGGCGATGGTTTCCAGCACCCCGGCCGAATGGCCGTGGGCGGTGTCGACGACGATCAGGTCGCAGCCGGCGTCGATCAGCGCCTCGGCCCGGGTCAGGCCGTCCTTGCCGACCGAGGTCGCGGCGGCGACGCGCAGCCGCCCCTGCTCGTCCTTGCAGGCGTTCGGGTACTGCTTGGCCTTCTCGATATCCTTGACCGTGATCAGCCCGGTGCAGCGGTAATCCTGGTCGACCACCACCAGCTTCTCGATGCGATGCTGGTGCAGCAGGCGCTTGGCTTCGTCGATCGAGACGCCCTCGCGCACGGTGATCAGCCGCTCGCGCGTCATCAGTTCGTAGACCTTGGCCTTGTCGTCGGTGGCGAAGCGCACGTCGCGGTTGGTCAGGATGCCGACCAGCCGGCCGCCCGGCCCCTCGGTCACCGGGATGCCGGAAATCCCGTACTGCTCCATCAGCGCGTAGGCGTCGGCGAGCGTCTGGTCGGGGCGGATGGTGACCGGGTTGACCACCATGCCCGATTCGAACTTCTTGACCTTGCGGACCTCGTTGGCCTGCTCTTCATTGGTGAAGTTCTTGTGGATCACGCCGATGCCGCCGGACTGGGCCATGGCGATGGCCATGCGCGCCTCGGTCACCGTGTCCATCGCCGAGGACAACAGCGGAATGCCCAGCTCGATCGCCTTGGTCACCCGGGTGCGGGTGTCGACCTGGGTCGGCAGCACCTCGGAATAGCCGGGCTCGAGCAGCACGTCGTCGAAGGTCAGGGCGGTGCGCAGTTCCATCGGTGTCGTCCTCAAGCGCTCGGGGGGTTTTCGGCGGCGGCCTCGGCGGCGAAATCGCCGCCCGGGGCCCCGCCGTCCTGCCAGTTCAGTCCGGGGTACAGCCGCATCATCGCCTCGTGGAGTTCCTCATAGGGCAGATCGGCGCGCGGCCCGCGGTCCAGCACGTATTCCATGTGGCGCCGGTTGTCGGCGTCGAACGGGTGGAACAGCGAATCGGAGCGGCCGTCGAACTCCAGCGGCAGGACGCGGAATTTGGTGCAGAGCTCCAGGTTGAAGGCCGGGGTCGCCTTGACCCAGCGGCCGTCCAGGAACAGCTCGGTATAGCCGTGATAGTAGAAGATGTCGGTGCCCATCATCTGCTTCAGCCGCGCGGTGGCGATGTGGTTCTTGACGTCGCCGAAGCCGATGCGGGCGGGCACGCCCAGCGCGCGGGCGGCCGCGGCCAGCAGCACCGCCTTGGTCACGCAATAGCCGCGCCCGCGGGCGATGACGGTCGAGGCCTTGAGGCCCCGGCGGCTCAGATCGACCTGGTAGGGATCGTAGAGAAAGCCGTCGCGCACAAGGTAGTAGAGGCGCACCGCCTGCTCGGTCAGGGTGCCGCCCCCTGCCCTCGCCCGGTCGGCCAGCGCGCGCACCTCGGGGTGGTCGGCGTCGAGAAATTCGGTAGCCTGAAGGTAGGCCGAGAGGTCGCCGGCGCGGGCCGACGCGGCGTCTTCCATGGACATCGATGCACCTTGGGGCTGCGTGGCCGTCATATAAACGGTTTGTTCGGGCCTGACCAGAGTTTCCGCCTGTGCATGGCGCGCTGGCCAGCCATGCGCCGGGCGCGAGACGCGAGGCCAAAAATCCGAGACGCGGCGTCAAGTCAGCCGGGCCCCGCCCCGCTACCTTCGGCGGCATCCTTTCGTACCAGGGGACCGCCCGATCATGACGCTACGCCTTCTCGCCCTGCCCGCGCTCGCCGCGCTCTGCCTTGCCGCCGTCCCGGCCCAGGCCGGCAGCGGCGCCCGCATCATCAACGGCTTCGACGCCGCGCCGAATCGCTGGCCGATCCAGGTCTCGGTCCAGTGGCCGGGCGAAGACGGCGTGGTCAGCCACAATTGCGGCGGCACGCTGGTCACCAACCAGTGGGTGCTGACCGCGGCGCACTGCTTCTTCGACAAGGGCAAGCAGAACCTGTTCGCCAAGGACATCACCGTCATCGCCAACACCAACAACGTGCGCGACGGGTCGGGCGAGAAGCGCTCGGTGGCGCAGATGCTGGTCCATGCCGGCTATACCGACGATGCCAAGGAAAACGACATCACCCTGCTGCAGCTGAGCCAGCCGGTGACGATGGTCAACCCGGTGCTGCTGGCCACGCCGGCGACCGAGGCGAAATGGGCCCCGGCCGGCCAGGCCGTCACCGCGATCGGCTGGGGCAATACCTCGACCACCGGCGACGTCTATCCGGCGCAGTTGAAGCAGGTCGAGCTCAACATCGCCGATTTCGCCGCCTGCAACGCCGCTTATGAAGGCGAGCTGACGCAGAACATGATCTGCACCAAGACGCCGGACAAGGATACCTGCCAGGGCGATTCGGGCGGGCCGCTGTTCGTCTCCAACCGTGCCGGCGGCGTGGTCCAGGTCGGCATCACCTCGTTCGGCATCGGCTGTGCCACCGCTACCCATCCGGGCGTCTATGCCCGGGTCTCGCGCTACAACGACTGGATCCGAGCCCGGGTGCCCGAGGCGCAGTTCGCCACGACGATCCAGTCCGGCTGGTGGTCGGTGCCCGGGGTTTCGGGCAAGGGTTATTCGATCGAGCTGCGCGGCGGCCATCTCTACCTCGCCGGCTACATGTACGAGGCCGACGGCGCCGCCACCTGGTACGTCTCCGGCGGCAAGATGACCTCGGCCACCAGCTATCGCGGCACGCTCGACAAGTTCTTCGGCGGGCAGAGCCTGACCGGCCCCTATGTCGAACCGCAGGAGCAGGGCTCGGTCGGCGATATCGCCATCGACTTCACCTCCGACACCACCGCCAACCTGACCGTGGGGTCGAAGACCTACCAGATCGCCCGCTTCGAAGTGGTCGACGGCGGGCTGGCCAACGGCCCGGCGGCCGAGATGCCGGAGACCGGCTGGTACTGGAACACGTCGGAAGGCGGGCGCGGCTTCTTCGTCGAGGTCCAGGGCAGCGAGATCTATTTCGCCGCCTTCATGTTTCGCGATGACGGCCGGCCGGTCTGGTACTGGTTCAACGTGCCGGGGACGCGCGGTGCGAACGGCGCGGTCCAGTTCCAGTCGGCGCTGGGGCTGTGCCAGGGCGGCCAGACCCTGTCCGACGATGCGCGCGAGGCGAGCTGCGCCGAACTGGCCCAGAGCATGGCGCTGCAGTTCAGCAACCCGTTCACCGCCATCGCCACCTTCCCCGACGGGCATCGCGAAACCCTGACGCGCTATCCGCTGTAACCATTGTTCACCGGGGGTGCCGCGCCGTTGCCCCGGCGCGGCACTACCGGTAATTTACCGACGCTGATTCCTTTTCCCCCCACTTATGGAGGATACGATGCGTCGCCTGCTGACCCTCGCCGCGCTGGCGCTGGGCTTCATCTCGTCATCGGCGATGGCCGCGGGCCAGTCCCGCATCATCAACGGCTTCGACGCCGCCAACGGCCGCTGGCCGATGCAGGTCTCGATCCAGTTCGGCAGCCCGCGCAGCCATAACTGCGGCGGCACGCTGATCACCAACCAGTGGGTGCTGACCGCGGCCCACTGCTTCTTCACCTCGGGCCGGCAGACCGTGTTCGCCGGCGACGTCACCGTGATCGCCGGCACCAACAACAATGCCGACGGCTCGGGCCAAAGCCGCAACGTCGCCCGCATGATCAACCATGCCGACTACAACGACAGCACCAAGAACAACGATATCGCGCTGCTGCAGCTCGACCAGCCGGTGACGATCGTCAACCCGATCACGCTGGCCACCCCGGCGACCGAGGCGCTGTGGGCGCCGGCCGGCCAGACGGTGACCGCGATCGGCTGGGGCAATACCTCGACCACCGGCGACGTCTATCCGGCGCTGCTCAAGCAGGTCGACGTCAACATGGTGTCGCGCGACACCTGCAACGCCGCCTCGTCCTACAACGGCGGCATCACCACGAACATGCTGTGCGCCGCCGCCCCCGGCAAGGATACCTGCCAGGGCGATTCGGGCGGGCCGCTGTTCGTCTCCAACCGCGCCGGCGGCGTCATCCAGGTCGGCGTCACCTCGTTCGGCACCGGCTGCGCCAACCCGAATTTCCCGGGCGTCTACGCCCGCGTCTCGCAATACAACGACTGGATCGCCGCCCGCGTGCCCGAAACCCTGTTCGCCACCACCCGCCAGTCCGGCTGGTGGTTCGTCAACGGCCAGGGCGGGCGCGGCTATTCGATCGAGATCCGCGGCAGCCGGATGTTCTTCGCCGGCTACATGTACGAAGCCGACGGCTCGGCCACCTGGTACACCTCGATCGGCACGATGTCCTCGGCCGACAGCTATTCGGGCAGCCTGCAACGCTATCAGGGCGGGCAGAGCCTGACCGGCGCCTATACCGCGGCGCAGAGCAGCGGCAGCGTCGGCACGATCAGCCTCACCTTCACCTCCGACACCACCGCGACGATGGTGATGGCCGGGCAGACGCTGGCGCTGGTCCGCTACGAATTCACCACCGGCGGCGTCGCGGCCGGGGCAGCGACGAACCAGCCGGAGACCGGCTGGTACTGGAACACCTCGGAAGGCGGGCGCGGCTATTTCATCGAGGCGCAGAAGGACCAGATCTTCTTCGCCGCGTTCATGTACCGCACCGACGGCCAGCCGACCTGGTACTACTTCGGCACCGGCACCACGGCGACGGCGGGCAACGGCATCCAGATCCAGTCGCCGCTGTCGGCCTGCACCGGCGGCCAGACCCTGACCGACGCGACCCGCAGCCCCAGCTGCAGCGCCCTGCCCCAGGCCCTGACCCTGCAGTTCACCAACCCGTTCACCGCGACGATGACCCTGCCCGACGGCCGGGCCGTCACCCTGTCCCGCTTCGCCTTCTGACGCCGCCGCCCGCCACCCGCGGGCGTCGACAAAAGAAATGGCCCCGCCGTCGCCGGCGGGGCCTTTGTCTTTGCCGCGGGGCCGGTGGATCAGGCCTGGCGGATCTGGCTGATGAAGCGGTCGACCTGGCTGCGCAGCGCCTCGGCCTGGCGCGACAGCTCGGACGAGGCGTTCAGGACCTGGCCCGCCGCATGGCCGGCCTCGCCGGCCGAGCGGTTGACGTTCGAGGCGCTTTCGGACGCGGCCTTGGTGCCGGACGCCGCCTCCTCGACGTTGCGGGCGATCTCGCGGGTCGCGGCCCCCTGCTGCTCGACGGCGGCGGCGACCGAACCGGAGATCTCGTTGATCTGCTGGATGATCTCGCCGATGCCGTGGATCGCCGAGACGGCTTCCTGGGTCGCGCCCTGGACGCCCGAGATCTGCTGGCCGATCTCCTCGGTGGCCTTCGAGGTCTGGTTGGCCAGGTTCTTGACCTCGGAGGCGACGACGGCAAAGCCCTTGCCGGCCTCGCCGGCGCGGGCCGCCTCGATGGTCGCGTTCAGGGCCAGCAGGTTGGTCTGGCCGGCGATCGAGTTGATCAGGCCGACGACCTCGCCGATCTTGTCGGCCGCCGCGGCCAGGCCCTGCACGATCTGGTCGGTGCGCCGCGCCTGGTCGACCGCGGTCTGGGCGATGCGGGTGGCGTTGGCGACCTGGCCGGCGATCTCGTTGATCGAGGCCGACAGTTCCTCGGTGGCCGAGGCCACGGTCTGGACGTTGGCGGCCGCCTGCTCGGTCGCCGACGAGGCGGCCAGCGACTGCTTGGCGGTTTCCTCGGCGATGCCCGACATCGTGCCGGCGGTGGCCTGCATCTCGGTCGCGGCGGCGGCGACGGTGTCGACCACCCCGCCGACCTGGGCGTGGAAGTCGTCGGCCAGGCGGCGCATCTCGTCCTTGCGGCGCAGCTCGGCCTCCTCGCGCTGGCGGTTCTCGGCGGCGGCACGCTCGGCGGCGGCGCGGCGCTCGGCTTCCTCGGCCTCGCGCTGGCGGCGCTCCTCGGCCTGGCGGGCACCGTCCTCCAGGCGGCGGCGCTCCTCGGCGGCCTCGCGGTCGCGCTGCTCCTGGGCGCGCTTCATCTCTTCCTGCTCGGCCCGCTGGCGCTCGGCCTCGGCGGCGAGGCGCTCGGCCTCGATCGCGTTCTGCTTGAACACCTCGACGGCCTGGGCCATCTGGCCGATCTCGTCGCGGTTCTCGCGGGCCGGGACCTCGATCTCCTTGTTGCCGGCGGCCAGCTCGGTCATCGCCGAGGTCATCGCCTTGACCGGGCGGGTGATGCCGCGGGCGGTCAGGAAGGCGAGCAGCAGGGCCAGCACGACGGCCACGGCCGAAACCCCGATCGTCGTGGTCTGGGCGGCGTCGGCGGCATTGTTGGTGGCGACCAGGATCGCGCCGAGGCGCTGCAGCTGTTCATAGGCGATGGCGTTGGTGGCCTCGGCCAGCGCGACCGACTGCTTGGCGTCGACATCCTGCGCGCGCTTGGCGACGTCGCCCAGGATGGTCGCGGCCTCCTTGAAGGCGGCCTGGTAACGCGGCCAGTATTCGCGGATCTCGTCGAAGATCCAGCGGGCTTCCGACGGCACTTCCTGCAGTTCCAGGGTCACCATCCAGTCGGCCATGGTCGACAGCTCGATCTCGGAATCGGCCATCAGCGAATCGTCGGGGGTCAGCAGGAAGCGGGTCGCGAACAGCTGGGCCTTCAGCAGATGGCCCTGGGCGGTGCCGGCGATCGCGGCGATCTGGAACTGGCCGACCGACGACATGGTCGAGACCAGCGCGGCAAAATCCTGCATCAGGATCTTGGCGGCCGAACCCATGTTCTCGGTCACGACCACTTCCTGGCGCTCGCGCAGCTTGATGATCTCGGCCACGCCCTGGCGGAATTTCTCGATCTGGCCCAGCAGGTCCTCGAGCTTGGCGCGCTCGTCCGGGTTGTCGGTCAGCCCGGCGACGGCCTCGAGGTTCGAGCGCGCCTTTTCGAAGGCCTCGTCCATCTTCGGCTTGGCCGACTGGTCGGCGTAGAAAATGAACTGGCGCAGCAGGCGCCGCATCTCGGCCACCTGGGCGTTGGTCTGGTCGATCAGCAGCGTGTTCTGGGCGACGCGGTCATATTCCGCCAACCGCTGCTGCTGCTCCTTCTGGGAAAAGACCGCCATCAGCGAGATCGCGATCAGCGCGGCGACCACCAGCACGAAGCCGACGCCGATCCGGACACCGATCCGGAACTGGCCCATGAACTTGTCCATACGACGCTCCCCTCCCTCAATCCCACAGCTTCTTGCGAGACTGACTGACATCACAAAATAGCGCGGCAAACCGCTGACCAACCCGCGGCGAGTATAGCCAGTGTTACGCGGCGGTGAAGGGCCGAAGCGACGAACGTGCAAAGTTTATTGCGCTGAATTCGCAATCAACATTCGCAAAATTGCAGATAAATCTGTGATTTATATGTTTCGTTTGTACAATGGCGACAGGTTACTGCCGCTCGATGGTATCCAGACCGTTCCACTGCTGGTTATCCAGCTGCCAGCCGCCACCCAATGCCTGGTAGAGTTGCACCAGCGCGGTATACCGCTGCCCCTCGAGCTGCGCCAGGGTGTTCTGCGCGGGAAACAACTGCTCCTCCCATTGCAGAACCTCGTAGTAATTCGCCAGGCCGCCGACATAGCGGTCGGTGGCAAGCTTGACCGCGCGCTGCAGCGCGGCGACCGCCCGGGCCTGCTCGACCCGGGCCTGCTCGATCTTCTCGCGGGCGATCAGCGCGTTGGCGACTTCGCGGAACGCGTTCAGGATCGACTGCTCGTAGGTCAGCCGCGCCTGTTCCCACTGCGCCTTGGCCAGCGCCAGTTGGGCGTCGAGCTGGCCGCCGGTGAAGATCGGCCCGGTCAGCCCGGCATTGGCCCCCCACATGTTGCCGTCGCCGTTCAGCAGCTTCGACATCTGCGGGCTGATCACCCCGAGCAGCCCGGTCAGGCTGATCGACGGATAATAGCTGGCCTGGGCGACGCCGACCTGGGCGTTGGCGGCGCGCATCGTCTGCTCGGCTTGGCGCAGGTCGGGGCGGCGCTCGACCAGGTCGGCGGGCAGGCCGGCCGGCACGATCACCGGCCAGTTCTGCTGCATCAGCGGCTTGCCGCGCGGGATCCCGCCGGGCGGCCGCCCGAGCAGCACGGACAGGCCGTTCTCGGTCTGGGCGATCTGCTGCTCGATCGTCGGAATCCGTGCCGCGACCGAGGCGAGGTTGGCGGCCGCCGACGTCGTCTCCAGTTCCGAGGCGATGCCGCCGAGCAGCCGCCGCTCGAACAGCGCCAGCGTCTCGCGATAGGTCTTGACCGTGTCGCGGGCGATCTCGAGCTCGAGGTCGAGCTCGATCAGCGAGAAATAGGTCGTGGCGACCGAGCCGACCAGCGACAGCAGCACGCCGCGGCGGGCTTCCTCGGTCGCCAAGAGCTGGGCGCGCGCCGCCTCGTTGGAGCGGCGGATCCGGCCCCACAGATCGATTTCCCAACTGGCGCTGGACTGCAGCAGGAACGAATTGGCGGTGCTGGTCACGCTGGGCGACGGCGAGCCGAGCGCGGAACGCTGGCCGCGACCGGCGGCCGCGTCATACCCGACCTGCGGATAGAGCGCCGATTCGGAAATGCCGAGCTGGGCGCGGGCCTGCTCGATCCGCGTCACCGCGATGCGCACGTCGTAGTTGGCCCCGACCGCGGTCTTGATCAGACCCTGCAGGGTCGGATCGTCGAAGACTTCCCACCACGGCAGGTTGGCCAGCGAATCGGCCGACGGGGTCGGCACCGCCGGCTCGTCGCGATAGACCGGCTGGCTCGGCAGGTTGTCGGGGCGCTTGTAGTCCGGGCCGACCTCGAACAGCGTGATGCAGCCGGAAAGCGCCAGGGCAGCGGTACCGAGGGCGAGGGTGCGGGCGAGCGGCGCCATCAGTCGTGCCCTCCCTGTGCCGCGACCGATCCGTCGGTCGCCCCGTGGTGGCGTGACCGGCGCCGGACGCGGAACAACTTCATGACCATCGTGAACGAGACCGGTACCAGGAACACGGCGATCAGCGTCGAGCCGAGCATGCCGCCGATGACGGCGGTGCCGAGGATCCGGCGCGAGACCGAGCCCGCGCCCGAGGCGATCGCCAGCGGCACGGTGCCGAGGATGAAGGCGAATGCCGTCATCAGGATCGGGCGCAGGCGCAGCCGCGCGCCCTCCAGCGCGGCATCGACCAGGTCGGCCCCCTCGTCGAATTTCATCTTGGCGAATTCGACGATCAGGATCGCGTTCTTGGCCGACAGGCCGATCAGCATGACCAGGCCGATCTGCGCATAGACGTTGTTTTCCATGCTGCGCAGCATCAGCGCGGCGAAGGCGCCGAGCACCGCGACCGGCAGGGTCAGCAGGACCGCGAAGGGCAAGGCCCAGCTTTCGTACTGCGCCGCCATGATCAGGAAGACGAACAACAGCGACAGCCCGAAGATCACCGAGGCGGGAATGCCCTTGCGCGCGACATCCTGCTGATAGGCCATGCCGTACCAGCCATAGCCCATGTCCTTGGGCAGGACCTGCTTGGAGACTTCCTCCAGCGCGTCCATCACCTGGTCGGACGAATAGCCCGCGGCCGCGCCGCCGGTCAGTTCGACCGAGCGATATTCGTTGAAGCGGGTGGTGAATTCCGGCCCGTAGACGCGCCGGGTCGACACCAGCGCCGACAGCGGCACCGGCTCGCCCTTCATGTTCTTGACGTAGTAGCGGGTCAGCTGGCTTTCGTCGGTGCGGAAGGCGCCGTCGGCCTGGACATAGACCTGCCAGGTCCGGCCGAACCGGTTGAACAGGTTGACGTAGAGGCCGCCCATGAAGGCACGCATCGTCGTGTAGACTTCGGCCAGGTTGATGCCCTGCTTGGTCACCTTGTCGCGATCGACGTCGACATAGACCTGCGGCACCTTCGGGTTGAAGGTGGTGAAGATCTGGCCGACCTCGGGCCGCTTCTTCGCCTCCTCCATCACCTTCATCGCGTTTTCGAACAGGTAGTCGACGGTGTTGCCGGCGCGGTCCTGGATCAGCAGCGAGAAGCCGCCGGCCTGGCCGACGCCGGGGATCGCCGGCGGTTCGAAGGCGACGACCTGGGCGTCGGGGAAATGGGCGAAGGCGACGTTGATCTGCTTGGCGATGGTCTGGGCCTCGAGCAGGATGCCCGGACGCTCCTCCCACGGCTTCAGCACGACGGCGAGGAAGCCCGAATAGGTCGCGCGCGTCTGGGTCAGGATCGAATAGCCCATGACCGACGTCAGCATGTCGACGCCCGGCATCTTCTTGACCGTTTCCTCGACCTTGGAGAACACCTCCTGCGTCCGCTGCAGCGAGGCCGAGGTCGGCAGCTGCACGTTCATGAACAGATAGCCCTGGTCCTCGTCCGGCACGAAGCCGGTGGCGACGCGGCTGCCCAGCACCCCGGCCAGCGCCGAGACGCCGATCAGCAGGATGATCGAGACCAGCACCTTGCGGACCAGGAAGTGACTGACCCGGACATAGCCGTTGGTCGTGCGGTCGAAACCGCGGTTGAAGGCATCGAACCCGCGCCCGAGCAGCCCGCGGCTCTCCTTGCGCGGCTTCAGCAGGATCGAGCACAGCGCCGGCGACAGCGTCAGCGCGTTGAAGGCCGACAGCACGACCGAGATGGCGATGGCGCCGGCGAACTGCTGGTAGAGCCGGCCGGTGATACCCGGAATGAAGGCCGTCGGAATGAACACGGCGGCCAGGATCAGGGCGATGGCGACGACGGGTCCCGTCACCTCCTCCATCGCCTTCAGCGTCGCCTCGCGCGGCGACAGGCCCTGGGCGATGTGGTGCTCGACCGCCTCGACCACGACGATGGCGTCGTCGACCACGAGGCCGATGGCGAGCACGAGGCCGAACAGCGACAGCGTGTTGATCGAGAAACCCAGCGGGATGAAGAAGATGAACGTACCGATCAGCGCGACCGGCACGGTCAGCAGCGGGATCAGCGTGGCGCGCCAGGACTGCAGGAAGATGAAGACGACGATGACGACGAGGACGATGGCCTCGAACAGCGTCTTAACGATTTCGTCGATGCCGGCGGTGATCGCGAGCGTGGTGTCGAGCGAGACCTTGTAGGCGACGTCGTCGGGGAACCGCTCGGACAGCGCCTGCATCGCCTTCTCGATCTCGCGCGCCGCCTGGATCGCGTTGGTGCCGGGCAGCTGGGCGATGTTGAGAACAGCCGAGGGCTCGCCGTTGAAGCGGCCGGCGACGTTGTAGGCGGCCGACCCCAGCTCGACCCGGGCGACGTCGGAGACGCGCACGAACGAGCCGTCGTCGTTGGCCCGCACGACGATCTTGCCGAAATCCTCCTCGGTGACGAGGCGGCCCAGCGCGCGGACGGCGTAGGTGAATTCCTGGCCGGGCGGGGCGGGCTCGCCGCCGATCTGGCCGGACGGATTGGCGGTGTTCTGGTTCTGGATCGCGGTGGCGATCTCGTTGATGGTGATGCCGAGCTTGGCAAGCTGGTCGGGATTGACCCACAGCCGCATCGCATACTGGCCGTAGCCGAACACCGAGATCTGGCCGACGCCGTAGACGCGCGACAGCGGGTCGGCGAGATTGATGTAGGCGTAGTTGGCCAGGAACAGCTGGTCGTAGGTACGCTTGGGCGAATAGACCGCGATCAGCAGCAGCGGCGACGACGACGCCTTGCGGATGGTCAGCCCCTGCGCCTGCACCGACGACGGCAGCTGCGACATCGCGTTCTGCAGGCGGATATTGGCGTTGACCAGGTCGGTGTTCGGGTCGGTCGTCACGTCGAAATCGACGCGCAGCGTCATCGACCCGTCGCTCGAATTGTACGAGCGCATGTAGATCATGTTGTCGACGCCGGTGACCTGCTGCTCGATCGGGGCGGCGACCGCCTCCTCGACCGTCAGCGCGTCGGCGCCGGTATAGGTGGCCGCGATCGAGATTTCCGGCGGGGCGATGTTCGGGAACAGCGCGATCGGCAGGCTGAGCATCGAGACGAAGCCGACCAGCACGATGACGATCGACAGCACCATCGCGACGATGGGACGGTTGACGAAGAACGGGGCCATGGCGTGCTACCGGCTCAGGGCTTCGCTGCCGCCGTCGCCTCGACCGGGGCTGGTTTGACCACCATCCCCGTCTTGACCTTCTGCACCCCCTCGACGACCACCATGTCGCCGGCCTTGAGGCCGCTTTCGATCAGCCACATCGACCCGACCCGCTCGCCGGTCGTGACCTTGACCAGGTCGACCTTGTTCTCCTTGTTGACCGTCGCGACGAAATAGGAACCCTGCGTCTCGATCACCGCGCGCTGCGGGATCAGGATGGCGTTCTTGCGCTCCATCACGTTGGCCCGCACCTTGGCGAACTGGCCCGGGCGCAGCACGTTGCCCTTGTTCGGGAACTGGGCCTTCAGCGTGATCGTGCCGGTGTTCACGTTGACCTGGCGGTCGGCGAAGCTGAACGTGCCTTCCTGGCTGTAGTGGCTTTCGTCGGCCAGATAGAGGTCGAGCTTCCGGGTCGCCGCCGTGTTGCCGGCGACGTTGGGGTCGAAGGCGTTCAGGACCTTGGCGGCCTTCAGGTATTCCTGCTCGCTGATCGGGAAGACGGCATAGATCGGGTCGACCTGGCTGATCGTGGTCAGCGTCGTGGTGCCCGATACCAGATCGCCGATATTGGCCTGGCGGATGCCGGCGATGCCGTCGATGGGCGAGATGATCTTGGTGTAGCTGAGGTTCAGCTCGGCATTGACGAGATTCGCCTTGGCCGCCTCGACCGCGGCGATGTTGGCGAGGTTGGTCTGGTTGGCGTTGTCGTATTCCTGCTGGCTGACGACGCCGTCCTTGACCAGCGGCCGGTAGCGGTCGGCGGTGATCTGGCTCTGCTTCTGCTGGGCCTGGGCCTGGGCGAGCTGCGCCTTGGCCTGGGCGGCGGCCGCCTGGAACGGCCGCGGATCGACCGTGAACAGCAGGTCGCCCTTCTTGACGAAGCTGCCTTCGCGGTAATTCTGGGTGAACAGATAGCCCTGGACGCGCGAGGTGATCTTGGCGTCGATGAAGCCGTCCAGCGTGCCGACCCACTCGGCATAGACCGGCACGTCCTTGACCGTGACGGCCTGGACCGGCACCTCCATCGGTGCGGCCATCATGGCCTGCATCTTGGCCTTGGCCGCTTTTTCTTCCTCAAAGCAGCCGCCGAGCAACGGCATCGCCGCGATCATCGCAACGAGCACGGCAACCCGCGCCCGTCCCAGTCGCCCAGCCCACGCCATCGAAGCCCCCCAAACGTCCACCCGAACTATGCGCCTTCCGAATTATGGTAAGGCGCGTCAGGCGCACTATCCACGAAATCAAGTAGCGCCCCAAGCGCTTTATGATCCATGTAGCCGGTTGGCTGCAAGCCTTGTGTAAGCGATGACGCCGCGCGGCGGGCCGGGCCGGCCGCGCGGCGACGATCAAATCGGCGTCAGACCACCTTGGTGGTCAGCCGCACGTTCAGGCTGCCCTTGGTCGCATGGCTGTACGGGCAGACGTGATGGGCCGCGGCGACCAACTGCTCGGCCGCGGCCTGGTCCAGCCCGCCGACCTCGGCGGTCAGCGCGATGTCGAGGGCGAAGCCGCCGTCATCGCGTGGGCCGATGCCGACATCCGCGGTGACCGACGCCGAGGTGATCGCGATCTTCTTCTCGCGCGCCACGAAGCGCATCGCACTCTCGAAGCAGGCGGCATAGCCCGCGGCAAACAGCATTTCCGGGTTGGCGGCCGGCTTGCCCGGCCCGCCCAGTTCCTTGGGCATGCCGAGGTTCAGGTTGAGGAAGCCGTCCGACGACTTGACGTTGCCTTCACGGCCGCCGACGGCGGTCGCCTGGATCCGATACAGAACGCTCATGGTATGTCTCCTCGATCAATCTTGCGGGGCGTCGGTGTCGAGATTGGCGACGAGACGCCGGAGATCGTCGCGCAACCGGTTGACTTGTTCGTGGTCCAGGCACAGCCGGCCGGCCATCGCCTTGGGCACGGCCAGCGCCTTCTCGCGCAGCGCCTGCCCCGCGGCGGTCAGGTCGACCAGCACGACCCGCTCATCCGCGACCTGGCGGCGGCGACACACCAGCCCCGCCGCTTCCAGCCGCTTCAGCAACGGCGTCAGCGTGCCGGAATCGAGATGCAGGCTGGACCCGATCTCCGAGACCGAGCGGCCGTCCCCCTCCCACAGCACCAGCATGACCAGGTACTGCGGGTAGGTCAGGCCGAGCGGCGCCAGGATCGGCCGGTAGGCCCGGATCGTGGCATTGGCGGCCGCGTAGAGCGGAAAGCAGAGCTGTGCCTCCAGCCGCAGCATGTCGTCGTCGGCCATCACTCACCCCCGCCGCAGCACATAGCCGAGCCGCGGGAAATGGACATGGACCAGCCCGATGCCATCGGCTTCGCGCGCCAGCGTGATCCGCTCCGGCCCCAACGCGACCAGCCGACCGGTCACCGCCTCCAGCCCGAAGCTCTCGGCCGTGACCGCGACCTCGTCGCCGAGCCCCGCACCTTCCGGCGCAACCGGCCGCGGCGCCGCGGTCCGCGCCATCGCATGGGCATCGGCCGCTGCGATCGCGCGGCGCTGCCCTTGGCCGAAGGCGGCGATCCGGGCGGTCCAGGCTTGAAGGCGCGGCCAGGGCGCCAGATCGAGGCCCGAACGGGCGGCAAACCAGACGCAGTGATAGACGGCGAAGTCGGCATAGGACGGCCGGGCGCCGACCAGGAAATCGCCGCCTGCCAGCATCTCCTCGAGCCGGGCGAAGCCGACGCCGATCTGGCTCAGCATCTGCGGCACCTGTGCCGCCGCCCGCTCGCGGTTCGGCTTGGTGCCCCACATCGCCGCGCGGTCGGCGAGGAAGATATCGGGGATGCGGTCGATATTGCTGCCGACGAAATACGGGGCCACCTTCCAGAACAGGAAGACATCGGCCCAATGCGCCACCAGCCGGCCGGCGGCGGCGGCGGCGGCGAACAGCGGCGGCGTCGGCGCGACCTCCTCCAGGATCTCGGCGATCAGCGCGCTGTCGCAATAGATGTCGGCACCGATCTGGAGGACCGGCGCCCGGCGATAGCCGCCGGTCAGCACGGTCAGGTCGGGCTTGGGCATGATCGCCGGCATCTCGACCGACGCCCAGTCGAGCCGCTTGAAGCCCAGGATCGCCCGCACCTTCTCGGAATACGGCGAGGCGTCATAGTGATGCAGCACCAGGGTCGTCATCATCGCCTCCTTCGGGCCGGCGTCGGTCACGAGCCAGATACTACCCGTCATATAAAATTGCGTCAAATTAAATTGTGCACAATTTATATCACGGAAACGAGAGGGCACACCTGCCCTCCCGCGGCTCAGTAAGGCGTCACGGCCTTCAGCGTCGCCGCATCCAGGCGATGACGCATCGTCAGCGCCTGCGGATCGCGATCGGCGATGCCGTTGCGATGGGCGATCTCGACCGGATCGGTATAGCCGAGCCAGACGGCGCCGTTCTCTTCCCAGGCCAGCGCCCGCAGCGGCAGGTCGAGCGCGACGCTGCGCCGGCTCAGCATCAGCTGCGTCCCGGCGGCGGGGTTGCCGAAGATCAGCTGCTCGGTGGCCGGCAGATCGATCCCGGCACTCCGTGCGCCGGCAGCATGGTCGATGCGGGCCATGATGCCGACGCCGCCCTGCTGCAGCACGGCTTCGAGCCGACCGATGGTCTCGGCGACGCCGAACGGGCTTTGCCGCGCGCGCATGCCGGGCGCGCCCTGCGGCGGACCGAGGCGGGTGTCGTAGGCCCCGGCGATGCGGCGTGCCAGCTGGCTGAGATCGATGCCTTCGCGATTGACCAGCAAGGTGACGCAGACCAGTTCGTCCGGGTCGGTAAAGCGGCTGAGGAAGGCCGACTGACCGGCCGTCGATCCGACGACGTACATCAGGCCCTTGTGGCCGGGAAAGCGCCAGCCGCCCATCACTGGGACGGCCCGACCGTCGGCGAGCCTGGCCCCGCCGTAGAGCAGGGCGCGATTCGCCGGCTCCCTGACCAGGATCGCACCGGCCAGGCCGATGTCCCACAGGCTGACATCCTGGGCCGAGGCAAGCAGCCCGCCCGGCAGGAACGCCGCCGGCGGCACGCGGACCGGCACGGGATCGCGACCGCCCTCGCCGGCATAGCCGGTGGCCGGCTCGGTCGGGTTGACCAGCGCGGGATCGGCCAGGAAGCCGGCATGCCGGCCGCCGGAGGTCTCGACCGCCTCGCGCTTCACCTGCCCCAGATCCTGGGCGAACACCGTGTGCCTGAGCCCCAGCCGCTCGATCTGGTTGCGCTGGACGAAGTCGCGATAGCTCTGCCCGCTCGCCGCCTCGACGATCAGGCCGAGCAGCAGATAGTCGGTGGCGCTGGCCGCGACGTCAGTTCCCGGCGCGAAGGCCGGGGCCAGACCGGCAATGCCGGCGATCGCCGCGGCCGGCGCGGCGTCGGCCCCCGCCGTCTCGCGATAGTCGCGCAGGCCGGAGGCGTGCATCAGCAGATGCCGGACGGTGATGGCGGACCAGGCGCCCGGCAGGTCAGGCAGGTGGCGCGATGCCGGATCGTCGAGGCCCAGCCTGCCCTGCTCGACCAGTTGCATGATGGCGACGCCGGTATAGGCCTCGATCATCTGGCCGAGATCGAACAGGGTGTTCGAGGATACCAGCAGCTTCTTGCCGACATCGGCTAGGCCATAGCCGGTGACGCGCGGGATATAGGGTGCCTGGACGATGGCCAGGGCCAGGCCGGGAATCGCGTGCTCGGCCATGAAGTCGGCGACCATCTCGTCGATCGACTGGCCGGCGAAGGCCATCTGCGGATTGCCGCGCTGGGCCAGCGCCGGTTCGCCGACGGTGATGCTGAGCGCGGCGGCCAGGGCCGGGCCGGCAATGCGGGTGCGCCATGACGTCATCGGATAATCCCCCCGTTCGATATTCGACTTACAATCGCCGTCATCAAGCTTCTACAGGGGGCCGGCCGCACCTGGCCAGCGTCCAATAGGTCAGGCGGGAAGGCCCAGTCCGGGCAGCAGCGGGACGAAACGGACGGGCAGCAGCGATTCGGTCGTGTAGCTGTCGCCGTTGCGGGTGACGCGAACGAGATCCTGATCGTAATGCTGTGCGCCGAGCGGCAGCACCATGACGCCGCCATCGGGCGACAACTGCGCGATCAGCGTCTCGGGCATGGTCTCGGCGGCGGCGGTCACCATGATCCGCTCGAAGGGCGCCAGTTCCGGCCAGCCCTTCATGCCGTCGCCCAGCCGGGTGACGATGTTGGTCAGTCCGAGGGACTGGAACTTGCCCTCGGCCTCGATACGAAGATTCCGGTGCCGCTCGACGGTGCAGACCCGGCGGGCCAGCAGTGCCAGCACCGCGGCCTGATAGCCCGAGCCGGTGCCGATCTCCAGCACCTTCTGACGCGGCCCGATCTGCAGCGCCATGGTCATGAAGGCGACGACGAAGGGCTGGCTGATCGTCTGGCCCGCGGCGATCGGCAAGGCGGTATTGGCCCAGGCCTGAGGCCGGAAAGTCTCGGGCACGAACATCTCGCGCGGCACCCGCTCGACCGCCGCCAGCACGCGGTCGTCGCGGATCCCCTGCTGCATCAGCTCGAGGATCAGCGCCGCCTTGTCTTCCGGCGACGGGGCGGAGGATGCCTGGCCGGTCACGTCACCGGATCGCCTTCTTCAGAGCCGCCATCGTCGGCTCGTCGGTCAGGTTCAACTGCAAGGCGGTCAGCGAGACATAGCCCTTGGCAACCGCGGCAATGTCGGTCCCCGGCTCGGGCTCGCCGATCTCGCGGCGGAAACCGATCCAGTAGTAGGGGAAGCCGCGCGCATCGACCCGCTTGTCCATCACCATGTCCGACAGGTCGCGCTGGCCCTGCGTCGTCACCTTCACGCCCTGCACCGCATCGTGCATCACGTCGGGGAAGTTGATGTTCAGCAGCACGTTCTTGGGCCAGCCGGCCTTGACCAGCTTGCGGATCAGCGGCGGGGCGTGGTTCTCGGCGGTGGCCCACTTGACCGGATGGCCGAACGACAGCACCTGCGACATCGCGATCGCCGGCACGCCCAACAGCGTGGCCTCCATGGCCGCGGCGACCGTGCCCGAATAGGTCACGTCCTCGGCCAGGTTGGCGCCACGGTTGACGCCCGACAGCACCAGATCGGGGCGCGTACCCTTGATGATCTCGGTCAGCGCCATCAGCGTGCAGTCGGTGGGCGTCCCGTCGACGGCGAATTTCTTCTTGGAGATCTTGCGAACCCGCAGCGGCCGGCTCAGCGTCAGCGAATGCGACGCCCCGGACTGCTCTGTCTCGGGGGCGACGATCCAGACATCCTTGCTCAGCGCCTTGGCGATGCTCTCGAGCACCTTGAGCCCCGGGGCGTGGATGCCGTCGTCGTTGGTGATCAGAATGCGCATGCGGTCATGCCTTCGCGATTTTCTCGAGCCCGCCCATATACGGGCGCAGCACCTCGGGAATGCGGATCGAGCCGTCCGCCTCCTGGTAATTCTCCATCACCGCGATCAGCGCCCGGCCGACCGCGACCCCGGAACCGTTGAGGGTGTGGACGAAGCGGGTCGACTTCTCACCCTTCGGGCGGCAGCGCGCCTTCATCCGGCGGGCCTGGAAATCGCCGCAGACCGAGCAGGACGAGATTTCGCGATAGGCGCTCTGGCCGGGCAACCAGACCTCGATATCGTAGGTCTTGCGTGCGCCGAAACCCATGTCGCCGGTGCAGAGCACGATGGTACGGTAAGGCAGGCCAAGCCGTTCGAGCACGGTCTCGGCGGCGCGCGTCATCCGCTCATGCTCGGCCGCCGACTGTTCCGGCGTCGTCACCGACACCATCTCGACCTTCGGGAACTGGTGCTGGCGGATCATGCCGCGGGTGTCGCGCCCGGCGGCGCCGGCTTCCTTGCGGTAGCACGAGGTCAGCGCGGTGAAGCGCAGCGGCAGTGCCTCGTCGTCCCAGATCGCCTCGCGGGCCAGGTTGGTCAGCGGCACCTCGGCCGTCGGAATCAGCCAGAAGCCGTCCTCGGTACGGAACTGGTCGTCGGCGAATTTGGGCAACTGCCCGGTGCCGAACATCGCATCGTCGCGCACCAGCCCGGGCGGATTGACTTCCTCGTAGCCATGCTCGCCGGTGTGCAGGTCCAGCATGAACTGGCCCAGCGCCCGCTCGAGCCGGGCCAACGCCCCCTTGAGCACCACGAAGCGCGCCCCGGACAGCTTCGAGGCCGCGGCGAAATCCATCATGCCGAGCCCTTCGCCGAGATCGAAATGCTCGCGCGGGGTGAAGTCGAAATTGCGTGGCGCGCCGTGACGCCGCAATTCGACATTGTCCTTCTCGTCGGCCCCTTCCGGAACGTCTTCGAGCGGCAGGTTCGGGATCGCCGCCAGCAGTGTGTCGATTTCCTCGCCCAAGCGGCGATCGTCGTTCTCGCCGGCCGCGATATCGTCCTTCAGCCCGGCGACCTCGGCCATCAGCCGCGCCGCCGCTTCCTCGTCCTTGCGGCTCTTCGCGGCACCGACTTCCTTCGAGGCGGCGTTGCGCCGTGCCAGCATTTCCTGCAGCCGGGTCTGGACCTGGCGCCGACGGGCATCGAGATCGAGGATGGTCGCCGACGACGGCGACAGGCCCCGCCGGGCGCAGGCAGCATCGAAACCGGCGGGATCGTCGCGAATGAGCTTTATGTCGTGCATGTCGGTAATCTCTTGATGTCAGCCGTTATCGGCATCGGCGCGGGCGATCGCGGCCTCGACTTCCGCGTCGCGCTTCTTCTGTTCCTCCAGCCGCTTCTTCTCGACCAGCCTGGCCGTCCAGATCGAAATCTCGTAGAGCAAGGCCATCGGAATGGCGAGCCCGAGCATCGAGATCGCGTCGGGCGGCGTGACGACCGCCGAGAAGATGGTCACGCCGAGGATGGCGTAGCGGCGCTTCTCGCGCAGGCCCTTCGAGGTGACGAGGCCGACCTTGGCCAGCAGCGTCAGCAGCACCGGCAGCTGGAAGGCCAGACCGAAGGCGAAGATCAGGGTCATCACGAGCGACAGGTACTCGTTGACCTTGGCCTCCAGCACGATCGGCAGGCCGTCGTCGCCGCGCGGCACTTCGAAGCCGATGAAGAACTTCAGCGCCATCGGCATGATCATGAAATAGACCAGCGCCCCGCCCAGGAAGAACAGGATCGGCGTGGCGACCAGGAACGGCAGGAAGGCGTGCCGCTCGTGCCGGTAGAGGCCCGGCGCGACGAACCGGTAGAGCTGCGTTGCGATCACCGGGAAGGAAATGAAAACCGCCGACCAGAAAGCCACCTTCATATAGGTGAAGAAGGCTTCCTGTGGCGCGGTGAAGATCATCCGCCGCCCCTCGGTCGAGCCGTAGGCCACGATCAGCGGGTGCATAAGCACCTTGTAGAGGTGCGACGAGAAGTAGAAGCAGAAGACGAAGCAGATCAGGATCGCGCCGACGGACCACATCAATCGCGTGCGCAGCTCGATCAGATGATCCAGCAGCGGCATCTTCGATTGCTCGATCTCGGCCTCGTCCTCCGGGGTCGGTTGGGTCATCGACAGCTATACTCTAGGCTTGGCCCAAGGGCTTGTTGACGGGCGGTTCGGATGCCGGCGCGGCGGCCGGATCGGGCTTGGGCGCAACGACGGACGTCGTATCGACAGGCATCGTCTCGACGACCGGATAGCTCGGCTCGGGCAAAGCCGGCGGCGCGGCCTGGGCAACGTCGGACGTCACCGTGTCGGCGGGCCGGAAGTCGCCCATCGGTTCGGGCCCCGAGTCGCGGGCGATATCGGAGACGTCGAGCGACTTGGCGAGCGACCCGCCCGGGTCGATCGATTCCTTGACTTCGCGACCGATGGTGTTGCCGACATCCGAGACATCGGTGAGGCTCTTCTTCAGTTCGTCGAGCTCGGCTTGGCGGACCATGTCGTCCAGGCCGGACTGAAATTCGCGGGCCAGTTCGCGCGCCTTGCCGATGTAGATGCTGACCGCACGCAGGACCTTCGGCAGATCCTTCGGCCCGATGACCAGCAGCGCCAGCACGCCGATAATGAGAATCTCGGACCAGGAAATGACACGACCCTCTGCACTTGCGGCCAGCGGGGCCGCGTTGAAGCGGGCGCATTATGGACAAAAGGGTTGGACGCCGCAATGCAGCGTGCCGAAGCGGCTGGAACAGGTGTTTGAGCCGCCGCGAGGATCGTTACGGCCCTGTCCCCGGACATCGGCTTTCGCTTGCTGACAGCGCGCGTCATCGTTGCGCATTGCACGGACACCCAAACCGCCGATAAGCTGCGTGATCAGCAACCTGCCGCGCGTGAGGCCTCGCACCCATGTCCGCTCCGGTTTCCGGCCCGCTGGCCGGGCGCTCCCTCCGAACCAGCCTGCTGGTCGTCCTGGGCCTGCTTGCCGCCATGCTGGTGGCCAAGCTGATCTGGACCGGCTATTCGTCGCTCGCCCGCTATCAGACGGTTTCCAAGCTCGCCGCCAACCCGGCCGCCGCAGCCCAGCTGACGCCGGAAAATCCGCTTTATGCCCTCCAGCTGGGGCCGAGCTGGCGGGCGCCAGCCGGCCGCGAGACCCCGGCGCAACGGCTGGCCTCGTCGGCGCTGATTGACGTGGTCTTCGACGGCGCGGTCCTCGCCTTCAGCCTGCTGGTCGCGCTGGCCGGACTCGTCGTGGTGCAGGGACGGGTGATCGCGCCGCTGTCGCGGTTGAGCGGCGCAGTCGACCGACTCGCCGCCGGCGATCTGAGCGTGGCGATTCCCGGCCGCGAGCGCGGCGACGAAATCGGGACGGTCGCCCGCACCCTCGAACACCTGAAGGAACAGGCGCTGGCGAACCGCCGCCTGGAGGCCGAGGCGGAGGCCGCCCGGCAAGCCGCCGCGCGGGCCGAGCATGATCGCCTGCAGCGCGAGCAGGAAGCCGAGGCCGCACGGCTGCGTCATGAGGCCGAGGCCGCCGCCGCCGAAGCCCGGCGCCAGCGCGAGGCGGCCGAAGCCGAGCTGCGCAGCGCCGCCGAGCGCAATGCCGCCGAGGCCGCGGCGCGCGATGCCGCCGAACAGCGCCGCCGCGAGGCGATGACCAACCTGGCCTCGGAATTCGAACGCACGGTGGGCGGCGTCGTCGACCGCGTCGGGTCGTCGGCTGCGGCCATGCAGCAGACCGCGACCACGATGTCGGATATCGCCGTCGAGACGGCACGGCAAAGCCGCGCGGCCGCCGACGCGACCGAGGCGACGGCCGGCAACGTCCAGACCGTGGCCGCGGCAACCGAGGAATTGTCGGCGTCGATCAACGAGATTTCGGGCCAGGTCGCCTCGTCGGCGCGGGTGGCGCAGGAAGCGGTCGCCCAGGCCGAGGCGACCGACGGGATCGTCCGCGGCATGGCCGAGGCCGCCGACAAGATCGGCGCCGTGGTCAATCTGATCACCAAGATCGCCGAGCAGACCAACCTGCTGGCCCTGAACGCGACGATCGAGGCGGCCCGAGCCGGTGATGCGGGCAAAGGCTTCGCCGTCGTCGCCGGCGAGGTCAAGACGCTCGCCACTCAGACCGCCAAGGCAACCGACGAGATCAGCCAGCTGGTCGCCGGCGTCCAGGCCACCTCGCGCGACGCGGTCGAAGCGATCCACGCGATCGGGGGCATCATCGGCCGGATCGACGAGATCTCCGGCTCGATCGCCGCCGCGGTCGAGGAACAGGGGGCGGCCACCCGCGCGATCGCGCGCAACGTCGAGGATGCCGCCAGGGGCGCGACCCAGGCGTCACACGGGGTCGACGCGGTCAACCGTTCGGCCGACCAGTCCGGCCAGGCGGCGGCCGACGTGCTGGGCGCAGCGCGCGACCAGGCCGCCCAGGCTGAGTTGCTGCGGAAGGAAGTGGCGAGGTTCGTGGCCGAGGTGCGGCGCGCCTGAGCCGCGGATCAGTGGCTGCGCACCCGGTGCAGCAGCCACAACAGCGTCGTCAGCACGACCACGGCGCCTCCCTGGTGGGCGACGCCGAGCGAGACCGGCACGACCTCGATCAGCGTGATGATGCCGAGCATGAATTGCGCGACGACCGCCAGCGCCACCATGGCGGCCGGCCGCCGCAACCCGAGCGCGGCGGCGCGCCAGGCGGCAACCAGCGCGAGAATGACGACGACCCAGGCGAAGCTGCGATGCTGGAACTGCACCATCGTGATGTTCTCGAAGAAATTGAGCCACCACGGGGACTGCATGAACAGATGGCCCGGTATCAGGTCACCATCCATCAGCGGCCAGGTGTTGTAGGTCAGCCCGGCGCGCAGCCCGGCGACGAACGCGCCGAGCACGACCTGGATTCCGGCCGCGGCGAGGGCCGCCCAGATCCATTGGCCGGCGCGACGATGGGCCGGATCGCCGGGCGCCTCGTCGCGGGGATCGAACAGTCCCCAGGCCGTCCACAGCAGGGCCAGGTAGATCAGGATGGCCAGCGACAGATGTGCGGCCAGCCGATAGTGACTGACCGCCGGGCGGTCGACCAGGCCCGACGCGACCATGAACCAGCCGAGCGCACCCTGCATGCCGCCGAGAAAGAACAGCACGGCCAGCTTGGGGATCAACGCGCGCTCGACGCGCCCCAGCAACAGGAACGCGACGAACGGCAAGGCGAAGGCAAAGCCGATGAGGCGGCCGAGCAGCCGGTGGCCCCACTCCCACCAGTAGATTTCCTTGAACTCGTCAAGGCTCATGCCCTTGTTGACCTGCTGGTACTGGGGCGAAGTCCGATACTTGTCGAACTCGACCATCCAGTCCTGCTGGTCCATCGGCGGCAGTGCACCGGTGACCGGCCGCCAATCGACGATCGACAAGCCTGATTCAGTCAGCCGGGTCGCACCGCCGACCATGACCATGACGAAGATCAGCCCGGCGACGGCAAGCAGCCAGAAAGCGATCTGCCGGCGGTTGCGGGGGGACAGCGCGGCACGGGCGGCGGCGGCTGAACCGGGGACGAAGGCCACTGCGAAGTCTCCGAAATAATCGGGCTGGAGGCGTTCAGGTCACGCCTTCTGGTCGATCAATTGCTTCAGCATGTCGTCGGCCGTACGAAAACTGGCCAGGTTGGCCTTGTAGGCGGAATCCGCCGAAATCAGGTTGGTGGCCTGTTCGGCCAGGTCGACGTTCGGGGTCTCGACCTCGCCGTTTTCGTTGGCGAACGAACTGGTGGGATCGTAACGCAGCAAGGTCGGCGGAGATACCAGGCGGGCTTGCGCCTGGACGCCCTGCCCGCCCGCACCGCTGACGTTCACCGCAGACTGCGCTTGGTAGGCGGCCCCCTCGCCGGTCGCACCGGCAGCGGCGGCGCCCGGGCGGCCGGTCGTCGTCAGGTTGGCAATGTTGTTGGCTGTCACCGCGGCGCCGTAGGCCGCGGCACCCAGGCCGGAAAGCGCGCTGTTCAGTGCCCCTATCATGGGCGACACTATGCGCCCGAATCAGCCCAGTGTCCAACCGCCCTCGCCCCGCAAAACGGAGGATCAGCCATGCTTCTGGTGCCGACCTATGTCGCTGCCAGCCCGATTCACGGCATCGGTTGTTATGCTGCCCGTGCCATTCCCGCCGGCACAGTGATCTGGCGCTTCCAGCCCGGCGTCGACCAGGTGATCCCGGAGGCGGTCGTCGATGCCCTGGCAGAACCTGCCCTCGGCTTCATCCATCGCTACGCGTATCGCACGCCGCAGATACCCGGCGGATGGGTCCTGCCGTTCGACCACACCCGTTTCATCAACCACGACGACAACCCGAACACCGACAATACCGAGGCCGAGACCCGCACCCTTCGCGACATTGCCGAAGGCGAAGAGATCACCTGCAACTACAACGAATTCACCGACGATACCGAGTTCGTCTGACGATGAGCCGCAAGGTCCTCGTCTCGACCCGCTTCTTCGATCCAGGCACCGAAGCCTTGCTGCGCGAGCATGGCTGCGAGGTCGTGCGCACGGGACTACCCGACGACGTCCAGGACGATACCCTCGACGGCGCAACCCTGGCCCGCCTGCTCGACGGCGCCGCAGGCTGGATCGTCGGGCTGGTGCCCGTCACCCGCGACCTGCTGGTTGCCCATCCCGGTCTGAAGGTCGTCGCCCGGCGCGGCGTCGGTTTCAACAATATCGACGTCGAAGCCGCCAGGGCGCTCGGCCGCGTGGTGACCATCGCGCCCGGCGGCAACGAGGCCTCGGTCGCCGACCATGCCGTCGGGATGATGCTGAACCTCGCCAAGCGGCTGCGCGAGGGCCATCTTGCGATGCAGAACGGGCGATGGACGCCGCTGGTCTCGAGCGAACTCTACGAGAAGACCGTGGGATTGATCGGGTTCGGGCGCATCGCGCGGGCCGTAGCGCGCCGCCTTGCCGGATTCGATGTGCGGATCCTCGCCCATACGCCGGTGCCGGACAGTACCGCCGGGATCGAGTTCGTCGACCTGCCGACGCTTCTCGCCCACAGCGATGTCGTGACCCTGCATCTGCCGCTGACGGCAGCGACACGGCACCTGATCAATGCGGAAACCATCGCCCGGATGAAGCCGGGTGCCGTCGTCATCAATACGTCCCGCGGCGGCCTGATCGACGAAGCCGCGCTGCTCGAGGCCCTGCGGTCGGGCCGGCTTGGCGGCGCCGGGCTCGATGTCTTCGAGAAGGAAGCGGATCCGGCGGGCCGCCCCGATATCCTGAAACTGCTGGCCCTGCCCACTGTGATCGGCACAGCCCATGGCGCCGGTTCGAGCAACGAAGGGCTTGTCCGCACCAATCGGATCGCCGCCCGGACGGTGATCGACGTGCTGGACGGACGGCGCCCCGCCGCCCCGTGTATCGTTGTCGGGTAGCGGCGCGCCCGGAACGGTATGAATACCGTTTCTACAGCGGTGCCAAAAGCGCCATAGTTGGACGATGTCCTTGCTGATCGAGCGGATCCGGGCGCGGCTCGACGCCCTTGGCCTGAAACCCGCAACGGCGGCACGCGCCGCGGGGCTTCATCCCGACTATCTGCGCAACATCCTGGAAGGCAAGTCGCTGTCACCGCGGGCCGACAAGCTGGCGCAGCTCGCCCGCGCGCTACGGTGTGACTTGCCTTATCTGCTGGGACAGGACCCGGCGCCACACTATGCCGCAGTCGGATCAATCCCCCGGCCGTTGCGCGAGGAACCGGAGCCGTTCGGTCACGCGCCCATGCCAGGCGCGAGCGACGAGGAAATGCCGGTCTATGCCTCGCGCGAAGCCGCGCCTGGCGGATTCATCGTCGATTGGCAGCCGGTCGAGTACGTCCGCCGGCCGGCGCCATTGATACGTGTGCGGGATGCCTTCGGCCTCTACATGATCGGCACCGCGATGAGTCCGAGATACGAGCCCGGCGATCTGCTGTTGATTCATCCGGCGCGACCACCGGCAACGCGGGATCACGTCCTCGCCCTCTCGGGCACAGGGCCCGGCTCTGCCGCCGCCATCGTCGGCCGCTATCTGGGGCGCGACGAGGCCGGCAGGATCGAACTCGACCACTATGAACCCGGCCATCCGCCAACCCGTCTGCAACCGGAGTGGCATGCCCGGGTGATCGTCGGCGCCTACGAAGGTCGGCGGTAGCGGTATATATACCGCTTCTTGCTTGATCGGCTGTCCATTCCGGATTATGCTCTCGCGATACTTGCCGGGAGCGGGGCGATGCGGATCTCCATCAATGCGGTCTTGTCTGCCAGCAAGGTGTCTGCCAGCAAGGTGTTGACGGTCGCGGCCGCGGCACTGCTCGCCGGGGGCTGCGCCGAGCTTTACGAAGCGACGTTCGGCACCCCGGCTGAACGGGCTGCGGTCAATGCCTCGGCCTCCGATCTCACATTGTGCCGGAATCTGCGGAACCACCCCAACTTCCCGCTGGAAGTTCGCCAGGAATGGGCCCAGGAGCTGGCGCGCCGGGGCCAGAACTGCACCCCCTTCATCGGCATTCTCTCGGCCGAGGATGCACCGACACGCGGGCATCCGGCAGGTCAGGCCTATTTCCGGGCCGAACAGGTTTCGGGACCGAACCGGATCTGCCGCTACGACCGGCTCGGCCATGCGGTCGTCATCACCATATCGGCCAGCAGCTTCTGCCCGCCGACCCTGCCCTAACCGCCCGTTACCACTTCTGACAAGCGCTCACGCACGGATAAGCGCCGAAGGCTTAGTGGTTGACCAACAGTTTTGGTGGCCCACGGCTTTCGGAGCGGAAAATGGACGCAAGCGACCAGGACCAGTATCACGCCGGCTATCTGGCCGGGCTGGTTGCCGAAGCACGCCGTGATCGCCGCCGCCTGGATCCGAGCCGCGGCAAGCCCGAGGGGCGCTGGTGGCGGCACGGCTTCGACGACGGCTGGACCGGATCAGACGCCCTGCGGGACATGGTCGCACGATCGGCCGGCCATCAGCCGGCGGACCCGGCAGCCCTGCCGGCCGTTACCGAGGCGCGGCGATGAGCGGGGCGCTCACCTGGCAGAGCCGCGTGCTCGGCAGCCGGGCAGAACTGGCCGGGCTCACGGCAACGGTGGCGCGGAACGGCTTTTCCTGGTCATGGCGCGTCGAGACCCCCGACCGGATCCTCTGCAACCAGATCGCAGATACCAAAAGCGGCGCGCAGGCGGCGGCCGAAGCCTATCTCGCCAACCTCGTCGACCTGACCGCGGAGAACCGCCGATGACCGCCATGGCCCTGACCACCCGCCGCCACCTGTTCTGGATCACCGACGGGGCGGAAATCCGCGCCTGCTACGGCGAATTCTCGGCGGTGATCAGGCAGGATCCGGATTGGATCTGGTACATCGCCCTGGAAACCAGGCAAGTCACCGGCGGGGTCACCAAATCGCTGGCGCGGGCCAAGCGTTCGGTCGAGCGTGCGCTGATCAATCTGGAACGCATCGCCCGCGCCCATCGGCGCGTGCTGCACTGACGGCGCCAAACCGATCGCGCGCCGGATCAGCGCTGGGCGGCGATGACCGAGACGATCTGGTCGGCGGGAAAATCGTTCTGGGTCCGGCGGAACCGGGCCCCCGGGTCATGGCCCTTGCCCGACCATTTCAGATAGGCGGTCTCCATGCCCTCGGCCTTGTTCGAGGCATGAATGTCGATGATCTCGAACTGATAGCCTTCCATCAGGATGACCATGCCCTTTTTCAGGCTTCTGGCCGGCAACTTGTTGACGACAGTTCCCGTGGTCGACATCGCAGACTGGAATCCTTTGCCTTGCGCCTCTGAAGCAGCGTCTTGCCGCACTATCGGCGACGCTCCGCCGTGGCGTCAATAGCGGGCAGCAGCCGAAGCCGATCTGCCTGAACACGAGGCCGGCATTACCGCGAACCGGGGTCGCTGGCGCAGGCGCGGTCAGCGCCGCGGATTGAGCCCGTGCTTGCGCATCAGATGGCGGATCTGGTCATAGGACAGCCCGAGCGCCCCGGCAGCCCGCCGCTGGTTTCGCCCTGCTGCCGCCAGCGCCTCCTCCAGCAGTCGCCGTTCAAATGCCGCCACCCGAGCACCAAATCCCTCGCCAGCCGCGTCCTCCCGTGACGGCGCGGCCGCGACCGGCACCGCCTGCGGCGTGGCGCTTCGTGGCGCCGGGCGGTGCGGGGAAACAAAGGGGTCGAGGATCAGGCGGTCGAGCGGCTGGCCGGGGTCAGCCGCCCTGACCAGGCTCCGCTCGATCGCATTGCGGAGTTCGCGGACATTGCCGGGCCAATCATGACCGGTCAGCGTGGCCAGCGCCTGGCCCGAAAAACCGGCAAACAGCGCCAGCCCGAGTTCGGCGGCCATCGCGCGCCCGAAATGCTCGGCCAGCGGCGGGATGTCTTCGGGGCGCGCACGTAATGGCGGCAAGGTGACGACCTCGAAGGCCAGCCGGTCGAGCAGGTCGGCGCGGAACCGTCCGTCGGCGCAGGCAGCCGGCAGATCGATGTTGGTCGCCGCGATCACCCGAACGTCGACATCGACCCGGCCGCCGCCGACGCGCTCGAAACTGCCGTATTCGATGACGCGCAGCAGCTTTTCCTGAACCGCCGCCGTGGCCGTTGCGATCTCGTCGAGGAAAAGCGTGCCGCCGTCCGCGGCTTCGAACCGGCCGGCGCGGCGGCGCTGGGCGCCGGTAAAGGCCCCGGCCTCGTGACCGAAGAGTTCGCTGTCGAGCAGGCTGTCGGCCAGCGCCGCGCAATTGACGGTGACGAAGGGCTTGTCCCATCGCGGCGACAGGTAGTGGAGGCGGTTGGCGATCAACTCCTTGCCGGTTCCGCGCTCGCCGATCACCAGCACCGGTCGCGTCACCGGGGCCAGGCGCGAGACCTGGTCTAGTACCGCCGCGAACGCGGGCGACTGACCGATCATTGGCGGCAGGGCAGATGACATGCGGCAAATTTTACGACACTTGGGGAAAATTGCCAAATCCTGTGGTGAATTTCCCCAAGAGATCGCGCTTGAGCGGAAGAAAAGTCATATAAATCAATATTTTAGCAATTTGGCACGGGAGTTGCCTAGAGAAGCGCGGCCGAACACACGCCCCCAAGGAGCAGACAATGGGAATCTTCTCGCGACTGTCGGACATCATCAATTCCAACCTCAATGCCCTGCTAGACCGGGCGGAGGATCCGGAAAAGCTGGTTCGGCTGATCATCCAGGAGATGGAGGACACGCTGGTCGAGGTGCGCTCGACGGCGGTCAAGACCATTGCCGAACGCAAGGAGATCCTGCGCCGCATCGAGAGCTTCGTGGCCGATCGCGACGATTGGCAGCGCAAGGCGGAACTCGCCATCGAGAAAGGCCGTGAAGACCTGGCCAAGGGCGCGCTGCATGCCCGGGCACGCGCCGCCGAGATGGTCGCCGACCTCGAGCGCCAGCTCGGTCTGGTCGATGGTGCGGTGGCCAAGACCGGCGAGGACATCGCCCGGTTGCAGGCCAAGCTCGACGAGGCCAAGAACCGCGAGAAGGCGCTGCGCGCCCGCCACGACGCGGCGGCGAGCCGGCTGAAGGTGCGCACGCAGTTGCACGACAGCCGGATCGACGACGCCTTCGAACGCTTCTCGGCGGTCGAGCGCAAGCTGGACGAGCTGGAAGGCAAGGTCGAGGTCCATGACCTCGGTCGCGGCAAGTCGCTCGCCGAAGAGTTCGCCGAGCTCGAGGCCGATGACGCGGTCGAGCGCGAGTTGGCCGAACTGAAGGCCCGCGTCGCCGCGCGGCAAGGCGGCACGACGCCGGCACGCTGACGATGAGCCCCTTCATCTTCGTCCTCGGCTGCATCTTCCTCGGCCTCGTGGCGCCGCTGTGGATCATCTTCCACTTCATCACCCGCTGGCGGCAGCAGCGCACCCTGTCGAACGCCGACGAACAGACGCTGGCCGAACTGTTCGAGGTTGCCAGCCGCCTGGAAGGCCGCATCGTCGCGCTCGAGCGTGTGCTGCACGAGGGCGACGCCAAAGATCGGAGCCCGTCATGACCGACCGCTATCCCGGCAACCCGCATCGCCTCCATCGCAACCCGGAAGCCGGGTGGATCATGGGGGTCTGCGCCGGCCTGGCCGACTATTTCGGCGTCAATCGCGGACTCGTCCGCATTCTTGCGATCGTGGCGCTGGTGCTGTTCAACTGGTTGACCCTGGTCGCCTATTTTGTCCTCGCCTTCTCGATCGGCAGGAAGCCGGTCCAGCGGCGCCACCTCGCGCCCGAGGAAGACCAGTTCTGGCGCGAAGTCTCGACCCGCCCGACCGATACGCTGACCCGCCTGCGCCAGCGCTTCCGCGAGATCGAACGGCGTGTCGTTTCCCTCGAAGGCCGCGTGACCTCACCCGACTTCGAATTGCGCCGTCAGTTCCGCGACCTGCGCTGACGGCCTGGGCTTGCCGGCCTCCCCCGACCGGCAAGCCCTTCCCTTTCCTGCCCCGGAGACTTCCCATGACGACATTGCGCGCCACCGCGATGGCACTGGCCCTTGCCTGCGCCCTCGCCGCCCCTGCCCACGCCGGTGCCGGCTTCACCGACCTGGTCCTGACCGATCCGGTCGATGGCGGCAAGATGCCGGTCATCGTCTTCTATCCGGCCGGGACCGACGGTCAGGCCGAGATCGGCAGTTATCATCTCGCAGCCGCCCGCGATGCCGCACCCCGCCCCGCCCGCTATCCGCTGGTCATCATGTCGCACGGCAGCGGCGGCACCCGCCTTGGCCATCACGACAGTCTGGCGGCACTGGCCGAGGCCGGCTTCATCGCAGCAGCCGTCGAACACCCCCGCGACAACTACCGCGACCAGAGCGGCCAGGGTACCGACCGCCAGCTCTACGGCCGCGCGACCGACGTCACGGCGACCATCGACGGCCTGCTGGCCGATCCGGAATTCGGCCCGCTGATCGACCCCGCCCATATCGGGATCGCCGGCTTTTCGGCAGGCGGCTATACGGCATTGCTGGCGGTTGGCGCCCGGCCCGACCCGAAAGGCTTCGCCACCTACTGCCGCGACCAGATGGCAGACGCCGTATTCTGCCGCGGCAGGCCCGGCCACCCGCCGTTCGGTCCGCCGCCATCGTCGCTCCAGGACGCGCGGCTACGCGCCGCCTTTGTCATGGCCCCGGGCTTCGGGTTCCTGTTCGACCGGACAGGGCTGGCCAGTGTCGACGTGCCCATCCGCCTCTACCGCGCCGAAAATGACGACGTGTTGCGCCACCCTTGGCATGCCCAGCGCATCGCCGACAATCTGCCGGTGTGGCCGGAATACGAGGTGATCGCGGGTGCCGGGCATTACGTCTTCCTGGTGCCCTGCGGGGCCGAGGCAGCCGCCCGCCTTCCGATGCTATGCACCGACCCGCCCGGGGTCGACCGGGCGGCAGTCCATCGGAAGCTGAACGGCGAGATGGTCGATTTCTTCACCCGGACCCTGAAGTCCTAGTCGCGTGCTCAGGCCGCGTCGCCGCCCAGCGGCGACGTCGGCAAGCCGTTGCCGGCCACGAAACCTTCCAGACTGCGCAGCGCGTTGCTCGACACCGGGTCCTGGCCGCGCAGCATCATGGCCAGCGTCAGGGTCGAAACGCCAAGGCTGCGCGCCAGCACCTCCGTCGAGATCCGATGGATGCGGCACGCCTCGGTGACCACTTCCTGCGCGCCTGCCGCCAGAAAGCTCTTGCCCCAGCGGGTCACCACCGGCAATTGCACATTGCCCGGCATCGCGGCCCGGCCCGGCCCCAGCGGCGTGGCGGCAGGGGCCGAGTCCGGTGGCGGCAACGGCACTGCCGGCCGCATCGCACCACTCGAGGTGACGCCACGGGACATGCCGGAGGCGTGCATCGCCGCGGCGAGGCGGCGTTCCTCGATTTCGCGGCGGCGCGCCCGGGCCGATTCGCGTTCGGCCCTTCGGGCTTCGGCTGGATCGAACTCCTCGAAATCGACGGTCTCGCGCGAGAGATACTGCAGCTTGTCGCGGCAGTGTGCGAGCTTGGCGACATCGTAGGCGCCGAGCTGATGGGCGGCGGCGAAGCGGCGATGGTAGCTTTCCATCGCGTCGAGATCCTTCAGCTCCTCCTCGTAGAAGTTCTTTACCCCGAGGACGAGGGGGCGCCCCTCCTCGGTGAGCGAATCGACATAACGCTCGATGATGTTCAGCTTGTTGACATAGGTCTGCCAGCGCAGCGACGAACAATAGAGTTGCAGTTCACGGCGGCGCACCACCTTGTGTTCCTGCAGCCGCTCGTCGACGATGTTGATGAACATCAGGAAGCTCTCGACGTCTTCGACGAACTGTCGATAGCTGGCGACGTTGTCGCGCCGGATGGCCGGATCGGCGCACTGGGCCATCAGCGCCTGCCCGCGCTGCTCCATGACCCCGAGCATCGCCTTGATTTCGCGTTCGGCTGCCGTCATTGCTGTCACCAGGCGCCGTCAGGCGTTGGCGTTCGCCGGTTCGCGACGTTCGAGCTGGCCGGCGAACTGGTCGAACATGTCCGCCAGGCACTTCGCCACCACGCGCTGGTGGCCTTCGGGCAGATCCTCGGCCGCGCGCAGGCACAGGGTGGCGACGCGACGGGCCGAAACCGCGACGTCGCGATAGGCATCGCGCCGGATCTCGTCGAACACATTGGTGATGAAGTTGCGGGTCTGGTGGTCATTGATGTCCCGGAACGACACGTCGCCGGTCAGCCCCTCGCGAATCCGCTGGGCGATCTGGAACGTATCCATCGACACCGACGCGAGAATCTTCTCGACCCGCTCGGTATCCTTGGCTTCGTGCATGTCGGGGTCGATCAACGGATTGTCCGTCGCGACCTTGTTCCTCGTCCACATGCCAAGCCCTCGCTTCCCTCGGATTCTACCCGCTTTTTCCGTTTATACCACGAGACGGGTGCGGCAATCACGAACCACGCCGTTGCCCCGGTGCCGGGATTCCGGCTCGCCCGGCGCGTGATTTCAAAAAAAAGTCGATCGGGGACAAAAAGGGGTTTGCAGTCCGGGGCGGATGCGCTACATAACCGCCCGCACCGATCCTCGGTAGCTCAGCGGTAGAGCAAGCGGCTGTTAACCGCTAGGTCGCTGGTTCGAATCCGGCCCGGGGAGCCAATACGACGGGGCTGACTCTCGATCAGAGTCAGCCCCGTTTCGTTTTGCGGTCGTCGTTTATTTCCAGTCCTTTAGCTTTTCTTTATCGCCTTGGTCGCGTTTCGCCTCGCGAACCGACGAATGCGGATGGCGAGATCGCCCGTCTCTTTCCGGATGTCGAATTTCGGTTGTCATTCCGTTGCATGAAATTACCGGAGTCACAACAAATCGACTTGGCATCCGCGCCGATTCGGCAGAGGCTTACATCATCAGGTTGTCGGTGCCCTGAACAGTCATTGCTGAGCAATCGATCATTGTTCAGGGTAGCGACGGCCAGCGGTCTTCAGCCATCGGTCTTCAACTGACGTGAGGTAGAGCATGTCCAGGCGGTTACATCCCTTGAACCAGAAGGTAGGCGCAAAGGTGCGTGAGCGGCGCATCCTTCTTGGCATGAGCCAGCGGCAGCTGGCCGATGCCATCGGCCTGACCTTCCAGCAGGTCCAGAAGTACGAGAACGGCACCAATCGAATCGATGCAGCCCGCCTCGCCGCGCTCAGCCAGGCGCTGAATGTGCCGCCGCAGTGGTTCTTCCATGATCTCGGCGACACCGAGACCGTCAAGGCCCCGACCCTGCCTGTCGATATCGACGAGACCGACGAACTGGCGCGTCGCGAGACGCTGACCCTGATTCGCGCCTTCAACCGGATCAAGGATCCGGAAAAGCGCGAGCGCCTGATCGAACTGGTCCAGGCGGTCGGCGACGCCGAAGCCGAAGAGGACGCAGCGGTCGCCGCTGCCTGAGGTACCGTTCCGGGTTGCCGCGAGGTATCGAACAGGGCGCCATGTTGGCTTCATGGCGCCCCGTTGCCCCAGCTTTCGGGCAATGCAAGGCTTTCGGCGTCAGTGCCGGAATCGCAAAGCCATTTGCGAAATGCAATGCAATACGAAAGGCGTAGCGCGAATGCGCCTCGTCACGTTCGCCCCTACGCCTAACGCATGAGGCGGAAAATCGGCGATCCGGGTCGTCGATCAGGCTCTTCGGTCATTGGCACGGCGATTGCTTATACCACCTCCAAGAGGCTGCGGTTTTCGTGGCATTCCCTGTTTGGAGGTTGAGATGAAGATTTTGCTGGCCGATGGTTCCGACCGCGGTATCGATTCGCTGAAGGCCGCCTTTGCCGCCCTTAACCCCCAGGTCGAATTTGCCGCCGCCGATGATTTCGATCGGGCCATCGCCATGGCCCGCCATGATCGCTTTTCGCTGGTCATCCTGGGCCGCGACCTGCCGGGTCTGGGCGGCGATCGTGTTGCCGAGATGACGGCCGCGACCGATGCGCCCGTGCTGTTCGCCAATGCGGCCGACCCCGCGGCAGCCAACGATCCGTTCCATGTACTGACGCGGCGCGAGCGCGAGGTGCTCGAGCGCGTCGCCGACGGGCTGTCGAACAAGGATATCGCCCGCCAGCTCGACCTGCAGGAAGTGACCATCAAGGCCCATCTGCGCCAGGTCTTCCGCAAGCTTGCCGTCCGCAACCGCACCCAGGCGGCGTCACTGATGCTGCAGACCCGCAAGCTCGTCTGAAGGCGGATGCCGGCCCTGGTCCGGGGCCGGTTCGGATGCGTAGGAATCAGGCCGGCCCCGATCCCGGGGCCGGCCCTTCCTTTTCGCACCGATGACAGGCCATGCCCGCCCCCGCCATCTTCTGGTTTCGCCGCGATCTGCGGCTCCATGACAACCCCGCGCTGATCGCCGCGGCCGATGGCCGCCCGATCGTTCCGCTGTTCGTCCTCGACGACGAGGCACCCGGCATGCGTCCGCTGGGGGGCGCCAGCCGCTGGTGGCTCCATCACAGCCTCGCCGAACTGGCCGCCGGGCTGGAGCGGCGCGGGCTCGAGCTGGTCTTGCGGCGCGGTCCGGCCGCGCGGATCCTGGCGGAAATCGCGGCAGAGACGGGCGCCGACAGTATTTTCGCCGGCAGCCGGCCCGAACCCGATGCCATCGCCCGCGACCGTGCGTTGATTCCGGCGCTGCGGCAGCATGGGGTTACGCTGACCCTGGTGGCCGACAGCCTGCTGTTCAGCCCCAGGCGGCTGATGACCGGCGCAGGCGAGCCGTTCAAGGTTTTCACCCCGTTCTGGCGCGCTGCCCTGGCACTGGGCGATCCGCCGGCATCTTCCGGCGTTCCCGGTCTCATGCCGGGTCCCGCCTGTCGCGGCGACGATCTCGATGACTGGCGCCTGCTGCCGTCGACGCCGGATTGGGCCGGCGGCCTGCGCGCGGCCTGGCAGCCGGGCGAGACCGCGGCCCGCGACCGGCTGGCCCGATTCGTCGATCGCGGCCTCGGCGACTACGGACGGCTGCGCGACCTGCCGGCGGTGGACGGGACCTCTCGCTTGTCGCCGCATCTGGCATGGGGCGAGATCAGCCCGCGCCAGGTCTGGCACGCCGTGCGGGGGCGTGAAGACGGCACCGGCGCCGCCAAGTTCCTGTCCGAGGTCGGCTGGCGCGAATTCTCCTACCACCTGCTCCTGGCCAGTCCCGGTCTGGCCGAGGCCAACTGGCGCGCCGATTTCGACCGGTTCCCGTGGGTGGAGGACAAGGCCACCTTCCGGGCATGGCGCCGCGGCGAGACCGGCTATCCGATGGTCGACGCCGGCATGCGCGAATTGCGGTCCACCGGATACATGCACAACCGCGTGCGCATGATCGCCGGCTCGTTCCTGGTCAAGCATCTGCTGACCGACTGGCGCCGCGGCGAGGCCTGGTTCTGGGACAACCTGGTCGACGCCGACCATGCCAACAATGCCGCGAGCTGGCAGTGGGTCGCCGGGTCCGGCGCCGACGCGGCCCCCTATTTCCGCATCTTCAATCCGGTCCTGCAGGGCGAGCGCTACGACCCGGACGGCACCTATGTCCGGCGCTGGCTGCCCGAACTGGGTGGCTTGCCGGCAACGGCGATCCACAAACCATGGACGCTGGCCAAGCCGCCCCGTGACTATCCGGCCCCGATCGTGGATCATCGGCTGGCGCGGGATCGCGCGCTGGCGGCGTTCCAGTCCCTGAAAACGAAATGAGGACCAGGTTTGATCGAAGCGGTGTTGTTCGATGTCGGCGGGGTGATCGATACGGAGGAGGCCTTCGAGCAGTTGGTCGATCATGAGATAACCGCCCTGTTCGCCGAGGCGAACGTGCGGGTCTCGCCCGAGCGCTACCAGGAAGCCAACGACGCGGCCGTCGCCGCCTACGCGCCGAATGCCTACCAGGCGATCGTCTGGAACCTGGCCCGCGGGGACCGGATCCTGGCCGAGCGCATCTGGTTCGCGCTGGGGCAGCGCGCCCATTCCGGCGATACCTTCCAGTTGCGGGACGGCGTCACCGAACTGCTCGCCGAACTCTACGCCCAGGACGTCAAGCTCGGCATCGTCGCCAACCAGCCGGCCGCGACCCTGACGATCCTGGATGCCTATGGCCTGGGGGGGTTCTTCGGCTTTCGCCAGGTGTCGTCGACCCTTGGCCTGCGCAAGCCCGATACGCGTCTGTTCCTCGCCGCCTGCGAGGGGCTGGGCGTGGCACCCGAGCGTTGCGTGATGGTTGGCGATCGCATCGACAACGACATCGCCCCGGCCAAGGCCCTGGGCATGACCGCGATCCGGTTCCGCGGCGGCCGGCATGTCGCCCAGGCACCGCGCAGCTGGACCGAGTTGCCGGATGCCGAGGTCACGTCGATCGACGAATTGCGCCAGGCCCTGGCGCGCTGGATCACGCTAGACCCCGCCTGATCATGGCGACGGACCGCCTGTTCGCCTATGGCACGCTGCGCGATCCCGAGGTGCTGACCGCGGTTCTCGGCCGCCTTCCGGAAATGGGCCCCCCCGGTCGCCTGCCCGGCCATGTCGCGCTCACCGTGGTCGGCCAATGCTATCCGGTCCTGGTGCCGCGCGCCGGCACGGCGACGCCGGGTACGCTGATCTCCGGGCTTTCCTCTGCCGACTGGCAGCTGCTCGATGGCTACGAAGGGCCGGGATATCGCCGGCAATCGGTGCGGGTGGCGGCCGACGGCGGCACCGTCACCGCCCAGGCCTATTTCCCGTTGCGCGGGCTGAAGGCGGGACCGATCCCCTGGGATCTCGACGACTGGACCCGGCGGCACAAGCAGGCCTTTCTGAGACAGTTCGGGCGATGACGTCGATCCGCGAACTCGAACCGGGCGATGAAGCGGCGCTGCTGCAGTTCCTCGACTGCCATGCCGATGCGTCGATGTTCCTGCGCTCGAACCTTGCTGCCGCGGGGCTCGTCGACGGCGCGGATGCCTATCAGGGCCGTTGGGTCGCCGCCTTTCTCGGCGACGCGATCGTCGGTGTGCTCGCCCATTTTTGGAACGGCATGCTGGCCGTCCAGGCGCCGATGGCGACCGAGGCGCTGGCCCGAACGGCCGACGCCCTGTCGCCGCCACGCCCGGTGGTCGGCATGACCGGGCCGCTCGATCAGGTCATGCGGGTGCGCGAAGCCCTGGGCCTGACCTTGCAACCGCCCCGCTTTTTCGGGCGAGAGGAACTGTTCGGCTGTGATCTGGCCGCGATGACACCGCCGCCGCCGGGTGGCCTGAGGGTTCGGGCACCGCGCCTCGACGAACTGGCGCTGCTGACCGACTGGCGGGTGGCCTATCACGTCGAAGCCTACAATGCCGAGCCGTCGGATGCCCTGACCGCAGCGTCGGCCGAGGAAATAACCCTGCGCCATGGCGAAGGTCACGATTTTGTGCTGGTCGGCGACGATGATCGTCCGCTTGCCTATTGCGCCTACAATGCCGTGCTGGCCGAACGGGTCCAGATCGGCGGGGTTTACACCCCGCCGGATCGGCGCGGCCAGGGCCATGCCCGACGTGTCGTCGCCGGTGCGATGGCCGAAGCCGCCGCCCGCGGAGCGGCGCGGGCGGTGTTGTTCACCGGAACCGGCAACCAGCCGGCACGCCGCGCCTATTTCAGTCTCGGTTTCCGGATCCTGGGCGATTGGGGCGTGATCCTGGTGTAGAATCCAGGGTCATCCACACTGCTTGACCAGGGCGGGGGGACCCCGTTAGATCAGGTTCATGGACTATCGAAACGGTTTCCTCGACGCCATCGGCAACACGCCGCTGATCAAGCTCCGCCGCGCCTCCGAAGAGACCGGCTGCACCATCCTTGGCAAGGCCGAATTCCTCAATCCCGGCGGATCGGTGAAGGATCGGGCCGCGCTCGGCATCGTGCGCGACGCGATCGACCGCGGCCAGCTGCGGCCCGGCGGCGTGATCGTCGAGGGCACGGCGGGCAACACCGGGATCGGCCTCGCTCTGGTTGGCAACGCCCTCGGTTTCCGCACCGTCATCGTCATGCCGGAAACCCAGAGCCAGGAGAAGAAGGACATGCTGCGCCTGTGCGGCGCGGATCTCCGACTGGTGCCGGCGGTGCCCTACAAGGACCCCAACAACTACGTCCGCTATTCCGGCCGGCTGGCCGAGGAAATCGCGGCGAGCGAACCGAACGGCGCGATCTGGGCCAACCAGTTCGACAACACCGCCAACCGCAAGGCGCACTACGAGACGACGGGTCCCGAGATCTGGACCCAGACCGGGGAGCGGGTCGACGGTTTCGTGTGCGCAGTCGGCTCGGGCGGAACACTCGCCGGCATCCACATGGCGCTCAAGGAGCGCAACCCCGGCATCAGGACGGCCATTGCCGACCCGCTGGGCGCCGCGCTCTACAACTACTACAAGCACGGCGAACTGAAGGCCGAGGGCTCATCGATCACCGAGGGCATCGGCCAGGGACGCATCACCGCCAATCTCGAAGGCATCACCCCGGACTTCGCCTACCAGATCAGGGACGAGGATGCCTTGCCGATCATCTTCCGGCTGATCCAGGAAGAAGGTCTGGTGCTCGGCTCGTCCAGTGCGATCAACATCGCCGGCGCGATCCGGCTGGCCCGCGAACTCGGCCCCGGCCACACCATCGTCACGATCCTCTGCGATGGCGGCCAGCGCTATCAGTCGAAGCTGTTCAACCCGGAATTCCTGCGCTCGAAGAACCTGCCGGTGCCGGAGTGGCTGGCATGAGCGTGGTCGAACTGTTCCGCGAAGATTCCTATCTTGCAACCTGCGAGGCGGTGGTCACCGCGATCGGCGAGAAGGGCATCGAATTCGACCGGACCATCTTTTATCCGACCGGCGGCGGCCAGCCCGGCGATCGCGGCACCCTGACGCTCGCGGATGGCCGGGAGATCGCCGTGATCGACACGGTCAAGGGCGGCGCCCCGGGCCTGATCGCCCATGTCCTGGCGCCCGCTGCCGAAGTGCCGGCGGTGGGAACCCGGGTCACGATGAAGCTCGACTGGGGGCGGCGCCACAGGCTGATGCGGATGCATACCTGCCTGCATCTGCTGTCGGCCGTGATGCCCTTCCCCGTCACCGGCGGACAGGTCGCCGAGGACAAGGGGCGGCTCGATTTCGACATCGCCGGCGAGGTGCCGGACAAGGACGGCGTCACCGCCCGTCTCAACGAGCTTATCCGCGGCGACCACGCGGTCGCGCATCGCTGGGTCACCGACGACGAACTCGACACCAATCCCGAGCTGGTCAAGACCATGTCGGTCCGGCCGCCGACCGGGCAGGGGCGCCTGCGCCTTATCGAAGTAGGGCCGACCGGCGCCCATCTGGACCTGCAGGCCTGCGGCGGCACGCATGTCGCCCGCACCGGCGAGATCGGGCCGGTCGTCGTCCGCAAGATCGAAAACAAGGGCAAGCAGAACCGGCGCGTCATCATCGAGTTCGATGCCTGACCGCCGCAGATAAGCCCACGCGCCAGGAAGAGTGAACGAGGAAAACATGCCTTACGCCAATGCGGACGCGCTGGTCTCGACCAGCTGGCTGGCCGAACGCCTGGATGCGCCCGATGTGCGCGTCGTCGACGCCTCCTGGTACCTGCCCCAGCTGAAACGTGACCCGAAGGCGGAATATGCCGCCCGCCATATTCCCGGCGCGGTCTTCTTCGACATCGACGAGATCGCCGACACGTCGAGCCCCCTGCCCCACATGCTGCCGAGCCCGGAAAAGTTCTCGAGCCGCATGCGCAAGCTGGGCCTGGGCGACGGCAGCCGCATCGTCGTCTACGACGGCTCCGACCAGTTGCTGTCGGCCACGCGGGTCTGGTGGATGTTCCGCGTCTTCGGTCACAACGATGTCGCGATCCTCGACGGTGGAATGCGCAAATGGCTGGCCGAGGGGCGCCCGGTCGAGGATTATCCGCCCCATCCCCGCGAACGTCATTTCACCGCCCGGATGAATTCGCTGCTGGTGCGCGACGTCGAGCAGATCAAGGCCAATCTGTCGTCGGGGCGCGAGCAGGTGCTCGACGCCCGCAGCGCCGGCCGGTTCAGCGGGGCCGAGCCGGAGTTTCGTCCCGGCTTGCGTTCGGGGCACATTCCCGGCTCGAAGAACCTGCCTTCTGTCGCACTGAGCAATCCCGAGGACGGGACCGTGGTCGACGCCGACACGTTGCGCCGGCGCTTTGCCGACGCGGGCGTCGATCTCGCCAAGCCCGTGATTGCCACCTGCGGTTCGGGCATCTCGGCCTGCGTGCTGGCCTTCGGCCTGCATCTGCTGGGCCATCGTTCGGTCGCGGTCTATGACGGTTCCTGGACCGAGTGGGGCGGCCGCCCCGAATTGCCGGTCGCCGTCGACTGATGCCGCATCCGCTCGCCCTTGGTCTGTTTCCGATTCCGTTCGAGCCCGACGGGCGCATCCGGACACGCATCACCTATCTGGAGATGACCGCGCCGCCGGCGCCGCGTCACTACCCGACGCCGGGCAGCCTGAAGCTCGCACTCCTGCGCGCGGAACGCTGCCCGGTCGGCTATTACCGCTATCTCTACGACGCCGTCGGCCAGCCCTGGTTGTGGACCGACCGCAAGCGCATGCCCGACGACGATATCGCGGCCATCATCCAGGACGAGCGGGTCAGGATCCTGATCCCCTATGTCGGCGGCGTGCCGGCAGGTTTCGCCGAACTCGACGGCCGCGGCGGCACCGAGGTCAACCTGTCCTACTTCGGCCTCGCACCGGAGTTCCTGGGCCTGCGGCTCGGCGGCTTCTTTCTGCGCCGCGTGGTGGCCGAGGCCTGGACCGGCAATACCACCCGGCTGACCGTCAATACCTGCACGCTGGACCATCCGCGTGCGCTGGCGGTCTATCAGAGCGTCGGGTTCAATCCGGTCGCCACCCGCGATGTCCTTTTCGACCCGGGCCCCTACGCGGTGCCGCCGGCCGCCTGACGGACTGCCGGCGGGGATCGCCGATCCGCGCCCCCCGTTCCGGCCTTGGAGGACAGGGCATGACCGAAACCAGCCGTACCGTCGCCATTCGCATCGCGCGCCCGATGGCCCAGGTCTACGATATTGTCGCGGCCCCGGCGCGGATGACGGAATGGGCATCGGGCCTTGCCACCCGGCTCGACGAAATCGATGGCAGGTGGGTCGGCCAGACGCCGGAGGGCCGCGCCGTCATCCGCTTCACCCCGCGCAACGACTTCGGCATCGCCGACCACTGGGTCAGCCTGGACGGCCGGCCGGACATATACGTGCCGCTGCGCGTGATCGCCTGCGACGACGGGGCGGAAGTCCTGGTCACCGTGTTTCGCCGGGACCAGATGGACGACGCAGCCTTTGCCCGCGATATCGACTGGGTCGGGCGCGACCTTGCCCGGCTCAAGCAACTGGCCGAGCGCGAGCCGGCGCGCGACATGCCGTCGATTCGCGACGGCCGCGTCGACTACGTCGAGTTCCGCGCCCCCGACCTGGACCAGGTCGAGAGGTTCTACCGGGACCTGTTCGACTGGCGGTTCACCGCCTACGGCCCGCAATACCGGGCTTTCACCGACGGTCGCATGGACGGCGGCTTCGCGCCCGCCGCGGCCGCGATGCCGCTGGTGGTCCTCTATACCGACGACCTCGAGGCGACGGCGGCAAGGGTTGCGGCCGCGGGCGTCAGGATCATCAAGCCGATCTTCGCCTTTCCCGGCGGCCGCCGTTTCCATTTCGCCGACCCCGCCGGCAACGAACTGGCGGTGTGGTCGGACGGTCAGTAGCCGGGCGGCGGCGCGAAGCCGCCGATCGCCTCGGCCAGCAGCCGGACGAAGGCGATCGTCGTCCGGTCCTCCAGATGCGGCCCGATCGCCTGCAGGCCGATCGGCAGTCCATCGGCATCAAGGCCGGCGGGCAACGCGGTGGCCGGCAATCCGGCCATGTTGGCGATGCCGCACCAGATCGACTGGCTGTTATAGGGGATCTCTCGCCCGTCGACCGCGAGAGTGCGGACGGTCTGGTCGCGATGGTCATGCGGAAAGGCGGTCGTCGGCGTGACCGGGCACAGGACGATGTCCCAGTCGCCGAAGACCTGACGCCAGAGATGGCGGATCCAGCTGCGCTGGCGGTCGGCCACGATCCAGTCGCGGTGCGACAGCGTCAGGGCCGTCTGCGGATCATCGTCGGTGCCGCTGGCCCGGGCGCGCATCTCGTCATAAGCCTGCTGCGGCATGTCGGCGCCGGCGAACGACAGCAGCAGGCGGCCGAACACCCGCGCGACCATCCGCAGATCCGGCAGGCCCGGCGCCTCGCGGCCGACGGTGCAGCCGGCCCGGATCAGATCGTCGGCGACCGCGTTCAGCCGGGTCCGGATCGCCGCCTGCAGCGGGACCAGCGGGTGGTGGTCCAGCACTAGCACGCGATGGTCCCTCAACGTCCGATGCCGGGCCGGCGGCAAGGCGAGCCGGTAGGCCGCCGCATCGAGATCGGGCCCGGCCAGGACATCGAGGGCGAGGTCGAGATCGGCGGCGCTGCGCGCCATCGGACCCGCGACCGCCATGTCGATCGCCGGCATCGTCGACAGCCGCGGCGCGCCGGGGGGCGACGCGCCGCGCAACGGCACCAGCCCGTAGGACGGCTTGTGGCCGTAGACGCCACAGAAGGCTGCGGGCACGCGGATCGAACCGGCGAGATCGCTGCCGACCTCCAGCGCGACGAATCCGGCCGCCAGGGCCGCGGCGCTGCCGCCCGACGATCCACCGGAGGTACGGGCGGCATTCCAGGGATTGGAGGTGACCCCGTAGATCGGATTGGCCGCCTGCCAGTCCGTCAGCATCACCGGCACGTTGGTCTTGCCCAGCACGACCGCGCCCGCGGCCTTCAGCCGCTGCACGACCACCGCGTCTTCGGGAGCCAGCGACTTTTCGCTGCCCGCCACGCCCCAGGTGGTGGGCAGGCCGGCGACGTCGAAACATTCCTTCACCGTCACCGGCAGGCCGAGGAGCGCGCCTGCACCGCCACGCCTGCGGGTTTCGTCGGCCTGGCGAGCCGCTGCCAGCGCCCGCTCGAAATCGCGGACCACGACGGCGTTGATCGTACCGTCGCAGGCCTCGATCCGGGTGATGGCCCGCTCGGCCAGTTCGACCGAGGAAACTTGCCGGCGATCGAGAGCTTCGATCAGGTCGGTAGCGCCTTGCCAGATCATCAGTTGTCGTCCTCGCTCAGTGGATGACGAGAGGATAGCAACCCGACCGGGCGACGCTTGATCGGGATTGCGCATCGACGCCTGCAGCCCCCAAGCGGCCCTTGGCCGTAACCTCGTCCCGCGAAAGGTTTGACGGATCGACCCACAGGACCGCGTGCCCGGTGGTGCGGAAAGCGGTAGTGGATCACGGATGGGGCGACGTGCTATGCGCGAGCTTACCGGCCCAACAGGCCGGCCCGTCGCAAAGGCGAATACTTTCGTCTCAACTTTCAGGCAATGCGCAGGGGAAACGCATGTCGCTGACGGCAAAGGCCTTATGGGTGATCGAGCGGCACCTGTTCCAGGCCGCAACCCTGGCCGACATCGCCTCTGCCTGCGGCGTTTCGCGCCATCATCTGGCCCATGCCTTCGCGCGGACAACGGGTATGTCGGTGCTGGCCTATCTGCGCGGCCGCCGCCTGACCGAGGCGGCGCGGGCGCTGGCTGCCGGCGCATCCGACATCCTCGATGTCGCGATCGGCGCCGGCTACGGCTCGCACGAAGCCTTTACCCGCGCCTTCCGGGCGCAATTCGGCACCACGCCGGCCGCCGTGCGGCGCGGCGGCAGTGTCGAAGGTATCCCCCTCGTGACCGCAATGGGCGATACCGACCGGACTCCGCTGTCGCTGGATCCCCCGCGTTTCGAGATGACCGGCGTCATCCACCTGATCGGCCTGTTCCGGCGCCACCGGTTCGACCACACCCGGCCGATCGCCCAGCAGTGGCAGGAATTCATTCCGGAACACGCCGGCATCGGCCCCAAGATCCAGCCGGTGCCGGTCGGCGTCGTCCGTGCCTTGGACGACATGGGCAATTTCGACTACGGCTGCGCCAGCGAGGTGACGGCCCGGGCGGAGGCGCCAGCAGGCCTGAAGCGACTGCGGCTGGCACCACAGCTCTATGCCGTCTTCACCCATCGCAGCCATGTCTCGGCGCTGGACGGCAGCTACGGGGCGGTTTGGGACGTCTGGATGCCGAACTCGGGCGATTGCGCGCCGGTGACTGCGCCATCGCTGGAACGCCATTTGCCGGCATTCGATCCGCGAACCGGCGATGGCGGGGTCGAGATCTGGGTGCCGGTGATCAGGCGCTGATCGGTGGGGCGAGGCCCGAAGGCCCCGCCCTGCCCGTCTTCAGTGCGCCAGGATCTGGCTCAGGAACAGCTTGGTCCGCTCGTTCTGCGGGCTGTGGAAGAAGGTCTCCGGGTCGTTCTGCTCGATGATCTGGCCGCGGTCCATGAAGATCACGCGGTGGGCGACCGAGCGGGCGAAGCCCATCTCGTGGGTCACGCACAGCATGGTCATGCCGCTGTCCTCGGCCAGCCCGATCATGACGTCCAGCACTTCCTTGACCATTTCCGGATCCAGCGCCGAGGTCGGTTCGTCGAACAGCATGATCTTCGGGTTCATGCACAGCGAGCGGGCGATCGCCACGCGCTGTTGCTGACCACCCGAGAGCTGGCCCGGATACTTGTTCGCCTGCTCGGGGATGCGCACCCGCTTGAGGTACTTCATCGCGATTTCCTCGGCCTCGGCGCGCGGCATCTTGCGCACCCAGATCGGACCAAGGCAGCAATTCTCCAGCACGGTCAGATGCGGGAACAGGTTGAAGTGCTGGAACACCATGCCGACTTCGCGGCGAATCTGCTCGATGTTCTTGACGTCGTCGGTCAGTTCGATGCCGTCGACCTTGATCGAGCCGGCCTGATGCTCCTCAAGCCGGTTGATGCAGCGGATCAGCGTCGACTTGCCCGAGCCCGAAGGGCCGCAGACCACGATCCGCTCGCCCTTCGAGACCGCGAGTTCGATATCGCGCAACACGTGGAACTCGCCGTACCACTTGTTGACCTTGTTCATCGTGATGATCGGTTGGGACATGGTTCAAGCCTCAACGACGTTTGTGGCCGACATCCAGCACCCGTTCGATCTTGATGCTGATGCGCGAGATGGAGAAGCAGAAGACGAAGAAGATCAGGCCGGCGACGACGAAACCGTCGAAGAAGAACGATCGCCACTGCGGCTCGTTGAACGCGATCTTCGACGTGTTCAGCAGATCGTAGAGCGCGATGATGGTGACGAGCGACGTGTCCTTCAGCGTCGAGATGAAGTTGTTGACGATCGACGGGATCGAGATCTTCAGGGCCTGGGGCAGCACGATCAGCGACATCTTGCGCCAGTAGCCGAGGCCGAGCGCGTCGGCCGCCTCGTACTGGCCCTTCGGCACCGCCTGCAGGCCGCCACGGATCGCCTCGGCCGTGTAGGCCGCGGTGAACAGGATGATGCCGACCTGGGCGCGCAGCACCTTGTCGATCGTGATGTTCTCCGGCAGGAACAGCGGAAACATCACCGAGGCCATGAACAGCACCGAGATCAGCGGCACGCCGCGGATCAGTTCGATATAGGCGACGCACAGTGCCTTGATCGCCGGCATGTGCGAGCGCCGGCCCAGCGCCAGCACGATGCCGAGCGGGAAGGCGAAGATGATGCCGGCGAAGGCGAGCAGCAGGGTCAGCGGCAGGCCGCCCCACTTCGACGTCTCGACGACCTTCAGGCCGAGCCCGCCATACATCAGCCACAGCACGACCGCGAGTGCCGCGACCCAGCCGTAGATCAGCTTCTTGCCCCAGAAGCGCCGGATGGCCGAGAGGCCGACCATTGCGACGAACAGGAAGATGACCAGGGCGCCGCGCCACTGCTGGTCGTAGTCGAAGGGGCCGAACAGGATGAAGCGATAGCGATCCTGGATGGCGAGCCAGCAGGCCCCTTTGCCCAGCATGTCCTGGCAGGTCTGCGGCGTGCCGGTCCAGACCGCGTTGAACACGGTATAGGACAGCGCGCCCCAGATCACCTTGTAGGCGACGAAGGCGGCAACGATCGTGATGATCGTGTTGAGCCAGCCGGAGAACAGGTTGTGCCGGGCCCAGCCCAGCGCCCCGGTCTCCGAGGCGGGCGGCCGGCGTGCCGGAATCAGATCGGCGTCTGCAGCAGCGGTCATCTCAGCGCTCCACCAACGCGATATGCTTGTTGTACCAGTTCATGAACAGCGAGATCGCCAGCGAGATGGCGAGGTAGACGCCCATGATGATGGCAATGCATTCGACGGCCTGGCCGGTCTGGTTCAGCGCGGTATTGCCGGTCGAGACCAGGTCCGGATAGCCGATCGCCACCGCCAGCGACGAATTCTTCGTCAGGTTCAGATACTGGCTGGTCAGCGGCGGAACGATGACACGCAGCGACTGCGGAAACACGACGAGGCGGGTGACCAGCATCGGCCTCAGCCCCAGCGCGCGGGCCGCCTCGGTCTGGCCATGCGAGACCGCCTGGATGCCCGAGCGCACGACTTCGGCGATGAACGCGCCGGTATAGGTCGAAAGGCCTACGACCATCGCGGCGAATTCGGGCGACAGCACGCTGCCGCCGGCGAAATTGAACCCCTTCAGCTCGGGAATGCCGAGCGTCAGCGGCGCGCCGGCAACGAGCCAGGCGACCAGCGGCAGGCCGACGATGAAGCCGAGCGCCGGCAGCAACAGCGGCGCCGCATTGCCGGTCTCGTCCTGGCGACGCTTGGCCCAGCGGGCATAACCCCAGGTGAGCGCGATGCCGACCAGGAACAGCACGGCCATCCAGGTGTGGACCGGTTCGGCCTCGATCGACGGGTAGTAGACGCCGCGACCGGTCAGGAATACCCCAGGTATCATCTGCACCGCCTGGCGCGGGCCGGGCATCGCGATGATCAGGCCGTACCAGATGATCAGCTGCAGCAGCAGCGGAACGTTGCGCAGGCTTTCGACATAGACCGTCGCCATCCGCGCGACCAGCCAGTTCGGCGACAGCCGCGCCAAGCCGACGATGACGCCGATGATCGTCGCGAGGACGATGCCGATCACCGCCACCTTGATGGTGTTGAGGAAGCCGACGAGGATCGCCCGGCCATAGGAATCGGCCGGCGAATACTCGATGACATGCTCGGAAATGCCGAACCCGGCCTCGCGGCCGAGGAAACTCCAGCCGGTGGCGATGTTGCGCGTCGCCATGTTGTGCATGGTGTTCGACACGAGATACCAGCCCAGCAGGATCACCGCACTGAGGGCGAGAATCTGAAACGCAATGGCGCGGGCGTTGCGGTCGCGATACCACGGCACGGTCGGCTTGACCGTGATGGTCGCGCTGTCGTGGCTTGTAGCCATGCCCTTGCCTCCCTGTTCTTGTTGAAACGAGGTCGTAAAGACAGCGCCTGGGGGCCTGCCCGTTCCCAGCCGGGCTTCAACCCCCGCTCTATGCTAGCGGAACGGCATGACGGTCATCGGGCCCCCATCGTCGACATCCCCGGCTGGCTGCCTATTCCCCAGGCTGCCAACATTATGGTCACAATATTCGCGGGCGCTTGTGCGTCAAGACTTCTCGCCCCGCGCGCCGCCCCCGGCTTCCTGCACAAAGCAAACGGCGTGCCAGGTAGCCCTGGCACGCCGCTCGTCACGAGAATTGCTCGCTCAGCCGCCGATCAACGGAACGGCATCGCGTACATCAGGCCGCCGTCGGTCCACAGTGCGTTCAGGCCGCGGTCGAGCTTAAGCGGGGTCTTGGCGCCGACGTTGCGCTCGAAGATCTCGCCGTAGTTGCCGACCGACTTGATCGCCTTCGCCAGCCAGTCTTCCGGCAGGCCGAGGTTCTTGCCCATGCCCGGGGTCGAGCCCAGCATGCGCTTGATCTCGGGGTCGGCCGAGTTCTTCATCTGCTCGACATTCGCCTGGGTGATGCCCTTTTCCTCGGCCGCGATCAGGCCATAGGTGGTCCACTTGACGATGTTGAACCATTCCCAGTCGCCCTGGCGGACGGACGGGCCGAGCGGCTCCTTGGAGATGATTTCCGGCAGGATGACGTAATCGGCGGCATTGCCGGCACGCGCGGCGCGGGTCGAGGCGAGGCCCGAGGCGTCGGTCGTGTAGGCGTCGCAGCGGCCTTCGAAGAAGGCCTTCTCGATGTCGGTCAGTTCCTGGATCACGACCGGCTTGAAGTCGATCTTCTGCGACCGGAAGTAGTCGGCGAGGTTCAGCTCGGTCGTGGTGCCGGGCTGCACGCAGACGGTGGCGCCGTTCAGCTCGCGGGCGCTCTTGACGCCGAGCTTCTTGGCGACCATGAAGCCCTGGCCGTCATAATAGGTGACGCCGGCGAAGGCGAGGCCCAGCGCGGTGTCGCGGGTCTGCGTCCAGGTCGTGTTGCGCGACAGGATGTCGATCTCGCCCGATTGCAGGGCCGAGAAGCGCTGCTGGGCATTGGTCGGAACGAACTTGACCTTTTCGCCATCGCCGAGGACGGCGGCGGCAACCGCCTTGCAGACGTCGACGTCGAGGCCGGCGAACTTGCCCTGCGCGTCGGGCTGGGCAAAGCCGACGAGGCCGGTGTTGACGCCGCAGTTGACGACGCCGCGGCTCTTGATCGCATCGAGCGTCGCGCCGGCATGCGCCGAACCGGCGGCGGCGATCAGGGCCGTCGCGGCCGCAGCCGCCAGAAGACGAAGTTTCATTTCTAGGTACCTTCCCTGTCCAGACGAGGGCCGGGAAAGACATGCGGCGAAGTTGCTTTCAGCAAGCCCCCCCGCCGGGTCGCACCCCCTGCCCCCAACGTGCGTGACCGTAACATAATTCGCGGCCACGGCAAGATTGATCGGGAGGCTGGCAGGACGGACGACCAAATGCGCCCAGTCCTTGTGCCGGCGGTGGCTCGAGGCTTGCAAGGCAAAGGCATTTCTGCCTCACTCGGCCCCCTTCCACAGCTCCATCGGGGAACAAGATGCACGACGATACCCGCGTGATCCATCTCGGCCGCGACCCCGCGGCCCAGGCCGGCGCGGTCAACCCGCCGGTCTATCATGCGTCGACCATCCTGTTCCCGACCGTCGCCGACCTGCAGGAAGCGCCCCGCCGCATCGCCCGCGACGAGCAGGCGCCGTATTACGGCCGGCGCGGCACGCCCTCGACCTTCGCCTTCGAGAATGCGGTGGCAGAGCTCGAAGGCGGCTATCGCGCCCTCACCTATCCGTCGGGCCTGGCAGCCGTCGCCGCCGCGCTGCTGGCGGTGACGCGCGCCGGTGACCACGTGCTGATGACCGACAGCGCCTATTCGCCGTCGCGCCATGTCTGCGACGCGATCCTCGCCCGCAACGGCGTCGAGACCACTTATTGCGACCCGCTGATCGGCGGCGGAATCGCCGCCCTGTTCCGTCCCAACACCCGGGTGGTCTATCTCGAGGCGCCGGGCTCGCTGACCTTCGAGATGCAGGACGTGCCGGCGATCGCGGCCGTGGCCCGCGCCCGCGGCATCCGCGTGCTGATGGACAACACCTGGGCCACGCCGCTGTACTTCAAGCCGTTCGAGCACGGCGTCGACCTGTCGATCCATGCCGCCACCAAGTACATCGTCGGCCATTCCGATGCGATGCTGGGCGTGGTCGTCGCCAACCGGGAAGCCTGGCCCGAGTTGCGCGACATGACCCGCTCGCTCGGCCAGTGCGCCGGCCCCGACGACGTCTATCTTGCCCAGCGCGGCCTGCGCACCATGGCGACGCGCCTGCGCCAGCACCACCGGACCGGCCTCGACCTCGCCGAGTGGCTGAAGGGCCAGCCGGCAGTGGCCCGCGTGCTGCACCCCGCCCTGCCCGACGATCCCGGCCATGCCGTCTGGAAGCGGGATTTCCTCGGAGCTTCGGGCCTGTTCTCGATCGTGCTGAAGCCCTGCAGCGCCGCCCAGCTCGCCGCGATGGCCGACCATCTCGAACTCTTCGGCATGGGATATTCCTGGGGCGGCTATGAAAGCCTGTTCCTGCCGTCCTGGCCGGCACGCGACCGTACCGCGGTGCCCTGGGTCGCAGAAGGCCAGCTCGTGCGCATCCACGCCGGGCTCGAAGCGATCGACGACCTGAAGGCCGATCTTGCCGCCGGCTTCGCCCGGCTGGCCGCGGCGGCCTGACCGGCATGCGCATCGAGCGACAGCTGCGCCTGGCCTATCACCGCTGGCGCCGGCATCTGATGTTCCTGGCCTGCGCGGTGATCATCGGCCTGGTGTCGGCGCTTTTCGCCGTCGTCGCCGACCGGGCCGGCGCGTGGTTCGAAGCCACGGCGCGGTCCTGGCCCTGGGCGCCGCTGCTTCTTACGCCGGCCGGTTTCTTCATCCTGTCCTGGGTCGGTCGAACCGTCTTCGCCGGCACCCAGGGTTCGGGCATTCCGCAGGCGATGGCGGCGCGCATGCTGACCCGGCCGGAGGAGCGGCGGCGCATGCTGTCGCTGCGGCACGCCGTCGGCAAGTTCGTGCTGACGGTCATCGGCGTCGGCTGCGGCGCGGCGATCGGGCGCGAAGGCCCTACGGTCCAGATCGGCGCCTCGATCGTGCTGCAGGCCAGCCGGATCTTCGAGCTGGAGCGCCAGCGCGGCCTGATCCTGGCCGGTTCGGCGGCCGGAATCGCGGCGGCGTTCAACGCGCCGCTCGCCGGCGTCGTCTTCGCCATCGAGGAGATGGGGCGCAACTACGAGCAGAAGATCAATGGCCTGCTGCTCGGCGCCGTGCTGGTCGCCGGCATCGTGGCCGAGGCCGTGCTCGGTTCGGAATCCTATTTCGGCCATACCAACGAGACCGTCGCCTGGGGCGACTGGCCGGCAGTCGCGATCCTCGGGATCTTCGGCGGGCTGATGGGCGGGCTGTTCTCCCGCATCCTGCTCGACCTGCCGCCGCTCGTCGGCCGGCTGCGCGGCGGGCTGTTCGCGCGGCGGCCCGAACTGTTCGCGGCGGCCTGCGGCCTGGCCTTGGCGATCCTCGGCGTGTTCGTCGCCGACGGCGCCTTCGGCACCGGCTACGAGGTCACCCGCGGCCTGCTGCAGGGCATGCCGGCCCCGGACAACTACGGCATCGTCAAGATGGCGGCCTCGCTGCTGTCGAGCCTGGCCGGCATCGCCGGCGGCATCTTCGCCCCGTCGCTGGCGGTCGGCGCCGGTTTCGGTGCCGCGCTGGCCGACTTCATGCCGTCGACCTCGCTGGCCGTGCTGGCCCTGCTCGGCATGGTCGGTTACTTCACCGGCGTGGTGCAGGCGCCGCTGACCGCCTCGATCATCGTGCTGGAGATGACCGGCGGACACGCGATGATCATGCCGATCATAGCCACGGCGATGATCGCGCGCGCCGCCTCGGCGCTGATCTGCCCCAAGCCGCTCTACCACACCCTGGCCGAGCGCCTGGCCGAAAGCGTCCGGCAGAAGCCTAGCGGCCCGTGAACACCGGCTTGCGCTTGGCCACGAAGGCTTCGGCAGCCGCGCGGAAATCCTCGGTGCGACCGCAGGCGGCGATCTGCTGGCGCTCGTGCTCCATCTGGGTTTCGAGCGTCGCTTCGAGGCTGGTGGCCAGGAGGCGCTTGGCCGCGCCCAGGGCGACCGTCGGGCCGGCGGCGAGCCGGACGGCGTAGTCGCGGGCGGCCGCGGCGAAATCGGCGGCGGGAAAGACCTGGTTGACCAGCCCGGCGTCGCAGGCCTCCGCCGCGGTCAGCGGGCGGTTCAGCGCGATCAGCTCGTAGGCGCGCTTCGGACCGACCAGCCGCGGCAGGTAGTAGGAGGACGAGCCGTCGGGCGACAACGCGATGGCGGAATAGGCCACCGTGAACTTGGCGCTGTCCGCCGCGATGGTCAGGTCGCCGGCGATCGCCAGGCTGAACCCCGCCCCGGCCGCGGCACCGTTGACGGCCGAGACGACCGGCTTGGGCATCCGCGCCATCGTCGCGATCGCGGCATGCAGCCGCGCGGTCAGCAGTTTCAGGAAGGCCGAGGGGTGGCCTGCCGGCGCGCTGTGCTCGCGCATCTGGCGGATGTCGCCACCGGCGCAGAACGCCGCCCCGGCCCCGGTGATCATGACCGCACGCACCGACGGATCCTCGTCGCAGGCGATCAGCGCATCGAACAGCCCGTCGGCCAGGGCGAGGTCGAGGGCGTTGTAGGCCGCCGGCCGGTTCAGGGTGACGATGCCGACGCCGTCGGCGCGGTCGAGGGTGACGACCTGATCCTGGGCCATGGTTTCCTCCACTGATGGCTTTGACCGGAGTCTATCCGGCCGGCCAGGCAGCGGAAGTTGATAGTTGTAATGGCTGCGATGCAGGCGGTCTATGCGGCCTGGGCGGCACAATCGCGGCAGCGGCCGACCATCTCGATGGTGCGCCGGGTGATGGCGAAGCCGGCCGCGGCGGCGGCACGCGACAAGGCATTGTCGGCGGCGCTGTCGTGCAGTTCGGCGGCCCGGCCGCATTCCTCGCAGATCATGATGCCAGGGGCGAAGGCGTGGCCGGGATCGGGGCAGCCGATATAGGCGTTCAGCGACGCGATTCGATGCACCAGCCCGTTTTCCTGCAGGAAATCGAGCGCGCGATAGACCGTCGGCGGCCCGGCCGGCCGGTCGGGCCCGCCCAGCTGGGCGAGGATGTCATAGGCGCCGATCGGCCGATGGCTGGTCCAGACCAGTTCCAGCACCCGGCGGCGAAGCTCGGTCAGGCGGACGCCGCGGGCGGCGCAGATCGCCGCGGCGCGGTCCATGGCCGAGGTGGCGCAATGGCCGTGGTCATGCTCCTGCGCCGGAAACGGTGCCGCCGCCTTCGTTCCTGCCTTCGCGCCCATTTGACACACCTCCACGCCGCCCGCCATGGTGGCGGAAACCGGTATGATACAGTATTACAGGTCTGAATTGCCACTGGCGGTGTGACGGAGCCGGCCCATGTCCTTGTCCAACCTGCAGGCGGCCATCCTGGCCATCATCGTCATCGTCCTCCTCGTCACCATGGGCTGGACGATCCGGGAAAAGAGCAAGACCGGCGAAAGCATGCTGCCCGAGTTCATTCAAAGGGCCATCACCAAATGACCACCCTGCCGACGATCCAGTACGATGCCCAGGGGCTGGTGCCCGCCATCGCCCAGCAGCACGACACCGGCGAAGTGCTGATGGTCGCCTGGATGAATGCCGACGCCGTCGCCGAGACGCTGGCGACCGGCCGGGTCTGCTACTGGTCGCGCTCGCGCCAGGCGCTGTGGCGCAAGGGCGAGACCTCCGGCCAGACCCAGAAGCTGATCGATTTCCGCATCGATTGCGACGGCGATACCCTGCTGCTGCTGGTCGACCAGGAAGGGGTGGCCTGCCATACCGGCCGGCGCAGCTGCTTCTACACCGCGCTGCGCGACGGCGTGGCGGTCGAGATCGCCAGGCCGCTGAAATCCGAGGACGAGCTTTACGGCCGTGGCTAGCCTCGCGGCTGCCTGGCCTGTCCTGCTTCCGGCCGCGGCGATGCTGGCCGGCGGCGGCATTGCCCTGCGCTGGAACCCTGGCGGCGCGGCACGGTCGGCGATCCAGCATTTCACCGCCGGCGTGGTGATCGCCGCGGTCGCCGCCGAACTGGTGCCGAGCCTGCATCTCGGCCAATCGACGCTCGCCATGGCGGTCGGCTTCCTGTTCGGCGTCGCCGCGATGCTCGCGGTCAAGAAATTCGCCGGCGAGGAAGGCGAGGCCGAGGGCACGACGTCGGGCCCGGTCGGGCCGTTCGTCGTCACCATCGGCATCGACCTCGCGGTCGACGGGCTGCTGTGCGGCGTCACCCTCGCCGCCTCGTCCGGCGGGGGCGAGGTGGTGGTGGGCGCGCTGGCGCTGGAAGTGCTGTTCCTCGGGGTCGCGACCGTGGTGTCGCTGCGCAACCGGGGCATGGCGCCGGGCAGGCTGGCCGGTATCCTGGCCGGGCTGGCCGTGCTGATTCCGGTGGGCGGCTTTGCCGGCTACGGCCTGTTCGGCGCCGCGCCGGGCTGGCTGCAGATTGCGGTACTGGCCTTCGCCACCGCCGCCCTGCTCTACCTCGTCTTCGAGGAACTGCTGGCCGAGGCCCATGAGGGCGAGGCCGACACGGCGGTGACCACGGCGATGCTGTTCCTGGGCTTCCTGATCGTCCTGGTGATCAAGGCGACCCTCGACTGACCTTATGCCTTTCGCCGCAGCCGGCCGACGATGCCGGTGGGGAAGAAATAGACCGACAGCACGAACAGCACGCCGAGCCATAGCAGCCAGCGATCGGGATGCAGCAGTTGCGGCAGCAGCGGGATGCCCTTGGTCGCGGCCGAGGCGGCCCCCATCAGCTTCTGCAGGTAGTTCTGCGCCAGGATGAACAACGTCGCGCCGATCACGGCGCCGTAGAGCGTACCCATCCCGCCGATCACCACCATCAGCAGGATATCGAGCATGATTTCGAGCGACAGCGTCACCGCCGGCCCGGTATAGCGCAGCCACAGCGCATTCAGGCAGCCGGCCAGCACCGCGACAGCGGCAGCCAGGCAGTTGGCCGCGGTGCGGTAATAGACCGTGCGATAGCCCAGCGCCTCGGCGCGGAAGTCGTTCTCGCGGATCGCCTGCAGCACCCGGCCGAACGGCGAATTGACCACGCGCAGCATCATCAGGAACAACGCCAGGGCGGCGAGGAACACCAGGTAGTAGGTGACCACCCGGCCGGAAATATCGAGGCCGAGGACCGGTTCCGCGAACAGGCGGAAGCCCGGGCGCAGGATTTCCGGCACGCGGAAGCTGCGGCCATCCTCGCCGCCGGTAATTTCCGACAATTGCGACGCCAGGATCGCGAAGGCCGAGGCGACGGCCAGGGTGATCATCGCATAGAAGATCGCACGGACACGCAACGAGAACAGGCCGATGGCGAAGGCGAGCGCGACGCCGACCACCAGCGCGACCAGCAGCCCGAGGCCGATCGCCCCCCAGCCGCCGCCGAGCGCGAACAGCGACAGCCCGACCCCGTAGGCGCCGATACCGTAGAACATCGTATGGGCGAACGAGACGATGCCGGTATAGCCGAGCAGCAGATCGTAGGAGGCGACCAGCACGATGAACACGCAGATCCGGGCCGCCGTGTTGATCGCCTGGGCGCCGGGAAAGGCGAAGGGGGCGACGGCGAGGCCGACGAAGACGACGAGCAGCAGGACCGACAGCACCCGGCTTTTCGGCAGGTCGTCGGACAGAAGGGTTCTCAGCATCGTCCGGCCCTCAGCGCTTGGCCACGGGATAGAGGCCCATCGGCCGCCACATCAGCACCAGCACCATCAGCAGGATGTTTGAGCCGAGCGCGACCTTGGGCGCGAGGAAGGCGGTGTAGTTGGCGGTGAGGGCGACCAGCAGCGCGCCGAGGAAGCAACCCCCGACCGAGCCGAGGCCGCCGATGATGATGACGATGAACACCATGATCATCACCTCGCCACCGATATTGGCGGTGAGCGTCTCGCGATAGAACGCCCACATCACGCCGCCCAGCCCGGCGAGGGCGGAGCCGGCGACGAACACGCCGACGAACAGCCGGCGGATACGATAGCCCAACGCCTCGACCATCTCGCCGTTCTCGACGCCGGCCCGGATCAGCAGGCCGATCTTGGTCCGGTTCAGCACCAGGAACATCGCGCCGAAGACGACGAGGCCGATGCAGACGGCAATCAGCCGGTATTTCTCGACCGCGATGTCGCCGAAGGTGATCGCGCCGCGGAAGGCAGTAGGCAGCGGCATCGCCACCTGCTGGGCACCCCAGACGACATGGATCATCTGTTCGGCGACGATCAGCCCGCCCATGGTGATCAGGATCTGCTTCAGGTGCTGGCCATAGACCGGCATGATCAGCACGCGCTCGAAGGCATAGCCCAGCGCGCCCGAGCCGGCCATCGCGACCAGGATCGCCAGCAGCAGCCCGGCAAGATTGAGCGGCAGCGAGTCCGCCGCAAACCAGGGCGCCAGCGGCACCACGACGATCAGCGCCAGATAGGCGCCGATCGAGATGAAGGCGCCATGGCCGAAGTTCAGCACGTCCATCAGGCCGAAGACCAGCGTCAGGCCCGAGGCGATGATGAAGATCATCATCCCCATCGCCAGGCCCGCGACCGTCAGCGTCGCCCAGGTCGAGCCGGAGCCGATCAGCGGCGCGGCCACGATCATCAGCCCGGGCACCAGCAGGGCCGGCAGGTAGTCGAGCTTGACCCGCGGCAGGCCCGTATCGTCAGCGGCCGATGTCATCGCGTTCCCCTCCCCGCCTCATTGATGCGCATCGAGCGACAGGCCCAGCAGCCGGGTCTGCGCCGCCGGGTCGCCGGCCAGTGCCGCCATGCGGTCGCGATGCACGATGCGCCCGTCGTCCATCACCACCACGCCGTCGCCCAGCATGCTGGCGAAGCGGAAATTCTGCTCGACCAGCAGGATCGTGGTGTCGGACCGCTTCAGGTCCTGGAAGGCGCGGATCATGTTCTCGATGATGGCCGGGGCGATGCCCTTGGTCGGCTCGTCGATCAGGATCAGCCGGCGCGGCTCGACCACGGCGCGGGCGATCGACAGCATCTGCTTCTGCCCGCCCGACAGATGGCCTGCCGCCAGCGACCAGAATTTTTTCAGCGCCGGAAAGAACGAGAAGATCCAGTCGAGGCGCGCCTGGTCGGGCGCTCCGTCGCGCGCGGCCAGGATCATGTTCTCGCGGACCGTGAGATCGGCGAAGATGCCCATGGCCTCGGGCACGTAGGCAATGCCGCCTTGGGCGATGTCGGGCGTGTCCCGCCCGCCGATGTCCTGGCCGTCGAACACCACCCGTCCGCGCGACGGCTTCCACAGGCCCATGATGGTGCGCAGGGTCGTGGTCTTGCCGGCACCGTTGCGGCCGAGCAGCACGGTGAGCTCGCCGCGCGGCACCTCGAAATCGACCCCCTGGAGAATGTGGTACTGGCCGATATGGGTGTGCACGCCCTCGAGGCGCAGGATCGGGTCAGCCATTGGCGGGCACCCCGAGATAGGCTTCCTGGACGATCGGCGAGGCAATGACCTCGGCCGGGTCGCCGTCGGCGACCAGCGTGCCGTTGTGCAGCACGATGATGCGGTCGGCCAGGCTGCGCACCACGTCCATCTTGTGCTCGACCAGCAGGATGGTCTTGTCGCCGCGGGCCTTCAGCCGCTGGACCAGATCGAGGATGACCGGAACTTCGTCGACGCTCATCCCCGCGGTCGGCTCGTCGAACATGAATACCTCGGGTTCCAGCGCCATCATGATGCCGACCTCGAGCTTGCGCTTGTCGCCGTGGCTGAGCGAAGCGGCGACGGCATCGCGGCGGTCGTGCAGCGCCACCTCGGCCAGATAGTGGTCGGCCTTCTCGATCAGGTCGCGATGACGGCTCCACAGCGACCACAGGTCGGCCCCGACGCGGGCGCGGCTCTGCACCGCCAGCCGCACGTTCTCGTGCACGGTGAGGTTCGGGAACAGGTTGGTCAGCTGAAAGGCGCGGCCCATGCCGCGCTTGGTGCGCTCGGCCGCAGGCTTCGCCGTCACGTCGTCGCCATAGAGGAAGACCTGCCCCGCGCTGGCCTTCAGCTGACCCGAGATCAGGTTGAAATACGTGGTCTTGCCCGCCCCGTTGGGCCCGACGATCGCGGTCAGCGTGCCGGCGGCGAAGGCGCAGCTCACGGCATTGACCGCGACATGGCCGCCGAACCGGATGGTCAGATCGCGGGTCGCCAGCACCGGATGCTGGTCGGCCTGCGGCACGTCGCCTGCGCCCAATCGGGCCTCCCTGGAAGTGTTGCCGGGGTTTCGAGGTCGATCGCGGCCCGGCCGGCCACCGGGCCGCGACCCGCCGGCGCGCCTGTCGGCGCGCCGGCGATCTGCTGGCGGACGATCAGCGCTTGTTGCGGATCGGCAGCGGCAGGCTGGATGCCGGGATCTCGGCGACGAGTTCGAGGAAATCGGTCTCGGTCGTCTCCTTCTTGATCCGCCAGTGGTACATCGACTGCAGCGCCTGATGGTCTTCCTTGCGGAAGGTCATCTTGCCCTTCGGCGTGTCGAAATCCATGCCCTCCATCGCGACGATCAACTTCTCCGCGTCGGTCGACTTGGCCTTTTCCAGCGCTGATGTCAGCGCCATCGCCGCCGAGAAGCCGCCGGCCACGAAGAAATCGGGCGGCGCCGAGAACCTCTTCTGGTACTCGGCCTTGAGCCAGTCGTTCACCGGGTTCTTGGGGAAGTTGTAATAGTAGTAGATGCCGCCTTCGACGCCGGCGAACTGCCGCCACGCCGCCATCACCGGCAGGATGTTGCCGCCCGGGGCCAGTTCGATGCCGAAGCGCTCGGGCTTCAGGTCGACGAACTTCGGCAGCGGATGCGGGCCGGCCCAGATGAAGGCGATGACCTTGCGGCCCGGCTTGTCCTTCAGCGCGTTGAACAGCCGCTCGGCCTGGGGCGCGAAGTCGGTGGTGTTGTTGGCCGCATATTCCTCATGGACGATCTTGGCCTTCGGGTTGACCGCCGCGACCGCTTCCTTGAAGGCGGCGACTCCGTCGCGGCCGAAGGCCGTATCCAACGCCAGCATGCCGACCGAGAAATCGCCGTTGAGCGCGGCGGCGGCGGCATAGGCGTCCTGGGTCGAGTTGCGGGCGGTGCGGAAGACGTACTTGTTCCACTTGTCGCCGGTGATCGAATCGGCCACCGCCGGCTCGACGATCATGATCTTCTTGTATTCCTCGGCCACCGGCAGCATGGCGATGGTGTTGGGCGAGCCGGTCGCGCCGATGACGATATCGGCCTTGTCGTCGCCATAGCATTCCTCGGCCTTGGCCTTGGTCTGCTCGGGCTTGAACTGGTCGTCCTTGACCAGGATCTTCAGCGTGTCGTCGCCGACCTTGTTGGTGCCCTTGGTCGCGTATTCGAGGCCGAGGTTGAACCCCGCCTCGGTCTGCTTGGCATAGGCCTCGAGCGGGCCGGTCTTGGAAACGATCAGGCAGACCTTGATTTCCTTGGCGGCGGCCTGGCCGGCGATCAGCGCGGCCGCCAGCGCGGTCGTGGCCAGGGCCACGCCACGGGCAATGCGATTCATGGTTTTCTCCTCCCGATTTATCCCGAGCGACACTGTTTCAATCTGACGACTGATTCATGTTGCAGGTGACATTACCCATCCCCGGCTTGTGGGTCAAGCACGCTGCAATGCAGCATAAATCCTTGGTTTAACCGGCGTGATTGACGCTCGGGCCGGTTTCGGCCATGTTCAATATGACAGATGATTCAGGTTTGACATGTCCAAGAATAACGCCCTGCGACCGAAGACCAGCCGCGGCGAGCTGACCCGCCAGAAGATCCTCGACGCTGCCAAGCGCGAGATCGGCGGCCGCGGCTTCGCCGAAGCATCGATCTCGACCATCACCGCCGAGGCCGGCGTCGGGCAGGGCACGTTCTATCTCTACTTCCGCACCAAGGAAGACGTGCTGCGCGAACTGGTGCTGCACATGGGTCGCAAGCTGCGCCGGCATCTGACGATGGCGGTGGGCGATTCGCCCAGCCGCATCGAGGCCGAGCGCCGCGGCCTGCTCGCCTTCCTCGAATTCGTCCGCGACAACCCGGACCTCTACCGCGTGGTCGAGGAGGCGCAGTTCGTCGACGAGACGATCTACCGGCAATATTACGACGACTTTGCCGAATCCTACCGCTCGGCGCTGCTGGCGGCCGAGGCCCGCGGCGAAATCCGGCCGGGTCAGGCCGAGGTGCGCGCCTGGGCGCTGATGGGCATCGCCGTCATGCTGGGCCACCGCTTCGCGATCTGGGAAAAGGACGCCTCGCTGCCCAGGATCGCCGAGGCCGCCTTCGACATGGTCTCGCACGGCCTGATCCCCGATGACCGCCGCGGCTGAACCGATCGTCACCTGCGCGATCGCCGACGGCATCGCGCGCCTCACCCTGAACCGGCCGCGGCGCCACAATGCGCTGGTGCCTGACTTGTTGTCGGCGTTGCTCGACGCCGTCGCCGACCTGTCGGGCCGCGACGACCTCATCGCCGTGGTGCTGGGCGGCACGGGACGCAGCTTCTCGACCGGGGGCGATGTCGGCGGCTTCCACGACGTGCCCCGCGCCCACCGGCGCGACTACGCCGCAGGCCTCGTCGGCGATCTCAACCGTGCCATCCTCGCGCTGATGTCGCTGCCCTGTCCGCTGATCGGCCGGCTGCACGGGCCGGTCACCGGCGGGTCGGTCGGGCTGATGCTCGCCTGCGACCTGGTGGCGATGGCGCCGGGCTGCTTCGTCGCGCCCTACTATACCGAGGTCGGATTCAGCCCGGATGGCGGCTGGACCGCGCTGCTGCCGCTACGGATCGGCGAGCGGCGCGCGCGGGAAATTCAGTTGCTGAACCGGCATGTCCAGGCCGACGAGGCGCTGCGGCTGGGCCTCGCCGACAGCGTATCGGGCGATCTCGACGCGGTGATCGACGGCTGGCTGGCCGGGTTGCGGGCGAAATCGCAGGCCGCGATCCGCTCGACCCGCGTGCTGCTGCGGGGCCCAGCCGATTTCCAGGCGATCGCCGACGGGCTGGAGCGTGAGCGCCAGGCCTTCCTGGCGCTGATCGACAGCGAAGAGACCGAGGCGGGCATGGCCCGGTTCCTCGGCCGATAAGAACAGTCAGGGGGAAACGCATGCGCCAGATCTTCGACATTTCGGCCAAGCGCGCCGAACTCACCCCCGATCGGATCGCCTTTCACGAGATCGAGGGCGGCCGGCGCCTGACTTATGCCGAGGTCGACGACCGCGCGAACCGTTTCGCCGAGGTCTTGGCGCAGCGCGGCATCCTCCGGGGCGACCGCATCGCGATCCTCTGCCACAACAGCGCGACGTTCTTCGAAATCCTGTTCGGCTGCGGCAAGGCGGGCGTCATTCTGGTGCCGCTCAACTGGCGGCAGACGCCGTCCGAGTTGAACCCGATCATTGCCGACTGCACGCCGCGCCTGCTGATCCACGATGCGGCGAACGCCGAACTGGCAGCCCAGCTCGATCTGCCGACGATGTCCTTTACCGCCTACGCGGATGCGCTGAGGGACTCGGCCGGTGTGCCGCCGGCCGAGTTCTCGTGGCCGACCGACGGGATCTGGTACCTGCTCTACACCTCCGGCACGACCGGCAAGCCCAAGGCGGTGATCCAGACCTTCGGCATGGCCATCGCCAACCACGTCAACGTCGCCCAGGCAATCGACCTGACGGGCGCGGATGCGACGGTCAACTTCCTGCCGCTGTTCCACACGGCCGGCATCAATCTCTACACCCTGCCCGTCTTCCTGGCCGGCGGGACCAGCCATATCCTGGCAAAGTTCGACCCCGATCCGGTCATGGCGCTGCTGGAAAGCGGCAGGCTGTCGGTGTTCTTCGGCGTGCCGGCGATCTATCAGGCGCTCAGCCTGCATCCCGCCTTCGAACGGGCCGATCTCGGCCGCGTGCGATCCTGGGGGTGTGGCGGCGCCCCGCTGCCCGAGGCGCTGATCCGCGCCTTCCTCGCCCGCGGCGTGCGGGTCTGCAACGGCATGGGCATGACCGAGACCGGCCCCACCGTATTCCTGATGGATCCCGATCACGCCGTCGCCAAGCTCGGTTCGGTCGGCAAGCCGCAACTGCTGTCGCAGGTCCGGCTGGTCGATCACGAAGGCCGCGACGTGCCGCGCGGCGAGCGGGGCGAACTGCTGTTCCGCGGCCCTGCGGTGACGCCCGGCTACTGGGGCAACCCGGAGGCGACGCGCAATGCGATCGACGGGCAGGGCTGGCTGCATTCCGGCGATGTCGGCCGCCAGGACGAGGACGGCTACTACTACGTCGTCGACCGCATCAAGGACATGTACATCTCGGGCGGCGAAAACGTCTATCCGGCCGAGGTCGAGGACGTGCTGACCAACCATCCCGACGTGCTGGAGGCGGCCGTGATCGGTGTCGCCGATGCCCGCTGGGGCGAGGTCGGCCACGCCTTCGTCCGTGCCCGCCCCGGCCGCAGCGTCGACGGCGAGGCCCTGCGCCGCCATGCGCGCGAGCATCTGGCGGCCTACAAGGTGCCAAGGCACGTCACCGTGATCGACGACTTCCCGCGCACCGCCGCCGGCAAGGTGCGCAAGCACATCCTGAAGGCCGAGAACGTCACATGACCCTGCCCGCCCCCGGTACCGTGCTGTCGCTCGACCGCACGCTGACCCAGGCCGATTTCGATCGTTTCGCCACGATCAGCGGCGACGACAACCCGATCCATGTCGACCCCGACTTCTCGGGCCGCACCCGTTTTGGCCGGACGGTGTCGCACGGCATGCTGCTCTACACCGTGTTCTGGGGGCTGGTCCGCCGGGCACTGCCCGGCTTCCGGCAGGCCGGCCAGACGCTGATGTTTCCGGCCCCGGCCTATGCCCACGAGCCGCTGACCTTCGCCGCGACGATAGAACGGGTGACCGACGATGATGTCGCCTTGGCCATCCGCGTCACCCGGATCGCCTGCGGCACCGCAGTCTGCGAGGGGCGGGCCGAGATGATCAGGGAGGGCCGGTGATGCAGGTTGGCGACAAGGCATCGGCGACGCGGGTCTTCACCGCGGCGATGATTGCCGATTTTCTCGAACTCGCCGCAAGCGAGGGCCCGGCGCAGGCAGTGCCCGAACCGCTGATCGGCGGCCTTTTTTCCTATCTTCTCGGCGTCGATCTTCCAGGTTTCGGAACCAACTATCTGAAGCAGGAAATGGAATTTCTGCGGCCCGCGCCGGTCGGCGTCGCCCTCACCGCGACGGTCGAGATCACGCGGCTGCGGCCGGAAAAGCATCTCTGCGACCTTGCCACCACCTGCACCGACGCCGCGGGCACGGTCTATTGCCGGGGTCGGGCGCTGGTGCTGGTGGCCGACGTCGGCAAGTGACGGGCCACTGCCTCGATATCGGCTGCGGCCGACCGCTGGTGCTGCTGCACGGCTGGGCGGCGCATGCCGGATTCTTTGCCCCGCAGGCGGCCCTGGCCTGGTCGGGCCTGCGCGTGATCGCCCCCGACCTGCCCGGCCATGGCAGCAATCGAGATCATCCCGCGGCGACGCTGGGCGATCTCGCGGCGGCGGTGCACCTGCTGATCGAGACCCGCGAGCTCGACGACGTCGTGCTGGTCGGCTGGTCGCTCGGCGCCGCGGTCGCGTTCGACTACATCGGCCGCCACGGTTGCCGCCGCCTCGGCGGTCTCGTCGTGCTCGACATGGCGCCGCGCATCCTGAACGACGGCGACTGGAATCTCGGCATCGCCGGCGCCTTCGACGCGCGGATCAATGCTGCCGCGCTTGCGGCGATGGCGGCGGACTGGCCGGCCTACGCCGCCCGGTTTCTGCCGCGGCTGTTCGCCCGCGACCGCGAGCCGGATGCGGCGCTGGCCGCCTGGGCACGTTCCCAGCTCGCCGCCAATGACGGGGCGGTGATGACCAGCCTGTGGCGGTCGCTCAGCGCGGCCGACCATCGCCCGCTGCTGCCGCATATCACCGTGCCGACCCTGGTGGTCAATGGCGGGCTGAGCCGCATCTACCAGCCGGCCACCAGCGACTGGCTCGCCGCGCGGATTCCCGGCGCCCGGCGCCTGACCATCGCCAGCGCCGGCCATTCGCCCCAATTGGAACAGCCGTTCGCGGTCAACCAGGCGCTGGCGGCGTTCGCCGGGGCGTGACAATCGTCGTCGGTCGTGGCTTGATCGCGCCCGTCTCGCAAGCTGGGAGGAAATGCTCGTGACCGAAGTCAAAGTCAGCGAATCCGTCGCCGCGCCGGCGGCAAAGGTCTGGGGCCTGATCGGCGATTTCTATCGCCTGAACGACTGGGCGCCGGGCATGGACGGCCTGACCACCGAAGGGCGAGGCGTCGGCGGCCTGCGCCATCTCGCCGTGCCGAACGGCACCATTACCGAAAAGCTCGTCGCCGAGGACAAGCCGGGGATGTCCTACAGCTATTCGATCGTGTCCGGCCCGATGCCGGTGGTCGACTACGTCTCGACGCTGAAGGTCGTGGCCGAGGGCGATGCGGCCAGCCGCATCGAATGGGGCGCGACCTTCCGCCCGGCCGACGGTTTCCCCGAGGAAAAGGCCGAGCGTATCGTCGGCAACATGTATCGGGGCGGCATCGCGGCGATCAAGGCCAAGCTCGGCCTCTGAGCCGGGCGGGGGCAGGGTCGCACCCTGCCCCGTCGATTTTTCAGCGGGCGTTCTCGGCGCCCTTGTCCGACATCTTCTCGATCAGCTTCTTCAGCGCAGCCCGGTCGTTCAGATAGACCGTCTTTTCCTTGCGGGTGATCAGCCCGTCGGAAACCAGATGGCCCAGCACCCGCGCCACCGTCTCGCGCGTGGTCGAGGCGCGGCTGGCGATTTCATGCTGGCGGGGCAGCGGATAGATCAGCCACGAGCCGGGGGTCACCGGATCGGGCTTGGCCATGCGCAGCAGTTCCTGATAGACGCGCTGGACGGCACCCAGCGTCGACAGGTCCATGATGCGGTCGTCGCAGATGCGGATGATGCGGGCGAGCCGGGTCAGCACGCGGACCGAGACCTGGCCGTGCTTCTGCAGCAATTCGCGGAACCGCTCGGGCGGCAGCGAGGCCAGCAGGCAATTCTTGTCGGCGACGACATTGGCCGAGCGCGGCTCGCCGTCGATCGCCGAAAGTTCGCCGAAGAACCCGCCGGCCGGCACGGTCGCGTAGGCGACTTCCCGGCCCGACGGCGAGAAATTGACCACTTCGACCTGCCCCTCGACGACGAAGAACACGTCGCGGCTGTCGCTGTCGCGGTCGAGGATCTGTTCGCCGGAGGCGTAGCGCCGCCAGGCCGAGGTCTGTTCGACTTCCCGCAGATCCGCCTCGGTCAGGCCACGCAGGACCTCGATGCCGGACAGGCGCATGGCCTTTGATTCGACGGTGGTTGCAGGCGGCATCTTCAAATCCCCCCGGAGTCGACCTCGATTGACGCGAGCGGCGCGACTTTACAAGCAGGCAAGCGCGCTTGCACCGGATTTTATCCATTATTTATCGGCGGATGGCGCAAATTCATGCAACTGGAGGGCCTTGCCCGGCAGGGACGATAGCCATTGCCGTGACCCCGCCGGGGCTTTATGGTTGGACGACAGCGCGACGGGCGAGGCGGCCTTCGCCCCGGTCGCCTATTATCAAGGAGCCGTCATGGGTAGCTTCAGCATCTGGCATTTGCTTATCGTCCTGGTCGTCGTGGTCGTGATCTTCGGTGCCGGCCGCCTGCCGTCCGCCATGAACGATCTGGCGAAGGGCATCAAGGCCTTCCGTTCGGGCATGAAGGACGAGCCGCAGGAAGCCCAGCGCAGCGCGACGCCGGCCCCGGGCTCGCCCCAGGTCACCGCCGATGCGGCCAAGCCGGCTGCCGGTTCGACCCAGGCGACCCACAGCCATCAGAGCTGAAGTTTCGCACCCGCCGCCGGCGGGATGCACAGGCTGAGCGAGTGCGTTGCCTGAGCGGCAGCGCACTCGTTTCTGCGTTCAGGCACACGACGACAAGGAACGCTCGACGTGACGCGCTCGATCATTACCGCCCTGCTCGCTTCCGTCCTGGTTTTCGGCCTTGCCGCCTGCGGCGGCGGTGGCGCGTCTTCGGCCACGTCGGTCACGACGGCAACGACCGGCCAGCAGCTGCTCGACCTCAAGAACGCCCTCGACAGCGGTGCGATCACCCAAGGCGAATACGAGCGCCAGCGCCGCAAGATCCTCAATCAGTAATACCCGGTGGAAGCCGCCAACCTCGTCCTGTTCCTGGTCGCGGCGCTGGCGCTGAACCTGACGCCCGGCCCTGACATGCTGTACGTGCTCGCCAACGGCCTCGCCGGCGGTGGCCGGGGCGGGGCACTGGCGGCCCTGGGCATCAGCGCCGGTTGTGTCGTTCATGCCGTGGCCGCGGTCGCCGGGCTGACGGCGCTGGCGGCGACGATGCCGGCGGCACTGATGGCGATCAAGCTGGCTGGCGCGGCCTATCTGATCTGGCTCGGGATCGATGCCTGGCGTCATCCGCCGGCGCTGACCGGCCGTGCCACCGTTGCGCCGGGTGCCGGGTTACGGATCTTCCGCCAGGGCTTCGTCACCAACGCGTTGAACCCGAAGGTCGCGCTGTTCTTCCTGGCCTTCCTGCCGCAGTTCGTTTCGGCCGGCGGCTGGCCGACACCGCTGCAGATCCTGACGCTCGGCGCGCTGTTCATCGTTCAGGGAACGATCGTCCTGCTGGCGGTGGCTCTGGCCGCCGGCGCGCTGCGGCGGCAACTGGTGCGGCAGCCGCGCCTCGCCGGCTGGATCGGCCGCATTTCGGGCTCGCTGATGATCGGGCTGGGCCTGCGCCTGGCGTTGGGCGAGCTTCGCCGCTAACCAGGACGTTTCCGTATGCCCTTCAGCTGCTTGACCAGTTGCTGCAGCAGGGCCGCGTTCTTGCGCTTTTCCTGTAGGTAAAGCTCGACCGCCTGCTTGGCGTTCGCCTGCTCCTGGCGCTCGCCCTGCAACTGCGACAGATAGGCCTGACGCACCTGTTCGAGCAGCCGGGGATCGATCTGCCCCCGCAGCGCCGTGATCTGGGCCCGCAGCTTGATGCGAGGATCTTCGGAATCCGACATCGGTCCAAACTGATCCCCGCAACGCGGCCGGTCAAGGGGCTGGGCGGGCGCAGGCGTCAGAAGGCATAGCGCGACAGCGTCTGCCGACGTCCGTCGGGCAGCACGATAAGCCCGTTGCGCCGATCGCTGAACACCAGCGTGACCTGGCCGTGCCCGGTCGTCTCGGTCGGCACCCGGATCGCACCGTCGAGCGACGAACCACCGACATAGCGCCGCATGGCGAACTGGATCTGGCCGGCAAACCCGACCTGGCCCTGCCCGACCTCCCATTCCGCGGAACCATCCGGCCGATAATGATAGCTGGCCATGAATACCTGGTTGCCCTGGGTTTCCATGAAATAGCCGCGGCCCCCGGCACCCGGGGTCCACCACCAGCCGGTTTCCGGGGCGATCCGCGCAGCCGCATCCAGGGCGACGGCCGTGTCACGGGTGTTGATCCGGTAAAAGCCCAGACCAGCGCTGTCGCGGGTGCCGGTGGCCAGCAGCTTGTCGCGAATCGCCTCGACGCTGGCATAGGGAAGCAGTCCCCGCAAGGTGACGAAGGCACCGCTGACATGCGGCGCGGCCATCGACGTTCCGTCCATCGTCGCGAAGTCCCCGCCCGGAATCGAGGACAGGATATCGCTGCCCGGCGCCATCAGGATGCGGTTGCGCCAGATATTCGAGAACGACGAGATACTGCCCGACTTGGTGGTCGAGCCCACGGCGATCGCGGTCGAAATGCATGCCGGTACCGTCACGTAGCGCGATTGCCCGTCATTGCCGGCGGCGACGACGACGGCGATCCCCTTGGCGCGCAGGGCGTCGATCAGCGGCTTGTAGGAGAGATAGTCGCAGTAGTCGCTGTAGAGTTCGCTGCCGCCAAGGCTCATGTTCACCGCCGCGATGCCGAGCCGGGCAGCATTCTGGTTGATCCAGTCGAGGGCGCGCAGGACGTCGCTGCCGACGATGCCGGTGCAGTTCTGGGGCGGGCATCCCGGCACCTGCACCATTGTCGCCACCTTGACGGAAACGATACCGGCGCCAGGTGCGACGCCGAAGATGTCGGAGCCCGCTCCCGCCGCGATACCCGCGACGTGAGTGCCGTGTTCACAGTTCGCTGACCCGCATGGCCCTGCGGCCCCAGGGCTGATCTGCGTGGCCTGGCCGTTGGGGCAGGTGGAAATAAGCCGATTGTTCGCATTCTGATAGTAGTTCGTCGAGAAGCAGGCTTCGGCGATGACGCGGTCGCCGAGGAACGGATGCGACGCATCGACGCCGCTGTCGACGATGGCCACCGCGCGACCGCTGCCGATGGCTCCCGCCCATCGCATCTGGTCGGCCTGGACCAGCGGCCCGGACTGACGCAGGGTGAAGAACATCGGCTGGTCGCGCTCGACGGAGACGACATCGGGATCGCGGCGTAGCGCTTCGAGTGCCTCGGGGGGTGCATCGACGATCAGCTGCGGCACCGTGGCCAGGCTTTCCACCCTGGAGACGCCCATGCCCGCCATCCGGCCCTGCAGCGCGCCGGCGCGCGCCCTGGCATCCCCATCCGGCTGCAGCGTGACGATGATCCGCGATTGCGCCATCCTGGCGATCAGTGCGCCGGTTGCCGGATCCGGCACGGTCATCCGGGCCGAACCGGTGCCCTCGGCCCGGGCGGCGGCGATATCGGGCGCCTGATCGGCGAACTGATAGCGCACGAGGCTGAAGGGCGTGGCGAGGCCGGGCCAGGAGATCGATGCCGTCGTCGGGCTCGAGAAGACGACCGTCAGATTGCCGCCTGCGACCATGCCGGGCGCCCCGCCGCCATCGGACCCGAACGATGGGCCGCCATAATAGTGTTCGACCCTGCCGGAGAATGTGCGGACAGCGTAGCTGCCGGTCGCATTGAACCAGACCGGGGTGCCATCGCCGGGATCGCGATAGAGATACCCGGCCAGCATCATGCGCGACCCGTTTCGCTCGATGCCGAAGCCGATCGCCGGACGCGAGGGATCGTACCAGAAACCGGTCTGCGGCTCGACCGGCCCCGGTTCGAACCGTGCCGTGCAGGTAACGGCGCGTAAGACCACGATGCTCGTGGTCGCGGCAGTCGTGCCGCAGGCAGGTTCGACCCATCCGGCAAACATGGAGTCCGAGCCGGGCGTGGCGGTCAGCACCACTTCCGCGGTTTCGTCGAATTGCGCGCTACACCAGGAGCCCCCGGCACTGCCGCAATTGATCTGGCCATCACTGCTCGTTATTCGGCCTGTTCCGGTACCGGCCAGAACGGCGGAGACGGCAAATTGCGCCGGACTGCGCAGATAGGCCGGAACGGTGGTCAGCAGGGTCCGCGCATAGCCGATCTCGAAGGCTTTCTGCCCATCGAACGTCTGCGACAATATGACGTCGACGACATAGACCTTCGACTGTCCGACCGCGAAGCTGTTGCAGAGCGTGCTGTAGGGGTCTTCGGACACGAAACTTATGTAGAACGGCATCCCGCCCTGCGACAGGGCGAAGTCCGAACTGCACACGAACGGATTCGATGCGTAGCCGCTGCCGTAGACTTCCTGGCTGGCACCGGTGACCTTGATCAGCGTCACCGACCGCTGGGCATTGTTGGCGCATGGCACCCGCCATAAGGCCAGGTCGAAGGTGGCCTTGCTGGTCGTGCTCTTGATGCCGCGACGGATCCGGACGCTGGGGCCGGTCGGCTCGGTCGGGAACGGTGCCCGGATGCAGCCGCTGGGAATGTCGGCCTGTTCTGTCGGGCTCTCGCCTGGTGCGGATGCCACCGCCAGACCAGATGTGGCCAGGCCGGCAATCAGAACCAGAATCGACGCAATTCTTGCGAACGACATAGTGCGCGCCCTCCCGGCGCCCCATATCCCGGGGCAGGTCAATACATGACACCGCCCGTCGGACGAAACGATGACCCAAATGAGTGCATGAATGAACCGGATTGCGACCAGATTGGGACCGACATGGTCCACCTGCGTCTGCGTCATGAAAGGACGAAGCGCAGCGGTCGCGAGAGCGGCGGACAGCCAAATCAGGTGTGACAGTCAAGCACCGCTCCAGGGCCGGATCAGGCCAGAACGCTAACGCCACCCGTATTTGACGTCAATGCGACAAAAATTTACCCGCCCCTAGATGCCGCCGATCCGTCTGGGTATCTCGATGTCGCGGTGCACGTAAACCGAGAGCAGCAGGCCAAATCCCATCATCAGCGTCATCATCGCCGTGCCGCCATAGGACAACAGCGGCAATGGAATGCCGACGACCGGCAGAAGCCCCGAAACCATCGCGATGTTGACGTAGAAATAAACGAACAGCATCACGGTGACGCCGAGACCGACGAGGCGGCCGTACTGGCTGCGCGACCGGAAGGCGATCGCATAGCCGTAGATTAGCAGCAGGACATAAAGCGAAATCAGCACCAGCCCGCCGACCATACCGAATTCCTCGGCCAGGGTCGTGAAGATGAAGTCGGTATGATGCTCGGGCAGGAAACTCAGGTGGCTCTGCGTACCCTGGAGGTACCCCTTGCCGAACATGCCGCCCGACCCCAGCGCGATCTTGGACTGCAGGATGTGATAGCCCGCCCCGAGCGGGTCTTGCTCGGGGTCGAGAAAGATCTCGATCCGGCGTCGCTGGTAATCATGCAGCTTGGCATAGGCGATCGGCAGCATGACCAGGCCCAAGGCGATCACGGTCGCAAACTTCCAGATCCGGACTCCGACCAGGAACAGCAGTGCGCCGCCGATCGACAGCAGCATCAGCGCCGTGCCGAGATCGGGCTGCTTCATCACCAGTACGGCCGGGGCAAGACACATCACGACCGGCACGATCAGCCAGCGCAGCCGACCGACATCCTCGATCGACAACCCGTGGAAATACCGGCCAAGCGCCAAGATCAGCGAAATCTTCATCAGTTCCGACGGCTGGATCTGGATGACCCCGAGATGCAGCCAGCGTTGCGCCCCCATGCCGACCTTGCCGACCAGTTCGACGGCCACCAGCAGCACCAGCGAGATCGCGTAGAAGACATATGCGAACCGCAGCGAGACCCGGATGTCGATCACCGCCACCGTCAGCATCAGCAGCACGCCGACGCCGAAACGGGTGATCTGGCGGCTGGCCCAGGGGTCGAGATCGCCGCCGGCCGCCGAATAGAGCACCGCGAACCCGACCGAGGCCAGCAGCACCACGAGCAGCACGAAACCCCAGTTGATTTCCCACAGCTTGCGGCCAAGCGACAAGCGGTCGCCCTGGTCGTCGAAACCGAGCCACATCGCCAGCATCAGCCGTGGTCCTTCTTCTGCGGGCTGACGCTTTCGGCGGCGAACCGCGCCCGGCCGGGCCGGTTGGCGGGATCGAGCCTCAGGGTCTCGACCAGCACGTCGCGCGCCACGGCCGCTGCCGCGCCCGAGGCGCCGCCATGCTCGACCAGGACCGAGACGGCGTAGCGCGGATCCTCGACCGGCACATAGGCGACAAACCAGCCGTGGTGGCGTTCCTCCCACGGCAGGTCTTCTTCCTTGCGGCGCTTGTTCTCGCGCTCCTTCATGGTGATGCGGCGTACCTGGGCCGTGCCGGTCTTGCCGGCCATGTTGGGCAGCGGCGGGGGCAGCCGGTACTTGAAGGCGGTGCCGCGTGGCCCGCCGGTGACGGCCTTCATCCCGTCCTGCACGATCTTGATGAAGGCCGGGTTGACCAGTTGCCCGCCGGCCTTGGCCGAGACCGCCTGCACGCCGTCCGCCGGCACATCGTCGGGGACCACCAGACGCGGCTTGATTTGCTTGTTGGTTGCAAGCCGCGAAGTCATCACGGCGAGTTGCAGCGGCGTCACCAGCACGTAACCCTGGCCGATGCCGACATTGATCGTCTCGCCCTCGTACCAGGGCTTCTTGAGGGCCTGCTTCTTCCAGGCCCGGGTCGGAGCGACGCCGGGTTTTTCGTTCGCGAGATCGATGCCGGTCTGCTCGCCCAGACCGAAGCGCTTGGCCATGTCGGCGATCCGGTCCGGGCCGATGCGGCGGGCGACTTCGTAGAAGAACACGTCGCAGCTTTCCTCGATGGCCGTATGAACGGTCATCGAACCGTGCCCGCCCGGGCGCCAGCAATGAAACCGGTTGTCGCCGAAGTCGTAATGGCCGGGACAGGAAATCCGGGTATCGGCGGTGATCGCGCCGGCCTCGAGGCCGGCCAGCCCCACCACCATCTTGAACGTCGACCCGGGCGGATAGACCCCCGAAATGGTCTTGTTCAGCAGCGGCTTGAGCTTGTTGTTGTTAAGGGCCTGCCATTCCTTGGACGAAATGCCGACATTGAACGGATTGGGGTCGTAGGACGGGTTCGAGACCAGGGCCAGAACCTCGCCCGAGCGCACGTCCATCACGACGACCGCGGCACTCTCGTCCTTGACCCGCTGGGTCACCGCCTTCTGCAACTCGGCGTCGATGGTCAGGACGATGTCGTCGCCGGGCTGGCCTTCGCGCCGGTGCAACTCCCGGATCACGCGACCGTAGGCATTGACCTCGACCGAGGTATCGCCAGCCTTGCCGCGGAGATCCAGGTCGTAGATCTTTTCGATGCCCTGCTTGCCGATACGGAAGCCCGGCAGTTCGAGTAGCGGGTCGTCCTCGGACAGCTCTTTCTCGCTGACCGCACCGACATAGCCGATGATATGGGTAAAATACGACCCGTAGTTGTAGTCACGGGTCTCGCCGATATCGACCAGGATGCCCGGCAGTTCGGGGCTTTGCAGATTGATCCGGGCGAAGTCTTCCCAGGCCAGGTTCTCGGCCACCACGACCGGCATGAATTTCCGCTTGCGCTGGATCTCGCGCAGGATGCGCGCGCGCTGGGTGTCGTCGATCGAAATGATCGCCGACAACCGCTCGAGGCTCTCCCGGACGTCGTCGGTACGCTCCGGCACGATCAGGGCGCGGTAGTTGCGGCGGTTCGAGGCGAGTTCGACGCCGAAGCGGTCGAGGATGCGGCCCCGCGGCGGCGCCAGCAGGCGGACAGAAATGCGGTTCTCGTCCGACAGGACCTTGTACTGGTCGGATTGCAGGACCTGGAGATAATAGAGGCGGCCGACCAGGGCGGCGAGCAGCCCGCCCTTCAGACCCGCCAGCAACAGGGTCCGGCGGGTGAGCATCTTCTGCTGGTCAGCGTCGCGGCGGTCTGGCAACTCCGCCCCTCCTCAACAATAAAACGAACAGCAGCCGGCCTCAGCCGGCGCGGCGCAGCACCGCGATCTCGATGCGGCCGAAGAACCAGGCCACGGCAGGATAGATCGACACGGTCAGCACGAACTGCACCACGACCGGCCGGGGATCGTAGAGATGCAGAGCATAGAGCGATGCGATCGCCCAGGAAACAGCGGCGGCACCACCGGCCATCAGCACGAAGCCCCACCAGCCGATCGCGAACGACTTGCCCACGAAAACCTTGCGCTGGGAGAGGCAGATGCCCTGGACCAGCACCAGGATGATCGAGGTCGCGCCGAACGGCACGCCGGTCAGCGCATCCTGCACCAGGCCGAGGATGAAGGCCGCCCAGCCCGGCATCAGTTCGGGGCGGAAGATCGACCAGTAGAAGACGCTCATCACCGCAAATCCGGGCACGACCGGCCCGAAGAACGGCAGGCCGAACGGCACCGCAGCGAGCAGCACGGCGACGAGCGACAAGGCTGCCGGGGTCAGGCCAAGCAGCCGGACCTGCCACAGCTTTGCCGATTCGACGACCATCGACTTACCGCGGCCCCAGGAACTTCGACGGGCTCAGGTTCGGTTGCGGCTGTTCGTAGCGCACCACCTGCACCCATTCGATGCGGGCCAGATCGACCAGCGGACGGACGCGCACGATATTGTCGCTGACGCTCGCAACCTCGCCGATCGCCAGGCCCGGCGGCAGCAGGCCGCCGTCGCCCGAGGTCACGACGCGATCGCCGACCGAGACCTGGGCGCTGCCCGGCAGGTATTCGACCCGTGGCGTCGGCCCGTTGTCGCCGGCCAGTATCCCGCGGCTGCGGGCCGTACCGACCATGACCGGGATGCGCGAGTTGAGATCGGTCACCAGCAGGACGCGGGCGGCACGCTGGCCGGCCTCGATCACGCGGCCGACGAAACCGAGATCGGCGGTGACCGCATCGCCGCGCTTGAGCCCGTCGCGCTGGCCGGCATTGACCAGCACCGTGCGCACGAACGCGCCGGCCGGCTCGGAAACCACCCGCGCGGTGACGAAGGCCATCTGGGGGTCGGTGTTGACCTGCAGCAGGCGGCGCAGCAGCGCATTGTCCTGTTCGAGCCGCAGGGCGACCTGCTGCCAATGCTGCAGCCGCTGGTTGTCCTGGCGCAGGCGCTGGTTCTCCTCCTGGAGATGCATCATCTCCTCGAAGGAACGCATCGCCGAACGGGCGAGCTGGGTCGGTCGCGACAGGGCGGCCAGCAACGGCTCGGCAACATCGATGATCGCCACCCGCGCGCGCTCGGCCCACACGAAGTCCGCCCGCGACATGGCAAGCAACGCAAGCGACAGGGCAAGCAGAAGGGCAAACGCGAAGCGCTGCGCCAACGCCTTGATCGGCATCGCGATCCGGGTGATTCGGCCGCCGCGCATCCGCACTTAAGCTACCTCCCTCCCTTCCTCGCTCATATCCGGCTCCTTGGTCCGGCCCGAGGCGACTCGCGCTCTCCGGTACCTTACATCGGATTGTAGAGGACGTGGCCGAGCGTCTTCATATCCTCGAGGGCGCGGCCGGTGCCGAGCGCCACACAGGACAACGGTTCGTCGGCCAGCGTCACCGGCAGGCCGGTCGCATGCCGCAGCACGTAGTCGAGGTTGCCGAGCAGCGCACCGCCGCCGGTCAGCACGATGCCCTTGTCGACGATGTCGGCGGCCAGTTCCGGCGCCGTATGCTCGAGCGCGACCTTGACCGCCTCGATGATCTGGCCGACCGGCTCGGCCAGACTCTCGGCGATCTGCCGTTGGCTGATCACGAGTTCCTTGGGCACGCCGTTCATCAGATCGCGGCCCTTGATCTCCATCGTCGGACCGTTGCCGTCTTCCGGCAGGGCGGCCGAACCGATCTGCTTCTTGATCCGCTCCGCGCTCGATTCGCCGACCAGCAGGTTATGGTTGCGACGGATATAGGCGATGATCGCCTCGTCCATCTTGTCGCCGCCGACGCGCACGGACTTGGAGTAGACGATACCGCCGAGCGACAGCACGGCCACCTCGGTGGTACCGCCGCCGATGTCGACGACCATCGAGCCGGTCGGCTCGGTCACCGGCAGGCCGGCGCCGATCGCGGCGGCCATCGGTTCCTCGATCAGATAGACGCGGCGGGCACCCGCGGATTCAGCCGATTCCATGATTGCGCGGCGTTCGACCGCGGTCGACCCGGACGGCACGCAGATCACCACCTGCGGCGACGCGAAGGACCGGCGGTTGTGCACCTTGCGGATGAAGTGCTTGATCATCTCCTCGGCGACTTCGAAGTCGGCGATGACGCCGTCGCGCAGGGGGCGGATCGCCTCGATATTGCCGGGGGTACGCCCCAGCATCATCTTGGCTTCGTCGCCCACGGCCAGAACCTGCTTCTTGCCGCGATGGTTGACGATCGCAACGACAGAGGGCTCGTTGAGCACGATGCCGCGGCCCTTGACATAGACCAGCGTATTGGCGGTGCCGAGGTCGATCGCCATGTCGGCCGACAGCATGCCCAGCAAGCGCGAAAACATCAGTTAGGTCCCACTTCCTTCACGGCCCGCTGACATCGCCATCCCCCAGATGGCGGCGCGCAGGAAACTTGCTCCCAAACCCGCCGCCCTTGCGGCAGCGGGCTGTTTGAACCATCCCCAGTCCTCATCCGGCCGACCTCCGGATCGCGTCTTCCGCAATCCGGCCCCCTGGTCCGTGCCGAACGAGGTCGCGTAAGCGGTCTCGCTCCGTCTGCAGGCGCTGCCGCGGCAGTGCATGCCTTGATGGACCTTGAGCTTTCGGCTCGCGGTCCGGCGGGTCGGGGGGATAGCCGGTTCCGGCGCCACGGTCAACCGATCGCGGCGACTTATCCCCAATTGCCTCAGGCGGTCATCGCCGCCGGTGCGGTCTTCTCGCGCTTGGTCAGCATCTTGTTCAGGGCCGAGATATAGGCACGGACCGAGGCGACCAGGGTGTCGGCATCGGCCCCCTGGCCGTTGACCGTCTTGCCGTTTTCCTCAAGCCGCACGGTCACTTCCGCCTGGGCATCGGTACCGGCGGTGACCGCGTGGACCTGGTAGAGCTGCAACCGCGCCTCGTGCGGGAACAGTTCCTTGACCGCGTTGAAGCAGGCGTCGACCGGGCCGTTGCCCGATGCCTTGGTCGCCTTGACCACGCCGTCGATCTCGCATTCGATCACGGCGGTCTGCGGCCCCTTCGAGCCGGCGACGACCAGCAGCGAGACGAACTTCACCCGGTCGTGGGCGTTGTGCAGCGAATCGTCGACGAGCGCGACGAGATCCTCGTCGAACACGTCCTTCTTGCGATCGGCCAGGTCCTTGAAGCGGCGGAAGGCATCCTCGAGCTGGTTGTCGGCGAGGTCGAAGCCCAATTCCTTCAACTTGGTCTTGAAGGCGTGGCGGCCCGAATGCTTGCCCATGACCAGGGTCGACCGGTTCAGGCCGACCGATTCCGGCGTCATGATCTCGTAGGTGCCGGCGTGCTTCAGCATGCCGTCCTGATGGATGCCGCTCTCATGGGCGAAGGCATTCGCGCCGACGATCGCCTTGTTGTTCTGGACCACGAACCCGGTGACGGCCGAGACCAGGCGCGACGCCTTCATGATGTCGGTCGTGCGGATGCCGGTCTCGTAGGGCAGCAGGTCGCCGCGGGTGCGGATCGCCATGACGATCTCTTCCAGCGCGGCATTGCCGGCGCGCTCGCCCAGGCCATTGATCGTGCACTCGATCTGGCGGGCGCCCGCCTGCACGGCAGCCAGGCTGTTGGCGACACCGAGGCCCAGATCGTTGTGGCAGTGCGTGGAAATGCGCGCCTTGTCGATGTTGGGCACGCGCTCGATCAGCGTGCGGATCAGCCGGGCATATTCGTCGGGCAAGGTGTAGCCCACGGTATCGGGCACGTTGATCGTGGTGGCGCCGGCCTTGATCGCGCTTTCGACGACCCGGCACAGGAAGTCCGGATCTGACCGGGTGCCGTCCTCGCACGACCATTCGACGTCGTCGCACAGATTGCGCGCCAGCGTCACGCTGTCGATGACCGCCTGATGGACCGCCTCAGGCTCCATCTGCAGCTTGAACTTCATGTGCAGCGGCGAGGTCGAGATGAAGGTGTGGATCCGCGCCCGCTTGGCCGGCTTAAGCGCCTCGGCCGCGCGCTCGATATCCTTGCGCCCCGCCCGCGACAGGCCGCAGACGACCGTATTGCGAAGAAGCTTGGCAACCTCGTTCACCGCCTCGAAATCGCCGTTCGAGGCGATCGGGAAGCCGGCCTCGATGATGTCGACGCCCATGCCCTCGAGCACTTCGGCGATGCGCAGCTTCTCATGGAGGTTCATCGACGCGCCGGGCGACTGCTCGCCGTCGCGCAGCGTGGTGTCGAAGATATAGACCCGGTCCTTGCGGGTTGCCGTCTGGCTGGCCGTGTCGGTCATCGTCGTCGTCCTCGCATTGTCGGTCGGAGTGTCGCTGGGCGCCCCATCCGCCGCCTGGTCGGTTCACCGATATCGGATTGGCTTGGCCGTTCAGATGCTTCGCGATCAGTGTATCGAAAGCACCTTAACGATTCACGAAACTTCCCCGGATCGCCCGGTTTTACGCCCGCGTCCGCGAGGGGGGCAAGCGGATTCAGGGCGCAGGCCGCAGGAAATCCCGGGTTCCGGCGGTCAGACCGGAACCCGGCGCCGTTCAACCGGCGACGCGATAGATTTCCGCCCCCTCCTCGCGGAAGCGTTCGGCCTGGGCGGCAAGGCCGGCCTCGGCATAGGCACGAACCTCCTGGCTGATCTTCATCGAGCAGAATTTCGGCCCGCACATCGAGCAGAAATGGGCCAGCTTGGCCCCCTCGGCCGGCAGGGTCTCGTCATGGAACGCCTGCGCCGTCTCCGGGTCGAGCGACAGGTTGAACTGGTCGCGCCAGCGGAACTCGAACCTGGCCCGGCTCAAGGCGTCGTCCCGCCGTCGCGCGGCGGGGTGACCCTTGGCGAGGTCGGCGGCGTGGGCGGCGATCTTGTAGGCGATCACGCCCTGCTTGACGTCGTCGCGATCGGGAAGGCCGAGATGCTCCTTCGGGGTGACGTAGCAGAGCATCGCGGTTCCCAGCCAGCCGATGAAAGCCGCACCGATCGCCGAGGCGATATGGTCGTAGCCGGGCGCGATGTCGATGACGAGTGGCCCCAGGGTGTAGAACGGCGCCTCGTGACACAGCTTCATCTGCAGATCGACGTTTTCGCGGATCTTGTCGAGCGGCACGTGGCCAGGCCCTTCGATCATGACCTGGACGTCGCGGGTCCAGGCGACCTGGGTCAGTTCGCCCAGGGTCGCGAGTTCGGCGAATTGCGCGGCGTCGTTGGCGTCGGCCGTCGAACCGGGCCGCAATCCGTCGCCCAGCGACAGCGAGACGTCATAGGCAGCGCAAATCTCGACGATCTCGGCGAAACGATCGTAGAGAAAGTTCTCGCGATGATGCGCCAGGCACCATTTCGCCATGATCGAGCCGCCGCGGCTGACGATGCCGGTGACGCGGCGGGCGGTCAGCGGAATATGGGCGAGCCTCAGGCCGGCATGGATCGTGAAGTAGTCGACCCCCTGCCCCGCCTGCTCGATCAGCGTGTCGCGGAAGATTTCCCAGGTCAGATCCTCGGCCCGGCCACCGACCTTTTCCAGCGCCTGGTAGATCGGCACGGTGCCGATCGGCACCGGGCTGTTGCGCAGGATCCATTCGCGTGTCAGGTGGATATCGCGACCGGTCGACAGGTCCATCACCGTGTCGGCACCCCAGCGGATCGCCCAGGCCATCTTCTCGACCTCGTCGGCGATCGAGGCGATGACCGCCGAATTGCCGATATTGGCATTCACCTTGGTCAGGAAATTCCGGCCGATGATCATCGGCTCGCTTTCCGGGTGGTTGAGGTTCGCCGGGATGATCGCGCGACCGGCTGCTACCTCGGCGCGCACGAACTCGGGTGTGATCGCAGCCGCCCCTTCCATGCCCTGGCTCTCGCGGATGGCGATATACTCCATCTCGGCCGTGACGATGCCGGCACGGGCATAGGCAAGCTGGCTTACCGCCTGGCCCGGCCTGGCCCGCAAGCTGCCATCGGCGACCGTTTCGCTGTCGCCGCGTGCCGCGATCCAGGCGGCGCGCAGACGCGGCAATCCCGCCTCGGGGTCGATGCGGATGGCCGGATCGCCATAGGGGCCGGCGGTATCGTAGAGGGTGAGCGGTGCCTCGCCGGTCAGCGCGACCTGGCGCATCGCCACCCGAAGTTCAGGGTAGAGCGTGCCGGGCAGATAGATCTTTGCCGAGCCGGGCAAGGGCCCGCTGGAAACGGTCATCGACATCGTGGAGTCTCCTGGAGACGAGGTTGCAGGAGATCCGGGCGGAATACGGCGCGGAAGACCGCGACTGCCGCCGACGATGCATATGGATATGGACTGGGGGCACGGTTGCCCGCATGAGGATCCCTTCCCTACGCCGGTATCACCCGGATCAGGTTCGAAGGGTCACCGCGTTGCCCGCTCGGAGAAGCGGGCCGGCGGCCTCTCAGCCCTCTAGCAGGGCTCCCCCGGAACGCCCCCATGCTGGCTGGAAGACGATCTCGGAGTCAAGCGAATGGGCAGGGGCGGCGGCAATCCGCCATCGCCCGCTCGCCGGCGACCACGGCTCGATCCAGGCGGCGGCGCCGACGGTACGGGTCAGCAGGATCTCGAGGAAATCCCAGGTTTCCGCATCCTCCATGTCGCGATGATGGGTCAGGATGCCGACGGGATCGAGGAACCGGCCGCGCCGGCGGCGGATCCGCAGTTCGGCGATCAGCTGGCGCAGCAGGCGGCTTTCACCCTTGAAGCGCGGCCCGCCGCGCCAGGTCAGCACGTCGATCTGGGTGTCGATCCGGCGCAGGCAGGCGGCCATGTGGCCGCCCCGCCCGTAGGCCGAGACGCCGACGTAACCTGCCGCCCGGGCAGCGGCGAGCAGGTTGGGCTGCACGTTGTTCCACGGCGGCACGATCACCGGCACGACGGCGGGCAGCAGCTGGCCCAGCATATCCCAGCCCTCGCGCAACCGGCCGGCGAGCGCCGCCGACGGCATGTCGGCCGGAAACTCGCCGCGCGCCAGTCCGGAAATGCGATCGATGTGATCGACGCCGTGCTGGTAGACGACGACCGTTTCCCCCTGCCGGCGCAGCGCTGCGGCCAGCGACTGGTCGAGCGCGGCCGGGATGACCGCCAGCGCGAGAGGAGCGCGATGACGATGTGCCAGGGCGAGGAGCCGGGCAAGCGCCGGCGAATCCGCCACCGCGTCGTCGTCGCGCCACCACAGGCACGGCTGCACGCCGGCAGCCTGCCAGGCGGCCAGTTCCACCTCCAGCGCAGCCCAGTTCGACCGGCCTGCCAGCCAGCGCCGGATCACGGGCGATAGACCTTGATCATCCAGCCCTGCCCGCGGCCGTTCTGGACCAGCGTCTGGTCGATGACCGACAGCACGCCGTCGATTCGCGGCCACAGCACCAGGTTGCGCTGACTGACCCACATCGAGACGATCAGATGGCCGCCCGGCTTCAGATGACCGGCATAGCGCCGCATCTGCGCCTCGAGGTCGTCGAAATACTCGACCACCTCGCTCATCACGATGACGTCGGCAGCGGCGTCCGGCACAAAAAGGCAGGCGTCGGCTACGGTAAAGCGCGCCTCCCCCGGGGCGCCTGCCCGCGCCTGGGCAATGCCCTCGGCCGAAAAATCGACCCCGTGATAGGTGCCGTACCAGCGGCGCAGCAGCCGCTCGCTGACCCCGCTGCCGCAACCGATATCGAGCAGGTCGCCATCAGGGTTGAGCCGGGCGACGTAGCCGGCGATGACGGCGTGATGGGCAAGTTCGTCGAGATCGCCAAGCCGGTCATAGGCGCCGCGGCCATAGTCGCTGTCCCAAGCCTGTGCGCCCATCGCCGCCGAACGGCGGCGCGACAGCGCTGCAAGCGCCCGCGCAGCCGTCGGCGACGACAGCGCGGCATACTTCATCATCTGCTTGACGGAAAAATACGGCAATCCAACCCCCAACGCGGCAATGCCCCACGAACACGGTAAGCCTGGGTGGTACCTGAACTGCCTCGGCCCGCTGGATCTCCAGCAATGTACCGTTACCGTACAGATACACAGTGAAACATTCCAGGCCTGGCTGCAGCGTTGCCGGGAGTTCGGGGCTAAGCCGCCAACGCACCTTCCGACGACCAGACAGGCATGATATGCTTGAGACTAAGAATAAGATTTATACCTTGGAACTAGAAGTCGCGCCATGGCTGTCTCGACCACCCCGACGATCAACATGCCGGCCTCGTCGCCGTATGCGTCTTTCGTGCGCGATGCGCTCGCCAGCAGCGGCGGCTCCGATCGGGCCGAACAGGTGCGGGCTCAGGCCGAGGCACAGGGTCGCCAGCAGGCCGAAACGCGCGCACGTTCCGCTCCACCCGCCGGGCAGGGCACGAAGGTCGACCTCTCGGTTTGAAAATCCCTCGACTGGGCCGGTGCCAGGCGGCAGTCGACCTCTGCCGCCTTCGATGATTCAGCCCCGGGCGTGAAGCGGCGCTCGGCCCGGCCAGGTCATCGCCGCAACGCCTAGCACCACCAGCGCCAATCCTGCGTAGGCGCTGCCCGACAGGGTTTCGCCCAGCAACGCCATGCCGATGGCCACGCCGATCGGCACCCGCAGATAGGCCTGCGCCGACGTTCCGACCGAGCCGAGGCGGTGCAGCAGACGGAAATAGAGCACGAAGGCAAGCGCGGTCGAAAAGACCGACAACCCGACCAGCGCGCCGACCGAGGCCCAGGACGGCTGCAGCGTCCACGGATGATCCAGCGCCAGGCTGGTCGGGATCAGCACCACCGCACCGGTCAGCAGCGATCCGGCCGCCGGAACCATCGGGTCCAGGCCCTTGAAATGCCGGCCGAAGATCGCCGCGATCGCGTAGCAGACCGACGACAGGACGACCGCGAGTTGCGCCGCCACCTCCCGCCCGAGGCCGCCCAGCGCACCGACGCCGATGACCAGCGTGATGCCGGCAAGGCCCGCGACGACACCGAACAGCTTGCGCGCCGTTGCCGGCTCATGCCGCGTCACCGCCCAGGTGATCAGGAAGGTGAAGACTGGCGTGGTCGAATTCAGGATCGTGGCAAGCCCCGCCTCGATCGTCGTCTCGGCCCAGGCGATCAGCGTGAACGGGACGACGCTGTTCATCAGTGCCTGGAAGGCAAACAGGCGCAGCGACCGGCGGTCCAGCGGCAAGGCGATGCCGCGGAGCCGCAGGATCGCCAGCAGGATCAGCCCGGCAATCGCGGTCCGCGCCGCGATGAAGGTGATCGGCGGAATGGTTTCGACGCCGACGCGGATGAACGTGTAGGACGCCCCCCAAAGTGTGGCCAGCAACAGCAACAGAAGGTAGTCGCGCGAGGTGGTGGACTGGCTGCCGGTCGACATCGCCGACTCCGTTCTGCTCAAAACCTGGGCAGACAGATACCTCGGCGCCGTCGGCAAGTCGCCGGCGAATGCTGCGGCCTCGGACGAAGTGTGGCGTTGACGGCCCTGCTCATACGAGCGAATATTGCTCATATGAGCGAAGAGCAACTGATGGTCCAGGCAGCCAAGCTCTATTACGACCTTGAGCGGACGCAGGCCGACATCGCCGGCGAGCTGGGGCTGACCCGCTGGCAGGTCGGCCGGCTGCTGCGGGACGCCCGTGCCCTCGGCATCGTGCGCATCGAGATCGTGCCGCAATCACGCCGGCGCCCCGATCTCGAAAGCAGGCTGCAGGCGCAGCTGGGGCTGCGCGATGCCGTCGTGGTACCCGCGGGCCCGGGCGATCTCGACGCGGTGGCACAGGCGGCGGCAAGCTATCTGGCCGGGCTGACGCCCTCGCCTCGGCTGCTCGGCGTCTCCTGGGGCCGAACCATGGCCGCGATGGCTCGTTGGCTGCCGGCGCGCTGGAACCCGGGTATCGATATCGTGATGCTCAACGGATCGACCTCGATCCATGCGGCCGGCGCCCGGGCCAACACCGTCGCCGAACGGCTGGCGGAAACGGCCGGCGGTACCGCCACCATCCTGCCGGTTCCGGCCATCGTCGGCGCGGCCGCCACCCGCGCCGTGCTGGAACAGGACCCGGTGATCGGTACAATACTCGGGCGCGCCGCCGCCGCCCCGGTCGCCTGTTTCGGCCTCGGCGCCATCGACGGCTCGGTTCTGGTCGAATCCGGCTATCTCGACGAGGCGGCGATCGCCCGGCTGAAGGCCGCCGGTGCCGTCGGCGACGTGCTCGGCCGCTTCATCGATGCGCAGGGCCGTGTCGTCGATCCCGAGCTGGACGCACGCTCCATCGGTCTGGCGCCGTCCGCCTTGCGCGACAAACGGATTTCCATCGGCATAAGCGCCGGGCCGGCCAAGCACGCCGTTCTCCAAGCCTGCCTATCGGCCGGTTTTGTCAATGTCATCGTGACCGACGAGGGTTCGGCACGCCACCTGCTGGAGGAAACGAGATGAACGCCCCGCACGGCGCCAACGCCCGCCCGCGCAACCCGGGCATGCCGCTCGCCCTCGACCTGGTCCGGGCGGTCCAGGTCAATGCCAGTGCGGTCGAGCGCCGCACCGCCACCCTGCCCGGCCGGCGCAGCGTCAAGAAGGAATGGCAGGCCGCGTGGCTCGTGCGCGCACTGGAATGCATCGACCTGACGACGCTTGCCGGCGACGACACCCCTGGCCGCGTGCACCGGCTGTGCGCCAAGGCGCGCAACCCGCTGCGCGCCGACATCGTCGCGGGGCTCGGCTTGGCGACGCCGCCCAGGGTGGGGGCCGTCTGCGTCTATCCGACCATGGTGGCCCCGGCAGTCGCCGCCCTGGAAGGCTCAGGGATTCCGGTCGCCTCGGTCGCGACCGGCTTTCCTGCCGGGCTGACCCCGCTGCCGCTGCGGCTGCAGGAAATCCGCGAGGCGGTGAAGGACGGCGCGGCCGAGATCGACATCGTCATCACCCGGGCGCATGTGCTGAACCAGGACTGGCAGACGCTCTACGACGAGATCCGGGCGATGCGCGAGGCCTGTGGCGACGCACATCTGAAGGCGATCCTCGGCACCGGCGACCTGCGCACGCTGCGCAACGTCGCGCGCGCCAGCCAGGTGGCGATGATGGCGGGCGCCGATTTCATCAAGACCTCGACCGGCAAGGAAGACGTCAACGCGACCCTGCCGGTCAGCCTGGTCATGCTGCGCGCGATCCGCGAGTATTTTGAAGCGACCGGGCATCATGTCGGCTTCAAGCCGGCGGGCGGCCTGCGCGCCGCCAAAGATGCGCTGAACTGGCTGATCCTGATGAAGGAGGAACTGGGGCGCGACTGGCTCGAACCCGACCTGTTCCGCATCGGCGCGTCCTCGCTGCTCGGCGATATCGAGCGCCAGCTCGAACACTATGTCACCGGGCGCTACGCATCCCTGTCGCGCCACGCGCTGGCCTGAGGAAATCGAGATGGGCAAGATCACCGACATCCTGCGCACCATGGAATATGGTCCTGCACCCGAGGCCACCGACATCGTCACTGCCTGGCTCGGCCAGCATGCGGCGGGCTTCGACCACTTCATCGGCGGCAAGTTCGTCAGGCCGGCCGGCGGCAAGCGCTTCGCCGTGACCAATCCCGCGACCGGTGCCGAACTGGCCCAGGTCGCCCAAGGCTCCGCCGCCGATATCGACCGGGCGGTGAAGGCCGCGCGCAGCGCCCAGAAGGGCTGGGCAGCCCGGTCGGGCGAGGACCGCGCGCGCTATCTCTATGCCATCGCCCGACATGTGCAGAAGCGCGAGCGCTTCCTCTCGGTCCTGGAGACCATGGACAATGGCAAGCCGATCCGCGAGGCGCGCGACATCGACATGCCTCTGGTCGCCCGCCACTTCTATCACCACGCCGGCTGGGCCGCGCTGTTATCAGACGAATTCCCGGGTCTGGGGCCGGTCGGGGTCTGTGGCCAGATCATCCCGTGGAACTTTCCGCTGCTGATGCTGGCCTGGAAAGTCGCCCCGGCCCTGGCCGCCGGCAATACCGTGGTGCTGAAGCCGGCCGAGTACACGCCCATGACCGCTTTGGCCTTCGCCGGCATCTGCCGCGAAGTCGGCCTGCCCGACGGCGTCGTCAACATCGTCACCGGCGACGGCGAGACGGGCGCCGCGCTGGTCGCACATCCGGGCATCGACAAGATCGCCTTCACCGGCTCGACCGAGGTCGGCCGCAGGATCCGTGAGGCGACTGCCGGCACCGGCAAGAAACTGGCGCTGGAACTGGGCGGCAAGTCGCCGTTCATCGTCTTCGACGATGCCGATCTCGACAGCGCCGTCGAAGGCGTGGTCGACGCGATCTGGTTCAACCAGGGCCAGGTCTGCTGCGCCGGTTCCCGCCTGCTGGTCCAGGAAGGCGTGGCCGAACGCTTCTATGCCAAGCTGAAGGCGCGGATGGCGACGTTGCGTGTCGGCAATCCACTCGACAAGGCGATCGACATCGGCGCGATCGTCGCACCCGTGCAGCTTGCCCGCATCATTGAACTGGTCGAACAAGGCCGGCGCGAAGGGGCGGCCTGCCACCAGCCGGCCACTGCCCTGCCCGGCCAGGGCCTGTTCTATCCGCCGACGCTGTTCACCGGCATCGAGCCGGCCTCGACGCTGGCACAGACCGAGATCTTCGGCCCGGTCCTGGTCGCCATGACCTTCCGCACGCCCGACGAGGCCGTGGCGCTGGCCAACAATTCGGCCTATGGCCTGTCCGCCTCGATCTGGTCGGAGAACATCAATCTCTGTCTCGACCAGGCCGCGCGCATTCAGGCCGGCGTCGTCTGGATCAACGGCACCAACATGTTCGACGCCGCCGCCGGCTTCGGCGGCTATCGCGAAAGCGGCTTCGGCCGCGAAGGCGGGCGCGAAGGCATGCGCGAGTACCTCAAGCCTCTCGCTGCACGGAAGGCCATGGCGGCCGCGACGGCGATGACGTTCGATGCGACACCGGCGCCCGATGCCGTGCCGGTCGATGATCTCGACCGTACCGCCAAGCTGTTCGTCGGCGGCAAGCAGGTGCGGCCCGATTCCGGCTACAGCTATACGTTGACCGACCCGAAGGGGCGCAGCCTGGGCCAGGCCGGCCTCGGCAATCGCAAGGATATCCGCAACGCGGTCGAGGCGGCGCACAAGGCCGGCGGCTGGTCGACGGTCGCCGGCCACAACCGCGCCCAGGTCCTGTTCTTCCTGGCCGAGAACCTCGGGGCACGGAAGGCCGAATTCGCCGCGCGGCTGACCGCGCTGACCGGGCAGAAGGCGGCTGTCTCGGAGAAGGAGGTCGCGACCGCGCTCGACCGCATCGTCTTCTACGCGGCCATGGCCGACAAGTACGATGGCCGGGTGCATGCGACCAAGGCGCGGCATGTGACGCTGGCCATGCCCGAGCCGTTCGGGGTGATGGGCATTTCCTGCCCCGACGAGATGCCGCTGCTCAGTCTGGTCTCGCTGATCGTGCCGGCGATCGCGCTGGGCAACCGGGTGGTCGCGACGCCGTCGCAGCGCCATCCGCTGATCGCGACCGACTTCTACCAGGTGCTGGAGACGTCGGACGTCCCGGCCGGCGTCGTCAACCTGGTCACCGGCGAACGCGACGTGCTGGCCAAGACCCTGGCCGAGCACGACGACGTCGCGGCGCACTGGTATTTCGGTTCGGCCGAGGGTTCGGCGATGGTCGAGTGCGCCTCGGCGGGCAACCTCAAGGTCACCTGGGTGAATTACGGCCTCGCCCGCGACTGGCTGTCGCGCGCGGACGGCCAGGGCGAGGAATTTCTGGCCCACGCATGCCAGATCAAAAACATCTGGGTGCCGTACGGGGAGTGAGATTCGCGTCCTGGCACATGCCCTGGGCCCCGGGCCAGGCCCGGGGCGACGCCCAGCCCTTATTCCTCGGTCCCCTCCGAGCGCATCGCCCACATCAGGCCGACGACGACGCCCTTGGCCCGGGGCAGCAGGATCAGCGTCATGACCAGCGCCACCGCCGGCCACAGGATCATCTGGATCCAGGTCTCGATATCGGTCGAGCGCACGACGTGGACGACGATCGGCACCAGGATATGGCCGACGACCAGAATGGTCAGCCAGGCCGGCGCGTCATCGGCGCGGATATGGCTGTAGCTCTCGCCGCAGGCCGGGCAGGTCGGCACGATCTTGAGATAGCGATGCAGGATCGGGGCGCGACCGCAATTGGGGCAGCGGTTGCGGAAGCCGCGGCCTATCGCCTGCCATTTCGAGCGTTCTGGTTCCATCGCCGCCTCCCAAAAGCGAAGGGGGCGACGTCGCCATCGCCCCCGCCCCCTCGACCGGTAAGGCGATCAGTTCTTGGCCTTGTCGACCAGCTTGTTCTTGGCGATCCAGGGCATCATCGCGCGCAGCTTGGCGCCGACTTCCTCGATCGGATGGGCGGCCGAGGCGGCGCGGGTCGCCTTGAACGAGGTCTGGTTGACCTTGTTTTCCAGCATCCAGTCGCGGGTGAAGCGGCCCGACTGGATGTCGCCCAGCACGCGCTTCATCTCGGCCTTGGTCTCGGCGGTGATGATGCGCGGGCCGGTGACGTATTCGCCGTATTCCGCGGTGTTGGAGATCGAGTAGTTCATGTTGGCGATGCCGCCCTCGTAGATGAGGTCGACGATCAGCTTCACTTCATGCAGGCACTCGAAATAGGCCATTTCCGGGGCGTAGCCGGCCTCGGTGAGGGTCTCGTAGCCGGCCTTGATCAGCTCGACCAGGCCGCCGCACAGCACCGCCTGCTCGCCGAACAGGTCGGTCTCGCATTCCTCGCGGAAGGTGGTCTCGATCGTGCCGGCGCGGCCGCCGCCGATTGCCGAGGCGTAGGACAGCGCCAGCTCGAGCGCATTGCCCGACGGGTTCTGCGCCACCGCGACCAGGCAGGGCACGCCGCCGCCGCGCTGGTATTCCGAACGAACGGTGTGGCCGGGGCCCTTCGGCGCGATCATGAACACGTCGAGGTCGGCGCGCGGCTCGATCAGGTTGAAATGGACGTTGAGACCATGGGCGAAGGCGATCGCCGCGCCTTCGCGCAGGTTCGGCGCCAGGTCGTTGCGGTAGAGGTCGCCCTGAAGCTCGTCGGGGGTGAGGATCATCACCACGTCGGCCCACTTGGCGGCGTCGGGCGGGGTCATGACCTGGAAGCCCGCAGCCTCGGCCTTGGCGATGCCGGTCGAACCGGCACGAAGGGCCACGCGCACGTCCTTGACGCCGGAGTCCTTGAGGTTGTTGGCATGGGCATGGCCCTGGCTGCCGTAACCGACGATGACGACCTTCTTGCCCTTGATCAGGTTCACATCGGCGTCGCGGTCGTAATACACACGCATGGTCAAGTTCCTTCTTCTTCTACTCTGGTCTTTTCAGTGACGGGCTTTACATCGGCTCGGGTCCGCGGCTGATCGCCGCGACGCCGGTGCGCGAAACATCGACGAGCCCGAGGGGCTGCATCAGATTGACGAAGGCATTGACCTTGTCGGTCGTGCCGGTGATCTCGAAGACAAAGCTGTGGATCGTCGAATCGACGACCCGGGCGCGGAAGATGTCGGCGATGCGCAGCGATTCGACACGCTTGTCGCCTGCCGCCGCGACCTTGACCAGCGCCAGCTCGCGCGCGACATGCGGGCCTTCCTGCGTCAGGTCGGAAACACGGTGGATGGGGACGAGGCGCGACAGCTGGGCCTTGATCTGCTCGATCACCATCGCCGTGCCGGAGGTCACGACGGTGATGCGCGACCGGTGGCCGGCCGGGTCGACCTCGGCCACCGTCAGGCTTTCGATGTTGTAGCCGCGGCCCGAGAACAGGCCGATGACGCGCGCCAGCACGCCGGACTCGTTGTCGACCAGCACCGAGATGGTGTGGCTCAGGATCTTCTTTTCGGGTTCCATCGCTTTTCAGAAAACCTTTCGGGCCGGCGGCTCAGACCAGCGCCAGGCCGTTGTCCTCGATCTTGGCTGCCACGCCGGCGCCATCGCCCAGGATCATCTGGTTGTGGGCAGCGCCCGAGGGCACCATCGGATAGCAGTTCTCGGCCTTGTCGACGATGCAGTCGACGACGACCGGCCGGTCGATCGCGATCATCTCCTTGATCGTGCGGTCGAGGTCGCCAGGGTCGGTCACCCGCATGCCGACGCAGTGGAAGGCCTCGGCCAGCTTGACGAAGTCGGGCAGCGCGTCGGAGTAGCTCTCCGAATAGCGCCCGCCATGCAGCAGTTCCTGCCACTGGCGCACCATGCCCATGTATTCGTTGTTCAGGATGAAGACCTTGACCGGCAGGCGGTACTGGCAGGCGGTGCCCAGTTCCTGGATGTTCATCAGGATCGAGGCTTCGCCGGCGATGTCGATGACCAGCGCGTCGGGATTGCCGAGCTGGCAGCCGATCGCCGCCGGCAGGCCGTAACCCATCGTGCCGAGGCCGCCCGAGGTCATCCACCGGTTCGGATCGTCGAAGCGCATGAACTGGGCGGCCCACATCTGATGCTGGCCGACCTCGGTCGAGATATAGGTCTTGCGACCCGCGGTCAGCGCATGGAGGCGCTCCAGCGCGTACTGCGGCTTGATGATCTTGTCGGACTTGTAATAGGCGAGGCAGTTCTTCGCGCGCCACTGGTCGATCTGCCGCCACCATTCGTCGTTGGCGGCCTTGTCGATCTGGTAGCCCTGCTTCTTCCACTCGGCGATCATCGCCTCGATGATGCGGCCGGCATCGCCGACGATGCCGATCTCGACGGCGACGTTCTTGTTGATCGACGACGGGTCGATATCGACATGAACCTTCTTCGACCCCGGCGAAAACAGCGCGATCGCCCCGGTCACCCGGTCGTCGAAACGGGAGCCCAGCGCGAACATGACGTCGCAGTCATGCATCGCCCAGTTCGCCTCGTACATGCCGTGCATGCCGAGCATGCCCAGCCACTGCCGGTCGGACGCCGGATAGGCACCGAGCCCCATCAGCGTCGAGGTCACCGGCACGCCGGTGATACGCGCGAATTCCCGCAGCGCCGCGACCGCCCGCGGGCCGGAATTGATGATGCCGCCGCCGGTATAGAAGATCGGGCGCTTGGCATGGGCCAGCAGCCGCACCGCCTCGGCGATCTGGCGGTCGTCGCCGTCGACACGCGGCCGATAGGTCTTGTGGCGCACGTCGCCCGGGGGCGTATAGCTGCCCTGGTTGATCTGCACGTCCTTGGGCAGGTCGATGACGACCGGGCCAGGGCGGCCATTGGTGGCGACGTAGAAGGCCTCGTGCACGGTCCGCGCCAGGTCCTCGGTCGACTTCACCAGCCAGTTGTGCTTGGTGCAGGGCCGGGTGATGCCGGTCGTGTCGCATTCCTGGAACGCATCGTTGCCGATCAGATGGGTCGCCACCTGGCCGGTGAGGCACACGATCGGAATGGAATCCATCAGCGCGTCGGTCAGCCCGGTCACCGCATTGGTGGCACCGGGACCCGAGGTGACGAGAACGACACCGGGCTTGCCGGTCGACCGGGCATAGCCTTCGGCGGCATGTACCGCGCCCTGTTCGTGGCGTACGAGGACATGACGAATGGCATTCTGCTTGAACAAGGCATCGTAGATCGGCAGCACGGCCCCGCCGGGATAGCCGAATACGGTGTCAACCCCTTGATCCACCAGCGCTTTCAACAACAGTTCGGCGCCGGACATGCGCATCTCGGTCATTACCTTCCACCCTTCCACCCCGATGTAATCTGTCGGCAAAGCGCCGTCGGCCTGCGCGATCTTGCGCCCGCCTTAGGCTCGGGGAAGCGCAAACTAGAAGGTCAGTCTGGGACGGTCAACAGGAAATCGTCAATTTTTGGAAAGAGCTGATCGACAATCCTTTCCAAATGTTGCGCCTCGATGAAGTCGGCCAGGGTGACATCGGGCGCAAGCTGGTTGCGCCCCCAGGTACCCTGTCGTTTCGCGTAATGCCGGGTGACGAGGCGGGTACGAACCACCGCGTCCTCCAGCGTGCAGCGCCCGGCGAGGTAATCGCCGAATTCGCGCAGGCCATGGGCCTTCATGGCCGGCAGCGACGGATCGAGGCCGAGGGCCAGCACCCGCCGGACTTCGTCGAGCACCCCGTCGGCCACCATGGCGTCGACGCGGGCGTCGATTCGCGCATAGAGGCGCTCGCGCGGCGGATCGAGCCGGATGACGAACGGCCGCCGGCCGAACGGCGGCCCGTCGGGCGGCGCAGCCTGCCAGTCGGCAAGCGACCGGGCGGTCGCTTCCAGCACCTCCACCGCCCGGGCCAGGCGCTGGCTGTCGCCGGGCTCGAGCCGCGCGGCCATCGCGGGATCGCGCACGGCCAGCAGGGCGTGCAGCACCGCCGGTCCCTCGGCCGCCAAGCGCCGCCGCACCGCCTGCCGGACTGCATCGGGCACGTCCGGCACCGGCGATATGCCCTCGATCAGGCTGCGCAGATACAGGCCCGTCCCTCCCGCCAGGACCGGCAGGCGCCCGCCGGCCTCGATTTCGTCCAGCACCGGCAGCGCGGCTTCACGATAGAGCGCGGCCGAACAGGCAACGGCCGCCGGCATCACACCGAACAGGCGGTGCGGCACCAGCGCCTCCTCGGCCGGCGTCGGCCGGGCGGTCAGGACGCGCAGTTCGGCATAGACCTGCATCGAATCGAAATTGACCACCGTGCCGTTCAGCCGCCGCGCCAGCGCGATGGCGAGCGCGGTCTTGCCCGAGGCGGTCGGGCCGATCACGACGATGGCGGGGCGCTCTCTGCTCGATCCCATGCCGTGGCAATAGCGGCTGACGCCGGCTTGCGCAATTGTCCGGCGCGCGGCACAGTCCGCCCGCCTTTGCCGCGCCGGAGCCGTCTGATGTCCCATGTCCTTGTTCTCACCGCCGCCCATGCGGACCTCGGCGACGCCGACCTGCGCACGGCCGAGGCCGCCTTCGGCACCGCCGGCATCCAGGTCAACGACCTGCGCTGGCTGGCCCCGGGCAAGGCGGTCGAGCTGGCCTTCAACCGCGGGGCGACCGCCGACGTCGCCGATCTCGTCCGGGCAGCCCTCGCCGGCCGGGCGATCGACGCCAACGTCGTCGCCGCTGCCGGGCGCCGGAAGGGCCTGCTGGTCGCCGACATGGAATCGACGATCATCGAGAACGAGATGCTGGACGAGTTGGCCGACATCGCCGGCATCGGCGCGCAGATCGCGGCGATCACCAGGGCGGCGATGAACGGCGAACTCGACTTCTTCGCCGCGATCCGCGAACGCGTCGCCCTGCTGCGCGGCCTCTCGGAAGGGGCGCTGGCCCAGTCGGCCGACCGGATCCGGATCATGCCGGGCGCCCGCACCCTGGTCGCGACGATGAAGGCCAACGGGGCCTATTGCGCGCTGGTATCGGGCGGCTTCACCTGGTTCACCAGCCGGATCCGGATGGAGCTCGGCTTCGACGAGGATCGCGCCAACCTGCTCGTCGTCGAGGAAGGCCAGCTTGCCGGCACCGTGGCCGAGCCGATCCTGGGCCGCGAAGCCAAGCTCGCCTCGCTGGAGGAACTGGCGGCCGTCCGCGGGCTCGACCTCGAGGCGACGATCGCGGTGGGCGACGGCGCCAACGATCTGGCGATGCTCGGCCGCGCCGGCTTCGGCGTGGCCTATCATGCCAAGCCGGTGGTCGCGGCGGCGGCCGGCATCCGCGTCGACCATTGCGACCTCACCGCCCTGCTCTACCTGCAGGGCTATCGCGAGGACGAGTTCGTCGGCGGTTAACGCAGCCCCGGCACGTAACCGATGCGAGCGACGACCCGCTGGTCGCGGTCGAGCGTCGCATCCAGTACCGATTCGTCGCCGACATTCAGCGGCAGATGCTCGGCCACCGCCGCCTTCTGCACGGCCGGGTCCCGGCCGACCTTGACAAGTGCGTTCTCGATCGCTTCCTGCGCGCCACGCCGCATCAGGGGCGGGCCGAACAAAGCGAGGCTGGACGTGAAGGCATAGCGGCGATCGCCGGTGACCTCGCTCAGCGTCGCCACATTGTCGAAGCCCGGATAGCGGTCGGCGCCGAAGGTCAGCAACGGACGCATGCCCGCGACGTTGCGGCCGACCGAATACGAGGTGACCAGCGCGGCCTCGGCTTTGCCCTGGCCGGTCGCGGCCACGAGATCGGCGGTGTTGGTCGCGGGCACATCGACGAAACGGACGCCCAGTACCTGTTCCATCATCGTGACGGCGATGCCGAACGTGGTGCCATAGCCGAAATGCGCCAGCCGCAACTGGCCGAGCCGGGCGGCCGAGGCGAAAGCCGGCCAATCCCGGATCGGCGATGCCTCGGGCACCACCAGCGCATAGGAGAGCCCATCGGTGATCTTGGCGATCGAGGTCAGCAGCGGGTGGTTGCGGCCGTTATTGGCCTCGCCTTCCCAGTAGAGCGCCAGGGTCAGCGGGTCGGCGACGGCGACCAGCGAGCCATCGGGCTGGCCTTTTTCCAGCCGACGCAACGCGTCGATGCCATCCATCGCCACGACCTCGACCGGCATGCCCAGGACGCGCGACATGCCGGGCGCAATGAGCTTGGCGACAGTCTCCGCGGTGGTGCCGGATCCGCCGGGCGCGACCATCGTCACCTTGTCGACGGACAGTGAGCCTGCCTGCGCGCCGATCGGCGCCAGGGCAAGGGCGGCAAACAGCGCAAGCGCGGCCGCAAAACGCATGACGAACCTTTCCAGCCGGCGTCCGCGCGCGCGTCAAGGCGCCCGCGGGCAAGCGGCTACATCCCGTGAGACGGCGTCACCCGCTGCCGCCGGTGCCGGGACGCATCGTCCCGGCACGGCGGTGGCTCATCCCTTGAAGGGGATGGTCAGATAGCGGCGATCGGCGCCACGCTGGAGCAGGACCAGGACGGACCGACGCTTCTGGCCCTGCGCTTCCTTGGCGCGGCCGATCACGTCGTCCGGGGTCTTGACCTCGTTCTGCCCCACTTCGAGGATCAGATCGCCCGGCTGCACATCTCGCTGTGCGGCGGGCCCGTCGTCTGTGACCTCCGTCACAACCACGCCACGCGCATCGTCCGGAAGGTTGAAACGGCTGCGCAGTTCGGGCGACAGCGGGGCAAGCTTGATGCCGAGCGCGTCGAGGCTCTTTTCACTTGGCGTCTTCGTCGGGGCCTTCTTCTCGGTCGGCGAGACCGCCGCGACCTGGTCCTGCGACTCGTCGAGTTCGCCGACCGTCGCGGTCAGCGCCCGGCTCTTGCCGCCGCGCCACACCTCGACCGCCGCCTTCTTGCCGATCGGCGTCTCGGCGACGATGCGGGGCAGCGCATTCATGTTGGTCACCGGCTTGCCGTCGAACGAGAGGATGACGTCGCCGGCCTCGATCTTGGCCTGGGCGGCCGGACCGTTCTCCATCACCCGGGCGACCAGCGCGCCGCGCGCCTTGTCGAGCCCGAGGCTCTCGGCGATCTCGTCGGTCACCGACTGGATGTTGACGCCGAGCCAGCCACGCTTGGTCCGGCCGAATTCCATCAGCTGGGCGACGACCGGCTTGGCGAGATTGGACGGCAGCGCGAAGCCGATGCCGATCGATCCGCCGGACTGCGAGAAGATCGCGGTATTGATGCCGATCACCTCGCCATTGATGTTGAACAGCGGCCCGCCCGAATTGCCCTTGTTGATCGAGGCGTCGGTCTGGATGAAGTCGTCATAGGGGCCGGACCGGATGTTGCGGCCACGCGCCGACACGATACCGGCGGTCACCGTGCCGCCCAGGCCGAACGGGTTACCGATGGCGATGACGCCGTCACCGACCCGCGACTTGTCGGAATCACCCCATTTCACCGATGGCAGCGGCGACTTCGGCTCGACCTTCAGCAGGGCGAGGTCGGTCTTGGGGTCCTTGCCGATCAGCTTGGCCGGCAGTTCGGTGTTGTCCTGCAGGATCACCTTGATCTGGTCGGCATCGGCGATCACGTGGTTGTTGGTGACCACGTAACCCTTCGGATCGATGACGAAGCCGGAGCCGAGCGAGGTGACGGGCTTGGCCGGGCCGCCGCCACGCTGCTGGCGATCGAAGAAGTCCTTGAAGAATTCCTCGAACGGCGAGCCCGGCGGCAGCTTGGGCAGGGCTTCCTGACGCTTCTTGTCGGCCTCCGGCGCGGCCTGGGTGGTCGAGATGTTGACCACGGCGGGCAGCAGCTTCTCGACGAGATCGGCATAGGAATCGACGACCGCGCGGGCCTGGACGGGCTGGGGCAAGGCCGCCGGCCCGGCCATCGCCAGCAGGACCAGGAAGGCCGCGCCGCCACGGCGCACCCAAGACATCCGTCCAACCTCGATCAGCCCGCCAAACATCCGAATCGCTCCTTGCCCGTCTTCCGCGGCCCGCTGCCGCACGGTGACGACAAGAATTAGGCCGTTCGGCCAGTGGCTTCAAGCTGTCGCGGGCCGCTTACGAAAAGTTCATCGGGCTGGCCTGCAGGCCCTACCCGGCGTTGCGCAGCTTGGCCGGCTTCAGCGCGCGAACGTAGTCGCGCCAGTCGTCGGTAATCGCGTCGCCCAGCACTTCGCTGATCTCGACCAGCCATTTCTTCGGCCGCCGGTCGAGCCAGGCGATGATCGCCTCCGGTTCGTGGGCGGTACCGAGGTGAACGTTGGCGACTTCCTGGCCCATGGCTTCCAGCAGGCGCGAGGCATCGTCGTCGCCAAGGCTCTTGCGCAGGTCGATCTTGTCCGATTCCGGCGACAGGCGCCGCACCAGCCATTTCGGCGTCAGGACCCGGCAGGGGTCGTGCGACCGGATCGCATTGGCCTCGATTCGCCGGATCAGCGCCAGCGGATCGCCCTTCTCGCGACGCAGCCAGCATACCGCCGACGGCAGCAGCGCCTTGGCCTCGCGCGCGATCAGCCCGCCGCGCCAGGATGCGAGCGCGACGACGCGCGGCCGGCCCAGGCTGCCGATGCCGGCCCGACGCGAGGCGACGCGCAACAGTTCCGCACCGTCGCGCTGCTCGAGCTGGGCCCGCAGCAGCGCGATGGCGGTCTTGTCCTCGCGGCCCGACGGCAGCCAGCGTTCGGAGCGCCGCCAGAAGCCGGAATTGGAGCGCAGCTGGCGCTTGGCCAGCCGGCGGAGCCAGTCGAGGTCGTCGGTCTCCAGGATGAAGTGCCGGCCGCCACGGGCCAGCGCCGCGCGATAGCCGCGCAGGATGTCCTTGACCGCTTCGTCGGGGTCGTAGAACAGCCGCTCCTCCTCGATCGCCAGCCGCGCCGAGACGGCAAGTCGGATGAGGTCATGGGCCACCGGCAGCGGGTAGGCTTCGTCGAAATCGTTGATGCCCCAGATCAGCCGCCCCTCGGCATCGCGCCAGGTGCCGAAATTCTCGACATGCAGATCGCCCACGGCGACCACGGCGGGGGCGTCGGCAAAATCGCGCTCATGCTCGCGCCAGCGGACCAGCCACCAGGGGAAATTGCCGCGCAGGAACGCAAACGCACTGTCGGCAATGGCGCTTGCCTTCTCGGCCAAGCCGCCTTCGTCGACCACCGGCAGGTGTTCGCGCATCCAGGCTTCGTACTCGGCGAGGGCGGTGGCAAGATCGATCATCGGCTATCCGATCGGCAGGACTGCTGGCGCCTCTCCCATAACGGCTGAACATGACAACGGCGAGACATTGCTGTCTCGCCGTGCCTTGGGTGCCGTCGTCTTCTCTACTTGGCCTGGGCGGACCCGGGCATGGTCGTCATGTAGCGGAAGAACTCCATGTCCGGCGACAACAGCATGGTGGTGTCGTTGGTCTGGAGGGCGTGGCTGTAGGCCTGAAGCGAGCGATAGAAGGCGAAGAACTCGGGGTCGAGGTTCGCCGCGTCGGCGAAGATCTTCGTCCGCGTGCCGTCGCCTTCGCCGCGCAGGGTTTCCGACTGGCGGCGCGCCTCGGCGATCAGGATGGTCCGCTGGCGGTCGGCATCGGCGCGGATACGCTCGGACAGTTCGAAGCCCTGCGCCCGGATTTCCTTGGCCTCACGCTCGCGCTCGGTCTGCATCCGGCGGAAGATCGCCTGGCTGATCGTGTCGGGATAGTCGGCGCGCTTGATGCGGACATCGATGATCTCGATGCCGAAGCGTGCGGCCTCGACGTTCACGATCCTGGCGATCTCGGTCATCAGCTGGGCGCGCTCGCCCGAGATCACCGCGATCGAGTCCTGGCTGCCCAACACCCGGCGCAGGGCCGAGTTGAGCTGCGAGGCCAGGCGCGACCGGGCGACCGTCTCGTTGCCCAGGGTCTGGAAGAACTTCAGCACGTCGACGATACGGAAGCGCGCGAAGGAATCGACCACCAGCCGGCGCTGGTCGGCGGCGATGATTTCCTCGGGCGGCGCGTCGAGCGACAGGATGCGCTTGTCGAAGTAGGTGACGTTCTGGATGAACGGCAGCTTGAACTTCAGCCCGGGCTCGCGAATCATCCGCACCGGCTCGCCCAGCTGCAGGACCAGGGCCTGCTGGGTCTGGTTGACGGTGAAGACCGAGCCGAACAGGACGAACAGGCCCAGGACGATCAGGCCGACGACGATCAGGATCCCGCGGTTCATCACTTGGTCCCCCGGTTCGGATTGGCCTGCAGCTGGGGCAGCGGCAGATAGGGCACCACCCCGCCCCCGCCGGCCGTGCCGCCGGCACCCGCGGCCGAGGTGCCGTTCGAGACGATCACCTTGTTCATGCCGCGCAGGATGTGCTCCATGGTTTCCAGATACATGCGCTTGGCGGTCACGTCCTTCGCAGCCTTGTACTCGTTGTAGACCGAGGTGAAGCGGGCGGCGTCACCCTGGGCGTTGGCGATGACCTCCTGCTTGTAGGCCTCGGCCTGCTGGATGGCGCGCTGCGCCTCGCCGCGGGCGCGCGGGATCACGTCGTTGCGATAGGCCTCGGCCTCGTTCTGCGCCCGCTCCCGGTCGGCCTGAGCTGCCTGCACGTCGCGGAAGGCGTCGATGACCTGCGACGGCGGGTCGACCCGCTGCAGGTTGACCTGGGTGATCAGCACGCCGGCCTTGTAGCCGTCCAGCACCTGCTGCATCAGCTGCTGGGTAGCCTGCTCGATCGGCTGGCGGCCCTCGGTCAGGATACGCTGGATCTGATTCTTGCCGATCACCTCGCGCATCGCGCTCTCGGCCACGGCCTTGATCGTCGACGGCGGGTTCTCGATGTTGAACAGGTATTCGCCGGCGTCGCGGATCTGCCAGAACACGACGAAGTCGATGTCGACGATGTTCTCGCCGCCGGTCAGCATCAGGCTTTCCTGCGGCACCTGGCGCAGCGACGAGCCGCGCGACGCCCCGTCGATGCCCGAGCGGAAACCGACTTCCTCACGATTGACGCGCGTCACCTTGGGCGTCAGCGCGGTCTCGATCGGCCAGGGCAGGTGATAGTTCAAGCCGGGCTGGGTCGTACCGGTAAAGGCGCCGAAGCGCAGCACCACGCCCTGCTCGTCCGGGGCCACACGATAGAACCCGGACGCTGCCCAGGCCACGAGGCCGATGACGATCAGCGCGATCAGCCCTTTGCCGCCGAGCGATCCCTGCGGCAGCATGCCGCGCATGCGGTCCTGGCCACGGCGCAGCATTTCCTCCAGGTCGGGCGGCTGGCCGCCGCCGCCGGGGCCGCGCGGGCCCTGCCCCCAGGGGCCGCGATTGCCACCGCCGCTGCCGCCACCCTGTCCCCAGGGTCCGCCGCCGCCTTGATTGCTCCAGGGCATGAAAAATACCTCCACGAAAGCCGCGGGTGCTTATAGCCGCTCGGGAACCATTTGATAACCCCTTGTAACTGGGGCGTCTCGTCCCTAGCGAATAGTTAAATCAAAAAAATAATTGATGCAGGAAGAGGGATTAAAGATCAGGTTGCAGTTTTGTTCCAGCACCTGCCCAAAGGCTGGAAAACGACAGTTGAACGCTCCCGGATTTAACCCCTATATCGCTTCGCAGGACAGCAGGAGTTTTCAGGGATGGCTGAGGTTTCCGCCGAGACGATCCGCAGCGCGCTTTCCCGCGTCACGGATCCGCGCACCGGCCAGGACGTGATTTCAGCCGGAATGATTTCCGGCCTGGTGGTCAAGGGCTCGAACGTCGGCTTCGTCGTCGAAGTCCCCGCCGCGGTCGGCCAGCAGGGCGAGCCGTTGCGGCGCGCCTGCGAGGAGGCGGTCGCCCGCCTGCCCGGCGTGACCTCGGTTTCGGCCATCCTGACCGCCGAGGCGCCGGCCGGCAGCCGCCAGGCGCCGCGCGGCGGCCACGACCATGGCCACGCCGGCCACCAGCATGCACCGCGTCCCGCCGGCCAGCCGACCGTCGGCCAGAAGCCCGGGGTGCCGGGCATCGCCTCGATCATCGCCGTCGCTTCCGGCAAGGGCGGGGTCGGCAAGTCGACCACCGCCGTCAACCTGGCGTTGGGGCTGAAGGCGCTGGGCCTCAAGGTCGGGCTGCTCGATGCCGACATCTACGGACCGTCGGTGCCGCGGCTACTCGGGCTCTCCGGCCGGCCGGAGACGACCGATGGCAAGAAGCTCAAGCCGATGGTCGGCTGGGGCCTGCCCTGCATGTCGATGGGGTTCCTGGTGCCCGAGGATACGCCGATGATCTGGCGCGGCCCCATGGTCGTCTCGGCGCTCGACCAGATGCTGCGCGAGGTCGAGTGGGGCACGCTCGACGTCCTCGTCGTCGACCTGCCGCCGGGCACCGGCGATGCCCAGCTCACCATGGCCCAGCGCGTGCCGCTGGCTGGCGCGGTAATCGTCTCGACCCCGCAGGACATTGCGCTGCTCGACGCCCGCAAGGGGTTGAACATGTTCCGCAAGGTCGACGTGCCGGTCTTCGGCATCGTCGAGAACATGAGCTATTTCTGCTGCCCGAATTGCGGCCACCGGTCGGAAATCTTCGCCCATGGCGGTGCCCGCCGCACGGCCGAGGAACTGGGCTGCGACTTCCTCGGCGAAGTGCCGCTCGACATCGCGATCCGCGAAACCTCGGACGGCGGCGCCCCGATCGTGGCTTCCCAGCCCGACGGTGCCCATGCCCAGGCCTACCGCGCGATCGCCGAGGCGGTGCGCGCCAAGATCGACGCGGGCCGTGGCGTCCGCCAGGGCCCGCGCATCGTCATCGACTGAGCTTCACAGATCTGGCAGCCGGCCGACCAGCCGCTGCCAGACTGGCCCTTCGGCCCCGACGTCCTGGCCCTGCATCAGCGCCAGGACGTCCTGGGCCAGCGCGGCGACTATTTCGACGCCCTTGTCGGTCTTCAGCCCGGAAGCATTGGTCAGCACGAAGACGCCGGCTTCGGACGCGACGCTGCCCGGCGCGTCCGACTGCAGGAACAGGACATAGCTGTTGCAGCCGGCGATCTCGCCATCCTTCCACACCACCGGCGACGCGGCGTCGGCGGGCGACAGGAACCAGCCGAGACCGAGCTGGGCTCCGTGTTTGGTCGTCACCGTCGTCGTCGGCAACTGCAGCGCCGGCAGCAGCGGGGTCAGCGAGCCGTTCTGGGCGATCCCCATGTTGTAGCGCAGCCAGGTCTGCATGTCGGCCGGGGTGGAAACGACGCCGCCGGCGCCGTTGTAAGCCGGAAACCCGGGCCAGCCCGGGCGGGCAGGGGCATAGGCGGTCTGGCTGGAATAGGTGTAGCCGAGCGGCAGCCGCGCGATGTCGGTACGGCCGAAATAGGTGGTTTCGGTCATGCCGAGGGGCTTGAAGACGCATTTGTGCATCAGCTCGACAAACGACGCGTCCTCCTGGCCCGCCATGCGCTGGGCGACGGCTGCGGCAAGGGCGAAGCCAAGATTGGAATAGCTGTAGGCGGTGCCCGTGCCCGTCGGCTGATAGGTCGTCATGTCGAGGAAACCGCACATCCCAGGTACCGTATAGGGCTGCGGCCAGTGCGGCGGGCCGAAGGCCACATCGTTGTCGGCCGGCAGGCCGGAGGTATAGTTGAGCAGCTCGGCGATGCCGATGCCGTAGAACTGGCTGCCTATGCGATGGCGGCGGGCATCGGCGAAGAAATCGCCGAGGGTCGGGTTCGGATTGCCGTAGCTGCCCAGCAGATAGGCGTAGAGGGTCGCCGTGAAGGTCTTCGAGACCGACGCGATCTCGAACAGCGTGTCGTGGCCGAGCGCCATCGGCTGCTGAAACTGGTCGACCAGATTGCCGCTGAGATGGACGCCGCCGCCGCCCGCGATCTGGGGGCTGGCATAACCGATGGCGAAGGCCAGTCCGGTCGGCTGGTTCTCCAGATAGGGCTGAACCAGATCGTCGAGTTGCCGTTTCGTCGGTGCCGTGATCGCGACCATGGCCGGTCTCCGTCCTCGTGGAATGACGGGACAAGGCTACGCGCTATTCACTTACTTTCATTGACAGCAATCACGTCCGGCAAAAGAAAAGGGCGGCACCCGGGATCGGGTGCCGCCCGCCATGGCTAAATCAGTCGGCGTAGACGCCGGCCGCCTTGATGACCGGGGCCCAGCGGTCGATCTCGGCCTTCAGATAGGCATTGAGGGCGGCCGGGGTGGCACGGTCCATCGGCTCCGGCTCGGTACCGAGATCGGCGAAGCGGGCCTTGATGGTTTCGTCCTTCAGCGCGGCCTGCAAGGCACCCTCGAGCTTGGCGACCACCGGTGCCGGCGTGTTCTTCGGCACGTAGACGCCGTGCCAGATGCCGACCTGCACGTTGGGCGCCCCGGCCTCGGTCGTGGTCGGGACGTCGGGCAGCGAGGGGACGCGGGTCTTCGAGGTGACCGCATAAACCTTGATCGAGCCGCCCTTGATCTGGCCGGTGGTGTTGGTGGTCTGGTCGCACATCAGGTCGACCTGGCCCCCGGCAAGGTCGTTCATCGCCGGGCCCGTGCCCTTGTAGGGCACGGTGGTCAGCGAGACTTCGATGCCCGACATGAACAGCATGCCGCAGAGATGCGAGGCCGAGCCGACGCCGGCATTCGCCAGCGTCACCTTGTCCTTGTTGGCGCGGACATAGGTGATCAGTTCCTTGAGATCCTTGGCCGGGAAGTCCTTCTTGGCCACGATCGTCATCGGCACGTCGGTGACCAGGCCGACACCGGCGAAATCGTCCGGCAGCTTGTAGGGCAGCTTGCGGTAGAGCGTGGCGGCGGTGGCCATGCCGATGTGATGCAGCAGCACGGTGTAGCCGTCGGCATCGGCCTTGGCGACACGGGCAGCACCCAGCGTGCCGCCGGCACCGCCGACATTCTCGATCACGACCTGCTGGCCGAGCGTCTTGCTCATCGACTGGCCGATCAGGCGAGCGACCGTATCGGTCGGACCGCCGGCGGCAAACGGCACCACCATGGTGATCGGCCGCGTCGGATAGTCCTGGGCCTGGGCGGCCCCGGCGGTGGCGACCAGCCCGATCAGGCCGAACGCTGCGGCAACGGTGTTAAGGCGCATTGATATCTCCTCCCATGAAATCGATTGAGCCGGTCAGTCTTCCTGGAATGCCTCTTCGCGCTTCTTGCGCACCGCGGGCAGGACGACGACGGCGAGCAACGCCAGCGCGACCAGCAACAGGCCCAGGCTGATCGGACGCTGGACGAACACCATCGGGTCGCCGCGCGAGATCAGGAAGGCCCGCCGCAGGTTCTCTTCCATCAGCGGCCCCAGCACGAAGGCGAGCAGCATCGGCGCCGGCTCGAACCCGAGCTTGAGCAGCCCGTAGCCGACGAACCCGAAGACGGCGACCAGCACCACGTCGACGGCCGAGTTGTTCAGCGTGTAGACGCCGATGCAGCAGAACACCAGGATCGCCGGAAACAGCAGCCGGTAGGGCACTTTCAGCAGCCGCACCCACAGCCCGATCAGCGGCAGGTTGATCACGACCAGCAAGAGGTTGCCGATCCACATCGACGCGATCATGCCCCAGAACAGCGTCGGGTTCGACTCCATCACCTTCGGGCCGGGAATGATGCCGTGGATGGTCATCGCGCCGACCATCAGCGCCATCACCGCGTTGGGCGGGATGCCGAGGGTCAGCAGCGGGATGAACGAGGTCTGGGCGCCCGCGTTGTTCGCCGATTCCGGCCCCGCCACCCCCTCGATCGCCCCCTTGCCGAACCGGCGGGGATCGTCGGCGATCTTCTTTTCGAGGGTGTAGGAGGCATAGGGCGCCAGCACAGCGCCGTTGCCCGGCAGGATGCCGAGGATCGAGCCGAGCGTGGTGCCGCGCAGCACCGCCGGGAACGACTGCCTGATGTCGGCCCAGGTCGGCATCAGCCCGGTGATCTTGCGATCGAGCACGCCGCGCTCTTCCGGCCGCTCCAGGTTGCGGATGATCTCGGCGATGCCGAACAGGCCGATGGCGAGGGTGGTGAAATTGATGCCGTCGGCCAGTTCGCCGATATCGAAGGTCAGGCGCTGGGCGCCGGTCTCGATGTCGGACCCGACGGTGCCGAGCAGCAGCCCGACCAGGATCATCGCGATCGCCTTGATCACCGAGCCCGAGGCCAGCACCGTTGCGGCGATCAGCCCGACCACCATCAGCGAGAAGTATTCGGCCGGACCGAAGCTCTGCGCCACCTTGGACAGGATCGGGCCGAGCACGGCGATGACCACGGTGGCGACGCAGCCGGCGAAGAACGAGCCCAGCGCCGCGATGGCCAGCGCGGCGCCTGCCCTGCCCTGGCGGGCCATCTGATGGCCATCCAGGGTGGTGACGACTGACGTCGCCTCGCCGGGCATGTTGACCAGGATCGCGGTGGTCGAACCGCCGTACTGGGCGCCGTAGTAGATGCCGGCCAGCATGATCAGCGCGCCGACCGGTTCGAGGTTGAAGGTGATCGGCAGCAGCATCGCGATGGTCGCGATCGGGCCGATGCCGGGCAGCACGCCGATCAGCGTGCCGACGAGCACGCCGAGCAGGCATAGCGCGATGTTGATGGGCGAGGCCGCGACCGATAGCCCGAGCCAGAGATTTGCCAGGATATCCATCTCAGAACCTCGGCCAGATGGCGAGCGGCAGGCCGAGCGCCACCGGGAACAGCAGGGTGACGAAGGCGAGCAGGCCGACGCCAAAGACCGCCGTCTCCTTCCAGCGGCTGTCGGGTGCCGCCAGGGTGGAGAGCACGATCAGGATCGCGCCGGACAGGACCAGGCCGAGCGGTCGGACGGTGAAGCCGAAGACGATGATCGCGCCGAGCACGAGGGCGAGCTTGCCCCAGCTCCAGCGCTCCAGCCTCGGCCCCGGCGTGAAGGCCGAGATCGCGACGAGCAGCACGCCCATCGCGCAGATCAGAATGGCGAGGAGCCGCGGGAAATATCCCGGCCCCATCCGCATGGCACGGCCGATTTCGAGATCGGCGGTCTGCCAGAACGTGAACAGCGCGAGCGCGATGAGCAGCAGGCCGCCGATCAGATTGCCGGGATTGCGCAAACGCGTCATGCCCGACCCCACGACGATGCCGCGAGGCGTGAAGCTTCCCCCATTGAACGAATACCTCCCAGTCGACTCTTTGATATGGCCGGCCCTGGCAATAGATTAACGCCCGGCCCGATCCTGGTCAAAAGGGACGATACGGTCAGATCTTCGCGGGTTGCCCAACGGCGCAAAGAAAAACCCCGCCGGGGCGACCGGCGGGGTTTCTGGTGTTGAAGAACGGTCTCAGGCTTCGCTGGGCTTGTCCTTGCCGCCCTCGATCGCGGCCTGGGCGGCCGCCAGTCGGGCGATCGGCACGCGATAGGGCGAGCAGGAGACGTAGTCGAGGCCGGTGCGGTGGCAGAAGCGCACCGAGGCCGGGTCGCCGCCATGCTCGCCGCAGATGCCGAGCTTGAGGTCGGGGCGGGTCTTGCGGCCGCGTTCCTTGGCGATCTCGACCAGTTCGCCCACCCCATCCTGGTCGAGGCCCGCGAACGGGTCGCGCTCGAACACCCCGGCCCGGATGTAGTCGTCGATGAACGAGGCTGAATCGTCGCGGCTGATGCCCAGCGTGGTCTGGGTCAGGTCGTTGGTGCCGAACGAGAAGAACTCGGCGGTCTCGGCGATCTCGCCGGCGCGCAGCGCCGCGCGCGGCAGTTCGATCATCGTGCCGACCAGGTAGCGGATCTTGGCCCCGGTCTCGCGCCCGACTTCGGCCGCCACCGCGTCGATCCGGGCCTTGAGGATGTCGAGCTCGCGCTTGGACAGCGCCAGCGGGATCATCACCTCGGGCTCGACCGTCTTCTTCAACTCCTTCGACACGGCCACCGCCGCCTCGAAGATCGCCCGGGCCTGCATCTCGTAGATCTCGGGGTAGGTGATGCCGAGACGGCAGCCGCGATGGCCGAGCATCGGGTTCGATTCATGCAGCTCGGTGTCGCGCAGGCGCAGCGCCGTGACCGAAACGCCCGCCGCGGCCGCGACCTCGGCGAAGTCCTTCTCGGTCTTGGGCAGGAATTCGTGCAGCGGCGGGTCGAGCAGGCGGATGGTGACCGGCAAGCCGGCCATGATGCGGAACAGCTTGACGAAATCGTCGCGCTGCATCGGCAGGATCTTGGCCAGGGCCTTCTTGCGGCCCTCGACGTCGGAGGCCAGGATCATCTGGCGCACCGCGGTGATGCGGTCGGCCTCGAAGAACATGTGCTCGGTGCGGCACAGCCCGATGCCCTCGGCACCGAACTTGCGCGCGGTCTCGGAATCGAGCGGGGTTTCGGCGTTGGCGCGGACCTTCAGCTTGCGGAAGCTGTCGGCCCACTTCATCAGCTCGCCGAAATCGCCGGACAGCTCGGGCTCGATCGTCGGCACTTCGCCCAGGATCACCTCGCCGGTCGAGCCGTCGATCGTGATGATGTCGCCGTGGCTGATCTTCTTGTTGCCGACCATCATGAACTTGCCGGCGTAGTCGATCTTGATCGAACCGGCACCGGAGACGCAGGGCCGGCCCATGCCGCGTGCGACCACGGCCGCGTGGCTGGTGGTGCCGCCGCGCGCGGTCAGGATGCCCTTGGCCGCATGCATGCCATGGATGTCTTCCGGGCTGGTTTCCACGCGGACCAGGATGACCTTGTCGCCCTTGTTGGCGGCGGCTTCGGCCTCGTCGGCCTGGAAGACGACCTTGCCGGCGGCGGCACCGGGCGAGGCCGCGAGGCCGCGGGCGATGACCTGGCGCGGCGCCTTGGGGTCCGGCGTCGGGTGGAGCAGCTGGTCGAGCGACTGCGGCTCGATCCGGGTAACGGCCACCGACTTGTCGATCAGCTTCTCGCGGACCATGTCGACGGCGATCTTGATCGCGGCGCGCGCGGTGCGCTTGCCCGACCGGGTCTGCAGCATCCAGAGCTTACCCTTCTGCACGGTAAACTCGATGTCCTGCATGTCGGCGTAGTGCTTCTCCAGCTTCTTGAAGACCGCGACCAGCTGGGCATAGACTTTAGGCATGGTCTCTTCCATCGAGGGCTGCTTGGCCCCGATGGCTTCCCGCGCCTTCTTGGTCAGCTGCTGGGGGGTGCGGATGCCGGCCACGACATCCTCGCCCTGCGCATTGATAAGGTATTCGCCGTAATAGGCCTTTTCACCGTTCGACGGGTTGCGGGTGAAGGCGACGCCGGTGCAGCTGTCGTCGCCCATGTTGCCGAACACCATCGACTGGACGTTGACGGCGGTACCCCACGAAGCGGGAATGTCATGGAGTTCGCGATACTTGATCGCGCGGGCGTTCATCCAGCTGGCGAACACCGCGGCGACGGCGCCGGCGAGCTGTTCGTGCACGTCCTGCGGGAACGGACGGCCCAGATGCTTCTGGACCATCTTCTTGTACTTGGCTGCAACTTCCTTCCAGTCCTCGGCATCGAGTTCGGTATCGAGGCTGACGCCCTTGTCCTCCTTGTGCATCTCGAGGATGTCCTCGAAATGCTCATGGCCGACATCGAGCACGACGCCCGAATACATCTGGATGAAGCGGCGGTAGCTGTCCCAGGCGAAGCGCTCGTTGCCCGACTGCTTCGCCAGCCCGACCACGGTCTCGTCGTTGAGGCCGAGATTGAGGATGGTATCCATCATGCCGGGCATCGAAGCGCGCGCGCCCGAACGGACCGAGACCAGCAACGGGTTCCTGACGTCGCCGAACTTGGCGCCGACCAGCTTCTCGACCTGGGCCAACGCCGCAGCGGCCTGGGCCTCCAGGCCCGGCGGGTAGGACTTGCCGTTGTCGTAGTACCAGGTGCAGACCTCGGTGGTGATCGTATAGCCCGGGGGCACCGGCAGGCCGAGATTGCTCATCTCGGCGAGATTGGCGCCCTTGCCGCCCAACAGGCTGCGCATCTCGGCCCGGCCCTCGGCCCGGCCGTCGCCGAAGGTGTAGACCCACTTGGCCTTGGCCGCAGCCGACGACTTCGGCGCCGCCTTGGGCGTCACGTCCTTCTTCGCGACGATCTTCTTGGGGGCTGCGGCCTTGGCCGGGGCCTTCGTGGCGACAACCTTCTTGACCGCGACTTTCGCGGCGGTCTTCTTCGCCGGCGCTTTGGCCTTGGCCTTGGACTTGGCAGCCATGTGTCTTATCCCTCGATCTTCGACAGGTCGGCAAGCTGGTCGAGCGTCGCCCGGATGCGGGCGAGCAGCCGCAGCCGGTTGACGCGCAACGCCGCGTCGTCCGCATTGACGGTGACGGCGGCAAAGAAGGCATCGACCGGGCCCCGCAGCCCGGCGAGTTCGGCACCGGCCCCGACGAAATCTTCATCGCCGAGCTTTCCGGCAGCCTTGTGGCCGAATTCGTCCAGCACCGCGACCAGCGCGGTTTCCTCCGGCTGGGCCAGCAACGCGGAATCGACGATGCCGTCGAAGCTGGTCCCGTCGCGCTTTTCCTCGATCCGCACGATGTTGGCGGCGCGGCGATAGGCGATCAGGAGGTTGGCCCCGTCATCTTCGGCCAGGAAACCCTTCAGCGCCTCGACCCGGGCAAACAGCCGGACGATATCGTCGTCGAGCCCCTTGGCGAACACCGCCGCGACCAGGTCGTGACGGATCCCCTGCTCGGCCAGGCTGACGCGCAGCCGATCGGCGATGAATTCGACCAGTTCGGCCACGACGTCGCGATCGCCGACGGTCGCCGCCCGATGCTGCGCGACCGCGAGGTCGAGCAGCGGACGCAGCGACAGGCGCAGGCCGTTTTCGAGCACCAGGCGAATCAGGCCGAGCGCGGCGCGGCGCAGCGCGAACGGATCCTTCGATCCCGTCGGCTTCTCGTCGACCTTGAAGAAACCCGCCAGCGTGTCGAGACGATCGGCGATGCCGACCGCGACGGCGACCGGATGCTCGGACGCCTTCGGGCAGGCGGTACCGCCCTGGGGCTGGTAGTGCAGGGCCACGGCCTCGGCCACCGCCTCGGCCTCGCCGTCGTGGCGGGCGTAGTAGCGGCCCATGATGCCCTGCAGTTCGGGGAATTCGCCGACCATGCCGGTGGTCAGATCCGCCTTGGCCAGCAACGCGGCGCGGTCTGCGGCCTCGCCGTCGGCGCCCATCGCCACGGCGACCGCCTTGGCCAGCCCGCGCAGCCGCGCCACCTTTTCGCCGAGCGTGCCGAGCTTGGCGTGGAACACGATGCCGTCGAGTGCCGCGACGCGGCTTTCCAGCCGCGCCTTGCGATCCTCGTCCCAGAAGAACTTGGCGTCCGAGAGGCGGGCGCGCAGCACCTTTTCATTGCCCGCGATCACCTGCGCGCCGCCATCGACGGTCAGCATGTTCGCGACAACGACAAAGCGCGGCGCAAGGTTGCCGTCGGCGGTCTCGGCGGCGAAATACTTCTGATGCGTCCGCATCGACGTGGTCAGCACCTCGCGCGGCACCGACATGAAGGCTTCGTCGATCCGCCCGGTCAGCACGACCGGCCATTCGATGAGGCCGACGACCTCGTCGAGCAGCCCGGCATCCTCGACCCAGCGCACGCCTTCGCGGGCACAGGCGGCCTGGGCATCGCGGGTGATGATCGCGGCGCGCTCGTCACGCTCCAGCACGACATGGGCGGCGGCAAGCTTGGCGCGATAATCCGCGGTGTCGCCGACCACGACGGGGCCGTGCGACAGGAACCGATGACCACGGGTTTCCGAACCGGCCGTGACACCCCCCACCTCGACCGGCACCACCGCGCCGTCGAAACGGCAGACGATGGCATGCAGCGGCCGTACCCAGCGGAAGGACGACGAGCCGGAGCGCATCGACTTCGGCCAGGGCAGCGCGTTGATCGCCTCGGCCAGCAGGCCGGGCAGCACCTCCGCCGCGGGGCGGCCGCGCCGCTCGATCACCGCAAACCAGAACTCGGCCTTGCCGTCCGACCGCTTCTCGCACTGGTCGAGGCTGGTGAGCCCGGCGCCGCGCAGGAAACCTTCGATCGCCTTGTCGGGCGAACCGACGCGCGGCCCCTTCTTTTCTTCGCGGATGTCGGCCTGCGCGGTCGGCAGCCCGTCGATCGACAGGCCCAGCCGGCGCGGCGTCGACCAGGCAGCGGCAGCGGTGAAGGCGAGACCGTTCTGCGTCAGGCGCTCGGAGACGAGGCGGAGCAGGTCGTCGGCCGCCCGCTTCTGCATGCGCGCGGGGATTTCCTCGGAGAACAGTTCCAGCAGCAGTTCGGCCATGATCAGACCCCCACGGCCGGCAGATGGCCGCGATTGCGCAGCCATTGTTCGGCGCAGGCCTTGGCCAGCGCGCGCACGCGGCCGATATAGGCGGCGCGCTCGGTCACCGAAATGACGCCGCGGGCGTCGAGCAGGTTGAAGGTGTGGCTGGCCTTCATGCACTGGTCGTAGGCAGGCAGCGCCAGCTTGGCGTCGATCAGCTGGGCGCACTGCTTCTCGGCATCGACGAAGTGGCGGAACAGCATCTCGGTATCGGCATGTTCGAAGTTGTAGGCCGAGAATTCGCGCTCGGACTGCAGATAGACCTCGCCATAGGTATTTCCGCGGCCGTTCCAGTCGAGGTCGTAGACCGAATTCTTGCCCTGGACGTACATCGCAAGGCGTTCGAGACCGTAGGTGATCTCGCCGGCGACCGGGTTGCAGTCGAAACCGCCGACCTGCTGGAAATAGGTGAACTGCGTCACCTCCATCCCGTCGCACCAGACTTCCCAACCCAGGCCCCAGGCACCCAGCGTCGGGCTTTCCCAGTCATCCTCGACGAAGCGGATGTCGTGCTCCTCCGGCCGGATCCCGATCGCGGCGAGCGAGCCGAGATAGAGTTCGAGGATGTTGGAGGGATTGGGCTTCAGGATGACCTGCAGCTGATAATAGTGCTGCAGACGATTGGGATTCTCGCCATAGCGGCCATCCTTGGGGCGGCGCGACGGCTGGACGTAGACCGCGTTCCACGGCTCAGGCCCCAGCGCGCGCAAGGTCGTCGCGGGATGGAACGTGCCGGCGCCGACCTCCATGTCGTAGGGCTGCATCATGATGCATCCCTGACCGGCCCAGTAGGTCAGGAGCTTGAGGATGAGGTCCTGGAAGGAGGGAGGCGTCAACGCCCCGGAATGCGACATCGTTGATTCTTCGCGGCTCGGCGTGACAGCGGGATGACGTGAATGCGGCGCAAAATAACGGTGCCGCCCTGCCCGGTCAACGCGTGTTTTGACCGGTTTTTTCCTGGCAATCGTGGTTCGATCCCGCCGGCAGATAGACGCCGCAATGCGGGCAGGCGACCATGTCCTGGATGGCGCGCACGTCGCGCCGGGCCTGGGCCTGCTCGGCGGCGATCTTCTTCTTGCGCCAGATCTGCCAGCCGTACCAGGCGACGCCGATGGCAACCAGCAGCAGGATGATCTTGACCGGATTCACTGCCCGTACCTCGCCATTGCCAGGCGGTGCTCGACCGCCGCGAGCGCCCCGTCGGCCAGCGCCCCGCCGTCCAGCCCGAGTCGCCGCCGCAGCCAGCCGCCCGACGGCGGGTTGACCCGGCGCAGCCGGACCTTGGCCCCGAAACGAGCCCGCATCACCGTCCGGATGTCGCCGATGCCGTCGATCAGCCCGCGGTCCAAGGCGCCCTGCCCGGCCCAGAACGCGCCGGAAAACAGCTCAGCATCTTCCGGATCCTTCAGCCGGCCGCCGCGGCGCCCCTTGACCTGGGCGACGAAGGCCGCATGGATCTCGTCCTGCAGCGCGCGGAGGCGGGCGACATCCTTTTCCTGCTCCGGCGAGAAGGGATCGAGGAACGACTTGTTGTCGCCGGCGGTGTGAATCCGCCGCTCGACGCCGAGCTTGTCGATCAGCCCGGTCAGGCCGAAGCCGGCATAGATCACCCCGATCGAGCCGACGATGGACGAGGCGTCGGCATGGATTTCGTCGGCCGCGGTTGCCAGCCAATAGCCGCCCGACGCCGCGACATCCTCGCAGAACGCATAGACCGGTACTTTCTTTTCCTCGGCCAATCGCCTGATATGCCCGGCGATCAGGGCCGACTGGACCGGCGAGCCGCCCGGCGAATTGATCTCCAGCGCGACGGCCTTGACCTTCTTGACCGCGAACGCCCGCTCGATGGCGCCGGCGAGACCGAAATGATTGAGGGTCGGGCCGCGAAACGCGCCGCCGCCATCGGCAATGACCCCGGCCAGCCGCAGCACCGCGACGACCGGAGGCGGGTTGCGCCAGCGCCTCAGCCAGGCCGCGGGCGAAAATCGGGAGTTTTCGTCGCTCATCGTGGTTTCAGACATAGGCTTTCGCCTGCCTCAGCGCAAGGCGAGCGGGCCGCCATGGCGCAGGATGGCCTCGGCCACCTCGCAATAGCGGCCATCCTCGGCCCGGTGCAGCGCGAAAGGCTCGAGCTCGATGCGGGGATCGGACGAATCCGGCCGCGCCTGCACGATGACGCGCTTGGGCGCGGTGCCCGGCCTGGCCGCAAGCGGCAGCACGGCGACGGCCCCCGGCAACAGCCCGACGATCTCCGCGGTCCGCTCGGCGCGGTGGATCACGGTGATGCTGCCGCCGGGGCGCAGGATCGCCCGCGCCGTCGCCAGCCAGCGATCGAGGCCGATATCGCCGGCCTCGCGCCGCGCCCGCGCGCGGACCGGATCGGGGGCGGCGTCGTGGCGGCCGGGCTGGAAAAAGGGTGGGTTCAGCAGAACGTGATCGGCCGACCCGAGGTCGCGGGGCGGGGCTGCTACATCGCCGATCACCACGGCCGCCCGTCCGGAAAACCCGTTGGCCGCGATATTTTCCGCCGCCAGGCCGGCCAGCGCGGCATCGATCTCCAGCCCGGTCACGGCAAGGCCGGCGACGCGCCAGGCCAGGCAAAGCATGGCGGCCCCGGGTCCGCAGCCCAGGTCGATCGCCGTCTCGCCGGCTTTCGCCGGCACGGCTGCGGCCAGCAGTACCGCGTCATCGGAGGCCCGCGGCCCCGCCAGCGGTTGGGCCAGGATCAGCCGCCGCCCCAGAATCCCGTCCCGGCTGACACCCTCTGACGCCCTGCCCGCCAAACCTTGACCCCTGCCCAGTTCGCACTATGCTCCGCGACGTTATCGCCAAATCCTCGTTTTTGGGAACTTTGCCTTGGCCATTGCCGCGTCCCGCGACAACCAGACCACAAGCCCGCCCAAGCCCGGCATCGAGACGCTGCAAGCGCTGGTGTCGGCCGACCTGCGCCTGGTGAACGAGGAGATCCTGCGCCGCATGGACAGCCATGTGGCGATGATCCCGCAGGTCGCGCGCCACATCATCGCCGCCGGCGGCAAGCGCATCCGGCCGATGCTGACACTGGCTGCAGCGCAGATGTGCGGCTATGGCGGCACGGGCCATATCCTGCTGGCCGCCTGCGTCGAATTCATCCATACCGCGACGCTGCTGCACGACGACGTCGTCGACGAGAGCGACAAGCGCCGCGGCACGCCGACCGCCAATGCCGCGTTCGGCAACCAGGCGCCGGTCCTGGTCGGCGACTTCCTGTTCGCCCGCGCCTTCCAGCTGATGGTCGAGACCAACTCGCTCGAAATCCTGCGCATCCTTGCCAACGCCGCCGCGGTCATCTGCGAGGGCGAGGTGCTGCAATTGACCACCACGAACGACGTCCAGACGGCCGAGGAAACCTACCTCCAGGTCATCGCGGCCAAGACCGCGGCCCTGTTCTCCGCGGCCTGCCGCGTCGGGGCCGTCATCGCCGATCGGCCGCTGGCCGAGGCCGAGGCGCTCGATGCATTCGGCTACAATCTCGGCATCGCCTTCCAGCTGATCGACGACGCGCTCGACTACGGCTCGGCAGGCGACCAGATCGGCAAGAACCTCGGCGACGACTTCAAGGAAGGCAAGGCGACGCTGCCGATCCTGCTTGCCTATGTCGCCGGCGACGACGAGGAAAAGGCGTTCTGGCGCCGGACCATCGAAACCCTCGACCAGCAGGACGGAGATTTCGAACGGGCCAAGGCGCTGATCGCGGCGCGCGGGACGCTCGAGGCGACCATCGCCCGGGCCGAGAATTATGGCGCCAAGGCCTTGGCCGCGCTCGATTCCTTCGCCCCCTCGCCCACCCGCGACGCACTCGCGGAGCTTGTCGCCTTCTGCCTGGCACGGCGTTTCTGAACGTCGCCCAAGCGATTGATTTCCCTGGATTTCCCTGTTTTTGAAATCGCTGCATAAATTCATCACATTCCGCTTGCCAGGACTCCGGCACGGGGCTATACACGCCCCCGCAAGCGGCGACGGAGTGTAGCTCAGCCTGGTAGAGCACTAGCTTCGGGAGCTAGGGGCCGGAGGTTCGAATCCTCTCACTCCGACCATCGCCGCCACGACTGGGGAAGACGGATCCCGACCGTCCCCCGCCTCTCTCCCGAAAATCTCAGCCGAGACGATCGACCACCAGGTCGACCAGGGCGCGCAGGCGCGCCAGCCGGCGCAGATCGGGGTGGTACCCCATCCACACGTCGCGCGATGGCGGCGTCTCCCCCAGATCGACCCGGCCAATCCCCGGCATCGCATCACCAATCGTCACCGGCAGAACCGCCAGCCCCGCCCCTGTCGCACAGGCCCGCGCCTGGGCGTCGCGATTGTTGCTGCGATAGGCGACGCGGTGTCCCGGCAGCCTCGATTTCAGCCAGGCGACATCGGGCAGGTCTTCGAAGGCGGAATCGAGCGTTATCAGCGCCTCCTCCGCGCCTTGCGCCGCATAGACGGCATAGTCGATCCGCATCAGCCTGCGCTGCACCACCTCGGCTTCGTCGAACGGGCGGATGCGAAAGACCAGGTCAGCCTCGCGCCGGGCCAGGCTGAACAACCGGACATCGGTGACGAGTTCCACCGTGACGCCGGGATGCGCCCGGGTGAATTCGGCAAAAAGCGGTGTCAGGACGTGAATGCCGAACCAATCGGAGGACGAAACCCGCAACAGTCCGTCGATCGCTTCGCCCTGGCCGGCGAGGGCACGCTCGATCGCGATGGCCTCTTCCTCGATCCGCTCGGCGCGGCTCAGGACAGTTGCGCCTTCGTCGGTCAGGACAAAGCCGTCGGCCGTGCGCTGGAACAGCGTGTGGCCCACCGCCGATTCCAGCGCGCGCAGACGCCGGCCCATCGTCGGCTGCGTAAGGCCCAGCCGCCGGGCTGCGCGGCCGAGCGACCCCGCCCGGGCAATGGCGAGGAAGATCCTCAGGTCGCTCCATTCCATCGTCATACATTATTGCATGGCCGGCGAACAGCAAGGTTGATTTTCATGCCGAACTGCATGGGTGAGCATGATCTCCATCGCTACAGGAGATCCGATATGACACGCGAAGCTGCCATGACCACCCTGGTCGTCGACCGTCCCAACGGCCCGCTTGTTCCGACCGAGCAACTGCGACCGGTGCCGGCCGCCGGCCAGGTCCTGGTGCGCATCGCCGCCAGCGGGGTCAATCCGCTCGACATGAAGATCCGCGCCGGCGAGGCCGCCCATGCCCGCCAGCCGCTACCCGCCGTGCTCGGCCTCGACCTTGCCGGGACGGTCGTCGGCACCGGCCCGGGCGTCACCGCCTTTGGTCCGGGCGACGAAGTCTACGGCATGGTCGGCGGTGTGGGTGGCCATCAGGGCACGCTGGCGCAGTATGCCGCGGTCGACGCCCGCCTGCTGGCGCCGAAACCTGCATCGTTGTCGATGCGGCAGGCCGCAGCCCTGCCCCTGGTCGCCATCACCGCCTGGGAAGGTCTTGTCGACCGGGCCGGCCTGGCTTTGGGTCAGACCGTGCTGGTCCACGGCGGCGCCGGCGGGGTCGGGCATGTTGCCGTCCAGATCGCCCGCGCCGCCGGCGCCACGGTGTTCGCTACCGGATCAGCGGCCGACCGCGACCGGATCGAGGGGCTGGGAGCCACTGCCATCGACTATCGCGCGGAAACCGTCGAAGACTATGTCGGCCGCCTTACCGCCGGTCGCGGTTTCGACGTGGTCTACGACACGGTCGGCGGCCCGGTGCTCGACGCGGCCTTCCGCGCCGTGCGCCGGAACGGCCATGTCGTCTCCTGCCTGGGCTGGGGCACGCATGCGCTGGCGCCGCTGTCCTTCCGGGCGGCGAGCTATTCGGGCGTGTTCACGCTGCTGCCGCTCCTTACCGGCGAGGGGGTGGCGGCGCATGGCGAGATTCTGCGACGCATTGCCGGGCTGGTCGATTCAGGCCGGCTGACGCCGTTCGTCGATCCCCGCCGCTTTGCCTTCGATCAGGCCGACGCGGCGCATGACCTGGTCAGGACCGGAGCGACGACCGGCAAGGTCGTGGTCGAGGTGGGGCCATCCTGACGGTCAGGCCGCCTCCTCGACGATGATCTCGTGATGCATCTCGGCGGACTTGCCCAGCATGATCGAAGCCGAGCAATATTTGTCGGCCGACAGCTTGACCGCGCGCTCGACCTTGTCGCGCGCGAGGTTGCGACCCTTGACGACGTAGCGCAGGTTGATGCGGGTGAAGATCTTGGGCTCGCTATCTGCCCGCTCCGGATCGACCTCGACGACGCAGTCGGTGACCGCCTCGCGCCCCTTCTCGAGGATCATCACGACGTCGAAGGCAGTGCAGCCGGCAAGGCCTATGAGCAGCATCTCCATCGGCCGGATGCCGAGATTGCGGCCGCCCGCCTCCGGCGCGCCGTCCATGACGGCCGTGTGGCCGCTGCCCGATTCACCGACGAACATCCGTCCGTCGACCCACACTGCCCGCGCCTTCATGGTCATCCTCCAACGAAAAGGGACGGCGTGCGGTAGCAGGCCGTCCCCATCAGCGTCAAGCCGCGGCGGTCAGAAGCGGAAGCGGCTGATCGCCAGCGTCCGTCCGTTCGGCAGGTTGACCTGTCCGCTATCGTTGCCGGTAAAGGCGATGCGCAACTGCCCGACCGGGGTGGCGCCGGAAACGCCGAGCTGGACCTGGCCCAGTTGGGATCCGCCGACATACTGCATCAGCGTCCCGTCGAAGCGGAGATCGGCACCGAGCGCTGCCTGCGACGAGTACCAGACCGGCAGACCGGCGCCATCGTAGGTCAGCACCGAGACATAGGCCATCTGGCGGACACTGCCGTCAGGCTGCGGCTGGGTATTGATGGCAACAAAGAAGCCGTTGCCGCCGGCAGAGTCCGTCTCCATCCACCAGCCGGTCTGCGGCAGGCCGGCAAATCCCGTCACCGCGCTGCCCGCGATCGGGAACATCGTCAATGCCTGTGCCGCGGCATTGCCGACCTGCAGCGTCGTGGTCCGGCCATCGGCGGCGGTGGTCAGCGTCACCCCGACCGCCTGTCCGCCCACGGGGGTGGGGCCCTCCGCCGTGCCGAACGGCGTGCCACCGGTTCGCACCGACAAAGTGCCGCTGCAGGTCAGCCCGGACAGCTGGCAGAAGCCGCTGACCCAGCTGGACCGGCCGGCAGCGTCGTAGACCAGACCGCCGATATAGGCCTGGACGCCCCAGCGCTCCAGCAGCCAGCCCTGCCCGCCGCTGGACGACGACAGATACCAGTAGCCGGACTTTTCGGGCAGCGGCAGCGGGTTGGCCGCCAGATAGGCCTGCGTGCCCGTCGGCGTGCCGTTGACCAGATCGGTCGCCGTCGAGACGAAAGCGATCTGCGTGCCGTCGCCGGACAGCGCGGGATAAAGGCTGTCGCCGTTGCCGCCGGCGCCCGAGGCGGTTTGCGTGACCAGCGCGGTCACACCCCGGTCGACGTCGCGCAGCCAGATCTGCGAAAAGCCGTTGCCGGCCGCGCCGACCGAGCGATAGGCGACAAAACGGCCGTCGGCCGACATGGCAGGCTGATCGCCGGTGCCGACGACGCGCCGCGCACCGGTGGCGACATCGACCTGCACGACCTGGGTGCCGGCAACGAAGGCCACGCGGTCGCCACGCGCCGACAGCCGGGCGGCCGAGCCCGCGCCGATCGTGCGCACCGTGTCGGCGGCCATGTCCTTCAGCTTGACCTCGCCGGCATTCTCGAAGGCGATGTGGCGACCATCCCAGGATATCGATGGGTTCGTGCCCGCGGCGACCACCGCGAGATCGCCGGTGCCGAAGTCCTTTCGCCAGACATGCCGGCTGCCTTCGGCCGTGACGCCCAGATTGGTCGCATCGCTGTCGAAGGCGACGAAGCGGCCATCGCGGGACACCGACGGGTTGTCCGAGCGGCCGTTGCCGACGGCCCCGGCCGCCGTCATCGACACCATGTCGGCCGCCGGCGTCGCCACCTGGTTCAACGCGACACGCGGAAAGCCGAGCGCGGTGCGATAGACCTGCCGGTTGCCACCCGACGGGGCGGCACTCAGGCTTGCGGCATCGGAAGCGAAGGCCGCATAGGCGCCATCGGCCGACACGGCCGGGCTGGACGACGGGCCGTTCGCCGCGTTGGCGACGCCGCCACCGGGGATCGCTGTCTGGGTCAATCGATCACGCGCGCCCGACAGGCCGTGATAGCGGACGATGTCGCCGTAGGGTGCGGATGCAGCAGGGAACAGGTTGGTAGCGGCAGTCTCGAAGATCATCTGCCCGCCGTCGTGGGACAAGGCCGAGCGGGCAGCAGCACGGTCGCCGTAGACGCGATCGAGGCTCATCGAGATCGCCGAGATCGCCACCGGGTTGCGCGGCGCATGAAAACTCATCCGTATCGTCGACGAATAGCTGACGCCGGTCGCCTTGTCGGTCGCGGTCAGCACCACCGGCAACTCGGCAATCCGCAGCAGCAACGGATAGACCGTGTTCGGCCAGTCGGCCCGCGCATCGGCACGCGCGGTGCGCCGATCGGCCAGCGGCTGGATCGGCAGGTCGCCGGGCAGCGGCACAGTGTAGCTGAACGTCGCCGTGGCCGGCTCGAAGCTGATCCAGCCGGGCAGGCTACCCCCGCCGGCGGGTGCGGCCGTAAAGACGAGGCCCGCAGGATTGGCAAAGTTGCCGGCAAACGACACGCTGCCCGACCCGCTGCCGATGGTCGACACGTTCTCGGCGGTCGACGGCGGCGTGGTCACGAAGGACGGCGGGGGGGCAGGCGGCGTCGACGGCGTCGGCGTCGGCGGTGTCGGACCGCCCGACAGCGTGAAGGCGGCCGTACAGGTCGCATTGGCGCCCGCGAGCGTCAGGGCAAACGCTGTCGATGCACCGCTGCAATCGCCGCCCCATCCGGCGAAGCTGGAACCCGCATCGGCGGTCGCGGTCAGCGAAACCGACGAACCGTCGGCGAGGGCCGTCGAGGTGCAGGTCGTGCCGCAGTTGATCCCGCCGGGGCTGGAGGTCACCGTGCCGCTGCCGGTGCCGGTTCTGGAGACGGTCACGGTGAAGGTCGGGGGAACGGCGCGAAGGATCAGCGCATCAGAAGAATTGCCGGCAGAGAATGTCAGCGCCGGATCGATCAGGTCGCCGGTCGCCCGGCCGGCCACGGCAAACATGCCGTCGGTCGATACGCCCCGCGAGGTGCCGAGCGTGATGCTGGTGCCGTTGCCACCGATGGCCTTGGCGACCGTGAACGTGCCGTTCGCGGCCAGGCCGAGAATGGCGGCATCCTGGGCGCCACCAGTACCGACCAGCGGCAATGCCGGCGCCGTCAGGTCGCCACCGGAAAACTGCGCCCCGACCCGAATCTCGCCGGCCGGATCGACGCCGAGACCGGTGGTCGCGACGGTGACGCCGCTGCCGCCGAAGTTATTCGCCCAGGCCGCGGTCCCGGCAATCTTGCCGGCTTTCAGCACGAAGCCGTCGGCCGCCCCCCGCAGCGTCATTGCCGGCAGCGTGTCGATCGTCGCCGAGGTCGTCATCTCGCCGCCGATGTAGATGTTGGTTGCGTCGACGACGATGGCGGTGGGAAGAAGAACCGTTCCGGACGAACCGGCGTATTGATTGTTCCATTGCTCGGTCATCGTGCCGCCGTGGTGGCGCAGGGCGAAGATGTCGGTGGCCCCCCGCTGGTTCAGCACGAACGGCTGCATGATCCCGTCGGTGAGCGGACCGCTGAACTGACCGACCGTGTAGACATAGCCATCGGCGTCGGCCGTCATCGATTTGATATCGACGTTCGTCGGGCCGCCGGCACCGGAATAGGTGATGGCCCGCGACGCCGGAATCGACAGGGTATTGTCCAGCCTGGCGATGAACCCGTCGCGGACCGAGGGGTCGCCGGTGAACCTGATATTGGAGGTCGAGGTATTCGTGGTCGTCCCCTTGATGGTACCGCCGATGAAGACGTTGTTTGAGGAGTCGACGGTGATTGCGGTCAGCTTCAGCTCGAACCCGCTGTCGCCGAACTTGCCGACGACGGTCGGCGAACCGCCGGCCGGCGCAAACTTCATCACGAAGGAATCGACGCTGCCACCGCGGATCAGGGCGGTGGACGGCAGAATAAGCGCCGCGACGCCGGTCAATTGCGCGGCGACGTAGACATTGGGCGGCGACGCGCCGTCGATCGCGATCGCGGTTATGGTATAGTTCGGCGTGCCGGCGGAAATCGCGACGTTGTTGAAGGAATTGGCCCAGACGACCTTGCCGTTCTTGTCGAACTTGGCGACGAAACCGAGACCGCTGTTCGACGGCGACTGAAGCGTCACCGGCGTGCCGTCCGCTTTATCGCCGACCGCAAGCGTCGCCATGCCCGCCGGCACGAAGGTGCCGGCGATATAGATGTTGCCGGCGGCATCCGTGGTCGAGACGTCGATCTTGATCGCGGAAGCCGAGGGCGTCCCGCTGTTGGAGGCCGGTCCGAACATCTGCCCGGACAGTGCCAGATCGGCAGCGGCCCGCAGCTCGGCCGGCATCAGCCCGCCCAGGAAAATAATCAGGAACCCTGCGCAGAAGCAACGCCAGGACGCCAAGCAACGCGATATCATCTCTCTCCCCCGACACACCAACGGTCGACGGAGACGCCTATCATGGGCCAAATCGAGGCCCCTATTCACCGAAAGGCAGATACGGGCCCCTTGCCTTGGCCGCCGCTTCCCCAATTACCGCGGAAAACTGCGACTTTCACGGGCTGAAAGACGGAAACCTACCAGGGCAACGTTACATTTTTTTACAAATGCCATTACGGAACGTTACAAATCGCCCGAGTATCGGTTGTGAAAGAGCGGCGGCCATACTTCCCGGCATGGCCGCCAATGCATCAGTTGCCCAGCGGTTCGGACATCACCGGCTCCCACTTCCCGCCCTTGACGATGTTGAGATAGGCGGCGCCGGTGCCCTGGTGGTTGGTCGCGCTGAACGAGGCGGTGGGGCCGCCGAACATGTCGCGATAGCCGGTGATGCTCTCCATCGCCTTGATGAAGCCGTCGACCGTGACGTTCTTGCCGGCACGGTCCAGCGCCATCACTGTCAGGTCGGCACCGGCCCAGCCGTACATCGACCCGGCATTGATGTCCGACTTGAACTTCTCCTTATAGGCCTTCAGCCACTCCTGGACCTCGGGCTTGGCCGTTTCCATATAGGGCAGGAAGTTGACCGACCCGGAATAGAATCCTTC
>JAFKFH010000009.1 GCA_017307375.1 Alphaproteobacteria bacterium
CGGCAAACGCCCCGACCATGTACAGCGAACCCTGCGCCAGGTTGATCAGCCCCATGATGCCGAACACCAGGGTCAGACCGGCCGCCAGCAGGAACAGCATAACGCCGAACTGCAGGCCGTTCAGCAACTGCTCAAGGAATAGAAGCATCGCCGCGCCCGGTTGCCGCCGCCTTTCTTATCGCCCCAGACCTCAGTTCCACTTCAGCTTGCAATCCTTGGCGTAGGCGTCGCCATGATTGGTCAGCACCTTGCCGGTGGTCTTGAGCGACAGCTTGCCGCCGTCATTGGCGACGCCCAGCGCATACCAGTCCTGGATCGGATGCTGGTTGTTGGCAAACTTGAACGCCCCGCGCACCGCCTGGAAATCGGCCTTGCGCAAGGCGCCGCGGAAGGCCGCGGCATCCTCGACCTTGCCGCCCGTGGCCTTCAGCGCCGAGGCGATCAGCCGCGCGGTGTCGTAGCCCTGGCTGGCGGCGAAGGTCGGCAGGCGGTTGTACTTCTTCTGGAAATCGGCGACGAACTGCTGCGAGGCGGGATTGTCGAAATCGGCATTCCACTGCGAGGTGAGCTGGACGCCGAGCGCCGCGTCGCCCACCGCCTCGAGGATCCGGCTGTCGAGCGACGGGGCCGGCACGACCATCGGGATCGTCTGCTTCAGCCCGGCCTGGACGTACTGCTTCATGAAGGTGATGCCGAGCCCGCCGGGATGGAACTGGAACACCGCGTCCGGCTTGGCCGCGCGGATCTGGGCCAGTTCGGCCGAGAAGTCGGTCTGGTCGAGCTTGGTGTAGATCTCGGCGACGACCTCGCCCTTGTACATCCGCTTGAACCCGGCCAGCGCATCCTTCTGCCAGGACGCGACGAAGTAGTTTTCGTCGCAATCCTTGCCGGCGAAGTTCGACGGGGCGGCGTTCGGGCTGACGTAGAAGGCGCCGGCCTCGAGGATGTCGGGCAGCACCGCCGACAGCACGTTCGAGAAATTGATGCCGGTGATGATCTTGGCCTTCTCGGACTTGATGAACTTCTCGGCGACCTGCTTGGCGGTACCCGGCTTCAGCGCATCATCCTCGACCAGCAATTGCACCGGCACGCCGCCGAGCTTGCCGCCTTCCTGCTCGATCGCCAGGGCGAAGGCATCGCGAATGTCTTCGCCGAGATAGCCGCCGGGGCCGGACAGCGTCGTGATCATCCCGATCTTGACCTGGGCGGAGGCGGCGGTGGCGGTCAGCGCGACGAGCGCGCTGCCGAGCAACAGAGCAAGCTTGGTCATCTGGAGTTCCTTCCCCTCAAAGGTTCATTCCGCGGGCGGCTGCGCCGCCAGCCAGTCGGCATAGGTCACCCGGTCCATCTGGAACAGGTCGGTCGAGCGGGCGTACCAGCCCGCCCCGTGCATGCGCGCGATCAGGCCCAGCGACGGCGTGTCGACATGGCAGCGCTTGGCATCGATCACGGCCTCGTCGGCGATATGAATGACCAGCACCTGGCCGACCGCCAGCAACTGGCGCGGGCCGGTCTCGATATTGTGCAGGCTGCGGCATTCGATCTGGACGGGCGAACCGGCGATGCGCGGCGGCGCCACCTTGAACGACGGCTCGTGACCGAGCCTGGCGGCCGCCAGTTCGTCCACCTCGGGCGGTGCATCCATGCAGGTGATCGACATCTGCGGCCCGAGCGCCTCGGGTACCAGGTTCACCACGAACTCGCCGGTCGCCAGAATGTTGGCCGCGGTGTCCTTGAAGGCGCCCTGCCCGTTCTTCATCATGCCCAGGCAGACGATCGGCGGATCCGAGCCCATCGCATTGAAGAACGAGTAGGGCGCGGCGTTGATCACCCCGGCGGGCGACAGCGTCGTCACCCAGCCGATCGGACGCGGCGTCACCGTCGAGGTGAGGAGCTTGTAGCCGTCGTTCACCGAAAGCTCGGACAGATCGAACCGCATGGCCCTCTCCCTCGACCGTGGTTGCCGTCAGGCGCCGACGACGGTGTTGCGCAGGGTACCGATCCCCTCGACCTCGACGACGACCTCGTCGCCGGCCTTGAGGAACTGCGGCGGATCATAGGAAATGCCGACGCCGGCCGGCGTGCCGGTGGCGATGACGTCGCCGGGCTCGAGCGTCACGCCGCGCGTGATATGCTCGATCAGCGCGCCGGTCTTGAAGATCATGTAGGACGTGTTCGAATCCTGCTTCTGCACGCCGTTGACCTTGATGCCGATCTTCAGATCGTGCGGATCGGCGATCTCGTCGGCGGTGACGAGCCACGGCCCCATCGGGCAGAACGTGTCCTGGCCCTTCGAGAACCCCCACTGGCCGCCGTAGCGCATGTCACGCGCCGAGATGTCGTTGACGCAGGTATAGCCGAAGACATGGTCGCGCCAGTCGGCCTCGGCGACGTTGCGGCAGCGCGTGCCGATGACCACGGCCAGCTCAGCTTCCCAGTCGAGCTGCTGGGTCTGCTTCGGGTTGTGGACGATCGCGGCCTCCGGCCCGATGATCGAGGTCGACGGCTTGATGAAGGTCACCGGATGGGTCGGCAGTTCCTTCTGGGTCTGCATCGCACGATTCGATTCGGCGACATGCTCGACATAGTTCAGGCCGATGCCGATCACCCCCTTGGGCGGGCGCGGCACCGGCGCCAGCAGCGTCGCGCCGGCCAACGGCGTCGTGGTGCCGGCGGGCCACTTGCCCTCGTGCGCGGCGATCAGCGCCTTGGCGCGATCGAGTGCCGCCGGGCTCTGCTCGATGAAGGTGACGATGTCGCCCGGCAGGCTCTGCCCGGCGGCGGCGGCGAGGTCGACCAGATCGACGATGTCGGCGCCGACCACGGCACCGAAGCGGGCGGCGTCGCCGCGGCGATAATTGACGAGCTTCATTGTTGTCCCCAGAGGATGATCAGGCGGCGACGGCTTGGCGCCCGCCATTTTCGGCATAGGCCTCCTCGGCATAGATGCCGAGCGAGCGCATGACCGGCAGGTCGTTGAAGGTGAAAAGGCAGGCGTCCTCGGTTTCCGAGGCGTTGGCATGTTCGTGCAGTGCCCAGGACGGCACGACGAAAATGTCTTTTTCTTCCCAGTCGAAACGCTTGCCGGCGATGATCGAGTAACCGCGACCCTTGGCGACCTGGTAGACGAAGGAGCCGGTATGGCGATGGGCCAGCGTGTGCTGGCCTGGGCGCAGCAGCTGCATCGAGGCGCCGATCGTCGGCATCACCGCGCCGCCGGTCAGCGGGTTGACGTATTCCATGATGACGCCGTCGAACGGCGACCCCTCGACCATCCTCGACGCACGGACCAGCGCCTCGTAGGTCGGCTCCCACGGGAACTTCAGCATCGGCGAATAGGGCTTCTGCCAGTTCTTGCGGGCATCCGACGGCTGGATGAACCCGGCGCCATGCAGGGCGTAGGAGGAATCGACCGGCCTGGTCTGTTCCTGGGCCAGATTGGGATGGACCGCGTAGAAGTTGGCATCCAGCGTATTGATCAGCGGGATGTCGAGGCCGTCCTGCCAGATCGACAGGCTGCCGTCGGCGTCGACGCCGTGCTCGTGCCAGGTGCCGTTCGGCGTCAGCACGAAGTCGCGGGCGCCGAGGGTCATGCGCTCGCCGTCGACGATCGTATAGGCACCGCGCCCCTCCATGATGAAGCGCAGGGCCGAAGCCATGTGGCGATGGGCCGAGGCCGCCTCGCCGGCATTCATCACCTGGACGCCGGTATAGAGCAGGCCCACTGCGGCAGACAGCTCGCGCCGGCCGGGATTGACCAGCATGACGACGCGGCGCCCCGCATCCTCGGGCCGCACCATCTCGACCGCCTTGACCACATGCGGGCGAATGTCGCGATAGCGCCACAGAACCGGCACCGAGCGCGGCTGCGGAAACCACGGCTCGATCTCGTTGGCGACGGTCCAAAGCGCACCGGCCTCGAGCGTCTGCAGCGCATCGTAATAGGCGCGCAGCTCGGGCGTTTCGGCGACGTTCGCGCGCCCGGGAATATCTTCCATCATGGTCAAACCCTCCCCAATCGGGACCAACCGCAGATTGTTGCCCCGACGGTAGCCACGGTTTTTCCCAAAGGCAACTGATTTTCGAAAATCTTCTGACCTTGCGAATTATTGGGGGATTTTGTAGGTTGGTGCCATGGGACAGGCAGCGGGAAAAGCGCCGGGGATGACGGCGGAGATGGCCGACGAGGTCGAGGGCGGCGCCGCGACGCTGTCCGAACAGGCCTACCGGCTGATGCGGCGCGACATCGTCGACGGCCTGCTGGCGCCCAACCAGCCGCTGCGCTTCGAGTTTCTGAAGGACCGTTACGGCTTTTCGTTTTCGCCGCTGCGCGAGGCGCTGGCGCAGCTGCAGTCCGAGCGGCTGGTGGTCGCCACCGCGCAGCGCGGCTACCGGGTGGCCGACGTCTCGCTCGACGAAATGTGGGACGCGATCAATACCCGCGTGCTGATCGAGACCCAGGCGCTGCGCGAGGCGATCGTCCATGGCGACGACGACTGGGAAGGCGCGATCGTCTCGGCCTATCACGCGCTGAGCCGCAGCCGGGCCCGGCATGCCGGCACCGCCACCGACGAGGCGGCGATGGAAGAGGTCGAGCGGCGCCACCGCGTCTTCCACCGCAGCCTGATCGGCGCCTGCCGCTCGCGCTGGCTGCTCGACCTGTCAGCGCTGCTCTACACCCAGACCGAACGCTATCGCCGGCCGCTGCTGGCCAAGATGCGCGCCGACATCAGCCGCGACCGCGAGATCGACGACCATCACAAGGAAATCATGGACGCGACGCTGATCCGCGACGCCGCGACCGCGACCGACCTGCTTGCGGCCCATCTGCGCCGGACCGGCAATTACATCGAGCGCATCCAGGGCTGAACCGGTCAGCCCTGGCGGGGCTGCCGGCCCAGTACCGGATACATCGGATCGGTATAGCCAGGGGTCGACGGATGGCCGGCCGGCACCATGCCGGCAACCAGCGCCTCGTCCTCGGCCGTGAACGGCTTGTCCAGCGCCCCGAGATATTCGCTCCATTGCTCCATCGTCCGCGGCCCGGCCAGCACCGAGGTGACCAGGCGGTTGTTCAGCACCCAGAGCAGCGCGAACTGCCCCGCGGTCAGGCCGCGCGCCTCGGCATGGGCCTTGATCCCGGCGGCCATCTTCAGCGATTCCGGGCGGAATTCGGTGGTCAGCATGCGCTGGTCGCTGCGCCCGGCGCGGCTTTCGGCCGACGGCGCCGCGCCGGCCTCGTACTTGCCGGTCAGGACGCCGCGCGCCAGCGGGCTGTAGGGGACGACGCCAAGGCCGTAGTGGTCGCAAGCCGGCAGCAGTTCCACTTCCGGCATGCGGTTCATCGCGTTGTAGTAGGGCTGCAGCACCACCGGCTGCGGCACGCCCAGCGCCCGGCACATTTCGGTGAAGGCAGCGATCCGCCAGGCGCGGAAGTTGGAAAGGCCGATATAGCGCACCTTGCCCGCCCGGATCAGGTCGCCCAGCGCCAGGACGGTTTCCTCCAGCGGCGTTTCCATATCGTCGCGATGCAGGTAGTAGATATCGGTATAATCGGTGCCGAGCCGGGCCAGCGAGGCGTCGCAGCCGCGCACCAGCCAGCGCCGGCCGGCACCGCGGTCGTTGGGATCGTCGCCCATCGGATTGTTGATCTTGGTGGCAAGGATCCAGCGCGACCGGTCCTCGGCGATCAGCCGGCCGGTGATCCTTTCGGATTCGCCCCGGGCATAGACATCGGCGGTATCGATGAAATTGATGCCGGCGGCGCGGGCCGAGGCGACGATCTCGCCCGCGGCCGCCGCATCGGTCCGGTCCCCGAACATCATCGTGCCGAGGCAGATCGGCGAGACCTTGATGCCGGAACGGCCGAGCCTGCGATAGTCCATGGTCACCCTCCTGAAACGACGGAGGGGAACCCTAGACGCTGGCGCGGCGCTCCGCCACCCGGTCCTCACGCCTCATCGATCTTGCGCAGGCCCTGGCGGTCGATCTTGCCGGTACCGGTCTTGGGCAGTTCGTCCAGCACGGTGAACAGCCGCGGCGCCTTGTAGGGGATCAGCGTGCGCTTGACGTGGTCGCGCAGGCTGGCGGTCAGGGCCTCGACATCCCCGCCGGGCTCGCGCGGCACGACATAGGCGCGCAGCGCCATGCGCCGATCTTCCAGTTCGACGCCGAGCACGGCGACCTCGCGCAGGGCCGGATGCTCGGCGAGGCACAGTTCGACCTCGAGCGGGTGGACCCACTGGCCGGACACCTTGATCAGGTCGTCGGCCCGGCCGCGGAAATAGTGAAAACCGTCGGCATCGCGGGTGAAGCGGTCGCCGGTCCAGATCCAATCGCCGCGCATCGTCTCGGCGGTCTTGTCCGGGCGGTTCCAGTAGAACGGGGCGTTCGACTGGCCGCGGACCCAGAGAATGCCTTCCTCGTCGTCGCCGACCAGCCGTCCGTCGGGATCGCGCAGTTCGATCTCGTAGCCCGGGACGCGACGGCCGGCCGAACCGTGCCGCTGCTCCGACGCGTCGTTGGAAAGATAGATGTGCAGCACCTCGGTCGAACCAAGCCCCTCGACGATCGGCAACCCGGCAAGGCGCGTCCAGGCCCCCGCGACCTCGGCCGACAGCACCTCGGCCGCCGACAGGCACAGGCGCAGGCTGCCGAGTTCGGCGGTGGCCGCGGCCGGCGACTGGACCAGCGCGGTATAAAGCGTGGGCAGGCCGTAGAACACCGTCGGCCGGTGTGCCGCGATCGTCGCGAAGACCGTGTCGGGCTCAGGCCGGCCGGGCATCAGCACGCTGCAGGCACCGGCGGCGAAGGGAAAGGTCAGGCTGTTGCCCAGCCCATAGGCAAAGAAGATCTTCGGCACCGAGAAACAGACGTCGTCGGGCCGCAGCTTGAGGACATGCGCACCGAACGACTGCGCCGTGTAGGCCATGTCGTGATGCAGATGGACGATACCCTTCGGCCGGCCGGTCGAGCCCGAGGAGTACATCCAGAACGCCATGTCGTCGCGCCCGGTATCGGCCGCCGGCAGTTCGGCCGGAAAGCCGTCGAGCCAGTCGGCGGCGCGATGGCAGGCAAGGCCGGCCACGCGGCCATCGCCGACCACGATTGCGGTGGCGAGCGTTCCGCCGGCCGTGACGTTGCCGGCCAGCCCGCCATCGAGCACGATCACGCGCGCCGCGCTGTCGGCGGCGTAGTAGGCGAGCAACTCGGCCGGCGTCAGGGTGTTGAGCAGCACCGGCACGAGGCCGGCGCGCAACGCGCCGTAGAGAAAGGCCGGATAGTCCGGCCCGTCATCGAGCAGCAGCAGCACGCGCTCGCCGGGTTCGAGGCCGAGCGAGAGCAGGGCGTTGCCGGCCTGGCCGGCGCGGGCACAGAGTTCGGCATAGGTCATCTGGCCCCAGGGGCCACGAATCGCGGGGCGGCCACCGTTGCCGCGAGCGAGATTGTCGAAGAGGATCGACGCCGCGTTGTAGCGCGGCGGACAGCCGAAGCCGATCTCGCGGGCGCCCGGGCAATCGTCGGAGACGGGATCGATCATGACGCCCTCGCGGCACGGTAGGTGGCGACGAACTGCGGCGAGATCCGGGCGAGGCGATCGAGGTCGATGCGGCCGGACCGGGTGATGTAGCTCATCGCGAAATCGAGCGGCGCCAGCCCCATGTGGGTGGCGAAGTTCTCATACCAGGATGCGCTTGCCTCGGCCGCGCCGACCAGCTTGTCCAGGATCGGCTTGCGCGCCGCGACGAAAGCGGGCAGCGCGGCGGCAACGTCGTCGCCGTTCTGTTCGAGGGCGCGGGCGAGCGCGATCGCATCCTCCATCGCCAGCCGGGTGCCCGACCCGATCGAGAAATGTGCGGTATGCAAGGCGTCGCCGATCAGCACGCGGTTGCCGACCGCCCAGTTCCGGTTGGCAAGCTTGGGAAACTGCCGCCAGATCGTGCGATTGGAGATCAGCCCGTGACCATCGAGCACGTCGGCGAAGACTTCCTCGCAGATCGCCTGGCCGCGCGCCTGGTCGAGACCGGCGAAGGTCGCGGCATCGACCTCGACGATGAACGTGCTCATCTCGGGCGAGTAGCGGTAGTGATGGGCGTTGAAATTGCCGTAGGCGGATCGGCGGAAGGTCTGGGTCAAGGTTTCGAACCGCTTCGTCGTGCCGAACCACGCGAAGCGGTTGGTCATCAGCGGGCTGGTCGTGCCGAAGGCCGCCTCGTCCTGGCGCCGGATCAGCGAATTGACGCCGTCGGCACCGACCACGAGATCGGCGGGGCCGAGATCGGCGGGGTCATTGACGACATGCTCGAAATGCAGTTCGACGCCTGCCGCCGCGGCGCGGGCCTGGAGCAGTTCGAGCAGCTTGAGCCGCCCGACCGCGGCAAAGCCGATACCGTCGATGCGGACGACGTCGCCCGCCAGATCCAGCGTGATGTCGCGCCAGGTCTCGAGATGCGGGGTAATCGCCGCGACCGTTTCCGGATCGTCGTCGGCGAGAAATTCGAGGGCGCGGTCGGAGAAGACGACGCCGAAGCCGAACGTCGCGTCACGCGCATTCTGCTCGAATACCTGGACTGTCAGGTCCGGCCGCCGCCGCTTCAGCAGATAGCCGAGATAGAGGCCCGCAGGGCCCGCCCCAAGGATGACCACACGCATGGTCCGTCCCTCCCATAGTTTTCTGATATATGAAAAACATTTTATATGATGCAAAATCAAGTCGGAAAAGACGACGGGAGGAAAATGGCGATGGCAGCACGCGACGACGACGACGGACATGGCGGCATCCAGTCGCTCGATCTGGCGCTGGGCCTGTTGCGGGTGCTGGCCGAGCAGCCGGGGCCGGTCGGCCTGTCAGACCTTGCACGGCTCGCCGGCATGCCGCCGTCCAAGGCACATCGCTATCTCGCAAGCTTCGCCCATGCCGGGCTGGTGACCCAGCGCGGCCGGTCCGGGCGCTATGATCTGGGCAAGGGCGCGGTCGAGCTGGGGCTGGCCGCGATGGCGCGCTTCGATCTGGTCAATCGCGCGGCCGACCGGCTGGAAGACCTGGTCGAGGCGACCGGGGCCGCCGCGCTTCTGGCGGTATGGGGCAATGCCGGGCCGACGGTCGTGCGCTGGCAGCGGACGGCCAGTTTCGTCTTCACCTCGCTGGGCCTGGGCACCACCCTGCCGCTGCTGAATTCCGCCACCGGCCGCATCTTCCTCGCCTTCGCGCCCAAGCGGATGGTGACGCCGATGGCCGATCAGGAACTGGCGCGGGCCGCCCGGCTGAAGCTGTCCTGGCCGGATCTGGCGCCGACGCGACCGGCCCTGGCAAGGCTGGTCGACGGGGTGAAGGCCAAGGGCCATGCGGCGGTCGACGGCCGCTTCATTCCCGGGCTGAACGCGATCAGCGCCCCGGTCCTGAACTGGCAGGGCGAAGCCGAGGCCGCCCTGACCATCACCAGCCCCGATCCCGGCGTCCTCGACGAGGCCGGCCAGGCGCTGAGCCTGCTGCGCGATGCCTGCCGCGACCTGTCGGTGATCAGCCCGGAAGCAGGTCGCTGACCCAGCGGCGGTCCTCGGGCCGCATCATCGCCTCGAGCGTCCGCCAGAAGCCCTGGAGATCGCCGGGCGACACGCGATCATAGGCGGCGGCGATCATTTTGAACTGGGCCTGGGCGACCCGGTCGTAGAGCCGCATGCCCTTCGGCGTGACGAAATGGCCACGACGCCGGCGGTCGGCGGTATCGAGGCGCTGAACGATCAGTTCCTGCGCCATCAGCTCCTTCAGCGGCCGGGCCAGGCCCTGATTGGTGACGCGCAGGATCGACAGGATGTCGTTGACGGTGATGCCGGGATGGCGCGCCGCCAGGTAGAGAATGCGGTGATGCGACCGGCTTAGGCCGTGTTCGGCCAGCACGGCATCGGCCACCGCCGCCATCTCCATATGCGTATAGAAGACGAGCTCGAGGCCACGGCGCCAAGCGACCTCGTCGTCGGACGGCGGATCGGCGGGCTCAGGCTGGCGGGCGCGGGTCATCTGCCTTCCTTAGCCGCAAATCCCGCCCTAGACCAGCCGCGTCCTTCCGGCCCAGAAATGTTCGCGGATCTTGCGCTTCAGCACCTTGCCGACCGCCGAACGCGGCAGGGCCGTCCAGATCTCGACGGCCTTCGGTGCCTTCACCGGGCCAAGCCGCGCCCGGCACAGCGCGATCAGCTCGCCCGGCTCGACCGACTGGCCGGGCTTCAGCTCGACACAGGCGGTGACCGCCTCGCCCCATTTCTCGTCGGGCGCGCCGACGACCGCGCAATCCTGCACCGCGGGATGCGACCAGATCACCTGCTCGATCTCGGAGGGAAAGACGTTGAACCCACCGGAGATGATCATGTCGCGCTTGCGGTCGACAATGTAGATGTAGCCGTCGGGGTCGGCATAGCCGATGTCGGAGGTGTGGTGCCATCCGTGTTCGGACGCCGCGGCGGTGGCCTCGGGGTTTCTGTAGTACTCCTTCATCACCAGCGGCCCGCGCACCACGATCTCGCCGGCCTCGCCCGGCGGCAGCAGCCGTCCGTCATCGGCCATGATCGCCACCTCGGTCAGCAGGGTCGAGCGTCCGCAGCTGGCCAGCCGCTTTTCCCGCGCCGGATCGCCGAGCACGTCGTGGTCGGCCGGGGTCAGGCAGGTGCACAGCATCGGCGCCTCGGCCTGGCCGAAGGTCTGGGCCATGACCGGGCCGAAGGCCTGGACCGCCTCCTTCAGTTTCTCGACCGACATCGGGGCGGCGGCGTAGATGAAGTAGTCGAGCGACGAGTAGTCGTGGCGCCCGAGATCGGGATGCGCCAGCAGCATGTAGATCGCGGTGGGTGGCAGGAACAGATGCGTCACGCGGTATCGCTCGATCGCCTCCATCACGGCCTTGGCGTCGAACCCCGGCAGGATCACCTGGGTCGCGCCCGACGCCATCAGCATCAGCGCGACGCCGCCGGCGGCATGGGTCATCGGGGCGATCACCAGATGTACCGGCGGCTTCCTGACCGGCAGCGCGCAATGGAGGTTGGCGATCATCGTCATCCAGGTCAGGTTGGTCCAGACCGCGCCCTTGGACAGACCGGTCGTGCCGCCGGTCGGGAACACCGCGGCCAGCGCGTCGAGCCCCAGGCCGAGATCGGACGGCGCCCTGTCGGCCACCCCGGCCGTCAGGGCGGACAGCGTCCCCTCGCCCTCGCCGTCCATCCGGATCAGACGGATCGCCGGAACCTCGGCCACATAGGCCTCGACCTGGGCAGAGAACGAGCCGTGATAGAATAGGTATTCGACATCGAACGCCCGCAGGATATGCACATTTTCCTCGATGCCGTTCTTGGCGTTGAGCGGCGTCCAGGCGGCCCCCGCGCGCAAGAGGCCGAGAATGCATTCGAAGGCCACGGCAAGATTGGGCGAGAACACCGCCACCTTGGTCGCGGGCTGGCAGCCGGCCGCGATCAGGCCGTTGGCGATGCGATGGCTATGCGCCTGCACCTGCGCGTAGCTGCGCGTGCCGGTTTCGTCGATCAGGAACGCGCGCCCGGGATCACGATCGGCGGAACGGTCGAAATAGTCGATCAATCGCATGTCAGTGCACCGCATTCATCGGATTGAAGCGCTCGTCGATATCGGCGGCATCGGTCCCTTCCCAGGTGATGCGCCCGCCATCGACGACGAGGAAACGCCGCGCCAGCAGGCGCGGCACCTTGGCATTCTGCTCGACCAGAAGGATGCCGACACCATCGCGTGCGATCGCGGCGATGGCGTTGCACATCTGGGCGACCACGACCGGCGCCAGTCCCTCGGTCGGCTCGTCCAGCAGAAGATAACGCGGGTTGGTCATCAGCGCGCGGCCGATCGCCAGCATCTGCTGCTCGCCGCCCGAGAGGGTCAGGCCGCGCGCCCGTGCCCGTTCGGCGAGGCGGGGGAACAGGGCGAACACCCGGGCCTTGGTCCAGGGGCCGGGCCGATGGCTGACCGCTGCAAGGTCGAGGTTCTCCTCGGCCGACAGGTTGCCGAAGATCTGACGATCCTCCGGCACCAAGGCCACGCCGGCGCGCGAGGTCCGATGGGGCGCGAGGCCGGTGATGTCCCGGCCATCCAGCAGGCGCCGTCCCGCCCCCAGCGACAACAGGCCTGCCAGCGCCTTCAGCGCCGTCGACTTGCCCGCCCCGTTGCGGCCGACCATCGCCACGATCTCGGCCGGCGCCACCCCGAGGTCGAGCGCATGGAGGGCCTGGGCACGGCCATAGAAGACATCGGCCTGCGACAGCGCCAGCATCAGGCGGCCTCGCCGTCGCCGAGATAGGCACGGCGCACGGTGGGATCGGCCCGCACGCTGGCCGGATCGCCGCGCATCAGCACCTGGCCCGCCATCATCACCACGATCTCGTCGGACAACGCCATCACCACGTCCATGTTATGCTCGATCAGCAGCACTGTGCGGCCGCGGCGAACGCGGTCGATCAGCGCCACGGTCGCGGCCAGCTCCTGCCGGCCGACGCCGGCCAGCGGTTCGTCGAGCAGCAGGACACGGGGCTCGGCCATCAGCGTCAGGCCGAGTTCCAGCGCCCGCTGGCGGCCATGGCTCAGCCGGCCGACCGGCTGGTCCAGCATGTCGGCCAGGCCCACCATCTCGGCCATCGCCCTCGCCTGCGCCGCCAGCTCCGGCCAGGCCGCGGCCGGCCGCCAGAACGGCTGCAGCCGGAAGCGATGGGCCTGGGCGCCGATCCGCAGGTTCTGCTCGACCGTCATGTCGGGAAAGATGTTGATGATCTGGAAGCTGCGGCCGAGCCCCGCCCGCGCGCGCGCATGGGCCGGCAACCCGGTAATGTCGCGGCCGTCGAGCGCGATGGTGCCGGCGGCCAGCGCGACCCGGCCGCTCAGCGCATTGATCAACGTCGTCTTGCCCGCCCCATTCGGCCCGATCAGGGCGATGGTCGCGCCGGCGGCGACGTCGAGGCTGACCCCGGAGAGGGCGGTGAAGTCGCCGAAGCGGACCGTCACGTCGCGGCAGGACAGTGCCGGGGCGGTCATGCGCGGGCCTTCCACAGGCCGGCGATACCCCGCGGCAGGTAAAGCGTGCAGAGGATGATGATCAGGCCGATCAGGCCATAGGTGTGTTGGGTATAAAGCGACAGCCATTCCCGCAGCGCCTCGACCAGGACGACGCCGAGCACCGGGCCGATCAGCGTGCCGCTGCCGCCCAGCACCGCCATGATCACGACATCGCCGGAAATGCGCCAGCCGAGCGTCTGGGGCCCGGCATACATCATCAGCCCGGCGAGCAGGGCGCCGGCAAGGCCCGAGAAGGCGCCCGATACCGTCACCGCGATCAGCCTGTGCAGCGCAACATCGAGACCGAGCTGGCCGGCCCGGACCGGATTCTGCCGCACCGCCAGCAGCGCCTGCCCCAGCGGCGAGCGGCGCAGCAGGCCGCAGGCGAGCAAGGTGAGCAGGAACAGCGCGAGGACGACCCAGTAGAAATGGCGGTTTTCGAAGAAGTCGACGCCGAACCAGTCGGGGCGCGGCACTCCGGGCAGGCCGTCGACCCCGCCGGACAGGCCGCGCAGCCGCGTCGTCATGATCAGCGAGACGAGTTCGCCGAGCATCAGGGTCATCAGCGCGAAGAACAGCCCGGAAACGCGGGTCGCGAGCGCGGCGAAGGCCAGCGCCAGGACGGCGCCCATCAGCATCGCCGCGGCAAGGCCGGTACCGAAGCCGGCCCCGCCCCGCTGCATGGTCCAGGCGGCGGCATAGGCCCCCATGCCGAAGAAGGCGGCATGGCCGAACGACAGCAGTCCGGTCAGCCCGAAGCTGATGTCGTAGCCCAGCGCGAAGATCGACCAGATCATCACCAGCATCGCGAAATAGAGGGTGCCGTCGTCGGGCCAGAGGAGACGCACGCTCAGCGCCACCGCGCCCAGCGTCAGGGCGGCAAGGGTTTCGCGTGCGATCATGCCAGACGCTCCTTGGCCGCGAACAGGCCCTGCGGCCGGACCAGCAGCACGGCGAGCAGCACCACATAGGTCGCGATATCGATCCATTCCGGGGCATAGAGCTGGCCGAAGGCCCGGGTCATGCCGATCAGCAGCGCGCCGAACACGGCGCCCTTGATATTGCCCAGCCCGCCGATGACGACGACGATGAAGCAGTCGAGAATGATGGTGAAACCCATGCTGAGCTGGATCGGGAGCAGCGGGCCGGCAATCGTCCCGCCGATGCCGGCGAGGCCCGCGCCCAGCGCGAATACCAGGCTGCGCACCAGGTTGACGTCGATGCCGAGAGTTGCCGCCATCGTCGGATTGACGCTGGCGGCGCGCAGGACCAGGCCGAGCTTCGTCCGTTCGATACCGAAGAACAGCGCGGCGATGACCGCCGCGCCGAAGCCGATGACGAAGAGGCGGTATCTGGCAATGTCGCTGCCGAACAGCGCGACACTGCCGGTCAGGCCGGGCGGCGGGGTCAGGTGGCGATAGTCGAGCCCCCAGACGACGCGCACGACTTCCTCGATGACCAGGATCAGGCCGAAGGTCGCCAGCAGCTGGAATTCATGGGTGCGCGGATAGAGCGGCCGCAGGGTGAGGCGTTCGATCGCCAGCCCGGCTGCGGCAAGACAGAGCGGGCTGACGATCAGCGCGGGCCAGAACGAGCCGAAGGTCGCATGCGCCTGGAACGCCAGATAGGCGCCGAGCATGTAGAGCGCGCCATGGGCGAAATTGATCACCCCGAGCATGCCGAAGATCAGGGTGAGGCCCGCCGCCAGCAGGAACAGCAGCATGCTGATGCTGAGGCCGATGATCAGGGTGGACATCGCGACGGGCCCCGGCCGGTCAGGAACAGGGCTTGAACAAAGTCTCGGCCCCGAAGGTTTCGGTGATCTTCATCGTCACCGGCGGCAGTTCGCCGGTGCCGGCGACGGCCGTGCCGAACAGGCCGATCTGCGAGGCCTGGTTGTCGCACCTGCGCATCTTCTTCACGCCCTCGACCGAATCGAAGCGCGTCGAATTGGCGAAGGCGTCGACCCATTTTTCCTTGTCCCAGCCGCCCGTCGTCTCGACGGTATCGAGCCACCAGGAGAGGCCGTCATAGGCTTCGCCGGCATACTGGCTGGGATATTCGTTGTACTTGGCGCGATAGGCGGCGACGAACTTCTGGTTGCGCGGGCTGCGCTCGGTGAAGTGGTAGCGCAACGTCGAGTTGATGCCGATCGAGCCCGGCCCGACCGCCTGGCCGAGCGTCTCGTCCATCAGCATCGTGCCGAACACCTTCATCTTGTCCTTGATGCCGACATCGGCGCCCTGCTTCAGCGAGGTCACGACGTCGCCGCCGACCACCAGCAGCATCAGCCCGTCCGCCCCGGACTTCGATGCCTTGTCCAGCAGGATCGAATAATCCTTGGTGCCGATGGGGGTAAAATCCTCGCCGGCGATCGCGATGTTCTTGGTGGCCAGGTCGGCCTTCAGCGCCGTCCACATGTCGCGGCCGACCTGATAGTCGGCAACGATGCCGTAGACCTTGGCGATCTTCTGGCGCCGGGCGAACTCGCCGATCATCGCGTTTTCCATCGCCACCGAATTCGAGGTGCGGAAGGCGTAGCGGGTCTTGTCGGCGCCGGTGATGCGGTCGTCGGCCGACAGGGTGACGATATGCGGCACCTTGCGCTGCTCGGTCAGCTTCATCATGGCGAGCGTGGAGCCCGAGGAGACTTCGCCGAAGATCGTGTGAACGCCCTGCGACAGAAGACGCGTCGTCTTCTGCACCGCCACCTGGGTCGAGGTTTCGGAATCCTCCCAGATCACCTGGATCGGCTTGCCCAGCACCTTGTTGTCGCGCTCTTCCAGCGCGATGACGGCGCCGCGCCGCATGTTCTCGCCGACGATGCCGAAGGCACCGCTGAGCGGCAGCACACCACCGATCTTGAAGCTGTCCTGCGCCATGGCGGGACCGACACAGGCCATCAGCGTCGCGACCGTCGCGGCCGCGATCCCGGAGACACGCATGCGCATGTCCGTTTCCTCCCATTTTCTCGACCAGTCAGGTGACTGGTCGCAATCGCATTTATCACGCAATATCTATTATAACAATAATGTTGTTATAAAAATCCAATCACGCCGATGCGCGACCCGGATCGCGGGCCTCGGCACAAGCATCAAGGTCTCGAGGAAGTGGCGGGCCCGCCTGTGTGGCCAATATGGGGGAGGAGCGGCGGGCCCGGCCAAAGTCTTTGGTCGACGGGATCGTCCGTCGACCGGATCGTTAGCGACGCGGTCTTGGTGACCGTGCGCCCCTAATGATTATCCCTTTGGACTACCGCTGCCAACCGCTGATTGTCCGGAAGGCGAAGATTCTACATTCGTTCAGCGACAGAGGCGGTTGGAACCATCGAGGCGGTGGAGCGCTTAGCGCCGCTGTCGATCATCGGGTAAGATACCGGTCATCGCGTCGCAACAGCCTGAGAGGCATCCTGCGTGTTCAATCTGGGTTCGTCGTACAGCGGCATCTTCGGCCTGATCGTGCTGATCGCCGACGTCTATGCCATCGTCAAGATCGTGCAGTCGGGCGCCTCGACCGGATCCAAGGTGGTCTGGATCGTGGTGATCCTGCTGCTGCCCGTCCTCGGCTTCATCCTGTGGCTGCTGTTCGGGCCGGCATCGCGACGGTGACCGGTCAACGGCTGGCAAACCAGCTTGCCGCGGCGATCAGCAGAACGACGATGAACTGGAACAGCACCCGCATCCGCATCAGCCGGTTCGACCAGTTCGCGCCGAACTTGCCGCCGCGGAACAGGGCGACGATGCCGATCAGCAGGACCAGGAAGGTAATGCCGGTAAAGACCGGAATCAGGGTGTTCAGAACCGCGCTCATCGCGCCAATCTAGGCTGCCGGGGGTGGCTGCGCCACCCCCATTTGAACCACAAGATCCGCCTGCCGGCGGACGTCAGCCGTTGCGCTGCTCGAGCAGGCGGCGGGCGATGACCTGGGCCTGGATCTCGGCCGCCCCCTCGAAGATATTGAGGATGCGGGCGTCGCACAGCACCCGGCTGATCTGATACTCCTCGGCATAGCCGTTGCCGCCGTGGATCTGCAGTGCATTGTCGGCGTTCGACCAGGCGATGCGGGCGGCCAGCAGCTTGGCCATGCCGGCCTCGAGGTCGCAGCGCCGGCCGGCATCCTTCTCGCGGGCGGCAAAATGGCTGAGCTGACGGGCCATCATCACCTCGACCGCGGCCAGCGCCAGCTTGCCGTGGACCCGCGGGAACGAGAAGATCGGCTTCTGGAACTGGACGCGGTCCATCGCGTAGGCCAGGCCGAGCTCGAGCGCGTTCTGGGCGACGCCCAGCGCGCGGGCGGCTGTCTGGATGCGCGCGCTCTCGAAGGTTTCCATCAGCTGCTTGAAGCCCTGGCCCTCGGCCCCGCCGAGCAGATTGGCCGCAGGGACCTCGAAACCGTCGAAGCCGATCTCGTATTCCTTCATCCCGCGATAGCCGAGCACCTTGATCTCGCCGCCGGACATGCCGGGGGTCGGGAACGGGTTTTCGCCGGTACCGCGCGACTTGGGCGCCAGCAGCATCGACAGGCCCTTGTAGCCGGGCTGCGCCGGATCGGTGCGCGCCAGCAGCGTCATCAGGTCGGCGCGCGCCGCGTGGGTGATCCAGGTCTTGTTGCCCGTCACCTTGTAGACGTCGCCCTCGCGGATCGCGCGGGTCCGCAGCGAGCCGAGATCGGACCCGGTATTGGGCTCGGTGAACACGGCGGTCGGCAGGATCTCGCCCGAGGCGATCTTGGGCAGCCACGTCGCCTTCTGCTCGGGCGTGCCGTTCCTGAGGATCAGCTCGCAGGCGATCTCGGCCCGGGTGCCGAGCGAACCGACGCCGATATAGGCGCGGCTCAGTTCCTCCGAGACCACGCACATCGCGGTCTTGCCCATGCCGTGGCCGCCGAATTCCTCCGGGATGGTCAGGCCGAACACACCCAGCTCGGCCATCTCGGCATAAACCTCGAGCGGGATCAGCTCGTCGCGGACATGCCAGCCGTGGGCATGGGGGATGACCTTGGCCTCGGCGAATTTGCGGAAGGTGTCGCGCACCATGCCGAGGGTCTCGTCGAGGCCGTGATCGCCGAAATGGCCGGTCGCGCGGCCTTCGGCGAGATGCCGCGCTATGGCGCCCCGCACCGCCGGGGTATTGCCGATCGCGATCAGCCTCGCCACCGCCGTGTCGCCGAGATAGGCGGCGACCGGTTCCGCCCCGATGCCGAGGTCGGCGGGGCGCACGATCTCGGACTGGCTCATCGCTAGGCCGTGGCCGAGCTGGGCGAGATATTCGCCGAAGCCGCAGCGCAGGATCAGCGTCTCGAGCTCGGTCAGCCGGCCTTCGTCCTTCAGCGCGCGGGCCCAGGCCAGCGTCTGGCGCAACGTCTCGACATAGGTGGCGGCCCAGGCCAGGCCGTGGGCAGCCGACTGCTCCTGTTCCAGGATGCGGGCATCGATCGCGCCGTCACGGCCACGCACCAGCTCGGCGACCGAGGCGGTGGCCGCGGCCAGCAGACGATCGGCACCGGCAAGGGCCTGGTCGGCCAGGGTGAACAGTTCTACTGCGTCCAGCGCATCCGGGGCGGCGGCAATCGGCGCGTGCATGCTCATCGCGATATCTCTTCAGGCTTAATGAAGTGCAGGCATGAAAAACCCCGGCCGAGACGGGCTCGGCCGGGGCAAGGCCGGATCAGCCCCGGTTCTGCTCGATGACGTCTTCGAGCGTGCGGGCACCGGGGAACTTGGAATTGACCAGCACGGCCATGTTGCCGGGCTTGTGCTGGTTCTTCCACATCTTGGTATGGGCGCGCGGAATCTCGTCCCAGGAGAAGACTTCGGACATGCAGGGATCGATACGCCGCTCGATCACCAGCTGGTTGGCCTGGCTGGCCTGCAGCAGATTGGCGAAATGGCTGCCCTGGATGCGCTTCTGGCGCATCCACACGAAGCGCGCATCCATCGTCAGGTTGTAGCCGGTGGTGCCGGCGCAGAACACGACCATGCCGCCGCGCTTCACGACGAAGCAGGAGACCGGGAAAGTCTGCTCGCCGGGATGTTCGAAGACGATGTCGACGTCGTTGCCCTTGCCGGTGACGTCCCAGATCGCCTTGCCGAACTCGCGGCACTTCTTCATGTAGTCGCCGTAGACCGCGGCGTCCTGGACCGGGGGAAGCTGGCCCCAGCAATTGAACTTGTTGCGGTTGATGACGCCCTTGGCGCCGAGGCTCATGACAAAATCGGTCTTGGTCTCGTCGGAGATGACACCGATCGCGTTGGCACCGGCGGTCGCGATCAGCTGGATCGCCATCGAGCCGAGGCCGCCGGCGGCCCCCCAGACCAGCACGTTCTGGCCGGGACGCAGGATATGCGGGCGATGGCCGAACAGCATGCGGTAGGCGGTGGCGAGCGTCAGGGTGTAGCAGGCGCTCTCTTCCCAGGTCAGGTGCAGCGGCCGCTTCATCAGCTGGCGGCCCTGGACGCGGCAGAACTGCGCGAACGAGCCGTCCGGGGTTTCGTAGCCCCAGATGCGCTGCGACGACGAATTCATCGGGTCGCCGCCGTTGCATTCCTCGTCGTCGCCGTCATCCTGGTTGCAGTGGACGACAACCTCGTCGCCGACCTTCCAGCGCTTCACGCGGCTGCCCACCGCCCAGATGATGCCCGAGGCGTCGGAGCCGGCGATGTGGAAAGGCGCCTTGTGCACGTCGAACGGCGAGATCGGAATCCCCAGGCCGGCCCAGATGCCGTTGTAGTTGACACCGGCCGCCATCACCAGGACCAGCACCTCGTCCGGATCCAGCGTCGGGGTCGCCACGACCTCGTGCTGCATCGACTGTTCGGGCGGACCATGGCGGTCGCGGCGGATGACCCAGGCATGCATCTGCTTGGGCACATGACCCAGCGGCGGAATCTCGCCGATGTCGTAGAGATCCTTCAGGATGGTGTCGGGCCCGGCCGACGCCGCCGGCTCGGACAGGGCGGTTGCTGCGGCGGGACGCAGCGGGGTAACGGTCGCGGTTTCGCTTTGTGCCATCACTCTCTCCTCGGCCACTCCTGACGAAGGCCCGCGGACTGGCTGGCGGGCCATGCAGATCCCTGGTTGTCGCCTCCGCCGGCGGCGTTGGTTCACCGCACGACCCGGCAGTTCTTTACGCTACGCGTCTTGCCACGACCGTGAAGTGGCGCCACGATCGATCCTGACGATGATCCGACGGCTTCTTCGCGGCTGCAAGAAAGTTTTGCAGCGCAGCGATGGTTAGTATATTTCTAACCCCACTGGCAAGACGAAATTTTTGGTCGACAATCACCCGATAGGACGGAACTTTGTTATGAACCGCCCCAATCCGCCACAGAACAGTAACGGAAGCCTTCGCGAACGCGACAAGCCCTGGCTGTTCCGCACCTATTCGGGCCACTCCTCGGCCAAGGCTTCGAACGCGCTCTATCGCACCAACCTCAAGCGCGGCCAGACCGGCCTTTCCGTCGCCTTCGACCTGCCGACCCAGACCGGTTACGACAGCGACCATGTCCTGGCCCGCGGCGAGGTCGGCAAGGTCGGCGTGCCGATCAGCCATCTCGGCGACATGCGCACGCTGTTCGACGAGATCCCGCTCGGCCAGATGAACACCTCGATGACGATCAACGCGACGGCGCCCTGGCTCCTGTCGCTCTATATCGCCACGGCCGAGGAACAGGGCGTCGATCGCGCGGTCCTGCAGGGCACGACGCAGAACGACATCATCAAGGAGTACCTATCGCGCGGCACCCATATCTTCCCGCCGGGCCCCAGCCTGAAACTGACCACCGACGTGATCAGTTTCACCTACCGCGAAATTCCGAAGTGGAACCCGGTGAACATCTGTTCCTATCACCTGCAGGAAGCCGGCGCGACGCCCGTCCAGGAACTGGCCTTCGCCCTGGCCAATTCGATCGCCGTGCTCGATGCGGTGAAGGCTTCGGGCCAGGTTCCCGCGGCCGAGTTCGGCCAGGTGGTCGGACGCATCTCGTTCTTCGTCAATGCCGGCATCCGCTTCCTGACCGAAGTGTGCAAGATGCGCGCCTTCGCCGAGATGTGGGAAGAGCTCTGCCACAACCGCTACGGCATCACCGATCCCAAGCAGACGCTGTTCCGCTATGGCGTGCAGGTCAACAGCCTGGGACTGACCGAGCAGCAGCCCGAGAACAACGTCTACCGCATCCTGATCGAGATGCTGGCGGTGACCCTGTCCAAGCGCGCGCGGGCCAGGGCGGTGCAATTGCCGGCGTGGAACGAGGCGCTGGGCCTGCCGCGGCCGTTCGACCAGCAATGGTCGCTGCGGCTGCAGCAGATCGTCGCCTATGAAACCGACCTGCTGGAATTCGACGACATCTTCGACGGCAACCCGGCGATCGCGGCCAAGGTCGCCGAGCTGCGCGCTGGTGCGGAGGCCGAACTGGCGCGCATCGCCGCGATGGGCGGGGCGGTCGCGGCGGTCGAATCGGGCTACATGAAGGAATCGCTTGTCGAATCGAATGCCCGCCGGCTGCGCGACATCGAGGCCGGCACGATGACCGTGGTCGGCGTCAACAAATTCACCGAGAGCGCGCCGTCGCCGCTGACCGCTTCCGACGACGGCGGCATCCTGGTGGTCGACGAGAAGGCCGAGGCCGAGCAGATCGAGCGGCTGCAGGCCTGGCGCGCCGAGCGTGACGGCACGCGGGTCGAGGCGGCACTGAAGGACCTGCGCGAGGCGGCGCAGGAAGGCCGCAACCTGATGCCGGTCTCGATCGCGGCGGCCAAGGCCGGCGTCACCACCGGCGAATGGGCCGAGACGCTGCGCCGGGTCTATGGCGAGTATCGCGCCCCCACCGGCATCGCCGGTGCCGCCGTCGCCGCCGACGGGCCGGAGATGACCGCGCTGCGTGCCCAGGCGGGCGAGGTCGCCAAGCGCCTCGGCCGTCCGGTCAAGCTGCTGATCGGCAAACCCGGCCTGGACGGCCATTCGAACGGGGCCGAGCAGATCGCGGTCAAGGCGCGCGATTGTGGCATGGAAGTCGTCTATGAAGGCATCCGCCTGACGCCCGAGCAGATCGTCAACGCGGCGCTGGAAGAAGGCGTCCACCTGGTCGGGCTGTCGATCCTGTCGGGCAGCCATGTGCCGCTGGCGACCGAGGTGATCGAGCGCATGAACAAGGCCGGGCTGAGCGACATCCCCGTCATCGTCGGCGGCATCATCCCGCCGGAGGATGCCAAGCGGCTGAAGGCCGGGGGCATCACCGCGGTCTATACCCCGAAGGACTACGACTTGTCGGCGATCATGAAGGACATCCTGGGGCTGATCGATACCCGTTTCGGCGAAGCCGCCTAGGGTCTTTCCACCCGGTACCAGATGTCACGCCGGTAGCCGCGGCGGTCGACCTCGCCGTTAGCCTTGCCGCGCACCGCCTTGCCATCGCGGCAGGACCAGTCGAACAGCGTTTCGTGCCCGGCCGCGAAGGCGGGCACGAAATCGCTGTTCGGGTTGTCGCGGCACCAGTTTTCGGCACCGGGATTGCGTTCCGAGCGGTCGGCTTTGGCCGCGCAGGGCAGGTTCGCCCCGACCGAGCAGACCCAGACCGCCTTGTCCATGCAGCGCCAGTAGAGACCGGCCGGCGGCAATTGCGCGTCGGCGGGCAGACCCATGGCCTGCGGGATCAACGGCAGCAGCGCCGCCGGCACCGGGTTCGGCCGGAAACCGCCCGACGGCCGGTCGACCGTGCCCTTCGCGGCGCAGTAGGCGAAGGGATCCTTGTCCTGGCCGGGCGGCGCGGCCAGCGCCGGGGCAGCAAGGCAGCATGTCAGGAGCAACGCTGCGGGAATTTTCATCTCACACCTCAGCACCAGATCGCGATCGGCAGGCCATGGGCATCGCGGGGCGGCTGGCCCGGATAGGATACCGCCTCGCCACGATACAGTCGACGCGCGGCGATCGCACAGGCCAGTGCGTCCAGGACATCATCGACGGCCGCGCCGCGCGGCACCGGGCCATCCACCGCTAAGCCGGCGAGGCCGAGCAGGCTGCGCCGAGCGAGAGCGCCTGCTGCCGTCTTCTTCTTCGGCGGGGGCAACCCGCCGTTCAGCCGGCAGAAGGTCAGTTCCGGGTGGCTCTCGAAGACACGGGCGGCTGCCGCCGGATCGGCCCGAAGCGCCGCATCGACCTCGCGGATGCGCGGCATGATGTTGAACAACTGCCGCGACAGCGCCCGGGGCGGGTCGGAGGTTGCTCGCGCGATCCGGCACGCCTCGGCATAGTCGTCCGCCTCGACGGCGGCACGCGACGGCACCGAGAACACCGACGATGAACGGCCGGGCAGCAGGCGCCGCACCAGCCGTTCCGGCCCGCGTCCGCCGGGCCCGGCGCGTTCCGGCAGGCCGATCGGCATGTCCACCGCGACGATGGCCGGTCCCCCGGCGAGACTGTCGGCAAAGCGCGGGACGACACAGATCTGCACCTCGGATCCTTCCGGGCGGACCAGCGCCAGGACCCAGCCGGCGCGACAGCCGTCGACGCCGGCAAGCCAGGTCACGGCTGTTTCGCCGGCATGCTGGCGAAGGCGTTCACCATCCGCGGAAGCGCGGCCATTCGGCGCGCACACCGTCCGCTCCGACGACGTGATAGCGGTCGTGCTGGGCGCCGGTGGCACAGGCGTGGTTCGGCAGGATGCGCAACAGCGTGCCGATCGGCAGGTCGGGCAGCGCGCCGGCAGTGCCGGGCCGGCGGGCGACGATGCCGTGCTCCTGGTTGGCATCGACCACGATCAGATCGTCGAGCCGATGGCCGGCGGCATCGCAGACCAGGCCGTAGCCCTGGTCGACCGCCTGTTTGGCCGTGCCGCGGTCGCGCGACATCGCCATCCAGCCGGCATCGACGATGATCCAGCCCTTGTCGCGGCGATGGCCGATCACCGTGGTCAGCACCGACAGCGCGACGTCGTCCGGCGTGCAGACGCCGATGCCGGCCATGACCAGGTCGAAGAAGACGAACACGCCGGCGCGCACCTCCGTCACCCCGGTCAGGTCGCGGGCGAAATGCGCCGTGGGCGTCGAGCCGACGCTGACCACCGGGCATGTCAGCCCGGCGCCGCGCAGGATCCCGGCCGCCGCCACCGCCCCGGCGCGCTCCTGCTCGGCGCAAGCCTCCAGCGCCGCGGTGCCTCGCGCGCCGTAGCTGTCGCCGGCATGGGTAAGCACGCCGCGCAGGATCGCGCCGCCGTCGACCAGCGTCTGGCCGACCGCAACGATCGCCGCAGCATCGTCGGGGCGCAGGCCCGAACGGTGCCCGTCGCAGTCGATCTCGATCAATGCCGGGATCGCCGCCCCGGCCGCCGCGACCGCCTGTGCCTGCTCGACCGAATCGAGCACGACGGCAAGATCGACCCCCTGCTGCCGCAGCGCTAGCACGCGATCGAGTTTCGACGGCGCGATGCCGACGGCATAGACCAGGTCGCGGAAGCCACCGGCGGCGAACTCTTCCGCCTCGCGCAGGGTCGAGACCGTCGCCGGTCCCGGGGTTAGGCGGCGGGCGACGTCGAGCGACTTGGCCGTCTTCAGATGTGGCCGCAAGGCGACTCCGAACGGTTCGAGCCGGCCGCGCAGCCGCGCGATATTGGCCATCATCCGGTCTTCTTCCAGCAGCAGGCAGGGCGTCGGCAAGGCGGTCAGGTCGGCAGGCATCTTGGCATCCATGTCGTTGGCCGGGCGCGATCAAACCGCGCCGCCGCGACGCTGGCAAGCCCGCAGGCTTGACGGGCTGACGACTTCGTGGCTGAAAGGCGGGATGATGACAGATGCCGATCACGCTGCGCCTCCGAAGCCCGGGCCGTCACGGCCGGTCGCGCACTGACATGGCCGCCAAACGCCCGAGGCGGGCCAAGGCCGCCCCGGTCCGCGGCGGTCAGGTCCAGTCGCTGACCCGGGCGCTGGCCATCCTCGGCGCGGTTGCCGAAAGCCATGAAGGCATGGCCCTGACCGACATCGCCGAGGTCGTCGGCCTGGCGCCGTCGACCACCCATCGCCTGCTGACGACGCTGGAGGCCGAGCGCTTCATGCGTTTCGATGCCCAGGCACGGCTGTGGCAGATCGGCATCCGCGCCTTCACGGTCGGCAATGCCTTCGCCCGCACCCGCGACATCGTCGCCATCGCGCGGCCGGCGATGCGGCGGCTGATGGAAGAGTCGGGCGAGACGGTGAACCTCTATGTCGAGGAAGACGGCGAGGCGATCTGCATGGGCCAGGTCGAATCGCGGCAGATGATGCGCGCCATCGCCCGGCCGGGCGGCCGGGTCAAGCTGCACTGTTCGGGCGCCGGCAAGGCGATGCTGGCCCATATGCGCGATGACGAGCTGAGCCGGATCCTGCAGGCGCACGGCCTGACACGGATTACCGACAAGACGCTGGATACGCCGCGGCGGCTGCGCGCCGATCTCAAGATCGTTCGCGAACGGGGCTATGCGATCGACGACGAGGAGCACGAGGTCGGCTTGCGTTGCATTGCCGCCGCGATCGTCGACGAGCATGGCCGGCCGGTCGCCGCCGTATCGCTGTCGGGTCCGACCGCCCGCCTGACCGATGCCGAGGTCGCCGGGCTGGGGCCGCTGGTCGCCCGCGCCGCCAGCGCAATCTCCGCAGCCTACGGCTAGTCTGGCCCGCGACCCGCCAGCCGCCACTGGCGCGGCGTCATCGCAAAACGCTGGCGGAAGCATTTGTTGAAATGCGACAGGTCGTTGAAACCCCAGCGATAGGCGATCTCGGCAATGCCGGCAGCCGCCTGGTCCGGCGCCCGCAGCGTCGCGGCGCAGGCATCGAGCCGGGCGGCCAGCAGCCACCGCCCGAAACTGGTTTCGAGCGACGCAAAGCGCAGATGCACGGTCCGCAGCGAAATCCCGAAATGGTCGGCGACCCGCTGGGGCGACAGTTCGGGGTCGGCCAGGTTGCGGCGGCAGAACGCGGCGATGGCGGCAGCCTGGGCTGCCGGATTGGCCTCGGCCGCTTCCGCGCCCCCGGTCGCCAGCGCCAGCAGGTTGCACAGATTGTCGGCGAGCATGCCCGCGGCCGTCCCGTTCAGCTCGGGCCCGCGATCCGCCATGTGGCCGAGATGGGCACGCGCCAGATCGGCATAGACCGCGCCGGCACCGATGCGCCGACCCGGCGCACGGCGCAGCCACGGCGCGCGGGTGTCGAGCATGCGCCGCGGCACCACGGCAATCACCCGGCTCACCGGCGCGGGAAAGGAAATGCGGAACGGGCGCTGGCCGTCGATCACCGCGATCTCGCCGGGATCGAGCGGGAACTCGGCCCTCTCCTGCACGATGCGGCTCTGCCCTCGCCGCTGCAGGCTGATCAGGTAGTGATCGGCCGGCGCACGCGCCAGCAACTGCCGGCTGCGCTCGATCTCGTGACCTGAGGAATCGAAGGCCGCAACCCGCAGCGCCCCGAAATCGGCGCCCGAAATCGAGCCGCGAAACCCCTGCTCGCGCGCGTGGGTCGCGACATTGAGCACCGCCTGACAGACGACCTCGCGCCAATAGGCGAAGCCATCGCCCGGCATCACGGTATCGGTCGACCAGGTTCCCACCGCGCCCCCCGTGCCAGCGTACCCGGCCCCGACGATACATGGCTTTGCGCTGAGGACCAATCGGCTTGCGCTGGCGCCCAAGATCGGCCGACCGGTCCGCCGCTAGGGTCAGGCCGACGGGAAAGACATCGACGAGTGACGGCATGCGGACCAATTTCACCTCGGCTCAGCTGGCCGATCCGGCGATCGCCGAAGCCAACGACATCCTGCAAAGCTGCGTCCATTACGGCTTCTGCACCAATACCTGCCCGACCTATGTCCTGACACGGGACGAGAACGATTCGCCGCGCGGTCGCATCGACCTGATCCGCGGCATGCTGGAACGCGGCGGCAGCCCCGATGCGCGCGAGGTGCACCACCTGGATCGCTGCCTGTCCTGCCTGTCCTGCATGACCACCTGCGCGGTAAAGGTCGACTACGTCCATCTGATCGACCTGGCCCGCAGCCATATCGAGACGGCCTACCGGCGCCCCTGGGCCGACCGGATGATGCGGGCGATGCTGGCCGCCGTGCTGCCGCGGCCGCGGCTGTTCCTCGCGGCACTGCACCTCGCCGCCCTGGTCCGCGGTCTCTCGGGGCTGTTGCCGGCGCGCCTGCGACCGTTGTTTGCCATGATGCCCGACCTGCATCCCGACATCCTGGTGCCCCAGCTCTTCCGCGCCGAAGGGGCGCGACGTGGCCGTGTCGCCCTGCTTGCCGGCTGTGCCCAACAGGCCCTGGACGGGCGGATCAACGCGGCAACCATCCGCGTCCTGCAGCGGCATGGCTATGACGTCGTCGTGGCCGATGGCGCCGGCTGCTGCGGGTCGCTGACGCTGCATATGGGCCGGCAAGCGGCTGCCGCCGCCGCAGCGCGGCGCAACGTTGGCGCCTGGATGCGGGAGGTGCGCGGCGCCGGGCTCGACGCGGTGATCGTCAATGCCTCGGGCTGCGGCACGACGGTCAAGGATTACGGCCATCTGCTGGCCGACGACGACGATGCCCGCACGATCGCCGCGCTGGCCCGCGACGTGACCGAATTTCTGGCCGGTATCGGGCTGCGCCCGGCGGCCGCACCGGCACTGACCGTGGCCTACCACGATCCCTGCTCGATGCAGCATGGCCAGCGCGTCACCAGGCCGCCCCGCGACCTGCTGCGATCCGCCGGCTTCAAGGTCGTCGACGTGCCGGAAAAGCATTTCTGCTGCGGTTCGGCCGGCACCTACAATCTGCTGCAGCCGGCAATGGCCGAGGCGCTTGGGCGCCGCAAGGCCGCCCATATCGATTCGACCGCCGCCCAGGTGATCGCCACCGGCAACATCGGCTGCATGGTCCAGATCGGCCGCTATGCCGGGCGACCGGTCGTTCATACCGCCGAACTGCTGGACTGGGCGACCGGCGGCCCCTGCCCCGCGGCGCTCGTCGGCATCGAGCCGGCCCCTGCCCGAACCGACGCCACCCTTCACGTCCCCGATGCCGACACCGGCATCTGGTGAGCCGGGAAACCAACGAGGTAACGATGACCCAGACCGATGCCTTCCTGGCGGAAATCGCCGACGCACTTGGTGCCGACGCGGTCAACCGCAGCGACGAGACGATCGCGCGCTACGGCGAGAACACGATGCCAGGCGGCGACCGCCCGCCGGCCGCCGTGCTCTATCCCGGATCGGCCGCCGAGGTACAGGCGATCGTGCGCGCCGCCAACCGCCATCGCATCGCGCTCTATCCGATCGGGACAGGCAACAATATCGGTCTGGGCAGCCGTTCGGCCAACCTGGCCGGCTTCGTCGTCGTCGATCTCGGCCGGCGGATGAACCGCATTCTCGACATCGACGACCGCCTGGGTTTTGCCGTGGTCGAACCGGGCGTCAGCTACCAGATGCTGCATGACGAACTGGCGCGGCGGGGCGACAGGCTGATGGTCGACGTGACCTCCGGTCCGCCGCAGGGTGGCATCATCGGCAACGCGCTCGACAAGGGTGCGGGCTACACCCCCTATTTCGACCATTTCGGCTCGACCTGCGGCATGGAAGTGGTCCTGGGTACCGGCGAGGTGCTGCGCACCGGCGATGGTGCGCTGGATGGCCAGGATGCCGCCAACTGGCATGTGTCCAAGTATTCGTTCGGCCCGATCCTGGACGGGCTTTTCGCCCAGTCGAACTACGGCATCGTCACCCGCGTCGGCATCTGGCTGATGCCGCGGCCGCCGGCGATCCGCAGCTTCCACTTCACCTATCCCGACGATGCCGATCTCGGCGAGATCGTCGAGCTGTGCCGGCCGTTGAAACTGTCGAACTACGTGCCGACGCTGTTCCGTGTCGGCAACGATGTCTATCTCTGCGGCTCGGAAAGCGTAAGCCCGACGTACCCGCATGCCTTTACCGACGATGCGCGGCGGGCGATGCGCGACCGGCACGGCCTGGGATCGTGGACCGTGTCCGGCGCCTTCTACGGTGCCTCCGATGCCGCGCTGGAGCCGCAGATCGAGCGGATGCGGGTCCATTTCGGGCGCTCGGGCAAGGCCCGCTACATTCCACACGACGAAGCCGCGGCGATCCCGGCGCTGGAGGTCGCGATCAACGCGTTCTCGGGCCATCCCAGCGTCGGCGAACTCGGCCTGCTGAAATGGCGGCCAGGCGGCGGCAACACCTGGTTCCTGCCGGGCACACCGATGGACGGCCGCATCGCCAACGAGGTGCAGGACGTTTGTCGGCAGATCTATGTCCAGCACGGCATCGACTACATGGTGATGAACGTGTGCGGCGCGCGTTTCGCCCGCGGCCTGCATGTGCTGGCCTTCAATCGCGACGATCCGGATGAACGCCGCCGCGCCGATGCCTGCTATCGCCAGATGGCCGAGGCGGTCGCCCGGCTGGGCATCTTCGTCGGTCGGGCGCCGCTCGACTATCACGACCTGCACATGGGCCAGGCCATGCCGGCCTTCGCCCAGGCCTGCGGCGCGATCAAGCAGGCCCTGGACCCCAATGGCGTGATCGCGCCCGGCCGCTACGGCATCGCCTGATCCGCAACCGACATTCGGGAGAGCACGCATGAACAAGCTTGGCATGACCACCCTCGCCGCCCTGCTCGCCACCTCGCCGGCGCTGGCCCAGGCGCCGGTCAGGATCGGCATGGTCACGACGCTTTCCGGCCCCGGCGGTTATCTCGGCGAGGATGTGCGCGACGCCTTCCTGCTGGCGATCGAACAAGAGGGAGGCAAGCTCGGCGGCGTGCCGGTCCGGCTGATGGTCGAGGATGACGGGCTGAAACCCGGCACCGCCAAGCAGATCGTCGACAAATTCGTCAGGACGGAAAAGGCGAAGCTGGTCACCGGCATCATCTTCTCCAATGTCGCGGTCGCCGCGGTCCCTGACGTGCTCGAAGCCGGCGCGATCTATCTGAGCCCGAATGCCGGGCCGTCGAATTTCGCCGGCCGCGATTGCCACGAGAACTATTTCGCCACCGCCTGGCAGAACGACAATCCGGCCGAAGCCTCCGGCCAGCAGGCGACCGTGCTCGGCTTCAAGAAGGTGGCGATCCTCGCGCCCAACTACCAGGCGGGCAAGGACGTGCTGGCCGGGTTCAAGCGTCTCTACAAGGGCGAGGTCGTGGCCGAACTCTACACCAGGCTCGACCAGACCGACTTTTCGGCCGAGATGGCGCAGATCCGCGCCGCCAAGCCCGATGCGGTGTTCCAGTTCCACCCCGGCGGCCTGGGCATCACCTTCATCAAGCAATATGCGCAATCGGGCCTGCGCCAGTCGATCCCGATGATCGTCTCGGCCCCGTCGCTCGACCAGCGGATCGCCGATGCGGTCGGCGACGCCGCGATGGGCGCGCGGCTCACCGCCCACTGGAACGTCGATTTCGACAATGCGCAGAACCGGGCCTTCGTTGCAGCGTTTCGGGAAAAGTACCAGCGCCTCCCGACCTATTATGCCGCGCATGGCTACGATACCGCGGTCCTGATCGCCTCGGCCCTGAAGGCCACCGGCGGCAGGATCGACGATCAGGCGGCTTTTCGCGCCGCCTTGCGCAAGGCCGAGTTCCCCTCGCTGCGCGGCAACTTCAAATTCGGCAGCAACCAGCACCCGATCCAGGACTGGTATGCCCTGTCGGTGGTCAAGGGCGAAGGCGACAGACCAGCCTTCAAGACCGGCGGCAAGATCCTGCTGCACCACGCCGACGTCTATGCGGCCGAATGCCGGATGCCGGGGTGACCGTCATTGGGAATCGGCCCCTGCGTGGGCGGCCCGGATGATGATCAGCGGATTCGTCGCCGTGCCGGCTTGGCCGCCGGTGGCCGATAGGAGAGGGTTCCGCGCAAGGCCGCCAGCAGGGCCTGGATCGCCTCCTCCTCCTCGATCTCGCGCTCCTTGAAATCGATCCTGCGCGAGACCCAGTTGTAGCAGGCGAACTCGACCATGCCGCACAGGGCCGAGGCGAGCAAAGTTGGATCGACTCCCGGACATGCCCCGTCGTCCTGCATCCGGCGGATCGAATGCGCGGTCATGCGGATGCCGGAGGCGCGGATCTCGCGCCAGATCTGCTCGTAGGCGGGATCGACCATCGCCGCCTGGAAGATGCCGACGATGTCGGCCTGGTACTTCTGATACGCATTCCAATAGCCGCGCAATCCGTCCTCGATCGCCTCCATCGGATCGCTGGCTCCGTTGCCGGCCAGCGCGATGTTATGCGGCAGTTCGGCGTAGAATTCCTCGATCAGGGCGCGGAGCAGGTCTTCCTTGTCGGTGAAGTAGAGGTAGAACGTGCCGGCAGACTTGCCGGCCTCGCGCGTGATGTCGTTGATCTTGGCCGAGAGATAGCCGCTGCGCGCGAAGACCCGCCGCGCCGCGGCCTTGAACTCGTCGCGCGTGCGGTCGGATTTTCGCTGCTTCGGCTCGGCGGGTTTCGCCTTGGCCTTCGGCATCAGCGGCCCTCGGCGTAGTGGATCCGCAACTCGCGCTTCAGCAGCTTGCCGGCAGTGTTGCGCGGCAGCGTCTCGGCGAAGATCACGCGCTTGGGGAGCTTGAACGGCGCCAGGCGTTGGCGGGCATGATCGATCAGCGCGGCCTCGTCCGGCTGCTGCCCCGGCCGCAGCACGACGACCGCGGTCACTGCCTCGATCCATTTGGGATCGGGCAGGCCGACGACGGCGACCTCCGACACCGACGGATGGCTGAACAGTGCCTCCTCGACCTCGCGGCTGGCCACGACGACACCGCCGGTCTTGATGATGTCTTTCACCCGGTCGACGACGAACAGATAGCCTTCCTCGTCGAGATAGCCGACATCGCCGGAATGGAACCAGTCGCCGACAAAGGCTTCCTCCGTCTCGTCCGGCTTGTTCCAGTAGCCGAGGAGAAGCTGGGGTGACCGGTGGACGATCTCGCCATGGGTACCGGGCGGCACGTCGCGCATCTCGGTATCGACCACCCGCGTCTCCACGTTGACCACCGGACGCCCGGCCGAGGCCGGGCGGGCATCATGCTCTTCCGGCCGCAGCACGGTGGCGAGCGGGCCGATCTCGCTCTGGCCGTAGCAGTTGAAGGCGCGCACGCCGGGCAGGCGGCGGCGCAATTCCTCGAGCACCGGGACGGGCATGATCGAGGCACCGTAGTAGATGTTGCGCAGGCTGGCGAGGTTGCGTCGGTCGAAATCGGGATGGCGCAACAGGCTGATCCACACCGTCGGCGGGGCGAAAAACGAGGTGATCGCGCGTTCCTCGATCAGGCCGAGGCAGATTTCCGGCACCGGCGACTCGATCAGCGTGGTGACCGCGCCGACCAGCAGATGCGGCATCAGGAAAACATGCATCTGTGCCGAATGGTAGAGCGGCAGGGCGGCCAGCGAGCGATCGCCGTAAGCCAGCTCGCAATCGACGAGACAGCTGGCATACTCGGCCAGCAGGGCACGATGGGTCATCATCGCCCCCTTCGGCGCCGCCGTGGTCCCGGAAGTGTAGAGCAATTGAGCCAGGTCGGTCTCGTCGAGATCGACGAGACCGACGCGCGGCGCCCTCTCGTCCAGCGCCTGGGCCAGCACGTCGATCGCCCCTCCTGCCCCGGCAAACCAGCCGATCGCCAGGTCCCCGCCCCGCATCTCGTCGACCGCCGCCCGCAACGCGGGATCGGCCAGCAAGGCACGCGCGCCGGACTGCTCGACGATATAGCGCAGTTCGATCGCGGTCAGCGCGTAGTTGGCCGGCACGTGGACCAGCCCGGCGCGCACGCAGCCGAGCCAGGCCAGCAGATAGGCGTCGGAGTTGCGGCCATAGGCGACGACGCGGTCGCCCTTGTCCAGCCCCAATGCCAGCAGGCCGGCGGCAACCCGGTCGGCAGCGGCGTCGAGCGCGGCATAGCTCCAGCGCCGATCGCCGAAGGACAGCGCCTCGCGCGGGCCATGCTTGGCCGCGGCGCGGCGAAAGGCATCGCCGATGGTATTGCGCGACGCCCGGGCCTGGGCCGTGTCGACGGTCATTCCGATTTCCTCCACCTCGCTCTCTCGCATCTTTTAGATGCCCAACGGTTCTTCCGCCACCATCTCGATGCCGACGGCCGCGGCGAACGCGTCGCGGACCTCCGCCGGCTGCCCGGCCTGGAACAGATAGCGGGTATAGAAACGCGACAGCAGCGGATCGGCCAGGATCGCCGCCTTGGGCAGGCCGTCGACCAGCATCTCGCGGGCGACGATCGGCAAGGTGACGCAATCGTTGGCCGCCGGGTCGCGCAGGACGCCCTTCGGATCCTCGCCCCGCTCCACCGCCTCGATATCCGCCAGGAACCGGCGGCGGATCATCGCGATGCCGCGATCGGACTGGCCCAGGTTCTCCTGCGCGCGATCGGCGATGCGGCCCTGCCCGACCCAGGCGACGAAATCCTGGTTCATGACATGGGTCGTGATCCATTCCCCGGTCCGCGGGTCGCGCAGCGGACCGTGCCAGGTCGGAATCCGGTCCTGGACATAGGGTTCGGCCTCGCGCGGGACACGGGTAAAGTGCCATGTGACGCTCAAGGTGTTCTCGTCGTCGATCGGCACGCGCCACTCGAAATGATCGCCGGTGAACAGCGCGTTCGGCCACAGGCAGACCCGGCCGACGGTCCACAACGGATCGGCCGGCGTCGAATTCTGCAGGATGCGGCGATAGACGAAGCCGTGATCGAATTCGTCGAACTCGACCTTCAGGTGACGCGGCGCGTAGGCGCCCTGCTCGCCGCGCAACCGGCTGCTCCAGTTCAGGTGGGTCCATTCGAAATGGACCGGATCGATCGAGTTTTCCTGGCATTGCAGCCAGTTGCAGGGCACCTCGGACAGGACGATCTGGACGAAGCCGTTTGACCAGGTGAACGGCTCCCAGTGCGGCAGCAGCGGCGCCGGCTCCGGCCCCAGATAGGCCCAGACCAGCCCGGCCTTCAGTTCCACGCGATAGCCCTTGATGCGCGGCCGCCGCCTGCCGGGCTGGTCGGCCGAGGCGAGGTCGTCGTAGGGCTGCTCGGTGCACTGCCCGGCGGCATCGAACAGCCAGCCGTGATAGCTGCAGCGCAGGCCGCAGGCCTCGGGGATGCCGAATGCCATGTCGGCACGGCGATGGGCGCAATGGCGGTCGATCAAGCCGAAATTGCCCGACAGGTCCTTGTAGAGAACCAGATCCTCGCCCAGCAGGCGCACCGGCTTGGTGGCCCGCGTCTCGAACTCGCTGACACCGGCGATCGGTAGCCAGTAGCGGCGCAGCAGGTTGCCCATCGGCGTGTCCGGGCCGACCCGGGTCAGGCGGTCGTTGCGGTCTTGATTGAGCATGGCAGGGTCTCCGTATCGACTGACGCAGCCGCCTCGCGCCGCAGCCCGACCAGGCGGTCGAGCAGCGGGCGATCGGCGAGAAGATCGGCGCTGGGGCCGTGATGGATCGCGCGCCCGCGGTCGAGCACGAGGGCATTGGCGGTGAGACGCAGCGCAAAGCGGACATGCTGCTCGACCAGGATCACCGCCTGGCCGGTCTCGGCCACCAGGCGGCGGATGCAATCGCCGACCTCGCGCACGACGATCGGCGCCAGGCCTTCGAGCGGTTCGTCGAGCAGCAGCAGCGACGGGTTGAGCGTCAGTGCCCGGGCAATGGCGAGCATCTGCTGTTCGCCACCCGAAAGCTGGGTGCCGGTATTGCGCCGCCTCTCGCGCAGCCGCGGGAACAGGCCGTAGACGCTGTCCCGGGTCCAGGGGCCGGGGCGGGCCGCGAAGGTCAGGTGCTCGTCGACCGTCAGGCTGCGGAAGATCTCGCGCTCCTGCGGCACGAAGGCGAGACCGGCTCGGACCCGCGCCTGCGGCGCCACCCGGGCAATCTCGGCCTGGCCCAGCCGGACGCTGCCGTCATGCACCCGGACCTGGCCCATCAGGCAGCGCAGCAGCGTCGACTTGCCGACGCCGTTTCGCCCCAGCACCGCCAGTGCCTCGCCCGGCCGCATGCGGAAGGACAGTTCGTCCAGCACCACGGCGGCGCCATAGCCGGCGCGCAGCCGGTCCACGATCAGCAGGTCCGCCGTCATTCGTCGTCCTCGCCCAGATAGACACGGCGTACTTCCGGGTCGCCGGCGATCTCGTCGGGTGTCCCTTCACGCAGGATGCGACCGGCGACCAGCACGGTGATGCGCTCGGCGAACCGGAAGACCAGTTCCATGTCATGCTCGATGAACAGCACGGCCACGTCGCGTGGCAGGCCGGCGATCGCGCTCATCAGGATCGCGCTCTCCCGGGCGGGTACACCGGCCGCCGGCTCGTCGAGCAGGAGGACGCGCGGCCGCGCGGCCAGCGCCAGCGCGATTTCCAGAAGGCGCTGCTGGCCATAGGCCAGTTCGCCGGTCGGGCGATCGCAGACTGCCTCCAGCCCGAAGCGCGCGACCAGGTCGTGCGCCTCGTCGATCTCAGCCGTGCACCCGGCCAGGCGACGCAGCGGCCTGGCCAGCGCGCCGGTGCGCCGGCAGACCGCGACCAGCACGGCTTCCAGCGGCGTCAGCCGCGGGAACAGCGTGTTGATCTGGAAGGTGCGCGACAGGCCGCGGGCGACCCGTGCGGCGACGGGCAGGTCGGTGACGTCCTGCCCGGCCAGCACGACCCGGCCCGCGCTGGGACGCAGCGCGCCGGTCAGCAGGTTGATCAGCGTGCTCTTGCCCGCACCGTTCGGCCCGATCAGCGCGTGCCGGGCGCCCGGCAGCAGCGCCAGATCGACGCCGGCGGTGACCTCCAGGGCGCCGAACGACCGGCGGAGGTCGCGGGTGGCAAGGACCGCCGTCATCGGAACCGCCCCGGCAGGCGCCGGGCGAGGCCGAGCAGCCCGCCGCGCCCGATCAGGACCACGGCAGCCAGGATCAAGCCAAGCCAGAAGTACCAGTAGACCGGGTCGAGCCCGGACAGAACGTCGCGGGCGACGATGAACACGGCGGCACCGATCAGCGCGCCGTAGAGATGTCCCGCACCGCCCAGCACCAGCATGATCAGCACGCCCGCCGACCGCTCGAAACTCAGGACTTCCAGCGCGACCGACTGGGTGACCTGGGCGAGCAGGCCGCCGGCAATGCCGGCCACCACGGCAGACAGGGTGAAGACGACCGCCACCTGGCGCTGGACGGCGATGCCGAGGGCGGGAACACGCCGCTCGTTCTCGCGCAGCGCTTCGAGGCCCAGCCCGAACGGGGAATGGACGAAACGGCGAAGCGCAAGGAACACCAGGAAGCCGACGCCGAGGCAGTAGAGGAACGCGGTGCGGCCGTAAAGGTCGAAGCGGAACAGCCCCAGCACCGGCGCGACATCGTAGCCGGACAGTCCGTCGTCGCCACCGGTCAGCCAGGTCAGCCGGTTTGCCGCCTCGTGCAGCAGGAGCCCGATCGCCATCGTCACCATCAGCAGCGCGATCGAGCGCAGCCGCCCGATCAGGAACGAGCAGGCAAAGCCGCAGAGGCCCGCAACCGCCCCGGCGAAAACAAGGCCGGTCAGGGGCTCGGACCAGCCGGCCAGCGCCAGCCGTGCCGCGGCATAGGCCCCGATGCCGAAGAACGCCGCATGTCCCATCGAGGCAATGCCGCAGAAGCCGAGCAGCAGGTCGAGCGACAGCGCGAACAGCCCGGCGATCATCACCTGCGCCAGCAGCTGGAGATGCCCGGGGAAGATGACATAGCAAGCGGCAAGCGCCAGCCAGAACACCGTTTCCGGCCAGCGCCAGCGTCCCCGCGCGGCAATGCGGCTGCGCGGTTCGGCCATCGATATCGCAAGGGTCATGCCAGCCTCCCGAACAGGCCCTGCGGCCGCCAGTAGAGGACGACGGCGGTCACCGCGAAAATCGCGAAGGCACCGGCTTCGGGCAGAAAGTACTTGCAGGCGACATCGGCGAGGCCGAGCAGCAGCGCCGCGACCAGCGTGCCGGTCATCGACCCGAAGCCGCCGACCGTCACCACGATCATGATGAAGACCAGGTATTTCAGCGGGAAGGACGGATCGAGGCCGACGAGATTGACGCTGAGCGCGCCGCCCAACCCGCCGAGACCCGAACCCAGCGCGAAAACCACTGTGAACAATCGACCGACATCGATGCCGCAGGCGGTCGTCATGGCCCGGTTGTCGACCGCGGCGCGGATGCGGACGCCGAGCCGCGAACGCTCGAGGGCCGTCACCAGGCCGATGGTGATCGCCGCGCCCAGCGCCAGCAGGAACAGGCGATAGGCCGAGACCTCGATCGGCCCGAAGGCGACGCGGCCGGTCAGGTAGCCGGGCATAACGATCGCCTGCTGGCCCGCACCGAAACCAAAGGTCGCTGACGCAATCGCCATGAAGACCACGCCGATAGTCAGCAGCACCTGGTCGAGTTCGCCGGCGGCATGCAGCCGCCGGCAGATCGTCATCTCGAACAGGGCGCCGGCGATGGCGGCGACGGCAAAGGCAGCCGGCAGCGAGGCGAGGAACGGCAGCCCGAGATCGCGCATCGCGACGACCAGGACATAGCCGCCCAGCATCGCCGTCGCGCCATGGGCGAGGTTGGCGAATCCCATCAGCCCCATGGTGATCGACAGGCCGCAGGCCATGAAGAACAGCACGATGCCATAGGCCAGGCCGTTGAAGCCGAGCTCGGCCAGCTCGGCGATCACGGCAGCCCCGCCGGCGCGACGTTCGGGTAGCTGTCGATCTCGATGTTCTCGAGGCGCCCGCCACGCCGCTCGACCCGGCGGATATAGACGGTCTGGACGATGTCGCGATCGGCGTTGATCTCGATCGGCCCGCGCATCGAGGCGTGTTTCCACCCCTTCAGCAACTCGATGGTCCGGTCGGCATCGATCCTGCCCTGCTGGGCCTCGGTCACCTTGTAGATCGCGGCGAGCGCATCGTAGGCAGCGACGGAAGTGAAGTTCGCCCGGACCTTGCCGCCGCTCAAGCCCTCCAGCTCGCGCACGAAGGCCTGGTTCTCGGGCGTGTCGCGCGCGGTCGAGTAATGGAACGACGTGATCAGGCCGATGCCGGCATCGCCCAGCGTGTCGATCAGCGTCTCCTCGGTCATGTCGCCGGTTGCCAGCAGCTTGATGCCGGCATCGGCCAGGCCCGCCTCGCGGAACGCCTTGACGAAGGTCGGGGCCTGCTCGCCCGCCGGGACGAAGACGAAGACGGCATCGGGCTTCACGCCCTTGATGCGCTGCAGGTAGGAGGCGAAATCGGGGCTGCGCAGCGGCACGCGCACAGCCCCCACGACCTCGCCGCCGTTCTGGCGGAAGGTCTTCTGGAAGGCGGCCTCCGCCTCGATGCCGGGGCTGTAGTCGGAGACGACCGTATAGACTTTCTTCACGCCGTTCTTCGATGCCCAGTGGCCCAACGGGCTCGATACCTGCGACAGGGTGAAGGAGACGCGGGCACCGAACGGCGCCTTGGGCAGAAAGACGGTCGACCCGGCATTCATGCTCACGACCGGGATCCTCGCTTCGGTCGAGACCGCGCCGACCGAGACCGCGTTCGGGGTGAAATCGAGGCCGGTGAACATCTCGACCTTGTCGCGCGTGACCAGTTCCTGCGCCAGGCGGCGCGAGACGTCGGGGGCAGGCCCGGTGGTGTCGCGCCTGATGATCTCGACCGGGCGGCCGGCGACCGTGCGGCCGTTCTTGCGGAAGAACAGCTCGATTGCCTGGTCGATCTGCTGCCCGGCCGCGGCATAGGGGCCGGAATAGGCGAACAGCAATCCGATCTTGAGGGGATCGCCCTCGGCCTGCGCCGGCTGCGACGCGACGAGGGCGGCCACCGCGGCGGCCATGACCAGCTTCTTCATGATGTTTCCTCCCGTTTGTTTTGGTTCGTTCAGGCGAGGTCGTAGATATCGAGCGTGGTTTCGCCCCCTTTCAGCCGCTCGATGACGGTCGCTTCCTTGGCGGCGCGCGCGGCCGCACGGTCCAGAATCGCGGCAACGCGCTCTTCCCGAAGGACGACGACGCCGTCCGCATCGCCGACGATGCGATCACCGCGCGCCACGGTTACGCCCCCGATGGTGACGGGCGCGCCCAATGTGCCGCGGGCATCCCGGTCCTTGCCCGTGCCGCGGATGCACAGGCCGCGGGCAAAGACGGGGAAGCCGACCAGGGCCAGGTCGGCCTGGTCGCGCACGCAGCCATCGATGACGAGACCGCCAAGGCCGCGGACCTGCGCCGCCGTGCTCATGATCTCGCCCCAATAGCCGGCCTCGTGATGGTCGCCGACATGGACCACCAGCACGTCGCCGGGCGCTGCCGCATAGATGGCGCGATGCAGCCAGAGATTGTCGGCCGGCGGGCTCTGTACGGGAAAGGCCGGCCCGTCGAGGCGCCAGCCGGCCGCGACCGGCTTGATCGCCGAGGGCAGCGCGCCCCACTGGCCGGCCGCCTCGAACAGGGTGGCGGTCGGGAACGCCGTCATGACGCCGCCCGCTGCTGCAGGGCATGGTAGCCATGGGCGGTGCGCGCCTCCTTGAGCGACATCCCGGCGGCGACCGCTGCCCGGATCCTGGCTTCGGCCGCTTCGATCGCCCGCGCCCGCTCGATGATCTCGGCCTCGCGGCTGCGCGGCAGCACGACGACGCCGTCGGCATCGCCGAAGACGAGATCGCCCGGTTCCACCCGCACGCCGCCGATCGAGACCGGGCCCTGCACCGCCTCCAGCATCACCCGGTCCTTGCCGGTGCGCATGTAGTGGCCGCGCGAGAAGATCGGGTAGCCGAGTTCGAGGCTGCGGGCACTGTCGCGGCAGACCCCGTCGATGACCGTGCCGGCCAGCCCGCGGGCATGGCCGACCATGGTCAGGATGTCGCCCCACACGGTCGCGTCGAGGCGGCCGCCATTGTCGATGACGACGACGTCGCCGGGGCCGAGGTCGTCGATGAAGTCGCCGACCGTGCCGCCGGCCGTCCCGGTCGGCAGATAGCGCAAGGTGAAGGCACGGCCGACGACGCGAAATGCCCGGTCCAGCGGCTTCAGCCCGAGACATTGCCCGGCGACACCGCAGCGATCGAGGGCGTCGGACACCGTCGAGGTCGAGATTTCGGCCAGCAGGGCCTCGCTGTTCATTTTCAATCCTCCAGCATGCGTTCGTAATTGCCGGCCATCACCTGGCCGACCGGCCGCCCGGCGCGGACCGCCGCGATCATCGCGGCCTCGCGCGCCATCAGCCCTTCCGCGATCGTCACGATCTCGTCGATCCGCGCTGCCGGCAGCAGCAGGGTGCCGCTGCCGTCGCCGAAGAACCAGTCGCCGGGCGCGGCCAGGATGCCGCCGATGGTGACGGGCTCGCCGAAGGCGATCTCGATCACCCGGCCGCGCGCGGTCGTCGGCACGGCGCCGCGGGCGAAGACGGCAAAACCGAGCTGGCGGCTCTCGTCGAGATCGCGACACATGCCGTCGACGACAACGCCCGCGACACCCTGGTGATGGGCCGCACAGGACAGGATCCCGCCCCAGCCGGCACAGTCGCCGCGGCTGTGATGCTCGACGAGGATGATATCGCCTGGCGCGGCCGCCTCGACCGCCCGGGTGCCAAGATGGCGTTCGGACGGGCGGCCGTCGGCGGGGCCGAGACGCATGGTGAGGACGGGGCCGAACACCGGACGGTCGCCCGACAGGCGGGCGAGGCCCGCGGCAACCCCTTTCAGCCCGATCCGGTCCAGCGCGTCGGACAGCACGCAGCTGTCGAGACGGCCGAGACGCCGGCGCAGATCCCCGCTCATGGTTGCCGCCATTCGGCAAAGCAGATGCCGGTGCCGGTACCGGCCGGCGTGCGATAACCCGGCAGGTAGTCGACCCAGTCGAGGCTGAGATGTTCGACGGCGCCGGCGACGCAGACCCAGTTGCGGATTTCCGAACTGCCGGCATTGAGCTTGGCGACGGGCAGGCTGCGCAGGGCGTCGGCATCATGAGCGCGCAGGGCATCGATGATCGCGCGGTCGAATTCCTCGTCGACCAGGAAATGGCTGAGGCCGCCGGAGGCGACGATGCCGACGCGGAGATCGTCTGGATAAGCCTCGACCGCCCGGCGGATCGCACGGCCGATATCGTGGCAGCGGCGCGGTGTCGGCTGGCTGGGCGGGTAATAGGTATTGAGGAATACCGGCACGACGGGCACCGGGTCGCCGGTCAGCAATCGGCGATGCACGAAACCGAACGCATGCCCCTCACCCATCCCGTCGGGCAGGCCGTTGGCGGTCGCGACGTCGAAGTCGTCGGCGATCAACCGGTCGATCACATGCCGCGCCAGCTGATGGTGGACCGGATAGTCGCGCGGACCGTCGGTTTCGAAGTAACCGGGAGCGGCACGGCCCAGCCATTCCGGACGGTAGCGGCCGTGATAGACATTGTTCCTGATCGTCGCCCCCCAGTAGACGAGCAGCGGCGGCAGGTTGCGATCGTCGAGCACTTCCTTCTGGTCGTCGCCGACGACGATCAGCGCGTCGAGCCGCGCCGCGGCGATGACCTCGGCCAGTCGGGCGATATCGGCCTGCGCCCGGGCGTGACGGCCGGCCAGCAGGTCGCCGGCCGCAAGCCCCGCGACTGCCGGCGATGCGGCGGCCAGCAGCGCCGCGTAAGTCGTCGGCCGGCCCTGCCGGTCGAGATGGTCGATGCCCATGTCGCGTTCGACATAGAGCGGCATGTCCTCGACCGGCGAACTCAGCATCGGCGTGTGGGAGGTGCCGATGCCCAGGACGATACGGGCCATCGCGCTTACTCGGCCGCCGCCGCGGCAGGCAGCTTCAGCCGGCTGAACACGCGCCGGGCGTTGCCCTCGAAGATCGCGTGGCGATCTGCGGCAGTGAGGCCGGGGATCTCCTCGATCAGCGGCTTGATGTCGTCGAACTGGCGGCCGGTTTCCGGATCGATCGCCGAGCCCGAACCCGGATTTTCGGTACCGAACAGCACGCGGTCGCTGCCGACCAGCCGGATCAGCATTTCCAGCGAATTGCGGTTGTGCAGCACCGTGTCGAAGTAGAGGCGCCGCAGGCTGTCGTCGAAACTTTCCTTCAGCGGCACGTCCTTGTTCATCTGGGGATGCAGCCGCTCGGCCCGCCAGCGTCCGACCTGATAGGGAATCGAGCCGCCGCCATGGGCGACGATGATCTTCAGGGTCGGGAAATCCAGGAAGACGCGCGAATTGGCCAGGGACAGCACCGCCAGGCTTTCTTCCGAGATGAAATGCATCGAATAGGTCTCGCGACCCCATTTGCATCCGGTCGAGTGGATCAGCGCGGGCACGTCGAGGGCGCAGAGCTTCTCGTAGAGCGGATACCAGTATTCGTTGTCGAGGGTCGGGGTCGAATTGTCGCCCTCGCCCGGGTCGGTATCGAGCAGGGTGCCGACGAAACCGAGCTCGGTGACGCAGCGTTCCAGCTCGGCCAGGGCCACCGTCACCGGCTCGCCACCGACCTGGGGCAGGCCGCAGACCCCGGCAAAGCGGGTCGGATAGGCGCCGACCAGCTCGGCGATGTAGTCGTTCACCGCCATCGTCCAGTGCTGCACCATCCGGACCGGCTTTTCGCCGTGCATGGCCATGAACGGACGCGGCGACAGCAACTGCAGATCGGTGCCGAACCTGTCCATGATCGCAAGGTTCTTCAGCGTCTCCGGATGGTCGCGCACCAGTTCGGCCGGCAGGTTCGGGCGCACGAAGCCGTGGGCGCCGCGCGCGCCGAGCAGCGCGGCCTTCCAGGCGTAAAGCTGGGGGGCCGCAAGGACATGGGCGTGGACGTCGATAATCATCGGCCGCAACTCCTGATCGGATGCAGATGGGGAAGGCGCAGGGAATGGTTTAGCCGCAGGGCACCAGCCGCACCCGTCGGACCGAAGGGTGCGTCGCTCGACGCCGGCGCTGTCGCTCAGTTCACGTAGCGGGATGCATAAGGCTTATTTTCCTCCCGGATTATTTCGGCCATTGGCCGCTTGGTTGAGACCAGGAAACCATCGGATTGCTGGGGCGTCAACAAAAATGAATTCATTTCCAGTTTTTGGACCGGAACCCCGTTCCGGGCGCTGCGTTGCAGCATCATGTGGACCGAACTGATCGGCTGGCTGGCTGCCGGCATCTTGCTTGCGACCGTGGCGCGCCAGGTCTATGCGCAATGGCGCAGCGGCAGCGCGCAGGGGGTCTCGAAATGGCTGTTCGTCGGCCAGATCGTCGCCTCGGTCCTGTTCGTCGCCTATTCCTGGCTTGTCGGAAACTGGGTCTTCGTCTCGACCAATATCCTGATGCTGATCACCGCCATCGTCGGCCAGGCGATCTACCTGCGGAACCGTCAGCGGCGGGCGTAACGGCCATCACGCAGTTTCCGCTTGAACCTACAGCGACTGGAGGTTGCACGGTCTGCGCAGAGCAAAGCGTGGAGGTCCAGTCATGTCGTCAAATCGTCTGCAATTCGCCGTCAGCGGGATGGATTGCCCAAGCTGCGTGGGCAAGCTGGAAGCCGCGCTGGGCCGGCTACCCGGAATCTCGGACGTTTCGGTCAACTTCACCGGCGGCACGCTGAGCCTGACGGCAGCCCTGCCGGACGACGCCCGGGTCAGCGTCCCGGCGCGGATCGGCGCACTGGGATTTGCCGCGCAGGCGATCGAGGATGCCGTGCCCGCCGGCGCCACCGATGCGCCCTGGTGGCGGACGATCAAGGGCCGGCTGGTCATCGGTACCGGCGCACTGACCGCCGCAGCCTTCGTCGCCTCGTTCTTCGATCCCGCGCTGGCGCAATGGCCCTATGTCGCGGCCGCCGCCATCGGCCTGGTACCGTTTGGCCGGCGTGCCCTGGCACTGGCGCGGTCGGGTTCGCCCTTTTCGATCGAGATGCTGATGACGGTCGCGGCGATCGGCGCGATCGGCATCGGCGCGGCCGAGGAGGCCGCGATCGTGGTTTTCCTGTTCGCGGTCGGCGAGCTGCTCGAAGGGGTAGCCGCCGGTCGCGCCCGGGCCGGCATCAAGGCGCTGGTCGCCCTGGTGCCGCGCGACGCCCTGGTCGAGAGGGACGGCCAGGTCGTCACCCGGGCGGCATCGAGCCTGGTGATCGGCGACATCGTCCAGATCCGCCCCGGCGATCGCGTGCCCGCCGACGGCATCATCGCCGAGGGTCGCTCGACGCTGGACGAATCCGCCGTGACCGGCGAGTCCGTCCCCGTCCAGCGCGGCCCAGGCGACCCGGTCCACGCGGGTACCATCAACGGCGACGGGCGGCTGCGGGTCGCCGTGACCCGCGATCCGCAGGACAACACCATCGCCCGCATCATCCGGATGGTCGAGGATGCCCAGGGCGCCAAGGCCCCGACCGCGCGCTTCATCGAGCGTTTCAGCCGCTGGTACACGCCGGCCGCGATGATCGTCGCCGCGCTGGTCGTCGCGGTGCCGCCGCTGGCTTTCGGCGGCGACTGGACGACCTGGATCTATCGCGGCCTGTCCCTTCTGCTGATCGCCTGCCCCTGCGCACTGGTCCTGTCGACCCCCGCGGCCATCGCCTCCGCCATTGCCGCCGGCGCCCGGCGCGGCCTGCTGGTCAAGGGCGGCGCCGCGCTGGAAACCCTCGGCCGGGTGCGCCATGTCGCCTTCGACAAGACCGGAACGCTGACCGAAGGGCGCCCGCGCGTCACCGACCTGGTTCCGCTGGTCCGGGATGTGGACGTGCTGGCCCTTGCCGCCGCGGTCGAGGCGGGGTCGAGCCATCCGCTGGCCCAGGCGATCACGCGGGAAGCCGAGCTTCGCCGACTGACGCTGCCGCAGGTGACCGATGCCGGTGCCGTGCCGGGCAAGGCAGCCCATGCCGAGATCGGCGGCATCCGCCATGAAGTCGGTTCGCCCCGCCATGCCGGCGCCGCGCTGGACGCCGCCGCCCGCGACCGGATCGCCGTGCTCGAGCAGACCGGCAAGACCGTCGTCGTGCTGCTGCGCGAGGGTCGCGCCCTCGGCCTGATCGCGCTGCGCGACGAGCCGCGCCCCGACGCTGCGCCGGCCCTTGCACGGCTGCGGCGCCAGGGGCTGGAGACGGTGATGCTGACCGGCGACAACGGCCGCACGGCGGCAGCCGTCGCCGGCGGCCTGGGGCTTGCAGCACGGGCCGAGCTGCTGCCGCAGGACAAGCTTGCCGCGATTGAGGCGCTGCGTGCCGAGGGTGGCGTCGCGATGGTCGGTGACGGCATCAACGATGCGCCGGCCCTCGCCGCCGCCTCGGTCGGGATCGCGATGGGCGGGGGCACCGACGTCGCCCTCGATACCGCCGACGCCGCCCTGCTGCATCAGCGGCTGGACGGCGTGGCCGAGCTGATCGCGCTGTCGCGCCGGACCATGGCCAACATCCACCAGAACATCGCCATCGCGCTGGGGCTGAAGGCCCTGTTCCTGGCGACCACCCTGGCCGGGGCCACGACGCTGTGGATGGCGATCCTGGCCGATACCGGGGCGACCGTCATCGTCACGCTGAATGCCCTGCGCCTCCTGCGGCGCGGCCCGGCGGCGTGACCGGCGTCGCCTGCTGGCAGCTGGCCCTGACCACCGCCCACGCGGCAATGGCGACGATCCAGGTGATCGGCAGCATCTGGATCGACCGCCTGTCGCCGGATTGGTCTAAGCTCGATCGGACGGCCGGGGAGGGCCGCCAGTCATGAATGCATCGGGACGCGCGCTGGGCCTGTCGATCGGCCAGCTGGCCAAGGCGACGGGATCGAAGGTCCAGACCATCCGCTATTACGAGCAGCTGGGGCTGATGCCGGCGCCCGAGCGCAGCCAGGGCAACCAGCGCATCTACGGCGCCCGGCACGAGCGGCGGCTGGCCTTCATCCGCCATGGCCGCGAACTCGGCTTTCCGCTGGATGCGATCCGGCAATTGCTGTCGCTCGCCGACCAGCCGGACCGCCCCTGCGCCGAGGCCGACGCCATCGCGCAGGAACAGCTAGCGGCGGTGCGCTCCAAGATCGCCAGGCTGCGGGCACTGGAAGACGAGCTGGAGCGCATGGTTGCCTGCTGTGCCAGCGGCACGATCGGCGACTGCCACGTCATCGAGGTGCTGGCCGATCTGAGTCACCAGCACTGCCTGACCCCGGATCACCGGGGCCAGGACAGCGAGTTCGGCGACGCTTAGGCCTTGGCCGGGTTGATCAGGTATTTCTCGCCGGTCGCCCGCCGGGCATAGGCAGCGAGGATTTCGGGGCGCAGCGCCTCGGCCAGCGAGATTTCCGCGGTGTAGTGGCTGGCGAAGGTGGTCTTCAGCTCGGCCGCCACGCGCTGGCGCAGCGCCGCGACGCCGTCGCCGCCGATCTTGACCAGGAACGGGATCAGCAACCAGCCGCCGACGCCCCAGGTCAGGCCGAAATTGCGCACCAGTTCCGTCGGCCGCGTATCCAGGCTGCCGTAGATGTAGACCTGCTTGTAGACCGACGAGCCATAGCGGCTGTAGGCGGTGGCACGGCGGTTCGCCGCCGCCTCCATGCCGCCCAGGATCTGGCTGGCCAGCCGGCCGCCGCCGATCGCGTCGAAGGCGATGGTCGCCCCGGTCGCCACCAGCGCCTCGGTCAACTCGTCGGTGAAGGTGGGGCTGGTCGAATCGACGACGTGGACCGCGCCCTGGTCGCGCAACAGGGCTGCCTGGGCCGCCGAGCGCACGATGTTGACGAGGCCGATGCCGTCCTTCAGGCAGATGCGATTCAGCATCTGGCCGAGATTGGAGGCCGCCGCGGTATGAACCAGTGCCGTATGCCCCTCGCGGCGCATGGTTTCGGTCATGCCGAGTGCGGTCATCGGATTGACGAAGCAGGAGGCGCCGTCGGCCGCCGTCGCACCGTCGGGCAGCACCAGGCAGTCGTCAGCCTTGACCACGCGATATTGCGCATACATGGCACCCGCCAGCACGGCGACGAGCTTGCCGATCAGGCCCTCGGCCCCAGGCCCCGCCGCGATGACCGTGCCGGCCCCCTCGTTGCCGATCTGCATCGACTGGTCGAGACGGGCGGTGACGGCCTTGAGATGCTGGGGCGCGACGGTGGCGGTAATGGTCGGGCGCGCCGCGGTGCCGCCCGCCACCATCGTCGCCAGATCGGCCGGGCCGACCAGCAGCCCCAGGTCGGACGGATTGATCGGGGTCGCCTCGACCCGGACGACCACCTGGCCGGGTTCGGGCGCCGGCACCGGCACTTCGGCCAGCGAGAGTTCGAGCCGGCCGGCGGCGGTGATGCACGAGCGCAGCTCGAGCCCGGTAAGATTGCTGATATCGGTCATTGGATCATCCCTGGAAAGAGTGGCGACCGATCGACCATCAGGCCGCCGCGCCATCATCGGCATCGGCCATCGCCTCGACCAGCGTGACCACGCGCTCCCGCATAGCATTATCCGCGATCCGGTTGAAGGCGCGGGCGAGAGTGAGGATCTGGCGGCGGGCCTGGTCACCGGCCGGCAGCGGGACCGGATCAGGCTCGGCCGCAGGCGCGGCGAGGTCACCGAAGAACCAGGCCGGCGGCACCCCCAGCGCGGCCGAAAGCGCCATCAGGCACGCCGGGTCGATGCGATTGACGCCGTTTTCGTATTTCTGGATCTGCTGGAAGGTCAGGCCGGTGCGTTCGGCAAGCTGCCGCTGGCTCCAGCCCAGCATCATCCGCCGGTTGCGCACCTTGGCACCCACTTTGTGATTGAAGGGATGAAGGCGTGGCGGCATGGCACCCTCCCGCAGTTTGTTTAGTTGTAGTTCCTCGGTATGATTAGTCCAATTTCGCGTAGAGGCAATGGCCGCGCCTGTCATCGACGGTAATTTGCCCGCCGCGACAACCCGCCTCCTTTCGCTCCGGTCGGTCGCGGTGCCTAATCGCCAGGCACCCCGGGGAGGCTGCTCACGCGGCCGTCCCGCCTGGGCCGGAGGTTGAACGATGGACGATGTCGCGCTGATGCGGGCCCTGCATGTCCTGGCCATCGTCCACTGGATCGGCGGGCTGGGTTTCGTCACGCTGGTCGTGCTGCCGCTGGCGGCGGCGGAAGGCAGGCTGGCGCTGTTTGAAATCGTCGAGCGGCGATTTTCGGCCCAGGTCCGCCTGTCGGTTCCGGTCGCAGGGTTGACCGGGCTGTGGATGGCCTGGCGCCTAGACCTTTGGGAAAGTTTTGTCGACCCGGCATCCTGGTGGCTCGCAGCGATGGCCGGGCTGTGGCTCGTCTTCATGCTGATCCTGTTCGTCGTCGAACCGCGGCTGCAGGCCCGCTTTGCCGGCCTGGTACGTGCCCGGCCGGACGCAGCGCTGCGCATCGTCACCTTCGCGCATTGGGGCCTGCTGGCCCTGGCGGCCGTGACCGCATTTGGCGTCGTCGGCGGCGTGCATGGCCTGTTCGCGCGCTGAGACGGAAATCAGGGATTGACCTTGCCATGGTGGGAAGCCCTAGAGCGACGACAGGCAGAGACAAAAGGAGATTCTCATGAAGGTGCTCACCCCGCTCGTCGCCGCCGGTGCCATTCTGGTGGCTGCGGGATTTGCCGTCGCGCAGAGTCCGATGCCTGGCCATTCGATGTCGGGCCATTCGATGTCAGGACAGACGACGCCGACGCAGGCTGCCGCCGACGCCCCGTCGACCAAGGCCTATCTCGCCGCGAACGACCGCATGCACAAGGACATGATGATCGACTTCAGCGGCGATGCCGACGTCGACTTCATGCGCAGCATGATTCCCCACCACCAGGGGGCGATCGACATGGCCCGCGTCGTCCTGCAGTACGGCCGCGATCCGGAGGTGCGCAAGCTGGCGCAGGAGGTGATCCGCGCCCAGGAAGGCGAGATCGCGATGATGAAGGACTGGCTCGCCGCCCGCGGAAAGTGACGGGTCGGCACAAAGCCCCTAGAACGGTGCGGGCAGGCTGGCGGCCCGCAGCAGTTCGATCGGTATCTCGTCGCTGCCGACCTGCTGCACCGCCTGCGGCAGGTCGGAGCCCGGGCCATGGGCGATCAGGTGGATCGTCGTGCAGCCGAGATCGCCGGCGATGACGATCATCTCGTTCAGCAGCAGCGCCCAGAGCGGCACGGTCCGCAGCAGCTCGGTACAGAAGGCGTGGGGTACCAGCAGGATGCGCCCCAGGCTGAGATGCGGCAGGCGCATGTAGACGAACATGCCGCGCGGCGTCTGCCGCCTGGTCGCCACGACGATGCCGGTCGAGGGGCGGCCGTCCGCCGGCAGGCCGTCGATCAGCGGTACCGCGAAGGTCCGCCAGGCATCGAGATCGAGGCGGTCGACATGGTGCCGGACCAGCGGAAAGACCGACGCGACCCGCTCGGGCGTCAGCACGGCGAGATCGTAGGTCCTGCGGGCGGCGGGGTTAGCATCCATGGGCAATTCTTTCTACCCATCCGATGCAAACGGTTTGATTAGGATCAAGTTCGCCGATTTTTTTCCGATCGAAGCTCAGGGAAGGGCACATGGCCAGCTGAGCCTTGGAAGAGACCGCGGTCTGCGACACCGAGGCACGGCGACATCGGTCAGTGTTCCACGATAAACTCGGCTACACCTGCGGAGATACAATGACCGGCATCGAGGCACAGAGCCTGGGCATACTCGACAATCCGGCTCGTTACCTCTTCTTCACCGGCAAGGGCGGGGTGGGCAAGACGACGATTGCCTGCGCGGTAGCGCTGAACCTGGCGGCGGCCGGCAGGAAGGTACTGCTGGTTTCCACCGACCCCGCCTCCAATCTCGACGAGATGCTCGGCACGGCGCTTGCCAACGCGCCCCGCCCGGTACCGGGGGCGACGAATCTGTCGGCAATGAACATCGATCCGGAGACGGCGGCTGAAGATTACCGGACCAGGGTGCTGGCCCAGATGGACGGCCCGGCCGACCCGGCGGCTATCGCCACCGTGCGCGAGCAGCTTTCGGGCGCATGCACCACGGAGATCGCGGCATTTGACGAGTTCGTCGGCCTGCTGGCGGGAGACGCCGACGGTTTCGACCATATCGTCTTCGATACCGCGCCGACCGGACATACCTTGCGGCTGCTCAGCCTGCCAAAGGCCTGGACTGGTTTCCTCGCCGGCAATGAGCGCGGCGCCTCTTGCCTGGGTCCGCGTTCCGGCCTGAAGATGCAGGAAGGGCGCTTTCGGGCCGCGCTGGCTACGCTCGGCGACCATGCCATCACGACCATCGTTCTGGTCACGCGCCCCGACACCGGCGCGCTGCGCGAAGCCGCCCGAACCAGTGCGGAACTCCGCGGCCTGGATCTGGACAACCAGCGCTTGGTCATCAACGGCGTCTTCCGCGCCACCGCGCCGGACGATCCCGTGGCCCAGGCCCTGGAGCGCCAGGGCGCGGCCTGCCTGAACCAACTCCCAGCGCCCCTGTGCGGCCTGCCCCAGGACCGGATCCCGCTGCGCTCCTTCGACATGGTCGGGCTGGACGCGCTGCGCCGCCTCCTTGTGGCAGAACAGATCGGCACGGCCGCCGCGGATCCGGTCATCAAGGAACTTGCACTGCCGAGGCTCGATCAACTGATCGACGAGCTGGCGCAGGCGGGGAACGGCCTGGTCATGGTGATGGGCAAGGGTGGCGTGGGCAAGACGACCGTCGCCGCGGCAATCGCAGTCGGCCTGGTCCAGCGTGGCCACGGCGTCCATCTGTCGACTACCGATCCGGCCGCGCATCTGGCCGGCACGCTGGACGGGGCGTTGTCCGGCCTCAAGGTCGATCGCATCGATCCCAAGGTCGAGACCGAGCGATATGTCGCGAAGGTCATGGCTGCGCGTGGAGCGCAGCTCGACCCGGCGGGCCGGGACCTGCTGCGGGAAGACCTCGCATCGCCCTGTACGGAAGAAGTTGCGGTGTTTCATGCCTTTTCGCACATCGTGGCCGAGGCCCGGTCGGCTTTCGTGGTGCTCGATACGGCCCCGACCGGCCATACCCTGCTGCTGATGGACGCCACCGGCGCCTACCATCGGCAGATGACCCACGCCCTGGCCGCCGCCCCCGGACGCGTCGTCACGCCACTGATGCGGCTGCAGGATTCCGCCTACGCAAGGATTGTGCTGGTTGCCCTGCCCGAAGTCACGCCGGTCTCCGAGGCCGCAGCCCTGGCAGACGATCTTCGCCGGGCAGGAATCGAACCCTACGCATGGGTCATCAACCGCTGCCTTACCGGATCGGGCACCCATGACCCGCTGCTCCGCAAGCGACTGAAAGGCGAGCAGGCCCAGATCGACCGGGTTCGCCATGGTCTGGCACGGCGGCTGTTCCTGCTGCCCTGGCAGGCCGATCCCCCGGTCGGGGTGGCGGCCCTTGGCAAGATTGCCGGCAGCGCGGTGGCAGGTGCGACCGAAAATCCGCCAATAAGGTAATCTAAATATTTGAAATATAAATATAATTCCGCGTTATTCCACGATGTGAAAATGCGTTCCGCGGGCATTGTTGCGGCGAGGTCTCCTGCCTATCCTCCAAAGGCAGGATGAAGACCGCCTTCGGAGGCCCCGCGCCATGACCGCCACCGTCACCCTCGGCAACCTCGCCGTTGCCCGCCCGCTCTACGATTTCGTCAATCAGGAAGCCCTGCCCGGCACCGGCATCGAGCCGGCAGCGCTGTGGCAGTCGCTGGAAGCCATTCTCGTCGAGCTGATGCCGGTGAACCAGGCGCTGCTGGCGAAACGCGACGCGCTCCAGGCGCGGATCGACGCCTGGCATCGCGAACGGCGCGGCCAGGCCTTCGACCATCCGGCCTATCGGGCGTTCCTGCGCGACATCGGCTACCTGCAGCCCGAGGTGCCCGACTTCAAGGTCGGCACCGCCAATGTCGATCCGGAAATCGCCGAGGTCGCCGGCCCGCAGCTGGTGGTGCCCGTGATGAACGCGCGCTATGCGCTGAATGCCGCGAACGCGCGCTGGGGCAGCCTGTACGACGCGCTGTACGGGACCGACGCAATCCCGGAGGACGGCGGGGCGACGCGCGGCGGCGGCTACAACCCGGTGCGCGGCGCCAGGGTGATTGCCCATGCCCGCGCGCTGCTCGACCAGGCCGCACCGCTGGCCGAGGGCTCGCACGGCGATGCGGTCGGCTATGCCGTCCGCGACGGGGCGCTGGCGGTCATGCGCGCCGGCGGCGGTGCCGGCGGCCTGAAGAACCCGGCGCAGTTCGTCGGCTTCCAGGGTGAGGCGGAGACACCGTCGGCGGTGCTGCTGCGGCATAACGGCCTGCATCTGGAAATCCGCATCGATCGCAGCCATCCGATCGGTCGCGACGATCCGGCCGGGGTCGCCGACCTCGTGCTCGAATCGGCCTTGACCACGATCCAGGATTGCGAGGATTCGGTGGCGGCCGTCGACGCCGAGGAGAAGGTGGCCGTCTACCGCAACTGGCTCGGCCTGATGCAGGGCACGCTGGAGGCATCCTTTCCCAAGGGCGGCAAGACTCTCGTGCGCCGGCTCGATGGCGACCGCGTCTACACCGCGCCCGCCGGCGGCACCCTGACCCTGCCCGGGCGCAGCCTGATGCTGGTGCGCAACGTCGGCCACCTGATGACGATCGACATGGTCAGGCTGAACGGCGTTGCCGCGCCGGAAGGCATCCTCGATGCCCTGTTCACCTCGCTGATCGCCTTGCATGACCTGCGTGGGCCGAATGCCGGCCGCAACAGCCGCACGGGGTCGGTCTACATCGTCAAGCCGAAGATGCACGGGCCAGAGGAAGTCGCCTTCGCCGACACGCTGTTCGCCCGCGTCGAGGATGCGCTGGGCCTGGCGCGGGCGACGCTCAAGATGGGCATCATGGACGAGGAGCGGCGCACCTCGGTCAACCTGAAGGCCTGCATCGCCGCGGCACGCGACCGCGTGGTGTTCATCAACACCGGCTTCCTCGACCGCACCGGCGACGAGATCCATACCTCGATGGAAGCCGGCCCGGTGCTGCGCAAGGGCGACATCGCCGGCGCGCGCTGGCTCGACGCCTATGAGCGGCGCAACGTCGATATCGGCCTGGCCTGCGGGCTGCAGGGCCATGCGCAGATCGGCAAGGGCATGTGGGCCAAGCCCGACATGATGGCGGCGATGCTGCAGGCCAAGATCGCCCATCCGAAAGCCGGCGCCAACACCGCCTGGGTGCCCTCGCCCACCGCGGCTACGCTGCACGTGACCCATTATCATCAGGTCGATGTCGCGGCGGTGCAGGCCGAGCTGAAATCGCGGCCCGTCGCCTCGCTCGACGACATCCTGACCCCGCCCCTGGCCGACCGCGTCAACTGGTCGGCCGAGGAGGTGCAGGCCGAACTCGACAACAATGCGCAGGGCCTGCTCGGCTATGTCGTGCGCTGGATCGATGCCGGCATCGGCTGCTCGAAGGTCCCCGACATCAACAATGTCGGTCTGATGGAGGACCGCGCGACGTTGCGGATCTCCAGCCAGCACATCGCCAACTGGCTGCATCACGGCATCTGCACCGAGGAGCAGGTGCTGGCCACGCTGAAGCGGATGGCCGCGGTCGTCGACCGGCAGAACGCCGGCGACCCCGACTATCGCCCGATGGCGCCCGGTTTCGACGGCGTCGCCTTCAAGGCGGCCTGCGACCTGGTCTTCAAGGGCCGCGAACAGCCGAACGGATATACCGAGCCGGTGCTGCATCGCCGCCGGCTGGAAGCCAAGGGAGCCTGAAGACCATGCTGACCAGACACGCGCTGAGCCTGGACGACGCCAAGAACGCCGCCGCCGCGGCAGCCAGGGTGGCCGGCGGAAACGGCTGGAAGGTCGTCATCGCCATTCTCGACGACGGCGGCAACCTCCTGTACCTCGAACGCATCGACGGCACCCAGCCCGGGTCGATCGACGTCGCCATCGCCAAGGGCCGCACCGCCGTGATGTTCCGCCGGCCGACCAAGGCGTTCGAGGAGACGGTCGCCGGCGGCCGCCAGGTGATGATGATGCTGCCCGGTGCCACCCCGATCGAAGGCGGCCTGCCGCTGGTCTACCGGGGCGAGGTGGTCGGCGCAATCGGCGTCTCCGGGGTGCAGTCGTCGCAGGACGGCCAGATCGCCAAGGGCGCGGCGGATTACATCGCCGCGCTCTGAACCACCGATCAGGCCGTCATCGCCGTCAGCACCGCCCGGCTCAGGTCCGAGCCGGGGATGTTCAGCGCCTCGGGCACTTCGAAATGGTTGGTCCCGGCCAGGACCAACCTCGTCCGCAGGCGGCCCATGCCGGCCAGGGCGGTGGCGAACTCGGCCCCCTGGCGCTGGAATTCGGGGCTTTCGCGATCGCCCCAGGCGACGATGACCGGGCAGGCCACCCGGCCGAGATGCCGCATCGCGCTGAGCGCGCCGACCTCGTCGGGCGACAGTTTGACATAGGCACTGCGCGCCGAGAGCAGGACGGGGTAGAGCTCGTACATGCCGCTCAGCGCGACGCCGCCGCGGATCAGGTTTTCCGGCGCGTCATAGCGCCGCCAGTCCGTCGTCAGCATGACGCCGCAGAGATGGCCGCCGGAGGAATGGCCGCCGACATGGATGCGGCTGGGGTCGCCGCCGAAGCGGGCGATGTTGCGATGGACCCAGACCAGCGCCCGGCGGCACTGCTCGGCCATGTCGGGCAGGCGCACGGCTGGGATGTTGTCGAAGTTCAGGGCGATATAGATGCAGCCGGCATCGACGAAGGTCGGCGCCGGCGCGCTGGCATCCTCCTTGGTCAGCGCCCGCCAGGCGCCGCCATGGATGAACACCATGACCGGCGCGCCCGCAGCCCCGGCCGGGGCGAAGATGTCGAGCGTTTCGGCCGCGGCTTCGCCATAGCGCTCGGTCCGCGGCGGCAGGCGGTTGCGTACCGCCGCGCTGTCGGTGGCGTAGCGCTCGATGATCTTCTGGGCATCGGGGGCCCAGACCCGCTGGTCGTAGGCCTTGTCGAGTTCGTCCTGGGTATAGCCGAGGAAAACCATCTGCTGGGCCCGTGCCGGTGAATGCAGCAAGGCGGCCGCCATGCCGGCGCCCAGGCCTGCGGTGAAGACGCGACGATCCAGCATGATGCCCCCGGTCTGCCGATTTATTTTAGATATAAAATAAATCGGCGGGCGACGCAACAATCGGCCGCGGCTCAGGCCCCCGACAGCACCTGTCCGCCGGTGGACCGCAGCGACACGCGCATGCCGGGCTTCAGCCCGCGTTCGACATAGACCGATTTCGGCATCTCGACCTCGACCAGCGGCGTATCGCGCCCGGTCTCGACCTCCAGCCGGACGCTGGGACCCGTCAAGGCGACGAAGCGCACCAGCGCGGTGCCCTCGGCATCGGGCTCGGCGATGATCTCGTGCGGACGCAGATAGGCATGGGCGGCACCGGCCGGCGGGGGGGCGACGCCGTCGAGCCAGACGCCGCCGGCCGACAGGCGGCCGCCCTGCATCGTCACCGTCAGCCGGTTGACGTTGCCGAGGAACTCGTAGACGAACGGGTTGGCCGGACGCTCGTAGACATCCTCGGGCGAGCCGATCTGCTCGATCCGCCCCTTGCCCATCACGACGACACGGTCGGCGACCTCGAGCGCCTCTTCCTGGTCGTGGGTGACGAAGACCGAGGTGACGTGGATCTCCTCGTGCAGCCGGCGCAGCCAGCGGCGCAGCTCCTTGCGCACCTGCGCGTCCAGCGCGCCGAACGGCTCGTCGAGCAGCAGCACCTTGGGCTCGATCGCCAGGGCCCGCGCCAGGGCGACGCGCTGGCGCTGGCCGCCGGACAGCTGTGCGGGATAGCGATCGGCCAGCCAGTCGATCTGGACGAGCTTGAGCAGGCGATCGACCTTCTCCTTGATCACCGCCTTCGACGGGCGTTCCGAGCGCGGCTTGACGGTCAGGCCGAAAGCGACGTTGTCGAACACCGTCATGTGCCGGAACAGGGCGTAGTGCTGGAAGACGAAACCGACCCGGCGCTGACGCGGATGCTGCGCGAGCGCGTCCTCACCGTCGAAGGAGACGCTGCCCTGGTCGGGCCAGTCGAGACCGGCGATGATCCGCAGCAGCGTCGTCTTGCCCGAGCCCGACGGCCCGAGCAGCGCCAGCAACTCGCCCGACCGCACGGTCAGGTCGACATTGTCGAGGGCGACGAAGTCGCCGAAGCGCTTGGTGATGCCGTTAAGCTCGATCGACATGCGGCTCTCAGATCCCTTCTGCGAAGCTGACACGCTCGGCGGTATAATAGGCATCGTCGATCGCCTCGACCAGCCGGTCGACCGCCTCCTCCAACTTCAAGCGGTCGGTATCGATCACCAGGTCGGCGGCCTCGGGCGCATCATAGGGGGCTGAGATGCCGGTGAAGTTGGCGATCTCGCCCTTGCGCGCCCGGGCATAGAGCCCTTTGGGATCGCGCCGCTCGCAGGTCTGCAGCGCCGCCTTGACATAGACCTCGCGGAACCCGTCGCCGACGATGGCACGCGCCGCCGCCCGGTCGCCGGCGCGCGGCGCGATCAGCGAGACGACGGCGATCAGGCCGGTTTCGGCAAACAGCTTGGCCACCTCGGCCGCGCGGCGGATGTTCTCGGCCCGCGCCTCGTCCGAAAAACCGAGATCGCGATTGAGGCCGAGGCGCAGGCTGTCACCGTCGATCAGCGCCGCCTGGGCACCGCGATCGGTCAGGCGGCGGATCAGCGCGGTGGCGATCGTCGACTTGCCCGACCCCGACAGGCCGGTCATCCAGATCACGCCGCCGCGATGTCCATTGCGCTGGGCGCGTTCCGCCGCAGTGACCGGCGCGTCGACCCGGGTCAGATCGGCCGAGGTCGACAGCGATTCGACGACGAAGCCGCCGGCCAGCCGCCAATCGCGCACCAGCACGCCCCGGCCGGTGCCGGCGAGCGCCGCATAGCGGTCGAGCGCGACCGGCTTGGCCAGCGTCAGCGTGATGCGGGCGACGTCGTTCTGGCCGATCGCCTTTCCCGACGCGGTCCCAAGGGTCTCGACATCCAGGACCTCGTCGATCGTCGTCACCGCGGCCTCGACCTCGGCGGTGCCGATGCGCAGCCGCAGGCGGTCGCCGACCTGCAGCGCCGAGCGGTCGAGCCAGAACAGGCGCACGCCCAGCACACGGGCCGAGCGCGGCGCGGCATCGTGGCCGGCGACGATCATGCCCCGCTCGACGAACAATTCCTCGTCGAGGGTCAGCGCGACGCTCTGCCCGGCGCGGGCACCGGATTTCGGCGCCTCGTTCGGCCAGCTCTCGATCGACTTGATCCGCGCGGTCTGGCGGGTCGGTGCCAGCGTGATCCGGTCACCTACCTGGAAGGTACCGCTTTCGATACGCCCGACGATGATGCGCTCGTCGCCCTGGCGATAGACATCCTGCACCGGCAGGCGCAGGTCCTGTTCGAACGGCGCCGGCGGCGGTTCCAGCGCGTCGAGCGCGCCGAGCAGCGTCGGCCCGGCATGCCACGGCGTCGCCGTGCCCGGCGTGGCGATGTTGTCGCCATGGCGGGCCGAGACCGGGATAATGGCCGCGGTGTTGAGATCGAGGCTGTCGAGATAGCCGCGCACCTCGGCCGCGACCGCGGCGAACCGCGCGGCGTCGTGGCCGATCAGGTCGATCTTGTTGACCGCGACGACGACCTGGGAAAGGCCGAGCAGCTTGAGCAGGTAGGCGTGCCGCCGGGTCTGCTCGGCAAGGCCCTGCGCCGCATCGACGACCAGCACGGCGGCATGGGCCTGTGAGGCCCCCGTCACCATGTTCTTGAGGAATTCCTTGTGGCCGGGCGCGTCGATGATCACATAGCGGCGGCTGGCCGAGCTGAACCAGATCTGGGTGGTATCGACCGTGATGCCCTGATCGCGCTCGAGCTGCAGCGCATCGAGCAGGAACGACCATTCGATGTCGAGGCCGCGCTTGGCGGATACTTCCTTGAGCTGGGCGACCTTCTCGGGCGGCAGGCTGTCGGTATCATGCAACAGGCGCCCGACCAGCGTCGACTTGCCATGATCGACGTGGCCGACGACCACGATCGGGAAGGCGCGGGCGTCCTGGCCCAGCGCGGCACGGTCGAGTTGCACGGTCATCACAGATACCCCCCGACGCGCAGACGCTCGAAGGCGTCTTCCGAATCATGGTCCATTACCCGGCCCGCACGCTCCGGCGCCCGGGTCGCCTTCAGTTCGGCGATGATTGCCGGGATGTCGGCCGCCTCCGAATCGATCGGCATGGTGATGCCGATCTCGCCCAGCGAGCGGTAGCGCTTGCCCTCCCTGGCGAAATAGAGCGGCACCACGGGGATCGATTCACGCTGGATGTAGCGCCAGATGTCGACCTCGGTCCAGGCCAGCAACGGATGGATGCGAACATGGGTGCCCGGGGGGAAATCGGCGTTGTACTGGTCCCAGAATTCGGGGGGCTGGTCGCGGAAATCCCACTGGCCGTCCATCCGCCGCGGGCTGAATACGCGCTCCTTGGCGCGCGTCGCCTGCTCGTCGCGCCGGATGCCGGCGATCAGGCCGTTCAGGCCGTAACGCTCGATCGCCTGCGACAGGCCCAGCGTCTTGCGGGCGGCGAGGCGGGCGTTGGCCGGCAGCGTCGGGTCGGTCGCCTCGATCGGCGGACAGGGATCGGCGATCAGGTCGAGGCCCCATTCCTTCACGTAGCGGTCGCGGAAGGCATAGGTCTCGGGGAACTCCAGCCCGGTATCGAGATGGGCGACGGGAAACGGGATCCGGCCCAGGAACGCCTTCCTGGCCAGCCAGATCATCACGTTCGAATCCTTGCCGAGCGACCACAACATCGCGATGGGGCGGATGCGGGCATAGGCCTCGCGCAGGATATGGATGCTCTGCGCCTCGAGCCAGTCGAGATCGTTCATGGTCTGGTCCATCGGATGAAGGCAGTCGTCAGGCGTGTTGGGAGGGGCGGCCGGCAGGGAGGTGGATGCCGCATTCGATCTTGGCCGAGCCTCGCCATCGACCGGCGCGGTCGTCCTCGCCGTCGGCGACGCGATCCGAACACGGCATGCAGCCGATCGAGCGGTAACCGTCTTCGACCAGCGGGTGCGGTGGCAGGTCGTGGCTGGTGAAATAGGCGGCGAGGGCCGCACGGTCCCAGTCGGCCAGCGGATTGAGCTTGACCTTGCCATCGGCGGTCTCGACCAGGTCGAGATCGGCACGGCTGACGCTTTGATGCCGCTTGCGGCCGTTGATCCACGCCTCGAACGGCTCCAGCGCACGAACCAGCGGTTCGACCTTGCGCAGGGCACAGCAGGCATCGGGATCGCGCGCCCACAGGACGCCCTCGGGATCGCGCTCGGCGACGGCGATCGGGTCGGGCCCGATCGTCCGCACGTCGGTCAGCCCCAGGCGCTCGACCAGCCGATCGCGATAGCGGCGGGTTTCGCCGAACAGCTTGTCGGTATCGAGAAACAGCACCGGGGTCGCCGGATCGATGCCGGCGACGAGATGCAGCAGCACCGCGGAATCCGCACCGAACGACGAGACCACGGCAATACGGCCGGGGAACTCATGCCGGATCGCCTCGGCCAGCATGTCCTCGGTCGACAGCCGGCCGAGACGCCGGGACAGGAGGACTTCGCGGGACGGGGCGTCGAGCATGGCGTCAGGCTCCCTGCCCGTGCAGCCGGCGGCGGAAGACCGGCTCGGCGCCGTCGGCGGCCGGCTGGTAGAACGCGGTGAAGCGACCGACATTGCGACGGAAGGCTTCGGCCGAGACGGGCTTGGCCGTGTCGAACTGGTCGAAGCCCGAGCGCAGCATGAACATGAGCTGGTCGAGCAGCACGTTGCCGGTGGCCCGCAGCGCCCCGCGATAGCCGAGGCGCTCGCGCAGGATCCGCGCCTGGCTGTAGGCGCGGCCGTCGGAGAACTTGGGGAAGTTCAGCGTGATCAGGTCGAAGCGGTTGACGTCGCCGTTCAACCGCTCGACCGACTGGGTGTTGGTGACGGCAAGGCCCAGCGGCGCATTGCGGCGGGCAAGCGTCTCCTGCTCGGCAAACCAGCGGTCGTAGGAAACGACGATCGGGCTGTCGTCGCCGGGTACGGCCTCGTCGTCGGCAAGCTGGCGCCAGCTGTCGGCAAGCGCCTCGCCGCTGGTATCAATGAGCGGCATAAAGGGTCTCCTTGAACGGGGCGGCGCCGACGCGGCGATAGGTATCGAGGAAGCGTTCGCCGGGCTGGCGCAGACCGACATACGTCTCGACCAGGGTCTCGACCGCGTCGGCGACCTGATCGGCGGCGACGGCCGGGCCGATGATCTGGCCGACCGAGGCATCGAGCGCGGCCGATCCGCCGAGGGTGATCTGGTAGAATTCCTCACCCTTCTTGTCGACGCCGAGAATGCCGATATGGCCGACATGGTGGTGGCCGCAGGCATTGATGCAGCCGGAAATCTTGATCTGCAGCTCGCCGACGTCATGGGCGCGGGCAAGATCGGCAAAGCGGGCCGAAACCGCCTGGGCCACCGGAATCGAACGCGCATTGGCCAGCGCGCAGTAGTCGAGGCCAGGGCAGGCGATGATGTCGCCCACCTGGTCGAGATTGGGCGTGGCGAGGCCCAGATCCTTCAGCGCGGCCCACAGCGCCGGCAGCGCATCCTGGCGAACATGCGGGAACACCAGGTTCTGCGCGTGGGTCACCCGCAGCTCGGCCAGCGAATAGGTCTCGGCCAGATCGGCAATGGCATCGAGCTGATCGGAGGTGACGTCGCCCGGAATGCCACCCAGCGGCTTCAGCGAGATGTTGACGATGGCATAGCCCGGCTCGCGATGCCGCGCGACCTGCGCCTGATGCCAGCGGGCGAATTCCTTGTTTTCGTACATCGCCTGCGACAGCGCGGCCGGGCGATCGCTCGCCGGGGCGTAGTCGGGCGGGTTGAAGAACGACTTCAGCTCGGCGATGGTCTCGGCCGGCACCTTGAGCACGCCGTCGCGGATCAATGCCCACTCGGCTTCGACGCGCCGGGTCATCTCCTCGGCGCCGATCTCGTGCACCAGGATCTTGATCCGCGCCTTGTAGAGATTGTCGCGGCGGCCGGCCTGATTGTAGACCCGCATCACCGCTTCGAGATAGCTGAGCAGATGTTCCTTCGGCAGGAACCGGCGGATCACCTTGCCGATCATCGGGGTGCGGCCGAGCCCGCCGCCGACGATCACCTCGAAACCGACGTCGCCGGCCTCGTTGCGCAGCATGCGCAGGCCGACGTCATGCACCTTCACAGCGGCGCGGTCGTTGGGCGAGCCGGTGATGGCGATCTTGAACTTGCGCGGCAGGAAGGTGAATTCGGGATGCAGCGACGACCATTGCCGGATCAGCTCGGCATAGGGCCGGGGATCCTCGATCTCGTCGGCGGCGACGCCCGAATACTGGTCGGCGGTGGTATTGCGGATGCAGTTGCCCGAGGTCTGCAGCGCGTGCATCTCGACCTCGGCCAGTTCGGCGAGGATGTCGGCCGCATCCTCCAGCTTGATCCAGTTGAACTGGATGTTCTGGCGCGTGGTGAAATGGCCATAGCCACGATCGTAGCGCCGGCCGATATGGGCCAGCTTGCGAACCTGGCGGGAGGACAGCACGCCATAGGGTACGGCAACGCGCAGCATGTAGGCGTGCAACTGCAGGTAAAGGCCGTTGGTCAGGCGCAGCGGCTTGAACTCGTCCTCGGTCAGTTCGCCGGCCAAGCGGCGGCCAACCTGCTCGCGGAACTGGTCGACGCGCTGGGCGACAAAATCACGGTCGAAACTGTCATAAGCATACATGGTGTCGCGTCTCACATGACGGTGGGGCCGAAGGCCCGGATCCGCTCCTTCAGGGCTGACGGCACCAACCCCTCGGGCCCGGTCGTGACGTCGATCAGATAGGCGCCGACCACCACCGCGGTGGCGACGTGATAGTCGGCCGTCTTCATCAGTGCATCGGCCTCGGCGCCTTCGGCGGCTACGGCATCGGCCAGGCGTTCCTGCCAGCGCGAGTGTTCGCCGAGGAAGACGACGCGGCCGTCGATGAGGCGATTGGCGGTGGCGACTTTAAGCGACATCGGTCGGGTACTCTTTCCTCAATACGCGGCCTGCCAGGCCAGGTCGGCGGCCAGGGCGGGCGATGCCTTGGCCCGCCGCGCGACCTCGCCGATGACCAGCAGCGCGGGCGCGACGATCCGGTTGTCGGCGACCAGCCGGCCAAGCTCGGCAACCGGGCCGGAAACCACCCGCTGCTCGGGCCGGGTGCCATTCTCGATCACGGCGACCGGGGTCGCCGGGTTGATGCCGGCCGCGACCAGGCGGTCGGCAATGGTGGCCGCCTGGGCGATGCCCATGTAGACGACGACGGTCTGATCGGGCCGGGCCGCCGCCTGCCAGTCGATGCGCGGCAGCCCGTCGGCGCCCTGGCCGGTGACCAGGGTGACGGCGCCGGCATCGCGGCGATGGGTCAGCGGAATACCCGCCGCGGCGGTGGCGCCGAGGGCCGCGGTGATGCCGGGCACGACGACGACGTGGACGCCATGCCGCTCGGCATATTCGACCTCCTCGCCGCCACGGCCGAACACGAAGGGATCGCCACCCTTCAGGCGCAGCACCCGCTTGCCGGCACGGGCAGCGGCGACGATCATGTCGTTGATCTCGTCCTGGGTGAAGTTGTGCGCACCGGCGCGCTTGCCGACATTGACCCGCTCGGCGTCGCGGCGGACGCGGTCGAGGATTTCCGGGGTCACCAACTCGTCGTGGAAGACGATGTCGACCTCGGCCATCACGCGGGCGGCCTTGAGCGTCAGCAGTTCGGGATCGCCGGGGCCGGCACCGACGATGTAGAGGATGCCGCGCTCGGGCGCGGCCTGCCCCTCGCGCGCGACCAGGGTGGCGAGCTCAGCCTCGACCCCGCGCTCGTCGCCCGAGAGGACACGTTCGGCCAGGCTCGATCCGAAGAAGCGCTCCCAGAAGCGACGACGGGCGACGGCATCGCGCACGCTCGCCTTGACCTGGTCGCGGAAGCGCGCGGCGATCTCGGCCAGGCGGCCGAGCCGCGCGGGCAACGCCGCTTCGACGGCGTCGCGCACCCGGCGCGCCAGGACCGGCGCCGTGCCGCCGGTGCCGATGGCGACGACGATCTGGCCGCGATCGATGATCGCCGGCATCAGGAAAGACGAATTGTGCGCATCGTCGACGATGTTGAACGGCACGTGATTCGCCGCGGCGGCCGCGCCCACCGCCAGATCCTGCGCCCGGTCGCCCGAGGCGGCGAAGACGAGCGCATGGCCGGCAATGTCGGCCGGCGCAAAGTCGCGGGCCGCATGCTCAACGAGATCGTCTCCCAGCAGCGCGCGAACCTCGGCCGTGACGGCCGGGGCAACGATGGTGACCCGGGCACCGGCGGCGGAAAGCAGTCGCGCCTTGCGTGCCGCGAGTTCGCCGCCGCCGACGACGAGGGCCGCACGGCCCTTGAGCGTGAGGAAAACCGGGAACTGATCCATGAGAGGCGGTCCTTCTGCAACCCGCGCGGCGGGTCGAACTGTGTGAAGGACTATTTCACATCAAACTCCTGCGCTCAATGCCTTTAACAACACATTTGCGAGTGTATTTAAATATAACAGTAAATTAGTGTTTTTAAGCAATGTGACGGTTTTATAGCCAATTCAAAGATTTAAGCTAAAATCCGATGTTTCTGATTGCCTGGAAACCGGCTTTCGGGCATGCTTGAATGGTTAAGGAAGCGTTAATCAAACGTCCTTCCCTTCACCGATATGGCCGCCACCCGACCCGTTCCAGGTGCAGATTCATATGGCTGTTCATTTGCCGCTCAAGACCGCCCACGGCCGGACCTATCTGGCCCCGGAAGCCAACCAGGTGATCAATCAGGCCCGACTGCGCGCCGGCTACGATGCGACGCGGCTGGCCATGCATGTCGGCCTCGACCGGGTCAAGCTCAACCTGATCATCGGCGGCCAGGACCCGGTGCCGAACGCCCTGCTGGTCAAGCTCAAGGAATTCGTCGCCCGCCACGGCTGAGACCAGCTGGGGTTCGGGCGGCAAGGTTCAGGCGGCAAGGCCGCCTGGGTCGGCAAGGTTCAGGCGGCAAGGCCGCCTGAACGGGCAATGAAGTCGACGATCTCGTCGACGCCCTTGTTTTCCTTCAGATTCGAAAACAGGAACGGGCGCGCGCCGCGCATCTTGCGGGCATCGCGATCCATCACCTCGAGGCTGGCCCCGACCAGCGGCGCCAGGTCGATCTTGTTGATGACCAACAGGTCGGACCGGGTGATGCCCGGCCCCCCCTTGCGCGGGATCTTGTCGCCGGCCGAGACATCGATGACGTAGATCGTGATGTCGGCGAGTTCCGGGCTGAAGGTCGCCGCCAGGTTGTCGCCGCCCGATTCGACGAAGATGACGTCGAGGTCGGTGAAGCGGGCGCGCATGTCGGCAACCGCCGCCAGGTTGATCGAAGCATCCTCGCGGATCGCGGTATGCGGACAGCCGCCGGTCTCGACCCCGACGATGCGTTCGGGTGCCAGCGCGCCCGAACGGGTCAGGAACTGGGCATCCTCCTTGGTGTAGATGTCGTTGGTGACGACCGCGAGCTGATAGCGATCGCGCATCGCCTTGCACAGCCGGTCGACCAGTGCGGTCTTGCCGGACCCGACGGGGCCGCCGATGCCGACGCGGAGGGGGCCATGGACGCTCATGAGCGGAACAACCTCGTGTACTGGGTTTCGTGACGCATGGAAGCAAGCTCGACGCCGAGGGCGGCCGAGCCGATCTCGTCGAGCGGCGTGGTTTCGGCACGACCCGCGGCCGCCAGGACCACGGGCAACAGCCGGGCCTGGGCGATCTGACCGGCGGTCTGGCCGAGCGGGACCAGCCGCACCCCGGCCGAGACCAGATTGGCCGCGAAGGCCTCGAGATAGGCGACCAGCGCCGCAGCGAGCGGCACCCCGGAGGCAGCGGCCGCAACCCCCACCGCGACGGCATGGGCGAGCGGCCGCCCGGCAAGCAGACCGGCGAGCCGGTCCAACCAGGGATCAGGCCAGGCCGATCGCGATGTCGACAGAAAGGCGGCACCGGGCTGGAACGCCTCGAGCGCGGTTTCCGACGTGCCCCGCCAGCAGGCGGCGATCTCGATCACCTCGCCCAGGGTGACCTCGTCGTCGGCCGCGACCGCGCGCCAGGCGGCCGCCAGCAGCGCGCCGTCGATCAGCCCGGGGCCGTCGGCCAGCGTCGTCTCGATCCAGTCGAACAGCGCGTCGCCCGTGGTCACCATGCCGGCCTCCACCGCGTATTCCAGGCCGTGGCTGTAGCTGAAGCCGCCGGTCGGATAGGCCGGCGACAGCCAGGTCATCAGGCGATAGAGGGCGGCGACCTCAGTCATGATGATGGTGGTGGTGGCCGTGATGGTGATCATGATGGTGGTCGTGATCATGATCATGGTGATGATGGTGGTGACCGCCGGCGTGATGGTGGCCGGGATCGTGATTCTGCTGGCCGTAGGCGCCGCCCTCCGGATCGAACGGGGCGGCAACCGCCGCGACCTCGGCCCCCAGACCCTTCAGCATGTCGACGATCACGTGATCGTCGCGGATCAGGATGCGACCATCCTCGATCCGGGCCGGCAGGTGACGGTTGCCGAGATGCCAGGCGAGCCGGGCCAGCGTCGCCGCATCCGGCGCGGAGACCGCGATCAAAGCCTCGTCCGCCGCCTTGACCAGGACGATGCCGCCGTCGTCCAGTGCCAGGCCGTCGCCGTCGCGCAAGGTCGTCGCCTCGGCCAGGTCGAGCAGGAAATGCAGCCCGCCATCGGCCTTCAGCGCGATGCGCCGGCGATAGCGGTCCTCGAACACCAGCGTGATGCGGTCGACCACGTCACCGGCGGCGAACGTACCCGCCGCCGCCACCTTGCCCGCACGTTTCATCGTGAGGCTTCCTCCCTTTGAACTCAGAACAGGAAATAACGCTGTGCCATCGGCAGGACGGTCGCCGGCTCGCAGGTCAGCAACACCCCGTCCGCCCTGACCTCGTAGGTCTCGGGGTTGACCTCCAGATGCGGCGTCGCATCGTTCAGCACCATGCTTTTCTTCGAGATCCCGCCGCGGGTATTGGCCACCGCCACCAGCGGCCGGCTCAGCCCCAGCTTGCTGCCGACATCGGCATCGCGTGCCGCCTGCGACACGAACAGCAGCGAGGTCGCGGCCATCGCCCGGCCGTAGCCGCCGAACATCGGGCGGTAATGCACCGGCTGCGGCGTCGGGATCGAGGCGTTCGGATCGCCCATCGGCGCCATCGCGATCATGCCGCCCTTGAGGATCAGGTCGGGCTTGACCCCGAAGAACGCCGGCGACCAGATCACCAGGTCGGCGAACTTGCCCTCGGCCACCGAGCCGACCTCATGGGCGATGCCATGCGCGATCGCCGGGTTGATCGTGTACTTGGCGATATAGCGCCGGATGCGCAGATTGTCGTTGTCGCCGGTCTCCTCCGGCAGGCGGCCGCGCTGCACCTTCATCTTGTGCGCGGTCTGCCAGGTGCGGATCGCGACCTCGCCGACCCGGCCCATCGCCTGGCTGTCCGACGAGATCATCGAGAAGACGCCGAGATCGTGCAGGATATCCTCGGCGGCGATCGTCTCGCGGCGGATGCGGCTCTCGGCAAAGGCGACATCCTCGGGAATCTTCGGCGACAGGTGATGGCAGACCATCAGCATGTCGAGATGCTCGTCGATCGTGTTCACCGTGTAGGGCCGCGTCGGATTGGTCGACGAGGGCAGGACGTTCAGCTCGCCGGCCACCCGGATGATGTCGGGGGCGTGGCCGCCACCGGCGCCCTCGGTATGGAAGGTGTGGATCGTGCGCCCCTCGAAGGCGGCGATCGTCGTCTCGACGAAGCCGGATTCGTTCAGCGTGTCGGTATGGATCGCGACCTGGACGTCGTAGCGGTCGGCCACGGTCAGGCAGTTGCGGATCGCCGCCGGCGTGGTGCCCCAGTCCTCATGCAGCTTCAGGCCGCAGGCCCCGGCCTCGATCTGCTCGATCAGGCCCTGCGGCTGGCTGGCATTGCCCTTGCCGAAGAAGCCGAGGTTCATCGGGAAGCTTTCCGCCGCCTGCAGCATGCGGGCCATGTACCAGGGGCCCGGGGTACAGGTCGTGGCCGAGGTGCCGGCGGCAGGTCCGGTGCCGCCGCCCAGCATCGTGGTGATGCCCGACGCCAGCGCCTCCTCGATCTGCTGGGGGCAGATGAAGTGGATATGGGAATCGATGCCGCCGGCGGTGACGATCTTGCCCTCGCCGGCGATCACCTCGGTGCCCGGGCCGACGACGATGTCGACGCCCGGCTGGATGTCGGGGTTGCCAGCCTTGCCGATCTTGTGGATGCGGCCATCCTTCAGGCCGATATCGGCCTTGAGGATATAGGCGGCATCGACGATCAGCGCATTGGTGATGACGGTGTCGACCGCGCCCTGCGCCCGCGATGACTGGGCCTGGCCCATGCCGTCGCGGATCACCTTGCCGCCGCCGAACTTGACCTCCTCGCCATAGGTGGTCAGGTCGCGCTCGACCTGCAGGATCAGGTCGGTGTCGGCCAGGCGCAGGCGGTCGCCGACAGTCGGGCCGTACATGCCGGCATAGGCGGAACGGGAGATGCGGACGGCCATGTCACAGCGCTCCGTCGATCTGGTTGTCGAAACCGAAGACCTTGCGGTCGCCGCCAAGGGCGACCAGGGTCACGGTGCGGGTCTGGCCCGGCTCGAAGCGAACCGCCGTGCCGGCGGCGATGTCGAGGCGAAAACCGCGCGCCTGGGCGCGGTCGAACGACAGCGCCGCATTGGTCTCGAAGAAGTGGTAATGGCTGCCGACCTGGATCGGCCGGTCGCCGGTATTGGCCACGTCGAGCGTGACGGTCGGGCGCCCGGCATTGAGCTCGATCTCGCCGGGCTGGGGGAAAATCTCTCCGGGAATCATCGGGGCCTCCGTCAGCGGATCGGCTGGTGGACGGTGACGAGCTTGGTGCCGTCGGGGAAGGTCGCCTCGACCTGGATGTCGTGGATCATCTCCGCAATGCCGGGCATCACCTGCTCACGCGTCAGCACCGTGGCCCCGGCCTGCATCAGCTCGGCCACGGTACGGCCGTCGCGCGCCCCTTCGACCACGAAGTCGGTGATCAGCGCCACCGCCTCCGGGTGGTTCAGCTTGACGCCGCGGGCGAGCCGCTTGCGCGCGACCTCGGCCGCCATGGCAATCAGAAGCTTGTCCTTCTCGCGCGGCGTCAGGTTCATCGCCGTCCTCCCCTGCCCTTCTACGTATGCCAGACCCGCGGCAAGCGAGGCTCGAAGCCAGCCGCCGCATTGCGGAAACCCATCCAGAACGCGCCGACGGCGCGGCGCAGCGACTGCGCGCCTTCATGCATCAGCCGGATGACCAGGACGCCGTTGACCACGGTCGCGCCGGCGCGCGGATCGTCGCCGAGCAGCTCGCGTGCCAGCTCCAGCCGTTCGGCCGCATCGTCGGCGACATAGAGGATGGTGGCGAAGGCAGCCGCGCCATTCAGCCCGGCCGCCGCCTTCGCCGTGCGTTGATGATCGCGGTCGAGCCGCGCGCGGTCGAGCCAGACCGGTCGGCCGTCGCGCCGGACGCGCCAGGCGTCCTGCCAGAGGCCGTAGGTAAAGCCTTCGCCGCGCGCCGCCCGGCCCAGCACGACCAGTTCGGCGGCGAGGAGCCGGCCGCCCGGCGCGACATCCACCGCGGTCTCGCGCGCCAGCCGCGCACCATCGAACAGGATGGTCTCCTGGGGCAGCCATTCGGCCCAGGCGCCGGCACCGACGGTCAGCGTCTGGCTGACGAAGGCGGTATCGCCGGTCGAGCGATAGACTTTCTCGGCCGCCTGGGTGGTGATCTGCGCCGCCGTGCCCGGTCCCCATGCCGCGCCGAGATCCAGGCGGTCGCCGCCGGCAATGCCGCCGGAGGTAGTCACGAGCACCGCGCCGAACGGCTCGCCCGGCTCGTCATGGGGGAACAGGATACGGCAGGGATCGTGCTGGTAGAGATCGGCCAGCCGGGTGCGGCCGTCGCGCAGGGCGACAGCGATCGAGGCGCCGCCGACCGAGCGCTGCAGGCGCGGCTTGATGATCTGATCGTGTTTCACGTCAGACGGTAAGGTAGCGGCGAACCTCTGTTTCCGCCAGATCGTCGGCGGCCCCGGACAAAACGGCCTCGCCGCGCTCCATCACCACCAGGCGCTGGCCCAGCGCGCGGGCAAAATCGTAATACTGCTCGACCAGCAGGATCGCCATCTCGCCGCCTTGGGCCAGCAGGCGGATGACCCGCTCGATATCCTTGATGATCGAGGGCTGGATGCCCTCGGTCGGTTCGTCCAGCACCAGCAGCTTGGGCTTGGTCACCAGCGCCCGCCCGATGGCAAGCTGCTGCTGCTGGCCGCCGGAAAGATCGCCGCCGCGGCGGTTGCGCATGTCGCGCAGCACCGGGAACAGCTCGTAGATCTCGTCAGGAATCCGGCGTTCCGACCGCGGCAGGCAGGCAAAGCCGGTCTTCAGGTTTTCCTCGACCGTAAGCCGGGGAAAGATCTCGCGCCCCTGCGGCACCAGCCCGAAGCCCAGCCGCGCCCGCTTGTGCGGCGCGATGGTGTCGACCGGCTGCCCCTCCCACTTGATCGCGCCGCCCCGGATCTGGGCCAGGCCGAAGATCGCCCGGATCAGCGAGGTCTTGCCGACGCCGTTGCGGCCCAGCACGCAGGTCACCTGGCCGACCGGCGCCTCGATCGACAGATCGCGCAGGATGTGGCTGGCCCCGTAGAACAGATTGATGCGCTCGACCGTCAGCATCGGTTCACCGCCCCAGATAGACGTCGATGACGCGCGGATCGGCCGAGACATGGTCGATCGACCCCTCGGCCAGCACCGATCCCTCGTGCAGCACCGTGACCTTGGCCCCCAGCGCCCGGACGAAGACCATGTCGTGTTCGACCACCACGATCGTGCGCTTGCCCTTCAGCGACAGGATCAGCTCGGCCGTCTTCTCGGTCTCGGCGTCGGTCATGCCGGCAACCGGTTCGTCGAGCAGCAGGATCTGCGATTCCTGGATCAGCAGCATGCCGATCTCGAGCCATTGCTTCTGGCCATGGCTGAGCGCGCCGGCCAGCCAGCCGGCGCGGTGGCTCAGCCCGACGAAGTCGAGCATCTGGTCGATCCGGTCGCGCAGCTCGCCGGTCATCCGCGCCCACAGGACGCGGAAGGTCAGGCGCGGGCCGGCGGCGGCGAGTTCGAGATTCTCGAACACGGTCAGGTGCTCGAACACCGTCGGCTTCTGGAACTTGCGGCCGATGCCGAGATTGGCGATCGCGGTTTCGTCGAGCTTGGTCAGGTCGACGGTGCCGGCAAAATAGACCTCGCCGGTATCGGGCCGGGTCTTGCCGGTGATGATGTCCATCATCGTGGTCTTGCCGGCACCGTTCGGACCGATGATCGTGCGCAGCTCGCCGGGATCCATGACCAGCGACAGGTTGTTCAGCGCCTTGAAGCCGTCGAACGAAACCGAGACGCCGTCGAGATAGAGTTGCGACGTGGGACGGGCGCTCATCTCACTCTCCTGCCGCCGCTTGCGGACGCGGCGTGCCGATCATGCCCTTGAGGCGGCTGGCCAAGCCCAGGATCCCCTGCGGCAGGCCCAGCGTGACGAGCACGAACACGCCGCCGAGGAAGAACAGCCAGAAATCCGGGGCGATGCCCGTGAACCACGACTTGGCCCCGTTGATGGCGAGCGCGCCGATGATCGGGCCGGCCAGGGTGCCGCGGCCGCCGACCGCGACCCAGATCGCGATCTCGATCGAATTGGCGGGCGAGAATTCGCCGGGGTTGATGATGCCGACCTGCGGCACGTAGAGCGCGCCGGCAATCCCGGCCAGCACCGCCGACAGGGTGAAGGCGAACAACCGCGCGCCGACCACCGAATGGCCGATGAAGCGAACGCGGCTTTCGGCATCGCGCGCGGCCACCAGCACGCGGCCGAGCCGGGACGCCACGACGGCACGGGCAGCGATGTAGCCCAGCCCCAGCGCGATCACCGAGGCGGCATAGAGCCACAGCCGCGTCGACTTGGCCTGCAGGTTGTAGCCGAGCAGGTCCTTGAAATCGGTCAGGCCGTTATTGCCGCCGAAGCCCATCTCGTTGCGGAAGAAGGCCAGCATCAGCGCGAAGGTCAGCGCCTGGGTGATGATCGACAGATAGACGCCCGAGACGCGGCTGCGGAAGGCGAACCAGCCGACGACGAAGGCGAGCGCGCCGGGCACCACGATCACCATGATCATCGCGAAGGCGAAGCTGTCGAAGCCGAGCCAGTACCACGGCAGTTCCTTCCAGTTCAGGAACACCATGAAATCGGGCAGGATCGCGTTGCCGTAGGACCCGCGCGTGCCGATCTGGCGCATCAGGTACATGCCCATGCAGTACCCGCCCAGCCCGAAGAAGGCGCCGTGGCCCAGGCTGAGGATGCCGCCATAGCCCCAGACGAGATCGAGGCTGAGGGCCAGCAGGGCAAAGCAGATGTACTTGCCGAGCAGCGGGATCACGTGGTCGGCGATCGAGAAGGTCGAGCCTGGCGCAGCCAGCAGGTTCATGACCGGCACCGCCACCAGCAGCACCGCGCCGCACAGCAGGAAGACGATCCAGAAGCGGGCACCGAAGACGCTGGTCTGTGGCACGGTCATGGCTGCCCCCTCACGCCTCGGCCGAGCGGCCCTTGAGCGCGAACAGGCCGCGCGGGCGTTTCTGCATGAACAGGATGATCGCGACGAGCACCACGATCTTGCCGAGCATCGCGCCGGCGACGGGTTCGAGGATCTTGTTGACGACCCCGAGCGTCATCGCGCCGACCAGCGTGCCGAGCAGGTTGCCGACGCCGCCGAACACGACGACCAGGAAGGAGTCGATGATGTAGATCTGACCGAGATTGGGGCTGACATTGCCGATCTGCGACAGGGCGACGCCGGCCATGCCGGCGATGCCGGAGCCCAGTGCGAAGGTCAGCGCGTCGACCCGGTCGGTCGCGATGCCGATCGCCGAGGCCATGCGGCGATTCTGCGTCACCGCGCGCATCTCCAGGCCGAAGGCGGTGCGGCGCAGGATCAGGGCGACCACGGCCAGCACGATCAGGCAGAAGATGATGATGGCGATGCGGTTGTAGGTGACGAAGAAGCCGGGCAGCGCCTCGAAGCCGCCGGTCATCCACGAGGGATTGGCGATTTCCTTGTTGGGCGCGCCGAAGATCGAGCGCACCACCTGCTGCAGGATCAGGCTGATGCCCCAGGTGGCCAAGAGCGTCTCGAGCGGCCGGGAATAGAGGAAGCGGATGACGCCGCGTTCAAGGGCGAAGCCGACGGCGCCGGCGACGAAGAAGGCCACGGGCAGCGCCGCGATCAGGTAGAGGTCGAACCAGCCGGCCGGCAGGAAGGCGCGGAACGCTTCCTGGACCACGTAGGTCGAATAGGCGCCCAGCATGATCATCTCGCCATGCGCCATGTTGATGACGCCCATCACGCCGAAGGTGATGGCAAGGCCGATGGCGGCAAGCAGTAGCACCGATCCCAGGCTGATTCCCTGGAAGAGATTCGCGACCAAGCCGTTGATCCACAGCGTGCGCTCGATCGAGACGAGGGCGGCACGCGCCTTGTCGCGCAAGGCTTGCGGCGCCTGGGCATCGTCGGCGACACGCCCGATCAGCCCGCGGGTGGCGGGCGACGCGGTCGCGGCCAGCCGGTCGATCGCGGCCGCGCGCTCGACCTCGGAACCCTGGGACAGTTCGGCGGCGGCCAGCGCCAGTGCCAGCGCCTCGACGACGCGGGCGTCCTTCTCGGCGGCGGCGGCACGGCGCAGCGCTTCGAGCGAGCCGCCGTTCTTGAACGCTTCCTGGGCGGCGGCCAGCCGCTCGGCCGGGTTGGAACTGAACAAGGTCAGCTGGGCCAGCGCATTGGTGATCGCGCCGCGCAGCCGGTTGTTGATTCGGGCCTTGTCGAGGCTTGCGGCATCGACGCCCGTGACCGGCTGGCCGGTTATCGCGTCGATCAGCCTGGCGGCGTCGGCGGGATCGCTGTAGAGCGTTCGACCGTCGGCGGGATTGCGGTAGAGGCGGCCATCGGCCAGCGCCTTGAGAGCCGGAACCGCAGCGGGTTCGCCGGCGGCGCCCAAGGCCTCGGTCGCCTGGACCTTGGCGGCGAAATCGTCGCCGGACAGCGCGGTCAGCGGTGCGCTGATATCGGCGGCATGCGCCGTCAGGACCCAGAACAGCGCGGCGAAAATCGGGAGAAGCAGACGGGCGACCAGGACATTCATGCGAGCACGCTTTTTGTTGTTGTTGGTCGTATCGGGAGGGGTGGCGACGGCCTGCCGGCCCCACCGCCGGCCGGCCGCCGCCCCCCTACCTCGTTTCCCAGACGAAGCTCGTTAGACTCGGGTGTACGCGTTAGTCGTCAGCCACTCACATCTTGAACTTGGGTTCCGAGCAATTCCCGCAAACCCAAGGGAAGGTCCAGTCGGCGACCAGCTTGGCGCTTTCCGGAATGAAGGGGCTCCAGGCGTCGGCCTTGATCGCCCCCTTGGTCTGCCAGACGATCGAGAACTGACCGTCCGGCTGGATTTCGCCGATCAGCACCGGCTTGGACAGGTGATGATTGGTGTTCATCACCTCGACCAGACCCGACGGGGTCTTGACCTTCTGGCCGTACATGGCCTGGCGCACCGCGTTGACGTCGGTGGTGCCGGCCTGCTGGACGGCCTGGGTCCACATCTTGAACCCGGTATAGGTCGCCTCCATCGGATCGTTGGTGACGCGCTTGGGGTTCTTGATGAAGGTCTGCCACTGCTTGATGAAGGCGTCGTTCTCGGGGCTCTTCACCGACTGGAAGTAGTTCCAGGCGGCGAGATGGCCGACGAGGTTCTTCGTGTCGATGCCGGCGAGCTCTTCCTCACCGACCGAGAAGGCGACGACCGGGATGTCGGACGCCTTGATGCCCGCGTTCGCCAGTTCCTTGTAGAACGGCACGTTGGCGTCGCCGTTGATGGTCGACACGACGGCGGTCTTCTTGCCGGCCGAGGCGAACTTCTTGATGTCGGCGACGATGGTCTGCCAGTCGGCATGGCCGAACGGCGTGTAGTTGATCATGATGTCCTCGGAAGCCACGCCCTTCGACTTCAGGAAGGCTTCCAGGATCTTGTTGGTGGTGCGCGGATAGACGTAGTCGGTGCCGGCCAGGACCCAGCGCTTGACCGAACCGCCCTCGTCGCTCATCAGGTATTCGACGGCCGGGATCGCCTGCTGGTTCGGCGCGGCGCCGGTGTAGAAGATGTTGCGCGAGCTTTCCTCGCCTTCGTACTGCACGGGATAGAACAGCAGGCCGTTCAGCTCCTCGAAGACCGGCAGCACCGACTTGCGGGACACCGAGGTCCAGCAGCCGAACACGACCGAGACCTTCTCCTTCGAGATCAGCTCGCGCGCCTTTTCGGCGAACAGCGGCCAGTTGGACGCGGGGTCGACCACCACCGCCTCGACCTTCTTGCCGAGCAGACCGCCCTTCTTGTTGAGATCGTCGACCATCATCAGGACGGTGTCCTTCAGGGTCGTCTCAGAGATCGCCATCGTGCCGGACAGCGAATGCAGCACGCCGATCTTGATCGTATCCTGGGCCGACGCCGTCCCCCCGAAACCGGCAAGGGCCGCGCCAAGCGCCAGCGCCACCAGCTTGCCCGACAAATTCGCCATTCTTTCGATCTCCCCTAGCAGTCTTGTCTACGGATGACGCGTCCGTCGCGCCCCGCGAGACAGGTGAGCAAGGAGTGTGCCAGTGCCGGGAATCCCACCCCGGCCCGGGGAATCCGCTTGATTCCATTGTGCAGTGCGGCAGGGCGGGAAACTGCCCAAGCCTGAGTCGCTTTCGGCCGATGCATACAAATTGATGATTTAATTTTAGGCAATGCTCAGGAAATGACCAAGCTTACTCATCGGTGAAATCGATCACAGACAGCAAAACTAGTCGTTTGCTCAATGTGATACCGAGGGCCAAGCTCCCACCAAGCCGTTCAGCCAAGGAGAATGCGATGAGCGACAAACCCGTGATGACCACCGAGGCCGGTCGCCCCGTCGGCGACAACCAGAATTCGCTGACCGCCGGGCGCCGCGGCCCCCTGCTGGTCGAGGACGTGCATCTGTTCGAGAAACTGGCCCATTTCAACCGCGAGCGCATCCCGGAGCGGGTGGTGCACGCCAAGGGGTCGGGCGCCTACGGCATCTTCCGGGTCACCGGCAACATCACCCGCTTCACCACCGCCAGGCTGTTCGAGCGGATCGGCAAGGAAACGCCGGTCTTCGTCCGCTTCTCGACGGTCGGCGGCGAGAAGGGCTCGGCCGACACGGCGCGCGATCCGCGCGGCTTCGCGGTCAAATTCTACACCGAGGAAGGCAACTGGGACATGGTCGGCAACAACACGCCGACCTTCTTCATCCGCGATCCGCTGAAATTCCCCGACCTGATCCACACCCAGAAGCGCAATCCCGAGACCAACCTGAAGGACCCGACGGCGATCTGGGACTATTTCTCGCGCCAGCCGGAATCGCTGCACCAGGTCACGATCCTGCATTCCGACCGCGGCACGCCCGACGGCTACCGCTTCATGCACGGCTTTTCCAGCCACACCTACAGCCTGATCGACGCGGCGGGCGAGCGGGTCTGGGTCAAATGGCATTTCAAGTCGATGCAGGGCATCCGCAACCTGGAGCCGGCCGAGGCGGTGCGGCTGGCCGGCGAGGATCCCGACTACGCCCAGCGCGACCTCTACGAGGCGATCGCCGCCGGTGATTTCCCGGGCTGGCGCGTCTGCGTCCAGATCATGCCGGAGGCACAGGCCGCCGCCCTGCCGTTCGACCCGTTCGACCTGACCAAGGTGTGGCCGCACCGCGTCGCGCCGCTGATCGAGGTGGGCGAAATGATCCTGGACCGCAATCCGGAGAACTACTTCGCCGAGGTCGAACAGGCGGCGTTCAGCCCCGGCAACATCGTGCCGGGCATGGGCTTCTCGCCCGACCGGGTGCTGCAGGGCCGGCTGTTCGCCTATGCCGACGCGCATCGCTACCGGCTGGGGGTCAACCATACGCAGTTGCCGGTCAACCGGCCGCGCTGCCCGATGCACAACACCAACCGCGACGGCGCGATGCGCTTCGACGGCAATTTCGGGGCGGCGCCTGCCTATTCGGCCCGCGGCTCGGCCACCGTGCAACCCGATGAGGCCCGCCGCGATCCGCCGCTGGCGCTCGACGGTCCGGCCGACCGCTACGACCATCGGCTGGAGAACGACGACTACACCCAAGCCGGCGACCTGTTCCGGCTGATGTCGACCGAACAGCAGGCGCTGCTGATGGATGTGATCAGCGATTCGCTGATCCAGGCGCCGGTCGAGATCCAGCGGCGCCAGCTCGATCATTTCGCCAGGGCCGACTGGGCCTATGGCGCCGGCGTCGCCGCCCGGCTGGGCCTCAGCCTGGAAGATGCCGCCGACTGACCGTCCGGAGTATCGTCAGAACCGGGGCATCGTCAGAAATCGCTGACGATGCCCTTGTGCGACCAGTCGCCGTAGCGGGTCGGTTCGGGACCCGCGGTTCCGCCGACCTCGCCGGGCGCCTGCTCCAGCACATGGGCCGGCTTGTCCTTGGCGTAACCCTTGACGCCGCTCGGTGCCGGAACCGGGGTTTCCGGCAGTTTCTGGTCGTTCTCGGTCATCGCTGCACCCAATCTCTTCACTTGAAGCACCGTGGAGGCACCGTACATATAGCGCGGTGGGCATCACTTTAACCCCGGTGCCCCAGAGGAAGCGATGAACTACGCCAAGACTGCGATGCTGCTGGCGGCGATGACCGCCCTGTTCCTGGTGATCGGGTATCTGGTCGGCGGCCAGAGCGGCATGCTGATCGCGCTGGTGGTTGCCGCCGGCATGAATCTGTTCGCCTACTGGAACGCCGACAGCCTCGTGCTGCGCATGTACAACGCCCACGAGGTCGATGCGCGTACCGCGCCCGACTACTACAGCCTGGTCGCCGAGCTGGCACAGCGGGCCGAACTGCCGATGCCGCGCGTCTACCTGATCGAGTCGGATCAGCCCAATGCCTTCGCTACCGGCCGCAACCCGGAGAATGCCGCGGTCGCCGCGACCACCGGCCTGCTGAACATGCTGACGCGCGAGGAAGTGGCGGGCGTGATGGCGCATGAGCTGGCCCATGTCCAGCATCGCGACACCCTGACGATGACGGTCACGGCGACGATCGCCGGCGCGATCGGCATGATCGCCAACATGGCGATGTTCTCGTCGATGTTTTCGTCCAACGACCGGCAGAGCCCATTGTCGGGCATCGCCGCCATCCTGATGGCCGTGCTGGCGCCGATCGCCGCGTCGCTGGTGCAGATGGCGATTAGCCGCTCGCGCGAATACGAGGCCGATCGGCGCGGTGCCGCGATCTGCGGCAACCCGATGTGGCTGGCCTCGGCCCTGCACAAGATCGAACACGGCGCCCAGGCCCTGCCGAACTATGAGGCCGAACGCAACCCGGCAACCGCGCATATGTTCATTATCAACCCGCTGTCCGGCCAGGGCATGGACAACCTGTTCTCGACCCACCCCTCGACCGCCAACCGCATCGCCGCGCTGCGCGAGCTTGCGGCGCAGTGGCAGCAGGCCGCCATGCCCACCTATTCGGCCCCGCGCCGGGGGCCGTGGGGTTGAGCGCGCCGAAGGGGGCGCCCTCTCCCGCGCTGCAGAAACCCGGAATTGCGGCCCGTGCCGCGGCGCTGAACCTGATGCGGGCGGTCCTGGAAAAGGGCCGCCCGCTCGACGATGCCTGGGGATCGGCCGTCGCCGACCTGGAGGTGCGGGATCGCGCGCTGGTCCGCGCCTCGGTCGCGACAGCGTTGCGCCGCATGGGCCAGATCGACGATCTGATCGAGGCGATGCTCGACAAGAAGCTGCCGCAATCGGCCCAGGCCGCGCAGCATATCCTGCGGCTCGGTATTGCCGAGCTGATGTTCATGGGCCTCGCGCCGCATGCCGCGGTCGACGCCGCGGTGACGGTCGCCAAGGCCCGCGCCCCGCGCTTTGCCAAGCTGGTCAACGCGGTGCTGCGACGGCTGGGCCGCGAGGGCGAGGCGATCCTGGCCGGCCAGGATGCCGCGCGGCTGAACTGCCCGGACTGGCTGTGGCGCCGCTGGGAGGCCGCCTATGGCGAAGCCGACGCGCGGGCCCTGGCCGAGGCGCATCTGACCGAAGCGCCGCTCGACATCACCGTCAAGTCGGATGCCGCCGCCTGGGCCGAAAAGCTCGAGGCGACCGTGCTGCCGTCGGGCTCGCTGCGCCGGACGGCCGGCGGCCAGGTCGACGGGCTGGCCGGTTTCACCGAGGGGGCCTGGTGGGTGCAGGATGCCGCCGCAGCCCTGCCGGCCCGCCTGGCCGGCAATGTGGCCGGCCGCCACGTCATCGACCTTTGCGCCGCGCCCGGCGGCAAGACGGCACAACTGGCCTCGGCCGGGGCCGAGGTCATCGCGGTCGAGAAGAACGCCAAACGGGCGCCGAGGCTGAGGCAGAATCTGGAACGACTCGGGTTGAAGGCGGAGGTCGTGGTCGCCGATGCCGGGACCTGGACGCCGCCCGAACCGGCCGATGTCGTGCTGCTCGACGCCCCCTGCTCGGCAACCGGCACGCTGCGCCGCCACCCCGACATCGCCCACAACAAGGATGCGGTCGATATCGCGACGCTCGCCCGCGCCCAGGCCCGGCTGCTCGACTCGGGCGCCGGCATGGTGGCGCCGGGCGGGTTGCTGATCTACTGCACCTGCTCGCTGGAACCCGAGGAGGGCGAGGCCCAGGTCCAGCCGTTCCTGGCGCGCAACCCGGAATTCCGGATCGAGCCGATCGCGGCCGCCGAAATCGGCGGCTTGGCCGATGCGATCACCGCGGACGGCAATCTGCGCACCCGCCCCGACCAGGGCTGGGACGGCTTCTTCGCGGCACGTTTCAGGAAGAAGGCTAACTAAGCCCGGGAGAAATCGGTGGCGACGGCCGAGACCTGCTCGGCCAGCAGCCGCGCGATCTGCGCGCGCTTGGTCGGGCTGGACAGGCTCTTCTCGTCGGTCGGGTTCGACAGGAAGCCGGTCTCGATCAGCACGGACGGGACCGAGCCGGACCGCAGCACGGCGAAATTGGCCGACCGCATCGGATTTTCCAGCAACGGATAGTCGCTGCCGGCGACGCCATGCACGATCCGCTTCTTGGCGGTCAGCGAGGCATTGTGGGAATGCCGCCGGGCAAGGTCGATCAGGATGGCGGCGGTATCCTTGTCCGTGTCGCGCAGATCGACGCCATAGACCACGTCGACCCGGTTCTCCCGCGTCGCCAGCGCGCTGGCAAAAGCATCGGAGGCCCGCTCGGACAGGGTATAGGCGGAGAGGCCGCGCGCCGAGGTGTTCGGGGCCGAGTCGGCATGGACCGAGACGAACAGATCGGCATCGTTCATCTGGGCGATGCGCACGCGGTCGCCCAGCGGCAGAAATTCGTCGCGGCTGCGGGTCAGCATGACGCGCAGGTTCGGGCGCTGCGATTTCAGGTAAGCCTGCATCCCCCGGCAGATCGCCAGGACGACGTCCTTTTCCTGGGTGCCCAACCGCCCGATCGCCCCGGGATCGCGGCCGCCATGGCCGGGATCAAGCACGATCAGCGGGCTGGATGGCGCCCGGGCGGTCGCCTTACCGGCCGATTGTGCGGCGGCTACGCCGGGAATGCTGCCGTAGGACAGCATCCCGAGAGCCATGGATATGAGGGTGCGGCGCTTCATCGCCCCTCAAATCTGCCCCAATCTGGAAAAAATTCAAGAGGCGATAGCTTAAACTTAACCGCCGTTGTTCAAGTGACGCACGAAGAACTCGGTGGTTTCGCGGATCGCTTCCTGCTGGGCGGGCCCCTTGAAGGCATGGCCCTGGCCGCGGAAGATGTGCATGTCGTAGTCGGCGCCGATGTCGTCCATGTAGCGGGCGAGCTGATAGGCGCGGGCCACCGGTACCACACGATCCTTGTCGCCGTGCAGGATCAGCGTCGGCGGCATTTCACGCACGCCACGGCGCATTTCGGTGTTCGGCATCGCGCCGACCACGTTGACGACCGCGGCGAGGCGGCCATCCGACCCGGCCAGGTCCATCACATGGAAACCGCCGAGCGACAGGCCGAACGCACCGACCCGGGTCTGATCGACATAGGGCAGCGCCTGGACATAGGAGATGGCGTCGCGGATCACCTGGTTGCGCTGCTCCTGAAGCTGCGGCGACGCCTTGCGGGCGAACTCGGTGATGCCGTCGAAATAGTGGACCACGAAGGTCGAGATGCCCTTTTCGGCCAGCGCCCTGGCCTGCGGGTAGTACAGCGTGCCGTCGCCGAGACCGCTGGCGCCGTGCAGCATGACCACCGCCGGCGACTGGTTGCCGTCGAGGCCGCCGAACGAATTCTTGGCGCGCACCACGTCGACGCGGACCAGGCGGCCGCGGCTCATGAAATGGTTGACGCGATACATGTCGCCGTAAGTCTCGGTCGCCCGGGCGAACTTGCGCGCAAAGTAAGCCTGGTTGCGGTTGTCGGCGCGCTTGTTGCTTTTCAGCGTACGCGTCGCGACCTGCTTGCCTGCCGCCTGCTTGGAAGCGGTCGACTTGCTCGACTTGGCCTGGGTCTTCTTGGTGGGCTTGGCCGGGGCCTTCTTCGGACCGGCCTGCGCGACCTGCTTGTTCGCGGGTGCCGCGGAACTCTTCTGCTGGGTCGTGGTCTTCTGCGTAGTCGTCTTTGCTGTCGTCTCGGCGAACGCCTGAGACACAGGCGAAACGATCATGGCGGTGATCGCGAGAGCGGCGGCGGTCCGAAGCCAGACCGACAGGCGCGGCGTCTTGCAGCGACGCATGTCTCCCCCTTCCCTGTTTAAACCCCGTTGCACAAGACCGCGCCGGCTGATCAGCCATGAACCTTGCGGTCGTCAGCGCCGTGCCGGGATTGTCCAGCTAGCGCTCGTGGTCTTGTGTAACAGGGCTACTACCGGTCGGCACCCTGTGGTGCCGGGGAAGCTTCCTACCAAATCCACGCCGCGTTGTCTCGGAAAAACTGTAACAACTTGTTAGCCTTCGTGAACGACAAGTGAACGGCTTGCACGCGCGTCCCGCACGCCGCGAACCCGCGGAATTGTTATGATCGCGCACCGCGATAAGGGGGCCGGCGGTGATGATCGAGTTCCTGTTGCAGACTTTTGCGACGCTGTTCGTCGTGCTCGACGCGCCCGGAGTCGCCATCGTCTTCCTGGGCCTGACCCGGAATTCGCCGCCCGACCACGCCCGCCGCATGGCCCGTCGCGGCGCGGTGATCGGCGGCATCGTGCTGATGGGCTTCGCGCTGGTCGGCGAACCGCTGATGCGGGCGCTGGGAATTTCGATGTCGGCATTCCGCATCGCCGGCGGCATTCTCCTGTTCCTGCTGGCGGTCGAGATGATGCTGGGCAAAAGGTCGCCGATCCGCGGGCCGTCGCCGTCGGAAGAGGCCGAGGCGGAGACCCGCGAGGATATCTCGGTCTTCCCGTTGGCCATCCCGCTGATCGCCGGCCCCGGCGCGATGACGTCGGTGATGCTACTGACGGCACAGGCCGGCCCTTCGCTGGGCCTGCGCATCGGCGTATTCGTCATGCTGGTCCTGGTCCTCGGCCTGACCTACCTGTTCATGGTCGGCGCCCAGCGCATGGTCAAGGTGCTGGGCATGACCGGTACCAACGTGGTCGAACGGGTGCTGGCGATCATCCTGGCCGCACTGGCCGTCCAGTTCGTGGTCGACGGCGCCCGCCAGGCCTTTGCCATCCAGGCATGAGCCGCAGGGGCGACTTGCGGGATCATGGTCTGGAAAGACCGGCACGAACCTGCTAGGAAACCCCCATGCAAAAGCCGGTTCGCATTGCCCCGTCGATCCTCTCGGCGGATTTCGCCAAGCTCGGCGCCGAAGTCGCCGACCTCGACGCCGCCCAGGCCGACTATATTCATATCGACGTGATGGACGGCCACTTCGTGCCCAACCTGACCATCGGTCCGCTGGTGGTCAAGGCGTTGCGGCCGCATACGAAGAAGGTCTTCGACGTCCACCTGATGATCTCGCCGGTCGATTTCTACATCCCGGCCTTCGCCGAGGCCGGTGCCGACATCATCACGATCCATCCGGAAGCCGGGCCCCATGCCCACCGCACGCTGCAGCTGATCAAGTCGCTGGGCAAGAAGGCTGGACTGTCGCTCAATCCCGGCACGCCGGTCGAGGCGGCGCTGGCCCTGCTCGACGAGGTCGACCTGGTGCTGGTGATGAGCGTCAATCCGGGGTTCGGCGGCCAGAGCTTCATTCGCAGCCAGCTCGAAAAGATCCGCCGCCTCAGGGCGGCGATCGATGCGTCGGGCCGCGACATCGACCTTGAGGTCGACGGCGGCATCAATGTCGAGACCGCGCGCGAGGCGATCGCCGCCGGTGCCGACGTGCTGGTTGCCGGCACCGCGACCTTCACCGGCGGGCCGCAGGCCTATGCGGGCAATATCCGCCGCCTGCGCGGTCTCTGACCGATCGTGGCCGGCCAGGGCACGCTGAAGACCCGGCTGCTCGCCCGGCTCTACGCCAGCCGGCTCTACGACATCTGGCTGAACGGCCCGGTCCCCAAGGGGCTGGACGTCGCCCCGGCCGAACCCTGGCCGGGCGATCCGGCGGCCGCCGACCGGCTGTTCCACGGCCGCTGGCGCCTGGGCGGCGAGGAGATCGTCACCCGCGACCTGCCCTGGACCGGACCCCAGGGCGGGCCGGCCTGGACCGAAGCGCTGCACGATTTCGAATGGCTGCGCCATTTCACCGCCAACGGCGGCGACACCGCGCGCCGCCACGCCCGCGCCCTGGTCGCTGGCTGGCTTGGCCATTTCCCGCGCTGGCAGGTGCTGACCTGGCGGCCGGACATCCTCGGCCGCCGGCTGATCGCCTGGTTCCATGCCTGGAGCTTTCTGGTGGAAGGGTCGGAAACGACCTTCACCCGCTCGTTCCACGCCGCCCTGCTGCGCCAGGCCCGGCATCTGAGCAACGCCATCGACCAGGCGCCGGCCGGTGCGAGCCGGATCGATGCGACGGTTGCCTTCGTCTATAGCTGCCTCTGCCTCGACGATCGCGCCGGGCTGATGCCCAGGGCGGTCGCCCGGCTGGAGGCCGAGATCGCGCGCCAGATCCTGCCCGATGGCGGCCATGTCTCGCGCTGCCCCACCACCCTGCTCGGCGTTCTCGCCCGGCTGGTCGGGCTCAAGGCTGCGCTGATCGGGGCCAACCAGACACCGCCGCGCGGGGTGATCGAGGCCATCGACCGGATCGCCCCGGCGTTGCGCATGCTGCGCCACGGCGACGGTGCGTTCGGCCTGTTCCAGGGCGGCATCGAGGGCGATACGCGCCTGGCCGACGCCGTGCTGTCGCGGGCCGAGGCCCATGGCAAGCCGCTGGCCGAGGCCCCGTATTCCGGCTTCGAGCGGGCGACGGCCAAGAAGGGATTGCTGCTGGTCGACGTCGGCCCGCCCCCCGATCCCGCCACGACCGGCGGCCGGCCGCATGCCGGACTGCTCGCCTGCGAATTCTCCTCGGGCAAGGACCGCCTGCTCGTCAATTGCGGCGAGACCCTGCGCACCGACGGCGTCTGGGCGGGGGCGCTGGCCGCGACCGCCGCCCATACCACGCTGGTCCTGGACGACCACCACGCCCTCGACATCGCCAAGCCGGAAACCTGGCCCGAGCGGCCGCGGGTCGAACGCCAGGAGACCGAGGGTGCCATCTGGATCGCGGCCGAACATGACGGCTATCGCAGCCGCTACGGCCTCAAGCACCGCCGCCGCCTTTTCCTGAACCATGACGGCGACGATCTGCGCGGCGAGGACAGCCTGATCGGCAACGCGATGGCCGGGGCGGCCGACCGCGACGTCAACCTGCGCTTCCACCTCCATCCGTCGGTTTCGGCCTCGCTGACCCAGGGGGGCGAGGAAGTGCTGCTGCGCACGCCGTCGGGCGAAGGCTGGCGCTTCCGCGCGTCGGGCCGCCATCTCGGCCTCGACGATTCGATCTATTTCGGCGACGGGATCGAAGCGCGGCGGACCCTGCAGATCCTGGTCAGCGATCGCATCGGGCCGGAAGGCGCGGTGGTCAAATGGGCGCTGACGCGCCTGCGCCAGGACGGGTCCGATTGATGGCCCGCATCCTGTTCGTGGTCAACGAGGCGCTGTTCTTCACCACCCACCGCATGCCGATCGCGCTGGCGCTGATCGCCGCGGGGCACCAGGTCGACGTCGCCGCCCCGCCCGACGAGAAGCCGGCAGCCAAGATCCGTGCCGCCGGCATCAACTTTCACCCGATTCCGCTGGGCCGCGGCAGCCGCAATCCGCTGGGCGAACTGAAGCTGATCCTGGCCATTGCCGGCGTGCTGCGCCGGACCCGGCCCGACCTGGCCCATTTCGTGTCGATGAAGCCGGTCATCTGGGGCGGCATGCTGGCCCGGCTGATGGGCGTCCGGGCAGCCGTCTTCGCCGTCACCGGGCTGGGCTACATGTTCATCCGCGAGGGGCTGGCGGTCGCGGCACAGCGCACGATCCTGGCCGCGCTCTACCGTTTCGCGCTGGGCCACGCCAACAGCCGGACGATCTTCCAGAACGACGACGACCGCGACACTTTCCTGATCCGGCGCATGGTCGATCCGGCGAAAATCGTCATGATCCGGGGCTGCGGCGTCGCCCTCGACCAGTTCCGCGCCAGCCCCGAGCCGCCCGACGCCGATGTCGTGATGTTCCCGGCCCGGCTGATCGGCGACAAGGGCGTGCGCGAGTTCGTGACGGCGGTCCAGCGGCTGAAGCCGCGTTATCCCCAGGTCCGCTTCGTGCTGGTCGGGCGTACCGATCCGCAGAATCCGACGGCGCTGTCGGAGGCCGAGATTGCCCGGATGGTCGCGGCCGGCGACCTGGAATGGTGGGGGTTCTCGGCCGACATGCCGGCGACGCTGGCCCAGGCCACGATCGTGGTGCTGCCCTCCTATCGCGAAGGCCTGCCGCGTGGGCTGATCGAGGCGGCCGCTTGCCAGCGGGCGATCGTCACGACCGACGTGCCGGGCTGCCGCGACGTCGTCCGGCACGAGGTGAACGGGCTGCTGGTGCCGGTCCGCGACGGCGAGGCGACCGCGACGGCGATCGCCCGGCTGCTCGATGCCCCCGCCCTGCGCCATCGTCTGGCCGCGGCCGGGCGCCAGATCGCCGAGGCCGAATTCTCGGTCGAAGGTTTCGTCGAGCAGAGCCTGGCCGCCTATCGCGCCGTCGGCTTCAATCCCTGACCAGGCCCTTGATCCGGCGATAGCGGCTGAGCGCGTAGGAATCGGTCGCCCCCGACACGAAGTCGGTGACCGCCATCAGCCAGCGATAGCGCGGCGCGTCGGCCGCCGGCAGATCGGGCAGCAGCCGCACCAGCGCCTCGGCGCGCGGCGACAGCCGGACGTCGCGCCCGGCCGCCTCGCGCTCGGCCAGGGCGGCGCAGTGGACCTGCAGCAAGGTCTCGATGATCTCCGCACCGCCGATCTCGATCTCGTAGCGCTCGCGGGTCTGGAAGATGCGCTCGCGCGTCAGTTGCTCGATCTGCTGCAGCGTCGCGGCATGGCTGGTCTGCGACAGCAGGTCGCCCATTGCGACGCCCTCGGTGATCTCGGGTTCGCGCGCCAGGAACACCTCGGCCGCTTCGTCGATCAGGGCGCCGATCGCCTTGGCCCGCAGATAGGTGACGGCACGCTGCGGTTCGTCGATTTCCTTGTAGCGCGGGGTCGGACCGCCGACGAGATCGAGCAGCAGCTCCTCGGCCTCGCGGAAATTGAGCCGGCCGAGGCGAAAGCCGTCCTCGATGTCGACGACGCGGTAGCAGATATCGTCCGCGGCCTCGAGCAGATAGGCCAGCGGATGGCGGCACCACGTGCCCGGTCCGCGCGGGATCAGCCCGACTTCGCCGGCCACGTCGGCGAACAGATCGGCCTCGGCCGTGAAATAGCCGAACTTGCCCTTGACCCGGCTGGCCGGGTCGGCCGAGCCGCGCGGATACTTGGCAAAGCTCGCCAGCGTCGCGCAGGTCAGGCGCAGCCCGCCGGCATCGTGCCAGGATTGCAGCCGCGAGACGACGCGGAACCCTTGGGCGTTGCCCTCGAAGTTCAGGAGGTCGAGGCGTTCGGCCTCGCTCAACCCGTCAAGGTAGCGGGCGCCGCCGGTGGCGAACCAGTGGCGCATCGTGTTCTCGCCGAAATGGCCGAACGGCGGGTTGCCGATGTCGTGGGCCAGGCAGGCGGCGGCGACGATATGGCCGAACTCGGCCGCCTCGATGTCGCGCAAGCGGTGGCGGTCGACGATGGTGCGGCCGATCGCGGCGCCGAGCGAGCGGCCGACGGAGGAGACCTCCAGGCTGTGGGTCAGGCGGGTGCGGACATAGTCGTTGTCGGGCAGCGAGTGGACCTGCGTCTTGTCCTGCAGCCGGCGGAAGGCCGAGGAGAACACCACCCTGTCCCAGTCCTTCTGGAACGGGCTGCGTTCGGGTGTAACCGCCTCGGCCCCGACATGGCCGAGACGGCGCGCGGAGAGAAGCCGGCGCCAGTCCATCATGGCCGGCACTGTAGCCTTGCCTTTCGTTGACAATCAACCGGACAGGGCGAAGGATCGCTTACAGACCTTGAGGGAGGAGCGGGCGATGTCGAAGGATTTGCGCACGGGACTTACCGCCTATGGCGACGAGAAGCTCTCGCTATTCCTGCACAACGCGTTTGGCGATTCGGCACCCGTAGACAGTCGCGCTCGACACTTCAAGTATTTCCTTCATCGCAGCAACATGATGAAATCCGCACCATTAACTCGTCGGGCCAGCGATTGATGCACACGCCCCCCTTATTATCAGCCAGCATTGAACAACTCGAAAATAGCTTCGAGGCGGCGAGAGGCGACTACGCTCAATTGAAACTAATTGCCGACGCAATTCTGAAACATAAAGCATCAAACGCAGTGCGTTTAAGCATAAAGGTAAATGCAGAAATGTTCCGGCTAAAGCGCGAGGCTGGAATACTTTCTTCACCTTCGAAAAAACTTACTGAATTGCTAGGCCAGTTTCAGCTTCGTGCGCCAGACGGTAGACCGCTGCATCGCTACCGATTGGGTAAGGATGGTTACGATCAGCTATCAACATTCATGCGCCTGCGTGCTCCTCGCCTGGCAGACGGAAATTCCAACGACGCGGCACTGCTGGCCCTTTGGTCATCAGCTTGGTTCCGCCGAGAATATGATGGGAGTCTACGTAAATATAGTCAGCTTGCCTCAGCAATCGGCGCAAATATTACTGATGCGCAGTGGCGTGAATTATTGACGCAGGGACTTGAATGGTGGCAGCGCCCGCTCATAGTACGTACGGGGAGACGCCATAGGTTGCTGACTATAGCGGTCGAGGGGGGGTTTCCCGCGCGCGTGCTTGAAGCCGGCCTTGGCTGGTTGCCGCGCTTTTTGAATGAAGTCGTCGGTCGTTTGCTCGGCGTCGCCGAAAATCCTTCGTCCGACGATGCCTTCGCCATGGCTGATGCTGCAAAACATCGACTGCGCGATGCTTATCGCGAACAGGCTTTCATCGCACTCGCTGCCGACTTGGCGCTGGCAATTGTGAAATTGCGGCGCATCGCCGAGAGGACGTCTACGCCCGGTACGGCGCCCTCGGCCGTACTCGATCAGCTCCACCCCAACTGGCGCAATGAATTGCCGATTGCGGCCGATACGGATGCAGCTCGCAGGCTGGTAGATGGAATGCTCGCGGCCGAAAAGATCGCACGAGGCTTGGGTGGGGGGGCAGGCTGCGTGCGCGTGTTGCGGCGGAGGGTAGAAGGATGGAGCGCGGGGCTCAGGCTGTCTCTCGGGGGAGAACTCAAAGCGGCTGAACTGGCCGGCCTCGCGGCGCCTGGAACGAGACTAGGCGTACATCCCTATGGTGTGTTGGCACGTGCAGTGGGCGAAGAACTAGCCTTTCTCGATCCACCTGGTGAAGACGACGATAGTTGGCGGTTGCGTCCACTTACCGGCAGGACCGAGTTAGATGATGTGCCAATGGTGGCGCGCATTGAAGTCCTGATCCAGTCCCCCAGCGGGTTAGCTCGGGTAATGCCATGGCCCGGCGGCAGCCCCGAGCACAGTGACGTAATCACATTCGAGATCGAGGCCGATGACGCCGAAGGACCAACTGCGCTCGTGCTTGCCGCGCGCGGATCAGCGAGCCTGCGTGCCGTGCGAGTGGTGGTCACTGCTCCCGCCGATTGGTCTGTTCGCTGGGAGGACGAAGCTGTTGAAGGATCTCCCCATAGCATCGGTACAATCGACGATCGACGAAGGCTATGGCTTGCTGACAGGTCTGTGCTCGTGGAAAGCGCGGACGGGAGCTTACTCTATCGCATCCAAACTGGCGTGGACGAGGAGTCGCGCGACCGTATCGGGCTCGACGGTCACTCGCCGCAAGGCTTAGATGGTGCAGATGATTGGCCGCTTTTCGCAGGCCCGCCAACGGTCAATTGTTATCATGGGCGTACCCAAACGAAACCTGCAGACAATGAACTGCTCTGGCGCCAGGCACGCAGCGATCAGTGGCGCGAGTTGGCGCGGTCCCGACTTCCAGTCGGCGTAGTTGAGATCATGTGGCGTGACTCCAAGACGAGGTTCGTTCGTGACCGCGTTCGAGCAGCGACAATACCGCCGTCAGCACGGGTATTTCGCGAGCGCGATGGCGAAGGCTGGCGCTATAGCTTTCAAGGCTTCGGCAAACTGGCGATCGCACCGGAGCCTGTCGCGGGACTGCATGCGGAGCGGCACTCCGAAACCGTCTTCACGCTCTCGTTCCGCAGCAATCCTGCGCGTCGCGTCACCTTTGCGATAAAAATACCCAACAGCACCCATCAGATCCGTATCACGCTGCCCTTCCCGTTGCGCGATGGGATCGCGCATTGGAATGGTAAGATCGTGCAGCCGGGCTCGGAGATGACCCCAGCGCAATTGGCCGAGCTTGTCGCCTTTGGCGAGAGCCGCCTTACGCTCTGCTGCGAAGTCAAGAATGTCGAGAGCGCCTTTCCCGCACACTATACGCTTGGTGAACGAGAACTTGGCCTGCGACCGCTCGCGGATCGGGTTCGCAGTGACCTTGCTTCTGCTGGGATTGACACCTGGGTTGCACTCAGCATCGGCAATGGTGCTCCACCTTGGCGGATCAGGCTGTTTGATTGCGATATCCGCTGTGCGGATGGCATGGCGTCAATCGTAAAGCTTGGTCTCAATGAGCAACCGTTGATCTTGGCCGGGCGATCGGTCGCCGCGCCCTGTGAAGAGTATCGTTTGGCCGAGATCAGTGGTGAAGATGCGCTGAACCGGCATTCGATTATGCTTGCCGAGAGCATGACAGGAGCCTGGTGGGTATATTTGCGCAGCGATCGCACGGTTCGATCAAGACCGTCGATTGTCCTGTGTGCCGGCCCAACTCCTCCCACCGGCCATGGTCTGGCCGCAGCGGCAATCATAGCCGCACCGTCGGTACGACAAGCGGCGATCGTTGAACGATTGAACGCAATAGCTGCCGATGCGGATGGTATTGCAGAAGATGTTGCCTGGCTAACTAGGCTGACCGGTTCATTGGACGGGTTGCCGGCATCGACGTTTGATGTCCTGACAGCGCTTCCTCAGGTGCCGGGGGTGCTCGCGCGTCTACTCCTATCCGCCGATGACACTACCCGAGCGAGCATTTGGCGGCTTGAGATGGAGTTGCCCTTTATCTGGGCGGCACTGCCGCTGGAGGCATGGAGTTCGGCTGCCAACGCGCTTGGACGCAGCGTCATTGATCCGCTCCTTGCGGCGGGCTTGGAGTTGGCGCAGACCGCCCCAATCGGCAAGCAGGTCATCGATAGCGCCTCCATCCGAACCGGTAATCTCGACCCCGTGATAGGCACCGCGTTGGTGGGCGCCGAGTTGCTCCCAAGACCTTCCTTGATCCCGTCAATACACGACGCTGCGCAAGGCTATGTGCGCCGCACGTTCGATCGCGGCGACATGGCTATCGGGCTGCCGAAGCAAACGAGCTTGTTCCGCACGCCGGAACTCGAACACCATCTTCCCGGCTCGTTCAAGACCACGTTCGACTTAATGCACCTGGAGGCGCTCGACGCTCCTATCGCCGCCGCCGTCGCGGCGAAAACCGACATCAAGCTGACGCGCGCGCAACTCCGGCGCTGTAAGGAGGCTATGAGGGCCGATCCTGTCTATTTCGCGGAGGGTTTCACGGCGGCACTGCTGGGCACAGAACGATAGTGGGGAAATAGATTTGCGCACGTTGACGCCATTTCAGGCGCTGGAAGAAATTCACCAACGGTCGGTCGAGGCAATCCTTGGTCTGAGCGGGCTCAACCATGCTGCGCTTGCCGCGGAGGTTCGACGCAAATTCGGCGGCCGGGACATCAGTTCCGGAGCCCTGTTGCAGGAGCCGATCCTCGAAGCTGCATTTCCCTTCATCGAAGCTGAGCCGACACTAGCTTCGCTTGCGGGCACGTTGCTCCACCCCAAGGTTATTGATGCACTTGATCTGCCGGGCGAACCTCGAATCGGCAAAGACCGGCATCCCTATACGCATCAGCTTGAGGCTTGGCAGCACCTGACTGCTGTCCCCCCTCAGTCGATCCTCGTCACCAGCGGTACCGGCTCAGGCAAGACCGAATGTTTCATGGTCCCTTTGCTCGACGATCTGGCGAAAGAAGCCGAGGCGCAGCGCGAGCCGCTCTGCGGCGTACGTGCGATCGCGCTCTATCCGCTCAACGCACTCATCGCGAGCCAGCAGGACCGGCTAGGCAAATGGACCAGGCCGTTCGGGGGCAAGATACGTTATGCCCTCTATAACGGTGAAATGCCCGAGGACGACAAGGATGCGCGCGAGCGCACCACCCCGGAGCAAGTTCTTTGCCGCCGCACTCTGCGGAGCAACCCGCCTCCCATTCTCGTCACCAATGTGACGATGCTCGAATATCTGACGGTGCGCCGGAAGGATCGGCCGATACTGGATGCCTCGCAGGGCAAGCTGCGCTGGATCATTCTCGATGAGGCGCACAGCTATACTGGATCCAATGCGGCGGAAATCGCGCTGCTCCTGCGGCGCGTACTCCTATCCTTCGATGTGACGCCAGATCAGGTCCGATTCGTCGCCACTTCGGCGACAATCGGTGAAGGCGCCGATGTCACGGAAGACTTGCGGCGTTTTCTGCGCGATGTCTCGGGCGTGGCGGGGGAGCGTGTGCATGTCGTGGTCGGGCATCACCGTACGCCTCAGCTACCGCCGCCCGATCAGGAGAAGCGCCTTGGCAGCATCTCCGTGTCAGAACTTGACGCCGGTTCGGCCTTCGAGCGGCTTTCGCGTAATCCGGTGGTGCAGAATCAAGTAACCGAACTCACGCGCGGCGCACGCCCGTGGTCCGTGGTAGCCAGGGAACTGAGTGAAACGGGTGCGGAACCCGAAGCGCTTGCGCTCGCGCTGGCCCGTGCCGAAAAAGGCGGTGAGCGGCTGTTGCCCTTGCGAGTCCACGCGTTTCATCGGGCCATTCCCGGCTTATGGACCTGCCTCAACCCCGACTGTACCGGACGGGCGGATGGCTGGCCCTTTGGCGGTATATTGCCGGAAGCGGTCGATAAATGCCCTGCTTGCGACGGTCGGGTGCTACCCGTGGTGTCCTGTCGAAGTTGTGGCGAGCCCTTCCTCGATGCGATTGAGGAGAGTCGTATTCTGCGTTCGCGCGATGAAGATGAGCGCGAAGACGAGTATGCGCGGGATTCGGAAGAGGAAAGCGCGTCATCATCGGATGACGAAGAAGTGCGGTTAGCCGCTCCGGGGATCGAGCGCCTTATCGCCGCGCGCCCCTTACCCCATGCCCGCCCGCTGCACGTCGATCCGCACAGTGGCGTCATCGCCGACCGGCCGGGCGATGGATTTATCGCTCTATCGGCCCATGATCGCGAGGAACCTGAATTTTGTCCCTCCTGCCAGATAGCTGGCACAGAGAAGCAGCCGCGCATATTGTGGCCATTCCGGTTTGGCGCGCCCGCGATCTTGAGCAATGCAAGCCCGGTGCTGCTCGAGAGCACCGAGCCCTCGACGCCTGATCCTGAAGCCGAGCATTCTCCCCCTGCCGAAGGTCGACAATTGCTGTCGTTTACCGATAGCCGGCAGGGAACGGCTCGGTTCTCCGCGAAATTGCAAAACGCCGCCGAGCGAAACCATGTGCGCGCGCTGATCTATTTCGCAGCGCAGGACTCCACGCGCGACGATCCGGCGAATGCAGCTGACTTGGCTCGTCTGGATGCCGCTATCGCAGCCCTCCGGGCGCATGGAGGTGTGGCGGCTGAGACAGCCTTGCCGCTTTTGGAGCAACAGAGGAAAGATTTGGCCAAGACCCCCGTTGGTCTGCTTTGGGAGACTGTACGGAGTCGGCTGATCGAGCGCGATGAAATCAGCTACTGGATGCGTAAGGTCTGGGCGAAACGCGACCCCGAACGTTTCGGCGATCCGGCGAAGGGACCGGCACGCTTTGCTGAACTGATGCTGCTCCGGGAGCTCGCCCGCCGCACCCGACGGGCCAATTCGCTCGAGACCATGGGGCTAGCGAGCCTGCGCTTTGAGGTGATAGAGAATCTGCCTGATGCGAAAACGCCAGATGCATTGCGCTCCCGAGGAAAGATCATCCAGGATTGGCGCGATTTCCTCTACCTGAGCCTTACTATCAATGTGCGCGACTACTTCGCGATTCGGATCGACGGACCCGACGCACATTGGCTGCAACCGGGTATCCCATCGAAACGGCTAATCGGTCCCAATGATGCTATCACCTCAAGGGCAGAGATTCGGTGGCCGCAGGTGCGGCCGGGCTATGTTGCGCAACGCGGCACTCTTCCACGACTGTTAGAGCTTGCGCTCGAGTTGAACGCGGACGAACGCGGCGATCGCGATATCATCAACGAAGTTCTTGAAAGGGCGTGGCTAGATCTCCGACCGCTGTTCACGACCACTGGCGGCAGTGACCTACGGCTCGATCTGGCCAATGCTCTAATCGCGCCCGTGGAAAAGGCATGGCGCTGCCCGGTCACGCGCCGTGTGCTCGATGCGACCTTCTGCGGCTATTCACCCTACGGCCTGCGAGCTGGAACGATGCGCAGGACAGGTTCGCGCGCAGAACCTATCGAGATGCCGCGACATCCCACCCCTTTCCTGAGGGAGCCTGGAGGCGAGGCGGATGTGCGCGAGTGGTTGTCGGATAACGAGCGCGTAGGTCAATTGCGAGCGACTGGGTTGTGGACAGACCTCCACGACCGGATTGCGCTTGGATCGCCCTATGCACGAGCGGCTGAACATTCGGCCCAACAGCCTTCGCGGCGCCTGCGCAATTATGAGGCCGAGTTTCGTCGTGGCGAGATAAATATCTTGAACTGCTCGACGACCATGGAAATGGGCGTCGATATTGGCAGCGTATCGACAGTGATGATGACGAACGTACCGCCGTCGATCGCCAACTATCGGCAACGCGTCGGCCGCGCAGGGCGCCGGCGGCAGGCCACGGCGCTGGCTTTCACCTATTGCAAGGACACTCCGATCGAATGGGAAGCCTTCCGCACGCCGATACGCTTTCTCTTGCGCGCCGTCGCCGCACCGCGTGTTTCGCTGGACTCAGGCCCGCTGGTCCAACGGCATATCAATGCACTGCTGCTGGCCGCGTTCGTCCGAGAGCAGAATGGCGACGCGACCACGACTAAGGCGGGGCCATTTTACGGGTTCCCGGCGGACTTGCGAGCGGAACGCCTGCCTGACCCGCCATCGGTGAGGTTCCGCACCTGGCTCACCAGACCGAGCACACAGGAGGCAATGACCAAAGCTGTCAGCGAATTAGTACGTAGCTCTGTGCTCGAAAATGACAAGGGCCTGTTCGAGGGCGTTGCTGCTGCCATCGAAAGCGCTGAAGCTGAATTTCGCGCCGAGTGGGACGGCTTGCAATCGCAGGCGGCCGGGCTGGATCGTGACACGGCGAAGAAGGCTATCGGCTTCCAGCTCCAGCGGCTGTGTGCTGAGTTTCTGCTATCCGACCTGGCCAATCGCGGAGTGCTTCCGGGGCACGGTTTTCCGACTGCCGTCGTCCAGTTTGTCCACAAGGACGAGCCGGACAGTGATGAAGGAAATACCGAGGAAGGCAGCCCATTCCGGCGCCGCTTCTTCGCCAGCCGAAACCTGGACCAAGCGATGCGGGACTATGCGCCCGGCGCCGACGTGGTGATCGACGGGCTGGTGTATCGATCGGCGGGGGTCACGCTCAACTGGAAGCGACCTGCGGGCGAGTCCGATGCCCGCGACATCCAAAGCTTGGGCTATGTCTGGTACTGCAAAGGATGCGGCGCCGCCGGTACGCTTCATAGTCGGACCGACGAATGCCCGGAATGCGGAGTAACCGGCAACGCGCTCCGGCAACACGAGTATTTGCGGCCAGCCGGCTTTGCGGCGGAGCGGGAGCCCGCACACGCCGAAGCAGACACCGTTTCCTATGTGCCGCCTAAGCCGCCCATTGTTGCCGCGAGGGGGGCGAACTGGCATCCGCTACGGGTGCCAGAACTTGGGCGATCACGCACGACTGCCAACGGTTTGGTGTTTTACGCCAGTGCGGGAAGTGAACACAATGACGGCTATACGATATGCCTTCACTGTGGGCGAGCGCAGGCGGAAGGCGTATCTGGAAGTCCACCTTTCTCCGAGCACAGGCCGCTCCGCTACACCAAAGCGGACGACGACGGGAAATGCCCCGGCGCGGCGAAACCATTCGCGATCAAGCAAAACCTTCTGCTCGGTCACGAGGTTCGCACCGACGTGTTCGAATTGCAGCTCGACGGACTCGATCAGCCAGGCACCGCATGGGCGTTTGGATCGGCGTTGCGCACGGCGCTCACGCGCGAACTCGGTGTCGAGCTAAACGAGGTGGGACTCTGGATTGAGCCTCGGCAGACCGCGATTGGAAGTCGGAACCAGACCCTGTTTCTGTTCGATCACGCAGCTGGTGGGGCCGGCTTCTCCGCGAGAGCGAAGGATTTGTTCGCGAAGCTGTTGAGTCCCATGCGCAACCTGCTCGACTGCAAGGTCGATGGTTGCGTCAATGGCTGTTCTGCTTGCATCCTGACGTCCGACTTGCACGACCAACAACGGCTTATCGATCGGCAGGCCGCGCTTTCCTTTCTCGATGGTCATTTACGTCTACTGGCGGTACCGGATTCCTCCGATCTGTTCGCGCCCGGTGCTAGCTTTAGCGACGATCTCGTGGACGAACTGGCTAGGGGGAGTAAAGCCGCAGTTGTCTGGGGCGAAACTCTCGATTTGCCCGGACTACACGGCGGCAACTTCCTCCGCTTGGCGGCTTCTCTCCAGCGTTCCGGGCATACACTCACCCTCATCCTGACACAGGCTGCCTTGTCCAAGATGGACGATGCCACGCGGCTCAGGCTTCGGGATCTGGTGGTCCGCTACGACATTACGCTGCGCCAAGGTTCGCCGCCGCGTTTCCAAAATGGTGCTGTCGCGATAGCTGCCGTATCGAACGGACGGGCTGGTGAGATCTGGGCGACCCGTGACGGCAAGGCTTGCATTCTGGGTTCGCGGTGGGGCGTTCCCGCCGAGTTGCCAATACTGCGCGCAAATTGGGAATTTGAGGACGGTAGCGAGGCGCTTCATCGCAACACGTTGGAGCCGCGCGCCGACGCCGCGTTTGTGAGCTTCACAAAAGCATGTGACGGCCCACTTGCGGATTTTGGCAAACATATGCTCAAGCTGGTGGAGCCCATTCTTCAGCGTGTAGGTGGATGGCGACCGGGCCACCTAGTTAAAGTCGAGTATTTCGATCGCTACCTCAAGTCTCCACTGAGCGTGCGCTTGGCATGTGAATGTATCGCTGCTCTTTCAAAGGCTATCGGAAGTGCGGGCCAAACGCGGATGTCATTAGTGAGTGAGCCGTGGCGCCCTGCTTCTCGCTATGATGACAGGAGACCCTGGCAGGCGAATCACGATTGGCGATCTGACGATGACCGGACCAAGGCAACGGAGGCGGTTGCCGCTAGACTCGGCTTGAAGGGATCATTGACTCTTAGAAGGGACAGACACGCAAGAGAGATGGTTCTTACGTTTGATGACTCAACGTCGGCCACACTAGTTCTTGATCAGGGATTTGGCAGTTGGACAGGCCCCAAGGGTATCCCACTGCGATTTGACTTCGACGCCGATGCACATGATCAGGCTATAAAATTGATGGAGCTCAATACGTTGATCCATGGGCCCGACGACCCGTCCTATATCGTTGCGCACCGATAGAACTGAGCATTGTGTTATAGCCGGTCCAGGAGAGGGGCAACAATGTCACGAGGTCTGCGCAAGGGCCTGACCGCGTACGGCGACGAAGGATTCTCGCTGTTCCTGCGCAAGGCCTTCATCAAGGCGATGGGCTATTCCGACGATGCCCTCGATCGCCCGATCGTCGGCATCGCCAACACCTACAGCGACTACAACCCCTGCCACGGCAACGTGCCGGCGCTGATCGAGGCGGCCAAGCGCGGGGTGATGCATGCCGGCGGCATGCCGATGGTGTTTCCGACCATCTCGATCCATGAGAGCTTCGCCCACCCGACCTCGATGTACCTGCGCAACCTGATGGCGATGGATACCGAGGAGATGATCCGCGCCCAGCCGATGGATGCGGTGCTGCTGATCGGCGGCTGCGACAAGACCCTGCCGGCGCAGATGATGGCCGCCGCCTCGGCCGACCTGCCGACGGTGCTGCTGCCGACCGGGCCGATGGTCGTGGGCCACCACAAGGGCGAGGTGCTGGGCGCCTGCACCGATTGCCGGCGGCTGTGGGCCGCCTATCGCGCCGGCCAGATGGATCAGGCCGAGATCGAGACGGTATCGGGCCGCCTGGCCCCGTCGGTCGGGACCTGCATGGTGATGGGCACCGCCTCGACCATGGCCTGCCTGACCGAGGCGATGGGACTGAGCCTGCCGATGAGCGCGGCCGCCCCGGCGGTGCATGCCGAGCGCGTGCGGCTGGCCGAGGCCAGCGGCCGGCGCGCCGCCGAGATGGCGATCGCCGGCGGGCCGCTGCCATCGGACCTGATCACGCCGGCGTCGTTGCGCAATGCCATGGTCGTCATGCAGGCGCTGGGCGGATCGACCAACGGCCTCGTCCATCTCGCCGCCGTCGCCCGCCATGCCGGGCTGAAGGTCGATCTCGACCAGTTCGACCGCATCGGGCGCGAGACCCCGGTGCTGGTCGACCTGAAGCCGTCGGGCCATCACTACATGGAGCATTTCCATCATGCCGGCGGCCTGCCCCGGCTGATGCGCGAGTTGACCGACCTGCTCGATCTCGCCGCGCCGACGGTCGCCGGCGGCACGCTGGCGGATGTGGTCGCCGGGGCCGAGGAGGTACCGGGCCAGGACGTGATCCGGCCACGCGGCCGGCCGCTGAAGGCACAGGGCGCGATGGCGGTGCTGCGCGGCAATCTGAGCCCGCGCGGCGCGGTGATCAAGCAGTCGGCCGCCTCGCCCGCGCTGATGAAACATACCGGCCGGGCCGTGGTCTTCACCTCGCTCGCCGACATGGCAAAGCGGATCGACGACCCCGATCTCGACGTCAACGCCGACGACGTGCTGGTCCTGCGCCAGGCCGGGCCGCGCGGCGCGCCTGGCATGCCCGAGGCCGGCTATCTGCCGATTCCGAAGAAGCTGGCGCGTACCGGCGTCAAGGACATGGTCAGGATCTCGGACGCGCGGATGAGCGGCACGGCCTTTGGCACCATCGTCCTGCATATCGCGCCGGAATCGGCGGCGGGCGGCCCGCTGGCCCTGGTGCGGGACGGCGACCTGATCGAGCTGGACGTCGCCGCGCGCAGGCTGGAACTGAAGGTCGATGCGGCCGAGTTGGCCCGCCGCGCCGCCGAGACCGACCATGCGGTGCCGCGCCCGGCGCGCGGCTACGCCCGGCTCTACCACGACCATGTGATGCAGGCCGATGACGGCTGCGACTTCGACTTCCTCGGCGCCGCCCCGTGAGTCCCTGCTGCAACAGGTCGCACCGATACTGCGCTTTCGTCGCCCGGTTCCCTTTGTCAGCCCCGGCGGACCTGGGTTAGGGTCGGTAGCCGTCGGCCAAGTCTTAGGGAGACTGAATGCGCAGCACCTATCTCGCACTGGCGGCGATCACCGCCGGCATCGCGATCGTCTCGATCGGCTCCGGCCTGGTCGGTAACTACGTCCCGCTGCGCCTGAACCTCGCCCAGACGCCCACGCCGATCATCGGCGTCGTCACCACCGGCTATCCGCTGGGCTTCCTGGTCGGCTGTCTGACCGCGCCGTGGATCATCCGCCGCGTCGGCCACATCCGCGCCTTCGCCGTCCTGTCGGCACTCACCGCGACCGGCTGCCTGTCGCTGGCCATCGACATCGAGCCGGCGATGTGGACGGTGATCCGCACGCTGTCGGGCTTCACCTCGGCCGGGCTGTTCGTCATCGCCGAAAGCTGGATGAACGAGCAGGCGCCCAACGACCAGCGCGGCCGCATCTTCGGCGCCTACATGGTGATCACCAAGCTGGCCTATGGCGGCGGCCAGCTGCTGCTGATGGCGGCCGATCCGCTGAGCCTAGCCCCCTACATGATGATCGCCGCCTGCTATTCGCTGTGCCTGGTGCCGGTCGCCTTCACCAATGCGCCGAGCCCGCGGCCGCCCGAGCGCGCCGCACTGAACCTGCCCTGGCTGTGGCGGCTGTCGCCGGTCGGCGTGATGGCCTGCATCGTCGCCGGCATCTGCAACACCTCGATCGTCTCGATCGGGCCGGTCTATGCGGCGGACCTCGGCTACGACATCAGGGACATCGCCATCTTCACCGCGACGATCCAGTTCGGCATCATGGTGTTCCAGTATCCGATCGGCCTGATCTCGGATCGCTTCGATCGCCGCAGCGTGCTGATCGGCGTGGCCGGCACCACCGCCCTGGTCGGGCTGGCCATCGCCCTGGCCGGGCACAAATCCTTCTGGATCCTGCTGGGCCTGTCGTTCGTTTATGGCGGCGTGTCGGGAACCATCTACACGCTGGGCGTCGCCCATGCGGCCGATCGGGCCGAGAAGTCGCAGCTGGTGGCGATGTCGGGCGGCCTGCTGCTCGCCTGGGCGCTGGGCTCGATCCTCGGGCCGGTGCTGGCGACGTCGACGATGGCCCAACTGGGTCCCGCCGGCCTGTTCTTCTTCACGATCGCGATCACCGCCCTGCTGATCCCGTTCGTCCTGTTCCGCATGCGCCGCCGCGAACCGGCCCAGCAGGAACCCCAGGCCCATGTCGGCGCGCCCGTGCCGACCGCGCCGGGCCTCGATGCCGGCGGGGCCAAGGGCCGGGCGGAGTGACGTTCGCCGGCACCGAGGGAGATGACGGGCGGCGTGCCGAACTGGGCCGGCACAAGCGGCGCGCCACCGGGCTGCTGCTGGCGATGGGCGCGGGTTTCGTCGGCACCAGCCTGATCCCGGATCCCGGCTTCGGCTGGCAATTGGCCCGCGCCGCGGCCGAGGCCGGCGTGGTCGGCGGCCTGGCCGACTGGTTTGCCGTGACCGCGCTGTTCCGCCGGCCGCTGGGCCTGCCGATCCCGCATACCGCGATCATCCCGACCCACAAGGACCGCATCGGCGAAGGCCTCGGCCGCTTCGTCGAACGCCATTTCCTGGATCCCGAGCTGGTTGCCACCCGCCTGCGCCGCGCCGATCCGGCCGGGCTGCTGGCCCGCTGGCTGGCCGATCCCGCCCATGCCCGCGCCGTGGCCGACCGCCTCGCCGCGGCCCTGCCCCGCCTGCTCGATGCCGCCGGCGATGCCGAGCTGCGGCGCTTCCTGCATGAGGCGCTGGGCGAAAGGCTCGCCCGGGCCGATCTGGTCCCGGCTGCGGTCAGACTGTTCGAGACGGTGACGAACGAAGGCCATCATCTGCGGCTGTTCGACGACCTCCTGGTCCTGGTCGACGAGCAGGTGGGGCTGAGCCACGACCGCATCCTGTCCGAGGTCGCGTCGCGCTCGGCCTGGTATGTGCCCAAGATGGTCGACCGCGCCATCGCCGAGCGGCTGGTCAACGGCCTGCGCGCCTATCTCGCCGAGCTGCGCGAACCGGGCCACCCGACACGGGCCAATCTCGACCGGGCGTTCCGCAACTATCTCGACCGGCTGCAACACGATCCGGCCTTCCGCCAGCAGCTGGCGGGGGTGCGCGACCGGCTGCTGAAGGACCCGCAGACCCGCGAGTGGATCGAGGCGGCCTGGGCGCATGCCCGGGAGGCGGTATTGGCCGACCTCGCCCGGCCGGAGTCGCGGCTGCGCGCGGGGCTCGCCGCCGGTCTGGTCGCACTGGCCGAGGCGCTCGGCCGCGACGAGGCGATCCGCGCCGGGCTGAACGACACGGCCGAACGCTTTGTACTTGCCGTCATCGTGCCGGCCCGGGCCGAGATCGGCCGGTTCATCACCGACGTCGTCAAGTCATGGGATGCCGCGCTGGTGACCGATCGGGTCGAAGTGGCTTTCGGCCGCGATCTGCAATACATCAGGCTGAATGGCACGCTGGTCGGCGCGCTGATCGGGGCCGGGCTGTTCCTGCTGGCGCAGATCTGGGCTGGACAGGGGTAAGCGATTTGTTGGACGCCACCGCAGTCGATCGCCGTACGCTGCTCTTGTCGGCGAGCGCCGTCGCGATCACCGCCGGTTTGCCGGTCCCTGCCGCGCGGGCTGCGTCCACGGTCCCCGCCGCCCGCCTGGCGCGGCTGGCTCGCGGGGTCCAGTTCACGTTCTTCTTCGAACACTATACGGACCCGGCGACCCTGGCCGCCGACCTGCTGACCCGCCCGGTGACCGCGGCTGATCTCGATTTCCTGAAGTCGGCCGGCATCAACGCGTGCCGCGTTTCGGTCGGGCCCGACTGGATCCTGAAGCGCTTCAACCCGGTGGCGGGGCGGCGCGAACTGTTGCGCAACGAACTCGGCGCCTTCATCGACACGGCCATCGCGCGCGATTTCGGCGTGCAACTCGTCTTCATGGCCGACAACGTCTACAAGGACGCCATCGACCGGACCGGCAGCTACGCCCAGCTTGAAGCGGACCTGATCGAGATCTGGACGACGCTCACCACCTGGTTCGGCGACCGCAGCGCCAACCATCTGTTTCTCGAGCTGATGAACGAGCCGACCAGGGCCATGGCCGGCGTATGGCCGGCAATCCAGGCCCGCGTCGCCGCCTTCATCCGCGGCCGCGCCCCGGCCCATACACTGATCGCGACCGGCGGCAACTACAGCGACATCGACGGGCTGGTGGCGTTGAGCCCGCTGGCCGACGGCAACGTCGTCTACGCGGCGCATTTCTACGAACCCTTCGTATTTACCGCCCAGGGGTCGATGCAGCCGATCGGCGATCTGCGCTACCCCACGGACCAGGCCCAGCGGGCCAGGGTCATGGGCGAAGCCGCCGGCCGGCCCGACGCCAATCTCTATCAGGCGTATTTCGATACGCCCTGGGATGCGGCGCGAATCCGAGCCCGGCTGTCCCAGGCTCGGAGCTGGGCCGATCGCAACGGCGTCCCGGTCATCGTCGGCGAATTCGGCGTCAGCCAACCGGTATCCGGGCGGCCGGCCACGGCCTTCGCGCCGACGGCGTCGCGCAACACCTATTTCCGCCATGTCCGGGAAGCCTGCAACGCCCTGGCCCTGCCCTGGACCCTCTATGGCTACAACGATCTCTGGGGCCTGCAGACGCAGACGTCCCCGCCCGGCGCGACCCGCCAGTTCGACGCCGCGGTATTCAATGCGCTGGGTTTGGCCAACGTCGCCGCCGGCAACAGCCTGCCGAACCTGCTCGGCGGCTGGAACCCGGCAGGCGCGGCCGAGAACGGCTGGTGGTGGAACCCGGCCGCCGGCGGCATGGGCTTCGCCTTCGAGCAATTGGGCCGGCGCGGCTTCGCCGCGGTATTCTTCTTCGACGACAGCGGCGCCCCGGTCTGGCATTCCGGCGGCGGCGGGATCAGCTACTGGAGCGCCGGACCGGGCAAGATGGGCACGGGCACGGCACTGACGCTGGACAGCTTCCGCGGCGGCACACCGTTTTCAGGCACCTTCCGCACCGCCCAGTACGTCGGCAATGCCACGCATTTCAACCTGGTCGCGGACAGCCCGCGCAACGCGACTCTCAACTGGCGCTGGCCCTCGATCCCCCTGCAGCGCTATGCCTTCGTCACCAACGGCCCCGACCTCCTTCCCCCCGACGGCGTCGTGCCGGAAACCGGCTGGTGGTGGGTCGCCAGCGAACCGGGCTGGGGCATCTTCCTGGAAATCCAGGGCTCGGCTGTATTCCTGGCGGTCTTCACCTATGAAGACGACGGCCGTCCGGTCTGGTTTGTCGGCCAGGGCAGCCTGGGCAGGGGCGAGTTGAGCGTGCTGCTGCAGCGCTATCGCAACGGGCCGAGCGGCAGCAACCCGAGCCGGGTGCTGGAATCTGTCGGCAATATCGGCACGATCAGGGCAATTTTCAGCGACCGGCGCAACGGCACGGCGCTGCTGCCTTCCGGCCGGCAGGTGGCGTTGACGCGCTTTGCCTTCTGAGCGGCCGTTTACACCGGGGGCCGGCCTGGGCTATGACCCCGGGCCATGGCCGCACCGCTTCTGACCCTGCAAGACATCCACCTGACCTTCGGCGGAACCCCGCTGCTCACCGGCGCCCAGCTCACGGTCGCCGAGGGAGAGCGTCTGTGCCTCGTCGGCCGCAACGGGTCGGGCAAGTCGACGCTGCTGAAGATCGCCGCCGGCCTCGTCCAGCAGGACCGGGGCGAGCGGGTGGTGCAGCAGGGCGTCACCCTGCGCTATCTGCCGCAGGAACCCGACCTGGCCGGCTTTGCGACGACGCTCGCCTATGTCGAGGCCGGGCTGGGCCCGGGCGACGATCCCTACCGCGCCCTGTACCTGCTGAACGAACTCGGCCTGACCGGCGAGGAAGAGCCGGCCCGGCTGTCGGGCGGCGAAGCGCGCCGGGCGGCGCTGGCCCGCACGATGGCGCCCCGGCCCGACATCCTGCTGCTCGACGAACCGACCAACCATCTCGACCTGCCGGCGATCGAATGGCTCGAGGCCGAGCTGAAGGGCATGCGCTCGGCGCTGGTGCTGATCAGCCATGATCGCCGTTTCCTCGAGACGCTGTCGCGCACCACGGTCTGGCTCGACCGCGGCGCGACGCGCCAGCTGAACCGCGGCTTCGGCGAGTTCGAGGCCTGGCGCGACGAGCAGTTGGAGCTGGAAGAGGCCGAGCGCCACAAGCTGGACCGCCGCATCGCCGCCGAGATGGAATGGCTGCATTACGGCGGCGTCACCGCAAGGCGCAAGCGGAACGAGGGGCGCAAGCGGCGGCTGGAAGGCATGCGCCTGGAACGCCGCGAACAGCGCAAGGTGGCCGGCGCGGTCAAGCTGACGGTCAGCGAGGGCGAGGTTTCTTCCAAGCTGGTGATCGATGCCGAGGGCGTATCGAAGTCCTATGGCGACCGGGTGATCGTGCAGGGCCTGGACCTGCGGGTGCGCCGCAACGACCGCCTGGGCATCATCGGGCCGAACGGTGCGGGCAAGACCACGCTGCTGAACCTGATGACCGGCCAGCTGGCCCCCGATACCGGCACCGTCAAGCTCGGCCTGAACCTGCAGATGGTCACGCTGGACCAGAAGCGCGACGCGCTCGACCCGATGACGACGCTGTCGGACGCGCTGACCGGCGGGCATGGCGACAAGGTGATCGTCGGCGACGGCACCCGCCACGTCATCAGCTACATGAAGGATTTCCTGTTCCAGCCGGAGCAGGCGCGCACGCCGATCGGCGTGCTGTCGGGCGGCGAGCGCGGCCGGCTGATGCTGGCGCGCGCCCTGGCGCTGCCCTCCAACATGCTGGTGCTGGACGAACCGACCAACGACCTCGACCTCGAAACCCTCGACCTGCTGCAGGAAATGCTGTCGGACTATGCCGGCACCGTGCTGCTGGTCAGCCACGATCGCGATTTCCTCGACCGGGTCGCCACCTCCGTGCTGGCCTATGAGGGCGACGGGCAGTGGCAGGAATATCCCGGCGGCTATGCCGACATGCAGGCGCAGCGCGGCCATGGCGTCCAGGCCCGGGCGGCCGCCGCGGCCAAGCCGGCGAAGGCCGCCGCACCGGCCGAGCCGGCAACCCCGCGCGCGCCGAAGAAGGCCAAGCTGAGCTTCGCCGAGCAGCATGCGCTGAAGACCCTGCCGGGGCGGATCGAGAAGCTGCAGGCCGAAATCGCGGCGCTGCAGAAGAAGCTGGACGATCCCAAGCTGTTCGCCCGCGATGCCGCCGCCTTCAACCAGACCGCCGCAAGCCTGTCCCAGGCCCAGGCGGCGCTGGCCGAGGCCGAGGACGAGTGGCTGGCCCTCGAAATGAAGCGGGAAGAACTCGAGGGATAAACGCGCCGGCAGGATCTGCTATCCTGCCGATCCATGAATCAGGCCGACGCCCTCGACGCGATCAGAAACCTGCCGGTGTGGCAGGGAAGGGTCGCGATCGAGCCGCTGTCGGGCGGACTGACCAACCGCAACTACCTCGTCCGCGACGCCCGGGCCCGCTATGTCGTGCGGGTCGGCGCCGACATCCCGGTCCATGGCATCCTGCGCTTCAACGAACTGGCGGCAAGCCGTGCGGCGGCGGCGGTCGGCATATCGCCGGCGGTCGTCCATGCCGCCCCCGGCCTGCTGGTCCTCGATCATGTCGACGGCCGCACCTTCACGCCCGACGATGTCCGCCGGCGACGCGGCGACTGCCTGGCGCTGGTCCGGCGGGCCCATCGCGACATACCGCGGGCATTGCGGGGGCCGATCCTGTCGTTCAACGTCTTCCACGTGCTGCGCGACTATGCCCACACGCTGGTCGAAGGCCGCTCGCGCCTCGCCGCCCTGCTGCCCGAATGGCTGGAGCGCGCCGGCCGGCTGCAGCAGGCGGCCGGGCCAGTCGACCTTGTCTTCGGCCACAACGACCTGCTGGCCGCCAACTTCATCGACGACGGCCGGCGGCTTTGGCTGATCGACTGGGACTATGCCGGATTCAACACACCACTGTTCGATCTGGGCGGACTGTCGTCGAACAACGGCTTTGACGCCGACGAGGACGAGCGCATGCTGGAGGCATATTTCGACCAGCCGCCAGACGACGGCCTGCGCCGCCGGTTCCGCGCCGTCCTCTGCGCCTCGCTGCTGCGCGAAAGCCTGTGGAGCCTGGTATCGGAGCTGCACTCGACGCTGGCCGTGGACTACGTCGCCTATACAGCGGAAAACCTCGCCCGGTTCGAGAGGGCGTGGCGAGACTTCGAGCAGGCCGGCTGATCTTCTTGCAGCCGGTGAGCAACGGTGCTTGTATATACCAGATTAGACAACATTGCGGCACCGACTCTGGTCGGCCGGGATCGGACCCGGGACGACCGGTTCTTTCGCCTGCCGCGCCTCGAGGGGTAGCGCCATGTCTGCATCGCTGATCGCCTGCGCGCGCATGTATGCGGTGACGCCGGCCGCACGCGACGCGTGGCGGACCCTGCTTGCCGAGGCGGGCCGGCGCGCGGGCCTCGACCTCACCATCATCGACCATGCCTATCCTGCCCCGCTGGGCGAGCTCTGGGGCCGGCCCGATCTGGCCGCGGCCTTCATGTGCGGCTGGCCGCTGGCCCAGCGCGATTTCAGCCATCCGGTCGTCGCGGCCCCCGCACCGTCCGATCGGGCCAGTGCCGGCCGCGCGGTCTATCGCACCCATTTTGTCGTCACCGCGGATGCGCCGTTCCGGACCCTGGAAGATACGTTCGGGCACCGGATGGCCTTCACGGTCGAGGACAGCCACTCCGGCTACAATGCACCGCGCCACCACCTGCTGCCCTATCGCCGCGCCCGCGGCGGGGCGCCGCTGTTCGCGGCGATGGTCGGGCCGGTGATCACGCCGCGCCGGGTCCTGGAAACGGTCGCGGCCGGCGAGGCCGATGTCGGCCCGCTCGATTCCTACGCCTACGCGCTGATGATGCGCCATGACCGCGAACTGGCCGGCCGTTTCCGCGTCGTCGCCTCGACCGATCCGATTCCGATGCCGCCGCTGGTGGCCGCGCCCGGCACGGATCCGCAGATCCTCGACCGCCTGGCCGGCGCCTTCCTGTCGTTCGACGGCCGCGAGGAGGCGATGCAAGCGCTGCTGCTGTCCGGTTTCGAACGACCCGACGCCCGCATCTATGCCGTGACCCAGGACTGGGCCAGGGCCGCCGGCGATGCCGGCCTCGAGCGCCTCGGCTAACGTCGCCGCCCCTGCTCCCTCATCCTTTCGCGGCGTCGACGTAGCGATTGGTCCAGAACACGGTCTCGCCCTTGGCCGGATCGAGATTGGCGCCGGGGTTGGTGCCGACTTCGCCGATAAAGGCGATCAGATCGGCGATCGACTGGACGGAAAACCGCCCGCCATCGGCCACCCCGCCCTTCAGGCCTTCGATCGCCGCCTTCATCACGTCAGGCTTGATCTTGGGAAAGAACGCCTGCTGGATCGCGGTCGACGCGGCAGCCGGATCGGCGATCACCTGCGCGGATGCCGCCTGCAGCGCCTTCACCGTGGCAACGATCGCCGGGACCTTCGCCTCCGGCACCGGGGTCTTGGCCACCAGGACCAGATAGGGCACGGCCGTGCGCTTGCCGAAATCGTCGCCGATGCGCGAGACGATGCGGCCGATGCCGGCATCCTCGGCCAGCGCGCCTTCCGGCGGGGACAACACGAATCCGTCGACACGCTTGTTTTCCAGCGCCGCCTGGATCGCCGGCGGCGCACCGGCCAGCGCGGCCTGGATATCGGTCTTCGGGTTGAGGCCGCCCTGGGCGGCCAGCCAGCGGGCGGCACTTTCCTGGGCACCGCCGACGGCGGAGACGCCGATGGTAACGCCCTTCATCGCCTTCAGCCGCCGGTCCAGCGGATCGGTCGGCTTGATGCCGGCCTTGGCGATCACGTCGTTCGACAGCACCAGTTCGAGCGAGATCTTCGACATCAGCGAATAGACCAACTGGAAGGGCTGGCCCTTGCCGATGGCGCGCAGCGCGGTCTCCGAGCCGACCGCGGCCAGATCGATATCGCCGGCATCGAGGGCGGCGAGCGTCGTCGGATCGCCCCCCGGGATCGCCGCCCAGTCGAGATCGACGTTCTGCTGCCTGAAGCTGCCCAGCGCCCGGGCGGCCATCACCGGCAGGAACGACACCGCCGGCGTCGCCTGGCCGATGCGCACCTTCATCGCGCCCTGGGCCGCGGCCCCGGCCGCACAGGCCGCGGCCGTGCCGCCCAACAGAATGCCGAAATCGCGTCGCGTCAGGCGCATGGTCAGAAATCCTCTAAATGTCGTTCGATTGGGCAGCAGCCTGCGGCCGCCAGCGCAGCAGGCGGCGTTCGAGCCGCGCGGCACCGATATTGGCGACCAGGATGAAGGCCAGCAGGATGACGATGCCGGCAAAGACGCCGGCCGGGTCATAGGTCGACGAAGCCTGGTTGATGAACAGGCCGAGGCCGCGGGTCGAGGAGGCAAACTCGCCGACGATGACGCCGATGACGCTGTAGGGAATGGCCATGCGCATGCCGAGCAGCACGAAGGGGGCCGCCGCCGGCAGGTAGACATGACGGGTCAGCTGGCGCTCCTTCGCCCCCATGATCAGGGCGAGGTTGGCGTATTCCCGGTCGACGTTCCGCACGCCGGTATAGACGTTATAGAAGGTCAGGAAGAACACCATGATGCCCGCCAGCGCGATCTTCGAGCCGATGCCGATGCCGAACCAGATGATGAACAGCGGCGCCAGCGCGATCTTCGGAATGCCGTAGAACGCCATCACATAGGGTTCGACGACCGCGGCCACCCGCGGCGAGCGGCCGAGCCAGTAGCCGACGACGACACCCGACAGCACGCCGACGAGGTAGCCGAGCACCAGTTCCTGCAGCGTCACGACCAGATGCGGCAGGATTTCGCCGGTGGCAAACAGCTCGTAGAGCCGCACGGCAATGGCCGACGGCTTGGAGACGTAGATCTCGCGGATCAGCCGGCCCGAGGCCCATTCCCAGAAGGCCAGCAGGACAAGGCCGGGCAACAGCGCCAGGATAGCCTTCTTCATGCCAGCACCTCGGCGCGGAAGCGTTGCCAGACCTGGCCGTAGGCGTCGTCGAAACCCGGCACGGCGAACGGCTCGAACACGTTGCGCGGCCGCGCCAGCGCGATCGGCACGCGCGCGATGACCCGGGCCGGACGGCGGCTCAGCACCACCACCTCGTCGGCCAGCAGCACCGCCTCGGTGATATCGTGGGTGATCAGAACGACGGTGGCGCCCTGGCGCGCGACCAGACCCTGCAGGTCGTCCTGCATCACCATCCGGGTCTGGGCATCGAGGGCGCCGAACGGCTCGTCCATCAGGATGACGTCGGGCCGGTAGACCAGGGTGCGGGCGATCGAGCCGCGCTTCTGCATGCCGCCCGAAAGCTGGTGCGGATAATGGTCGGCGAACCCGTCGAGACCGACATCGGCGAGGATCCGGCGCACCCGCTCCTCGCGTTCGGCCGCCGGCACATTCTTGAACACCATCGGCAGCGCGACGTTCTGTGACAGCGTGTACCAGGGGAACAGCAAGGATTGCTGCGGGATGAAACCGATCGTCGAGTTGACGCCGGCGATCTCGCGCCCCGACTGGCGCACCCGCCCCTTCGACGGCTTCAGCAGGCCGGCCAGCATCTGCAGCAGGGTCGACTTGCCGCAGCCCGACGGCCCGATGACCGCGGTGAACGTCCCCCTCGCCATCTCGAAGGAAACATCGTCGATGACCGGCATCGGGCCGGCCGGCGTCGCGAAACTGTGGGAAACGTTCTCGAACGCGATCTCGGGCGCGACCATCAAGCCTCCATGCCGGTGCTAAAGGATGTCCGCGGGATCGGTGTGCTGCAAGGCGTCGGCAAGACGGATGAAATCGTGTCCCTGCGCGCGATCTTCCTCGAGCATCGGGACATGGTCGCGGACGAAGCGATGGGCGGCAGCGGCGCCGCGGCCCAGCGCGACGTCGATCTTGCGCAGGTCGACCGCCTGGGCACTCGCGATCAGTTCGATGGCGACGAGGTAGCGCAGGCGTTCGACGATCCCGGCGGTCTTGGCCATGACCGACGGCGCCATGCTGGCCTGGTCCTCGACGCCGTCGGCCGCCGGCAGCGGCGCGAAGGAGGCGGGCAGCGCGAGATGCCGGATCTCGGCCTCCATCGCCGAGACCGTCTTCTGCACCGTGGCCGAGCCGGTACGGCTCTGGCCGAGCGGCGTCAGGAAACGGGGGAGATCGGAGAAGCCGGGCGACATGATCTTCAGCGTGCGATAGGCGGTGCCGGTGGCGACATGGACCAGCGCCTGGCCGAGCCGCTCCCAGGCCAGCACGAAAGCGGTCAGGTCGAAATTGCCATGCGAAAGGATCAGTCCGTCGGCGGCCAGCACGACCGGATTGTCGCCGGACGAGGCGAGTTCGATCGCCGTGGCTTCGCGCGCTTCCTCCAGTGCATGGATGCAGGCGCCGAGCACCTGCGGGACGCAGCGATAGCTGAGCGGATCCTGGACGCGCCGGGCCGCGCCCTCCTGCCACAGGCCGCTGCCGTCGAGCAGGCCGCGCAGCCGTTCTGCCGCCCGGCGCTGGCCGAAAGCCGGCCGGGCCGCGAGCGCGCGGTCGTCGAGCACGCTGAAATTGGCGCGGAATCCTTCGAAATTCAGAACGACGGCAAGGTCGAGCCAGGCCGAAAGTCGGTCGAGATCCGCCAGCGCCAGGCAGGCCTGGCCAACCGAATAGGAATTGGCGACCAGCAGGGCATGGCCGTCCTTGAGGCCGAGGTCGAGCGGCTTCAGGCCTGCGGCGGCCAACGCCTCGGCCGCCGGCATCGTCATGCCGCGATATTCCGCGTCGCCGGCGCCGAGCAGCCCGTCGGCCATGTGGGCCAGCGGCGCAAGGTCCCCCGCGCCGATCGACCCGAGGGAGGGCACGATCGGATGGACGCCGGCATTGAGCGCGGCGACCAACCCCTCCAGCACCGGCAGCGAGACGCCGCAGCCGCCCGCCATCATGCCGACGGCGCGCACCGCCATCATCGCGCGCACCACCTCGGTCGGGGCCGGCCGGCCGACGGCAACGGCACGAGCCGGCACGGTGCGCCGCTGAAAGGCAATGAGATCGTCATTCGACAGCCGCGTATCGACGCCGGCGCCGAGCGCGGTGGTCAAGCCGTAGACCGGCACTTCCGAGGCCGCGTAGCGCTCGACGACGGCGCGGGCCCCCTGCACGCGGCTCGCCGCCCGGGCCGAAACTTCCAGCCGGGCGCGATTGCGGGCAATGGCGACGATGTCGGCGACGGTGGGGCGATCGGTCATTCCTGGTCTCGTTGAGGTTCAGTTGCGCGGGGCGGCCTTGCGCAAGCCGCCGGACAGGCGGATGCCGCCATCGACCGACAGCAGTTCGCCGGTCACGTAGTCGCTGCCTTCGGCCAGCCAGAGGACGGCATCGGCCACATCGTCGGGCCTGGCCACCCGGCCCATCGGGGCGGTCTGGGCGATACGCTGCTCGAGGGCCGCATAGGTTTCGGCGCCGAGCACGTCGCGCATCCAGCGTGTGTCGATCACCCCCGGGCAGACCGCGTTGACCCGGATCTCCGGGGCGAGCGTGCGGGCCAAGGCCAGGGTCATCGCATTCAGCGCACCTTTCGACGACGTGTAGGCGATCGACGAACCCCCACCGGTAAAGGCCGAGGTCGAGGAGACATTGACGATCGCGCCGCCACCGCCGGCACGCATCGCCGGCACGGCGGCGCGCACCATCTGGTAGGGGCCGACGACGTTGACGGCGAAGACGTCCTGGAAATCCGCGGCCGACAGCGTGTCGAGATCGAACGGATCAGACTTCCGGGTCACGGCCGCGTTGTTGACCAGGACATCGAGCCGGCCCCAGCGCTCGACGGCGGCGGCAACCAGCCGGCGGCAGGCCGCATCGTCGGAGACGTCGGCCTGGACCAGCACGACGTCGACGCCTGCTGCGCGGCAGTCGGCGGCGGTTTCCTCAGCTTCCCGGGCGCTGCGCGAATAGTTCACGACGACCCGCGCGCCCCGCTGCGCGAAGCGACGGGCACAGGCCGCGCCGACCCCGGTGGCCGACCCGGTGACGATGGCGACGGCACCTTCGAGCTTCATCGGCTGACGCAACCTTCGACGGCCGCCTGCATGGCACCAGCTCCGCGATGTCTGATCTTGTATAGACAAGCATCTTTGGCGGGATGGCGAAAGCCCTTTTCTGAGGAAAATTCAGGCTGCCCGGAAATTGATCAGTCGTCACCGCGCGCCAACGCCTGCTCGGCCGCGACGATCTCGGCCTGCCGGCGGGCGATGACGTCGCCGACCGGCGGCCCGGCGAAGCGGCGCCGTTCCGACAGGAACCAGCCGAGCGCCAGCAGCACGACGAGGCCGACGGCATAGCCGACCAGGATGTCGTTGGGCGGCTGCAGGCCGATGAAGGCGATCAGGACGACGCCGAGCACGGTGACGACGGCGAACGGCCGCGACCAGGCGCCCAGCCGGAACGGCCCGAACGTCGTCCAGGTCTTGCCTTCGGCAAGCAGGCCCGCCGCGATCGGCATCGCGTAGGAAATGTAGAAGAACACCGCGCAGCCGGCGGCCAGGGCGGCGAACGCCGGCGAATAGAGCGTGACCAGGATCGAGAGCACGGCGGTGGTCCAGATCGCCGGCACCGGCGTGCGGTAGCGCGGGCTGACCTGCTTGAGCCAGGGCGAGGCCGGCAGGCCGTTGTCGCGGGCAAAGGCGTAGATCATCCGCGAGGTCGAGGTCATCGCTGCCAGGCCGCAGAGGAAATTGGCCGTCACGATGCCGACATAGAGCAGGTTGCGCAGGGCATCCGGCACGGCCAGCCCGGCGATCAGGTCGAAGAAGACCGTCGCGCCGCCGGCCGCGGCCTTGGCCGGATCGGGCAGGGCCAGCACGAACGAGCAGGTCATCGCATAGCCGAAGACCAGCGACCACAGCACCGAGTTGATCATGCCGCGCGGCACGGCGCGGGGCGCGTCGAGCGTCTCCTCGGCGGTGTGCGCCGAGGCGTCGAAGCCGGTGATCGTATAGAGCGGCAGCAGCAGGCCGAGACAGAAGGCGAGCAGCACGCTGTCGGTACGCGGGAAGACGTCGCCGCCCGCCGGCCCGGTATTGTTGACGAAGGCGAACAGCCGACCGGGCTCGATGCCGGGTGCCGCCCACAGCATCACGATCGTCAATGCCACCGCGACGACCAGGATCAGATAGCCGGAGAAATCCGTCAGCAGCGTGGTGGCGCGAATGCCCAGGTGGTTGAACAGCCCATGGATCAGCGCGATCACGGCAATGCCCGCAACCTGCTCGCCGTATCCCCAGGCGGAAACGTCGAGCCCGAAGATGCCGGCCAGGATCAGGTCGCGGAACAGCAGATAGGCTCCGACATTGACCGAGGCGACGACGAACACCAGCCCGAGCAGATTGACCCAGGCGGTGGCCCAGCCCCAGAACCGCCCGCCGAGGATCGAGGCCCAGTGGTAGAGCCCGCCCGCCGTCGGATAGGCCGAGGCGATCTGGGCCATCGAACAGGCGACGACCAGGGCGAAGAGGCCGCCGACCAGCCAGCCGACGCCGATGGCAAACCCGCCGCCCGCCGAAAAGCCGAGTTGGAACGAGGTGATGCCGCCGGCCAGGATGCAGATGATCGAGAACGAGATCGCGAAGTTCGAAAAGCCGCGCATCCGCCGTGCCAGTTCCTGGGCGTAGCCCATGCGGTGCAGCACCTTGACGTCGTCGGTCGTCGGGCCGTCGTCGGTCATTGCCATCCCCTGCCCCGATTGGCTGCGCGCAGCGTGAGGCTACCACCAAAGCAGCAATGCTGACAGCGGCGCAAGGGCGTGATTGCCAGATGCCCGTCCAACTGTTAAGCGGATTTGACCCGCGCGTGTTGGACAAGGCTGCATCTCCCCGTGATCCGGCTGGCACTGCTTCTCCTCGGCCATCAGCCCATGCGGCGGCAATGGCGGCTGATGGCCGGCTTCGGCCTGATCTGGATCGCGCTGGGCCTTGCCATCGTCACCGATGCCGCCGACGGCATCACGGTGGTGGCCACCGAGACGTTCGGCTGGCTGCTGGTGCTCGAAGGCGTCATCGCCCTGTCCTTCCGCATCGGCGCCAGCGCCCAGGGGGCGAGGCTTGCCACGGTCAAGGCGATCGCGCTGCTGCTGTTCGGCCTGCTGATCGTCGACATGCCCTGGCGCAACGACATCGCGAACTCGCTGCTGTTCGGCGTGGCGCTGGCAACCGACGGTCTCCTGCGCATCGCCGCCGCCACGGTCATCCGCTTTGCCCGCTGGCGCACCGCGATGGTCGGCGGCTTTCTCGAACTGGGCCTGGCCGGTCTGGCGGTGATGGACTGGCCGGTATCCTACGAGATGACCGTGCCGTTCTGCATCGCGGTCGCGCTGATCCTGACCGGCTGGGCCATCGTGCGCGTCGCCTTGCTGATCAAGGGCCTGCAGCCGGGTGCCTCGCTGGCGGGGCTGTCCGCCTTCGCCCTGCGCGGCGGGCAGGCCGCCTGGCACGGTCTGCCGCCGCCGGCCCCGGTCCGTCAGGACGAACCGATGTGGGTGCATGTCTGGACCCCGATGGGGGCGGCAACCGATCCGCGGCGGCGCCCGCTGATCGATCGCTACATTGCGGCGGTCGACGGCAACGGCGTCATCTCGACCGGACATGCGGCGCTGGAATTTCCGCCCGACGGCTATATCAGCCACTACCCCGCCGCCGATATCGACCGCAATCCCGGCGAATTCGCCCGCACCTTGCGCGCCACCGGCGAGAACGACGTGGCCGGACGGTTCCTGCCCTCCTATACCGAGGAAATCGCCGGTTGGTGCGAGGCCGACGCCCATGTCCGCTTTCGCCGCTACGACCGGGCGCGGCTGGCGGCGTTCTGGGACGCCTACCGCCGGACCGACGTCTACAACCTGACCAACCGCAACTGCTCGGTCGCCGTCGCGCTTGCCCTCGATGTCGCGCTGGAGGGCGTGCTCGACACCCGGGGGAGTTGGTTGCGTTTTGCCCAGCTGATGGTGCATCCCGATCTGTGGCTGGCGATGTTGCTGCGCCAGCAGGCCGAGGCGATGACCTGGACCCCGGGCCTCGTGCTCGACTATGCCCGGGCGCTGAAACGGATCATCGAACCCAAGCCCCGCTCGTGGGGCGACATGCTGCGCGAGGCGATCCGGCGGTACCGCAACTTCCGTCGCCGCACCGCTTTCGAAGCCAAGGAGATTCCGCCGGCATGAGCCACGATCAGACCGCCGAACTGCCGGCATCGACCCGCCTGTGGTCGCGCGCGGCCGTCGTCGTCACCGCCGCGATCTTCGGCCTGACCTACAGCCTGTCGGCACCGCTGATCGCGCTCGATCTCGCAGAACGGGGCATCGGGGAATTCACCATCGGCGCCAATGCCGCGATGCATGCGGTCGGGGTGCTGGCGATGGCGGCGGTGCTGCCGCGGCTGGCCACGCGCTATGGCATCCGGCCGCTGATCGTCGCGGCCCTGGTCGTCGCCGCGGTCGTCCTGGCAGCCTTTCCGGCAATGCCGTCAATCTGGCTGTGGTTTCCGCTGCGCCTGTTGCTCGGCGCGGCCTCGGAACTGCTGTTCGTGCTGTCGGAAACCTGGATCAATCATCTGAGCGACGAGCGGTCGCGCGCCCGCGCGATGGCGATCTACACCGCGGCACTGTCCTCGGGCTTTGCGCTGGGACCGGCGATCCTGTCGGTCGTCGGCAGCGACGGGGCCGTGCCCTACCTGGTGGGCGCGGCCTGCGCCGTCGTCGCGATGCTCGCCGTGCTGCCGCCGCAGGTCCGGGCGCCGCGCTTCGAGAAACCGACGGGAATCAAGGCGACGGCCTATCTGCGCATCGCCCCGATCGCCCTGACCACCACGCTGCTCAATGCGGGAGTCGAAACCGCGGGCCTCTCTTTCCTTGCACTCTATGCAATGGGATTCGGCTGGAGCGAGGCCGAGGCCACCCGGCTCGTCTCGACGATGATGATCGGCGCCATCCTGCTGCAGCTCCCGATCGGCTGGGCCGGCGACAAGATGGACCGCCGCCGCCTGATGCTGTGGCTCGGCATCGCCTCGGTCGTCGGCGCATTGATCTGGCCGCTGGTGCTGGATCAGCCGATGATCGCCTATCCGCTGCTGTTCGTCTGGGGCGGGGTCTTCGTCGGCATCTACACGATGATGCTGACCCTGATCGGCAGCCGCTTCCAGGGTGCCGATCTGGTCGGGGTCTACGCGGTCATGAGCCTCGCCTGGGGGGCGGGCGCGCTGCTCGGCCCGTCGCTGGCCGGGTTGGGCATGGATATCAGCCCCCACGGACTGCCGATCGCGGTCGCACTCGCCTGTCTTGTCTATGTCCTGTTCCTTACACGTACACGGTCCGACGCCTAGACGTTTGTTCTGCGCATGCGACTTTCGGCGAGTATCCGATAAATTTTCGGTATATGCTGCACCGCGAGGCGCGGAATGCCGGAGGGTTTGCCAGAATGGGATCGGGTCGGTGACGGAGACCAAAGTCTTCAACCTGCCTAACACGTTGAAGAAGCGTTCGTCGAAACCGGGCGGTCGCAGCTTTGATGAACTTGCCAAGGCCGGTGACCACGTGGTCCGCCGCAACGGCGCGTCCTACCCCAGTGTCGCCGCCGGCGACATCGCCGACCTGATGGCGATCGCCGCCCGGCTGCGCCAGGGTTCGCCGCTGGCGGTCGAGCTGCAGGAATGTTTCCGCATCGCCCATGATATCCGCGGCCAGGCCGGCAGCTTCGATTTCCCGCTGATTTCGGCCGCTGCCGGATCGCTGTCGAAGTTTGTCGACAAGCTGCGCAACAGCCCGCCCGACCAGGCGCCCGAGGTCATCTCGCTGATCGAGGTGCATGCGGCGACGATGCAGTTGCTGCTGTCGCAGAACCGCAAAGGCGCCGGCGGACCGGCCGAAGCGATGATCCTCGACGGGCTGACCAAGGCCGTCGAGAAGGTGCAGGGTACCCTCGGGATCAGCTGAGCGTCGCCGGCGGCCCGCCGATCCTGGCCTGTCGCCAAAAGCCCCACATGCGAGCCGGTGGCCCCGTTTGCTCGGGGCAGTCGGCCCTTTGTCCCCATTTCTGTCGATGCCGCGCCGGTCGGCGCCTCGCTAGCCTTTGCCGCAACCGACAGGCGCAAAGGGGGGCCACCGGATGGCGGCATTGCATGACCTCGACATCGGCCAGGCCGCGGCAGCGATCCGAAGCGGCGCGGTCACCGCCGAAGCCCTTGCCGAAGCCCTGATCGGCCGGATCGCCGCCGCCACGAGCCTGAACGCGTTTGCCGCCATCGACGCCGACCGGCTGCGCCAGGCCGCCCGCGATGCCGACCGGCGCCGGGCCGGCGGCGAGGCGACCGGGCCGCTGCACGGCGTGCCGCTGGCGATCAAGGACAACATCGACGTCGCCGGCTATGCGACCACCGGCGGCACCCCGGCGCTGGCCGGGCACCGCCCGGCGCGCAACGCCCCGATCGTCGAAAGACTGGTCGACGGCGGTGCCTTGATCCTGGGCAAGACCGGGTTGCACGAACTGGCCTTCGGGGTCACCTCCAACAACGGCTGGTCGGGGGCCGTGCGCAACCCCTACGACCCGACGCGCAGCCCCGGCGGATCGAGCGGCGGCACGGCCGCCGCCGTCGCCGCCCGGCTCGCCCCCGGCGGCATCGGCACCGACACCGGCGGCTCGACCCGCATTCCCGCCGCGTTCTGCGGCATCGCCGGCTTCCGGCCCAGCCTCGGCCGCTGGCCGCAGGCCGGTATCGTGCCGATCTCCCACACCCGCGACACCCCGGGCCCGATGACCCGGGGTGTCGCCGACTGCCTGCTTCTCGACAATGTCGTCACCGGTGCCGCCGACGGCGCCGCCCCTCCCCGGCTTGCCGGCCTGCGGCTGGGCCTGCCGCGCCGGCATTTCTGGGAAGGACTCGACGGCGAAGTCGCCGCGTTGCTCGAAGCCCGCCTCGATGATCTGCGGGCGGCCGGGGTCGACCTGGTCGAAGCCGAGCTTGCCGATGTCGCGGCGCTCGACGCCGCCGCAGGATTTCCGATCGCACTGTACGAGGTGGTCGGCGATCTGCGCGCCTACCTGGCAGGCCATGGCCTGGCGCTCACGGCGCGCGACCTGGCCGACACCGCAGGCAGCCCCGATGTCCGGGCGATCCTGCAGGGCGTCACCGGCGATGCTCGCATCCCGGAAGCGGTCTACCGGGAGGCACTGGGCCGCCACCGCCCGGCATTGCAGCAATCCTACGCCAGCTATTTCGGCGACAACGGTGTCGACGCGATGATCCTGCCGACGGTACCGCTGGCGGCCCCGCGCATCGGCGAGGACGAAACCGTGGAAATCGGCGGCCTTGCGCTGCCCTTGTTCCCGACCCTGACCCGCAATACCAGCCCGGCCAGCGTCGCCGGCCTGCCCGGCCTCAGCCTGCCGGCCGGCATGACCGCGGCCGGGCTGCCGATCGGTATCGAAATCGACGGCCCGGCCCAACACGACCGCCCTCTGCTGCGGATCGGGCTGGCCCTCGAGACGGTGCTGCCGGCCCTGCCGGCGCCGGCCATCTGAAAAACGCAACGACGGGGAAAGCATCATGAGCATGGGCAACCTGACGCCGACGCGGCGTCGCCTGCTGGCCGGCGGTGCCGCCGCCTTCGGCGCCGCGCCGGCCATCCTGTCCGGCATCGCCCGGGCGGCCGACAAGGACTTCAAGATCGGCATCTTCCTGCCGCTGAGCGGGCCGGCCGCGCTGTTCGGCCCGACCGGGCGGGCCTGTGCCGAACTGGCCGCCGACGAGATCAACAAGGCCGGCGGGATTCTGGGGCGCCAGGTCAGGCTGCTGCCGACCGATGGCGGCACGGCACCGGCCGAGGCCGCCAAGTCGGCGGTACGGCTGATGCTGGAGGAGAAGGTCGACATGCTGCTGGGCTCGCATGACAGCGCGGTGCGCGGTGCGATCGCGACGACGGTCAAGGGCAAGGTGCCCTATGTCTACACCCCGGTCTACGAGGGCGGGGAATGCAGCCCCAACATCTATTGCCTGGGCGAGACGCCGGACCAGCAGGGCGGGCCGGCCATCGGCTGGCTTGCGACCGAACGCAAGGCGCGGACCTACTACCTGATCGGCAACGACTACGGCTGGCCGCGCAAGACCAACGAGCGCGCGCGCAGGCTGATCGCCGACCAGGGCGGCAGCGTGATCGCCGAGGAGTATCTGCCGCTCGGCGCGCCCAACAAGTTCGAGGAGGCGGTGACCCGCATCAAGGCCGCTCGGCCGGACGTCGTGCTGATCACCCTGGTCGGCGCCGACAACGTCAACTTCAACCGCACCTTCGCCGGCTTCGGGCTGGATCGCGACATCGCCCGCTTCGCCTTTCTGCTCGAGGAGAACACGCTGGCCGGCATCGGCGCCGACGCCAGCCGCGAGCTCTATGCCTGCATGGGCTACTTTGCCGATCTCGATTGGCCGACCAATCGCCAGTTCAAGGCGGCCTATGCCGCCAAATTCGGCGACAAGGCCCCGGCCTTGTCGACGATCGGCGTCGATTCCTTCACCGGCATCAAGTTTGCGCGGGCGCTGGTCGAGAAGGCCAAGGGCACCGATGCCAGGGCGTGCATGGCCGCGTCGGAAGGCCTGCGCTTCGACACGGTGACGGCGCCCGCGATCATGCGCGGCCGCCATGTCGACAAGACGATGTTCCTGGCCCGTTGCCAGGGCACGAAATTCGAGGTGATCAAGACCTTCGGCTTCGTGCCGAGCGGCACGGCCTGCGGCGCCTGAAGGCCAGGGCGTCTTGGATCCGATCCTCGTCACCCAGGGGCTCAATCTGGTCTTTGCCGTGGCCGTCCTGGCCGTGCTCGCCCTCGGGCTGGCGGTCGTCTTCGGCCTGCTCGGCGTGCTGAATCTCGCCCATGGCGAGTTCATCATGGTCGGCGCCTATTGCGCCTGGGCGACGACCGCGGCCGGCCTGCCTTATGTCGCTGCGATACCGCTGGCGATCGCCGTCTGCGGCGGACTCGGCCTGACGGTCGAACGCTGGCTGATCCGGCCGCTGTACCGCCGGCCGTTCGACACGCTGGTGGCGACCTGGGGCCTCAGCCTGCTGCTGCGCAAGGCTGCCGAGGCGGCGTTCGGCCTGTCCTTTCGCAACGTGGCGATGCCGCTGCCTGGCACCGTCCGCGTGCTCGGCACCGACTATCCCGGCTATCGCCTGCTGCTGATCGCGATCTCGGCCGCGATCGTCGGCGGGCTGATGCTGTGGTACCGCCGCAGCCGGACCGGCCTGCGGATCCGCGCGATGGTGGGCAACCCCGACCTGGCCCAGGCCGTCGGCATCCGGGCGACGAGGCTGGCGGCGGGAACCTTCGCCGCGGGAACCTGCCTTGCCGGCCTTGGCGGGGTGATGATCGCGCCACTGGTGCCGCTGCAGCCGCTGATGGGCCTCGATTTCGTGCTGCGCTCGTTCTTCGCGCTGGTCATCGGCGGGCTGGGCAGCGCCGTCGGGCTGTTCGCCGGCTCGGCGGTCATCGGCGGGGTCGACAGCCTGGTCTCCGCGTTGCTCGACGCGACCTGGGGCTATTTCGCCGTGCTGGTCGTCGCGATCCTGTTCCTGTGGCGCCGGCCGGGGGGTCTCTTTGCGCGCTAGCCTGCTGCTTCTCGGCGTCGTCGTCGCGCTGCCGTTCGCGGCCGGCGACTACTGGGCCTACCAGATCGGGCTCTATTTTCTCTATGCGGCCGCGGCGACCGGTCTCGGGCTCTGCTGGGGCGGGGCAGGTTTCCTGCCGCTCGGCCAGGCCTTGTTCTTCGGGCTGGCGGCCTATCTCGCGGGCTTCCTGATGATCCGGTTCGAGGGCTGGGGGCCGGCGTTGCTGCCGGTCGCCGTCCTCGCGCCCGCCCTGGCAGGCTGGGCGATCGGACTGGCGGTGTTTCGCCGTCGCGGCGAATCGGGCCCCTATTTCTCGCTGATCACGCTGGCACTGGCCCTGCTTGCCTATCAGATCGCGATCAACTGGAACGCGGTGACCGGCGGATTCGAGGGCATGAAGGGCATCCCGGGCCTGCCGGGCCTCGACGACTATACCGCCGGCTACTACGTCGCGGCGGCGGGGCTCGTCACCGCGATCGCCATCGCCGCCTGGCTGCGGGCCGCCCCGATCGGCGTATTGTGGCGGGCGCTGGCCCAGAACGAACGGCGTGTGCAACTGCTCGGGTTCGATACCAACCGGCTGAAGGCGGCCGCCTTCGCCGCGAGCGGCCTGCTCGCCGGCATCGGCGGCACGCTCTACGCCCCGCAACAGGGCATCGTCGCACCGCAGCTGGTCGGCTTCGAGCTCTCGGCCGCCCTGGTCATCTGGACGGCCGTCGGCGGGCGCGCCGCCCTGCTCGGACCCGCCATCGGCACGATCGTCGTCGGCTCGCTCGGCGCCGAACTGCGCGACCGCGTCCCCGGCTGGGAAGTGCTGATGGCGGTGTTCTTCATCGCCGTCGTGATCGTCCTGCCGCAGGGCCTCGCCGGACTGGCCGGTCGATTCCCGACGCCGTCCCGCAACGGCAGGCGGCGCAGCGCGATCGCCGCGCCCGCGCGGCAGCTCGCCGGGACGGCCGCCCTGACGGTCGAGAACGCCGAGGTCAGGGCCGGCAGCGTCCGCATCCTCGACCGGCTGTCGATCGCCTTCGATCGCCCGGGCATCTTCTGCCTGATCGGCCCGAACGGCGCCGGCAAGACCACGACGTTCAACCTGCTCAGCGGCGAACTGAAACCCGCCGAGGGCCGCGTCGCGCTGGGCGGCCGGGATATCCGGACGCTGGCACCGCATCATCTGGCCCGCGCCGGCATCGGCCGCAAGCTGCAGATCCCCTCGGTCTTCCCGGACCTCGGCATTGCCGATCACCTGGCGATCGCGCTGTGGAGCGGCCGAACCGGCGTCGCCGATCTGCTGCGGCCGCGTCTGCACCGCTGGACCAGCCCGATGTCGATCGAACTGCAGCGCCGCTATCCTTTCCTTGGCGACGACCGCACCGCGGCGGAACTGTCGCACGGCGAACGCCAGATCCTGGAGCTGGCCATGGCGATGGTGACCGAACCGCGTATCCTGCTGCTGGACGAACCCTGCGCCGGCCTGTCGCCGGAAGAGACCGCCGAAGTGATCCGCCTGATCCGCTGGGCCGCCGGGCGACTGGGCAATACCATCGTCATCATCGAGCACGACATGGCCCTGGTAAGGGAACTGGCGCAATCGGTGCACGTCCTGCACAGCGGCAGCCTGCTGGCCAGCGGCGACATCGCAACCATCCAGGCGAATCCGGCCGTGCGTGCCGTCTATGTCGGCGCCGAGAAATGAGCGTCCCGCGCCTCGACTTCGACGACCTCGCCGGCGGCTACGGCACGACCGAGGTGGTACACGGCATTTCCGGCGCCGCCGCGGCCGGCCAGGTCCTCTGCATCGTCGGCCGCAACGGCGTCGGCAAGAGCAGCCTGATCAGGATGCTGTCGGGCCATCTGCCGGCCTGGCGCGGCACGGTGCGGCTCGAGGGCCGTGCCGTCACCGACCTGCCGCCGGCCGGCCGGCGACGCCTCGGCATTTCCTATTGCCCGCAGGAGCGGCCGGTCTTCGACGACCTGACCGTCCGCGATAACCTGATCCTGATGCGCCGCGACCGCAGCCTCGACGGCTTCGCCCCGTTCATCGGGCGCTTCCCGGTGCTGGAGCGCCGCCTGGACCAGCAAGCCGGCACGATGTCGGGCGGGGAAAAGAAGATCCTGTCCTTCGCCAGGGGATTGGCCGAAATGACGCCGCTGGTCCTGCTCGACGAACCGTCCGAGGGTGTGCAGTGGGAGAATATTCTGCACATGGCCGACCTGATACGGGAGCGCCGCGCGGCGGGCACGACGTTCGTGGTGGTCGAGCAGAATCTCGCCTTCGCCGAGCGCATTGCCGATCGCTACCTGGTACTCGACCAGGGGCGTGTCGTCCTGGAAGGCCCCCGATCCGCGATCGATCGTGCGGCCCTGCTCCCCCGCCTGCATGTGTAGGCGCATGGCCGACTGACATGGAAGACACTTCCGTGATAGCCTTTGCCACAAAAGGCTGACGGGAGGCCGCAAGACCATGGATGCCTGCGTCCGGGACATCACGGCGGACGAACTGCGCCTGTTCGGCAGCATTGTCGCCCGCCTCGAAGCCATCGAGACCGAGGCCGATGCGCGTGCGGCCGTGCTGGCCGATATCGTCCGCCTGACGCGGGCGGATTTCGGTGCCTCCTATGTCTGGCAGGCGGCGCAGAACCGCTTTGTCCAGTCGGTCAGCGTCAACATGGACGACGCCAACCTCGCCCGCTACGAGGCCTGGTACCAGTTCCGCGACCCGATCACCTTCAAGCTGCGCGCCCGGCGGCGCGCGACGCTGGTCGACGAAGTGCTGGCCCGCGATGCGTTGATGCGCAGCGAGTTCTACAACGACTTCCTGGCCCGCGACGGGCTGCATCACGGCATCGACATGTTCGTGTTCGACGGCGACCGCGACCTGGGCGATCTGCGGATCTGGCGCGCCGCGGGCCGGCCGGACTTCGACGGACGCGAGATCGCGTTGCTCGATGCCCTCGAACCCTTCCTGCGCCGCGCGTTGTGCCGCCAGACCGACGGCCGGGCCGAAGGCCTGACCGCCCGGGAACGCGAGATCGCCGGCCTGGTCGCACGCGGCTGCACCGATCGCGACATCGCCCGCATCCTCGGCATCGGCTTCTCGACGGTGCGCACGCACCTGAAGCGGGCGATGGAGAAACGCGGCTGCGCCAACCGGGCCGAACTGGCCGCGCTGACGGTGCGCGGCCACGGCCCGGACTGTCGCTAGACTAAATCGGCTTGCCCTCGCTCGACGCCCAGTTCTTCATCAGGGTGTTCGATGGCAGCGTCTCGTCGACCAGCTTCTTCGCGGTCTCGATGCCGGCGACCGGCAACAGCTTGGGATCGAGCAGGCCGATCTGGACCAGGACCGAGGCCTGGTCCCAGTAGATGTGCTCGTTATAAAGCTTGTCGCCGCGGAAGCAGATGATGCCGACCAGCGGCACCTCGACATACTTTCCGGTCGGCGGCACGCCGGGCAGCATCCAGTCGATCTCGCGGGTATGGGTGAAGCAGAACAGCATCTCGTCGACCAGCCGGTCGGTGCCGATGGTGCGCGAGATCGGGATCAGCTTCGTGTCCTCGGGGTTCGAGTTGACGAAGTGATGGGTGTAGAAGCGTTTCAGATGATCATGGCCGACGCCGCCGGTCATCGTCGGCACATGGTTGACGTAGGGCTCGGCCACCATCGTCGCCATCGTCGCATTGACGTCGCGCGTGGCGAACTCGTAGTAGCAGTGCATGTCCCAGAGATGGCTGAGGTCGTATTTCGGGCCGAGCACCTTGCGCAGCAGGGCCAGCGAGCGCGAATAGGCCATCAGGGTCGCCGGCTTGTCGAACTGCGGCCGGCCCGGCGTCGCAAAGGCATGGTCGCAGCCGGGATAGACGTAGATCTCGACGTCCGACCGGTCGGCGAACGCCGCCTTGATCGCGTCCTGCGCCGCGGGTGGGCAATAGCCGTCCTTCTCGGCGATGTGGATCACCATCGGGCATTTGATGTCGGCACCCAGCGCCAGATCGTTCTCGATGCCGACGCCGTAATAGCTGATCGCACAGTCGACACCGGCACGCGCCGCCGCCAGATAGGCGAGCTTGCCGCCCAGGCAATAGCCCAGCACGCCGACCCCGCCGGCCTGGCCGGGCTGGGCGCGCAAGGCGCTGACGGTCGCCGCGATGTCGTCGACCGCGCGGCCGACATCGAGCCGCTGGTAGAGGTCGATGGCCTTGGCGAAATCGGCCTCGCCATAGCCGAGGACCACGCCCGGCTCCAACCGCCAGAACAGGTCCGGCACCAGCACGACATAACCTTCCTCGGCAAAGCGGTCGGCCATCGCCTGCATGTACGGATTGATGCCAAAGATTTCCTGGGCCAGCACGAGGCCGGGGCCCGAGCCCTTGGCGGGCCTGGCCATGTAGGCCTTGAACCTGCCGCCATCGGCCGCGGTGATGTCGATATAGCTGCCGGTCATCGGTCGCTCTCCCTCAAGTGAAATGCCGTCAGAGATAGTTGGCGAGTTCCGCCCGGATCGCCGCCCGGTCGCCGATCAGCCCGGCAGCCATGCCGCTGGCCATGTCGCCGGGATAGATTTCCTCGGCGCCCTGCTCGACCCCGTCCAGCGCCGCGTTGGCGACGAAGGCCGGCGGCATCTTGGGCGGCGGATAATCCTTCATCATGTCGGTGTCGGTGACGCCGGGCAGGACCGCCAGCACCGATACGTTCTTCGCCTTCAGCTCGGCGCGGATGCCGTCGGTCATGCGGTAGGCGGCGGCCTTGGAGGCACATAGCGATCCCATGGCCGGCAGGGTGATCCGCGCCAGCACGGACAGCACGTTGACGATGGCCCCGCCGCCATGGCCGGCGATGATCGGGGCGAAGGCACGGCACATTGCCAGCGTGCCGAAATAGTTCGTCTCCATCTCGGCGCGGGCCGCGGCATCGTCGGTCTGGTCGAGGAAGCGCCGGACGCGGTTGATGCCGGCATTGTTGATCAGCAGGCGGACGTCGTTGGCGCCGATCGCGGCCTCGGCCACCGCGCTCGGGTCGGTGATGTCGAGGGCGATGACCTCGACCGGCCCGGCCGGCGCCTGGTAGCCGGCCGGATCACGCATCGCCGCGTAGATGCGGCGGGCGCCGCGCGCGGCGAGCGCTGCCACGAATTCCCTGCCGATGCCGCGGTTGGCACCGGTCACCAAAGCGACGCTGTCCTTGATCTGCATGACGTCAGGCCTCTTCCATGGCTTCGGGATTGTCGAGCCAGCCATCGTCGATCTCCGGCAACGGGATCGCGCGGATCAGCCGGCGGGTATAGGGGTGCCGGGGATTCTCGAAGATCTCGCCGCAGGGCCCGTCCTCGACGATGCGGCCCTGCAGCATCACCGCGACCCGGTCGCACAGGACGCGCACGACCGACAGGTCATGGGCGATGAACGCCAGCGCCAATCCCATCTCGCGGGCGAGATCGCGCAGCAGGGTCAGGATCTGCGCCTGGGTCGAGACGTCGAGACCCGAGACGATCTCGTCGGCCAGGATGAATGCCGGCTCGGTCACGATCGCCCGCGCAATGCCGACGCGCTGGCGCTGGCCGCCCGAAAGCTGATGCGGATAACGCTCCTCGAACGCCCGACCGAGGCCGGCACGGGACAGGGCGGTCGTGACCCTGGTCCCGTCGTCGGGGATGCCGGCCGCGAGCAGCGGCGCGGCCACGATGTCGCGCACGCGCCGGCGCGGGTTGAGGCTGGACAGCGGGTTCTGGAAGATCATCTGCATCCGCGGCCGCAATGGCCGCAGCACCCCTTCGCCGCAGGACGTGATGTCCTGCCCGGCAAAGGTGAGCGTGCCGGCGGTGGGCTGGAGGAGGCGGATCAGCACGCGGCCGAGTGTCGTCTTGCCCGAGCCGGATTCGCCGACGATGCCGACCGCCTCGCCGGCGGCGACCTGGAAATCGACACCCCTGAGGATCTCGATCGGCGGTGCCGGCCGGAACAGCGTGCCCGGCCGGCCGCGATCCGGCAGCGACAGGCGGATGCCGCGGGCGTCGATCAGCATGGCCGCCCCGCGTCGAACGCCTGCGCCGCCGCGGCGATGTCGGCCAGCACCGCCGCCGGCACGGGCGCCAGCGCCTCGACCGGTCGGTCATAACGGGGCGTCGCGGCAAACAGGGCCCGGGTGAACGCGTGACCCGGCGCCGCCATGATGTCGGCGACCGCGCCCTGTTCCAGCACCATGCCCTCGTGCATCACCGACATCCGTCCGCAGACCTTGGCGACGACACCGAGGTCGTGGGTGACGAACAGGATGGCGGTCCCGTGGCGGCGCTGCAAGCCGCGGATCATCACCAGGATCTGCTGCTGGACGGTGACGTCGAGCGCCGTGGTCGGTTCGTCGGCAATGATCAGGCGGGGTTCGCAGGCAAAGGAGATCGCGATCAGCACCCGCTGGCGCATGCCCCCGGACAGCTCGTGCGGGTAGCGCCGCAAGACGGCCTCGGGATCGCGGATGCGCACTTCATTGAGCAGCACCAAGGCGCGGTCGCGCGCGGCCCTGGCGGAGAGGCCGAGGTGAAGCCGCATGACGTCGGTCATCTGCGCCTCGATCCGGCGCGATGGATTGAGGGCCGACAGCGGATCCTGCGGAATCAGCGCGATGTCGCGGCCGAGCAGCCGGCGATAGCCGCGTTCGTCCAGCCCGACGAGATCGCGGCCCTGGAAGCGGATCGCGCCCGCGGTCAGCCGGACCGCCGCAGGCAGGATGCCCAGCACGGCACGGGCGACCATCGACTTGCCCGCGCCGCTCATGCCGACCAGCCCGTGCACCTCGCCCTCGCCGATGACGAGCGAGACGTCGCGCAGCACCGGCCGGCCACCGTGCAGGGCAGCGCTGAGGCCTGCGATATCGAGCACTGTCACCGCAGCACCGGGTCGAGCTCGGCCTTCAATCCGTCGCCGAGCAGGTTGAGGCCGAGCACCAGCGCCAGCAGCGCCGCCATCGGCAGGGCGATGATCCAGGGTGCCTGATAGATCACCTGCCGCCCCTCGGCGATCATGCCGCCCCAGGTCGGCACGTCGGACGACAGCGACAGGCCGACGAACGACAGGATCGCCTCGACGATCACGGCAATGCCCATCTCCAGGGTCAGCAGCACGACGAACAGCGGCAGCACGTTGGGCAGGATTTCGCGCAGCAGGATCGCCCCGGGCTTCAATCCGCCGACGACGGCGGCATCGACATAGTCCATGTGCCGCTGCTTGAGGGTTTCGGCCCGCATCACCCGGGCGAACCGCGTCCAGTCGATGACGACGATGGCAACGATGACCGAATGCAGGCCGGTGCCGAGCAGTGCGACGAGGATCACGGAGAGCAGCACCGGGGGAAACGACGACCAGATGTCGACGGCGCGCGAGATCAGCATGTCGGGCCAGCCGCCGAGATAGCCGGCCGCGAGACCCAGGGCCGTGCCGAGCAGGGCGGTGAGAATGCCGGCGACGAGCGCCACGGCGAGCGCCACCCGCGCACCATGGATCAGCCGCGAGAGAATGTCGCGGCCGAGGCTGTCGGTGCCCAGCAGATGCTGCGCCGAGGGGGCCTCGAGCTGCAGCATCAGATCCTGCTCCAGCGGATCGGCCGGGCTGAACCAGCCGGCGCCGAGCGCCGCGACGACGAAGACCAGCACGACGAAGCCGCCGAGCGCGACACGCCAGTTGGCGAGCAGCCGGAACATGCCCGCCCTAACCATGGCGCAGCCTGGGATTGAGGGCGGCATAGACGAGGTCGAGCCCCAGGTTGATGACGATGAACATCAGCGCGAAGACCAGGATGAGTCCCTGGATCAGCGGCAGGTCGCGGTTGATCACCGCGTCGATGGCCAGGTTGCCGATGCCGGGGAACGAGAAGATCTTCTCGATCAGCACGGTGCCGCCGACCAGGAAGGTGAACTGCACGCCGGTGAGACTGACGGCGGGGATGGCGGCATTGCGCAACGCCTCGCCGAGGATGATGCGCCAGCGGGAAAAGCCCTTGACCCGGGCGAGCATCACGTAGTCCTGCAGCATCTCCTCCGCCAGCGACGATTTCAGCACCCGGCCGATCATCGCGGCCAATGGCAGCGCGAGCGCCAGCGCCGGCAGCAGCAGATGGGCAACGAGATCGCCGGCGACGGCGACGCGGCCGCGCAACAACGCCTCGACGAGATAGAAGCGCGTGACAAAACCGGGATCGACCGAGGGATCGAGCCGGCCCGAAATCGGCAGCAACGGGGCCAGCACGCCGAAGACCAGCATCAACAGCAGCGCCCAGATGAAGTCGGGCACCGACAGCGCGAAGCCGGTGGCCGCGTCGGTCGCGGCCTCGCCGAGACGACCGCGATGACGCACGCCGAACACGGCAAGCGCCGTGCCGAGGGCGATCGCGATGACCGTGGCGAACACCGCCAGTTCCAGCGTCGACGGCAGCCGCGCCAGCACCAGCGACATGACCGACTGGCGCAGCGAGATCGACGTGCCGAAATCGCCGGCGAGCGCCCGGCCCGCCCAGATCGCGAACTGTTCCGGGATCGAGCGGTCGAGGCCATAGAGGCCGCGCAGCCGGGCGATGTCGTCGGGCGACGCGCCGGGGGCGATCATCATGGCGATCGGATCCCCCGGCACCACGCGGACCAGGACGAAGACGAGCACGGCCACGCCGACGAGCGTGGGCAGCGCCTGCAGCAGACGCGACAGAACCTGACGAACGATCATGACGGCCGGCGATCAGGCCGTCTTGATCGCCTGCGGTTGCAGCGAGCCCGAGACATAGGGCGTCACCGTCAGCGTATCCCTGAACACGATCGGCTGGACATATTGCAGCAGCGGGATGACCAGCCCGTTCTCGGCGATGTAGCGGTCGACCGCCTTGTAGCCGGCGATCCGCTTGGCCTCGTCCTTCTCGTCCCAGAGCGGGGCGATCCGTTCGACCGTGTCCTGCCCTTTCCAGGCGCAGTGCGGCGACGGGCCGAACATCGCATGGCCGGTCGAGGTCGAGGGATCGCCGATCGCGTTGCCCCAGTTGTAGAAGGCCGCCGGTGCCAGCTTGTGGGCGGCGCGCAGTTCGTAGTGCTTGGCGATCTCGTAGACCTCGATGTCGGCCTCGATGCCGATGCGCCGCCACATGCCGACGATGGCCTGGACCATCTCGTAGTCCTTCGGCTTGAAACCGCGCGTGGTCTGGATCTTGAACTTGACCGGCTTGTCCTTCGAGAAGCCGGCTTCCTTCAGCATCGCTTCGGCCTTGGCGGGGTCGTAGGGCACCTTGATCGAGGCGTCGTAGGCTTCGTATTCAGGGGTCTGCAACGTGTCGAGCGGCACGCCATAACCACGCAGCAGGCGATCGACCAGCGCCTTCTTGTCGATCGAGGTGGCGGCGGCCAGGCGCACGCGCTTGTCCAGCATCGGGTCGACGTCGGTGATGAAGATCATGCCGATGTCGGAGACCGGCGTCGCCACGCCCTTCAGCCCCTTCTTGGCCTTCAGGCGGTCGTATTCCTCATAGGGGATTTCGAGGGTGACGTCGGCCGCGCCGCTTTCGATCTCGGCCACCCGGGCCGAAGCATCGGTGACGAACTTGAAGATGACGGTATCGATCGCCGGCTTGCCACCCCAGTAGTTCGGGTTGGCCTTGAGCCGCAGGAACGCATTGCGCTCGAACTGATCGACCATGTAGGGGCCGGTGCCGATCGGCTTCTGCTCGAAGCCCTCCGCCCCGACCTTCGTGTAATACGCCTTCGGCAACACGTAGCCGGTCAGGAAGGCCATCCACTTGAACAGCGCCGGCTCGAACTCCTTGACGTCGGCGGTGACCCGCTGGCCGTCGATGGCGAAGTTGCCGATCTTGGCCCAGACGAACTGGATCGGATTGCCGGTCTCGACCTTGCCCGCGCGTTCGAGCGACCAGACGACATCTTCCGGCGTGAACGGCGAGCCGTCATGCCAGGTCACGCCCTTGCGGACATCGAGGAAGATCTTGGTCTTGTCGTCGTTCCAACCCCATTTCTCGATCAGGCCGCCGGTGAACGACAGATCCGGCTTCTGGCCGATGTACTGGTCGAACACGCTCTGATACAGCGCCTGGATCGTCGGGTTGACCGCCGACGGACCGACCGTCGGGTCCCAGGACGGCAGATTGACGTTGAAGGCGATGGTGAGCGGCCGGCCCTGTGCCGCCGCCGAACCCAAACCGCCGAACGAACCCGCCGCCGTCAAGGCAAGCCCGCCGACTACCAGACCTCTGCGTGTCAGTTGCATGTCGCGCCCCTGTTATGTCGTTTTCTGAGGGAAAGCGTAGCGCCAAGTTTTCAAGAATTTCAAATAGAATTTTTATTTGAAATTCGCTATTACGGTACCGGGGAGCTGAACGGAGACCTATGACCAAGCAGGTAGCCCATCTTTCGCAGAGCGACGACGAAGCCGCGCTGACGACCCTGGAACTGACGCTCGAGCGGATGCTGCACGGCTATCACCGCTGGAAGGCGGCCTGCCTGGACACGGTCGGCGACTACCAGCTGGGCGGCGACGACATCACCATCCTGAACACGGTGCGGATGGACGATCGCCCCTGCAAACTGGTCGACATTGCCGGTTTCCTGAACCGCACCGACATCTCCAACCTGCAATATGCCGCCCGCAAGCTGGTGGCGGCCGGGCTGATCGAGAAGGTAAACGGCTCGTCGCGCAAGGATACGATGTATCAGGTGACACCGCTGGGTCGCGAGGTCACCGACCGCTATGCCGAGACGCGGCGAAGGCTGATGGTCAGCCGCACCGCGCAGGGGCTGTCGGCGGACGCGATCACCGCCGCCGGCGACCTGGCGCAGGTCCTTACCGGATATTACGAAGCTGCGGCGGGGGTTGCCCGTACTGAAAAGTTCGGCGGCAAGTAGCACCGCGCGGCACAGGCGCCTCCGGGCGGGTCAGCTGCCGTAGCGCCGATTGAGCTCGCGATAGAGGGCGTAGGCGTCCTCGGCACCGGACATCAGTTCGATCAGGCGGGTTGCGTGCCCGATTTCGGCCACCATCGCCTCACGCCGCTCGTCGGCACTGCCTTCGGCGGTCCTGGCCCGCCGGCCGACACCTTCCAGCAGGGCGCTGCGGATCTTGCCCGTCGCATCGTCGAGCGCGTCGGTCAGGCCGAGATCGTCGGAAATCTGGCGACAGGTGCGCAATGCCTTCGCGCGCTGCTCGGCCTCGGCCGGCTGGCCATCGGCGGTGACCACGGCAATGGCGTCGTTCAGCACGACGTCGTCGACCATGTCGCGCAGCCGGCCGCGCGCGGCGGCGACGACACCCTTCATGCTCTGCGCTGCCGCCGGCCCGACAGCGGTATCGAAGCGCCGCGCCTCGTCGAGGAAGCGGCGTCCGAGCCGCGTGACCGCCCGGTCGGTGAGGGGCGCGCCGCTGGAGATATCCTCGGCCATGCGCTCGAGCGAGCCGGCAAGCAATCGATGCGTGAATGCCATCAGCGTCGGCGCACTCGCCAGGCCGCTGGCCAGCGCCTCGCGCCCCTGCACCAGCCTGAGCACCTCGTAGGATTGCTCGAGCCGCGGCAGCACCAGCATCACGATATGCGCCAGCGCGGGCGTCCCGCGCTCGGCGGCCGCATCGAGGCGGGCGCCGACGCCCGCGACCTGGGCATCGGCGAGCTTGCCGACCGGCACCGGCGACAGCAGATCGTCGACGACCACGGCATCTTCCCAGGCGACCATCAGCCCGACGATGTCCTCGAATTCCTCGTAGAGCGCATCGGACCCCAGCTGCTCGACGACCGCCGCCCGCTCGGCCCGGTCCGACCGGCAACGGTCGCGAATCCGGACCAGCGCCTTGCTGGCGGCCGGCCAGATCACCGCGCCGGCGGCGATCGTGCGGGCGCGCTCATGCGCGCCGGACGCGTCGGCGCAAGCCTGCCGCCACTCCGCCTCGACACCCCCCTGCAAATGCGCCTGCAACAGGCTCCAGACCGGCCGAATGGTCGCACGGCTGATGCGGCCGATAATCCGCTGCTGGATCCGGTTGCCCGCCAGCAGCTGTTCGAAAGGCCAGCAGAACACGCGCAGCGGCGTGGTCACCCGGTCGGGACGCTCGATCTGCAATCGCGGGCGGATGAGATCAAGGGCTGCGTCGGCGACCTTGGCGCCGGCTGCCTGTTCACGGCTTGTCTCGAGCAGCCGTGCAAGCCTCTCGACCTTCTCCCGCTGCAGCGTGAACAGCTTCTCGGAGATTTCGCTCAGCTCGGCAGCGATGTCCGTCATACCGCGGACCTCTTGTAACGTTCCAGACGCTCGATGATGTCGTCATCGAGGGCGTCGGTCTGCCAGCCATGAAGAACGCGCACGCGCCGCTTGGTCGAGATATCCGCCGCCGCCCGCTTGGCCACGCCCGAAATTTCACCTTCGGGCAGCAACGGCAAAAGTCGAAAGATATCGGCGACCACCGACCGCTGCGCCGACCGCTCCTGGCCGGAAACCGCTTCATCCCACATTACCAGGATGAATTCCCAGCCGTCGAGTGTCCAACTAATCCGATCTACAGTATCCGAAAGGGTCAACCGAGCCGCGGTCCAGTTCCGCAAAACGCCCAGCGGTTTGGCCTGCAGCCGGTCGAGATCGGCGAGGGCGGTGTCCGCCACCGATGCGGTGAGCCGGGCGAGATCGCCGGCAAAACGGGCCATGTAGGCCGAATCCTCATGTTCCGACTTGCTCCAGTCGGTGATGGCGCCGGCGAAATCGACAATGCGGCGATTGAGGCGGCGGAACCGCGCCGCCACCGGCGCACGCGCCAGCCCCGCCGGGGCCAGGATCTCGCCCCAGCGCTCGATCGCGTCATAGGTGCTGGCGCCGTCGAGACCGACCATGGTGGCGATGGCATCGATGGCCGCCTTGACCCGCTGCTGGCCAGCGGGCGTCACCAGGTCGGGCAAGTCGAGCGACAGGTCGGTCTTGGCAGCTTCCAGGCAGGTAAGGATCAGGAAAAAAGTCGTAAGCAGCCGGTCGCCGTCGGCTTCCTGGATGATGCGCGCCGCGGCCTCGGCGCCTTCCGGACCGGCGAGTCCCTGACGGGCGACGTAAAGCGCGGCCGTCCGCACCTTGTCGGGCGTCGCCGCCTGCCGCCGCTCGATCTCGTCGCGCAGGACCCGGTCGTGCAGGGTCATTCCGGGAAACACGTTGAGCAGTTCGGCCCAGCGGATGATGTAGGAGCCCTTCATCCCGCCCAGGGCCGGTACCGCCAGCTCGAGCTGTTGGCGATAGTCTTCCCGCACCCGCCCCTGCGCGATCGAGGGGCTGGTGAAGGGTACTGCAGCGCCACGCTCCGCAAAGCGCTGAGGCAGGAATTCCCGCGCTGCCACCGACGGCATCGAAGACGACATGAGCCCAACCACTCCATCGCGTACCGCGCGTGTGAGTCCGCGCTTAAAATTGATCTTTAGTCCAAATTACTGACGATTTTCCTAGTCGCCGACAGCAGCATAGACGTAGCCGTACTAAGGTTCCATTATCGATCGAAGCAACGATACATCAAAATTTTAGCTTTCATCCGACGTCATCTTGGACGCCGACTTAATACCCTGGGGCATGTAGCGCATGAGCAGTCTTCGCGATCTCAGTCTTGTCGTCGTCGATGGCGATTCACACGCGCTCGGCATTTGCGAAACGCTGCTCAAAGGCATGGGCGTGGACCGGCTGAGGCTGTTCACCGACCCCAACGAAGCCATCGCATCGATCAAGGAGCATCCGCCGTCGTTGATCCTTGCAGCCCTCGAAATGCGTGCGATGAACGGCTTCAAGCTGGCAGAGACGCTGCGGGCGGAAACGCCCGCCGAGGAAACCCCCATACCGCTTCTGCTGATGGCCAAGGAATCGAAGCCGGAGCTGATTCAGCATGCGAAACGGGTTGGCATCGACGACTATCTGATCAAGCCGCTGTCGGCGCGCATCCTTTCACAACGCCTCACCGCCGTGCTGCAGCGGCGGGACATCGCGGCACTTACAGCGCTGGAAGGCGGAGCGACGCCGACCACGACGACCTATGCCCCGCCCGGCCTGCGCCTGCGCGAGAATTTCGGCTTCGCCAATGCCGAGGCCGTGCTTGCCGGCCTGCGGCGGCGTTTCGGTGACGGCCTGGTCGACCAGGTCGACATGCTGCGCAGTCAGTATCAGGCGATCGAAACCGCCGCCAAGGCAGGCAAGGCCGCGCCCGATGCGCTGCGCGACCTGCATCAGCGCAGCGAGGATCTGCGCGGCATCGGGCCCGAGATGGGCTTTCCGCTGATCGGCAAGTTCAGCGACCAGCTCAGCGAGCTGACCGCCGAACGGGAGACCCTGAACGATCAGGAGCTGCGCCTGTCGCTTGCGCTGATCGACGCGATGGCCGAAGTCGCCAAGAGCCGCATCGAAGGTGATGGCGGGGCGGTCGGCCAGAACCTGCTCAACGCCGTCACCCGGACGATGAACCGGCTGCGCACCGAAGCCTAGAGCGACATGCGCCCGACCCGATAGGACTGGTGGCCGGCCATGGGCCGGTCCCAAAGCCGGAAGCGCATCGCGGTCCAGGTCGTCGGCTCGAACCCGGCGATCGAGGCCAGCGCATCGTCGCCCTCGACCTCGGCGCCGTACCGCCTCCGCAGGGCGGCGATGTCGACATGCGGCTCGATCGGCACGATATCGCGCGTCGCGTGCCGCGCCGCCGCCAGATCGCCGGTCCGCCACTCCCAGACCGGCCAGATACGCACGACGGGCCAGCCGAACGAGCGGGTCAGCGCGGCAAAGCCGGGTCCTGACAGGAATTTGTTCAGACCCTCGGTGTCGCGCCACAGGTAGAAGGGCGCATAGAGATTGTCGGGTGCGCCGCGCGCCGACAGGTAAGCCTTGAACACGAGGCCCGGGAAGCCATCGGTCAAATGTCCCTTCTCGGCAATCCGCCGGTCGATGATCGCCATGTCGTAGTCGGCCGGCAGGGTGATCGAATATTGCATCGCGATCATGGCGCCGCCTCCTCGAACAGGGCCTGGGCTCGCGTCGCTGCCGACATGGCGGCCGGCCAGCCGGCGTAGAAGGCGAGATGGGTGACGATCTCGCCGATCTCGGCGCGGGTGACGCCATTCTGCACCGCCCGGCCGAGATGGAAGGGCAATTGCTCGACCCGTGCCATCGCGATCAGCGCCGCGACGGTGACCAGGCTGCGATCACGCGGGCTGAGGCCCGGTCGCTCCCAGATATCGGCGAACAGGACTTCCATCGAGAGATCGGCAAGCTTCGGCGCGACCGCGCCGATCAGTTCATGCGCATCGGGCCAGGGGGCGTTGTTCATGCCGCGCGCTCCTCGCTCATCGGCGCCCGGCCACCGCCGAACGACCAGTCGTCGCCGGCGGTCGTGGTGATCACCACCATCACGTCCTCGGGATCGAGGCCCGGTGCCTCGGCCAGCAGGGCGACGAGACGCCGGTAGAAGGCCTGCTTCACCGCGGTCGACCGCGGCCGGCCGGCCGTGATGGCGATCAGGACGAAATCGTCCGAACGGGGACCACCGAGATAACCTCGGTCGAAGATCAGCTCGCCGGCTTCGTGCTGGTGGATCGCCTGGAAGCGGTCGGCGGCCGGTACCTCGAAGGCGTCGACCAGCGCCTGATGGACGCGATCGGACAAGGCCCTCAGATGGGCGGGCGGCTTGCCGCGCAGAAGAGATATTCGGGCGAAAGGCATGGCGACCTCCTGAAATGGCCGGTGCTGACGGGACGGCGCCAGTCTGGCGCCGCCCAGTCATCCGGAAAATCAGGAAATCTGGTAGGATGGGTTCAGAAAATCGGGACTATGTCTTGACCCGGGTGACCAGCTGCGTCGGGTTGACGAAGCGCAGCGCGATCAGCAGCCAGGCGAGCGTCAGGATCATGTAGGTCACCGCCATCGCCGAAATCGACTGCCCGGCCCGGACCCCCGCCGCGAACGCCGCGTAGTAGAGCGAGACGACCAGGGTCTGGCTGTCCGGCCCGGCGGTCAGGAAGGTCAGCTCGAACATCGCGATGGTGCGCACCATCACCATCAGCGAGGCGGCGAGGATGCCCGGCGCCAGCAGCGGCACCAGCACATGGACGAAGACGCGGAAGGTATTGGCGCCGAAGACGCGCGCGGCGGCTTCGAGCTTCGGGTCGATCTGCTCGATGAACGGCGTCATCACCATGATGACGAAGGGCACGGTCGGCACCAGGTTCGCCAGGATCACCCCGGCGAGCGAGCCGCCGAGATTGACCTTGTAGAGCACGGTGGCCAGCGGAATGCCGTAGGTGATCGGCGGCACCATCATCGGCAGCAGGAACAGCAGCTGGACGATGCGCTTGCCGGGAAATTCGGCGCGGGCCAGCGCATAGGCGGCCGGCACCCCGATCAGGGCCGACAGCGCGACGACCGCGACGGTGACCTGCATGGTGACGAACAGGACGTCGCCCAGCTGGAATTCCGACCAGGCCGACGAATACCATCGCGTCGTCAGCCCGGCCGGAAACCAGGTGCCGAGCCAGCGCGTGGCAAAGGAGTTGAGCAGGACGGTGGCGATCATCGCCCCGACATTGACCAGGAAGAAGATCATCACGACCCAGATCGCGATGTTCCAGGCCTGGGCGCCGGCGCGGGTCTGCGAAGCGTTGCGCATGAACATGGTGCCCTCCCTCAACCCTTGCCGCCGCCGACCGGGCCGCGATAGACCAGCCGCCGGCCCGACAGCACCAGGACGGTGATGGCGAGCTGGACCAGGCCCATGATCATCGCGACGGCCGAGGCCATCGGGAAATCGTAGTTCTCGAACGCCGCTTCGTAGGCGGCGATCGAGATGACGCGGGTCGCGCCGGCCGGCGCGCCGAGCAGCACCGCCGACGGGAATACCGAGAACGCCTGGACGAAGGTCAGGCAGAACGCGACGGCAAGGCCGGGCAGCAGCAGCGGAAAATAGATCTCCTTGAACTGCCGCCAGGGTCCGGCCCCCAGCGTACGCGCCGCCTGGGCCAGGACCGGATCGATGCCGGTGATGTAGGACAGCGTCAGCAGGAAGGTGAACGGAAAACCCGACACGACCAGCGAGAGCAGGACGCCGGTGTAGTTGTGCACCAGCCGGATCGGGCTGTCGACGAGACCGAGGCCAAGCAGGATGCGGTTCACCCAGCCCTGCGGCCCGAGATAGGTCAGCAGCCCGTCGGCGATCAGCACGGTGCCGAGGGTGATCGGAATGACCAGCAGCGTGGTGACGAAGCGCTGGCCGCCCGAAGGCACGCGCATGCGATAGGCGATCGGCACCGAGGCGCCGACATTGATCAGCGTGGCCGGCAGGGCAAGCCACAGGGTCTTGGCGATGGTCCCGTAATAGGCAGGGTCGGCGAAGAATTTCGCATAATTGGCCAGCCACCCCTGCGCCGCCTCGAGCGGCGAGAAGGACAGGACGAGGCCGTAGCCGAACGGGAAGATGAACAGCGCCAGCACGAAGATCACGGCGGGCAGGGCCAGCCAGGCGGCACGGTCAATCCGCACCGGCTGGCGTTCGGGCAGCGTGGCCGCAGGCAGGGCGTCGACGGTCATGGCACCCTACTCCGCCGCCGCGGCGAAACCGCGGGGCGCCGCATCGCCGCCGGCATCGAACATCAGCACCTGTTCGGGCGCGACGCCGAGCGTCAGCCGGTCGCCGACCACCACACGCTCGCGCGAGCGGGCAAGCAACTCAACCCCGCCGGCGGTGACGCCGGTCAGATGGAATTCGCGGCCGCCATACTCGACCGCAGTCACGGTGACCGGGATGCCGTTGGCACCGGCGGCGACCGGTTCGAGGTCTTCCGGCCGGAACACGGCCACTGCCTGCCGGGTCGCGCCGGCATCGCGCCGCACGCCCTGCAGGGCGACATCGCGATGGCGAATCACGTTGCCCTCGGCCTCGCCCGCGAGTTCGTTGCGGAAACCCATGAAGCGGGCGACATCGAGATTGGCCGGGCGGTGGTAGAGGTCTTCGGGCGTACCCACCTGGCGGACCAGGCCGTCCTTCATCACCACGATCCGGTCGGCCAGGCTCAGGGCCTCCTCCTGGTCGTGGGTGACGTAGACGGTCGCGCGGCCGACCGAGGTATGGATGCGGCGGATCTCGGCCCGCATCTCCAGGCGCAACTTGGCATCGAGGTTGGACAGCGGCTCGTCCATCAGCACCAGCGGCGGTTCGATCACGATGGCGCGGGCGATGGCGACGCGCTGCTGCTGGCCGCCGGAAAGCTGGCCGGGGAGCTTGTCGGCATGCTGGCCCAGCTGGACCATCCTGATCGCCCGGTCGACCCGCTCGGCGATCTCGCGCTTGGCCACGCCGCGCATCGCCAGGCCGAAGCCGATGTTCTTGCGCACCGACATGTGCGGGAACAGGGCGTAATTCTGGAACACCATGCCGAAACCGCGCTTTTCCGACGGCAGCACGTCGATGCGCCGGTCGTCGAGCCAGATGGCGCCGCTGGACAGCGGCAGCAACCCGGCCAGGCAGTTCAGCGCCGTGGTCTTGCCGCAGCCGGACGGGCCGAGCAGCGCGACGAACTCGCCGACCTGGATGGTCAGCGACATGTCGCGCAGGGCATGGTGGCTGCCGAAGGTCCGGTTGATCCGGTCCAGGCGCAGCTCGCGAAAATCGCCATGGTCGGTCCGTTGCGTCATCGGGGTCTCCGCTTCATCACGATCGCGGGTGCCGCCGCAGAGGACGACACCCGCTCGACTGCACAATCAGGCGTTACTTGTTCTTGGCGGCACCGATCTCGGTGTCCCAGCGCCGGAACGCCGCCACCATCGCATCGGCCCCCAGCGGCACGGCCTTCGGATGATCGGCGATCCAGGCATCGTATTCCGGCCGCCCGAACTCCTTGATCGCCGCCTGGCTCTTCGCCGGGGCCATCGACAGCGGCACGTCCTTGATCGCCGGACCCGGGTAGAAGTACCCCTCATCATAGGCATAGGCCTGCTGGGCCGGTTCCAGCATGAAGGCCATCATGTCGAGGACGACGGCAAGCTTCTCCGGGGCGATGCCCTTGGGCACCACCATGTAGTGGGCGTCGGTGACCCAGGTGAAATTCTTCAGCAGGCCGACCTTGACCTCCTTGGGCACGGTGCCGAGCACGCGCGGGTTGATGTCCCAGCCGGTGGTCGAGACGATGATGTCGCGCGAGCCTTCGCCCAGCTCCTTCATCGTCGGGCCGGTGCCGGCCGGATAGTATTCGATGTAGTTGCCCAGCTCCTTCAGATAGGCCCAGGTCTTGTCCCAGCCCTTTTCCGGATCCATCGGGTCCTTGTCGCCGAGGATATAGGGCAGTCCCATCAGGAAGGTGCGGCCGGGGCCGGAATTGGCCGGGCGGCCGTAGAAGAAGCGATTCGGATTGGCCTTGGCCCAGGCCAGCAGCTCCTCGGCGGTGGTCGGCGGGGTCTTGACCTTGTCCGGATTATATTCGATCAGCGGGCCCGACGGATAATAGGTCACGACGACGCCCTTGCCCTCGGCCAGCGTCTGCATCTTGGCCGCGGGTTCGAGATAAGCCTTGGCGAAACCGGGCTTCTTCTTCTCGAGCATCGCCTCGACCGGCTGCCACAGGTCGAGCTTGATGCCGGCGGCCAGTGCGTCGGTGCCGGTCAGGATCAGGTCGATATCGACCTTGCCCGCCGATTGCTGGGCCTTGACCTTGCCGGCCAGTTCCGGCGACGGCGCCTTGGTGAAGGTGATCTTGGAGACCAGCTTCTCGTGCGTCTTGCGATAATTCTCCAACGCCTCCTGGGTCAGCGCCAGGTTGCCGGCGACGTCGACGATGTTGAGCTGGACAGGCGCGGTCGGCAGGGCGGGCACGTCCTGGGCCATCGCCGGCACGAAGCCCGCGACCAGCGACCCGGCAATGCCGGCCACCACGGCACGGCGGATGAGATCGATCTGCATTTTTTCCTCCCTAGGGTTTGTCGTCGTCAGATCAGAGCTTGGCCTTGTAGGCTTCGAACTCCGCCCGCGTCTTCTCGTCGGGCGGGTACAGACCGAGGATCGAACGGCCCTCGAGCACCCGGGCCTCGACCCAGTCCTCGAAGATCGTCATCGACGCCGCCTCCTCGGCGATCTCGTTGGCGATGGCGGCCGGGATGACCACCACGCCCTCGTCGTCGCCGACGATGATGTCGCCGGGATAGACCGGCGCATCGCCGCAACCGATCGGCACGTTGATGTCGATGGCATGATGGAGGGTCAGGTTCGTCGGTGCCGACGGCCGGACGCAGTAGACGGGAAAGTCGAGCCCGGCGCAGGTGCCCGAATCGCGGAAGCCGCCGTCGGTGACGACGCCGGCCGCGCCGCGCACCATCATGCGGGTGATCAGGATCCCGCCGGCCGAGGCCGCGCGCGGATCCTTGCGCGAATCGATCACCATGACATGGCCGGGCGGGATGTCCTCGACCGCCTTGCGCTGCGGATGGCTGCGATCCTCGAACACCTTGATGTGATCGAGATCCTCGCGCGCCGGGATGTAGCGAAGCGTGAAGGCCTCGCCGACCATGCGCGCGGCCTTCGGGTTCAGCGGCAGCACGCCCTGGATGGCGGTATTGCGCAGGCCGCGCTTGAACAGCGCCGTGGTGATGGTTGCGGTGGAAACCCGGGCCAGCCGTGCCCGGTTTTCCGGCGTCAACGCACTCATTTCGATCCTCCCTCGGGTATGCAGATCGGCCGACAGTATATTTGTCTTACAACTAAGCGCAAGTCGCCTGACAAATAAACCGTCACCGCCGCCGGCCAAAGGCCGATTCCCGGTGCAGCCGGGTCTGGACATAGACGTTTTCCTGCTCGGTGCCGGGCTCGTAGCCGCCGCCGGCGATCGAGACGTTGCGCACGCTCGGATACTGCGCCACCGCCGCCTCGTCGATGTCGACGCCGAGGCCCGGGGTGGTGGGGACGATCAGATGGCCGTTCTCCAGCACCGGCGGCGCGGAGATCACCTCGTTGCGGCCGGGCCAGTCGTTCTCGATCCGCTCCAGCATCAGGGTGTTGGGGATCGCGGCCAGCAGATGCAGCGCGGCGAACTCGGCGACCGGGCCCAGCGTGCCGGAATGCGGCGCCATCATGATGTGATGGGCCTCGGCCATGCCGGCCAGCTTCTTCATCTGGCTGATGCCGCCGGCCCGCCCGGTATCGGGCTGGATCACGTCGACGATCTCGCGCTCGATCATCGCACGCCACCCCCAGATGGTGCCGACCCGCTCGCCCGCCGCGATCGGGATGGCGACGGCGTCGGCGACACGGGCCAGCCCCTCGATGTTCTCCGGCGCGACCGGGTCTTCCAGGAACAGCATGTTGTAGGGTTCGAGCGCCCGGCCCAGCACGATCGCGTCCTTCGGGGTCATCCAGGGCGGGCCGTGCAGGTCGGCCATGATGTCCATGTCCGGCCCGACCGCCTCGCGGATCGCGGCGACCTTGGCCAGCGGGTCGCGCACCCCGCCGGTCTTGACCGCGCCGATGCCGCACGCCTTCAGTTCCAGCGCCACCTCGGCCGTCGAGGCGTGGGCATAGATGCGGATGCGGTCGCGCACCTGGCCGCCCAGCAGGTTCCAGACCGGGGTGTTCAGCACCTTGCCCTTGATGTCCCACAGCGCCATGTCGATGCCGGTCATCGCGCCCGCCCCGACGATGCCGGTCATGCCGTGCGCCATCTGGGCCACCATCATGCGCTGCCACAGGCGCTCGATATGCGTCGGATCCTCGCCGACCAGTACGCCGGCCAGATCCTTCACCGCCGTCTCGATGACACGCGGCCAGCCCGAGCATTCGCCGACGCCGTAGACGCCCTCGTCCGTATAGACCTTGACGAAAAGCCAGTTGCGCGAGCCGGTCTGATGCCCCTTTCCATCGGAGGCCCAGGCCCGGTCGGGCGGCGAGCCCGCCTGCATCAGGAAAGTCTTGATCTCGGTAATCTTCATCGCGGACGTCACCTGGATTGAGGTCGGATGGGGTGGAGCGGCGGCCCTAGCGGCCGTCGGCGAAATAACCGGGGTTCTCGGCCATCAGCCGGTCGACCGACCGGAACAGGCCGCGCAGATGGGTGCGCAATGCCGCCAGCGCACCGTCGCGGTCGCGATGGACGACGCGATCGACGATGGCGCCATGCTCGGCCAGGACGGACGAGAGTTTCAGTGGCAGGCGCATGGTCAGGTGGCGCACGCGGTCCATCTGGGCCTTGGCGTTCTCGACCTGGCGCCACGCCTGGGCGTGGCCGGCGATGTCCATGATGCAGGCATGCATGTCCTCGTCGGCGGCGAAGAAGCCGTCCTCCTCGCCGTCGCGATGCAGCCGCCGCTGACGATCGAGGATGCCGGCCAGGGTTGCCGCCTGGACCGCGTCGATGCGTTCGATCGCACGCTCCAGCGCCGCGCATTCCAGCGCCTCGCGCACGAACTGGCTGTCATAGACGTCGCGCAGCGTGATCGGCGCGACGAAGGATCCGTGCTGGGGATAGATCTCGACCAGGCCTTCCTCGGCCAGCTTGATCAACGCCTCGCGGATCGGGGTGCGCGACACGCCGAAGCGCTGCGACAACTCGGCTTCCGACAGCGCCGTGCGCGGCAGGAGAACGCCGCCGATGACGTCGCGGCGCAACAGCGCATGAATCTGCTGCGCCATGGTCTGGCGCCGGATCGGCACGATGCCGGCCATCGGCTGCCCGGCGACTGCCGCCTGTTCCCGCCCGCGTCCACGCCTGATCATCGTCCCTCCCGCCGGCCTCTCTATCGGAGGCGCGAGTGGGACACTACCATATTAGTATACTTGTCTGTCAACCACCGATGCGCCCGGACCTCAGCGCGAGCGGACAAGGTCGAGCACGATGTCGAGCATGCTGTTGGCCGCCTGGATCATCTTGGCCGAGGCCTGGTAGGACTTCTGGTACGACATCAGCTTGGCCAGCTCCTCGTCGAGATTGACGCCTGTCGCCTGGCCCAGGCGGCCTTCCAGCGAACTGCGCAGCCCGGCCTGGTGGCGAAGCTCGTCCGTCCCGATGGCCCGGGTCGCCGCGACGTTGCCGACGATCGTATCGAGGTAACCGGAGAGACCGGTCGCCACGGCCCCCAGCGCCCCGGCCGAGGCGAAGGAGACCGACTTGCTGCCGATCGCCGCGGCCAGCGACTTGGCGATTCGGACGTCCATCGCGCCAGCCGTCTTCTGCAGCAGATCGGGATTGGCCATCAGGTCGGGATGAACCTGGATGGTCGCGGCATTGTCGATGTTGCCGGGACTGGCCGGCGGGCTGGGGTAGATGCCGGCAAACATCCCGTTGGCCTCGTTGACGCCGTTCGCCGGGTCGTGGGCGGGATTGCCGGCGATATCCGTCGTTGCCAGATTGGCCGCCCGCATCGTGTTGAACAGGCCCAGGACGAACCGGTTGAGCTCGGCCGTGCGCTGTTGCAGTTCGCCTTGCGGCAGCGCCGCGCCGGCGGAATATTGGCCGCGTTGCTCGAGAAGGGCGCCGATCCTGCCGCCGCCCCGCAGCAGTTCGGCGGTCAGATCGGGGCCGGCGGCGGCACCCGGCGTGCCGATACCGATCCTCTGGGTCGGGGTGGTCGCCGTCATTGCCGTTACCGGCGCATAGTCCACCAGCCTGCCGGCGCCGTCGGCCATGCCGAGCGTCCGCGCCGTCGGCCCGTCGACCAGGGTCCGGCCTTCCCGGGTCATCACCACCATGCTGCCATCCGGCCGGGCATGGTGGCTGACCCCGGTCAGTTCGGCCATCTGGTTGATCAGTCGGTCGCGGCGATCTTCCAGGTCGGCCGTATCGATGCCCGTGGCGCGGCCGGCCGTCACCTCGACGTTCAGGGTCGCGACCTTCCCAGCGAGGCCGTTCAGCGCGCGGACATGTCCGGCGATCGCCTGATCCGCCTGCAGCCGCTGATCCTGAATATGCCGCGACATCGCATTCAGTTGGGTCGCCAGGGTCCGGGCCGAACCGACGACCAGGCCGGGCGGCACCGATCCGACATTGGCTGCGAGACCATCGATGTCCTTCTTCAGCCTGGCCAGGGCTTCGCCGAGCACACCGATCCCCGCCTTTCCGGTCGACGGCTTGCCGAACAGCTGCTCGACCGATGCGCGATGGCGGTCGCGCGTCTCGGCGGCCGCCCACGCCGTCGTCGTGCCGCGGTACTGGGTCGCCAGCGCCCCGCCATCGACACGGAAGGCTGGGCCGGTGTCGACGCCAGCGCCCATGCCGCCCACGGCCACGCTCGTCTGCGCGAGGATTCGCCGGCTGTAGCCGGGCGTGCTCACGTTCGCCAGATTGTGCGAGACCAGATCGAGCTGCCGCTGGCTCGCCCTCAACCCGGAAAGCGCGGTGTGGAGGATGCTGCTGGTCATGCCGGCCCCGTCAGCGCTTGAGGTTGATGATCTCGCTCAGCATGTCGTTCACCGACTGGATGGTCTTCGAATTGGCGGAATAGGCGCGCTGGACCGTCACCATCGTGGTGAATTCCGTCGCGAGGTCGACGTTGGCCTGCTCGAGGCGGTTGGCCTGAAGCTGGCCGCTGCCGCCCTGCCCCGCCACGTTGATGCTGCCGGCGCCGGAAGCGCTGCTTTCCTGGTAGACGTTGCCGGCCCCGGCCTTCAGCCCGTCGGGATTGGTGAAGGTCACGATCGGCACCTGGTAGATGTTGCGGCGCGTCCCGTTGTCGAACAGCGCCTGGACGATGCCCTGATTGTCGATGGTGACGCCGGTGAAGGTACCGGGCGCGGCACCGTCGATCGTCGAATTGACCAGGGTCGAGGGCGCGTTCAACTGGGTGAAGCCGTCGGCCAGGCCGTTGGAGCCGAAGTTGAGCGTCAGGTTCTGCGGCGACGCGATGCCGAGCGCCGCCCCCCAGTTGATCGCCAGCGGGCTGTTGTTGCCCAGGAAGGTCGAGGCTGCGGTATCGATCGTGCCGTTGGTGTTGAAGGCGATCGACGACGCGGCGTTGGTCCGCGAGGCCGCGCTGTTCAGCAGGCTCTGCGTGCCCGACCCGTTGAGATCGGCATAGGCCTCCGCCGTCCACTGATTGGCCGCAACCTTCTTGAAGGCGATCGTGACCCCGCGCGCCGTTCCCTGGCTGTCGTGGATCTGGAACGTCCGCTGGAAGTCCGGCGCGGTGCCGGCGGTGCCCCCGGAATTCAGATAGGTGCCCATGCTGCCGAAGACGTAGCCGGCGGTGGCGGCGGTCGATGCCTGCAGGTTGACCCGGGCGGCAAGGCTGGTGCTGGCCGTCGCATTGCCGGACAGGCCGGCGACGTTGACGGTGCGCAGCTGCTGGACGTTCTGCGACGACGCGAAGGCGGTATTCGCCGGAGGAATCGCCGGCCAGCCCTGGAGATAGTAGCCGGCGGCATTGCGCAGATTGCCGTTGGCATCGACGACAAAATTGCCGGCGCGGGTATAGCCGACCGTCGCCCCGTTTGACGGCGAGGCCGGCCCGCCATTGCCGGGGCCGGCGACCGGCCGGCTGGAAACGACCAGAAAGCCGTTGCCCTGGATCGCCAGGTCGGTCGGGCTGGTCGAGGCGGCGAGCACGCCCTGGCTGGAAACGAACTGCCGCGGCCGTGCCTGGACGCCGCCCGCGGCATAGGTCGAGGCGGATCCCTCGTCGGTGACCAGCGTCGAGAACTGGGTGCCCGCCCGCTTGTAGCCGACGGTGTTCACGTTCGAGATATTGTCGGAGATGGCACCCATCGCCTGGGCTTGCGCCTGCAGGCCGAGAATGCCCGATATCATCGCACCGGTCAGGCTCATGATCGTCGTACCTCAGGTAAGTTGCTGACGCAGGCGGGCGGGCTGGGCGACTTCCCGGCGGGAAGGCCTGAACAGTTCCGCCGCCGAGAGCCAGTCGGCCTCGTCCGACAGCGGCGAGCGCATCAGCAGCCAGGCCAGGGAATCCCAGATCTGCCGGTCATGAGCCGGGTGATGGGTCAGCAGCCCGAGCGGCTCGTCCCACAGCATGCGCAGGCGCCGGTGGCGCAGGGCATGGGCAACACGCGCGGCGAGTTGTCGGCGGCCGAGCGTGCCGCCGTTCTCGCCGCCGGCGAGGCGCACATGCGCGTCGATACGCGGAACGCCGATCAGGGCGCTCAGCATGCCGAAGCCGGACAGCCCGACAAGGCCGCTCAGGACCGCCGCCGAGGTCAGGTTGGCCGGGATCTGGACCCAGGACGGCGCATCCGGCACATCGGCCGGCACGACGTAGACCGGCAGGTAGCCGACGAAGGCATCATAGACCTGCGCCGATGCCTGCAGTTTCCTGGCCAGGGTCTCGATCCGGCAGTCCGGGTCCAGCGACTCGTTGCCGAAGCCGCCGCCCAGCTGCAGCACCGAGGCGAGCGCGGCCGGATTGAGACAGTCGCTCAACGACATCCTGTCGCACCAGGGATCGACGGCGAGACTGACCGGAACGCCCGCCTGCCAGGACAGCGCCAGCAATCGCTGCAGCGCCGGCGTGGCCATTCGTGCGCCGTCGTCACGCCACCACAGCCGCGGCCGATGCCCGGCCTTGCGCCATGCCCGCAGCTCGAGCCAGAGCGGCAGGTGCTCCATCGTCATGATCATCGGACACGCCTTTCCAATCCGCTTTCGGGTGCCGAGCGAGCGACACGGCGAACAACGGATCGACCGTATGGCGCGAGCGTGGATGGCGGATGGGCCGATGATCGAGATTGTGCAGGGACGCTTCGCGCCCGGCTGCCGAACCCGGATATACGAAGGTATATCGACGATGGCCAAACTCAGCCCGAATCGATCCACCTTTCCCACTGGGCGACGCGGGCGCCCGGTGATACTCGATCGTCGCCGTCCGCAGGACGGCTGAAAGAGGAACGGACGATGCCAAGCGACAGTAGTCGAGGGCGCGTGCCGTCTGGGCTGGCCCGCGCGGACTGAATCCCGCCGTGACGGCCGCAGACGGCTGCGTCACGGAGGTGAGAGATGAAAAACCGGATTCGTGTCTGGTTCGCGGTCCTGGTCCATTTGCTTGCGGACTATGAACGGGGCCGTGGCGCCACCTGAGCGGGGCGCGCGCAAAACCAAGTCATTCGTTGACGACCATCAGCCGGGCTGTCACGCCCGGGGGAAAAATCATGAGCACCATGGAAAAGGATGTCGCGGCGCGCGGGCGCCGCGACACGCGCAAGCTGTCGACGCGGGCCATCCGCGAGGCCGGCAACACGCTCGACCTCACCTTCCTCAATGTCGACGGCGATCCCGACGGGCTGACCGAGGCCGATGCCGGGCGGCGCCTCGCCAAGGACGGCCCGAACGATGTGGCACGCGAGCGCCGGCTGCCCGCGCTCGTCCAGCTGGCACTGGCCTTCCGGAATCCCTTCATCGCCGTGCTGGCCGCGCTGGCGGCGGTCAGCACCTTCACCGACATCTGGCTGCCGGTCGAGCGGGGGGAAGACGCCGATCCGACCAAGGTAGTGATCATCGCCGTCATGGTGCTGCTCAGCGGCCTAATGCGCTTCTTCCAGGAGTATCGCTCGGCCCGCGCGGCCGAGGCGCTGAAGGCCATGGTCGGCACGACGGCAACCGTTATCCGCCGGGGCTCGCCGCAGGAAGGCCCGGTCGCCCGCGAGATCCCGATGCGCGACCTGGTGGTCGGCGATATCGTGACGCTCGCGGCCGGCGACATGGTTCCCGCCGACCTCAGGCTCATCCGGTCCCGCGATCTCTTCGTCAGCCAGGCAGCGCTGACCGGCGAGGCCATTCCGGTCGAGAAATACGACACCCTCGGCGCCGTGGCAGCCAAGTCCGCGACCATGACCGGCGGCGGCGAAGCCGAGGCGCTGGACACGTCGAACATCTGTTTCATGGGCACCAGCGTCGTCAGCGGGACGGCGCAGGCCGTCGTCGTCGCGACGGGTGCGCGCACCTATTTCGGTTCGCTGGCCAAGGCGATCGTCGGATCACGCGCGCAGACCGCGTTCGACCGCGGCATCAACAGCGTCTCGTGGCTGCTGATCCGCTTCATGCTGGTGATGGTGCCGGTCGTTTTCGTGATCAACGGCGTGACCAAGGGCGACTGGCTCGAGGCGATGCTGTTCGGCCTTGCCGTGGCGGTCGGGCTGACCCCCGAAATGCTGCCGATGATCGTCTCCTCGAACCTCGCCAAGGGGGCGGTGGCGATGGCGCGCCAGAAGGTCGTCGTCAAGCGGCTGAACGCCATCCAAAACTTCGGTGCGATGGACGTGCTCTGCACCGACAAGACCGGTACCCTGACGATGGACAAGGTCCTGCTCGAACGTCATCTCGACGCCGACGGCCGGGATGACGAGTCGGTGCTGGGATTGGCGTGGCTGAACAGCCATCACCAGACTGGTGGCCGCAACCTCATGGATCAGGCGGTCCTGCATTGCGCCGCCGGCCGGCCGGCCCTTGCCGGCGCGCCCGCCGTCAAGATCGACGAGCTGCCGTTCGATTTCGCCCGCCGCCGCCTGTCGGTCGTGGTGGAGGGGGCCGGGGGCGGTCACCGCCTGATCTGCAAGGGCGCCGTCGAGGAGATGCTGTCGATCGCGACCCGCGTTCGACGGGGGACAGAGGACGTGCCGCTCGATCGGGCCGAGCGCGAGCGGATCGCCGCGCTTACGCGATCCTGGAACGAGGATGGCTTCCGCGTCCTCGTGGTCGCCACGCGCGACATCCCGGCGGACCTGGCCCGGCCCCGCTACACGGTCGATGACGAGATTGCGCTGACCATCCGCGGCTTCCTGACCTTCCTCGATCCCCCGAAGGAGACCGCCGCGCCGGCACTGGCCGCACTGGCCGCCCATGGCGTCAAGGTCAAGGTCCTGACCGGCGACAATGCGATCGTCACCGCGCGGATCTGCCGCGAGGTCGGCATCGACCCGGGCAAGCCGGTCCTGGGGCGCGAGATCGAGGTGATGGACGAGGCCGTACTGCGCCGCACGGTCGAGGAATGCACCGTCTTCGCCAAGCTCGCCCCGCTTCAGAAATCACGCGTGCTGCGCGCGCTGCAGGCGAACGGACATACCGTCGGCTTCCTGGGCGACGGCATCAACGATGCGGCCGCGCTGCGCGATGCCGATGTCGGCATTTCGGTCGACAGCGGCGCCGACATCGCCAAGGAGTCGGCCGACATCATCCTGCTGGAAAAGAGCCTGCTGGTCCTGGAACTGGGGGTCGTGAAGGGGCGGGAAACCTTCGGCAACATCCTCAAGTACCTGAACCTGACGGCTTCTTCCAACTTCGGCAACGTCTTCTCGGTACTGGTGGCCAGTGCTTTCCTGCCGTTCCTGCCGATGTTGTCGATCCATCTGCTGGTCCAGAACCTGATGTACGACATCTCGCAGCTTGCCTTGCCCTGGGACCGGATGGACGAGGAATTCCTGAGCCGCCCGCGCAAGTGGGACGCCGGAAACATCGGCCGGTTCATGCTGTGGATCGGGCCGACCTCGTCGATCTTCGACGTGACGACTTTTGCCCTGATGTGGTTCGTCTTCGGCGCCAACGCGCCCGAGCATCAGGCCTTGTTCCAGTCCGGCTGGTTTGTCGAAGGATTGCTGTCCCAGACCCTGGTCGTCCACATGCTGCGCACCCGGAAGATCCCGTTCGTGCAGAGCACGGCGGCCCTGCCGGTGCTGCTGATGTCGGTCCTGGTCAGCGTTCTCGGCATCTGGCTGCCGTTCTCCGGCATCGGGGCGGATATCGGCCTGCAGCCGTTGCCGTGGGCGTACTTTCCCTGGCTGGTCGCGACCCTGGTCGGCTACTGCCTGGTCGCGCAGACGATGAAGCAGGTCTACATGCGCCGCTTCGGCAGGTGGTTCTGATCATGGACTGGCAGGCACTTCTTCATACCGCGCTGGCGCTTGGCGGGGCTTTCCTGCTGGGCGGACTGATCGGCTTCGAGCGCCAGTGGCGCCAGCGCCTGGCCGGGCTGCGGACGAATACGCTGGTGGCGCTCGGGGCCGCCACCTTCGTCCTTTTTGCCGGGCTGTTCCCGGGCGAGCAGAGCCCGACCCGGATCGCCGCCCAGATCGTTTCCGGCATCGGCTTTCTCGGGGCGGGCATCATCTTCAAGGAGGGGCTGAACGTGCGCGGCCTGAACACGGCCGCAACCCTCTGGTGCTCGGCGGCGATCGGGGCGATGTGCGGGGCCGGCTTCTTCCTGCACGCGCTGGTGGCCACCCTGTTCGTCATCGTGGTCAATGCGCTGCTGCGTCCCCTGGTCCGGCTGATCGGCGATCGGCCGATGGCACAGTCCGAGCTCGACGGTGCCTATTCGATTACCATCGTCTGCCTCGCCCAGGCCGAAGCGCATGTCCGCGCGCTGCTGCTGCGCGATCTCGGCACGGCGTTGCATATCCGCGAACTGGAAAGCGCCGATATCGACGAGGGCACCCGCGTCACGGTCAGCGCGACCGTGCGGGCGGAGGAGCGGCAGGACCGGCTGCTCGAACAGATCATCGGCCGCCTCAGCCTCGAACCGACGGTCTCGGCGGCGCGCTGGCGCTTCGAGGCCGGGGATTGAATTTCGGGCGCGCCGGGCCGCCGGCTGGCATAAGGTTAAGAACCCCTGTCCCGGGTTGCGAGATGCTGTCGATGACCATTCTGCGAAGCCGCACCAGGCTGCGTTCACCGCTTCCGCCCGTGGCCTGTGCCGTGGCGATGGCCGCAATCTTCGCCGTCGATACCCTGACCGACTATGCGATCGCGGCGGCGGTGTTCTATACGGCCGTGATCCTCGCGGCGACCCCGCTGCTGTCGGGCCGGGCCGTCATCGTGCTGGCAGCCGGCTGCGTCGCGCTGACCCTGCTGAGCTTCTTCATGACGCGTGGCGGCAGCTACGAAGTCGGCGTGATCAATACCGGGATCAGCATCTTCGCCATCGCCGTGACGGCCTATCTCGGTTCGCGGATGATGGCCGCGGAAGCCGCCGCCCGCGAAGCGCAGGACCGCCTGTCGCGCATCGCCAGGGTCACCAGCGTCGGGGCGCTGATGGCGGCGATCGCCCATGAAATCAACCAGCCGCTTGCCGCAATCGCGGCGAGCGGGGGGGCCGGCATCCGCTGGCTCGGCCAGTCCCCGCCGAACCTCGAACGCGCCCGCCGGACGCTCGAGCGCATTGTCGACGACGCCGAACGCGCCAGCGCCGTGGTCGGACGCCTGCGGTCGCTGGCACGGGGCGAAGCGCCGCGGCGCGAGCCGTTCGATCTGGGTGCCGCCGTCGGCGAAATCATCGCCCTCAGCCGGGACGAGATCGAGCGCGCGGGAATCCGGCTCGACCTGTCGATCGACGAAGCCCTGCCGCCGGTGCTGGCCGACCGCGTGCAGATCCAGCAAGTCGTGCGCAACCTGGTGCTCAACGCCGTCGAGGCGATGGCCGGAACGGCGGCGGCGCGGACACTCGCCGTCGCCGTGGCCTGCCGGCCGCCGCAGGGGGTCACGTTATGCGTGGCCGATACCGGGCCAGGCCTGTCGGCCGTGGCGCCAGAGCATCTTTTCGCCGCCTTCTGGACCACCAAGGCCGAGGGGCTCGGCCTGGGCCTGGCAATCAGCCGGACCCTCGTCGAGGCCAATGGCGGCCAGATCGCGGCAGAGGCGGGAAGCGGCGGCGGTGCCCTGTTCCGCGTCACCTTGCCAGTCGCCGGCGGAGCCTCGTGATGCAGGCGGCAAAGCCGGTCGTCTACGTCGTCGACGACGACCGGTCGGTCCGCGATGCCCTGGAGGACCTGCTCGCCTCGGTCGGAATCGAGGTGCGCACCTTCGCCTCGGTCCGCGATTTTCTCGATCAGGGAATGGCCGCCGCCCCGGGCTGCCTGGTGCTCGATGTCCGCATGCCCGGCCAGGGCGGCCTCGACTTCCATCGCCAGATGGCCGAGCTGGGCTTGCGCCTGCCGACGATCTTCATCACCGGCCATGGCGATATCGCGATGGGTGTGAACGCGGTCAAGGCCGGTGCCATCGACTTCCTGGCCAAGCCGTTCCGCGATCAGGAGCTGATCGATGCGATCCAGCGCGGTATCGCGCTGGACGAGACCCGAAGGCGCGAGGAAGCGGACGCCGAGGAACTGGCACGCCGGTGGGCAACCCTCAACCCGGGCGAGCAGGATGTCCTCAGGCTGATTGCCAGGGGCCTGCTCAACAAGCAGGTCGCCGGCGAGCTCGGCGTCAGCGAGATCACGGTGAAGGTGCGCCGCGGCCGCGTGATGCGCAAGATGGGTGCCCGGACCCTCGTCGATCTGGTGCGCATGGCTGACCGGTTGCATCCACCCGACGGTCCGACGCGCGAACGCTGAGCGTCGGGCAGATTCGGGGGCGCGCAGCTATCGCACGAGGGTCGCGCCGATCCGGGCCAGGACCCGATCGAGCAGGACGGTATTGATCGGCTTGCTGAGATGATCGTCCATCCCCGCCTCCCTGCACGCCCTGACCTGCTCGGCGAAGGCGTCGGCGGTGAGCGCGACGATCGGGATCGCCGCGGTCGAGGTGGGCAGCGCGCGGATCGCCCGGGTCGCCGAGATGCCGTCGAGGACGGGCATCTGCACATCCATCAGCACGAGGTCGTAGGGCGCGGCCTGCACCGCCTCGATCGCCGCCTGTCCGTTCTCGGCGACCTCGCAACGATGGCCCGCCCCCTTGAGCAGGGTGAAGCGCCGCGCGAAATTCGAGCGCGCAGAAGCGCGATAAATCACTTCGCTAAACGATTTCCAAGATCGAAAACGAATTTCAGTTTGTGCCTGCGGCCTGGTCGGCGAGTTGTCCGGCAGCCTCGACGCCGGGCGGGGCATAGACCAAGACGCCAGCCGGCGAGTAGAACGCGCCGCGACATAGGATAAATCCGGGGCCGACCGGCAGGATTGTGCCGTCCGCCGCCTCGCCGTTCACGTAGTAGGAAGACATAGGGCCACCGGCCGGCGCCAGCGGCGACGGCGGCGCGTCGACCGGCCAGACTTCGACGTTTGCAACGGTCTCGACGGACGAGCCGACGTTCAGAACTTTAATCCATCGGTGCGCGGTCATCGCTCAATAGCTCCGGTTGTGTTGGTCAGATCAGGTGAATTGCACATAGGCACAGCCGTAACCGGATGACTGAGGAAGCCCGTTGGCGTAGGCGCCACCACCACCGCCCCCGCACGCACCGTCAGCCGAGGAGTTGATCCACGAGTTCTGGGCGTAGGAGACGCCTTGGTTTCCAGGCCCTCGCACGCCAGCATCAGGCGGGTTGCCAACTTGCACGGTCGGACTTAGCGACGCGTTGACCACAAAACCGCCGAACGCGCCGATACCACCTCCGCCGGCCGGAAATGCGTTATGTGATGCAGTATTCCCGTTGGCGCCGTTGCCACCGGCACCGAATTCCAAACCGCCAGCGGCACCGCCCCCGCCACCATCGTAACCGCTGCCCCCCGCCGACCCGGTCTTGCCCGTATTGTTGACCTGGCCCCCGGTCGCTGGCACGCCAACCGCGCCGGCGCTACTGGTCGGCGATGTCCCCCCCGGCCCGGTCAACGTCAAACCAGCGGCCGGCCAGGAAATCGTCGTTGTACCACCGGCCGCGCCAGGCGCCCCCGCGGCCCCGACCGTCCAACTGATCGTGGTCCCCCATAGGTCGGGCGTGACGTCATAAACGCCGGAGGCATTTGAACCACCAGACGCGCCGCCGCTGCTGAGGTTCACGCCGTTCCGAGGGCCGCCACCACCTCCGACGCTCATCAATCTGACCTTGCGAGCCCCAACGGGTACGGTCGTAGACCCGCTAAGCGTGGCGATTGTCGTTGTCGGAGCGATAGCTGAAGAGGCGACGCGGACGCCGTTCACCGGCCCGGACCGCCGTCGCGTGGCGCGCAGACCTACATTGTTCGGCATCGCCTAGAACTCCGTCACCGAGACCCAGGCGTACAGCTTGTTGGCCGTCGGGCAGCTCCCCGAAATCGTCACGCCCGCCCCCAGGATGACGGGCGGCAGCACTTGGTACGGCCCCGCCAGCTTCTCGACCTTGATGACGCCGATCGTTACGCCGCCCTCGATCAGCGACAGGTTGTAGTCGTTCGCCGCGTCGCTGTTCATGACCACGATCGACAGCTCGGTTTTGACCGAGGCGCGGGCCGTATGCAGGGTGGTTGCCGCCGTCCCGATCGCGATCGGCGCACCACTAGCGGACACGGACGGAAATGCGAGGTTCGGCATTCAACGCTCCCCTTAGATGAACGCCCGCGACCACAGGACCTGGTCGGTCGATGGCGCGGCCGCCTGGTCGATGGACAGGCGTAGTTGTTCGTCACCGCCTGGGTTGATGGTCGTCTTCACCAGCGGCGAAAGAACCGTGAGTGCGCTGTTGAGGACCGAGGGCGTGGTATCGGCCGCAGTTACCTTCACGCCGCCGACCGCTGCGAGGGCAGCGGCAGCGCTGTTTGCCGCGTTGGTCGCGCTGACGCCCGCCGCGGTCTCCGAGGCGCCGGCCGCCAGGGCGCTGGCGGCTGCTTGCCCGGCCTTGGTGATCGCGGTCCCGGCCGAGGTCACCGCCGTGTCCCGCGCGGCCTCGGCGGCGGCTTTCGCGGCCTGGGCATCCGTCTTTGCGGTCACGGTTTGCGAGAGCATGTCGATCTGCGCGACGGTGCTGCCGGCGACGGCCGCGACGACGACGTCCGCATGCGGCCCGGCCGGGCCGTTGGCGCTGACGATGTCGTAGGCCAGAACGCCCGAGACGGGATCGTAGGACAGCCGGCGAGCGACCGCCCAGCCGACCGAGGTGGTCGAGCGGGTCAGGATGACGAAGGGCGAGGGACTGAATAACTCGCGCTGGTCACCGGCGGCCACGACGAGCGCCCCGGCGCCGACAGTGAACGATACGCCCGGCGCCGCCTCGGCCGAGGCGATGAGGAAGCCGAGCGAAGCGAGTGCCTGGACACGCTCGTAGGCCGGCACCAGCACATCGTTGATTCTGCCGAGACCGACCGTGATGAGGTCACGGGTAGCGGCCAGCCAATCACGCTCGATCGATTCCTGCCGGCGCAGGCGCTGATCAATGTCCCCGAAAATCCCGTTCAGAACCGTCGAGGAAAGATCCGTGACGCCGTCCTTGAAGCGGTATTTCTCGGGCAGGTCAGCCATGACGCTCGACCAGCTCGACGGCGTCCCGGTGTTCCTCGACCAGGTGGCCGCGCAACTCGATCTCCTGACCCGGCCAAAGCTTGGTGCCGATGATCTCCACAGGCTGGGTCACGAGGACGCGGTAAAGCGCATTGGGGTCGATGGCGGTACTGGTCATGGTGTCCTCAGAGGGCTGCGTCGGTGCGGCGAAGACAGTAGGTCGGCGTCCCGACCCCGGTGCGGGTCAGGGCCGTCTTGATGCGGTAGGTGGTCAGGCCAGGGCTGGGCGCGAACTTGAACGTCTTGCGCGTGACGTTGGCGTTGATCGCCTCGGTCGTGACCAGCGAGGCCGTTACCTCGGTCGTGTCGGCCTTGCGCAGGGTGACGGTCGCGCCATGCCGGGCCGCGTCGAATCGGACAAGGTCGAGGATGACGCGGATATCGGTGGACGCCGTCGCCAGCGTCCGCGCGGCCGAATAGTGGGTGAGATTGAGGGCCGGCCTGGATGCGGTGATCACGTCCTCACCTTCCCAGACCGCCGGGGCGAGGTCGCGGCTGCCGAGGAAGACGGCGCGCAACTGGACCACCGGCGGCAGCGGCGAGGGCAAGTCGGGCGAGCCCAGCAGATACCAGCGGCCCGCGGTGAACACTTCCAAGGCGAGTTCGCAACCATCGGGCACGAGGCGGCGGACATCGGCGGCGATATCCACGACGCCGCCGGCCAGGTCGATCGGCATCAGCGCGACTTCGGTCCGCGGCGTCGTGAAGGCAGCGCCATAGAGGTCGAAGAACAGGTCGCGGGTCAGATCGCCCGTTACGTAGGCGCCATCGGAACCGGTGAAGAGGGTCCCGTCGCTGAATGCGTTCCCGCCGACGACGCCGAGGCGGTGATCGCCCTGGGTGATTACAACGAGGGCGTAGCGCCGGCCGGCGTCGAGCATCACCGGCTCCAGCGGGAACGGGGTCTTGTCCGGCGCCCGCTTCAGAGCCGCCTGCGCGACAGTCGTTCGGGTCAGCACCCGGGCGAGGTCGGGCTTGCCGTTGCTGGTCTCGACCACCAGCAGGACCACGTCCCCCGTCGCGCCGACCTGAGTGAAGGACAGGGCGACCCGGGTGGCCCACATGCTGCTCGGTGCAACGAAGGTCTGCGCGACCAACATGCCGTTGAAGTTCGTTGTGGTCGCGACCTGCTCGTAACGCGTGACCGGCACATACTCGATATAGCTTTCCGTGCCGGCGTAGTGGGGGATCGAGCCAAACGTGCCGTCGGCATTGGCCACCGTCTCGTACCAATAGCCCGCCCGGTAGCGGGTTTGGGCTTCCACCACGGTGATGGCGCGGGTGGTCCAGGTTGCGACCTGCAGGGCCGAGGCCGACATGTCGCTGTTGGCCACGCCCGACGTCAGCCGCAGAACCTCATCGTACTTGGGCAGAATCAACCCCGCGGCCGAGCGCTTGACCGAGGCATCGTTCGGGTTGAACAGGGCCAGATCGAACGTACCGGCGGCTGCAGGCGGAAACAGCAAGCCGCGATCGACCAGGGCGTTCGCGCCGGTGAGGCCGGTGTCGGTCAGGCTGTTGCTGCTGAAATCGTCGGTTTCCGAGGACATCGCGCCGGCCGGCAGCTTCAGCTTGCGTTCGGCATCGGCCAGGCGGATCGAGAGATCGGCAACCAGCTCGATACCGGCCTTGCCGGCGGTAGCATCGGCCAGGGCGAGCTGCTGGGTGGTGAGGGTATCGACGCGAGGCGAGATCGAGGCGCGCCAGGCCCGCAGATCATCGACCCCCTGGGCCGCGGCGGCGACGGTCGGCAAGCGGGTCTGCCCTTCCTGCTCGATCAGCGCCACGCCCGCCGGCGTAAGGGTCACGACGGCGAGCAACAGGGCAGTGGGCGGCACGGCCGGGGTCGGCGGGTCGGCGGCCTCGCTGCCGGCGATGTCGCCGATCTGGGCCTGGCGCAGGGCGGTCAGCGCGACCGAGCGGGGTTCGGTGGCGCCCGTGTTGACGTCGACCAGGAAATCGCGGGGCTCGATATCGGTTTCGAAGTCCTGGCCCCAAACGACGATGGCCAGCTTGCGCTTGGCCACGGCGGGCAGGCGCGCGAGCAACGTCATGGTGGTGGCGGCCTCGGCGACATAGGCGAGGCCGGCCGAGTAGAAGCGGCCGGGCGAGATCGAGATCTCGGTGGCGCTGTTCTGCGTGACCACGAAGCCCGAGTAGCCCCGCCCGTCGGTCACCGCGTCCGCCAGAGCGGTCGTGAGTGCCTCGTCACGATACTGCTGGAGACGGTTCAGATCCTCGAACGGCAGTTCCTGGCCGAGGCGGAAGATGCGCTGCTTCATGATGTTGCCTTCGTGGTGGCGCCGGCCTTGATCTCGCCGGCCTTGGCTTGCCCTGCCCGGATCGGGCGGCGGGTGGTGGTGGTCAACAGCAACCTGGCGCTGGCCGGGCGGCCGAGGTTGAGGATTTCGAGCAACTGGCGGCGGTCGGCCTGGCCCCGCTCGGCGCTGGTCGCAAAGCCTCCGACATATCGCTGGCGCGGCGGCATCGGTTGCCCGGCAACCTGGACCGTCAGCACCGCCTGCCGGGGCGGCAGGCCAAGCCGTCCATAGCCGCACCACAGGCGCAGGCCATTGCGTCGCGCGGCTGGCCGGCGCTGCGGGTCGTGCAGCCATAGCCGGTCGTAAAGTCGGTCACCGGCCGAGCTGAAGCCGAGAAACATCCGGCGCGGCGCGGCATCGAGAGCGGCGCCGTGGCCGATCGTTCCCCGGGTCGCGACCTGCTCGGGCACCACCGTCAGCGGTTCGAGCGACGGCCGAGCCTCGCGCAACGCCGCGCGATAGTCGGTCTCGGTGGCGTCGGCCCGGGTGGTGACGCGATAGATGCGCGTTGCCGCATCGCTGGCCCGAAGATGCAGCCCGGTGAGGAAACGGCCCGCAGCGGGCTGGCGCCCGATCGAGCCGGGCAAGCGCACCTCGGCCGACTGCTCGACCACTGCGCGCCGCTCGCTGGCCAGCAGCTCGACGGTGGTGAGCGCCGTCACCCGGCCGCGGTCGACCAGTTCGGCCCGGCGGCCGAGGCGGGCGGCAGCATCCGACAGGTGGCAGAACCGGCGGGCCAGCATGTCCCCGGCAAAGATGCGGCCGGCCCGCGTGCCACGCGTGCGGAAGCGATAGAGGCGCAGTTCGGGCATCAGCGCCCGGAAGGCCGCCAGCTCGGCGGCGGAGGGCGCCGTGCCGAGGAATTGCTTGAGCGGCGGTTCCTCGATCCTGAGAACCTCGGCGTCGACCAGGCCCGCCAGCCGCCGCAGACCGGCGGGTGAGCCGTACTGTTCGTGCAGCTCGTAGGAGGCGGCGACGCGGGCGCGCAACTCGGGCTCGGACAGCGGCCGGCGGGAGATCAGCGGCGCGTCCAGCCCGGCCGCCAGGTGCGGCAGCGCCGAGGGCACCACCTGGCTGAACCGCCAGACCAGCAGGCGGGTGAGATCGACGTCGTCGATCCGGTCGACCAGCCCGGCCAGCGCCAGCGATCGTTCGTCGCGGATCGATGCAGGCAGCAGTTCGGCGGTCGGGGTCATGGGGCCGCCTCGACCAGCGCGATGGCCGTGCAATCGGCCCATTGATGCGGTTCCAGGACCAGTTCGGCCGGACTGTCGAGGACGACACGATGGACGCCGGGAACAGACAAGGCGGCGATGAACTGGCTGGGCACCACCTCGCCCCCGAGCTGCCGGCGGAGACGGGCCGCCAGACCGGCCGCAGCGGCCTCGGCCTGAGCCATCACGGTGGCGGCCGACGCCCCGGCGACGAGGGTGATCCGGGCCGCGACGACGAAGGGCCGCGGGGTCGCGGCGCGCACCTCGACCACGTCCGTGACCATGCGATAGCGATCGTCGCCCAGCACCGCCAGCACGTCGGCCAGCAACCGGGCCGACGCCACGCCGCCATCGGCCAGCACATGGACACGCACGACGCCCGACCCGGGCTCGGGGGAAACGACGGCGACATCGGCGATCGACTGATCGACGCCCATGGCGAGTTCCCGGTACCGGGCCGGCGTCCCGACCGACGCGCGGTTGGTACCGGCCATGATCCGGGCGCGATAGCGATCGTCGTCCTCGGCATCGGCGCCGCCATAGCTTGTTGCCGTCGTCGCCACCTCGGCCACGCCGACGACGGCCGTTTGCAGGGCGGCGGCAGCGGCCACGAACCCATTCCCCGCCGCGCCGGTTTCAACGGCGGTGGCCAGCACCTCGGCTGACGTCGCCGAGGCGGCGATCGTCGCGTCCCGGTCGGTCGCGAACAGCCGGCCGCCGCCGATCTCGACCACCGTCCCGGCCGGGACGATGACAGCCCCGGCGACAGCGGTATCGCGGATGAACAGGATCCGGGTGATCGAGGCGCGGGCGGGAAGCCGGGCGACGCCGATGTTCGAACCGAGGTGATCGAGCATCACGCCGCGGGCATAGGTCACCAGGTTGAGCTTGGCCGCTTCCTGGACGGCGACGCGATAGAGGCTTTCACGGTAGGCGACAACGTCGATCAACAGCCGCTCGACCTGGGCCGGGTGCAGCGTCCGGCCGGTCGCGGCCTCGAAATCGGCCACCATCTCGGAAACGATGGCGCTGGGGTCGCGGGCGACGAAGTCGGGTTCGGCGAGCGTCACAGCGCCACCTCGGTGACCGACTGGACGCCGGCCCGCCGCCACACCACCGTCAGGACCGCGTGGCCCGGCTGTTCACCGGCCGAAGGGGTGATCCGCACCAGTTGCGCCCGCGGCTCCCAGGCTTCGATAGCACCCCAGGCTTCGCGCACCATGTGGGGCAGCGCCGTCGTGAGCGGCTGGTCGAGATAGCGCCAGACGTTCGACCCGAATTCGGGGCGCAGCGGATCGGCGCCCTTGGGCGTGCCCAGGATGATCCGGATGCACTGGCCGATATCCTCCGCGTCGGTCACGACGTCGCCGAACCGGCCCAAGGCCGGCTGCCAGTCCTGATCGGTGATGGAGGTCAAGGGCGTCATGGCGGGCAGCTTCGCCGCCCGGCGCCCCCCGCGATACTAAAGCGAATGAATAATCAGCCGGCGAAGACGTCGCCCGAGCCGGTCGCGGGATGGCCGCAGGATGCTTCGTCACCGGCGCGGCAGATGGGACGGCCGGCGGCGAACACCGTAGCGCTGGCGCCGACCATCACCGGCCCGCCATGCTCGCCCGGCCCATGCCCTTCGACCACGGCGCCGCGTACCGCGACCGGCGCGCCATCGACACGCACGGACGGGGCCAGGTTGCCGACGATGGTGCCACCGGCGGAATCGACACCGACGCGCGCGACCCCCGGCATCAGTTCAGATCGATCCGGCTGGCGATGAGCTGGATCTTTCCGGCCGCCCGGATCTCGACATCACCGGCGCAATCAACCGTCAGCTTGTGCCCCTTGCGGTCATACTCGATGACGGTGCCATCCTCGAACCGGCGGTGGAACTTGTCCGGGTCGGAGATCGGCGGGGGGTCGGCCGCGGAATAGATCGCGCAGAGAATCACCCCGGTCTCGGCCGCATCGTCGAGCAGCACGGCGACCTGCTCGCCGGGATCGGGCATCCAATAGTCCCGATCCTTGAGGCTTTTCCTGACGCCGACCGGGATCATCGCCGTTTCCAGGCCGTCGAGATCGTCGAAGCGGACCCGGGCATAGGCCCGGGCGGGGTCGACGGCGGTCACGACACCGATGCGAAAGATCGTCATCCCTTCACCACCTGACCGTCCTTCAGCCCATAGACCACCAGTTGCTTCTTCGCCTTGGCCGTCTTCGCCTTCGCGGCCGGCGTACGCTCGACCCGGCGGATATCGACATCGGACACATAGCCGCCGCTGCGGGTGATCGCGTGGCGCGATGCCTTGATTTGCCAGCGCCCGTCGAACACGCCGAAGCCGCTCAGCGCCAGGTTGTTCCCCGCGACCAGGCGCGGATCGCCCGACAGCGTCAGACCGCCCGTCGTCGCCTCGTCGTCGTCACGGCGCTGCCGCGCCTCGGCCTTGGCCTTCGCCTGGGCCTTGCTTTCCACCCGGCCGGTCAACTTCGCCGTGTCGGCCGAAGGCGCCGAGACCAGCTCGCCGTCGCCGCCCAGCGAATAGGTGACCAGCGCCTTCTTGGCGGGGTCGTGGTAGGCGACGGTGGTGTTCTTGGGCGTGCCCTTGATCTTGTCGCGAAACGTGTACCGCGACAGGTCGCCAGGCTTGAGCGTGGCGACGGGCGCGGCGGCGCGCAGTTCGTCGAGCTTCTGGAAGACGAGCTGGTCGCCGCGTACCGAGAAGGCGTGCCCGTAGTCGCGGGCGAGGCGCTGCAGGAACTTCAGATCGTCCTGCTTCATCTGGGTTACCCGCTCGATCTCGACCGGGGCAATGCTCCCGGTGACGGTCAGGCCGTGCCGCCCGGCGATCTCGCGGGCGATGGCGGCAAGCGTCGTCTTCTCGAAGGCCCGGTTGTTCTCGGTGCGCAGGGGCTTCGATACCGCGGCCGACAAGGCACGGATGCGGACGGTCGAGGGCGGGCCGTCGACGTCGATCTCATCGATCTCGAACAGGCCGCAATCGAGCAGCGCGGCGCCCTGGTAACCCATGCGCAGCCGCAGGCGGTCGGTCAGGCCGGGGTACCAGTCGCCGAGCCATCGCCCGTCGACATCCTCCAACTGAACCTCGATCGAGTCGGCCTCATCGCCGTCGAGATTGTCGGTATAGGTCAGGGACAGCAGGAACGGGGTGACGGCGACGGTGATATTGCGCCGCTCATAGTCGAGTTCGAAGCTCGGCGCCGGGACATTGCCGGCCGGGATCAGCGCTTCCATGGCGGTAGAGCCTCCGGGGGCAGGACGGGGACGGTCTCGGTCGGCAGCGGCACCCGGACCACCAGGCCGCCGGGCAGAATGCCGAGGATCCGGATATGCGGGTTGGCAGCGATGATGCCCTCGATGGCCGATGCCGATCCGTAATAGGTCCAGGCGATCAGGTCCCAGCGATCGCCATCGATCGTGACATGCTCGATGAAGGCAGCCATCACAGCCTCACCAGCCGCCGGCCCTCGGGATCGGGCGTATAGGTCTGCGGCGGTTCGGCCACCTCGCCGGGGCGCGGGCGGGGAACGGGCGGGTTCGGGTCGGATTTCCAGGGCAGCGAGCGGCGCTTCTTGGCCGCTTCGGCCTGGGCGCGGCGACGTTCGGCCTCGGCCGGGTCATCCTCGATCTGTTCGCGAAGCGTCATGCTGGCATCGAGGGCGATCAGCGTACCGACCTTGTCGGTCTGCCGGCTGGTCGCGGTCAGTTGGGTGATCACGAAACGGCCCTTGTAGTCGCCATTGCCCAGCACCAGCGGGAGCACGTCGCGCAACGTCATCGCATCGCGCAGCTTCAGCAGCTCGGCTTCCGGGTCGCAGAACGACATGTGGAAGGTGAGCTGGATGGAGACCTCGTCCAGCTTCTCGCCGACCCATTGCAGGCGCGGCTTCAGGCCGATCCGCGCATGCTCGGCATAGTCGACGCCGAACCGGGTCTCGACACCGTCGAAATAGGTGATCAGGTCGAAGCCGACCTCGCCGATGACCGCGTACATCAGAACGCCCGCCGTTCCTGGCCGGCGGTAACGCGCCGGATCAGGCGTTCGAGTTCGTCGAGGGTCAGGCGGGCCGCGTCGACCACGGCGCCGCGCAGCTCGCCCGGATCGCCGGGCGTCCCGGCAACCGTGATGGTCGGGTTGAAGTGGATGACCATGCCGCCCGCCCCGCCCGGTCCGGCCCCGACGCGTGGCCCGGCACGTCCGGCGACCGGCCCGGCCTCGGCCGAGCCCTCGGCAGCGGCGGCCATCGCGGCAGCGGCGCGGGCGGCGAGCGGGCCGGTGCGGGTGATGCCGATGGCGGCGCCCTCGGCGATATCATCGCCGAAGGCCATGAACACCCGGCTGGGCGACCTGATGCCGAGCGTGTCGGCAAACCATCCCTTGACGCCGCTGGCGATGCCGACGATGGCGTCTCGGGCCACCGTAAACTTGTTCCTGATGCCGTCGACCAGGCCGTCCACCAGGTTCTCGCCGAAGGCCCGGAATTCGCGGGGCAGCTCGGTGCCGAGCAACTGGACGACGGACGAAAACATCCCGGTGACGGTGCCGATGACGGACTGGGCAAAGGCCAGGCCGCCCTGCAGGCCGGCGACCAGGTTCCCGCCAATGGCGGCAAAGGCCCGGCCGACCCGCCGGCCGGTGTTCTCGGCTGCGCCGCCGACGTCTTCCACCGGCTCGATCAGGCGGGCAAACCACCCGGACATGTCGCGCGCCACGCCGATCACAGAGGTGAAGGCGCCCTCGACCCGGGCAAAGGCCGGCGCCAGTGGCGCGGCGCCTTCCCGCAATCCTTCCCAAAAGCCGATGACGAACGCCTTCAGCGGCTGCCAATACTTGTAGATCGCCAGGGCCAGAACCGCGACCGCGGCGACGATCGCGCCGATCACCAGGCCGATGGGGTTGGCGAGCATTGCCAGATTCAACGCTCGAAATCCGGCCGTCGTGCCGGCCAGCCCGCTTGTGGTCGCGATGGACTTGCCCTGCAGCACCAACAAGGCGGTGCCGAAGCTGTTGAGCGCGCCTAAGCCGGCGAACAGGCCGAAGCGCAACAACGCGACCGCCGTCCATGCACCGATAAGTCCAGCGGCCAAGCCAACGGTCCAACGCACCACGGCCGGGTTTACTTCCGCCCAGCGCTGGAAGCCCGACACGAGCGGCATGATTGCCTCGGTCGCCCGGACCAGGGGCGGCAGGAACACATTGCCGATGGTCAAGCCGATGTCGGTAAGCAGGATGCCGAGGGTTTTCGTATGCTCATTGGCCGTCTCGATGCGACGCTTGAAATCCTCGCCGATAATGTCGCGCTCACCCGCTTGTGCGGTCTCCTTCTTCAAGTCTCGGAACTTGGGCATGTTGGCGAGGGTGGGGAGGATGAAAGACCGAGCTTGCATATCCTGAAACAGTGTGCCGAGGGCGCCGGATTCGGCCAGGCCGCGAACGACCTTCTCCCTCTCGCCCAGATCGTCGATCTTCATGGCGCGCTTCAACTCGGCGACCGCCTCGGGGGCTTTCGTCTTCAGATAGTCCTGAAGGATCGTCATCATGCCTTCGACGGGCGTTAGCCCTTGCGCAGCGAGACGCATGAGGCTGCCTTCGAGGTTGATTCCCGCCTTCTCGAAATCCTTCTTCGTGTCCTCAGACGTAATCTTGGTCATGAAGTTTTTGAAGTTGTTCGCAGCTTCGTCGGCAGTGCCGGCACCCATGCGCGCGATCTGCAACGCGGCTCCTATCTCGGCGACGGCCTCAGAACCCGTCACGCCGAGGGATTGGTACAACGGGGCGAGCTGCGCCGCCCATTTGGCCATGTTGTTGAACTCGAACTGACCGGCTTTGCCGGCATGGGTCAACATATTGAGGGCGGCATCCGTGTCGCGAGCCTGGATGCCCAGGTTGTTCGAAAATGCGACGATGATCGACCCGATATCCTGCATGCTGGCCCGGGTAGCGGTTGCGGTCTTCGCCATCAGCGGCGCGTACCGGTTCAACTCCGCTGCATCCTGGATGCCGCCGCGGACCAGTTCGCCGATACCGAGCGCGATTTGAGATTGGGTCTGGTTCCAGTCCCGGGCCGACTGCCGGATGGTGGCGCCCAGGCCGGCCTCCTGCGATCCGTTCATGTCGCCGGTGATGGCAATGTCGCGCATCTGGTCCTGGAAGTCGGCGGCGACGCGAACCGACTGGACTACCGGGGCGCCCACGCCCAGCCCCATGGCGATGCCGGAGCGGACATCCGCGCCGGCATTGCTGCGCATCTCGGACAGCCTGGCGCCCCGTTCCATGGCGACGTTCAGGGCCAGGGCATTGGCCTTCAGCGCCGTGATCGTCTTCCCCAGGCGGTCATATTCGCGGTTCAGCTTCTGCAGCTCGGCCTGGGGGCGCCTGGCGCCGTCGGTCAGCTTGTCGAGCGCCTGGTCCTGGCGCCTGGTCAGCGCCTCGACCGTCTTGCCGAGCTGGCTGACGGTGGCACGCGCGCCGGTGAAGGCGGCGGCGAAACCCGAGGTCAGGGTGGCCCCGATGGCGAGGCCGACGATCATCTCTTTCGCCACGCGACAATCCCTTCTAGAATTCGGCCATGAGCAAGCCCGACGCGACCCTGGTCAGCGATACCGTGTTCCTGGCGGTCAGCCGCGGGCTGTTCGCCGCCGCCATGGCCGGGCTGTTGTGGTTCCTGATCGCCCTGCACCCGCCGGCCTGGTGGGCGGCGGTCGCGCTGTGGGTGGTGCTGGCCGTGCCCGCCGCGCTGCTGGTGGCCCCGCTCGCTGGCGCCATCGCGCTGCTGGCAGGGACGGCGGCCTGGGTCGTGACCCTTGCCGCCGCGGCTGTCACCCGCCGTTCTCGCGCCTGACCTGCCGGGCGGCCTGCTCGATCCACATCACGAAATCCTCGATCGTCAAGGCGTCGATCTCGCTGGGCTGAAAGCGGAACCATCGGGCGAGCAAGCCCATGCCGTCGGCGATATCGGCGGGCCTACATCCCGAGGAAATCGCGAAATCGAAGCTGGATCTTGCGGAAGTCGGCGGCGTCGATCTCGTCGAAGTCCTCGGGCACCAGGCCGGCAAGATGGGCCATCAGCCCGAGTTCCTGGGAGAGATCATCCGATCCGAAATCCTTCATGCGGCGCAGGTCGCGGACCTTGGCCCGGCGCATGGTCACGCTGGTGAGCTGGACCCCGGCCGCGGTGGTGATCGGCCGGGTCAGGGAGATCGGGGTATCGGTGGCGTCGGTCATCTGGGGCTCCGGGTTGAGGTGGCGCCTCATCCTGGCCCGGCCCGGCCCGGCCGACAGCTAAACGGGTTTACGAAAGCAAGACGCCCCGGGGAACCGGGGCGCCTGGTCGCGATCGAGAATGGCGGGCGATCAGCCGCCGATATTGGTCCGGTACTGGTCGAGCAGGTCGACGCCGCGGACCTTGAAGATGTTGGCGAGGTAGTCGAGTTCGAGCACGTCCTGGCCGTCGATCACCTGCTTGATATAGGTCGCGGTGAAGGTGGAAGCGAACTCGGCGTTGTCGTGCTGCTTGTAGGTGCCGAGCGGGTTCTTCTTGAACATGACGGTCAGGAAGGTGGCAAGCGCGGTCTGGGCCGTCCGGCCGCCCGAGCCATAGGTCTCGATCGACGAACGGCACTGAAGCTGCACCGCCTGGAACGGGTTGGCCATCGCGCGGGCCGCTTCCTCGTAGAGCGAGTTCCATTTGATCTCGCCTTCGAGCTTGTCGAAGCCGGCCGGCAGTTCGATCTTGCCGACCATGCCGATGGCCTTGTGCTCCTGCATGATCGCCGAGATGTCCGGCAGCTTCACTTCCTCGGCCCGGCCGAGCAGGTTGGCGCCGTCGATGTAGATGTTGGCATTGACGATCCGGTTGACCTGGATCTTGGCCATGGGGCGGTTCTCCCGTTCAGGTGGCGAGCTGGCGCAGCAGCTCGATATCGATGAAGCTTTCGAAGCTGATGCGCTCGGCCGGGGGCGGCGGCATGAAGGCGACGCTGAAGGTCAGATGGCCGAGCGCCACTTCGGTCGGGGGGTTCCGGGCCGCGTCGTAGGTGCAACTGCCGTCGATCAGGGCACCGCGGCCGATCAGGGTGCGGATGAAGGCGTTGACCGATTCGGTGATCGCGTCGATCAGCGCCCGGGTGATCGGACGGTCCATGAACTGCAGCATCGCGTACTCGACCGACTCATGCAGGATGTCGGCGGTGCGCCGGACGCTGATGAAGTTCTTGGGGTGGCTGACGCTGGGCCAGGCCGCCGACCGGTTGCCCCAGGTGCGGACGCCGGTGCCGAACGAGTTGAAGACGGTGACCACACCCGCCTCGTTGAGCAGGTTGGCTTCCGACTGCGGATCGTTGATGCCGGCGGTCAACAACCGCTCGACCCCGACGATGCCCTTGATCTCTGTGTTCGAGGGCGACCACCAGTAGCCGTTCTCATTGTCCTTGGCCGCCATCACCCCGGCGAGGCGCTGCGAGTAGGGTTCGAGGCGATCCTGGCCGGTCGCGGTGTCGTAGACCTTGAGATGCGGATAGCAGAGGATCGCCCGCTCGGACGAGGTGTTGAAGTTGATGGTACCGCTGGGGCCGCGACCGGCGAGAACCTGGGCGACCGTGGCGCCGACAGGCGCGTCCACCAGAGCGACGGCCCGAAGCCTGGCGGCAACCGCGATCAGCTCGGCCGACACCGCGGCCTGGGTCGCATAGCCCGGCGCAATCAGGATCTTGGCCGAGAAGCCGAACAGATTGTGGGTGTCCAGCAGCGCCTTCAGCCCGGTCCGCCGCCCGGCGCCGTCGATCGCGCCGATGATCTCGGCCGTCGTCACCTTGGACGGATCGGCATAGGCGTAGGTCACCTTCAGCGCCGCCCCCGCCGCGATCGTGCCCGAGGCGATGCGGCTGATCTTGCCGGTCGCGGGATCGGCGGTGTAGTCTGTGCCGAGGACATAGGTCACGGTGCCCCCGGTGTTCGTGACCGTCGCGGCGCCGACCCAATAGGGCTTCGCGGTCTGCCCGACGTCGCCAGTCAGCGTCACCGCCTCGGCCGCCACGCTCGTCTTGTGGACGGACGGGTCGAGGACATTCACCACGATCACGGTCCCGGCGCCCTGGTCGAAGATCGCGTCGAGCGCCTGGGGAATCGAGAAGCCCGGGACGGCGCTGCCGAAAGTCGCGGCGTCGCGGTCGGAAAGCGCCAGGGTGGCCGTGTTGACCGGCCCCAGGGGGGCGGTGCCGACCAGCCCGATCACCGCGCTCTTGACCTCGCGGATGGGACGGGCGCCGCGCTCGATCTCGATGGTTTCGACGCCATGCAGGAAGTTCGCCGCCATGGATCAATCCTTCTTCTTGGCCGGCTTGTGCTCGGCGCTGGCGATGGGGGTCAGGTGGCCGAGCGCAACCAGGGTGCGGACGTAATCGGCGTCCGCGGGCAAGTCGACCTCGCCGCCAGGGTTCAGCACGACGTCGCCGGCATCGGCGATCGTCACGGACGCCAGCGGCCCGTCGTAGCGAAACTTCGTCATAGGGGAACCTCGTCATGGGTGATGGTGCCGTCCGGCTGCCGGACGTATTCATGCCGGCCAAGGCCGTCATCGACGGTGGCGTGAACCAGCGTGATGCCGGTCTCGCCATCGGCGTCCTCGACCAGTACCGACCCGCATTCCAGGTCGAAGGTGTACTGCCAAAGTCCGGCGGTCTCGCCGAGGAACTGTTCCGCAACAGCCCGGGTCTTGGTCGCGGCACCTGGCGCCCGCCATCCGACAAGGGCCTTGCGCAACCGGGTCAGCACCACCAGCGCCCCGTCGCGGCCGTTGAGCTGCCGCAGGATCAGGGTGATGGTCACCTTGACCAGCCCCTCCTGCGCGACCAGGTCGAGATCGACCGGCGAACTGAAGCGGGTCCCTGCATAGGAGATCAGCAGGGCGCCCTTGGGGTGGTTCAGCCGGTATGTCTCGGGCTCGTCCGGAAAGAACTCGACCGCAAAATCCGGAAACGCCTGGACCAGCCGGTTGCGGTAGGCGGTGAACAGCTCGACGGTGGCCGACATCAGTAGCGGTCCAGGACGTCGCGGTCGAAGCGGCGCGTCGGGGCACGCATCTTGACCTCGCCCGGCTCGGGCGCCGCCGGGCCGCCGGGCGAGACGCCCAGGGTGACCTTGCCGTCCCGGATCGCGACCAGCGTTTCCAGGCCCGCCTTGTAGGTGCGGGTTACAGCCTCGGGAAAGCCGTTGCCTTCCGGGCGCCGGCTGTAAAGCCAGTGGCGCGCCAGGTTCACCGCGATGTCGCGCAGCACGCCGGGAACCGGGGCCAGCGGCAGGGTATAACGACCGCGCAGATGGGCATCGATCAGCTCGTCCGCCTGGTCGACGGCGCGGGTGATGACGGCTTCGTCCGGATCGACCGCAAGGGGATCGTCGGACGAGAGGTTCACCAGCGTCGTCAGGGGGATGGACTGGCCGATGTCGGCGCGGTCGCAATAGCGCATGATGGCCCCCCGCGCGTCAGCGCCAGATGCGGATGATGTCGCCGGCCGCCGCCGCGGCATCGAGGGCGAAGCCGTTCGACTTGCCCGCGGCCAGGGTGATCGCCCGCCCGGAGCCATCCGACTGCACCTCGGCCTCGACGGCGATGGCGGCGCCCGCTTCGACCAGCAGGATGCCCGACACATTGACCGACGCGGCCTCACCGCTATCGGCCTCGGTCTCGGCGACGCCGAGCGCCTTGGCGCCGGCCGCGCAGGTCGCGCCGGTGAAGCCGGTGAAGCGGAAGCGGGCGAGCGCGGCCGTCGCCATGATGGTGGTGGTCAGGGTCGGCTGTTGCGTCTTCACTTCTTGGCGCCCTTCTTCCTGGTGACGGTGGTTTCATCGGCCAGTCCGTCGAGATACGTGCCGAGTTCGTCGGCCGCGTCGTCGTCGAGCTGAATGGCCGTGCCCGGCTGGTAGGTCTCGCCGTCGTGCATGATCGGCGTGTCGCCGACGCGCCACAGCCGCGCCTGGGATGCGGTGGTCTCGGTCATCGTGTCCTCACACGTTTGTATCGGCGATCAGGAACCCGGCATCCGGCCCGAGCAGATAGGGCCGGAAGATGTCGGTGTTGCGGATCAGTTCGAGCTTGCCGTCCTCGGTGCGGGTGTCGACCGCAGGCATGCCCCGGCGCCGGATGGTGTAGCCGTAGGCCGGCTCGTAGGGCGTGCGGCCCTCGCCGCCCCGCGCCTCGGGGACGTAGGCCAGAACGATGTTGTCGCCCCAGATATCCTTGAAGACATCCTGATCGTCGGCATAGACCGCGTTGCCGACGGCGATGTTCTTGATCTCGAACAGCTCGCGCATCAGGTCGATGGTGACGACACCCTTCGCCGCGTACTTGATGCGGTCGAGCAGCTTGCCGTGGTTCTTCAGCACCGAATACGAGCTGGCGCCGATGATGGCGGTGTTCGGCTTGCGGCCGATCCTGGCCCGGACGGCTTCCTTGCCGGCCTCGATCACCGCGATCGGGTCCGAGGACGGATCGGTGAAGCGCGACGCGCCGGACAGCACCACCTTGTTGGATGCCGCATAGCTGGCCGGGTTCTGCGCGATGTCGGCCACCATCTTCTCGCGCCGAAGCTGAATGCCTTCGGTCGTGACGTGGGTGGCATTCGCCTGCAGCGGGAAGGCGCTTTCCGCGTCCTCGCGATAGTCGATCGGATATTCCAGGTCGTGTTCGTCCAGCACGACATCGATACTGCCGACGCCGTCAGGACTGATGCGGTTCGACCGGGTGCGCAAGGCGCGCTCGGTATTGTAGAGGCGGAAGGCTTCCTTGCCGAACTTGGGGATCTTCCCCCCTTCCTTCTCGACCGTGGCAATGGGCATCAGCACTTCGCTGACATAGTCGGCATTGGAGTAGCCGATGGCGAGCTGGGTCAGGACCGGATCGACGACGCGCAGTTTGGACAGGCGGCTCATGGTGGTTCCTCTTCTGGGGTGCTACTTGGCGACGCGGGCCGCCGCGACGGCGTAGGTCACCTTGTGTTCGCTGGCATAGGCGCGGATACGCTTGTCGAGCGCGATCCGCTCGGGGTCGGTGCCTTCGGCATACGAGACTTCGTCGTCGGCACCGCCGGCCGCGCGATCCTTGGTGGCCGTGTCACGAAGGGCGACGATCTCCGGCTGGTCCGAGAGGAACGACTTCAACGCCTCGGCCATCGGCTTCTTGTCGTTGCCTTCGCCGAACGACAGCGTCTCGCCGTCGCCGGCCGGGGTGGCGAGATGGTCGAGCACGGCGACGACGACATCGCGATGCTTGGGCGCCAGCTTGGCTTCCCGGGTCAGCCCCTCGGCGAATGCCAGGTTGACGTCGTGCCGCAGCGCGGCTTCCTTCGCCGCGACATCGGCGGTCATGGCCTTCAGTCGTTCCTGCAGCGTCTTGTTCTCGGCTTCGAGCCGGGCGGCTTCTTCCGGGGTCACGGTGGTTTCCTTCACGGGTGAGGTTGTGGGGGGCTCGGGTGACGGTGCGGGGGGCGCGGGCGGCGGCACCGCCTCGCTGAATTCGAGGACGTCGCTGTCGGCTTCGGTCTCGGCGAATTCGACGGGGCGCAGGCCCTTCACGGCCGGCGGTTCGGCGCCAAGGAAGCCGACATGGCGCAGGTAGTAGGCGCCCGGCTTGGGGTTGCGCGGCGAGGTCGGGGAATAGAACGACGGCGAAATCTTCTTGTACCGGCCGGCATCGACCACCTCGGCGAAGGCCGGGTCGACCTGGTGGACCTCGGCTTCAAGGCCACCATCGGCGCCGACACGCAACCCCTGGACCCAGCCGAAGGCCGGATCGTCGGTCTTGGGGTGGCCGATCACCAGCGGCGCTTCGTGGACGGCCGGGTCGTAACCCGCGGCGATGGCTGCAAGGTCTGCCGCGCTGAACGCGACTTCGCGACCGCTGATGTCGGTATGGGTGCCGGTGCGGAAGATGTGAACGGGCTTCATGCCGCCGAGGATGGCGGCGACACCCGGCCCGCGCTTTTAATCCGCTTTAGGGTTTCCCGGCGCGGCGGGTTGCTGCTGAAGCCGGCAACCCTGCTGCTTGCAGCCGAGGGCGCGGTTCTCGCTGGCGTCGATCACCCGCAGGTTGGCGGGCGCGGCGCATTCGTCGACGGTCATCCGGCGCAGCCAGCAGACCTTGACGGCGATGACGTGGTCAAGATCCTTCGACCCGGCCCGGCCGCGCTGGCGGCGCGGATCGATGACGTCGCGGTGGCGGCGATAGTTGCGTTCCGTCTCGGCGCGGACGGCACGGGCATAGGCCCGATATTCGGCGCTGCTGGCCGGCAGCGATGGCGCAGGCGCCAGACCGATGAGCAAGACGACGAGGGCGGCAATCGCGTGACGGATCACCGCGCCCCCCGCACGTCGCCCGAGGCCCGGGCCGCGACCGCCGACGTAAACCGTTTATAAACCGCGCCCAGCGCCATGGCGGCCGATCCGGCTATGCCCGGGCCTGCCGGCCGCCTGCGGAGCCCCTGGGCGCGCCGTTCTGAAGTCATCGCGCGGCCGTCCGCATGTGGCGCAGGACGGCGTCCAGCACGGACCCGCGTGCCGCCGGTTGCAGGGTGCCGTCAGGCTCGACCGGCAGGAACGGCCGGGCGGGCATCTCGAACGCGCGCTCGCCGATATTGAGCACGCCGATCCGCGTGCCGCGCCTGGCGCCGATCTTGCCGTCCTTGCGGCCGAGCTTGGCGAACCGGTTGCCCTTGAACCGCGCGAATTGCTGGCGCGCCGGCTGCCGGATGGTGCCGCCGAACTGGTGGATGGCGGCATAGACCGCGTTGGAGCCGATGATGGCGCGCCGCGGCTCGACCCGCGTGGTGACGGACGCGGCCAAGCGCCCGGTGTCCTGCAGGATCATGCCGCCCTGGCGGCGCTCGGGCGGATTGCGCAGGGCGGCCCATTTCGGGCGGCCCTGCAGACTGAAGTTTCTCTCGGTCTCGCGGGCCAGCGCCCCGGCAATGGCGCGCATCGCCGGGGTGAGATCGGACAGGCGCAGTTCCAGCGCCTTCAGCCCGGCCGCGACCTGCCGGTCATTGATGGTGATCTTCGCGAATGAATCGGTCATCGCAATTCGTCCCTCGCCAATGCCGCCAGGTCCCCGCCATAGGGGCCGGGTCGATTGGCGGCGGCGCCGGGATTGTAGGACCACCCGGGATCGGTCGCGACGGTGATTTGCTTCCGGCGATCGTCGGGATCGGGCAAGACGAGCGTGGCGACGGGGCGGACCTCGCCGGAGCGCCCGACCGGCACGTCCCTGCTGCCGAGGCGGCCGATGGACGTGTCCGGCTTGATCTTCCCATCGCGCATCTCACCCGCGGTCAAGGTGGTGACGCGACAGCGGCAGCCCCAGCCGTTCGGCGGATAGAAGGCGCGCCAGACCGGATCGTCGAAGCGGAACACCCGGCCATGCAGCGCCCGATGCGTCGGCCGGGTGCGGCGATCGAGGATGGCGACATACTGCCAGTAGGGCCGGTCATCAGCGTTGGCGAGCTGCTCGGCGTGGCGGCCGGCCATATAGGCGGTCTGCAGGTTGGTGCGGAAGATGATCTTGAGGCGCCGGGCGCTGCCGAGCTGGACGACTTCCTCGGCGCCGGTGTCCGGGTTCGTCATCAGGCGCCGGCCCCACCACCCCTTTGCCCGCAAGGTCTCGGTCAATTCCTTCTCGAACCAGCGTTCGGTCAGCCCGCCATCGAGGGCGGCCTGAACCGCCTGCCGGATGTCTTCGAGGATGTCGAGCCGGGTCACCTTGGCGACGGTGAAGGCTTTGGCCTGGGCGCCCTGCCAGACGTCTTCCCAATCCCAAGAGATCGCGTAGCCCTTGCCCTGCAGATAGGCGACGGCTTCGGCAGGTTCGAGCGACATGCAGTAGGCGAGATCGACCGGGGCCGCCATCTAGCGCCCCGCCTCGCGCGCGGCCGACAGGCGGCCCCACAGGTCGGCCACGAACAGCGCCCGGGCAAGCTGCCGCTGCAGGCCGGTCGCGTCCATGTCGGGATAGGTACCAGCCAGCGCGCCCAGCAGTTCGTCGGGCGTCGCGCCGCCCTTCACCAGCTCGACCAGCGGGGCAAGCAAGGCCGCCTCGGCGTCCCCGAAGCCTTCCTGGTCGAACGCCCGCATCGCCTGGTCCAGCGCAACCTGGTCATGGGGCTCGTCCCGGCCCTCGGCAAAGGCGGGGTCGGCGGGCGCTTCCGCCGGCGGATCGGTCATGACCAGGTCCCCGTCCTGCAGGCTGTAGGCCCGCATGAAATAGGCGGGGGTCAGCCGAGCCCCGGCCTCGACCAGCGTCTTGTCGCGCTGGGCCTGGACCTGATCGACCTCCTCCTGTTCCCACAGCGAGAACGATGGCCGGTCAGCCCCGTCGAAGTTGAGGTCGCAAATCCAGCGGATCAACTGGTTCAGCGGTTCGGCGATCAGCGCGGCGTCGCCGTCGCGGATCTCGCGGGTGACCTCCAAGCCGGCGGTCGCGGACGCCTTGTTCGCGCTGGCCTCGGTGGTCTGGTTCTGGCCGAGCAAGGCGATCGACACCTCGGAGCGGCAGAAATGCAAAAGCCTTTCATAGACCTCGGACGACGCGGCCTTGCCGGCCGCTTCCTTGATCTCGACCGAGGAATCGTCGGGGATCACCGCGACGGCGTCCTGGATCATCGCTTCGAGCTGGTCGGCGAACTTCTCGGTCTCGGCCGAGGTCGTGCCCCGAGGCTGCTTGCCGATAACGAAGGCGCTGCCGTACTTCTCGGTGAAGGTGACCCAGAACTTCAACCCGCCCTTCTTGAAGGTCGTCGGCCAGAACACCATCGAGAGATCGGGGAAGCCGTAGGGGTTGTCATAGGTCGCGTCCTGGGCCGCCACCAGGAACTTGCGTGGCGGCAACACCTCGCCCTCGGTCGAGCCACGCACGCGGAAACGAAGCTGGTTGGCCGGATCGAACTGGAACCAGTCGGCGGGCTTGGCGATCACGTCGACCGGGACGAGGTAGCGGCCGACCTTGCCCCACATGATTTCCAGCGGCTGATAGCCGTAGAGCGCCGCATCGAGCATCTCGCCGATGATCCGGTCGATGGGCAAGTCGGCGAAGATGTCCTCGATCGACTTGGCCACGCGTGATTTGGCCTGGCCGCGATCGAGGCCCCATTCCATCGCCTTGACGGCTGCCTTGCGGCGGCGGATGCAGCCGCCGACATGCGCGTCCGAGCGCAGTTCGCGATAGACCTTGATGTCCCGGCCGAGCCGCTTCAGCACGGGATCGGGGTTCGGCAGGACGTTGGACAGGCCGAGATAGTCGATCGACCGCGACCGCGTGGCGATCTCGGCCGAGAGCGACCTGGCCTCGCCGAAGCTCACGAAATCATCAGGCGTGACCCAAAGGCCCTTGCCCCGGTTGACCGGTGTCATGCGTAACCTTCCGTGATCCGGCCGGCCTGGCGAGGACGGCGCGAGGCGGTGACCACCGGCCCCTTGTCGATTTCCAGCGTGGCGTACCACCCCAGGCAAAGCGCCACGGCGGCGTCGCCATGGCGGTAGAGATCGGGGTCCTTGACGTCGGCGGTGCGCGCCTTCTGCACCATGGGGATGCCGTCGACTTCCTCGATCGCCCGGAGATCGTTGGCCAGGTTGTCGTCACGCGGCAGATCGATGGCGCCGTCCTCGAAGCCTTCGATGAACTTCGGCATGTACTGGCCGTACCAGGCCCGGCTGAGATTGACCTGATGGATACGGCTATGGCCGAACTTGTCGGCCGTGTACTCGGCGAGGGTCTGGCCCGAGCCCGTCGCGTCCATCGCCCCGCCACCGAAGCGCGGCAGCCCGCCGATCAGCGTCCACAGGATCTGTTCCTGTTGGCGCGCCGGAACCTTGTGCATCTCGATGACGAAGGGCACCCGGCGGCGCCTGTCCGCGGCGATCTCATAGGGCGTGATCACCGAGAAATCGCGATGCCGGGCGAAGTCCTGGCCGAAGACGTGGCGGCGTTCGGTGTCGAGTTGCTTGAGCAGCGGCGCCAGGTTGCGGGCAATCCAGTCCTCGACCCAGGCGCGGCGCTCGCCATCCGGCCGGGCGGTGAAGTCGTCGTCCAGCACCAGGCGCAGGACCGGGCGAGCCTCGGCCATCGCCGCGTCAATCCAGATGCCGGGCAGCGCCAGGCCGGAGCCGGCGCGGGGGATGGCGTCCAGTTCCTCGCGCATCGCCGCCTTGCGCGGGCCGTAGGCGGTGCGGATGCGGGTGTACCACTTCTTCTTGCCCTCGGCCGAGGGCGTCCAGCGGTTGACGAAGCAGACCCGCTCGTAAAGTCCGTTGCCAACCGCATCGTCGAAGGTGGCGGTGAAGACGGCTGCATCGGTGGTCGGACCGTAAAGGCCCTTCTCGATATCAATGATGAGCTGATTGAACGGGTTGGCCCGGCCATTGTGGCTGGAAATGATGGCGATGCGGCCACCCCAGATCAGCAGGGCGGTGGCGGCATCAAGGACGGCCTGGACGTCGCCATGGAAGGCGGCTTCGTCAATCACCACCTTGCCCTGCAGGCCGCGCAGCGACGCCGGCCGGGATGACAGCGCGACGATCTTGAAGCCCGAGGCGAAGCGGATGCGCCAGGCGGTGATCTTGCGGGTGTTCCCCTTCTCGTCCTGATCGTCGAACAGGAACTGTTCGATGTTGGACAGGCCCTGTCCCTGCGCCTCGGCGATCACGCGGGCGAAGGTCGCCGCGTAGCCGATGAATTCCAGGCCCTTGTCCTTCACGTCGGGGATGTAGAAGACGTCCATGCCGCCGGCCGCGCGCTTGGCACCCGCAACCAACGTGTCGTCGAGCGCCTCGGCGAAGGTGATGCCGGTCCGCCGGCCCTTGGCGCAGACCTTCAGCACCGCGTCGATCCGCAGCCATTGTGCCTGGTGGCGCATCAGCACGCCTTCGGCAAGCGGGTCGAACTTGTCGGGCAGGCGGCGGACGGTGTCGGGCAGCTCGTCCCACTCGATCAGCCGCTCGGTATCCTTCAGGGGGGGCAGGGGCGCGGCCATCAGCGAACACCCAACACTTTCTCGCGCCAGAACATGACCTGGTCCTCGTCCATGCCCTGCGCCCGCGCTTCCTTCTCGACGTTGTCAGCCGCGTCATCGAGCGCGCGGCGAACCTCGGCGGCCCACTTCTTCTGCACCACCGTCGCCTTGCCCAGCTCGGCAACGGCCTTGGCGGCGCTGGCGAGGTTGAGCTTGGCCGGATCCACTTCGAGTTCCATCAGCGCGCCGAACAGCTTCTCCTGCACCAGGCGGGTCAAAGCCTCGTTCACAGCCCCTTCTTCGTCGGGCGCGGCCTGGACCATGACGCGCGCCTGCTCACTGGCGAGCTTGAGCGCGTCCAGGCGCCGTTCGAAGCTTTGGCCGTATCGCTGCAGGGCGGACTTGGAGATGTCGAAGCCGCGCGCCGACAGTTCCTCCTGCAGTGCCCGATAGCCGGAGAAATTCCCGTCGACCAGGGCGCGGTCGAGCCATTCCTTGACCGCCCGCGGCAGGTTGACGGCCTTGGCCCGGGGCGGCATCAGCCACCCCAATACTTGGTCGGGCGGCTGATGCCCGGCGCGCAATCGACCGTGTATTCGGCGATGTCGATGCCGTAGCGGGTCAGGTCGCAGAACCAGCGGCCGGACGGTTCCTTCTTGACGTCCAGCAAGCGGCGGTCGGCGAGGTAGTCAATTTCCCGGCGCATCTCCAGCGCTGTCGCATCGGGGTAGAGGCCCTGAATCGTGATCAGCACCACTTCCTCGTAAGCGCCGACCGGGCGGGCATTGTTGAGGGTCAACAGGATGAACCAGCGGATCGCCTCGCGGCGCGCCTTGGCCTGATCGATGTGCATTACGCGATTCCCCGGAGCTGGAGGTTTTCGAGCTTCAGCGCGAGCGCGTCGAGCTTGGCCTCGATTATGGTCTGGTTGCGGATGAAGTCCTCGCGGCGGACGTAGCCGAGCGGCAGATCGGCGCGCAGGTCGGACAAAGCGAGGGCGAGTTCGTGCAGGCTGTTGGCGCTGGGCAGCGCCTCGACCCGGGTTTCGGTGGCGATGAAGCGCGCTTCGAGCCCGGCGATCCGGGCCGCGATCTCCTCGAACATCGCCCGGGTGGCGAAGACGGCGCGGGCGCGCAGCATCACCACGGTGGTGAAGGCCGAGGTGATCAGCGACAGCACCCCGCCGGCATAGTAGGCGTAGCCAACCCATTCCATCACTGGCCACCCCCACGGACCACCTTCATGGTCTCGACACCCTTGAACTTCTCGGCGGTGCGCAGGCTACCGATGCCGAGCATGGCGAACATCAGCTCCCACAGATCGCCGTCGAGCGACGGCATCGGCGGGGTGCTGATGTTCAGCAGGTGCAGGACCCAGGTTGCCAGCGGCACGAAAAGATAGGTGTAGCCGAAGGCCGCAACACCGACCCAGCCGAGGGCGGGACGCCAGCCGGCGACAAACACCGAGGGATGTTCGGCTTCCTGCAGGTTGATGGCGCGTTGCTCGGCCTCGGCCTTCGCCGCCAGGTCGATCGCGGCGCGGCGCAGCTCGGCTTCCTGCCGCGCACGCTCGTTGGGGTCGGGGATCAGGTCGAGAACCTTCCTGATGACCGGCCCGCCGAGAAAACCCAGGATCGTTTCCAGCATGATCAGCCCCTCGGCCCTACGGGCGCATAGAAGACGTGGTGGCCGATGGTCGCGACCCGGTTCATCGGCGCGGTCCAGCGCGGCGGCCACACTTCGACCACCGGCGGGGCCTTGACGGCGTGATAGTGGGTGGCGCCGCCGGTCGGGTCGGTCTCGGCCGGGGCGTCGAACACGGCCGACACGATGCTGGCGATGGCGCGATAGCTGGAATCTTCCGGCATCAGCGCGGCAAGGCGGACGGCATTCGGGTCGCTCGCATTCCAGCAACTGAATTGCATCGGCATGCGGCAGGCGCTGGCCGGGGTGCCGTCCCCGAACAGCGGGTGCTGCATCCGGCGCCGCGCGACGAACCGCGCCGCGACGGCCGCCCGGTTGCGGATTACCCAGGCAACGGCGGCCTGGCCCTCGGCCTCCTCGCCGCGGGCCTCGCCGAAGACAGTGCGGGTGACGGTCGAGAGATCGTCGACGGTCAGCATCAGCCGTTCTCCTCTTCGGCTTCGAGCCAGCCATCGTTCCACGCCGCGTTCATGTCCGGCGCGTCCTCGGGATCGTAGGGATTGGCGTCGATACCCTTGCCGGCCAGATAGGCGTCATAGCCTTCCGACTGGGGATCATCGTCGGCCTCGAAATCGTCCATCGTCAGGCCCCCGCGAACACGTTGCGCGGCAGCGGGGTCATGCCGTTGGCCAGCCAGCCGGCGACGTCGAAGCCGGGGCATGTCTTGGTCCACTCGTTCGGCGTGACCCGGCCATCGCCGTTGCGGTCGGGCGAGAAGTCGCGATGGCCGCAGATGCGCGCGGCGGGCCAGCGGCGGCGATAGTCTGCCACGACCGCCTGCAACGCGGACCATTGGGCCGGGGTGAAGGCATCGGTGCCGGCCATGCACACGCCGACCGAATTCTGGTTGAAGCCGGCGGCATGCGCCCCGACCTCGTCCAGGTGACGGCCGGTCGCGATGACGCCCGCGGTGTCGATGACCGTGTGATAGCCGATGGCCGATAGCATCGGGTTCTGCTGCTGGCGCCAGTAGATTTCGCGGCGGAAGCCGCGGGCTTCATGCCAGCCGTCGATGACGGCGGCGATGCTGGCAGAGCCGTGCGACAAGGCGCGGCCATTCGGCGTGGCCGAGCAGTGGATGACGATAAGGCGGATGTCGCGGGGCATTCCCCCCTCCCTCGACGATGGTCAATGTCGAGGGCGACGCTACCGGTCGCTAACGAGGCGGTCTTTTAATCCGATTTAGGGAGCTGAGTATCCGCATACATGTGCCGATGCCGGCAGGTTCGCGGACGAAAAACGACAGCGCGTCGTATTTAGAATAATTCTAAAAGCGCAGCGTCTGCGTTTTTGACTCTATCCCTGCCGCCTTCATGCACGATGCCTGCCTTTGCTGGAACGTGTTCCATGCGTCACGACCAGAGTTCGGGATTGCTTCCTTCCCCCCTCTCGCCGCTGCATCCACTTGAGTTTGCCACCAGTGCTGAATAGCAACGCCGGTAGCAAAACAGGAACCGTATGGTGCATCGAATATTGAAGAACCGAACATTTGGCCGCGCTTGGCTATCGCGTTGAACTGGCGGCTTTGTTGAGAGATACGAGACATGCTGCCACTTTTCAGCGCCTCTACCGCTTTCGGCAGTTCGGCGTTCAAGGCGGTCAGGTACTCAAAAACATCGTCGTCGGTAGCCGCTTCTGCGCCAGCGGTGCCACAGATAGTAATGATCGCAACCGGTATTGCGACCATTACTCTGTGAAGTCGGCAAAGCATCAGCGCGATCCAGTTCGCAGGCATTCTGATCGTCCTCATTGCGTGTCAGTAGGCGCGCGCCAGCTACGCCTTTTTGCCCATCACGTACACTTTGGTTTTCCGCAACTCATCGTCGGTGAGTTCGGTCAACGACGATTTATCAAACCGGGTTTGGATGTATGGTTTGTAAGCATCGGAATCGCCGAGCTGGTTCTTGCAGCGTGCCTTGATGGCTGAGATTGCCTTCGGCCGCCAATCTGGCAGAGCCTTAGACGCGCTCTTCATGCCATTGATGATCGCCAATTGACGACGCAGCCAAGCGCACGCTTCGCCAAAGCGCTCCATAGGCAGTTCAGCGTAACTATTGATCGAAAAATTAGCGTTGAAAGCCGACCAGGCAGCGCCGTACGTCGATCGCGACTTTCTGACCCGACTACGGGCATCCACCCATTCGCCAACCAAGCGTTTCAACTCAGCCTTCTGCTTGGCATCGACGACGCCATCACCCGTCTTGACGATCACGCGCGGGCGCAGCACCGGGTTAATGTTGATGATATTGCCACCCGCGACCTGACCGACCGGGCCTTCAAACTTCTGCTTCATCGTCACGCTACTCGCTCCCCCAAGCACTAAGCTACTTCTTGCGGCGCCCACCCCGGTTGCCGCCAACATTGATGACCAAATCCCTTTGCGTAACCGGGCCGTTTATCGCTTGCGTTACATGGCCGTGAAATGTCTGCCCCGCTGCAACCGGCCTATCGGCGGGCTGCGGGTGGCCAGGTCCCCCGCTCGCCGAACCGACGTGGCTGGCCGCAAGAGCCGCCCGCGCAGCGGCTCGGCCTGGAGCTGAAGAGTTTCGATAGAGCACCAATAGTTCGCGTTCATCATCGGTAAGCGTCGCACGGACGCCTGACCCGGTTAGCACCCAGGCCGGGTCGACACCGAACTCATCCATCAGCCGAACTAGTGCCTGCGCGTCCGGGGCACGTTCGCCTGTCTCATATCTGGCAATGCTCTTATAGGTCAGCCCCAGTCTCTCCCCGAATGCTGACTGGCTCAATTTGCCTCTCAATGTGCGCAAGCGCAGTCCTATGGCTACAGCGTCGACATCAGCCATGGCGGGACCAATTGGGGCCATTGACTATTAGACCGAATGGTCCTATTTTGTGTCTCACATCAACCTGCCTTCTTCGGATCACGAGAGGACATATGAAGCCGCTCACTCCCACCCAGGTTAAGGAACGTTTCCGCCGCAGGGGCGAGACGATGAAAAGTTGGGCCGATGCCCACGGCTATCCGTTGCGGGAGGTCTACAAAGTCTTGAACGGCCAATCGAAGGCGTACTTCGGCCAAGGCCACGAGATCGCGGTGAAGCTGGGGCTGAAATGCCCCGAGGATCAGCAGCAGGTGGCAGCGTGATCATGCTGTCCCCCTTCGCCCGCCGCAACGGCCGACGCCTCATCCCCGTTTGGATGGAACTTGAACTCGGCATCCCGGCGCCAATCGAGCAGGCGATCAGCGACCAGCCCGAGCCGACCGAGGAACTGCTGGCGAATTTCACTGAGCGGTCCCCGGTGGAACGCTGGAACGGCAAGCGTCTCATGTCGCGTGCCCAGGAAGCTGAAGCGATGCGGCTTTCGCTGCTTGATTCCTCCAGGCCCGCAGACGTTCGGACGCGGCTAAGCCAAGTTCAAGCCGCTCTTCCGCCAAGCCCGCGATGCTCCGATCGAGCGCCGTCACGAATTGAGCCGCCCGCTCCGGTTCCAGCACCCGCACCAGCGCGTCAATCGCCACGCTGATCACCAGCGTGTTGTCGAACAACTGGTCCATGTTCCGGTCCAACTCTTTCACCAGAGCGTCGTCCACCATGCCCTCCAACCCAGGTTCAATCATGTGCCGTCAGCGTCGGGCAGCATTCTATCCGGTGAAAGCGGTTTGCGAAGGCGCAAAATTGCCGCTTGTTTGGATCCGTGAAGCCTGGGGTTGTTCCAATGGCTAAGCGCTGTTGGAAACGAGTGGCCCCAACCAGCCTGCGCCACGCGCTCGAACTCTGCAAAGAGCATGGCCGGGAGCGGCGCAACCTCTCGGTCGAGCGCATCGCCGAGCGCATGGGGCTGACCGACCACTGGACCGTCTACAAATGGGTCCAGAACGGGCGCATCCCCGCCAACATGATCAGGCCGTTCGAGGAAGTGTGCGGGGTCGACTTCGTTACCCGCTGGCTCGCCGCCTCGGCCGGGCGCCTGGTCATCAACATCCCCACCGGCCGCAACGTCACCCCGACCGACATCGCCGAGCTGCAGGCGCGGCTGAACGACGCGGTCGGCTCGCTGCTCACCTTTCACGCCGGTCAGGCCGGCGCCACCGAAACACTGGCGGCGGTCGAACAGGCGATGGCCGGGCTGGCCTGGCATCGCGGCACCGTCGCCAAGCATCTGCAACCGGAACTGGAGTTCCAATCATGACGACGATGACCGAGGTGCAGCGCCGGCCGGCCGACCGGGCCGAGGGTGCAGCCCTTCGCAAGATGGTCAATGCCCTGATCGCGACCTGGGCGAAGGCCGGCGATCAGGATGAGACGTTGTTCGATCCGAATATCGCCGTCACCGCGGCAATCGAGTTCACCGCCCTGGTGCTGGTGCAGGCCGGTGAGCCGCGTGTCGGTTACGACGCGGCGGCGCGTGCCATCGGCGAAGAACTGGCACGGCTGATCGCCGTCTACCAGGCGCAGACCACCAGCAAGCACTGAGCGGCAAGGAAAGCCAGCCATGACGATGACCACGACACGAACCGAGATCGGCCGCATTGAGCGGGTGACGGTCGAAGGCGACCGGCAATGGAGTGAAAGCGCCCATGTCATCGCCTGGATCCAGGACGGCCTGCGCTTTCATGTCACCTGCGATTTCCTGGCCCCGGCGCTGGCGGTCGCGGCCGACCTGGTCACCGCAACGAACCTGATCTGGTCCGACGACGGGCGAGATGCGGAGACGCGGGAGATGCTGGCCGAAGTGATCGCCGGTATCGCAGAGACCATCGAACTCGACCGCCCTTACAACCTGTCTCTCTCGATCGATGGCAGCGAGGTCGCGGCCGACCAGGTTGAGCCGACGGTTCGCGCCGGCATCGCGGCGCGGTCGCAGGCGGTCGAGCCGGCCAGTCCGGCGCCCACCACCGAGGTGGCATCGTGAAGGCCGCGTCCACCCGCCCCGATGCCCGGATCTCGGAAAGCGCCGCCAAGGTGCTGGACGTGCTGAATGTCCTGCTTGGCCATTTCGCCCACGGCCTGGCGCCCGGCGAGCTGGCCAAGGCCACCGGCCTGCAGCCTTCGGCGATCACCCGCTATGTCGCTACGCTGGAAGAGAAGGGGTTCGCCGAGCGCATCGCCGAAACCGGGCGCATCCGTCCCTCGCATCGCCTGGGCAAACAGGCTGTCGGCATCCTGCGTTCGCTCGAAGCGGCCCGCGCCCGCGTCGACGAGACCATCACCCGCCTTTCGCACTGACCGTTCAGGAGCAAGTACCCATGGCACGCAAGCCGCGCGAAACCCAGACCAAGGCCGAAGTCGTCACCGACGAGGAGTTGCCGAAACTGCCCGAGGCCGTGGCCGCCGCGAACGTCCTGGCCGTGCGGGGACAGCAGGTCACCGAGCAGTACGGCGACGGCCTGCCCTACGAGCGCGAGAGGGTGGTTACTGAGTGCCGGTTCTTCATGGCATCGGCAACGGAAGCGATGTTCGAGATCGGCAAACGACTAATCCTGATTAAGGAGAGCGAACCCCACGGGGATTTCATCAATATCGTCGAATCCCGGCTCGGCATGACCCCACGCACAGCACAACGGTTCATGCTGGCAACGGCAAAGCTGACGTCGCCGAAGCTGGCTTCAAAAGCGCGGGCGCTTGCGCATTTGGGAAAGAGCAAGCTTTGCGATCTGGTGGCTGAAGACGACGATGAATTGGCAGAGCTGGCAGATGGTGGAACCATCGCCGGTCTCAAGCTTGAAGACATCGACCGGATGACGTCGCGCGAGTTGCGCGCCGCCCTGCGCGAGGCTCGCGAGGATGCCGAAGCCAAGAACAAGCTGATCGCCGACAAGAACGAGAAGATCGACACGCTCGACGCCAAGTTGAACGCGGCGAAGAAGCGCGTCAAGGCGACGCCGCCGGACGAAGAGGGCGAAGAGCTGCGCAAGGAAGCTGGCCTTGCAGCCTTCGCCGTCGAGGCCGACATCTCCGGCCGCCTGCGCCCCTGCTTTCAGGCATTGATCGACCATGCGGGGGCCCATGGGTCGAACCATGACGATGTCATGGCCGGCATGGTCTGCCAGATCGAACGGACGCTGGCCGGCCTGCGCGAAGAGTTCGGCATCAAGGCGCGGCCCGAGGGCGACGAAATGCCCGAGTGGGCGCGGAACTATCAGCAAGAAGCCGCCGAGTAAGACCGCGTGTCGGCGGCTTTGAACGAAAGGCTGGTCGCCCTGGCGCGGTCATTGCGCGAGGCCCCGCACGGGGCGAAGGGCGCGCTGATCGGCAAGGCGGCGGAAGAGTTGGGCCTGTCCCGCGCGACGATCGCGCGGAAGCTGAAGGAGGTCACAGTGACCAAACCGCGAAAACAGCGTGCCGATGCGGGCAGCACCGCCCTGACGCGGGCGGAGGCCGAGAAGCTGGCGGCATTGCTGATCGTGACGATCCGCAAGAACGGCAAGCGGATCCTGTCGGTCGAACAGGCGGTCGAGATCCTGCGCTCGAACGGCCAGATCGAAGCCGAACGGGTTCACCCGGAAACCGGCGAGTGCGTCGGCCTGTCCGCCTCGGCGATCGGCCGGGCGCTGCGAGCGCACGGCCTGCATCCCGACCAGTTGCTGGCCCCGGCGCCGGCCACGGCGCTGCGCAGCCCGCACCCGAACCATTGCTGGCAGATCGACGCTTCGCTGTGCGTCCTCTACTACCTGGACAACGGGCGGCGCCAGGCGCCCGGCCTGCAGGTGATGGGCGAGGCCGAGTTCTACAAGAACAAGCCCCGCAACCTCGCCCGGATCGAGCGCCAACGGGTCTGGCGCTATGCGGTCACCGATCACGCTTCGGGCGCGCTGTATGTCGAATACGTGCTGGGCGCGGAGAGCGGCGAGAACCTGGCCGGCTGCTTCATCAATGCCATGCAGAAGCGCCACGACCACGACCCTTTCCACGGCGTGCCGCGCATGGTGATGCTCGATCCGGGGTCGGCCACCACCGGCGCGCTGTTCCGCAACCTTTGCCACTCGCTCGGGGTCGAGCTGATCGTCAACGAGCCCGGCAACCCGCGCGCCAAGGGCCAGGTCGAAAACGCGCACAACATCATCGAGCGGCAGTTCGAAAGCGGGTTGAAGCTGCTGCACGTCAACGACCTGCCGCACCTGAACGGTCTGGCCGGCGCCTGGATGCGCAACTTCAATGGACGGGCCATCCATAGCCGGCATGGCCTGACCCGCTATGGCGCCTGGCTCAAGATCACACCCGAGCAATTGGTGATCGCGCCCGATGTCGCCGTCTGCCGCAACCTGGCGGTTTCGGCGCCGATCTCGCGCAAGGTCAGCGACAAGCTCACCATCAGCTTCGGCGGCAGCCTGTTCGATGTCTCGACCCTGCCCGGCGTGATGGTCGGCGAGACCGTGATGGTGACCCGCAACCCCTGGCATGACGACCGCGCGCAGATCGTCATCGTCGGCGAGGATGGCCGGGAAACCTTCCACCTGGTCCCCCGCCTCGAACGCGACGACTTCGGGTTCGTCTCGAACGCGGCCGAGATCGGCACCGAGTACAAGCGGCACGCCGACACCCCGGCGCAGACGGCCGCCAAGGCAGTCGAGCAGGTTGCCATGGGGGTCGATACCGCGGCGGCGATCGAAGCCGCCCGCAAGGCCGGCGCGCTGCCCTTCGCCGGCCGCATCGACCCCTACAAGCCGATCAGCGACACCGCCTTGCCCCACTATCTGCCGCGTCGCGGCCAGGCGCATGGCCTGGTGCCCCCGGTGGTGGTGCCGGTGAAGCTCGGCCATGTCGAGGCGGCGCGCCGAATCAAGGAGCGGGTCGGCGACGCGTGGACGGCGGACCGGTTCCGCATGCTGACCGACCGCTTTCCGGACGGCGTACCGGAAGACGCGATCGACATGCTCACCGCCGAGGTCACCGGGCCGGAACGGGTCGGCCGGCCGGCGCTGGCCCTGGTCAAGAGCGCGTGAGGGCATCGTGCTGCAGCTCAAAGCCATCCTGCAGGCCCGCGGCATCGAACAGGTAAGGCTGGCGCGCCATCTCGGCCTGTCGAAATCGGCAGTCGCCCAGCTCGTCAACCACGGCCTGTGGCCGCGCCGCATCAACACATGCGGCCTGCGGTCGCGGATCGGGAAGTTCCTCGCCGAAAACGACGTGACGGCGGCGGAAATCGCGGTGGCGTTCGAGGACCAGCCCCAGGTCCAGGAAGCCGCCCCTATCGAGAAGGCGGGGCCGCCGGTCGCAACGGCGACCCCGCCGGAAGTCCCAGGAAAACCTGAAACTCACGAGGACACCATGTTACTGCGCAAACAGACGCTCAATCAATCGGCCCGCAAGCATTTCGGCCTGTTCCGCGATCCGTTCGCCGACGACGTGCAGAGCCGCGACGACATGTTCGTGTCGGCCGATATCCGCTACGTCCGCGAGGCGATGTTCCAGGTGGCCCGGCATGGCGGCTTCCTCGCCGTCGTCGGCGAAAGCGGCGCGGGCAAGACGACGCTGGTCCGCGATCTCGAAGACCGCCTGGTCGCCGAGAACCACCCGGTATCGCTGGTCCGGCCCTATGTGCTGGCCATGGAAGACAACGACGTCCGCGGCAAGACGTTGAAGAGCACCCATATCGCCGAGGCGATCCTGGCCACCGTGGCACCACAGGAAAAGGCCAAGCGCAGCCCGGAGGCGCGGTTCCGCCAGTTGCACCAGGCCCTCAAGGCCAGCCATGAGGCGGGCTATCGCCATTGCCTGCTGATCGACGAGGCGCACTCGCTGCCGATCCCGACGCTCAAGCACCTCAAGCGGTTCCACGAGTTGGAGATCGGCTTTACCAAGCTCTTGTCGATCATCCTGGTCGGCCAGCCCGAGCTGAAGGCGAAGCTGTCCGAGCGCAACCAGGACGTCCGCGAGGTGGTGCAGCGGATCGAGGTGGTCGAACTGGCGCCGCTCGACGGCGGGCGCCTCGACGACTACTTGCGCCATCGCTTCGAGCGGGCCGGCAAGGCGATTTCCGGGGTGGTCGACGCGTCGGCGGTAGACGCCATTCGCGACCGCCTGACTGTCGCGGCGCGCGGCAGGGACCGGGCCGAGGCGATATCGCTGCTGCACCCGCTCGCGGTCGGCAACCTGCTTACCGCCGCCATGAACTTCGCGGCCGGGCTGGGGGTGCCGATGGTCAATGCCGACGTCGTGCGCGGGGTGTGACGATGTTGAGCGCCGATCTTGCTCACCTTGCCAACCAGCTCGATCACTTCCGCCGGCTCGGCGTGCGGCTCGGGCCGGACGCACTCGGCCCTTTCGCGCGGGCGATCGAGAAGGCGGCCGACGAAGCCCGGGCGATGGAAGCCGGCATCGTGCCGGCCGGCGCCCGGCCCGTGTTCGGCGAAAAGGTGGTGCCGCTTCGTCGGCCGGCGGCCGGGGTAAGGCCCTCGGCCCCTGGGGGGGACGCAGCATGAAACCCTGGTCTCCTTTCCCCGACCTGGTCGAGCTGGTTGCCGTCCGTCATCAGGTCTCGGCGGCAAGCCTGCTCGGCCGGCCGCGCGATGCGAAGCTCGTGCGGGCGCGCTGGGAGTTGGTATGGCTCGCCACCAGGTTGACGGGCGAAAGCGTCACCAGCGTGGCGCGGCGCATGGGGCGCGATCACACGACGTTGCTGCATGGTCTCGACCGCTTGCGCCATCGCCTGCGGACCAACCGGGACTATGCGGCGGATCTCGCGCAGTTCGAGGAGGAAGTGGGCGATGCGCTGCTGTTGCCGCCGGTCGATTTCGGCCCGGTAACGAAGGCACGCCGCCGCCTCGCCGCGCAGGCCGCCGCCGCGACAACCGTCATGCTCGACCGGATCATCGCGGCGATGGCCACCGACCCGCTCGACACGATCGCCCGCATCAACCGCGCGCTCGACCCGGAAGGCCGTGCCCATGCGCCTCGACCTGCTCGCCCTGTCCAGCACCATAACGGCGCCGCCGACCCGGCGGCGCCCGTGTCGTCTCGTCACGCTGTTTAGGAGGATACTGAAATGGCTCGCAAACCCAGGCTGAAGGCGGTTGCCCAGGCGGTGCCGCAGACGCGCGAGGAGGCCGACCGCCTGCTTGGCGAGATCGGCGCCCTGACGCGCGAGGTCGAGCGCATTGAAGCCGACTTGACCGACACCATCGCGCTGGCAAAGGAGTCGGCGAAGGAGAAGGCCGCGCCGCTGGCCGACGCGCTCAAGTCGAAGTTCGCGGCCCTGACCGCCTGGGCCGAGTCGAACAAGTCCGAGCTGCTGCAGGGCAAGCGGCGCAGCCTCACCATGACGCAAGGCATGATCGGTTGGCGCTGGGGCAATCCGGCGGTGAAGGTCGGGCGTGGGCAGGACGAGGCCGTCGTATCGACGTTCAGCCGTCTCGGCCTGTCGGACCTGCTCCGTGTCGAAACCTCGCTCGATCGCGAAGCGATCCTCAAGCGGCCCGAGGCGATCGAAGGGATCGCCGGCATCAGCATCGAGCAGGTCGAAAGCTTCTTCGCCAAGCCGCTGGACGTGAAGGTCGAGCAGACCGCGACGGTGGTCAAGCTGACCGGCCGCGAGGCCGCGCGCGGCCAGGCCGACGCCGCTTAAGGGGGGCAACGATGTCTCGCGACCGCCGCCTTCTTCTTCAGTTGGTGTTCGCTGCGCTGCCGTATCTGCGCCGCGGGTTGGTGCCGGTCGGCGAGACCAAGCGGCATGAAACGCTGCGCCTGGCTGTGCGGGCGGCAGTGCTGGCGGTTGACGGCCGCTATAGCGATCCGCTCCTGCCGGCCTCGCCCACCGGCCCCGAGCTGGCGCAAGCATGGCTCGTAAGCGTCCTCGGCGCCTGTGACGCGCTCGGCCTGCCCCGGTCGGAGATCGTCGCCATCGTCAACGATCACGCCCGCCTGCCGGCGCCTCGCGAGAGGGCCGCATCGTGACCGTGGCCCGCGCCGACGCCGAACGCACCCGCCTGATCCGCCTGGTTCATGTCGCCAAGCGCGATCTGGCAATGGACGACGCCGACTATCGCGCCCTGCTGGCGCGCATTGGAAAGGCCGAAAGCTCGGCCGATCTCGGCATTCCAGCCCTGCGCAAGGTTTTGGATCACATGAAGCGGGCCGGGTTCCAAGTCCGGCCGAAGGCGCCCGGCGGGCGCGCCAAGGCCGACGATGGTCAATCGCGGAAGATCCGGGCGCTGTGGCTCGACCTGCATGGCCGGGGTGCCGTCCGCGACCCGTCCGAGGCGGCGCTGGGCGCCTTCGTCAGGCGGATGACCGGCGTCGAGGCGCTGCAGTGGCTTGATTCGGCGAAGAGCAGCAAGGTTATCGAGGAGCTGAAGAAATGGCGCAACCGCCTGTGAAGCGCGGCGAGTTCCGGTCGAAGGGACCGGAGCTGCTGATCGACCTGGCCGAGCACATCGCGGACGCGCTGGCGGAAATGGCGCCCGTCGACCAGCCGCGCGCGGCGCAGATCGGCCGCGAGATCGCCGAGCGGATGGCCGGCGTCTGGGGCGGGCAGAACATCTATTTCCCGATGGGGATGTCGATGCGCCTGTCGCAGCGCGACCGCCAGATTTATGATAAGTTCACCGGCGCCAATCATTCCGAGCTGGCGCGCGAGTACGGCGTGTCGATCCAATGGATCTACAAGATCGTCAAGGCCGTCCACCGGGAGGAGATCGCGATGCGCCAGCACGATCTTTTTCCCGGGCAGGAATGCTGAAATGGGCGACGATGCGGGCGGGGCCGGTTATTTTCTCAGGCCGAAACACATTTTCAACGGGCCGCCCGTTAAGTCCCACTTAGACCGCCCTCGTCCCACCAATTATCACGCCCGGACCCCAGGAAATATCTCACTCTCCCTTAGCAGGGCCACGATCAGCTCGCGATTGATCGCATTGTCCTCGGCCACGAGAATATTCAGCGACGGGGCCTGCTCCGGCGCAGGCTCCGCCGTCGCCGGCGCCTCGGCCAGCGCATAGGGGATCTGGAACCAGAACCGCGACCCCTTGCCCGGCACGCTGTCGACGCCGATCGTGCCGCCCTGAAGCTCGACGAGACGCTTGCAGATGGCAAGGCCCAGCCCGGCGCCGCCGAACCGGCGGGTGACCGACGCATCGGCCTGCGAGAAGTTCTCGAACAGCCGGGGCTGCACCTCCGGCGGGATGCCGATGCCGTTGTCGGTGACCGAGACCTGCAGCATCACGCCGTCACCGTGCGGGATCGTCCCGGCGGCGACGACGATGCGGCCGCGGCAGGTAAATTTCGCCGCGTTGCCGACCAGATTGATCAGAACCTGCCTCAACCGGGTGCGATCCCCCGCCAGCCAGGGCGGCAGTGCGCCCGCGCCCGCGATGTCGATGAGGTTGCCGCCGGCGGCGGCCTGCGGGGTGATGACATGGATCACCTCCTCGATCGTTTCGGCGGGATCGAAGGCGGCGACGTCGAGCTCGAGCTTGTCGGCCTGCAGCTTGGTCAGGTCGAGGATGCTGTTGACGATGTCGAGCAGATGTTCGCCGGCGCTGCGCGCCCGGGCGAGATGGCGCTGGTCGGCCGCGGAAAGACCGGAGACATCGACGAGGCCGAGCATGCCGAGCACCCCGTTGAGCGGGGTGCGGATCTCGTGGCTCATCGCCGCCAGAAACTCCGATTTGGCCCGATCGCCGGCCTCGGCACGCTCCTTGGCCTGTCTCAGCACGGTCACGTCGCTGTGGATGGTGACGATACCGCCGTCGCTGGTATGGCTGTGGAAGATGCGCAGCAACCGGCCGTCGGGAAGCCGGCCCTCGATTTCTCCGCCCTGACCGCGCCGCCTGGTCGAGACGAGCTGTGAAAAACTCTCCGGATCGGAACCGGCATCGGGATATTGCCCCCGCGCCAGGCCTTCGCGCAGGATGTCGTCGAACCGGGCGCCCGGCGTAATGATGTCCGCAGTCAGGGCATACATCTCCCGGTGGCGGCGGTTGGCGATCACCAGCCGGTCGTCGGCATCGAACATGATGAAGCCGTCGGGGATGGTCTCGATCGCGTTGATCAGCCGCGCGCGTTCGATGGCGAGGGACTGGTTGGCCTTGCGAAGTTCGCCGGCGTTGCGGCCGGCGCGCATCAGCGACCAGGCGATCAGCACACAGAACGCGGCAACCAGGATGCCGAGGGCCACCAGCGTCTGGCGCAGCGCCCCCCGCACCTCCCGCATGGCCGTGCGTTCGGCCCCGAGCGTCTGGTAGACATGCCTGGTCGCTTCCAACGCGAAATCGCGCATTACCGGGGCGAGTTCCTTGGCATCGTCCACCAGCGCGGCGGCGACTTCCGGCCCCGGCCCCTGGTCCTGCTGGAAATAGGGATCGTAGCGACCGACGAATCGCTGCAGGTCGCGCAGGGCGGTCTCGTAGAACGCCTTGCCCGCCATTTCCTGCCGGAAGGAACCGACGGCGATGGTGTCGATCCGCGACACGAACAGGTCATAGCGCAGCCGCAGGTCGTCGTCCGTGACCACCTCGCCGGCGGCGCGCTCGTGACCGGCGACCGTCAGCCGCCCGAGTTCGGCGACGAGCTGGTAGATGGTCCAGGCGAGGTTTTCAGGGCCGCCCGTGGTGACACTGACCAGCCGTTCGTCGAGCCTGGTGGCCGCATCCTGTTCGTACCGCAGGATCAGGCCTATCGCGCCGATGACGACAAGAAACATGACCAGGGGCATTGCCCAGCCGGGCAGCTTGCGCCCTGGGGCAGGCCCCTGCAAATCCCGCTGGTTCGCCGTCAAAACAAACTCCGTCCGCTACTAGGAACGCCATCCTGGGATTATGCGGCTATCGGTCTTCAGACTGGGTATGTTTATGTCAAATTCTATGAATCACGAATGCCGGCCGGGGAGCATTCCCCGGCCGGCATCGGATCGTCGCACCCGGCGTTCAGCCGGCGCGGACCTGGGCCAGGAAGTTGCCGACCTCGCCGCGCAGGCGCTCGGCCAGGGCCGACAGTTCGCCCGAGGCCGTGAGGACCTGGTTGGCGGCGGCCCCCGCCTCGCCCGCCGAGCGGTTGACGCTGGTGACGCTCGACGACGCTTCCTGGGTGCCGGAGGCCGCCTGCTCGACATTGCGGGCGATCTCGTTGGTCGCCGCCCCCTGCTCCTCCACCGCCGAGGCGATCGAGCCGTTGATCTCGCTGATCTGATTGATCGTGCCGCCGATGGTCCGGATGGCCTCGACCGCCTTGCGCGTCGCTTCCTGCACCTCGCCGATCTGCTGGCCGATCTCCTCGGTGGCCTTGGTCGTCTGGTTGGCCAGCGACTTGACCTCGGAGGCGACGACGGCGAAGCCCTTGCCGGCCTCGCCGGCGCGGGCCGCCTCGATCGTCGCATTCAGCGCCAGCAGGTTGGTCTGGCCGGCGATGTTGGTGATCAGCGCCACCACCGCCCCGATCTTGTCGGCCGCCGCCGACAGGCCCTGGACGATCGCGTCGGTCGCCTGCGCCTGGTCGACCGCGCCGACGGCGATGCGGCTGGCGCTCGACACCTGGGTCGAGATCTCGCGGATCGACGCGGCCAGTTCCTCCGACGCCGACGCCACGGTCTGCACGTTGGCCGCCGCCTGCTCGGTCGCCGCGGCCGCGGTCAGCGATTGCTGCGTCGTCGAATTGGCGATGCCGGTCATCGAGCCTGCCGTCGACTGCATCTCGGTCGCCGCCGCGGCCACGGCGTTAACCACACCACCTACCGCCGCCTCGAAATCGTCGGCCATCTTGCGCAACGCCGCCTTGCGCTGCTGCTCGGCCTCGATCCGGGCCCGCTCCTGCTCGGCCTGGCGCTCGGCGGCCTGGCGGCGCTCGGCCTCCTCGGCGTCGTGGCGGCGCTTCTCCTCGGCCCGGCGCTCGGCTTCCTCGCGCTGGCGCCGCTCCTCGGCCTGCGCCCGCTCGCGGGCTTCCTCGTCACGCTGGCGCTGGGCCTCGCGGACACGGTTTTCCTCCGCTTCAGCGGCGAGCCGCCGCGCCTCGATGCCGTTCTGCTTGAAGACTTCGACGCTGCGCGCCATCAGCCCGACTTCGTCGGCACGCTCGGCGCCATCGACCGCGACATCGAGCTTGCCTTGCGCCAGGTCGGTCATCGTGGCCGACAGCCGGCGCAGCGGCATGGCGATGCCGGAGCGGACGATGAACAGGGCCAGCGGCAGCACCAGCACCAGCGCCACGCCGGCGGTGATCCACAACAGGTTCCGGTCGGAGGCGGCAGCGACCGAAGCCTCGCGAGCACGCCGGCCCGATGCCTCCTGCACCTCGTCGACCAGGGCGGCAATCTTCTTGCGCAGTTGGGCCAACTTCGGGCCGACCTCTTCCTGGGTGATCTTGATCGCCCGGGCGTTGCTCTCGGCGGTGTTGGTCAGCGAGAGCTTGATTACTTCATTGTCTTCGCGGGCAATGGCCTTGACGTCGGCCAGGAATTCGTTGAAGCGGCTGGCCACCGCCGGCTCGGCCAGCTTGGCGACCGCAGCGCTGCGCGTGTCCAGTTCGGTCAGGTTGGCCCGCAGCTCGGCTATCGCCGCCTGCATTCTGGCCTGATCGGTCTCCGCCGCGATCTGATAGTTCAGGCGCAGGATGTCGCCGATGCGGGCGTTGGAGCGCGCCATCTGCAGCAGCGCCGGATCCTGGCGCTCGACCAGGTCGCGATATTCGGTATCGAGACGCTCCAGCTTCATGGCGGCAAACCACACCAGGCCTGCAGCCACCAAGGCGAGCAGCAGTACCGGCAGCAATCCCTTCCAGCCGATACCCAAGTTGTTGAGAAGTCGCATCGTCATCTCCCAAAGGAAAAGGGGCCTGTTCGCTAGGAGATTCGACGATATGCCCTTAGTATATATATCAGGGTAAGTATGGACTTTTTTTTGTAATTTTTCATGTATATGGGGTCACATATATTTCAAACATCGTCATTATATAGAAGCGGCACAGAGTACCGACGGAAAGGTTTGACGCCAAAATAGTTTTGGCTTCCGATTTTAAGTCTATAGGGCAGATCAAATTTCATTTTACATCGACTGGATTGATGATAAAAAAATCGTTTTATTGTGTTATCTTGCAGCGCGCTTAGAGTGGCTCACATCGCGCAAACCGCGAAACTGACGCCACTGTAATAAAATCAGGTTACAATTACTGAGGACTCGATACGAAAGGATCAGAAAAAGGGCTCTACATTCGGATTACGCAATGATCGACCGCGTAGATCATTTACCGGAGCCGATTTCCGGCGAAGTATAACAAGAAGGAGATACTGACTATGCCGTTCGGTGGAAATCTGGGGCTGATGCCTTCCGCCTATGCCCGCGAGCTCGAAGCGGTTGCCCAGGCGCTCGACAAGTCGCAGGCGATCATCGAGTTCGAAATGGACGGGTCGGTGCGCTCGGCCAACCAGAATTTTCTGGCGCTGATGGGCTATCGGCTCGAGGACATCGTCGGCAAGCATCACCGCCTGTTCGTGCCGGCCGACGTCGCGGCCGGCGATGGCTATCGCCAGTTCTGGGCCGCGCTCAGCCGCGGCGAATATCAGACGGGCGAATTCAAGCGACTGGCCAAGGACGGCCGCGAGGTCTGGATCCAGGGTTCCTACAATCCAGTGTTCAGCGCCGACGGCAAGCCGGTCACGATCGTCAAACATGCCAGCGACGTGACGCAGACCAAGCTGGCCGCGGCCGATGCGGCCGGCCAGATCTCGGCGATCGGCAAGTCCCAGGCCGTGATCGAATTCAACATGGACGGCACGGTGATCCGCGCCAATCAATTGTTCCTCGACGCGCTGGGCTACCGCGCCGAGGAGATTGTCGGTCGCCATCACCGGATGTTCGTCGAGCCGGCCTATGCCGGCAGCGCCGAATACCGCCAGTTCTGGGAGACGCTGGGGCGCGGCGAGTACCAGGCGGCCGAGTACAAGCGCCTGGGCAAGGGCGGCCGCGAAGTCTGGATCCAGGCTACCTATAACCCGATCCTCGATCTCAACGGCCGGCCGTTCAAGGTCGTCAAATACGCGACCGACGTCACCGCGGCAAAGCTGCAGGCGGCCGACAACGCCGGCCAGCTCGCCGCGATCGGCAAGTCGCAGGCCGTGATCGAATTCGACATGGACGGCACGATCATCGGGGCGAACCAGAACTTCCTGGACGTGATGGGCTACCGGCTCGACGAGATCAAGGGGCGGCAGCATCGCCTGTTCGTCGACCCCGCCTTCGCGGCCAGCGACGACTATCGACGCTTCTGGGACGCGCTGAAGCGCGGCGAATACTTTTCCGCCGAATACCGCCGCATCGGCAAGGGCGGAAAGGAAATCTGGATCCAGGGTTCCTATAACCCGATCCTCGACCTGAACGGCCGGCCGTTCAAGGTCGTCAAATATGCGACCGACATCACCGCCGCCAAGCAGGAGATCGCCCGCAAGCTGCGCCAGGCCGAGGAGATGGAGCGGCTGGTCCGCGACTACGACGCGGTGATGCAGAAGGTGATGGCGGGCCTGGGTGCGGCCGGCGACCGGATGACGACGGTGGCGGCGGCGATCAGCGCCTCGGCGGTCCAGACCAATGCCGAGTCGGCCAATGTCTCGACGGCGGCCCAGCAGACCGACAGCAACCTGCAGACCGTGGCCTCCGCCAGCGAAGAGCTTTCCTCGTCGATCCACGAGATCGCCCGCCAGATCTCCAATTCGACCTCGATGGCCGGCGCCGCGGTCGAGCAGGGCGACGAGGCGGAGGGCCGCATCCGGCGCCTGGACGAGATGGCGCGGTCGATCGGCACGGTGGTCGAACTGATCCGGACGATCGCCGGCCAGACCAACCTGCTGGCGCTGAACGCGACGATCGAGGCGGCGCGCGCCGGCGAGGCCGGCAAGGGCTTTGCCGTCGTCGCCTCCGAGGTCAAGAGCCTGGCGAACCAGACCGCGAAGGCGACCGAGGAGATCGGCGGGCTGATCAACGGCATCCAGGAAAGTGTCGGCGGCGCCGTCGACATCATCGGGGCGATCCGGTCGACGATCGGGCGGCTGAGCGACGCATCGGTCGCGGTTGCCGCCGCGGTCGAGGAACAGGCGGCGGCGACGCAGGAAATCGCCGGCAACGTGACGACCGCGGCCGACGCGGTGGCCCTGGTCTCGCGCTCCAGCGTCGAGGTGCTCGGTGCGGCAAAACGCGCGGCGGTGGCCGCCGACGACGTCCAGTCGGCATCGGCCGACATCGCGGCGGCCAGCGCCTCGCTGCGGACCGAAGTGACGGGATTCCTGGCCGCCATCAAGCGGGTCGGCGCCGGGTGAGGACCGCAAGCACCGATCGGCCATAGGACAGAGGCGCGGTCCGGGATTTCCCGGCGCCCCGCCAATGTCTGCTTGCGCGCCCAGGCCATCACGCTAGGTTACGCAAAACCGGCGGGGTTGCAGAGTTGGGCATGGCGCAAGACGAGGAAACCCCGGCCCCCGGGGCGATAAGGGGCGAGGCCGGCGATGACGTCGAGCGCTACCGTGCGCTGGTGCGGTCGACCTCGGACTTCATCTATCGGGCCTCGGCCGACTGGCACGAACTGCGCGTGATCGAAGGCGGCCGCGCGATGGCCGCCCTGCCGGCGCCCGGGGCCGGCTGGATCGAGACCCATATCCTGCCGGAGGAACGCGCGCTGGTGCAGGCGCGGATCCGCGCCGCGATCGAGGCCCGCGCGGCCTTCCAGATGGAGCACCGGATCCGGCGGGCCGACGGCAGCGTCGGCTATGTGTTTTCCCGCGCCATTCCGCTGCTGGACGAGGGCGGCGGGATCAGCGAATGGTTCGGCACCGCCAACGACATCACCGAACAGGTCCTGGCGCGCGACGCGCTGGCCGGCAGCGAGGCGCGCTACCGCGCCCTGTTCGAGGCGATCGACGACGGTTTCTGCATCATCGAGTTCTTCGACGGACCGCATGGTCCGCTGAGCGACTATGTCCATGTCGAAGCCAACCAGGGCTACGAGCGCCAGACCGGCATTCCCGACATCGTCGGGCAGACGGTGCGCGGCCTCGCCCCGGCCGAGGCGGACGGCTGGGTCGAGCTCTACGGCGGCGTGCTGCGCACGGGCCTGGCGATCCGCTTCGAACGCTATTTCGAGAAGGTCGGCCGTCATATCGAGGTATCGGCAACCCGCGTCGAACCGCCCGGCCGGCGCCAGGTGGCGGTGCTGTTTCGCAACATCTCGGCCCGCAAGGAGGCCGAGGCGGCACAGCGCGCGCTGAACGAAACCCTCGAACAGCGCGTCGCCGAACGGACCCAGGAATTGGTGAAGGCCGAGGCGCTGCTGCGCCAGTCGCAGAAGATGGAGGCGGTCGGGCAACTGACCGGCGGCATCGCCCATGACTTCAACAATCTGCTGTCGGGCATTTCCGGCGCGCTGGAACTGACGGCGGCCCGGATCGCCCAGGGGCGATTCACCGAGGTCGACCGCTATATCGTCGCCGCCCAGGGCGCGGCCAAGCGGGCGGCCGCGCTGACCCACCGGCTGCTCGCCTTCTCGCGCCAGCAGACGCTGGATCCGCGGGCGATCAACGTCAACAAGCTGGTCGCCGGCCTGCTGGAACTGGTGCAGCGGACCGTCGGGCCGGGCATCCGGGTCGACATGGTCGGCGGCATCAATCTGTGGCCGACGCTGGTCGACCCCTCGCAGCTCGAGAGCGCGCTGCTCAACCTCTGCATCAACGCCCGCGACGCGATGCCCGAGGGCGGCAGGATCACGATCGAGACCAACAACCGCTGGATCGATCGCGAAGGGGCCGGGCTGCTCGACATGCAGGAGGGGCAGTACGTTTCGCTGTGCGTGTCCGACACGGGAACCGGGATGCCCCCCGACGTGGTGGAGAAAGCTTTCGATCCCTTCTTCACCACCAAGCCGATCGGCCAGGGCACGGGCCTCGGCCTGTCGATGATCTACGGCTTCGCCAAGCAGTCGGGCGGACATGTGCGGATCTATTCCGAGGTCGGCAAGGGCACGATGGTGTGCATCTACCTGCCCCGCCATCGCGGCGAAGTCGAGGAGGAGGAGACGGAGCCCCGCACGCCGGCCAGCACCCCGGCAGGGCAAGGCGACGTCGTGCTGCTGGTCGACGACGAGCCGAGCGTGCGCCTGCTGGTGATGGACCTGCTGCAGGAACTGGGTTACGCCGCGATCGAGGCGGGCGACAGCGCCGAAGGCCTGCGGATCCTGCGGTCGGACGCCCGCATCGACCTGGTCGTCACCGATGTCGGCCTGCCTGGCGGCATGAACGGCCGCCAGATGATCGACGTCGCACGCAGCGTGCGCCCCGGCCTGAAGGCGCTGTTCATCACCGGCTTCGCCGAGAATGCGCTGCTGAACAACGGCCAGCTGGAACCCGGCATGTCGGTGCTGACCAAACCCTTCGCGATGGATGTGCTGGCCGCGCGCATCCGCGACCTGCTGGCGCGGCGGCCGTGACCCGGCCGCGCATTCCCGGCCACGAGGATGCGCCCGAGGCGTCGGCCCGGATGCATTCGGGGCGCTGGGTCAATCTCTACGATCCCTCGCCGCTCGACATCGAGCTGGCCGACTGGGTGCGCGGCTGTTCGCGGGTCGACCGCTGGGGCGGGCAATCGATCCCCGAACACGGCTGGAACGACCTGTGCCACATGATGCTGGTCGAACGCATCCTGGTGAACCGCGTCTGGCGCAAGGCGCCGCGCGAAGCCCGGCTGTGGGCGCTGATGCACGACCTGCACGAGGGTGGCGGGCTGGGCGATATCGCCACCCCCTACGGCCGGGTGCTGAAGGCCGCCGGCCTCGACGAGCTCAAGCAGCGGCTCGACCGCGCCTTGCGCCTCGCCGCGGGGCTGACCGCCACCCCGGATGCCGAGACCGTGGCGACGATCAAGCGGGCAGACCAGATCGCCGCGGTCAGCGAGGGCGTGCGGCTCGCCGGCTGGCCCGAGGCGGTGGCGCGCAGCCGGATCGGCCGCGGCTATGACGGCCCGCTGTGGCGCGGCCCGCTGCAGCCGCTGGATCAGGCGCAGGCGCGGCTGGCCTGGACCAAGCGGTTCCTGCTGCTGGGTGGCCGGGGCCTGGCCATGCCGGCGTGACCGATATCGGCACCTGCCTCGGGCTGTTGCTGGTCAGCTTTCTTGCCGCCACGCTGCTGCCGCTGCAGTCGGAAGCGGCGCTGGTCGGGGCGATCGCCCTGGATACCCTGCCGATCGCGCTGCTGGTCGCGGTGGCAAGCCTGGGCAACGTGCTCGGCTCGATCGTCAACTGGCTCTTGGGCCGCTATGTCGACCGATTCCGCGAGCGGCGCTGGTTTCCCGTCGGGCCCGCCATGCTGGAACGCGCGCGGCGCTGGTACGGGCGCTATGGCCGCTGGAGCCTGCTGGCCAGCTGGCTGCCGGTGATCGGCGACCCGCTGACCCTGGTGGCCGGGGTGATGCGGGAACCGCTGGGGCGCTTCGTCCTGATCGTCGCGATGGCCAAGACCTTGCGCTACATCTTCGTGGCCGCCGCGGCCCGCGGCCTGCTCGCGCTCTGACGACAACTTATTGTTGTCGAATATATTTGCCGCGGCAACAATAAAGTGATATTGCTTCGACTCTCATAAGTTGCATGTGGAGAGAGCGATGCGCCCCGGATTCGAATTCCGCGTTCCCCATGTCGCCAATCCCACGGCCAATCCGTGGCTGCCCGACTACCCGAACCCCGCGGACCTGCGGTTCAACTACTACAAGCTGATGAACGATGCCGGGGCCGTCGGGCAGCCGATCGCCCAGGCGCCGTCGGCGCTCAACGCGCCGGTGGTCGCCGTGATCGGCGGGGGCGCGGCCGGCATGACCGCGGCGCGCGAGCTGTGGCGGGCCGGCTACAAGGTCATGATCTTCGAAGCGTCCAGCCGGATCAGCGGCCGGTTGTACACCGAAACCGCCGGCCCGGGGCTGACCGCCTATGAATTCGGGGCGATGCGCATGCCGTTCTTCAACGGCAGTGCCGGCACCGCGGCGCAGTCGACCAACTGCCTGCTGGCCTATTACCTGAACCAGGACCAGAACTACCCCGCCACGTCGAACGCGACATACGCCGACCTGGCCGACTTTCCCAATCCGGGCAAGACCCCGGGCGGCACCGGCATCTACATGAACAACGGGGCCGGACCCAACGATGTCTACACTAGCCCGACCCTGATCGACTGGCCCGACAACGGCTTGCCGGCCAATGCCGACCTGCAGGCCATCGCCACCAAGGTCGACAATTTCATCACGCTGTTCACGACCTACGTCGCCTCGGCCTATACCGGGTCGGACTGGGACACCGTCTGGCAGGAAATCGCGCAGAACTACGACAAGATGTCGTTCAGCGACCTCGTCTTCACCCCGGCGGTGACGACACCCGGACCGAACAGCTGGCTGGGCGGCTTCGGCATGACCGACTACGAATCCAGCCTGTTCTACACGATCGGCGCCGGCGACGGCAGCTGGGGCGCCTTCTACGCGGTGGGGGCGATGTGGTTCATCCGCTGCGTGATGTTCGGATTCAATTCCGATCTGCAGCTGGTGTCCGGCCTGAACGACGCCAGCACGCTGCCCCACTACAACGACGCCGGCGTCACCGACAACAACGGCAATCCGCTGACCCCGCCGCTGTTCCGCGGCATCCAGTCGCTGTCGGAGCTGCTGTTCTACCTGCCGCCGCCGGGTGCCGGCCAGTCGCTCTACGACGCGACCAAGGCCACGACCCTCGCGGCACCCAAGATCCACGTCAACGCGCCGGTGACCAGGATCCAGAAGGTGACCGTCAACAACGTCACCGGCCTGCAGATCCATGCCGGCAACAGCGGCACTCCGACCTTCGTCCACTATGCCATCGTCACGGCCCCGATCTGGGCCACGCAGCTGTCGATCGAGTTCGACGGATTCAGCAACGCCAACGACCTGCCGTGGCAGGTGACGACGGCAATGGCCGAGCAGCATCTGATCGCCAGTTGCAAGGTCTTCCTGCCGCTGACCCAGGCCTACTGGCAGGACGGGGCCAGCGCGATACCGCAGATCCTGGTGACCGATACCTTCGTCCAGGACGCCTACGGGCTGAGCTGGAGCGGCCAGCAGAACGATGCCGCCATCCTGGCCAGCTACACCTGGGAGGACGACGCGCTGAAACTGCTGGCGATGAACGATCAGGCGGTGATCCAGGCGGTGACCGCCAAGCTGAACGACATCACCACGTCGACCCTGAACAACTCCTTCGCGCAGTATGTCGACACGTCGCGGCAAGGCCAGGTCTTCCAGTGGACGATGCAGCCGACCTATCACGGGTGCGCCAAGCTCTACCGCCAGCGCAATTGGGAGCAGTGCTATGCGCTGATGACCTACAACCAGACCTACGCGGCGTCCTCGCATCTCTACTTCGCCGGCGAATCCTACGGCACCGAGGGCGGCTGGACCGAACCGGCCTTGCGCATGGCCCTCGACGCGGTGATGAACCTCGTCAACAATTCGGGCGGCAGCTTCACCAATGCCGGCTTCAGCTTCGCCAACGATTATCCGGGCTTCATGACCGGCTTCACTCCGGACGAAAACTACCCCCAGAACAACGCCACGGCGTGAGCAGCGGCATGACGGCCCCGCCGAACTGCGCGATCCACTACATTCCCGAAGCCTACCAGGGCGACAAGCGGGGTGTTGTGGGCCGCCAGTCGGCCGGGGCCGGGTTCCTCGACGCCCTGATCCGTCACGGTGGCGTCGATCGGCTGTACGGCGTCACCAACGACGCACGCCATGCCGCCGAATTTCGCGCCCGCATCGGCGCCGTCGACCCGGCCATGGCGGCGACCGTGCTGGATCCGTTCGACGCGCCGGCCATCGGCCGGGCCGGCTGCCTGTTCACCCCCGGGCCGCTGATCGCCGAAAGCGCCTGGATGCGGCGTTTCGGCGGCGAACGCAGCTACAGCCTGTGCGGCATCACCCATTCGGTCGCGACCGAGCGGGTGATCCGCAGCATCCGCGACGTGATGGTGGCGCCGACACAATGCTGGGACGCGCTGATCTGCACGTCGCAGGCGGCGCGTGCCGTCATCGGGCGCATCCTCGAGGTATGGACCGACTATCTGGCAAGCCGGGGCTTCGCCGTGGGCCCCCAGCCGGTCCGGTTGCCGGTGATCCCGCTGGGGGTCCATGTCGACGACTTCGTGCGCGACGCGGCGGCGGCCGAGCGGGGCGCCGCGCTCCGGCAACGGCTGGGGGTCGAGCCCGACGACGTCGTGCTGCTGCATTTCGGGCGGCTCGATTTCCGGTCGAAGTCGCATCCGACGCCGTTGTTTCGCGCCGTCGACCTGGCGCGCCATCGCCATCGCCGCTCGCGGTTGCATCTGCTGATGGTCGGCCAGTTCGCCGACGCGCTGAACGCCCACGAGTTCCGCGTCGCCCAGCATCTCTACTGCCCGTCCGTCCCGGTACACTGGATCGATGGCGCGGATACCGAGCTGGCGCGGGCCGGCTGGACCGCGGCGGACATCTTCGTCTCGCTGTCGGACAATGTGCAGGAAAGCTTCGGCATGACCCCGGTCGAAGCGATGGCAGCCGGGCTGCCCGCCGTGGTCAGCGACTGGAACGGCTATCGCGAAACCGTCGTCGACGGCGAGACCGGCATCCGGATACCTACCATGTCGGCACCGGCCGGCGCCGGTATCGACCTCGCCGACGACCATGCCCAGCACCGCTTCGACCACTTCACGCTGATCGCCCATACCGCGCAGTCGACCGCCGTCGACATCGACGCCTGCGCCGAGGCGATTGCCCGGCTGGCCGGGGATGCGGCCTTGCGCCGCCGGATGGGGGAGGCCGGACGGCGACGCGCCGATACCATCTATGACTGGCGCCACATCATCGCGGCCTATCAGGCGCTGTGGCAGGACCTGGCAGCCAGCAGAAGCCGCGCGGCCGCGCTGGGCGAGCGCCGGGCCGGCCAGCACACCGTGCACCCCGACTATCCCGATCTGTTCGCGCTGTTCGCCGGCCATGCCGGCGCCCTGCTCGACGACGACATGATCGTCGGCTGGGCCGATGCCGACGCACCCTACGGGGTGCGGCGCAGCCGCCTGCTGCAGATCGACCTGTTTTCCGACCCCGTCACGCTCGATCAGCCGGCCATCGACCGGCTGGTCGACAGCCTGGCGGCGGGTCCGCGCCGGGTCGGCGACGTCGCGGCCGATATCGGTCCCGCCGACCGCGCGCGGCTGCAACGCAGCCTGCTGCGGCTCTACAAGTTCGGCATCCTCAGGATCGGCAGCCGGCCATGAAGATCTGCTTCATCCTGGCGACCTATCAAAGCCACCGGCGCGCCGGGCTCGACTATCGGCGCGCCCTGGCCGCGGCCGGCGCGACGCTGGTCGAGGAGCCCGACAACGCCGACGTGGTCGTCATCCACGACGAACCCCAGACGTTGCTTGGCTATTACCGGGTCTATCCCGGCCTGCGACACCACCGCGTCATCGCCTACACGGTGTGGGAGCCGAGCTGCCTGAACGACGATCGCCGCCGCTGGCTCGGCCTGGTCGACGAGATCTGGACGGCATCGACCTTCTGCCGCGACATCCATGCCGGGCTGGGCAAGCCGGTGACCGTGATTCCGCATATCGTGGCGCCGGCCACGGTCGACGAGGCGGCGGACGCCCGGCTACGTGCCAGCCTTGGCCTGACGGAAGGCGACTTCCTGTTCTACACGATCAGCCGGCAGGAGGAGCGCAAGAACCTCGAGGCGTCGCTACGGGCCTTTCATGCGGCCTTCCCCGACGGGCCGGCGCGATACATCGTCAAGACGCCGCTGCCCCTGCCGCCGGCGCTCGCCGGCCTGCCCGGGGTGGTCAACGTGACCGCGCGCCTCGACGACGACGAGATCGCCGCACTGCACCGCATCGGCCACTGCTATGTCAGCGCCCATTGCGCCGAAGGCTGGGGGCTGCCGCTCAGCGACGCGATGGCCCACGGCAGGCTGGTGATCGCCACCGGCTACGGCGGCAACATGGATTTCATGGACGAAGGCAACTCGATGCCCGTCCGCTATCGCCTGGAACCGATTCGCCGGCCCGAGACGCGGGTTCGCTTCGGCTTCGCCCCCGACTCGACCGAGGCCCGGTGGGCCTATGTCGACGAGGATCACCTGGCCGCACGGATGGGGGGCGCCTTTGCCGACTGGGCGGTACGCGGTCCGATGCGCGACGCCGCCCGGCAGGCGATGACCCGCTATGACGAGGACACGATAGGCCGGCGCATGGTCGACCGGCTGCGGACGATCACCGGCATCTGAAGGAATATAAGCTTGGGATCGCCGGCGGTTGCACGGGCGTGGCAGCGGCGCTATAACGGCGGCGTCGGGGTAACGCAGGCTCCCGGCTGATCGAAGGCGGGCGACCGTCCAAGCTCTGCTCGAACTCGCACGACCCGAGGTTTGAGCATCATGGACGCTACCGCCGTCTCCCCCCGCAGTCTTTACGCCATGATCGGACGCGCCGACGCACCGCTGATCATCGATGTCCGGCGCCGGCCCGCCTTTGCCGCCGATCCCCGCCTGATCGTCGGCGCGGAACGATGCCCGCCCGAGGATGTCGCAGCCTCGGCCGATGCCCTGGCGGCCGACGGCCCGATCATCGTCTATTGCGTCCACGGCCACGCCGTCAGCCAGGGCGTGGCGGCGGCACTACGCGCCGCCGGGCGGCAGGCCGCGATCCTCGAAGGCGGCATCGCCGCCTGGACGGCCTGCGGCCTGCCGACGCGCCGGCACGACACCGGGGCGAACGGCCCTTGGGTGACGCGCGAGCGCCCCAAGGTCGACCGCATCGCCTGTCCGTGGCTGATCCGCCGCTTCATCGATCGCCGGGCAGAAATCGTCTATGTGCCGGCAGCCGAGGTGCCGGCCGTCGCCGCCCGGCTCGGCGGCACGGCCTACGACATTCCCGATGTCGAATTCTCGCACCACGGCCCGGCCTGCAGTTTCGATGCCTTCATCCGGATCTTCGCGATTGCCGATCCCGCGCTCGACCATCTGGCGCGCATCGTGCGCGGGGCGGATACCGGGGACCTGGGGCTGACGCCGCAATCGGCCGGGCTGCTGGCCTTCTCGCTCGGCCTGTCGGCCGGTTTTCCCGATGACCACGCAATGCTGGAACACGGCATGACCTTCTACGACGCCCTCTACGCCTGGTGCCGCGACGGCCGGGCGGAAACCCACGGCTGGCCGCCGGTGCGGGCATGAGACACGGGGTTTCCTGGCGCGAGGCGCTGATCACCTGGGGCCGCGTCGCCCTGCTCTCCTTCGGCGGGCCGGCCGGCCAGATCGCGGTGATGCATCGCATCGTCGTCGAGGAAAAGCGGTGGATCGGCGAAAGCCGTTTCCTGCACGCCCTGAACTACTGCATGCTGCTGCCCGGGCCGGAGGCACAGCAACTGGCCGTCTATATCGGCTGGCTGATGCACCGCACGCTCGGCGGCCTGGTCGCCGGCATCCTGTTCGTGCTGCCCGGCGCCGCCGCGATCATGGCGCTCAGCATCGTCTATGCCGTCTACGGCGCGGTCGGTGCGGTGCAGGCCCTGTTCTTCGGGCTGAAGGCCGCGGTGCTCGCCGTCGTCGTCGAGGCGGTGCTCCGCATCGGGCGGCGCGCGCTGCGCAACCGCACCATGGTCGCCCTGGCCGCGGCCGCCTTCCTCGCCATCTTCGTGGTGGGCGTGCCGTTTCCCTGGATCATCGTCGCCGCGGGTCTTGCCGGCTATCTCGGCCATCGCCTGGGCCTGGCCGGGTTTCAGCCGGCGGGCGCGCATGGCCCTTCTGCCGGGCATGGCCTTGCCGAAGGCCAGTCGCGGCTGGGCGAGGCGACACCCGAGCATTGCCGACCGTCGGGCCGCCGGCTCGCCCTGGTGCTGGCGATTGCGCTGCCGCTGTGGCTGGTGCCGGTGGCGGTGGCACTGGGCACCGGCAGCGTCTTTGCCGATATCGGCCTGTTCTTCTCCAAGATGGCCGTCGTCACCTTCGGCGGCGCCTATGCCGTGCTGGCCTATGTCGCGCAAGAAGCGGTGCAGGCGTATGGCTGGCTGCGGCCCGGCGAAATGCTCGATGGGCTGGGCATGGCCGAGACCACGCCGGGACCGCTGATCATGGTGCTGCAGTTCGTCGGCTTCATGGCGGCGTTCCGCACGCCCGGCGCGCTCGATCCGCTGGTGGCCGGCATCCTCGGCGGCCTGATGACCACCTGGGTCACCTTCGTTCCCTGCTTCATGTTCATCTTCGCCGGCGGCCCCTATATCGAGGCATTGCGCGGCAACCGGGCACTCGGCGCCGCGTTATCGGCAATCACCGCCGCGGTGGTCGGGATCATTCTCAATCTCGCGGTCTGGTTCGCCCTGCACACGATGTTCGGCGAGGTGGCGGCGGTACCCCACCTGGCGCTCGAACTGCCGGTATGGTCGAGCCTGGATCCCTGGGCCCTGGCCCTGGCGGCGGGTGCGATGCTGGCGCTGTTCCGGCTGCGGCTGGGGCTGATCGCGACACTGGCCCTGTGCGCCGCGGCCGGTGTCGCGCTACATCTGCTGGGATTGCGGTAAACGACGGAGGTCATCGATGTTGCGTCTGGTTCTTGCCCTGCTGCTGTTCGCCGGCCCGGCCCTCGCCGAAACCCATCCGGACTGGGCGGCGCCCGCCGGATCGGGCAGCCCGCCGGACCGGGTCATCGTCCAGGACTTTGCGATAGCCCCGGAGGATGTGAAGCTCGACGACGGGGTCGTCGCCTCGATCCGGCGCGAACGCCCGCGGCTGCTGGGCATGCTGAACAACCAGCCGTCGACCGACGAACAGCAGCTGGGCATCGCCCGCTCGATCGCCGACGTGTTCGCCATCGATCTGGTCGAGGCATTGCAGGCCAGAAGCCTGCGCGCCAGCCGGGCCGGCGTCGCCCCGGCGACGACGCCCGCCACGCTGTTCGTGCAGGGGCATTTCACCGCGCTCGACGAGGGCTCGAAGGCGCAGCGGCTGGCCGTCGGCTTCGGCGTCGGGGCCAGCCGGGTCGATGCCGAGGTGCAGCTGATCCAGAACGGCGCGGTGCTGGCCCAGTTTGCCATCGAGGCCACGTCGGGGCACAAGCCGGGCTCGCTGGCCGCCCTGGCGCGCGGCCCGGCGGCGCTGGCGGCCGCCGGCGGGGTGCGCGCGGTGCTGGAGCAGACCAATCCGACCCTGGCCAAGGATGTCAAGGCGGCGGCCGGCAAGGTGGCCGACCGGATCGCGGCCACCGGCCAGGCGCAGGGCTGGCTGAAACCCTGACCTTTGCGCTTCACATTCCCGCGGACCCATGGTAGAGAACCGGCCTTCGGCCAGCATCGGACACGGGCGGAAACGCCCATGCATGCGGCCGTCCCGGTGCAACCAGGAAGATTTCGGAAGGTAGGCGGCAAGCCGTGCAGGTACTCGTTCGCGACAATAACGTCGACCAGGCGCTCAAGGCCCTCAAGAAGAAGATGCAGCGTGAAGGCATCTTCCGTGAAATGAAGCTTCGCGGCCATTACGAGAAGCCGTCGGAGAAGCGCGCCCGTGAAAAGGCCGAAGCTGTCCGCCGCGCCCGCAAGCTGGCCCGCAAGCGCGCCCAGCGCGAAGGCGCCGCCTAAGCCTTCTGTCGACATTCGCACCGGCCTGTGAGCCGCCTGGGCCTTGCTCAGGCGGCTTTTGGTGTTTTCCGAAGCCGAAAAGTGCTGCCGCCCCGAGTCGGGCGACTCGGGGGACAGGGATCAGGCGAGACGGCTATTCGGCCGCGCCGGTCGCGAGTTGCGGCGCCACTTCCTCGCGCCGCAGCGGGAACATCAGCGCCGCCAGGAAGATGATCAGGCCGCCCGCCGCCAGCACCATGAAGGTCGTGGCGAAGCCCCCGGTCTTCTCGTGCAGCCCGGCGACCATCGGCACCGCGGTCGCAGCCGCGGCAAACGACATGAAGTAGCGCACCGAAAAGGCCCGGGCGCGCCATTCGTCGGCGGTATAGCGAGCGATCATCGCATCGTTGACGGTGACCTGGCCGAAGATCGCGACCATCAGCGGCACCGTCAGCCAGACCACCGCCCAGCCTTCGGCAGTCGCCGCGAAATAAAGGCAAGGCGCCTGCAGGATCGCCAGCGGCACGAAGACCGTCTTCAACGGCACGCGGTCGATCACCGAGCCGATCGAGGCCTGGGCCAGCGCGCCGGCGAGGTAGACGAGGCTGGCGATGGCGCCGACGCCGAACGGCTGGTCGGCAAAGCTGGGCAGGCGCTCGTCGAGCAGCTTCGGCAACGCGACGGTGGCGGCATTGAACACCACCCCGCCGGCGATGGTGACGACGGCCAGCACGGCGAAGGCCCGGATCATCACCGCCCGCGGCGGCAGCGCCACCTGCACCTTGCGCACCACCTTGGCGCCCTCGACGTCGTGCACCAGCAGGACATAGGCGATGCCGGCGGCGATCGCGGCCAGACCCGGCACGATGAAGGCCGCCCGCCAGCCGAAGGCCTGGGTAATCGCCCCGGTGATCAGCGCGGCCCCGGCGACCCCCAGATTGCCGCAGACGCCATTGAAGCCGATGGTGCGGCCAAGCTTGGCCGCGCTCGCCACCAGCAGCGCCCCGCCGACCGGGTGATAGATCGCGGCAAACAGCCCGACCAGGGTCAGCGATACGGCAAACATCGGCGCGCTGGTCGACAGCCCGGCCAGGATGCAGGCCGCCCCGGTGCCGATGAAGAAGACCGTCATCATGTGTCGCCGGCTCCACCGGTCGCCGAGCCAACCGGCCGGCAGCGAGCCGGCACCGAAGGCGATGAACCCGCCGATCGACAGCGACAGGATTTCGCCATAGCCGAGGCCGAACACCCCGGCCATGCCGAGCACCGCGGTGGGCAGGATCAGCATGACCAGGTGATCGAGCGTATGCGCGATATTGATGAAGGTGATGATGCGCCTGGCGGTCATTCCCGGACTCTCCCTTGAGACCGGGCCAGGGTAATATGTCCGCCGCAAGCCGTCTTGCCATTGATCATCGCGAATCGGACATGCCGCAACGCCCACAAAATACCGTCGAACTGGAACCGGTGATGGATGCCCTGCCCCGCGCCGTCGCCGCGCTGGCCAACCATTACGCACCGGGCCACCACATCACCCCGCATACCCATCGCCATGCCCAGTTGCTCTATGCCACCTCGGGCGTCATGCGCGTCGGCACGGCCGACGGGGCCTGGGTGGTGCCGCCGCTGCGGGCCGTCTGGCTGCCGGCCGGCGTCGAGCACGAGGTGATCGTGCGCGGCGCGCTGACCATGCGTTCGGTTCTGGTGACCGGCCCGGCCGCGGCGACCATGCCGGCGACCGCACGGGTGATCGAGGTTTCGCCGCTGTTGCGGGCGCTGATCCTGGCCGCGATCGAGGATCCGCTGGACGGCCCCCAGTCGCCGCGCCAGGCCCATGTCTCGGCGCTGCTGCTGGACGAGATCGCCGCGGCCGGCCAGCATCGGCTGTATCTGCCGATGCCGCGCGACATCAGGCTGCGACGGCTGTGCGAGGGCCTGCTCGACCGGCCGGAGGACGCCGCCGGCCTCGATGACTGGGCCGATCGGGCCGGGGCATCGACCCGGACGCTGGCGCGGCTGTTCCGGGCCGAGACCGGCCTGTCCTTCACCGCCTGGCGCCAGCAGGCCCGGCTGATCGAGGCGGTCGCGCGGCTGGCCGAGGGCGAGCCGGTCGAACGGCTGGCGCCGAGCCTGGGCTATCGCAGCCCGTCGGCGTTCACCGCGATGTTCCGGCGGGTCCTCGGCCAGCCGCCGACAAAATACGTCGGGACCGCTGGCTGACCTATCCCTTCCAGGCCGGGCCGGTCACCAGCACCTTGCCGCCGCGCGCCTCGCGGGCGGCATGGGCCAGGGCCTCGTGGATCCGGGCCAGCGGGTAGGTCGCGGCGACCGGGACCTTGATGACCCCCTTGGCGATCAGCCCGATCAGGCGGCCGAACACTTCCTGCATCTCCTGCGGCTTGGCCGACATGAACCAGTGCTGCAGCCAGAAGCCGCGCAAGGCGACGTTGCGGAACACCACCTCGCGCGCGTCGAGCCGGAACGGCTCGCCCGACAGCAGGCCGTAGCTGACCACGGTGCCGCCGTCGTCGAGACTGGCGCCGATCCGCGCCGTGGCCTCGCCGCCGACCGCGTCGATGCCGAGCTTCAGCACGCCGTCGCCGATCGCGGCGCGGACACGCTGGGCCAGGTCCGGCCCGTCGACCAGCACGACGTCGGCGCCCAGCGCGGTCAGTTCGCCGGCCAGTTCGGCACGACGCACGACGTTGACCGTCTTCAGGCCGAGCGACTTGGCCAGGACGATGACGTTGTGGCCGACACCCGAATTCGCGGCGTTCTGGATCACCCAGCCGCCGGCCTCGGGCTTGACGTAGTCGTTCAGCATCAGCCAGGCGGTCGGCGGGTTGACGCCGAACATCGCCAGTTGCAGCGGATCGGCGCCTTCGGGCAGCGCGAACAGCCGGGCAGCCTTGGCCACGATCGTCTCGCGCCAGTTGCCGCTGGATCCGAACAGGATCTGCACCCGGTCGCCGACCTTGAGATGGGTCACGCCCTCGCCCACCGCAGTGACCTTGCCGGTCCCCTCGCTGCCGGCCATCACCGGCAGGGCGGGCGGCTTGGCGCCATACCGCCCCTCGAACTGCAGCAAGGTGGCGGGATTGATCGGGCTGGCCTCGAGATCGACCAGCACCTCGCCGGCACCGGGCGCCTCGGGCGCCGGCAGGTCGATCAGCTCGGCGACTTCGTGGGCCGGACCGAAGGTGGAATAGCGGACTGCTTTCACGGGGTTTCCTCCCTGAAGAAAAACGGCGGGGCATCGCTGCCCCGCCGTTGGACTGCGTCGTCGGCAAAAGCCTCAGATGGCCTTGACGATATCGTCGACCATCTTCTTGGCGTCGGCCAGCAGCATCATCGTGTTGTCCTTGTAGAACAGCTCGTTGTCGATGCCGGCATAACCCGAGCCCATCGAGCGCTTGATGAACAGCACCGTCTTGGCGCGGTCGACGTCGAGGATCGGCATGCCGAAGATCGGGCTTTTCGGATCGTCGCGCGCCGCCGGGTTGGTCACGTCGTTGGCGCCGATGACGAAGGCGACGTCGGCCTGGGTGAACTCGGAGTTGATCTCCTCCAGCTCGAACACCTCGTCATAGGGCACGTTGGCTTCGGCCAGCAGCACGTTCATGTGACCGGGCATGCGGCCGGCGACGGGATGGATCGCGTATTTGACCTCGACCCCCTCGGCCTTCAGCTTGTCGGCCATCTCGCGCAGCGCATGCTGGGCCTGGGCCACCGCCATGCCGTAGCCCGGCACGATGATGACCTTGCCCGCGTTCTTCATGATGAAGGCCGCATCGTCGGCCGAGCCGGCCTTGTAGGGCCGGTCGACCTTGCCGCCGCCCGCCGCGGCGGCGCCGGCATCGCCGCCGAACCCGCCGAGGATGACGTTGAAGAACGACCGGTTCATGCCCTTGCACATGATGTAGGACAGGATCGCGCCGGACGAGCCGACCAGCGCGCCGGTGATGATCAGCGCGTTGTTCTCCAGCGTGAAGCCGATGCCCGACGCCGCCCAGCCGGAATAGCTGTTCAGCATCGACACCACCACCGGCATGTCGGCGCCGCCGATCGGGATGATGATCAGGACCCCGATCAGGAAGGCCAGCGCCGTCATGCCCCAGAAGATGGTCTTCGACGACGGGTCGACGGCGAAGGCGACCATCAGCCCGACGATGACGAGGCCGATGATCAGGTTGACGAGATGCTGGCCCTTGAAGGTCACCGGGCTGCCGGACACCAGGCCCTGCAGCTTGGTGAAGGCGATGATCGAACCGGAGAAGGTGATCGCGCCGATGACGATGCCGAGCGCCATTTCGACGCGGCTGGCTACTTTGAGTTGGCCCGCGGCATCGACGATGCCGTAGGCGGCGGGATTGTAGTAGGCGGCGGCCGCCACCAGCACGGCGGCGAGGCCGACCAGGCTGTGGAAGGCCGCGACCAGCTGCGGCATCGCCGTCATCTCGATCTTGCGCGCGATCACGGCGCCGGCGATGCCGCCGACCGCGAGGAAGATGATGATCGGCAGGTAGGCATGCACACCCGGCGCCGCGATCGTCGTGACGATCGCGATCGCCATGCCAATCATGCCCATGGTGTTGCCGCGCCGGCTCGTCGCCGGGCTGGACAGCCCGCGCAGGGCCAGGATGAACAGGACAGACGAGACGAGATAGAGGAAGGCCGCGAGATTAACCGACATCGCGCGCCCTCACTTTTCTTTTTTCTTGTACATGGCAAGCATTCGCTGGGTCACCAGGAAGCCGCCGAAGATGTTGACCGCGACCAGCGCCACGGCGACCAGGCCGAAGATCTTGGACAAGGTCCACTCGCCCTCCGGCCCGGCGGCGATCAGCGCGCCGACGACGATGACCGACGAGATCGCGTTGGTGACGGCCATCAGGGGCGTGTGCAGCGCCGGGGTGACGCTCCAGACCACGTAGTAGCCGACGAAGATCGCCAGGACGAAGATCGCGAGGCGGAAGACGAAGGGATCGACTGCGAGCGCTTCCATCAGGCGGCCCCATCCTTGAGCTGCGGGTTGACGATCTGGCCGTCGCGGGTCAGCGCGATGCCCTTGATGATTTCGTCGTCCCAGTCGACCTTCAGTTCCTTCGACGTCTTGTCGATCATCAGGCCGAGCAGGTTGAGCAGGTTCTTGGCGTAGAGCGCCGAGGTGTCGACCGCCAGGCGGCTCGGGTTGTTCAGATGGCCGACGATGGTGACCCCGTCGACGTCGACGACCTTGCCGGGCTGGGTCAGTTCGCAGTTGCCGCCGGCCTCGGCGGCGAGGTCGACGATCACCGAGCCCGGCTTCATCGAGCGCACCATCTCGGCCGAGACCAGGCGCGGCGCGGGCCGGCCGGGGATCAGGGCGGTGGTGATGACGATGTCCTGCTTCTTGATCGTGTCGGCGATCAGCGCGGCCTGCTTGGCCTTGTAGGCGTCCGACATTTCCTTGGCGTAGCCGCCGGCGGTCTGGGCCTGGCGCGACTCTTCGTCGTCGACCCAGACGAACTTGCCGCCGAGGCTCTCGACCTGCTCCTTGGTCGCCGGGCGCACGTCGGTCGCCGAGACCACGGCGCCGAGGCGGCGGGCGGTGGCGATCGCCTGCAGGCCGGCGACGCCGACGCCCATGATGAAGACCCGCGCCGGCGCCACGGTGCCGGCGGCGGTCATCATCATCGGCATGGCGCGGCCGTAATGCTCGGTCGCGTCGAGCACGGACTTGTAGCCGGCGAGATTGGCCTGGCTGGACAGCACGTCCATCGACTGGGCGCGGGTGATGCGCGGGATCAGCTCCATCGCCATCGCATTGACGCCGGCCGCGGCATAGGCCTTGACCTGGTCCTTGCGCTGATAGGGCTGCAGGATCGCCAGCAGGAAGGCACCGCGCTTGAGCAGCGCCAGTTCGTCCGGCCCGCCCTCTTCCGGCGTCAGCGGCGCCCGCACCTTGAGCACGAGGTCGGCATCGCCGAGCGCCGCGGCGGCGTCCGGCGCAATCTGCGCGCCGGCCTCGACGAACTGGCTGTCGGGGATCGAGGCGCCGAGGCCGGCGCCGGTCTCGACGACGACGGTCTGGCCCAGGCCGACAAGCTTCTTCACCGTTTCGGGTGTCGCGGCGACGCGCCGTTCCCCGTCCCGGCGTTCCTTCGGGATCGCGATTTTCATGATCGGTACCGGACCCCTTACATCGGGCGGGGCGGGCTGTGCAGCAGGAACGCCGCCATCAGCGCCAGGATCACGACGATGATGCCGATGGTCCACCAGGACAGAGTGATGAAGCCCGACCACGTCTTCTGATGGGCTTTGATGTCCATCGCGCCCTTGTTGGCGGTCTCGGTAGTGGCCATGACATTCCCCCTAATTTCTCTGTGGAAGGCAATACGATTACAAGGCGTTCGTTAATAGCAAAACAATGTTGCGGTGCAAAGCGGACATATACCGGCGGTCAGCGCCCTTCGCCGACCGCGCGGACCAGGAGATCGGCCCCGTCGCGCCCGAACACTTCGACCCGTGTGCCGGCCGGCAGGTCGGGGCCGGCAACCGGCCAGGTGGTCCCCTCGATCTCGGCACGGCCGCGCCCGTTATGCAGCGCGGTGACGAGCGTGCCGTGACGGCCGAGCAGCCGGTCGGCACCCTGGTTCAGATGGGCCGCGGCATCGGCCGCCTGCCGGCGGCGCCACAGCGACAGGCCGAGGCTGAGGGCGAGGGCGGCGAGGAAAACCAGCCCCTGTCCCTGCCAGGCGAGGTCGGAAACGCCCCAGGCGACAAGACCGGTGGCGAGCGCGGCAAGACCAAGCCACAGCAGATAGGCGCCCGGCAGCACCAGTTCCGCCAGCATCAGCACGACGCCGAGCGCCATCCAGTGCCAGGGCTCGACCTGGCCCAGGAAGCCGGTCACGGCGCCTTGCCGCGCTGGGCGGCTTCCTTGACCAGGTCAGTTATGCCCGACAGGGCACCGAGCACGCCGGTCGCCTCGACCGGCAGCATCAGCACCTTCTGGTTGGGCGACTGGGCGAAGGCCTGCAACGCGTCGATATAGCGGGTGGCGACGAAATAATTGACCGCGGCAATGTCGCCCGAGGCGATCGAGGCCGAGACCGCGCGCGTCGCCTCCGCCTCCGCCGCGGCCTGGCGCTCGCGCGCCTCGGCCTCGCGAAAGGCGGCTTCGCGCTTGCCCTCGGCCTCGAGAATGGCGGCCTGCTTCTCGCCCTCGGCGCGCAGGATCGCCGACTGCTTGGCACCTTCGGCCGCCAGGATGTCGGCGCGCTTCTCGCGCTCGGCCGTCATCTGCTTGGCCATCGCCGCCAGCAGGTTGGCCGGCGGCTGGATGTTCGACAATTCGATCCGGCTGACCTTGACGCCCCAGGGCGACGTCGCCTGGTCGATCACCGTCAACAGGCGCTGGTTGATCTGGTCGCGCTGCGACAGCACCTCGTCGAGGTCGAGCGAACCGATCACCGAACGCACGTTGGTCATGGCAAGGCTGGCCAGCGCCAGTTCCAGGTTCTGCACCTCGTAGGCGGCCTTGGCCGCGTCGAGCACCTGGTAGAAGACGACGCCGTCGACCATCACCGTCGCGTTGTCGCGCGTGATCACCTCCTGGCTCGGCACGTTCAACACCACTTCCATGACGTTGAGCTTGTGGCCGATCCGCTCGACGAACGGCAGGATCAGGTTCAGCCCCGGCTTCAGCGTCCGAGTATAGCGCCCCAGCCGCTCGACCGTCCATTCCTGGCCCTGCCCCACGGTCTTGACGCCGGCCATGACCAGCGCGACACCGAGAACCAGAAGGGCGATGACGACGGTGGATTGCGGATCGATGGTCACTGAAACCCTCCCGATGATTGCAGACGATTTCTACATCATCGGGAGGGTCACGCGATAGCGGGGCTTACACTGCCTGCCAGAGGGCGGGGCTGGACGACGGCGTCCAGTTGGCACCGACCCAGGCGGTGTGGGGCTGCAGGCATTTATAGCTGCGGCCCTGCCAGGTCACGACCTGGCCGAGGGCATAGGCGACGCCCTCGCGCCATTCGCTCGCGCTCGGCGGCGTCACCGGACCGGGAATGTCGATGTCGATGTTGTAGGTGTAGCCGGGATAGGCCTGGTTGCGATAGACGCGGTTCCCCGTCGCCGACTTGACCGGGGTGATCGTCGCGGTGCCGCTGGCGGTCGACAGGACGCCGATCCGGAACACCGGCGAAGCGGCATTGACGGTGGCGGCAAGCGTGGCCGGCCAATTGGCGGCCTTGCCCGTGTCGGCGGTCAGCGCGACGCTGTAGGTCGCCGCGTCGCCGCCGTTCGGGTCGAAGACGCGCAGCTTGGCGGTCGAACCGGCCGGCAGGTCGGTCTGGGCATTGACCTGGTTCACCTCTTCCCAGGTCACGGCCGCCGGCGGCGGCGCCGGATCGTCGGAGAAGCGGACGTCCGAGCAGGCATAGAAGGCTTCCGGGCTGTCGGAACGCTGCCACACCGCATAGATGACGTGCTGACCGGTCCGGCCGGCCGGCAGCGGCACGGTCATCCGGTAGCGCTGGCCATCACGGACCGGATTGCCGACCGAGGCAAATTTCTCGAGGTCGCCCCATTTCAGGCTGGACGCCGGATTCCAGCCGCTGCGGGTGACGTAAAGATCGAAAGACTTCACCGCATGCGGTGCCGTCGCATAGAAGACGAAGGTGAAGTTGCCCCCGGCATCGGGAACGATCGGCGTGGTCGTCCAGTCGGCGCGGGCCTGGTTGAAGCCGCGATACTTGTCGCGCCCCCCGGCGCAGAGCGTCCCATCCGGCACCAGCGCCTGATGCTGGCCATTGGCCGCGCCCTGGTTGACTTCGTTCCAGTCGTAGAACGGCTGGGTGCCGCCGATCGCCTTGGCATCCTTGCAGGCGGCGGTTTTCGGGTTCTCCGGCCCCTCCTTGTAGCAGGCATAGACCCGGCTGATCGGCAGCTCCATGGTGCCGTGGGCCGACAGGGCGGCGGGCACGAGCATTGCCCCCAGCCCCAGCGCGATTGCGAGTGATTTCATTGCTGATCCCCCATTGGATGTTCCAGTGGCAGCAACGACGATATGTCTGGTTCCAAAGTCTGGAAAATAAAAGGATGATAAAAACCCAAATATGTCACAAGTATCCGAAGACAAATGTCCGAAAAATTTCTTACATCATCCGTAAATAGAGAAACATTTACTCAATTCGAAACGATAGGTATCTTGTTACGCTGAGGTCATGAGTATTTACGATTCGCTACAAGGTCCTGCCATCGCGGCGGTGTAGAAGTCGCATACCAAGCTGAACGGGCGCCAAGCCGATCCATGCACCAGAAGCTCACCCGGTTCCTCTCGCTGGCTTTTGCCAGTGCCGACGTGCTGCTCGAGATCGAGCCGGACGGCTGCATCGGCTTTGCCGTGGGTGCGGCCCAGTGCCTGCTGCACCGGAGCGAGGAAAGCCTGCCCGGCATGGCCTGGACCGGCCTGTTCGAGCCGGGCGACCGACCGCTGGTGCTGCGGCTGGCCGAGCAGCTCGCCGGCGGATACCGGGCTGGCCCCATCCTCGTGCGCCTCGCCGACGGAACGGCCGAGCAGCCCCGTTTCGCGACGCTGAGCCTGTTCCGCCAGCCCAACGACGGAAAACTTTCCTGCGGCCTGTCTGCCGTGCCCGCGGCGATCGCGGAAGAGGCGTCGGCGCGCCGCCGCGAGGTGCAGTCGCAGCTGCTGGACCAGCACAGCTTCGGCGATGCCGTCGATCAGCTCGGCCGACGCGCGGCCGGCTATGGCCAGTCGATGACGCTGTCCCTGCTGGAAGTGCCCGGCCTGGGCAACCACGCCAATGCCACGGCCGATGAACTGGTCGCCAGCATCGGTGCGATCCTGCGCACGGCATCGGTCGACGGCACGGCCGCCGGCCGGCTGGGCGACGATCGCTTCGGGCTGGTCCACCAGCCCGATGGCGCGCGGCTGGGCGAGGCCATCGCCGCCATCGTCGCCCGCGGCCAGCAGGCGGGCATGGATCTCGCGGTGCAGCGCCAGTCGCTGTCGCTCGACGATCCGATGCTCGACGAGGAGAAGCGGCTCAAGGCCGTGCGCTTCGTGATCAACCGCTTCGTCGCCCAGGGCGTCGCGGCCGATGCGCCGCAGAACCTGGCGCAAGCGTTCGAGACCATGGTCACCGACACGCTCAACCAGATCAACAGCCTCAGCGCGACGATGCGCGACGATGCCTTCGGCCTCCTCTACCAGCCGATCGTCTCGATCGCCGAGGGCACGCTGCACCATTTCGAAGTGCTCGCCCGCTTCGAGCCCGATCGCAGCCCGTTCGAGAAGATCCAGTTCGCCGAGCAGGTCGGGCTGATCGAAAGCTTCGACCTGCTGGTCTGCAAGCGCGCGGCGCGCGTCATCCAGGCCGCACCCAGGCCGGTGGCGCTGGCCGTCAACATCTCCGGACGATCGCTGTCGAGCGGTATCTTCGTCGACGCGCTGCTGGCACTGCTGGCGGCCAACAACGACATCGCGCCGTCGCTGCTGCTCGAGGTGACCGAAAGCGCCGAGCTCGAGGATCTCACGCGGGCCGATCACATCATCCAGGCAATCCGGCGCCAGGGCTTCGCCGTCTGCCTCGACGATTTCGGCGCCGGCGCTTCGTCGTTCCGCTATCTGCAGGCGCTGACCGTCGATCACGTCAAGCTCGATGGCGCCTATGTCAGCCGCATCGGCCAGTCGCGTCGCGACGATGCGCTGCTCAAGAGCATGATCGGGCTTTGCCATGATCTCGGCGTGGAGACCATCGCCGAAATGGTCGAGACGGCTGCGCAGGAGAAGGCGCTGAGCCGGCTCGGCGTCACCTACGGCCAGGGCTGGTACTACGGCCGGCCGACGCCGCAGCCGGTCTGGTCACCGCAAAGGGCGGCGGCACGGCGGCGCGGCGAAACCGTCGAGTGGCGCTGAGGCGCTACGGCGCGGCGGGCAACCCCGCCACCGCCAGGGCGGCAGCCTGGCGCTCGGCCAGCGCCGCTTCGTCGAAACGGTCGATCAGGTCGTGGAACAGCCGGTGCCAGTTGATCTCGGCCTTAAGCCGCAGGAAGACGCCGCCCAGGCCGATCGCCGCGCGATCCATGAAGACGAACTCGCGCGGCGGGGTGACGCCGCCATGCTCGCGCAGTTTCTGGTGGACGGTCTCGGCCACCTCGCGGCCATAGAGACCGGTCTGTTCCAGTTCCTGGATTCGCCGCGGGCGATCCTCGAGAAGCGGGGCGTAGAGGAACGAGGCCCAGAGATTGAGGGTCTCGATCATCTCGGCCGACAGGCCCTTGAACCCCCAGGTCTCGTAGGCATGCACGGCAAGATCGCGATCGTCGCGGGCAATCGCGTGATAGAGGTCGATCACGCCGCGGACGAAGCGCGCCGGGAATATGCGGATGCAGCCGAAATCGAGCAGATTGATCGACTGGTCGGGCCGCGCGGCGTAATTGCCGAGATGGGGATCGCCGTGGATGACGCCGTACTCGTAGAACGGCACATACCAGGCGCGGAACAGGTTCATGGCGATCCGGTTGCGGATTTCCTGCGGCTCGTCCTCGACCTGGGCGAGCGAGCGGCCGTCCAGCCAGGTCATCGTCAGGAGGCGCGAGGTCGACAAGGCCGGGATCAGCTCGGGCACATGCACACCCGCCTCGTCCCTGAGCATATGGGCATAGAGCCGCATGTGCCGGGCCTCGAGCGCGTAGTCGAGCTCCTCGCGCAGGCGGTCGGCGATCTCGGCATGGACGTGGCTGGTATCGATCGCGGCATCGTAGCGGCGGTAGATCGAAAAGATCAGGCGCAGCTGCTTGAGGTCGGCCTCGACCGCGGAGGCCATGTCGGGATATTGCAGCTTGACCGCGAGCAGCCGTTCGTCGCCCTTGGCCACTGCCTGATGGACCTGCCCCAGCGACGCCGCGGCGATCGCCTCCTTGTCGAAACGCTCGAAGCGGCTGCGCCAGGCCGGGCCCAGCTCGCTCATCATCCGGCGCTGGACGAAGGCCCATCCCATCGCCGGGGCATTGGCCTGCAGCTGGCTCAGCTCCTGCACGTATTCCTTGGGCAGGGCGTCGGGGATGGTCGACATGATCTGCGCGACCTTCATCAGCGGGCCCTTCAGACCGCCGAGAGCCCGCTTCAGTTCGCTGGCATGCTGCCCGCGGTCGACCTTGACGCCGAGATAGCGCTCGGCCCCCAGCCGGGCCGCGAGGCCGCCGACGGCGGCCCCGACCCGGGCGTAGCGGCGGACGCGGCCGCCCAGGCTGTCGTCTTCGTCGCTCAAGGCTGCTCCAGCTCGTCGATGAACCGCCCGATCAGGTCGAGGCCCTTGGACCAGAAGGCCGGGTCGGTGGCGTCGAGACCGAACGGGGCCAGCAGTTCCTTGTGCCGCAGGGTGCCGCCCGCCCGCAGCATGGCGAAATACTTTTCGGCAAACCCGTCGGGCTGGGCCTCGTAGGCGGCGTACAGCGCGTTCACCAGGCAATCGCCGAAGGCATAGGCGTAGACGTAGAACGGCGCGTGGATGAAGTGCGAGATGTAGCACCAGTAATGGCGATAGGTGTCGTCGAACGAGAAGGCATCGCCGAGGCTTTCGGTCTGCACCGCCAGCCAGTGGGCGTCGAGATCCTCGACCGACAGCTCACCCTCGGCGCGGGCGGCATGGACACGGCGCTCGAATTCGTAGAACGCGGTCTGGCGCACCACGGTGTTCAGCATGTCCTCGACCTTGCGCGCCAGCATGATGCGGCGCTCGGTCCCCGAGGTCTGGGCCAGCAGGGCGCGGAACGTCAGCTGTTCGCCGAACACCGACGCGGTCTCGGCAAGCGTCAGCGGGGTGTCGCACATCAGCGCACCCTGTTCGGCCGCCAGCACCTGGTGGACGCCGTGGCCCAGTTCATGGGCGAGCGTCATCACGTCGCGCAGCCGGCCCTGGTAGTTCAGCAGCAGATAGGGATGTGCGCTCGGCACCGTCGGATGGGCGAAGGCGCCGCCGGCCTTGCCCGGCCGGGCCGGCACGTCGATCCAGTTCTTCTCGAAGAACTGCCGGCCGAGATCGGCCAGGCGCGGCGAAAACCGGCCATAGGCGTCCAGCACGGTCTGCTCGGCCTCGCGCCAGGGTACGCTGCGCTCGTCGGCCTCGGGCAATGGTGCGTTGCGGTCGTAATGGGCGAGCTTGTCGAGGCCGAGCCATTTGGCCTTCAGGCGATAGTAGCGATGCGACAGCCGCGGATAGCTGTCGCGCACCGCGGCGGCCAGAGCGGCCACGGTTTCTTCCTCGACGAAATTGGCGAGATGGCGGCTGGCCGCCGGCGTCGGGAACTTGCGCCACTTGTCCTCGACCGCCTTGTCCTTGACGATCGTGTTCATGACCAGGGCGATCGTGCGCACGTCGTGGTCGAAGACGTGGTCGAGCGCGACCGCGGTCTCGGCGCGCAGGACGCGGTCGGGTTCGGACAGATTGGCCAGCGCCTGCTCCAGGCTCAGCTCCTGCCCGCGCAGCGGCACGCGCCAGCCCGCCAACATTTCGTCGTAGAGGCGAACCCAGGCGGCCGAACCGGTCACCGACTTGTCGAGCAGCAGCGCCTCGAGATCGTCGCCGAGCTGATGGGGACGGAACGACCGCACGTCGCGCAGGAACGGCTCGTAATGGCGCAGGCCGGACGAGGCTTCGTACTTCGCCGCGAGATCGGCATCCTCGATCCGGTTCAGTTCCAGCGCAAAGAACAACAGCGCCGAATAGACCTCGTTCAGCGCTTCGCGCGTGGTCTGGGCAAAGCGGCCGCGGGCGGCGTCTGTCAGGTCCTCGGCATGGTAGAGCCCGGCATAGGAGCCGATGCGGCCGAGCCGGTCCTGCTGGCGTTCGTAGTCGGCGATCGCGGCGGCCAGCGCATCGCCGTCGAGTTCGCCGATGCGGCCCTTGTAGCGGGCCGCGTAGGCCTCGGCCTCGGCCTTGGCCGCGGCGATATCGGCCTTCAGCGCCGGGGCGTCGGGGCCGGCATAGAGATCAGTCAGGTTCCAGGTCGGCAGGGGGCCGAGATCCTCGGCCGCGATGTTTCCGGTCATTCTCTCGGGCTCCTCGGGGCACACGCCCCTATAGATAGGGCGCGTCAGGCGATCAGGAAGTGGGCATGGGCGGCGGCGACCGGTTTTGCGCGGTCTTCCTGCCAGGCTTCGACCCGGACATTGGCGACGCGACGGCCGTGCTTGGTGACGCTGCCGCGGGCAAACGTCAGGATCGGCCGGGCCGAGCGCAGGTAGTCGATGGTGATGTTGATCGTCTTGGGCAGGATCTCGGCTTCCGAGGTCATGATCAGCTCGACGATCGCCGCCGATTCGAGCAAGGCGCCGACGACGCCGCCGTGCAGCGCCGGCAATCGCGGATTGCCGATCAGCCGGGGATCTTCCGGCAGCTGGCAGAACGAGCCCTCGGCATCGCGCCCGACCTGCAGCCCGAGGAAGCGGAAATAGGGAATGGCCGAGACGACATGGGTGGCATCGCCGGTCTCCTTGGCCCGCCGCACGGCGTCGAGCAGCGTCATTGCGGCACCTTGGCATTCCTCGGGAACGGCACTTCGCCGGACGAACCGAGCATGAAAGTGGACGCGCAGGTGGCGATCAGGTCGTCGGGTGTTCCCTCGTGATGGGCCCGGGCGCGCAGGAAGGCGATCGAGCGCGTCACCTTGTAGCATTCGGCCACCGCCAGCACGTCGAGCCCGGCAGTGGCGGGCTTGAGGTAGTCGATGCGCAGGTCGAGGGTCGCGATCGGCAGCAGCCGGCCCATCGCCATGAACACGGCAATACCGCAGACGCTGTCGATCAGCGTGGTGATCACCCCGCCATGCAGCGTGCCGGTCTCGGGATCGCCGATGAAGTCTTCGCGATAGGGCAGTCGCAGCGTGGCGGCGTTGCGCCCGGCGGTGACGAACTGCACGCCGAGCGCGCCATAATGCGGAATGCCCCCGGAAACGATCGCCTGGATGATGGCGGGGTCGAGACCGTCGGGATCGAAGCTGCCGGGGGGCGGCGTGTCGGACATCGGCCGCTGCCTCATGCCATGTAGTAGTCGCGATACCATTGCACGAAACGCGGAATCCCGACATCGATCGGCGTCGATGGCTGGAAGCCGAGGTCCTGCTGGATCGCATCGATGTCGGCGGCCGAGGCCCGCACGTCGCCCGGCTGCATCGGCATCAGGTTGCGCCGGGCCGTCTTGCCCAGCGTCTGTTCCAGCACCGTCACCATCCGCTCAAGCGGTTCGGGACGGTGATTGCCGATATTGTAGAGCCGCGCTGGCGCCGCCTTGCCGTCATCGCCCGGCGGATGGTCGAGCACGGCGATCACCCCGGCGACGATGTCGTCGATATAGGTGAAATCGCGGCTCATCTCGCCGCCGTTGTAGAGGTCGATCGGCCGGTCTTCCAGGATCGCCTTGGTGAACAGGAACAGCGCCATGTCGGGCCGGCCCCAGGGCCCGTAGACGGTGAAGAAGCGCAGGCCAGTCTGGGGCAGGCGGTAGAGATGGGCGTAGGAATGCGAGATCAGTTCGTCGGCCCGCTTGGTCGCGGCATAGAGCGAGACCGGCTGGTCGACCCGGTCCTCGACCGAGAACGGCAGCTTCTCGTTGCCGCCATAGACCGACGACGACGAGGCATAGACGAAATGCCGGGTCTTCAGCGCCCGCGCCAGTTCCAGCATCACCGTATGGCCCAGCACGTTCGACTGGATATAGGCAAACGGGTTGGTCAGCGAATAGCGCACGCCGGCCTGGGCGGCGAGATGGATGATCCGGTCGATGCCGGGATGGCTGGCGCCGAGGCCGAGAATGGCGTCGCGATCGGAAATGTCGGCCTCGACGAACGTGAACGCGCCGAACGCACCGAGCCGCGCCAGGCGGGCGCGCTTCAGCCGGACGTCGTAATAATCGTTGACGTTGTCGACCCCGACCACCCGCTCACCCCGCGCCAGCAGCGCGGTGGCCACGTGATAGCCGATGAAGCCGGCAACGCCGGTGACGAGAACCGTCATCACCCCTCCAAATCTCTCAGGCGCGCGGGAAGATAGACCGGACCGGCCGCCCCGTCACCACCTGACATCCGCCACCTCCCGATGGTGTGAGATTTAAGCGATTCTGCCGGTTTCGACGGCAAACGGGCAAGGTTGCGCAACATCCTTGTCGTTTTGCCAGACAAGTAGAAACAGAATATCACAAGAAGAAGAAAAAATGAAAAAAGGTCAACACTACTTACCTAATTGACATTGATCAGTCGCCGCCCTAGTGTTGCTACAAGTCGATATGGGAGGACAGAGCCAGCCATGACGCTCGCCAATGTAACGCTCGACGACAAATACGCGCTCGACAAGGGCCGGGTGTTCCTGACCGGCACGCAGGCCTTGGTCCGCCTGCCGCTGATGCAGCGTCAACGCGATCTGGCCGACGGGCTGAACACTGCCGGCTTCATCTCCGGTTACCGCGGCTCACCGCTTGGCATGTTCGACCAGTCGCTGTGGAAGGCGAAGAAGTTCCTCAAGGAGAGCCATATCCACTTTCAGCCCGGGCTGAACGAGGATCTGGCCGCGACCTCGGTCTGGGGCAGCCAGCAGCTCAATCTTTTCCCCCAGGCACGCTACGACGGCGTGTTCTCGATGTGGTACGGCAAGGGCCCGGGCGTCGACCGCTCGATGGACGTGATCCGCCATGCCAATGCCGCCGGCACGTCCAGGCATGGTGGCGTGCTGCTGCTGATCGGCGACGACCACGCCGCGGCCTCGTCGACCGTGCCGCACCAGAACGAACACAACATGATGTCGGTCATGGTGCCGATGCTGAACCCGGCCAGCGTCCAGGAATATCTGGATTACGGCCTGCTCGGCTGGGCGATGAGCCGGTTTTCCGGCTGCTGGGTCGCGTTCAAGTGCCAGACCGAAACCGTCGAGAGCTCGGCGTCGGTCCATGTCGACCCGTCGCGGCTGCAGATCATCCTGCCGGAGATCGAGATTCCCACCGGCGGCCTCAATATCCGCTGGCCCGACGCGGTGCTCGAGGCGGAAGACCGGCTGCAGCGCCACAAGGTCTATGCGGCGTTGGAATTTGCCCGCGCCAACAAGCTCGACCGCATCGTCATCGACGCGCCCAAGCCCAGGCTCGGCATCATCACCACGGGCAAGTCCTATCTCGACGTCCGCCAGGCGTTCGACGATCTGGGAATCGACGACAAGCTGGCCGCCGAGATCGGCATCCGGCTCTACAAGGTCGGCATGGTCTGGCCGCTGGAGCGCGAGGGCGCCCGCCACTTCGCCGAAGGGCTCGAGGAAGTCCTGGTCGTCGAGGAGAAGCGGGCGGTCATCGAGAACCAGCTGAAGGAACAGCTCTACAACTGGCGCGAGGACGTGCGCCCCCGCGTCGTCGGCAAGTTCGACGAGAACCGGGCGTGGCTGTTGCCGGCATCCGGGGAGCTGACGCCGTCGATCGTCGCCCGCGTCATTGCCGCGCGGATCCGCCGCTTCTACAATTCGGCCCGCATCGAGGAACGGCTGGAGCTGATCGAGGCCAAGGAACGCGCGCTGAGCACCGCGACCGCGAGCGTGCCGCGCATTCCCTATTTCTGCTCGGGCTGTCCGCACAACACCTCGACCAAGGTGCCGGAGGGAAGCCGGGCGGTCGCCGGCATCGGCTGCCACTACATGGCGGTATGGATGGACCGCTCGACCGCGACCTTCACCCAGATGGGCGGCGAAGGCACCCCGTGGATCGGTCAGGCGCCGTTCACCGACGAGAAGCACGTCTTCACCAATCTCGGCGACGGCACCTACTATCACTCCGGCCTGCTGGCGATCCGCGCCGCGGTCGCCTCCGGCGTCAACATCACCTACAAGATTCTCTACAACGACGCCGTCGCGATGACCGGCGGCCAGCACCATGACGGTCCGCTGACCCCGCGCGACATCGCCTTCCAGGTTCATGCCGAAGGGGTGAAGAAGATGGTCGTCGTCACCGACGAGCCGGACAAGTACCCGGTCGGCTACGACTGGCCGGCCGGCGTCACGGTCCATCATCGCGACGAACTGGACCGGCTGCAGCGTGAATTCCGCGAGGTCGAGGGCTGCACCGTCATCATCTACGACCAGACCTGTGCGGCCGAAAAACGCCGCCGGCGCAAGCGCGGCACCTTCCCCGACCCGGACAAGCGCCTGTTCATCAACGAACTGGTCTGCGAAGGCTGCGGCGATTGCGGCGTTGCCTCGAACTGCGTCGCCGTCGAACCCGCCGAGACCGAGTTCGGCCGCAAGCGCCGGATCAACCAGTCGAGCTGCAACAAGGACTTCTCCTGCGCCAACGGCTTCTGCCCGAGCTTCGTGTCGGTCGAGGGCGGGCGGCTGAAGCGGGCCAAGGTCGCGCGCAACAAGGAAGCCGCCAACGATCCGTTCGCCGCGCTGACCCCGCCGGCCCTGCCCGCGCTGGACGAGCCCTACAACATTCTGATCACCGGCGTCGGCGGCACCGGTGTCGTGACCATCGGCGCGGTGCTCGGCATGGCCGCGCATATGGAAGGCAAGGGCGTCACCGTTCTCGACCAGACCGGCCTGGCGCAGAAGAACGGCGCGGTCATCTCGCATTTCCGCGTGGCCGCCAATCCGGAAGACATCCATGCCGTGCGCATCGCCACCGCCGATGCCAACCTGCTGCTCGGCTGCGACATGCTGGTCGCCGGCTCGAACGACGCGCTGTCGCGGCTGCGCTCGGGGCAGACGCATGCCGTCATCAACAGCCACCTGACCCCGACCGCCGCCTTCACCCGCGCCCCCGACATGAACTTCCGCGAGCGCGAGACGCTCGAGGCGATCCGGCGCGGGGCCGGCGACAACCTGTCGGAATTCCTCGATGCGACCCGCATCGCCACCGCGCTGATGGGCGATGCCATCGCCTCGAACATGTTCCTGCTGGGTCATGCCTTCCAGCGCGGCCTGATCCCGATCTCGGGCGAGGCGATCGAGAAGGCGATCGAGCTGAACGGCGCAGCGGTCGAATCGAACAAGCGGGCCTTCGCCTGGGGTCGGCTTAATGCGGTCGACCCGCGTGCGGTCGAGGCCGCGGCCAAGCCGCAGATGCCGGCCGAGCGGGAGCCGGTCGCCCAGACGGTCGACGATATCGTCGCCAAGCGGATGGCCTTCCTGACCGACTACCAGGACGCCGCCTATGCACGCCGTTACGCCGACCTGGTGGCCAGGATGCGCAGTGCCGAGGAAACCCGCGCGCCCGGCTCGGACAAGCTGGCCGAGGCGGTGGCGCGCTACGCCTTCAAGCTGATGGCCTACAAGGACGAATACGAGGTCGCCCGGCTCTACACCTCGGGCGATTTCAAGAAGGCGCTCGACGCGCAGTTCGAGGGTGATTACCGGCTGAAGTTCCATCTCGCCCCGCCGGCCTTCGCCCCGCGCGACCCGGTGTCGGGCAAGCTGAAGAAGATCCAGCTGGGCGGCTGGACGATGACCGCGTTCAAGGCACTGGCCAAGATGAAGCGGCTGCGCGGTACCGGTCTCGACATCTTCGGCCGGACCGAGGAACGGCAGACCGAGCGCCGGTTGATCGATGACTACGTCGCGCTGGTCGACGAAATCGCCCGCACGGTCACGCCGGCGACCGCGAACCTCGCCGTGGCGCTCCTCAAGCTGCCCGAGGAGATACGGGGCTACGGCCATGTCAAGGAAGCGAACCTGAAGAAGGCCGAGGCACGCAAGGCCGAGTTGCTGGCCGCCTATCGCACTGGTGGTGCGCCGGCCGCGCAGGCTGCCGAATAGCTGACGATATTCCTGCCGCGGGATCCGGCGATCCCGCGGCCGCTGTCATCGATGAGAAAATAAGCCGTCATCTGTCCGTCATCGAACTGCCTTCATAAAAATTTCACCTGACTTCGGCTTTTGCCTACAACATATAGTGGCCCTGTGGATTACGGACCCGGACAAGTTCGTCTGGTACAGGAGCCGCGCCGATGACGATGACGCTGCGCCCGCATCGCTACCGGGCGATCTGGATTTCCGACGTCCATCTCGGTACCCGTGGCTGCAAGGCCTATTTCCTGCTCGATTTCCTGCGCGCCACGCACAGCGACGCGCTCTACCTGGTCGGCGACATCGTCGATGGCTGGCGCCTGAAGAAGTCGTGGTACTGGCACCAGTCGCATAACGACGTGGTCCAGAAGATCCTGCGCAAGGCGCGCAAGGGCACGCGGGTCGTCTACATCCCCGGCAACCACGACGAGGCGCTTCGCGACTATACCGCGCTGCAGTTCGGCGGAATCGAGGTGATGGCCGAGGCCATTCACGAGACAGTCGACGGCAGGCGCCTGCTGGTCATTCACGGCGACCAGTTCGACGGTGTCATGCGCTATGCCAAGTGGCTCGCCTTCCTGGGCGACGCCGCCTACACGATGGCGCTGGCGCTGAACACCTGGTTCAACCACGCCCGCCTCAAGCTGGGCCTGCCCTACTGGTCGCTGTCGGCCTATCTGAAGCACCGGGTCAAGAACGCGGTCGCCTATGTCTCGGAATTCGAGACCGTGGTCGCGGCCGAGGCGCGGCGGCGGCGGGTCGACGGGGTGGTCTGCGGCCATATCCATCATCCGGAAATCCGCGAGATCGACGGCATCCTCTATTGCAACGACGGCGACTGGGTCGAAAGCTGCTCGGCCCTGGTCGAGCATCTCGACGGCCGGCTGGAAATCCTGCGCTGGGCCGACATCCGCGGCACCGTGCCGATCGGCAACCTGTCCTTTCCAGGAACCGACACCGACCACCATGACGAACCCGACCTGTTGCCGCTGCCCGAGCCGGCCAACAGCGTCGACCTGCCGCGACCAGCATGAACATCGTCATCGTCAGCGACGCCTGGGCGCCGCAGGTCAACGGCGTGGTCCGCACGCTGGAGGCGATGACCCGCGAGCTGCGCGACCTCGGCCACCGGGTCGAGGTGATCGGGCCGGCCGAATTCCCGACGATGCCGATGCCGAGCTACCCGGAGATCCGCCTGGCGCTGCTGCCCTATCGCCGGCTGACCAGGCGGATCGAGGCGATGCAGCCCTGCGCCATCCATATCGCGACCGAAGGGCCGCTGGGGCATGCCGCGCGGCGCTATTGCCGGCGCCGCGGCCTGCCGTTCACCACCGCGGTGCACACGCTGTTCCCCGAGTACATTCACGCCCGCATCCGCCTGCCCGTTCGTCTATCCTATGCCTATATGCGCTGGTTCCATCGCCCCGCGACACGGGTGATGGTGGCGACCGACACGGTCGAGCGCCAGTTGCATGGCCGCGGCTTCGGCCGGCTGACACGATGGACCCGGGGGGTCGACACCTCGCTCTATCGGCCCCGGCCGGACGAACGCGACTTCCTTGGGCTGCCACGCCCGATCTGGCTCTATGTCGGCCGGGTCGCGGTCGAGAAGAACATCGATGCCTTCCTGTCGCTCGACCTGCCGGGTTCGAAGCTGGTGGTCGGTGACGGACCGCAGCGCGCGGCGCTGCAACGGCGCTTTCCCCACGCCCACTTCGTCGGGGCCAAGTTCGGCGACGACCTGGCGCGTCACTATGCCGCCGCCGACACCTTCGTCTTTCCCAGCCGAACCGACACCTTCGGCCTCGTCGTGCTGGAGGCGCTGGCCTGCGGCCTGCCGGTGGCGGCATACCCGGTCCAGGGGCCGCGCGACCTGCTCGAAGGCAGCGGCGTCGGTGTCCTCGACGAGGATCTCGGCCGTGCCGCCCGCGCCGCGCTGCAGATCCCGCGCGAGGCCTGCGTCGCCTTCGCCGACAGCCGCGGCTGGCGCCGTTCGGCCGAGCAGTTCCTCGAAGCGCTGGCGCCGTTCGAGACCGACTGGGCCAGCTGACGAAAAATCCCCGCCCCAGGGAATCGGGGCGGGGCGGAAACCAGCCGGAAGGATGACCGCGCCGATGGGGACGGGCCAAGGGCGGTCCCGATCAGTCCGCAATCGCCTCGGCCCGGTCGCCGATCCAGCGATAGACCCTGTAGCCTGGCGAGCGGTTATCGCCCTTGGCATCGAAGGCGATATCACCGACCACCGTCGGCACCGGCGTGGCACGCAGAGCGGCCGCGACCTTGGCGGCGGCGTCGCTGCCGGCGCGCCGCAGCCCTTCCGCCAGTACCTGAATCTGGGCGTAGGCGTAGAGCGTATAGCCTTCGGCCGCCATGCCGCGGTCACGCAGACGCCGCACCGCGTCGGCTGCAGACGGGATCTGCGTCGCATCGGGCGGGAAGGTGAAATAGATCCGGTCGACCAGCGGCCCGACGATGGCCGGCAGGTCGGCATTCTGCAGACCGTCGCCACCGACCATGACAAGGTCGAGGCCGGCGGCATCGGCCTGGCGCAGGATCAGGCCCGCCTCGGCGTGGTAGCCGCCGAAGAACAGCACCTTGACCTTGGCCGCCTTCAGATGGCTGACCAGGGCGGTATAATCCTTCTCGCCGGCGTTTACCGCACCGGCGAACACGATCGGCTGGCCGGCCGCCGCCAGATCCTGCCTGACCAGCCTTGCCAGCCCCGCGCCGAACGGGCTCTTGTCGTCCAGCACCGCCGTGGCTTGGCCCGGGAAGCGCCTTGTGATGAACGCGGCCGCGATCGGCCCCTGCTGATCGTCGCGGCCGGTCAGGCGGAACAGATAGGGCAGGCCGCGTTCGGTAATCTGCGGGCTGGTCGAGACCGTCAACTCGACGATACCGGCCTCGGCGTAGACATCGGAGGCCGGCAGGGTCGAACCGGAGCAGAAATGACCCGCGACGAGCCTGATGCCCGATGCCGCGACGCGATGGGCAACCGCCACTGCCTGCCGAGGTTCGCAGGCGTCGTCCTCGAGCACGATCTTGACCGATTGGCCGGCGACTCCGCCGGCCTCGTTGATCGCGGCGGCGGCGGCCTCCGCGCCGTCACGCAGTTGCACGCCATAGGCCGCAAGCGGCCCGCTCATCGGCCCGGCCACGGCGATACGAATTTCGGCGCGGGCGACCGGTGCCGCCAGCACGGCGGCAGCCATCAGCATGATCCTTATCTTCATGGCGCGCCCCTTCAGAACCCGACCGTCCGGCCGATGCCGCGGGCACAGGCGGTCGCGTAGGCGATCTCGGCGGCGACCATGTCCTCCATGGCGATGCCCATCGCCTTGTAGACGGTGATCTGCTCGGCGGAGACGCGGCCCGGCCTGCGGCCGGTCAGCATCTCGCCCAGCGTGATCCCGCTATCGGGTGCAAGTCCGACCAGTTCGGCGCAGCCGACCGGCGTCGGCTGGAAGGCATCGGCCGTCTCGACGTAGAGCGCATGCCGACGCGGCAGGTCGAACGGCAACTCGCCGCGCGGCGGCGCATAGCCGACCGATGAGACATGCGTACCGGGTTTGAGCCATGCCGGTTCGATGACGGGTTCATGGGCATGGCTGGCCAGGCAGACCACGTCCGACCCGCGCACCGCCGCCTCGACATCGCGGACCGCGACGGCACGCGGATGAAGGCTTGCCAGCCGCTCGGCATCCTCGAAACGCAGCGAGGCAACCCGGATTTCGGCAAAATCGCGAACCAGCGGCAGCAGGCCGAGATGCTCGCGCCCCTGTACCCCTGCTCCGATCAGCGTGGCGATGCGCGCATCGGGCCGCGCCAGTTCGCGCACCGACAGCACGGCCGAAGCAGCCGTGCGGATGCCGGTGATGTGGGTGCCGTCCATCACGCAGACCGGCAGACCGGTGTCCGCCGCAAACAGGGTGATCATGGCAAGGTGGTTCGGCCGATCGAGGCCGAGATTGCCTTCGAAGACGTTGACGACCTTGACCATGATATGCCGGCCCGGTCCCCAGGCTGGCATGGCCAGCGAGAACCCCTTGCCCGGCACGGTGATCTCCGGCCGCGCCGGGCTCTGGATCAGGCCGTCGGCCATGGCCCGGAAACCGTCGGCCAGGCCGTCGAGCAGCGCTCCCGGCTCGATGGTGCGGGCCACCTCGGTCTCGCTGAGGGTGAGAACCGCGATCTCGCCCTTGACGATCTCGGCGGCGCTGCGAATGGTCGGCATCGCTGTCATGGCATATCCCCTGGATTGGTGCTGCCATGTTTCTAGGTACTGGGATGCCCCCTGGACAAATCAGTTTCCGTCTCTGTCCATAACATGAAATTATGCTTCCATGCCCCGTCGCCGCATGCCATCGCTGTCTGCCCTGCGCTGTTTCGAAGCCCTCGGTCGGCATCTGAGCTTCACCCGAGCCGGCACGGAGCTCGGCATCACCCAGGCCGCGGTCAGCCGCCAGATCAAGGCGCTGGAAGAAGACCTAGCCGTCCGGCTGGTTACCCGGGGGGCCGGCGGCAACAGCCTGACGGCCGCCGGGGAGATCCTGTTCGGCGGCGTCCATCGCGCCTTCGGCACCATCGAGGACACGGTCCAGCGGATCACCGGATCGGGCGAGCGCGAGATCCTCAATGTCAGCCTCGCGCCCTATTTCTCGGCCTGCTGGCTGACGCCGCGGCTGATGGCTTTCGTGCAGCGCCACCAGAATATCGATCTCAGGCTGCACCACTCCTATCAGCCGGCCGACCATCGCCGCGAAGGTATCGAGATCGGCATCAACTGGGGGGCCGGGGCCTGGCCGGGGGTAGTCAAGGAAAAGATCCTCGATGGTGGCTTGACGCCGGTGGCCGCACCCGGCCTGCTGTCGCATCTCGACCTCGGCGGCGATCCGGCACGCCTGCTGGCCGCCACGCTGCTCTACGAATTCGACATCGGCGACTGGCGGCTCTGGTTCGCGGAGATGGGCCATGCCATGCCGACCGAGGCACGCGCCTTGCGGCTCAGCGACAGCCACGCCTTGCGCAGGGCGGCGATCGACGGCCACGGCATTGCCCTGTTCTGCCACGGCCTGGTGCAGGCCGACCTGGCGGCGGGGCTGCTGGTCCAGCCCTTCGGCCATGTCGTCCACACCGGCTACGACTACTACCTCAACTATGCCGAGGATGCCGAGTTGACGGCCAAGGCAAAGGCATTCCGCCACTGGATCCTGGACGAGGTGGCGCGGGCACCGCTGGCCTAGCCTTTCGGGGATGGCGCTGGCCCCGGCATCGGCATAAACACAACCCCATGATCGCTCACACGCCAGCCTGCGGGGCCGCCGAACGTCATGGAGCATGAGGGCCGGGCCATCCGGGGTGTCCGCCTCGCCCTGCTGAGCAATATTGCCGGCGTGGTCCTGCAGACGTTGATCATGGCCGTGCTGGCGCGGCTGGTCACTGCGGTGGACTACGGTCTGCTGGCGGGCGCGCTGGTTGTCATGCGCCTGGCCCAGCACCTGCTTTCCTCCGGCCCGGAGCGCGCTGTCCTGTTGCTGTCCGAGCCGAGCTCGCAGTTGCTGAGCGCAGCCTTCTGGGCCTTGACCGCGACCGGCACCGCCGGGGCGCTGCTGATCGCGGCGGGGGCGGGGCTGGCCGCAGTGGCCGGGGTCGACGCCTCGTACGCGGCGACCGTCGCCGCGTTGGCGCCGCTGCTGCCTTTAACGACCGCTTCCGTCGTGCTGCGGGTCGCGCTGCGCCGGCATTTCGCGTTCGGCCGGCTGGGGCTGGCCGACATCGGGGCCCAGTTGATCGGGGGCGGGCTCGTCGCAGTCGCGGTCATCGCCGGCGCTCCGGGCGTGACGGCGCTGGTCGTCGGCCAGCTGGCCACGAGCCTGCTGCAGACCATGCTCTACGCCGCCTTTGCCTTGGGTGGCGGCTATGTCAGCCTCACCCGCCTCCCCGCGCAGTGGTGGCCGTTGCTGCGACCGATGCTGACGGCCAGCCTGTCGATCTCCCGCACCTCGTTCCTGGAAGTCTTGCACAGCCAGTTGCCGGCGGCGCTGATCGGCGCCCTGCTCGGGCGATCGCCCCTCGGCCTCTACAACCGCGCCACCGCCCTCGTCCAGGTGCCGATCGAAGTCGTCGTCACCTCGGTCACGCGGGTGCGCATCGGCACCATCGTCTTGCTTCGCGAGGACATGATCGCCTTGCGCGCAGCCTGCCACGAATTGATCGAAATGGTCGCGGCTCTCGCCCTACCGCTCTGTTGTGGCGCAGCCGTCGCCGCGCCGGTATTGACCGCCACGGTGCTTGGACCAGACTGGCTGGCGGCCGTTCCGGCGGTGCGCTGGACCGTCGCCTTCGTCACCTTCTCCGTGCTGCTCCATGTGGTCGGCACCATCAACGAGGGATTGCTCCGGCTCGATGAGCGATTCCGGCTTCAAGTGGTGGCGATCATCGCCAGCACTGCCGGCCTGGTGCTCGGCACCCTTGCTGGCGGCCTGACCGGCGCGCTGGCCGGGTTGACGGCGAGTTGGGCCTTGTTTCTGGCGCTGCATCTGCGGCTTGCCGCGCGAAGCCTCCGGCTGCCGATAGCCGGCCTGCTCGCGAAGCTGCTGCCCGGAACGGTCGCCGGGATTGGCTGCGCCATCGCGGCCGAGGCAGTATTGATCCTGCTGGCGGGCCAGCCGGAGCCGATCCGGCTGGCAGCCGCAATCCTGATTTGCGCCGCCGTGACCGTTGCCACCTACACGATCTTCTTTCGATCCCTGTGGCGCCAGCTGTTGCGCTATGTCGGCGTCGGTGACCGATGAAACCGGATCGTTTCCGCCGGCAGGATTGAGCGATTCGGCATGGAAGTTGAGCGCCACAGGCGCGACCGCCTGCCGCTCACATGCCAGAATCGGGCATTCGTTCGACGATCCGCGAGGCAGAGATGACGTTCGGCGGCGACAGCAGCCCGATTCGCCTGGGTTCCGGTCCGCGCACCATGCTGATACGACCGGGCGTCGGCGCCGCCGGCCATATCGTGCAGCGATCGGACCTGACATCGCACCGCCTCGTCGTGGAACAGGCGACCCTGATCCTGGTCGAGGAAGGGCAGAAGCGCATCACCTGGTCGGGCGGGACGACCGCGGCCAGGCCCGGCGAGACGCTGTCGCTGCAGCCCGGGGAAATCGTCGATATCGCCAACACGCCCGGTCCGGCCGGCTGCTACCGGGCGCTGTGGATCGTCTGGTCGCCGGCGATGATCGATGCCGGTGGCCGGCAGCCCGGGCCCGCGGTCGCAGCGCATGCCGGCCTCGGCGGCGATTTTCTGGCGGCCTACCATCGTGCCTTCGATGCCCTCGACGAGGCCTGCAAGCTGCCGGCCAGCATCGCGGTCAGCCGGCTTGGCGAAATCCTGCTGTGGCTGGCCGAGAGGGGATTTCACTTTCGCCCCCCTGCGCCACCATCGGTCGGCCAGCAGGTCCGGCATCTGCTGTCAGCCGACCCGTCGGCCGACTGGTCGATGCAGCGCATGGCCCGGGCGACCGCCACCAGCATCCCGACCTTGCGACGGCGGCTGGCGGCCGAGGGCGTCGCCTTCCGCGACCTGATCCAGGATGTCCGCATGTCGCATGCCCTGGCACTGCTGCAGAATACCGACGAGCCGGTGCTGCATGTCGCCCTGGCGGCCGGCTATGCCTCGGCCTCGCGCTTCGCCGCCCGCTTTCGTGCCCGTTTCGGCTATCTGCCGACCGATATCCGCGGCCAGAACCGCGGCCGCCCCTGACGCAAAAGGAGAACTTCATGCTGAAGATCCATCACCTCGGCCACTCGCAGTCGGAGCGTATCGTCTGGCTCTGCGAGGAACTCGGGGTGCCCTACGAACTGGTGAAACACACCCGTGATGCCGTCACCCGCCTGTCCCCGCCCGAACTGAAGGCACTGCACCCGCTGGGCGCCGCGCCGCTGATCGAGACCGAGGGCAGGCTGATGGCGGAATCGGCGGCGATCGTGGCGTTCCTCCTGGCACGATACGGCCAGGGACGGCTGGAATATGGTCCTGACCATCCGGATTTCGCCGACTACCTCTACTGGTTCCACTTCGCCAACGGCAACCTGCAGCCGGTAATGGGGCGATCGATGGTCGTCGCGCGCTGTGGCCTGGCGGCCGATCACCCGATGCAGGTATCGGTCCAGGGCCGGCTCGACAAGGTTCTGGCGCTGATCGAGGCGCGCCTGGCCGACAACGCCTATCTTGCCGGCAAGGATTTCACCGCCGCCGACGTGATGAGCGTTTTTTCGCTGACCACGATGCGCCTGTTCCACCCGGTGGATCTGGCACCCTATCCGAACATCCTGGCCTACCTGCAACGCATCGCCGCGCGGCCAGGCTATCAGCGCGCCATGGCCAAGGGCGATCCCGACCTCAAGCCGCTGCTGACCTGAGGCGGGCCGGCCGCCGCTCCGGCCATCCGGGCCGTAGCGGCGGCACCTTCAGGAGTGCCTGTCGGAAGTCTCGTCGGCTTCCGGGACCGACCAGTAGGGCTTCAGGTCGTCGAAGGCTGCCCAGGCTTCAGGCAGCCGGCTCAGATGATCGTGGGTCAGCGCGGCATACCAGCCGTCGACCACGGCAGCGGCCTTGGCATTCGACGCGCTGCGCTCCTTGGCCGCCTTGGCCATCAGCCCTTCGCCGACCGCGGCATCGTTGAGCACGCCCAGCACGTCCTGCAGGCCCGACAGCGCGGCCAACTGCTTGCGGACGGCCTTCTTCGGATAAAGCGCACGGAAGAATTCGGCCGCATAGCGCATCGTCTTCGCGCGGATGCGGACGCGATGGAGGTCTTCGGCCGCCAACTCGGCGTGGCGACGGCCGAGCTTGCGCAGCTTCTTGCGGCGGGTATGCAGCAAGGCCCCGGCAAAATCCTCGATGGGTGCAGCCGCCGCCTGGGGCCAATCCTCGCGTTCAAGCCACAGCAGGAGGTCGAGGATCAGCTGGTTGTAGCGCGCCTCGCCCAGCGCCGTGCGGACCGCGACATAGGCCTCGTCGCGCTTGCGCCGGCAGGATTGGACCAGCCGGGCAAGATCCTTGTCGTCGGCGCGGCGGGCCATCAGCGGCGCCATGATGTCGCCCAGGAAGACGTCCCAGTCGCGGGCCGGGCCGAGTTCACCGGCCAGCCAGCCGAGCTCGGCAGTCAGCCGCTCGGCCTCCTTGTCGCCCTCGAAAACCGGCGCGAACAGTTTGAAGGCCGACCGCAGGCGGCGCAAGGCCACGCGCGTCTGATGCACTCCTTCGGGATCCTCGCCCGCGCGCGCGGCCCATTCGGCACCGAGCAAATGGCGCAGGCATTCGCGCGCGATGGTGGCGAAGGCCTGGGCGACGGTCTGTCCTTCCTCCAGCGGCGGGGTATCCGCATGCGCGACTTCCGGCCTGGTGCCATCGACCAGCGCATAGCCGCGCGCCGATTTCGGCGTCGGATCGAAGCGGAACGGCACGGTATCGGCCAGGCGGCGCGCCAGCTGATAGACCGCGGTGCGATCGCCGTGCTTCAGTTCGAGCTCGGCTTCCGAAATCGCCGCCCTGGCGTCTTCGCGATGCACATTGCCGGTATCGAGGGCCAGTTCGATCATCGCCTGGCCGAAGCCGATCATCGTCGCGGTGCGGCGGACATCGGTGGTGAACTGCGGAACCAGCGGCCCTTCCGCCAGGGCCCGCGCCACCTTGTCGGGCAGCGGTATCGGCCGCAGCAGATCAGGCTCCGGGACCGGTCCGGGAACCTCGAATTCCCATTCGTGGCGCGACAGCGCGGCGATCGTGCCGTCGGCGGTCAACTTGAGGGTCTGGACATGGCGGCGCCCGATCTTGCGCACGCGCAAGGTCGCCCCCAGGCTGCGCAGGGCCTGGTCAGGGGTATCGTAATAGGTGCCGACGAGACGTTTCGTGGTCGACCCAGCCAGGAACGGCTGGATCAGCGGATGCGCCTTCAGCGCCTTGAGCCCGGCGCTGGTCAGCGCCAGCTTGAGCTCGAATTCGATGGATGACATGAAGTCCGTGGGTTGCGAGAAGCCGTGACGACTAGTGTTGCACCGCCGGTGAGTTGTCGACTTAACTTACCCGTCGGACAGATCGTGTGTCAAACCAAGGGGACAAAATGGCCAAGCTGCACGCCCAGAGGCTGAAGGACGTCAACCCGAAAGCGGGCAAGACCAGCAAGGACGAGGCCGAGGCCCGCCTGGCCGAGTTGCACGATCGCTTTCTGACCATCCAGCAAGCCTTCATCGCCCAGCGCCAGCGCGCCCTGGTGGTGCTCGAAGGGTGGGATGCCTCGGGCAAGGGCGGGCTGATCCGGCGGCTGACCGCGCCGTTCGATCCGCGGGTCTCGAAAGTCTGGCCGATCGGGGCACCGACCGCGCAGGAGCAGGAAATTCACTATCTCTACCGCTTCTGGGATCGCCTGCCCGGCCCCGGCACCATCGCCGTGTTCGACCGGTCGTGGTATGGCCGGGTCCTGGTCGAGCGGGTCGAGGAGTTGGTCGCCCAGAAAGCGTGGAAGCGCGCCTATGGCGAGATCAACGAGTTCGAGCGTATGCTGGCCGACGACGGCGTCCGCATCATCAAGCTGTTCCTGCATATTTCCAAGGAGGAGCAGTTGCGGCGCTTCGAGGAGCGGCTGACCGTGCCCTACAAGCGCTGGAAGATCACGCTGGAGGATTTCCGCAACCGGTCGCGCTGGAAGGATTACGAGAAGGCCGTCGACGCGATGCTGGAGAAGACCTCGACCAAACATGCGCCCTGGCATGTGCTGCCGGCCGACAACAAGCACCATGCCAGGGTCGTCGGACTGACGCTGATTGCCGACCGCATGTCCGAAGGCCTCGACCTGTCGCCGCCCGACCTGTCGCCGGAATTGCGTGCCGAAGCCGCGCGCCTCGGCCGGTCCGACCCGGCGGCAAAGACCCTGGACTGAGATTGCCCCGGATTGAGTAGGAAGGATCACGAAGATGACGACGACTGAGGAACGCCTGCCGGTCTCCGTCCTGACCGGCTTCCTCGGCAGCGGCAAGACGACGCTGTTGAATCGCCTGCTGCAGCATCCCGACATGGCCGACACCGCGGTGGTGGTCAACGAATTCGGCGAAATCGGCATCGACCATGCCCTGATCGCCAAGGCTGACGAATCGACGGTCCTGCTGAACTCGGGCTGCCTGTGCTGCACCGTGCGCAACGACCTGGTCGATACGTTGCGCGACCTGTTCATCAAGCGGGTCAAGGGCGAGGTGCCGGAGTTCAGGCGCATCGTGGTCGAGACCACGGGTCTCGCCGATCCCGCGCCGATCCTGCATACGCTGATGCAGGACCCGCTGATCTCCAGCCGCTATCGGCTGGACGGGGTGATCACCACGGTCGACGGGGTCAACGGCGCCGGGACGCTGGATCGCCAGGTCGAGGCGGTCAAGCAGGCGGCTGTCGCCGACCGCGTGCTGCTGACCAAGTCCGACATCGCCGACCCGGCTGCCGTCGCCGCGCTCCGCGCCCGGCTGGCGCAGCTCAATCCCGGGGCGCCGCTGTTCCTAACCGTCGACGGCGGCATCGAGCCGGCCAAGCTGTTCGACGCCGGTCTCTACAACCCGGCGACCAAGACGGCCGACGTCCGTGCCTGGCTGAACGCCGAGGCCTACGAACCGCATGGCCATGATCACGATCACGGTCATCATGATCACGACCATGGCCACCACCATGATCACGGCCATGGGCATGATCATCAGAACCCGCATGACGTGAACCGGCACGACGACCGGATCGGTTCCTTCTGCCTGACCTTCGACGAGCCGTTCGACTGGAACCAGCTGGCCACCTGGCTCGATCTGCTGGCCGCCTATCGCGGCGACGACCTGCTGCGCGTCAAGGGCATCGTCAATGTCAGCGGCCTCGACAACCCGGTGGTGGTGCACGGCGTGCAGCACATCTTCCACCCGCCGGCGACCCTGCCGGGCTGGCCCGACGACGATCGCCGCTCGCGCATCGTGTTCATCACCCGCGACCTGTCGCGCGAGCTGATCGAGCAGACCTTCACCGCCATGTACCAGACGATGAAGGACGCCAAGGAGAAGACGGACGCGGCCTAGAGATCGCGCAGCCAGAACTGCATCGGTTTTGCGCTCTGGCTGGTCTCGTCCAGGTCCTGCCACGCGAACGTGGTGGTCATGCCCGGTTCCGGCCGATATCCCCGCTTGCGCCAGAAATCGTCGAGCGGGCGATACCCGGCCGGACGGCGCGGATGATCGGCCGGCCGCTGCACCGCGCAGAAAGCGGCAACTGCGGCGCCGCAGCGGCGCGCCCGGGCCTCGCGCCCGTCGAAGAACCCATGCCCGATGCCGCGGCCGCGATAGGCCGACAGCAGGATCGATTCGCCGAAGTAGAAGATGCGGCCGAGATCCATGCCGCGCGCCAGGAACGGCGCCTTGACGTCGTCGGTCTCGTCGGCAAGCGGCAGGGCGGTGGCGGCGCCGACAACCTCGGTGCCGTCGAGGGCGGCGACCACCACGGCCTCGGGTGCGTCGATATAGGTCTGCAGGTAACCGCGCTCATAGGCGAAATCGCCGTCGTAGAGATAGGGAAAGTCGCGGAACACGGCGATGCGCAGGCGCGCCAGCGCGTCGCGGTTCACGGCAATGGCATCGCCAGACCAGGTTTCGAGGCGGATGGTCACGCCGCATCCTCGATCGTCAGCGCGGCATCCTCCTCCGAATAGGCGAACAGCTCGGCGTAGCGGCCCCAGTCGATCACCGCGCGCAAGGTGCGCTCGGCGTAGTCCTCGGTCATGTGATCTTCGAGCTCTTCCTTGAAGCGGCTGAACGGCGCACGATGATTGGCCCGTTCGTCCAGCACCCGCAGGATATGGGCGGCCAGCGGCAGGTGGCGCAGATGCTCGGCGAACAACCGCTTGCGGTCGTCGACCTCGGCATCGGCGAAGCGGCGGGCAGCCTCGGTCAGCACGACCTCACCTTCCGGCAGTTCGGCGAAGCGCAAGAGCTGCAGCGTCTCGATGACGGGGAAGATGTCGTCGATCTCGTAGGCGAGATCCTCGGCCAGCACCGAGATTTCGGCGCGGCCGTTATAGGGTGCCGCCGCCACCTCCTCGATCATGCCGGCCAGCAGGTTGGTCGAGATCCGCGGCAGCGGCGTGCCGATGGTCGCGACCGGCATGGCTTCGGCGCGACCGGCACGATGGCCGGGACGGCGCGTCATCAGGTCATAGATTTCGTCGACCAGTTCGCGGAAGGCCGGATCGAGGCGGTCGCGCGGATGCTTGAGGTCGACGCGCATTTCGTGGGCGACGCGGCCGGGGTTGGACGAGAAAATCAGGATGCGGTCGCAGAGCTGGACTGCTTCCTCGATGTTGTGGGTGACCATCAGGATCGACTTGATCGGCATGCGCCCCTCGACCCAGAGGTCGAGCAGATCGGTGCGCAGCGTCTCGGCGGTCAGCACGTCCAGGGCCGAGAACGGTTCGTCCATCAACAGGATCTGCGGCTGCACCACCAGTGCCCGGGCAAAGCCGACGCGCTGGCGCATGCCGCCGGAAACTTCCTTCGGATAGGCGGATTCGAACCCGTCCAGCCCGATCAGGTCGATGGCGGCCAGCGCGCGCTTGCGCCGCTCATCGGCCGGCACGCCCTGCGCTTCCAGGCCCAGCTCGACATTCTCAAGGATCGTCAGCCAGGGAAACAACGCGAATGACTGAAAGACCATCGCGATGCCGGCAGTCGGGCCGTTCAGCGGCTGGCCCCGATAGTTCGCCGTGCCGCCGGAGGGCCTGGCCAGGCCGGCGACGATCCGGAGCATCGTCGACTTGCCCGAGCCCGACCGGCCGAGCAACCCGACGATCTCGCCTTCGCGCAGGGTCAGGTCGACATCGTCGAGCACTACGTGCTCGCCGCCGCCGGCCTTGCGGAAGGCCTGGCGGACCGAACGCAGTTCCAACAGATTCCCGGCGGTGGTCTGGGCCATGGCGGTTCCCTCAATCCAGGCGCAGTCGCCGCTCGGCGAAATTCAGCAGCGGGCGCCACAAGAGGCGGTTGAACAGAATGACGAAGATCGACATCACGGCGATGCCCAGCACGATGCGCGGGAAGTCGCCGGCGTCGGTCGCCTCGGCGATATAGGCGCCGAGACCATAGGCGGTCAGCTTGTCGTCGCCCCAGCTTGCCACCTCGGCGACGATCGCGGCATTCCATGACCCGCCGGAGGCGGTGATCGCACCGGTGACGTAGTAGGGAAAGATCCCCGGCAGCATGACCTTGCGCCACCAGGTCCAGCCGCCGAGCTGGAAATGCGCCGCCGCCTCGCGCAGGTCGGTCGGGAACACCGCGACGCCGGCGATGACGTTGAACAGGATGTACCACTGCGTCCCCAGGATCATCAGCGGCGCCAGCCAGATGTCGGGGTCGAGCTTCCAGTGGACGATGGCCACCACGGCGACGGGGAAGACCAGATTGGCCGGAAATGCCGCCATGAACTGAGCGACCGGCTGGACTTTTTCCGCCCAGGCCGGGCGCAGGCCGATCCAGACCCCGGCCGGCACCCAGACGACGGTCGCCAGCGCGATCAGGACGACGACGCGGGCGAGCGTCGCAAACCCCTTCATCAGTACGGCGCCGAGTTCGCCCAGGTCGATCTCGGTGGCGATGAACAAGGCGACCTGCCAGGCGGCCGCCGCAGCCAGCACGACCAGGATGACGTCCCAGATGCGGTCGATCCAGCCGCCCTCGGCCATCAGGGCCGAGGGGGCCGGCGGGCGCCCGCGCTGCAGCCGCCAGGGCAGCTTCGCCACCACGGCAAGCGTATCCCCGATCGGCCCCAGCGCGGTGTTGAGCAGGCGCGAGCGCGCGACCAGATCGAGCACCCAGGATTCGGACTTCGTCTGGCTCGGGGTCAGTTCGACGCGGAATTTCTCCGACCAAGCGACCAGCGGCCGGAACAGCAGTTGGTCGTAGAGCAGGATGACCACGAGCATGGCGAGGATCGCCCAGGCCACCGCGCCCAGGTCACGCTGGGCGATGGCCGCGGCCACGTAGGAGCCGACGCCGGGCAGGGCCAGCGTCGTATCGCCGACCGAGATCGACTCGGAGGCGACGACGAAGAACCATCCCCCCGACATCGACATCATCATGTTCCAGACCAGACCGGGCATGCCGAACGGGACTTCGAGCGTCCAGAAGCGCTGCCAGGCGGTCAGCCGGAAGCCGCGCGAGACTTCGACGAGGTCACGCGGCAGGGTCTTGAGCGACTGGTAGAACGAAAAGGCCATGTTCCAGGCCTGGCTGGTGAAGATCGCAAACACCGCCGCGCATTCGGCACCGAGCGCCGAACCGGGAAAGAGCGACATGAAGAAGACGACGGTGAACGAGATATAGCCGAGGATCGGCACCGACTGGAGGATATCGAGCACCGGAACGATCACCTTCTCGGCCCGCCGGCTCTTGGCCGCCCAGGTCGCGATCGTGAAGGTGAAAAGCAGCGAGCAGGCCAGCGCCGCCAGCATGCGCAAGGTGGTGCGCAGGGCATAGCCCGGCAACGCGGCCGGATCGAGCGAGATCGGCGCGGCGGTGACGGCCGACAACGGCTCGGCCATCTGGCGCGCGGTCAGGCCGAGCACGACCAAGAGGCCGAAGATCAGTGGAAAAGCAATGACGTCCCACTTGTTGGGGACGAAACGGGGACCCGCCAGCGAGCCGACGGAACGGGGAGTTCTGCTCATTCGTTAAGCCGCCCAAGCAGGCGTGCATTCGCCACAATGCCGCATTAGGATCGCCCCGTCGTTACCGGGCCGGCGCCGATGTCACCGGCCAAAAGCATTCGCCACCGGAAAGGTATGGCTCATGAGCATTGCGCGTCGTTTCGTCAAGCCCGCACTCCTCGGTCTCGCTGTCTTCGGGCTCGTCGCGACCGGCCCCCGGGCATTCGCCCAGGAAACCGTCACCCTGCCCCAGCCCGCCGCCGTCGCCGACGGCGATCTGCAACCTGGACTGAGTGCGTTGTATTTTTATGAAGATTTTCGCGACATCGACAAGATGCCCACGAAGCCGGAGGCCCTGGCCAAGGGCGTCAAGGGCGAGAAACCGATCCTGAAGGTCGAGGGCAAGTCGCGGGAAGGCGAGCTGTTCAACGCGGGTTCGAACTCGCTCTACGGTATCCACATGACCGGCTTCATCAAGTTCGACAAGCCGGGCGAATGGATCATGGGCGCGATCTCGAATGACGGCGTCCGCGTCAAGGTGGCCGACAAGATCGTCGCAAACGACCCGGACGTGCATGTCGACCGCCCGACCCAGCCGGTCGTCGTCAAGGTTGCTGCGCCCGGGTGGTACCCGCTGCAGATCCAGTATTTCCAGCGCAAGTACACCGCCCAGCTGCAGCTGCTGTGGCAGCCGCCCGATGGCGCCGCGATGGTCGTCGTGCCGGCCGAGGCGCTTTCCCACAAGCCCTGAGGCCGCGAAGTCCTGAGGATTTCCGCCGGTCCCGCCATTGGCGAAGCGCGAAATGCACGGTCGTTTCGCGAATTGCCGACGGCGGCCGGCGAATCCGCCGGGGCCAGCCGCGACGATTCTCGCTAGACCGGTGTCCTGACCCGAGACCAGGGCGTGGAGGTTTGGCGTGACGGATTCTGTAAGAAATGAAGGGCCGGTGGTGCGGCTGGACCAGGTGGTCAAGGAATACCACATGGGCACCATCGTCGTACCGGCGGTGGCCGGCGTCTCGTTGACGCTGCAGGCAGCGCGTTTCAGCGTCATCGTCGGGCCATCGGGTTCGGGCAAGACCACGCTGCTGAACCTGATCGGGTGCATCGACGGAGCGACCAGGGGAACGGTCGAGGTTTGCGGCACGGATATCGCGACCCTGAATGACGACCGCCTGTCGGATTTCCGTGCCCGCCATATCGGCTTCATCTTCCAGAACTTCAACCTGATCCCGGTCCTGTCGGCGATCGAGAATGTCGAATACCCGCTGCTGCTGGCCGGCATCGCCAAGCGCGAGCGGCGGGCCCGGGCGATGGCGTTGCTCGATGCCGTGGGCCTTGCCGACCAGGCCCGTCGGCGTCCGAACGAAATGTCGGGCGGGCAGCGCCAGCGTGTCGCCATTGCCCGCGCCCTGGTCGCCGAACCCGATCTGGTGCTGGCCGACGAGCCGACCGCCAACCTCGACAGCCGCACCGGCGCCGCCATCATCGAGCTCATGCATGCGATGCAGGCCCGCGCCCGAACGAGCTTCGTGTTCTCGACCCACGATCCGGCGGTGATGGAACACGCCGACAGCATCTTCGCCATCCGGGACGGCCTGCTGGTCGAAAGCCGCGAGATCGGGGGGCGGGCATGAACACGCTGAGCCTTGCCTTCCGGAACATCTTCCGCAACGCCCGCCGGTCGATCATGACCATGATGGCGGTCGGCGTCGGCGCGCTGGCGATCCTGATGTTCGGCGGCTTCGTGTCGGCGATCGTCCTGTCGTTCCAGACCTTCATCGTCCAGAACACCGGCCATCTGCATGTCTACAAGCGCGGCTATTTCGATTTCGGCGCCGGCAACCCTTCGGCCTACGGCATCGCCGATTACGCCAAGGTGATGCAGGCCATCGCCGACGACCCGGTGCTGAAGCCGATGGTCGCGGTCGCGACCCCGTCACTGACCCTGTTCGGCATCGCCGGCAACTTCGCCGCCAATACCTCGAAGACATTCTTCGGCACCGGCCTGGTTCCGTCCGATCGCGAACGGATGCGGCGCTGGAACGCCTACGGGCTGCAGGGCCTGACCTGGCGGGAGAGCGCGATGCACGACGACGACCGCGACGGCGGGGTGATCGGCCTGGGCCTTGCGCGCATGCTGTCGCTGTGCGCAACGCTCAACGTCGCCAACTGCCCGACGCCCCCGGCAGCCGAAACCAGCGACAAGCCGGTCGATCAGGATATCGCCGCGCTGGCCGCAGCCGAGGCGCCGCAGGACAACGGCGCCGACCCGCGGCCCCGCATCGATCTGCTGGCGGCGACCGCCGGTGGCGCCCCCAACGTCGTCAACCTGCGGGTGGCGCGTGCCGAGAACCAGGGCATCAAGGAACTCGACGACGCCTATGTCGCCATGCATCTCGACCTCGCCCAGCGGCTGGTCTTCGGCCGGGGGGAGCGCAAGGTGACGGCGCTGATCCTGCAGCTGCACCGGTCGGGCGATCTCAAGGCGGCGCAGGCCCGGCTGGAAACGATCTTCCGCGACCGCGGGCTCGACCTCGAGGTGCGCGACTTCAGCCAGCTGACCCCGATGTATCCGCAGGTGATCGGCATGTTCGGCACGATCTTCGGCTTCATCGCCGTCATCATGGGGGTGATCGTCCTGTTCACCATCGCCAATACCATGAGCATGAGCGTGATGGAGCGGATCAACGAGATCGGCACGCTGCGCGCGCTGGGCCAGCGCCGGTCCGGGGTGCGCCGGCAGTTCCTGGCCGAAGGCTTCCTGCTCGGGCTGTTCGGCGCGACGCTCGGTGTCGTCGCCGCGATCCTGGCGGCGCAGGCGATGAACCATTCCGGCCTCAGCTGGACGCCGCCGGGCAATTCGGCGCCGGTGCCGCTGACCATCCTGCTGTTCCAGAGCCGGCTGCTGGTCCCGGCCGCCTGGATCTGCCTGACCGTGCTTGCCACCCTGTCGACCCTGTTCCCGGCCAACAAGGCGGCGCGGATGGTGGTCGTCGACGCCCTGCGCCATGTCTGAGAGGAGAAAAGGAATGCATCGCCGCAGCTTCGCCCTCCTCGGCCTCGCGCTGGCGCTGGCCCCGACCTTGGCATGGGCCCAGTCGGCACAGGAAATCCTTGCCGCGTCCGACCGCGTGCGCAATCCCGGCACACCGTTCAGCCTGACCAACGTGCTGACCGAATATCGCGGCGGCAAGCCGGGAGACCGCATGGTGCTGCAGGTCTATTCGAAGGAGGACACGGCGTCGGGCAAGTTCCGCAGCCTGGTGCGCTTCGTCGAACCGCCGCGGGACGAGAACAAGCTGATCCTGCAGGACGGCCTGATCATGTGGTTCTACGATCCGGAGGCAAAGAGCTCGATCCGCCTGTCCCCGCAACAGCGGCTGATGGGCCAGGCCTCGAACGGCGACGTCGTCACCGTCAATTTCGCCCGGGACTACAAGGCCAGCCTCGCCGGCGAGGAGACGATCGCCGATGCCGACCGCCAGAACCATGATTGCTGGCGCCTCGACATGACCGCATCGAGCGAGGGCACGACCTACGCCCGGATCGAGTACTGGGTGGCCAAGGCGACCGCGCGGCCGATCAAGGGCAAGTTCTATTCCGACAGCGGCCGGCTGCTGAAGACTGCCTATTATCGCCGCTACCAGGACATCATGGGTGGCCAGCGCCCGACCGAGACCCTGATCATCGACGGCATCGACACCCAGCTCGTCACCCGGATGCTCTATTCCGACTTCACCCCCCGCGAGATTCCGGAAAGCTGGTACCAGCGCGACTATCTGCCCCGTTTCCGGCCCGAATGAGGGTTGCAGCCCTCGCCCTGGCCATCGTCCTGGCGGCAAGCCCCGCGCTTGCCGCCGGGGAAGATGCCGATCTCGATCTGATTCCCGATGCGGTGATGAATGCACCCGCCTCGGACCAGCCGGATTTCGTTGCCACGCGCAGCGGGCAGTTCCGCTGGCGCGCCTTTCTCGAGGCAGCGCCGGAAGCGGATTTTCCGCGGAGCAACCTCGTCGTGCCGCTGCCGCCGGGTTTCCAGCCGCATTGGCGCAACCGCCTGTCGGCCGACTTCCGCGGCGAATACCGCTTCGACCAGGACTGGTCGGCAACGATCGCCGAGCGGTTGAACTTCCTGTCGAACCAGGGATCGGACCCGCAGGGGCGCGACATCGTCAACGACCTGCGCGAGGCCTATGTCAGCTGGCGCGGAGCGGGCGAAACCTTCGCCGATGCCGGACGCATCAACCTGAAGAGCGGGGTGGCGCTGGGCTTCAACCCGACCGACTATTTCCGGACCAACGCCGTCGACATCTACGTCTCCAACGATCCGACGGTCCTGCGCGACAACCGGCTCGGCACGCTGATGGCCCGGGCCCAGATGGTTCGCGAGATCGGCGCAGTGACGCTCGCGGCCGCCCCCGGCCTGGGCTACGACCCCGGTGCCTGGTGGGCCGATGCCCGCTCGATCGGCCTGAACCTGCAGAATACCAATTATCACAGCCGGTTCCTGGCCAAGACGACGCTGAACTTCGATCGCGACGTGACGCCGGAAGTGCTTTTCTACAACGAAGGCGGCCAGACCCGGATAGGATTGAATGCCACCAAGGGCATCGGCGACGCAGTCGTCGCCTATGCCGAGTATTCCGGCGGCCGCGACCGGCCGCTGGCGGCCGACGCCCTGATCGAAGGCGTGCGGTACGGCCGGCTGCCCAATAATTCGGTCCCGGTCTATCCGACCTCGTTCGACCGACGCTTCATGAACCAGCTGGCCGCGGGCTTCGCCTATGCGCTGCCGCCCAAGCTCAGCCTGAACGTCGAATACCATTACAACCAGGGGGGATTCTCGCAGGCCCAGTTCGACCGCTGGATCGCAACCGGCCAGGCGCTTGCCCCCTATGCCGCGCTGGGGGCGACCGGCCAGCTGTGGTGGCAGCGCCAGTTCGCGGTCAACCAGCTCGAACCGTTCATGCGCCACCAGATCTTCCTGCGCGCCAGCCTCGACAACATCTTCGTTCCGAACCTGAACATCTCCGGCGTCGCCTTCGTCTCGCCCTATGACGGCTCGTTCTCGTGGCAGGTGACGACCGACTACGCCGTCACCCCGCAGGTCTCGGTGGGCGCGCTGGTCGGCGCCAATGTCGGCGGGCCGAAGACGGTCTATGGCAGCCTGCCGCAGGGTGGCAGCATCATCGGCAAGTTCCGCGTCTACTTCTGACCGAAGCCCGCCATCGCACGCACCTCGGCCGGCGTCCGCCCGGCTTCGCGCAGCGTCCGCAAGGTCAGGGATCGATCCCGCTTGGCATAGCGCCGGCCGGTTTCGTCGGTCAGCAGCCGGTGATGGCGGTAGCGCGGCACCGGCAGATCGAGCAGCGCCTGCAGCAGGCGATGGACATGGGTCGCCGGGAACAGGTCGACGCCCCGGGTCACCAGGCTCACGCCCTGCAGCGCATCGTCGACGGTGACCGCCAGGTGATAGCTGGCCGGGGTCTCCTTGCGGGCCAGCACGACGTCGCCGAACACCTCCGGTTCGGCGCGCTGGACGCCGGCCGTTTCATCGATCCAGGTCAGTGCGCCGCCTGTCGCGGCCCGCGCCGCCGCGACGTCGAGGCGCCAGGCATGGGGGTCGCCGCCGGCGATCCGGCCCGCCGCCGCGGACCGGTCGAGATGGCGGCAGGTACCGGGATAGACCGGCCCGTCCGGCCCGTGCGGCGCGTGGCCGGACGCCGCGATTTCGGCCGCGATCTGCTGGCGGGTGCAGAAACAGGGATAGACCAGGCCGAGCGACGCCAGCCGGTCGAGCGCCGCGCGGTAGTCGTCCATATGCTGGGACTGGCGCCGTACCGGCCGCGGCCAGTCGAGGCCGAGCCAGGCAAGGTCCTCCGCGATGCCGGCAATGAACTCGGGCCGGCACCGCGTACCGTCGATATCCTCGATGCGCAGGAGGAACGTGCCCCCGGCCTCGCGGGCCGCAGCCTCGGCGATCAGCGCGGAATGAGCGTGGCCGAGGTGAAGGTAACCGGTGGGGCTCGGCGCGAAGCGGGTAATCGTCATGATGGCATCGAAGATACATGAGCGCGGCTGACAGGACACCTCCGCAGCAGTTAGGGTGATCGGCATGAACAGCCCGATTCTCCTCGACGGTCCCCGCGTCGCCCCGGCATCCGGCACGGCGACGCACCTGGTCGTGCTGGTCCATGGCTATGGCGCCGACGGCAGCGACCTCATCGGTCTGGCGCCCCACTGGCAGCGCCTGCTGCCGCAGGCCGCCTTCGTCGCACCGAACGCGCCGGAGCGGATCCCCGGCATGCCCTGGGGCTATCAGTGGTTTTCGCTGAGCGCCTATGACCCGGACATGCTGCGGCGCGATCCGGTCCTGGCGCCCGGCATCTATCAGGAAATGCGCGAGGGCGCGGCGCGCGCGGCGGCGCCGCTGGCCGCGTTCCTCGACGCCGAACTGGCGCGCCACCGGCTGGGGCCGGACCGGCTGGCGCTGGTCGGGTTCAGCCAGGGGACGATGATGGCGCTGCAGGTCGGGTTGCGGCGTCATGTCGCGCCGGCGGCGATCGTCGGGTTCTCCGGCGCGCTGATCGGGGCCGACCGGCTGCCGGCCGAGATTACCGCACGGCCGCCGGTCCTGCTGATTCATGGCGACGAGGACGAAATCGTCCCGGTCGAGGCGTTGCAGGCAGGGGTTGACGGCCTGGCGGCGGCAGGCGTCGCCGTGCGCGCGCATGTCTGCGCCGGGCTAGGCCATGGAATCGACCAGGAAGGACTGGAGCTTGCCGGCGACTTCCTCGCCGAATACCTGAAGGCCTGAGCCTCCGGGGCGGCCATGGATCTCGACATCCCGACCCTGTCCGTCGTCACGAGCATCAACTCGCTGATCTCGGCGACGTCGATCGGCATGCTGTGGCTGGTCCATGGCCGCTATCCCGGGGTCGGCCACTGGACGGCCGGCGCCTTCTCGGTCTTCGCCGGCGGGGTGATCGTCGTCGCCCGGTCGGTCCTGCCCGAGCTGGTCTCGCTGGTGGCAGGCAACATCCTGATCATTGCGGGATACGGGCTGGTTCTACGCGGCCTCAACCTGTTCACCCGGCAGCCCCGGCAGCCCTTCCTCGAAATCGGCACGGTGGTCACGATCGGGGTGGCGCAGGCCGTTATCGGCCTGTCGGGTGCCCCGTTGGCGGTGCGAATCGTGCTGTTGTCGACGTTCTGCGCGGTCCTGGCGGCCGCCATGGCGCAACGCTTCTTCGCCTATGGCCGCGCCCAGCCGTTCATGGCGTCGGTCTGCCTGCTGGGCGGGTCGATCGCCGCGGGACATGCGCTGTTCATGGCGACGATCGCGCTGCTGGTGGCCTTTGGCGCCCCGACGCCCAGCCCGCTCGAACCGAACCCGGTGCGTGCCGCCACCTATTTCGAAGCCAGCCTGATCATCATGCTGCTGGCGCTCAGCCTGATCCTGCTCGTCACCCGCCGGCTGGAGCTCGAACTCGGCCGGCTGGCCGCGTTCGACGAACTGACCGGCTGCTATACGCGCCGCGCCTTTCTCGCCGAATGCGGCAACGAACTGGCGCGGATCGGCCGCGAAGGCGGCCGCTGTGCAGTGGTGATGTTCGACGCCGACAATTTCAAGTCGGTCAACGACGGGCACGGCCACCATGTCGGCGATGCGGTGCTGGCCGAGATCGCCCGCCGGGTCGCCGCCTGCCTGGAACCGCAGGACCGGCTGGGCCGCCAGGGGGGTGAGGAGTTCTGCGCCCTGCTGGCCAATACCGGGCAGGAACGGGCGCAGATGCGGGCCGAGGAATTGCGCCGGGCGGTGGCCGAACGGCCGATCCAGCTCGGCGACCAGGAAATCGCGGTGACGATCAGCCTGGGGGTGGCGATCAGCCCGGATCACGCCACCGAGATGGCCGGCCTGCTGAAGGCGGCCGACGGGGCGCTCTACCGCGCCAAGCACGGCGGCCGCAACCGGGTGGAGGTAGCCCCTCTCCCGGCCGCGACCTGACGGGCTCGGTTCAGCGCGGCGCCATGCGGATGGCGCCGTCGAGGCGGATGGTCTCGCCGTTCAGCATCGTGTTCTCGGCAATGTGGCGGGCAAGCCTGGCATATTCCTCCGGCTGGCCCAGGCGGCGCGGGAACGGCACCGAGGCGGCCAGGCTGTCCTGCGCTTCCTGCGGCAGGCCCTTGAGCATCGGGGTCAGGAACAGGCCCGGGGCGATCGTGCAGACGCGGATGCCGAACTGGGCGAATTCGCGCGCCAGCGGCAGCGTCAGCCCGACGACACCGGCCTTCGACGAGGCATAGGCGGGCTGGCCGATCTGGCCGTCGAACGCCGCGACCGAGGCGGTGTTGACGATGACGCCGCGCTCGTTGTCGGCCAGCGGCTCCAGCTTCTGCATGGCCGCCGCGGCCAGGCGGATCATGTTGAAGGTGCCGATCAGGTTGACGCGGATCACCTTTTCATAGGCGGCGAGCGCCAGCGGGCCGTCCTTGCCGACCGCCTTGGCCGGGGTGCCGACGCCGGCGCAGTTGACCAGCATGCGCGCCGGGCCGTGGGCCGCGGCCGCCTTGGCCAGCGCCGCCTCGGCGCTGTCGGAAGAACCGACGTCGCATTCGACGGCGACGCCGCCGATTTCCCTGGCCAGTTCCTCGGCCGCGGCGACGTTCATGTCGGCCAGCGCGACCTTGGCGCCGGCGGCGGCGAGTTCGCGGGCGGTGGCGGCCCCAAGGCCCGAAGCGCCGCCGGTCACGACCGCGGCAATGCCGTTCAACTGCATTTGTTGTTCCCCACAACAGTCATCATGGAGGTGGCTGTGTAGCAAATCCCGACCGGGCTGGCGAGGGGCCGCCTGCGGGCCGGATTAAAGACATAAGGATTTCTTTATATGCTGCTGGACAGGGCGCCGGGCCGCTGCTATAGACCGAGCCAGCAGAAGTCCCGCCCAGGGCAACCAAGGAGCAAAAGCGTCATGACGGATTATGTGGTCAAGGACCTCGGCCTCGCCGACTGGGGCCGCAAGGAAATCACCATCGCCGAAACCGAGATGCCCGGCCTGATGGCGCTGCGCGAGGAATTCGGCGCGTCGCAGCCGCTGAAGGGCGCGCGCATCGCCGGCTCGCTGCACATGACGATCCAGACCGCGGTGCTGATCGAGACGCTGAAGGCGCTCGGCGCCGATGTCCGCTGGGCCTCGTGCAACATCTTCTCGACCCAGGACCAGGCCGCCGCCGCGATCGCCGCCGCCGGCATCCCGGTGTTCGCGGTCAAGGGCGAGAGCCTGGCCGACTATTGGGAATATACCCACAAGATCTTCGAGTTCGCCGACGGCGCGAACATGATCCTGGACGACGGCGGCGACGCCACGCTGCTGATGCATCTCGGCCCCCGCGCCGAGCAGGATCCGTCGCTGATCGCCAAGCCGACCAACGAGGAAGAGGAAGCCCTGTTCGCGGCGATGAAGAAGCGCATCGCCGAGCAGCCGGGCTGGTACTCGCGGATGGCCGAGAAGATCCGCGGCGTCTCGGAGGAGACCACCACGGGCGTCCATCGCCTCTACCAGATGCAGCAGGAAGGCCGCCTGCGCTTCCCCGCCATCAACGTCAACGACAGCGTGACCAAGTCGAAGTTCGACAACCTCTACGGCTGCCGTGAAAGCCTGGTCGACGGCATCAAGCGCGCCACCGACGTGATGATGGCCGGCAAGGTCGCAGTCGTCGCCGGCTACGGCGACGTCGGCAAGGGCTCAGCCGCCTCGCTGCGCAGCCAGGGCGCCCGCGTGCTGGTCACCGAGATCGACCCGATCTGCGCGCTGCAGGCGGCGATGGAAGGCTACCAGGTGGTGACGATGGAAGAGGCCGCCCCGCTCGGCGACATCTTCGTCACCGCCACCGGCAATGTCGACGTCATCACGCTCGACCACATGCGCCAGATGAAGGATCGCGCGATCGTCTCCAACATCGGTCACTTCGATTCGGAGATCCAGATCGGCGCGCTGAAGAACTACCCCTGGCACAACGTCAAGCCGCAGGTCGACGAGGTTGAATTCCCCGACGGCAAGCGCCTGATCGTGCTGGCCGAAGGCCGGCTGGTCAATCTCGGCTGCGCGACCGGCCATCCGAGCTTCGTGATGAGCGCGTCGTTCACCAACCAGGTGCTGGCGCAGATCGAGCTGTGGGGCAACACGGCCAAGTACGAGAAGAAGGTCTACACCCTGCCCAAGCATCTCGACGAGAAGGTGGCCTCGCTGCATCTCGCCAAGCTCGGCGTGCACCTGACCAAGCTGACCGACCAGCAGTCGGCCTATATCGGCGTCAACACGGCCGGCCCATTCAAGCCCGACCACTACCGTTACTGACGGGCGCTGACAGCTTCCGGGTCACTGCGACCCGGTGCGGAGCGGACGGCGGCAGGCAACTGCCGCCGTCTTTCTTTCCGCCGTCATTCTTCCCGCCGTCATTCTTCTCGGGCCACCTGGCTACATGCTATGCTGCCGGCCGTGCCGATCATTCGCCCTTCATCGTCGCTCCACGGGTCCGGCCGGTGAGCACCCTCGAAATCGCGCTGGCCCTGGCCCTTGCCGCCACCGCCGGCACGGCCTGGTCGTGGCGGCGCGCATGGCGGCGGGCCATCGCCGTCCCGCCGACTGAAGCGGCAGCACCCGAACTGCCGGTCGAGCCGGCGCCGGTGCCGGCCCCGGCGATCGAAACCCTGGATGCCGCCCCGTTCCCGGCGTGGCGCCGCGATGCCGACGGCCAGCTGGTCTGGGTCAATACGCGCTACCGCGAAATGGTCGAGGCGGATGCGGGGCGCATCCTGGCCGAGCAGATCGAGCTGGCCTCGGGCCTCGATCCCGAGCAGCCGCGCCGGCTGGCGCGCAAGGCGCTGGAAGGCGGCGGCCGCGCCAGCGAGACGCGGCGCTTCGTGGTCGCCGGTGATCGCCGTTCCTACCGCATCCACGAATGCGCCCTGCCCGATGGCGGCACCGCGGGCTTCGGCCAGGATGCGACGCCCGAGGAAGATGCGCGCGGCCAGCTGCGCCGGCATGTCGAGGCGCATGGCGAGGTGCTGCAGAACCTCGCCACCGCGATCGCGGTCTACAGCCCGGACAAGCGGCTGACCCTCTATAACCGCGCCTATGCCAAGCTGTGGCGCCTCGACGAGGTCTGGCTCGCCTCGCAGCCGCGCTACGGCGAGGTGCTCGAAGCCCTGCGCGAGGCGCGCCGCCTGCCCGAGCAGATCGACTGGCAGCATTTCAAGCGCGGCCAGCTCGATCTGTTCACCGCGGTCCTGGAACCGCGCGAGGAATGGATGCATCTGCCCGACGGCTCGACGCTGCGGGTGGTGGTCACGCCGCATCCGCTGGGTGGCCTGCTGTTCACCTACGAGGACGTCACCGACCGCCTGCTGCTGGAGCGCGACCGCAATACGCTCGCCGCCGTGCAGCGCGCCACCCTCGACAATCTCTACGAGGGCGTCGTGGTCTATCGCGGCGACGGGCGCGTCGGCCTCTACAACGCCGCCTTCGCCAAGCTGTGGGGGGTCGACGAGGCTGCCCTCGCCGCCGAGCCGCATATCACCGAGGTGATCGACGGCGCCCGCGCGCTGCTCGACGACGGCGACGACTGGCCGGCCAAGCGCGACGAACTGATGGAAGCCTATCTGCACCGCGAGGGGCGGATGGGGCGGATGGAGCGCCACGACGGCTCGATCCTGCATTATGCCGCGATGCCGCTGCCCGACGGGGCGATGCTGTTCACCTATCTCGACGTCACCGATTCGGCGCGCATCGAACGCGCGCTGCGCGAACGCAACGAGGCGCTGCAGGCCGCCGACCAGCTCAAGTCCGAATTCATCGCCAACGTCTCCTACGAGCTGCGCACGCCGCTGAACGCGATCATCGGCTTTGCCGAACTGCTGAACTCGAAGCTGTTCGGCGCGCTGAACGACAAGCAGCGCGAATACGGCGACAACATCGTCGATTCGGCGCATCAGCTGCTGATGCTGGTCAACGACATGCTCGACCTGGCCATCATCGAGGCCGGCCACATGGCGCTCGAACCCAACCTGTTCGATCCCTATCCGGTGATCGGCGCGATCCTGGCACTGACCCGCGAGCGCGCGCGGCGCCAGAACCTGACCGTCGAGATGGATTGTCCGCCCGATATCGGCGGCATCGTCGCCGACGAGCGGCGGATCAAGCAGGTCCTGTTCAACCTGATCTCCAATGCCATCAAGTTCACCCCGCCGGGCGGCCGCGTCGTGGTCACCGCCCGCCGCGCCGGCGACGACGTCACCCTGACCGTCGCCGACAACGGCATCGGCATTCCCGAACCGCAGCACACGCTGGTGTTCGAGAAATTCCGCAAGTCGGGGTCGGGCACGCGCCAGCCCGGCATCGGCGTCGGGCTTGCCCTCGTCCGCTCGTTCGTCGAGTTGCATGGCGGCACGGTCAGCCTGCATTCGGCGCCCGGCCAGGGCACCAGCGTCACCTGCACCCTGCCCGCGCGCACCGCGCCGGGCACACTGGTCCCCGGCGAAGGCAGCGAGGCACGTCTGGCCGGCTGACGCGTTATAGTGGGTGACAGCAGTAGCCCAGAGGTCCGTTCCGATGATCCGACGCCACGTTCTTCCCGCCATCGCCCTGCTTGCCGGCCTGACGGTCGGCGCCTGCGCCGCCCCGGCTGCGTCCGAGCCCACGCTCGAGGGGCGCGACTGGACGGCGATTCAGCTGAACGGCAAGCCGATCCGGCTGATCGAGAACCAGTCGCCGCCGAACCTGACCTTCGATGCCACGAGCGGCCGCGTCACCGGCTCGACCGGCTGCAATTCGCTGAGCGGCAGCTATCGCGTCCAGGGCGACACGATCACGATCGAGAAGGTCGCGACCACGCGCCGCGCCTGCATGAACGGCATGGATACCGAACAACCGTTCCTTGCCGCGCTGAACCAGGCACGTCAGTGGAAGATTGCCGGCGGCCTGCTGACCCTGAGCGACGGCGCCGGTCAGGCGCTGGCGGTCCTCAAGCCGTAGGCACGCCCCGCGTCGTCGAATACTCGAAATGCAGGGCCTGGCCCGGCCGCACCAGCGGATGGATCGCATGGGCGGCCTGGGCGGCCTCGGCAAAGCCGGTGAGGATCAGCTTCAACTTGCCGGGATAGGTGGCGATGTCGCCGATCGCGAACACGCCGGGCGCCGAGGTCGCCATCGTCGCCGGTGCCACCGCGATATGGTTGCGCTCGAGATTCAACCCGAAATCCGCGATCGGCCCCAGCGTCATCGCCAGGCCGAAGAACGGCAGCAGCATGTCGGCGTCCAGCCGGCGGTCATTGCCGTCGAGGTCGCGCACGATCACGGCGGCAAGCTGCCCGTCCTGCCCTTCCAGCGCGTCGAGCTGGTAGGGGACCACGAGGTCGATGCGGCCGGCCGCGACCAGTTCCTTGAGGCGTCGCTCGCTTTCCGGCGCGGCGCGGAAGCGGTCGCGGCGATGGACCACGGCCACGCTGGCCGCGACCTCGGCGAGCGACAATGCCCAGTCGACCGCGGAATCGCCGCCGCCGGCGATGACAATGCGTTTGCCGCGGTAATCCTCGCGCCGGCGGACGTAGTAGTGCACGGTGCGCCCGGCCTCGAAGGCATCGATGCCGGCCAGCGGCGGACGGTTCGGGCCGAAGGCGCCGCAGCCCGCCGCGACGATGACCGCGCGGGCCAGGATCGTGTCGCCGGCCGACGTCGCGACCGACCAGCCGGCGTCACCGACCGGCGTCAGCGCGACGACCTGGCGGCCAAGGCGGTAGTCGGGATGGAACGGCGCGGCCTGCTCGACCAGCCGGTCGATCAGCCCCTGCGCCTCGATCTGCGGGAAACCGGGAATGTCGTAGATCGGCTTTTCCGGATAGAGCGCGCTGCACTGGCCGCCCGGCGCATCGAGGGCGTCGACGACGACGCAGCGCAGGCCCAGCATGCCCGCCTCGAACACCGCGAACAGGCCGACCGGCCCGGCGCCGATGATGACGATGTCGGTCTCGAACGCTGGGGTCGCGGGCATGAGGCACTCTCGGGGCAGGACGTGACGAAGAACGCCCCTTAACTAGCATCCCCCGCCCGCAGGGCAAGCCCCGGCTTCAGACGTCGGCGGTGTCGGCCCAGCCTTCGAGCGTGCCGCGCTGCAGGACGACGTCGCCCGGCGCCACGTCGCCCGAACCGAGATCGGGAAGGTTCTTCAACCGTTCGTAGTGCGGCGTGAAATCGGGGCGGGTGGCGTCGAACAGCTGGGCGAAGCTGTCGATGACAAAATAGGACTTCTGGAAGGTGTCGATTCGGTATTTGGTGCGCATGATCCGCATCAGGTCGAAACCGAGGCGGTTCGGTGCCGGCGAATCGAGGCTGAAGACCGATTCGCCCTTGGACGACAGGATGCCCGAGCCATAGATGCGCAGGCCTTCGGCCGTGCGGATCAGGCCGAATTCGACGGTGTACCAGTAGAGCCGCGCCAGGTTGGTCAGGGCGCCGAGCGACTGCGCCTTCAGCCCGCCCTGGCCGTAGGCCTGCATGTAGTCGGCGAATACCGGATCCATCAGCAGCGGCACATGGCCGTAGATGTCGTGGAAGACGTCCGGTTCCTCGATGTAGTCCATTTCTTCCGGCTTGCGGATCCACCAGGCGGCCGGAAAGCGGCGGTTGGCCAGATGGTCGAAGAAGACGTCGTCGGGCACGAGGCCCGGCACCGCCACGATGCGCCAGCCGGTGGTCTTCAACAGGATCTCGGACAACCTCTCGAAATTCGGGATGCCGTCGGCGGCGACGCCCAGGCCGGTCAGCCCGGCGAGGAATTCGTTGCAGGCGCGCCCCGGCAGCAGCGCCGCCTGCCGCTCGAACAGCGTGCGCCAGACCTGATGATCGGCGGCGGTATAGTCGTTCCACGGCTGATCGATGGTGTAGTCGGCGCGCTGCGGCGGCGTGACGAGGGCGGGCTGACCCATGGCGCTCTCCTGTCGATAGGCGTTGATCGAAACGGTACCGCAGGAAAGCCGCGACGGGGGCGCAAAGCCGGAACGGTAAAGGCCAAACGATGCGGCAGATTTGCGTTCGAGGGCCACTTGATGCAAAACTGCCGCGATGATCGGGCTGGACGTCTTCGATGTGCGCATCCTGGCGGCATTGCAGCAGGATGGGCGGCTGACCGGCGCGGCGCTGGCCGAAACCGTGCCGCTGTCGCCGTCGCAGATCCATCGCCGCATCCAGCGGCTGGAACAGGCGGGGCTGATCGCCCAATACCGCGCCGTGCTGAACCCGGAGCGGCTGGGGCTCGGGCTGATGGCGCTGACCCATGTGCTGCTCGACCGGCACGAGCCCGAGATCACCCGCCGGTTCCGCGAGGCCGTCGCCCGGCTGCCCCAGATCCTCGACGCCTATGCGGTGACCGGCGACTTCGACTACATCCTGCGGGTGATCACGCCCGACCTTGCCGCCTTTTCGGCCTTCCTGTCGGAAGACCTGATGGGCATCGCCGGCATCCGCTCCGTCCGCTCGAACGTCGTGCTGGAAGCGATCAAGCAGACGCAGGCCCTGCCGCTCGGCCATCTCGGCCCGGCAGGGTGAGGTCGAGTTCGACGCGCACGGCGTCGACCTCGACGATCGGCTGGCAGACGAAGCCGAGTTCCTGGGCCAGCTGCCGCATCCGGCGGTTCTCGCGCAGGATGTCGCCGGTCAGGATGCGCGTGCCGCGCGAACGGCAATAAGCGATGATCTGCTGCATCAGCACGCGGCCGAGGCCCAGGCCCTTCTGGTCGGAGCGGATGATGACCGCGAACTCGGCCGAATGGTTGTCGGGATCGCCGACCGCACGGACGACGCCCAGCGTTTCCTCGGCCCCCTCGGCATTGCGCTTGGTCGCCACGAAGGCCATCTCGCGGTCGTAGTCGATCTGGGTGAAGCGCGCCATGTCGCGATGTTCCAGCATCGACATCGGCCCGAAGAAGCGCAGGCGGATATCCTCGGGCGTCAGCTTGGCGAAGAAATCCATATGCGCCGGCTCGTCCTCCGGCCGGATCGGGCGGATGGTGATCTCGTGGGCGCCGCGCAGCGTGACGGTGCGGACGAGGTTCTGGGGATAGGGGCGGATCGCCAGATGGTCGCCGCCACGCGCCACGCTGGGCGCCACCGCGATGCCGGCCCCGCCGATGCGCACGCCTTCCGGCCCCAGCTGCACCGGGTTCAGCGTCAGCCGCCGCAATTCCGGCAGGTCGACCACCGCCTGCGACAGCTTGACCAGGATCAGCGCCGCCTGCTCGACGTCGAACGGCGCCTGCAGCGGATCGCGCAGCGCCGCCTGGCCGATCCGGGTGCGGCTGATCACCTCGCGCGCCAGCGACAGGTTCAGCGGCGGCAGTGCATAGGCGACGTCGCCGATCGCCTCGGCCGCGGCCCCGCCGCGCCCGAACCGCAGCACCGGGCCGAACACCGGGTCGATCTGCGCGCCCAACAGCAGCTTGATGCCCGGCGTATCGGACAGATCGGCCGAGGGCAGGTCGTAGGCGGCCAGCAGCGCCTGCGCCTCGTCGACGTCGAGCTGCTCGCGCCGCTGGGCCAATGCCCCCTCGATGACCTTGCGCGCCGCCGCGTGATCAGGAACAAAATCCTCCGGCACCGCCGGCGGCGTCTCCATCAGCATGTCCTGGGTGCGGCGGTACTCGACCATGTGCATGAAGGCGGCCACGGCGTTCTCGGGCGCCGAGAAGTTCGGCACGCCGGCGGTATCCAGCATGCCCTGCGCCATCCGCACCGACGCGCCGCCGGGAAAGCAGGCCAGCAGGTTCTTGTCGGTGGTCTTCGCCGCCTCGATGATGACGGCCGCGACCTCCTCGGCCACCACGGTCGGCAGCGGGCAATAGATCGTCAGCACGCCGTCGACGCCGGGATCGGCGAGCAGGATGCGCAAGGCCTCGCCGAAGCGGCGGGGGTCGGCGTCGCTCGACATGTCGACCGGGTTGACGCCGCTCCACGACGGCGGCAGCACCTTGTTCAGCTTGGCCAGCGTCTTCCTGGTCAGCGGGGCGAGCCGGCCGCCGCGGGCGGCCAGCGCGTCGACCGCCATGATGCCGGCCCCGCCGCCGTTGGTCAGCACGGCCAGGCGCTCGCCGAACAGCCGCCGCGGCCGCGACAGCGTCTCGGCCGCGGCAAAGAGTTCGTCGATGGTCTCGACCCGGACGATGCCGGCGCGCCGCAGCGCGGCATCGGCGGCGCCGTCGTCGCCGATGACGGCGCCGGAATGGCGGGCGGCGGCGGTGGCCGACCACGGCCCGCGCCCCGACTTGATGGCGACGATCGGCTTGTTGCGGGCGGCGGCCCGCGCGGCCGACAGGAAGCGGCGCGGATCGCTGATCGATTCGACGTGCAGCAGGATGGCGCGGGTATGCGGATCGGTGGCCAGCAGATCGATGATGTCGCCGAAGGCGATGTCGCTGGCGTCGCCGAGCGACATGAACTTGGCAAAGCCGATATTGTGGTCGGCCGCCCAGTCGAGCACGGCATTGGCCAGCCCGCCGGACTGGCTGACGAAGGCGATGCGCCCGGGCTTGGCCTGCACCGGTGCGAAACTGGCATTCAGCCCGTTCTCGGCCGCCTGCAGCCCGACCGAATTGGGGCCGAGCAGCCGGATGCCCCAGTGCCGGGCCAGCGCCATCATCTGGTCCATCAGCGGCACGCCGGCCGCATCGGTCGCCTCGCGCATTTCGGCGGTGAGCACCACGACGACCTTGCAGCCGCGCCGGCCTAGCGCATCGATCAGCGCCGGGATCGGGCCGGGCTTGGTGCAGATCAGCGCCAGGTCGGGGGCAACGGGCAGCGCCTCGACGCCGGCAAAGCAGCGGATGCCCTGCACCCGCGCACGCTTGGGGTTGACCGGCAGGATCGCGCCCTTGAAATCGCCGCCCAGCAGGTTGCGCAGCACGATGGTGCCGACCGAGCGCTTCTTTTCGCTGGCCCCGATGACGGCGACGGTCTTCGGGTGGAACATCGCGTCGAGCTGGGCCAGGCCGCCGCGGAAGGACGGCACGGCCGGGGCGGCGACCAGGGTCGGGCGCGTGCCCGAACCCTCGGCCCGCTCATGCACCACGCGGTCATGCGTCGGACTTTGTTCAGGCCCGCTGGCGCGGGCGCGGCGCCAGCGCAGGCGAAGACCAGACTTGCTCGGCTTCAGCATTGCGGCCAGGAAACCTTCTTCCATCGGTTTGCACCTTCTGTTGGTGTCGCCACCATTGGGTGCCCTCCGGAAACTCGTCTCCCCCTTGCAGACCTGTCGTCGCGGCGGCTTATGCTGCACTGCAACAACGACTGGAAGATGGGGGATCGGACGGCCGAGGTCAAGCCCCGGCCGAGGCTTCTGATGCCGCAGGCTACTCCGGCTTCTTCATGGTCAGGAGTTTTTCCGACATGTTCAGGTTCAGAACCGTGATCTTGTCGAGCAGTTCCTCGTCCGGCTGCTTTTGCAGCACGATCGCGGCCTTGGTCATGAAATCGGAGACCTTGACCAGCCACTCCGAGGTTTCCGGCGTGACCTCGGCGAAATGGTTGCCGATCAGGTTGCGGTAGAACATCCACAGCTGGACGTTGCTTTCCAGCACCTCGACCAGCGCGTCGCGGTCGGCCGGGTTCTGCTTGGCGGTATCGATGCGCACGGCATGATCAAGGAAGGGATAGGCCAGTTTCTCGATCGGCGTGAGTTCGACGTCGTCTGTTTCGTTGGCCATTGTTTGGTCCTCTTCTGTCTCCACGGCAACGGATGGATCGCCGGGATTCTTTGGCGGGGGTCGCCGGTCGGCAATAAACGCCAGACCTAGCGGCAACACCTGCATCTATCTACAAAATCTCTAACAAAATCTGTCCATGGCGACAAGTCCGACAGCTTTTCGCGCGACTAGATGACTGCACATGAAAGTCCAGATGACTTGGATTTTGTTAACGATGAGCGCTCAATAATGCCTCTGCCTTGTGGCACGGGGTCTGTAGGGGATGAAGATCGGATCTGGCCGGCCGAGCGCCGGCCCCGCCAATGTCGGCGCCGTCGCGGCGCGGCCGGGGGTGATGCCCGCGGCCGCGGCCGGTGCCGTCGCGCGGGCCGAGCCGCGGACCATCGCCGACGCGGCCTCGGTGCTGGGCATCCCCGAAGCTGAATTCACCCCGACGGTGCGCACCGCGATCATGGGGCTGATGCGCGAGATCGACCGGCTGCGCCAGGACCTGACGCGCTCGCAGGCCCGGCTGGCCGAGATCGAGCGGCTGGCCGACCAGGATGCGCTGGTCCCGGTCAACAACCGCCGCGCCTTCATGCGCGAGATGACCCGCGTGCTGCATTTCGCCGGCCGCTACGGCTCGGCCGCCAGCCTGATCTATTTCGACCTGAACGGGCTGAAGACGATCAACGACACGCTGGGCCACACCGCCGGCGATACCGCGATTCGCGCCGCCGCCGACGTGCTGATCTCGAACGTGCGCGACTTCGACGTGGTCGGCCGGCTCGGCGGCGACGAATTCGCCGTCGTCCTGGCCCAGACGCCGATCGAGCCGGCGCGGGAAAAGGCGCGCCAGCTGGCCGACGCGATGCGCGCCCGGCCGGTGCCGTGGGAAGGGCAGATGATCCGGCTGGACACCGCCTACGGCGTCTACGCGCTCAGCCCCGACGAGGATGCGGCGGCGGCGCTGGCCGCGGCCGACCAGGCGATGTACCAGCACAAGCAGAAGCTGAAGGCGGCGCGCGGCCTGCCCCCGGTCGGGCGCTGAGCCGGCCGCGCTTCAGGCGATGATGTCGCTTCAGGCGATGATGTCGCTTCAGGCGATGATGTCTGGCAGCAACATGCTTTCCAGCCGGGCCATCTGATCCTTCAGGCCGAGCTTGCGCTTTTTCAGGCGCTGCAACTGCAGATTGTCGGGCGAACCTTGATCGACCAACGCCTGGATCGCATTGTCGAGATCGCGATGGTCCTGGCGCAATTCTTCGAGCTGGTGGCGAAGGGCCTCGCTGTCGATCTGCTGGTTTATGGTCATGCGGACGCTTTCGGCGCTGAAACTCTCGAAGATCGCGTAAGGTAGCATTTGCCACCGGCCAACTGAAGGGGAAGCATGACCGCCGACGATGCCGCGGCGTTCCGCGCCGCCGCCCTCGCCTTCTACGAGCGCGCGGCCCTGCGCGAGGCCTGCCTGCGCCTGCAGGATCGCGACGGGCTCGACGTGACCGTGCTGCTCTATTGCCTGTGGGCGGCCGGGGCCGGGCGCGCCCCGCTCGATGCCGCGCGGCTTGCCCGGATCGAGGCGGGCCTGCAACCCTGGCGCGAAACCGCCATCCTGCCGCTGCGCGCGGTGCGGCGCCGGCTGAAAGGCGATGAACGCGACGCCGGCGAGGCGGTGCGGCGACAGGTCGCGGGCGCCGAGATCGCCGCGGAACTGGTGGCCATGGACCTGATCGCCGCGGCCGAGGCCGATGCCCCCCGCCGCCCCGGCGCCGAGCCTGCGGCGGTGGCGCTGGCCAGCCTGCATGCCTATGCCGGGTTCCGCGGGGTGGCGGTCGCCGCCGGCGACGATCTCAGGCTTCTGGCGGCGGCTCTCTGACCGCGCCGACCGGGCCGACATCCTCGCCCCAGCGCCTGACCAGCCCGGAATCGACCCCCAGCAGGTCGAGGGCGCGGCCGACCGCATGGTCGACCAGGTCGTCGATCGACCGCGGCCGGATATAGAAGGCCGGCACCGGCGGGGCGACGATCGCGCCCATCTCGGTCACCGCGGCCATCGACCGGATATGGCCGAGATGGAACGGCGTCTCGCGCAGCATCAGCACCAGGCGGCGCCGCTCCTTCAGCTGGACGTCGGCGGCGCGGGTCAGCAGCGTGCCGGTGACCCCGGCGGCGATTTCCGACAGGCTGCGGATCGAACAGGGCGCGACGATCATGCCGAGCGTGCGGAACGAGCCCGAGGCGATCGAGGCGCCGACATTGCCGATGGCATGGCGCACGCTGGCCTTGGCCGCCACGTCGGCCGGCTTCAGCCCGGTTTCCTGGACGATGGTCAGTTCGGCCGCCCGGGTCATCACCAGATGCGACTCGATGCCGAGATGCTGCAGCACCTCCAGCAGCCGGATACCGTATATCGCGCCCGAGGCGCCGGAAATGCCGACGATGATCCGCGCCCGCTCAGTCATGCGCTGTTTTGTCCGTGCCTTCAGGCTTGTCGATGCCGTAACACATCGTTCATACTCCGGGGCATGGAGCGGGTCGAGCCCGAGTTCCAGGCGGCGAGACCCGTTCCACCAAAGCGATGGAGGGTGCTGCATGAGCACTGAGACGCATATCGAGACCCTGCGTACCAAGCATGTCGTTCTCGAGCAACAGCTCGAGACCGAGTATCAGAGACCGCTCCCCGACCTCGCCCTGATCCAGGACCTGAAGAAGCGCAAGCTTCGCCTCAAGGAAGAAATCAACCGCCTCAGTCCGACCACACACTGACACCACGCACACAGGCACCGGCCGCCTTGGCGCGGATCGTGCTGTCGTGAAACACTGGGCCCGGCGGATGGAATCCCCGGGCCCTCTGCTTTTTGCCCTGCAGCGTTTTGGCTAAAGCGCCCTGGCGCGCTCGCGCAGCTCGAACTTCTGGATCTTGCCGGTCGAGGTCTTCGGCAGCTCGGTGAAGACGACCGTCTTCGGCACCTTGAAGCGGGCCAGCCGGGCGCGGCAGAACTCGATGATCTCGGCCTCGGTCGCGGCCTGGCCGGGCTTCAGCGTGACGAAGGCGCAGGGCGTCTCGCCCCAATGGCTGTCGGGGCGGGCGACCACCGCGGCCTCGAGCACCGCGGGATGCTGGTAGATCACCCCCTCGACCTCGAGCGTCGAGATGTTCTCGCCACCGGAAATGATGATGTCCTTCGACCGGTCCTTGATCTGGACATAGCCGTCGGGGTGCTTGACGCCGAGATCGCCGGAATGGAACCACCCGCCGGCCAGTGCCTCCTCGGTGGCGGTGGGGTTCTTCAGATACCCCTTCATCACGATGTTGCCGCGGAACATGATCTCGCCCATCGTCTCGCCGTCGGCCGGCACCGGCTGCATCGTCGCCGGGTCGATGACGTCGAGTTCCTCGAGCATGTCGTAACGCACGCCCTGGCGCGCCTTCATCGCCGACCGCTCGCCCGGCGGCAGGTCGTCCCATTCCGCCTTCCAGGCGCAGACCACGGCCGGGCCGTAGACCTCGGTCAGGCCGTAGACATGGGTGATGAGGAAGCCGAGCTCCTCCATGCCGGCGATCACGGCGGGCGGCGGCGCCGCCCCGGCGGTCATCACCTTGATGCCGCGGCGCAGCGTCGCCTTCGACGGCTCCGGCGCGTTGATCAGCATGGTCAGGACGGTCGGCGCGCCGCACATATGGGTGACGCCGTGGCGCACGAAGGCATCGTAGATCGCGACCGGATCGACCCGGCGCAGGCAGACATGCACCCCGGCCAGCATCGTGATCGTCCAGGGAAAGCACCAGCCGTTGCAGTGGAACATCGGCAGCGTCCACAGATAGACCGGATGATGGCCGAGATCCCAGGTGGTGACGTTGGCGACGGCGTTGAGATAGGCGCCGCGATGATGCAGCACCACGCCCTTCGGGTTGCCGGTGGTGCCGGACGTGTAGTTCAGCGCGATCGCCTGCCATTCGTCGCGGATGCCCGGCGGCACGAAGGCCGGGTCGCCGGCGGCGAGGAAGGCTTCGTAGTCGATGTCGCCGATCAGGCTGCCGCCGACGGCCAGCACGTCGTCGATGTCGATGACGTAGGGCCGCTTGGTGCACTGGGCCAGCGCGGCATGGACGGTGGCCGAGAACTCGCGGTCGGTCAGCAGCACGCGTGCCTCGCCATGGTCGAGGATAAAGGCGATCGCGGCGGCATCGAGGCGGGTGTTGATCGAGTTCAGCACCGCGCCCAGCATCGGCACCGCGTAATGCGCCTCCAGATGCGCCGGCGTGTTCGGCGCGATCATCGCGACCGTGTCGCCCTCGCCGATGCCGAGGCCCTTGAGGCCCGCGGCCAGCCGCCGGCAGCGCTCCTGCAGCTGGGCATAGGTCAGGCGCAGGTCGCCATGCACGACCGCGAGGCGGTCGGGATAGACCTGGGCGGTCCGGGTCAGGAAGGTCAGCGGCGTCAGCGCCTCGTAATTGGCGCGGGTCTTCTCGAAGGTTTCGAACGGATTGACGTGCATCGCCGGGTCTCCTCCTGACACGGCGCCCTTTATGTCGCGCCGGCGGAATGAATTCAACCGATCGCGGCGTCGGCCAGCAGCTTGATCCCGACCAGGAAGGTGATGCCGTAGCACAGGCGGTAGAACCAGGTCGGGTTCAGCCGCCGCTGCAGCCAGATGCCGATGTAGGTGCCGACCGGCGCCGCCGGGATCAGCACCAGCGCGGTCCACAGGTTTTCGCTGGAGAACTGGCCGAGCCAGGCATAGGGGATCAGCTTGATGTAGTTGACCACGGCGAAGAAGATCACCGTGGTGCCGGTGTAGATCGCCGGGCTGAGCTGGCGCGGCAGCAGGTAGACGGCCAGTGGCGGGCCGCCGGCATGGGCGACGAAGCTGGTATAGCCCGACAGCGCCGACCAGAACGCCGCCCGCACCGGGCTGGCCGGCCGGGCGGCACGCGGCCGGATGCCGCCGCGCAGCCAGTTCAGCGTGAAGACGATCGCGATCAGCCCGACGATCAGGCGGATTTCGCGGTCGTGCACATAGCTGGCGGTCAGGGCGCCGACGACGATGCCGGCCAGCGCCGGCGGGATCAGCATGACCAGTTCCGCCCGGCTCCATTGCCGGCGATAGGCCCAGACGCCGAACAGGTCGCTCAGGCACAGCACCGGCAGCAGGATGGCGGCGGCCTGCACGGCCGGTACCGCCAGCGCCATCAGCGGCACCGCGACGACACCGAGCCCGGCGCCGAAGCCGCCCTTGGAAATGCCCACGATCAGCACCGCGGGAATGGCGACGGCATAGAACCAGGGATCGGCGAGCGGCATGGCGGAAATCGACCGGGGGCTGGATGGCGCGGCGGCGGCGGATCGTCGCGACCCCGCCGCCGCCAGTCATAGCATTGCGCCGCCCGAGTCGCGCACCCCCTTGCTTTGCCCGGCCAACGTGGTTTGCTCGGCGCCGGAAACGTTCGAGGGAGGGAAGGCCGATGCACGCGCCGCCATGCTGGAAACCCGCAATGCTCGCCGCCGCGCTGCTGGCACTGGCGCTGAACCTGCCGGGCGCGGCCTTCGCCCAGGCCCCGGCGCAGCCGGAAGGGGCGAGCGGCCGGACCGAAAAGGCCGCGGTCGACGCGACCCGCGCGGTGGTGGCCAGCGCCAACCCGGTGGCCAGCCAGGTCGGGGCCGACATCCTCGCCGCCGGGGGCAGCGCCGCCGATGCCGCGATCGGCATCCAGCTCGCCCTGACGCTGGTCGAGCCGCAATCCTCCGGCCTCGGCGGCGGGGCCTTCGCGCTCTACTGGGTCGAGCGGCGCGGCCGGCTCACCTCCTACGACGCGCGCGAGACCGCGCCGGGCGGCGCCAACCCCGAGATGTTCCTCGATGGCGAGGGCAAGCCGATCCCGTTTGCCGACGGCGTGCTGGGCGGGCGGGCCATCGGCGTGCCGGGCACGCCGCGCCTGCTGGCGGAATTGCACCGCCGGCACGGCCGGCTGCCCTGGGCGCGGCTGTTCGACCCGGTGATCCGGCTGGCCGAACAGGGCTTTGCCATGTCGCCGCGCCTGGTCACGCTGCTCGGCCAGGAAAAGGCGCTGCGCAACGATCCGCTGGCCGCCGCCTATTTCTACCAGCCGGACGGCCAGCCCAAGCCGGTCGGCACGATCCTGCGCAACCCCGACCTCGCCGCGACGCTGAAGACGCTGCAGCGCCGCGGCGCCGACGGGTTCTACCGCGGCGACATCGCCCAGGCGATCCTCGCCCGCGTCGCCGAACCGCCGCGGCCGTCGTCGATGACCGCCGAGGACCTCGCCGGCTATCGCGTCCGGGAACGGCCGGTGGTCTGCGGCCCCTATCGCCGGTTCGAGGTATGCGGCATGGGCCCGCCCTCCTCCGGCGGCGTGGCGGTGGTGCAGATGCTCGGCCTGCTCGAACGCTTCGACCTCGCCGCGACCGGCGCCGGCACGCTCGCCTCGGTGCATCTGTTCACCCAGGCCCATCGCCTCGCCTTCGCCGACCGCAACCGCTATCTCGCCGATCCCGATTTCGTGCCGCAACCGGTGGCCGGACTGCTCGATCGCGGCTATCTCGCCGCGCGCTCGGCCCTGATCGACCCGCAGCGCGACATGGGCACGGCCCAGCCGGGCCAGCCGGCGCAGAAGGCCGCGGCGCTGGCCGACGACGCCTCGCCCGAACTGCCCTCGACCAGCCACCTGATCGTCGTCGACCGCTGGGGCGACGCGATCTCGATGACGACGACGATCGAGGATGCCTTCGGCGCGCGGCGCATGGTGCGCGGCTTCCTGCTCAACAACGAGATGACCGACTTCTCCTTCCTGCCGGCCCAGGGTGGCCAGCCGGTGGCCAACCGGGTCGAGGCGGGCAAGCGGCCGCGCTCGTCGATGGCGCCGACGATGGTGTTCGCCCCGGGCCGCAAGCTCGCGATGCTGCTCGGCTCGCCCGGCGGCTCGCAGATCATCGGCTATGCCGCGCAGACGGCGATCGCCCTGATCGACTGGCGGCTCGACCCGCAGGCGGCGGTCTCGGCCGGGCATTACGGCAACCCGAACGGCCCGACCCAGCTCGAACGCGGCACCGAGGCCGAACGGCTCGCCGACGGGCTGAAGGCGATGGGCCATGCCGACGTGCGGCTGGTGGAGATGACCTCGGGCCTCTCGGCGGTGATCCGCACCGGGCAAGGCTGGCAGGCCGGCGTCGACCCGCGCCGCGAAGGCCGGGCCATCGGATTCTGACGGACGATGTAAGGTAACGTGATACCGATGGATAATGTACAGAGGTCCGAAAGTTAAGATAGATTAACCATCGATCGGTCGAGGCCGCTCTCGAGCCCGCACCCCGCCGGCTCCGCTGACGACGAAGAGCACGGCCTGATCCGCCGGCCGATTTCCAAGGCCCCGAGGCACCCGCACCTTGGGGCCTTACTCTTTGGCGGCATGCCATCCACGAAAACTTGCACGACCGCCGGTGCAGAACTGCGACATCGCGCCGGCTTGACAGCGTTGCGCCCGCCTTGTTGGCTGTCGGGCAACGACAAGCCTGTGGGGGGGAAATGCCGATGAGCCGATATGACGAGGTCTACGCCCGCTCGCTCGACGAGCCGGAGGCGTTCTGGGCCGAGGCGGCCGAGGGCATTTCCTGGACCCGCAGATGGGACAAGGTGTTCGACGGCGGCCAGGGTCCCTATGGCCGCTGGTTCGTCGGGGCCGAGACCAATGCCTGCTGGAACGCGCTGGACCGCCATGTCGACGGCGGGCGGGCCGATCAGGTCGCGCTGATCTACGATTCGCCGGTGACCGGGCGGATCCGGCGCTTCACCTATCGCGAGTTGCGCGACCTGGTGGCGCGTTTTGCCGGGGTGCTGAAAGCGCTGGGCGTCGGCCGCGGCGACCGGGTGCTGATCTACATGCCGATGGTGCCGGAGGCGGCGATCGCGATGCTGGCCACCGCCCGGCTCGGCGCGATCCATTCGGTGGTGTTCGGCGGCTTCGCCCCGCATGAGCTGGCCACCCGTATCGACGATGCCAAGCCGCGCGTGATCGTCGCCGGGTCCTGCGGCATCGAGCCCGGCCGCATCGTGCCCTACAAGCCGCTGCTGGACGCCGCCATCGACCAGTCGGCGACGAAACCCGAAGCCTGCATCGTGCTGCAGCGGCCGGAAGGGCCGGGCGAGCTGGTGCCCGGCCGCGACCACGACTGGGATGCGGCGATGGCACGGGCCGAGCCGGCCGACTGGGTGCCGGTCGCGGCGACCGACCCGCTCTACGTCCTCTACACCTCCGGCACCACCGGCGTGCCCAAGGGGGTGGTGCGCGATACCGGCGGGCATCTCGTCGCGCTGAAATGGTCGATGAACGGGGTCTACGGCGTCGATCCCGGCGAGGTGTTCTGGGCGGCATCGGACGTCGGCTGGGTGGTCGGCCATTCCTATATCGTCTATGCGCCGCTGGTCCACGGCGCCACCACCATCCTGTTCGAGGGCAAGCCGGTCGGCACGCCGAACGCCGGCGTCTACTGGCGCATCATCGCCGAGCACGGCGTGGTCGCGCTGTTCACCGCGCCCACCGCCTTCCGCGCGATCAAGCGCGACGACCCGGAGGGCAAGCTGCTGGCCGGGCACGACCTGTCGAAGTTCCGCACGCTGTTCCTGGCCGGCGAACGCGCCGATCCCGACACGATCCAGTGGGCCGAACGCATCCTCGACCGGCCGGTGCTGGACCACTGGTGGCAGACCGAGAGCGGGTCGCCGATGGCGGCCAACTGCGTCGGGCTGGGGCAGTTGCCGGTGCGCTACGGCTCGCCCACCAAGGCGGTGCCGGGCTATCGGATCGAGGTGGTCGACGACGGCTGCCATGCCGTGCCGGCCAACCAGATCGGCAACGTGGTGGTGCGCCTGCCGCTGCCGCCGGGCGCGCTGCCGACGCTGTGGCACAACGAGGCGGGCTTCGTGCGCTCCTACCTCGCGGAATTCCCCGGCTACTACAAGACCGGTGATGCCGGCTATCTCGACGACGACGGCTATCTCTACATCATGAGCCGCACCGACGACATCATCAACGTCGCCGGCCACCGCCTGTCCACCGGCGGCATGGAGGAGGTGCTGTCGGCCCACCCCGACGTCGCCGAATGCGCCGTGATCGGCGTCCACGACGACCTGAAGGGCCAGGTGCCGCTGGGCTTCCTGGTGCTGAAGAACGGCGTCGACAAGCCGCATGCCGAGATCGTCGCCGAGGTGGTGCGGATGGTGCGCGACCAGATCGGCCCGGTCGCCGCGTTCAAGCAGGCGGTGGTGGTCAAGCGCCTGCCCAAGACGCGGTCGGGCAAGATCCTGCGCGGCACGATGCAGAAGATCGCCGATGCCCAGGACTACAAGATGCCGGCGACCATCGACGATCCCGCGATCCTCGAGGAGATCAGCGCCGACCTGAAGCCGATCGGGTACGCGCGCGGCTGACGGGTGATGCCGGACGCGGCGGGGCCGGGCCTCACGCCTGGCCCCGCAGCGCCTTCTTGATGTCGATATAGACGGCGTCGGCCGCCTGGCCGCGATGGCCGCGCGTCAGCTCGGCCAGGCCGTCGATGATCGCACCGATGCCGGCCCGCAGGTCGGCACTGTCGCAGAGGGCGATGTCGCGCAGGATGCGGTCGCGCCGCGGCGGCAGGCGATAGACGCTCTTCAGCTTGAGTTCGTTCAACTCCCGCACCAGGTCGAGCAGCGTGTCGATCGCCTGGTCGGTATCGGGCAGCGAATCGTCCGATCGCAGGAAGTCGACCACCGCGTCGAGTTCCTCGTAGGAATAGGGATCGCGCGCGGTCAGCCACAGGGCCAGCGCCCCGGTCAGCGCGGCCAGATAGGGCTGGGCCAGGGTCTGGCTGTAGAAATCGTGGCGGGCGGCATGACCCGCCGGCGCGCGGGCCGCCATCGCCTGGCCGGCCTGGACATAGGCGCGGCTCTGCGCCGCGGCGACGCGCTCGACCTCGGCCGGGGCGGCGTCGGGGGCATGGCGCTGGGCCCGCAGATAGGCGCGGTCGGCCTGCGGGTTCTTTTCCCAGAAGCCGACGATGGCGCGCAGCAGCGCGACGAAGCGGCCGTCGTCGAGCGTCGGCGAACTGATGAAGCGGGCATCGTCGCCCAGCGAGATCACGCCCGGCCGCGGCACGCCGATGCGCGGCAGCCGCGCGCGCAGCTCGACCCAGCTGAGCCGGGTCCTGGGGCTGGGTTCGTAGAACGGGTTGCGCCAGTACAGCGCGAACCAGCCGATCGCCATGCCGAACTTGGCCGAGGCCAGCTGCGAGGCACCGATCAGCGAAGTGTCGACCAGCGCCTTGATCTCGTCATCCTCGTCGACCTGATAGAGGCTGCGGGCCGAGTTGCGCTTCTGCGCCGGAATGGCGATGCCGACCGAATAGGCCGGCGAGCTGACGCTTCCGAGCAGGTCGAGATAGGCGCGTTCGACGGCGGGATCCTGATGGGGCATGGGGCGCCAGTGTGCCGGGCCGCAGGGTTACGGTCAACGCAAGCGGCGCAGCATGACCACCGCGACGGCCGCGGCGCCGAGCGACAGCCCGGCCATCGCGAGATAGGCGTAGGGCCCGGCGGCATGGTAGAGCGGCCCGACCAGCCACATCATCGGCGCCAGCATCAGCCCGGTCGAGATCAGCGCCGACAGGCTCTGGGCCGAGGCCGACAGTTCCGGGGCCAGGGTGCGGGCGACGAAATGGATCGAGGCCTGGAAGCCGGCGGCGAAGGTCAGCGCGTGCAGCGGCTGGACCAGCACCAGCACCACCGGGTCGGTCGTCGCGGCCGTCAGCGTCCAGCGCACCACGCCGCCGATGCCGGCAAACAGCAGCAGCCAGGCCGGGCCGAAGCGCCGCACCAGCCGGTCGCCGTAGACGAAGAAGATGATCTCGGCGATCACCCCCTCGGCCCAGAGGAAGCCGATGAAGCCGTCGCTCAAGCCCGCCTGGCGCCAGTAGATCGAGCCGAAGACGTAGAACAGCGCGTGGCTGGCCTGGGTCAGGCCGTTGCCCAGCACGAAGATGCGGAAGCGCGGGTCGGACAGCACTGCGGTCAGCGGCGCGCGGGCGCGCCGGGCCCCCTCCTCGACCTGCCAGTCCGGCAGGATGAAGGCGACGCCGACGGTCAGCACCAGGCCCGCCATCATCGCCTGCCAGATCAGCCCGGCGTCGCGGCCCTGCAGCATGAAGCCGAAGATCAGCGCCACGATCATGAAGGTGATCGAGCCCCAGACCCGGATGCGGCCGTAATCGAGCTGGCGGGCGCGCACCGCCAGCATCGTCAGGCTGTCCATCAGCGACACTTGCGGGGCGGTGAAGAAGCCGAACAGGAAGGCGATGGCGACGTAGTGCCAGGGCGCGCTGGCGAAATGATAGAGGCCGTAGGCGGCCAGCGAGCACCAGGTCAGCACCAGGATCGGTGCCCGCCGCCGCCCGGTCACGTCGACGACATGCCCGGCGATCGGCAGGGCGGCGACTCGCGCCATCGCGCCCACCGCCATCACCAGGCCGATGGCGCTCTCGGCCAGGCCCTGGGCCGCCAGCCAGACCGGAAAGAACGGCACATTGATCCCGGCGGTCGTGAAAAACGCGCCGTAGAAGCCGGCCAGGCGGAGCTGAAGGGTGCGGTTTGCGTCCATGAAGGGCGACAGGCTAACGCAGGGCTTGTTGCAGGCGAAACCTTTCCGTCATAATGCAGCGCAACATAATGCGGCCGGGGGGCTTTCACCGAATGACCGGAACGGGTACGCCGTTCGTCGAACTGCGCCAGGTCGCGCTGACCTACGGCGAGGGCCGGGATGCCACGCTGGCCCTGGCCGAGGCGACGATGTCGATCGCGCAGGGCGAATTCGTCGCCGTCGTCGGCCCGTCGGGCTGCGGCAAGTCGACCTTGATGAAGCTCGTCACCGGGCTGATGCCGCCCAGCCGGGGCGAGGTCCATGTCGCCGGGCAGAAGGTGACTGGGCCGATCAAGGGCGTCGGCATGGCTTTCCAGAACCCGACGCTGATGCCCTGGCGCACCACCCGCGACAACGTCATGCTGCCGCTCGAGATCGCCCAGCCGCATCGCAGCCGGCTGCGCGCCGAGAAGGCGGCCTATATCGACCGGGTCGAGAAGCTGCTGGCCTCGGTCGGGCTGGGCGAATTCGGGGCGAAATTCCCCTGGCAGCTGTCGGGCGGCATGCAGCAGCGCGCCAATGTCTGCCGCGCGCTGATCCACGAGCCGCAGCTGATGATGCTGGACGAGCCGTTCGGCGCGCTCGACGCCTTCACCCGCGAGGAACTGTGGGCGATCATGCAGGATCTGTGGCTGCAGCGCCGGTTCACCGCCATCCTCGTCACCCACGACCTGCGCGAAGCCGCGTTCCTGGCCGACACCATCGTGGTGATGTCCAAGCGGCCCGGCCGCATCATCCAGATCAAGCGGGTCGACCTGCCGCGGCCCCGCACGCTCGAAACCACCTTCGAGCCCGCCTTCGTCGAGATCGTGCACGAGCTGCGCGAACGTATCAGCGAGGTCCGCGCCGCATGAGCCGCGAACGCCGCCTGCAACTGATCATGCCCTGGGCCGTCACCATCGGCCTGTTCCTGATCTGGGAAATCGCCTGCCGGGCCTTCAACGTCTCGAGCTTCATCCTGCCCAAGCCGAGCGAGATCTTCGCCGCCACGGTGAAGTTCTACGGCCCGATCACCGGGCATTCGCTGCACACGCTGCTGACCACCCTGCTCGGCTTTGCCATCGCGGTCGTCGGCGGCATGGCGCTGGGCCTGCTGGTCGGCGCCTCGTCGCTGATCTACAACGGCCTCTACCCGCTGCTGATCGCCTTCAACTCGATCCCCAAGGTCGCGCTGGTCCCGATCCTGGTGATCTGGTTCGGCATCGGCACGGTGCCGGCGGTGATCACCGCCTTCGTCATCTCGTTCTTCCCGATCGTCGTCAACGTCGCCACCGGCTTGGCCACGATCGAGCCGGAGATGCGCGACGTGCTGCGCTCGCTCGGCGCCAGCCGCCTCGACATCCTGGTCAAGGTCGGCATCCCGCGCTCGCTGCCCTATCTGTTCGCCTCGCTCAAGATCGCGATCACGCTGGCCTTCGTCGGCTCGGTGATCGCCGAGACCGTCGCGTCGAACGAGGGCATCGGCTATCTGATGCTCGCCGCCTCGTCGCGCTCGGACGTGCCGCTGGTGTTCTCCGGCCTGATCGTCATCGCCATCCTCGGCGTCGTCATGTACGCGATCTGCGCCTGGTTCGAACGCCGGATGACCGGCTGGGCCTTCCGCGGCGACATCGTCACCTGAAAACGGCACAATCCGTTCCCGACTGACATTCCGCCGCCACAATTTCCGGGCTAGAGTGCGCGCCGTCATGCGTCGCCTGGTTCTCGTCCTGATTGCGCTGCTGTGGATGCCGGCCCTGGCGCGGGCCCATCCCCATGTGTGGATCGAGCATCGGCTGGACGTGGTGATGAACGGCCCGGCCCTGCACGGCCTGCACCTGACCTGGATCTTCGACGACATGTATTCGTCGATGATCAAGGAGGATTACACGGCAGCCAAGGATGGCAGGATCGGCCCGGCCGACATCAAGCGCATCGAGCGCGAGGCCTTCTCGAACCTGTCTAACTACAACTATTTCGTCGAGGCCAGCCTGGACGGCAAGCCGCTGAAATTCGTCAAGGTCGAAGCCTTCGACGTGCGGGTCGACGGCCAGGGGCGGGTCGTCTACGACTTCACCCTGGTGGTCGACAAGCCCAAGACGGCGGCTGCCAACACGTTGAAATACGCCGTGTTCGACCCTGAATACTTCATCGAATTCGCCCTGGCGGCGCAGTCGCCGGTGAAGGTCAGCGGCAACCCGGCGGCGACCTGCCATCCGGTCCGGCGGGTGCCGCGCTCCAGCCCGCAATGGGGCACGCTGGTCAGCGACCGGATCGACTGCAACTGGCCGGGACCCTGATGCGCGCGTTCGCGAGTTTCCTGCTGACCCTGTTCCTGACCCTGCCGGCCTGGGCGCAGGGCAACCCCTTCGCCACCGGCAGCAAGCCGTCGGCGCTGGCCACGTCGAGCGAGGTGGCGCCCGGCTTCTTCACCCGCATCGCCCTGACCATGGCCGACTGGCAGCGCGGCCTGAACCAGGAAATCGCCGCCCGCTTCACCGACTGGCAGGCCGGCGGCTCGGGCACGGCGCTGGCCCTGATCCTCGGCCTGTCGTTCCTCTACGGCGTCGTCCATGCCGCCGGACCCGGCCACGGCAAGACCGTCGTCGCCTCCTATCTGGTCTCGCGGCGGGAAACCGTCCTGCGCGGCCTGATGATCGGCAGCGCGATCTCGCTGATCCAGGCGGTGGTCGCCATCGTGCTGGTCGGCATCCTGGGCGTCGTCTTCTCGCTGGCCCATCTCAAGGTCACCGACCATGCGGCGACGGTCGAAACCGTCTCCTACGCGCTGGTCCTGGCGCTGGGCCTGTGGCTGACCTGGTCGGCCTGGAAGGGCCACGACCATCACCATCATCACCATGGCGTCGGCGGCCATGACGATCACCACGGCCATGATCACCATGATCATGATCATGGCCACCACCACCATCATCACGATCACCACCACCGCGCACCGCGCGGCGGGGCGCTCGGCCTCGTCATCACCGCCGGGCTGACGCCGTGCGCCAGCGCCATCATCGTCATGCTGTTCGCGCTGGCGCTGCAGGCCTTTGCCGTCGGGGTGCTGGCGGTGCTGGTGATGGCGGTCGGCATGGCGATCACGGTTTCGGCGATCGGCATCGGCACGATCTATGCGCGCCGGCTGGTCACCCGGCTGTTCGCCGACCGGCCGGGCGCCGAGCTGGTCGAAAAGCTGCTGACGCTGGGCGGCGCCCTGGCGCTGACCGTGTTCGCCGCCCTGATGCTGTTCGGATCGACGGTGCGCATGGCGGGGTAACCGGTCGGTTGCACCTTAAGCGATTATCGGGTTGCACCCTGAAAAATTCGGCGTATCCTCGCCCGATCCGATCCATCGAGCGAGCAGCGCCATGCAGCCCCAGGCCACCACCGTCGGCGTCAAGCTGGACCAGCCCACCCGCGACCGGCTGAAGCGCGTCGCCCACGCCGCCGAGCGCACGCCGCACTGGCTGATCAAATCGGCGCTGCTGGAATATCTCGATTCGGCCGAGCGGGCGCTGGAGGAAGGCCGGGCGGTGCCGCTGCCCGGCAGCTTCTTCGAGGAGGCCGAGGCGCCGGCCCCGGAGGACGTGCAGCACGAGCCCTTCGTCGAATTCGCCCACGAGGTGCAGCCCCAGTCGGTGCTGCGCGCCGCGATCACCGCGGCCTACCGCCGGCCCGAGCCCGAATGCCTGCCGCTGCTGATCGAGCAGGCGCGGCTGACCCCGCCGCAGCGCGAGCAGGCGCGCAGCCTGGCCCGCAAGCTGACCGAGGGCCTGCGCCACCAGCGCAAGCAAGGCGCGGTCGAGGCGCTGATCCAGGAATTCTCGCTGTCGAGCCAGGAGGGCGTCGCCCTGATGTGCCTGGCCGAGGCGCTGCTGCGCATTCCCGACACCGCCACCCGCGACAGCCTGATCCGCGACAAGATCGGCCGCGGCGACTGGCGCGCCCATATCGGCCATTCCCGCTCGCTGTTCGTCAACGCGGCGTCCTGGGGCCTGATGATCGGCGGCAAGCTGGTCTCGACCCTGTCCGAACGCGGGCTGGCCGGCGCGCTGGACCGCCTGCTGGCGACCGGCGGCGAACCGCTGGTACGCAAGGGCGTCGACCTCGCCATGCGCCTGCTGGGCGAGCATTTCGTGACCGGCGAAACGATCGCCGAGGCGCTGGCCAACGGCCGCGCCCGCGAGGCGCGCGGCTATTCGTTCTCGTTCGACATGCTGGGCGAGGCGGCGATGACCGCCGACGACGCCGAGCGCTACTACGTCTCCTACGAGCAGGCGATCCATGCGATCGGCCGCGCCTCGGCTGGCCGCGGCATCTATGCCGGGCCGGGCATCTCGATCAAGCTGTCGGCACTGCATCCGCGCTATGCCCGCGCCCAGCGCGAGCGGGTGATGGCCGAGTTGCTGCCCCGGGTGAAGAGCCTGCTGGCTTTGTGCCGGCAGTACGACATCGGCCTCAACATCGATGCCGAGGAGGCCGACCGGCTGGAAATCTCGCTCGACCTGCTGGAAGCGCTCGCCCTCGACCGCGACTTCGCCGGCTGGAACGGCCTCGGCTTCGTCGTCCAGGCCTACCAGAAGCGGGCGCCGTTCGTGCTGGACTGGCTGATCGATCTCGGCCGGCGGGCGCGGCGGCGGCTGATGGTGCGGCTGGTCAAGGGCGCCTACTGGGATTCGGAAATCAAGCGCGCCCAGCTCGACGGCCTCGAAGGCTACCCGGTCTATACCCGCAAGATGCATACCGACGTCGCCTACATGGCCTGCGCACGCAAGCTGCTGGCGGCGCCCGAGGCGATCTATCCGCAGTTCGCGACCCACAATGCCTACACGCTGGCCGCGATCCACGCGATGGCCGGGCAGAACTACTATCCCGGCCAGTATGAATTCCAGTGCCTGCACGGCATGGGCGAGCCGCTCTACGACCAGGTTACCGGCCCCGACAGGTTGAACCGGCCCTGCCGCATCTACGCGCCGGTCGGCAGCCACGAGACGCTGCTGGCCTATCTGGTGCGCCGCCTGCTGGAGAACGGCGCCAACACCTCGTTCGTCAACCGCATCAACGACGAGACCCTGGACATCGACGACCTGATCGCCGACCCGGTCGAGCAGTCGGCGGCCGTGCAGCCCTTCGCCGGCGCCCCGCATGCGCTGATCCCGCTGCCGTCGGAGCTGTTCGGCGACGACCGCATCAATTCGACCGGCCTCGACCTGTCGAACGAACAGCGACTGGCGTCGCTCGCCGCGGGGCTGATGGCCGGGGCGGCGCGGCCCTGGCTTGCCGCGCCGGTGGTCGGCGATGCGGTCCAGGCCGACGGACGGCGGGGCAACGTGCTGAACCCGGCCGACGAGCGCGACGTCGTCGGCCAGGTGATCGAGGCCGACACGGCGACCGTCGAGCGCGCCGTCGCGCTGGCCCAGGCCGCGGCCGGGATCTGGCAGGCGACGCCGGTCGAGGAACGCGCCGCCTGCCTCGACCGGGCCTCGCATCTGTTCGAGGCCGAGATGCCGGCGCTGATCGGCCTGGCCGTGCGCGAGGCCGGCAAGACCTACGCCAACGCGGTCGGCGAGGTGCGCGAAGCCGTCGACTTCCTGCGCTACTACGCCGCCGAGATCCGCCGCGGCTTTGCCAACGATACGCATCGCCCGCTGGGCGTCGTCGCCTGCATCAGCCCGTGGAACTTCCCGCTGGCGATCTTCACCGGCCAGGTCGCCGCGGCGCTCGCCGCGGGCAACACGGTGCTGGCCAAGCCGGCCGAGCAGACGCCGCTGATCGCCGCCCATGCGGTCGCGCTGATGCGCCAGGCGGGGCTGCCGGCCGGCGTGCTGCAGTTCCTGCCCGGCCGCGGCGAGACGGTCGGGGCGGCGCTGACCGCGGCGCCGGCAGTGCGGGCGGTGATCTTCACCGGGTCGACCGACGTCGCGCGGCTGATCCAGCGCACCTTGGCCGAACGCGGCGGCGAAGCGCGGCTCATCGCCGAGACCGGCGGCCAGAATGCGATGATCGTCGATTCGAGCGCGCTGCCCGAACAGGTCACCGTCGACGTGCTGGCCTCGGCCTTCGATTCGGCCGGACAGCGCTGCTCGGCGCTGCGTCTCCTGTGCCTGCAGGAAGACGTGGCCGACCGGATGCTGGCGATGATCAAGGGCGCGATGCGCGAACTGAAGATCGGCGCGCCGGAAATCCTCGCGACCGATGTCGGCCCGGTGATCGATGCCGAGGCCCGGCGCGGCATCGTCCAGCATATCGAGGCGATGCGCGCCGCCGGCCGCCCGGTCTTCCAGACCGCGCCCGGCGAACCGCTGCGCCACGGCACGTTCGTGCCCCCGACGCTGATCGAGATCGACGACGCGGGCAGCCTGCAGCGCGAGATCTTCGGACCGGTGCTGCACGTCCTGCGCTATCCGCGTGCCGGGCTCGACCGGCTGGTCCAGTCGCTGAACGGCCTGGGCTACGGCCTGACGATGGGTATCCATTCCCGCATCGACGAGACCATCGACCGGGTGACCACGGCCGCCCGCATCGGCAATGTCTATGTCAACCGCAACATCATCGGCGCCGTGGTCGGGGTGCAGCCCTTCGGCGGCCAGGGCCTGTCGGGCACCGGCCCGAAGGCGGGTGGCCCGGTCTATCTGCACGCACTGCTCGAGCGGACGCCGGGGCCGGCACTGCAGGCGGGAACACCCACGCCGGCCGTCGCCGGCTTGCGCCAATGGCTCGCGGGCGGGGCGGGCGGCCTGGTCACCGGCGACGATCTCGCCCTCGTCGTCGCCGCGGCCGAGGATTTCGCCCGGCGCGCGCCGACCGGCCCGGCCGTCGCCCTGCCGAGCCCGACGGGCGAGCGCAACCTCTATTCGCTGGTGTCGCGCGGCCGCGTGCTGGTGATCGCCGAAGGCAATCGCCGGCTCCTTGCCGCGCTGGCCGCCGTGCTCGCGACCGGCGGACGGCCGGTGCTGCCGAAGGGGCCGGCCGGGGACGCGGTCGTCGCCGCCCTGCCCAAGACACTGCGCGACGATGTCGCGAGGGGATCGGCCGACGATGCCGAGATCGATGCCGTGCTGTTCGGCGGCGATGCCGATCATCTGGCCGCGCTGCGCCGGCAGCTGGCCGGGCGTGCCGGCATCATCGTCCCGGTAATCACCGAGGCCGAGCTGACGCAGGGCATCGGCCTGGAGCGGCTGATGGTCGAGCGTTCGCTGAGCGTCAACACCGCCGCGGCCGGCGGCAATGCCAGCCTGATGACGATCGGCTGACGGAAAAAGCACGGGGGGTGGCCCACGCTCCGCCCCCCGCATGAGGTGTTCGAGAGGAAACCGCCAGTCTCAGAACCGGAGTGTCGTACCGACCTGATAGACCCAGCCCTCGTTCTTCGAGGCGGCATAGGTCGGCGAAGACGGGTTCTGGAACGTGTCGTACTTCTGGTATTCGGCGCCGCCGGTCAGGGCGATGCCCGGCCCGAGGGTGTAGCCGCCGCCGAGTTCGACGCCGTACCACTTGTCCTTGCCCAGATTGGCGCCGTTGACGTCGACCGCCTTGATCTCCGAATTCAGGTAGGACACGCCGACGCGCCAGCGATCCCAGGCATAGACCAGCCCGACGTTCCAGTACTGCGCATCCTTGCCGGCATAGCTGCCGGCGGTGGCCGCGCGGTTGACGCCGTTGTTGTCCTGGGCGAAGGCACCGCCGAGGGTGAAACCGGCATAGCCGATGTTCAGGCCGGCATTCCAGGCCTGCTCGTTGCGATAGGCCGAGGTGTTGATGCCCGGGGCTCCCTCGACGTTGGCGCCCATGTAGCCGAGCGACGCGGCAAGATCGACCGGTCCGAGCCTGTTGACGTAGTTCAGGCCGACACCGACGACATCCGACTGCTGGCCGGGATTGTTCTTCTGGGCGAAGCCGTCGCCAATGCTGGCGGTACAGGCACCCGAGCCCGAATAGGCAGCCGCCCCCTGGGTGGCTGCCGAACCGGCCGACGAGAAGCCGCCGCCGACCCAGCAGCCGTCGGGCGCGAACGAGATGCCCGCCTGGAAGCCGGCGAAGCGCGGCGTGTAATAGGCGATCTTTTCCGAACGGCCCAGCTCGATATAGCTCGAATGCGGGCCGCCGGGACCGTTCAGCAGGTTGCCCGCCGGCGCGGTCAGGCCGTTGAAGTCGCCGAAGTTCAGGTTCCAGGGATCGGCCGAGGCCGACTGGATTTCCGGCGCGGCATAGTGCATCGAGTAGGCTGCGCCGCGCTCCTTGCCCAGTTCGAAGCGGCCGAACTGGCTGTCGAAGAACAGGTAGGACTGGTCGATCTGGTCGTTCGTGTTGGCCTCGCCGCGCAACTGGACGCGGAAGCCGACCTTGAGGCCGTTGTCGAGATTCGACAGCCCGTTGAACTGGATGCGCGACTTGCGGAAGATGCCGTAGTTGCGCGTGCCGTTGCCGGGTTCGGCCGGCTGGGTTGCCGTGGCTGCCCCGTCATCCTGGCTGACGCCGGCGAAATAGCCGTAGAAATAACCGCCGATGCCGACCTGGATCGGCCCTTCCTTGCCCTGGGCCGCGGCGGCACCCGCGGCGAGCAGCGCGGGTGCGGCGATGATCGAAGAGGCGGCGAGCAATCTTGCCCGCCTGGCGAAGCGCTGGGTCATGAGACCTCCGTACTGACGAGTGATCCGGTTCGCTGGAGGGTCCGCCCGCAAGATCATGATGCTGCCCCAATGCCGACGATAATCTGCCACGCCGACCCCGAAGCCGGCGGATCCCGGGGGTTACAACGTCGCCCGATCGGGGCCGAAATGTGTCGAAGGTTTGGCGAGTTTCCGCCGCGTTACAGCATCAGCCCACCCAATCCCGACGGACCGGATGACCAGCACCCCCTGTCCCGCCTGCGGCCACGACGCCGCCTGGCGCCTCGGCGACGGCCGCTACAAATGCCGGGCCTGCGGCCGGCGCTATGCCGTGACCTCGGCCTGGGATGCGGTGCACCTGCCCAGGGAGACGAAGGAACGCCTGCTCGACTATTTTGTCCTCGGCGTGCCGGCCTATCGGTTGCGGTTTCGCCCGCTGGCCTCGGCACCGGCGACCGAGCGGTTCTATCGTCTGGCCCGCGCCGCCTGCCTGCATGTCGAGGGGTTGCCGCCGCCCGCGCCCGGAGCGGCCGACGACGGCTTCGTCATTTTCGGCCTGACCGGCACCGCGCATCACATGACTGTCGTGCCGCTGCCGGTCGAAGCGGTCGACGGGAACTGGCAGGCCTATGCGACGCTGTCACTGCGCGGCGGCGAGGCCGTGCTGCGGCGCCCGCCCGGCCACGCCGGCGGGCGCGAGCAGATCGATGCGATCGACGGATTCTGGTCCTACGTCAAACGCTGGTTGCGGGCGCCCGGGTCGATCCCGGTCGAGCAGTTCCACATCCATCTCGGCGAAGCCTGCTTTCGCTACAATCACCGCGACCGCGACCTCTACACCCTGCTGCATCTGTGCCTGACCTCGACGGCGGCCGAGGTGATCCTGCGTTTCCTGGTCCAGATCAGCTAGGGGCGGCGAAAATCCGGGCAGCCGGATTGTGACCGTCTGCAACAAAAAAGACCCGTCAGGCGCTCATGAAGCCGCCGTCGACGCACAGATTGTGGCCGACGACGAATCCCGAATGCGGCGACGCCAGCCACAGCACCGCCTCGGCCACCTCCTCGGGCGTGCCCAGCCGGCGGATCGGCAGGCCGGCCGCAACGGCAGACATGTCGGCGATGCCGGAAGCCAGCATCATCGGGGTTTCGACGCGGCCGGGCGAGACCGCATTGATCCGGACGCCGCGCGGCGCATATTCCATCGCCGCCGATCGGGTCAGCGACACCGCCGCTGCCTTCGAGGCCGCGTAGAGCGACAGGCCGGGATTGGGGTTGCGCAGACCGGAGACCGAGGCGTTGTTGACGATCACCCCGCCGCCGCGCGCGAGCATCAGCGGGATCTGCGCCTTCATCGCCAGAAACAGACCGCGGACGTTGACGTCGAAGACGGCGTCGTAGACCGCCTCGGGCTGGGCCGCCAGCTCGGCCCGCCGCTCCTGGAAACCCGCATTGTTGAAGGCGATGTCGAGACCGCCGAGGACATCGGCCGCCACCGCAACCGCTGAGGCGACGGCGGCCGGATCGGCGAGGTCGGCGCGGTGGAAATGCGATTCGGGGCCACATGCGGCGGCAACCTCGGCCCCGCGGCCGGCGTCGCGGCCGACCAGCATTACCCGGGCACCGCGCCTGGCAAAGGCGATGGCAGCGGCGCGGCCGATGCCGGAGGTCGCGCCGGTAACGAGAACCGCCTTGCCGGCGAAAGCGTCGCTGTCTTGCATGACCGAAACTTCCTTCCATTCGTGTCATCGCGTATTGGCCGCGATTGCAGGGGCTTGCCCGCGGCCGGCATCGGACGCAGTGTGCCCCGATGATAGTCTTCGCCGACCGAGATTGACGACGATGCGGCTGCCGCCCTTGCCGGCCGCCACCCGGATCGGGGCCGCCATCGCGGCCGCCGGGCTGGTCCTACTGGTCGCACTGATGTGGTTCCTGGGCGTCGACGATCGGCGGCAGGGCCACGAACGGGAATTTCGGTCGGCCGCGGCCGGCGCCACGCATATCCTCGAAACCCGGCTGGCGGCCGAGGCCCGCATGCTGACCGGTCTGCGGGCGTTCATCCTGTCGTCGACGGCCGTCACCCCGGAGGAATGGACCGGCTACGTGCACGCGCTGAACCTGGCGCAAGTCGCGCCGGGGACGCTGGCAGTCGGCCAGGCCCGCCGTGTCGGCCCGGGCGAGACGGCCCCTCTGGCCGTCACCGACTATACCGTGATCGGCCAGCCGGCGGCCGGCACGGATCTCGCCTCCGACGCGATCCGTCGTGCCACGATCGGACAGGCGATGACGGCCGATGTCGCCATCCTGTCGCCGCCGGTCCGGCGGCCCGCCGGCGACGGCCCGGCCATGGTGATGGCACTACCGTTTTCGACGACTTCAGGCGGCATTGCCGGGGCGGTCTTCAGCGAACTGGATCCGGCCCGGGCGCTGCCCGATCTCGCCCGCCTCGCCGCGCGGGAGGTCATCCTGACCTTGACGGATGCGGCGCAGGGTACAGTGCTCTATCGCGGACCCGGCGAGAACAGGACCCCGCTGTTCAGCCTGACGCGGACCATCGAGGTCAATGGCCGGCAGCTGACGCTCGATGTGCGCACGACCACCGACGCCGATGCCGCCTACAGGGCCGAACTGATGCGCATCGGCCTCCTGTGCAGCGGCACGCTGCTGCTGGCCGCCGGCTGCCTGGCGGCGGTGCTGATCGCGCTGCGCCGGGCAAGCGTCGAGCGGCTGAAGGACTTCGCCGCCTCGGCGGCCGACTGGTTCTGGGAAACCGATGCCGGCCACCGGATCACCTGGGTCTCGTCCGGTATCGAGGCCTCGCTGGGACGCAAGGCCGACTGGTATGTCGGGCGCGACGGCGTCAGCCTGGGCAGCAGGGTGGACAGCGAGGTGACGCGCAACTTCCACAAGGCGGTCGCCGCCCTCCAGCCGTTCCGCGACATCGAATATGTCCGGACCACGCCGAACGGCCGCCGGCGGATCCAGATCTCCGCCCTGCCCCGCTTCGATGCCGCCGGCCGCTTTCTCGGCTATCGCGGCGTGGGGCGCGACGTCACCGCCTTGCGCCGCTATCAGGCGCGGCTGCGCGACGCGCTGGCCAGCCTGGCCGAGGCCTGCCTGCTGTTCGATGACGAAGGACGCCTGATCGCCTCGAACCTGCCGGCGCGCCGGCTGTTCGCGCCCTATGCCGACGATGTCAGGCGCCAGCCGTCGCTGGCCGAGGTCCTCGCCGACATCGCGGCCGTGTTCGAAACACCCCAGGATTGGGACGGCAGCCTCGCCCTGCCGCTGCCCGCCTCGCGCAGGGTGACGCTGCGCCAGCGATCGACCTGCCGGCGCTTCGACCTCGGCATCGATCCGACGTCGGAAGGGGGCGCGGTGATGCTGTTCGTCGACGTGACCGCCTTCGAACGCGAGCAGGCGGCGCTGGCCGCGGCGCTGGCGCGGGCCGAGGCCGCCCACCGCGCTAAGTCGATCTTCCTGGCCAATATGAGTCACGAGCTGCGCACGCCATTGAATGCGATCCTCGGCTTCTCCGAGATCATGATGCAGGAGATGTTCGGCCCGCTGGGCAACGAGCGTTATCGCGATTATGCGCGCACGATCCACGGCTCGGGCTCGCATCTGCTGGCCCTCATCACCAATATCCTGGAGATGTCGCGGCTCGAAGCCGGCAAGCGCGACCTGCAGCCGACGCCGCTGCGGCTTGGCGACAGCGTGGCCGGCGTGCTTGCACTGCTCGACCCGCTGGCGCGGCACCGCGGTATCACGCTCGTGCCCGGCGAGGGGCCGGCCGGGACTCTGGTGAGGGCCGACCCCTTGGCGCTGCGCCAGATCCTGATCAACCTGCTCGGCAACGCGGTCAAGTTCGCCGGCAACGGTGGCAAGGTCACCGTCGTCTGGACCGTCCGCGAGACGATGGTCGAGACCGCGATCACGGACGACGGGCCCGGCATCGCGCCCGACCTGCTCGGCCGACTCGGCCGGCCGTTCGAAAGCGGCCAGGCGGGACGCAGCGACATCGCCGGTACCGGCGGCACCGGCCTCGGCCTTGCGATCTCCCAGGATCTGGCACAGATGCAGGGCGGCGCGCTGGCGATCGCCAGCACCCTGGGTGCCGGCACGACCGTCACCCTCACCCTGCCGCTGGCGGCGTCAGAACAAGACCACCACGAGCGTCAGGAACAGGAGCACGAGACCCGGTAGCGCGACCGAGGCGACCGCCTCGGCCGTGCCGGTCGCCTTGCCCGGGCGCCAGGCGCGCCCGGCCCAGGGCAGGCTGGCCAGGACCAGGGCAAGACCGAGGATGGTCCAGTTGCGGAACCGCAAGCTCGGCTCGGTCGTGCACAACGCCAACGAAAGACTCTCGGGCGTCTCGACCCAGAGCCACAGCCCCGGCCGCTGGCGCGGATGTTCCTGCAGGAACGCGGCAATGCCCGCAGGCAGCGGCTCGCCCCGGTTCCTGAGCACTTCCGTCAGGCGAAAGCCGGCGCGCGTCGCCGTGCCCGCAATCATCGTCCGGATGACCGTGGCCTGGGCGGCGGCACCCTCGCGCGGCAGGGGCCAGGCGAATTCCTCGGTCGCGGTGCAGGCCAGCCTTGCCGACTGCGCCAGTCCGCCCAGCGCCGAGGCCAGCATCGGGTCGTCGACGGCAAGGGCCGGTATCGGCAGGTCGAGTCCCAGAATTCGGGAATCGCGCACCGGCTGCGCCGCCGCGGGCAGCACCGCAGCGACGATCAACAGGGCCGCCGACACCAACAGGCGGCTGATTGACTTGCGCAGGCAGGCTGGCATTGTCCCTCGTGGACGTTCCGATTCGGCAATGGAGACATAAACCATATGGCGCGGCCCGACCACCGGCAGCCAGGCGCCGCTGCGCCGCCCCTGCCGCTTCCGGCGCGGTTCAATGCACGCTACCGCCGTTTCGACAGCTGGCTGCGCGGCCGCCCGGCAATCCTGGGCGTGACCTGCATCGTCCTGATCATCGCGACGACGCTGGTCCGCACCTTCCCGCTCACCGCGCTGCTGCCACTCGGCGGCATGGCGGTGCTTGCCGCGGCGGCGCTGGCCCTGGGGTTTGCCGCGCTCGGGCCGCTCGGTGCCCTGGCGACGGCACTGTGGGCCGTGTGGTCGCCGTTGGGCGATCTGACGCTCGGCTGGCTGCTCGGCGTCGCGCCGTCGGCGCCCGTTGCAGCCACGATTGCCGCGCCGGCCGCGCTGTTTGTCGCCTTGGCCGGCGCCAACTGGTGGTTCGCCCGCCGCCATGGCTGGGACCTGCGCGGCTCCTTCGCCGTGGCGCTCAGCCTCGCACTGTCGCTGGCACCGTTACGTTGACGAAAGCCACCCCGCGACAAATCGACGGCTGTACCAACTGGCGCTTGCATCGCCGTCGCCCACCACTAAGCTGAAGACTGGTTCAGTGTGGCAGGGAGCCCAGACATAGTGGAGCAAGGGCCGGCGCGATATTTCGATTCGCTCGCCGTACGCCAGGCATGGCGTGCCTTGCTCGTCGCCTTGTTCATCGGCCTGCTGCTCGGGGTCGTGGAACTCGGCATTGCGCTGAAGGCCGAGCAGAACAAGCTGCGGGCGCTGAAGGAACAGATCCTCAACCTGGCCGGCGGCGGCGTCGCCAATGCCGTCTGGTCGCTGAATGCCGGGCTTGCCAACGACATCCTGCGCAGCCTGCTGGCCATCGAAAGCGTGCAGGAAGCCTGGATCAAGGACGACCGCGGCGGCTATCTCGCCGCCGCCTCGCGCACGCCAGAGCCGCTGACCCCGGCCCAGACCTGGGTCGCCAACGTGTTCTTCAAGGATATCGACGCCCAGGTGCGCGAGGTCTACCCGCCGGAGACCGCGTCGGTCCAGCACGCAAGACGCCAGATCGGCTCGTTCGGCGTGCGGATGAACACGAACCTGCTGGCGCGCGACTTCTTCAACCTGGCGACGACCCTGCTGCTCGGGGGGGTGGCGCGCGCCGTACTGATCGCGCTGGCGCTGGCGGTCGTCTTCCATGGCTTCCTGACGAGACCGTTGTCGAGCCTGGGCCGCGCGATCCGGGCCGTCGATCTCGACGCGCCGGAAAAGACGACCGTGGTCGAACCGGCCAATCACCGCCGCGACGAACTAGGCCAGCTGGCGCAGACCGTAACCAACTTGCTCGAGCGGCTGGCGAAAAGCCAGGTCGAGCTGCGCCGGCTCGCCACCCGCGACATCCTGACCGGCCTGCCCAACCGCGCGCTGATCATGGAGACGCTCGAACATTCGATCAGCCTGGCCCAGCGCAACGCCACCGGCGTCGCGATCCTGTTTCTCGATCTCGACCGCTTCAAGCATGTCAACGATTCGCTCGGCCACGGCATGGGCGACGAGCTCTTGATGAAGGTCGGCGAGCGGCTGCAGTCGGTGATCCGCAAGGGCGACACCGTCGGGCGCCTTGGCGGCGACGAATTCCTGATCATCGCCGAGCAGGTCGGCGGGCCGAACGAGGTGGTGCCGGTCGCGACCCGGATCCTGCAGGCCCTGGCGCCGCCCTTTGCCATCGGCGAGCATCGGCTGCATGTCGGCGCCTCGATCGGCATCTCGCTCTATCCGACCGATGCGACCGACCCGTTGACCCTGTTCCGTCAGTCCGACACGGCCATGTATGCCGCCAAGGCGGTCGGCGCCGGGCGCTGGATGTTCTTCTCCAAGGAGATGACGGAACGCGTCGCCGTCCGGCTCAAGGTCGAGGGCTCCTTGCGCAAGGCGCTCGACCGCGGCGAATTCGAACTGTTCCTGCAGCCCAAGGTCGAAGCCCGGTCGATGCGCATCGTCGGCGCCGAGGCGCTGATCCGCTGGCGCACCGCCGAGGGCTACGTCTCGCCGATGGAATTCATCCCGGTGGCCGAGGAAACCGGCGTCATCGTGCCGATCGGCTACTGGGTGCTGGAAGAAGCCTGCCGCATCCAGACCCGCTGGCAGGAACGCGGGCTGCGCCTCAATCTGTCGGTGAACGTCTCGGCCCGCCAGCTCGAGGACGACAAGTTCCCCGAACAGGTCGACCGCATCCTGCGCAGCCATGGCGTCTCGGCCGGCGACATCGAGATCGAAATCACCGAAACCGTCCTGATGAAGCGGGTCGAACGCGACATCGGCATCCTCAACATGCTGCGCGCGCTCGGCCTGTCGATCTCGGTCGACGATTTCGGTACCGGCTATTCCAGCCTCGCCTATCTGCGCAGCCTGCCGATCTCGGCCCTGAAGATCGACCGCAGCTTCGTCAACGATATCGAACGTGACCCGGTGATCGCGGCGACGATCATCAGCCTGGCGCAGCGCATGTCGCTGAATTCGGTGGCCGAGGGCGTCGAAACCCAGTTGCAGGTCGACTGGCTGCGCAGCCACGGCTGCGACTATCTGCAGGGCTATGCGATTGCCAAGCCGCTGCCGCTGGCCGAATTCGAGCGGCTGCTGGCTGCGCAGACGGCGCTGATCCGCTCCGGCTCCTGAACCTCGGAACCCGGGCCGCCGTCGGGCGGCCACTTTGCCCTGGCCGACTGCGCCGGCGGCGCTCCGTGTTTGCCCACTCCCTTGTCAACCCGCGTGTCGTCGGAGGAAAATCCTCCTGCCGCGGGAGGCGCGCACCAGATTAATATTTTCTATATGTCGTATGGCCATTGACAGGTTGGACCTGCTTTGATACTTGAAAGCCATGGTTGAAGATTCCGCGTTGCCGCAGGCGGCGCTTCGGACCTGACGCCATGCCAGCCACTCCATGATCTGAACCGTTAGCCGGTTGCTGCCCGCCCGAATCACCGGGCGGGTACCCGGTTGTTTCCCCTGGCCGCAGGATCGCTGCGGGCGGGCGGAATTGCCATGCCCTGAGCGTCGGACGCTCTCCGATCTTCATCCGGTGCGCGCCATCGCGACGGTGCGCAACGAGCCAGCTCCCAGGGGCTCGGCGGGCCTCCCCCCCTTTTCGTCACCATGAGGAAATCCAAAATGGCCTATCAGAGCCAGTCGAACGGCTATGTCGCCTACAAACTGCAGTCCGGCCTGGGCAACCAGGCTTCCGGGTCGGGCGCCGCGATCCTGCCGATCGTCGGCGGAACGCCCGGCAAGGTCACGAAGGCGGTTTCCGCCTCGAACCTGGTACGACGCGACGGCATGCGCGTCCGCGGCCGCCACGGCTCGCAGAAGACGTCGGGCGCCTATTCGAGCGAACTGATGGTCGGCGCGTTCGACGAGGTGATGGCGGCGGTCATCCGCGGCACCTGGAGCGCGCCCGACCTCGGCGTCACCAATGCCACCGGCGCCATGTCTTCGGCCACGCTGTCGGCCGGCGGCAACACCGTGACGTTCTCCGGCGGCTCGATCATCACCGCGGGCTATCGCGTCGGCGACGTGCTGCGCAACACCGCCGGCCTCGACGCCGCCGACCAGGGCCGGAACCTGCGCATTACCGGCATGACCGCCACCACGATCACCTTCGCGGAAACCCTGACCGCCGTGGCCGGCCCGGTCTCGACCTGGAGCTTCGTTCGCCCCGGCCGCGTGCTGATCAACCCGGCGCCGGGCGCGCTGGTCCGCCGCTACTTCACCATCGAGGAGAACGAGGTCGACATCGACGGCTCGGAACTGTTCACCGACGCCGTATTCGGCTCGATGAAGTTCTCGATGCAGCCGGACGGCCAGGTGCTGTTCGACCCGAGCTGGACCGGTACCGGCCAGTTCGAAAGCAAGAACGGCACCGGCGCCCCGCATTTCACCGGCCCGACCGAACCGACCGAGGCGCCGCTGTCGGTCGCCGACGCGACGGTGCGCCTGGGTTCGAGCGACCTGGTCGACATGACCGCCTTCGAACTGACCGTCAATCTCGGCCTGAATGCGCCGGTCGTCGCGGCGTCGAAGTATTCGCCCGATGTGTTCGACGGCCAGATGTCGATCGGCGGCAGCCTGACCGCGCTGCGCTCCGACCTCGGTCGCGTCGCGCAATTCCTCGACGAGGACCAGCTGTCGCTGCACGTGCTCGCCGTCGGCAACGAGAACAATCCGCAATCCTTCATCTCGATCTACGTGCCGAACTTCACCTTCGGCGGTGTCGACAAGTCGGCCCTGAGCCGTCAGGGCGGGGCGCGCACCCAGCAGCTCGCCATCCCCGAGGATCTCGTCGGCATCGACACCCGCGGCGGGGCCTATGACCCGACGATGATCAAGATCCAGGTCTCGAACGCGGCCTGATCGACTGCGGCGCGCTCCCCCAGCGGGGCGCGCCGTCTCTCTCCCGTCCAGCATTCATTCCTTCTGAGGGAACTCCACGATGACCGTCGCCTTCGATATCGATGTCTTCGACACTGCCGATACCGCGGAACTGACCATGGTCCACCCCGTGACGGGCGAACCGACCACCTGGGTCTGGACGCTCGCCGGCCCCGGCCATCCCAAGACCATCGAGCAGTCGAACCGGATCGCCCGGGAGCGGCTCGACCAGGAGCGCCAGAAGGAGCAGGCGCGCGTCAACGGCAAGAAATGGCATGAGCCGCGCCGCGAACCGGAGGAGGAGCGCCGCCGCAACTGCGCCTATTTCGCCGAGCGCGTGGTGGCCTGGACGCCGTGCCGCATCAACGGCGACGACTATCCGTTCACGACCGAGAACTGCATCGCCATCCTCGCCGACCCGCGCAAGCCGCGCATCTTCAACCAGCTCGCCACCTACTTCGCCGGTGACGAGGCTTTTACCGCGCGCTCCGCGACCAGCTGATCGCAGCGGCGGAGCATCGCTTCAGGCTGGCGCGGCGCGACAAGGACGGTCGCTCCGAACAGGAACATCTCGAAGGCCTGCTGGCGCGTGCCAGGACGGAGGCGCGCCGGCAGGAACTCGACAGGAGCCTGTCGGGCCCCTCCCTGCCGCCGGCGGGCCTGTATCTGTGGGGCTGGTTCCATGAACTCAGCAATGCCCGCGGCAGCGGCGGTTTCGGCGCTGCCGCGATTTCCTACCCGGACATCCTCGCCTGGTCCCGACTGACAGGACGCCGCCCGGCGCCCTGGGAAGTCGACGTGATCAAGGCGCTGGACGTCGCCTATCTGAACACCGCGGCCGCCAATCGGGACGACTGAGCGGCCGCGGCCCCTTTAGGACATCATTCATGAGGATCTGACATGGCCGCAGCCCAGCAGGTCACCGAAATCATCGTCAAGGCAGACGGCGCGATCGCGGCGACGAATGCCTATGCCACGGCCGCGACCCGCGCCGAACAAGCGGTCGACAAGTTCAATGCGGCGCAGGATCGTCGGCAGCAAGCGGACAATGCGGTTGCACGATCTACCAGCCAGGCCACGGCACAGTTGAACCTCTACCTCCAGAGCCTCGACCCATTGCTCGTCGCTTCGCATCAGCTTGCCATCAACCAAGGGCTCCTCGGCGGTGCGCTTGCAGGCTCGCTCGCCATGGTCGTCGAGGGTGCCAAACGTGTTGATGCCCTTGCCCAATCAAATGAAAATCTCGCGGCCCGTTTACGAGAATTGACGGACGGCCTTGCAGAGCTCGGCAAGTTCGATTTGGTGAACGTAACGCTTGAGAAATTTGCCGAACTCGCCATTGGCGGTGCCTTGAAGTCGCAAGAATTGACCACGGCATTTGCTGGTATCGGCGTTGGATCCGGGGTGGCCCTGACCGGTCTCGGCCTGCTGCTGGGCGGTGTCGTTGCGACCACCGTCGCCATTGAGCGGGGTGCGGAAAACAACCGTAAATTCGATTTGGCACTACGTGCCTCTGGCGGTGCGGTGGGGCTGACCGTCGCCCAGCTGGAGGATCTCGCCGTGAAAACCGCAGGTTATGGCGGCGTTACAATCCAAGCGGCACGCGACATCGAGGTCACCCTGGCGCGAACCGGGGAAATCGGCGGTGCGGTCTTTACCGGATTGACGGCAGCTACCGCCGACTACGCCGCCATCAGTGGGAAAAAGCTGAAGGCAGCAGCCGAGGATCTTGCCACCGCCTTCTCTTCTCCCGCCGAGGGGGCCCGGCGGCTGGACAAGGAACTAAATTTCCTTTCGGACCCGCAGAAAAACGCAATCGCGGACATCGAAGCGGAGGGCGACAGGTTTGGCGCCCAGACACTTTTGCTTGATGCCCTGAAGGCGCATACGAAGGATGCTGCGGAGCAAGGGCTGGGGCCACTAGCCCGCGCATTCAATATTCTTAGCAGTGCCACAGATCAAGCGACCAACGGGTTCGCTAAATTTCTGAGACAAGGTTTCGGCGCACCGCAGATCCGCACCTCCGTCGAAATCGAGGACGAGATCCTCAACTTGCCAAAGGTCCCCCCCAATCCCCGCGGTGGGATCGGTAATCGACTTCAGAGGCTCCAGACCGAACTTTACAACGCGAAAGCTGCAGAAACGCAGGCCCTGATCGAGGCGTGGGCAAAGACTTATAATGATCAGGTCAAGGCACGAGACGATACGACTGGAAACCCGAAAGAGAACATCGGGCAAACAAAAGGGGCGTCGCTAGTGGCGATGTCCCGACAGACGGCTACCTTCCCTTCTCCGCCCAAGATCGCCATGGATCACCTCCAGATTTACCGGCGATATCTGGAAGACACTACAGTTGCTCTCACCGACGCACAAAAAGCCATCCAACCTTACCAAGTTCAAATCAATAACCTGCGCGAGCTCATGGCTGGCGGGACCCTAAGCGCGAAGGAATATGCCGAAGCCCAGGACTTACTGCCGCAATTGGAGGTGCGGCGTTCTCTCGCAGCAGAAGGGGCAGAAAAAGCCCTCAGCCAGCTTGGAGACGCGACCCTTGCGCGTATTGGCTATATTCAGACCGAAGCTGACGCGACGCTGCAGGGGGAAGACGCACTAAAATCGCTGCGTCGTGAACGCGAATTGAATAACGACGCTATGAAGTACGAGGCTGACCTGCAGGCGCTCGTCGAACGCGGCTATGACCTGCAAGGCAAATCCATTGCAGAACTAACTACGAAATACCGAAAAGCGCGCGAAGCACAGCTGGATGCGCCCGAGAAGGCGGCCGCCCGGTCCAAGGAGCGCGCCGAAGCCGACAAGGCGGCAGCCGATATTCGTAAGAAGGCCGACGATCTCAGCGGCGACATCGCCGAAGCGATTTATGATGCGGGCACCAAGGGGAGCAAAAGCTTCTGGGAGAAATTCCAGGAGTGGGGGCGCGCGACGGTCAAGCGCCTCTCGGTCGAGATGGTGCTGAAGCCGATCATCCAGCCCGTCATGATGTCGATCGTCGGTGCCGTGCCGCAGTTGTTCGGCCTTGCCGGCGGTGCCAACGCCGCCAGCGCAACTGGCGCAGGCAGTGGCGGTCTCAGCTCGATCATGTCGCCGATCACAGACATGATCGGCATGGCCAAGAATTTCATCGGCGACGCCTTTGGCGGGGCAACGAGCTGGATCAATAGCATCGGCCCGTCGCTCGGCTTCGCGTCGGCACCGTTGAATGCCTCCGAGTTGATGGCGCTCACCAGCACCGCGACCGGCCCCGGTGGTTTCCTGGTCGGTGGCGGTGCCCAGTCCATCGCGGCCACACCCGGCTCGCTTTTCGGCGGCACCTCCCTGTCCGGCTTCCTCGGCAACGCCGGTATCGGTTTTGCCGCGGGCAACCTGCTGAACGGCCTGTTCGGCGGCAGCAGCACCGGCGGCATGATCGGATCGGGCATCGGGTCCCTGATTGGTTCGGGCCTCGCCCTTATCCCGGGGCTGCAGCTTCCGGGTATGCTGCTGTCGATCCTGGGCGGCGCCGGTGGCGGCCTGCTCGGCGGGCTGTTCGGCAAGGACGAGCAGACGCCCCGCGGTTATGCCGGCGGCGAGATCGGCAACAACAATCGCTTCTCGGCGACGGATGTGCACCAGGCCGGCCTGGACGGTTACGACAATTCGCGCGATCGCCAGGAGATGGCCAAGTTCGCGGAAACCATGAACGCGACGATGGATCGCTATCGGCTGTCCTTCGCCGTCGACAAGGACTCCATCAATTCCAACGGTGCCTATAACGGGCTGCTGACGATCGGCACGATGTATGGCGGCGCCAAGGACGCCGCCGACCTGTTCATGCGCTGGTTCAAGAGCGATGCCGGGGCGGCCACGGGCCCGGGCCGGGTCAGCGAAGACGATTGGATGCGTGCCTCCGGTTATACGCGTAGTTCCACCTACGACCGCGACAGCGGCTGGACCTACGACCTGCGCGACAAGGCCGGCAACCAGGTGACGCAGGATACCTGGAACAGCGAGTACGAGAAATGGCGCGACGCGCAGAAGCAGACCACCGGGCCGGGCGGCGCGCTGTTCAAGAGTGACGACGCCTATGTCCAGAAGGCACTGGACCGCATGGCGAGCGGCGACACCAAGATCAAGGATCAGGGCGAGGTCCAGAAATTCCTGGAGTTCGCCGGCAGCTTCAAGGATGCGGCCGATCGCGCCGCAGCCGGCGTCGACACGCTGAAGCGCCAGACCCTGGAATGGGACATCGCGGCACGCGATGCCGGCCGCGCGCTGGAAAAGACCGTCAAGGACTACGTGAAGTCGGCCAACGATCTCTACGGCGAAAACTCGGCCGAATCCACGCAGGCCGCTCTCACCCAGCGCCAGAATATTTTCGCCACGATGAGACTGGATCCCAAGGGTCAGATCATCGCGCCAGGCACCGACGATCGCCTGAAGGGCGCCGACGCCGAAATCGCGCAGATGAAGGCACAATTCAGCGCTTACCAGAAGGCATTGGAGGCCACCGGGCTCTCGGTCGAGGAGGCCACGGCGTTCATCAACCGCGGCATCGAATCGACGACGGCGCACATTCGAGATGCGCATGCGGAGAATGACCGCCGGAGGGAGGCCGGTTTCGCGGAACGCGAGACCGCAGCACGAATCGCCATGAACCGGCCCGAAACCATGAATCTCGCCGTAGGAGGCAGCTCCGACTACAACGCCATCGACGGCTTGCTCAAGCCAAATGCCTATAGCGCGGCGCAAGCATCCCTGGCGGAGCGTCAACGGCAGGAGATCGTCGACGCCGAGAAAGCCGGCCTGTCAGATGCTCAAATCGCCCGGCTGAAATATATCCAGGGTCTCGAGCGGGAAGCGCAGATCGTACAGCAGACCGAGGATCAGTATCGTGTCCGGGACGGCCAGCGTGCCCGCGAGATGCAAGCGCAGTTCACCGTAAGGAACGGACCTGGGTTCGATCGCTACAACGCGCAGCGCGAACAGCAGATCGCGCAACATCGCCAGGAGTTGTTCGACGCCGAGCAAAAGGGCTACACCGCCGCGCAGATCGCCGGCCTCAAGTACGTCCAAGGGCTCGAAGAGCAGGCGCTCACGCTGCAGCAGACCGAGGATATAGCCCGTATCCACGATGGCCAGCGCGCTCGGGAGGTTCAGGCCAAGCTTACCCTGCGCGCGCCGGGATACTCCCAGGATATGGCCGAGCAGGAAGAACAGATCGCCCGTCATCGCCAGGAACTGTTCGACGCCCAGCAGCAGGGCTACACCGACACGCAACTCGCGGGCCTACGGTATGTCCAGGGCCTCGAGGAGCAAGCCTTGGCCCTGCAGCAGGCTGAGCGGGCCCTGCAGAAGGAGGAGGCCTATATCACCCGCACGGCGCAGGCGATGGTCGGTTTGCTCGCCGGTTCGTCCGCCCAGCAGCAGGGGCAGTATCTGGTCGAGGATGTCCAGCGCCAGATCGCCCAGGCGCAGGAATTGCGCAACGCCACGAGCGAGGCCGATCGGGCCCGCATCCTGGAGATCCAGCATCTGGAGGATGCCTCGATTGCGGTGCAGCGGGCGGCCGCGGCGCAGCAGCAGTACAACGAGGCGCTGAAGACCGCCAAGGGGCAACTCGCGGAGTTTCGCGGCTCGATCGACCAGTGGCTGGACCAGCAGAAGGTCAACCAGGTCGGCGGCCCGACCGCCATGGCGTCGTACCTGGCGGCACAGCAGCAGTACAACGAGCAGCTCGAGAAGGTGCGCGCCGGCGATCCCGGGGCGATGGGGTCGATCACGGCCTATGCCGATCGCCTGATCGCGGCGATGCAGGCGCTGGACCAGCCGAATGCCGTGGCCAATCTGGACGCCAGCCGACAGGCGTTCGAGGCGCTGGTGGATCGCGCCAGGGCCGGCGATGCGGATGCGATGTCCAAGGTACTGGCGCAGGCCGACCAGTATCGGCAGATCGGCCTGAATGCCTACGGCTCGACGGAGGCCTATCAGGCATTGGTCGCGCAGATCCAGCAGACCATGCAGGACCTGCCCGACCAGATCAGCCCGGAGGAGATGGCGCGCAAGGCGATCGAGAAACTGAACGAGGATCTCGTCCCGCCGACCAAGGAGCAGCTCGACGTCGTCAGGAGCCTGGAGCGGATCTCGGCGGCGACCAAGGCCGCACTCGGCGTTTCCGGCTTCTCGCTCAGCGATCAGCAGACGGCCATGCGCCTGCTGCAGCAGACGCAGATCGACGAGGTCAGGAACGGAAACAAGCTTGCCGAGAAGATCTTGCTCGAGCTGCAGAAGGCGCCGGCACCGGGCACGCCGACCACGCCCACGACGCCGACCGGCCCATCGCCGATGGATGCCTATTCCAGCCTGATGACGCTGGCGTCGACAGTCAGCAGCGAATCTCAGGACATGCGCAGGAACGGTGTCTCGGACAGCGAGATCGATCGGCAGATCGAAACGAAGTACGGGGCCTATCGGAACTCGCTGCTCGACATCATGATCGCGCAACCCGATCTGATCCAGCAGTTCGGCCTTGCCTACTGGCAGAATCTGACCGGACCCGGCCCCGCCCACGCCCGATATCTGTTGAGCTCCCGGGGCATCATGCCGGCATTCGAATTCGGCGGCATGGCCTTCTCGGCCGGCGGCATGGGTTCGGCCTTCACGGCCATCCTGCATCATGGCGAGCGGGTGCTGACCAACGAACAGAACACGATCTTCGAGCGCCTGTCGGACGCGATCCTGCAGCCGCCGCGCTGGACGATGCCGGCGGCATCGCTACGCCCGGCGAACGACCACGTCGTCACCCGAGAGATGCTGGCGGAAATTCGCGAGCAGAAGCAGCAGGGCGAGAAGGTCGTAACCCTTCTCGCCGAGCTGGTGACGCGGCTTGCCGGCGGCAATGCCGACGAGGCCACGCTCGACGACGTGGTCGATGCCATCAACCGCCTGCAGCCGGCCCTGCGCGCCGGCCAGGCCCTGGCCGGGGCACGGCCGATCTCGAAAGCGGGGTGAGGCAATGCCCTGGTTGCTGAAGGCCGAACCCTATGACGACGGGTCGGCGGGTATCGTCACGCTGTTTTTCAGCGACGCCGGGTTCATCAGCGAACCCGGCGACAGCCCGCCGAACGTCTATTGGCAGCGGCGGATCGACGGGCCGCTAAGTGTCACGCGCTCGATCTATGCCGGCGCCGCCGCCGGCGGCCAGGCCGAGATCGTCTTCGGCGATTGCGTGCTGGCCAATGACGATGGCGCGCTCGACGGCCTGGCCGCCTATGACTGGGGCGGGCGGCGCATCGAGATCAGTTATGCCGCCGCCGAGCGGCCGGTGCTGGCGGATTTCGCGGTGGTGCTGAACGGCACGGCCGAGCAGGTCACGGTCGGCGAGCGCGACTTCACCATCAAGCTGCGTGACATCCGCGTGCTGTTCGAGGTGCCCTGCCAGCCGGCGAAGTTCGCCGGCACCGGCGGAGCGGAAGGGGCGGCCGGGTACAACGGGCGGCGCAAGCCGCGCGTGCTCGGCCTGGCCCGGGTGTTCGAACCGGTGCTGATCAACGCGGCCTATCAGGTCTATGCCTACGGGTCCGGCCCCGGCGGCGGCGTGCTGACGGCCCGCGATCGCGGCCTCGCCTTCACGGCCGCGGGGCCGGATTTTCCGGACTACGCGTCGCTGATCGCCGCGCCCGGTGTCGGCTATGGCTACTTCACCTGCGATGCCCTGTCGCTGATCCGCTTCATCGCCACGCCGGTCGGCCCGGTCACGATCGACGCGCTGGGGCCGGTACGCGGCCCGAACCTCGTCGCGTCGTCCTTCACCGCCGGCATCGCCCAGACCGCACCGACGGTTGCAGGCCGCTGGTATGTGCTGCGCGCCCAGGTCACGCTCGGCGCCGGGACGCTCCTGCCCCGTGCCGGTGCGGCGCCCGGCCCGCTGCTGTCGGCCAGCGGCCGGGTGGTGATGCCGTTCCGGGCGAGTTCGGCCAGCACCGCGATCGACTTCGTCGGCTCCGGTTTCAGCGGCTCGATCACCAATGCCTCGGTGGTCGAGTGGCTGGGGCGGGCCGCCGACCTCGTCGACTACGTGGTCGACACCGACACGACGCTCGCTTCGTCGGACTTCGCGCCCGGGACGATCGCGGCGCTGAACGCACTATGTCCCCAGGTGCTCGGCCACTGGTACGACGGGTCGGGCGACCTGCAGGCCAACACCCTGCTCGACCAGATCGTCAACAGCGTCGGCGCCTATTACGGTTTCGACGAGAACCGCCGGATCGTGCTGGGCCGTTTCGACGGTCCGGCGGCGCTGGCCGAACACCGGATCGACGAGCGCGATATCGAGGAGATCGAGCCCCTCGATGTCGAGCGTCGCCTGAAGTCGCAGATCATCGGCTATCGCCGCTGCTGGCGACCGCATGGCGATCAGGACCTGGCCGGCGCCGTCCCGGCCGCCGATCGCGAGGCGCTGCGCGTCGACTATCTGAAGGTCACCGCGGCGGACCCGAGCGTCGCCGTCGCCGCCTTGCTGTCACGCGAGGAACGCTACGACACGCTGCTCGACGATGCCGCCGACGCCGCGGCCGAGGCCGCAAGGCGCCTCGCCTTGCACAGCCCGCCGCATCGCGCCTTCGCCATCACCATCAAGTACCGGCCTTCGGTCGATGTCGGCGAGACGGTCGCGGTCACCCATTCCCGCTACGGCCTCTCGGGCGGGGGCAATTTCCTAATCATGAAAACCGAGCGCGACGCCCGGTCCGATCGCATCCGCCTGGAGGTGTGGAAATGAGCACGATCGCCTTCCTCTATCGCAAGCCGACCGATACCGGCAGCTACAGCGGCGGCGGCTGGGCCGGCAGCCTGCCGCTTTCCAACCTGCAGACGCAGGACGTGCAGGCCGTGGCCCGGTCGACCAGCACCGATCCGGGCGCGACGCAGTGGCGGATCGACTGCGGCTCCAGCCCGCCGCAGCCGTTCTCGATGTTCGCGCTGCTCAACCACAACATCAGCGCGGCCGGCCGCGTGCGCTACGTCATCACCGACGATGCGGACGACGCCCCCGCCAACCGGCTCTACGACAGCGGCGACCGCATGGTGTGGACGCCTACCGTGGTCTGGGGCTCGCTGCCCTGGGGGGCCTTTCCCTGGGATGGCATCGATACCCATGACTATCCGGGCGGCACGATTTCGTTCCACGAGGCCGACGATGTCTATTTCGGCCGCTACGTCTTCGTCTACATCACCGACGAGGACAACCCGGCCGGCTATGTCCAGGTCGGCCGATTCCTCGCCGGCCAGGCCTGGCGACCGTTCTATTCGCATACCGAGGCCAGCTTGCGCACGGTCGATCCGTCCGAAAGTCGGCGCACGCTCGGCGGGCGCAAGATCGTGCTGGCGCGGCCGAAATACCGGCAGATGGATGTCGGCTTCAACTGGATGACCGAGGCCGACGCCCTCGGCGTCGCCTTCGAGATCGACCGCCAGATCGCCAAGGCCGGCGACATGCTGGTGGTCTACGACGCCCAGGACCAGCCGGCGATCCTCTTCCGCCGCGCCTTCTACGCCTCGCTGGTCGACACCAGCCCGATCTCGGTCGTCGCCGGCACCTATGGCACCGGCGGCCCGCTCTACCAGGCGCGCCTGCAGCTCGAGGAACTGACCTGATGACGACCTACACCTGGCCCCAGACGGTCAACGGCGTTGCGTTCTCGGCCGCCGATTTCAATCCCTACGGCTATGTGACGAGCCTTCCCAATCTGCTCGGGAACTTCACCGCCTATGCCACGTCGATCCAGGCGCTGATTGCATCCGACAGAACACAGGCCGCAGCCTCCGCAACAGCGGCGGCAATCTCGGCAGCCGCCGCGGCAGGTAGCGCGACGGCGGCAACCGCCAGAGCGGGCGAGGCCGCAACCTCGGCAAGCAACGCCGGGGCGGCGGCCGCGGCTGCGGCAGCAAGTGCCTCGGCAGCAGCCACCGCGGCAGAGTCGGCAGCGGGCGGCGGCATCAAGATTACTGCCGCAGATACGACGCCCAAGTTACTTGATGCAGCCGTGACGGTTTCGGGCGCGATGGTCAAAAGCGTCACCGGACCGGGTGGTAACGAAAAGCTCAATCTGACGGTAGACCTTTCGGCCTATGCCACCAGGGCCTCGCCGGTGCTGACCGGCACACCGACTGCGCCAACGGCGTCGGCCGGCGCCAACACCAATCAAATCGCCAGCACCGCTTTCGTCGAGGCGCGGGCCATCGCCGCACCCACGACCGCCGAAGTGCTCTGGACCCGTGCATTCGTCTGAGGAGACTCCAATGCCCGCTCTTGCTTTTCCGACCGGCGCCGCGACCGGTGCGCCGATTGCCATCGGTACCAGCGACACGACACTGCATACGACGCGTGCCGGCAAGAAGTCGGAGGTCTCGATCCTTGTTTTCAACAATGATGCCGGCGCCGACTACAATGTGACGCTGAAAATCGGCGGCACGGCAATCGGCGCAACAAAGATCGAGAAGCTTGCAGGTCCCTACCTGGTACTGCCGCCGATCGTGCTCGACGCCGGGCTTGCGATCACCGCTACCACGACGATTGCGACGAAGCTCTATGCGCTGGTTCAAGTCGCGGAGTACGACTGATGCCAAACAACATCGGTATCAGGGCGACCAGACGACTGTCGGGCCGCATCAATGGCAGTAACAGCGGCCTCACGGCCACATTGATCTACAGTTTCGTAGAAATTCTGTCGTCAGACAGTTTTCCCGTCGTTATCCCGGCAAATGCGATTTGCTGGCGGGTGAAGGCCTTCGGCGGCGGCGGTGGCGGCGGCGGCAATGGGCAGCCCAGTGTCGGCCTTTATCAAGGCGGTGACGGTGGCTCGGGCGGTATGGCAGATACTGGCCTCGTAGTAGGCGATGGCAGCGCCAAGACTATTTCAGGGACAATCGGGGCGGGAGGTGCGGGCGCGGCTGGCTCCTGGGACGGCTACTCGACTAGTGGCGGCACCACATCGGTCAGTGTCGGCGGATTCTCGCTGGCCGCCTACGGCGGCGGTGGCGGGGCCCAAGCCCCGATAGAGAACGGCGTGCCTGGCGGGCTCGGCGGCGGCGCGGCGGGCGGCGCAGTCAATATCGCGGGCGGCGCTGGGATTGCCGGCGGCTTGTCCGCCAAGACGGCTCAGGGCGGCGTTGGCGGGCTGGGATATCCCGGCCGAGGCATTCCATCGCCCAGCCACGCAACTGGGTCGACCATTGGCGCACACGGCCGAGCGGGTGGGGTCCTGGCCGAATGGTGGACGGCCCCGTAGCGCGGCGGCCGATCAGTAGCGAAGTGACAGGTTCGCCCCCGGACACCGCCCTCATTCAACCTCAAGGAATCCCTGCGATGACGACCTATACTTGGCCGTTGACGATCAACGGCGTGACGTTCACGGCTGCCGATTTCGAACCCTATGGCTATGTCAACGCCGTCCCGAATCTGATGGGAAATTTTGCCGCCTATGCCGGCGCGATCAACACCTCGATCACCACCGACAAGGCACAAGCCGTCGCTGCCGCCGGCACGGCGACAACGGCAGCGGGCAATGCCGCCTCGGGCGCCGCGACCGCATCGGCGAAGGCAGGCGAGGCATCGGCGGCAGCAGCCGGCGCTTCGAGCAGTGCCGGCACCGCGACGACCAAGGCCGCCGAGGCGGCGAATTCGGCGTCGGCCGCGGCGGCCAGCGCCGGCACCGCCGCGACGAAGGCGGGCGAGGCGACGAGCGCGGCCGCGAGCGCCTCGGCCGGCGCCGCCACGGCGACCGCCAAGGCCGGCGAAGCCGCCACGTCGGCCGGGAACGCGGCCGGCAGCGCCACGACCGCGACGACCAAGGCGGGAGAGGCATCGGCGTCGGCTGCGGCTGCGGCCGGTTCGTCCATGGCGGCCGCGAACTCGGCGACGGCGGCGGCGGCCAGCGCGGCACAGGCGGCTACCTATGCCGGCGGCGGCATCAAGGTCAGCGCCACCGACACGACCCATGGCCTGCTCGGCGGCAAGCTCACCGCGCTCGGCCCGCTGTCCTGGTCGGTCGCCAATGCCGGCGGCGACGAACGCTATCGGATCGCCATGGACTGGGCGAACCTGCCGGCCGCGAGCTTCACCGGGCAGGTCCTGTTGCCGGTCGGGTCGGTCGGTGCGCCCGGACTGGCTTTCGCCGCGGCGCCGAAAGCCGGCCTTTTCATCAGCAATACGACCACGCATGCGATCAGGATGGTGGCGGGCACTGCCGGCACGACCAGCGCCGGCGGCAACGCGTCCATAGCGGGCGGGTCCGGGGGCGCCACCGCAGGCAATGGCGGCAATGGATTGCTGACGGGTGGCGCGGCGACGGAAGGCAATGGCGGCGGTGCCTTCGTCCTCGGTGGGAGTGGGGCCAGCGCGACGGGGGCAGCGCGCGACGGCGGCGCGGTGACGATTACCGGCGGTGCCCCGGCGGGCACGGGCGCCGGCGGCGACGTGACGATCTCGGCCGGCAGTGGCGGGACCGTCGGTTCCGCGGCCTTTGCCCTGCTGGAGGGCGGGGCCGGGCCGAGCGGCGGAGGCCAGGCCGGCGGGGCAACCGTCCGTGCCGGTCTGCCCGTCGATGGCGACGGCGGATCGTGCAGCCTGCGGGCAACCGCCGGCGTCGGCACCAACCGGCACGGCGGGAGCAGCTATATCTATGGCGGCAACGCCACGGGGACCGGGACCGGCGGATCGATCACGCTGACCGCCGGTTCGTCGCCGTCGGGCACGGCCGGCGACATCTCCCTGATCACATCGGGCGGCGGCACGGCCTGGCTGAACGGCTCGAAACTGCGGACCGTCGCCAATACGAAGGAAGCCATCACCATCGCCGTGTCGGACGAAACCTCGGCGATCACCGCCGGCACCGGCAAAGTGACGTTCCGCATGCCCTACCGCTTCACGCTGACGGCGGTCCGGGCCTCGCTGACCACAGCGTCCACCAGCGGCACGCCGTCCATCGACGTCAACCGCAACGGTAGCTCGATTTTCTCGACCACGCTGACTATCGACGCCAGCGAACGGACTTCGGTGACGGCGGCGACGGCGGCCGTGCTGGCCACCACCATCCTGAACGACGACGACGAAATCACCATCGACATCGACGCGGCCGGCACCGGTGCCAAGGGCCTTAAGGTGACGCTGATCGGGAGCCAGGTCTGATGTTCGTCATCAACCCATTCGTCTTCGCGGGAGGTGTTGCGACCGTCATCGGCCAAGGCAATACCCCCTACGCCTCGAGCTACGCGGCGACCAACGGCTATGTCTCGATCGACCAGGGCGGCGAGGGTGGCAGCTATCGGATCCTCGCCACGGCATCGGCCCCGAACAATCAGTGGAGTACCCTGGCATTCGTTGGCGGACCCAATCTGTGGGGCGCGGGCGACGACGTCTATCAGGAAATGAAACTCGTGGCCGCCCCGAACGGCATCAGCCTCGTCGCGGGAGTCTGCAACGATGGCGTGATGACCTCAAGGCATGTCGGCTTCAATACCTCCGGACTGGGCTTCTATGCCGGGACCAACTATGCGCCGGTCGGCGTTTACTACAATGACGGCCTGGCGGTGAATGTCGCCGACAATAGCGGCACAGCGACGCCTGGCAGCCGGGTGACCGTGCGGGTCCGGAATGCTGCCGGTCAATACCGGGTCGACGGCTACATCGACGGCCTGCTCATTGCCCACGGTTCGATTACCGCACTGCCAGGCAACTCCTACATGGGCCTGTCGCTTTTCGGATCCGGCACCATGATCGAGTGCACCCGGGCATCGCAGGTGCGACATCCGATCGCCGGCTCGGTCTACCTGGGATAAGACCGAATCCCCGCTTGCCTGCCGCGGGCCTATCCTCTATAAGGCGGCGCTTGCGAAATTCAGTGGCCAAGGCCTCTCAGAGCGCCCTTAAGAGGCCGTGACGCCCCGGAGACGAACGATGAAGAGCAACACCCATCCCGACTACCACGAGATCACCGTCAAGATGACCGACGGGACCCTCTACAAGACCCGTTCGACCTGGGGCAAGGCGGGCGACACCCTGACCCTCGACATCGATCCGCTGGTGCACCCGGCCTGGACCGGCGGCCCGGCCCGCCTGAACGAACAGGGCGGCCAGGTCGCCAAGTTCAACAAGCGCTTTGCGGCGCTGGGCGCGCTGGGCGCCAAGAAGGCCTGATTTCCGCGACCGGCTCCTTCAGGATTCGGTCAGCGATTTCAGGGACTTGAGCCTTAGAGTATCGGGGGGCGGTGCCGGCACCGCCCCCCGAATGCGTTTCTGCCCTTGAAGCCCACGCCTCCCTTTCCCACATGAGCATTGTCGGGACGCCCGGATGGGGTCCCGACCGGAAATGGACCAGTCTCGACGCCGCGCCGGGTTCGGATGAGCCGGCTGGGCGGGATGGTCCGATCGACGGGCGGACCTTTGCGCGGTCGCCTATCGGTTCAACCACTCATGTTGCTCGATTGGAGGATATGATGCGCACTTTCGACCTTTCGCCGTTGCTCCGCGCCACCGTCGGCTTCGATCGTATCGATCGCCTGTTCGACTCGGTCGGTCGCCTCGATGACCAGGCGGTTTCCTACCCGCCCTACAACATCGAGAAGCATGGCGAGGACAAGTACCGGATCACCATGGCGGTCGCCGGTTTCAGCGAAGACGAGCTGACCCTGACCGTCCAGCAGAACACCCTTCTGATCGCCGGCAAGGCGAAGGAGGAGGGCGAGGCCGGGTCGGTGCAGTTCCTGCATCGCGGCATCGCCCGGCGTGCCTTCGAGCGCCGCTTCGAGCTGGCCGACACCATCAAGGTGACCGGCGCCGGCCTCGACAACGGCCTGCTGACCGTGGATCTCGTCCGGGTCATTCCGGAAGCGATGAAGCCGCGTCAGATCAAGATCGAGACCGTGGCGCCCCGCCAGGCCCCGGTTCTTGAGAACAAGGCCGCCTGACGCACGACTGACCCAGGGCCGGGTTTCGTACCTTCCCGGCCCCACCTCGGAAACCGGCCCGCGTCCCCTCCCTCGCGTCGGGCCGGTTTCGAGGAAACGGAGCCCGCCCCGGTTTCCCCCGCCGGGGCGGGCTTTCCATTTGTTCAGGCCAGCAGACCCCGCAAGGCGTCGAGCGTCTCGTCCGGCCGTTCGGCCATCATCATGTGCCCGGCCCCGGGGATCACCACGGTCCGGCTGCCGGCAATTGCCCTGCCCACCGCATCCGCCGCCTTGCGCGGCGTCATCTGGTCGGCCGCGCCGAGGATCAGCGCCGTCGGGCAGGTCACCCTGGCCGCCGCCGCCAGCCCGCCGGCATAGCCGGACGCCACCCCGAGATCATGGGCCAGCAGGCCCGGCGCCGCGCGTTCGACCAGCCGGGTCGCCGCCCCGGTCATCCACACCCCCGGGGTCGGGCTGCCGCCGAGGTGGTTTTGCCGGGCGAACGACCATTCCATCATCAGGCCGATCGCCTTGGCCGTGTCGTCGCGCGCCAGCGCCTGGAAGGCCGGGTTGACCGCCATCGGCACCGCGGTTGCAAGCAGGCCGAGTGCCGCGACACGGTCGGGCGCCCTGCCGGCGGTCTCCAGGGCGATCAGGCTGCCGAGCGAATGGCCGACCAGCGCGGCCCGCGCCGCGCCTGCCGCGTCGAGCAGGGCCAGCGCCCAATCGGCCAGCGCCTCGACGCTGTCGAGCGGCCGGCCGCCCGACCGGCCGTGGCCGGGCAGGTCGGGGGCGAGCACGCCGAAGCCGTGATGGGCGAAATAGCGGGTCTGGGTCGACCAGCAGCTGTGATCCATCGCCGCGCCGTGCAGGAAGACGACGACGGGGCCGGCGGCGGTGAAAGAGCGGCCGCCGGTGGCGGCGAAGACGGGCTGGCCCTGGACGGTCAGTTCCATGTCACACCCCCTTCTGCGACTGGCGCAGTGCCTGGCCGAGATCGTCGATCAGGTCGTCGGGATCTTCCAGCCCGACCGAGATGCGGATCATCGCCTCGCCGATTCCCGCCGCGGCGAGCGCCTCGGCATCCATCTGCTGGTGGGTGGTCGAGGCCGGATGGATGACCAGAGACTTGGCATCGCCGACATTGGCCAGATGCGAGAAGATCCGCACCCCTTCGATGAAGCGGCGGCCGGCGGCGCGCCCGCCCTTGATGCCGAAGGAGAAGATCGCCCCCGGGCCGCGCGGCAGCAGCCGCCTGGCCAGCTCATGGTCCGGATGATCCGGCCGGTCGGGATAGGCGACCCAGTCGACCGCGGCATGACCGGCCAGGAAGGCCGTGACGCGGCGGGCATTGTCGACATGGCGGGCCATGCGCACCGGCAGGGTCTCGACACCCTGCAGCAGCTGGAAGGCATTGCCCGGCGACAGCGATGCGCCGAAATCGCGCAGGCCTTCGGCGCGGGCGCGGCTGATGAAGGCCAGCGGCCCGAATTCCTCGGCGAAATCGAGGCCGTGATAGCCGGCATAGGGCTCGGTCAGGGTCGGGAACTTGCCCGACGCCTCCCAGTCGAAGCGGCCGCCATCGACGACGATGCCGCCGATCGCCACGCCATGGCCGCCGATGAACTTGGTCAGCGAATGCATGACGATATCGGCGCCCCAGTCGAGCGGCCGGCACAGATAAGGCGTCGCGAAGGTCGCGTCGATCATCAGCGGCAGGCCGTGATCGTGGGCGATGCCCGCGACCGCCGGCAGGTCGAGCACTTCGAGGCCGGGATTGCCCAGCACCTCGCCGAAGACCAGCCGGGTTTCCGGGCGGATGGCGGCGGCGAGGCCGCGATGGTCGTGCGGGTCGACGAAGGTTGTGGTGATGCCGAACCGCGGCAGGGTGTGGCTGAACAGGTTGTGCGATCCGCCATAGATGTTGCGGCTGGCCACGATATGCCCGCCGGCCCCCATCAGCGTGGCGACGGCCAGATGCAGCGCCGCCTGGCCCGAGGCGGTCGCGACCGCGCCGGCGCCGCCTTCGAGCGCGGCGATGCGCTCCTCCAGCACCGCGACGGTCGGGTTGGAAATGCGCGAATAGATGTGGCCCTGGCGCTCGAGGTTGAACAGCCCGGCGGCATGGTCGGTATCGCGGAACACGTAGGAGGTGGTCTGGTAGATCGGCACCGCCCTGGCACCGTGCACCGGGTCGGGCTGCTGGCCGGCATGCAGGCTCAGCGTGTCGAATTTCAGCGGCTTCGGCTCCATCGCGGGTCCTCTAGGATGTCTTGAAGAAGCTGTCGGCCGCGCCGCGGGCATTGCGCTTGCGGTCGATTTCATGGCGGATGCGGGCGATCTCGGCCTCGTGGCCGCGGATGCGCCCCTCCAGCTCCTCGATCGACATCATCTCGAGATTGACGGGTGGCGGCCGATAGGCCTGGGGCAGATCGTCGTTGTCGTCACGCATCCGGAACGGCTCCGCTTGGCTCGGGCTCGGATCGTGATAATACACGAGGACCGCTATCGACAACGAGGACAGGCCGATGACGCTGCCCGCGACCATGACCGCGATCGAGATCTCAGCCCCCGGTGGCCCCGAGGTGCTGAAGCCCGTCATCAGGCCCGTGCCCCAGCCCGGGCCCGGCGAAGTGCTGGTCAAGGTGACGGTCGCCGGCGTCAATCGCCCCGATGTGGCCCAGCGCGAGGGGCGCTATCCGCCGCCCCCGGGCGCCTCCGACATCCCCGGCCTCGAGATCGCCGGCACGGTCGCGGCGCTGGGCGCGGGCGTCACCCGCTTCGCGGTCGGCGACCGGGTCTGCGCGCTGGTCGCCGGCGGCGGCTATGCCGAATACTGCGCCGCACCGGTCGGCCAGTGCCTGCCCCCGCCCGACGGCTTTTCGGACGAGGAGGCCGCGGCGATCCCCGAGAACTGGTTCACCGTCTGGTCGAACCTGATCGACCGCGCCGGGCTGAAGGCCGGCGAGACCGTGCTGATCCACGGCGGTTCGTCGGGCATCGGCACCGCCGCGATCCAGCTGGCCCGGGCAGTCGGCGCGCGGGTGCTGACGACAGCCGGTTCGGCCGACAAATGCCGGTTCTGCGAACAGCTCGGCGCCGAGCGGGCGATCAACTACCGCGAGGAGGATTTCTCCAAGGTCGCGCTGGAAGCGACCGGCGGCGAGGGCGTCGACGTCGTGCTCGACATGGTCGGCGGCGACTACATCCCGAAGAACATCGCCAGCCTGCGCCCCGACGGGCGGCTGGTGTTCATCGCCTTCCTGAACGGGCCGCAGGCGCAGGTCAATTTCCTGCCGGTCATGGTCAAGCGGCTCACCGTCACCGGCTCGACGCTGCGCGCCCGCCCGGTCGAGTTCAAGTCGGCCATCGCCGCCGCGCTCAACGAACGGTTGTGGCCCCAGTTCGCCGCCCGGTCGATCGCCCCGGTGATCGATTCGCGCTATCCCCTGGCCCAGGCCGAGGCGGCGCACCGGCGACTCGACGAAGGGCGGCATATCGGCAAAATCCTCTTGACCATCTAGCCCTGTCGCCTTATTTGCGGGAAGCCTTCGCGAGCGCCTGCCCGGCTGCCCGACGGTACATCATTCCCACAATACCGCGACGCATGTCCGGACGTGGTCCGAGGAGGGAAACTATATGTCGCAACCGTTGATGCCCAAGGCGACTGCCGTGTGGCTCATCGAGAACACCGCGCTGACCTTCCGTCAGATTGCCGATTTCTGCGGCCTGCACGAGCTCGAGGTCAAGGGGATCGCCGATGGCGAGGTCGCGGTCGGTATCGTCGGCCTCGACCCCGTCGCCAACGGCCAGGTGACCCGCGACGAGATCGCGCGGTGCGAGAAGGACGAGAACGGCAAGCTGCGGATGATCCAGTCCAAGGTGCCGCTGCCCAAGGTACGGTCGAAGGGTGCCCGCTACACCCCGGTCTCCAAGCGCCAGGACCGGCCGGACGCGATCGCCTGGCTGCTCAAGTTCCATCCGGAAGTCGCCGACGCCCAGATCCAGAAGCTGCTCGGCACGACCAAGGCGACGATCCAGGCCATTCGCGACCGCTCGCACTGGAATGCGCTGAACATCAAGCCGCGCGATCCGGTCAGCCTGGGCATCTGCAGCCAGCTCGAGCTCGACCGCATCGTCCAGTCGGCCCGCGCCCGCAAGCAGTTGCGCGAGGCGCGCGAAGCCCAGCTGCTCGAAGCGGCTGCGCCCGGCTCGGGCGTCGAGCCGCCGGCGGCCGACGAAGCCTACGACGACGAGATCGACGAATAGCCGACTTGCCCCCCGGGCATGGGCCATGGCCCGCGCCCGGGGCGCACCCTGACTAGAGGCCCAGCAGGTCCAGTTCCGCCCGCCTCAGCCCCTCGTCTTCTTCCAGGAAAAATTCATCGAGTTGCGGCGGCGGGACGCTGGTGCCCGACAGCATCGCGTGGGCCTGCCCGCGATGGTGAATCTGGTGCACGAAGAGATGCGGCAGCGTGGTGCCGACGGTGTTTGCCACCGGCCCGCGCGCGCGGTCCATGATCACCGCCCGGTCGAGCATCGCATCGGTCAGCCCGTCGCAGAAGGCGATCAGCCGCCGGTCGGTGGCGCGCTGCGCGGCCTCGTATGCGGCGATGTCGGGATGCGGGATGCGGGGATCGAGCACCCGCCGGCCCAGTCCGCCCTGTTCGAGGGCGTCGAGATAGAGCCAGTCGACGATCAGGATATGGTTGAGGGTCGCGGCGAGCGACGGGAAGAAGCCGGTACGCGGGGCGGCGAACTCGCCGGGGCCGAGGGCCCGGCAGGCGACGAGCAGCCGATGGTTCGACCAGGCATTGTTCCGGGCCATCGCCTGGAAATGCCTGGCCAGTGCCATCGGCGGGCTTCCTCAGTCCTTCGAGCGCTCGAGGTACTCGGCGTCGGGGATCGTCACGACGACGCGGGTACCCTGGGCGACATGCGGCGGCACCATCGTGCGCACGCCGTTCGACAGAATCGCCGGCTTGTAGGACGAGGCAGCGGTCTGCCCCTTCACGACCGGCTCGGTCTCGACGATTTCGAGCGTCGCGGTCTGCGGCAGTTCGATCGCCACCGGGCGGCCTTCGTAGAGGCTCAGCCGGACCGGCATGCTTTCCTGCAGGAAGGCCGCGCCCGGGCCGATGACGTCGGCCGGCACCTCGACCTGGTCGTAGGTCTCGACATCCATGAAGGTGTAGGCGCCGTCGGCGCCGAACAGATAGGTGAAGTCGCGCTCGTCGATATAGACGCGCTCGACCGATTCCGAGGTGCGATAGCGCTCGTTGGTCTTGACGCCGTCGGCAACGCCGCGCATCTCGACATGGGTGATCGCATTGCCCTTGCCGGGAATGATGTTCTCGGCACGAAGCACGGCATAAAGCTTGCCGTTGACTTCGATCACGTTGCCGGCGCGCAACTGGTTGGCGTTGACTTTCATGGGGGCTATCGATCCGCTGTGGAGCTGGCTTTGGCTGCGGCTTCTAGCAGAGCGCTTGCCAAGGTTCAACGCTCTCCGTAGCCTCCGGCCATGGTCGAACAATTCGGACAATGGTGGCGCGAGGCGGCATTTGCGCGCCGTCGCCCCTTCCTGATCAAGCGCGCGGCGATCAACAAGGCGTTGCGCGCCTGGTTCGAGGCGCAGGATTTCGTCGAGGTCGAGACCCCGGCCCTGCAGGTCTCGCCGGGGCTGGAGCCGCATCTCCACGCCTTCGCGACCGACATCGTCGCACCCGACGGCCGCGTCGACCGGCTCTATCTTCATACCTCGCCCGAATATGCGATGAAGAAGCTGCTGGTCGCCGGCGAGCCGCGGATCTTCCAGCTGGCCCGTGTCTGGCGCAACGGCGAGCGGTCGTCGACCCATCATCCCGAGTTCACCATGCTCGAATGGTATCGCGCGGCCGAGCCCTATCAGCGGCTGATGGCCGATTGCATGGGCCTGGTGCAGGCGGCGCTGGCGGCGACCGGCGAGACTGCGTTGCGCTGGCGCGGCCTCGAATCCGACCCGTCGCGCCCCTGGCAGGTAATGACGGTGGCCGAAGCCTTCGACCGCCATTGCGGCATCGACCTGCTGGCCACGATCGACGACCCGCAACTGCCGAACGCCGCGCCGCTGGCGCGCGAGGCCGCGCGGCTCGGCATCCGGACCGCCGATGACGACGACTGGGACGCGATCTTCTTCCGCCTGTTCCTGGAACGGATCGAACCGCAGCTGGGCCATCCGGTGCCGACCATCCTGTGCGAATACCCGATCCACATGGCGGCGCTGTCGCGGCCCAAGGCCGACGACCCGCGGGTTGCCGAACGCTTCGAGCTCTACGTCGCCGGACTCGAACTCGCCAATGCCTTCGGCGAACTGACCGACGCCGGCGAGCAGCGGCGCCGCTTCGAGATCGACCGCGCCCTGCGCCAGCGCCTGTTCGGGGCGGCCTATCCGGTCGACGAGGATTTCCTGAACGCACTGGCCCACGGCATGCCGGCCGCGTCGGGCATTGCCCTGGGCATCGACCGGCTGGTCATGCTGGCGACCGGCGCCACCCGCATCGACGATGTCCTGTGGGCGCCGGTCGCTTCGTAAATTTTCTGGACCTATCGATATTTTTCCATACTAATTCCTGTCATGGACGATATAGACAGGAATTTGATCGAAGCCTTGCAGGAAGACGGCCGCCTGGCGCAGGCCCGTCTGGCCGAGCGCGTGGGCCTTTCCGTCTCGGCGGTCAACGAACGCATCCGGCGGCTGGAGGCGCAGGGCGTGATCGCCGGGATCGAGGCCCGGATCGCGCCGCGCGCGGTCGGGGTCGGCCTGCTGGCCTTCGTCTACGTGCTGCTGGAACGGCCCGAGCATGACGCGGGCTTCGTCGCCGGCATCCGGGCACTGCCGGAAGTGCAGGAATGCCACCATGTCACCGGCGCCTGGTCCTACCTGCTGAAGATCCGCGCCTGCGATACCGCCGACCTGGAACGGGTGCTGGTCGGCGGCATCAAGGCCCTGGCCGGGGTTGTGCGCTCGGAGACCGTCATCGCGCTGTCGACGGCGAAGGAAACCGCGCGGATCAAGGTGCCCCGATGAACGGCGCGCTGCTGCTGCAGGGCCTGGCCATCGGCTTCGGCATCGCCGTGCCGGTCGGGCCGATCGGCCTCTTGGTCATCCAGCGCACCCTGGCCGGGGGCTTCCGGCCCGGGTTCCTGTCGGGCCTCGGCGCTGCGGCCGCCGATGCGGTCTATGGCGCGATCGGCGGTTTCGGCGTCGGCTGGGCCACCGCCCTGCTGCTCGACTGGCAGGCCGGATTCCGCCTGGCGGGCGGGCTGTTCCTCGCCTGGCTCGCCTGGGGGGCGTTCCGCAGCCGTCCCGCGGCTGAAGCGGCGCGGCCGGCGCGCGGCGGCACCTTTCTCTCGACCTTTTTGCTGACCATCGCCAACCCGGCGACGATCCTGTCCTTCGCCGCCATCTTCGGCGGCGTGCTGCCGCCCGGCGGCAGCGGGGCCGGTGCCGGCTGGCTGGTCGCGGGCGTCGCCGCCGGTTCGATCTTGTGGTGGCTGATCCTCGCCGGCGGCACCAGCCTTGCCCGCAGGCGCCTGCCGCCGGGTGCGATGCTCTGGCTCAACCGTGCCTCCGGCCTGATTCTCGCGGCCTTCGCCGCCTACGCCCTGGTCGGCCTGGCCCTCTGATACTTTCGGGTTTTTGACTCCATACCGACTGGTTGGTATGGTCGAGAAAACAGGAAAGGTACAGGCATGGTCGAGCACCCGTCACGGACGAAACTGGTCGACGCCGCGATCGATCTGGTGCGCGGCAAGGGCTACAACGCCATGCGCGTCGAGGATGTCTGCGCCGCCGCCGGCGTCACCAAGGGCAGTTTCTTTCATCATTTCAAGGCGAAGGACGATCTGGCGCTGGCCGCAGCCGACGCCTGGCGCGAGCGGGCGCGCGGTCTCTGCGATACGGTATCGGCAGCCCGATACCCCGACCCGCGCGACCGGCTGTTCGCCTATCTCGACCTGCGCCGGGAGCTGATCGCAGGCGAGCTGGTCGACTGGACCTGCTTTGCCGGCACGATGATCCAGGAAATTCATCTGACCCACCCGGATCTGCGCGATGCCTGCCAGCAGAGCATTGCCGAGCACACGGGCGAACTGGCCGCGCTGATCGAGGCGGCACGCCGGCGCCACCCGGTTGCCGGCGACTGGACGGCCGACAGCCTGGCCCTGCATGTCCAAGCGGTGATCCAGGGCGCCCTGGTCCTGGCCAAGGGCCGGCAGGATCCGGCGGTCGCCCACCAGGCGCTCGATCACCTCGGCCGCTATGTCCGGCAACTGTTCGCCGCCGAAGGGAACGCGGCATGACCGCCCCCTATCGCTGGGTCCTGGTCGCCCTCGGGGCGCTGATGACCTGCGTCGCGCTCGGCGCCATGTTCTCGCTGGCGATCTTCCTCGAACCGGTCGCGGCCGAGACGGGCTGGTCGCGCGCGGGCATCTCTGGCGCGATGACCGTCAACTTCATCGTCATGGGGCTGGGCGCCTTCGCCTGGGGGTGGCTGAGCGACCGGTTCGGCGTGCGCCTCGTCGTGACGGCCGGCGCAGTGCTGCTCGGCCTTGCCCTGGTGCTGGCAAGCCGGATGACCACGCTGATCTCGTTCCAGCTCGTCTACGGCATGCTGGTCGGGCTGGCGGCGGCGGCCTTCTTCGCGCCGATGATGGCGACCGTGACCGGCTGGTTCGAAACCCATCGCAGCCTGGCGGTCTCGCTGGTTTCGGCCGGGATGGGGGTTGCGCCGATGACCGTCTCGCCGTTGGCGCGCTGGCTGATCACCGCCTACGACTGGCGCACGGCGATGCTGGCGATCGGCGTCGGCAGCTGGATCCTGCTGCTTCCGGCGGCGCTGGCGGTGCGGCGGCCGCCCGTGGCGGCCGGCGACGCGGCGCTTGCCGCCAGCGGCGGACCCGGCATCGGCCGCGCCTTGCGCTCGACGCCCTTCATCGTCCTCGGCCTGACCTTCTTCGCCTGTTGCGCCGCCCATTCCGGCCCGATCTTCCACATGGTGTCCTACGCGATGTTCTGCGGCGTCGCGCCGATGGCGGCGGTGACGATCTACGGCGTCGAGGGACTGGCCGGGCTGGGCGGCCGCCTGCTGTTCGGCATCGCCGCCGATCGCCTGGGCGTCAAACCCGTATTGATCACCGGGCTGATGATCCAGTCGGTCGTCATCGCCGCCTATCTCGCCGTCGGCGGGCTGAGCCAGTTCTATCTGCTGGCCATCGTCTTCGGCGCGGCCTATGGCGGGGTGATGCCGCTCTATGCCGTGCTGGCGCGCGACTATTTCGGCCAGGCGACGCTCGGCGCCGTGCTCGGCGCGGCGATGATGCTCTCCAGCCTCGGCATGGCGCTCGGCCCGGTCGCCGGCGGCTGGATCTTCGACCGGTTCGGCGACTATGGCTGGCTGTTCATCGGGTCCGCCATCCTGGGCCTCGGCGCGGTCGCGATGGCGATCGCCTTCCCGCCCTTGCCCCGCCGCGCGGAGGTCGCGCCATGATCGCGCAAATCGTGGCCCTGCGCGATGCCTGCCGGGTCGTGCACGCGCATGCGTCGGTGCCGATCGGCCACGACGATCTCAAGGGCATGCCCCGGCGCTAGAACAGCGGCTCGGTGAGGAAGCTGCGCCCCTTGCGATCCTCGATCTCGACGATCCAGATGTCGGGATCGCGGGCGATCGCCTTGGCCAGATAGGCTTCGCAATCCGCATCGGCAACCGGTGCCGGCCCCGTGACGTTTAGCCACCCGAGCCGCCCCTCGCCATCGCGGGCCTGGGTGAGTATGCTGCCGGTGCCGTCGAGGCGGTTGATTCGGACCGCCAGCGCGCCGGCTCCACCCTCGCCCCGTCTCACCACCATGGCCGGCACGGCCTCGACGGCGCAACGGCGGATCAGGGCGGCGACGGCGATCTCGGTCTTCACGCGGGCTTCACTCATCGTCGTGTCGTCCCCCATCAGGCGGCAGAATGCAAGAGGGTTACGATGACTGAGGGTGGCGTGCCCTATCTGCGCGAAGCGGTGGTGTTCTTCGCGACCGCCGGCATCGTCATCCCCGTGTTCCATCGCCTGCGCATCAACCCGATGCTCGGCTACCTGCTGGCCGGCATCGCGATCGGGCCGTTCGGTCTGGGCCGGCTGATCCCCGAATTTCCGATTCTGCACGAGATCGTCATTGGCGACATCGAGGGGGTGCGTGACATCGCCGAGCTCGGCGTCGTCTTCCTGATGTTCATGGTCGGGCTGGAACTGTCGCTGTCGCGGCTGTGGACGCTGCGCCGCTACGTGCTCGGCCTCGGCGGGGCGCAGATCGCGGCGACCGGCGCCGTCATCGCCGCGATCGCCTGGGCCTTCGGCAACAGCCCGGCCGCGGCGATCGTGCTGGGCGCGTGCCTGGCGCTGTCCTCGACGGCGATGATCGTCCAGGCCCTGACCGAGCAGCGCCGGCTGACCAGCCCGACCGGCCAGGTCGCGCTGGCGATCCTGCTGATGCAGGATCTGGCGGTGATCCCGATCCTGTTCCTGCTCGGCGCGCTGGCCGGGCAGGAGGCGGGGCAGGCGTCGCTGGCGCTGGGCATGGCGACCGCCCTGGCCAAGGCCGCCGTCGCCGTGGTCGTCATCGTCATCGTCGGACGCCTGGTGCTGAAACCGCTGTTCCGGCTGGTCAGCGCGGCCGGCGCCCCGGAACTGTTCCTCGCCGTGGCCCTGGTCGTGGCGCTGGGCACCGCCTCGGCCACCAAGGCGGCCGGGCTGTCGATGACGCTGGGCGCCTTCCTCGCCGGCATGGTGCTGTCGGAAGGCGAGCACCGCCATGCCGTCGAAGTGGCGATCGAACCGTTCAAGGGCCTGCTGCTCGGGCTGTTCTTCGTCTCGGTCGGCATGGGTATCGATCCCGCCGCGCTGGCCGGGCAGATCGGCATGCTGACCGTCGGGGTCGTGGGGCTGCTCGCCATCAAGGCCGGCATCCTCGCCGCACTGTGCCTGGCCTTCCGCCTGCCGCGCTCGGTATCGGTCGAGACCGGCTTGCTGCTCGGCCAGGGCGGCGAATTCGCCCTGGTGGTGGTCGGGGCGGCGATGGCCCAGGGGCTGATCGCCGAGGGCATCGGCCAGTTCATGATGGTCCTGGTCGCGGTGACCATGGTGCTGACGCCGCTGGGCGGCATCGCCGCCCGCCGGCTCGGCGCGGCGCTGGCCCGCCGGGAGCACGGACCGGTCGGCACCGCCGCGGCCCTCGATGGCGGCCAGCTCGATGGCCACGTGGTCATCGCGGGTTTCGGCCGGGTCGGCCAGCTCGTCGCCGGTTTTGCCGCCGACCGCGACCTGCCCTATCTCGCCCTCGACCTGCGCGGCGAGACCGTCGCCTCGGCCCGCGACCGCGACCTGCCGGTGTTCTTCGGCAATGCCGCGCGCAGCGAACTGCTCGAACGGCTCGGCACCGGCCAGGCGCGTGCGCTGATCGTGGCGGTCGACGACGACAAGGCGGCGATGCGGCTGGTCGAAGGGGCGCGGCGCGCCTGGCCCGACCTGCCGATCTTCGCCCGCGCCCGCGATGCGCGGCATGCCACCGGGCTGACGCGGGCCGGTGCCACGGCCGTGGTGCCGGAAACCGTCGAGGCCAGCCTGCAGCTCGGCCGGCTGATGCTCGAAGCCTCGGGGATCGGCGACGACGAAATCGACCGGGTGGTCGACGACCAGCGGGCCCGCGCCCTGTCGGCGCTTCACCACGGCGAATAACCTGATATCTTCGCCGTCCGCGTGAACCCGCCCGGTTTCGTTTCAGCACGGCAGCGCACTCATGACCTATCAGATCGGCTTTTCCGGCGGCAGGCTCGACCGCGCCGGAACCAGGCGCAACGACCCGGCATGGCTGGCCGCGACGCTTGCCGCGCCCGAGACCCGCTTCGTCGCCGTCAATGCCGAGCTGAAGGTGGCGATCGACCTGGCGCCGGCGCCCCGCATCGCCTGGCGCGGCGCCGAGGCGATGCTGCGCGACGGCGCCAATGCCGTCCTGCTCGGCCTGGCCGACGGCGTCGCCCATGTCGCGGTCGACCGCCCCGACCTGACCGAACCGCCGCCCGGCGCCAAGTTCATCGACCTGCGCTCGATCGCCCCGCAGCTGCGCGACGGCGAGGCCGGCATCCTGGCCCAGGCCAAGAGCATGATCGACTGGCACCGCCGCCACCGCTTCTGCGCGGTCTGCGGCCATGGCTCGCAGCCGGCCGAAGGCGGCTATGTCCGGCATTGCACCAACCCCGAGTGCAAGGCCCATCACTTCCCGCGCACCGACCCCGTCGCCATCATGCTGGTGGTGCACGGGTCAGACGTGCTGCTCGGCCGCCAGCGCCAGTTCGTCGCCGGCGCCTATTCGGCGCTGGCCGGTTTCATCGAACCGGGCGAGACGATCGAGGAAGCGGTCGCCCGCGAGATCGCCGAGGAAGCCGGGATCACCGTCGGCCGGGTGCGCTACCTCGCCTCCCAGCCCTGGCCGTTCCCGTCGTCGCTGATGATCGGCTGCGTCGCCGAGGCCATGACCCGCGACATCGTCATCGACACCCAGGAACTCGAGGATTGCCGGTGGTTTGCGCGCGACGAGGTGGTGCGCATGGTCGACCGCGCCCTCGACCTCGAAGCCAATCCGCGCATGCCGCCGCCGCTGAGCCTCGCGCATCAGCTGGCGCGGATGTGGCTCGACGAGACGGCCTAGCGCTTCTCCCGCCGATAGGGATGCGCCGGATAGGCGCCCAGCACCTTCATCTTGATGGTGAAGTGGCGCAGTTCGTCGAGCGCCCGGTCGACCGCCTTGTCGGCCGGGTGGCCCTCGATCTCGGCATAGAACTGCGCCACCGTGAAGGTCTCGATCAGGTAGCTTTCGAGCTTGACCACGTTGACGCCGTTGGTGGCGAACCCACCCAGCGCCTTGTAGAGCGCCGAGGGCTGGCTGCCGACCTGGAACAGGATCGAGGTCATGAACGGCCCCGCCGACAGCGGGTCGGGGTCCTGGCGGTGGCGGGTCAGCGCGACGAAACGGGTGGTGTTGCCGAGCTGGTCCTCGATGCCGGCCTGCAGCGAGTCGAGGCCGTAGATCTCGCCGGCCAGGCCCGAGGCGATCGCCGCTTCCTCCGGGTTGCCGCGGGCGGCGACGTCCTTGGCGGCGCCGGCGGTATCGGCGACCTCGATCGCATCGAGGCCGTGGGCGCGCAGATACTGCCGGCACTGCGACAGCGCCTGGATATGGCTGTAGACCCGCCTGAGCGAGCCGAGGGTCGCCCCCTTCGGCGCCAGCAGGTGGTGGCGCACCCGCAGGAAGTGCTCGGCCACGATCGCCAGTCCCGAATCCGGCAGCAGCGCGTGGATGTCGGCCACGCGGCCGGCCATCGAATTCTCGATCGGGATCAGTGCCCGGTCGACCGCGCCGTCCTGCAGCGCGGCGAAGGCGTCGGCGAAGGTGGCGCAAGGATAGGGCGTCAGCTCCGGGTAGACTTCGCGGCAGGCCAGATGCGAATAGGCGCCCGGCACCCCCTGGAACGCCAGCAGGTCGCCCGGATCGGACAGATCGCCGGTCATCGCCTCAGGCCGGCTCGCCGCGATAGGGGTGGGCGGGGAACACGCCGAGCATCTTGAAGCGGCCCGAGAAGTACTTGAGCTCGTCGAGCGCGCGGTCGACCGCCTTGTCGGCCGGATGGCCCTCGATTTCCAGGTAGAACTGCGCCACCTGGAAGCTCGCATCGGTGATGTAGCTTTCCAGCTTGACCACGTTGATGCCGTTGGTGGCAAACCCGCCCAGCGCCTTGTAGAGCGCGGCCGGCTGGCTGCGCACCTGGAACAGCACCGCGGTCAGGGTCCGCCCGGACTTGGGGTCCGGGTCCGAACGGTGGCGGGCCATGACGACGAAGCGGGTGGTATTGCCGAGCTGGTCCTCGACATTGGCGCGCAAGGATTGCAGGCCGTAGATCTCGCCGGCGATCTCGGAGGCGATGACGGCTTCCTCGGGGTCGTTGCGCTCGGCGATTTCCTTGGCGGCGCCGGCGGTATTGGCGCGCACGATCGCCTCGAGCCCCAGGTCGCGGATCAGCTTGCGGCACTGCGACAGGCCCTGGATATGGCTGTAGACCCGCTTGACCCGGTCGATCCGGGCCCCTTTCGGCGCCAGCAGGTGGTGGCGGATCCGCAGGAAATGCTCGCCGACGATGTAGAGGCCGGAATCGGGCAGCAGATGGTGGATGTCGGCGACGCGGCCGGCCAGCGAATTCTCGATCGGGAACAGCGCGCGGTCGGCGCGGCCCGACGTGACCGCGGCAAAAGAGTCCTCGAAGCTCGGGCAGGCCAAGGGAATCAGATCCGGAAACGCTTCCCGGCAGGCCAGGTGCTGATAGGCACCGGGCTCGCCCTGGAAGGCGATGAGGCGGGAGGGATCTTCCATCGGCGAGTTCATGGCAACGCTACTTTCAGGCGAGCGGATGACGCGGGATGCTCAGGGATATCAGGCCATCGCCGCGCGGACGCGATCGAGGTCGGCGGGAGTATCGACACCCAGCGGAACCCTGTCAACGAGCGCCACCCCGATGGTCATGCCGGCCTCCAGCGCCCGCAACTGCTCGAGCCGCTCGCGGATTTCCAGCGGCGAGGGCGGCAGCGCCACGAAGCGCTGCAGGGCGGCCCGGGTATAGGCGTAGATCCCGATATGGTGCCACAGCGGCCCCTCGCCGGTCGGCGCGGTGGCCCGGGTGAAATAGAGGGCGCGGCCGTTGCGGCCGTCCGGCCCCATCGCCACGATCGCCTTGGTCACGCTGTCGGCGGTGCGCTCGCGCGGGTCGGTGATGACGGCGGCCAGCGTGCCGATGTCGGTGCCGGCGACGTCGAGCGGCGCCAGCGAGCGCCGCACGTCCTCCGGCGCGATCGCCGGCAGGTCGCCCTGCAGGTTGACGATCGCGTCGTGCCGGCCGTCCGGGTCGCAGGCCTGGACCGCCGCCCAGACGCGGTCGGAGCCCGAGGGCAGGGCCGGGTCGGTCATCACCGCGCGGCCGCCCGCGGCGGTCACCGCCTCGGCGATCTCGGGGTCGCCGCAGGCGACGACCACCGGGCCGATATCGGCCTCGATCGCCCGGCGCCACACCTGGACGATCATCGGCAGGCCGTGGATATCGGCCAGCGGCTTGTTCGGCAGACGGGTCGAGGCGAGCCGCGACGGCACGACGACGAGGGGGCTGGAAGGGCTCGCCATGGCCAAATATCCTCCCGGAAACGGCAATTTTGCCCGGGCGCCGTTATACGGGTTGCCAGTCTCGCCCGGAAGTCGCTAAATTCCGCCCGCTCGGCGGGGTGTTAGACGCGGACCGATTCCGCGCGCGCCCAGCCGGCAGGCCCGCCTTCGCGCGGGGCCCGGGGGCCAAAGACTACATAGGGTAGCGAAATGGACAGTTTTGAATTCAACAAGGTCGCCGGTGCGGTGCTTGCCGCCGCCCTGATCGCCGTCGTCATCGGCAATGTCGGCGGCATGGTGGTGAGCCCGAAGAAGCTGTCGACCAACGCCTACCCGATCGCGGTGCCCGACGAAGCCGCCGCCGCGGCCGAGCCGGCGAAGGCCGAGCCCCAGGTGCCGCTGGGCCAGCTGCTGGCCGCCGCGAATGTCGACGCCGGCGCCAATGCGGCCAAGAAGTGCCTGACCTGCCACAGCTTCGACAAGGGCGGTCCCGCCAAGGTCGGCCCGAATCTCTACGGCGTGCTGGGCAACCACCATGCCCATGCCGACGGCTTCGCCTATTCGCCGGCCATGGCCGCGCTGAAGGGCAAGGAGTGGACCTGGGACGACATGAACGCCTGGGTCGAGGCGCCGTCCAAGGCGATCCCCGGCAACAAGATGGCCTTCGCCGGGATCAAGAGCGCCAAGGAACGCGCCGACCTGCTGCTCTACATCAACAAGATGTCGGACAAGCCGCTGCCGCTGCCGCCGGCCAACTGAGCCGCCGCGCCCGCGTGACGACGGAGCTTGCCCCCGGGCTGGTGACGGCCGAGCATCTCGTGCTCGCCGCCACCCTGGCCGATGCCGCCGGCGCGGTGATCCGCCCCTATTTCCGCGCCGGGGTCGACGTCGACGACAAGGCCGACGCCTCGCCGGTCACCATCGCCGACCGCGAGGCCGAGCTGGCGATGCGCCGCCTGATCGAGGCGCGCTTTCCCGACCACGGCATCTTCGGCGAGGAACACGGAATCGTCCGCGGCGATGCCAATTTCGTCTGGATCCTCGATCCCGTCGACGGCACCAAATCCTTCGTTGCCGGCCTGCCGCTGTTCGTCACGCTGATCGCGCTGACCTGGCGCGGCAAGCCGATCCTGGGCGTCATCGACCAGCCGGTCACCGGCGAGCGCTGGATCGGGGCCATCGGCCACGGCACGACGCTGAACGGCAAGCCCGTCACGGTGCGCCGCGGCCGCGCCCTGGCGGACGCCACCGCCTTCTTCCTGCCCCATGCCGGGCCCGACGATCCCGACGAGAAGGCGCTGGATGCCCTGCGCCGGCGCATCAAGCTGTTCCGGCTGGGCGGCGACGGCTATGCCTATGCCCTGCTCGCCTCCGGTTTCGTAGACGTGATCGCCGAACCCGAACTGCAGCCCTATGATTTCGCGGCACTGGTCGCCGTCATCGAGGGCGCCGGCGGCCTGATCACCGACTGGGAGGGCCGGCCGCTCGATGCCCGCCGCACCGCCCGCGTGCTGGCGGCGGGCGACCCGACGCTGTTGCGCGCCGCCAGCGAGGTGCTGACGGCAGGTTAATATTGACGGAGGTGGCCCGTTGGCTTTCCGCGCTCTCGCCATCCTGACGGCGCTTTTCCTGACGGCGCCGCTCGCCGCCCAGACCGTTCCGACCACCACCAGCCATGCGCTGTCCCTGATCGACAAGCCGCGCTATCCCGCCGATTTCAGGCAGCTCGACTATGTCGACCCGGCGGCGCCGAAGGGCGGCGAGATCAAACTGTCGTCGCTCGGCGGGTTCGACACGATCAACCCGTTCATCGCCAAGGGCGACCCCGCCCCCGGGATCGGACTGGTCTACGACACGCTGATGACCTCGACGCTCGACGATGCCTCGACCGAATACGGGCTCGTCGCCGAAAGCGTCGAGGTGCCCGAGGATCTCTCCTGGGTGATCTTCAACATCCGGCCCGAAGCCAAGTGGCATGACGGCACGAAGATCACCGCCGACGACGTCGTCTTCTCGTTCGACACGCTGAAGGCCAAGGGCGCGCCGCTCTATCGCTTCTATTACGCCAATGTCGAGAAGGGCGAGGCACTGTCGCCGGCGAAGGTGAAGTTCTCGTTCTCCGGCCCGCGCAACCGCGAACTGCCCCAGATCATGGGCCAGCTGCCGGTGCTGCAGAAGGCGTACTGGAGCGCCAACGACATCGAGCGCACGACACTCACCCCGTTCATGTCCTCCGGCCCCTACAAGGTCGGCGCGCTCGAGGCCAACCGCTCGATCACGCTGGAACGGGTCAAGGACTACTGGGGCCGCGACCTGGCGCTGAACCGCGGGCGGCATAATTTCGACCGCATCCGCTACGACCTCTACCGCGACGAGACCGTGCGGTTCGAGGCGTTCAAGGCCGGACAGTACGATTACCGGTCGGAGATCGTCTCGCGGCTGTGGGTGCGCGACTACGATTTCCCCGCGGTCCGCAACGGCCAGGTGGTCAAGCTGACCCTGAAGAACGAGCGGCCGGGCGGCATGGTCGGGTTCGGCTTCAACCTGCGCCGGCCGATGTTCAAGGACGTGCGCGTGCGCGAGGCCCTGGCCCGATCGTTCGACTGGGAATGGAGCAATACGAACCTGCTGTTCGACCAGCACCAGCGGATCGAGAGCTATTTCCCCAACAACGAGGCCGGGTCGAAGGGCCTGCCCGGCGAGGGCGAGCTGAAGCTGCTGGAACCGCTGAAGGCGCAGGTGCCGCCGCGCGTCTTCACCGAGCAGTTCAAGGCCCCCGTCTCGGACGGGACCGGGGCCGACCGCACCAACCTGCGCCAGGCGGCCGCCCTGCTGCGCGAGGCGGGCTGGACGGTCAGGGACCAGAAGCTGATCGGGCCCGACGGCCAGCAGATGAAGATCGAGGTGCTGCTGCAGCAGGAAGCCTTCGTCGGCATCTTCAATGCCTGGAAGCAGACGCTGACCCGCCTGGGCGTCGACATGACCGTGCGGCTGGTCGACAGCGCGCAATACGTCAACCGCATGCGCTCGTTCGACTTCGACATGGCGCTGGTATCCTGGGCCCAGTCGGAATCGCCGGGCAACGAGCAGCGCGACTTCTTTTCCTGCGCGGCCGCCCAGCGCGAGAACAGCCGCAACCAGCCTGGCATCTGCGACCCCGCGGTCGACGCGCTGATCGACCGCATCATCCAGGCCCACGACCGGCCCGAGCTGCTCTACGCCACCCGGGCGCTTGACCGCGTGCTGCTGTGGAACTGGTTCGTCGTGCCGTTCTCGACCGTCTATGTCGACCGCATCGCGGTCTGGAACAAGTTCGGCATGCCCAAGGTCACGCCGCGCTACGGCCCCGACATCCTCGCCTGGTGGATCGACCCGGACAAGCAAGCCGCCCTGGAGGCCGCACGCAAGCAATGAGACGATCGCTCGCAGCCCTGGGCCTCGGCCTGGCCCTGGTGGCCAGCCCGCTGGCCGCCGAACCCCGTCACGGCCTCTCGGCCTTCGGCGATCTGAAATATCCGGCGACCTTCACCCATTTCGACTACGTCAATCCGCAGGCGCCGAAGGGCGGCGACCAGCGGGCGATGTCGTTCTCGACCTTCGACAGCTTCCATCCGGCGATCCTGCGGGGCAACCCGGCCCCGTCGATCAGCCTGCTGTTTGCCAGCCTGATGACCCGCGCGCTCGACGAGCCGGATGCGATGTACGGCTATATCGCCGAAAGCGCCGATGTCGCCCCCGATCATTCGTCGGTCACCTTCGCCCTGCGCCCGACCGCCCGCTGGCACGACGGCACGCCGATCACCGCCGACGACGTGGTCTTCACCCTGGAAGCGATCCGGCGCGACGGCCATCCGCAATACCGCCTGGCCCTGACCGACGTCACCGGCATCGAGGCCGACGGCCCGCTGAAGGTGACGGTGCGCTTCAAGCCCGGCCCCGCCTCACGCGATCTGCCGCTGACCGTCGCGTCCCTGCCGATCCTGCAGAAGAAGTGGTTCGATGGGCGCGAGTTCACCAAGCCGACGCTGGAACCGCCGACCGGCTCGGGCCCCTACAAGGTCGAATCGGCCGATCCCGGCCGCAACCTCACCTATGCCCGCGTCAGGGACTGGTGGGGCGAGAAGCTGCCCGTGGCGGTGGGACGCTTCAATCCCGACCGCATGCGCTGGGTCTATTTCCGCGACCGCGAGATCGCGGTCGAGGGCTTCTTCGCCGGCGAATACGATGTCCGGCTGGAATTGACCGCGCGGGTCTGGGCCACCGGCTACGACAAGCCGCCAGTCGAGAAGGGCTACATCAAGCGCGAAGTCCTGCCCGACGGCAACCCGGCCGGCTTCCAGGCCTTCTACTTCAACACCCGCCGGGCGAAGTTCGCCGATCCGAAGGTGCGCGAGGCCCTGGCGCTGGCCTTCGATTTCGAGTGGACCAACAAGACGCTGTTCTATGGCCTCTACAAGCGCCTGCGCTCGCGCTTCGACAATTCGCCGCTGGCCGCCACCGGCCTGCCCTCGCCGGCCGAGCTGGCGCTGCTCGAACCGTTCCGGGCCGAGCTGGACCCCCGCGTCTTCACCGAGGAATTCAATCCGCCCAGGACCGACGGGTCGGGCGAGATGCGCGACAACCTGCGCCGGGCCGGCCAGCTGCTGACCGCCGCGGGCTGGGTCGTCAAGGACGGGCGCCGCGTCAACGCCCGGACCGGCGAGGCGCTGTCGCTCGAATTCCTCGAATTCGAACCGTCGTTCGACCGGATCCTCGGGCCCTATTTCCGCAATCTCGAGCGGCTGGGCATCAAGGCGGAGATGCGCGTGGTCGATCCCGCGGCCTTCGAGAACCGCATCCGCGACTTCGATTTCGATGCGACCAGCCGCGGCTACAGCCAGGGTCCGACCCCCGGCATCGAACTGAAGAACTTCTTCGGCGCGGCCGCCGCCGACGTCACCGGCAGCCTGAACATCCCCGGCATCAGGTCGAAGGCGGTCGACGCGCTGGTCGAGAAGGCGCTGGCCGCGACGACGCGCGAGGAGCTGACGGTCGCGATCCGCGCGCTGGACCGGGTGCTGATGTGGGGCAACTACTGGATCCCCAGCTGGTATTCCGGCACGCATCGCCTGGCCTATTGGGACCGCCTGTCGCGCCCCGATCCGATCGCGCCCTATTCCGACTACAACCCGGAATGGGAGGATTACTGGTGGTACGACGAAGCCAAGGCGGCCAGGCTGCCGAAGGTGCGGTGATGGCAGCGCCCTCTGCGCTTCACTTCGTCCGGAATGACGGCATCTGATGCTGGCCTATATCCTGCGGCGCCTGCTGCTGATCATCCCGACCCTGTTCGGGATCATGGTCATCAACTTCTTCGTCATCCAGTTCGCGCCGGGCGGGCCGGTCGAGCAGGTGATCGCCCAGGTCACCGGCACCGCGGCAAACGCCACGTCGCGCATCGGCGGCTCGTCGGGCGGCGATGCCGCGGCGGGCTCGGCGCGCGCGCCCGCGCTGGGCGAAGGCACATCGAAATATCGCGGCGCGCAGGGGCTGGATCCCGAATTCATCAAGCAGATCGAGAAGCAGTTCGGCTTCGACAAGCCGCCGGTCGAACGCTTCTTCCTGATGATCGGCAACTACCTGCGCTTCGATTTCGGTGAAAGCTATTTCCGCGACCGCCGCGTCGTCGACCTCGTGCTCGACAAGCTGCCGGTCTCGATCTCGCTGGGGCTGTGGACGACGCTGATCGTCTATCTCGTGTCGATCCCGCTCGGCATCGCCAAGGCGGTGCGCGACGGCAGCCGCTTCGACATCTGGAGTTCGGCGGTCGTCATCCTCGGCTATGCGATACCGAGCTTCCTGTTCGCCGTGCTGCTGATCGTCCTGTTCGCCGGTGGCAGCTTCCTGGCCTGGTTCCCGCTGCGCGGCCTGGTTTCGGACAATTGGGCGCAACTGTCCTGGCCCGACCGGATCCTCGACTATTTCTGGCATATCGCCCTGCCGGTGATCGCCATGGTGATCGGCGGCTTCGCGTCGCTGACCATGCTGACCAAGAATTCGTTCATCGAGGAGATCAACAAGCAGTACGTGATCACCGCCCGCGCCAAGGGCCTCAGCGAGCGCGCGGTACTGTACGGCCACGTCTTCCGCAACGCGATGCTGCTGGTCATCGCCGGGTTTCCGGCAGCCTTCATCGGCGTGCTGTTCACCGGCTCGCTGCTGATCGAGGTGATCTTCTCGCTGGACGGCCTCGGCCTGCTGTCGTTCGAGGCGGCGATCAAGCGCGACTATCCGGTGATGTTCGGCACGCTCTACGTCTTCACGCTGATCGGGCTGATCGTCAATCTGATCTCCGACCTCACCTATGTCGCGATCGACCCGCGGATCGACTTCGAGGGGCGCGATGTCGGCTGAACGCCCGTTCTTTTCGGCGATCTCCAAGCGGCGCTTCGCCAATTTCCGCGCCAATCGCCGCGGCTGGTGGTCGCTGTGGATCTTCCTGGTGCTGTTCGGCCTCAGCCTCGCCGCCGAGTTGATCGCCAACGACCAGCCGCTGCTGGTCCAGTACGACGGCAAGCTCTACTACCCGCTGGTCAAATCCTATCCGGAAACCACCTTCGGCGGCGATTTCGAGACGGCGACCGACTATCGCGACCGTTTCGTGCGCGACGAGATCGCGGCCAAGGGCTGGATCCTGTGGGCGCCGATCCCCTATTCCTACCAGACCATCAACCGTGAACTGACGGTGCCGGCCCCAGCCCCGCCGTCTAAGGAAAACTGGCTCGGCACCGACGACCAGGGCCGCGACGTGGTCGCCCGGCTGATCTACGGCTTCCGCCTGTCGGTGCTGTTCGGCCTGACCCTGACCATCCTGTCCTCGATCATCGGGGTGATCGCCGGTGCGGTGCAGGGCTATTTCGGCGGGCTGACCGACCTGTTGTTCCAGCGCTTCATGGAAATCTGGTCGGGCCTGCCCACGCTCTACCTGCTGATCATCCTGGCAAGCTTCGTGCAGCCGAATTTCTGGTGGCTGCTCGGCATCATGCTCGCCTTCTCGTGGATGGCGCTGGTGGGCGTGGTGCGCGCCGAATTCCTGCGCGCCCGCAACCTCGACTATGTCCGCGCCGCCCGCGCGCTCGGCGTCGGCAACATCGCCATCATGTGGCGGCACCTGCTGCCGAACGCGATGGTCGCGACCCTGACCTTCATGCCGTTCATCCTGAACGGGGCGATCACGACCCTGACCGCGCTCGATTTCCTCGGCTTCGGCCTGCCCCCGGGTTCGCCGTCGCTGGGCGAACTGCTGTCGCAGGGCAAGTCGAACCTGCAGGCACCGTGGCTGGGCTTGACCGCCTTCGCGGTGCTGGCGGTCACCCTGAGCCTGCTGATCTTCATCGGCGAAGCGGTACGCGACGCCTTCGACCCGCGGAAGATTGTCGGATGAGCGGCGAAACCATCCTGTCGGTCGAGCATCTCGGCGTCGGCTTCAAGACCGGGACCCGCGTCGTCGAGGCGGTGCGCGACGTCTCGTTCAGCATCGCCCGCGGCGAGACCGTGGCGCTGGTCGGCGAATCCGGTTCGGGCAAGTCGGTCACGGCGCTGTCGGTGCTGCAACTGCTGCCCTATCCGATGGCCTTTCACACGCCGGGCTCGTCGATCCGGCTGAAGGGCCAGGAGATGATCGGCGCGCCGGCCGAGACCATCCAGAAACTGCGCGGCAACCGCGCGGCGATGGTCTTTCAGGAACCGATGACGTCGCTGAACCCGCTGCACTCGATCGCCCGCCAGATCGGCGAGGTGCTGGGGCTGCATCGCGGCATCAAGGGCGCCGAGGCCCGGGCGGAGACGCTGAACCTGCTGCGTCAGGTCGGTCTGGCCCAGGCCGCCGACCGGCTGGACGCCTATCCCCACCAGCTGTCGGGCGGGCAGCGTCAGCGCGTGATGATCGCGATGGCGCTGGCCAACCGCCCCGACCTGCTGATCGCCGACGAGCCGACCACCGCCCTCGACGTCACCGTGCAGGCCCAGATCCTCGAATTGTTGCGCCGGTTGCGCGACGAGCTGGGCATGGCGCTGCTGCTGATCACCCACGACCTCGGCATCGTGCGCAAGATGGCCGACCGGGTCTGCGTGATGACCGAGGGCCGGGTGGTCGAGACCGGCGCGACGGCCGAAGTCTTCGCCCGGCCGCAACATCCCTACACCATCAGACTGCTCAACGCCGAACCCAAGGGCGAGCCCTCGCCGGTCGCGACCGACGCGCCGACGGTGATGGCCGCCCGCGACCTGAAGGTCTGGTTCCCGATCAAGCGCGGCCTGCTCGGGCGCACCGTCGGCCACGTCAAGGCGGTCGACGGCATCGACGTCGCCATCCGCGAAGGCGAGACCGTCGGCATCGTCGGCGAATCCGGCTCGGGCAAGTCGACGCTGGGCTATGCGCTGCTGCGGCTGATCCCGAGCCAGGGGTCGATCCGCTATGACGGGCGCGAGTTGCAGGGCCAGAGCTTCAAGGCGCTGCGCAGCCTGCGGGCGGAAATCCAGATCGTCTTCCAGGATCCCTTCGCCTCGCTGTCGCCGCGGCTGTCGGTCTACGAGATCATCGAGGAGGGCCTGAAGGTCCACGACCTGGGCGGCGACTGGGCGCAACGCCGCCAGATCGTTGCCGACATGCTGCACGAAGTCGGCCTCGACCCGGCGATGATGGACCGCTACCCCCATGAATTCTCCGGCGGCCAGCGCCAGCGCATCGCCATCGCCCGGGCGATGGTGCTGAAACCGCGGCTGGTGGTGCTGGACGAACCGACCTCGGCGCTGGACATGAGCGTCCAGGCCCAGATCGTCGACCTGCTGCGCGCGCTGCAGCACAAGCATCGCCTGGCCTATCTCTTCATCAGCCACGACCTGAAGGTCGTCCGCGCCCTGGCCGACAGCGTGATCGTGATGAAGGACGGCAAGGTCGTCGAACAGGGTCCGGCGACTGACATTTTTTCGCAACCGGCAACCGACTATACTCGTGCCCTTATGGCTGCCGCCTTCGCGCTGGAAACGGCCGAGGGAGACGCGGTCCGCAGTTGAGAACCAGCGAGCATACCCATGGCGTTCCTTTTCCTGTCCACCTGGCACGACACCCAAGCCTGGATCGATGCGTTCCGCGAGGCGGCGCCCGGCATCGACCTGCGGATCTATCCCGACCTGGGCGATACCGCCGACATCGATTTCGCCGTCGGCTGGCGCCCGCCCGCGGGCATCTTCGCCGAGTTGCCGAACCTGAAGGTGCTGCATTCGCTGGGCGCCGGCGTCGAATCGATGATTCATGACCCGACGCTGCGGCCCGAGGTCACCGTCTGCCGCGTGGTCGAGGATCGGCTGACCCTGGGCATGAGCGAATACGTGCTGCTGCACGTGCTGCGCTATCACCGCCGCCTCGACGAGCTGATCGCCAATCAGAAGGCGCGGCGCTGGGACTTCTTCCCCCCGGCCTACACGCCCTCGACCACCGTCGGTATCCTCGGCCTCGGCCGGCTCGGCATCGATGCGGGCGAGAAGCTTGCCGCGCTGGGCTTCCGCGTCGTCGGCTGGAGCCAGACGGAAAAGCAGGTCCGCGGCATCGAATCCTATGCCGGGCCTGGGCAGTTCGACGACTTCCTGCGTGTCTGCGACATGCTGGTCTGCCTGCTGCCGCTGACCCCGGAAACTACCGGCATCCTGAACCGGCGCAATCTCGGCCTGCTCAAGCGCGGCGCCTATCTGATCAATGCCGGGCGCGGCGGGCATCTGGTCGATGCCGACCTGCTGGCGCTGCTCGACGAAGGCCACATCGCCGCCGCGACGCTCGACGTCTTCCACCAGGAACCGCTGCCGGCGGACAATCCGTTCTGGGATCATCCGCGGATCACGGTCACGCCGCACAATGCCTCGGATTCGCTGCCCCAGCCGGTGGCGCGGATGATCATCGACCAGTACGAACGCTTCCGGTCCGGCCGGCCGCTCGCCAACATCGTCGACCGGACCAAGGGCTACTGATCGGCCCGGCGCCGTGGCGGGGCATCGCGAGGACGACGGCGAATACCGGCAGGAAGACGGCTTCACGCTGATCGAAGTCGATCTCGAACGGATCGAGCAATTGTACAACACGCTCGATCCCTCGCCTTTCCGCCTGCGCGATCTCGACGCCGAGGCGCATGACTACATCGTCGGCTCGGCCCGCGAGATCGGGCCGGGCAAGCCGGTCAAGCTGGTCCTGCACCTGCCCGCGCAGGGTCCGGTCGCGGTTCACCGCGAGGCGGTGACCGACATGATCCACCATTATTTCGCCGCCCGCGCCGGGATCGCGCGGCTGGAACTGCACAATCACATGCGGATCGGCCGGATCGCCCTTGCCGTCGGGCTGCTGTTCCTCGGCGGCTGCATCACGCTGCGGCGGGTCTTCTTCGTCGACACCGCCAGCACCTTCGACCAGGTCATGGCCGAGGGGCTGCTGATCTGCGGCTGGGTCGCGATGTGGCGGCCGCTCGAGATCATGCTCTACGACTGGTGGCCGATCCGGCGCGATTGCCGCATCTACGACCGGCTGGCCGCGATGCCGGTCGAACTGCGACCCCGACAGCCGGACGACGCCTGAGCGGCAATCGTCGTACGAGCAAGGGGCCGCGCTTTCCCTGGGTTCCGCCTTCCGGGACGACGGTTGACGCCTGCGCTTGTACCGAGGTTCAAGCCGGCCTGGGCTTGCGAACCTACGCCTGCACCATCTCGGCCAGCTTCAGCACGGTACGCCAGTTGCGGGCGGTGGCGCCGCCGGCCGCATCGGGGATCATCTTCGAGCGGGCAGCGCCATCACCGAAATAGAGCCAGATCGCGTCGCCGACCAGCGCGGCCCGCTCGTTGGCCGAGGCGCGCCGACGCAACCTGGCCAGATGGTCCGGACCAGGCGCTGTCTTGGCCAGCACCAGCATCACATTGTTGGGTTCGACTGCGGCCTGCTCCGGGAACGGGTTGCCGGCGACATAGCCGGCCCATTGCCCGGCCGTACGCACGACGATCTCGACCGCGAAGCCGAACTGCTTCTCGACCGCTGCTTCCAGCGCCGCTGTCGGGTCAGCGGTAGCGGAGAAGACGAGATTGCCGCTCTGGATATGGCTCTGCACCGAACCAAAGCCCTGCTCCTGGCACAGCGCGCGCAATTCGGCCATCGGCACCTTGCGGTGGCCGCCGACATTGATGCCGCGCAGCAGGGCGACGAAGGTCGTCGCCCGGCCGCCCCGGCGGTCAGCCATAGCGCCGCTGCAGCAGGGCGAACAGCGCGCGCATGGTCAGGGCCTCGCCGCCGACCGGGCGGCCGGCGCGCGGCTTGTTGTTCCAGGCGAACAGGTCGATATGCGCCCAGGACTTGGCCTTGCCGACAAAATCCTTGAGGAACAACGCGGCGGTGATCGCACCGGCCATGCCATCCTCGCCGGCATTGTTGATGTCGGCGATCTTGGAATCGATCAGCGCGCGATAGGGTGCGTGCAGCGGCATCCGCCAGACCGGGTCGCTGGCGGCGGCGCCGGCGGCGGCGATATCGGCGGCCAGCGTTTCGTCGTCGGTGAACAGGGCCGGCAGTTCCGGCCCGAGGGCGACGCGGGCCGCCCCGGTGAGGGTGGCGAAGTCGATCATCAGCTCGGGCGCCTCGTCGTCGCCGTCGGCCAGGGCGTCGGCGAGGATCAGCCGGCCCTCGGCATCGGTGTTGCCGATCTCGACGGTCAGCCCGGCGCGGCTGCGGAAGACGTCGCCGGGGCGGAACGCATTGCCCGAAACCGCATTCTCGACCGTCGGGATCAGGAGGCGCAGCCGGACCTTGAGGCCGGCATCCATGATCATGTCGGCCAGGCCCAGCGCCGTCGCCGCCCCGCCCATGTCCTTCTTCATCATCGCCATGCCGGAGGCCGGCTTGAGGTCGAGGCCGCCGGTGTCGAAGCAGACACCCTTGCCGACCAGCGTCACCTTCGGTGCGTCGGGCGCCCCCCAGACCAGCTCGATCAGCCGCGGCGCGCGCGTCGAGGCACGGCCGACCGCATGGATCAGCGGATAGTTCTGGGCCAGCAGGTCGTCGCCCACCACCTCGCGGCGCCGGGCGCCATGCCGGTTGCCGACCTCGGCCACGGCAGCGGCCAGCTCCTCGGGGCCGAGGTCCTGGGCCGGGGTGGTGACGAGATCGCGCACCAGGCCCATCGCCCGCACGGTGCGCACGACGGCCGCGCGGTCCGCCTTGGCCGGCCAGGCCAGCACGGCGAACGGCCCTTCGGCCGGCTTGCGGTAGCGGCGGTATTCATAGGTGCCGAGCGCCCAGCCGGTCGCGGCGGCGGTGGCGAGTTCGGGATCGTCGAGGCCTTCGATCCGCCAGGCCAGGGCCGGCAGGACGGTCAGCGCGGCGAAGGTCCAGAGGTCGGGAGTCTTGCCCAGCCCCAGCACGGCGGCGGCCGGCGCCCCGTCCGCCCCCGGCAGCAGCAGCACCTTGCCGGCCTCGCCCTTGTAGCGATGCGCCGCGACCCAGGCGCGGATGCCGGCGTCGCGGCCTTCCAGCCAGCCGGCGAAATCGCCTTCGGCGACGAGATGGACGGGCAACTGGCCGGCGGCTTCGTCGACGAGACGGTCGAGCATCAAGGAACTCCTGGCAAGGAACAGCGGATTCGTGGCTTATAACCGACCCATCCGCCTGCATGAACAAGAAGGATTCGGTGACAATGTCGGGCCTGAAGCTGGTGATCGGCAACAAGAACTATTCGTCCTGGTCGCTGCGCCCCTGGCTGGCCCTGCGCCAGGCCGGCGCCACCTTCGCCGAGGAGATGATCGCGCTGCGCCAGCCCGATACCCGCACCCGCATCCTCGCCTTTTCCGCCGCCGGCCGGGTCCCGGTCCTGATCGACGGCGACGTCACGGTGTGGGAAAGCCTGGCCATCTGCGAATACGTGGCCGAACTGTTCCCGCAGGCGGGGCTGTGGCCCGACGAGCGACAGGCCCGGGCGATCTGCCGCTCGGTCGCGACCGAAATGCACGCGGGTTTCGCGCCGCTGCGCCAGGCGCTGCCGATGGATTACCGTGCCAGCCTGCCGCTGCCCGCGCTGGACGCCGCGGTCGCCGACGATATCGCCCGCATCCAGGCGGTCTGGCGGATGGCGCGCGAGCGCTTCGGGGCGGGCGGGCCGTTCCTGTTCGGCCGGTTTTCGGTCGCCGATGCGATGTATGCGCCGGTCGTGACCCGCTTCAACACCTACGGCGTGGCACTGGACGAGGTCGCCCGGGCCTATTGCACCGCGATCCTCGCCTTGCCGGCGATGCGGGAATGGCTCGACGCCGCGCGGACCGAGCCGGCCTTGCCCCAATGACCTATTCGGTCAGCGCGTCGGAGATGACGCCGACCTCGCGGTAGTAGCGCTCCGCCCCGGGGTGGAGCGGGATCGAGATGCCGGTCAGCGCCGTGCCCAGCTGGATCTGCTGGCCCTTGGCGTGGCCGGCATCGAGCAGGGCGCGGTTCTGCGGCCGCCACAGCGCCTTGGTGATCTGGTAGATCAGCTCGGGGTCGGCGGTATCGTTGACGACCCATTGCGCGCCGATCGACAGCGTCGGGATTTCCGGAATGTCCTTGTAGGTGCCGGCCGGAATCAGCTCGGTCCCGAAGAAGCGATGGCGCTTCAGCGCGGCCTCGGCCCGCCGGCCCGACAGCGGCACCAGGTCGATCAGGCCCTGTTCGGCGAGATCGGCGACCGAGGCGGCGGGAAACCCCGCGACCAGAAAGAAGGCATCGAGTTCGCCGCGCGTCAGCAGCACGATGGCCTCGCCGGGGTCGACCTCCATCGGCTTCAGCTGGTTCAGCCGAACCCCGTAGGCGGGCAACAGGATCTCGGCATTGAGCCGCGTGCCCGAGCCGGGCTTGTCGATCGACACGCGCTTGCCGATCAGGTCGCGGATATCCTTGATCTGCGCGCCGCGGCGAGCGACCAGATGGATCGTCTCGGGGTAGAGATTGGCGATCACCCGCAGCGAGGGCATCGCCGCACGGCGGAAATAGCTCTGCTCGCCATGGAAGGCCCAGTAGGAGATATCGGCCAGCGCCAGGCCCGAATCGACCTTGTCGGCGGCAATCGCCAGCACGTTCGCCACCGACCCCTCGCTGGTCTGGGCGACCGCGACGAGGTTGGGCACGCCGCACGGCCCGCCCTTGTCGCAGGGCGGCGAGCCCGGCGGCGACGAAATCACGGTCGCCAGGGCCGCCCCGACCGGGAAATAGGTCGAGGCCGCCGAGCCGGTGAGGATGCGGAAGAACCGCAGTTCATCGGCGGCCCGGGCGGGAAGGGCGGCGAGGATCAGGCCGAGCAGGGCTAGGAAAACGGCGCGCATGGCGCGACTATAACAAAGATCGGCGCGGCAGGCGCCCGCCGAGAAACGGGGAGAAGCCCATGCCCAGCCGCGAACGCGTAGAAGCCTTCATCGCCCGCGTCGTCTCCGGCGCCCATGACCTCGCGATCGAGGAATTCTACACGCCCGACGCCACGATGCAGGAGAACCAGAATCCGCCGCGCATCGGCCGCGATACCCTGGTGGCGCAGGAACGGGCGGTGATGGACCGCGCCAGCCGGATCGTCACCCATCCGGTCGAGACCTGGCTGATCGACGGCGACAAGGTGGTGATCAACTGGGTCTTCGAGTTCGAATTCCCCGACGGCCGCGGCTTTCGCATGGAGGAACTGGCGCTGCAGCGGTGGGAGGGCGACCGGATCGCCGAGGAACGCTTCTTCTACGACCCGGGCCAGCGTGTCCTGAAATAAGGCGTCAGCGGCGCCGGAAGCGGATCTTGCCGACCACGATCGCCATCGCCAGGCAGAAGGTCACGGCGTTCGACGCGATCACCGAGGGCGAGCCGAGCAGGATGCCGTAGACCAGCCACAGCGCCACGCCGCTGACGAAGGCCGAGAAGGTCGTCAGGTTGATGTCGTCGACGCGGCGGGTGCGCCAGACCTGGATCACCTGGGGCAGGAAGGCGAAGGTCGTCAGCACACCGGCGGCAAAGCCGAGGATCTCGATATCGTTCAAGCGCCGAACCCGCCGCGAAGGCGGGCGACCAGGTCGTCGCGTGCCGGCGGGGCGTAGCCCTCGGGCGCATCGACCGCCCAGACCGGCCTGGGCCATGCCGCGTCCCCGACTACCCGGGCAATGACGTGGACGTGCAGCTGCGCGACGACATTGCCGAAACTGGCCACGTTCAGCTTGTCGCAGGGAACCGTTTGCTGCACCACCCGGCTCGCCAGCGCGACCTCGTCGCTCAGCCGGTGCCGGTCGGCGTCGGTCATGTCGATCAACTCGCGCAGGCCGGCGATGCGGGGCACCAGGACCAGCCAGGTCCAGGCACGACGGTCCATCAGCAGGACCTCGGACAGGCCGAGGGTGGCGACCGGCACGGTATCGGCGGCAAAACGGGGGTCGAGGACGAACATGGGCTGAAGCTACAACGCCGGCCGCGCGCTATTCCACCACCAGTTTGACCCGCTGGTCGGGCTTGATGACATCGTTGGGTCCGATCGCGTTCAGCACGCGGAACCAGTCGAGCCGGTAGTCGGCCATCGCCATGCGGGCGGCAAACTTCTCGGCCGTGTCGCCGGCCACCGCCTTGACGATCCTGATGCGCAACGGCTTCAGCGCGGCGGCCTCCTGCGGCGACAGGCGGCGGAACGACATCGCGGTCTGGCGGTACGGTTCGGCCATCGCCCGGGTCTGGGCCGGGGCCGAGATCATGGTGAAGCGGAAGATCTGGTCGGGTGCGACACGGATCGCGACCAGCCGCGCATCGGCCTGGCCGCCATCGGTATTGAGCCGGGTGGTGGCCGTCGCCGCGTCGAGGCCGTTGATGGTGATGCCCTGGACGTTCTGCAGCGACGCCTTGGCCGCCCAGATCCGCGTCAGGTAATCCGCAGCCGAGGTCGCGGCAGCCAGCGCCTTGCGGTCGCCCTCGTTGTCGAACTGGATGCCGGCGCCGTTCGGGCCCTGCGCCGTCACCGCGTCGGTGCCGTTGTTCAGGCGGAATCCTTCCGGCACGGTGAAGGTGATCCGCATGCCGGGATGCGAGAAGGTGCGGCCGCGCACGAAGCCCTGCGAGGGATCGTCGCCGTAGACCATGCCGTCGATGCGGTCGAGGAAGATATCGCGCCGATAGATCGGCTCGGCCCCCTCCGCGCCGGCCTCCTTGATCGCCCGTTCGACGCGATCCGCGGTGCGCGGGTGCGTCGCCATGAAGTCGGTCCGCCGCTCGGCCCCCTCCTTGCCGGCGATGCGATTTTCCAGCGCGGCATAAGAGTTCAGCGAGGCCAGGAAGTGGGCCTGGGCCTGCGGCGCATAGCCGGCGCGGGTCAGGAGCTGGATGCCGATAAGGTCGGCCTGATACTCCTGGTCGCGCGAGTATTTCTGCAGATAGAGCGCGCCCCCGGCCTGGGCGAGCTGGCTGGCCAGCGAGTTCTGCAGCAACAGGTCGAGGGCGGCGACGCCGAGCTGCGCCATCACCCCGCGGCTGTAGCGCTGGGCGGTGTGGCGGGCGGTGACGTGGCCGATCTCGTGGCCGATGACGCCGGCCAGCTCGGCCTCGTTGTTGGCCAGGGCGAGCAGGCCGCGGGTGAAGTAGATGTAGCCCCCAGGCAGGGCGAAGGCGTTGACGACCGGCGAATTGAGCAGCGTCACCCGGAACTGGGCGTTCGGGGTGTCCGAGACCCGGACCATCCGGCCGGCAACTTCGGCCACATAGCCGCCGAGCGCCGGATCGTCATAGGCGCCGCCGTATTCGGCCAGGATCTTGGGGTGTTCCTCGGCCCCGATCTGCTTTTCCTGTTCCGGCGACATCAGGCTGAAGCCCTGCGCGGTCGCAGGCGACGGACAGCCGGCGAAGAGGGCGAGCACGGCGCAGCCCGCCACCACGACTTTCCAGATAGGGGACATCGTCATCTGCCGCTCCCGAGGGTGTTCCGCCCACTCAATTAGGCGATGACAGCAGAATTGACGAGAGGGCGAATCAGTTGCGCGGCCGGCGGCGACCGGGCGCGCGGCGCGCCTCCATCGGCGCCAGCGCCTGGGCGATGCCGGAGCGGACATCCTCGGCCACCGACGAGACGGCGGCACCCAGCAGGAACGAGGTATCGCGGCGGGTACGGCGCAACAGGCGGGCGGATTCGTCGAGCAGGGCGGCGCCGCGGCTGTCGGCCGGCCGCGCGGTCAGGTCGACCAGCCGGGCCTGCAGGTCGCGCAACCGCTCCAGCGCGGTCGCGGCAACCTCGACTGCATCACCTTTCGCCGACTTCTTCGTCCCGACCCGGCGCTTAGCCATCATCGAACTCCCACCTGCCGGGGACCTGGTATGCCAACCCCCGGCCTTCCGGGGCCATGATCACCGCCCCGATCCTGTCCAGGCAAGCAGAAAAATGCCTGCTGTGATAACTATCACATTGATAATAAACGAGTTTTTGCGAGTTTTAGGAATTTTCCCGACAAAACCCCATCAATCATGCCGCAGATGCGCAGGAAATACCACGTACCGCGGATTTCCCGCATTACGTAACAAGCACCCCTAATCCTAGACCGAGGATAAAAAGATGAGCATCGCGGCTGTCGTCGCAGGGTGGCTAGGTGGATTCATGACCATCTTGATAGGCGGTCATTACTCCGGCACGCAGGGCCTCGTAACCGGTGGTGTAATAAGCGTACGAAGTGCTCCGGGGCTCTCCTGTGAAATCCTCGTACTCAATGCGGCCGTGCACATAGATCGCGCTAAACCCGGCCTCCACTACAAAGATGGTATCGGCACTCATGGTTGGGCCGATCAATCTCTTGCTCATCTCGACGCCGGGGCCGATTGGGTTAGCGAACCGTAGCCCCGTTGGGATTGGCGGGAGTCCGTCTGGAAGGGGGAACGGTCCGACAAACATGTGGGCGACATGGGTGCAGTTAAAGGCGGGAGTTTGCCCACTGTTTTTAGTCACAATAACGATATTTGGCGGAAGGTGGCGCTTAGAGAACAGAAGGCTAAAGGTCTGCGGGAATACGTAAGCCCGCAACTGACGCGCGCCGATTTCTCGGGTGACTTCAATAGCGTCTTCAGCAGCCTTGGCAGCGCGAACCGCAGCGAAGGCAGCCCACGCACTAACAAACAAGCTCAAGACGATAAGGCCGATGCTAACTATCGTCGCCCAAAACTGTGGTTCGGCCCACTTCTCCAACCTCTCTGTGGCCTCAGCCGTCCGCCATTGCTGACAGAGGTCGGCATTGTCGTGGTAGCCGGGTTCCTCGCACAGAGCCCGATATGTGCTTACATCGCCTTTCTTATGGGGTTTCCCGTCTGGACGCCAAAACGCCTCCTTCAGCGCGTCGTCGTTTACTTTTCCGTCAGCCTTTCCGGCGTCCTGACTATTGGAATGTGGCTGCTCATCTTGAATTGGCCAAGGATCGTCACGCCCTATTGCCGCCCCTGGCTGAGCCAACAGCAGCGCGACTAACCATCCTCCAAGCGCTAGTTGGTGCAGCCGATTGCGATCAGGCATTGGACCAGGAACGTTGCGGTGAATCCCCCGCGACTGATCTTGTTCGCAATGTTGCGCTCTGTCTCGTGGATTCCGAGTGGCTCAAGCTTCTCGGCCAACTCGCGACAACCGATACCGCGCCGCTTCAATTCTGCCTTGAGCGGCCGCTTAACCCGATCCTGCCAATCCTTGTCGACCATGCATCCTTCGATTCGATGTATAGATCACCATATTCGATGTAAACACCCCTGGCAACGATGGGCCACATCATCATATTCGGTGTCAATACATCGAATGTGGTGCTGATCATGGCTCAGCACTTCCTCCTGCCCTCAAATGCCCGCACGCTCAGCGTGGCTCAGGTCGCGCGGATGACGGACGAGGAAGCCCGCGCCGCATTCCGCGCCATTCGTTGGGCCGCGACTGACGGCGAGCCGGTCTGCCCGCGGTGCGGCTGCTGCGCTGGCTAAGAGTACACCTCGCGCCCGATCTTCAAGTGCAAGGCTTGCGGCCATCAGTTCTCCGTTACGTCGGGCACGATCTTCGCCAACCTCAAGCTGGCGCTGCGCGACTACCTGTTGGCTATCGCATTGTTCGTGAACGGTGCCAAGGGCATGTCGGCCCTGCAACTCGGCCGGGACCTTGAAGTGCAGTACAACACAGCGTTTGTGCTGGCCCACAAGCTCCGCAAGGCGATGGCGGCCGATCATGCCGGCCTGACGCTCAAGGGTGACGTAGAAGTCGATGGCGCCTATTTCGGCGGCTACGCGAAGCCCGAAAACCGGAAGGAAGACCGGAAGGACCGTCGTCTTGCCGAGAACCAGACCGGCAAGCGCCGCGTCGCGGTCGTCATGCGTGAGCGGGGCGGCCGGACGCTGCCGTTCGTCTTCAATGCTGAGGCTGACGCCGTGGCGGCGATCCGCATCCGTGTCGCGACCGGGACGACCGTCTACGCCGACGAAGCGGCCGGCTGGGATGCCCTGCACGCCGAGTACGACGTGAAGCGCATCAATCACTCGATCGCCTTACTGGACAACGGCGCCTGCACCAACCAAGCCGAAAGCTTCTTCTCCCGCCTGCGCCGCGCCGAGATCGGCCAGCACCGCGCGATCAGCCGCCAGTACCTCGCGGCCTATGCCGGCGAGATGGCTTGGCGTGAAGACAATCGCCGCGAGGCGACGGGCGAGCAGTTCCGCGGTGCCGTCTCGGCCGCCTTGGGCTGCGGCGTTTCCGGGCAGTGGAAATGCTACTGGCAGCGCGGATAATTACTTCGCTAAGCGTCTTCAACAGGATCCGGCGCTCTTTTGGCCTTTATTTCCACAATAGTTAATTGATACTGATCGAAGAAATACAGCGCAGTTATTGATGGTGTTTTCGCGATTGCGTCAGCAGAAACTGTGTATAAATGGTAGACAACCGAATTATATATTTTTGTAGAAGACTTTATAGAGTCGCATTTTCTGGCTAATAGCCACTTAAGCGCTTCATATGCTTCGCTGAATCTAGGATACTTGCTCTCATAGGTGGTGGCGGCGGATACAGCAGCCGCCTCCTCGACAATCTGTCGAGCGAAGAAATTAACCCACGCCATTCCCCCTCCCCCCTGGTCCTTATTATCTGCGGTCTCTACGCGTGGCGGCGCTGCAAAATTTCGTCAGCCCACGCCTCGTCTTCCGCTTCGATTGGGATAGTCCCTGCGGCCAAGACTGAAGTTATAGGTATTTCTTCTCCGATTTGGGCGGCTTCCCAAACAATATCATGCGATAGATCGCTTATTGATGCGGCTGTATGATTATTGCAAATTATTTCCACCACTTGATCTACAATATCAAGCTCGTCTCTGGAAAATAACGCGCTATCGGGTTCACGAAGCGAAATATATTCGCGTTTCGGCATTCCAAAATATGTGCTTTCTCTGACAACAATGGCCCCTTCCTGCTCCAATTGCTTTAGGGCTGGAATAATGCTTTTCGGCACAGGGCCGAATTGGCGCTTTATATAGTTTTTTTCGCCACTTACTGACTTGCCGTGTTGCCGATAGGCAAACGTGTCTGAATACCAAAGAACCTTGTTGAGTTTTACCGCCCCTAGTTTTGTCGGGTCGGTGCACCGATTGCACACGTAGTGTACAAGAGATTTAAACCTTTCAGCAACCATGGAGAACCTCCTATCTCCGCCAGCGTCAGATATAGTGTTCCCGGATTGTTCTTTCAACCCCGGCCGTCATCAGGCAGAACGCAGATGACGACACTTTGTGCCAGCCCCCCCTGTCGGAGGTAAAAAAATACAACATTTAAGGAGTCTTGGCAACTGGTATTTCTAGTTTTGCGGCAATCAACTACCGCACAACCTCTCACAACTGAAATTGCCCCGGCCCTTGCTCGGCCTTCACGGCGCCATTCTAGCGCTGGATTGTCAGGGCAACCCTGGCGCGCTTGACCATGAGCCCCAATAGCCGTTGGTCCGACTTGTCCATGGCCCGCTCTATGAGCATCTGAAGGGCGATATCGCGGGACGTGAGCGGTTCGGACGCTTGCCGCAGGATCGATAGGACAAGCCGGGACATCTCGCCCTTGTGCGCCTTATCCAGGGGCGGCCGGAAGGCTTTCGGCTTGATCGGCTCCGGGGCTATACAACGGATCGAACAGCATGATGGTGGCATCCAGGTTTTCTAGATCGCGAACCATGTGACGGAGCTTTATCATGGGTAAGCTCAATGTCGCCGGCCAGTTCGGCCCGGCGCTTCCTCAACCCTGAGAGGGCGTGTCTTTTTCATATAGGGATGGTACTAGGGCAGGCAGCATAGGCCGATAATGTGGTCAGGTGTGCTTGCTACCTAATGCCGCGGATTTCCAGGCCCGGCCGGCAAGATGTCGTTGACTCCGGGGCGGCGCTGGCTATAGTGCCGCCCTTCATACGGAGACGGTGGGCGCCGGGCTCTGCCAACAAGAATGCGCCCCTGACACACAAACGAAGAGAGTGCCATGTTCGCAGTGATCAAGACCGGCGGCAAGCAGTACAAGGTCGCCAAGGATGACGTGCTCGAAGTCGAGCGCCTGGACGGCGAAGCCGGTGCCAAGGTGACCTTCGAGGTTCTCGCGGTCGGCGAAGGCGCCGCCGTGACGTTCGGCTCCCCCGTCGTGGCGGGCGCCTCGGTCGAGGCCGAGATCGTCGCCCAGACCCGCGGCCCGAAGCTGATCGTCTTCAAGAAGCGTCGTCGCCAGAATTCGCGCCGCAAGAACGGCCATCGCCAGGACCTGACCCAGATCCGCGTCACCGCGATCGCGGCCGCCTGATCACCAGTTAGAGATTGAGGAGCATCCCCCATGGCTCATAAGAAAGCAGGCGGCTCGTCCCGCAACGGTCGCGACTCCGCCGGCAAGCGCCTCGGCGTCAAGAAGTTCGGCGGCCAGGCCGTCGTCGCCGGCAACATCATCGTTCGCCAGCGCGGCACCAAGATGCATCCGGGCAACAATGTCGGCCTCGGCCGCGACCACACGCTGTTCGCGCTGGCCCCGGGCTCGGTCAAGTTCCATGTCGGCAAGCTCGGCCGCACCTATGTCTCGGTGCTCCCGGCGGAGGCGTAATCCCTACGCGCCTTCCCTAGACCTGAACGGTTTCGACAAAAAGGGGATTGGCGCCAAGCCGATCCCCTTTTTCGTTGCGGTGTTCAGATGAAATTCCTCGACCAGGCCAAGATCTACGTTTCGAGCGGCCATGGCGGCGCCGGGTCGGTCTCGATGCGCCGTGAAAAGTTCATCGAGTTCGGCGGTCCCGATGGCGGCGACGGCGGGCGCGGCGGCGATATCGTCGTCGAATGCGTCGATGGCCTGAACACGCTGATCGACTATCGCTACCAGCAGCATTTCCGGGCCAAGCGCGGCGGCCACGGCATGGGCCGCAACCGCACCGGCGCGGCCGCCGAGGCGATCGTGCTGCGGGTGCCGGTCGGCACCCAGATCTTCGACGACGACCAGGAAACCCTGCTCGCCGACTTCACCAAGGTCGGCCAGCGCGTCGTCCTGCTGAAGGGCGGCGACGGCGGCCGCGGCAATGCCCAGTTCAAGACCTCGACCAACCAGGCCCCGCGCCGGGCCGAGCCGGGCTGGCCCGGCCAGGAACGCTGGATCTGGCTCAGGCTCAAGCTGATCGCCGATGCCGGGCTGGTCGGCCTGCCCAATGCCGGCAAATCGACCTTCCTGTCGCGCGTCACCTCGGCCAAGCCCAAGATCGCCGACTATCCGTTCACCACGCTGCACCCGCAGCTCGGCGTCGTGCGTGCCGGCCAGTCGGAATTCGTGCTGGCCGACCTGCCCGGGCTGATCGAGGGTGCGCACGAGGGGGCGGGCCTGGGCCATCGCTTCCTCGGCCATGTCGAGCGCTGCAACGTCATCCTGCATCTGATCGACGGCACCTGCGACAGCCCGACCAAGGCCTGGCGCACGATCCGGCGCGAACTGGAGGAATATGGCGGCGGTCTGGCCGACAAGCCCGAGATCATCGGGCTGAACAAGATCGACGCGCTGGAGCCGGCGGCGGTCAAGCGCCGGGTCGCGGCGCTGGCCAAGGCGTCGGGGGCCACCGTGCTGCCGCTGTCGGGCGCGACCGGCGCCGGCATCGAGCAGATCCTCTACGCCCTGCTGAAGCCGATCGAGGAGCGCCGCGCCGCCGAAAGCGAGGCGGCGCGGACCGACCGCATCGTCGAGACCGGCAGCGACGGGTGGAAACCGTGAGCGACCATCTGCGCAACGCCCGCCGGGTCGTCGTCAAGATCGGGTCGGCCCTGCTGGTCGACGGCGCCACCGGCCGGCTGCGCCGCGCCTGGCTCGAAGCCATCGCCGAGGACGTGGCCATGATGAAAGCGCGCGGCCAGGACGTGCTGCTGGTCTCGTCGGGGGCGATCGCGCTGGGCCGCCGTGTCCTCAGGCTGAAGGACGGCGCGCTGAAGCTCGAGGAAAGCCAGGCCGCCGCGGCGGCCGGCCAGATCCGGCTGGCCCATGCCTACCAGGAAATTCTCGCCCGGCACGAGATCGAGGTCGCGCAGATCCTGCTGACGCTCGGCGATACCGAGGGCCGGCGGCAGTATCTGAATGCCCGCTCGACCTTGTCGACGCTGCTCGACCTCGGCGCCGTGCCGGTGATCAACGAGAACGACACGGTCGCCACCGCCGAGATCCGGTTCGGCGACAACGATCGGCTGGCGGCGCGCGTGGCCCAGATGGTGTCGGCCGACTGCCTCGTGCTGCTCTCCGACATCGACGGCCTCTATACCGCCGATCCCGGCGCCGATCCGAATGCGCAATTCATCCCGGAAGTCGCCGCGCTGACGCCCGAGATCGAGGCGATGGGCGGCGAGTCGCGCTCCGGTTTCGGCCGCGGCGGCATGATCACCAAGCTGGCCGCGGCCCGCATCGCCACGGCGGCCGGCTGTCGCATGGTCATCGCCTCGGGCAAGCAGATGCGGCCCGTGCAGGCGATCGAACAGGGTTGCCGGGCGACCTGGTTCCTGACCCCGGAAAGCCCGCGTGCCGCCCGCAAGGCCTGGATCGCCGGCTCGTTGAAGACACGCGGCACGGTCACCGTCGATCACGGCGCCGCCCGCGCGCTGCTGCAGGGCCGGTCGCTGCTGCCGGCCGGCGTCGTGGCGGTCGAGGGCCGCTTCGAGCGCGGCGACGCCGTCATCGTCGCCGACAAGGACGGGCATGAGCTCGGCCGCGGGCTGATCGCCTATTCCGACGAGGATGCGCGGCGGTTGATCGGCCACAAATCGGTCGAGATCGCCGACGTCCTCGGCTATCGCGGCCGGGACGAGATGATCCACCGCGACGATCTGGCGCTGCGCTAGGGCTTGCGTTAGCGTCCTTTTCCATCGAACGCCCCGGGGTACCGCCATGATCGCCGCCGTATCGACCGTCCGCACCGAGACCGAGATAGCAGCCCTGATGGAGGCGATGGGCGAGGCCGCCCGCGCCGCGGCCCGCGTGCTGGCGACGGCGCCGGCCGAAACCCGCAACCGCGCGCTGACCGCGGCCGCGGCGGCAATCCGCGCCGCCACGGCGGAAATTCTCGCGGCCAATGCCCAGGACGTCGCCGCCGGCCGGGCCCGCGGCCTGACCGAGGCGCTGATCGACCGGCTGGCGCTGACGCCGGCGCGGATCGAGGCGATCGCCCGGGCGGTCGACGACATCGCCGCCCTGCCCGACCCGGTCGGCAGCGTCATCGCCGAATGGACCCGGCCCAACGGGCTGCGCATCCAGCGCGTGCGCACGCCGCTCGGGGTGATCGGCGTGATCTACGAAAGCCGCCCGAACGTGACGGCGGACGCCGGCGCCCTGTGCCTGAAGGCCGGCAATGCCTGCCTGCTGCGCGGCGGCTCGGAAAGCTTCCGCTCGTCGCAGGCGATCCACCGCTGCCTGGTCGCGGGGCTCGTCGCCGCCGGCCTGCCCGAGGCCGCGATCGGTTTCGTGCCCACGACCGACCGCGAGGCCGTCGGCCTCATGCTGGCGATGAACCGCCATCTCGACGTCATCGTGCCCCGCGGCGGCAAGTCGCTGGTGGCGCGCGTGCAGACCGAGGCGCGGGTGCCGGTCTTCGCCCATCTCGACGGCAACTGCCATGTCTATGTCCACGCCGGCGCCGATCTGGCCAAGGCGCGGGCGATCGTCGTGAACGCCAAGATGCGCCGCACCTCGATCTGCGGCGCGGCCGAAACCCTGCTGGTCGACCGCGACGTGGCCGCCAGCCATCTCGCCCCCCTGGTCCAGGACCTGCTGGCCGCGGGCTGCGAGGTGCGCGGCGACGCGGCCGCCCAGGCGGTCGACGCCCGCGTCAGGCCCGCGACCGACGCCGACTGGGATACCGAATATCTCGATGCCGTCATCGCGGTGAAACTGGTCGATGGCATCGATGAGGCGATTGCGCATATCGAGGCCCATGGCTCGCACCATACCGAGGCGATCGTCACCGAGGATGCCGAGGCCGCCCGCCGCTTCATGGCCGGGATCGATTCGGCGATCCTGCTGCACAACGCGTCGACCCAGTTCGCCGATGGCGGCGAATTCGGCATGGGGGCCGAGATCGGCATCGCCACCGGCAAGATGCATGCCCGCGGCCCGGTCGGGACGGAACAGCTTTGCTCGTTCAAGTATCTCGTGTTCGGCGAGGGCCAGACCAGGTCCTGATGGCCCCTCCTTGAGATCCCTGCCTCATCACGGCCGGCTGCGGCTGAAGGTCGGCCTCCTGGGCGGGTCGTTCAACCCCGCCCATGCCGGCCATCGCCACATCAGCCTGGAAGCCCGGCGCCGGCTGGGCCTCGATCAGGTCTGGTGGCTGGTCAGCCCGCAGAACCCGCTGAAGCCGCGCGCCGGCATGGCGCCGCTGGCCGAACGGCTTTCGACCGCCCGCCTCGTCGCCCGCCACCCCGCCATCGTGCCGACCGACATCGAACGCGACCTCGGCACGCGCTTCACCGTCGATACTCTGGCCGCGCTGCGCCGCCGCTTCCCGCTGGTCCGCTTCGTCTGGCTGATGGGCGCCGACAACCTGGTGCAGATCGGCCGCTGGAAACGCTGGCAGCGGCTGTTCGAGGGTACGGCAATTGCGGTGTTCGACCGCCCGCGCTATGCTGGCGCCGCGCTGGCGAGCATGGCGGCGCAGCGGTTTCGCGCGCGTCGTCGCCCCGAGACGAGCAGTCGGCGTCTGTGCGAGACGAGGCCGCCCGCCTGGATATTCATCCGCGCCCCGCTTCATCCCGCATCGGCGACGGCGATCCGCGAGAAGACCGCGCGGGCCAGACGGCTGCTCGAGCGTGGCGCCCACGACCGGTCGACGGTCATGGAACGCCTGGTTGAGAGTGGACGTCCGGAACAGAAGGAAACAGGACCATAGCCACGAAAACCACCGCCGCGCCTGCGGCGAAGAAGAAAGCGGCGGCCCCCAAGGCGGCCGCCCCGAAGAAGACGGCAGCGAAGAAGGCCGCCGCCCCCAAGGTGCCAGCCAAGAAAGCGGCCGCCAAGAAGGCCCCGGCCGCGAAAGCCGCGGTCAAGAAGGCCGCCGTCAAGAAGGCCGAGACGAAGACGGCCGTCGCCAAGGCGCCGCGCGTCCGCAAGACGCCCGCCCCGCCGCCGAAGGGATCGAAGGCCGAGGTCGATGCGCTGCTGAAGCTGATCGTCGGCTCGCTGGAGGACGACAAGGCCGAGGCCGTCGTCACCATCGACATGGAGGGCAAGTCGTCGGTCGCCGACTACATGGTGATCTGCAACGGCCGGTCCAGCCGCCAGGTCGCGGCGATCTCCGAACATCTGGTCGAACGGCTAGGCGCCGCCAAGCGGCCGCCGCTGGGCGTCTCCGGCCAGCGCGCCGGCGACTGGGTGGTGATCGACGCGGGCGACATCATCGTCCATGTCTTCCGCCCCGAGGTGCGCACGTTCTACAACCTCGAGAAGATGTGGGGCCTGGCCCTGCCCGAAGGCATGGGCGAATCGATCGAGGAGACGGCGGCGGACTGACCGCCGCCGTCTCAAGGCCTTGCGCATCACCATCGCCGGCATCGGCCGCGACCGGTCCGGGCCGGCCCGGGCGCTGTTCGACGACTACGCCCGCCGGCTGCCCTGGGACCTCGCCTTGCGCGAGGCCGAGGAAAAGCGGCCGCTGACCGGCGCGGCGCGCAAGGCCGCCGAGGCCGCGCTGCTGCGCGCCGCCCTGCCGCGCGGCGCGGTCATCATCGGCCTGGACGAACGCGGCAAGGTGCTCGATTCGCCGGGCTTTGCCGCACTGATCGGCCGGCTGCAGGACGAGGGCATCGGCGACCTCGCCTTCGTCATCGGCGGCGCCGACGGCCTCGATCCCGCCCTGAAGGCCGAATGCCGCCACCTGCTGTCACTCGGCGCGATGACCTGGCCGCACCTTCTGGTGCGGCCCCTGCTGGCCGAACAGCTCTACCGCGCCCACACGATACTCACCGGCCACCCCTATCACCGTGTGTGATCAGGTTCGGCCGTCATCCCGGGCGGAGCGCGGCGCAGACCCGGGATCCAGGGAAAGCGCCGCGCCGCTTGCGATATTCCACGCCCTGGGCACCCGCTTGCGCGGGTACGACGATTGGCTATCCGATCACACCGCCTCGCTGGTGATGCGATAGCGGAACCCGTCGGGATCCATGCCGTCGAGCGCGCCGCGCGGGGTCATGCCCTCCGGGTACATGAAATAATTGATCGGTGCGTCGGCCGGCCCCGGCGGCAGCACGAAATCGCGCGCCGAGTTGAAGGCGACCCAGTTCATCTCCCAACTGCCGAACAGCGCCTCGCGCAATGCCGCGATCTTCGGATCGGCCAGCGGCAGATTCTCCTCCAGCACGGCCTTGCGCACATCGGCCGGGTCGACCGGGATCCAGCCCTGGCCGGCGGCGTAGAATTCGGCCCGGCAATGCTGGGCCCGCGAGATGTCGCCGGCCTTGCCCAGGCTCTTGAACTGGCGCGAATCGGCCGCCCGGATGCCGAACACTTCGCGCGCCGGGATGCCCGAGGCCCGGGCGAGGCCGACGAACAGCGCGTTGATATCGGCGCATTTGCCGCCGAGATTGCCGCTTTCCAGCATGAACCTGATATCGCCGTTGCCGCAGCCCTTGACCTTGGGGTCGCGAAAGCAGTTCTCGACGATCCAGTCGTAGATCGCCCGGGCCCTGGCCACGTCGCCGCTGCGACCGGCCGTGATCTCGTCGGCCCGGGCCTTGACCAGCCCGTCGGTCGGCATGGTCGGGGTCGGCGCCAGGTAGCGGGCGAGGTCGCCGGCCTCGCCGGCCGGCCCCTGGCGGTCGCGGGTCGCGACGACGAACACCAGTTCGGCCCGGCGGCCCGAGGACGTGTCCGGCCAAGCCGCGTAAAGCGCCTGCGCCCCGTAGGTCCCGTCGCGCTGCACCGCGACTGTCGGTGCCTCGACCTGCCATGTCGTGCTCTCGACCTTCTGCCACGGCGTTTCGGCGGGCAGCGGCAACCACAGCTTCAGCGGCCCCTGGGCCGGCGGCTCGGCCACCACGGTCAGCCGGTAGCGACGCCAGCCATCGGTGGCGAGGGCGGGAAAGCCGGCACCGGCCAGCGGCAGGGCCAGCGACAGTCTGAGCAGATCGCGACGCAACATCGACGTGTCCTCCGTGCTCGCGGCCGCGCGGGGCGGCCGCCCGTTGTTTCGGGTGTTTTCTGGAGGATGCCTCGGCGCCTTGGTCGGTACCGGCCGGCAATCGGCGGACGGCCGGCCGCCCACCCGGACCGGGTAGCGGCGCCACGGAGGATCGCTGGATCGAAACGATAGCGTTGCCGGGCCGACACGGTCAACGACGGGCCTTGCGTCGCGCCTGTCCCGCCCCTATCACCGGCCCATGACCGACAGCTATCCCACCCTGCGGCTGCAACCCGGCGAGGATCGCCGGATCCGCGCCGGCCACCCCTGGGTCTTCGCCAACGAACTGAAGCTCGACGACCAGGGCCGCGCGCTGCGGCCCGGTTCGATCGTCCGGCTGGCCGGGGCCGACGGACGGGTGCTGGGCGTCGGCACGTTCAACCGCCATTCGCTGATCGCCGTGCGGCTGTTCAGCGCGCAGGGCGACGCGCGCCTCGACCGCGACTTCCTGATCGGCCGGCTGACCGCGGCGCGCGACCTGCGCGCGCGACTGGGCCTCGGCGCCCATCATCGCCTGGTCCACGCCGAGGGCGACGGCCTGCCCGGCTTCGTCATCGACCGCTATGGCGACGTCGCGGTGGTCCAGGCCAATACCGCCGGGGCCGAGGCGCTGACGGCCGATCTGCTCGACGCCCTCGAGGCGGTCATCGCCCCCAGGGCGATCGTCCTGCGCAACGATGCCACGGTGCGCGGGCTGGAGGGCCTGGCCGCCGAGGTCAGGCTGGCCCGCGGCACCCTTCCCGACCAGATCGCCGCCGAGGAAGGCGGCCTCAAGTTCCCGGTCGATCCGCTGGGCGGTCAGAAGACCGGCTTCTTCTTCGACCTGGGCCCGGCCCGGACCGAGATCGCCCGGCTGGCGGCGCCGGGCGCCCGCATGCTGGATGTCTACTGCCACACCGGCGCCTTCGGCCTGCGCGCGGCGGCGGCCGGGGCAGGCGCCGTCACCTTCGTCGACCGCTCGGAGCATGCCGTGGCGCTGGCCGAGGCCGGGGCGCGCGCGAACGGCCTGGCCGATCGCTGCCGCTTCGTCCGCGAGGACGGTTTTGCCGCGCTGGAACGATTGGGGCACGAAGGGCAGCGATTCGATGTCGTCGTCACCGATCCGCCCAGTTTCGTGAAGTCGAAGAAGGAGCTGAAATCGGGCGCACGCGGCTACCGCAAGCTGGTCAGGCTGGCCGCGCCGCTGGTCGCCCCGGGGGGCTTCTACTTCGTCGCCTCCTGTTCCCACAACGTCTCGGCCGACCTGTTTGCCGACGAGGTGCGGGCCGGGCTTTCGGCCGCCGGGCGCAATGGCCGGGTCATCCTGGCCGGCGGGGCGGGACCCGACCACCCTGTCCACCCCCATCTGCCGGAATCGGCTTACATTAAGTATCAGGTCCTGCAACTGGACTGATGCCGCGACGTTATGCGCGGTAAGGGATCGTCATTAACCATCGCGGCCTATCGACTCGTTTTGTGCGCCGCGGTATAGTCGCGCCGTCGTCATAAACCTGCCCTGTTGCACAGGCAGATTCGATGGCGATGGTGGCAAGTTGCCGCGGAGGGAGTACCTCGGGAGTTCTGCCGGGCGGGTGGGTCCGGCGTCATTCCAAAATCCCCCTGACACGGTCCGAACAAGGACACGGTCGCGATAGATAAATCGCCATCCCCTTCGGTGCGCCGGTCGCAGGCACCGAAGAGAACACCCTTGCGACCGACGTGCCGGGCGCATCCCGGTACATAGTGCAGCGACAAGGTATTTGAGCATGCGCGCGACGGGTGTTCTGGTGATTGCGTTGGTCGTCCTGGCCAATGTCGTCGGCTGGGCCTATGTCAATCGTACCGCCGATCCCCTGGCCTATTCGGGGACCATCGCCGGCGTCGGCTTCAGCCCCTACAAGGCCGACCAGAATCCGCAGGAAAGCCGCCACCCCTCGCCCACCGACATCGAGGGCGACCTGAAGGCGCTTGCGGGCAAGGTCACCTCGATCCGCAGCTATTCGGCAACCGACGGGCTCGAGGTCATCCCGGCCCTGGCCAGCAAATACGGCTATTCGGTGATGGCGGGCGCCTGGATCGACGGCCGCAAGGAGCGTAACGAGCGCGAGATCGAAAACCTCATCGCCATGACCAACGCCAACCCGAACGTCAACCGGGTGCTGGTCGGCAACGAGGTGCTGATGCGCGCCGACATCCCGGTCCAGGAGCTGATCCAGTACATCCGCCGCGTCCGCGCCGAGGTCAAGGTCCCGGTCTCGACCGCCGAGCCCTGGGCCTACTGGCTGCTGTATCCCGAACTGGCCGGCGAGGTCGACTTCATCGCCATCCATCTGCTGCCCTACTGGGAGGGCATCGCCACCAAGGATGCGCTGGACGAGGCGCTGTCGCGCTACCAGCAGGTCAAGAACGCCTTCCCGAACAAGCCCGTGGTGATCGCCGAGATCGGCTGGCCGTCGGACGGCCGCGTCCGCCGCGACGCCGAGCCGAGCCCGACCGCCCAGGCCACCTTCATCCGCGACTTCCTGGCGATCGCCAAGCAGCGCCGCTTCGACTACTACATCATGGAAGCCTTCGACCAGCCGTGGAAGCGCGAGATCGAAGGCTCGGTCGGCCCGTACTGGGGCATCTGGAACGCCGACCGCAGCCCGAAATTCCCGTTGTCGGGCACGGTCGACACCTACACCAGCTGGACGCTGGTCGCCGGCATCTCGTCGCTGCTGGCGCTGTTCCCGCTGGTCTGGTTCCTGCGCCGCTTCCGCGAGATGGCGCTGGGCGGCCAGCTGCTCTACGGCCTGATGATCCAGGGCGCCGCCTCGGTCTTCGCCTACGTGATCCTGCGCAGCATGGTCCAGTACATGCCGACCGGCGTCGCCGTGATGTGGGCGGTGCTGGTGCCGCTGCTGATGGTGCTGCTGGGGCTGATGCTGGCCGAGGGGCTTGAGGCGGTCGAAGTCGCCTTCTCCAAGACCCGCCGCCTGATCCGCCCGACCCGGGTCGACGTGTCCTCGCGCCCGCATTGGCGCAAGGTCTCGATCCACGTGCCGTCCTATAACGAGCCGCCCGAGCTGATGAAGCGCACGCTCGACGCGCTGGCGCGCCTCGACTACCCGAACTTCGAAGTCATCGTCATCGACAACAACACCAAGGACGAGGCCGTCTGGCGCCCGGTGCAGGAGCATTGCCGCAAGCTGGGGTCGCGCTTCAAGTTCTACCACGTCGCCCCGCTGACCGGCTTCAAGTCGGGCGCCCTGAACTTCGCCCTGCGCCATACCGCGCCGGACGCCGAGGTCATCGGCATCATCGACAGCGACTACATCGTCGAATCCGACTGGCTGAAGTCGCTGGTGCCGACCTTCGACGACCCCAAGGTCGGCTTCGTCCAGTCGCCCCAGGACCATTACGACTGGGCCGACGACCGCTTCAAGGAAGCGATCAACTGGGAATATGCCGGCTTCTTCGATATCGGCATGGTCCAGCGCAACGAGCGTGACGCGATCATCCAGCACGGCACCATGACCCTGATCCGCCGGGCGGCGATGGACGAGGTCGGGCACTGGGCGGAATGGTGCATCTGCGAGGATTCCGAGCTCGGCCTGCGGCTGATCGCCGGAGGCTACACCTCGCACTACACCAACCACCGCTTCGGCCATGGCGTGACCCCGGATTCGATGGCCGGCTACAAGAGCCAGCGGTTCCGCTGGGCCTATGGCGCCATGCAGATCCTGAAGGGGCACTGGCGCGAGATGCTGCCCTGGAAGCACTCGCACCTGACGCCGCAGCAGCGCTATCACTACGTCGCCGGCTGGGCCCCGTGGGTCGCCGACGCCGTCGGCCTGATCTTCGCGGTGGCTAGCCTGCTGTGGACCGTCGGCGTCATGGTCCTGCCGCGCTACTTCGACTTCCCGACCACCATGTTCATGGTGCCGGCGCTGGGCGTGTTCGGCCTGAAGGTCGTGCAGTTCCTGGCGCTCTATGCCGTGCGCGTCGACTGCACCTGGCGGCAGCGCATGGGGGCGGGCCTGGCCGGGCTGGCGCTGACCTACACGATCGCCAAGGCGACGCTGTACGGCATCTTCACCTCGAAGCTGCCGTTCATCCGCACGCCGAAGGCCGAGAACCAGCCGGCCTTCGTCCAGGCCTTCATGGCGGCGCGCGAGGAAAGCGTGCTCTGCGTGCTGCTGTGGCTCGCGGCCTTCGCGATCTGGCAGACCTACGGCATCGACGATCCCGAATCGAAGCTGTGGTCGATCCTGATGCTGGCCCAGTCGGTGCCCTACCTGGCCTCGTTCGCGCTGGCGGTGGTCAACACCCTGCCGGCCCGCAAGCCCCAGCCGGTCACGGCGCCGGCCGGCGACGCGATCGACCAGACCGCGGCGTCCTGACCTCGTCTATGACCCGGCCGGCGGTTCCCAGCGGAATCGCCGGCCGGCGATGACGGTGTAGAGCGGCGACGGCACCAGATCGCCGAACGCACGGATCCGCCGCTCCAGTTCCTCGCCCGCAATGTCGGCCGCGATCTCCTGCAGCCCCTCGATGTCACGCCCCGACCAGCGCCGATGTCCCCATTGATGACCACTGGCCGGCAGGGGCGCATCGTCGCAAGCCAGCCGGTCGGCCAGCCGGCTGAACATCCGCAGCAGGGCCTGATAGGCCTCGGCATCGAGTTGCGGGCCATCGGCCCGCGGCGCTATCGCCCAATCCTCGACTGCGACGATCGTGCCGGCATCGACGCGCGCGGCCATCTCGTGCACGGTCGCCCCGAAGCGCGCCGCGCCGGCATAGAGCGCATGGCGCGCCGGCTGGCGACCGGGGAATTCCGGCGGCCCGGGATGAAAGTTGTAGGCGGGACCGTCGAGCCGGGCGAGATGCCCGGCGGGGACGACGACGCCGGTGCAGAAGGCGATCAGGCGCAGGCCGCGGCAATCGCGGTCGAGGGCAAGATCCAGCCCGGCCCGGTCGGTCGCGGCGGCGACCTCCAGACCGGGATTGGCACGCCGGAGACGCTGGGCGAGGTAGGGCGCCTCGATCTCGCCGGTCAGCAGCAGAATGGCGCGCGGCACAAGGCCTCCGTCTCAACCCATATGTCTTTCCCTACCCCATCCGGCATGTTACTGCCAACCCACCGAATTTGGCCGAAGGTTGCCTGATCCCGATGCGCCTGATCCTGATCGTCGTATCCCTGCTCGTGGCCTTGGCCGCGAATCTCGCGTTCTGGTACTTCCCCAACCTGCCGCGCGCGCTGAAGACCGTCTATCCCGGCGACCAGCTGCGCTCGGTTTCGTTCGCGCCGTACCGCCACGGCCAGGACCCGCTGCTGGAGATCTATCCGTCGGCGTCCGAGGTCGAGGAGGACGTCCAGTCGCTGGTCGGCCGCGCCAAGGGTCTGCGCACCTATTCCTCGGGCGAAGGCAACGAGGTGGTGCCGGCGCTGGCGACCAAATACGGGCTCGAAGTGCTGCTGGGCGCCTGGCTGGGGCCCAAGCCCGACCGCAACGAGCGCGAGGTTGCCGGCCTGATCGAGCTGGCCAACAAGCATCCCGACAGCGTCAAGCGGCTGATCGTCGGCAACGAGGTCCTGCTGCGCCGCGACATCCCGCGCGACCAGATCATCGCCTATCTCGATCGGGTGCGCGCCGCGGTCAAGCAGCCGGTGACCTATGCCGACGTCTGGGAATTCTGGCTGAAGAACCCGCAGGTCGCCGACCATGTCGATTTCGTCACCGTGCATTTCCTGCCCTATTGGGAGGACGAGCCGGTCGGCGTCGACGAGGCGATGGAGCATATCCGCAACGTCTATCGCACGGTCAAGGCGGCCTTCCCCAACAAGCAGATCCTGATCGGCGAGGTCGGCTGGCCGGCCAAGGGCCGGTCGCGCGAGCATGCGATCCCGAGCCGCTGGGACCAGGCCGAATTCATCAACGCCTTCCTCAAGCTCGCCGACGAGGAAGGCTTCGACTACAACCTGATCGAGGGCTTCGACCAGCCCTGGAAGAAGAAGCTCGAGGGCATCGTCGGCGGTCATTGGGGCGTTCTGGACGCTTATCGGAAACCGAAATTCGACCTGAAGGGTCCGATCGTCGCCGAACCGCATTGGCGCGAGGCCGCGATCATCGCCTCGGTCATCGCCGTGCTGGCGGTCGTCGGCTATGGCCGGCGGCTGCTGCGCCTGCCGGCACCGGCCGCCATCGGCGCCGTGCTGCTGGCCCAGCTGTTCGCCACGATGATCGCGGCGCAAGCGCTGCGCTTCATTTCCGGCGACGTCTACAACGTCGGCTTCTTCTGGGAATTGCGCTACTACCTGCCGCCTTACGCCACTCTGGCCTATCTGATCGCCGTGCCGCGGCTGGTGCTGCAGGTGGCGCTGGCCTGGGCGCTGCTGCACATGGTGATCGGCCGCCTCGACGGCGGGCCGGCGCCGCGCTTTGCCACGGCCGGCCGGCCGGGCAACCTCGTCAACGGGCTCATGGTCGCGTCGGCGTGGCTGGGCGCCTGGGCGACCGCCTGGCTCGCCTTCGACGGCCGTTACCGCGATTTCCCGGTCGACGATTTCCTGGTCGCAAGCTTCGGGCTGATCGCCGCGCGGCTGGTGCTGATCGCGGCCGGGGCGCAAGGGGCCGGCGGCCTTGCCGCCTTCAGCCTGTCGGGGGCACCGGCTTCCGGCCCGGCCCCGCGGCTCATCGCCGAGAAGCTGATGCTGGCGGTCTATGCCGTCTCGATCGTGGTCATGCTGATCCTGGAAAAGCTGTCGAACCGCGAAGCGCTGTACTGGGCCGGCATGGCGATCCTGATGGCGTTGCCGCATCTGGCCACGGTGCTGGTGGCCCGGCGGACCAGCCGCACGGCGGCGGCTTGAGCCCAGGCCGCAAGCGCGTCGGCGCCGACCGGCGCCGGTTGCTGGGCGGTCTCGCCGGCTTTGCCGCCACGGCGTATGTCCGGCCGGCTGCCGCCGCCGACTACGACGTCGCGGTGATCGGCGCCGGGCTGGCCGGGCTGACGGCGGCAAGGCGCCTGCGCGAGCTCGGCCGCAGCGTCGTGGTGCTGGAAGCACGCGACCGGATCGGCGGCCGCGCGGTGACCGACCGGGCCGCGCTGAACACCCCGATCGACCTCGGCGCCGGCTGGCTGCATTCGGCCGACGAGAACCCGTTCGTGCCGGTGCTGCAGGCGATGGGCACCACGCTGGTCGAGGACCCGCTCGAAACCTACATATCGATCGAGGGCCGCGAGGTCGACACGGCGGACTACCGCCGCTTCGACCAGATCGTCGAGGATGCCTATGCCGCGATCGGCGATGCGACCGAGGGCGGCGCCGACCAGCCGGTCGGCCGTGTCCTGAAATCGAGCGACCGGCTGACCGCGCTGGCCCAACGGCTGCTCGGCCCGGTCTCGGCCGGTGTCGAACTCGGCGCGCTGTCGGCCGCCGATCTTTCGGCACAGATCGCCACCGGCGTGGAATTCCTGGTGCCCGACGGCCTCGGCCGGGCAGTGGCAAGCTTCGGTTCCGGCGTCACCGTCCGCCTGTCCAGCCCGGTCAGCCGGATCGACCGGCGCGGTCGCACGCTGGCCCTGACCACCCCGAACGGCGTGATCTCGGCCGGCCGGGCGATCGTCACGGTGCCGCCCGCCGTGCTGAACGCGGGCCGTATCGTCTTCGATCCGCCGCTGCCGCCGGCGCATCAGGCGGCGCTGGGCGGGTTCGGCGCCGGCCTCGTCGACAAGATATTCCTGCGGTTCGAGCGCGACATGTTCGGGCTGGCGCCGCTGACGGCGCTGCGCGCGGTCACGCGGACCGGCCAGATGCTCGATGGCGTCGTCAACCTGTTTGCCGAGCCGGTCGCAGTCATGTTCGCCGGCGGCGACCTTGCCTGGGATCTCGAACGCCAGGGGCGCGAGGCGGCGATCGCCTGGGCGCTCGACGGCCTGGTCGACCTGTTCGGGGGCGAACTGCGGCGCGCCTACCAGCGTGGCGTCGCCACCGCCTGGGGGGCTGATCCCTGGGCCTCGGGCGCCTATCCGATCGTCAGGCCCGGCCGCGCCCCGGCGCGCGAGGCGCTGGCCCAGCCGGTCGACGACCGGCTGTTTTTCGCCGGCGACGCGGTCGTGCCGGGCTGGGCCGGCCAGTTGCCCGCCGCCTATCTTTCAGGTATGGCACAGGCCGAGGCCGCTGCCCGCGCCTGACCCCTTGATCGGCGGGCGGCCGCCGACTATCAAGACGGTATCGCAAGAGATCACGAGCGAGGCACCCCAGGTGGCTACCGTCAAGAAGAAGGCTGCGAAGCGCAAGAGCGAACCGCAGGCGGAACTCTATGTCGTGTTCGGCGGGCGGGTTAAGGATACCGAGGGCCGCGACTTCGGTACGCCCCCCCAGATCGAGACGGTCGGCTATTACGCGCATTACGACGACGCGCTGCGCGCCTGGCAGGGTGTCAGCCAGCAGCGGGTCGACGACGCGCTGGCCAAGTTCGTCATCGTCCGGCTGTGGTGACGGCGGCCGGCGTCGCCTGACGCCGGGATCGCTGTTATGATCGGTCCCGGAGGCGATCTGCGATGCCGGGGACGCTCATTGCCATCATCCTGCTTGTTGCCGCGCTGGCCGGGATAATCCCGGCGCGCGCGGAAAGCTGGATCGTCGCCTCCGAAGACTCCTTCCCGCCCTATTCCTTCACCCGCGACGGTCGCCGGGCCGGCATCGACGTCGAGATCGTCGAGGCCGCGCTGAAGGCGATCGGGGTGACGGCCCAGCACCAGGCGCTGCCGTGGAGCCGGGTGATCTATTCGATCGACCATGACCTCGTCGATTTCGGCTTCCAGTTCATCGGCACGGCCGAGCGGTTCGCCCGCTGGACCATGGTGCCGCTGAACCGGACGTCGCAAACCGTGCTGGCGCTGCCGCGCCAATCGTCGTTCGACTATACAGACCTTGCCGATCTCCGGGGCATGACGATCGGTGTCGTCCAGGGCTATCGCTACGACCCGGCCTTCGACCAGGCCAGCCATTTCCGGCGGGAAAGTGCCGAAGACAACCTGCTGAACCTGCGGAAACTGGTCGCCGGCCGGCTCGACGCCGTGGTCGGCGACCTGCTGACCCTGCACTATCTGGCCCGCGAGAACGGACTGGTCGACAAGGTCCGCTATGCCGAGAAGCCGATCGCCGCCGTGCCGCGCTACGTCGCCTTCCCCCAGGCGCGCGCCGACCGCGCGCGCCGTTTCGCCGAAGGGATGAGGCAGATCACCGACGACGGCACCCTGGCGACGATCCTGCAGGTCTGGCGCGGCAACTGACACCCTTCCCTCCCGACTCCGCCCCCGGCTAAGGTGGCGGCCTTGTTTCGAGGGAAGGATCAGTGATGAACGGCGCCGAAAGCCTAGTGCGGACCTTGCTTGCCCATGGCATCGACACCTGCTTTGCCAATCCCGGCACCTCCGAGATGCATTTCGTCGCGGCGCTCGACCAGGTGCCCGGCATGCATTGCGTGCTGGGCCTGTTCGAAGGCGTGGTGACCGGCGCGGCCGACGGCTATGCGCGGATGGCCGGCAAGCCCGCCGCGACCCTGCTGCATTGCGGCCCGGGCCTGGCCAACGGCCTCGCCAACCTGCACAACGCCCGCCGCGCCGAGGTGCCGATGGTCAACATCGTCGGCGACCAGGCGACCTACCACCGGCCGCTCGACGCGCCGCTGACCGCCGATACCGAGGGTTGGGCACGTCCGGTCTCTTGCTGGACCCGAACCGGCAGCCGGGCGGAAACCGTCGGCGCCGATGCCGCCGCGGCGATCCAGGCGGCGATGACGGCACCGGGCGGCATCAGCACGCTGATCCTGCCATCCGACGTATCGTGGGACGACGGCGGCGTGGTCGCGCCAGTCCTTGCCGTGCCGGCGGCGCCGCAGGTCGCCCCGAGCGCGCTGGACGAGGCAGCGGCGGCGCTGCGTTCGGGCGAGCCGACGGTGCTTCTCGTCGCCGGCCGTGCCTTGCGGGCCGATGCGCTGGCGATTGCCCATCGGATCGTCGCGGCAACCGGCGCGCGGCTGATGTGCCCGACCTCGAACGGCCGGATCGAGCGCGGCCGCGGCCGCCATCCGGTCGAGCGCGTGCCCTATGCCATCGACCAGGCGGTCGCCGCCTTGCAGGACGTCCGCCATCTGATCCTGGTCGGTGCCCAGGCACCGGTCGGATTTTTCGCCTATCCCGGCAAGCCAGGCCGGATGCAGCCGGAAGACGCCGCCGTCCATGTGCTGGCCCGGCCCGAACAGGACCTGGTCGATGCGCTGGAACGGCTGGCCGACCGGCTGGGTGCGCCGCCCGCCCCGCCGGCCCCGGTGCTGCCGGCTCCGGAGCTGCCGCGCGGCGGCAGGATCAACCCTGACAGCGTCGCCCAGGTCGTCGCGGCCCTGATGCCGGAGAACGCCGTCGTCGTCGACGAGAGCATCACGTTCGGGCGCGCGTTCTACAACACCGCGATGGCGTCGCCGCCGCATGACTGGCTGCAATTGACCGGCGGGGCGATCGGCGCCGGATTGCCGCTGGCCACCGGGGCCGCGATCGGGGCCCCGGGCCGCCGCGTCGTGACGCTGCAGGCCGACGGCTCGGCACTCTATACCGTCCAGGCGCTGTGGACCCAGGCGCGCGAGAAGCTCGACGTCACCACCGTGATCCTGTCGAACCGCAAATACGCGATCCTGCTGCACGAACTCGCCAATGTCGGCGCCAATCCCGGCCGCACTGCCCTCGACATGCTCGACCTGGGCAATCCGTCGATCGACTGGACGCATATCGCGACGGGCTTCGGGGTCGAGGCGGCGCAGGCCGACACGCTGGAGCGTTTCGCCGACCTGCTCGCCTCGGCCAACCGACGGCCGGGACCGTTCCTGATCGAGCTGATGATCTAGGCGGTGCCCGGCAGGCGGGCGATGACCTTGATCTCGAAGTCGAAGCCCGCCAGCCAGTTCACCCCGACCGCGGTCCAGTTCGGATAGGGCGCCGCGCCGATCTCCTTCTCCCGGATCGGTATGATCGTCGCGAACTGCTTTTCCGGATCGGTATGGAAAGTGGTGACGTCGACCACGTCGTCGAAGGTGCAGCCGGCAGCCTTCAGCACCGCCTTGAGGTTGTCGAAGGCCAGCTGCACCTGGGCGGCGAAGTCGGGCTCGGGCGAGCCATCCTCGCGGCTGCCGACCTGGCCCGAGACGAAGAGCAGGTCGCCCGACCGGATTGCGGCCGAATAGCGATGGTTCTCGTAGAGGGCCTGGCGCCCGGCGGGGAAAATTGCGTCGCGTCTGGTCATGATTTCGCTCCTCCATCGGCGCGTTGACATACGCGCCGTATGACGCCATATCGGTACATACGCGACGTATGTCAATTGGCATACGTTGCGTATGTAGAAATTTTGTGGAGGATCGAGCGGTGAAGCGTCGCACCGAGATGGTCGAGGAGACCCGGGCAAAGCTGATCCAGGCGGCCCGCAGGGCATTCGCCGACAACGGCTACGCCGCGGCGTCGATGGACGACCTGACGGCCGCAGCCGGTCTGACGCGCGGCGCGCTCTATCACAATTTCGGCGACAAGCGAGGCCTGTTGCAGGCCGTGATCGACCAGATCGACGCCGAAATGGTGGCGCGGATGCGGCAGGTGCGCGACCGGGCGCCGACGCGCTGGCAAGGGCTGCTCGATGAAAGCGTCGCCTTCATCGAGATGGCGCTGGAGCCGGAAATCCAGCGCATCGTGCTGCTCGACGGTCCGGCCGTGCTCGGCGATCCCTCGCAGTGGCCCAACCAGACCGCCTGCCTGCGCACGACGACCGAGACGGTGCAGGCGCTGATCGACGAGGGCACGGTCGGCGCGGTCGATGCCGAGGCGGCTGCCCGGCTGCTCAACGGCGCGGCCCTGAATGCCGCGCTGTGGATCGCCGCCTCCGACGATCCGCAGGCCGTTCTCGCCAAGGCCGTCGCGGCGTTCCGGGTGCTTGCCCTGGGTCTCCTGAAAACGACGGCTTAGCGCTGCACCAGCTGGCGGCGGATCCAGGCGAACATCGGGTGGTCGGGCTCGCCCATCGCCTTCAGGATCGAAAAGTGATGCTCGCCGGCCAGTCGCCAGAAATCCGACGGCACGCCGGCCTTGCGGCAAACGTCGTGATAGTCGGCGGAATGGCCGATCCACCCCTCCGGCTCGGCGTCGCCGACGGCAATCAGCAGATTCGACGTCTGCGCCGGCGGGTGCAACAGCGGCGAGGTGGCCCGCGCCATCGCAAGATCGAGGCGGACGGTATCGTTGACCGGGATATGCAGCACGGTCTCGGTATCGTAGACACCCGACAGCAGCGCGGCCGAGCGGATCGGCACGGCCGTCGGATAATGCAGGATCATCGCCGCCAGATGGGCACCGGCGGAATGGCCGGCGAGGTGGATCCGGTTGCGGTCGCCGGGAACCTCGGACGTCGCCGCAGCGATCCAGTCGAGGCCGGCGCGCACCTGGTCGACCATCGCCGCCAGCGTGATGTCGGGGCAGAGGTCATAGTTCAGGTTGACGACGGTCGCCCCGGCAGCGACATGCGCTTCCAGCGGGAAGACGTGATCCCGCTTGTCCAGCGCGCGCCAGTAGCCGCCATGGATGAAGATCAAGATCGGTGCGTCCGGGCCGGCGCCGGGATGGACGTCGAGGGTTTGCAACCGTCCGGGACCGTAGCGCAGGTCGTGGCGGCCGGGCATGCGCGCGAAGGCAGCAGCACTCCAGGCCGCATAGTCGGCAAACCACTGCGGATGATCGGGCACCGCCAGGCGCGGGTTGTAGTGCGCTTCGAGCGTCTCGGGCGGCAGTTTGCGCCAGTCCATGAAGTGGTCCTCGATCAGATGAATAAATCCCCAATCGTCGTCCCGGGCGAAGCGCAGCGGCGATTGGCCGGGACGACGAACGGCATTCAAGCCAGACAGCCGGCCTCCTTCGCCCGCAACGACACCAGGGCCAGCACCGTGTCGATGGTCGGCGTCGGCAAACCGGTCAGCCGGCCCAGTTCGGCCACCGCCGCGACCAGGGCCGAAATCTCCATCGGGCGGCCGGCCTCGAGATCCTGCAGCATCGAAGTACGATGGGCGCCGACCTTCTCGGTCATGCCGATGCGATCCTCGACCGACACGGTGAAGCGTGCGCCGGTCGCCTCGCCCACCGCCTTGGCCTCCTCCATCATCCGGGCGATGACGGTGCGGGTCGCCGGATCGCGGGCCAGCGTCTCGAGCGTCGAGCCGGTCAGGGCCGAAATCGGGTTGAAGCTGAGATTGCCCCACAGCTTCATCCAGATCTCGTCGCGGATGCGCGGCCGTACCGGGCTCTTGATGCCCGCGGCGATCAGCGCCTTGGACAGCGCCTCGGCCCGCGCCGACTTCGAGCCGTCGGGCTCGCCCAGCGGCATGCGCTCGCCATAGCCGTGCCGCACCACCCCGGGCGCCTCGACCTCGGCCGCCTGCCAGACCACCGTGCCGATCGCGCGCTCGGGCCCGATCGTGTCCCAGATCCTGCCGCCGGGATCGACGCTGTCGAGCCGCCGGCCGCCGGCCGGGCCGTCGATCTTGTAGCCGTACCACCAGGGAATGCCGTTGATCGCGGTGACGACGGCGGTGTCCGGCCCCAGCAGCGGCATCAGCCGGTCGACGATCGGCGGCAGCGAATGGGCCTTCAGCGTCAGCAGGACATAGTCCTGCGGCCCGAGGGTCGACGGATCGTCCGTCACGGTCGGGCGGACGGTGAAGCTTTCCTCGCCGATATGCAGCGTCAGGCCGTTTTCGCGCATCGCCGCGCCGTGCGGACCGCGGGCGACCAGGCTGACATCGACCCCGGCACGCGCCAGCAGCGCGCCGACATAGCCGCCGATCGCGCCAGCCCCGAAAACGCAGACTTTCATCCGTTCAATCCCAGTTTTTCGGCCAGGCCGATCCGCTGCAGCTTGCCGGTCGCCCCCTTCGGGATCTCGGCCAGCAGCACCAGCTTGCGCGGCACCTTGAAATCGGCCAGCCGCTCGGCGCAGAAGGCGCGCAGTTCGGCCTCGGTCACCGTCATGCCCTCGCGGGCGACCACGGCGGCCGCGACCTCCTCGCCCAGCTTGGCATGGGCCATCCCGAAGGTGACGACCTGTGCCACCGCCGGATGGTCCATCAGCACTTCGTCGACCTCGCGCGGGCTGATCTTCTCGCCGCCACGGTTGATGATTTCCTTCAACCGGCCGGTCAGGCGCAGATAGCCCTCGCCGTCGAGCATCCCCTGGTCGCCGGTGCGGAACCAGCCGCCGGCGAACGCCTCGGCATTGGCCTTCGGGTTGTTCTCGTAGCCGGCGGTCACGTTCGGTCCGCGGATCACGATCTCGCCGACCTCGTCAGGGCCGAGCAGCGTACCGTCCTCGCCCATGATCGCGACCTCGGGACCCGCGGCCAGGCCGACCGAGCCCGGCTTGCGCGCCCTGGGCGGCAGCGGGTTGGAGGCCATCTGGTGGGCCGCCTCGGTCATGCCGTAGGCCTCGATCACCGGGCAGCCGAACGCGGCCTCCAGCTCGGCCATCACCTGCGGCGGCAGCGACGCCGACGACGAGCGGATGAAGCGCAGCCCGGCGCGGCCGAGAATTTCCTGGTTGCGCGGCGCGCGGGCCAGGATCGCCTGGTGCATCGTCGGCACCGCCGTGTACCAGCTGGGCTTCACCTCGTCGAGCTGGGCGAAGAACGACAGGGCATTGAAGCCCGGCGTGCAATGGACCGAGGCACCGGCACCAAGGCTGGATAGCACGGCGGCGATCAGGCCGTGGATGTGGAACAGCGGCATGATGTTCAGGCAGCGGTCGGCGGGGCCGAGCGACAGCGTCGCCCCGATATTGACCGCCGAACGGCAGACATTGGCGCCCGAGAGCGGCACGATCTTGGGCCGCGACGTCGTGCCCGAGGTGTGCAGCACCAGCGCCTCGTCCTCCGGCACCGCCGGGCCCGGCCGGGCCGCCGCCGCGGCCGGCATGGCGGTCGTCAGGTCGAAAGTGCCCGCCGGCCCGTCCGCGCGCGGCGTCAGGCGGATCAGCGGCACGCCGAGCTTGCCCGCCACCTCGACCGCCGGCCCCTGGTCGTCGGCCCCGACGATCAGGGCCTTGGCGCGCAGGTCGGACAGGTAGAATTCGAATTCGTCGGCCCGATAGGCCGGATTCAGCGGCGCGGTCGAACACCGTGCGGCCACGGTAACGAAAGCCGCCGCCATCTCCGGGCCGTTCGGCAGCACGATGGCGACGCGATCGCCGCGGCCGAGGCCATGACGATTGAGAAACGCGCCGATTTCCGCGGCGAAGTCGCGCAAGCCGCGGAAGTCGAGCGCCGGGCGCCCGGGGGCGCCGATCGCCGGCGCCGGGTCGGCACCGTTCTTCAGCAGGTCGTCGAGGCAACGCGGCTCGGTCATCGGTGTCCCTTTTTGTCCGCTGTCGTCACGCCAATGCAGGGTTTGCTGGCTACACCTTGGCCGAGCCTGCCGTCAACCGGGATTCCCCGACGGCATCCTGCTGGTCTAGACTGGCTAACCAAGCGCGTCAGGGAGGACCCGTGTCCGCCATATCGATCGATCGCAACCCCGGCGCGTCGGCAGGGCCGCTCGCGCGCTTCTCCTGGGCCCTGTTCGACTGGGCCAACCAACCCTATTTCACCGTCATCACCACCTTCATCTTCGCGCCCTACTTCACCAGCCAGTTCATCGGCGATCCGGTCCGCGGGCAGTCGCTGTGGGGCTATACCCAGTCGATCGCCGGCATCACCATCGCGCTCTTGTCGCCGATGCTGGGCGCGGTCGCCGATGCCGGCGGGCCGCGCAAGCCGTTCATCCTGGTGTTCCAGGCCTTCATGGTGATCGGCTGCGGGCTGCTGTGGTTCGCCCTGCCCGGCCATCTCGCCCTGCTGCCGCTGATCATGGCCGCGCTGGTGCTGGCCGCGATCGGGGCCGAATTCTCGATCGTCTTCAACAACGCGATGCTGCCGACGCTGGTCCCGCGCGAACGGCTGGGACGGCTTTCCGGCTTCGCCTGGGGCCTCGGCTATCTCGGCGGGCTGTTGCCGCTCTTCGCCATCCTGATCGTCAGCCGGCCCGAACTGGTCGGCGTCACCCCGCCCGCGGGGCAGGCGCTGTTCGGGCTGGACCGGGCGACCGGCGCGGCCGAACGGCTGACCGGACCGTTCTCGGCCCTGTGGCTGATCGTCTTCGTGCTGCCGATGTTCCTGTTCACGCCGGATGTGCCGCGGACCGGGCTCGGCCCGGCGGCGGCGGTGCGCGCCGGGCTGGCGCGGCTGCTCACCACGATCGCGAGCTTCCGGCGCAACGCCAACTGGTTCCGCTTCCTGATCGCCTTCATGATCTACAACGACGGCATCCTGGCGCTGATCGCCTTCGGCGGCATCTACGCCGCCGGCCAGTTCGGCTGGGGCACGACCGAGCTTGGCATCTTCGGCATCATCCTGTCGGCGCTGGGCATCTTCGGCGCCTGGATCGGCGGTGCTCTCGACGACCATTTCGGGTCGCGCTCCACGATCCTGCTGACCACGGCCGGGATGGCTGTCGCCGCGGCAGGCGTCTTTTCGGTCACCCGGACCTCGGCGCTGTTCGTCATCGACCTGCCCCCGCCGACCGCAGGCGCCGGCCTGTTCGCCTCGACGCAGGAGCGGATCTTCCTCGGTTTCGCGATCCTGATGGGTCTGTGCCTGGGCCCGATCCAGGCGGCGAGCCGCACGATGGTCGGGCGGCTGGCCCCACCGGGCAAGATTGCCGAATTCTACGGGCTGTTTTCGCTGTCGGGCCGGGCGACCGCGTTCCTGGCGCCGTTCGCCATCGCGGTGGTGACGCAGGCCTTCGACAGCCAGCGGGCAGGCATGAGCGTCGTGCTGGTCTTTCTCGTCGTCGGGCTCTTGCTGATGCTACGCGTCGAGGAGCCGGCCCGCTGAGTCGAGCATCGCCCCGATATCGGTGAACTTGGCCCGCACCCGGCGTTCCGGGGCGGCCGCCAGCTCGGCCGCGTCGATCCGCTTCCACCCGGCATGGTCGACGATCGGGCAGCGCAGCGCGGCCCGCAGGGCATCGCGGCCCGGCCGTCCCGCCGCGACGACCTCGCCGGCCATGCGCTTGGCCAGCCCCTGCGCCTCGGTGCGGTTGGTCGGAATCGTGCCGGACGGTCCCCGGCCGGCCCAGCCGACGACGTAGAGACCCGGGCGGACCAGCCCGCCGTCATGCGCCATCACCCCGTCGACAGGCGTGCAGTCGTCGCAGGCCCGGGCTTCGTAGCCGATGCAGGTGACGGCGAAATCCGCGGGCAAGGTGACGTCGCCGGCGGCACCGGCAAAGCGGACCGCCTCGAGCCGGCCGAGGCCGAGAAATTCCCGGGGTGCCAGGCCGAAATGGAAGATTATCTCGATCGGCTTGACCGCGGCCGGGGCCGCGAACCCGCGGAAGGTGGTCATGACCGCCGTGTCGCCGGCAAGATCGGGGGCGCCCGCGATCACCGGCCGGGCCCGGGCCAGCTGCCCCAGCTCGCCCAGTTCGTGCGGGGTGAACTTCGCGTCCTGCGGACCGCGGCGACCCACGACATGAATCCGCGTCAGCGGCAGGGCCGCAATCCGGGCGGCAGCCGCGTCGTCGATATCGGAACCGGCAAGCTCGCCGGGCGTCTTGGCGAGGATCCTGGCGATGTCGATGGCGACATTGCCGTGGCCGATCACCACCGCCGCCCGGCCCGCGCCGAAATCGGGCTCGCCACGGTCGGGATGGCCGTTGTACCAGGAAACCAGCTTGCCCGACCCCATCACCTGGGCCAGCTCCTCGCCGGGCAGGCCGGTGCGCCGGTCGATCGCGGCGCCGGTGGCGAGCACCACGGCGTCATAGTACTGGCCGAGCTGGGCCAGGGTGACGTCGCGGCCGACCTCGACATTGCCGAAGAAGGCCGCCCGGTCATGGGCGAGGATGCGGTCGAGCAGCCGCGCCACCGCCTTGGTGCCCTGATGGTCCGGCGCCACGCCGTGCCGGACCAGGCCGAAGGGCACCGGCAGGCGGTCGACGACATCGACCCGGGCGTCGGGCATCAGCCGCAACAGCTGATCGGCGAGATAGCAGCCCGACGGTCCGGATCCGATGACGGCGACCTGGCGCATCCGTCCGGTCCTCAGTTGCCGCGGACGTATTCGTAGTCGACCGGCTGGGCGTTGATCCCACGGTCGGGCGGCGCGATCCAGCCGGCCATCTTGCCGGGCTCGTACACACCCTTCATCAGGCTGGCGATGAAGCCGCGATCCTGGTCGGTCGGCAGCCATTCGCCCTGGCGCGCCACGAACTCGGCGGCCGAGATCGGCTTGCCCGTCGTGTCGGTCGGGACGTTGGCCCAGGAACCGATGGTGCGGCGGAACCGGGGGCTCGGCAGCACCAGGCGATGGTCGTAGCCCGCCTTCTGCAGCAGGCGGTTCCAGCGCACCACGCCGATTTCGCAATCCTTGACGTAGGAGGCGCGGCTGACCTCGTTCATCGCGTTGCGCAGCGGGATCTGGTCGAGGCGCACGCCGCCCTGGCCATCGGGCACTTCCAGGTCGTAGGTCTGGTCGCGGGCGATGTGATCCTCGTAGCTCGTCTCGTCCGGCCGACCCTTCAGGCCGTTGGCGAAGTAGGAAGCCGCGTTCGACGACTGGTCGGCGCCGAACAGGTCGAGCGCCGAGGAGAACCAGAAGTTGATGTATTTCTGCAGGGTCGGCAGGTCGACCGCGCCGGCGCGGCGCACCGCCTCGGGGTCGTCCGAGCCGATTTCCTTCATCACCTCGATCGTGCGGCGGACGACGCGGGCGATGCCGGTATCGCCCACGAACATGTGGTGGGCTTCCTCGGTCAGCATGAACTGGCAGGTGCGGGCCAGCGGATCGAAGCTCGATTCGGCCAGCGACTTCAGCTGGTACTTGCCGTCGCGGTCGGTGAAATAGGTGAACATGAAGAACGACAGCCAGTCCGAGATCGGCTCGTTGAACGTGCCGAGGATGCGGGGCTTGTCGCTGTCGCCCGAATGGCGCTGCAGCAGTTCCTCGGCCTCCTCGCGGCCGTCGCGGCCGAAATAGGCGTGCAGCAGATAGACCATCGCCCAGAGATGGCGGCCTTCCTCGACATTGACCTGGAACAGGTTGCGCAGGTCGTAGAGCGAGGGGGCGGTGTGGCCGAGCAGGCGCTGCTGCTCGACCGAGGCGGGCTCGGTATCGCCCTGGGTGACGATCAGGCGGCGCAGGGTCGAGCGATGCTCGCCCGGGACCTGCTGCCAGACATCCTTGCCGAACTCGTCGCCGAAGCCGACCTTGCGGTCGGGGTTGCGGTCGGCCAGGAAGATGCCCCAGCGGTATTCCGGCATCCGGACATGGCCGTAGGTCGCCCAGCCCTTGGCGTCGACCGAGGTCGCGGTCCGCAGATAGACGTCGCGGGCCTGGAAGTCGGTCGGCCCCATGTCCTGCCACCAGTTCAGGAACTCGGGCTGCCAATGCTCGAGCGCGCGCTGCAGCGTGCGGTTCGAGCCGAGATCGACGTTATTGGGAATACGCTCCTGATAGTTGATCGCCATGATCACACCCTCTCCCAATTGAATTGCGGTTTCGACCCCGACCCGAACAGCTTGAGCGCGCCGCGCTCGCCGGTCGAGTTCGGACGATAGAACACCCAGTTCTGCCAGGCCGACAGGCGGCCGAACACCTTGGTTTCGACGGTCTCGGCGCCGGGGAAGCGCAGCGAGGCTTCGAGGCCGGTCAGCGCGTCGGGCGACAGGCTCGCCCGTTCCTCGAGCGCCAGGCGGATTTCGTCTTCCCAGTCGATGTCGTCGGGCGCCACGGTGACGAGGCCTTCCCGGACCGCATCCTCGGCGGTGAAGAAGGCGCCGTTGCGGCTGCGCAGGATGTCGACCTTGTCGGGCGTGCCGATGAAGCGGGTGGCCAGGCGGCTGGTGCCGTTGACCATCGGCAGCAGGCCGAAGTTGAAGGCATCCAGTGCGATCTCCGGCGCGTTCTCCTCGCCGTCGGGCAGGGCCAGCATGTAGCTGCGGTCGGCGGCCAGCGCCAGCTCGAACAGCAGACCGGCAAAGCACGAGCCCTGGTCGATCACCGCGTAGAGGCTGCGCGAGGAGACGTCGAGGCGCGCGAAGGTGCGGCGCAGGAAGCCGATGGTCTCGCGCACCAGCCAGTCTTCCTTGAGCGCTTCCATGACGGCGCCGGCCTTCAGCACGGCCTGGACACTGCCCTCGGTCTTGATGACCAGGAGACCGAGATCGTTCTCGTTGGTGCGCAGCATCAGGATGGCGTCGTCGAGTTCGCGGGCCATGGCCAGCGGCCACCAGCCGTCGCCGGCGGCATGGATGGCTTCCGCCGTCTCCGGCCCGCCCTCGGCCGGACCGCGGACCGTCAGGGTCGCGGCGCGGCCGGCGCGATCGAAGGCGACATCGACATGGGTGTAGTGATAGCCCGCCTCGTCGATCGTCCGGTTCAGCGGGTTCAGCGCGATGCCCTTGGCATCGGCCGGGCGGATCGAGGCTTCGGCCAGCGCCGAGGCACGGCCGGCGACCAGCGCCGGGAAATTGGCCGGTGCGGCCGAACCGTCGATCAGGCCCCATTCCTTGGCGCGGTCCGCGCGCACGCCGTCCTGGCTGGTGCAGAACAGGTCGGCGAGATCGCGGCGGACCTTGCGCTTGTCGACGACGCGGGTCAGGCCACCGGTGCCGGGCAGCACGCCGAGCAGCGGGACTTCCGGCAGGCTGACGACGGTCGAGCGATCGTCGACCAGCAGGATCTCGTCGCAGGCCAGCGCGACCTCGTAGCCGCCGCCGGCGGTGGTGCCGTTCAGGGCCGCGACGAACTTCAACCCGTCATGGCGGCTGGAATCCTCCATGCCGTTGCGGGTCTCGTTGGTGAACTTGCAGAAGTTCACCTTCCAGGCATGGGACGAGGTTCCCAGCATGTAGATGTTGGCGCCGGCGCAGAACATCCGGTCCTTGCCCGATGTCAGCACGACCGTCGCGACCTGCGGATGCTCGAAGCGGATGCGCTGGATCGCATCGTGCAGCTCGATATCGACGCCGAGGTCGTAGGAATTGAGCTTCAGCTTGTAGCCCGGCTTCAGCCCGGCATCCTCGTCGACATCGAGGGTGAGCGTCGCGATGCGGCCGTCGACCTGCAGCCGCCAATGGCGATAGCGGGCGGGCGCGGTGTCGAACGTGATCATTGGATCTTGTCCTCCCAAGCTGGCGATGACATGCATGATAATGCACTAAGTTGGGGGCGCAAGCATTATTTTGCTTGATGCCAAACCGAATTTGCGTACCATGCATTTTAGTGCAGAGACGGCAATGAGGGCACGACGATGAGCGCCAAGGTGACGATTCTGGTGGGTACGATGACCGGCACCGCCGAGATGGTGGCGCAGGAAGTCGAAACGAGCCTGGGCAACGAAGGCTATTCCGTGGCGATCGAGCCGATGGACAACCTCGTCCCCGACATCTTCGAGCGCGAAGGCGCTTTCCTGATCTGCACCTCGACCTACGGCAACGGCGACGTCCCGGACAATGCGCGGGCCTTCTTCGAGGCGATCGAGGCGGCGCGGCCGGACCTCGCCGCCGTCGCCTACGGCATCATCGCCCTGGGCGACCGCACCTATGGCGCCACCTATTGCGAAGGCGGCAAGCGCTTCGACGCGCTGCTGTCGGGCCTCGGCGCCCGCCGTCTGGGCGAACCCATGCTGCACGACGCCGGATCGGGCACCCTGCCGGAGGAGGTCGCGGCCGATTGGGCGCTGGCCTGGGCCGGCGAGCATCTGGCCGAACGGCGCGCCGCCGCCTGACCGCCCGGCCGCGCCTCGCGGCCGGTTGTTTCATACGCGATTGCGCTTAGTCGGAATCAGCCATACTGATTCCGCATGAATATCACGCTGCGCCAGCTCCAGGCGTTCATCGCGGTGGCCATCGACGGCAACTTCACCCGTGCCGCCCAGCGCCTGCATATCGCCCAATCGGCGGTTTCGGTGCTGGTGCGCGAGTTGGAGGCCGAGTTGCGCGTGCGGCTGTTCGACCGCACCACCCGGCGGGTCGAACTGACCGAGGCCGGACGCGAATTCCGCGGCAGCGCCGAGAAGCTGATCGCCGACCTCGAATATGCCGTGCGCAACACCCATGACCTGGTCGAACGCAAGCGCGGCCGCTTCACCGTCGCGGCCCCGCCGCTGCTGGCCGCCGCCTTGCTGCCGCCGGTGGTCGCGAGCTTTGCACGCGACTATCCCGGCGTGCGGGTGACGCTGCTCGACGCCGGTACCGACCAGATCGTCGCCCGCGTCAAGTCGGGTGAGGCCGATATCGGCGTCGGCACCTTCGCCGCCGACGACGAGGGGCTGGCGCGCGTCCGGCTGGCGCGGGACACGCTGATGCTGTTCTGCCAGTCGTCGCACGCTCTGGCGGCGGTGACCCAGCCCGGCTGGTCGGCCCTGCGCGACGCGCCCTTGATCACCCTGACGCCCGACAGTGGTATCCGGGCCCTGGTCGACCAGGGCTATCAGGCCGCCGGGATCGAGATGAACATCGCCTTCGAGGTCTCGCAGATCTCGACCGCCCTGGCGCTGGTCGAGGTCGGGCTGGGCGTCAGCGTGCTGCCGGCCTATGCGATGGCCTGGTCGCCGTCGGCCGGGATCGCCGCCCGCCCACTGGCCGAACCGCAGATCTCGCGCGAAGTGGCGGTGATCATGCGGTCGTTCCGCTCGCTGCCGCCATCGGCCAACGAATTCATCCAGCGCCTGCAGCAGAATGCGCGGATATTTGCGCCCGACACGGCGAACTGATCCGATTTTCATATCAATAAATCAGAAATCCGCGATTGCCTGATTAATCGCGGTCGGGTGCAATGGCGCCGCCCGCCACGGAGAGGACCGATGAAATACAGCAAGCTCGACGCCAAGGACTATGCCCGCCAGAACATGAAGGGCATCTGGGCTGCGGCGCTGCAGCCGTTCACGCCGGATCTGGCGATCGACGAGGCAGGGTTCCGCCGCAACCTGCGCCACTGGATCGATGATCTCGGCATCGACGGCTTCTTCGTCGCCGGCAAGCAGGGCGAGTTCTTCTCGATGTCGCTGGCCGAACGCAAGCGCGTCTTCGAAATCGCCGTCGAGGAGACCGCCGCCGGCAAGTCGGCGACGATCCTCTCCTGCTCGGACCAGAACATGGACACGGTGCTGGACCTGGCCCGGCACGCCGAGGCGATCGGTGCCGACTATATCGTCGTCCATGCGCCGATCCTGCATTTCGTCACCGACCGGGACGAGACGATCTACGAATACTACCGCTACATCGCCGAGCAGGTGAACATCGGCATCGCGATGTGGAGCCACCCGGATTCGGGCTATCTGATGAGCCCGCAGCTCTGCGCGCGCATCGCCGAACTGCCCAACATCGTCGCGATCAAGTACAGCGTGCCGCGCGAGATGTATGCCGAGCTGACGCGGCTCGCCGGCGACAAGGTCATCGTCTCGACCGCGTCGGAAGAGGAATGGTTCGACAATATCGTCGAGCTGAACTGGCGGCTCTATCTCTGCTCCAGCCCGCCCTACCTGATCCAGACGAAGAACGACCGGCGCATGCACGACTACACGCGCCTTGCCTTCGAGGGCAAGGTCGAGGAAGCTCGCAAGATCCGCGACAGCCTCGATCCCGTGCGCAAGGCGCTGCGCAGCACCCGGCCCGGCGGCAAGCCCCAGGCCCACCAGAAATACTGGCAGGAATTGCTGGGCCAGGTCGGCGGCCCGGTGCGCCGGCCGATGATCAACCTGACCGAAGCCGAGAAGGCAGCGACCCGCGCCGCATTCGCCGAGTGCGGGTTGAAGCGCTGAACGAGACGCCAGATCCCGACCCTACAGGACCGGCACCAGCCGGCGGCACATCAGCTCGACGATGCCGAGCGCGTGCCGCCGGGCATACTGGATGCGCGAGGCGGCAAGGAACCCGTCGAACACCATCACCGCCAGGGCGGCGAGGTCCTTCAGATCCGCTTCCGGCACGGCGTCGGCAACCACGCAACTGCGCAGGATTTCCAGCACGCGGCCCTCGAACCAGTGCAACAGCTCGGGGCGGTGTTCGTCGGCGCTGCGCGCGGTGGCCAGGGCCTGGATCAGGATGTTCGCAAAGCCGTTGTCGCCGTTCGGGATATCGTCCCAGAGCCGGGTGAGGAACGCCCGCAACCGCTCGACGCCCGGGCCGGCCGGCAGCTCGGCCTCCATCGCGGCGACGCGGGCGCGCAGCCAGGGATCGTAGATCGCATAGAGAATGTCGATCTTCGACGGGAAATACTTGTAGACGTTCGAGGTCGAGATGCCGGCTCGCCGGGCGATCGCCGACAATTGTGTCTCGACATAGCCCTGCTCGATGAACAGCGCCGTTGCCGCGTCGATTACCGCCTGGCGGATTTCAGGCTTCTTGGTCTGGGCCATGTCGGGCTGCAGGTTGCGAGGGGGGTTGCGCCGGCTATTACGGCACCAACCCCGCCACGTCAACGGCGACGGGCTGTCATCCCCCGTTCAGCGCTTCCTCGCGCAGCAGCGATTTCTGCACCTTGCCCGCCGGCGTCAGCGGCAGTTCCCGGCGGAACACGATCTGGCGCGGCAGCTTGTAGTCGGCGAGGTTGCGCCGGCAATGATCGAGGACGGCCTCGGCCGTCGGCGCGCCGTCCTCGCGACTGACGATGTAATAGCGCCCGACTTCGCCGAGCACGGGATCGGGCACACCGATGCCCGCCACCGTCACGATGCCGGGCAGGCGCGCGATCAGATTCTCGACTTCCGCCGGATATACGTTGTAGCCGCCCTGGATATACATCTCCTTGGCGCGCCCCATCAGGTGGATCAGCCCGTCGCCGTCGCGATAGCCGAGGTCGCCGGTGCGCAGCCAGCCATCGGCGTCGAACGGCTGGTCGCCGGCGGCGGCCCCGACATAACCGGGGATGACACCCAGCCCCATGAAGCGCAGCTCGCCGATTTCGCCTGCGGCGACCTCGCCATCAGGGCCGACGATGCGCAACGAGGCGCCGGGCAGCGGCCGGCCGATCGGGCCGAGCACCTGTTCGGCCGTCGCGTTCTCCGGCGTCATGACGATGGCGCCCGAGGTTTCCGAGAGGCCATAGAGGTTCATCATCGCCGCGTTCGGCAAGGCCGCGTGCAGCCGCGCCAGCAGCGAAGGCTCGACGTTTGAGCCGCCGACGATGACGAGCCGGACACGCCCCGCCTCGATACCGGCAAAGCCCGGATTCATCAGCAGCAGCGTCAGCATCGTCGGCACGCCGGTCAGCATCGTCGGCGGCCGGCGCACCGCCATCTCGATCACCGTATCGGCCTTGAAGACCGGGACCAGTTCGCAGGATGCCCCGGACAGCAGGGCCGCGAGGATCGAACAGGTGATGCCGCCGACATGGTTGAACGGCATCGCGACCTTGAGGTGGTCGGCCGGCGACATGCCCGTATGCGCGGCCTGGGCCGCCGCGCTGCGCAAAAGCGAGCCATGGGTCAGTCCGGCACCTTTCGGCCGGCCGGTGGTTCCCGACGTATAGATGACCATCGCCAGGTCGTCGGCACCGACCGCCACGGCCGATAGCCGCGCCGGATCGGCCGGCGTCGCCAGCAGGCGCCGGAAGTCGTCGTCGAGATAGATGAAGCGTTCGACCCGCGGCAGCGACGGCTTCATCTCGTCGAACAGTTCGCGATAGCTGAAGCCGTCGAGCTCGGCCAGGCTGACCACGGCGGCGACGGCCGAATCGTTCAGCATGTATTCGAGCTCGGCCCGGCGATAGCGCACGCTGGGCGCGACCACGACGACACCGATGCGCGTCGCGGCGAAGAACACCTGCAGCCACTCGATCTGGTTCAGCGCGATCAGCGCCAGCCGGTCGCCAGGCTTCAGCCCCATGTCGAGAAAGGCGGTGGCGAGGCGGCAGGATGCCGCCTCGACGTCGGCAAGGAGATGGTCGGCACCCCGGTCGAGGTAACCGCCATGGCCCGCGTGTACCGCCCGGGCGAGCGCCGCGGGAAGCGATGTCGGAACGCTCATCGCTCAGCCCTCGAACAGGCTGCCATGCGCGGCCTTCAGCTCCTGCTTGCGGATCTTGCCGGTGGCCGTCATCGGCAACGCATCCAGGATGCGCACCAGCTTGGGCACCTCGAACCCGCCGAGATGGGCGCGGCAATGTTCGGTGATCGCGGCCTCGTCGACCGACATGCCGGGCTTGACGGTGACGAAGGCCGAGACCGCCTCGGTCCAGTGCGGATGCGGCAGGCCGACGACGGCGGCGTTGGCGACGGCGGGATGGCGCAGCAGCACTTCCTCGACCTTCACCGACGGCACGTTCTCGCCGCCCGACTTGATCATGTCCTTCTTGCGGTCGACGAACATCAGCTGGCCGTCCTGGTCGAACATGCCGAGATCGCCGGTATGATGCCAGCCGAAGCGGCGCGCCTCGGCCGTCGCTTCCGGATTCTTGTAGTAGCCGAGCATGACGTTGGGGCCGCGATGGACGATCTCGCCGATCTCGCCGCGGCCGAGCAGATTGCCGTCGTCGTCCATGATCGCGGTATCGTCGATGATAGCCGATTCGCCCCAGTAGTTGCCGAAGCGCTGCAACTGCTGTTCCGGCCGGAACATCGCGGTCATCGGATAGATCTCGGTCTGCCCGGTGCACAGGGCGAAGTTGGGGCACAGCTCGTCGATCAGCCGGATCAGCAGCGGCTTGGGCATCGGCGCCATCGCGTAGATGCACAGGCGCAGCGACGACAGGTCGTGATCGGCCCGCGACGGGTGATTGAGCACCGCGGCATACATCAGCGGCAGGCCGACCATATAGGTGATGCGCTCGCGCGCGATCGCCTGGATCAGTGCGGCGGGGTCGAAGCCGCGCATCAGCACCAGCGCATTGCCCGCGACCAGGAAGCTCAGCGCCGTCACATGCTGCGCGCAATGAAACAGCGGCAGCATGCAGGTCGCGACGTCGGCGCGGCCGATGCCCATGTCGGCGACATTGCCGAGCACGGCGAAGTAGACCGAGAGGTGGCTGTGCATCACCCCCTTGGGCCGCGCGGTGGTGCCGGACGTATACATGATCTGGGCCAGGTCGCGCTCGCCGATCGCGACCTGTGGCTCGGTCGCCGGCTGGTCGGCGATCGCGGCGGCGAAGGTGGTCGCGCCGGCCGGCGCGGTCCCGGCCAGCTCGATCACCACCCGCGGCAGCGCCAGGCGGTCCAGCAGCGCGGCAAGCCCGGCATTGGCAAGCAGGCTGTCGTCGATCACGACCAGGGCCACCTCGGCATGCCCCAGGATATAGTCGACGTCGTCGGCACCGAGCATCGTGTTGATCGGCACCCAGACCAGACCGGCCTTCTGGATGCCGAAGATCGCGGCGACCATCGCGGTCGAGTTGTTGCACAGCATCGCCACCTTGGCCCCGCGCGCGAGGCCCCGGCCGAGCAGATGGTTGGCGAAGCGGTTGGCGGTGGCGTCGAGCTCGGCATAGGTCGTCCGCCGCTCGCCCTCGATCAGCGCGACGCGCGCGCCGCTACGGGCGGCAGATCGCCGCAACAGGTCGCCCAGCGCCACGCGGCCGATGCCGGTGAGCAGGCCGTCATTGTTGTCTGTCATTGTTTCCTCCCAAGAAAATCAGGCGCTAGCTGTTCGCGGGTTCGACCTCGATCAGTATCTGGCCGGGTGCCACCTGGTCGCCGACCGTCACCGCGACGGTCTTGACCCGGCCGGCCGTGGCAGCCACCAGCAAATGCTCCATCTTCATCGCCTCGAGCGTGACCAGCGCCTGGCCGATCGCGACCTCGGCACCCTCGGCAACCTCGACCCGGACGACGCGGCCGTTCATCGGTGCGCGCAGGACGCCATCGGCCGCACCGCCGGCCCCGGCCGCGGTCCGCCCCTGCCGGCGCAGCGACAGGAAATCGAAATCCCTGCCGTCGACGGTCAGCCAGAGGCGTTCGCCGTCCCAGGCATGGGCGTAGCGACGCCGGACGCCAGCGACGACCGCTTCGCCAGGCCGACCCGGGGCGACCGTGATCCCGGCCTCCCCGACCCGGATGGTCACCGTGCCGGCCCCGGCGTCGAACACGCCGCGCCGCTCGTCGTCGCCCCAGACGAGGCGCCAGGGCGAGGGCAGCGGCGTCGCGTTGCTCCAGCCTCGCCAGGCGGGATCGCAGGACAGCGCCTCGGCGGTGCCGAGCACCGACAGCCAGGCGGCCAGCGCCCAGACCGCGTTGTCAGGGGTCTCGCGCCGCGCCGCATCGTCGGGAAAGTGCCGGGCGATGAAGGCGGTCGAGACCGCGCTGCCCTCGACGAAGGCCGGGTGGCGCAGCAGACGGGCGAGAAAGCCGCGATTGGTGGTCAGCCCGAGCAGCACGGTATCGTCGAGCGCCCGGGCCAGCCGATCGATCGCCTCGCCCCGGTCGGCACCGTGCGCAATCACCTTGCCCAGCATCGAATCATAGTGCGGGCTGACGGCAACGCCCTCGGCCAGCCCATGGTCGCAGCGCACCGTCGACGGCGGCCGCCAGGCCAGCACCGGGCCGGTTCGCGGCAGAAAGTCGTCGGCCGGATCCTCGGCGCAGAGCCGTACCTCGACGGCGTGCCCGTCGAGCCGCACCTGATCCTGGGTCAGCGGCAGCCGTTCGCCGCGTGCGACGCGCAGCTGCCATTCGACGAGGTCGAGGCCGGTGACCAGTTCGGTCACCGGATGTTCGACCTGCAGCCGGGTGTTCATTTCCATGAAATAGAACTGGCCGTCGCGGTCGAGCAGGAACTCGACGGTGCCGGCGCCGGCATAGCCGATCGCGCGCGCGACCGCCACCGCCGCCTCGCCCATCTGTGCGCGCAAGCCGGCATCGACCGCCGGCGACGGCGCCTCCTCGATCACCTTCTGGTGGCGGCGCTGCACCGAGCAGTCGCGCTCGCCCAGGTGGATGACATTGCCGTGGCTGTCGGCGAAGACCTGGACCTCGACATGGCGCGGCTCGATGACCGCGCGCTCCAGGATCAACCGGCCATCGCCGAACGCCTTCGCCGCCTCGGATGCGGCCAGCCGCAGCGCATCGGGCAGGCCCTCGGCCTGATGCACCAGCCGCATGCCGCGCCCGCCACCGCCGGCCGACGCCTTGACCATGATCGGAAACCCGATGCGTTCGGCCGCCGCGATCAGCGTGGCCGGCGTCTGGTCCTCGTCGTCGTAGCCGGGCACCACGGGAATGCCGGCATCTGCCATGCGGCGGCGGGCACGGGCCTTGTCGCCCATCGCCGCGATCGCGGCGGCGGGCGGGCCGACGAAGATCAGCCCGGCCTCGGCCACCTTCGCGGCAAAGCCGGCATTTTCCGACAGGAAGCCATAGCCGGGGTGGATCGCCTGGGCCCCGCTCTCGCGCGCCGCGGCGATCAGCCGGTCGGCGACCAGATAGGACTCGGCCGGCGCGGCACCGCCGATCGCCACGGCCCGGTCGCAGGCCGCGACATGCGGGCTCGTGGCATCGACGTCGGAATGCACGGCAACGGTCGTGATGCCCATGGCGCGCGCGGTGCGGGCGATGCGCACCGCGATCTCGCCGCGATTGGCGATCAGCAGGCTCGACAGCGCGGTCATGACGGCTTGCCCGGGCGCGGCAGGATGCCCATGTACTTGGCGATGATCGACAGCATCACCTCGTCGGCACCGCCGCCGATCGAACCGACGCGGCCGTCGCGATAGATGCGCGAAATCGGCGTCTCGTTCATGAACCCCATCCCGCCCCAGTATTGCAGGCATTCGTCGGCGGCCTGGCGCAGCAGGCGCCCGGCCTTGAGCTTGGCCATCGAGGCCAGCTTGGTGACATCCTGGCCGGCGACCAGCATCGCCGTCGCCTGGTAGGTCAGGGCGCGTAGCGCCTCCAGCTCGCTCTGCAGTTCGGCCAGCTTGAAATGGACGACCTGATTGTCGAGCACCGGCTGGCCGAAGATCTTGCGCTCGCGGGTGTAGGTGATGGTTTCGTCGATGGCGCGGGCCACGGTCGGAATCGTGTTGGCCGCGACCCAGAGCCGCTCCTCCTGGAACTGCAGCATCTGGTATGTGAAGCCCCGCCCCTCCTCGCCGATCAGATGGCGGCGGGGCACCCGCACGTCGTCGAAGAAGATCTGGGCGGTGTCGGACGAACGCATGCCCAGCTTGTCGAGCTTGCGGGCGACCTCGACACCCCTGGTCTTCATCGGCAGCACGATCAGGGACTTGTTGCGATGCAGATCGGCGCTGTCGCCGGTATTGGCCAGCAGGCACATCCAGTCGGCCTGCGCACCGTTGGTGATCCACATCTTGCCGCCGTTGATGACGTAATCGTCACCATCCCGCCGCGCCGTCGTGCGGATCGCGGCGACGTCCGAACCGGCACCAGGCTCGGACACGCCGATGCAGGCGACCATCTTGCCGGCAATGGCCGGGGCCAGGAAATCGCGCTTGAGCTCGTCCGAGCCGAAGCGGGCCAGCGCCGGCGTCGCCATGTCGGTCTGCACGCCGATCGACATCGGCACGCTGCCGCAATGGCATGCCCCCATCGCTTCGGCGAAGACGATCGCATAGCTGTGGTCGAGGCCGGCGCCGCCGAAGGCTTCCGGCTTGGTCAGGCCGAGCAGCCCCAAGGCACCGAGCTTGCCCATGATGTCATGGGCCGGATAGATCCCGGCGGCCTCCCAGTCGTCGACATGCGGATTGATTTCCTGCTCGACGAAGCGAAGCGTCGTCCGCCGGATTTCCTCGTGTTCGTGGGTGAACAGCATCTGATCGATCCTCAGGGCCGGGCGACGCCGAAATTGAGCCGGTTGGGCTGGCGCCGGCGCGCTTCGGCACAGACCGCCAGGGTCAGCGCCAGCACCCGGCGGGTATCGCGGGGATCGATAACCCCGTCGTCCAGCATCAGGCCGGAAGTGTAGAAGGCCGAGGTCTGACGCTCGAAGTTCTCGACGACCTTGGCCTTCAGGCCAGCGATCTGTACCTCGTCGACGGGCAGGCCGCGGGCCCTGGCACCATCCTCCATGACGATTGCCATGGTCAGTGCCGCCTGCTCGCCGCCCATCACCGCCGTCCGCGCATTGGGCCAGGCGAACAGGAACGACGGCGCCAGCCCCCGGCCGCACATGCCGTAGTTGCCGGCGCCGTAGGATGCGGCGCAAAGGATGGTGATCTGGGGTACCGTCGCATTGGCGACCGCCTGGATCATCTTGGCACCGTGCTTGATCACCCCGCCGCGTTCGGCCGCGGTGCCGACGATGAAGCCGGTGGTGTTCTGCAGGTAGATCAGCGGCGTGCCCGACTGGCAGCAAGCCTGGATGAAATGCGTGGCCTTGGCCGCCCCGTCGGGATCGATCGGGCCGTTGTTGGTAACGATGCCGATCGGCATGCCGCAGAGCCTCGCCTGCAGGCAGATCGTGGCCGCGCCATAGCCCGGCTTGAATTCCAGCAGCACCGACTCGTCGACGATGCGCGCCGCCACCTCGCGCATGTCGACCGGCTTCTTGCCGTCGCGCGGCATCAGGCCCAGCAATTCGTCGGCCGGCAAGCGCGGCTCCGGCCCGGATGGCAGCGGCTCGGCCGTGCCGAGCTGGCCGATCACCTCGCGGGCGATCCGGATGCCGTCGGTATCGTCCTCCGCCAGGTATTCGGCAAGACCCGAAACCGTCGCATGCATGTCGGCGCCGCCGAGATCCTCGTCGGTCGCAATCTCGCCGGTCGCGGCCTTCAGCAACGGCGGCCCCGCCAGGAAGGCGCGCGCCCGGCCCCGCACCATGACGACATAATCGGCCAGGCCGGTCATGTAGGCCCCGCCCGCCGTCGACGACCCGTGCACCAGGGCGACCACGGGCAGGCCCGCCGCCGAATGGCGCGCCAGGTTGCGGAAGATCGACCCGCCAGTGACGAAATCCTGCACGCGGTAGCCGAGCAGGTTGGCGCCCGCCGATTCGACGAGATGGACGAAGGGCAGCTTCATCGCCAGCGCGATTTCCTGGGCCCGCAGGAATTTCTCCAGGCCCATCGGCTGCAGCGCGCCGGCATCGATGCCCGAATCGTCGACGACCAGGAAGCAGCGCACGCCCGAGATCTGGCCGATGCCGGCGATGAAACCGCCACCGGGAATCGAGGTGGCCGGATCGGGCTTGTCGCGCAGATAGCCGGCGAGGGCCGAAAGTTCGAGGAACGGGGCACCGGCGTCGAGCAACAACCCCAGCCGCTCGCGTGGCAGCAATTGCCCGCGCTTGGCAAAGCGCGGCCCGGCCTTGGCCGATGCCGCCCGCGCCCGCGCTTCCAGCCCGCGCAACTCGGCGATCAGGCCCAGCAGATACTGGCGATTGTCGTCATAGGCCGGACCGGCAGCCACCAGCCGCGATTGGAATTGCGGCATGGTTCAGCCCACCCTGCTGCGACGGGTCATCGGCGCTTCCTCCGTTGCGTCTTGTACTCGTTGGTACTCTTACGGTACTAATCGGTACCAAGCGTTGTCAACGGGGGTTTCGATGATCTCGGCGATGAAGGACGACGTCAGCCAGTTCAAGCGCGAGCTGATCCTGCGCACCGCCTGCGAACTGTTCTGCGAGCATGGCTATCCGGCCACGACCATCGAGATGCTGGCCCGCCGGCTGTCGACCTCGAAGACCGCGATCTATGCGCATTTCGCCGGCAAGGCCGATCTGCTGTTTGCGATCATCGAGCGTTCGGTGGCGCTGTCGGTCGCGCTGGCCGAGCGGGTGGCGCAGGAGGATGCGGAACCGGCCGAGCAGGTGCGGCGGATCGCCCACGACTTCGCGCTGATCGTCATCGACAATCAGGACTACATCGCCGTGGCCTGCCGCGAGCTCAGCACGCTGGCGCCGCCGGAGCGCGCCAAGATCCTGGGGCTGCAGGAACGCTTCGACTTCATCCTGCGCCGGATCATCGAGGCCGGCGTCGCCCGCGGCGACTTTGCGGTGCGCGATGCCGCCCTTGCCGCCCTCGGCATCGGCGGCATGGTGATCTGGATCCACAGCTGGTATCGCGCCGACGGACGGCTGAGCCCGGCCGACATCGCCCTGGCGACGGCCGACTCCGCCTTGCGCATGGTGCAGGCGCCGCCACAGACCAAGTCTTGACGCCGGTCACAGCGGACGGGGGCGGATCGGGGCATAGTCGCTTCAAGGCAAACGACGAAGCCCCGAACAAGATCATCTCAAAGGAAACCGTGTCATGTCCGACCTGATCATCATGGATTGCAAGCATGAAGGCGAAGCCACCGAGACCGGCTTCGAGAACAAGATCGC
>JAFKFH010000040.1 GCA_017307375.1 Alphaproteobacteria bacterium
GACCGGACCCGCCCCGCCCGCGGCACCGAAGGCAGCGCCGCCGGACCAGCCGGACAACCTGCCCCGGCAGATCAGCCCCTGCAGCGTGCAGAGCCCGGTCGTCCAGGTCGGCTGGCCCGCCGTGTCGTAGACCAGCCCGCCGACATGGACACGGTTGCCCCAGCGCTCCATCACCCAGCCCTGGCCGTTGGCGGCATCGGCCTGATGCCAGTACCCGGCCCGGCCCGGCAGCGGCAGCGGGTTGGCCGCGACGTAGAGCTGCCCTGCGGCGAGATTGCCGCCGACCAGGTCGCGCACGGTCGAGGTGAAGCTGATCGTCGTGCCGTCGCCCGAGATCGCCGGATTGCCGCTCTCGCCGGCTGCCGGCGTGCCGGCAGCCACCTGGCTGACCAGCGCCGAGACGCCGCGATCGAGGTCGCGCACCCAGACCTGGCCGCCGCTGCGATAGACCACGAACCGGCCATCGGCCGACAAGCCGGGCTGGTCGCCGTCAGCGACGACCTGGCCGCCCAGCATGATCTTGCCGGCATTGGCGTAGACCAGCCGGTCGCCGCGCGCCGACAGCCGGGGCGCGTGGCCGACGCCGATTGCCTGCAGCGTGCCGGCCGTCAGGTCCTTCAGCTGCACCTGGCCGTCGGTCTCGTAGGCGATCAGGTTGCCATCCCAGCTGATCGTCGGGTTGCTGCCTGCCGCGACATGCAGCAGCACGCCGGTCACGAGATCCTTGCGCCAGACGTGCCTTGTACCATCAAGGCCTTCCCCAAGATTGGTGGCGGTACTGTCGAAGGCGACGTAGCGCCCATCCTGCGAGATCGCCGGGTTGTCGGAAAGGCCGTTTCCGACCGCCCCGGCCGCCGTGATCGAGACCACGCTCGGGGTCGGCGTCGCCCCTTCGTTCAGCGGGAGGCGAGGATAGACCAGACTGGCGCGATAGACCTGCCGCACGCGGCCCGATGGCATCAGCGTGATGCCTGGTGCATCCGAAGCAAAGGCCGCCCACCGCCCGTCGGCCGAGACCGCAGGGTTCAGCGAGGCACCGTCGGCGGCATTGGCCACGCCCCCGCCGGGAATCGCCGTCTGGCTCAACCGATCGCGCATGCCGGAAAGGCCGTCATACCGCAGGATATCGGTGAAGCTGTTCGCCGAGCCGGGAAACAGATTGGTGGCCGTGCTCTCGAACACCAACTGGCCGCCATCGAATGACAGGGACGACCGGCCCGCCGGCGCGTTGCCCGCGACACCGTCGAGACTGACCGACGCGGCCGCCATCACGCCTGGGTTGCGGGGATGGTAGAAGCTCATGTCGACGGTGACCGTATAGGTCTGGCCGGCAGCGCTGGCCGATACCGTCACGGGAATTCTTGCCGCCCGCAACGCCGGCGGATAGATCGTGTTGGGCCAGGTGGCGCGCATATCGCCAGCCCGGTCGGCCGCCGCCGGCACCGTGAACGAGAAGATGGCCGTCACCGGCTCGAATGTCAGCCAGGACGGCACGCCGCCCGGCGCCGAAACCGAGAACGCCAGCACCGCCGGATTGGGAAAGTAGGCCGCCAGCGACAGGGTGCCCGACCCGCCGGGGCCGGCGCGGGCGTCGAGCACCGGCGGCATCGGGTTGGCCACGAATGACGGCAGCGGCGCCGGTAGCGGCGTGGCCGGGGTCGTCGGATCCGTCGGCGTCACCGGGTTCGAGGTGAAGGTCGCGGTGCAGGCCAGCGCGGCGGTGACGCTGGTGAAGCTCGCCGTCGTGCCGGTGCCGCTGCAATCACCGGACCAGCCACCGAAGCTCGAACCGGTTGCGGCCACCGCCGTCAGCGTCACATCGGTGTAGGTGCCGATATTGGTCGAGCAGGTTCCCGGGCAGCTGAGACCGCCGGCCGAGGCGGTCACCGTGCCGGAGCCGGTACCGTCGCGCGTCACCGTCAGGCCCTGGAGGCCGCCGACCAGGATCCCGTTGACCGGGCCGCGCGCAGTGGCGCCGTTGACGTTGCCGTCGTAGTTGAAGACCGGCGAGGCATCGGCGCCGCCAGCCGTTCCGCCCAGGGCCGGGTTCCAGGTGGCGGTGCCGCCGGCACCGCCGGTGGCGGTTGCACCTTCGACCGTCGAGGTCGCGACGGTGATACTGCCCTGGTAGACGAAGATCGCCGGCCCCGCCGCCGCGCCGCCGCCGCCGCCGGCCCGCGAATTGTTGCCTTGGCCACCGCGCAGGCCGCTCATCAGCACGCCGCCGGCAACCGGCAGGTTGCTACTGCCGCCGCCGCCGCCGCCCGGGCCCGGGAGGCCACCGTCGGTCTGCTGGTCGGCGCCGCCGCCGCCGCCGCCGAAGCCACCGTTGCCGGCGGTGCCGAGACCCAGGGACTGCGCGCCACCGATGCTGGGATTGGGCGCGCCGCCACCGCCGCCGCCAAACCCGCCGTTACCGCCGGCGCCGCGATAGGCGATGCCGCTATCGGCGCTGCCGCCGTTGCCGCCGGCACTGGCACTGCCATAGCCGGCGCCGCCCGTGCCGGACGCGTTTGCCGGCCGGTCGCCGGCCCCACCGCCACCGCCGCCGAGGCCGCCGTCGCCGCCATTTGAAGACGTGTTGTCGCTGCCCGCGCCCAGCACGCCGCCGCCGCCGGCACCGTTGCCGCCGGTCTGGCCGTTGCCGCCGTCGCCGCCGAGGCCGCCGCCGCCGCCCGATGCCGGCCCGATGACGCTGACCGAGCTGCCACCGGTGCCGCCGACCGCCGCGACCGTGGCGAAATCGACGGCGGTCAAGGTGACATTGGCGTTGGTCGAGACGAACAATCCAGCCCCGAGCCCTGCCCCGCCGCCGCCGGGGGCCGAGACCGAGCCACCGCCGCTGCCGCCGTTGCCGCCCTTGGCCCGGACGTTCTGGATCCTCAGGTTGCTGATCGCGATCGTGCCGCTGTCGGCGAACAAGGCGCGGTAGAGGTTCTGTCCGTCGATGACGATCCGCCCGCGGCTGCCCCCGTCGATCGTCAGGCTGGTCTGGATCGGCGGCAGCGGGCCGTTAAGGCTGATCGTGCACGGCGCCGTGGCACAGGCGAACTGGATGACGTCACCCGCATTGGCATTCAGGATCGCGCGGCGCAGATGTGATCGTCGCGGCATGGGCCGGCAGTGTCGCGGCCGCCAGTACAAGAGCCAGCCAAACAAGACGCATCCTTGATATCTCCATGCGGAATGCCCGCTCAGAACCGCCAGCGGGCGAGGCTGGCGGTGCGGCCGTTGGGCAAGGTAAGGGCGGCGCGGTCGGTGCCTTCGAACGTCAGCCGCACCTGCCCGGCGGCGCTACCGTCGACAGTGGTACCGCCGGTGTAGCGGTAAAGCGTGGCCGACAGCCCGGGCGCGAGCGCGCCTTGCGCCGCATACCAGACCGCCCGCCCCTGCGTGTCGAAGGTCAGGATCGACAGATAGGCGACCTGGCTGATCGCCCCGGTCGCCGCGACCTGGGTGTTGATCGCCAGGAAATAGCCGTTGCCCGAACCTTCGGCCGCCGGTTCGTACCACCAGCCCGCCTGCGGCAGGCCGGCGTAGGCGGTCGTCGAACCACCCCCGATCGGGAATGGCGATAGGGTCATGCTGCTGTCGGCTACCGCCAGGGTCGACGTCCGACCGTCCAGGCTCAGCGTGAAGCCCGGCCCGGCCACCGCGACCGGACCCGCCCCGCCCGCGGCACCGAA
>JAFKFH010000041.1 GCA_017307375.1 Alphaproteobacteria bacterium
AGGGGCGCAGCCAGTGGCTGGCCGGGTTCTGCACGCTGTCGGGGCTGACCTGCAGCGGCACGCTGACCGCGGCGGGGGCGGCCGGCCCGGCCTTCACCCTGGTGACGGCGGCGACGGGCAACGGCGCGACCCTGTCGGTCGGCACGGCCCCGGCCCAGGCGCTGACGCCGTTCCCGATCGGCGGCAGCCGGACCACGGGTTATGCCGGGCTGCCGCAGGCAGGGTGGTGGTACGAGGCGGGGGCGGGCAACAATGTCGGGTATTTCCTCGCCATCGACAGCCAGCCGCAGGCCGACGGCTCGGTGGCGCAGATCGGCTATCTGTCGGTGCTGGCTTACGACACCGCGGGCCGCCCGGTCTGGCAGAGCGCCCAGGCGGCGCTCGGGGCCGATCTCGGCTTCTCGGGCACGCTGATGCAGTATGCCGGCGGGGCACCGTTCGGGGCGACCGCGGCGGCCGCGCCGGCCTCCGCCGCCATCGTCGGCCCGGTGCGGCTGACCTTCGACGGCAGCGAGGCCGCCCGCATCACCCTGCCCGACGGGAGGACCGCCAGCCTGGCACGGTTCCGGTTCTGACACATGGGCACAGCACCGACTTGATGCCGAATAATTCCGTCCTCCCCCTGAGCAGGATCGGCAACGCGGCTCCGCTTCCAGCCTTGAGGTGGTCGCCGCAAGCGGTCAAACGACAGCTTGAGCACAACTTTTTTCAACACATCCCATAATCGTGGGATGCGGCATTCATTACCGTACCGGTAACGTCCCGCCGTTTGACCGTTGAGGGACAATAGATGAGTTTTTTCTTGGAAGCGTGTGGCTGGTCTGGGGCGGCCCGCCGTGGCGGTAATCTGCGTCAGGGCGCTGCAAAGATGGTGGCCGTCATCGCGATGTTCACCATCTATTTCTTCGTGCTGACCAGCCCGGCCAGGGCCTGGATCGACCCGCTCGATACGACGCTCCAGAATCCGGGTTTCGATAGCACCGTTCACGCCCTGGCAATCCAGGATGACGGCAAGATCCTGGCCGGCGGCTATTTCGTCACGGTCGCTGGTGCCACCCGATATTTTCTGGCCCGGCTCAATGCCGACGGCTCGCTCGATACCGGCTTCGTCCCCGCTTACATCAACGGCACCGTGCGTGCCATCGCCATACAATCGGATGGAAAAATTGTAATCGGTGGCGAATTCACCGGGGTGGCATTTACCACGCGCAATGGCGCCGCCCGTTTGAACAGCGACGGCACGCTCGACACCAGCTTCGCCAATCCGAACCTGAACGCTGGCGTTTTTTCTTTGCTGATCAGGAGCGACGGGTCGATCCTGCTCGGGGGGCCTTTCACGAGCGCTGGCGGGTCTACTTACCGCGGACTCGCCCGCTATTCCAATGCGGGCGTCGTGGACACCACGTTCGTCGACGCGAACCTGAACGGCTATGTCGGAAGCATCGCCGTCGCTGCTGACGGCAAGATCCTGGTGGGAGGCACCTTCACGACCGCCGGCCCGGCGAATTCCTCCTACGGTCGTCTTGCCCGTTTCAACGCCGATGGCAGTTTGGATACGACGTTCCCCGATCCGTCATTCAACGGCGAAGTATTGAAGATCCGCGTGCAGGGCGATGGCCAGATCCTGGCCGGTGGTCGCTTCGGCAGTGTTTCCGGCATCTTCCGCCGCAATCTCGCCCGGCTCGGTACCGATGGTAGCGTTGACGCCAGTTTTGCCAGTGCGCAGTTCAATTCCGATGTCAATGATCTGGTGGTCCAGAGCGATGGCAAGGTCTTGGCGGCCGGTGCCTTTACGTCTCTTGGCTCTCCCGCCGTGACCTATGGCCGGCTCGTGCGGCTGACCAGCACCGGGGCGATCGACACTTCCTTCGTGGATCCGAACCTGAGCGCCACTGCCTCGGTCCTTGCCCTGCAGCCGAACGGCCGGATCCTGGTCGGGGGCTCGTTCGCCACCGCCGGTTCGTCATCTGCCGCCTACCTGAGGCTGGCGCGGTTCGATGCCGGCTTCCGCAGCCTGTCGATCACCACCCCGGCGAACGGGACGGTGACGAGCGATAGCGGCGGCATTACCTGCGGCACGACATGCTCGGCATTGTTCTCGATCGACGACCAGGTGACGCTGACGGCGACCCCTGCGACAGGCTTCAGCTTTGCCGGCTGGGGCGGGGGCTGCTCGGGCACGACCAATCCGCTGACGGTGACGTTGTCGGCCGACGTCGCCTGCACGGCGAGCTTCACCGCAGCGGGCGGCGGCAACGGCAATGGCAACGGTGGGAACGGCGGTGAAGTGGCGCCGCCAGCGCCACCGGCGCCGCCGCCAGCCTTCGTGACGACGCCGGTGACGGTGGTGCAGAACGCGGCGACGGTGGGTTCGGGCAGCGGCACGCTGTCGTTGGCCTCGTCGTTCGCCAACCCGCAGAGCCTGACATTCACGGCGACGCAGAACAGCGGCGCGCCGCTGCCGTCGTGGCTGACTTTCGATCCGGCGACGGTGTCGTTCGCCTACAACGTGCCGATTCCGTCGGACCTGCCGATCCAGCCGCTGGCCGATGCCGACGGCCGGACGGGGCGGGCCGATGCGCGGGCGTCGTGGTCGAACACGGTCTATCCGCTGCTGCTGCGGGTGGCGCAGGTGCCGGTGACGCTGACGGCGCGGGGCGACGGGCAGAGCTATGCCACCACGATCCAGATGAACTTCTACGCGCCGCGCCCGCCGGTGGCGATGTCGGCGGTGTCGCTGAGCCTGGATGGGGCGCGCGGCAATGGCCGGTCGGGCCGGTCGGCGCTGTCGTGGGATGGCGGGCAGATGGTGTTCGAGACGGCGGCGACGAACATCTTCCCGGCCTCGGCCAACGGTTTCAGCGACATCGTGCGCTATCAGGCGCTGTCGGGCGATCGCGA
>JAFKFH010000003.1 GCA_017307375.1 Alphaproteobacteria bacterium
CTCTCGACCAGCCCGGCCGCGTCGTGGGGCGGTTTATAGGCCCCACTTCCAAAACCGTCAAACCCTTTTTTGAAGTTTTTTTGGCAACCCACAAACGCCCCCACAAACCACCCAACAGGTTGGAATTGAACGCACATACGCGCACGTACCATCTTTATGTAATGCTGCTGTGCACACATCAACATGCAGCGGCACGGCAGGACGACACCCGCTTTCGAACTAAACGATTAAGTTTTATTAGGATATATTTTGACGCCAATTACGAGAAGAAGCCCTCGAAATTTTTCTGCCGAGGGGCGAATCACGTCGTGCACGCGAATCACCCTCGTCCGCGAATCACCCCGAATCAGCGAAAAAAAAGTCGCACTCGATACTTTTGATCGAGATCGGGAGCTCCCCGATGGACGATTCGACGGGATCCGGGGTGCGACTCGCTGGGCCGATCGGCAAAAAATCGCGGCCACGCAGCGGACCGAATCGTTCCCGCATGCAGGAAAAATTTCGCCGTCCATTCGCGTCCGGTGACAGCAAACGTAAACAAATGCTTGACGTAACAGGCTTATCCGGCGAAGGTGCGTCCATTCGGAAATCGCTGCCCGGCTGCGTTGGTCTGTCTGCCATCGCGGAACTTTTTGTTAAAGTCGTTCCGGGCCGTGACGTAGGGGGATTGATGTCCGGAAACTCCGACAGCGCGCCGCGGCGCCACGCCGCCGCTGGCAGCCTTCGCAGCAGCAGCAATCTTCGCGGTGGTCTCGATTTTCTCACCAGCCCCTATGCCTTGCTACTGGCGGGCGTCGCGGTCATCGGCGGCTCGCTGCTGGCCTATCAGGCGCTGGAGCGCCGGGATGCCCCCCGCCGCCTCGCAACCTACGAAACGCCCCGCCCGGCCCCGGCCCCCGCGATCGAATCGCCCGGCGCGACCGCACCCGAGGCGTCGCTGCGCCGGGCTGCCGAGGGCTACATGCCGGTGCCGCCCCCGCAGGGCCGCCCGCCCGTTTCGTCCGAACGGGCAGAAGCCGGCGGCCTGCCGCTGCCCCCCGCCGACCAGCGCGACGCCGAGAGTGCACGGCCGATCGGCCCGTTTGCCGCGCTGCCCCCGCTCGAGCGCCAGCCCGGCGGCTCGCTGCTCGATCCGCTGCTGGATCGGGCCTGGGTTTTCGGCAGCCAGCTCTTCTCCTCCGGTTCGGCCGACGCGGATGTAGGGTCGACGCCGCTCGACGAGGCGACGCAAGCCGCCTTGCCGGTCGTCCCCGATCCGGCGACCGTGATCCGGCCGATCGCCGTCAGCCGCGGCGACACGCTGACCCGGGTATTGCAGCGCGGCGGCGTGCCCGACGATCAGGCCTACCAGGCCGCGACTGCGCTGGCCGACGTGTTCAATCCGCGCCGGCTCCAGCTCGGCCAGGAAATCACGCTCACCTTCAACCGCACCGAATCGGGCCTCAGCCTGTCGCAGGTCCAACTCGCCGACGGTGTCGAGCGCACGGTCGGCGTCACCCGCCAGGCGGACGGTTTCTCGGCCTATGAAACCACCATCCAGCTCGACCGCGCCCCGGCACGGGTCAACGCCAAGATCACCGACAGCCTGTATCAGGCGGCCTTGGATGCCGGCCTGCCGATGCCGGCCTTGTCGGAAATGATCAAGCTGTTCTCCTACGACGTCGACTTCCAGCGCGAGGTCCAGCCGGGCGACAGCTTCGACGTCCTTTATGAAAGCTATACCGACGATACCGGCAAGATCGCCAAGACCGGCCGACTGCTGTCGGCGTCGATGACGCTGTCGGGGCGTGAGTTGCGCTACTATCTCTATCAGCCGCAGGGCGAGGCCGAACCCGACTACTTCAACCAGAAGGGCCAGAGCGTGCGCAAGGCGCTGCTCCGCACCCCGATCGACGGCGCCCGCCTCTCCTCCGGATTTGGGGCCCGGCGACATCCGATCCTCGGCTATTCGATCATGCACAAGGGCGTCGACTTCGCGGCACCGACCGGTACCCCGATTCAGGCGGCCGGCTCGGGCACCGTCGAAAAGGCCGGCTGGAACGGCGGTTACGGCAACTACGTGCGGATCCGCCATTCAAACGGCTTCTCGACCGCTTACGCGCATATGAGCCGTATTGCCGCCAAGCCGGGCACCGCGGTGCGCCAGGGCCAGGTGATCGGCTATGTCGGCACCACCGGCATGTCTACCGGTGCGCACCTGCACTACGAGGTCCTGGTCAACAACCAGCAGGTCAACCCGCTGAGCCTGCGCCTGCCGACCGGCCGCAACCTGGAAGGCCGCGAGATGAAGCGCTTCGAGGCCGAAATGGCCCGGATCGACCAGGAAGCGGACAAGACCCCGGTGCGCAACTGGCTGGCCAGCGGCAAGTGAGCCGGAACAGACGGCGATCCGATACCACTCTGACATGAATTTACAAACGCTGGCTGGCCCAGCGCCTCGCCACGGGCCTTAATCGTGCCGGCCGTCGCCGTCGACGGCGCGGGCGATGGCATGGACAAGGTTTCCGAACAGAACATTCCCGGCGCAAGCCCATCGCGACTCTCGGCAATCCGGCGCCTTCCAGGCCTTGCCGCCATCGGTACCGTACTGGTCCTCGGCGCGCTCGCGCTGATCATCCTGGTTGCCGGGCAGAGCGCGATCAGTCAGCGGCGTGCCACCGCCCGGATCGAACAGCAGGCCGGCCTCGCGCAGGATCTCGCAACGGCCCTGGTTACCGCCGAAAACGGCGCGCGTGGCTTCGTCCTGACCGGCGATCCCGATGCCCTCGAGCCCTATTACCGCGGCCGCGAGCAGGCCCAGGTCGCGCTGGCGCGGGCCGCCGGTTACCTGGACGAGTGGCAACGGCGCGGCGAGGTCGAGCAGCCGCTGGCCGACATGGCCAACCGGCGGCTCGCCGCGCTGGGCCAGATGGTCGAACTGGCCTATCGCGAGCTGGCCGACCCGGCCTACCGCCCGAGGCGGCCGGCGGCGATGCCGGGCACCGGCGATGAACTGCGCCGCGGGCTGGACCGGGCCGTCGCGGCCATGCGGGCGGAAACCGCCGCCAATCTCGAGCAGTTGAACCACCGCACCAACATCCTGCTGCCCGCGATGACCGCGGTCCTGGTGCTGGGGCTGGGGCTGTCTGTGCTCGGCTTCGTCGCCATCCGGCGCGAGAATCGGGACCGGCATCTGAGCGATATGCGACTGGCCCAGCATGTACGCGAAGTCGCGCTGTTGCGCGGCTTGACGCAGGGCATGCAGACCGTGCGCGACCGCGCCGGCGGGCATCGCGTGATCGCCGAGCAATTGGCCGACGTCTTCGCCGACTGCTCGGGTCTGCTGTTCCTCTACGACCCGCAGCGCGATCGCTTTGTCCCTGTCGCCGACTGGGGGCCGCTGATCGTCGCGGCCGACCGGACCGAGATGCTGCCCGCCGACTGCCTGGCCGCCCGGCGCGCCCAGGCCGTGACCGGCCGGCGCGACCTTGTCCATGCCGCCTGCGACCATGTCGAGGACGAGGCCTATTGCTACCGATGCCTGCCGATCCTGATCGACGGCCAGATCACTGCGATCCTGCATCTGAGACTGGCCGGCACTGCCGAGCCCGAGGCCGCCTTCGCCGCGCTGGGTTCGCTGCCGGAATCGGCGGCCAGGCTGCTCGGCCTGGCCCTTTCGACCCTCGACCTGCGCGAGCGGCTCGACACGCAGGCCCTGCATGATCCGCTGACCGGCCTGTGCAACCGTGGCTTCCTCGACGAAGTCCTGCGCCGGGAACTCGACCGGGCGGCGGCGGGGGGACGGCCGCTGGCCCTGGTCGTCGCGGGCATCGACAACTTCCAGGCCTTGGGCGAACGGCACGGAGTCCGCGCCGGGGACGAGATCCTGAAGACCGTCGCGGGGTTCCTGCGCAGCCAGTTGCGCGATGCCGACCTGCTGTGCCGCTTCGGTGGCGACAGGATGGCCCTGCTGCTGCCGGACACCGACATCGACGAAGCCTGCCGGATCGCCGACCAGTTGCGGCGCGGCGTCGCGCGGCTGCATCCGGCCATCGGCCGGGAAATCGTCGAGGACCTGTCGCTGTCCGTAGGCGTGGCCGGGGCCGGCAGGGACGGCCGCACCGCGGAAGCCCTGGCGGCGGCGGCCGAGCGCGCCGTTTCGCGGGCGAAACTCGCAGGCCGCGATCGTGTCTCCCGCGCCGACGAGGTCGTCGGCGCCGCTTGACATCGGCCGGCCCCGCCCCTTCGATAGGCGCCGCGGTTGCGGGGGAGCGACAATGACCGAGAAGATCACGCTGCATGGCAGCTTCCTGTCGGCCCCGACCTACAAGGTCGGGCTGATGCTGGCGCTGACCGGGCGGGATTTCGCCTACCGGCATGTCGACCTGTCGAAGGGCGAACACAAGTCGCCCGGCTATCTCGACCTGAACCGCTTCGGCCAGGTCCCGGTACTGCGCCACGGGGCCGAAACGGTGGTCCAGTCCAACGTTATCCTGGACTACCTCGCCGACCTCACCGGGGCATTCGGCGGTGCCGACGCGAACGAGCGTCGCCAGGCGCGCGAGTGGCTGGCCTGGGAAGCCGACCGGCTGCTTACCTGGGTCGGCCGCACCCGGTTCTTCACCCGGTTCATGCGGCCCGATCCGGCGGTCGCCGACTATTTCCGCGCCCAGGCCGACGGCGGCATCCAGGTGATCGACGACTGCCTGCAGGACAAGGAGTGGCTGGTCGGATCGGGACCGACCATCGCCGATATCGGTTGCTATGCCTGCCTCGCCTATGCCGACGAGGCCAATATCACGCTCGACGACTGGCCCCAGGTCGCGGCGTGGGCCGCGCGCATCCGCGGGCTGCCGGGCTACAAGGCGCCTTACGACCTGCTGCCCACCGGCGACCGCGACTGACGCTAACCCTCGGCCGGCGGCGGCGGCACGGGGTCGGCCGGCGGGACCGGCCGCGACGACAGCATCTCGCCTTTCTCTGCAAGCGGCGTCTCGGGCACGACGACAGGTGGCTGGCGCCAGGCCATCGCATCGAAGGCGCCGCAGTTCGGGCAGTGGCTATGCCACTCGGGGGCGGCATGGCCGCAATGACCGCAGACCCAGGAGGGATCGACGCTGTCGGCCGCCAGTTCGAGCCAGCGCCGCAGGTCGCCACCCTCGGCCTCGGCGATCCGGGCGCGCAGGCGGAAGACGCGGGGGCTGCCCTCGGCAATGCCGTCCAGGGCGGAACGGGCGCCGGCCAGGTCGCCGGCTGCCAGATGCGCGTCGGCCAGCACGATGCGGCTTTCGGCATGGTCCGGTGCCGCATGGGTCAGTTCGCGCAGCCGGCGCAACCGGTCGCCCTCGCCGCTCGCGCCCATGGCTTCCAGGTAAAGCCGGGCAAGCGTGGGATGGGGGGCGATGCCCCAGGCGGCACGGACCACCTTGGCCGCCTTGTTGCCCTGGCCCTGGTGGATCAGCAATTCGGCATAGAGCGCCGTGGCCGGCACGAGATCGGGGGCCGCACCATGCGCGCTCTTGGCCAGCTTCAGTGCCACCGGGCCGTCACCGGCCGCCACCGCGTCGCGGGCCCGCGCCAGCTCGATCAGGCCGCGCTTGCGCTGCCCCTCCGCCGCGGGCAGCGCCTTGCGCTTGAGCGCGGCATCGAGATGGACCTGGGCGTCGGCCCAGTCGCCCTGGGCGGTCTCGAGGTCCAGCAGGGTCTTGGCCGTCCAGGCCGCGTCGGGCTTGAGCGCGAAGGCCTGGCGGGCATAGTCGAGGGCGCGCGCCCGGTCGCCGGCCCGCAGCGCCTGCCCGACCAGGCCGCGCAGGCCGAGGAATTCGGTTTCGGGGTGGCCGAGCATCGCGGCGTAGTGGCGCCCGGCCTCGTCCTCGTCGCCCGCCGCCTGCGCCGCCTGGGCCGAAAGCAACAGCGCCAGCGCGGGCTGGTCCAGCAGCTTTTTCGCCCGCTGCGCCGCCGCCTGTGCCGCCCGCGCATCGCCGGCGGCGATCGCCACCATGCCTTCGGTGAAGGCGCGATAGCCCTCGCGCCGCGACCGGGCGCCCGAACCGAGCCGCCAGGCCAGCGGCGCACGGCGCATCAGCCGCAACAGGCGGCTCAACCCGGCCGCGACGACCATCAGCACCAGAATGGCGAAGCCGAACAGGGCCAGCGGTGCATCGAGCCGCCAGCCGCCCCAGTCGATCGCCACCCGCCCCGGATGGTCGGCGACCCAGACCGCGCCGAACGCCACGACGGCGGCCAGCGCGAAGAAGAAGATCAGCCGCAGGAAAACCATCATTGGCGCCCGTCGGGCAGGCCGGCGAACAGCGCCTGTTCGAGCGCGGCCAGGGCCTGCTCGGCCGCCACGCGGCGGCCGGCAAGGTCGGCCCAGCCCTTCGCCGCCTCGGCGGCAGCCGGCGGCAGCGCGCGGACCTCGGCCAGCGCCGCGGCGGCGTCGCCTTCGGCCAGCCGCCGTTCGGCGCGTGCCACCCGGGCATCGACGTCGTCGCCCTCGATTTCGCCGGTCCGGCGGATCGAGACCAGGCCGGCGAGGCGGTCGCGGGTCTTGTCCCACCAGCTGTCGCCGCCGGCCGCCTGGGCGGCGGCGACGATCTCGGCGGCGGGAAAGCGATTCTGCAACTCGGCCAGCCGCGGCACGCCGCTGGCGGCCGATTCGGCCAGCGTGTCGAACCCCTCCGGCGGCGGCTTGGGCGCGAACCGGCCCAGCCGGTCGAGCTCGGCCCGATAGGGCCTGCCGGCACGCAGCGCATCGCGCAGCGGTTGCAAGGCCGCGGTCACCGCTGCCACGGTATCGATCGCGCGCGCGTTGCCGCGGGCCGATTCCTCCAGCGCCGCGAGCCGCTCGGGCAGCCTCGCCGCGAGCGCGCTGGTCAGTTCGGCCTTGACCGCGCCGATCGCCTCGTCCAGCGCGGCGACATGGGCGGTCAGCGCCCCTTGCGTCTTCTTCAGATCGTCGATCCGCGCCTCGAGCGGGCCGAGATCGACGGCCGCGGCCTTTTCCCTGGCCGCGGCTTCGAGCGCGGCCAGGCGCTGCTGCAGCCCGGCCAGGCGGTCGCCCTCGCCCGCCGCCGAAGCGGCGAAGGCGGCCTCGATGCGCCGAAAACGGGCCTCCAGCTCGCTCAATGCCGGCTGGCCGCCGCCGGCGGCCTTGACCTGCTCGGCAACCCCGCGAATCTGCGTCTGGACGGCCACGATCCGGTCGGAAACCGCGCGCCATTCGCGCCAGGCCCAGGTCGCGCCGTAGGCGATCGGCGCGACCACCGCGATCAGCACGAGGATCGCCACGATCATGGCGGCGCGTGTGCCCGACGAGGGGGCGGGGCGGGGCCGGACCTCGACGGCGTCGACGTCGATCGGCGGCGGGGTTTCTGGGTTTCGCGGTGGGGTCGTCTCGCTCATGGCCTCACCCGGTACGCTAGAGAAGCTCGAATAGGCACTCGGCCGTCGGCTGGGCCGAGACATGGACCGCCGCCCAGGGCAATGCGCGCACCTCGGCTGCGACGGCGGCGCTGAGGCAGCAGGCCCGGACAACCGAAACAGCGTCGGCCACGCCCTCGCGCCGGCTGAGCCTAGCAAACAGCGCCGCGGTTCGGGGAGAGAAAAACAAGGCGGCGTCGAGCCTTGTGGCCTTCAGCGCGGCTACCGTCGCAGGATCGAGCCGGCTGGCCGCGCGCGCCTCGTAGAGCACCGCGCGGACCACGTCGTAACCGGCGGGCCGAAGTTCCGCGACGAGATCGGCGGCCACGTCGGCGCCGGAAACATGCAGCAGGCGGCCCGTGCCGGGGGTAAATCGCTGCCGGACCAGGGCGAGCATCGCCCGGGCGTCGCCGCCGGCCTCGACGACCGCCGCGAAACCGGCCGCGGCGAGGTCGGCGGCGGTCCGGCCGCCCACCGCCACGGTCAAGACGTCGCGGCGCGGGGTGGCGGCGGCAAGCGCGCGCGCGCCGTTGACCGACGTGACCAGCACCGCCGCGACGCCATCAAGCGGCGGCAGGTCGCCAGGCCGTGCCACGATCTCCAGCAACGGATCGATCAGCACGTCGTGGCCAAGGGCGGCCAGGTGGCGCGCGGTCTCGGCCGCCTGCTCGGCCGGCCGGGTGACCAGGATTCGCATCAGCCGAAGAACCCGGCGCCCCCGCGCACCTTCAGCTCGGCCCCCGCATCGGTACCGAGCGCCACGCCGTCGGCCGCAGATCCGCGGCGATCGGCAAAGATGACCTCCGAGCCGTCCGGCCGCACGATCAGCGCCTGCAGATGCAGGCCGCCGGCGTCGATGACGGCATGGCCCGCGATCGGTGTGCGGCAGGATCCGTCGAGGGCGGCGAGCAGCGCGCGCTCGGCCGCCACGCAAAGATGAGTCGGACGATGATCGAGCGGCGCCAGCCGCGCCAGCGTGGCCGCGTCCCCGGCCCGGCATTCGAGGCCGATGGCGCCCTGGGCCACCGCCGGCAGCATCTCGTCGATCTCCAGGATCGTCTGCGCCTTGTCGGCCAGTCCGAGGCGGCGCAACCCAGCCAGCGCCAGCAACGTCGCGTCGACCTCGCCACGGGCGAGCTTGTCGAGCCGGGTACCGACATTGCCGCGGAACGTCATGACCTTGAGATCGGGTCGGCGATGGCGGAGAATCGCCTGGCGGCGCAACGACGCGGTGCCGACCACCGCCCCGTCATGCAGGCCGGCCAGGCCGCAACCGTCGCGGGTCAGCAGCACGTCGCGCGGATCCTCGCGCGGCAGGAACGCCGCCAGGACCAGGCCGTCGGGCAGCGCCGTCGGCATGTCCTTCATCGAATGGACCGCGAGGTCGATGTCGCCGGCCAGCAATGCCTGCTCGATCTCGAGCGTGAACAGCCCCTTGCCGCCGGCTTCCGACAGCGCCCGGTCCTGGATGCGGTCGCCGGTGGTACGGATCACCACGGTCTCGATCGCGTCGTCGGCCAGGTCGGGATGGGCGGCAAGCAGTCGGGCGCGGGTCTCGGCCGCCTGGGCGAGGGCGAGCGGCGAACCCCGGGTTCCGATACGAAGGCTATGGCGGCTGGCGGTCATCGGTGCTAACTCGAAGAAGTCCTTCACATGGAATTCGGGCGCCGCGCCCCCGAGAGGCTTCAGGGGGCGCGCATCCGGCGTTCTCAATCGGATCAATATGACGGATGCGCCAGCCAGACCATAAAATAAGCGTCGCAGAGGCCGACCGGTGATCGTGCTGGGCCTGGAATCGAGCTGCGACGAGACCGCCGCGGCGATCGTGCGCGACGCCTCCGCCCCCGGCGAGCGGATCCTGGCCGACCTCGTGCTGTCGCAGCTTGACGACCACGCGCCCTATGGCGGCGTGGTCCCGGAAATCGCGGCGCGCGCCCATCTCGACCATCTCGACCGGCTGGTCGCCGGCGCACTGGATCGCGCCGGACTGACCCTGGCACAGGTCGACGCGATCGCGGTGACGGCCGGCCCCGGGCTGATCGGCGGGTTGCTGGTCGGGTTGAACATGGCGCAGGGCCTGGCCCGCGGGGCCGGCAAGCCGCTGATCGCCGTCAATCATCTCGAGGGCCACGCCCTGACGGCGCGACTGGTCGCCGACGTCGACTTTCCCTTCCTGCTGCTGCTGGTTTCGGGCGGTCACTGCCAGCTTGTCGCGGTCGAGGGTCTCGGGCGGTATCGCCGGCTCGGCACCACCATCGACGATGCGGTCGGCGAAGCCTTCGACAAGGTCGCCAAGCTGCTCGGCCTTTCCTACCCCGGCGGACCGGCCGTCGAGCGCGCCGCGGCGTCGGGCGATGCCACGCGCTTTCCCCTGCCCCGCCCGATGATCGGCCGGCCGGGCTGCGACTTTTCGTTCTCCGGCCTGAAGACCGCGGTCCGCCAGCTGGTCGACCGGCTCGGCCGCGACCGCGACGACCAGGCCACCGCCGATATCGCGGCAAGCTTCCAGGATACGGTGGCCCGCGTGCTGGCCGACCGGGTCGGGCATGCGCTGGACTGGTTCGCCGCGCATCATCCGGGCGGACGTCATCTCGTCGTGGCCGGCGGGGTCGCGGCCAACCGCGCCATCGGCCGTCGGCTCGAGGCGCTGACCGCCGCGCGCGGCATCTCGACCATCCTGCCGCCGCGGCAGCTCTGCACCGACAATGCCGCGATGATCGCCTGGGCCGGCCTGGAACGGGCGCGCGCCGGGCTGATCGACCCCGGCCCGGCGGCGGCGCGGGCGCGCTGGCCGCTCGATCCCGGCGCCGAACCGAAACCCTATGCGGGAGTGAAGGCATGAAGGCCACCATCGCCGATGTCGGCGTGACGGCATGTTTTGCGACGCCGGTGATCGCGGCGCAGCTGGCCGAGGCGGCGAAGCTGAACGAACAGCTGGCCCGCACCATCCTGCAGCGCGAGGGCGCGACCAAGGGGACCGAGCATTCCAATCTCGGCGGCTGGCAGTCGAGCTGGGATTTCCAGGACTGGGGCGGACCGGCGGTCAAGGCGGTGCTCGACGCCGCCAGGCAGCTCGCCAATCGCTATACCGCCGACCGCCAGGGACGGCCGGTACAGGTCGACTGGAAGGTCAACTGCTGGGCCAACGTCAACCGGTCCGGCCATGCCAATGTCGTCCACACCCATCCCGGCTGCTACTGGTCGGGCAGCTATTACGTGGATGACGGCGGGGTCGGCGCCGATCCGCGGCTGGGCGGCGAATTCGAGATGCAGGATCCGCGCGGCGTCGGCCCGGCGATGTATGCGCCGAGCCTGGCCTATGCCCTGCCCGGCATGCTGTCGGTCGGCGCGTCCGAAACCATTCCGCCGAAAGCCGGCATGATGATCATGTTCCCGCCCTGGTTGCCGCACGGGGTCCTGCCTTATCGCGGGAACCGCACCCGGATCTCGATCGCCTTCAATCTCAGCGTCTACTGATCGCCTCGGAGGCGGCGGCAAAACCCGCAGCTGGCGGTCCTACGTTATTTTACAACCCTTCGACAAACGGAGGCATGGCCGAAGGCTATAAGAATCGGGCCGCGCTACGGGCCTTCCGCACGTAATGCGTGCGCGATGGAGGGTTCGCCATGATGGAGCAGATGCAGGCCGACACGATCGCCCGACAGCCGGCGATCGGCACCGCACAGCCCGCCCGCTTCTTCGACGACGGCATCAGCTGGCCCGAACTGCACCGCCTCGCCGCGCTTTGGCAGGCCAAGCGGCGCGGCCGGTTCATGCCGGCCCGCAGCGATTTCGACCCCCTGGAGCTGAAGCCCTGGCTGGGCTGGCTGTCGCTGATCCGGGTCGTCGACGGCGGGGCCGATTTCGTCTTTGCCGTCTACGGCACCAGCATCGCCTGGAATTCGGGCCAGGAACTGCAAGGCAAGACCACCGATGCGCTGCCGGCGGCGTTGCGCCTGCCCATCGAAGAATCCTACCGGCTGGTCTGCCATCTGCGCCGCCCGCTGTTCTCGGCCATCATCGTGCGCGCCGACGGCGGCCGGCGGGTGGTGATGGAGCGGGCGATCCTGCCGCTCTCCTGCGACGGGCAGACCGTCGACCGGCTGCTGGTCGGTCTCGGCCGGCACGAGATCGACGACGACGATGTCGCCGGCTACCGCCGCAGCCTGCAGGGCTGCGACGTCACCGTCGCGCTGGTCGATCCCTGATCGTCAGCGCGCAAGCGTCCGGGCGATCGCCTGATCGGCGTCGGTCGCCACGAAATCGGGCAGCAGCGTGGCCAGCCGGCCAGGCGCGAGCCTGACGCCGCCATCCCACAGATAGCGCTGCTCGACCAGATCGCGCGCGACCGGATCGGCCAACGCGGCGAGACGCATTTGCCACCATGGACGTCGCCGCAGCCCGGCACCGGGATGCCCGGCGGCGCGAGCAATATCGCGGGCCAGGGCACTCGCCGCCATGTCCAGGGTGGGGCCGTGCACCACCTGGCTGCCCTGCCAGTCACGCCCCAGCAGGTCCAGCGCCGCGCATGCCAGATCAGGCAGGAACGACCAGGCCTGCGGCCGAGACGCATCGCCGGGAAACCAGGGGCTGCGGCCGACCCGCAGGGCGGCGAACATCCCGGCTGCGGGTCCGCCGGCCATGCCCGGGCCGAAATGCCAGCCGGCCCGCAGGGTCAGCAATCGCGTACCGTCGCCCAGCCGCGCCATGACCTCGGCCTCGGCGCGGCCACGCCCGCTGACCGGTGCGATCGGCGCGTCCTCGCCGAAGACGTCGGCTCCCGGCCGCCCCAACGGGTGGACCGATCCCGGCAGGACGACGGGGATCCCGGTCTCGCGTGCCGCCGCGGCAACACACGCCGCGATCGCCGGCAGCACCGCAAGGCGCTCGCCCGGCGCGACGTCGATGCCGTGCACGATCGCCGAGGCGCCCTGGGCCGCGCGCAGGACCGAGGCGGCGTCGCGACCGTCGCCAGTGACCCATTCCAGCCCGACCGGGGCGCCCAGGCGGCCCCGCGCCTCGTGCGCGTTGCGCGCCAGCGCCCGGACCTGGCGCCCACGCGCCAGGGCCTGCGCCAGTACCGCGCCGCCGAAGCCGCCGGTCGCCCCCAGAATCAGTATCGGTCGATCGCCCATCGCGCCATCAGCCGCCGCCATCGGCCGACGTTATAATGCCCCGTCATCGCCCTGTCGCGCCCGCGAATGGCCGGCTGGGTATTGCGGGGGTTGGCCGGCCGGGTTAAGCACGGGGCATGACCCGACTGGCCATCATCGGCGGCGGCGCCTGGGGTACCGCGCTGGCCGCCGTCGCCCGCGCCGGCGGCGCCGACACGGTGCTGTGGGCCCGCAATGCGGACGTCGTCGCCGACATCAATACCCGGCACGAAAACCGGCTTTATCTGCCGGGGGTACCGCTCGACCCGGCGATCGTGGCGACGACGGACATGGCGGCGGTCGCCGACGCCGATCTCGCCCTGCTGGTCTGCCCGGCGCAGAGCCTGCGCGACGTCGTAACCGCCGGCCGCGCGCATCTGGCCGGCAAACCGCTCGCGATCGCCGCGAAAGGCATCGAGATCGCGACCTCGGCCCTGATGAGCGACGTGGTCGCCGACGTGCTGCCCGAGGCGCCGCTGGCCGTGGTTTCCGGCCCGACCTTCGCCGACGAGGTGGCCCGCGGCCTGCCGACCGCGGTCAGCGTCGCCGCGGCCGACATCGCGGTGGCCCGGCGTTTTGCCGCGGCGCTGGCCCGACCGGCCTTTCGTCCCTACGTTTCCGACGATGTGGTCGGCGTCGAGATCGGCGGGGCCCTGAAGAACGTCATCGCCATCGCCGCCGGCATCGTGACCGGCCGCGGCCTGGGCGAGAACGCGCGGGCCGCGTTGATTACCCGCGGCGTCGCCGAAATGGCCCGCTACGGCCGTGCCCGCGGCGCCCGCGCCGAGACGCTGATGGGCCTGTCGGGGCTGGGCGACCTGATCCTCACCTGTTCGTCGGCGCATTCGCGCAACACCTCGCTCGGCATCGCCCTGGGCGAGGGAAGGCAGCTCGCCGACATCCTGGGCGGGCGACGCACGGTCAGCGAGGGGGTGGCGACCGCGCGCGCCGTCGCGGCCGAATCGCTGCGCCGCGACCTCGATCTGCCGGTCACCCGCGCCGTCGACCAGATCCTGCACGGCGGCGCCGGCATCGACGAGACCATTGCCGGGCTGCTGGCCCGGCCGCTGAAACACGAGGGGGAATAGGGGAAGACGATGGCTCATTGGCTGATCAAGAGCGAGCCCGAAGCCTGGTCCTGGGACATGCAGGTCAAGAAGGGTACCGAATCCTGGAACGGTGTCCGCAACTACCAGGCCGCCAACAACATGAAGGCGATGAAGCTGGGCGAACAGGCCTTCTTCTATCATTCGGTGTCGGAGAAACAGATCGTCGGCATCGTCGAGGTCGCCAAGCTCTATTACCCCGACCCGACCGACGAGAGCGGGCGGTTCGGAATGGTCGACTTCCGCACGGTCAAGCCGCTGAAAACCCCGGTCACCCTGGCCCAGATCAAGGACGACCCCAGGCTGAACCACCTGCCGCTGATCCGGCAGTCCCGGCTGTCGGTCATGCCGATCGACGACGCATCGTGGAAATACATCTGCAAGCTGGGCGGCGTCTGAGCGTGCTGCCGGCCCGCCACCCGCCGCCGGCCCCCGGCACGGTGCTGTGCCGGCTGGACGACCTGCCCGATCCGGGCGCCAGGGGCCTGACCTTCGGCGAGGGCCGGCTGGCCTTCGAAATGTTCGTCGTCCGCCGCGGCGCGCGGGCCTGGGGCTATGTCAACGATTGCCCGCATGCCCATACCACACTCGAATTCATGCCCGACCGTTTCCTCGATTCGGCCGGGCTCGACATCATCTGTTCGACCCATGGCGCCCGCTTCGCCGTCGAGACCGGGCGTTGCCTGATCGGGCCCTGCAAGGGCCAGGCCCTGACCCCGGTGCCGGTCGCGGTGATCGACGGCACGATCACGGTGACGGCATGACGGCGACGCTGTTCGGCGCGGCCTACAGCGTCTATGTGCGGATCGCCCGGCTTGCCCTGATCGAGAAGGGTGTCGCCCATGATCTGGTCGAGGTCGACGTCTTCGGCCCGGGCGGCCCGCCGGCCGAGCATGTCGCCCGCCATCCCTTCGGCCGCATCCCGGCCTTCGACCACGACGGCTTCATCCTCTACGAGACCGCCGCGATCACCCGCTATGTCGACGAGGCGTTTCCCGGCCCTGCCCTGCTGCCGTCGGGGCCGCAGGCCCGCGCTCGGGCGGCACAGGTCGTGGCGATGATCGATTCCTACGGCTATCGCCCGCTGGTCTGGGGCCTGTTCGTCGAACGGATCCGCGCGCCGGCACAGGGCCGCCTGCCCGACGAGGCGGCGATTGCCCAGGCCCTGCCCCAGGCCCGGACCTTTCTTGCCGCCCTGGCGGCGCTGTGCGGCGACGGTCCCTGGCTGGCCGGCAGCGAGCTGAGCCTCGCCGACCTGCATGCCGCGCCGATCTTTGCCTATTTCACGCTGACGCCGGACGCGGCCGGCCTGCTGGCGCCCCATCCCGGGCTGCGCGCCTGGTGGCAGGCGATGGCGGCACGGCCGAGCCTGGCTGCGACCCGCTCGCCGCTGGAACCCTGATCAGAAGCGGATTCGCCAGTTGACCGTGGCGCCGACGGCGTTCGACCAGTCGCCGGCGACGCGCTGGCGCTTGAAGCCGGCCCCCAGTTCCAGGCCGAAATCGAAGACATGGACGATGCCGGCGGTGAACAGCTGGTCGCGGCTGGTCCCGCCCGCATTGCCGACGTTCTCGATCGTCCGCGGCGTCATCGCGAGATTGACGATCCACTGCCGGCCGATCCTGGTTTCCAGCATCGCGGTCAGGAACGCGACGTCCTGATCGTTGCCGTGGTAGCCGCGGAACGCGGCATACTCGACCAGCGGGGTGACGCGCAGGTCGTCGGCCAGGCGGAACTCCTGGGCCAGGCTGACGATCCAGCCGGATTCGTCGCGGGGATTGTTCTGGCCCGCCTGCTGGAATTCCGCCGACACCATCCAGCTCAGCCCGGGCAGGTCCGGCACGTGGCCGCCGGTCAGCGACGCCGCCCAGGACCCGAGCCTGCCGGTATTGGACACGCCGCCATAGTCCAGCCGGTTATGGCCGAGGCGCTTGGCCCGCGGGTCGCCGAATGCCGGCGCGGTGAAGACCGACTGGCTCAGCAACGTCGAATCGGCCATGAAGGCCGACGCCTCGAACGAGACCCGGCCGAAAAGCGCGGACGTCGCCGCCAGCCCGCCGCCCAGCCCGATCTTTTCCTTCAGCCGGTAGGCGGCGTTGAAATCCTGGCCGAACAGGATCGGCGCCCGATCCCAGGCGATGCCGACGAACGGGTCGAACTTGCCGGCGAAGGCGGTGACGGTATCGTCCTGGTAGCGGGCGAACAGATGCTCGATATAGCCGCCCGTACCGGCGAAGGCGGTGGACGAGCCCGGGGCGGGACTTTCGACCTGACCCAGCCGGGTCATCAGCTGCAGCGAAAAACGCCGATCGAGAAACAGCGCCGTATTGTTGCGCAGATCGGGATAGAGGTTGGCCAGCCGGCCGTCCGGCGCCTGGGATCCGAACGTGTCGATGGCGAAGAATCGCAAGGTGGCGAGATCGACCAGCGTCGGGGCGCCGCGATATTCCCCGGGCAGCAGGGCAAGGCGCTGATAGGGCGTCTGCTCGAGGAACGGGCTCAAGGCCGCGGCCGGCCCGTTGGCCAGGACCGCGGCAACGGCGAGGGAAATGGCCGCGACACGTCTCATGCGCCGTCAGACTGCCGGCCGCGTGTGACAGGCTTGCGAAAGCGGTCGGCTATCCCTATATCTCTTGGTGCCGGGCAACCGGCTATGGCGATAAACACCGTATGGAATAAACGTTACGGACCCGGGGGCGGTACCCGGCGCCTCCACCAAGAGCCCATGACCCAGGTGTGGACCAGGGACGTTCTCGTGGGTTGTTGCTGGGGGCGAATCAGGCTCGACGTGCGTGGTAAAGATACGACTTTCGCTCGGCATGGTTCCGCCGTCATCGGGCCATATCACAAGTGCCAATGATAACACTGAGGCGCTCGCTGTCGCTGCATAAGCGATAAGCGCGGTTCGGGGGGCACCGGGCAACAGAAGCCCCCCACTCAATCTCCCGACGCCACGGAAAACGCCGGTCCCCCGCCACGATCGTTGCGGGCGCCCTTGCCGTGGCGGCGGGCTTTCGGCCACAATGGCCGCTTAGCTGGCGTACTGGTTCAAAAGACGGTTAGGGGACGGCTGCATGGCCCGCGACTTCATGGATTACAACAGCATGGTCGAGGACGCGTTGCGTCTGGTCGTGCGCCGCGCGGTCGAACGGGTGATCGCCGAGGGCCTGCCCGGCAACCATCATTTCTACATTTCGTTCCGCACCGATTTTGCCGGGGTCGACATCCCGGAATACCTCCACGCCCGCTATCCCGAGGAAATGACCATCGTGCTGCAGCACCAGTATGGCGGGCTGCACTGCGACGACGAGAAGCTCGGCGTCACGCTGAACTTCAACAAGGTGCCCGAGCATCTGGTGGTGCCGTTCGCGGCGATCACCGCCTTCGCCGACCCGTCGGTAAATTTCGGCCTGCAGTTCCACGGCACGGCGATGGCCGCCAACAGCGCCCGGCGCAACGGTCCGGCGGCGGTCAAGCTGCAGGAACAGCAGCCTGCCGCGAAGGCCGAGACCCCGGCCGCACCGTCCGACGGGAGCGACGGCCCGGCCGAAGGCGGCGCCAAGGTCGTGACCCTCGACGCCTTCCGCAAGAAGCAGTAAGACGCCGGCGACGCCGCGACCGCTTCACCCAGCCCGACACGCAAGGGATTGCGCATGCCCGATTTCAGCTACCAGGACCTGTTCCCGCAGGGAGCCGACACCACGCCCTATCGCAAGCTGACGGCCGAAGGCGTCGAGACGATCGAGGCGGGCGGGCGCAGGATCCTGAAGGTCGCGCCCGAGGCGCTGTCGACGCTTGCCTTCAACGCGATGCGCGACATCGCGCATCTGTTCCGGCCCGGCCATCTGGCGCAGCTCGCAAAGATCCTCGCCGACGACACCGCCAGTCCGAACGACCATTTCGTCGCCCGCGAGATGCTGAAGAACGCCAATGTCTCGGCCGGGATGATCCTGCCGTCCTGCCAGGATACCGGCACGGCGATCGTCGTCGGCAAGCGTGGGCAGAACGTCTGGACCGACGGCCGGGACGAGGCGGCGCTGAGCCACGGCGTCTACCGCACCTATACCGAGACCAACCTGCGCTATTCGCAGATGGCACCGCTGTCGATGTTCCAGGAAAAGAACACCGGCACCAACCTGCCGGCCCAGATCGACCTGTTCGCCACCGACGGCGATGCCTACAAGTTCCTGTTCATGGCCAAGGGCGGCGGGTCGGCCAACAAGACCTTCCTGTTTCAGGGCACGCCGGCGCTGCTGCGCGGCGAGGCGCTGCTGAAATTCCTCGACGAGAAGATCAAGACCCTCGGCACCGCCGCCTGCCCGCCCTATCATCTGGCGATCGTCATCGGCGGCCTGTCGGCAGAACAGAACCTCAAGACCGTCAAGCTCGCCTCCGCGCGCTACTACGACAGCCTCCCGACCGAAGGCTCGGCCGGCGGCCAAGCCTTCCGCGACGTCGAGTTCGAGCAGCAGGTGCTGGCCCTGACCCAGGCCTCGGGCATCGGCGCCCAGTTCGGCGGCAAGTATTTCTGCCACGACGTCCGCGTCATCCGCCTGCCGCGCCACGGCGCCTCGCTGCCGGTGGGCATCGGCGTCTCCTGTTCGGCCGACCGCCAGGTGCTGGGCAAGATCACCCATGAGGGTGTCTTCCTCGAACAGCTCGAGACCGATCCGGCCAAGTACCTGCCCGAGGTCACCGACGCGCATCTGGCCGACGACGTCGTCGCCGTCGACCTGAGCCGGCCCATGAGCGAGATCCGGGCGCTGTTGTCGCAATATCCGATCAAGACGCGGCTGAAGCTGACCGGCACGCTGATCGTCGCCCGCGACCTCGCGCACCAGAAACTGGCCGAGCGCCTCGACCGCGGCGAAGGCCTGCCCGACTACGTCAAGAATCACCCGATCTACTACGCCGGCCCGGCCAAGACGCCGGAAGGCTACGCCTCCGGCTCGTTCGGCCCGACCACGGCCGGCCGCATGGATTCCTTCGTCGACATGTTCCAGAAGCACGGCGGATCGATGGTGATGCTGGCCAAGGGCAACCGCTCGAAGGCGGTGACCGAGGCCTGCAAGACCCATGGCGGCTTCTATCTCGGCTCGATCGGCGGCCCGGCCGCGATCCTCGCCCAGAACTGCATCAGGAAGGTCGAGGTGCTGGAGTATCCTGAACTCGGCATGGAAGCGATCTGGAAGGTCGAGGTCGAGGATTTCCCCGCATTCATCATCGTCGACGACAAGGGCAACGATTTCTTTGCCAATCTGGCCTGATGATCCGACGGTCCGGCCGGCCTGCCTCATGGTCGGGCAGGCCGGCCGGAGCGGGGTGGCACATTGACGATCGCCCAATCGTCGCTAGATAGTCAGGGGCGATGATCCAAGAGCTGAGCGAGCGCAGCCGGGAGATCTTCCGGCTTATCGTGGAATCCTACTGCGAGACCGGGACGCCGGTCGGCTCGCGCTTTCTGTCCAAGCGTCTCGACCACAAGCTGTCGCCGGCCTCGATCCGCAACGTCATGGCGGATCTCGAGGAGGCGGGCCTGATCTTTGCCCCGCATACCTCCGCCGGACGCCTGCCGACCGAGATCGGCCTGCGGCTGTTCGTCGACGGCCTGATGGAAGTCGGCAACCTGACCCAGAGCGAACGCGACGAGATCGAGGCACGCTGCGCGGCGCGCGGCCGCCCGCTCGACGACATGCTGGGCGAGGCGACGCAGATGCTGTCCGGACTGTCGGGCTGCGCCGGCCTCGTCTACGCGCCGAAGGGCGATGCGCCGCTGCGCCAGATCGAATTCATCCAGCTTGGCCCCGGCCGCGGCCTCGTGGTGCTGGTCACCGAGACCGGCGCGGTCGAGAACCGGTTGATCGAACTGCCGTTGGGCGTCTCGCCCTCCGCCCTGGTCGAGGCGGCGAATTTCCTGACCGCGCGGCTGCGCGGCCACTCGATCGGCGATGCCCGCGGGCTTCTCGCCGCCGACCTCGCCCAGCGCCGGGCCGAGCTGGACGAGCTCTCCGCCAAGGTAGTCGAGGAAGGGCTGGCCGTATGGTCGGGCGATTCGGGCCATTCGTCGCTGATCGTGCGCGGCCAGTCGAAGCTGCTGAACGATATTGCCGCGGTCGAGGATCTCGAGCGCATCCGCCTGTTGTTCCAGGAGCTGGAACAGCGCGAGGACATGCTGCGCCTGGCCGAGCTGGCCGAGGGTGCCGAGGGGGTGCGCATCTTCATCGGTTCGGAGAACAAGCTGTTCGGCCTGACCGGCTGCTCGCTGGTCGTGGCGCCGTTCCGCAACAGCCAGCAGCGCATCGTCGGGGCGATCGGCGTCATCGGCCCGACCCGGCTGAACTATGCCCGCGTCATTCCCATGGTCGACTTCACCGCCCAGGTGGTCGGCCGGCTGACCGGCTGATCCGAGATGGCCGAGGGGCGGACGCCGGAAGAGCCAAAATTCGAGCTGAAGAAGATCAGTCAGCAGGAATTGACCCCGATCCTGAAGAGCCACCAGGATTTCGTGCGCGGCAAGATGGGGGGCCGCCGCGCCCAGTTGGCGCTGCATGACCTGACCCACCTGTCGTTGCGCGACTACGACCTGTCGAACGCCGATTTTTCCGGCGCCGACATGCGCAATGCCGATCTGCGCCGCACCAAGCTCTATGCCGCCACGATGTTCGCGACCGACCTGCGCGAAGCGCGCATGCAAGGCTGCGACCTGACCCGTGCCGACCTCCGCGGCGCCTGTTTCCGCGGCGCCGACATGTCGGACGCGACGCTGGCCGAAGCCGACCTGCGCGACGGCACGCTGATGCGCCGCGACACCAAGGGCAACCTGGTCTCGGTCCGCTTCGAGACCTCGGCGGCCAACATGGCCCAGGCCCGGCTGAAGCGGGCCAACCTGGCCGGTGCCAAGATGAACGGGTCGTTCGCGGTCCAGACCGACCTGACCGACTGCAACCTGACCAATGTCAAGATGATCCGTACCGACCTGTCCTATGCGGATCTGTCGGGCTCGAACCTGCGCGGCGCCGACCTGACCGAGGCGGTGCTGGTCGGCACGATCCTGCACGGCGCCATCCTGTCGGGTACCATCCTGACCTCGGCCAACCTGGAGAATGCCGATCTCTGCGGCGCGATGCTCGAGGCCGTCGACCTTTCGCGCGTCGATCTCTCGCGCGCCCTGCTGCCGCGCAGCCTCGACCAGCTCGGCGCGACCATCGCCGAGGTCGTGCAAAATCATGCCGAGTGGATCTTCTCCGGCGGCCAGAAGGGCAAGCGCGCCGAGTTGTCGCGCTACGACATGCAGAAGCAGAACCTGTCGTCGCTGATGCTGTCGGCGGCCGATCTCAGCCACAGCCTGCTCGCCGGGGCCGACATGATGGCGATCAACCTGATGATGGCCAACCTGTCGGGCTGCGACCTGCGCGACGTCGCGCTGAACCAGGGCGATCTGCGCGGCGCCAACCTCAATCGCGCCAACCTGACCGGGGCAAGCCTGGTCGGCATTCGCGCGACGCCGGTGCCGATCACCGGCACGCTGAATGCGTCCTGGCCGGCCCATTTCGAGGATGCGCGCATGGCCGGCGTCGACCTTTCCGGCGCGGTGCTGCGCAAGGCGCGCATGCCCCGGGTCGATTTCACCCGCGCCCGGTTGCGCGACGTCGACTTTACCGGGGCGGATCTGCAGGACTGCGTCTTCGATGGCGCCGACCTGCGCGGCGCGACCCTGGAAGGCGCCGACCTGCGCGGGGCGCGCGGGCTGAAACTCGACTAAGCGGCGGCGATGGCGGGGGCTGGCGCGGCGCGGTGGCGCGGATGCCCGGCAGGGCGTCCGATCACCGGTGCCGGAACCTCGCCCCGGGTTGAACCGCCTGAAATCGCGGCAGAAAACCTCTTCCGCCCCCTTTTTTCCGGGCGGGAGAGTCGCTAAATATGCGGCCATGACCGACAGCACCAATGCCCATGACGCGGCCGCGCCGCAACCCGAACAGAATCCCGCGTCCGCCGCGCCGGCCAACGATGCCGCCGGGACGCCCGACCCGATCGCCGCCGCCCAGGCCCTTGCCGAGCGCCTTGCCGCCGCCGAGGCCGAGATCGCCGAGCTGAAGGACCGCGCGCTGCGCGCCGCGGCCGAGGTCGAGAACACCCGCCGCCGGCTGGAGCGCGACAAGGACGAAGCCGTCAAGAATGCCGCCGGCCGATTCGCCCGCGACATCATTCCGGTGGCCGAGAACCTGACGCGCGCCCTGACCTCGGTGCCGGCCGATGCCGAGTTGCCGGAGCCGGTGAAGAACCTGCTGACCGGCGTCGAAATGACCGAGCGCGAGCTGCTGAACGTGTTCGAGCGTCACGGCATCAAGCGGATCGACCCGCGCGGCGCCCGCTTCGACCCGAACCTGCACAATGCGATGTTCGAGGTCGAGGATCCGTCGCAGCCGGCCGGTACCGTCGTTCACATGGTCTCGTTCGGCTACACCATTGCCGGCCGCCTGCTGAAGGCCGCCGAGGTCGGTGTCTCCAAGGGCGGCCCGCGTCCCGAGGCCGTGGGCGTCGATACCCAGGCCTGACCGCTTACGGCGCATTAAGGCGGCGGCCGTCGTTGTCATGATGCGCCGCCCTCCTTTATGGTGCCGGGCATGAGCGCTGCCACCGAAACCAGTCACCGCGGCCTGATCCTCGTCGCCGAAGACGACCCGACCAGCCGCAAGATGGTCAGCCGCCTGTTGCAGTCGGCCGGTTTCGCCGTCGTGCCGGCCGAGGACGGCGGCGCGGCGGTTGCCCGCTTTGCCGACCAGTCGGTCGATCTGGTGCTGATGGACCGCTACATGCCCGAGGTGGACGGTCTGGCCGCCACCCGCACGATCCGGGCCAGCCGGCGCGGGGAGACCGTCCCGATCATCGGGCTGACCGGCGATACCGAGCCCGAGGACATCACGGCCTGCGAGGAAGCGGGCATGGACCTCGTCCTGGGCAAACCCGTCGACCTCGACGAACTCCTGGCCGTGATCGAGACGGCGCTGGCCGGCACGCCCGAGGTCACCACACCGCGCGCGCGCGTTGCCGGCGACGAGACCGAGCCCGATTTCGACCCGGCCGTGATGGCAGCGCTGATGGCGAGATTCGGCCGCAACGGTCTTGCCGAGTTGATCGGCGCCGCCCACGAGAGCATGGCGATCGCGGCCGCCGCAATCGCCTCGGGCGACGCGGCGCGTCTTGCCCGTGCCGGCCATTCGCTGAAAAGCGCCGCCTCGCAGCTCGGTCTCAATGCCCTGTCGCGTGCCTGTCGCGCGGTCGAGGCGGCGAAGGGCGATCCGGCACTCGGCTCAGACCTGCAGGCCGCCCTGGCTGAAGCGCGCGCGACGATCGCGCTGAACCGGCCGGATCTCGCATGATCGGCCTGTCCACATGATCGGCCTGTCCACATGATCGGCATGCCGTCCTCGCGCAGCCGGCCGGCCCATACCCTGATCAATTTCGCCGAGATCAGGGTACTGATGGCCGAGGACGAGCCGTTTTCGCGCAAGCTGCAGCTGCAGGCACTGGGCGAACTGGGGATGAACCAGTTCATCATCGCCCAGAACGGCCGCGAGGCGATCGAACACCTGCAGAGCCCGCTGGTCTTCGACCTGATCGTCTCGGACTGGAACATGCCCGAGGCGACCGGCATGGAAGTGCTGCGCGCGGCCCGGCGGCTGCGGCCGCGGGCCACCTTCGTGATGCTGACCGCCCGTACCGACGCCGAGGCCGTACATGCCGCGCTGGCGGCACGCGTCGACGGCTATGTCGCCAAGCCGTTCTCGGTGCCGCAGCTGCGCCTGCGGCTGATCACCGCCATCCGCAACGCGGAGAAACGCAATGGCCATGGCTGACCGCCAACACGATTCCACCGCCTCGTTCGGCATGCGCGACGTGCCGCGCGACGAGAAAGCCCGGCTGGTCCGCGGCGTGTTCGACAGCGTGGCCAAGCGCTACGACATCATGAACGACCTGATGTCGGGCGGCGTGCATCGCCTGTGGAAGGATGATTTCGTCGCCTCGCTGCGGCCCCGGCCAGACTGGCGCGTGCTTGACGTGGCCGGCGGCACGGGCGACATCGCGTTCCGCATGCTCGATGCCGCCCCGGGCATCGGCGTCACCGTCCTCGACATCAACGAGAACATGCTGTCGGTCGGCCGCGACCGCGCCGTGGACCAGGGCCGCTTCGACGGATTGCAGTGGGTCGTCGGCGATGCCGAGAAGCTGCCGATCGAATCGTCGAGCCTCGATGCCTATACGATCGCCTTCGGCATCCGCAACGTCACCGACATTCCGGCCGCGCTGGCCGAGGCGCGCCGGGTGCTGCGGCCGGGTGGCCGCTTCATGTGTCTCGAATTCTCGACCGTCGAATTGCCAATCCTCGACCGGCTCTACGATCGCTGGTCGTTCACCGCGCTGCCATGGCTAGGCGCCAAGGTCGCCGGGGACGCCGAGGCCTACCAGTATCTCGCCGAAAGCATCCGCCGTTTCCCCGACCAGCGCCGTTTCGCGGCGATGATCGAGGCCGCCGGCCTGTCCCGGGTCACGTGGCGCAACCTCACCGGGGGCATCGCCGCCGTTCACGGCGCCTGGCGCATCTGAGTTCATCGAGTTGAAGGCGCAGTCATGATTCCGGCCATCCGCCATCTGCGCCGACTGAACGAGATCGCGGCTACCCTCGCCCGGCACGATGCGTTGTTCCTGCTGGACGAACTGCCGCTGCCGCCGGCGGTGCTGATGGCGTGGCGGGCCTATGCCGCCCTGCCGCGCCGCCCGGAAAGCGTCGGCCACCCGCCGGGGGTGCGCCTGGCCAATGCCTGCATGGCGCTCGGCCCGACCTTCATCAAGCTCGGCCAGCTGCTGTCAGTGCGACCCGATGTTGTCGGCACCGAGGTTGCCGCGGCGCTCGGCCGGCTGCGCGACCGGCTGCCGCCGTTCCCGTTTGCGGACGCGCAGCTGCTGATCGAAGCGGAGCTGGGCCAGCCGCTCGATGCGCTGTTCCTGTCGGTCGACCGCCAGCCGGTCGCCGCCGCATCGATCGCCCAGGTGCATTTCGCCGTCACCGCCGACGGGCGGCCGGTGGCGATCAAGCTGCTGCGGCCGGGCGTGGAGGCGACGTTCCGGCGCGACCTCGACCTCTTCGAATGGCTGGCAGGCCTGGCCGAACGGCTGGCGCCGCGGCTGCGCCGGCTGCGGCCGCTGTCGGTCGTCGCCACCTTGCGCGAATCCGTCATGCTGGAGCTGGACCTGCGGCTCGAAGCCGCGGCCGCGGCGGAACTGGCGGAGAATTTCGCCGCCGATGACGATTTCCGCGTGCCGCTGGTCGACTGGCAGCGCACCGCCAAGCGTGTGATGACGATGGAGCGCATCGACGGCCTGCCCGTCGACGACATCGTCGGGCTGGCAGCGGCCGGGCACGACCTGCAGGAATTGTCGGCCAAGGTGATCCGCGCGTTCCTGAAGCAGGCGATGCAGGATGGCTTCTTCCATGCCGACCTGCATCACGGCAACCTGTTCGTCGACCGGAACGGCCGACTCGTCGCCGTCGATTTCGGCATCATGGGCCGGCTGGACCGGGCGACGCGGCGCTTCATGGCCGAAATGCTGCACGGCTTTCTCACCGGTGACTACGTCAAGGTGGCCGAGGTCCATTTCGCCGCCGGCTATGTGCCGCCCGACCGGTCGGTCCCGCTGTTCGCGCAGGCGGCACGGGCCATCGGCGAACCGATTCTCGGCCGTCCGGTCACGGAAATCTCCGTCGGCCGGCTGCTCGGCCAGCTGTTCGAGGTGACCGAACTGTTCGGAATGCGGACCCAGCCGCATCTGCTGCTGTTGCAGAAGACGATGGTGACGGTCGAGGGTGTGGCCCGCAGCCTCGATCCCCAGGTCAATTTCTGGGAAGTGTCGCGCCCGGTGGTCGAATCCTGGATGGGCGACCTGGTCGGGCCCGGCGCGGTCAAGGAGTGGGTCGGTTACGGCCGCCGCCTGGTTCGCCGCCTGCCGATGCTGGTCGAGCGTCTCGACCAGATCGACCGGCTGATCGGCGAAAATGGCGGGGTCAGGCTGGACGACGATTCGACCCGGCGGCTGGCCCAGGCCATCGCCGACGCCAACCGGGGTCAGCGCTGGATGGGCTGGGCAATCGTCGTCCTGCTGATGACCGTCCTGGTGATGACGGTCTACGCATACTGGAGCTGAGGCGGCCGCCGGGGCGATCAGGCCTCGACGAGGACGTAGCCGACGCCGCGAACGGTCTGCAACTGGGCCGTCGACCCGGAATTCGCCAGGCGTCGGCGCAGGCGATGCACCAGCACTTCGAGGCTGTTCGACCCGTGCCGGGCATTGTCGCCGTAGATGGCCTGGTCCAGCTCGAACTTGCCGATCGGCTCGCCGGCGCGACGCAGCAGCAGTTCCAGCAATTCGCATTCGCGGCGCGACAGGACCAGCGGCTGACCGCCGATCCGCAGCGCGCGCAGGCGCGGTTCGAAGACCAGATTGCCGCAGCGCAGCGACTCGCCGCGCACCGCCTGCGCCCGGCGGGTGACCGCGCGGATGCGGGCGGCCAGTTCGTCGACGTCGATCGGCTTGACCAGATAGTCGTCGGCACCGAGATCGAGGCCGCGGACCTTGTCGGGGACCGACAGCCGGCCCGACACGATCAGGATCGGCGTCAGCCCGTCGGCCACACGCACGTTGCGAATGAGATCATCGCCGTCGCCGTCCGGAAGCGTGGGTTCCACCACGACGGCATCATAGCGGTTGTGGGCCAGCGCCTCTTCGGCGTCGGCGCGGGTGCCGCGACCTTCGGCGGCGAACCCCAGCTTGTTCAGGCCGCTCAGCATGCTTTCGAGCAGCGGGGCCTTGTCTTCGATCACCAGTACTCGCATCGCCGGCACCCCTTATGTGTCGTGGTGGCGTTCTTTTGCCGATCTTGAGCCGTGGCGCCCGCCGGCGCTTCAGGACAACTGACCAACGATGAGTGGACTGTAAGCCAACGATTTTCGCGGCTTCAAGCGAATAAAGTTGAATTTTATGTAATTGTTGTTTGTTTACAGGCAGTTACAAAAAGAGACAATACTTACGTCATATGTAAGTAATTTATCGATCAAGGATTGAAGCGAATAACAATAACCACCCGCCAAGGCTGTATATCGTTAAAATTTGTATTGCTCTGCCGGGTGAAGTGTATTAAATATGAATTCACACTCCAGATGGAGATTACCAGTGGCGACTCAGCCCAGGCGTGTCCTACTCGTCATTGCCGGCGGAATCGCAGCGTACAAGTCGCTCGAACTCATTCGCCGCCTGCGGGAGCGCGGCGTGGCCGTGCGCTGCGTCATGACGCAAGCGGCGCGCGAATTCGTCACGCCGCTTTCGGTCGGCGCGCTGTCGGGCGACACGGTCTATGGCGAGCTTTTCGACCTGACCGACGAAGCGCAGATGGGTCATATCCAGTTGTCGCGCAGTGCCGATCTCGTCGTGGTGGCACCGGCCACCGCCGACCTGATCGCGCGCATGGCCACCGGCCGGGCCGACGACCTCGCCTCGACGGTGCTGCTGGCCACCGACAAGAAGGTGATGATCGCGCCGGCGATGAACGTGCGGATGTGGAATCATCCGGCGACCCAGCGCAATCTCGCCACCCTGCGGCGCGACGGCATCCTGTTCGTCGGTCCGAACGACGGCGACATGGCCTGCGGCGAATTCGGCCCCGGCCGGATGGCCGAACCGGCCGAGATCGTCGCGGCCGTGATGGCGGAACTGGGGCGCGGCGACGGCCCGCTGGCCGACCGGCGGATCCTGGTCACTTCCGGCCCGACGCGCGAGCCGATCGATCCGGTGCGCTACATCTCCAACCATTCTTCCGGCAAGCAGGGGCACGCCATCGCCACGGCGCTGGCCGAACTGGGCGCCCGCGTCCTGCTCGTCGCCGGTCCGGTCGCCATCCCCGACCCGCCAGGCATCGAGACGCTGCACGTCGAGAGCGCGCGCGAGATGCTGGCCGCCTGCGAGGCTGCCTGCGAGGCCGGCCAGCCGCTCGATGCAGCAATCTTTGCTGCCGCCGTCGCCGACTGGCGGGTGGCTGGCGAGGCACGGCAGAAGATGAAGAAGGACGGCCAGACCATCCCGGCGCTGACGCTGACCGAGAATCCCGACATCCTGCACACCGTCAGCCACCATCCCACCGCCCGGCCGCGCCTCGTCATCGGCTTTGCCGCCGAAACCGAGCATCTGCTGCGCAATGCCGATGCCAAGCGCCGGCGCAAAGGCTGCGACTGGCTCGTCGCCAACGACGTCGGCACCGGCACCGGCACGTTCGGTGGCGACGAGAACTCGGTCCTGCTGCTGACCGAGGACGGCGTCGAGGACTGGCCGAAACTGACCAAGGGCGAGGTCGCCCGCCGCCTCGCCAGCCGCATCGCCGAACATCTTGCCGAGGGTTCCTGACCGATGGCCGACCAAGTCCCCGTCGTCGCCGTCCGGCGGCTGCCCCATGGCCGCGATCTCCCCCTGCCCGCCTATGCCACCGCCGGCGCCGCGGGGCTCGACGTCGTCGCGGCGGTCGCCGAGCCGGTGACGCTGGCCCCGGGCGAACGGCGGCTGATCCCGACCGGCCTCGCCATCGCGCTGCCCGCCGGTTACGAGGCGCAGGTGAGGCCCCGGTCCGGGCTGGCGCTCAAGCACGGCATCGCGCTGGTCAACAGCCCCGGCACGATCGACGAAGACTATCGCGGCGAGGTCGGGATCATCCTGATCAACCTGGGATCCGACAGCTTCACCATCAATCGCGGCGATCGCATTGCCCAGCTCGTCGTCGCGCCGGTCACCCGTGCCCTCCTCGCCGAAGTCGACGATCTGCCCGATACGGCCCGGGGGGCCGGCGGCTTCGGATCGACCGGCGTCAAATCCTGAAGAGACCGTCATGCTGAAACTGCCGCGCAAGACCATGTTCGCCGTCGAGGCCGTGGTCGATATCGCCTACCACGCCCGGCCCGAGCCGGTGCAGTCGAAGGAAATCACCCGCCGCCAGGGCATTCCGCAGCGTTACCTGGAACAGGTGATGCAGCAGCTGGTTCACGCCGGCGTGCTGAAGGGCGTCCGCGGCCCCCGCGGCGGCTACACGCTGGCGCGCGAACGGCGCCGCATCTCGCTCGGCGAAGTCGTGCGCGCCATCGACGCCGGCGAGGAGGGGGACGGCCCCGACGAGGAGGAGACCGGTTCAGAGATCGGCCTGCTGGTCGTGCGTCCGCTGGTCGCCGAACTGCGCGAGGAGATGATGCGGCGGCTCGATGCGATCAGCCTCGAGGAACTCTGCCAGCGCTCGGCCGAGCGCGGCATCGTGCCCGACCGCGGCGCCCGCGCCGACTTCACCATCTAGAACCAGAACCCGAAAAAGAGCCCCAGGAGCACATCATGGCCAATGAATTCACCGCCCGCGGCCGCGTCTACGACTCGATGGTCGCGACTATCGGCGCCACCCCGCTGGTCCGGCTGAAGCGCCTCGCCGCCGACGCCGGCGTCAAGGCCGACATCCTGGCCAAGCTCGAATTTTTCAACCCGCTATCCTCGGTCAAGGACCGCATCGGCGTGGCGATGATCGAGGCGATGGAGCGCGAGGGCAAGATTGCCGAAGGCTCGACCCTGATCGAGCCGACCTCGGGCAATACCGGCATCGCGCTGGCCTTCGTCGCCGCGGCCAAGGGTTATCGCCTGATCCTGGTGATGCCCGAATCGATGTCGCTGGAACGGCGCAAGATGCTGAAGCTGCTGGGCGCCGAGCTCGAGCTGACGCCGGCCGAGAAGGGCATGAAGGGGGCCATCGCCCGGGCCGAGGCGCTGCTGAAGGAGATTCCGAATTCGGTGATGCCCCAGCAGTTCCAGAACCCGGCCAACCCGGCGATCCATCGCGCCACCACCGCCGAGGAAATCTGGACCGACACCAACGGCGGGGCCGACGTGCTGATCTCGGGCGTCGGCACCGGCGGCACGCTCACCGGCGTCGGCCAGGTGCTGAAGAGCCGCAAGCCGTCGTTCAAGGTGATCGCGGTCGAGCCCGAGGACAGCCCGGTGCTGTCGGGCGGCCAACCCGGCCCGCACAAGATCCAGGGCATCGGCGCCGGCTTCGTGCCCGACATCCTGCAGAAGGACCTGATCGACCGGGTCATCACCGTGTCGAACCAGTCGGCCTTCGACACCGCGCGCAAGGCCGCCCGGCTCGAAGGCCTGCCCTGCGGCATTTCGTCGGGTGCGGCGCTCTATGCGGCGCTCGAGGTGGCGGCCGAGCCGGAAATGGCCGGCAAGCAGATCGTCGTCATCATCCCGTCGTTTGCCGAGCGCTATCTCTCGACCGCGCTGTTCGAAGGCCTGTAAGGTCCCGGCGACCGCCAGCTTGCGTCGATCGTTGCCCCGGCGAAGGCCGGGCAACGATCGACAACGTCAACGGGAACCCCATGGACGACGACCAGCTCGAACGCTACGCCCGCCACATCATCCTGCGCGAGATCGGCGGCGCCGGGCAGCAGGCCCTGCTACGGGCCAGGGTGCTGGTCGTCGGCGGCGGGGGCCTGGGTTCGCCGCTGATCTACTATCTCGCCGCTGCCGGGGTCGGCACGATCGGCGTCGTCGACGACGATGTCGTCGGCCTGTCGAACCTGCAACGCCAGATCCTCCACCGCACCGCCGATATCGACACGCCGAAGGTCGACAGCGCCGCCCGCGCGGTGGCCGCCCTGAACCCCGATATCCGCCTCGTGCCTCATCGCGAGCGGCTGACCCAGGCCAACGCCCGTGCGCTGATCGGCAGTTACGACATCGTGGCCGACGGCAGCGACAATTTCGACACCCGCTTCCTGCTGAACGACGTCTGCTTCGCGCTCGGCCGCACGCTGGTCTCGGGCGCCATCCTGCGCTTCGACGGGCAGCTCTCCACCTTCAAGGCGCATCTGGGCGCGAACCATCCCTGCTATCGCTGCCTCTTCCCCGCGCCACCGCCGCCCGAGATGATCCCGAACTGTGCCGAGGGCGGCGTGCTCGGCGCCCTCGCGGGCACCATCGGCGCCCTGCAGGCGACCGAAGTGGTCAAGGAGATCCTGGGGCTCGGCCGCTCGCTGTCCGGGCGCCTCGTCATGCACGACGCGCTGGAGATGACATTCCGCACGATCACCGTGCCGAAGGATCCCGACTGCCCGCTTTGCGGCGAACGCTCCACTATCACAGTACCGTGATTGATCGGTCCCTGCCGCCCCGCCATGATGCGGCGACGCATCGGGAACGACGGGGGATGGAGGGGACATGGTCAGGATCTGGGGCCGGCGCAATTCGATCAACGTGATGAAGGTGGTGTGGACCGCCGAGGAGCTCGGCCTCGCCTATGAGCGCGTCGACGTCGGCGGGCCGTTCGGCCAGCTCGATGGTCCGGCGTTCGGCGCGATGAATCCGAACCGCAAGATCCCGGTGCTGGAGGAAGACGGTCTGATCGTCTGGGAAAGCAACACGATCGTCCGCTATCTGGCCGCCAGCCGCGGCAGCGAGGGTCTGCTGCCCGCCAACCCGGCGCGCCGTGCCCTGGTCGAAAAGTGGATGGACTGGGTGCTGACCGAACTCAATCCGCCGATCGGCACCATCTTCATCCAGCTGATCCGCACCCCCGAGGACCAGCGCGACCTGGCCGCCGTCCAGGCGGCCTGCCCCGTCGCCGACCAGCGCTGGCGCCTGCTCGACGACGTGCTGGCCCGCCAGCCCTACGTTGCCGGCGACAGCTTCACGGCCGCCGATCTCGCCGTCGGGCCGTTCGTCCATCGCTGGTATCACCTGCCCCCGCCGGCGACGCGGGCGGAACTGCCGCATGTCCGCGACTATTACGAGCGGTTGCGGGAACGTCCTGCCTATCTCGCGCATTGCTGCTTACCGTTGACGTGACGGCCACGGGGAGTGGCCGCGCGGGCATCGTGGGGCGGGGATGGATGGCTTGAACAGTCCGGCAGATCCAATCGGCACCTCCTTTCTCGCCGGCGGCGGCGAGATGGGCGCCGCGATGCGGGCGAAGGACTGGGCCGCCACCCCGCTCGGCCCGACCGAGAACTGGCCGCAAGCGCTGAAGACCGTCATCCGCATCATGCTGTCGTCGCGCTATGCGATGTGGATGGCCTGGGGCCCCGACCTCACCTTCTTCTGCAACGACGCCTATCGGCCGACCCTCGGGGTCAAGCATGGCTGGGCCCTCGGCACCTCCGCCCGCAAGGTCTGGGCGGAAATCTGGAAGGATATCGGCCCCCGCATCGACAAGGTGCTGGCCACCGGGGAAGCGACCTGGGACGAGGGGCTGCTGCTGTTCCTGCAGCGCGCCGGCTATCCGGAGGAGACCTACCACACCTTTTCCTACAGTCCGGTCGCCGACGACGCCGGGCAGATCGCCGGCATGCTCTGCGTCGTCACCGAAGTGACCGAGCGGGTGATCGGCGAGCGGCGCCTTGCGCTGCTGCGGGAACTGTCGGGCGAACTGGCAGGCATCAATGCGATGGCACGGCTGCCCAATGCGTTGCGGCGGGCGTTTTCCACCGACATCTCCGACCTGCCGTTCACCCTTACCTACCTGCTTGAGGACGACGGGCGGCGGGCACGGCTTGCCTGCGCCACCGGCGTCGCCGCCGATACCGCGCTGAGCCCGGCGGAAGCCGTACCCGGCGAGGCGGCCTGGCCGGGATCGATACTGCAGGGCCCGTCGCGCACCCTGCCGCTGCCGGCTGCCACGCTGCCGGCGCCTGCCGGCTGGGATGCGCCGCCCCATGCGGCGATGGTGCTGCCGCTGGCCGCACAAGGCCAGGACGGGCCCGCCGGTTTCCTGATCGCCGGGCTGAACCCGTTCTGCGCGGTCGACGAGGCCTATGCCGGCTTTCTCGACCTCGTCGCCGGCCAGGTCGCGGCAAGTCTCGGCAACATCAAGGCCTACGAGGAGGAGCGCAAGCGCGCCGAGGCGCTGGCCGAGATCGACCGGGCCAAGACCGCCTTCTTCTCGAATGTCAGCCACGAGTTCCGCACGCCGCTGACGCTGATGCTGGGGCCGCTGGAAGAAATGCTGGTCGCGGCGGGCCCCGGTGATCGCGAGCGGCTCGAGGCAGCCCATCGCAACGGCCTGCGCCTGCTGAAGCTCGTCAACTCGCTGCTCGACTTCTCGCGCATCGAGGCCGGTCGCGCGCAGGCCGCCTTCGTCGAGACCGATCTGGGCGCCTACACCGCCGAACTGGCGGCCAACTTCCGCTCGGCGATGGAGAAGGCCGGGCTGGCCTTCCGCGTCGACTGCCCGGCGCCGCTTGCCGTCCATGTCGATCGCGACATGTGGGAAACCGTCGTCCTCAACCTGCTGTCGAACGCCTTCAAGTTCACCTTCGACGGCGAGGTCGCGGTGGCGCTGCGCCCGTCGACGGACGGCCGTGCGGCGGTGCTCACCGTTACCGATACCGGCACCGGCATCGCCGCCGACCAGATTGCCCACCTGTTCGAACGGTTTCATCGGGTCGAGGGGGCCCCCGGGCGCAGTTTCGAAGGGTCGGGCATTGGCCTGGCGCTGGTGCGCGAGCTGGTGCGGCTGCATGGCGGCACGATCACCGCGGATTCGAGCCCGGGCCGTGGCACCTGCTTTACCGTGACCCTGCCTCTGGGCACCGCGCATCTGCCGGCTGAGCGGTTGGTCCGCGATGCGGCCATGCGCCCGCAAGGGCCGGGCCGGGCGCGCGCCTATGTCGAGGAGGCGCTGCGCTGGCTGCCCCGCGACGGCGCGGGCGACGAGGAGACGATGTTCGCCGCGGTGGGCGCCGCCGGATCGGCGTCCGGTCCCCCCGGCACCGGCGAGCGCATCCTGCTGGCCGACGACAATGCCGACATGCGCGACTACATCAGCCGGTTGCTGCGCGGGGCCGGCTATTCGGTCGAGGCGGTCGGCACCGGCGGGGCGGCGCTGGCCGCCGCGCGCGCCGTCGCGCCCGATCTGGTGCTGAGCGACGTGATGATGCCGGGGCTGGACGGCTTCGGCCTGCTGCGGGCGCTGCGGGCGGACGCGACGCTCAGGCGCATCCCCGTGCTGCTGCTGTCGGCGCGGGCCGGCGACGAGGCGCGCATCGAGGGCCTGGAAGCGGGCGCCGACGATTATCTGACCAAGCCGTTCTCGGCGCGCGAGATGATCGCGAGGGTCGCCTCGAACCTGCAACTGGCGGCGATCCGCCGCCAGGCCGAGACGGCACTGGAGGAAGAGGCCCGCACGCTGGAAATCCTGAACCGGATCGGCACGACGATCGCCGGCGAACTCGATCTCGAACGCGCGGTGCAGACGGTCACCGATGCCGCGACCGCGCTGACCGGCGCGGCCTTCGGCGCCTTCTTCTACAACGTTCTCGACGACGCCGGCGCGCGCTACACCCTCTACACGATTTCGGGCGTGCCGCGTTCGGCGTTCGAGCAATTCCCGATGCCGCGCAACACCGCCGTGTTCGCCCCGACCTTCGACGGTGTCGGCGTGGTGCGCTCGGACGATATCCTGGCCGATCCGCGCTATGGCCGGAACGCTCCGTACCGGGGGATGCCCGACGGGCACCTGCCGGTGCGCAGCTATCTTTCCATGCCGGTGGTCTCGCGCAACGGCGAGGTGCTGGGCGGCCTCTTCTTCGGCCACCCCGAGCCGGCACGGTTCACCGAACGGGCCGAACGGCTGGTGATCGGGATCGCCGCCCAGGCCGCCATCGCCATCGACAATGCGCGGCTCTACCAGGCCGCCCAGGCCGAGATCGCCCAGCGCCGCAAGACCGAGGCGGAACTGCGCCAGGCCGAGCTGGCCCAGTTCCGCCTGAACGAGATACTGGAAGCGCGGGTGGCCGAGCGGACGGCCGAGCTGAGCCGCACCAACGAGCAGCTGCGCATCGAGGCGGCAGAGCGGGAGCGGGTCGAGCAGGCGCTGCGCCAGTCGCAGAAGATGGAGGCGATCGGCCAGCTGACCGGCGGGGTCGCCCACGACTTCAACAACCTGCTGACCATCATCATCGGCAATCTCGAAACGCTGCAGCGGCAGTACGCGCGGGAACACACCGATATCGGCCGGGTGAAGCGTGCCGCGGAAAATGCCTTCCGCGGCGCCCAGCGCGCCGCCGCGCTGACCCAGCGGCTGCTGGCCTTCTCGCGCCGCCAGCCGCTGGCGCCGCGCCCGGTCGACGCCAACAAGCTGGTCGCCACGATGTCGGACCTGCTGCGCCGGACGCTCGGCGAAGGCATCGCCATCGAGACCGTGCTGGCGGGCGGGCTGTGGCGGACCCATGCCGACCCCAACCAGCTCGAAAGCGCGATCCTCAACCTGGCGGTCAATGCCCGCGACGCGATGCCCGGAGGCGGCCGGCTGACGATCGAAACGGCCAATGCCTATCTCGACGAAGGTTATGCCGCGTTCCAGGCCGAGGTCGTGCCCGGCCAGTACATCGTCATCGCGATCAGTGATACCGGCACCGGCATGACGCGCGAGGTCGTCGCCCAGGCCTTCGAGCCGTTCTTCACGACCAAGGGGGTCGGGCACGGCACCGGCCTGGGGCTGAGCCAGGTCTACGGCTTCGTCAAGCAGACCGGCGGGCACGTGAAGATCTATTCGGAGGTCGGCCAGGGCACGACGGTCAAGATCTACCTGCCGCGACTGCTGGGCGAGGTCGAGGACGACGAGGACGTCGAGGGCGCGGCGGCCACGACAGTCCATCCGGTGTCCGAACTGATCCTGGTCGTCGAGGATGACGACGACGTCCGCGCCCACTCGGTCGACATCCTGACCGAGATCGGCTATCGCGTGGTGCAGGCACAGAACGGGGCCGCGGCGCTCGACATCATCGATCATCGCGACGATATCGCCCTGCTGTTCACCGATGTCGGCCTGCCCGGCGGCATGAACGGCCGCCAGCTGGCCGAGGCGGCGCAGGCACGGCTGCCGGGTCTCAAGGTCCTCTTCACCACCGGCTATGCCCGCAACGCGATCGTCCATGACGGGCGGCTCGATCCGGGCGTGCAGCTTATCACCAAACCATTCACGTATGCCGCATTGTCGGCAAAGGTCAGGGACATGCTCGATATCGAAGCCGATGCGTCCGTCATCCTTGTCGTCGAGGATGACCCCCTGGTGCGCATGGTGATGGCCGAAACGCTTGCCGGGCTGGGTGCACGGGTCGAGGAGGCGGCAACCGCGACCGAGGCGATCGCCAAGGCGCGGCTCCTGGGCAGCCGGCTCGCCGCCGCGATCGTCGATCTTGGCCTGCCCGATCGCAAGGGCGACGGGCTGGCCCAGGAATTGCGCGCGATGCAAGCCCGGCTGCCGATCATCGTCGCCTCGGGCTATGGCCAGGGCGATCTGCAGGCAAGGCTGGGCCAGGATCCGCTGATCAGCTTCCTGCCCAAGCCCTACGACGCCGATCAGATCGCGACCCATCTGCAACGGCTCGGCATCGCCGGACTCGCGCTTGCGGCGTCGTGACATTTTTGGGAACCTTCGGGTCGTATGGGCGGTTGGAAGTCTGCCGCCTTCCGCGCTGGATGGCTGGCCCCTTTCACGTCCGTTGAGCATGGCTTAAGACGCAAATTATGGCAGAGTCTCGCAAGCCCGCGACGGACAAGCGCCCGGTGGCCTCGGCCGAAGGACCGGCGGATCCGGTCGTCCCCACCGTCGATGCAGGCGCCAACGACTGGCTGTCGCGCGGCCTGCGCGACCTGTTTCAGGAAACCGCCGAGGAGCCGTTGCCCGACAGTTTCCTGAAACTGATCGAGGAACTCGAGCGCAAGAACCGGAACTGAGTCGAGGCAGCGCCGCTCGCGCGCACGCGCCATGAAAAAAGGCCGGGATCGCCCCGGCCTTTCTGCTGTCCGCCCGGCTGCCTCAGCCTGCCTTGTCGACGGCTTCCGGCGGCGGGTTGAAAAACAATGCCTGGCTGACCGCCGCCTTGACCGAGTCGGCCAGGAACGGCTTGGTGATGAGGAAGGTCGGCTCGGGCCGCTCGCCCGTCAGCAGCCGTTCCGGATAGGCGGTGATGAAGATGACCGGGACCGGCCCGCCGGTGCGGATGTCGCGCACGGCATCGATGCCCGAGGAATCGTCGGCCAGCTGGATATCGGCCAGGATCAGGCCGGGCTGGTGACGGCGTGCGATCTTGACCGCCTCGTCGCGGGTGGTGGCGATCGGCAACACGGTATGGCCGAGTTCCTGGACGATCGCCGACAGGTCCAGGGCGATGACCGGCTCGTCCTCGATGATCAGGATCTCGGTGGCGAGTCCGGCCGACAACTCGTCCATCGCCTGGGCGAAATGCCGCTGCGCCTCGTCGGCGGTACAGCCGAGGATGACCGCCGCCTCCTGCGTCGAGAAGCCTTCGAGCGAGACGAGGAGCAAGACCTGGCGGTGCTGTGGCACGAGGGCCCGCAGCCTCAGGTCGACGTTGCGGCGTTCTTCCCAGCCTTCGGCCGGGGCATCGTCGCTGTCGACCATCAGGCTTGCCCACATCTCGTGGAACAGCCGGTAGAGGCCCAGGCGCGACGACGCCTTCGCCAGGACATCGGGCTGGGCCACCGCCGCTTCGAGCGTCGCCCGCACATAGGCGTCGCCCGACTTCTGGTTGCCGGTCAAGGCCCGAGCATAACGGCGCAGAAAGGGAAGATAGCCGACGATCTGCTGCGCCTGCGCCTGAGTCATTCTGCCAATCTCCTGCTCAATCGACCCCCCAAGCGGTCATTTTCGGCGCAACCCGGTCGCCATCGCCCGTCGACGGCAGACCGCACGCCCGTGTAACGGCCAGAATAACCATGGAGCGATACATCCGGTTCCGAACTTAGCGCATTTCCCGCGCGGATTTTTTGGGAACCGAACAATGGGGTCGGGCGTATAGTACTGCGCATCGGATCCCGGCGGGGATCGCGATGCCATGAAAAGGGCCGTTCGCGCACGACGTTGGACGCCGCGGACGGTTGCAGGCAGTCGCGGAACAAGGGGATGAGGACATGGCAGTGACCGGAAATCTTGCGGCGAAGTGCGACGTCGGCCAGGCCGACCGCCTTGTCGAAAAGGGCTGCCTGAGCGAGAAAGACTTCAAGACCGAACTGGTCACCCATCTTTCGGCGGTCCGCGCGCTGGCACGTTCGCTGTGCGGCGGGACGGCGCTGGCCGACGACCTGACCCAGGAAGCGCTGATCAAGGCCTGGGCCAGCCGCGATTCCTTCGCCGCGGGCACCAACATGCGCGCCTGGTTGTGCACCATCCTGCGCAACGTGTTCTATTCCCATATCCGTCGCCATGCGCGCGAGATCCAGGATGTCGAGGGCGTCCACGCCGGCAAGCTGGTGGCGCAGCCCGAGCAGCAGGGGCATGTCGAACTGCAGGATCTCGCCGAGGCGATGCAGCGCCTGCCGGATGACCAGCGCGAAGCGCTGATCCTGGTCGCGGCCGCCGGCTTCTCGTATGAGGAGGCCGCCGATATCTGCGGTTGCGCGGTCGGCACGATCAAGAGCCGGGTTTCGCGGGCACGGCAGACCCTGTTGCAGATGTTCGAGGGCGTCGATTCCGGCACACGGGCGACGCATCCCCGCATCAGCGCCGCCTCGCTGACCGCGATGATGCAGGCGTCGGTCCCGACGGGCGTGCGCTACCGGAACTGATTCCGCCATCATGGTGTGGCGGGCGCAGCCCCTCCGCACGCGGCTGATCATCGCGCTCGCCGTCACCCTCGCCCCTCTGGCGATGCTCGGGATCGTCCGGGCGGTGATCGACTATCGCGAGGACCGCGCGACGGCGGAGCGCAATCTGGTCGAGCAGACCAGCCTGCTGACGCGCGAGCATCAGCGGGTCCTGGGGGCCACCGCCCGCATCCTGTCGCTTCTGGCCGCCGATGCCGACATCCGCGGATTGCGCGCGGCCGCGTGCGACGCCACGCTACGCGATGCGGTGGCGACGCTGAAGGAATATCGGATGGCGATCGTCGCCGGGCCGGACGGCGTGATCCGCTGCCGCAGCGATGCCGGCCGCCCGGTCGGGCCGGCCGGCAACTGGCGCTGGTTTCAGGATGCCCTTGCCGAGCGCCGCCTGATCGTCTCGTCGATCTTCCAGAGCCCGGCGCTGCAGGATCGCACCCTGGTCGCGGCCCTGCCGATGCTGGACGCAGACCGGGCAGTCACCGGTGTGGTCGCGCTTTATTTCGATCTCGGCGCCCTTCTCGGGGCCTCGTCGGCCGGTCGCATGACCCCGGACACCTCGCTGACGCTGATGGACGCCCAGGGCGGCCGTCTGTTGCTGGCCGGTGCTCCGCTCGACCTCGGGGCCGAGGCGCAGGCGGCGCTGGTCCGCACCGCCGGCAGCGAGGAAGCCGCGCTGGCGATGGTCCGCGACAGTGGCGGCCACGACCTGGTGATCGCGGTGACGAGCCTGGTGCCGCAGCGGCTCTATGCAGCGATGGCACGCGACGTCGACGCGATCCTCAAGCCGTTGCGGGCCAAGCTCGCGATGAATCTCGCGGTCCTGCTGGCGATCTGGCTGGTGGCGGTGCTGGCCATCGGGGCGATGACCCACCGGATGATCGTGCGCTGGATCCTGCATCTGCGCAACGCGACGACCGACTACATCGCCGGGCGGCCGGTCGCCCGCACCACCGGGCTCGACGACGCGCCGCTCGAACTGCGCGAGCTCGGCACCTCGATCATGGAAATGATGGATGTCTCCGACCGGCGCGGCGACGACCTCAAGGAGGCCATCGCGCATCGCGACCAGATGATCAAGGAGATCCATCATCGCGTGCGCAACAACCTGCAGATCATCGCCAGCCTGCTCAACCTGCAGACCCGGACGGTGACCGAGCCGGCGGCGCGCGAGACCCTGCTGGCGCTGCGCACGCGCATCAATGCGCTGGCCCTGATCCACCGCAATCTCTACGAGAACCACGACCTGCAGCTGGTCGATCTCGACGCCTTCCTGCCGATGCTTTGCAACCAGTTGCAGGACCTGTCGGCGGCGGGGAAGCGCCATGTCGCGATCCGCACGGCGGTACCGCGGCTGAGCGTGCCGGCCGATGCGGCCGTGACCCTGTCGATGCTGCTGACCGAGATCGTTTCCAGCACGGTCAAGCAGCTCAGCCCCGGCGACACCGCACCCGCCGCGATCGCCGTCGAATTGTCGCCGGCCGCCGCCGGCCGCCAGCGGCTGACCGTATCGGCCGACGGCATCGTCGATCCCTTCGGATTCCCGGACAGCCTGAGCCGCCAGCTGATCGAAGGTTACGTCCGCCAGCTGGGCGGCACGATCGACGCCCGGGACGCCGGCGCCACGACGATCGTCATCGAGGTCGCCAAGCTGGCCTGAACCCCGGCCGGCGCCCGCGGCAGGTCAGAGCAAGCCGGCGATCACGCGGTCGGGCGGGGTATGGCCGTCGGCAAAGGTCTTGATGTTGATGATGACCTTCTCGCCCATGTCGACGCGGCCTTCCATCGTCGCCGAACTCATATGCGGCAGGAGGACGATGTTGGGCAGCTCGAGCAGCTTGGGGTTCACGGCCGGCTCGTGCTCGAAGACATCGAGGCCCGCCCCGGCCAGCTCGCCCTTGCGCAGCTTGCGGGTCAGGGCGTTCTCGTCGATCACCTCGCCGCGGGCGGTATTGACGATATAGGCATGCGAACGCAGCAGGTCGAGCCGCCGGGCCGAGAGCAGATGATAGGTCGCCGGGGTATGCGGGCAGTTGACCGAGATGATGTCCATCCGGGCCAGCATCTGGTCGAGGCTTTCCCAATAGGTCGCCTCCAGCTCGCCCTCGATCTCGGCATGCAGGCGGCGGCGGTTGTGATAGTGGATCGACAGGCCGAAGGCGCGGGCGCGGCGGGCCACGGCCTGGCCGATGCGTCCCATGCCGATGATGCCGAGCCGCTTGCCCCAGATCCGCTTGCCCAGCATCCAGGTCGGCGACCAGCCGTTCCAGCCGCCCTCGCGCAGCACCCGCTCGCCCTCGGTCAGGCGGCGCGGCACGGCCAGGATCAGCGCCATGGTCATGTCGGCGGTATCCTCGGTCAGGACGCCGGGCGTGTTGGTCACGGTGATGCCGCGCTGGCGGGCGGCGCCGAGGTCGATATGGTCGACGCCGTTGCCGAAGCTGGCGATCAGCCGCATGTTCGGGTTGGCATGGGCCAGGACCCCGGCATCGATCTTGTCGGTGACGGTCGGGACCAGAACGTCGGCGGTCTTCATCGCCTCGATCAGCTCGGCCTGGGTCAGCGGATGATCGTCGTTGTTCAGCCGCGTGTCGAAAAGCTCCATCATCCGCGTCTCGATGGCATCGGGCAGCTTGCGCGTGACGACGACGACGGGCTTTTTCTTCGACATGGGCCTCACTCTGCCAGGTTCAGCTGGTTGCTTGCGACCCTTCCTAGCAGAACCATCCGAAAGCGGCAATTTCCCTTCGCCGCCGCACCCTCTATCCGGCGGCGGCCCAGCTGCGAGCCACCGCCTCGGTCGCCGCGTCGGCCGGGTGGAAGGCTTCGATCTTGAGGTCCTGCAGCGTGGCATCGCAGGCGGTGCCGAAGCTCGTCACCGTCGAGAACCAGCGGGTGCGCTGCCCGTCGATCTCGTAGATCAGTTCCAGCAGCGGCGGCTGGGGCACCGCGTCGACCTGTTCGCGGGCCGGCACGTCGGGAAAGGCGCGGGCCTCGGCCAGCAGGCGGCTCAGCACCGGATCGTCGCCGCGGGCGCGCGCCTCGGCGGCAACCCGCGACAGCATGTGGCCGACGGTCTCGGCCCAGTTGACCAGGGCCGGCCTGATGCCCTCCGGGTCGACCAGCAGCTTGATGATGTTGAGCGGGCCTGGGCCCTTGGGCAGGCCGAGGCGCCCCATCATCGCCACCGCGCCCCGATTGGCCATCACCAGGTTCCAGCCTCGATCGGCGACCAGGGCCGGGAACGGGTCGTGGCGTTCCAGGATGAAGTCGAGGGCGCGCCGGGCCTGGCTCAGATCGGCGTCGTCGAGCGGGCGGTTGCCATAGATGGGCGCGAAGCCCGCGGCGACCAGCATGGCATTGCGCTCCCTGAGCGGCAGATCGAGGCTTTCGGCCAGGCGCAGCGCCATTTCGCGGCTGGGCCGGGCCCGGCCGGTTTCGAGAAAGCTGAGATGCCGCGCCGAGGTCTCGGCTTCCAGCGCCAGGCCGAGCTGGCTCATGCCGCGCAGGCCGCGCCAGCGGCGCAGCATCGCCCCGAACGGCGGTTCGGTCGCGGGTTTGGAATGGGCCGGGGCTGTCGCGGGCATGGCATTCTCCCTGATGATGGCGGACCGACCTTACGCAGCCCGTCGGCGCGCGGCCATTACCTCGCGGGTAAAATCGCCTACGCGGTGGCCAGGCTTGACCCTTCTTTAACCACGGGGGCATAAAGCTGGTCTCAGGGGATTGTGAATCGGAAGTCAGGGGACACGTGTTGCCGCCATCCATGCATGCGACATTGCCGGCCGCGCTGATCGCGCTGGCGGCAGCGTTCGTCCCGGCGCAGGCCGGGGCCGCAGGGACTGCGGAAGCCGCGCCCGCGCCGGTGCGCAAGCCGGCCGAGGCCGGCATCGGTGCCGATTCGGGCCTGCCGGTGCCGCGCTGGGTCGCGCTCGCCTCCGACCGGGTCAACATGCGGACCGGGCCGGGGCCGCGCTATCCGATTTCCTGGTCCTATCAGCGCCGCGGCCTGCCGGTCGAGATCGTCGACGAACACGAATACTGGCGGCAGATCCGCGAGCAGGACGGCACCAAGGGCTGGGTGCACAAGAGCATGCTGACCGGCAAGCGCAGCGCACTGGTGATGGGCGGCATCCAGGATGTCCGCGATCAGCCCAGCCCGGTCGGCGATGTCGAGCTGCAGGCCGAGCCGGGCGTACAGGTCCGGCTGCTGGCCTGCCGAGATTCCGTGTGGTGCGAAGTACAGGTCGCCGGCCGCAAGGGCTACATGGCCCGGGAAGGGCTATGGGGCCTCTACCCCGGCGAAACCTTCAAGTAACCCCGTCTACAGCGACATCAGGGCATTGCTGCCCAGGCCCTGACGGACCCGCTGCCAGACCAGCCCGGCCTGCAGCGCCAGGCCGGCGATCGGCCGCAGCGGCGCCACGGACCGGTGCGGCATGGCCGCCAGCCGGGCATAGTCGGCACCATCGCCGCAGATCGCGTCGGCCAGCGCCCGGCCGGTCCGCGCGGTCAGCGCCACGCCATGGCCGGAGAAACCCTGGGCATACCAGATCCCGTCGGCGGTCCGGCCGACGTCGGTCATCCGGTTGACGGTCACGTCGATCAGCCCGCCCCAGGCATAGTCGATGCGTACCCCGCGCAAGTCGGGGAAGACCTTGCCGATCTTGCGGCGCATCGCCCGGGCGATACGCTCGCGGCTCCAGTCGCCGGCGGCGCAGCCGCCACCGAACAACAGGCGCCCGTCGGCACCGAGGCGGTAATAGTCGAGCACCGCCTGGGTGTCGTAGACGGCGGCCCCGGCCGGGAACAGCCGGTCGGCGAGCGCACGCGGCAGCGGCTCGGTCGCGACCATGAAGGTGCGGAGCGGCAGGATGCGGCCGGCGACATCGGGGGCCAGCCCGCCGATATAGGCATTGGCCGCCAGCACGACCGAGCCGGCGCGGACCGACCCCAGCGTGGTACGCGCCACCGGCGCGGCCCCGGTCTGGTCGACGGCGATCACCGGCGAATGCTCGAAGATCCGCACGCCGGCGGCTCGCGCCGCGTCGGCCAGGCCGACCGCATAGCGCAGCGGGTGCAGCTGGGCGGCGTTGCGGTCGAGATTGCCGCCGAAATAGCGCTCGGTGGCGACGACGCCGCGCCCCTCGGCGGCGTCGAGATGCTCGAGGCTGCGATAGCCGAAATGGCGGCGCAGCGTCGCCGCCTCGCGGCGCAGGCTGCGGGCATGGCCGGCTTCGGCCGCCGCGACGAAGACGCCCTCGCGCAGGTCGCAATCGATCTGGTGGCGCGCGATCAGTGCCTTGACCTCGGCGACGCCTTCCACCGACAGCGCCCACAGATCGGCCGCCGCCTGGTCGCCCAGCCGATGGGCAATCGCCTCGTTGCCGGCGGTGAAGCCGGGCAGGACGAAACCGCCGTTGCGGCCCGAGGCGCCGCCGCCGACGCGGCCGGCTTCGAGCAGCACCACGTCGCGGCCCCGTTCGGCAAGGCGCAGCGCGGTGGTCAGGCCGAGATAGCCGCCGCCGATCACCACGGCGTCGGCCGTGATGTCGCCGGACAGCGCGGGGGCGGCGACGCGCCGGGTGGTCGCCTCGTAATAGGTCGTTTCAGGCAGGTAGGCGGCGGCACGCGCGAACGCGCGGGCCTGCCGCAGGCCGGTGGCCAGGGCGGTCATGATACGGGATCCGGAACGGTCAGAACTGTGGATGCGGTCGCGGCCGCGCGGCTCGACGGCGCGCGCGGGCTACACGACGGAATCAGGCAGATGTCGGCCTAATGATGGCCTTCGACGATCCACAGGGTGATGCGGCTTTCGGCAATCCCGAACGGTTGGACGGGGGCCGACGACTGCGCCGGGGCAGCGGGTGCGCAAAGCGCGAACATGATACACCTGAATTTCTGAGTTTTGGCTCAGCTTCGGTAGCCAATATGGCAGCCTGGCCGCAAAAAGTCAATTACAGCACCGTGACAGTCATTATCGGTCGCCGCGTCGCCATCGTCACAAATCGGTAAAATATCGGAAACGCACGATCCGCAGAATGCCGGCCGCTGATGTTGGGGGATTGCACAACAATGACCGGAGCGGCCGAGATCGTTGCCGTCGAGAACTTGCACAAAAGTTTCGACGACCAGCCGATATTACGGGGCATCGACCTGACGATCGCTGCCGGCGACCTGGTATCGATCATCGGCCCGTCGGGCTGCGGCAAGTCCACCCTGCTGCGCTGCCTGAATTTCATCGAGACGCCTGATTCCGGCAGGGTCGCCGTCGCCGGGGTGCAGATCGAACGGGCTGCCGGCCAGCCTTTCGACGCCAGGCTGCAGGCCAAGGCCCATGCGCTGCGCGCGCAATGCGGCATGGTGTTCCAGAGCTTCAACCTGTTCCCGCACAAGACGCTGCGCGAGAACGTCATGCTGGCGCCGATGGTGGTCAAGGGCATGGGCCGCGACGAGGCCGATGCCCTGGCCGTGCGGCTGCTCGACAAGGTCGGGTTGAAGCCGCATATCGACCGGCATCCCGCCAACATGTCCGGCGGCCAGCAGCAGCGCGGCGCCATCGCCCGCGCCCTGGCGATGGCCCCGCAGGTCATGCTCTACGACGAGCCCACCTCGGCCCTCGACCCGGAACTGGTCGACGAGGTGCTGCAGGTCATGCGCGACCTGGACCAGGACGGCATGACCCAGATCGTGGTGACGCACGAGATGCGCTTCGCCCGCGATGCATCCGACTACATCGTCTTCATGGAAGGCGGGCATGTCGTCGAGATTTCCGACGAGGACGAGATCTTCGAGAACCCGCGCGATCCGCGCACGCGCCGCTTCCTGAAGCGCTTTGCGTGAGGGCCACGATGATCCGGGTGCTGCCGCTGCTGTTCGCCGTCCTGTTGTCCGCCCTGCCCGCCTTCGGCCAGGAAAAGCTGCTGCGCTGGGGCGGCGACGCCAATTCCGGCGCCCCCTACGTCTTCCAGGATCCGGACAAGCCCGGACATATCATCGGCGTCGAGGTCGACATCGCGAACGCGATCGCCGAGGCGATGGGACGCCAGCCCCGGTTCGTGCAGAACGAATGGGGCAGCCTGGTGCCGGGCCTGGAGATCGGCTTGTACGACGCCGTGATCAACGGGCTGGAGATCACGCCCGAGCGGGCCGCCGCCGTCGACTTCTCGGTGCCCTATTGGATCACCCATGCCCAGTTCGCGATCCGGCGGGGCGATCCGCCGATCGACGACCTGGCCGCGGCCCGCGGCAAGACCGTCGGCACGCTGAAGGCGTCCCAGGCCGAGATGCTGCTGACCCGGGCCGGCGGCATCACGGTCCGAACCTACGATCAGGAGATCAACGCCTATGACGATCTGCGCAACGGCCGCATCGACGCGGTGCTGCTGGATGCGCCGATCGGCGTCTACTACGCCGGCCCCGATCGGGCGCTGCAACTGGTCGGCCGTCCGGTCGGCCGCATCGAATACGGCGTCGCGGTAAAGAAGGGCAACGCCGCGCTGCTGGCCGAGATCAACCAGGCGATCGCCACGATCCGCCAGTCCGGCAAACTGCGCGAGATCCTCGATCGCTGGAACCTGTGGTCGCCGGTGATGGCCGACGTCACCGGCGACAAACGGCCGATGACGGCCCAGCCCACCGCCTTCGACGCCTATGTCGCCGCGACCCGGCCGCAGGGGTGGGAAGCCCGCCTGATGCGCTATGTCGCCTTCCTGCCGGCGATCGGCAAGGCGGCGATCACCACGATCGAGATCTCATTGATCTCGATGGCGCTGGCGATCGCCCTCGGCGCGATGCTGGCGCTGGCGCGCGTCTATGGCGGCACGCTGCTCGACCGCCTGGCGCTGCTCTACATCGAGACGGTGCGCGGCACGCCCTTGCTGATCCAGATCCTGTTCATCTACTACGGCCTGCCCAACATCGGGGTGAAGCTGGACCCGTTCCTGGCCGGGGTTCTGGCGCTCGGCTTCAACTACGCCGCCTACGAGGCCGAGAACTACCGTGCCGGCCTGCTGGCGGTGCCGCGCCAGCAGTACGAGGCGGCCGTGGCGCTGAACATGACCGAGCGCCAGGCGCTGCGCCATGTCGTCATCCCGCAGGCGATCCGCCTGGTGCTGCCGCCGACGACCAACGACTTCATCTCGCTACTGAAGGACTCGTCGCTGGTATCGGTGATCACGATGGTCGAACTGACGCAGACCTACGTCCAGCTCTCGACCACCTATTACGACTATTTCGGCACCGGTATCCTGATCGGGCTGGTCTACCTGCTGATCGGCCTGCCCTTCGTGCGGCTGGCGCGCTGGACCGAGGCGCGGCTGCACCGGGCCTATCGCCGCGGCGGATAGGTGAGCGCGGGCGCCGGTCTCAGAGATCGGCCGCCAGCGCCTCGCGCACCGATTCCGGCATAAGGGCGATATGGCCGTAGGCCGGATGGGTGATGCCGAGCGTCACCTGCGTGCCCGGCCTGCGGAAGGCATCGGCGGCCGACGGGGTCAGGCGGAAGCGGAGAAAATGGACCGACGAGATCTTGCCGTCGTCCTTGGTGCGCCCTTCCGGGTCGTCGGGCACGCCGGGCACGGCCTCGCCGCCCACGGTCAGCGCGACATGGGAATCCGCACCGGTCAGGCGGGCCAGCACGAGGTTGCGGCGGATCGGATCGTCGATCTCGAACATCAGCGTCGCGACCAGTTCCGCCCCTTGCGGGATCAGCGGATTATAGGCGGCAAGCTCGTCGGCGATCTGTTCCTCGCCACCCTTCTCGATCCGCAGCATCTCCTGCACCTGCCACCACATTGTCTGGTAGCTCTCGAAATAGAAGGTGGCGAACGGCCCGACCTCGAGCCGGCGCAGCTTCTTCTGCGCCACGAAGTCGGGCCGGTGCGCCTTGCGGAACGCCTCGTATTCGGCCATCGGCAGGATGTCGCTGCGGTCGATCCGGCGCTCGGTCGCGGGCATCGGGACGGGCTCCTCTACTTGCTCAGGCGATAGGCGGCGTCGATCAGTTCGATCGGGTTGGTGGCATGCTTGGGCGCGGCGGCCTTCTCGGCCTCGCCCAGGCGCTGCATGCCCTGGATCAGATGCTCGCCGGCCAGCGGGCATTCGGAGGCGACATAGGCAGGCTTGGCCTTGGCCGCCTGGCGCGCCGCCGGCTTGCCGACCTTCAGCGCCACCTCGAAATATTCCTGCTGCACCCCCCACGACCCGCCATGGCCCGAGCAGCGTTCGATCACGTCGATCTTGGTGTCGGGGATCAGCCGCAGCATGTCGGCGGCCTTGGCCCCCATGTTCTGCGCGCGGGCATGGCAGGCGAGATGGACCGCGACGCCGCCCGCGAGCGGCTGCAGCCCGGGCGCCATGCCCTCCTTCCTGGCGATGTCGACCACGTATTCCGAGAGATCGAAGGTCGCCTGGGCCAGCTTGCGCACCTTGGCATCGTCGGGGACGATCAGCGGCCATTCGAATTTCAGCATCAGCGCGCAGGACGGCGTCAGGGCAACGACGTCGTAGCCGTCGTCGATCCATTGTTCGAGGTCGCGGGCCACGGTTTCGGCCCGATCCGCGACCTTCGCCAGATCGCCATGCTCGAGCTGCGGCATGCCGCAGCAGGCGGGATAGACCACCTCGGTCGCCACGCCGTTATGGGCCAGCACGCGCCGCGCCGCCTCGCCGATGCCCGGGTTGTTGTAGTTGACGAAGCAGGTGGCATAGAGCACCGCCTTGCGCCCGAAACCCGGCGCGGCGGCGTTCGGGGTCACCCCGTCGGTCCGCGCCCGCGCGGCGAAGGTCTTGCCGTGGAACTTTGGCAGGTCGGCATCGCGATGGATGCCAGCGATACCCTCGAGGATCGGGCGGGTGATCGCATTGTCCTGCGCGGTCGCCCAGTTGGCCAGCGGCGCGACCAAGCCGGCAAGCCGGCCGTTGCGATCGGTCGCGGTGAGCTGGCGGTCCCAGAAGCCGACATCGCCCTTCTTCAGCTCGACCGCGCGGTAGCGCAGCATCAGATGAGGGAAATCGAGATTGAACTCGTGCGGCGGCACATAGGGACACTTGGTCAGGAAGCACATGTCGCAGAGCGTGCAGGCATCGACGACCGGCTTGAAATCGGCCGAGGCGACGCCGTCGAGCTCCTCGGTCGGCGAGGCGTCGACCAGATCGAACAGCCTGGGAAAGGAATCACAGAGATTGAAGCACCGGCGGCAGCCGTGGCAGATGTCGAACACCCGCCTGAGTTCGGCGTCGAGCGCGGCTTCGTCGTAGAATTCCGGATTGTGCCAGTCGATCGGGTGCCGCGTCGGGGCATCCAGACTGCCTTCCCGCATGGGTCTTTTCCTTCTCGCGCCGGGCTGGCTGGTGGAGTGGCTGGCTGGTGGAGTGGCCGGCCGGGGTCGACGGCTGGCCGGGCCGGGCAAAACCCGCCCCCGGAGAAGCCGGGAGCGGGGATCACCCGATCGCGCGGGAATGCGGATCAGAGGCCGTCGAGCGCCTTCTGGAAGCGGCCGGCGTGGCTTTTCTCGGCCTTGGCCAGCGTCTCGAACCAGTCCGCGATCTCTTCGAAGCCTTCCTCGCGGGCGGTGCGGGCCATGCCCGGATACATGTCGGTGTATTCGTGGGTTTCGCCGGCGATGGCGGCCTTGAGGTTGTCGGCGGTGCCGCCGATCTTCAGGCCGGTGGCGGGGTCGCCGACCTCGGAGATGTATTCGAGATGGCCGTGGGCATGGCCGGTCTCGCCCTCGGCGGTCGAGCGGAAGACCGCGGCGACGTCGTTGTAGCCTTCGACATCGGCCTTCTGGGCGAAATAGAGATAGCGGCGGTTGGCCTGGCTTTCGCCGGCGAACGCTTCCTTCAGGTTGTTCAGGGTCTTCGAGCTGGCCAGATCAGACATGGTCGTCTCCTCGTTCACGGTTCTTGCGCCACGCAAAGGACGTACCGACCCCGCAAGCGCCGAACTGAAAAAGGGACTGACGATAAAAATGGCGGGGGGTCATCGGCAGACCGGCGATCGATAAGGAACCGCGCGGCCACAACCCATCACACTCCGCCCGCAGGCGGATGTCAACCAGTTTGGAATTTTTCCAGAAAAGAACCTAAATGCCTGAAATTGCGATTTATTATCAGGCAGAACGGACCCGGATCACAACATCGACCCGGGCGATGCAGGTCCCGCCGGGCGCCTCGGGCAGGCCCGAGACCGCCAGGGACTCGCCGGGGATGTCGATCAGCAGTCCGGTCTGTTCGTGGAAGAAGTGATGATGGTCGGAGACGTTGGTGTCGAAATAGGCGCGCCCCGAATCAACCACGACCTCGCGCAGCAGGCCATGCGACGTGAACTGGTGCAGGGTGTTGTAGACGGTGGCGAGCGACAGCGACTGGCCGGCCTTCACCGCCTCGTCGTGCAGCATCTCGGCCGTCACATGGCGGTCGCCGGCATCGAACAGAAGCCGGCCGAGCGCCAGGCGCTGGCGCGTCGGCCGCAAGCCTGCCTGGCGCAGCCGGGCAATGGCATCGGCGAAGGGTCGGCGCGTCGTCGTCATCCCTCCAGATATAAGCCGATGTTGTTTGGAATCAATCAAAACCTGCGGTGGAAGCGCGGAAAACCGCCATTTCCGGCGATGGCGGCCGCCGCGGCGATCGCCATGAGCCCGGCGACCGCGAAGGTCGCGTGCATGCCGCGCGCCGCCGCCCCGGCATCGGCGCCGCCGGCCGCCAGGCTGAACACCGCCCCCATCAGCGAGGCCCCGGTGATCAAGCCGAGATTGCGCGACAGGTTGAGCAGGCCGGAAACGGTGCCGCGGCGATCCGCCGGCACATCCGCCATCGCCGCGGCATTGTTGGCGGCCTGGAACAGCGCGTAGCCGGGCGTCATCACCAGCAGCGGCACGATATAGGCCGGGATCCCCCAGCCGCTCGGGAGCAGGGCCAGGCCGAAGGCGCCGGCGGCGATACCGGCCAGCCCGGCCAGCGCGGCGCGGCGAGTGCCGATTCGATCGGCCAGCCGCCCGGCCGGCACCCCCGACAGGGCCGAGACGACCGGGCCGGCCGACATGACCAGACCGGCCTGCGCGGCATCGAGGCCAAGCCCGGCGACGAGGTAGAACGGCCCGACCACCAGCGTCGTCATCATCACGGTCGCGACCAGCCCGCCGGCAAGCAATGCCGGGCCGAGCGGCGGTTCGCCAAGACCGGCCAGCCGGACCAGCGGCGCCGGCGAGCGCCGCTCGACGGCGACGAAGATCGCCGCGCCGGCCGCGGCCGCGGCCAGAAGCGCCATGTTGGACGGCCCGAAACTGCCATGCCCGACGGTCATTGCCAGTGCATAGGCGGCGAGCGTGGCGGCCAGTACCAGGGTGCCGGGCCGGTCGAAGGCGGGGCGCTCAGGAGCGATGCGATCGACGGGCAGCGCCCGCCAGGCCAGCCCCAGCGCGGCCAGCCCGACCGGGACCGGGCCGAGGAAGATCGCAGGCCAGCCGAAGGCCGCGATCAGTATCCCGCCGATAGACGGCCCCAGCGCGGTGCCGATCGCGGACATGGTGCCGAGCAGGCCCATCGCCGCCCCGGTCCGCTCCTTCGGGATCGTCTCGCCGACGAGCGCCATGGCCAGCGCCATCATCGCCGCGGCCCCGAGGCCTTGCACCGCGCGGGCCACGATCAGCAGCCACAGCGCCGGCGCCATCCCGCAGGCGACCGAGGCCGCGAGATAGAGCGCGATGCCTGCCAGCATCAGGCGCCGGCGACCGACGAGGTCGCCGAGCCGGCCGATGCTGACGATCAGCGTCGTCATCGCCAGCAGGTAGGCGATCACCACCCACTGGACCGCGCCGACCGGCGCGGCAAAGGCGACCGCCAGCGACGGCAGGCCGACATTGGCGATGCTGGTGCCGAGCGAGGAGAGCAGCATGGCAAGCGACAGGCTGGCGAGCGGCCAGCCCGACGCACGGACGGGAGAGGGAATGGCGGACATCGGATCTTTCCACAGGACGTATCGACCTGCGGAAAGCCTAGCCGCCCGGGCAGCATGGCGTAGCACGCAACGTTTGCACTTCATTAGTGCATCAAGCGCCATGTATGATGCGGCCATGGTCGATCTGAACCTGCTGGCGACCCTCGACGTGCTACTGGCCGAAGGCAGCGTCGTCGGCGCAGCGCGGCGCCTGCGGCTGAGCCCCTCGGCGATGAGCCGGCAGCTGGCCCGGCTGCGCGACACCACCGGCGACCCGCTCTTGGTCCGCGCCGGACGCGATCTGGTGCCGACACCGCGGGCGCTGGAATTGCGCGAACAGGTCGGCCGGCTGGTGCGCGAGGCCGAAGCGATGCTGCGCCCGGTCGCGGCGCTGGATCTCGGCCGGTTGCAGCGACGCTTCACCCTGCGCAGCGCCGAGGGCTTCGTCGAGGCCTTCGGACCGGCGCTGATCGCGCGGGCGGCGGCCGAGGCACCCGGCGTGCGGCTGCGTTTCACGACGAAACCCGACAAGGATACGGCACCGCTGCGGGATGGCCGGGCCGACCTGGAAACCGGCGTGATCGGCGAGGATGCCGGGCCGGAACTGTTGACCCAGGCGCTGTTCCGCGACCGGTTCGTCGGGGTGGTGCGGGAAGGTCACCCGCTGTGCCGCGGCGCTATCGGCCCGGAACGCTTCGCCGCCGGCCGGCACGTGCTGGTATCGCGGCGGGGACAGGACCGCGGCCTCGTCGACGAGGCGCTGGCATCGCTGGGCCTGACACGCGAGATCGTCGCGATCGTCGGTGGTTTTTCGGCAGCGTTGAGCCTGGTGCGCGCCACCGACCTGATCGCGGCCGTGCCGGCGCGGCATACCGCCGCATTGCGGCAGGGCCTGCACGCCTTCGAGCTGCCGGTCGCGGTGCCGGAAATCACGGTTTCGCTGATCTGGCACCCGCGGCTCGACGCCGACCCCGCCCATCGCTGGCTGCGCGGCTGCGTCCGGGCGGTCTGTGCCTGATCACCTTTTCGCGAAAAAGCCCGGGATTGCCTATTAATTAGCCAATATCCGCCATCCGGCGCACGCACCCCGCGCAAATAGCGCGTTGGCCTCGCCCGCCGGATACGCTACAGTCCGTAACACTTCGTGAGCTGGACATGCCGGCACCCGATGCCTTGTGCAGGCGACCGGCGCATCCTACTTGCCACCTAAGATCGGCCACAGTCGAACCGGGATTGCCTCTATCGTGACGCGGAAGACCAGTTTCTCCTACCAGGATCTCCTGGATTGTGCCCATGGCAAGCTGTTCGGGCCGGGCAATGCCCGCCTGCCGCTGCCGCCGATGCTGATGTTCGACCGCATCACCGAGATTTCCGACGCGGGCGGCAAGTATGGCAAGGGCACGGTCACCGCGGAGTTCGACATCAAGCCGGACCTGTGGTTCTTCGATTGCCATTTCGAATCGGACCCGGTGATGCCGGGCTGCCTCGGCCTCGACGCCGTGTGGCAGTTGCTCGGCTTCTTCCTCGGCTGGATGAAGGCACCGGGCCGCGGCCGGGCGCTCGGCGTCGGCGAGGTCAAGTTCACCGGCGAGGTGCTGCCGACCGCCAAGAAGGTCGTCTACAACCTCGACATCAAGCGCGTCATCCTGCGCAAACTGGTTCTGGGCATCGCCGACGGCACGGTCAGCGTCGACGGCAAGCCGATCTACGAGACCAAGGATCTACGGGTCGGGCTGTTCCAGCCCGATGCCACCCCGGCGGCCGCCGGCGCCTGAGGCGCCGCTTTCACCAGACTGCCAGAGAGGCTTAGATCATGGGCTTGCGTCGTGTCGTCGTCACCGGCCTCGGCATTGTCAGCTCGATCGGCAACAATGCCGACGAGGTCACCGAGAGCTTGAAGGCCGGCCGATCCGGCATCGTTGCCGCACCGGAATACAAGGAACTGGGCTTCCGCAGCCAGGTCTACGGGGCGATCACCCTCGACCTCGACGCGGCGGTCGACCGTCGCGTCCGCCGTTTCATGGGCGATGGCGCGGCCTACAACTATGTCGCGGCCCAGGAAGCCATCAGGATGGCCGGCCTGACCGAGGCGCAGATTTCCAACGAGCGTACCGGCCTGATCATGGGGTCTGGCGGCCCGTCGACCCGCAACATCGTCCAGTCGGCGCTGACCGCGCGCGAGAAGGGCCCGAAGAAGGTCGGGCCGTTCATGGTGCCGCGCTGCATGTCGTCGACCAATTCGGCGAACCTATCCACCGCGCTGAAGATCAAGGGCCTGTCCTATTCGATCTCCTCGGCCTGCTCGACCTCGGCCCATTGCATCGGCAATGCCTTCGAGACGATCCAGTGGGGCAAGCAGGACGTCATGCTGGCCGGCGGCGGCGAGGAGCTTGACTGGACCCTGTCGGTGCTGTTCGACGCAATGCCGGCGATGTCTTCCGGCTACAACGACACCCCGGCCCGTGCCAGCCGCGCCTATGACCGCGACCGCGACGGCTTCGTTATTTCCGGCGGCGGCGGCGCCGTCGTGCTCGAGGAACTCGAGCATGCCAAGGCCCGCGGCGCGACGATCCTGGCCGAAATGGTCGGCTATGCCGCATCGTCCGACGGCGCCGACATGGTCGCCCCCTCGGGCGAAGGCGCGGTACGCTGCATGAAGCTCGCCCTGGCCGGCAACGACCGGCCGATCGACTACATCAACACCCACGGCACCTCGACGCCCGTCGGCGACATCACCGAGCTCAACGCGATCCGCGAGGTGTTCGGCGACAAGGTGCCGGCGCTGTCCTCGACCAAGTCGCTGACCGGCCACAGCCAGGGCGCCACCGGTGCACATGAGGCGGTCTATTCGCTGCTGATGCTGCGTGACGATTTCATCGCCGCCTCGGCCAACATCGAGAACCTCGACCCCGGTGCCGAAGGTTTCCCCATCGTCCGCGAACGGCGCGACAATGCGGGCCTGCGTCAGGTGATGTCGAACAGCTTCGGCTTCGGCGGCACCAATGCGGTGCTCGTCTTCCGCAAATTCGAGGGCTGAGGGATCATGGGGGAGTTGTTGATGGCCGGCCGCCGCGGGCTGGTGATGGGCATGGCCAACGATCATTCGATCGCCTACGGCATTGCCCGCACCCTGCGCGACCATGGCGCCGAAATGGCCTTCACCTACCAGGGCGATGCCTTCGCCAAGCGGATGAAGCCGCTGGCCGAGGCGCTGGGCGGCAAGATCATCCTGCCCTGCGACGTCGAGGACGAGGGGTCGCTCGACCATCTGTTCGCGGCCCTGAAGGCCGAATGGGGCAAGCTCGATTTTGTCGTGCATGCACTGGCCTATTCCGACAAGGAAGAGCTCAAGGGCCGCTACGTCGACACCACCCGCGGCAATTTCGCCCGGACGATGGTGATCTCCTGCTATTCGTTCACCGACATCGCGCGGCGGGCCGAAGCGCTGATGACCGACGGCGGCTCGCTGCTGACCCTGTCGTTCGAGGGCGCCGAGCGGGTGATGCCGAGCTACAACGTAATGGGCGTGGCCAAGGCGGCGCTGGAATCGAGCGTGCGCTATCTCGCCAACGACCTCGGGCCGAAGGCGATCCGGGTCAACGCGATCTCGGCCGGTCCGATGCGCACTATCGCCGGCTCGGCGATCGGCAATGCCCGCTACGTCTATCGCACCAGCCGCGATGCGAGCCCGCTGCGCCGCAACATCCAGCTCGACGATGTCGGCGGCGCCGCGATGTTCCTGCTGGGCCCGCTGTCCGGCGGCATCACCGGCGAAGTGCTGCATGTCGACGCCGGCTATCACGTCATCGGCATGACCCCGCCGGGGGCGGCGAGCGTCGCCGACGCCGGCGGCGCCTGAGCTTTTTTCGACCGCCCGACCTTCGGCCGGACGCCGGGGTCGGGATCTTCCGCGAACATGGAAGCGGAAGCGACGGTTTTCAGCCGGCCGCGGCAATCGTGCTTGCACCCGTGAAATTTCGGCTACTATCGGCACGGATGAACGGTGCCTAGAAGGGGCCTTGATGACACGCAGGCAGCAACCGGACCCGGCCGCCGGCGGCGAGACAGCGAGCCAGCTGGCCCTGGCCGCGCTCGACCGGATGGGGATCGAGGCGACTCCGCAGAGCTTTGCGGTCTTCCACGACTACTACAGCGGCGGCAACGCCGCGCTGAAGGCGGCGATCGATGGCGTACTGGAGCAGGGCCAGCATCTGACCGCGGAAGCCTGCGACGAATTGCACGAGCGGTTCCTGACCAACGCGGTCCTCGCCGCGCTGGTGCCGGAGGCATCGCTGCAACTGGCCGACATGATGGCGACGATGGCCGATATCATCGCCCATGCCGGGGCCGACACCAAGAATTTCGGCCGGCAGCTTCAAGCCTTCGCCGGCGAGGCGGGCCAGGCCCCGTCGGGGGCAAGCCTGGCCTTGCTGATCCAGCGCCTGCTGATCCACACCCAGGAAACCATCGCCCGCGTCGATCTGCTGGAACGCCGGCTGGACGAGGCGCGCGGCGAGATCAGCGAGCTGCGCAGTTCGGTCGACCGCATCCAGCGCGAGGCGATGACCGACCCGCTGACCGGCCTGGGCAATCGCCGTGCCTTCGAGGCGCGGCTGGCCTCGGCCATCCGCGATGCCCGCAAGCGGCGCAAGCCATTGTCGGTGCTGTTGTGCGACCTCGACAATTTCAAGCGCTTCAACGACAGCTGGGGCCACCTGATCGGCGACCTCGTGCTGAAGCTGTTCGCCAAGGTGCTGTCGGACTCGACCAAGGGTCGCGACATGCCCGCCCGCTTCGGCGGCGAGGAATTCGCTGTCATCCTGCCTGAAACCCCGCTGTCGGGCGCCACCCGGCTGGCCGAGAAGATCCGGCAGGAACTCGAGCACAAGCGGCTGGTCAAGAAGAACACCGGCGACGAGATCGGGAAGATCACCGTCTCGATCGGCTGCGCCACGCTGGGCGCCAAGGAAACCGCGGCCGAACTCCTGACCCGGGCCGACAAGGCGCTCTATGCCGCCAAGGGCGACGGGCGCAACCGCGTGTCGCAGGCCTAGCGACAAGACGGCGCGGACGGCGCAGCCATATCTGCAAAAGGAATGCTCGATGACGTTCTCGCAAAGCTATGCCCAAGCGCGGCGGAAATTCCTCGACGCCGCGACGGCGCGCGGCCTGCCCGTCGAAAGCCATGTCATGGGAGATCGGACCGGCGCACAGGGCGAAGCCCTGGCGACCGACACGGCGCTGATTGGCCGGGCCGATGCCGAAAACCTGCTGATCGTCACGTCCGGCACCCATGGCGTCGAAGGCTTCTGCGGTTCGGGCTGCCAGGGTGCGCTGATCGGCGATGAGGAACTGGCCGGCCGGCTCGGCCCGGCCCGAAGCGCGATGCTGCTGGTGCATGCGGTCAACCCCTGGGGCTTCTCGCATCTGCGCCGCACCAACGAGGACAATATCGACCTGAACCGCAACTGCGTCGATTTCGCCGCCACCCGGCCGGCCAATGCCGGCTATCGCGATCTCGACGCCCTGCTGATGCCGGCGACCTGGCCGCCGACGGCCGAGAACGATCATGCGATCGCGGCCTATCAGCAGCGGCACGGCATGCCGGCATTCCAGCGCGCCGTGTCGGCCGGGCAATACGAGATCGCCGATGGCCTGTTCTATGGCGGCACCGGCCCGGCCTGGAGCCAGCGGACGATGCGGGCGATCCTGGAGCGGCATGGCGCGGGCCGCAAGCGTATCGGCTGGATCGACATCCATACCGGCCTCGGGCCCTGGGGCCATGGCGAGAAGATCTTCGCCGGCAGGCCGGTGGCCGAGGAACTGGCGCGCGCGCGGGCCTGGTGGGGCAACGACGTCTTCGCGACGTTCGAGCCCGGCTCGGTTTCGGCCGACGTCACCGGCCCGGTCGTCGGGCTGGGCCAGCAGGTCTGCCCGCAGGCCGAGTTCACCGGCATGGGCCTCGAGTTCGGGACCCTGCCGATGGCCGAGGTATTGCTGGCGCTGCGCGCCGACCACTGGCTGCATCGCAACCCGCAGGCCCCGGCCGGCCAGGCCGCGGCGATCAAGCGCGCGCTGCGCGACGCGTTCTACGGCGATACCGACGGCTGGAAGGGCATGGTGACCGCCCAGACGCGGGTCGCGGTGCTGCAGGCGCTCATCGGCCTCGGCCGGCCGGGCTGAGCCCGGCCCATCAGCCCATCAGCCGCCGGATCGCGTGGCCATAGGCGTCCCAGACCAGCGGAATCGAGGCGATCTCGATCCGCTCGTCGGCGCCGTGGACACCCTCGCAGGTAACCCCGAAGCCGCAGGTGGCCGGAATGCCGCGGTCGGCGAGATAGTTGCCGATGTTCGACGGACCGCAGACTTCACCCGGCACCGGCCGCCCGGCCGCGCGGGCCGCACCTTCCACCAGGGCGGCGCCGAGGCGGTTTTCCGGGGCCAGGCGATAGGGACCCCAGCTTTCCAGCGCCTCGATCCGGGTGGCTCTCGTCGACGGCATCACATGGTCGACCGCCTCGACCGCGGCACCGACCAGCTCGGCGGCCGCCGCGGCATCGAAGGCGGGGGTCAGGCGGATATCGACGTTCAGCGAACAGGCATTGGGCACCATCGAGAACCCGGCCCCGCCCGACACGGCGGTGACAGTCAGCTTCGGCGGCAGGGGAAAGTCCGCCCCATCGGGCGCCGGGGGCAGCTTGACCGCCGACAGCAGCTGGATCAGTGCCGCCAGCTTGACGGCGGCATTCGACGGCGGCTCGGCCACTGCCGCGCCGGAATGCTGGGCGGTGCCGTAGACCTCGACGACAGCGCGCCAGAAGCCGCGGGCGCCGATATTGACGATCGCGTTCTCCGGATAGCCGACCATGACGCCGGCAACGTCGGGCCGCTCGGCGATGAACCGCTTGATTCCCCCGAACCGGCCGGTGTGCTCGTCGGCGTCGAACAGCAGGATCAGCCGGCCGTTGAGGCGGCGGCGTTCCGCCGCCAGTTGCGCCGCCAGATGGCAGAACGTCGCCACCGCGATCTTGGAATCGGCCGCCCCCCGGCCGTAGAGCCAGCCGTCGCGGATGACCCCGGCGAAGGGATCGACGCTCCAGGCGCCGCGATCGCCGGCCGGCGCGGTGTCGATGCAGGCGTTCAGCACCCAGGTCGGCCCGGCACCGCCGCCCTCGATCTCGGCGAGCAGCGCCACCGGCTGGCCCGCCGCATCGTCGAGGATGCGGGGCCCGAGGCCGAGCGGGCCGAGCGCGCCGGCCGCCACCTCGAGCACGCCGGCCGGGCTGTCGATGCCACCCTGGCTGGGCGCCGCGATCAGCGCCCGCGCCAGGCCCAGAACGGCATCGAGCGGCAGGCCGGTCATTGCAGATGGACCTGCCACAGCGGCAGCACGCCGTCGGCCCGCTGCACGGCCTCGACCTTGCCCGCCATGCCCCAGGTGACGTACTGGCGATACAGCGGGATATAGCCGATATCGGCCGCATTGATGCCCAGCGCCTTGACGATCTCGGCCTTGCGGCGGGCCGGATCGGTCTCGGTCTCGATCTGCCTGGTCAGCGCGATGACCTCGTCGTTCTTCCAGCCGCCGATGTTGAAGAAGCCGACCCCGCCGGCACGCGGCAGCATCAGCGGCTTGAGGACGTCGAGGGCGTCGTTGTTGCCGGGCGTCCAGCCCAGCAGATAGAAGCTGGTTTCCTGCTTCAGCACCTTGTTGAGGAACAGCCCGCGATTCTGGGCATTGAGGTTGACCTTGACGCCGATGCGGGCGAGCATCGCGACCACCGCCTGGCAGACCGCCTCGTCGTTGACCCAGCGATCGTTCGGGCAATCCATGCCGACGGCGAAGCCTTCCGGATAGCCGGCCTCGGCCAGCAGCGCCTTGGCACCGCCGACGTCGAGCGGCAGGCGGGTTTCCAGCGACGGATCGTAGCCGTCGATCGGCGGCGCGATCATCGACCCCGTGGGATCGGCCGCCCCGCGCATCACCCGTTCCTTGATCGCGTTGACGTCGATCGCCTGGTAGAAGGCGCGGCGCACGCGGATATCCTTGAACGGGTTGCGGCCCTTCACGCTCGATTCCAGCAATTCGTCGCGGAACTGGTCCATGCCCAGGAACATCGTCCTGAGCTCGGCCCGCTGGGCGACCTTGAAACCGGCCGTCGACTGGACGCGCGGCACATCCTGCAGCGGCACCGGGTCGATCAGGTCCAGTTCACCCGACAACAGCGCGGCGACGCGGGTGGCACCGGCCTTGACCGGGCGGAAGCTGACCTTGGGCAGCGGCTTGGCCGGCTTGTCCCACCAGTCGGGGTTGGGCGCAAGCTCGGTACGCTCGTCGGGCTTGCGCTCGACCAGCGTGAAGGGTCCGGTGCCCATCGCCTTGAAATGCGCCGGGCTGAGCTGGTTGGCGCGCAGGTTGGTCGGCTTGGCCGCCTGGTTGGCCTCGGCCCAGGATTGCGACATGATCAGCACGAAGGCGAGGTCGTTCAGCAGCGTCGGCGACGGCTGGCCCAGGCGGATCTCGACCGTGGCCGGGTCGATCGCGACGGCTTCCTTGACCGCGGCCAGCGTCGGGATCATGGCCGAACCCTCGGCCTTGCCGCGGGTGATCGTGAAGACCACGTCACCGGCGGTGAACGGGCTGCCGTCCTGGAACTTGACGCCCTGGCGCAGCGTGAAGCGCCAGGTCAGCGGATCGACCTGGGTCCAGGCGGTGGCCAGGGCGGGTTCGAGCTTCAGATCGCGGTCGTAGCGCAGCAGCGGTTCGTAGATCGCGTGCAGAAACGACAGCGTGAAGATCTCGAAGCGACCGGCCGGATCCATCGTCTCGACATCGGCCGAACCGCCGTAGCGGAACACCGGCTGCGCCGCCGCCGGGGCCGTGATGCCGACCATCGCGGCCAACGCCGCGCCCAAAAGCCATTTCGTCCGCGTCATCGGCTACTCGTCCCCATGCTGCATTGCCGTGAATGTGCTGTCCGGCAATACTAGTGAGACAACCTGCGAGGAGCAATGCGATGGCCGGCCTGGCCGTACCCCCGGAATGGCTCGGACCCGTCACCCTGCGCCTGGAAGGCGATTGTCCCGGCTACGCCCGCAGCGATGTGCGCGTGCGCGGCCATGTGGTGACCATCGACGAACCGCCGGAGCGCGACGGGACCGACCAGGGGCCGGCACCGACCGAAATGATGATCGCGGCGCTGATCGGGGTCTGCAACGTCATCCTGCGCCGCCTTGCCCGGCGCGACGGCATCGCGATTCATCACCTGAAGGTCGCTGCGGCGGCCGAACTGGACCGCCGCGGCGTCTGGCTCGCCGAACCGGTCGAGGTGCCATGGCCGCGGATCCACCTGACCCTGACCATCGCGACCGATGCCGACGACGAGCGGCTGGCCGCCTGGCGCCGCGATCTGGTTCGATTCTCGCCGGTCCATGCGACGCTGCGCGCCGCCGGGACCGAACTGACCGACGACTGGATCCGCGCATGACCGGGCCGCGTTCGCATTACCTGGCGATCGGCGGCCACGAGATCCACGTGCTGGAATGGGGCAGGCGCGAGGCGCCCGCCATCGTGCTGTGGCATGGCCTGACCCGCAATGCGCGCGATTTCGATACGCTCGCCCGCCATCTGGCGGCCGGCCGCCGGGTGATCGTGCCGGACACGCCCGGCCGCGGGCTGTCGCAATGGGCGCGCGATCCCGACCGCGACTACAGCTTGCGCCTCTATGCTGCCCAGGCCGCGGGCCTCGCCGACGCATTCGGTCTCGGCCGCTTTGACTGGATCGGCACGTCGATGGGCGGGCTGATCGGCATCATCGCCGCCGCGGGTCCGCTGCGCGGCCGCATCGGGCGCATGGTGCTCAACGACATCGGCCCGCTGCAGCCCGAGGCGGCGCTGGGGCCGATCGCCGCCTATGCCGGCGCCCCGCCGGCCTTCGCGACGATGCTGGAGGTCGAAGCCTATCTGCGACGCATCTACGCCTCGTGGAGCCCGCTGACCGACGACGAGTGGCGCGGCATCGCCGAAGCGTCGGCGCGCCGCCTGCCCGACGGCCAGCTGACCCTGAACTACGATCCGCGGATCGTGCGCCAGTTGACGGGCCATCCCGACGAACGCGACCTGTGGGCCGAATGGGACGCGATCGCGGCCCCGGTGCTGACGCTGCGCGGCGCCCAGTCGACGGTGCTGCCGCGCGAGGTCGCAGCCGAGATGCAACGCCGCGGGCCGCGCTGTCCGGTGATCGAGATTCCCGGCTGCGGCCACGTGCCGGCGCTGAACACGGCAGCGCAATTCGCGCTGATCGACCGGTTCCTGGAGGACCAGCCATGACCGCCGAGAGCAATGTCCGCCTGCGCCCGCTGGAGCGCCAGGACCTGGCCTTCGTCCACCGCCTCGACAACAACGCCAACGTGATGCGCTACTGGTTCGAGGAGCCCTACGAAACCTTCGCGGAACTGGCGGCGCTCTACGACGAGCATATCCACGACCAGCGCGAGCGGCGCTTCGTCGTCGAATGCGACGGCGTCAAGGCGGGGCTGGTCGAACTGGTCGAGATCGACCACATCCACCGGCGCGCCGAATTCCAGATCATCATCGTGCCCGACCACCAGGGCAAGGGCATCGCCACCCGTGTCACCCGGCTGGCGATGGAATACGGGTTCAGCGTCCTGAACCTCTACAAGATCTACCTGATCGTCGACACCGAGAACCACAAGGCGATCCACATCTACGAACGGATGGGCTTTGCGGTCGAAGGCGTGCTGCGCCACGAGTTCTTCATCAACGGGCAGTACCGCGACGTGACGCGGATGTGCCTGTTCCAGCATGAATTCCTGGCCCGGCACCGCCCGGCCCAGCCCAGCATGCTGAAGCCGACCGCCCAGTAGAGCCGGCGCCGACGATGATCGCTCAAGCCGGGCCGCTCAGGCCGCCGATGGCGCCGGCTTGGCGGTCGCGTCGAGCGCGGTGCGCGCCACCGCCGCCTCGGCCGCTTCGTCCGAGCCGGCGACCTGCACCGTCGGCATCGCGAACTTGATGCCGTTCTGCTCGAACGCCTTCTTGATCAGGGCGAAGGCCTTGCGGCGGATGGTGAATTGCTGGCCCGGCTTGGTCATCATCTTGACCCGCAGCTCGACCGCGAAGTCGCCGAAGGCCTCGACGCCCTGCATCTTCATCGGTTCGAGGATGTCGGCGGCGAATTCCGGATCGGCGGCGAGATCCCGGCCGATCTGCTTGACCAGCTTGCGCGCCTTCTCGATGTCGCTGTCATAGGTGATGCGGATCGGGAACTTGTCGATCACCCAGTCGCGGCTCATGTTCTGGATCGCGCCGAGCGAGCCGAAGGGCACGGTAAACAGCGGCCCGCGATGATGGCGCAGCTTGACCGAGCGCAGCGAAAACGATTCGACGGTGCCCTTGTAGCTGCCTGACTGGATGTATTCGCCGACCCGGAAGGCATCGTCGAGCAGGAAGAACATGCCGGAGATGATGTCCTTGACCAGGGTCTGGGCACCGAAGCCGACCGCCACGCCGACGACGCCGGCACCGGCGATCAGCGGGCCGACCTCGACACCCAGCCCTGCCAGCACCATCAGCACCGCCATCACGGCAAAGACGATGAACAGCACGTTGCGCAGGATCGGCAGCAGCGTGCGCAGGCGGCCCATGCGCCGGGCGACATCGCCCTCGGTCTCGGTCGAGGCGAGCGCCTCGGCAAGCTTGCGATCGATGATCGTCTTGACCAGATGCCAGAGGAAATCGGCGATCAGCAGCACCATGACACCCGAGAGCACGCCACGGATCGCCCGGGTGCCCAGCGTGTCCTGGACGGTGAGCGCGCCGAGATCGACCTGCCAGGCGCGGGCCAGCAGCAGGGCCGAGCCGATGATCAGCAGGGCGCGCAATCCCCGCTCGAGGCAGACGGCCAGCACCGTCGGGATCTCCTGGTCGCCATGCTCGGAGCCGGGCGGGCGGAGGATATGGTTGACCGAGCGCTGGACGACGCCGACGACGACCGGCAGGCCGACGACGACGGCCAGTGTCCACATGATGCCGGAGGCGCCGATCGCGCGCAGGACCCAGAGGGCCAGGAAGAACAGGGTTGCCAGCACCGATACCGCCCGCGGCCCAAGCAGCGGATGGGCCGCGGTCGTCGCCGGCCGGCGCCAGATGATTTCGAGGGTCAGCAGCAGGGTGACGAGGCTGAGGCCCGAGATGATCAGGTTGACGACATCGTGCGACAGGCCGAGCGGGGCGAGGAAATTGATCGTCGCCATGCCGAAGGCGATCCAGCCGACCACGACGGTCAGCCGGCGATGCCAGAACCAGGCGGCGGCGGTGTCCATCGGGATGATGCGGAAACGCTCGCCGCCCGGCGCCAGCAGGAAGCGGCCGACCACGACCGACATGCGCTGGGCCAGCAGCGCCAGCAGGTAGTTGAGCACGAGCAGGCGCAACAGGGGCGGCCAGTCGAAGGCGAGAAACGCCCCGACCGAACCCAGCGCGAACGAGCAGATCGCCCCGGTGCCGAAGCCGAGCCGGACGGCCACCGCAAGCAGGCGGTTGGAGACCGAATCGAGCGGCTGGGCGATCAGCCATCTGATATTGCGCCGCGACAACCGCCAGTAGAGCCATTCGAAGCCGCCGCCGAGGGCAAGGAAACCGACCAGGACGAGGACGACCGGCAGGATGCCGCGCTCGCGAATCTGGTGCAGCGAGGTATCGGCGATCTGGCCGAGTTCGACCGGCAGGCGCGGCAGCGCGGCACCGATGCCGGCGATCTGGTTGCGGATCGTGTCGAGCTGGCCGGTGACGGGGTCTACGGCTTCCGGTGCCGATACCGGCGCGGGCCGGGCCGCCCGCTCGCGCTCGAGCCAGCCGCGCACCGCCGGATCGTTGAGCAGGTCGAGCAGTTGCCGTACCTGCGCCGGCGGGTCCTGCGCTGCCGAGTCCTGCGCCGTCTGGGCGGTGGCCGCGCCGCCGCCGAACATCGCCGCCGACACCAGCAGGACCAGCCACCAGCCAATCAGCCGCTTGCCCATCGTCGCTCCCCGTTTCCCCGCCGTCATCGCGGATTTAAGCCCAGCGACGATAGTCCCACAAAACAAAAACGGCGGGGTGTCGCCACCCCGCCGCCGGACATTCCCCGTAGGGAAAATGCCTTACGCTTCCGGCTGTTCGTCGGCGACCGGGCGCGCTTCCTTCTTGATCTCCTCGCCGGTGGTCTGGTCGACCACCTTCATCGACAGGCGGACCTTGCCGCGATCGTCGATGCCGAGGACCTTGACGTACACGGTGTCGCCCTCGTTGACCACGTCGGAGACCTTGGCGACGCGCTTGGCCGCCATTTCCGAGATGTGGACGAGGCCGTCACGCTGGCCGAAGAAGTTGACGAAGGCGCCGAAATCGACGGCCTTCACGACCTTGCCCTTGTAGATCACGCCGACTTCCGGCTCGGACACGATCGACTTGATCCAGTTGATCGCGGCATCGCCGGCGGCCTGGTCGGTCGCGGCCACCTTGATCGTGCCGTCGTCCTCGATGTCGATCTTGGTCCGGGTCTGCTCGGTGATCTCGCGGATCACCTTGCCGCCGGTACCGATGACTTCGCGGATCTTGTCCTTGGGGATCTGGAAGGTCGTGATCCGCGGCGCGGTGTCCTTGACGCCGGTGCGCGCGGTGTTCAGGGCCTTCTGCATCTCGCCGAGGATGTGGATGCGGCCGTCGCGGGCCTGGGCCAGCGCGATCCGCATGATCTCCTCGGTGATGCCGGCGATCTTGATGTCCATCTGCAGCGCGGTGACGCCATCGGAGGTGCCGGCCACCTTGAAGTCCATGTCGCCCAGGTGGTCTTCGTCACCCAGGATGTCGGACAGCACGGCGAAGCCTTCATCCTCGAGGATCAGGCCCATCGCGATGCCCGCGACCGGCGCCTTCAGCGGCACGCCGGCATCCATCAGCGACAGCGACGTGCCGCAGACCGTCGCCATCGACGACGAGCCGTTCGACTCGGTGATCTCCGAGACGACGCGCAGCGTGTAGGGGAAGGCTTCCTTCTTGGGCAGCAGCGGACGCACGGCGCGCCAGGCCAGCTTGCCATGGCCGATCTCGCGGCGGCCCGGCGAGCCCATGCGGCCGGCTTCGCCCACCGAGTACGGGGGGAAGTTGTAGTGCAGCATGAAGTGCTCGCGGTATTCGCCTTCGAGCGCGTCGATGATCTGCTCGTCCTCGCCGGTACCGAGCGTCGTGACCACCAGCGCCTGGGTCTCGCCGCGGGTGAACAGCGCCGCGCCGTGGGTACGGGGCAGTACGCCGACCTCGGCGACGATCGGACGGACCGTCTTGGTGTCGCGGCCGTCGATGCGCAGGCCGGTGCGCAGGATGTTGAAGCGGACGACATCCGCTTCCATGTCCTTCAGCACGCCGCCGACGGTGACCGGATCATATTCCTTGTCGGCCAGCAGTTCCTTGGCGCGGGTCTTGACCGCGCCGACCTTCTCGTAGCGGGCCTGCTTGACCCGCTCCTTGTAGGCCTCGGCCAGCTCACCCTCGATGCCGGCCGCGACCAGCGCCGCCTTGATCTCGGCGACATGCGGGCGCTCGACGACCTTCATCGGCTCCTTGGCGCAGACCTCGGCCAGCTTGATGATCGCGTCGATCACCGGCTGGAACCCCTTGTGGCCGAACATGACGGCCTGCAGCATCACGTCTTCCGACAGCTGCTGGGCTTCCGATTCGACCATCAGCACCGCGTCGGCGGTGCCGGCGACGACCAGGTCGAGCTTGGTGTTCGGCAGCTGCTCGGCCGTCGGGTTCAGCACGAATTCGTTGTCGATATAGGCAACGCGCGCGGCGCCGATCGGGCCCATGAACGGAATGCCCGAAATGGTCAGCGCGGCCGAGGCGCCGACCATCGCGGCGATATCCGGATCGTTCTCGAGATCGTGGCTGAGAACGGTGCAGACCACCTGCGTCTCGTTGCGGAAGCCGTCGGCGAACAGCGGGCGGATCGGCCGGTCGATCAGGCGGGAGACCAGCGTCTCCTTTTCCGACGGGCGCCCTTCACGCTTGAAGAAGCCGCCGGGGATCTTGCCCGCTGCGAACGTCTTCTCCTGGTAATTCACGGTCAGCGGGAAAAAATCCACGCCGGGCTTCGGCGCCTTGGCCGCGACCGCCGTGCACAGCACGGTGGTCTCGCCGTAGGTCACCATGACGGCACCGTCGGCCTGGCGGGCGATCTTGCCGGTCTCGATCACGAGCTTCCGGCCGGCCCACTGGAGTTCCACGCGATGGACGTTGAACATGTCTCTGTCTTCCTTCCGCATCGGTCGGCACCGCCCATCGGCGCCGGCCGTGGAAACCGGCCCTGCCGGTTTCCGTCCTTGCCCCGTCGGATCGTCGCTCAATCGATAATCCGGGAGGTTTCAGCCGGCGATGATAGCTTAATCATCGGCTGATCGCGGCGCCTAATTCCCCTCGGGGTGCGCCCGGACCGGCAAGCCGGTTCCGTCTTGATGGAGAAAAGCCTGCGCAGGGGTGCTGCGCAGGCTTTTTCCGTGGCCGTTACTTGCGCAGGCCGAGGCGCTGGATCAGGCTCGCATAGCGAGCATGGTCGATCTTCTTGAGGTAGTCGAGCAGACGGCGGCGCTGGCTCACCATCATCAGGAGGCCGCGACGCGAGTGCACGTCCTTCTTGTGCTCCTTGAAGTGCTCGGTCAGGTTGTTGATGCGCTCGGTGAGCACGGCAACCTGCACTTCGGCCGAGCCGGTGTCGCCCGGCTTGGTGGCGTATTCGGTGATGAGCGCCTGCTTGCGCTCCGGCGTGATCGACATCGGGATCTCCTTTCAGATCAGAGGTTGAAGACCCTGACCGGGCGGACGCAGCCGTCCTCGATTTCGGCGAGGGCGACGAGGGTGCCTGCATTCATCACGCGGGAGATGCCGTCATCACGATGGATGACCCTGATCTCCTGCCCGGAACGCAGGCGGTCCGCCTGAGGGCCGGTCACGGCCAGCGCCGGGATGTCGTCCAGCGCGGTCTCGACCGGCAACAGGGTGTCCGAAGACGGCGGGTTCTCCCACAATTCCCCGAGTTTTTCCAGCGAAAACGCCTGTTCCTCGCGGAAGGGCCCGACCCGGGTGCGGCGCAGGGCCACGATGTGGCCATAGCAGCCGAGCACGGCGCCGAGATCGCGGGCCAGGGCGCGGATATAGGATCCCTTGCCGCAATCGACCTCGAACACGGCGTGATCGGCGTCGGGCATGTCGATCAGGTCGAAGCGGTCGATGCGGATCGGGCGTGCCTCGAGGACGGGGGCTTCGCCGCGGCGGGCCAGGTCATAGGCGCGTTCGCCATCGACCTTCAGCGCCGAATAGACCGGCGGCACCTGCATGATGTCGCCGCGGAAACCTGGCAGGGCCGCTTCGATCGCCGCCCGGTCCGGCCTGGCATCCGAGGTTTGCGTCACCGCGCCCTCGGAATCGTCGGAATCGCGCCCCTCGCCCCAACGGACGGTAAATCGGTAGGTCTTGGCGCCGTCCATGGCATAGGAAACAGTCTTGGTCGCCTCGCCCAGCGCCAGCGGCAGGATGCCGGTGGCCAGCGGATCGAGCGTGCCGGCATGGCCGATCTTGGCAGCCTGGGTCATCCGCTTGACCTTGGCCACGACATGCGCGGAGGTGAGGCCCGGCGGCTTGTCGATGATCAACCAGCCGTCGAGCTTGAGGCCCTTTTTCTTGCGCATGATTCGGTCAGGTCTCGTCGTCTTCCGGCTGGCCGAGGTCGGCCACCACGCGGGGGTCGTGGAGCAGGCGGCCGATCCGGTCGGCCTCGTCGAAGCTGTCGTCGCGCTTGAACGACAGGTTCGGGGCGAAGCGGAGCCGCAGTCGCTTGGCGATCTCGCCACGCAGATAGGCCGAGGCACGGCCGAGCGCCGCCAGCACCGTCGCATCGTCCCGGCCGCCGAGCGGCAGGACGAAGGCGGTGGCGTTGCGCAAATCCGGGCTGATGCGGACTTCCGACACCGTCACCGAGACCCCGACCAGGTCGGGGTCGCGGAACTCGGCACGCAGGAACACCTCGGCGAGCGCGTGGCGGATCTCCTCGCCCACGCGCAACTGCCGCTGGCTGGCGGGCGTGCCGCGGTCACCTTTCTTCATGACGGTACCTCGCGTGAAGCGGGGGCGCGCAGCGGATCAGAGCTGCCGCGCCACCTCCTCGATCTCGAAGCACTCGATGACATCACCCTTCTGGATGTTGTCGTAATTCTCGAAGGCCATGCCGCATTCGAAGCCTTCCTTGACCTCGCGCACTTCGTCCTTGAAGCGCTTGAGGGTCGAAAGCGAGCCTTCGTGGACGACGACGTTGTCGCGCAGCAGGCGGACCTTGGAACCGCGCTTGACGACGCCCTCGGTGATCATGCAGCCCGCGACCTTGCCGACCTTGGTGATGTTGAAGACTTCGCGGATCTCGGCATAGCCGAGGAAGTTTTCGCGGACCATCGGGGCCAGCATGCCCGACAGCATCGCCTTCAGGTCGTCGGTGACGTTGTAGATGATCGAGTAGTAGCGGATGTCGACGCCGTCGCGGGTGGCGAGGTCGCGGGCCTGCTTGGAGGCACGGACGTTGAACCCGATGATCAGCGCCTTCGACGCGCCGGCCAGCGTCACGTCCGACTCGGTGATCGCACCGACAGCGCCATGCAGCACGCGGGCGGCCACCTCGTCGGTGCCGAGCTTCTGCGCCGCGCCGATGAGGGCTTCGAGCGAGCCCTGCACGTCCGCCTTGATGATGATCGGCAGTTCCTTCGACTCGCCGGCCTTGATCTTGGAGAACATCTGCTCGAGCGTGCCGCGGGCACCGGCCACCGCCCGCGCATCGCGGGTACGGCGGGTACGGAATTCCGCGACTTCGCGGGCCCGGGCTTCGTTCTCGACCACGACGAACTCGTCGCCGGCCTCGGGCGTGCCCTGCAGACCCAGCACCTCGACCGGCGTGGCCGGCCCGGCCTCGGTCAGGTTGCGGCCGCGTTCGTCGACGAGGGCGCGGACGCGGCCCCATTCGGCGCCGGCCACGAAGATGTCGCCGACCTTCAGCGTGCCGCGCTGGACCAGCACCGTCGCGACCGAGCCGCGGCCGCGATCGAGCTTGGCTTCGATGACGGCGCCTTCGGCGGCACGGTTCGGGTTGGCGCGCAGATCGAGGATTTCGGCCTGCAGCAGGATCGCTTCCTCAAGCTGGTCCAGGCCGGTCTTGGCCTTGGCCGACACCTCGATGCACTGGGTCTCGCCGCCGAGCTGTTCGACGACGACTTCGTGCTGCAGCAGTTCGCGCCTGACCTTGTCCGGATTGGCCTGCGGCTTGTCGACCTTGTTGATCGCGACGATCAGCGGCACGTTGGCCGCCTTGGCATGGCGGATCGCCTCGACCGTCTGCGGCATGACGCTGTCGTCGGCCGCGACCACCAGGACGACGACGTCGGCCACCTTGGCGCCGCGGGCGCGCATGGCGGTGAACGCCTCGTGGCCCGGGGTGTCGAGGAACGAGATGCGCTGGCCCGACTTCAGCTGGACCTGATAGGCGCCGATATGCTGGGTGATGCCGCCGGCCTCGCCCGAGGCCACGTCGGTCTCGCGCAGGGCGTCAAGCAGCGAGGTCTTGCCGTGGTCGACGTGACCGACGATCGCGACCACCGGCGGACGCGCCACCCGGGTCTCGTCGGCATCCTCGTCGCCGGCCAGGCCGGTTTCGACGTCGGCCTCGGTGACGCGGCGGAAGCGATGGCCGAATTCGGTCGCCACCAGTTCGGCGGTGTCGGCGTCGATCGTGTGATTGATCGTCGCCATCACGCCGATCTTCATCAGCGCCTTGATGACGTCGACGCCGCGCTCGGCCATACGGGCGGCCAGTTCCTGGACGGTGATGGTCTCGGGGATGACGACGTCACGCACGACTTTCTTCGGGGCCTCCTGGTCCATGGCCGCCATGTGCATGCGCCGCTCGCGCTCGCGGGCGCGGCGGAAGGCAGCCAGGGAGCGGACGCGCTCGTCTTCGTCGAGCGCCTTCGAAATGGTCAGCTTGCCGCTGCGGCGCGCCTTGTCCTCGCGGCCGGCCGGCTTGGCCGGCGCCGGACGGGCGGCCGTCGCGCCGGCGACCTTGTTGGGGCCGAGCGAACGGCGCGGCCGATCGTCGCCCGCACCGGGGATGGCCACCGGCGGCGGCGCATCGCCATGGCGGGGCGCATCGCTGCGCGGCGGGCGCGGGCCGTCGCTGCGACCTTCATGCCGCGGGCCGCTGCTGCCTTCCGGGCGCGGGCCGCCGGGACGCGGGCCCTGATAGGGACCGCGCGGACCGCCACCGGGGCCGCCGGCGGGGCGGGCGCCCTGCGGGCGATCGCCACGGTCGCCGGTCGGACGCGGACCTTGCGGACGGTCGCCGCGATCGCGGTCACCGGCGGGGCGGCCTTCGGGCCTGGCATCGCGGCTTTCCGGGCGGTTGCCCGGGGCACCGGCACCCTGGCCGGCTGGCCGGGCGGCCTGGCCGGCGCGGTAAATGATCGGACCGGTGCGGGTCGGCGCGGCCGGACGGGCCGGCGCGGCAGGCGCGGCCGGGGCAGGCTGGGCCGGACGCGGCTTCTGGACGACCGGCGCGGCCGGCTGGGCGGCGGCCGGCGACGCGCTGGCCGTGGCAGCCGGCTCGGCGGCCGGGGCAGGCTGAGCGGCGGCGGCGGCGGCCTCGCGGCGGCGGATATCCTCTTCGGCCCGCCGGCGGGCCTCCTCTTCCTGGCGCTTGCGCTGCTCTTCCTCGGCGGCGCGGCGAACCGCGGCCTCCTCCTCGGCGCGGCGGCGCGCTTCCTCGTCGGCGCGGCGCTGGGCCTCATCCTCGGCGCGGCGCCGCTCCTCGGCGGCCACCCGCTGCGAATCACCCAGGGCGCGGGCACGGGCCGCGCGCTCCTCGTCGGTCAGTTGGGGAAGCACCATGCCCGCCTTGGGCGGGACGCGGCGCGTCTCGTCGACGGTCCGCTGCGGCGGCGCGGCGGCCGGCTGCGGCGCCGGGCTCGCGGCTGCGGGCTGGGGCGCGGCCGGCACGGGGGCCGGCTGCGGCGCCGGCGCGGCGGCGGCCGGAGCCTGGGCGGGCGCCGGGGCGGCGGCCGGCGGAGTCGGCCCGATGGTACGCTTCTTCTTGACCTCGACGGTCACCGTCTTGGAGCGGCCATGGCTGAAGCTCTGGCGCACCTGGCCCGTCTCGACCGTCTTACGCAACTCAAGCGGTCGACGGGCGCGCCCCTGCTCCTGCTTGTCCTGGTCCTGCTCGTTCACGTCCGTCATCCTTGCACCGACACCTGGCCCCCGACCGTCTCAGGCCGGACTGCGTTCAGTCCGTCTGGCAGCGATTGCCGGAAGCCGCGCAGGCGCGCGATCTCCACGACAAAACGATCCGCCAGTCCACCGGGAGCGAGGGCTGCATGTATGACATTTTCCCGGCCGAAAGCCAAACTCAATTCAGTACTGGTCAAATCCGCGACGACCGGCCGTGCGCCAGCCAGACGGGCCAGTTTCGCCCGCCCGTCGGCGGCACCGTCGGCCGCCTGGACCAGCACGGCGACGCGACCGGCCTGAAGCCACTCGCGCACCTTCTCGAACCCCGAGACGGCCTCGCCGGCACGCCGGGCGAACGCCACGAGGTCGACGGCCCGGCGGGCCAGCAGTTTCTCGATCAGATCGGACAGCGCGTCGGGCGCCGCGACGCGGCGCTTGGCCGCCCGCGAAAACAGCCCCTTGGCTGCCGCGCGGTCGACCGCCTCGCGGCTGGCGGTCACCCACATGCCACGGCCCGGCAGGCGCGCAGCGACATCGGGCACGACCAGATCGCCGGGTCCGACCACGAAACGCAGCCGCGTCGGGCGCGGTCCCGCCTCGCCGCTGACGATGCAGCGGCGCAGGCGGGGTTCCGGTGACGACGACGGTGGCGCGCTCAGCGTTCCTTGCCTCTGTATGCTCTGTCTCAGTTCGGCTGCCCGGCGTCCGGCGCGGAACCGTCGTCCTCGCCGCCCTCTTCGGCAAACCAATGCTCGCGCGCGGCCATGATGATCGCATTCGCATCGTCGAGGTCGAGCGCACCCTGGACGATGTCCTTCAGCTCGTCACCGGCCAGATCGGCCAGGTCGTCGAGCGTCTTGACGCCATTCTCGCCGAGCTGGACCAGCATCGGCAGGGTCAGCCCTTCGACCGAGGCCAGTTCGTCGGTGACCCCGAGCGCCACGCGCTTCTCGGTCAGTTCCTGGTTGACCCGCTCGACATGCTCGACCGCGCGGCTGTGCAGCTCGGCGGCGACATCCTCGTCGAAGCCCTGGATCGAGGCCAGTTCGTCGGCCGGGCTGTAGGCGATTTCCTCGACCGAGGTGAAGCCCTCGGTGACCAATAGCTGGGCAATGGTCTCGTCGACGTCAAGGGTGTCGATGAAATGCTGGCTGCGCTCGCGGAATTCCTTCTGGCGGCGCTCGGACTCTTCTTCCTCGGTCAGGATGTCGATGTCCCACGACGTCAGCTGCGAGGCCAGGCGCACGTTCTGGCCGCGGCGGCCGATGGCCAGCGACAGCTGCTCGGTCGGGACGACGACCTCGACGCGATGCGCATCCTCGTCCATCACGACCTTGGCGACTTCGGCGGGGGCCAGCGCGTTGACGATGAAGGTGGCGGGGTTCACCGACCAGGGAATGATGTCGATCTTCTCGCCCTGCAGCTCGCCGACCACCGCCTGGACGCGGCTGCCGCGCATGCCGACGCAGGCACCGACCGGATCGATCGACGAGTCGTTCGACATCACCGCGATCTTGGCGCGGCTGCCCGGGTCGCGGGCGACGGCGCGGATCTCGATGATGCCGTCGTAGACTTCCGGCACTTCCTGGGCGAACAGCTTGGCCATGAACTGCGGATGGGTGCGCGACAGGAAGATCTGGGGCCCGCGTGCCTCGCGGCGGACGTCGTAGATGTAGGCGCGGACGCGATCACCCTGGCGGAAGGTCTCGCGCGGCAGCAGCTCGTCGCGGCGGATGACACCCTCGGCCCGGCCGAGATCGACGGTCACGTTGCCGTATTCGACCCGCTTGACCAGCCCGTTGACGATTTCGCCGATGCGGTCCTTGTATTCGCTGTGCTGGCGCTCACGCTCGGCCTCGCGCACCTTCTGGACGATGACCTGCTTGGCGGTCTGGGCGGCGATGCGGCCGAAATCGATCGGCGGCAGCGGCTCGGAGATGAAGTCGCCGACCTCGGCGGCCGGGTTGCGGCGCTTGGCTTCGCGCAGCGTGATCTGCTTGGCGTCGTCCTCGACGTCGTCGACGACCTGCAGCAGACGCTGCAGCTTGATCTCGCCCGACTTGCGATCGATATCGGCCTTGATCTCGTTCTCGAAGCCGTAGCGCGAACGCGCGGCCTTCTGGATCGCCTCCTCCATCGCCAGAAGCACGATGTCGCGGTCGATGACCTTCTCCCGCGCGACCGCATCGGCCACCTGAAGCAACTCCAAACGATTGAGGCTGGTTGCGCCTTCCATTGTCGTTCCTCGTGTCAAACTCGGGTGGTCAGTTCTGCAGTTGCTCGCCCGACGCGGCCTTGATCAGTTCGTCGGTCAGGATCAGCTTGGCGTCGTGGACGTCGGCGAAGGCGAAAGTCATCTCGGTGCCGTCGACCAGGATGCGGACGGTGCCGGCATCGACCCCGAACAGCAGGCCGCGGAAGCGCTTGCGCCCCTCGACCGATGCCTTCAGCTCGACCTTGGCTTCATGGCCGGCCCAGCGGGCGAAATCCTTCAGCCGGGTCAGCGGCCGGTCGATGCCGGGCGACGAGACCTCGAGATTATAGGCCTGCGCGATCGGATCCTCGACGTCGAGGATCGCGGACACCGCGCGGCTCACCGCCTCGCAATCGTCGATATCCATCAGGCCGTCGGCCGCACGCTCGGCCATGATCTGCAGCACCGCCGGCTTGCCGCCGAAACGCACGCGCACGATCTCGTAGCCCATGTCGGCCAGGGTCGGCGCAATCAGCGCCTCGATGCGGGACACCGCGTCCATCGCGAAGGGAAACCTCTTTATCAGGCAGCGAGAAGACAAAAAAAAGTGGGCCGCCGGCCCACCGTTCAGCTCGAATTGTCTTCGATGCCCGGATCCTGACTGCTAAACGATCAGGCCAGCAAACTGGCGCGCAATATAACCATCGCGCCGCCGCTGTCAATCGAAAGGAATCATCCCCGCACCCGGCGCAGCAGATTGCGTGCCGCGGCGGCCAGTTCGACGCTGTCGACCGGCTTGATGAAATAGAGATCGGCGCCGGCGCGCAGGGCGGACAGGCGCGACGCGGTGTCGCGCCGCCCGGTGAAGACGATCACCCCCATCGTCGTCCGCTCGGCCACGAACGAGGCTATGGAGACGCCGTCCTGGTCGGGCAGGCCCAGGTCGATCATCGCCAGTTCGAATTCGGCGGCCGCGAGCTTGCGATAGAATTCGGCGGCAGTCGCCACCCCGGTGACGGCAAACCCGGCCAGCCGCAGATAGTCGCCGACGGCTTCGCGCAGATCGACATCGTCGTCGACGAGCAGGATGCCGGGCCGCCCCTCCAGGGCGCCCGCATCGGGCCGGCTGTCGCTTGCGATAGACGCCGGCTGCGGCATCTGTCGTCCCTGCAAGTTCGTCACATCGAAGGTTCCCACACGCTGCCCGCGCAGCGCTGCCCCCAATCTCCGGATGAACCGGGCCGGCTTCAAGCCACGTATCGGAACAGCTTCGTTCCATAAGTGACAAAATGTAACTGACGACAGGGAAAGCTATTCGCGTCGGCAGCCGCACCCTACACTGACGGCTGTGTTGGCCCATCTCTCCCGGATCAGGCTGGTCCTGGCTGTTCTGCTGGTCACGGCCATGATCGCGCCGGTCGCTGGTCTTGCCGCGCCGGCCCTGGTCTTTGACGACCGTCAAGAAGAAGCCGGCCTCGAAGGCCATGTCGACCGCCTGCGCGATCCGACCGGATTGCTGACGCTAGACGATGTCGCCTTCGGCGCCGCCGCCGGCGATTTCCAGCCGGTCCGGGGCGATATCGGCCTCGGCTATACCAATGACGCGGTGTGGCTGCGCTTCCAGGTCACGCGCGTGCCGCCCGGCGGCAGCGAAATCTACCTGCAGTTCGTCCCGAATTTCCTGTCGACCATCGCGGTCTACCAGCCGCTGCGGCCGGACCCGTCCGGACCCGGCGACTATCGCCGACTGTCGCTCGATGCGCCGGCCTTCTTCACCCATCGGCCGTTCGTCTCGATCGAACGTGTCTTCGCGCTGGAAGTGCCGGCGGGCGAGACGTTCACCTTCTACGCCCGGGTACGCACCATGGGCTCGATGGCGCTGGCGCTGACCCTGCGATCGGGCGAGGCGCAGGCGGCCCATGCCCTGCGCACCGCCCTGTTCGCCGGCGCCTACCAGGGCACGATCGCGGTGATGGTGCTGGCCAATCTGCTGTTCTTCATCGTCGTCCGCACACCGCTCTACCTGAACTACGCACTGTTCCTGGCGGCGATCGCGGGGTTCCACTTCCTGACCAACGGTCTTGCCCGCTTCTTCTTTCCCGGGCTGACCGCAACGGGCCTGCAGGCCGCGATCTGGGCGACATGGTGCGCGCAGAGCATCTTCGGGCCCTTGTTCTTCCGCGACGCCCTGGCCTTCGGCGGCCGGCGCCCGTGGGTCGACCGGGTCAGCCTCGCCGTCGCCGGCATCTCGACCGCCTGCCTCGCCCTGACCGCCGCCGGGCTGCTGAGGCCATTCGCCAGCGCCCTCGTCCTGGTCCAGCTCGGCTTCCTGCTCTTCTGCCTCGTCACCGTCACCGCGAACCTGGTACGGCGCCCGACCGCCTACGCGGTCTGGGTCTTCATCGCCTTCACCCCGCAATATCTCGGCGGTCCGCTGGCACTGCTGCGCGCCATCGGGATCGTCCCGCAAAGCGGGCTTTCCTACACCGCCTACCAGGTCGCGACGCTCGCCCATGTCCTGCTGATGAACATCGTGCTGGGCGGACGGGTCAAGCTGTCCCAGGCGATGGCGGTGGAGGCGGCGCGCGCCTCCGAACAACGGGCCCAGACGCTGGCCGAGCAGCGCACCCGCGACCTGGCCGCCGCCAAGGCCCGCGCCGAAGCCGCGCTGGCGGCCGAGCAGGAGGCGCAGGCCGAGCAGGTCCGGCTGGTCGACATGATCTCCCACCAGTACCGGACACCGCTGTCGACGATCCGCAATTCGGCCGACAGCATCGCGCTGGCGCTGGCCGACGACGACGTCGACAACCGCAATCGGGTGGAGCGGATCGGCCGGGCGGTCGCGCGCCTGTCGGAAATCCTCGACATCACCCTGCATCCCCGCCGCATCGAGCACGCGGCGACGGACCTGAACCGCCAGCCGCTGGCCGTCGGACCGTTCCTGTCGGCAGCGGCCCAACGGACGCGCGACGGCCATCCCGGCCGCCGCATCGACCTCGAGATCGACACCGCGGCGGCGGCGGCGGTCGTCAGCGCCGATGCCGCGCTGCTCGACATCGCGCTGGCCAACCTTGTCGAGAACGCCTTGAAGTTCTCGCCGACCACGCGCCCGGTGACGCTTTCGGCCACGCTGGACGGGGCGGCGGTGCGCATCACCATCGCCGACCGCGGCATCGGCATCCCGCCGGGCGACCTGCAGCTGATCTTCCGCAAATATTACCGCGCGGCCAACGCGGCCAACCATGCCGGGATGGGTGTCGGGCTGCGGCTGGTCCGCCAGATCGTCGAGGCGCATGCCGGACGCATCGCCATTGACAGCCGGGAAGATCATGGTACCGCCATTACTGTAGAGCTGCCGCTCGGCGGTTGAGTTCGGGCAGAATTGCGCCAGGGCCATGGCAAATCCAGGCGATAGATTATTTCGGGTGGTCGGCCCGGGTGCTACAAAACCGCCGGGGCTTCAGGGGATATTCACATGGCGACCTGGCTGATCACCGGCGGTGCCGGCTTCATCGGCTCTCACCTTGCGGAACGGCTGGTTGCCAGGGGCGACAACGTCCGGGTGATCGACGACCTGTCGAGCGGCAAGCCGGAAAACCTGCCGGCCGCCGCCGAACTGACGATCGGCGATGCCGCGGATCTCGATCTGGTGGAACGCTCGATGGCCGGGGCAGATGGCTGTTTCCATCTCGCCGCGATCGCCTCGGTCCAGCGCTCGACCGAGGATTGGCTGGCCACCCATCGCGCCAACCTGACCGCGACGATCACGGTGTTCGAGGCGGCGCGGCGCGCGCGGCCCGACCGGCCGCCCCCGGTCGTCTATGCCTCCTCGGCCGCCGTCTATGGCGACAATCCCGCCCTGCCGCTGGCCGAGACGGCGACGCCTTCGCCGCTGACCGCCTACGGCGCCGACAAGCTGGGCTCGGAGCAGCATGCCAGGGTCGGCTGGCTGGTGCATCGCGTGCCGTCGACCGGCTTTCGCTTCTTCAATGTGTACGGCCCCCGCCAGGACCCGAAATCGCCCTATTCCGGGGTGATCGCGATTTTCGCAGGGCGCGTCGCCGCCGGCCAGCCGATCAGCATCAACGGCGACGGGCTGCAGACCCGCGACTTCGTCTATGTCGGCGACGTGGTCGACCATCTGATCGCCGCGATGGACCGTCCCGCGCCCGACGCCCGCGTCTTCAACGTATGCACCGGCCGCGCCACCACGATACGCCGACTGGCCGAGGTCGTCGCCGGCATCGCCGGGGCAAGCCCGACGATCACCCATGGCCCGGCCCGCGCGGGCGACATTCGCGAATCGCTCGGCAATCCGGCAGCCGCGACAGCGGCGCTCGGGGTGGTGGCGGCCACACCGATCGAGGAAGGGCTGACCGCGACGCTGCGGGCAGTCGCCGGGTCCGCGGGATGAGGCGCCTCGTCAGGAGGCTTGCCGCGCTGGCGGCCGCAGCGGCCCTGCAGGCCACACCGGCCGCCGCGGCCGATCCGCCCTGGATCGTCTACTATGGCGACAGTGCGCCGGTCGCCGCCTTCGCCCCTTACCGGGTCGTCGTGCTGGATGCCGACCACTATCCCCAGCCGCTGCGCGCCATCGCCGCCCAGGGTTCGCTGCTGCTCGGCTATATGAGCCTGGGCGAGGTCGAGAACCATCGCAGCCACTATCAGGCGACCGTCGCCGCCGGCATCGTGCTGGACGAGAACCCGAACTGGCCCGGCAGCTATTACGTCGACGTCCGCAGCCCGGCCTGGACCCGGCTGATCGTCGACACGCTCGCCCCCGCCATCCTGGCCAAGGGCTTTTCCGGGTTCTTCCTCGACACGCTCGACAACCCGCCGTATCTGGAGCGCACCGACCCCGCGCGCTTTGCCGGCATGACCGACGGAGCGGCAAATCTGGTGACGGCGCTGCGCCAGCGCTTTCCGCAGGCCCCGATCATGTTGAACCGCGCCTTCGAGATCCTGCCGCGCGTCGTCGCCGACATCGACTTTTCCCTGGGCGAGAGCGTGCTCGCTGCCTACGATTTCGAGACCAAGAAGTACAAGCCGACGCCGGCCGAAGACCGCAAGTATCTGATTGCGCAGCTGCAGGCGGCGCGGAAGGCGCGGCCCGAGCTGAAGGTGATGACGCTGGATTACTGGGACCCCGACGACAAGCCCGGGATCGCCAAGCTTTATCAGAGCGAGCGGGCGCTCGGCTTCAATCCCTACGTCGCCACCATCGACCTGCGCCGCATCGTGCCGGAACCCCGCCGGTGAGGGTCATCGCCGTCCTGCTGGCACTGATCCTGACCGCCGCTCCGGCCTGGGCTGCGCCGATGCAGCGCACGGTCGTCGCCTTGTTCGACGGCCAGCGCGCCGGCTCGGCCAGGCTCTCCAACATCCATCGCATGGCGGCAATGCCGCTGAACTGGCTGGGACTCGTCGTCAGGTTCCACGACCTGCGCGATGGCCTGCCGCCGGTCTGGAACGACCCGGACGTGCGCGGCGTGCTGACGTTCTCGATGCAGCCCGGCGTCCCCGACCCGGCCGCCTATGTCGACTGGGCCGAGAAGGTCGTCGCCGCCGGGCGCAAGCTGGTGGTGCTGGGCGAGCTCGGCCCCACCGAGGATGCCAGGGGCAAGCCGGTGCCGCATGCACTGCTGGCACGTTTCGTCGGGCTGCTCGGCCTCGCCCATGACGGCGACTGGAGCCCGGTGGCCTATGACGCCCGGATCGTCCGGGCCGATGCCGCGATGGTCGGCTTCGAGCGCGCCTACGGCGACATCCTGCCGCCGTTCGAACTGTTCGAGCCGCTGACCGCCGATACCCGCTCGCATCTCGTCATCGGCCGCGCCGATCTCGACCGGCCGAGCCACCTGATCGTGACCGGCCCGAACGGCGGGTTCGCTGCGGCCGGTTTCACCCATTTCCGCGACCCGGCCCAGAATTTCACCCAATGGTACCTCAATCCGTTCGCCTTCTTCGAGGCGGCGTTCGGGCTGGGCGGCGAACCGCGGCCGGACACCACGACGCAGGGCGGACGCCGGCTCTATTTCAGCCATATCGACGGCGACGGCTGGCGCAACCTGTCGACGGTCACGAAGTACCGCAAGGAACCGACCCTCTCGGCCTCGGTGGTCATGGCCGAGGTGATCGCGCCGAATCCCGACCTGCCGGTCACCGTCGCACCGATCGCCGCCGATCTCGACCCGGCCTGGTTCGGTACCGACCAGGCGCAGAAAGCGGCACGCGATCTGTTCGCCCTGCCCCAGGTCGAGCCGGCGAGCCATACCTACAGCCATCCGTTCCAGTGGAGCTTTTTTCGCAACTACACCTGGGAAAAGGAAAAGCCCTACCTGTCGCGCTACGAGGCGCAGGCGGGCGGCATCCCGATCTTCGAAGGCTCGCCCGACGAGGATGCCGAGGAAGATCGGGGCGGCGACCAGATCGGCGCCGCCGGCACCGAAGACGACCGGCTGCGGCCGGGCTATGCGATTCCGCGCGCCTACGCGACCAGACCGTTCGAACTCGACAACGAGATCGCCGGCGCGATCCGCTACATCGACCAGTTCGCACCGCGGGGCAAGTCGGCAAGGCTGGTGCAATGGTCGGGCGACACCTCGCCCTTTCCCGAGGCGCTGGCGGCGACTAAGGCGGCCGGCGCCCACAACATCAACGGCGGCGACTCCCGCCTCGACAACGACTATCCGTCGGTATCCTGGGTGGCGCCGACCGGCGTGCCGGTCGGGCGCACGCTGCACATCTACGCGGCGATGAGCAACGAGAACACCTATACCGAACTGTGGAGCGCGCGCTTCTTCGGCTATCGCGACCTCGTCGCCACGCTCGAGAACACCGACCGGCCGCGACGGCTGAAGCCGATCAATCTCTACTATCACATGTATTCCGGCGAGAAGCAGGCCTCGCTGAAAGCCCTGCTCGACAACGTCGCCTGGATCAAGAAGCAGGAAATCCAGCCGGTCACCGCCACCCGTTTCGCCGAAATCGCCGAAGGGTTCTTCACGGTGCAGATCGAGCCCGACGGGCCGAACGCCTGGCGGATCCGCAATCGCGGCGCCTTGCAGACGGTGCGCTTCGACCATGTGGCGCCGACCGCGCTGCCCGACCTCGCCACCTCGACCGGCGTGATCGGCGCCCGCCGGGTCAACACCTCGCTCTACGTCGCCCTCGATCCGGCAGTGCAGGAGCCGCGCGTGGTCCTGACCGGCGGCCCGGCCCCGGCCGCGATGCTCGTCTCCTCCCGCTGGCCGGTCGAAGCCGTGATCCGCCAGGGCGGCGGGGTCGCGTTCGATGCCGCGAACGGCTTCGGCGCCGGCGAGATGCGCTGGCAGATGCCGGCACCGGGGCGCTACACGATCACCGCGGCCGGCGAAAGCCGGCCGGCCGAAACCGGTGCCGACGGCCAGCTGTCGTTCACCCTGCCGCCCGGATCGGCGGCCGGCCAGCGCGTGACCATCACGCCGCGGCCGGCGGACTAAGCCGCCGATGCGGGGGAACCTTGTCCTCGTCGCACTGCTGGCCGTCGGGTCGCTGCTGCTGGCCTGGGCGATGATCCCGTCGCCGATGGAGATCGCGGCGATGCAACTGCGCGATTTCGACTATGACCCGGCCCAGGCCTATTTCGAGGCGCAATACGACCAGGGCGACCGGTCGCCCCAGATCGTCGGGCGGCTGGCCGATCTCTATCTCGAACTGGGCGACCCCGACCGCGCCCAACAGGTCCTGGCAGGCTATGTGACGGCGCATCCCCGCGATCTTTCCGCCCTGCGGCGTTTCGCGGACGTGCAATACCTCGTGCGCGACTATTCTGGCCTGCGGGCGAGCCTGGAAAAGCTTGCCGCGGTCGAACCCGACATCGCCATCCTGCGGCGGCTGGCCAATATCGCGGTCATGCAGAACGACGGGGTGCGGCGCACCCGCTGGCTGCGTGGCCTGATGCAGCGCGGGGCGGTGACCGACGAGGAGGTGACCGAACTGACGCTGCGGCTGGCGGCACGCGACAAGGCCGAAGCGCGAGCGGTCCTGGCCGACTGGCTCACCCGCAAGCCATCGGCGCGCAATACCGCATCGCTGCAGCTTCTTGCCAGTCTCGCCGCCGATATCGGCGATACGACCGCCCTCGAGCAGGCCGGGCGGATGGCACTGTCGGCCGGCGGGATGCCGATGTTCCTGACGCTGATCGCCGTTGTCGCCGAACGCGACAAGCCCAGGCTGGCGCTCGATCTCGCCCGCTCGGCCGTCCCGGCGGGCGAGGCGATGCCGCCGCCGCTTGCCACCCGCGCCGCGCAGATCGAACTGACCGACGGCCGGCCGCAGAACGCCTATGCCCTGCTGCTGCCGCTGTTGCGCGCGAACACCATCGAGCGCGACGCGCTGATCACCCTGATCGATGCCGCGATCAGCCAGCGCGACACCGCCACCGCGTTGGCGGCCGCCTTGCGCTACGGCGTCGCCGACCTGCCGCGCGACCGCCTGCGCGGCCTCCTGTCCTTCGCCCAGGGGCAGGGCCGGGAACGCGTCTTGGCCCTAGATGCCCAGGTGACTGCAGCCCAGCGTCAGGCCGACCCGCTGCTGGCCGCCGAACTCGCCGCAGCCCTCGGCCTGCAGGACGAAAGCCGGCGTGCCCTGGCGCGCATCGATCAGCCCGAAGCCCTGCCGCTGAACGACCGCCTGGCCTATGCCGGCCTGGCCCTGCGGCTCGGCGACCGCGCAGGCGCGCTGCCGATCCTGGCCGCGGTCGCCGAGGATGCCGATGTGCCGACCGCCGTGCTGGGCGAGCTCGGCCGTCTCTACCTCGATCTCGGCCGCGCCGCCGACGGCCTGCCGCTGTTCCGCCGCCTGAGGACGACCAGGCCGGGCGGGACGGTCCTGACCGCCTGGGCCGAACTCGAGGCGACCGCGGGCGATCCCGCGGCAGTCGAGCAGTGGCTGGGCACCGGGCCGGAGGTCGACCGCCAGACCCTGCAGGACCTCTACTGGATCGGGCGCGATCGCGGCCGGGCCAGGCTGTCGATGCTGGCGGTCGACCAGATCTCCCGACGCTTTCCCGGCACGCTCGACCCGGCGATGCAGGCCCGTGCGCTGCTCGACGGCGGCGACGCGGCGGGCGCCCTGGCGATTGCCGAACCGATGGCCGGCCGCGGCGGCGAGGCGGAAGCGGTCTACATCGCCGCGCTGGCACGGCTCGGCCGGGATGGCGAGGCCAAACGCTATCTCGTCACCCGCCTGGCCGATCCGCACAGCGACGAAGCGCGCATCACCGCGCTGGCGCAGGCACTGGCCGACCTGCCCGGGCCGCTGCCCGCCGACGCCGCGGCCGTGACCCGGCTGGCCGACGATATTCGGAAGGCGGCCATCGCCCCCGCCGCGCGTGATGCCCGCCTGGTGCTGCTCGACCGCCTCGATCCCGCGGTCGCCCGACAGGTGGCGGCAGCACTTGCCCAGGCCGACCCAGACGGCGCAACCCCGACCGTCGTCACGCTGGTCGGGCCGGACGCGGCGTTCGAGCTGCTGCTGCGCCAGCTGCGCCAGGACCGGCTGTCGCCCGACCTGTCGCCGCTGCTGGTCCAGCTCGCCTTCGACCGGGGCCAGACCGCCCTGGCCGAACAGGTCGCGCGGCGTACCGGCCTCGGCCCGCTGGCCGACGACCTGGCCCGCGCCCTGATCGCCCGCGCGGTGGCCGAGCGCCACGGCGACGTGCTGGCGCAATGGGACCAGGAATTCCCGCCGGCTGCGCGCGAGGCGCGCCCGCTGGTTGCCGTGGCCCTCGATCTCGCCTTCGGCCGCAACGAGGCCGCCCAGCGCCGGATCGATGCGCTGATGCATATCGCGGCCGATCCAGGCACCGCTCCGGCGACCGTGATCAGCATCGCCGACGCGCTGGTCGCCATGGGCCGCGCCGCACAGGCGGTCGCGGTGCTCGACCAGGCGCGCCGCAATGCAGGCGATCCGGCGCTTGCCATCGCCTGGGCCCGGATCGCCGCGCGACGCGGCGACGGCGCCAAGGTCGCCGCCTGGCTCGGCGCGACCCGGCCGGCCGATCCGCTGCTGCTGCGCGACATCTACTATGCCGCGGTCGAGGCGAAGTCGTTTGCGCTGGCCACGACCGCCGCCGACCAGCTGCTGCAGCTGGAGCCCGGCGCCGACAATTCGCTGCTCTACGCCCAGGCGTTGGCCGGCGCCGGGCGCAAGCCGGCCCTGCGCGACTTTCTGTTGCGCCGGATGGCCCGCACCGACCTGACCACCGCCCAGCGCACGGAGATGGGCTGGCTGCTGGTCGAGGCGCTGCCGGGTGCCGCACCCGACGAGAACGGCACCCTGGCCCGCATCATCGACGAGGAGCTGGAGCGGCGGACGCTGACCCCGCAGGTCGAGGACCAGCGCCTCGCCATCCTCGCCGCGATCAGCCCCCAGCGCGCCGCCCGGCGCATCGCCGCGGCCGCCGAGGATCCACAGGCGACGCGCGAACAGCGCCGCAACCTCGCCGGCCGGCTGCTCGCCCTCGGCGGCAAGGCGATGGCAGAACCGGTCTACCGGCGCCTCGCCGCGGGGCAGCCGCCCGATTCGCCCGACGTCGCGGAATTGCTGTTCCTGTGGGGACCGGCGCCGACTGCGGGCGAACTCGCCTGGCTGACAGACCGCGCGCGCAACGCCGCGCCGGCCAGCCGTGACGCATGGGCCCGGCTGCTGCTCGAGCGCGGCGCGCCCGAACGGGTGCTGAGCCTGGTCGAGGCGCTGCCGCCCGAAGCGGTCACCCCGGCGCTGGACCAGGTCTATGTCGAGGCGCTGGCGCAGGGCGGCCGGGCCGGGAATCGGATCGGGCTGGCGATCCAGCGCGCCATTGTCCGCAACGCCCCCACCGCACAGCTGGTGGCGCTCGGCACGCTGGCGGAAGGCGAGCAAGTGACAGGTGCCGCCAACGCAGCCTGGAATGCGATCCTCGCCCGCGACCCCGATTCGGGTCCGGCATTGCGCGGCCTTGCCCGCCTCGCCTTCGCCGAAGGCCGGCGTCGCGACGCCATCGCCCTCTATCAGCGCTTGCTGACGCGGAATGCCGGCACCTGGCCGGACCACTACCAGCTCGGTGAACTGCTGCTGGCCCGCGGCGACCGCGCCGCCGCCCGCCCGGAACAGCAGAAGGCGCTGGCCCTGATCGACGCCGAGCGCAAGCCCGACCCGGCCGCGGCGACGGCACGCGCCCAGTTGCTCTACCGCCTCGGCCGGACCGACGAGGCGCTGGCCGCCTTCGAGGCACAGCGCCGCGCCCGGCCGCGCGACAAGGACCTGCTGGCCGACTATGTCGGGGTGCTGATGGAACTCGGCCGCAACGGCGAGGCGGCGCGGCTGCTCGGCGGGAACGCGTCATGAGGGCCCGCCATCTCGCCCGCGCCTCGATGCTGCCGCTGCTGCTGCTGGCCGGCCCCGCCCTGGCCACGACGATCGCCGTCGACCTGCCGCTGGCGCCGGAAACGATCGAACGCCGCGACAATGATCCGCGCACGGTGCTGCTGCGCTTCGGCCAGGTCATCGATCCCGCCGAATTCATGGAGCTGACGGCCGCCGACACCAGCAGCCTGGCGATCGGCGAGGACACGGTGACGCTGGCCTTCGGCCATCCGGTCGTGGCCTCGCTGCGCGACGGCCACCAGCTGTTGCTTGCCGATGCCACGCCCGACCCCGAGGACATGATGGATATCGGCGGCGGTGCCGCCGAGCCGGCGCCGCCGATCGTCGGCGGTCCGCCAGGCCCGGCGCGCCTGGACATCCCCCTGCCGCAGGCCCCGGCCCTGGTCGGCCAGCGCGACGGCGATCCGCGCACGGTGGTACTGAGCTTCGCCGAACCGATCGACCCGGCGGCGTTCGGCGACGTGGCCGGGGCGGAGATCGAGGGCATCACCCTGGGCTACGACACCGCACTGCTGCAGTTCGACCGGCCGGTCCAGGCCTCGCTGGACGGGCCGCGCAACCTCGTCGTCGCCGACCTGCCGGCCCCGCGCGTGCCGCTCGCGGCCGATCGCGGGCAGTTGCGCCTCGACATCCTGAAGGCCGAGCTGGAGGCCCGCACCGGCGATCCGGTCGCCGCCCGCGGCGCCCTGCAGGCGCTCGACCTCGATACCCGCGGCGACCCCGACGTGCTGACGGCACTGGCGTCGGTCGAACAGCAGCTGGGCGGCTGGAACCGGGCGATCTCCACCTACGACCGGATCCTGGAGACCCGGGCCGGTGACGAGGGGGTGATCGGCGAACGGGACAGGCTGGAACGGAACTACGGCCCGCAGGTCCGCACCGATCTCGACTGGCAGGAAGTGAAGGACCAGGACCGCCAGTGGATCTCGCGCACCACGGCGCGCGCGCCGGTCGACCAGAACACGACGGTAGACGGCGCCGTCGAGGCACGCCGGGTGATCGCACCGAATGTCGTGCAGCCGAACGGCGTGCAGACAAACGTGGCGACCAACAAGATGCGCGGCGAGATCGCGATCGCCCATGACTGGGGCAACGGCCAGGAAACCCGCGCCGCGCTCTACGGCCAGGAAGGCTCGGCCGGTATCGGCGCCAGCCACCGCCTGCGCAACGGCGAGACGGAAACCAAGGTTACCGCCTATTATCACAAACCCTTCTGGGATCTGGTCAACGGCATCACCGACCGCGGCACGGTCGACGGCATCGAGCTGCGCCGCGAACAGCCGCTGTGGCCGCGCTGGTCGGCAGCGGCCGGCGTCACCCTGTCGCGCTACGGCGTCGACGGCGACGACGATGTCGGCCGCTCGCTCGGCGTCACCGCCGGCCTGCGCTACGCGCTGGTTCAGGACAAGCCCTTCGTCTCGATCGGCTATGGCTTCGACGGGCTGTTCGTGACGGGCGTGGAAGCGCGCACCAACGCCCAGGGCGTGCGCTACCAGCCGCTGCCGCTGTCCAAGCGCCAGGCCCATTCGCTGGACATCTATGCGACCGACCACCTGCCATGGATCAGCGACAAGCTGCGCTACGACGCCTTCCTCGGCTATTCCGTCGATCCCTACAACGTCAATGGCGTGTTCGGCGGGCTGACCCTCGCCTACGAGGCAACCGATCGCCTGGAGGCCGGCCTGCGCGCCGCCTACAGCGCCAATTCCGGCACCGGTACCGGCACCGTCGCCCCGGTGACCCGGATCGGCGGCTACGTCCTGTGGAGATTCTGAGCATGGCTTCCCCGGCGCCCGAACCTCTGACCGCGCCCGGCGACCGGCAGGCATGGCGCTGGCCGGCCAATCCCCGCGCCCTGCTCGAAATTCTGCTGTTCGTCGCCGTCACCCTGGCCATCGACCACTTCTTCTTCGACGGCCATCGTTTCCGCACCGTCACGCTGCACCCGTTCTGGCTGATGGTGTTGCTGGTCTCGGTCCAGTACGGCGTGGCCGAGGGCCTTGCCGCGGCGCTTGCCGGCACCGCGGCGCTGTGGATCGGCAACCTGCCGCCGGCCAGGCTCGACCAGGATCTCTACGGCTACTGGCTCGGCGTGGCCGCGATGCCGGCGGCCTGGCTGGCGGCCGCCGTGCTGTTCGGCGAGCTGCGCGCCCGCGACCGGCGGCGGATCATCGTGCTGTCGCGCGCCCTTGCCGACGGCGAGCGGCAGAACGAGACGCTGAGCCGGGCCTACGACGAGATCAGCGCCGCCAAGCGCGAGCTGGAGGCCCGCGTCGCCGGCCAGCTCAGGACCGTGTTCTCGATCTACCAGGCCGCCAAGGCGATCGAGCGGCTGGGGCCCGGCGAGGTGCTGTCGGGCGTAGCCGAGCTGGTGCGGGCGATCCTGTCGGCCAAGCGCTTCTCGGTCTTCCTGCTGAAGGGGGACGCGCTCGAGGCGATCGCGCTGGAATCGGTGGTGACCGAAGGCTGGGGCGCCGACGAACGCCTGCCCGAGCGCTATGATGCGGGTTCGGCGCTGTTCCAGGCGGTGGTAGGCGGCCAGCGCTTCCTGTGCGCCGCCCGCGCCGCCGATGCCGGCATTCTGGGCGATGACGGGGTGCTGGCCGGCCCGATCCTGTCCGCCGAGGGCCGGGTCCTCGGCATGCTCAAGATCGAGGGGCTGGCCTTCCTCGACCTCAACCTGACGGCGATCGAGAATTTCCGCATCGTCTGCGACTGGATCGGCACCGCCTTCGCCAAGGCCCAGGCCTTCGAGACGGCGGCCAGCGACAGCCTCTATTCCAGCGAGCGCATGATGCTGTCGACGAGCTTCCTGGAACGCCAGATCGCCTTTCTGACCTCGCTCGGCCGGCGGATGAAGTTCGACGTCACGCTGCTCGAGGTCACCATAACCGGGGCCGAGCAGGCGGTCGAGGCCGACCGGCTGCTCTATGCCCGCACGGTCGGCGAAGTCGTCGGCCGCTCGCTGCGCAATACCGACCTCGCCTTCGACCACAAGCGTTCGGGCTTCGAGTTCGCGGTGCTGCTGCCGGCGACCTCGACCGCCGAGGCCCGCATCGTCGCCAACAAGCTGGAACGGGCGGTGCGCGAACAGCTCGGCGCCGCCCAGGCCGAAGCGGCGGGGATCACGATCGGCGTGCGGGCCCTGGTGCAAGGGGCCGCGCCATGACCGGCGCCGCCCGCCGTGAACCCCGGCTGGGGGCAGATTTCTGGGTGATGGCCGTCGCAGCCGCCGTCGTCGAGACCATCCTGCTGGCGCTGCTGGTCCACAAGGTCGTCGGCCTCGGGCTGTTCGGCGCGACCCATTGCGCGGTCGTGCTGGCAATGGCCGGCTGGTGCCGGCTGAACCGCACGCGATCGGCGGTGGCCTGCCTGCTGTGCCTCGCGGCCACGACGACGATGGCGGCACCGGGCGCCTGGGGCGCCCTGGGCGCCGGACTGGCGCTGCTCCTCTTCCGCCGCCGCGCCACGTCGTTCGAAGACTGGTATGCCTCGCTGTTCCCGACCGAAGCCGAGAGCCGGGCACTGGCCCTCTACCGGCGGCTCGAGGCCGGGCAGGAAGGTGTTGCCGCCTCGTCCAGCCTGACCGCCTTCGTCGACATCCTGCGGCTTGGCACGCCCGAGCAGAAGGAAGCCGTCGTCACCATCCTCAGCCGCAACTTCCGGCCCGCCTTCGCGCCCGCCCTGCGGCTCGCCCTGCAGGACGCGGTCCCGTCGGTGCGTGTGCAGGCGGCCACGGCGGCAGCCGAGATCGAGAACGATTTCCTCGCCCGTTCGATCGCCCTGCGCCGCGAGATCGAGGCACGGCCCGACGATGTCGAGGCCCATGTCCAGCTGGCGTCGTTCTACGACGACTACAGCTATTCCGGCATGCTCGACCCGCTACGCGAGGAAGAGAACCGCCGGCTGGCCCTGGTGCACTATCGCGAGGCGCTGAAGCGCCGGCCCGGCGACCTGGCGCTCGAAGCCGCGGTCGGGCGCTGCCTGGTCCGGTCCGGCGACGTGGCGCGGGCCGAGCGCTGGATCGCCCGCTCGCTGCGTCGCGGCCTCGACGATCGCGCGCTGTTCGTCTGGTATCTCGACTGCCTGTTCGCGCTGCGCCGCTTCGACGAGTTGCGCGACCTGATCGGCAAGAACCAGGCCATCCTGCTCGGTGACGGCCAGACCCGGCCCGGCGACCCGGTGCCGGCCTCGGTGCAGCTGTGGCTGGCGGAGGAAAAGGCGGCATGACCCGGCCGATCGATGTCTGCCTGGTGCTCGAAGGGACCTACCCCTATGTCGTCGGCGGGGTATCGAGCTGGGTGCACGATCTGGTCAAGGCGCAGGCCGACCTGAATTTCCACGGCGCCTGCCTGATCGCCGAGGCCAAGCCGCCGCAGATGCGGTTCGAACCGCCCGGAAACTTCGTGACCCATGCCGCGATCTCGCTGCAGCGCCTGGCGCCCGGAAAAAGCGACGAGGCGCTGGCCCGCCGGCTGTTTGCCGAACTGGAAGGGCCACTGACCCGGCTGCTGCATCGGGGGGGCCTTGCCGAACTGCGCGCGGTCTTGGCGCTGGTCGCGCCGCTGCGCGGGCACATCGGCCGGGCGATCGTGCTGGACAGCCGTGCGGCCTTCGGCTGCGTCGAGCGGATGTATGATGCCGCGATGCCCGGCGCCTCGTTCCTCGACTACTTCTGGACCTGGCGGGCGCTGGTCGGCGGCCTGATGGCCGTGCTGCTGGCACCGGTGCCGCCGGCGCGGCTCTATCACACCATCTCGACCGGCTATGCCGGCCTGCTCGCCGCCCGCATGGGGGTCGAGACCGGACGGCCGGTGCTGCTGACCGAGCACGGCATCTACACCAACGAACGGCGCATCGAGATCGCAATGGCCGACTGGCTGCATGCGGGCGATGCGCAGGGCCTGGCCATCGAGAAACCGCGGCGCGACCTGCGCGACCTGTGGATCGATGCCTTCGTCGCCTATGCCCGCGCGACCTACGAGGCCGCCACCGAGATCGTCACGCTCTACGGCGGCAACCAGGATCTGCAGCGGCGCGAGGGCGCGCCGCCGGAAAAGCTGAAGGTGATCCCGAACGGCATCGACTATCCGCGCTTCTCAGGGATCGCCCGCGACCGCTCGGAACGGCGCCCCACCGTGGCGCTGATCGGCCGGGTGGTCCCGATCAAGGACCTGAAGACGTTCATCCGCGCCATCGGCATCCTGCGCAACGAAGTCCCCGACGTGCTGGCCGACATCCTCGGGCCGACCGAGGAAGACGCGCCCTATGCCGAGGAATGCCGGCGCATGGTCACCCATCTCGGCCTCGAGAACAACGTGCGCTTCCTCGGCCGCGTCAAGCTCGACGATCACCTGGGCCGCGTCGACGTGGTCGCGCTGACCTCGATTTCCGAGGCGCAGCCGCTGGTCATGCTCGAAGCCGGTGCGGCGGGCATTCCGTCCGTCGTCACCGATGTCGGCGCCTGCCGCGAGATGATCTTCGGCCGGCCCGGGGTCGATGCCCATCTCGGCCCCGGCGGCGCGGTGACCCCGGTCGCCAGCCCCGATGCGACCGCCGCGGCGCTGGCCCGCCTGCTGACCGACCGCAGCTGGTGGCATGCCTGTTCGACCGCCATGAAGGAACGGGTGCGCGTCAGCTACAACAAGGTCGAGATCGATCGCATCTACGCCGGGCTCTATCACGACCATCTCGACAGCCGATCGCACGGGCTGCGGGCGGGGGCGGCCTGAGATGGCGGGCATCGGCTTCGTTCTGCGCCGGCTGACCCAGCGCGACGACCTGCTGGGCCTGGCCCAGGGTTATCTGCTGTCGGCGCTGGTCTCGTCGGGGCCGTGGCTGCTGACCGTGCTGGCGATCGCCGGGGTCAACCTGATCGGCACGGCGGTCGCCGGCATCGCCCAGGTCGAACAGTTCCGTATCGTCATCATCTACAACTTCGGCTTCTCGCTGCTGTTTTCCGGGCCGATCCTGCTGGTCGGCACGCGTTATCTGGCCGATCGCATCTTCACGCGCGACGTTTCGGATGCGCCGTCGATGTTCCTGGGGGCCTATGCGCTGATCGTCGCGACCCAGGCACCGATCGTGCTGGCCTTCTATCTGTGGTACGTGCAGACTGACGACCTTGTCCGGGTCGGCGCGATCACCAACTATTTCCTGGTCGCCGCCCTCTGGCTCGTCACGATCTTCCTGTCGGCACTGAAGGATTACCGGACCATCGCCGCCGCCTTCGCGCTGGGCATGGTGGTGGCGATCGGGTCGACCGCCTGGGCGGGGAAGGCATTCGGCGCCGCGGGGCTCTGCTTCAGCTTTTCGGCCGGGCTGGCCGTCGTGGTCTTCCTGATGGTCGCCCGGCTGTGGGCCGAGTATCCCTATGGCTTCAATCGCCCATGGGACTTCCTGCGCTACTTCGGGCGTTTCAAGGCACTGGCCGCGATCGGCTTCTTCGCCAATGCTGCGGCCTGGATCGACAAATGGATCATGTGGGCGGCGCCCGAGCGCAGCTGGCCGGCGCATGGCATGGTATCCTACCCGGCCTATGACAGCGCGATGTTCCTGGCCTATCTGGTCATCGTGCCGACGCTGGCCCTGTTCATCGTCCAGGTCGAGACCGAATTCTTCGAACAGTACAAGCGCTTCTACGACGCAATCCAGCGGCACGCCACCCGCGCCCAGATCCGCGAGAACCAGCGGGCGATCATCGCCACGGTGATTCGCGCGTCGCGCAACCTGATCATCCTGCAGGTCGTGCTCTGCGGCCTCGTCATCCTGCTGTCGCCGGAGATCTTCTCGGGCCTCGGCATCTCGTTCAACCAGATCGGCATGTTCCGCATCGGCGTGCTGGGCGCGATGTTCCACGGGCTGATCATGTTCGCCTGCATCCTGCTGGCCTATTTCGACCTGCGGCGCGACATGCTGATGGTCAACCTGATCTTCTTCGGCCTGAACGCGGCGTTCACCGCCGTCACGCTGAACCTGGGTTTCCCCTATTACGGCTACGGCTATTTCCTGGCCGCGCTGGCCACGTTCCTGTTCGCCTACGGCCTGGTCGCGCGGCGGCTGGCCGACCTGCCCTACCTGACCTTCGTCAAGCAGAACCAGTCGGTTGCGTCCTGAGAGTGGCCCGGAACTTGCGACGCGGATGGCCGAGGGCCGGATCCGCGTCGCGACCGGCCGCGATGGCGCTTTGACGGGCGGCAAGCCGCCCGTTTTTTCGGCAGGGGCATGATCAGCTTCGACATCCGCATGCTGCGTTCGATGCTGTCGGTGGCCGAGACCGGCTCGATCACCGAGACGGCGCGGCGCCTGGGTCGCACGCAACCGGCGATCACCCTGCAATTGCAGCGGCTGGAGGAGCTTTCCGGCCGTATCCTGTTTCGCCAGGAAGGCCGGCGCATGGTGCTGACCCCGGATGGCGACATCGTCCTGTTCTATGCCCGCTCGATCCTGCGCATGCATGACGAATTGCTGACCAGGCTGTCCTCGCCGGAAATCGAGGGCCATGTCACGCTGGGCACTCCGGACCTCTACGCCGCCTATGTCCTGCCCTCGATCCTCAACCTGTTCCGCCGCTCGTTCCCGCGCATCCAGGTCGAGCTGCGCTGCGCGCTGTCGACCCCGCTGGTCGGCATGGTCCACCGCAACGAAGTCGACATCGCGCTGGTGACGCGGATGAACGATTTCACCGGCGGGCAGGTCGTGCGCCAGGAACAGCTCTGCTGGATCACGGGCGAGCGGTCGCAGGCCCAGCACGAACATCCGCTGCCGCTGGCGCTGCTGCCGCCGGGCAACATCTATCGCGACCACGCCATCGACCGGCTGGACCAGGCCGGCCGCTCCTGGCGCATCGCCTGCGTCTCGGAAAGCGTGTCAGGGCTGCAGGCGGCCGTGTTCGCCGGGATGGCGATCACCGTGCTGGGCCGGTCGGCCCTGGTGCCGGGCATGCGCGAGATCCTGCCCGACGAGACGCTGCCGCCGCTGCCCAAGGTCGACCTGCTGCTCTACAAGGCGCAGAGCGCGCTGTCGGATGCGGCCAACGCGCTGCACGACTATCTCGCCCACTATCTGGGGCTCGATATCCGCATCGACGACGCCGCGCCTAAAGAGACGGCGAGCGCCCCGTCCACGGCCGTACCGATTCGAACCCCGCTGCAATCCGCAGGATGAGGGGTTCGCCCAGCCAGGGGGCGACGATCTGCAGCCCGATCGGCAGGCCTTCCGCATCGACGCCGCAGGGAATGCTGGCCGCCGGCAGCCCGGCCAGGTTCATCGGCCAGGTGAACGGCGACCAGCCGAGATGCCGGTCGACCGCGCGGCCGTCGATCCGGTCGACCCCCAGCGTGCCGGCGGCGAAGGCGGTCACCGCGACGGTCGGGGTCAGCAGCGCATCGACCGACTTGAACATTTCGTGGAACCGGGCGCGCAGGCCGCTGCGGCGATGCATCGCCTCGACATAGGCGACCGCGGCGTCGCGCCGGCCGGCTTTCAGCACGTCGACGAATTCGGGATCGGACCCGGCGAAATCGGCGTCGCTGCGGCTGCCGACCGAGGCCGCCTGCTCGGCGAAGGCGATCGGCTTCAGGATCCGTTCGAGCGCCTCCGGATCGATGCCGGGATCGATCGGCACGATGGTGGCGCCGAGATCGGCCACCACGTCGACCGCGGCCAGCACCGCGGCACGCACCGCCGGATCGACCGCGGCATGGCCGAGATCGAGGCTGTAACCGATCTGCAGGCCGGAAAGGCTGCGCCGGCCGGCATCGAAACGGCGCGGCGGCTGGGGCAGCGAGGCGGCATCGCGGGCGTCGTAGCCGGCGATGACCTCGAGCATCAGCGCGGCATCGGCGACCGATCGGGTGATCGGCCCGGTATGGGCGAGGCTGGCCCATGACGGCGGCGCGAAACCCGGCGCGCGCGATACCAGGCCGAAGGTCGGCTTCAGCCCGAACACGCCGCAGAACGAGGCCGGCACGCGGATCGAGCCGACGCCGTCGGTGCCGACGGCCAGCGGGCCGCAGCCGGCCGCGACCGCCGCCGCGGCACCGCCCGACGACCCGCCCGAGGTGCGGTCGAGCGCCCAGGGGTTGCGGGTGATCCCGGTCAGCGGGCTGTCGGCCGTCAGCTTGTAGCCGCTTTCGCAGGTGGTGGTCTTGGCCAGCACGATCGCACCGGCCTCGCGCAGCCGCGCCACCACATGGGCATCTGCCGGGGCGACGAAGTCCTTCAGCGACGGCGCCCCACCCTTGGCCGGCACGCCGCCGACGAAGACCAGGTCCTTGACCGTCACCGGCAGCCCGGCCAGCGCCCCGGCGGGTTCGCCCAGCCGCCAGTCGCGCGTCGCCGCCTCGGCGGCGGCCAGCGCCTCATCGTAGAGCGGCGTGACCACGACGTTGCAGGCGGCATCGGTGCGCTTCAGTGCCGCGATCGACGCCTCGACCACATCGCGCGGCGTGAAGCGCCTGGCGCGGTAGCCCGCCAGCATCTCGGCGGCGGTCAGGCGCGCAAGATCCTCCGCCCCGGCGGGAACGCCGGGCATAGCCGGTACCGTGTTCATGGCAACTCCTAGGAAAACGCGATCGCGGCGGCCACCGCCCGTCCGGCCATCACCCCGACGAGATGGGCACGATAGGCGGCATCGGCGTGGATGTCGCTGTTCAGCCCCGCCGGATCGATGGCCACGGCGCGTGCAGCCTCGGGCGTGAAGCTCTTGTCCAGCGCCGCCTCCATGGCCGGCAGCCGGAAAACCGACGGCCCCGCCCCGGTCACGGCGACGCGTACGCCGGCCGGCAGCGCGGCGACGAACACCCCGGCCAGGGCATAGCGCGATGCCGGGCTGCGGAACTTGGCATAGGCGGCACGGCGCACCGCCGGAAAGCGGATCGCGGTGACGATTTCACCGGGGGCCAGCGCGGTTTCGAACAGCCCGACGAAAAAATCGTCGGCGACGATCGCCCGGCGGTCGGTCACCACCTCGGCGCCCAGTGCCAGCAACGCGGCCGGATAATCGGCCGCCGGATCGTTGTTGGCGACCGATCCCCCGATCGTGCCGCGATGACGCACCTGGGGATCGCCGATGCCGCCGGCCAGCGCCGCCACGCCGGGCAGGACCCGCGCCAGGATCGGCGAGGCGGCGACGTCGGCATGGCGGGCCGTCGCGCCGATCGTGACGACGCCGTCGGCCTCCGCTATGCCGGAGAGCGGCAGGGCCGCGAGGTCGACCAGCGCCTCCGGGGCGGCCAGACGCTGCTTCATCGTCGGCAGCAGCGTCATGCCCCCGGCCAGCACCCTGGCGTCCTCGATCGTGGCGAGCAGGCCGGCAGCGGCCTCGATCGTCGCGGGCTTGTGATAGGCGAAATCGCGCATCGGCGTCTCCTCCCCTTACTCGGCCGCCTGGGCCAGGCCGGCATTGCGCATCAGGTGCCAGATGCGGCCTGGCGAGGCGGGCATGTCGACATGCTTGACGCCGAGCGGCGCCAGCGCATCGACGACCGCGTTGATCACGGCGGCCGGCGACCCGATCGTGCCGCATTCGCCGCAGCCCTTGACGCCCATCGGCGTATGCGCGCACTGGGTCGACTGGGTGGTCGTCGTCATCTTCGGCAGGTCGTCGGCCCGCGGCATGCAATAATCCATGAACGAGCCGGACAGCAACTGCCCCGAATCCGGGTCGTAGACGCCATGTTCGAACAGCGCCTGACCGACGCCCTGGATGATGCCGCCATGGATCTGGCCCTCGACGATCATCGGATTGATCACCGTGCCGACATCGTCGACCGCGGTATAGGCGGCCAGCGTGACCACGCCGGTCTCCGGGTCGATCTCGACTTCGGCGACATGGGCGCCGCCGGGATAGGTGAAGTTGACCGGGTCGTAGTAGGCCTGTTCCTCCAGCCCGGGCTCGAGCGTTTCCAGCGGATAGTTGTGCGGCACGTAGGCCGCGCCCGCGATCTCGGCAAAGGTCTTGGCGCGGTCGGTGCCGGCGACCGACGCCTTGCCGTTCTCGAAGACGACATCCTGTTCGGCCGCTTCCAGCAGATGCGCCGCGATCTTGCGCGCCTTCAGGATCACCTTGTCCGACGCCTTCGACAGCGCCGCCCCGCCGACGACCAGCGAGCGCGAGCCGTAGGTGCCCATGCCGAACTGCACCTTGTCGGTATCGCCGAAGACGATGTCGACCTGGTCGAACGGCACGCCCAGCTTGTCGGAAACGATCTGGGCGAAGGTCGTCTCGTGCCCCTGGCCGTGGTTGTGCGTCCCGATCAGCACGGTGACCTGGCCGGTCGGATGGACGCGCACCGTGGCGCTTTCATAGAGGCCGCCGCGCGCGCCGAGCTGGCCGGCAAGGCGCGAGGGGGCGAGGCCGCAGGCCTCGACATAGGTCGAGAAACCCAGGCCGCGATACTTGCCGGCCTTGGCCGAGGCTTCGCGCCGCGCCGGGAAGCCCGCCACGTCGGCCAGCTCGACCACGCGATCGAGGCAGGCACGCGGGTTGCCGCTGTCGTATTCGACCAGTACCGGGGTCTGGTAGGGATAGGCCTCGGCCGGGATCATGTTGCGCCGCCGGATCTCGGCCTTGTCGATACCCATCTCGATCGCGGCGACGTCGACCAGCCGCTCGACCACGAAGGTCGCTTCCGGCCGGCCGGCACCGCGATAGGCGTCGACCGGCACCGTGTTGGTGAAGACCACCTTGACCGAGCAGTGGATCGCCGGGGTGGTGTAGACGCCGGACAGCAGCGGGGCGTAGAGATTGGTCGGGATGTTCGGGCCGAAGGTCGAGAGATAGCCGCCCATGTTGGCCAAGGTCTCGACCTTCATCCCCAGGAAGCGCCCTTCGGCATCGAGCGCCAGCGCCGCCTCGGTGACGTGGTCGCGGCCATGCGCGTCCGAGATGAAGCCTTCCGAGCGTTCGCAGACCCATTTGACCGGGCAGGCCAGCTTGCCGGCGGCCCAGGTGACGACCGCTTCCTCGGCGTAATGGAACTGCTTGACGCCGAAACCGCCCCCGACATCGGGGGCGACCACGCGCAGGCGGTGCTGCGGGATGTGCAGCACGAACTCGCCCATCAGCAGCCGGACGACATGGGGGAACTGGCTGGTGGTCCACAGCGTGTACTGGCCGGTCCCGGCATTGTATTCCCCGATCGCCGCGCGCGGCTCCATCGGGTTGCCGATCAGCCGGTTGTTGACCAGCTTCAGCCTGGCGACATGCGCCGCCTTGGCGAAGGCCTTGTCGACCGCGATCGCGTCGCCCAGCTCCCAGTCGCAGCAGAGATTGCCCGGCACGTCGTCGAAGACCAGCGGCGATCCCGGGGTCAGCGCGGCCGCCATGTCGACCACGGCCGGCAGCGGGCGGTAGTCGACGACGATCGCCTCGGCGGCGGCGCGTGCCGCCTCCAGCGTGTCGGCGACGACGAAGGCGACGGCATCGCCGACATAGCGCACCTTGCCGACGGCCAGCGCCGGATGGGGCGGTTCCTTCATCGGCAGGCCGTCGCGCCCGACGATGCCCCAGCCGACCGGAAGGCCGCCGACGCCGTCGGCCGCCATGTCGGCGCCGGTGAAGACGGCGCGGACCCCCGGCATGGCCGCCGCGGCGGCGGTATCGACCGCGCCGATCTCGGCATGGGCATGGACCGAGCGCAGGAAGGCGCCGAAGGCCATGCCCGGCCGGACGATGTCGGCGACATAGTTGCCGCGTCCGGTGACAAAGCGGAAATCTTCCTTGCGGCGCGGTGCGGCGCCGATCCCGACGACTTCGGCCATGGCGTTCATGCCTCCGTTCCCTGATGCATCGCGGCGGCGCCGGCGATGACCGATTTGACGATGTTCTGATAGCCGGTGCAGCGACAGATATTGCCTTCCAGCCAGTGGCGCACCTCGGCCTCGGTCGGCGCCGGGTGGCTGGCGGCAAAATCGGTCGCGCTCATCATCATGCCCGGGGTGCAGAAGCCGCATTGCAGGCCGTGGCAGTCGCGGAAGGCCTGCTGCATCGGGTGCAGGGTCCGGCCGTCGGGCGACAGCCCCTCGACCGTCGTGACCGCGCAGCCGTCGGCCGAGACGGCGAGCATCGTGCAGCTCTTGACCGAGCGGCCGTCGACATGGACGACGCAGGCGCCGCACTGGCTGGTATCGCAGCCGACATGGGTGCCGGTCAGCCCCAGACGTTCGCGCAGCAGCTCGACCAGCAAAGTCGCCGGCGGCACGTCGACGGCGGTCTCCCGGCCGTTCAGCGTGAAGGAGATGTCCATGGCCAAAACCCCCGTTCTCAAGCCAACAGATGGGCGCGATCGATCGCCCAGGTCGCCAGCACGACGTCGCCGACGTCGAGCGGATCGGTGAAGAAGCGCCGTTCGGGCACATAGGCGACGAACTCGTCCGACCCGACGGGATCGAGCATCACCTTGACGAAGGCGCCCTGGTATTCGATGGCCTGCACCCGGGTGGTGACGGCCGTGGTCGCCGGGTCGGCCGGGCCGCTGCCCGGCCGCACCAGCTCGATATCGTCGCGGCGCACCGCGACGTCGAGGCGATCGCCCTGGACGAGGCCCGGGCGCAGCGGGATCTCGATGCCGCGCAGCTGCGGCGCGGCGAGGGTGGCCCGCGCGCCGTTGACCCGCGTCACCTGGCCCGACAGCACGTTCTGGCCGCCGAGGAATTCGGCGACATAGCGGTCGCGCGGCGCGGCATAGACGTCGCGTGCCGGTCCGGCCTGGCGGATCTTGCCCTTCTCCATCACCACCACCACGTCGGCCAGCGCGATCGCCTCGAGCTGGGTGTGGGTGACATGGATGAAGGTGATCCCGAGCTCGCGCTGCATCCGCCGCAATTCCTGGCGCATCTGCACCCGCAACTGCTCGTCCAGCGCCGACAGGGGTTCGTCGAGCAGCAGCACGCGGGGCTCGGTGATCGCCGCGCGGGCCAGGGCGACGCGCTGCTGCTGGCCACCCGAAAGCTGCGCGGGCAGGCGGTCGGCCAGTTCGGTCAGCCGCACCTTTTCCATCATCTGGTCGGCCCGGGCATGGCGCTCGGCCTTGTCGAGGCCGCGCACGCGCAGCGCGAAGGCGATGTTGTCGCGCACGGTCAGATGCGGGAACAGCGCATAGGACTGGAACATCATCGCCGTCCGCCGCTCGGCCGGCGTCAGCCCGACGACGTCCTGGCCGCCGATCAGGATCTCGCCGTCGGTCGGGTCCTCGTGGCCCGCGACCATCCGCAGGATCGTGGTCTTGCCGCAGCCCGACGGGCCCAGGAAGCAGCAATAGGCGCCGTCCGGGATCTTGAGGTTTACTCCATCGACCGCCATGAAGCGGCCGTCATAGGTCTTGGTGATGCCGGCAAGCTCGATGTCGCCGCGTGTTATGGCCATCAGTGTCCTCCCCCCGCGGCGCGCCGGCGCTGGATCAGCACGATGCTGCCGAGGCTCAAGCCGATGATCAGGAACGAGATCAGCGTGGTGACGGTGCCGAGCGCGTAGAGCGACGGCGAGGTGACGTTGAGCGTCATGCTCCAGATTTCCAGCGGCAGGGTGTTGAGCGAGCCGGCGGTCTGCAGCGACCGGGCAAATTCGTCGTAGGACAGCGTGAAGCCGAACAGCCCCACCGCCACCAGCCCGGGCGCCAGCACGGGGACCACGACCAGGCGGATGGTCTGGGCCGGGGTGGCGCCGAGGTCGCGGGCCGCCTCCTCCCAGCGGCCGTCGAAGCGCGACATCACCGCGAACATCACGAGCACCCCGAAGGGCAGCGTCCAGGAGAGCTGCGCGCCCAGCGCCGACGAATACCAGGCCGCTTCCAGCCCGAGGAAGGTGCAGGCGAGGCCGACGCCGATCCCGAGCACCAGGCCGGGCGCCACCAGGCTGCCGATCATCAGGTAGAACACGATGCCGTCGCCGCGGAAGCCGCGCCGGAAGCCCAGCCCGGCCAGGAACGAGGCGACCACGGTGATCAGCGTGACCGCCAGGGCCAGCCTGATCGACCGGTCGAACGACCCCTTGACGTCGCCGGTCCGCGCCTGGGTGAACAGATCGACGAACCAGTGCAGCGACGTCCCCTTCATCGGGAAGACCAGTCCGCCGCGGATATCCTGGAACGACAGGATGTAGATGCAGATCATCGGGCCGTAGAGGGCGGCGACGTAGAGGATGAAGACGCCCGCGAGCACGTAGAACGTCCACGGCCGCCGCTGGTCGCGGGTGACGCGGCTCATCGCGTGATCTCCCGCCGGATGTCGACGCTGCGCAGGATCAGCGCGACGACCAGGGTCAGGACCAGGGTGAGCACGATGGCGCTGGCCGCAGCCGGCGGATATTGCAGCACCGAGATATCCTCGTAGAAGGCACCGACGACCGAGGCCGAACCGCCGCCGCTCATCACCTTGACGACGAAGAAGTCGCCCATGACGATCGAGACGACGAAGATCGAGCCGAGCGCGATGCCGTTCTTGGCCATCGGCAGGACGATCAGCCGCAGCACGTCGAAACGGCTGGCGCCGGCATCGAGGGCTGCCTCGACGATGCGCTTGTCGATACGGGCCAGCGCATTGAAGATCGGCACGATCATGAAGATCGTCAGCTGGTGGACATAGGCGACGACCACCGCGAAGTCGGAGAAGAGCAGGAATTCCAGCGGCTGGTCGACGACACCGGCGCCGATCAGCGTCGAGTTGACCAGGCCTTCCTTGCCCAGGAGCGGGATCCAGGAAATCATCCGGATGATGTTCGAGGTCCAGAACGGCACGGTGCAGACCAGGAACAGCCCGATGGCGATCAGCGGGTTGCGGATATGGAAGACCAGGAAATAGGCCACCCAGAAGCCGATGATGCCTGAGAACGCCCAGGTCAGGATCGTGAACTTGATCGTGGCCAGGTAGAGATCGAGGGTCAGCTTCGAGGTCAGCACGCCGGCGTAGTTGGCAAGCGTGACGGTCGGGATGATGCCGCCGAACCCGTCGGTCTCCATGAAGCTCGCCGCCAGCACGACCAGGATCGGCAGCACGAAGAACGGCACCAGCACCAGTACCAGCGGCGAGACGTAGAGCCATCCGGCGAGATTGCCACGTCGGGTCATCGACTGAACTCCATGCACAGGCGGACCGGCGTCATCCCGGCGCGGGCCGGGATGACGATAGGTACGGATTCCAAGGTCAGGCGACCTTGAAGTCGTTCCACCGCTTGTTCATGTAGGCCGCCTCGTCCATCAGCGTGTTCCAGCAGGAAATGTTGGTGACGCGCTCGATGAACGACCCGCCGTCGCGGACCGCGCCGGCCTTCTCCATCGGGACGCCGTAGGGATCGGGGATGTCGGCCGAGGCGGGCTTGCCCTCGTACCAGTACTCCCATTCCGCCTGGGTCAGCAGCTTCTTGGCGGTCGAGGGCACCGGCGAATAATAGCCGTAGCGGGCCACGAAGGCGCCCTGCCAGCCCGACAGATACCAGTTGATGTAATCGTAGGCGGCACCGAGCTTCTTGCCCGACAGGTGCTTCATCAGGCCCATGCCGTTGCACCAGCCGCGATAGCCTTCCTTGCCGTTCTTGATGTTGACCGGGGCATAGACGCAGGGCAGGCCCTTGACCCGGACGGCAGCGACCGCGGGCGACCACATCGACTGGATCTCGACCTCGCCCGCCGCCATCAGCTGCACCGACTGGTCGAAGGTGGTCCAGGTGGCGCGGAAATGCCCCTGCTTCTTCAGCTCGATCAGCTTGTTGATGGTGAAGTCGATCTCCGACTTCGTCATGTTGCCCTTGTTGCCGTACTTGATCAGCCCGGCGCTCTCGAAGCAGAGGGCGGCGTCCATGATGCCGATGGCGGGCACGTCGAGGATCGCGGCCTTGCCCTTGAACTTCGGGTCGATCAGCTCCTTCCACTCGGTCACGGCATGGCCGACGAGGTCGGGGCGATAGCCGATCGAATCGGCGTTGTAGACCTGGGGCAGGAAGGTCATCCAGCCGGTGACGCCCTCGTGCAGGTCGGTGGCGTCGGGCTTGGCGATGTACATCGCCTCGTAGGGCGAGATGCCCTGGCGGGGGATCTTGTGGCCGTTGATCTCGCCCTTGGTGAAGATCGGCAGGATGTTGTCGAACTCCTTGATCTTCTTCACCTCGATGCCCTGCAGCACACCGCGCTTGGTCGCCAGCTTGGCCTGCCAGCCCTCGACGTCGGCGATGTCGACGGTATTGGGCTGGGTGATGAAGCGGTTGATCGCCGCCGAGGTGTCGAGGTTCTGCATCGACACCTTGAAGCCGAGATCCTTCGATGCCTGGTCGCCGATCGCCTTGACGACCGAATAGGAGACGCCGACATGGCGCAGCTCGATATCCTTGATTTCCTGCGCCCAGATGGTCGGGAAACCCTTGATCAGGCCGGCACCGGCGACCGCGCCGGCGGCACCGGCCGCACCCTTGAGCAGGCGACGGCGGGAAATATCGGTCGGCGCGCTCGTCTTGGGTGCGCCGCCACGATCGGACTTATTCTTGGTCATTGCATGCCTCCGATGCGATGAAGCCTAAGATTTGACCTGGCGTTTTCCGCTTATTTTCGCGGGGAGTATTTCGCCGAGGTTCCCTGTCTCTCGGAAGCAATTAGGTCACGTCGATGCCGCAGTGCAAAATCAGAAGTTCATATCCGGCGCATAAGGGAAGCTTATTTATTTGTATTTAGGACAAATCATGCTCGCCGTGTGAGCTTCCAATTGTTCTCGTTTTGTCCAGACAGACATGCTTAAATGCCCGCCTTCAGGGTTTTCATCGAAGGGTCGACAATCTTGTCCTCGCCATCCTGGCGCCCCATCAACCCGATCGGGACGTTCGTCGCCGTGATCCTCGTGCCGCTGGCCCTGGTCGCGCTGGGGCTCTGGCAATATCAGCGCGCCGCAGCCGACCTCACGGCCAATGCCGCCGCGGTCGTCGAGATCGGCGCGACCGGCCACCCTTCTTCCCCAATCGCTGCACAAGACGCGCTGCCGCGCCTCGAAAGCGAACGGAAGAAGGCCGGGTTGCGCCGGAACCTGGCCTGGGTCGTCATGATCGCCGGGGCGATCACCGGTGTGCTGGGGCCGATATTCATGGGTGCGGCCTGCGTGCTCGGCCAGGCGGGCCGCCGGTCGCGCACGACGCTGATCGTCAGCTATCGGCGGGTTCGCCGCCTGCTGCCGGCGCTGATGATCCTCCTCCTCCTCGCCCCGCCGGCAAGCCTGGCCGCAGCCGCCTATGGCGAGGTTCTGGTCGGCGAACAGCTGCGCATCTGGCTGGCTGTCCCCTTCACCCTCGTCGTCGCACCGGCAAGCCTGCTGGGCGGCGTGATGGCATTCCTGTGGGGCGACATCATCGGACTTGGCTTCTCCGCCGACCCGGTCCTCGTGCCGGGCCGCCCGGTCTCGCACGTCGAGGCACCCGGCCTCTGGCAGTTGGTCGCCACCTTGGCCGCGCGGCTCGGCACCCAGCCCCCCGAATCCGTAATGGTCGGGCTGACCGGGGACATTTCGCTGCTCGCCGGTCCGGTGCAGGCCGAAGGCACGACGGCGGCATTGCCGGGCAACACGCTCTATGTGCCGCTGCCCCTCCTCGCCTTCCACCGCGAGGACGAGATCGCCGCCAACATCGCATACGAGATCGCCCATTTTGCCGGGGCGGATCCCGGCTATCCCGACGGCTTCGCCCTGATGGAAGCCGATATCGACCGGTCGATGGGCGATCTGCTCAAGCGGCACGCCCGGTACGGCACCGACACGCTGAGCCTGCTGCTCTGGCCGGGCCCGCCTGTCGGCATCTACGCGATGGGCCAGTTTCTGCATGCCATGCGGTACTGGCACCGCCAGCGCGTGTTCGCGGCCGATGCCGCGGCCGCGACCCTGGTTTCCCCTGCGGCGATGGCGCGCGCGCTGCTGCGGCGGGAGGCCGTGCGCAGGCCGATCCGCGATGCGCTGAAACTCGCCTGGAACCAGCATGACCAGGCACGAGACGGTTCTTTCATCGCCTTGGCCCTGGCGCATGCCGCCGAGCAGGGGTTGGACGCCCCGATACGGCGGCAGCGCGGCCCGGATCCCGCGATCCGCGACCGTATCGGCGCCCTCGGCCAGGACTTGTCCGCCATGATCGCCGAAGCGAAGGCAGCGCCTGAGCCGGAGGCGGCTGGCCGTCTCGGCCTCTATCTGGCGGATCCCGAAGCCACCGTGCGCGACGCGACCAGGCGCTTCGTCGCGCGCGGCGCGCCCGGACGGCCAACCAGGCGGCGGACGGCCTGACCAGGCCCCTTTGGCCGAGTAGTGATCGGAGGATGGAGCCCCATGCCCCTGCTGTTTCGACCGATCGGCACGGTCATCACCGCCATCGCCCTGCCGCTGGCCTTCGCCGCCTTCGGGCTGTGGCAGGCGCAGCGCGCCGACCGGGACCTGGCCGAGGTCGACGCCTGGCGGGCCAGGACCGCGGCACAGCTTACCGCCATGGACGCCCGCCCGGGCCCGGCCGGGGGAATCAATCCGGACTGGCGCTTCACGCGTCGCGGCCACATCTATGAGGGCGACGATGCGCGGCGTGAGGCGCAGGCGGCGTTGCGCGCCGCCGATGACGAGATGATGATGGCGCGCTGGTGCCGGCATCTGGCACCGGTTGTCACCGCGTCGGGCGTCATCGTCGCCGCGCTCGGATCGCTTGTCCTGGCTGCGGCCTTCGTGCTCGGCCGCGCCGGCCGCCGGTCGCGCGAGTGGCTGATCGCAGGGTTCTCGCTGGTCCAGCGGGTATTGCCGGCACTGCTCATCGGGCTGGTGGTCGTGACCACCGTCGGCATCATTGCGGCCGTGATCTTCGAGACGCTGGCCCTCAGGGCCATCCTCGTCGGCCTTGTCGTGATCGGTGCAACCTTGATCATCGCCCTGGCTGCCGTGCTGCAGCTGCGCGGCACCGCCGGGCTCCATATTCCCGAACCGGCAGTGATCGCCGGCCGTCCGGTTTCGGTCGACGAGGCGCCGGGCCTCTGGCAGGTGACGGGGGATCTTGCCGCCCGGCTCGGCACGGCGCCGCCGGATGACATCGTCGTCGGGCTGACCGAGGGCTTCTTCGTAGCCCCCGGTCCGATCGGCCTGGATGGCACCGACCAGACCCTCGCCGGCAACGTACTCCATGTGCCGCTGCCGCATCTCGCCCTGCTCCAGGACGACGAGATCGCCGCCGCCATCGGGCATGAGCTTGCCCATTTCGCCGGGCAGGACACGGCATACGGCAAGCGCGCCGATCCGGTCCATGACGGCATGCTCCGGTCGCTCGACGCGCTGGTCGCGGCGGGCACCACCCGGCGGGGGTCGATTTCGCTGCTGATCCAGCCAGCACTGGCCCTCGCCGTCTTCGTCACGGACCAGTTCTACCAGGCGGCACGGCACTGGGGCCGGCACGCGGAACTGGCCGCGGATGCCGCCGGCGCTGCCGTCGTCTCGGCGCCCGCGGCGGCGCGCACGCTGCTGCGCCAGGAAGCGCTACGTGATCTTGTCGAGCACACCCTGGACTCGGCCTGGACAAGCCCCGCCAAGGCGCCGCGGGATCTGGTCGCCGCCATCATTGCCCGGGCAGCAAAGCACGGGCTGAACGATCCGACCGGGCGGCTCGACGACGAGATGCCGCATCCGGCCGACAGCCATCCGCCGACCCGCGCGCGCCTCGCCGCGCTCGGCCAGGATCTGTCGCCCGAGATGATCGCGGCGGTGATGGCCCCGCCCGAACCGGAAGCCGCCGCCCGCCTCGGCCGCTATCTGGCCGATCCAGACGCCATCACCGTCGAGGCGACCGCACGCTTCGTCGCTCGCGCGAGAAAAGCGGCGCGGGAAGAAGATGCCTGAGGGAGCCCCGTCGAACCGGATCAGACCGGCGCGAACGAGGCCATGTCGAGCGGCGTGTTCATGTCGACGCCGGTGCGCTCGTAGCCGCGCTTGAAATCGGCCATGTGACGGGTCATCCAGCTGCGCGCGCCTTCGGCGTCGCGGGCGGCGAGCAGGGCGTAGATCGCCTTGTGCGCCGCGAGGATGCGCGCCTGGGTCTTCAGCCGCGGCAGGATGATGCGCCCGGCCGGCAGGAACAGCAGGCCGATGGGTTCGCGCGCCAGGGCCAGCGCCCGGTTGCCGGCGTTCTGGGCGACGATCTCGTGGAATTCCATGTCGAGGCGCACGACCTCGTCGATATCCTCGATCGCCTGCTCCATCCGCGCGATGTTGCCGGCCAGCGCCGCCAGGCCATCGTCGTCGATATGGATGGCCGCCGCGGCCGCCGCGACCGGCTCCAGCGCCATCGAGGTTTCCCACAATTCGCGGAACGTGACCTGCTGCATGGCGAGCGCCCGCGAGGCGCGTGACGCCAGGTCCATGTAGTGCGGCAGGGTCACGGTCAGCCGCTTGCCGCCCCGGGCGACGAAGCCGGAATGCTCGAGCAGGCGGATCCCCTCCCGCACGGTCGACCGGTTGACGCCGAACTGGCGGGCCAGGTCGAGCTCGGAAGGCAGCAGGTCGCCGGGCGCCAGTCCGCCCGAGACGATCTGGTGCTCGATGGCATCGAAGATCTGCTGATAGGCCGGGGCCATCGCCAATGGCTTGAACAGGTCAGCCTTCATACGTCGATTCCTTGTGCGTCCTCGGAGGTAGTCATAACCCATTGCCTGTCCGGTTGTCGTCATTTATACATGTCGGACTGTCGGACCGTCGAACAGTTAGTCTGACGGGCAACGAAAGTAGGGTGGAAACGGATGGCGGAAACAGCCTCCCAGGTGGAAAACGTGCTGGTCGCGCGTGATGGCGATTGCGCCGTGGTCACGCTGAACCGGCCGGACAAGCTCAATCCGCTGGACCGCGTCACGATCGCTGCGCTGCTGGATGTGGTGACCGCGCTCGAAGCCGATCGCGGCCTGCGCAGCGTCGTCATCACCGGCGCCGGCCGCGCCTTCTCGGCCGGCGGCGATCTCGACGGCTACCTGTCGCTCTATCGCGACCCCCAGGCCTTCCGCGTCTTCCTCGACACCTTCTACCGGCTGCTGGCGGCGATCGAACGGTCGGACAAGATCTATATCGCCGCGATCAACGGGCCCTGCGTCGCCGGCGGCCTCGAGCTGCTGCTGTCCTGCGATGTCGTCATCGCCGCCGAAACGGCGACGATCGGCGACGGCCATCTCAATTTCGGCCAGCTGCCCGGCGCCGGCGGATCGCAGCGCCTGCCGCGCGCGATCGGCGCCCTGCGCGCCAAGCACCTGATGCTGACCGGCCGGATGATCGATGCGGCCGAGGCCGAGCGGATCGGGCTGGTGGCCGAGGTGGTGCCCGCCAGCGCCCTGCTGGACCGCACCCTGGCCTTCGCCCGCGACCTCGGTGGCAAGAGCCCGGCGGGGCTGCGCGGCGCCAAATATCTGGTCAACCAGGGGCTGAACGGCACGCTGGAGAGCGGGCTGCAGCTCGAGATCGCCTATGTGCACAACTATGCGACGACCGAGCCCGACGCCACCGAGGGGCTGGTCGCCTTCAAGGAAAAGCGCAAGCCGGCCTACGGCTGCGCCTGAGGAGTATCGTCCCATGTGGAAGTTGCGCGACAAGTATTCGATCAGCGGCATCGGCCAGACCGCGTTCACCAAGGCCTCGGGCCGCACCGTCCTCGACCTGGCCTCCGAAGCGTGCAAGGCCGCGGCCGAGGATGCCGGCATGGCGCTCGACGAGATCGACGGCATCATCTCGTTCCACTTCAACGATTCGATTCCGGCGATGGCGGTCGCCTCGAACCTCGGCATTCCCGCGGTCATGCATGCGGTCGACTACACCGCGGGCGGCAACGGCGCCAACCTGATCATGCTGGCCGCCACCGCCGCGATCGAGGCCGGGCTGGCCCGGAACGTGCTGTGCTATCGCGCGATGAACGGCCGGTCGGGCTTCCGCCTCGGCGGCGGGCGGGAATTCTCGGCCCAGGGCATCACCCAGTATACCGCCCCGTTCGGCTGGATCACCTATCCGCAGGCGATGGCGATGTGGGTGCGGCGCCATATCGTCAAGTACGGCACCACCGCCGAACAGCTCGGCCAGGTCGCGATCACCTTCCGCGAGAACGCCGGCCGCAACGAGGCGGCGATGCAGCGCGCCCCGATCACGATGGACGACTACCTGGCCTCGCGCATGATCGTCGAACCGTTCCGCATGCTCGACATCTGCCTGGAATCGGACGGCGCCTGCGCCGTGCTGATCACGGGCAAGGACCGCGCCAGGGACCTCAGGCAGAAGCCGGTCTACATCACCGGCGGCGCCTATGGCGGCGGCCCGTCGCAGGGCGACGACCTGTTCGACGCGATCCGCTGGCCCGATCATTCGCAGAACTACGCCGCCTATATCGCCGACGACCTGTGGGGCTCGGCCGGGCTGAAGCCCGAGGACGTCGACGTCGCCGAGATCTACGACTGCTTCACCTACAGCGTGCTGATGCAGCTGGAGGGCCTGGGCTTCTGCAGGCCGGGCGAAGGCGGCCCGTTCGTCCAGGAAGGCCATCTGGCGCGCAACGGCCGGCTGCCGACCAACACCCACGGCGGCCTGCTGTCGGAAGCCTATATCCATGGCACCAACCATGTGCTGGAAGCCGTGCGCCAGCTGCGCGGCACCGCCGGCGCCCGCCAGATCGCCGATGCCGAGATCGCCCTGACCACCGCCGGCGCGATGACCTGCGGCAGCGCGATGCTCCTGAGGAACTGATCGCATGAACACGCCCGCATACAACAAGCCCCTGCCTGCCCCCGATCCCGATTCGGCCCCGTTCTGGGAAGGCACGCGCGCCCATGAGCTGCGCCTGCAGCGCTGCGACGACTGTGGCACCCATCGTTATCCCGCCGGCCCGCATTGCCCGTCCTGCCGCTCGACCCGTGCGACCTGGATCAAGTCATCGGGCCGCGGCAAGGTCTATTCCTGGATCGTCGTCGTCCATCCGGTACCCAAGGAGGTCTATCATCAGGACGTGCCCTACGCCGTCGCGCTGATCGACCTGGCGGAAGGCGTGCGCATCGCGTCCAACATCGTCGGCTGCGATCCGCGGGCGATCACTGCCGACATGCCGGTCGAGGTCGTGTTCGACGCGGTGACGGCGGACGTCACCCTGCCGAAGTTCAAGCCGGCCTAGCCACCGTGGATTTCCTTCGTTCCTCGCCGCTGCTGGCCGGCCTCGCCGCGATGTCGCGGACCGAGCTGCAGGCGCTGCAGCTGGCCAAGATCCGCGCCCAGATGGCCCGGCTGTGGGAGGCGAGCCCATTCTATCGCGCCCGGTGGCAGGCCGCCGGCATCCGTCCCGGGGACATCACCAGCCTGGACGACTTCCGCCGCCTCGTACCGACCGTGAACAAGCAGGATTTCCTGCAGGACCAGGCCGATCATCCGCCGTTCGGCGGGCGCCTCGGCATCCGGCGCGAGGATGTCGCGCTGGTGTCGATGACCGGGGGCACCTCGGGCCAGGGCCAGGAAGTCTACGGGCGCAGCCAGGCCGACATTGCCGTTCAGGGCCATCTGCATTTCCTGCCCTGGTTCATGGCGGGCCTGCGCCCCGGCCACCTGGCGCTGAACTGCGTGCCGGCCGGCGGGCTGACCACCGGCGGCTGGGGGCCGTCGGAGGGTTTCCGCCTTGCCGGCGCCACCGCCTTCCACGCCGGCGGCACCTTGAGCACCGAGGCCAAGATCGACCTGCTGCTGCGGTTCGGCGAGCTGCATTTCATCTATGCCTCGACCAACTACCTGCACACCCTGACCCAGGCCTTCCTGCGCCGCGGCATCGTGCCGGCGGAACGCTTTCCCATGCTGGCCGGCATCCAGATCGCGGCCGAAGGCTATCCGGCGGAATGGGCGCGCGAGACCCAAAAACTGTGGGGCTGCGCGTTGCATGAAGGCTATGGCAGCACGCAAGGCGCGGGCTTCGTCGCGACCACCTGCGACCAGGGCATCGTGCGCGAGGATCGCGAGCGCGGCCTGATGCGCATTCTGGAATGGCTGAACTATGCCGAGGTGATCGACCCCGATACCGGCCGGCATGTCGCGCCCGGCGAGGAGGGCGAGATCGTCCTGACCAACCTCGACATCGAAGGCTCGCCGGTCATCCGCTTCGCCACCCGCGACAAGGCGCGCTGGTTCCCGCCCGAATATTGCGGCGGCGGCCTGCCCTGGGGCGGGATCGAGGCCGGTTCGATCGGCCGCTACGACGACATGATGAAGGTGCGCGGCAACAATATCTGGCCGCTCGCCGTCGATACCGTGGTCTTCGCCGCCCCGGAAGTCGCCGAATATGTCGGGCGCGTCTATGTCGACGACGAGGGCAGGACGGAGGTCGAACTGCGCCTGGCCCTGAAGCCCGGCGCCTGCGACGAGGCCGCGCGCCCCGCCCTGTTCGACGCGCTGCGCGCGACGCTGAAGGCGCGCACGAATGTCTGGATGCAGATCCGCGAGGTGCCGTTGGCCGAGCTGCCGCAGTTCACCTACAAGGCCCGGCGCTGGACCGACGAGCGCAAGGCCGGATATCGCCCGGGGGCCGCATCATGAGCCGCCAGGACGAACTGGCGCTGCTGCGCCGCATGGAGGCGCAGGCCAGGCAACTTCTGGACAGCCCGGACGCGCTGATGGTCGGGCAATACCGACATCTGCACGGGCGGATCAGGGCGCTGATCGCCATCTTGACGTCGACGCCACAAGAGCGCGCGTTTGTTAGGGAGAACGACCATGCCGAGACTGACGGGCCGCGTGGCCCTGATCACGGGGGCGGCGTCGGGCCTCGGTGAGGCTACCGTCCGCCGCTTCGTCCAGGAAGGCGCCCGCGTCGTCATCACCGATATCGACGAGGGCCGGGGCGAGCGCCTGGCCCGCGAACTCGGGCCCGACACCGCCTTCGCCCCTTGCGACCACACGAAGCGGGCCTCCTGCACCGCCGCCGTGCAGGCGGCGCTGAGCCGCTTCGGCCGCCTCGACATCCTGCACAACAATGCAGGCGGGCCGTTCGCCGGTTCGGTCGAGAGCGCCGACGATGCCGTGCTCGAACGCGTCATCGGCGTCAACCTGCTCGGCGTCTTCAAGATGACGCAGGAAGCGCTGCCGGCGCTGCGCGAGTCGGCGGCCAGGCATCCGGCCGGCGCGGCGATCCTGTTCACCTCGTCGCTGCAGGGTGTCAAGGCGCGGCCGAATTTTTCGGTCTATACCGCCGCCAAGCACGGCATCGTCGGGCTGGTGAAGAGCCTGGCGCTGGAGCTGGCACCGGCCAACATCCGCGTCAACGCCGTCTGCCCGACCGTGACCGAGACGCCGATGCTGGCCAAGTTCCTGCCCGGCATGGCCGACGACATGGACGAGGCGCGGCGCCGCTTCCGCGCCACCATCCCGCTCGGCCGCATGCCGGAGACCGTCGATACGGCGAACGCGCTGCTCTTCCTCGCCTCCGACGAGGCGCGGATGATCACCGGCGTCGCCCTGCCGATCGACGGCGGACAGATGGCGGGATGACGATGCTGCCCAACCTAACCGATCTCTCCGGCCAGGTCGCCGTCGTCACCGGGGCCGCGGGCGGCCTCGGCGCGCTCGCCTGCCGCACCTTTGCCGCCGCCGGTGCCGACATCGTGCTGGTCGGCCGCAATGCGGCGCGCATGGAAGGCATGATCCCGGCGATCGAAACGCTGGGACGGCGCGCCGTCGCCATTGCGGCCGACGTCACCGACCGCGCCTCGGTCGCCGCGATGGCCGAAAAGGCCGCTTCGGCGTTCGGCCGCGTCGACATCCTGCTGAACAATGCCGGCACCACCTCGCCGAAGGACCTGTTCAGCCTGACCGACGAAGACTGGCACGGGGTGATGGATACCTCCGCGACCGGCACGTTCCTCTGCGTCCAGGCCATCGCCCCGGCGATGATCGCGGCCGGATCCGGCCGCATCATCAACATGGGGTCGATCCTGTCGCTGCGCGGCATGGCCCGGCGCGTCGCCTATGCCGCCGCCAAGGGCGCGGTCGCCAACCTGACGCGCGCGCTCGCCTTCGAACTCGGCCCCCACGGCATCACCGTCAACGCGCTCGGCCCCACCGTGATCGAGACCGACCTGAACCGCGAGCTGATCCGGACCCAGCCCGAACTCTACCGCGCCGTGCTCGACCGCACCCCGATGGGCCGGCTGGGCCAGCAGGACGATCTCGCCGGCGCGCTGCTGTTCCTCGCCTCGCCCGCCGCCGGGTACATCACCGGGCAGGTGCTGTGCGTCGACGGCGGCTATACCGCGGGATGACCGGCATGGCTGATTTCGACATCGCCGTCCTCGCCGACCGCCTGCGCCCCAGGCTGCCGGGCGACTGGAACAACCTGACGGTCGACCGCTTCGTCGGCGGGCAATCGAATCCGACCTACCGCCTCGGCGCCGGCGGCCGTTCCTACGTGCTGCGCAAGCAGCCGCCGGGCAGGCTGCTGCCTTCGGCCCATGCGATCGATCGCGAATTCCGGGTGATGCAGGCACTGCACGCCGCGGGCTACCCGGTGCCGCAACCGCTGCTCTATGTCGCCGAGCCCGAGATCGTCGGCACGCCGTTCTACGTGATGGCCCATGTCGCCGGCCGGGTGTTCAAGGACCCGGCGCTGCCCGGCCTGGCACCGGCCGAACGCGGGGCGATCTACCAGGCGATGGCCGAGGCCGAGGGCCGGCTACACCGGATCGATCCGGCGGCGGTCGGCCTGGATGATTTCGCCAAGCCGGGCACGGGCTTCTATGCCCGGCAGGTCGCACGCTGGACCGACCAGTACCGGGCGGTGGCCGACGGCCCCGTGCCGGCGATGGAAAGCCTGATCGACTGGCTGCCCCGCAACCTGCCGGCATCCGAGGAACGGCGCCTGTTCCACGGCGATTTCCGGCTGGAAAACCTGATCTTCCACCCGACCGAGCCGCGGCTTCTCGCCGTGCTCGACTGGGAACTTGCGACGCTGGGCGATCCGCTTGCCGATCTCGCCTATTCGGCGATGGCCTGGCACCTGCCGCAGCGCGCCTTCGGGGGCTTCACCGATCGCGACATCACCGGCAGCGGCGTGCCGGGCGAGGGCGAGTACCTCGCCGCCTATTGCGCCGCGGCCGGGCGCCCGGCGATCGGCAACTGGGATTTCTACGTCGCCTTCGCGATGTTCCGCCTGGCCGCGATCCTCTACGGCGTGCTGCGCCGCGGGCTGGACGGCAATGCCGCGTCGCCCGACGCGATCGAACGCGGGCGTCTCGGCCTCGTCTGCGCCGAGGCCGGCTGGGAAGCCGCAAGCCGGGGGGCCGCGTCGTGACCATCCATATCCTCAACGGCTTCGTCTATGGCGGGCTGCTCTACATCCTCTCGGTCGGCCTCGTGCTGATCTTCGGCCTGCGCCGCGTCGTCAACTTCGCCCATGGTGGCCTGTTCATGGTCGGGGCCTATGTCGGCTACGCCGTGGCGCTGCATGCCGGGTTCTTCACCGGCCTGGCGGCGGCGATAGCGGTGCTGGCGGCCATCGGCATCCTCCTCGACATCGGCGTCTTCCGCCCGCTGCAGCGCCACGACCCGCTGCTGACCGTGCTGGTCACCTTCGGCATCCTGCTGATCCTCGAAGACCTCGTCCGCTCGATCTGGGGCAAGGACTACGTCACGGTCTCGGTACCTGCGCTGCTGTCGGGCAATGTCGAGTTCCTCGGCCTGCAATATCCGGTCTATCGCCTGATGGTGATCGCCCTGGCCCTGGTCACGATGGCGGGGCTGACGCTGTGGCTGAAGCGCAGCGCGATCGGCCTGCATGTCCGGGCCTCCAGCGTCGATGCCGTGACCACCGCGATGCAGGGCGTCAACACCGACCGGGTCTCGGCGACCGTGGTCGGCATCGGCGCGGCGCTCGCCGGCATGTCCGGCGTCGTCGCCGGACCGCTGCTGACCCTGTCGCCGTCGATGGGCAGCTACATCCTGGTGGACTGCTTCATCGTCGTCGTGGTCGGCGGCCTGGGCAGCTTCACCGGCGCCTTCCTGGCCGCGATGGCGATCGGGCAGATCCACAATTTCGGCATCGTCTACCTGCCCTGGGCCGCCTCCTCGATTCCGTTCCTGATCATGATCGGGGTGCTGATCTGGCGGCCGCAGGGCCTGGCCGGGGGTGCCTCGACATGAGCGTGCAGGCCGCAACCTCCCTGCCCGCCCCGGCGGCGCGCCCCGCCGCGATCGCCTTCGGCATCGCGCTGGCCGCGGCCGTCGTCGGCATCGTCCTGCCGCTGCTCGTGGCGTCGCCGGTGACGCTCAGCCTGGCGACGCAAGGCCTGACCAATGCGATCCTGGCGACGTCGGTCGGCTTTCTGATCCGCCAGTCGGGTTTCGTCTCGTTCGGCCACGCGACGTTCTTCGGCATGGGCGCGTATGTCACCGGGCTGCTGCTCAAGCATACCGGCCTGGCGCTCGAGGCGATCCTGCCGCTGGCCATCGCCTTGCCCGCGGCGCTGGCCTTCGTCGTCGGCCTCGTGGTCGTGCGCGTCTCGGGCGTCGCCTTCTCGATGCTGACGCTCGCGGTCGCCCAGGTCTTCTACGAGATCGTCGTCAAGTGGCGCGATTTCGCCGGCGGCGACGACGGGCTGTCGGTCACCCTGCCGCCGAGGGTCTTCGGCCTGCCGACGACGCTGTTCCAGGAACCCGGCGACATGTTCCGCATCGTCTGGGTCACCCTCGTCGTCATCCTGTTCCTGCTGTTCCTGCTCGCGCGCTCGCGCTTCGGCCGGCTGTGCTTCGCGATCAAGGACAATGAGGAACGCGCCCGCTTCATCGGCTATCGCACGCTCATGCCCCGCGCCCTGGTCTTTGCGATCTCGGCGGCGATCGGCAGCATCGGCGGCGTGCTGTTCGTGCTCTACAACGGCTTCGTCTCGCCCGACGTACTGCACTGGACGATGTCGGGCTCGGCGCTGGTGATGGCGATCATCGGCGGCGCCGAATTCCTGATCGGGCCGGCGATCGGCGCGGTCGTCTTCCTCGCCGCCAAGGACAAGCTGGGCGACATCACCGAACATTGGCAGGCGATCATCGGCTTCACCCTGATCCTCGTCACCGTCAGGTGGCCGCACGGCCTGGTCGGAACCATCTGGCACTGGATCAGGCGGCGCGGCCGCGGGGGGCGGGCATGACGACGCCGGCATTGCAAGGCATCGGCCTGTCGCGGCACTACGGCGGCTTCGCCGCCTTGCGCAACGTCGACATCGCCGTCCCGGCGGGCGAGATCCGCGGGCTGATCGGGCCGAACGGCGCCGGCAAGTCGACCCTGATCGACGTGCTGTCGGGCCGCGCCGGCAAATGGTCGGGCCAGGTGCTGATGGCCGGCACCGACGTCAGCCGGCATTCGCCGCAGATGCGGCGCCGGCACGGCATGGCCCGATCGTTCCAGCGCACCTCGATCTTCCCCAACCTGGCGGTGCGCGAGCAGCTGGAGCTGGCCGCCCACCATGGCGGCGGCGTCGACGAAGTGCTGGAACAGCTGAAGCTGGACGGGCTCGGCACCGGCCCGGCCTCGGAACTGTCCTATGGCGACCAGCGCCGGCTGGACCTCGCCCTGGCCCTGATCGGGCGGCCGCGCGTGCTGCTGCTGGACGAGCCGGCGGCCGGCCTGACGGTGCAGGAATCGCTCGACCTGGCGCGGCTGCTGCGCGACCTGGTCAAGAGCTGGGGGGTCACCGTGCTGCTGGTCGAGCACGACATGGAGGTCGTGTTCTCGATCTGCGACCGCATCACCGTGCTGCATCTGGGCGAACGGCTGATGGAAGGCACGCCCGACGAGGTGCGCAGAAGCCCCGAGGTCGTCACCGCCTATCTCGGGAGGTCGGCACATTGACCCTGCTCTCCTTCCGCGACGTCGCCAGCTACTACGGTTCGGCCCGCATCCTCGACGGCGTCAGCCTCGAGGTCGGGCCGGGCGAGCGCATCGGCGTGCTCGGCCGCAACGGGGTCGGCAAGACCACCGTGGCCAACACCATTCTGGGCATCGCCACGATGAAGGCGGGCCGCCTCGAGATCGGCGGGCGCGAGATGAAGGCCCCCCGGCATTTCGATGCCGCGCATGCCGGGATCAGCATCGTGCCGCAGGGCCGGCGCATCATCCCGGTGCTGACGGTGCGGGAAAACCTGCAGCTGGGCGCGGCGACGCGCCGGCCCGGCCCCTGGACCGTCGAGGCGATCTACGACCTGTTCCCGATCCTGCGCGAACGTGCCGACCGGCCCGGCACGGCGCTGTCGGGCGGGCAGCAGCAGATGCTGGCGATCGGCCGGGCGCTGATGGCCAACCCCGATCTTCTCGTGCTCGACGAGCCCAGCGAAGGGCTGGCCCCGGTGATCGTGGACCAGCTGGTCGACGTGCTCAACCGGCTGGGTCGCGCCGGCACGGCGATCATGCTGATCGAACAGAACATCGGTTTCGTGCGCGACGTGGTCGAACGCTACTACGTGCTGTCGAAAGGCCGGGTGGTCGACCAGGGGCGTCTCGACGGCGTCTCGCTCGAGGCGCTGAAGGCCCATGTCTCGGTATAGCGGCTAACCAACGAAGACCAAGAAGGAGGAGGAGCGACAATGAACAGGAAATGGGTGGCGGCGGCAGCCGTGGCGACGGCGCTGGCCTGGGGCGGCCCCGCCCTGGCGCAGGACATCCGGGTCGGCGTGCCGACCTCGCTGTCCGGCCCGTGGGCCGATCTGGGCAACCAGGTCAAGCGCGCGGTGGATTTCGCGGTCAACGAGCAGAACGCCGCCGGCGGCCTGCTCGGCCGCAAGATCGCGGTCGAGTATCTCGACAGCGAGGGCAAGCCCGAGGTCGCGCGCAAGCAGGCGGAAAAGCTGGCGCTTTCGGGCAACAAGCTGCTGGTCGGGCTGATCGCCTCGGGCGAGGGTCTCGCCATCGCCCCGATGGTCGGCCGGTGGGACGCGCTGTACCTTTCGACCATCAACAAGACCGACAAGCTGACCGGCGACACCTGCCAGCCGCGCGTCTTCCGCGTCAACCGCCCCGACGCCGCCGACGCGGTCACGGTCAAGCCCTGGCTTGCCACTCGCAAGGAGATGAAGTGGGCCATCATGGCCAACGACATCGCCTGGGGCCGCAATTCGGGCGAGAGCTTCTCCAAGGGCGCGCAAAGCCTGGGCAAGCAGATCGTCTCCGAGAACTACGCCGCCGCCGGCGCCAATGACTTTGCCCCCTACATCCAGAAGATCAAGGATGCCGGGGCCGAGGGCGTGTGGGTGGCGCTGGCCGGCCGCGACGCCCTGAACTTCGCCCAGCAGGCCAAGCAGTTCGGCCTGCTGGACAAGACCACCGTCGCCGGGGTCTCGTTCGTCACCGACAACACCGTCGCCACGCTGGGCGACGTGTCGAAGGGCATCTACGGCATCGTCAACTACTCGTCGACCCTCGATACCCCGGCCAACCAGAAGTTCGTCAAGGCCTGGCAGGCGGCTTATCCCGGCACCGAGCCGTCGAACTTCGAGGGTGAAACCTATATCGGCATGCAGGTGCTGTTCGAGGCGATCAGGAAGGCCAGCAGCGACAAGCCCGGCGACGTGGCCAAGGCGATGGCGGGCGCGACCTTCGACACGATCCTGGGCAAGCAGGTGATGCGGGCCGCCGACCACCAGCTGGAAGGGCCGAACTTCTTCGGCATCGTCGCCGAGCAGGGCGGCAAGCTGCGCCCGGTCATCCAGAACACCATTCCGGCGGCCGAGGCCCTGCCGCCGCCCGACGGCTCCTGCAAGCTGCCGTCGTAACCGTTGCCGTTGCACCTCCCCGCCCCCCGGCTTCGCCCCCGGGGGGTTCTTTTTTGCTATTCCCTGCCGGCATGGCACGAGGGCTTGAAATTTGCCCCCGTCGCCTGATTTCCTGGGGTCGGGGGTCGTCCCCGCCATTGATGGGATCGCTAGTACATGCCGGCTCTGTCCATTCTCGATCTTTCGCCGGTGATTCAGGGCGAAACGCCCGCCGAGGCGCTGCGCAAGTCGCTCGATCTCGCCCGCAATGCCGAGCGGCTCGGCTATCGCCGCTACTGGGTGGCCGAGCATCACAACATGGTCGGCATCGCCAGCGCCGCGACCTCGGTGGTGATCGGCTATATCGCCGGCGGCACGGCAAGGATCCGGGTCGGGGCGGGCGGCATCATGCTGCCCAACCATTCGCCGATGGTGATCGCCGAGCAGTTCGGGACGCTCGAATCGCTCTATCCCGGCCGTATCGACCTGGGGCTGGGCCGCGCTCCCGGCACCGATCAGCGCACGCTGCGCGCGCTGCGCCGCGACCCTGCCGCGGCCGACAATTTCCCGCAGGACGTGGTCGAGCTGCAGGCGCTGCTGGGCCCCGCGCAGCCTGGCCAGACCATCCAGGCGGTGCCGGGCACCGACACCAACGTGCCGCTGTGGATCCTCGGCTCGAGCCTGTTCGGCGCCCAGCTGGCGGCGATGCTGGGGCTGCCCTATGCCTTCGCCTCGCATTTCGCGCCCGACGCGCTGATGAGTGCCTTGAACATCTACCGCGAGCGCTTCGAGAAATCGGCCCAGCTCGACAAGCCCCATGCGATGGTCGGCTGCAACGTCATCGCCGCGCCCACGGATGCCGAGGCGAAGTACCTGTTCACCTCGCCCCAGCAATCCTTCACCAACCTGTTCCGCGGCACCCGCGGCCGGTTGCGGCCGCCGATCGACGATATCGACACCTACTGGACCCCGGCCGAGAAGGCGCAGGCTTCCGGCATGCTGCGCTGTTCGTTCGTCGGCGGCCCGGAGACGATCAGGCGCGAGCTGGCGAAGTTCCTGGAGGATACCCGGGCCGACGAACTGATGGTGGCCGCCGCGATCTACGACCACGCCCACCGCGTCCGTTCCTACGAGATCCTGGCCGAGGTCGGCCGCTCGCTTGGGCTGGAGCTGGCCTAGGAAGTACGCCTTCCTCGCATTGCGCGAATGTAACCTATAGGTTACGTTGGGGTGATGTATGAGCTTCTACTGACCGATGGCTTTACTGCTTGGTTGAAAGCTCTCAAGGATCATGTGGGCGCTGCCGCCATCGCCATGCGGCTGAACCGACTAGCGAAAGGCAATGCTGGCGACGTCGCACCGATCGGCAAGGGGCTGTCGGAGCTGCGCATTGATCACGGCCCGGGCTATCGCGTCTATTTCATGCGGCACGGCCAAAGAGTTTATGTCGTCCTTGGCGGGGGCATAAAGCGAACTCAAGCTGCCGACATAGAGGCGGCCCAGAGGCTGGCCGCAGATATCAGGCAGTCCCTTGGAGATGAGGGAAAGAGCAGTGGCAAAGATAAAACTTAAGGCCTTCGATCCGGCAGAATTTCTACATACGCCGGAGCGCCAGGCGGCTTATCTCAATGAGGCTTTTGCCAGCCGAGATCCGGCGGAGGTAGCTGACGCGCTGGGAACGATTGCTAGGGCACGGGGCATGGCTAAGGTCGCAAAGAATTCAGGTCTGGCGCGCGAAGCGCTCTATCGTGGCCTGAGCCGCACCGGCAATCCGGAATTGGGCACCGTGCTGAAAGTGATGGATGCCCTCAATCTTAAGATTGCGGTTGACGCGGATACGCCTCGGCCACGGCGTCCCACGGCCAAGAGCGCCTCCTGATCAGGGGTGTGGAATGCCGGCCCGCACCGTCTCCAGAAGAGGTCAGGTCGCGCTGGGCAAAGATCTCCTGGCGCATATGGGGGTCCGGCCGGGCGACAAAATCCACGTCGAGATGATGGGCGATGGATTGATCCGCCTGGAGGCAGAAAAGCCAATGACTCATCCCACCGGCAAGATCTCGGATATCTTCGGCCTGCTGAAGCGGGAAGGAGGACCATCACTCTCGATTGATGAGATCAACGAGATTTCCGGCCCTCCCGGCGAGATATGAGCCCCTACCCCGCGTAGAGATCCCTGTATTTCTCGCGCAGCACGTTCTTCTGGACCTTGCCCATGGTGTTGCGCGGCAGGTCGTCGACGAACAGCACGCGCTTGGGCTGCTTGTAGCGGGCCAGACGGCCGTCGAGGGCCGCGAGGACTTCGGCCTCGCCGAGTGACGCGCCGGGCTTGCGCACCACCACCGCCGTCACCCCCTCGCCGAAGTCCCGGTGCGGCAGGCCGATGACCGCCGATTCGACGACACCGTCGAGCGCGTCGATCTCGCCCTCGACCTCCTTCGGATAGACGTTGTAGCCGCCCGAGATCACGAGGTCCTTGCCGCGGCCCGAGATCTGGACGTAGCCGGCGGCATCGATCAGGCCGAGATCGCCCGAGATGAAGAAGCCGTCGGGGCGGAATTCGGCGGCCGTCTTTTCCGGCATGCGCCAATAGCCCTGGAAGACGTTGGGGCCACGGATCTCGATCATGCCGATCTCGCCGTTCGGCAATGCGCGCCCGCTTTCCGGATCGACCACGCGCACCTCGACCCCCGGCAGCGGCGGGCCCACCGTGCCGGCGACCCGCGGGCCGTCATAGGGGTTCGACGTGTTCATGTTGGTCTCGGTCATGCCATAGCGCTCGAGGATGGCGTGACCAGTGCGCTGCCTCCAGGCCTCGTGGGTCTCGGCCAGCAGCGGCGCCGAACCCGAGACGAACAGGCGGATGTTCGCGGTCGCCGCCTGGTCGAGCCCCGGGTCCTGCAGCAGGCGGACATAGAAGGTCGGCACGCCCATCATCACCGTCGTCTGCGGCAGCAGCCGCAGGATCTCGGCCGGGTCGAAGCGCGTCAGGAAGATCATCGACGCGCCCGACAGCAGGATGACGTTGGTGGCGACGAACAGGCCGTGGGTATGGAAGATCGGCAAGGCGTGCAGCAGCACGTCCGAGCGGGTGAAGCGCCAGCTGTCGACCAGGGTCGACGCGTTCGAGGCGAGGTTGCGATGGCTGAGCATCGCGCCCTTCGAGCGCCCCGTCGTGCCCGAGGTATAGAGGATCGCGGCGAGATCGTCGGGGCCGCGGGCGACGTCGGCGAATTCTGCCGACTGGCCGGCCGCGCGCGCCGCGAAGGCGGCAAGCGTCTCGGCCTGCGGGCCCATCGCGGTGATCGCCTCGACCCGATCGGCGCCGCAGATCACCAGGCGGGGTTCGGCATCACCGACGAAGTACTCGACCTCGTTGAGCGTATAGGCGGTGTTCAGCGGCAGGAAGATTGCGCCGGCGCGCACGCAGGCGAGATAGAGCAGGATGGCGTCGGGGCTTTTCTCGACCTGCACCGCCACCCGGTCGCCCGGCTTGACGCCGGATTGCAGCAGCAGATTGGCCATCCGGCCCGAACGGGCCAGCAGATCTCCATAGGAAAGCCGCAGGCCGCCCGGCGTCGACAGGAAGGTGGCATCGGCCGCCGGCATCGCCGCGCGGATCGCGTCGAACAGATGATTGGTCATGGTCCTCAACCCTGCTTGCGCCGCGACTTGGGCGCAGTCTTCAACAACCTGGTGACGGCGGGCGCGGCGACGACCTTGCCCTGCACCGCATAGGCCTCGTGGTTCTTTTCGATGTCGGGCAGGCGATAGAGATAGTTGACCATCAGGCCATGCGCCTGCTTGAAGCCGCGCGGCGACAGATCGCCCAGGAAATTGATCCGTTCGAGCCGGGCGCCATTGCCCAGATGAAAACGCGCGACCGGATCGATCACCCGCCCGCCACGGCCGCGCGCCTCGACGAAATAGCGCGCCGCCATCGGCAGCAGGGCCTGCTCGACCTCGGCGCGCACCGCCTCGTCGCGCCACCAGCCCGGTTGGTCCAGGGCCGCAGGGCGACCCTCCTCGCCCTTCACCCAGGCGGCGAAACCCGGCACCGGCGACAGCGTGACGAAGGTGTCGAGGCCGGGCAGGTCGCGGCGCAGTTCCTCGACCACCTGCTTGATCAGGAAGTTGCCGAAGGAAATCGCGCGCAGGCCCTTCTGGCAATTCGAGATCGAATAGAATACCGCTGTCGTCGCCTGCTCGGCCGCAATCGGCGTGCGGTCCTCGGCCAGCACCTCGGCGATCGTCGCCGGAATGTCGCGTGTCAGCGCGACCTCGACGAAGATCAGCGGTTCGTCGGGAAGCTGCGGATGGAAAAAGCCGAAACAGCGCCGGTCGGCGGGCGCCAGCCGGCGGCGCAGATCGTCCCAGCCGGCGATCTCGTGCACGGCCTCGTACTGGATGATCTTCTCGAGAATATGCGCGGGAGTGGTCCAGTCGATACGACGCAACACCAGGAAACCTCGGTTGAACCAGGACGAGAACAGGTGGACGAAATCGGCGTCGACGGCGTCGAGCGCCGGGTGCTCGCCCTGATGGCGGAACAGTTCCTCGCGCATCCTGACCAGCGTGGCGATGCCGCCGGGGGCGAGGTTCAGCCGCCGGATCAGTTCCTGGCGGCGCGGCTCGGCCGCCTCGTGCAGCGCGGCCATCGTCAACGGGCCGGGGTCGGCCCGCCAGGCATCGACCGCGCGGGCCAGGCGCTGCGGGTCGGGGCCGTAGCGGTCGGCCAGCATCTTGAGGAAGCCGAGCCGGCCGGCATCGTCGAGCGCTTCCCAGCGATCGAGGATGGCGAGCGCCCGGCCGGTGCCGGATGCCTCGCCCCGGCTGGAGAGCAGGGTTTCGCAGGCGAGGCTGAGATCGCCTTCCTCGGGCGCCTGCGCACGACCGCGGATCAGGTCGCGCCCACGGTCGGTGATCGTCTGCAGCAGGTCGCCGAGGAAGGACAGGCTCATCTTACCCCCATCACCAGGTCGGGCAGCGCGGTGGCGATGCCCGGGAAGAAGCACAAGAGCACGACGGCCAGCGCCATCAGCAGCACGAAGGGAACCGTGCCCCAGATCACGTCCGACAGCGGAATGTCCGGGGCGATGTTCTTGATGACGAAGATGTTGAGGCCCACCGGCGGGTGGATCAGCCCCATCTCCATCACGATCGTCATGACGATGCCGAACCAGATCAGGTCGAAACCGGCGGCCTTCAGCGGCGGCAGGATGATCGGGGCGGTCATCAGGATGATCGAGACCGGCGGCAGGAAGAAGCCGAGCACGACGACCAGCAGCAGGATCGCCGCGAGCAGCACCCAGCGCGAAAGCTGCAGCGAGACGATCCATTGCGCCGCGCCCTGGCTGATATGCAGGTAGCTCATCACATAGGAATAGAGCAGCGACATGCCGATGATCATCATCAGCATCGTCGATTCGCGCAGCGTCGAGGACAGGATCGGGTCGAGGTCGCGCGGCCGCCATACGCCGTAGATCGCGGCAATCAGCAGCAGAGCCAGGATGCCGCCGAGCCCCGCGGTCTCCGACGGTGTCGCATAGCCGCCGTAGAGGGCGACCATCACGCCGGTCAGCAGCACGATGAACGGCAGCACCCGCGGCAGCGCCGAGAATTTTTCGGCCAGCGTGAAATGCTCGTCGCGCAGCAGTTCGGAATGCACCGCGCCGCGTTCGTAGGCGGCGCGGGCGCGGGCATGTTCCTGGCGGAAGCGGATCACGGCATAACCCGCGAACAGCATGACCAGCAGGAAGCCCGGCCCGATGCCGGCCAGGAACAGTCGGCCGAGCGACTGTTCGGCGGCAACCGCATAGAGGATCATCGTGATCGACGGCGGCAGCAGGATGCCGAGCGTGCCGCCGGCCGCGATGATGCCGGCGGCGAACCCGCCGGAATAGCCGCGCCTGCGCATTTCGGGAATGCCGGCCGAGCCGATCGCCGAGCAGGTCGCCGGCGACGAGCCCGCCATCGCCGCGAACAGGGCGCAGGCGAAGACATTGGCGATCGCCAGGCCCCCCGGCACCTTGTGCATCCAGACATGCAGCGCCGAGTAGAGGTCCTGGCCGGCCCGCGACTTGCCGATCGCCGCGCCCTTGAGGATGAACAGCGGAATCGACAGCAGGGTGATCGACGCCATTTCCTCGTAGACGTTCTGGGTGACCATGTCGAGCGAAGCGGCCGGCATGAAGCCCATCATGAAGACCAGGGCGACGGCGCCGAGCGCGAAGGCGATCGGCATGCCCGAGAACATCACCGCCAGCGTCGCGCCGCCATAGAGCAGGCCGACATAGAGCGTGCTCATCGCGCGGCCCTCCGCGCCAGCCCGGCGGCGATCTGGGCGAAGAGCTGCAGGGTCAGCAGCCCCATGCCGATCGTCATCACCGCATAGGGGATCCACAGCGGCGGCGCCCAGGTCGAGGACGACACCTGGCCATCGACCCAGGCCTCGTGCAGCAGCGCCCAGGATTTCCAGGTGAAGAAGGCACAGAACAGGAAGGAAGCGAGGTCGACCAGGATCAGCCGCATCCGGTTGACCCCGGCGGGCAGCAGGCCGGTGATCGCCTCGATCGCCACATGGCCGCGGCGCGACTGGACATGGGCCGACGACAGGAAGGTGGCGCCGACCAGCAGGAACACCGAGGCTTCGTCCTGCCAGTAGGTCGGCATGTGGAACAGGTAGCGGGTGACGACCGAGTAGGAAAGAATGACGCTGGCCGCGATCAGCGCGACCGACGCGGCCAGCATGATCAGCCGGTTGAGACGGGCGAGCAGCAGGTCGAGAGGCGCAAGCAGCGGATGGGCCGGAGCCGGCCCATCCGCCGCCGCCGCGGCGCCGAGATCGACGCCGTGGCTCATGCCGAGACCTCCAGCGCCTGCTTGATCAGCTTGGCCGAGGTCGCGGTCTTGCCCTCGTAATCCTTCCAGGCGGTGGCGCGCGCGATCGCCTGCCACTTTTCGATGGTGGCGACGTCGAGGTCATGGGTGGTCGCACCCGCCTTCCGGTAGACGGTCGCCACCGCCTCGTCGTCGGCCATCGCCGCATTGAGGCCGAACGCCTCCATCTCGGCACCGACGGCGAGGATCACGTCCTGCTGGGCCTTGGGCAGGCCATCGAGGATCTTCTTCGACATCAGCAGCGGTTCGAACATGAACCAGTAGCTGCGGCCGCGCCCGGTGGTCAGATGCTTCGACAACTCCTCCAGCCGGAACGAGATCAGGCTGGTCGACGAGGTGATGCCGGCATCGCAGGCGCCGGTCTGCATCGCGGCGTAGAGCTCGTTCGACGGCAGCGACAGCACGGCCGCGCCCGCCGCCTGCAGCACCAGGTCCATCTCGCGGCTGCCGCCGCGGACCTTCATGCCCTTGGCATCCTCGGGCGCCACCAGCGGCTTGGCGCGGCTGGCGACACCGCCGGCCTGCCACACCCAGGTGACGATCGAGACGCCCTTGTCGGCCAGGAAGCCGGTGAGGTCGCGGCCGACCGCGGCCGACTTCCAGGCCAGCCCCTGCTTGTAGGTCGAGACCAGGCAGGGCATCAGCCCGATATTGCATTCCGGCAGTTCGCCGCCGGCATAGGACAGCGGATAGAGCGACAGGTCGAGGGCGCCCTTGCGCAGCGCCGAGAACTGCGCGTTGGTCTTCATCAGCGACGAGCCCGGATGGATCTCGAAGCGCAGTTCGCCGTTGGTCCGTTTCTCGACCTCGGCGGCGAACTTGCGCACCAGCCGGTCGCGGAAATCGCCGTCGTCGATCGTGCCGCCGGGGAATTGGTGCGAGATCTTGAGCGTGGTGGCGGCGCGGGCCCGGCCGATGCCGAAACCGAGCGTGCCGGCCGTCGCGGCGGCCGAACCGAGCAGCGTGCGGCGCGTCAGAATGATACCCATGGTGTCTCCTCCTTAACTTTCGCTTGTATGGCTTTGCGCGAATTCGGGCGACATGGTATGGCTATCTGCCGACACGGACAAGAGTTATGTATACAAGATCGGATCCAAAGGAAACACAGGCTGGATCGAGCGCCGGATCGCGGCTGCGCGACGAGATCGAGAACGAGATCCTGACCGGGCGGCTGGCCCCCGGCACGCGGCTCGACGAAGTGCCGCTGGCGGCCCGCTTCGGCGTGTCGCGCACCCCGATCCGCGAGGCGCTGATGCAGCTTTCCGCTGCCGGCCTGATCGACATCCGGCCGCGCCGCGGCGCCGTGGTGGCCGAGATCGGGCCGGAGCGATTGGTCGAGATGTTTGCGGTGATGGCCGAGCTGGAGGCGATGGCCGGCCGGCTGGCCGCCCGCCGCCATGCCGAGGCGGACAGGGCCGCCCTGCTGGCGGCGCTCGATGCCTGCCGGGCCGCGGCGGCCTCGGGCGACACCGACGCCTATTACTACGAGAACGAGAAGTTTCACCACGCGATCTACGCCGCCAGCTACAACGGCTTCCTGATCGAGCAGTGCAATGCCCTGCACCGCCGGCTGAAGCCCTATCGCCGGCTGCAGCTGCGCGTCGGCAATCGGCTCGCGACCTCGCTGGCCGAGCACGAGGCGGTGGTCGAGGCGATCCTGGCCCATGACGGCGGCGCGGCGGCCGAGGCGCTGCGCGGCCATATCGCGATCCAGGGTGAACGTTTCGGCGACCTCGTCGCCTCGCTCGCCGGCGCGCGGGCCGGGGCGGCCTGATCGGCCGCAGGGCTGTTGACCGCCCACCATTCCGTCGCCGACACTGCCGACGATGAAAGCCGATACCGCGATCCACGTCCTGATCGCCGATGACCATGCCATCTTCCGCCAGGGCCTGCGCCTGGTGCTCGACGGCCTCGGCCCCTCGACAAGGGTGATCGAGGCCGGCGATTTCGCCGAGGCACAGGCCGCGGCCCTCGCCCTGCCCGCGCCCGACCTGATGCTGGTCGATCTGCGCATGCCCGGCATGGACGGCTTTGCCGGCATCGGCGCCCTGAAACGCACCCGGCCGGCCGCGCCGCTGATGGTGCTGTCGGCGTCGGAGGACGGCGAGGACGTATTCCGGTCGCTGGCGGCCGGCGCATCTGGCTATCTGCCCAAGTCGGCGACGGCGGCGACGATCCTGGAAGCGCTGCGGCTGGTGCTGGCCGGCGGCGTGCATGTGCCCCGCGACCTCGTGGCCGGCGGGAATGCACTGGGCGCGCCCGTCCCGCGGCTGACCGCGCGGCAGGCCGAGGTGCTGACCCTGATCGCCGGCGGCCATGCCAACAAGGAAATCGCCCATCGCCTGGGCACGTCGGAAGGCACGATCAAGGCGCATGTCGCCGCGATCATGCGTCAGTTCGGGGTGCGCAACCGGGTCCAGCTGCTGCTGGCGGCCGACCGGGCGGGGCTGCGCTAGGCGGCGGCCTCGCCCAGTTCGTGCCGCAGCACGGCTTCGAGCACGGCGGGCCAGACCGGCTTGTGCAGCACCCGGCGGCGGGCACGGTTGCGGCGCTTCAGCGTGCCGACGTCGTAGTCGCCGGTCAGCACCACCGCCGGCAAGCGGCAGCCATGCAGCGCGTCGAGCCCGTCGAGCACGGCGAAGCCATCCTGGTCATCGCCCAGCTGGCAGTCGGCGATCACGGCGTCCGGGCGGGCGCCGGCGAGACTGGCGGCAAGCTCGGCACCGGTGGTGCCGGCCGCCACCCGCGCGCCCCAGCCGGCCAACAGCCGCGCCAGCGCCTCGGCGACCGCGACATCGTCTTCCAGCACCGCGACCAGCCGGCCGGCGAGCCAGGCGAAACCCGGGGCGACGGCCGGCACCGGGACGACCGGACCGGCCGGTTCGTCGAGCGTCATCTCGACCGCGAAGACCGAGCCGCGACCGGGCAGCGAGCGCACGGCGATGCGATGGCCGAGCAGCCGGGCCAGCCGCTCGACGATCGCCAGACCCAGCCCCAGCCCGCCGCCGCGCCGGGCGCCCGGGCCCTGGAAGAATTCCCAGAATACCTGCCGCTGCTGGTCGGCGGGAATGCCGCAGCCGGTATCCCAGATCTCGAGCCGCAGGCGATCGCCCCGCCGGCGGCAGCCGACCAGGATGCCGCCGCGATCGGTATACTTGATCGCGTTGGACAGCAGATTGCGCAGGATGCGGGCCAGCAGCTGCGCATCGCTGCGCACCGTTGCCCGCGGTGCCCGCAGGGTCAGCCGCAGCCCCTTGCGCGCCGCCTCGGCCATGTAGGGTTCGACGACGATGTCGAGCAGGTCGTCGAGCGCCACGCCGGTCACATGCGGGCGCAGCGCCCCGGCATCGAGCCGGCTGAATTCCAGCAGGGCGTCGAGCAGTTCCATCGAGGCGCCCAGCGAGCGTTCGACGGCGCGCAGGGTGCGTAGCCCCGCGGGCGTGGTCACCTCCGGCGCCAGCCCGCCGAGCAGCAGGGCCATCGCCTGCAGTGGCTGCCGGATATCATGGCTGGCCGTCGCCAGGAACTTGGTCTTGGCGGCGGCGGCCAGTTCGGCGCGGTCGCGGGCGGCGCGCAGTTCGGCGGTACGCTCGGCCACCTCGCTTTCCAGCCGTTCGGCCGCCCGCACCCGCTCGGTGATGTCGGTATGGGTACCGGCGAGGCGGAACGGCCGGCCGTCGGGGCCGGCGAGGGCGATGCCGCGCGACATGATCCAGCGCCAGCCGCCATCCTTGTGGCGCAGGCGGAATTCCATGCGGTATTCGCCCGCCCTGCCGCCGAGATAGGCATCGATGCCGGCCCGCACGATGGCGCGGTCGTCATCGTGCAGCCGATCGATGAAGGTATCGATATGACCCGGCAGCTCGCCGGGCAGGTGGCCGACCAGCTCGAGCCAGCGGGGCGAGTAGTAGACCCGCCCCGTCCCCAGATCCCAGTCCCAGATGCCGTCGTTGGTGCTCTGCGCGATCAGGCCGAGCAGGCTGCGGCTGGCGGCATCGTCCTTGTCCCAGGGCGCGCCCGTCATCTGCGGTGTCATCGCGCCAGTCTGCCCGGGACCGGCGCCATCCGTCAAAGCCCGGGCGAGAACGGCACCGCGCGCCACAGGCAGTTCCGGCGCGAAACCAGCAGATGCCCGTGGGTCGAGGTGAAGGCTTTCCAGCCGGGATCGGCCTGCAGCCGGGCGTGGCGCACCTCGCGGTCGGCTGCGTCGGCGAAGGCCCAGAGGTGGCTGACCTCGTCCATCCCGCCGACCTCTGACGTCAGGAATGCGACGAGGCGGCCCAGGTTGCGGCCGATGACGGCAAGCCCCTCGTCCTCGTAGGCGGCGACCAGGGCGGGGGCGCGGCCGGGCAGCAGCACGTAGGTGATCTGCTCGATCAGCATGTCAGCCGGCCTTCGCCAGCTCGGGCTGACGATGCTTGTTGATCTTCATCCAGACATGCTCGCCCGAAGTGGTGCGGCCATAGGCCGCGGGACGCTCGGCCGAACAGCAGGTGGGCAGGCACTCGATCACGGCATCGTAGTTCGGCTGATGGAAGAAGGTCATCGACAGGCGCCGGCTGCCCAGCGCCTTGTCGCGCGGCGGATTGACCACGCGATGCAGGGTCGAGACCCAGCGGTCGTTGGTCCATTCGGCCATCAGGTCGCCGATATTCACGACGAAGGTGCCGGGCAGGGTCGGCACGTCGGCCCAGGATCCGTCCTTGGCCAGCACCTGCAGGCCGCCCGGGGCGTTGTCCGGCTTGACGATCGTCAGGCTGCCGTAGTCGGTATGGGCGCCGGCGCGCAATTGGCCGGGCAGCGGCTCGGCCGCCTGGTCGGGATAGTGGATCACCGAGAAATTGGTGATGTGACGGTCGATCTTGTCGTCGAAGAAGCGTTCATCCATGCCGAGTCCCATGGCGAAGATGCGCATCAGCGTCGCCGACAGGGTTTCCATCTCGCGGTAATAGCGCTCCCAGGTCTGGCGAAACCCGAAAGGCTCGGCCGGCCACAGGTTGGGCGCGAAGAAATTGCCGGGCCGCGCGGCGCGGTGGTAGGCGTCGTCCGGCGTATCGATCGGCCCGATCGAGAACGACTCCTTCAGGTCGGGCGGCGAGGCTTCGTCCATCGAATTGGCCAGGGCCTCGTTGCCGAGCGCGATATAGCCGCGATAGCGGTCCGGTGGCATGCGCAGGGCCAGCTTCTCCTCCACCGGCAGGTCGAAGAAGCCGCGCGAGATCGCACGCATCTCGTCGACCAGGGCGTCGGGCACGCCATGGCCGGACACGATCAGGAAACCGAGATCGGTACAGGCGGCATCGACGGCGGCGGCAACCGCGGCGCGGGCGGCGGCATCGCCATGCCGGAACGGCGCGATGTCGATGACGGGAACGGGACTGGACATGGGCCGGCTTCCCCCTGGCTCAGAGTTTCTTGGCGGCATCGTAGATCTGATGGGTCCAGGCGCCGGTCGGCGGGCGCGAGATCACCGGGTCGGAACCGCCGGTCAGCAGCACGTCGACGGTGCGCTGATAGTCGGCGGGATCGAGCCAGCCCAGGCCCTTCGGCGCCGGCACGACCAGCTTGGCCACCTCGCGCATCATGTGGACCTGGTAGTCGCGCGTCAGGTTGCCGGAGGCATCGTTCTCCAGGATGATGTCGACGGCTTCCTTCTGATGCTCGACGGCATAGGTCCAACCCTTGATCGACGCGGCGAGGAAACGTGCCAGCCGGGATGCGCCGGCCGGGTCGTTGACCGTCGATTCCAGCGCATAGAGGCCGTCTTCCAGCGTCGCCACCCCGGCATCTTGGTAGGAGAACCAGATGACGTCCTTGTCGGTCAGCCCGGCCTTCGGCACCTGGTAGGTCTCGTTGTAGGACATGCCGGCGATGCAGGCGGCCTGGCGCTGCAGCAACGGATCGATGTTGAAGCCCTGCTTCATCACCCGGATGTCCGGGCTGGCCCCCGTCGTCCGATAACCCAGGCGCTGCATCCAGGCGAGGAACGGGTATTCGTTGCCGAAGAACCATGTCGCCATGGTCTTGCCCTTGAAGTCGGCCGGGGTCGCGATGCCGGCGTCGCGGCGGCATACGGTTTCAAGGCCGGAGCGCTGGAAGATCTGGGCGATGTTGACCGCGGGCACGCCCTTTTCGCGCACCGCCAGCGCCGACGGCATCCAGTCGACCATCACGTCGGCGCCGCGCGCGGCCAGGACCTGCGGCGGGCTGTTGTCCGGCCCGCCCGGCTTGATCTCGACCGCCAGCCCGACATCCTTGTAGAAGCCCTTTTCGAGCGCGACGTAGTACCCGGCGAACTGCGCCTGGGTGAACCATTTCAACTGGATGGTGAACTTGTCGGCCGCGCCGGCCGGGGCGGCCAGCGCAAGGGTGGCGAGGGCCGCGGCCCAGGCGTAAGTCTTCATCGCAACCTCTCCTGTCGGCTTGTGTGCTTTCAGGAAAGGGTCGGCCAAAGCCCGCGTCGCGGCCAGACGGACTTTGGTCCTATAACTTTGGACTAGGCCCCGGGGCGTAAAGCCCCGGGGTACGACGCGTAACCGCTATCAGCCCTGCGGCGGGGCGACGTTGATCGACAGCACGACGCCGCCGATATTGGCCTCGGCGACCGTCGGCCCCAGCAGGTTGATCGACGTCGAGCGCTCGATCGTGGTGGCCGAGGCCTGGCCGCGCACCACCGCCATCACCTTGATCTGCGGCGGGGTCTGGTCGACCATGAACGGCGCCAGCGTCACCTCGGTGCCGGTGCGCACCTTGCCGTATTCCTTGGTGGTCAGCGTGCCGGTGGCCGTCTGCTCCTGCTTCTCCGAGATCATCACCTCGCGCTCGACCAGGTTGTCGTCGCGGAACGTCTCGTTCAGGCGCATCGAGCGGGAATTGTTGTAGATGATCGTGCCGTCGCGGTCGCGGATCGTGATCGTGACCAGCCGCGGGGTGTTGAAGTCGGCATAGGTCGCCTGAGGCGGGGCGATCGGCAGGCCGCCGGCCGATTCGGCCTGGATGCGGGCGTCGCTGGCAAGGGCGGGGCCGCCGATCGCGAGGGCTGCGGCCAGGGCGGCGATGGTGGTGAGGGACGACAGGCTGCGCATGGTCTTTTTCTCCGTTGAGCCGATACGAGGTGGTCGCGAACCGGTGCTGCCCCGAGGATCTTGCGCCCTTCGGAACGGCCGCCGGCCTGTTTCAAATGTGGAGAACGCCCGAAGGCGCGGCAAGGTTCACCCGTGTGACAAGAATCGGCGATAGTCAACGGTCGCGGGGCGGGCGGGAAGGCTCAATTGCGTCACCGCCGGCGGGGTCCGGGCGATCACGCGGCCCCGCCGCATCACCATCAGCCGGGTCGCGCGCAGCCGGATCGCCTCGACCGGATCGCCGGCCTGCAGCACGACGAGATCGGCGTGGCAGCCCGGGACGATGCCATAGCCGTCGAGGCCGAGAATGGCGGCCGGCGCCGCGGTCACCGCGTTGAAACAGGCGGCCATCTGGTCCAGCCCGGTCATCTGGGCGACATGCAGGCCCATCGAGGCGACCTCGAGCATGTCGCCCGATCCCATCGGGTACCAGGGATCCATCGCGCAGTCCTGGCCGAAGGCGACGGTCAGGCCGCGCTCCATCTGCTCCTTCACCCGGGTCATCCCGCGGCGCTTGGGGTAGGTGTCGTGCCGGCCCTGCAGGGTGATGTTGATCAGCGGATTGGCGATCACGTTCAGCCTGGCCTCGGCCATCAGGTCGAGCAGCTTGGACACGTAATAATTGTCCATCGAGTGCATCGAGGTCAGATGCGAACCGGTGACCCGGCCCTGCAGGCCGAGCCGGACGGTCTCGGCCGCCAGGGTCTCGACATGGCGCGACAGCGGATCGTCGCTTTCGTCGCAATGCATGTCGACCATCAGCCCGCGGCGCGCCGCGATCTCGCACAACGCCCGTACCGAGGCGGCGCCGTCGGCCATCGTGCGCTCGAAATGCGGAATGCCGCCGACGACGTCGACGCCCATGTCGAGCGCGCGTTCGAGCTGGGCCACCGCCGTCGGGCTGCGGTAATAGCCGTCCTGGGGAAAGGCGACGAGCTGCAGGTCGATATAGGGCGAGACCCGGGCCTTGACCTCCAGCAGCGCCTCGACCGCCAGCAGGCGCGGATCGCAGATGTCGACATGGGTGCGGATATGCAGCAGGCCGCGCCCGACGGCCCAGTCGCAATAGGCCATCGCCCGTTCGATCAGCGCCTCGACCGTCAGATGGGGCTTCAATTCGCCCCACAGTGCGATGCCTTCGAGCAGCGTACCCGACCGGTTGAGCCGGGGCAGGCCGAGCGACAGGGTCGCATCCATGTGGAAATGGGCATCGACGAACGGCGGCGAGACCAGGCAGCCCGAGACGTCGACGACCTCGGCGCCGGCATCGAGCCGCGGCTCGACCGCCGCGATGCGGCCACCGGCAATGCCGATATCGACGCCGCGGCGGCCATCGGCAAGATTGGCGCCGCGCAGGATCAGGTCGAACATCATCGCTCTCCCTTGCGATAGGGGATCATCAGCGCGCGGGGCACGCCGGCCCGGCGCGACATCACGATCAGCGCCAGGATGCTGAGCACATAGGGCGCCATCAGGAAGATCTGGTAGGGCACGGCCCCCCCGATCAACTGCTGCAGCCGCAGCTGGAAGGCATCGAAGGCGGCAAACAGCACCGCGCCCAGCAGCGCCTTGCCCGGCCGCCAGGAGGCGAACACCACGAGCGCGATGCAGATCCAGCCGCGGCCATTGATCATGTTGAAATAGAAGGCGTTGAAGGCCGAAAGCGTCAGGAACGCCCCGCCCAGCGCCATCAGGCTGGACCCGACCATGACCGCGCCGATGCGCAGCCGCGTGACGTCGATGCCCTGCGCCTCGACCGCCGCCGGATTCTCGCCGACCATGCGCACGGCCAGGCCGAGCGGCGTGCGATAGAGCACGTAGGCGGTCAGCGCGACCAGCAGGAAGGCCAGATAGGTCATCGGCGTCTGGGCGAACAGGCCCGGCAGGTCCAGCGGCTGGAACGGCTGGATACGCGGCGGCTCGGTCACCGTCGGGAAGACCATGCGGTAGAAATAGTAGGACAGCGAGGTGGCCAGCAGGGTTATGCCGATACCGGCGACATGCTGCGACAGGCCGAGCGGCACGGTCAGGATGCCGTGCAGCAGGCCGAGGGCGGCACCGACCGCCATCGCGACCAGGATGCCCGCCCCGAGCGGCGCGCCGAGATAGACGGCGAGCCAGCCGGAGAAGGCGCCGGCGACCATGATCCCCTCGATGCCGAGGTTCAGCACCCCGGCGCGCTCGCAGATCAGTTCGCCCAGCGTGCCGAAGATCAGCGGTGTGCCGATGCGCAGCACGGCCACCCAGAAGCTGGCGGTGACCAGCATGTCGAGCCAGGCCATGGTCAGCGCCTCAACCGGTAGCGGGTCAGCAACAGCGCCACCAGCATGCACAGCAGCGAGGAGGCGACGATGACGTCGGCGATGTAGGTCGGCACCCCGGCCGAGCGGCTCATCGCGTCGGCCCCGACAAAAATGCCGGCGACGAACAGGGCGGCGGCAACCACGCCGAGCGGATGGAGCTGGGCCAGCATCGCCACCACGATGCCGGAATAGCCGAAGCCCGGGGACAGATCGAGCGTCAGGTTGCCCTTGAGCCCGGCCACTTCCGAGACGCCCGCCAGCCCGGCCAGCCCGCCCGAGATCAGCGCGACGCGAAACATCACCCCGCGCACGCCGATGCCGGCATAGGCGGCGGCCTGCGGATTGAGCCCGACCGCGCGCGCGGCATAGCCGAAGGTGGTACGCCGGTCGACGAACCAGAGAACGACGGCCAGCCCGACGGCGATGACGAAGCCGAGATGGAGACGCATCCCGCCGAACAGCTTGGGCAACTCGCCCTCGGCCACGATCGGCTCGGCCTGCGGCCAGCCCAGACCCATCGGGTCCTTCAGCGGGCCTTCCAGCAGCAGCCCGACGAACAGGATGACGATGAAGTTGAGCAGAAGCGTCGTCACCACCTCGTCGACTCCGAGCCGCAGCTTCAGCAGGGTCGGACCCATCAGCAGCAGCGCGCCGGCCAGCGCCCCGCCGATCATCAGCAGCGGGATCATCAGCCATGGCGACAGCCCGCCGATCGCCCCGGTGCCGAGCACGGTCGCGGCAACCGCGCCGAGATAGAGCTGGCCTTCCGCCCCGATGTTCCAGAAGCGGGCGCGGAAGGCGATGGCGGCGGCAAGGCCGGTGAAGATCAGCGGGGTCGCGCGGGCCAGCGTCTCGGTCAGCGCAAACAGGCTGCCGGCCGCGCCCTGGAACATCTGGGCATAGGCGCGCAGCACCGGCGCCCCGGCCCAGGCGACCAGGAACCCGCACAGCGCCAGGCTGACGACGACCGCGCCGGCCGGCGCGGCAAGGCTCAAGGTCCAGGGAACGGCGGCGCGCGGTTCAAGCCGCATGCTCGAACCCCTGCCCGGCCATCATCAGCCCGAGCCGTTCGACCGTCACCGGACCCAGGGCCGGGTCGGCCTCGCGCAGGCGGCCGCGGAACATCACCGCCACCCGGTCGGAAAGGCGCAGCACTTCATCGAGGTCTTCCGATATCAGCAGGATCGCCGCGCCCGCCTCGCGCGCGGCGAGCAGGCGCTGGTGGACATAGGCCGCCGCGCCGACATCGAGGCCGCGGGTCGGCTGGTTGGCGAGGACGAAGCGGGGCCGGCGCGCCAGGGCGCGGCCGAGCAGCAGTTTCTGCATGTTACCGCCCGACAGCAGCCGCGCATTGAGATCCGGGCGTTCGGTCCTGACGTCGAAATCACTGACGATGCGGGCGGCGAAGTCGCGCGCCGCGCGCCAGTCGATCACCCCGAACCGGGAGAAAGGTCTTGCCCGGAAATCCTCGGCGATCAGCGTCTCGGGAATCGTCATGTCGCCGATCACGCCGGAGGCCTGGCGGTCTTCGGGGATGCGCCCGACCCCGCGGGCGACGAGGCCCCGGGTGCCGGCGCGCGAGACATCCTCGTCGGCGAGGCGATAGTGGCCGCCGTCGGGGGTGATCAGGCCGGCCAGGACGTCGGACAGCACGCTCTGCCCGTTGCCGGACACGCCCGCCAGCCCGACGATCTCGCCCGCCCGGATATCGAGGTCGACGGCGTCGAGCCGCCGGCGGCCGCCTTCGCCCAGCACGGTGACGCCCTGCAGCCCGACGGCCACCGCGCCCGGCGACAACTGCCGGCGCTGCGGCTGCTCGACCGCGCGGCCGACCATCATGCCGGCGAGCATCGGGCGATCGGCATCGGCGACCGGAACTTCCCCCGCCACCTTGCCGGCGCGCAGGACGACGACGCGGTCGCCGATCTCCAGGACTTCGTCGAGCTTGTGGGAAATGAAGATGATCGACAGGCCTTCGGCGACCAGGCGGCCGAGTGTGGCGCGCAGCGACGCCGATTCCTGCGGCGTCAGCACCGCGGTCGGCTCGTCGAGGATGAGGATACGGGCGTCGCGATAGAGCGCCTTGAGGATTTCGACGCGCTGGCGTTCGCCCACCGACAGGTCGCCGACGCGCGCATCGCCACGCACCGCCAGCCCGAACGCCCCGGCCAGGCGGTCGAGCCGGGCGCGGCCGGCGGAGCGGCGCGAGCGCCACGACCACAGGCTTTCGGTGCCGAGCATGACGTTGTCGAGCACCGTGAGGTTGTCGGCCAGCGTGAAATGCTGATGCACCATGCCGATGCCGCGGGCCAGCGCGGCGGCGGGATCGCCCGGCGGCAGCGGTTGCCCGAAAGCCTCGACCGTGCCCTCGTCGGCCACGTAATGGCCGAACAGGATCGACATCAGGGTCGACTTGCCGGCGCCGTTCTCGCCCAGCAGCGCCACGACCTCGCCCTTGTGCAGGTCGAGGTCGATGGCGTCGTTGGCGGTCAGGCTGCCGAAACGCTTGGTGATGCCGCGCAGGCGGAGGACGACCTCCGCCTGCGCGCCGACCGGCTGGTTCACGGCGCGCGCCGCCTTACAGCGTCGGCTTGGGCTCGGCGTCGTTGACGTTGACGCGGAACAGGCCGTCGCGGATCTCGGCCTCGCGGGCCTTGACCTTGCCGACGATCTCGGCCGGCACCTTGCCCTCGAAAGTGCCGAGCGGGGCGAGCGAGGCGCCATCGAACTTCATCGTCGAATACTGGGCGTAATCCTCGGCGGTGAACGACCCGTTCTTCACCTTGGCCAGCGCCGCGTTGATCGTCGGCTCCATGTGCCACAGCGCGGAGGCGACGATGGTGTCGGGGTACTGGGCCTGCGTGTCGATGACGTTGCCGATGGCGAGCTTGCCCTTTTCCTTGGCCGCGTCGGTGACGCCGAAGCGCTCGGCATAGAGGACGTCGGCCCCGCGGTCGATCTGGGCGAACGCCGCTTCCTTGGCCTTCGGCGGATCGAACCACGAGCCGATGAAGGAAACCAGGAACTTCACGTTCGGATTGGTTTCGCGCGCCCCGTCCATGAAGGCCTGCATCAGGCGGTTGACCTCCGGGATCGGATAGCCGCCGACCATGCCGATGACGTTCGACTTGGTCATCGTCCCCGCGATCATCCCGGTCAGGAACGACGGCTCCTGGATCCAGTTGTCGAACACCGAGAAGTTCTTCCCGGCCGGGCCGAAGGACGAGCCCATCAGGAAGGCGGTACCGGGAAAGTCGCCGGCGACCTTGCGCGCCGCGCGTTCGACGCCGAAGACTTCACCGACGATCAGATTGTTGCCCTTCTGGGCATATTCGCGCATCACGCGCTCATAGTCGGTGTTGGTGACGTTCTCGGAATAGACGTACTCGACCTCGCCGCGATCCTTGGCGGCGTTCAGCGCCTTGTGGATCCGGCTGACCCATTGCTGCTCGACCGGCACGGTGTAGATGGCCGCGACCTTGATCTTGCCTTCGACCGGCTTGATCTGGGCAATGGCCCCCGGGGCCAGGACGGCCGAGCTGAGGCAGGCGGCACCCAGCATGGCGACGCCGGCCAGCATGGCGCGACGGGTGAATTTCAGCATTCGTCTCCCCTCCATTGGATAGTGCACGACATCTTCTTGCGGAGGTGGCGGCCTTCTTGCCGGCAACCCGTTCACCTCGCGCTCCCTGTGGTATTGCCGCGAGCCTACGGGCGGCCTGACCATCTGGTCAATGGGGGTCGCGCGCAACGCGCGAAGGCGGCCGGACTTGCGCGAAAATTACACTAAAGTCGATCACGTTTTCGTGATCTACTGGATTGCGAATTGCGTGGGAAAAATTCCCATTCAAACTGGATGCCGGGCAAGGGCAGAAGCCAACCGGAGACAGAAAATGACCCCAAGCAAACACGGGCGGCCGCGAAACCGCCTTCTATCCTGGCTCGTCATCGCCGGGACACTGAGCGCCGCCACCACGGCATTCGCCCAGACCGATCCTGGTCCCCGCGGCGGCGGGCCAGGCGCCGGCGGGGCACTGGCCGGCCTCAATTTCGACGAGATGCAGTTCTTCCGGGCATCGCGGGATGCCTTCAACGAAGTGGTCTCGGTCTCGGGCACGATCGCCGGCGAAGCCGGCATCGGGCTGGGGCCGCGGTTCAATCACAACAGTTGCGCCGCCTGTCACGCCCAGCCTGCGGTCGGCGGGTCGAGCCCGGCGGTCAATCCCCAGGTGGCGGTGGCGACGTTGCGCGGTGCCGCCAATACCCTGCCGAGCTTCATCACCCCGCAGGGGCCGGCCCGCGTCGCCCGCTTCGTGCGCAACGCGGACGGCACCCCCGACGGCTCGGTGCACGACCTGTTCGTCATCACCGGGCGGTCGGACGCGCCGGGCTGCACTCTGGCGCAGCCCGACTTCGCCGGCGAACTGGCGCGCAACAATGTCGCCTTGCGCATCCCCACGCCATTGTTCGGGCTGGGGCTGATCGAGGCCGTGCCGGACGCAAATCTCGTCGCGGCGGTCGCCGCGATGTCATCGCTGCGCGCGTCGCTCGGCATAACCGGGCAGTTCAACCGGTCGGCCAACGACAACGGCATCAGCCGATTCGGCTGGAAAGCACAGGACAAGTCGCTGGTGATCTTTTCCGGCGAAGCCTATCTGGTCGAACAGGGGGTCACCAACGAGGTATTCCCCAACGAGCGCGACACCGATCCCGGCTGCGTGTTCAATGCCGGCCCGGAGGATGCCACCCGGCTGGCCCTGACGCGGGATGTCTCGCGCGGCTCGGCGGCGGCCGAGCTGTCGTCGGACACGGTGAAGTTCGCCATGTTCATGCGCCTGCTGGCCCCGCCGGCGCCGGCCCAGCCGACCCAGGGCAGCCGCAACGGTCGCCAGGTCTTCGACACGGTGGGCTGCCAGGCCTGCCACATCCCGGCCCAGGTCACCGGCCCCTCGCGCTTTGCCGCGCTCGACAAGGTGTCGTTCCAGCCGTTCAGCGATTTTGCGCTGCACGACATGGGATCCGGGCTGGGCGACGGGGTCGTCCAGGGCAAGGCCACCGGCAGCCAGTTCCGCACCGCGCCGCTCTGGGGCCTGGGCCAGCGACTGTTCTTCCTGCATGACGGGCGGACGACGGATCTTGCCGCCGCGATCCAGGCCCATGCGAGCCCGGGGTCGGAAGCCAACCAGGTGATCGCCAACTACAACAGCCTGGCGCCCCAGCAGAAACAGGACCTGCTGGTCTTCCTCAGGTCGCTCTGACGACGGATCGGGGGCCGGTCGGGACCGGCCCCCGCCTCGTCCGTCATGGCGAGTTCACCGGTTGCACGGCATGGCACGCGTCATTACGGTGCGCCGCTGGCGGCATTGGGGGCGAAAACGGTGGGGCAGGCTGCGGTACAGGCGCCGGAACTGCGGTATCTCATCGATCTGCTGGCTGCCGCGCTGCGGGAAGCGCCGCCGCCGGCCGCCCCGGATCTCGATCCCGGCCTGCTGCACCGGCTGATCAGGCATCATCGGCTGGAACCCTGGACCCATCCCCTGCTTGCCGCTGCCGGCCTGTCGCCGGTGCAGGCGGCGCTGCGCGAGGATCTCCACGGTTCGGCCCAGCGTCGGATGGCCATGGCGCAGGAAATGCGCGTATTGTGCGCGGCCTTCGCCGAAGCCGCCGTGCCGGCGCTGGCCCTGAAAGGACCGGCGCTGTCGCTGCAGCTGTTCGGCGACCCGCTGCGCCGGGCCAGTCGCGACCTGGATTTCCTGGTCCCCCCCGGCAGCGAGGCCAGGGCCAGGCGCGTGCTGGCCGAACACGGCTACGGGCAGACGGCGGCCGACGTCACCTTCGACGCCAATGCCATCAGGCTGGGCCATCGCGACGGCAAACCGCCGGTCGAGCTGCACAGCCGGTTCGGCGAAGCCGATATCCTGTTCCCCGCAGCGCCGCTGCGACTGTTCGACCGCCCGGCGCTGCTGACGCTGCTCGGCACCGAGATCGCGACGCTGCCGGTGGAGGTGGCGGTCGCCTATGCCGCCTTTCACGGCGGGACCCATTTCTGGTCCCGGCTTTACTGGCTGGTCGACATCGCCAGGGCCTGCCGGCTGCCTGGCCTCGACTGGTCGGGCGTCGCCGCGGTCGCGCGGCAGACCGGCACCGATCGCCATCTCGCCGTGGCCGTCGGCCTGGCCCGCGACTGGCTGGACAGCCCGCCGGTCCTGCCGGCAGGCAATGCCGGCGAACAGCGCGCGGTTCGCCGGTTCCGCAATCTGGTCCCGCTGATCATCGCCCCGCCGCCGAGCAGCGACGAGGAGGCGCTCCGGCGCATCAGCCGCTGGCGCCGGCTCGCCGCGGAAATCGGACTGGCTCGCGGCGGAGCGAAAGCCGCGATCGTGCTTCGCCGACTGCCCTATTTCAACGCCAGCGGCGGGTTGGCCACCAGATAGGGTTTCAGCACCGACCAGGGCAGCTCGATCACCGGCATGCCGATCGCGTAGGGGCCGACCTCGTACTGGCCGAACTGGACGCCGAAGCTTTCCGGCTTGATGATCCAGTTGACCGGATCGTCGGTGGTCTTGCGCAATTCGTCGGGCCCCTTGATCACGAAGGGGTCGTCCTTGCCCAGGTCCTGCTTGTGCAGGGCATCGAGGACGAGCTTGGCCAGCGCCGGCTGCCAGTTCGAACCGGCCTTGAACAGGTCGTCGGCCTTCATTTCGCGCTTTTCGCGCCACAGCCAGTTGCTCGAGGAGGCGCCGGTCATGCCGTGCGCGGCACCCAGTCCGTACATGTAGTTCATCGTCTGCAGCGAGATGAACGTCGGCCCGGCATAGTTGAAGGTGACCGTGCCGTTCTGCTCGGTATCGAGGTAATAGTCGTCGGGGGCCTGCTTCTTCGGATCGGGTGGCGCGAAATAGCTGTCGGACCACTTCTTCAGATCGGCATTGAAGGCGTCGGCCTCCGGGCCGGCCGGCGCGATGACGACGGGCGTTGCCGTCGTGATCGAGTAGACCGGAAAGCGGGCGCGGCTGTCCTCGTCCTGGGTCTTGTCGACGCGAAACCGCTCGAGCGTGACGATGGTGTAGGGACCGACGGTCGACTGTGCCTCGTTCAGCGCCTTCTCGCGCAACTCATAGAGGCTGGACAGGCATTCGGCCGGCTGGATGGCCAGATCGGGCGAGGGCTTGGCCGGGATCGGACAGGCGGCCTGGCGGTACTTGACCCAGTCGCGCTGGCTGTCGCGCATCGCCGTACGCATGGTTTCGGGCAGCTTCGCAAGGATCTTGCCGTAAGCGGCGGCGACCGCCTCGTCCAGCTTGGACAGCGCCGGCGTCGCGCAGATCAGCTTCTCCTGGGGCGTGCCTGCCTTGGCGCAATCGAACGAGGCGGCCTCGACCGGTGCGGCGGCCACGACGGTCAGGACGCCGGCGGCAAGGGCGGCGAAACGGAAGGTCGGCGTCATCTGAAAGCTCCTCGGCCGAATCAGGCAAGCCCGATCATGCCGCAAGCCGCGCCCGCGGTCAGCCGCCAGATTCCGGCGCCGGATTCAGCCCGGCGTGTTGTTGCCGGCACGGGCCTGGGCGGTCTCGACCACGGCGAGCAGGGCGTGGCCGGCGGTGACGATTTCGGCCAGCAGCGCGCGCTGGCGGGGGTCGAGCGGGGTCGATCCGGCATCCTCGAGCAGCGCGGCGCAACCCAATATGGCATTGAGCGGCGTGCGCAGCTCGTGGCTCATCGCGGCCAGGACCTGATCGGTCGCCTGGGTCCGGATCGGACGCCGCCAGACAAGCAGCAGGGCGACGCTAGCACCGGCGACGACAAGCGTGCCCGCCAGCGCCATCAGGCCGAGCCAGGTCGAGGTGTTGTCGGCCTGCGGGGCGGTCGCGCCGATGGTGACGCCGACCGAGGCGATCAGCGGCAGGTTGCCGGCCTGGGCATAGGCGATCATCCGCGACGGGCGATCGGCCGCCGCGTCGACACGGACGATCCCCGAAGGCGCGACCTGGAAGGCCGGCAGCAATCCGCGGTCATGGGGCACGAGTTCGCCCGAGGTGACGCGGCCGTCGACCTGCTTGGCGCGCACGATACCGTCGGTACCCACGAGACTGTAGGTCGAGCCGGCGCCCAGCTCGGGCAGCGGCCAGTCCACCAGCCGTTCGGGCGCCATCGACGCCACGACGACACCACCGAAGCCGCCATCGGGCCGCGTCACCGGGCGGGCCAGCGGCACCAGGCGCTTGGGGTTGACCCGGCCGATGATCGGGGCGCCGATATGCAGCGCCGGTTCGACCTGCTGCCTGACCGCCTGGAAATAGGCGCGATCGGCAAGGTTAAGCGGCGGATGGGACAAGGTCGAGACCCGTACCGCGCCGTCCGGGCCGATGATCGAGATTTGGCTGAGCGAAGGTTGGGCCGACAGGAGGCGCTGCAGGCCGGCGGCGTCGATGTCGTCGGCCATGGCGGCGGCGCTGCGCAGCAGCGCGTCGATTGCCGAGACCGTCGCATCGACCCGGCCGGCAAGCTGGGCGGCGCCCGCCGCCGCCTGGCGCAGCACGACATTCTCGGCGTCGCGCCGGCGATCCCGGGCGATATCGGCGGCCAGCGCCCAGACGACCCCGACCAGCACGACCCCGGCGACGGCCAGCGCGATGGCGACGACACGCCGGCGCGGCCAGACGGCCGAGGTCATGGTGGCGGGAAAGTGAAAAGTGCTGAACGAGGTCATTTCCAGGCAGCCGTCAGAAAGGCGGCCGGATTATCGGCCCGGTCACGGACCGGCGATAGATCGTCAAAGGTATAGCGTGGGATACCAGCCTGCTAGGCCGGCGCAACCTCGCCCAGCCCGAGTTCGGCGATCATCGCCGCCTTCATTGCCGACTTCTTGACCTCGCCGGCCACCGTCATCGGGAAATCGTCGACGAAGCGAACGTAGTACGGGATCTTGAAGCGGGCGATGCGGCTTTCGCAGAAGGCGCGGACCTCCTCCTCGGTAAGCGTCTCCCCGACCCGGGTCTTGATCCAGGCGGCCAGCTGCTCGCCGTGCTTGGCGTCGGGGACACCGAACACCTGGACATCCTGAATCTTGGGATGGCGATAGAGGAATTCCTCGATCTCGCGCGGATAGATCGGCTCGCCGCCGCGCATGACCACATCCTTGATGCGGCCGACGAAATGGCAGTCGCCGTCGTCGTCGATCATCACCTGGTCGCCGGTATGCAGCCAGCCGCGCAGGTCGATCGCCTCCTTGGTCTTGGTCTCGTCGCCCCAATAGCCGCGCATGACGGCATGGCCGCGGATCAGCAGTTCGCCGGCGGTACCGCGAGGCACCACCCGGCCGCCCTGGTCCACCACCTTGGCCTCGACATGTGCCATGACATGGCCCAGCGTCGACAGCCGCTCGTCGGCCGGATCGGCATAGCGGCTGTGAAAGCAGATCGGACCGGTCTCGGCCATGCCGTAGGCGATGGTCAATTCGGGCAGATGCAGCCGTTCGACCGCCTCGCGCAGCACCCCTGCACCGCAAGGGGCGGCAGCGATCCCGGTACGCAGCGAGGCGACGGCCTGCGGGGTCAGGCCGGGCTGGTGCAGCAGCGCCGCGAGCGTCGCCGGCAGGACGTAGATCGCCGTGCAGCGTTCCGCCTCGATCGCCGACAGCACGGCCGCCGCATCGAACCCCTCGCTGGGATAGACGACGCAGGCACCGGACGAGAAACAGCCGAGATTGCCGGTCGCCAGGCCGAAGGCGTGGTAGAGCGCGGTCGGCAGGCACAGCCGGTCCTCGGGCCCCAGGTTCAGCGCCTCGGCGGTGAAGCGGCAGTTGTTGACCAGGGTGAAATGGCTGAGCGTCACGCCCTTGGGAAAACCGGTGGCTCCGGAGAGGAACACGACGGTCGCGGGATCGTCGGGCTCGGGCCGGGTTTCGGCAAGATCGAGACGCTCCTGCGCCTCCGGCGCGGCACCGGCGGCGAGCAGGTCGGCGAAGGCGAGCGTCCCGGCGGCCGCTTCCGGATCGAGGTCGATCACCAGCTTCAGATGCTTGAGACGCTTGGCGGCCAGATCGCCCGGGGCCGCGGCGGCCAGCTCCGGCGCCAGTTCGGCGAGCATGGCCCGGTAGTCGCTGTCGCGGAAGCGGGCGCCGACGATCAGCGCGCTGGCCGCGGACTTGTTCAGCGCATATTCGACCTCGGACAGCCGGTAGGCCGGATTGAGGCTGACCAGGACGAGCCCGGCGCGGGCCAGGCCCAGCTGCACCACCGGCCATTCCCAGCGGTTGGGCGCCCACAGCGCGACCCGGTCCCCCCGCTTCAGCCCGCGCGCCAGCAGGCCGGCGGCGAAAAGCCCGGCGCGCCGGTGCAGCTCGGCATAGGTCAGGGTGACGCCCTGATGCCGCGCGATGACGGCCGGCCGGTCCGCCCACCCGTTACCAGCCGCGCCGATCAGACCGGCGACGGTGTCGTAGACGAGCGGTTCGGGCGACGAGCCGAACAGATAAGAAGGCTGGGTCGGATTGCCCATCTAGTATCGATGCGTCCGCAAACCTGGCTTGCCTGATATCGACCGGTCCGAACGCGGGTGCCCCCACGGCGCGCGTCGGTGGGGCGCCAGTCTGGCGTCTTCGGTGGCGAATGCAAGCGCGGATTGCGTGGCTGTGGACAGTCAGTCGGCGCCGTTGAGTTGCCGACGCAATTCGGTCTTCAGTACCTTGCCGTAATTGTTCTTCGGCAGCGCGTCGACCACCAGATAATCCTTGGGCCGCTTGAAGCGGGCGATCCGCTCGAGGCAGAGCGCGTCCAGCGACCGGGGATCGAGGCGCGCCCCGGTCCGCGGCACGACCACCGCGACCACCTCCTCGCCCCAATCGGCATGGGGCCGGCCGATCACCGAGACTTCGGCGACGTCCGGATGGGTCAGCAGCACCTCCTCGACCTCGCGCGGGTAGATGTTGGAGCCGCCCGAGATGATCAGATCCTTCGAGCGGTCGAGCAGCGTGAGGTATCCCTGGTCGTCGAACCGGCCGACATCGCCGGTGTGCAGCCAGCCGCCGCGCAGCGCGTCGGCCGTGGCCGCCTCGTTGCGCCAGTAGCCCGACATGACGATCGGCCCGCGCACCGCGACCTCGCCGGCCTCGCCGGGGGGCAGCGGCCGGTCGTCCGGCCCGACGATCCGGACCTCGACATCGGTCCGCGCCAGCCCGACCGAGCCGAGGCGGGCATCGAAGCCGGTACGGCCGTCATCGACATGCAGCCATTTCGGCAGGCCGGTGATGGTCATCGGCGCCTCGCCCTGGCCATAGATCTGGGCAAAGCAGGGGCCGAGCCTGGCCAGCGCCGCCTTCATGTCGGCGACATACATCGGCCCGCCGCCATAGACGATGGTCTTGACGTGATCGATCCGCACCCTGCCGATGCCCTCATGGGCGACCAGGCGATTGACCATCGTCGGGGCGAAGAAGCAGCTGGCGCCTGGCCAGCGCCCGACAAGGTCGATCCATTCGCCGGGATCGAAGCCGCCCGAGGCCGGGACCACCTGGTTGGCCGCCTTGGCCACATGGGGCAGGCCGTAGAGACCCGATCCGTGGCTCATCGGCGCGCAGTGCAGGATGCAGTCGCCGGGGGAGACCGCGTCGACGTCGCCGAAATAGTTCATCACCATGTTCAGCAGCGTTGCATGGCTCAGCATCGCGCCCTTGGGTCGGCCGGTGGTGCCGGAGGTGTAGAACAGCCAGGCGAGATCGCCGCTTGCGACCGCCGCGGGCGCCGCCGCGCCGGCATGGCAGAACAGCGCGGCAATTTCCGGCGTTTCGGTGACCAGGACCCGATCGAGCGTCGCGATCGTCGCGGGCAGATCGATCAGTCCGTCGGCCAAGTCCGGCGTGACGACACAGACCCTGGCGCCGGCGTTGCCCAGGATCCAGGCGATTTCGCGGGGATGCAGCTTGGCGTTTACCGGCACCGCGGCGAACCCGCCCCACCAGCATCCGAGCAGGCAAGGCATGAATTCCCAGGAATTCGACATCGCCAGCGCAACGCGGTCGCCCGGCCGCAGGCCGTAATCGTCGGCCAGGCCGGCGGCGAACCCGGCGGCGGCGCGGGCGAAGCCGGCATAGTCGAGCCGGACGTCAACCCCCTCCGAGACGGCCGGACGATCGCCGAAGCTTGCGGCGGCGCGCGCCAGCAACAGGGCCAGGTTCATGTCTCCCCCTTTGGAGCGATTTGCCCCGGAGGGTGCCGCAGACGCTCGCGGTTCTCAAGCCGCCGATCGCATGAACATCTCGGCCTGTTCGGCCGGTACCGGCCGCGACCACAGATAGCCCTGGCCATGATCGACCTTCAGCGCCGCAAGGATCGCCCGCTGGCCGGCATCCTCGACCCCCTCGGCGATCGTGGCGATGCCGAGGGCACGGGCCATGGCAACGATCGCCTCGATGATCGACCGGCCCTCGCCGGTCGACGAGACATGCTGGACGAAGGCGCGATCGATCTTGAGCCGATTGACGGTGAGCCGGCTGAGATAGGCCAGCGACGAATATCCGGTACCGAAATCGTCGATCGCGAGCTTGACGCCGAGTTCGCGAAGCGCCCGCAGCTGGTCGGCGACGTGCTCGGATTCGGCCATCAGCGACGATTCTGTCAACTCCACCTCGATCAGCCCGGCCGGCAGGCCATGACGGTCTAGCGCGGCGCGCAGATGCGCGGCCACGTCGACCCGGGCGATCTGCAGCCCGGAGACATTGACGCCGATGACCGGCGGCTGCAGGCCCGAGGCCCGCCAGCGGGCAAGCTGGGCACAGGCGGCGTCGATCACCCAGGCGCCAATCGGCAGGATCAGGCCAGATTCCTCGGCCAGCGGGATGAACTCGGCCGGCGAGATCAGTGTGCCGTCGACGCTGCGCCAGCGCAGCAAGGCCTCGAAGCCGCTGAGATGCCCGCAGGCCAGGTCGAATTGCGGCTGCCAGAACAGCTCGAAGGCCCCGGTATCGACAGCGACCCGCAGCGCGTTGGAAAGGGCCAGGCGCCGCGCCGCCTGCTCGGCCACGTCGGCGGTGAACCAGGCATGGGTATCGCGGCCGGCCTGCTTGGCGCGGTGCAGCGCAACGTCGGCATTTCTCATCAACTCTGCGGCGCCCTCGCCGTCCTGGGGTGCCACGGCGATGCCGATCGAGCAGGTGATGCGGATGCTTTCGCCGTCGATCGCGATCGGCTGGGCGACCTCCTGACCGATCTTCTCGGCGACGCCCGCAGCCTGATCGGCAGCGTCGAGCCCGGCCAGGACGATGGCGAACTCGTCGCCGCCGAGGCGGGCGACGATATCGCCCTGGGCGAGGCCTGCACCCAGCCGCTGGCCGACGGCGATCAGCAGCGCATCGCCGAAACCATGGCCCCGGGCGTCGTTGATGGTCTTGAAGCGGTCGAGTCCGATGAACAGAACGGCAGTCGGCCGCCCGTCGCGCTGGCTGGCCGACAGCGCCTGGCGCAGGTGCTCCTGGAACAGGAGGCGGTTGGGCAGGCCGGTGAGCACGTCGCGGAACGCCAGCTCCTCGATCCGCGATTCCGCCTTCTTGCGCTCGGTCAGATCCGAGAAGATCGCCAGATGGTTGACGACGCGGCCTTCGTCGTCGCGGATCACCGAGACCGACAGCCATTCCGGGTAGACCTCGCCGGACTTGCGCCGGTTCCAGATTTCCCCGGACCAGTGGTCGTGGGCCTGGAGATCGCGCCAGAGCTGGCGGTAGAAGCTCTGCGACTGGCGACCCGAGGAAAGCAGACGCGGGTTCGCCCCCATCACCTCGCCCAGCCGGTAGCCGGTGACCTCGGTGAACGCCCGGTTGGTCCGCAGGATCCGGTTGTCGGCGTCGGTGATGAAGATTGCCTCGGTCGCGTTCTGGAAGACCTGCTCGGCCAGTGCCATGTCGTGCAGCCGCGCGCGTTCCTCGGTCAGGTCGAAGATGATACCGTCGAACACGAGCCCGCCGGCTTCGACGCGTGACGGCTCGGCCTGGGCGCGGATCCAGCGGATCATGCCCGACGGCAGCACGATGCGCCCTTCGAACGACCAGGACCGCTCGGTCGCGACCGCGACGTGGATTCCCTCGCGCCAGCGCTGGAAATCGTCGGGATGCACCTGGATCAGCGTCTGGTCGCGGAGGAGATCGTCGCTGGCGATCTCGAGCATTTCCCGGCAACGCGGGCTGACATAGGTGTAGCGCCCGATGCCGCCGCCCTCGACCGTCCACTGGAACACCAGCCCCGGCACCTTGGCCGCGATCTGGGTAAAGCGGACATTGGCTTCCCGGATCTGCTCGACACGGCGGGCGATGACGTCGAGCACGCTGTTCAGGCGATCGACGATCTGGTCGAGCTCGGCGATGCCGACAGCCGGAATTCGCGTCGTCAGGTCGCCGCGGCGCAGGCGGCTGATCGCGTCGGCCAGCCGGGCGATGGTCCGGGCCAGCCAGAAACCGAACAGCGAACTCAGGCCCATGGCGGCCAGGCAGGCGGCGGCGGCGAGCAGCAACTCCCCGGGCAGGTCGGCATTGGCCGAGGAGAAATCGCTGAGGTCGTCATGGAGCAGGGCGACCAGGAAGGGCAGGCCGACCACCAGCCCGAGCAAGGGGCCGAGCACCCGCAGCGACAGCGGGCGGGCATCCTTGGTCTTCTCCTCGGGTCGTGGCCGGGTCAGGGCATCCATGCGAAAGATCTCTCGGGGCGACACGCCGTGTCGGGTGCGACCGATGCTATCACGCCGGTCCGCGCGGATGGCGGCCGGCCCGGCCGATTTTGCCTTCCCATGCAGATCGTTGCAGAAAATTGCACAGTTCCGCCTTTGGTCGTTGCCGGGCCTGACGACCGGCCACGGAACGATGATCGCCCGCCGGGCGTTGCAGCCGCCGCAGACGCGGAGGATCAGTTTGGCCCGACCGATACCCGAAGACATGCGTTTCCAGCGCCGCTACTGGCTGTTCGAACGCCTCGGCTGGGCCGTGCTGATCCTGGTCATCGCTGCCGCGGCGGCCGGGATATTTGCCGGCGGGCCGCTGTCGGCCGCCGCCGCCGGCGGTGCCGCCGTGTCGGCCGAGTACGAACGGTTCGCCCGCCGCGGCGTCGATACCCGGCTGACCGTGACGCTGTCCGCGCACGGCACCTTGCGGGTCCAGGGGGCGGACGGCTTCGACGTTGCCGCCGTCGAACCAAGACCGGCAGCGGTGCGCAGCGACCGCGGCGGCCTCGCCTATGATTTCGCCACCGGCGACGGCACCACCACCGTGACCTTCCGCCTGACGCCGCGACGCTGGGGGATGCAGCATCTGCGCCTCGCCGCCGATGCCGGCGCGCCGGCCACGCTCGACATTCTCGTCTATCCCTGACGGGCGCCGCCGATGGACATGGTGCTCAACGCTGCCGCGGTCTACGTCATCCTGATGGTGATGCTGCGGCTTGCCGGGCGGCGGACCGTCGCGACGATGACGGCCTTCGATTTCGTGCTGCTGCTGGTCATCGGCGAGGCGACGCAGCAGGCCCTGCTCGGCGACGACGTCTCGCTCACCGGCGCTATCGTGGTCATCGCCACGCTGGTCATCCTCAATGTCGGCATGTCGCTGCTGAAACAGCGCCTGCCGCATCTGTCATGCTGGCTCGACGGCGCGCCGCTGATCGTCGTCGAGCATGGGCGCATGCTCGACGCCAGGATGCGGCAGGCACGCATCGACCGCGACGACGTGCTGTTCGCGGCCCGGGCCGCCCACGGACTGGAACGGCTCGACCAGATCAAATACGCGATCCTCGAGGCCAGCGGGGGACTGACCATCATCCCGGTCGCCGGCGAAGGCCACGCCCGGGCGGCGGGGCGGCCGGACTCGCCGGCCGCCTGATCCTTCAGCCCGCCCTGGTCTTCAGCCAGCCTGACGCTTGCCGATCAGGGCGCTCATCGCGTCGGTCATCCGCCGGCCGCCGATTCGCGGGGCTGCCATCTCGCGCGGGGCCTCGTCGAACAGTTCGGCCAGCTTGTCCATCATCGCGCCGCCGAGCTGTTCGGCATCGACGATGGTGACGGCGCGCCGGTAGTAGCGCGTGACATCGTGGCCGATGCCGATGGCGACCAGTTCGACCGGCGAGCGGGTCTCGATCCACTCGATCACCTCGCGCAGATGGCGGTCGAGGTAATTGCCCGGATTGATCGACAGGGTCGAATCGTCGACCGGCGCACCGTCGGAGATCACCATCAGGATCCGGCGCTGCTCGGGCCGGCCCATCAGCCGCTGATGGGCCCAGACCAGCGCCTCGCCGTCGATATTCTCCTTCAGCAGGCCTTCGCGCAGCATCAGGCCCAGCGAACGGCGGGCGCGCCGCCAGGGCGCATCGGCCGTCTTGTAGACGATGTGGCGCAGGTCGTTCAGGCGGCCGGGATTCGCCGGCTTGCCGTCGGACAGCCATTTCTCGCGCGCCTGGCCACCCTTCCAGGCGCGGGTGGTGAAGCCGAGGATCTCGACCTTGACAGCGCAACGCTCCAGCGTGCGGGCGAGGATATCGGCGCACATCGCGGCCACGGTGATCGGCCGGCCGCGCATCGAGCCGGAATTGTCGATCAGCAGCGTCACGCAGGTGTCGCGGAAGTCGGTGTCCTTCTCGTGCTTGTAGGACAGCGGCAGCATCGGGTTGGCGACGATGCGGGCAAGCCGCGAGGCATCGAGGATGCCTTCCTCCAGGTCGAATTCCCAGGCGCGGTTCTGCTTGGCCAGCAGGCGGCGCTGCAGCCGGTTGGCCAGCCGGCCGACCACGGTCTGCAGATGGCGCAGCTGCTGGTCGAGATGGTTGCGCAGCCGGTTCAGCTCGTCGGTGTCGCAGAGATCGTCGGCCTGCACGACCTCGTCGAACCCGGTGGTATAGGGATGATAGGTCGGCTGCGGCGCATTGCGGAAGGCCGAGAAGTCGGGATAGTTCGGCCGGCTGCCGTCGGACGGCGCCTCCTCGCCGGCACCCCCCATCTGCTGCTCGGCCGAGACCATGCCTTCGGACGCCTCGGACCCCTGCGAGTCGCCCTCGTCGCCGCCGGCATCCTGCATGCCCATCTGCTCGGCGGCGCCCTGCTGGTCGCCCTCGCCTTCCGAGGCCGAATCGGGTTGCTCCTGCTGCTGGTCCTCGCCGTCGGACTGCTCGTCGTCGTCGGGATCGCCCAGGTCCTCGTCCGACAGGTCGAGATCCTTGATCAGCCGGCGGACGGTCCGGGCATAGGCCTGCTGGTCGTCCAGCCGGTCGAGCAGCGCGTTCAGGTCGGCGCCGCCCTGGTCCTCGACCCAGCCCCGCCACATCTCGACCATCTTGCGGGCGGCGAGCGGCACCGGCTGTCCGGTGAGCCGCTCGCGCAGCAACAGGCCGATGGCGTCGGCCAGCGGCGCCTCGGACTTGTCGCGCATCTTGGCATAGCCGCGGGCGCGGCAGCGTTCCTCCAGCGCGGCGGTCAGGTTCGACCGCACGCCGATCATGTGCCGGCTGCCGATCGCCTCGACGCGGGCCTGCTCGGCCGCCTCGAAGACGGCGCGGGCAGTCGCGCCTTCCGGCGCCAGCTTGTGGTGCAGCTTGTCGTCGTGATAGCGCAGCCTGAGGGCGAAGGCGTCGGCGGTGCCGCGCAGCTGCGCCACCTCCTCGGCCGGCGGATGGCGCGACGGCAGCGGCAGGCGGACCCGCTTGCCCCGCAGGATCGGCTGCTCCGGCCCGTAGGTGACCTGCAGCTCGCGCTCGCCGGCCAGCGCGCGGGACGTCGCCGCCACCGCGCGCTTGAACGGCTCGACCGGACTTTCCTTCGCCGACATGCCCTGACGGCTCAGGCCAGATCGATGCGGGCGGCCGATTCCGGCAGCTCTTCACCGAAGCAGCGCTGATAGTATTCGGCCACGATCGGCCGCTCCATCTCGTCGCACTTGTTCAGGAAGGTGACGCGGAAGGCAAAGCCGACATCGCCGAAGATGCGCGCATTCTCGGCCCAGGTGATGACGGTACGCGGGCTCATCACGGTCGAGACGTCGCCGTTGACGAAGCCCTGGCGGGTCATGTCGGCGACCGAGACCATCGCCGCGATCTTCTTGCGGCCTTCGTCGGTGTCGAACGACTTCGACTTGGCCAGGACGATGCGGGTCTCGGCGTCATGCGGCAGGTAGTTCAGCGTGGTCACGATCGACCAGCGGTCCATCTGGCCCTGGTTGATCTGCTGGGTACCATGATAGAGGCCGGTGGTGTCGCCCAGGCCGATCGTGTTCGTCGTGGCGAAGAGGCGGAAGGCCGGGTTCGGGCGGATCACGCGGTTCTGGTCGAGCAGGGTCAGCTTGCCCTCGACCTCCAGCACGCGCTGGATCACGAACATCACGTCGGGGCGGCCGGCATCGTATTCGTCGAACACCAGCGCGACCGGGTTCTGCAGACACCAGGGCAGCAGGCCTTCACGGAACTCGGTGACCTGCTGGCCTTCGCGCAGGACGATCGCATCCTTGCCGACGAGGTCGATACGACTGACATGGCTGTCGAGGTTGATGCGGATGCAGGGCCAGTTCAGGCGGGCGGCGACCTGCTCGACATGGGTCGACTTGCCGGTGCCATGATACCCCTGGATCATCACGCGGCGGTTGTAGGCGAAGCCGGCCAGGATCGCGAGGGTCGTGTCGCGGTCGAACTTGTAGTCGGGATCGAGATCCGGCACGTGCTCGGTGCGCTGGCTGAAGGAAGGAACCTGGAGGTCGCTCTCGAATCCGAAGACCTGGCGGACGGAAACCTTGGTATCGGGCTGGCCCTGGGGCATCACCGGCCGGCTGCCGGTATCGATAATCGCAGTCATGGACGCTCGCTTGCTCTCCGTTCGGATTCTTCTGGGACTTGGGGCCGGGTCGACTAGACGGCGGGACGCGCCACCAGCACGGTATAGGCCTGGTTGATTTCCTTCAGCCGCTCTTCGGCCGCCTTGTCGCCGCCGTTGCGGTCGGGGTGATGGCGCTTGGCCAGTTCCTTGTAGCGCGCCTTGATTTCCTTCTCGGTCGCGCCGGGCTTCAGGTCGAGGATCGCCAGGGCGGCGATATATTTGCCTTCCGGGCTGTCCGGATTGACCCGCTGTTCCTCGGCCTTGCGCTTGCGCTGGGCGCGGGCTTCGGGACCCAGCCCGACCTCGGACAACAGGCCCAGGTCATCCTTGACGAAAGCCCCGAAAAAATCGTCGCCCGGCTTGGTCCCGATCTTCCAGGTCGGCCGCTGCCAGGTGGCATTGTTGCGGATATAGCGCTCGACATCGTCGGCGGACATCCCCCGGAAGAAATCCCAGTTCGCGTTGTATTCTCGCACATGGTCGAGGCAGAACCAGTAATGGCCGCTTTCCGGATCGCGCGAACGCGGGGCGCGGTAGCCGCCTTCGGCGGTGCAGTCGGGATGCTCGCAGACGCGCATGTCCGCCCGCGGCGGAGGCGGGTCGAGATAGATCTGACGGGCTGTGGCGCGCTTTGCCATGCTGCGGAGTATGGGGTGGCCCCCCTGGCCATGCAAGCCGGCGAATTGAGGTGATACAATTCGTCTTCTTGCCGATCAGCGCCGAGACGCGCAGCATGGCGCGATGTCGTCGGTACGCTATGACCTTGCCGTGGTGGGGGCCGGGCTGGTCGGTCTCGGCCATGCCCTCGCCGCCGCCCGCCGGGGCCTCTCCACGATCGTGATCGAGCGCGAGCGCCAGCCGCTCGGCCGATCGCTCTGCGATGCCGGTGTCGTCTGCCCCGCCGGCCAGGCCGCGGGCACGAGCTGGCTGCGCGCCCGGCGCAGCACGGCCTTGTGGATGGAACTGGGGCGGCTGGCCGACTTCCCGGTGACGCCGATCGGCCTGCTGGCGCTGGCGCAATCGCCCGAGGCGGCGGCGGTGCTGGATGATTTCGCGGATTCACGCATGGGCGAGGGCTCGCTGCCGCTCGACCGGGCCGAGCTGGAAGGACGCCTGCCGTCCATAGCCGCGGCAATCGAGCGGGGGCTGGCGGCGCCCGGCGGTTGTCATTTCGAACCCAGGCAGGCCCTGCCGCGGCTGACCGACCTGCTGGACGGCATGGGCGTCGATATCGCGCTGGGTACGGCCGCCGTTTCGCTCGTCACCGGTCGGATCGAGACGACCGCCGGGATGATTCGGGCCGATCGGATCGTGGTTGCGCCCGGCGCCGACCTGCAGACGCTCTATCCCAGGGTCTTCGCCGGACACGGCGTGCACCTGGCCCGTCGCCACTACCTGCGGCTGGCCGCGCAGCCGGCAGGCTTCCGTCTCGACGCGGTCGTCATCGGCGATGCCGGCATCCTGGCCCAGGTTGGCTTCGCCAGACAGCGCTCGGCCCCCGGGCTGCGCGCCAGGCAGCAGGCGTCGCCGGCGGTGGAACTGGTGCAGGCTGCCGACGGCACGCTGGTCGTCACCGCCCCGGCAACGTCGCTCGAGCCGTTCATGACCGCCGCGGCCGAGGCAGCGATCCATGCCGCCTTGGCGGACCTGCTGACGATCCCCGACCCGACGGTAGTCGAGCGCTGGCAGGCCCTGGTCCCGGTCGCCGATGATCGCGACGTCGTCATCGTTGCCCCGGAACCCGGCATTCGCCTGGTCTCGGTGACCGGCGGCAACGCCGCCGGCACCGCGCTGGCCCTGGCCGAGGAAGTGGTCGAAGATCTCCTGACCGGCGTCTGAGGCGGCGATCAGGCCGCGCGCGCCGGCATCGTCACCAGGAGGACCGAGTCGAGCATGGCCTGACCATCGGGGCTGCCGCCAGGCGGGGTGACCAGGAAATCGCCGGCACGCAGGCGGCTCACCCCGACGCGCATGTCCCCCTTGACCACGAAGATCTCCTCGCCGCCCGGGCACAGATCGGCCGGATAGCGCGCACCTTTGGCGAGCCGCAGCAGGCCGGTGGCGCCACGGATGCCGTCGCGATGCAACGAGGCCCATTCGATGCCGGGCTGGCCGGTCGGCCGCCACGTCACCTCGTCTGCCAGCTTGACGATCAGGTCGGTCATGGTGACCTCCAATAAAAGCACGATCGTTCGTACCGTTGAAAATGGCACGACCGTTCGTTAGTGTCAAGCGATGGCAATCTCCAAGGGCAGCACCACGCGGGAGCGGATCGTCGAGGCGGCGCTGTCGCGTGCCAGCCTCGAGGGGTTGAACGCCCTGTCGATCGGTGAGCTGGCCCAGACGGTCGGCATGTCGAAAAGCGGCCTCTTCGCCCATTTCGGGTCGAAGGAGGCGCTGCAGCTGGCGGTACTCGACGCGATGCTGAGGCGTTTCGGCGACACTGTCTGGCGGCCGGTCAAGGCCGCGCCACGCGGCGCGGCGCGGCTGAAGGCGCTGTTTCCCCGCTGGCTCGACTGGATCGACGGCGAGGAATTGCCCGGCGGCTGCCCGATCCAGTCGGCGGTTGTCGAACTGGACGACCGGCCCGGCCCGCTGCGCGACGCACTGCATGCCTCGCAGACGCGCTGGGTCGAGACCATTGCCCGCGAGGTCGCGAACGCTCAGCCCGAGGGCGATGGCGACCAGTTCGCCTTCGAGCTCAACGGCCTGGTCATGGCCTATGCCGCGTCGCGCAAGCTGCTGGGCGACCCGCGGGCGCGCGAACGGGCCGAGCGCGCCTTCGCCGGACTGCTGGCGCGGTTTGCGATCGGCTAGGCCTTGCCGGTGACCCGGGCGATCGAGCGGGAGAAGCCTTCGCGCAGGGCCCGTCCGGTCTCGCCGCCGTCGCCGGTGATGCGGGCCTGCGCCACCGCACCGATCGCCTTGATATGCAGGGCGACGAGCTGGCCGAGCAGCGGGTCGTCGGCCCTGCCATCCATCAGCAGTTGGGTCAGCGAGCCGGCGAATTCGGTCAGCAGCGGATAGCCGAAGCTGGTGCCCTGGCCTTTCAGGTCATGGGCAAGCTTGCGGCAGCGCCCGATCGCCGCGGGATCGGCCTGGATGGTGCCGGCAGCTGCGGCAAGTTCGGCGACGTAGGCGGCAAGCGACGCTTCGAAGCGCCCGCGCAATTCGGCAAGCCTCGCTTCGGCCGCGATGACGTCGGCCCGGCTGGGCATGGCCGCGGCCCCCGCACCATCGGCGATCATCATCTCGCCGTCGGCATCCGACAGCTCGGCGCCGTCCTGCACGTCGTCGGCGGCAGCATGCTGGCGACGGCGGATCGCGGCGATCCGCTGGGCCAGCGTCTTGGCCGAGAACGGCTTGACGATGAAGCCGTCGATGCCGGCGTCGCGCGCCGCCTTGACCAGCGTCAGGTCGGAATGGGCGGTCAGCATGATGATCGGCAGCTCGCCGACCGCGGCATTCTTCGACGCCCGCAGCATCCTGACGAATTCCAGGCCCGACATCGCGGGGCCGAGCTCCCAGTCGGTCAGGACGATCTGCGGCGGCTTGGCCTCGATCGCGGCCAGCGCCGATTCCGGCCGCAGGTAGCAGCGGACGTTCTCGACCCCGAGCGAGCGGAGCACCGACCGGACCAGGCTCAGCGTGTGCTGATTATCGTCGAGAACGACTATGCTCATCTTGGCCTACCTTCCCGCCTAAGATACCAGGCGGCGATCGAATTCGTTGAGATCGGCCAGCAGCTGGGCCAGCACCGCATCCGCCTCGGGACCGGGCGCGGGGCCGGCTGCCCCCGCCTGGCCGGGCGGGCCGGCCAGCCAGCCATCGGCCGGCGCCTCGGCCGGCGCGCTGCCGCCGAATTCAGCCAGCACGGCATAGAGCCGCGCGGGATCGATCGGCTTGCTGACATGGCCGTTCATGCCCGCCGCGGTACAGCGCTCGACCTGTTCGGCAAAGGCATTGGCGGTCAGGGCCACGACCGGGACCGACGCCGCCGGCCCGGCCAGGGCACGGATCTCGCGCGTGGCGGCAATGCCGTCCAGTTCGGGCATCTGCACATCCATCAGCACCACGTCATAGCGCGCCGCCTGGACGGCCTCGACCGCCTCGCGGCCGTTTTCGGCCATGGCAAAACGATGGCCGGCCCGGCGCAGCAGACCGGCAATGACCTCGCGGTTGATCGGGTTGTCCTCGGCCACCAGGATCGACAGTGACCGTCCCCGCGCCAGCGACGCCTGATCGACGGGGCCGGGTGCCTCGGCCGGCGCGAAGGGAATGCGGAACCAGAAGCGCGATCCCTTGCCCGGACTGCTCTCGACGCCGATCGCTCCGCCCTGCAGCTCGACCAAGCGCTTGCAGATCGCCAGGCCGAGGCCGGTGCCGCCGAACCGCCGGGTGGTCGAGGCATCGCCCTGGGTGAATTTCTCGAACAGCCGCGCCTGCACTTCCGGCGCGATGCCGATGCCGTCGTCGGTCACCGAGACCTCGAGCATGATGGCGCCGCCACGGGTGGTGGCCGAGGCCGCGACGACGATCCGGCCGTTGCTCGTGAACTTCGCGGCGTTGCCGAGCAGGTTGAGCAGGACCTGGCGGAAGCGCGTGCGGTCGCCGGCCAGCCAGGCCGGCAGGTTTTCGGCACCGACCGTCACGATGGTGTTGCCGCCCTCGGTCGCGCGCGGCGTCACCACGGAAACGACCTGGGCGATGGTCTCGGCCGGCGCGAACGGCGCGGCCTCGAGATCAAGGCGGTCGGCTTCGAGCTTGGTAAGGTCGAGGATGTCGTTGACGATGTCGAGCAGATGTTCGCCGGCGGCCTGGGCGCCCGCAATGTAGCGCCGGTCGTCCTCCGACAGGGCCGAGCTGTCGACCAGCGCCAGCATGCCCATCACGCCGTTCAGCGGCGTCCGGATCTCGTGGCTCATCACCGCGAGGAATTCGGCCTTGGCCCGCTCGCCGGCCTCGGCCCGCTCCTTGGCCTGCTTCAGCGCGGTGATGTCGGTGCGGATACCGACGGTGCCGCCGTCGCCGGTCTCGCGCTCCGAGATGCGGATCCAGCGGCCATCCGGCAGCAGGCGCTCCATCGGGGGGCTGTTCGACTTGTGCCAGGCCTGGGTCTGGCGCACGAAGGCCTCGATGTCGTCACCGGCCTGCGGATATTGGCCGCGCCTGGCGCCTTCGCGCAGGATGTCGCTGAAATTGGCTCCGGGATGGATGAACGGCGCGCTGGGCGCATAGATCTCCTTGTAGCGCTCGTTGCAGATCACCAGCCGGTCGTCGGCATCGAAGATGACGAAGCCGTCCGGAATGGTCTCGATCGCGTTGATGAAGCGCTCGCGCTCGACGGCCAGTCGATTGTTGGCGGTGCGAAGTTCGCGCGCGACCCGCATCTTGCGCAGCAGCGACCAGGCGATGACCGCGCCGAAGGCCGCGACCAGCAGGCCCTGTACCACGACGCCGTCGCGCAGCCGCAGCCGCAGCGCCTTCAGCGCCTCGCGGTCGGCGCCGAGTTCTTCCTGGTTGACGCGGTTGACCCCCAGCGCCAGTTCGCGCAGCAACGGCTGCAGCGGCCTGGCATCGGCCACCAGCGCGGCGGCCATCTCGGGCGTCGGCTCCTCGTCGCCCGACATCGCCGCGTCATAACGCGTGACGAAGGCCCGCAGCGCCGAGGTGGCCACGGCGTAGAAGTCATGGCCGAGCAGGCTGCGACGAAACGTGCCGTTCTCGATGGTGGTCAACCGGGAGACGAAGATATCGAAGCGCAGCTGCATCTCGCCATGGGGCGCCTGGCCGGCTGCGCCCTCGCGGGCGGCGTCGACCAGACGGCCCAGCTCGGCATCGAGCTGATAGGCGGCCCAGGCGAGATTCTCGCGCCCGCCCGCGGCGATGTTGTCGAGGCGGGCCGCCACATTCTGTTCGAAGCGCAGGGTCAGCGTGATCGAGACGCCGATGAGCAGCGCGATCACCGTGGGGATCACCCACAGCGAATTCCACCAGGCGCGCCGCATGGGTCCCGAAGCCCCGGTCTCGCGCGTCATTGCCCACCCTCCGCTAGCGGCCTTTGCGGGGCCGTGTCCGGCCACGACCCTAGACCCGTGCCGGTTGCGGGTGTTTCAGTTTTGGTAAAATCCTGTGAAGTCGGACGAGATTACGGCAAATGAAAATTGGGTTCGGGGCAAGAAACGAGGGAGTCGAGCGGACCGCGGCTGCGCCCGAAACGAAGAAGGCCGGGCTTTGCGCCCGGCCTTCCCCGCGTAGTCGATGCGGATAGCGCTTCTTAGAAGTCCATCCCGCCGCCCGGGGGCATCGCCGGACCGGCAGCTTCCTTCTTCGGCAGCTCGGCCACCATCGCCTCGGTGGTGATGAGCAGGCCGGCGACCGACGCCGCACCCTGCAGGGCGCAACGGACGACCTTGGCCGGGTCGATGACGCCGACCTTCACCAGGTCGCCGTACTCGCCGGTCTGGGCATTGAAGCCGAAGTTGGCGTCCTTGCCCTCGAGCAGCTTGCCGGCGACGACGGCGCCGTCATGGCCCGCGTTCTCGGCGATCTGACGGATCGGGGCCTGGAGCGCACGACGGATGATGTCGACGCCGACCTTCTGGTCGTTGTTCTCGGTCACGACCTTGGCCAGGGCCTTGGTGGCGTAGAGCAGGGCGGTGCCGCCGCCAGCGACGATGCCTTCCTCGACCGCGGCGCGGGTGGCATGCAGCGCGTCGTCGACGCGGTCCTTGCGCTCCTTGACCTCGACCTCGGTGGCGCCGCCGACCTTGATCACCGCAACGCCGCCGGCCAGCTTGGCCAGACGCTCCTGCAGCTTCTCACGGTCGTAGTCCGAGGTGGTTTCCTCGACCTGCGCGCGGATCTGGTTGCAGCGGGCCTCGATGTCCTTCTTCTTGCCGGCGCCGTCGACGATCGTGGTGTTCTCCTTCTCGATCACCACCTTCTTGGCGGTGCCGAGCATGGCGAGCGTCACGCTCTCGAGCTTGATGCCGAGGTCTTCCGAGATGACCTGGCCGCCGGTCAGGATGGCCATGTCCTCGAGCATCGCCTTGCGGCGATCGCCGAAGCCCGGGGCCTTGACGGCCGCGATCTTCAGGCCGCCGCGCAGCTTGTTCACCACCAGGGTGGCCAGGGCCTCGCCCTCGACTTCCTCGGCGATGATCAGCAGCGGCTTGCCGGTCTGCACGACCGCCTCGAGCACCGGCAGCAGCGGCTGCAGGCCCGACAGCTTCTTCTCGTGCAGGAGGATGTACGGGCTGTCGAGCTCCGCGATCATCTTCTCGGCATTGGTGATGAAGTACGGCGACAGGTAGCCGCGGTCGAACTGCATGCCCTCGACGACGTCGAGCTCGGTGTCGAGGCTCTTGGCCTCCTCGACCGTGATGACGCCCTCGTTGCCGACCTTTTCCATCGCCTTGGCGATCATCTCGCCGATTTCGGCCTCGCCGTTGGCCGAGATGGTGCCGACCTGGGCGATTTCCTTGTGGTCCTTGACCTTCTTCGACTTGGTCTTGAGGTCGGCGACGATCGCCTCGACCGCGAGGTCGATGCCGCGCTTCAGGTCCATCGGGTTCATGCCGGCGGCGACGGCCTTCGAGCCTTCGCGCACGATGGCCTGGGCCAGCACGGTCGCGGTGGTGGTGCCGTCGCCGGCCTGGTCATTGGCCTTCGAGGCGACTTCGCGCACCATCTGCGCGCCCATGTTCTCGAACTTGTCCGAGAGCTCGATTTCCTTGGCGACGGTCACGCCGTCCTTGGTGATGCGCGGGGCACCGAACGCCTTCTCGATGACGACGTTGCGGCCCTTCGGGCCCAGCGTGACCTTGACGGCATCGGCGAGGATGTCGACGCCGCGCAGCAGCTTGGCGCGCGCATCCGTCGAGAACTTTACTTCCTTGGCAGCCATGTGAAGAAACTCCTAGAGATTGTTGTCTGGCCGAAATCGGATCGGGTAGAAGCGGGGCGTCAGGCCGCCGACTTCTTGCTCGGGGCCTTGGCGGCCGGCGTGGCCTTGCCTTCGAGCACGCCCATGATGTCCGACTCCTTCATGATGAGGAGGTCTTCGCCGTCGACCTTGACCTCGGTGCCCGACCACTTGCCGAACAGCACGATGTCGCCGGCCTTGACGTCGAGCGGGGTGACCTTGCCGTCCTCGGACTTGGCGCCCGGGCCCACGGCCACGACTTCGCCCTGCTGCGGCTTCTCCTTGGCGGTGTCGGGGATAATGATCCCGCCCTTGGTCTTCTCCTCCTCCGCAACGCGGCGGACGACAACGCGATCGTGGAGCGGCCTGAACTTCATGTGGTTCCCTCCTGAGGAATACCGATATGGCAAACTGCCGGTTGGAGCACCGCGGCGCGCCCCTCTGGCACTCGCGGCGAAAGAGTGCCAAGCACATAAGCCACGGCGGATAGCTTTTCAAGGGGTTTGGCAGCACTCTTCGCGCGAGAGTGCTAACACATTGATCTCAAAGGATTTTTACTGAACTTTCAGGACTGCTGTAGCATTATTGCAATGCGGAATATGTGCTGCTTGCGAGGAGAACCAGATGACGGATCTTGCGCGTCAGTTGAATGATTACCGCCTTACAACAGCTGAAATCCTTTATCGCCTGCCCGATCACCCGAGCTTCCTGCAGTCCTACATCTGGCAGGATCTCGACCTTGCCCCGAAATTCCCGGTGCTGCGCCGCTTCCTCGACTGGTGGGAAGGCAACCTCGAGGGACGTCTCTATCACGTGCGGGTCGGCGCGGTGACGTTGCTGTCACCCGGCGAGATGCGCCACGCCGCCATCGAAATGCGGGTGCATTAGGACAGACCGACGACACGCTGCCACGGCCAGGACGCGATCGGCGGATCAGGCCGATCGCCGCGCCTCGATCGCGTCCCAGACCAGCCCCTCCAGCTTGACGCCGTCGAAGCGGTTGATCTGCTGGATGCCGGTCGGCGAGGTGACGTTGATCTCGGTCAGGTAGTCGCCGATCACGTCGATGCCGACGAAGATCATGCCCTGGTTCTTCAGGGTCGGGCCGATGATCGCGCAGATTTCCTTTTCGCGCGCGGTCAGCCCGGACTTCACCGGCTTGCCGCCGACATGCATGTTCGAGCGGCTTTCGCCGGCTGCAGGCACACGGTTGACCGCGCCGACCGGCTCGCCGTCGACCAGGATGATGCGCTTGTCGCCCTGGCGGACTTCCGGCAAGTAGCGCTGGACGATCACCGGCTCGCGCGAGCGGGCGGTGAACATCTCCATCAGCGAGGCGAGGTTCTCGTCGCCCGGCTTCAGGTGGAACACCCCGGCCCCGCCATTGCCGTAAAGCGGCTTGACGATGATGTCCTCATGCTCGGCCCGGAAGGCGACGATGTCCTCCATCCGCGCGGTGATCAGGGTCGGCGGCATCACCCCGTCGAAATGGGTGACGAACAGCTTTTCCGGCGCGTTGCGCACGCTGACCGGATCGTTGACCACCAGCGTCTTCGGATGGATATGCTCCAGCAGATGGGTCGCGGTGATGTAGGCCATGTCGAACGGCGGGTCCTGGCGCATCAGCACCACGTCGACATCCCGGCCGAGATCGAGCAGCGTGGGCTCGCCCAGCGTGAAATGCGCACCTTTTTCCCGCTTCAGTGTCAGCGGCCGGGCCCAGGCCACCACCTTGCGGTCGCGCAGGCTGAGGTCCCTGGGCAGGTAATGCCACAGCGCATGGCCGCGGGCCTGCGCCTCCAGCCCCAGCACGAAGGTCGAATCGCCGTCGATATCGATCGATTCGATCGGATCCATCTGGATGGCGACCTTGAGGGACATGGACGACGCTCCTGACTGGCGATGACGGATCGGGCGGGCTTGGCGGGCGCCACCGAACCACAACCGGAACAGAAGGTCAACGCTGCGCCCGCCTCCGCCGCCGCCCTATCCCTCCTTGCGCCTGAGCACGCCGCCGAAGCGTACCGCCAGGGCCATGTCGCCCCTGATCTTCAGCCGCCCGGTCATGAAGGCGGCCGTGCCGTTCAGCCGCCCCTGCGCCATGTCGACGAAATCGGCAATGGCGATCTGCAGCGTGCAGTCGGCATCGCCAGGCTCGTTGGTGATCCGGTTCGGCACGCCGCGCGCATCGATCAGCACCGACCCGTCGGCGCCGAAATCGAGCCGGACGCGCGCGCCCAGCCCGCAATCGCTGCCGATCGCGTCGGCCAGTCCCGTCGTCACCTTGGCCAGCAGGTCCTGGTTCATCGGCTGGCCCCCCTCAACGCGTCGCGGCACCCGGTCGAGAGCTCCGCCTCCCTGCCCTTCAGGCAGGTCAGCAGGCGCCCGCCGCCGGGCTCGATGCCCTGGCAGAATTTCTGCGCATCGGCCCGGCAGGCACGGGCGACGGCGCGCGCCCGCTCCTTCTGTTCGGGCGTCACCTGGGCTGCGGCCTGCCCTGCCACCAGCAGCAGCATGGCCATGACAACGATACGGCCCGGCATGTCAGTGCGGCACGCGCGCGAGGTCGGCGCGCAACAGGGTTTCGGATCGCGTCATCACTGCACCGACGAAGCCCAGGTTGGGCAGGGCGGCCAGCCCGGCGATGACATGGGCCTGGGTCGGATTGTGCCGCGGGTCGGGCGGCAGCCATTCGAGCACGGCCTGGCCGAACCAGGCCTCGCGCACCGTGAAATCCTGCGGGCAGACGACGGGTTCGCTGACCGCGGCACCGGGCGCGCCCACCTTCGGCAAATAGCGCCAGCCGAACCAGTTGACCCGCTCCAGCCCGGCCTGCAGCAGGGCGATCTCGTCGCCGTCGGCGGCACGGGCCGCGGTCAGCCCGATGTCGAGAAAGCGCCGGCCTTCGTAGTGCGACCAGGAATGCGTCTCGCCGGCAGGGAATTCCCGCAGCGGCTCGATCTCGGCAAACACCTTGGGCACGCCGAGCATCTCGCGCCCCGCGATGATCGGCGTCGTCTTGTTCTCCCACACCGCCAGGCCGAAGACGCCGTCCAGCCGGTCGACACTGCCTTCGAAGCGCACCGGCACGTTGACCGCGACGAGGTTGTAGGGGCTGCCCGCCATCCACTCGACGCCGCGGTTGTTGATGCAGGAAACGAGGATCTCCGGCCGCAGCAGGCTGAAGCCGGGCGGCAGCAGCCGGGTCAGCGCCGCCGCCTCGGTGGCGTAGGCGATGGTCAGGCTGAGCGTATCGGCATAGCGCAGCGCCGGCGGCGGATAGGGCGTGCCGCCAAAGAAGGGCGGCATCGAATAGAGGGTATGGTCGTCATCGAACGGTCGCAGCATCGGCAACTCCTAGAGGGCGAAACGGGGATCTCGGGCGCAGGCGTCGTAGTCGGCCTGGATCATCTGGTGGCGCAGGTCGAGCAGGCTGCGCATATGCGGATCGGTGAAGATGTAGCCGCGGCCGGCCGCGATGCAGTCGGCGGTCCAGTCGCCGACCACCTGCGGATCGATGCCGCCTTCGACCAGGGCGCCGATCGTCTCGGCCACCGCCGGCACTTCATGGTCGGCCGCGCCGGCGCGGCGGGCATGGGACTGGTGGATCCGGGTGCGCACCCAGCCGGGCGCCAGCACCGAGACCCCGATATGGTGATCGGCAAGTTCGGCGCGGATCGCCTCGGCATAGCCGACCACGGCGAATTTCGTCGCCGCATAGGGGCTGAGGCCCGGCAGCCCGGCCCAGAAGCCGGTCATCGAGGCGGTGTTGACGATATGGCCGCCCTGTCCGTGGGCCTTGATCAGCGGCACGAAGGTCTCGACGCCATGGACGACGCCCATCAGGTTGACGTCGACGATCCAGCGCCAGTCGGCAAGCGCGGTGGCCCCGACCTCGGCACCGAACGAGACTCCGGCATTGTTGACCAGGATGTCGACCCGGCCGAACCGGTCGAGTGTCGCGCGCGCCGCGGCGCGAACCGCCGCGATGTCGGCGACGTCGCAGACGGTGGCGGCGGCGCCGTCGAGCCCGGCGGCCGCAGCCTCGACGCCGGGGCCGTCGAGATCGGCCAGCATCACCCGGACCCCGCGGGCGGCCAGCGCCCGGGCGATGCCGAGGCCGATGCCGGAGGCCGCCCCGGTCACGAACGCCACTTTGTCCTGCAGTTTCATCGGGCACCTCCCTGTCCGGTGCCCGTCACCTTGCCCGGCCCGGCGGCGGGCGACCATGATCCGGCAGGTAAGGATCAGTAGGGGCAGAGCGGATGGGCGTGATCGTCCTGGCGGTCGAGCCAGGCCCGGTCGATCACCGGGCTGCCGGCCTCGGGGTAGACGGTCTGGATGATCAGCCGCTCCTCGCCGCCATAGGGGGTTCCGCCGACCGTATGGTGGACGACCCGGAAGCCGTGTACCTGCCCGTCGCGCCCGGCGAGGTCGAGGCGGTAGTCGCCCTGCGCGGTCGACCAGCCGGCACCGCGCCGCGCCCAGTCTGCCGGCACGCCGGGCAGGGCCAGGATGCGCGCCATCAGCTGCGAGGCCCGCGCATCCTCGCGAATGATCACCTCCTGCTGCAACAGCATCAGGAAGACGCAGGCGATGCGTTCCCAGTCGGGGGCGAAGCGCCGCCAGCCGCGTTCGTCCAGGAACAAGAGCATCGCGTTGAGCCGCACGCCATCGGCGATGTCGCCGAGATAGTGACGATGGGCGAAGACCCAGGCGCGGTTGACCAGCCTTATCTCGCCGCAGGAATCCATCACCACCGAGGGATAGGGATCGGTATGGCGCAGCATCAGCACCAGCGTGTCGCGCAGATCGGCATGCGCGGGATCGGCCAGATCGAGCGCGGGCGCTTCGGGGAAGAACCCGGCCGACAGCAGCAGCACGGCGGTCTCGCGGGCGCCGAGGCCGAGGCCCGCGGCCAGGGCAAGGATGCTGGCGCGGCTGGCCGCGGTGCGCCCGTTCTCGAGAAAGCTGACATGGCGGGCCGAAAGCCCGGCGCGGCCGGCCAGTTCCTCCTGCGACAGGCCGAAGGCGGTCCGCCAGAACCGCAGCAGGCGGCCGAAGACGGCAAGACGGTCGCGCGGGCCGGCCGCCATGCCCGGCGGTTCAGCGCGCCGCCGGGGTCACGGCGGGCGGCTGCCACCGGCCTTCCAGCATGCGGGCCTCGGGCCAGTAGATCCGCATCGACAGCTCGAATGCGCCGGATGCCGGCGTCGGCAGCCAGTTCGCCCCAGCCCGCCCGCCGGGATCGGTCGGCTGCAGGCGCAGGACCAGCGCGCCATCGGCCTCGTAGACCAGGTCGTCGCCGCCCTTGATCGCATGCCGGCCGCCGGGAGCATCGAGCAGATAGCCGTCGCGGTCGTAGAGCGTCACCGACCAGAAGGCGCGGGCCGGCGGCGTCGCGCCGGGCGCAAAGGTCAGGGTGTAGGCCTTGCCGCCCTCCAGGCTGGCACCGGCGCCGTCGATGGCCGCATTGAGATAGACCGCGTCGGCCGGCAGGTTGGCGCCGAGGCCGAGCAGCGCCACCGCCGCCCGCGCCGGATAGTCGGTACCGTAGTCGCCGATGGTGAAGCCGGCCCCGCCGAGACCGGTCCAGCCGTTGACCGGCTGGGCCCCGCGGCCGGCGGCACGCAAGCCCGCCAGCGCCTTCGCCGCCCCCTGCTCCAGCGCCGCACGCCGTTCGGCCGGCAACGCGTCCCAGTCGAGCCGGCCGGGGGCGAGGCCGAGGGGGCCGAGCACCCCGGCCACGACCGGCGCATCGGCGGCGGCGGGCGGGTTGTCGGCAAGCAGGGCGGCGAAGCGGACGAAGAAGTCGCGCGCGGCCATGGCGGCGACCTGGTCCTTCGGCGTCGTGCGCGCCGGCAGCGGCGTCAGCCGCAGGGTCGGGCGCGCGGCGGTGAAGGCGGCGTCGCCCACCCGGCTCAGCGGCCGCAGGTCCAGCTTCTGTTGATAGGCCTGGGCGGCGGGCAGCGATCCCTTCCGGTTGGCATCGATGCGGCCGATGATCCAGACCATCGCCGTCGGTGCATCGAGCCGCTCGACGCCTTCGGGCAGGCGACCCTGCCAGCCCGGACCGACGATCGCGTAGGTCCGCGCGGCATTGCCCTGGGTGCGGATGCCCGGAGCGGCAAAAACGTTGGTCCAGGCGTCCATGCACTGGATCATGTAGTAGAGGCCGTCCGACGGCGGCACGCTCATCAGGACGGGTTCGTCCTTCACGTCGACCCAGGCGGTCGAATAGATCGTGTCGACGTTCGGCCGCACCACCGTACGAAAGCTGGCATTGGCCAGGACCGGAATGTGCAGGAAGCGGTTCGGCGCGATGTTGGCGGCCACCGGGCTCGACAGGCTCGCGACCCGCGTCATGTCGGTCAGCACCAACGGATAGGCGTAGACATAGGCCTGCACGGCGAGCTCGGCCTCGGTGGCGGCCCGCGCGCCGGCGGCCGGCAGCATGGCCGCGATCACCAGCATGGCGGCAATCAACCGCATGATCATGTCGTTTCCTCCCTGGACGCATCTTGGCTTGGCCGGGACAGCCTGCGCAGCCCCCGGCGGACCGCGCCATGATCTGGCAGGTAATGACTAGTTCAGACGGGTCCGGATCTCGGCCAGCAGGGATTCGGCCTCGCGCCGCTCCTCGGCGGTCTTCGCCAGCTCGACGAGGCGGCCGAGCGCGGCGATCGCGTCGTTCAGCTTGCCCTCATGGGCGCGGACCAGCGCCAGTTCCCGCCAGCTCGGCTGGTGGCGGGGGGCGACCGTGACCATGCGCGACAGCATCTCGGCGGCACGATCGGCGTCGCCGGCCTGCAGCGCCCGGCTTTTCAGGTTGTTGAGGAGGCGCAGCAGGATTTCCCGCGCCGAGACGGCGCGGTGATGCTCGGGCTTCAGCGCTTCCTCGCCGGCGATGCGGCTCAGCATCGCCCGCATGTCGGCGGTCGCCACGATCCGGCCGCCGTTGAACGGGTCGACGACGACGGCATCGTGCCGGTGGCGAAGGCGCAGCAGGAAATGCCCGGGAAAGCTGAGGCCCTCGATGGCGAAGCCGGCGGCACGCCCGGCATGCAGCCAGAGGATGCCGAGCGCCACGGGCAGGCCGCGGCGGCGATCGATGACGCGGATCAGGTTGGCATTGGCCGGATCGTCGTAGGAGGCGCTGTCGCCGCGATAGCCGTGCAGGCCGGCCAGCACCTCGCTCAGCGTCGCTGCCGCGGCGGCGGCATCGGCCGCCTCGCCGGCCCGGCTGGCCGCATCGGCGCCGATGGTATCGAGATGACGATGATAGAAGTCGAGCTTCTGGTCCGGGTTGTCCAGCGCAGCCAGCAGCAACCCGGCATCGGCCAGGCCGATGTCGTCGTCCGCCTGCTCGCCGATCGCCAGCAGGGCCTCGACCAGTTTCTGACGCTCGCGATTGGTCGCCATCGCCTTCGTGAAGTTGCCGAACGGTCCCCTGCGCTACTTGTAACGGTCGGGATCGGATTTGACCATCACATGGTTGACCACCGCGCGCACCCCCGAAATATCGCGGACATGGGCGACCACCCGGTCGATCTCGGCCCCGCTCTGGGCGATGCCGAGCAGGTAGACGGTGCCGTTTACCGTGGTGATGTCGTAGTTGACGTCGGCGATCGCCTTGTCGCCGAACAGCCGGGTGCGCAGCTTGGTCGAGATCAGCATGTCGCGGGTCGTGTCGCGGAAGTTCGAGCCGGACGTGACCTGCAGCTCGTCGTAGAGCGCGCGCACCTCCGGCAGGGCGCGGACCATGGCGACCACCTCGGTCCGCGCGTCGGTCGTCGGGACCGTGCCGGTCAGCATCACCCGGTTTTCCGAAACCGCGACATTGACGTCGGTCAGATAGCTGAAGCGCCGCTGGCCCAGCAGGTCGTGGATGCGCAGCTTCAGCATGGTGTCGCCGGCAAAGCCGCCCACCCCGCGTTCCTCGACCGCGGCGGCGCCGACCCAGGCCCCGGCACTGATCGCCATGTTGGCCGGCGTGCAGCCGGCCGCCACAAGCAGCGCGAGCGATACCAGGGCTAGTTCACGGTCGCCATGCATCGACAACATGATGCGGCAAGCGGCGCGGGACCACCAGCACCACATCGAACCGCAGGGACAGCGTCGCCGCATCCGGCTGGCGGGCGCGGAAGGCTTCGGCCGCCGCCTCGATCCGCCGGCGCTGGCGCGGCGTGATCGCCTCGACCGCACTCGCCGCGGTGCCGCGCCGCTTGACCTCGACGGCGACCAGCAGCCGTCCCTTGCGCGCGATCAGATCGATCTCGCCCAGCGGTCCGCGGCTGCGCCGCGCCACGATGCGGTAGAGCTTGGCGGCCAGCCACAGCGCGGCCAGGGTTTCGGCCAGCCGGCCGGATCGTTCCGCCCCGTGCCGATCACGCTTCATCCGATTTCGCCCGCCTTCAGCGCCAGGGCGCGGGCATAGACCTGGCGGCGCGGCAGGCCGGTCGCCGCCGCCACCGCCGCCGCGGCCTCGCGCAGCGAGGAATGGGCCAGCGCGGCAGTCAGGGCGGCGTCGAGGTCGCCCTCGCCCATCGCCTCCTCGGCCGGCGGGCCGACGACGACGACGACCTCGCCCTTCGGCGGACCTTCGCGGCCGTAAAGCGCCGCCAGTTCGGCCAGCGTGCCGCGGCGCACCGTCTCGAACAGCTTGGTCAGCTCGCGCGCCACCGCCGCGCCGCGGGTTCCGCCCAGCGTCTCGGCCATGTCGGCCAGCGCCTCGGGCAGGCGCGAGACGCCTTCGAGGAAGACGAGCGTCGCCGGCACCGCCTTCAGCTCGGCCAGGGCCTTGCGGCGCGCTTCCGAGCGCGGCGGCAGGAAACCGCCGAACAGGAAGCGGTCGGTCGGCAGCCCGGCCAGCGACAGCGCCGCCAGCACCGCGGACGGCCCGGGCAGCGCGGTGACGTGATGCCCGGCCTCGACCACCGCACGGACCAGCTTGTAGCCGGGGTCGGAGATCAGCGGCGTGCCGGCGTCCGATACCAGCGCGACCACCTGGCCCGCCTCCAGCCGGCGCAGGATATCGGGCCGCGCCTCGGCGCCGTTATGGTCGTGATAGGCGATCAGCCGCGCCTTGATGCCGTAGCGCTGCAGCAGCTTGAGGGTGACCCGGCTGTCCTCGCAGGCGATCGCGTCGGCGGCGCGGAGCAGATCGAGGGCGCGCAGCGTTATGTCGGCCATGTTGCCGATCGGCGTCGCGACCAGATAGAGGCCGGCCGGCGGTTTACTTGGCCCCTGGCTCGCCGTACTGTCGGCGCCGCCCAGGATTTCGTCGTCGACGGGAGAAAAATCGCGTGTTTCGTCCATTGGCCCTGCCCGCTCGTACTGCCGCCATCCTGATCATGACATTGGGCCTGGGTCTAGCGGCCTGCACGAATCAGCCCCAACAGGGCGGCAATCTGGTCGAGGTGCGGCCGCCCGGCCAGTCCGGCCAGCCGGCGGCGGCCGAACCCGCCGCCCCGGCGGTGACCGCCGCGCCCCAGGGCAACGTCATGCCCGGCACGCTGGAACCGCCCGTCGTCACCAGCGATGCCGGGCTGCCCCCGGTTACCGCCCCCGGGACCACCGCCACCCCGGGGCTGAGCCTGAAGCCGTCGCGGCCCGACGCGATCCGCATCGGCCTCCTGCTGCCGCTGTCCGGCCCGAGCGCCGAGGCCGGGCGCGCCCTGCTCGACGCCGCCCAGCTCGCCCTGTTCGACATGCCCGACGACCGCGTCGTGCTGATGCCGCGCAATACCGAATCGGAAGCCGATGGCGGCCCGCGCGGCGCGGCCGAGGCGCTGGTCAACGACGGGGCGGAAATCATCCTGGGCCCGTTGTTCTCGACCCAGGTGGCCGCGGTGGCCGAGGTGGCGCGGCCGCGCAACGTGCCGGTCGTCTCATTCTCGTCGGACCGTTCGGTCGCCGGCAACGGCGTCTATGTGATGGGTTTCACCCCGGAGGAGCAGGTCGAGCGCATCGTCGCCTATGCCGCCGCCCAGGGCCTGTCGAAATTCGCCATCCTGACCCCGGAAAACGCCTATGGCCGCGTGGTGTCGAACGCCTTCGACGCCGCGGTGCAGAAGGCGAATGCGACGGTGGTCAAGCAGGGCACCTATCCCGACCAGGGCGACGCCACCCGGTCGGCCCAGCGGTTCATGAGCGGCGGTTCGACCTATGACGCGCTGCTGCTCGCCGCCGGCAATGTGCCGCGGCTGCGCGCGGTGGCGCCGAGCCTTGGCTATTACAACCTCGACCCGACCAAGGTCCGGGTGCTGGGCACCGGCGTGTGGGACGATCCCGGCGTGCTCGGCGAACCGACGCTGGTCGGCGCCTGGTTCTCGGCGCCCGGCGCCGACGCCAAGACCAACTTTGCCGACCGCTTTTCCAAGTCCTACGGCCGCCGCCCGCCGGTCATCGCCTCGCTCGGCTATGACGCGGTCTCGCTGGCCGCGGCGCTCGGCCGCGACCGGCCGGGCCAGGCCTTCACCCCGCAGGCGCTGACCGACCCGAACGGCTTCGCCGGTTATGGCGGCATCTTCCGCTTCCGTCCCGACGGCATCGGCGAGCACGGGCTTTCGGTCATGGAAATCGAAAGCCGCGGCTTCAAGACCGTCGACCCCGCCCCCACCAGCTTCCAGGTTCCGTCCAATTGACGTCCGTCACGATCCGCCCTGCCGTCGAGGGTGATGCCGAAGCCATCGTCGCGCTGATCCAGGCCGCCTTCACCCCGCTGATCGCCCGGGTCGATCCGCCGCCTGGCGCCTTGCGCGAGACGGCCGCGACGATCGGGGCCGAACTGGCCGCCCATCGCGGCCTGGTCGCCGAAATCGGCGGCGAGGTCATCGGCTCGGCCCTGCTCAAGCACCAGGACGACGGCCTCTACCTCGGGCGCCTCGCCGTGGCGCCGGCCGCCCAGGGCCGCGGCGTGGCCAAGGCCCTGCTGGCCGAGGGCGAGCGGCTGGCCCGCGCCGCCGGCTATCCGGCGATGATCCTGCGGGTGCGGCTGGCGATGACCGAGAACCGCCGGCTGTTCGCCGGCGCCGGCTTCGTCGAGACCGCGCTGATGCACCATGACGGCTATGCCGAGCCGACCTTCGCGGAGATGCGTAAAGGTCTGAGCTGAAGCGTCAATCGTCACGCCGGCCTGCGCCGGGATGACGATTCGGGCAGATCAGACCTGGCGGGCCTTGATCGCCTCGTGGTGGCGGATGACTTCCTTGACGATGAAGTTCAGGAACTTCTCGGCAAAATCCGGGTCGAGCTTGGCATTGCGGGCCAGGGTGCGCAACCGGGCGATCTGGGTCGCCTCGCGCGCCGGGTCGGCGGCCGGCAGGTTGTGGGTCGCCTTCAGGGCGCCGACCTGCTCGGTGCACTTGAACCGCTCGGCCAGCAGGTGGATCAGGGCGGCGTCGATGTTGTCGATGCTGTCGCGCAGGCGCAGCAGTTCCGGCGGAATCGACGGCGTCTGGGTTTCGGTGGTCAACGCTTGAACTCCTCCCGCAAGCTTCAATCCTGGGCCACGATCTCGCGCAGCACGCCGTCCAGCACCAGCCGGCCGGCGGCGCTGGCCGTCAGGCCCCGTTCGTCATAAACGACGAGGCCGGCCCGCGCCAGCCGCGCGACGGCCTGATGGTCCAGCGCATCCTTCAGGTCCGATCCGGTCTCGGCCCGGAACCGGGCGGCATCGACCCCTTCGGCCAGGCGCAACCCCATGATCAGCGCCTCGGCGACGCGGCCGCCGCGGTCGACCAGCTCGGTCTCCTCGACGCCGTGCCCGGCCTGTTCGACCCGGTCGAGCCAGCTTTCCGGCTTGCGCCAGTTGCGCGTGGCGCGCTTGACGCCCTGGTCATCCTTCAGCCGGCCATGGGCGCCGGCGCCGATGCCGACATAATCGCCATAGCGCCAGTAGACCAGGTTGTGGCGGCTGGCCGCGCCGGGCCGGGCGTGGTTCGAGATCTCATAGGCTTCGAGGCCGGCGGCCAGCGTGCGTTCCTGCGTCAGCTCGTAGAGCGCGGCGGCCGCGTCGGGGTCGAGCGGCGCGAACTCGCCGCGCCGCACGGCCTGCGCGAACGGCGTGCCGGCCTCGATCGTCAGGGTGTAGAGCGACAGATGCTCGCCGGCCAGGCCGATCGCCTGGTCGAGCTCGGCGGCCCAGTCGGCCTCGCTCTGGCCGGGGCGGGCATAGATCAGGTCGAACGAGATCCGGCCGACGGCGCGGCGCGCCAGTTCCACCGCCGCCAGCGCCTCGGCCACCGAATGGCGCCGGCCGAGGAATTTCAGGTCGCGGTCGTTCAGCGCCTGGACACCGAGCGAGATGCGATTGACCCCGGCGGCGGCGAAGCCGGCAAAGCGCTCGGCCTCGGCCGAATTGGGGTTGGCTTCCAGCGTGATCTCGACATCGGGCTTGAGCCGCCAGTGGCGGGCGATCCGGCCGATCACGGCCTCGGCCGTGACCGGCGGCATCAGCGACGGCGTGCCGCCGCCGAAGAAGATCGAGCCGACCTCGCGCCCGGGGGTCAGCGCGGCGTAATGGTCGATCTCGGCCAACAGGCCGCGGGTGAAGCGGTCGTCGTCGACCGCGTCACGCACATGGCTGTTGAAGTCGCAATAGGGGCATTTCGACCGGCAGAACGGCCAGTGGACATAGATGCCGAAGCCGCCGTCAGCGGAAGCAGCGGTCGATGAGTTGCCGGAAGGCATCGGCGCGATGGCTGATATCATGCTTGCGGGCCGGCGCCATCTCGCCGAAGGTCAACCCCTCGGACGCGACGAACACCATCGGGTCGTAGCCGAAGCCGTTGGTGCCGCGCGGCGGCCAGACCAGCGTGCCATGGGCATAACCCTCGACGCTTTCGCAATGGCCGTCCGGCCAGGCGAGCGTCAGGGCCGAGACGAAATGGCATTTCAGATCGGTGCCGCCCGCCTGTTGCACTTCCCGCCACACCCGCTCCATCGCCTTGGAGAAATCGCCGTCTTCGGCCCAGCGGGCGGAATAAATGCCGGGCGCGCCACCCAGCGCATCGACGCTGAGGCCGGAATCGTCCGCCAGCGCGATCGCGCCGGTGGCCCGCGCCGCGGCCAGCGCCTTGATCTCGGCATTGGCGATGTAGCTGTCGCCATCCTCCTCCGGCACCGGCAGGCCAAGATCGGCGACCGAGCGGGTACGCACGCCGAACGGCGACAGCAGTTCGTCGATCTCGCGCAGCTTGCCCCGGTTGTGCGAGGCCAGCACGAGGTCGGTGCCGGTGAACTTGCGCGGGGCCGCCATGTCAGAGACCCGCCACCGCGGCACGCTGCAGCACGGCCAGTTCGCCGATGCCCTTCTTGGCCAGGGCCAGCAGCGCCATGAACTCGGCCTCGCTGAACGGATGCTGCTCGGCGGTGCCCTGGATCTCGATGATGCCGCCCTGGTCGGTCAGCACGAAATTCGCGTCGGCGATCGCCGAGGAATCCTCGGGGTAATCGAGATCGAGCACTGGCGTACCCTGGTAGATGCCGCAGGAGATCGCCGCGACCTGGGCGGTCAGCGGAATCTTCGGCAGATCGCCGCGCGCGACCAGGCGCGAGAACGCCTGGTGCAGCGCGACCCAGGCCCCGGTGATCGAGGCGGTGCGGGTGCCGCCATCGGCCTGCAGCACGTCGCAATCGACCTTGACCTGGCGCTCGCCGAAACCTTCGAGGTCGCAGACCGCGCGCAGCGAGCGGCCGATCAGCCGCTGGATTTCCTGGGTGCGGCCGGACTGCTTGCCCTTCGCCGCCTCGCGATCGGTGCGGGTATGGGTCGAGCGCGGCAGCATGCCGTATTCGGCGGTGACCCAGCCGCGGCCGGTATTGCGCAGGAACGGCGGCACCCGCTCCTCGACCGTGGCGGTGCACAGCACATGGGTATCGCCGAAACGGACGAGGCAGGACCCCTCGGCATACTTGGCGAAGCCCGGTTCGAGCGATACCGCGCGGAGCGCGTCGGGCTGGCGGCCGGAGGGGCGCATCTGGTCGTTCTCCTGGAGTTGAGGGCCGCCTTGTACGCCGACCGCGGCCGGCCGTCAAATCAGCGGGGAAAGGTCGCCTGGAACGCCGGCAGCGCCTCGACCCGCTCGACCAGCCCCTGCAGCCGCGGATACCGGCCGGGCGCGATCAGGCCGGGCGCGAAGAAGCCCGCGAAACTGACCATGATGGCAACAGTCGCGTCGGCTTGCGTCAGCCCGCCGCCGACGAACCAGTCGCCCCCGAGGCGCCGCTCGAGTTCGGCGAAACCGACCTGGGCCTGCGCCTCGATCCGGCCGACCAGGTCGTGCTGGATCAGCTCGGGCGGGCGGTTGCCCTTCTCCTGGGCGGCGGCGATCATCTTGTCGACGCAGGCCAGCGCCCAGGCGACGACCTGGGTGACTGCGCGCCGGTCCGGCCCGGTCGCCGGCAGGCCGATCGCCCCCGGACCGTGGACGTCGGCGAGGTAGTCGAGGATGGCGCCACTGTCGACCAGCACCGCGCCGTCGTCCAGCACCAGCGCCGGCACCCGCCGCATCGGGCTGACCGTGCGGATCAGATCGGCATCCGAGAACAGCCCCCAGAATTCCTGGTCGTAAGGCACGCCCGCCAGTTGCAGGGCGACGGCGACACGACGGACGTAGGGCGAATGGTTGCGGCCGATCAGCTTCATGGGGTTCCTGGGGGCAGCAGGCCGGCCTCGCGGTAGAAGCGGGCCGCGCCGGGATGCAGCGGCAGGCCGAGGCCCGCCACCGCGGTGGCAAGGCGGATGACCTTGCCCTGGGCGTGGCCGGAATCAAGGATTTTCCGCGCCTCGTCGCTCCACAGCGCCCGGACCACGCGGTAAGCCGTCGCGTCGGGCAGGCTGGCCAGGGTGACGAGCTGGGCGCCGACCGACAGGGTCGGGGTTTCGGGCACGCCGCGATAGGTGCCGGCGGGAATGACACCGGGCTGGAAGAACGGCTGGCGCCGGATCAGCGCAGCGATCTCCGGCCCCGCCAGCGGCAGCAGCGCCACGTCGGTTTCGGCGGCCAGCGCCGCGATCGACGCCGCCGGATAGCCGCCGACGAAGAACAGCCCGTCGAGCTGGCGGTCGCGCAGCCGCACACCCGCCTGGTCGGGCTTCAGATAGACCGCGCGGACGTCGCGGTCGCCGAGGCCGAAGGCGGCGAGCACGGCGCGGGCATCGGCCAGCGTGCCCGAACCCGGCTCGTCGAGCGAGACGGCCCGGCCGCGCAGATCGGCAACGCCGGCGATGCCGCGATCGGCACCGACCAGCAGATGCAGGCTTTCCGGATAGAGATTGGCCAGCACCCGCAAGCCCTCGACCCGCGGGCGCTGTTCGTAGATCCCGGTGCCGGCATGGGCCCAATGGCTGACGTCGGCCTGGGCCAAGCCCGCCTCGTAGGCGCCCGCCACGATGCCGTTGATATTGGCGACCGACCCGTTCGACGGCACCGCCTGGGCCGACAGGCCGGGCCCCGAGATCGCGCGGGCGATCAGCTGGCCGACCGGGTAGTAGGTGCCGGCCTGGCCGCCGGTGCCGATGCGGAACGGCGCCTCCGCCTGGGCCTGAGCCTGGGTGGCCAGTGCCAGAAGACAGCAAAGCAGGCAGGCGAACCGCATCATCCCCGTCCCCGGTACGATATTTGCGCACCAGAATACCAGCGGCGCGACGATTGCGGGCGCCAATCTTTCACCAGACTGTCATCGAGCGCCATTAAGGTGCACGGCCGTGCCAGACTCACCGGGATCAGGAACTACAGTGCCACGCGTAAACATTGTCGCCCGCGACCGTGTCCGGGCCGACGACAGGCTCACTTTGCCCCGCCTGCTCGCCGATATCGACCGTCATGTCCGCTTCGCCTACCAGCCGATCGTCGCCATCGCCACCGGCGAGGTCCAGGGCTTCGAGGCGCTGCTGCGGGGCCAGGAGGCGCTGGGGTTCAGCCGCATCCCCGACCTGTTCGACGCCGCGGCCGAGGCCGGCCACCTGCTGGCGGTCGAGGAACGGCTGCGGGCCCGTGCGATCGAGGGCTTCGCGGCTTTCGGCCCGGCCCTGGGCGCCCGTCTTTTCCTCAACCTCGACAACCGCGCGCTGACGCTCGGCGATGGTGGCCTGGGCGCGCTGGAAGCCGCACTCGCCCGCCACGGCCTGGGGCCGCAATCGGTCTGCCTGGAAATCGCCGAGGCCCAGCCGCTGGGCGGGCGCGAGCTGGAGCGGCTGACGCCGTTCCGGGCGCGGTCGTTCGCGCTGGCGATCGACGATTTCGGCACCGGCCATTCCGGGCTGCGCATGCTCTACGAAACCCAGCCCGAGCAGATCAAGATCGACCGCTTCTTCATCGCCGGCATCGCGCAGGACAACAAGCGCAAGCTGTTCCTGTCGACCATCGTCGACCTCGCCCATGTCCTCGGCATCTCGGTGGTGGCCGAGGGGGTGGAGAGCGAGCAGGAATTCCTGACCTGCAAGGAGATCGGCTGCGATCTGGTCCAGGGCTATTTCATCGGCCATCCGACGCAGGACGTCGGCGGCTTCACCCGCGCCTCGGACATCGTCGCCACCGTCAACCGGCGCGACCGCCGCCGCCAGCCGTCGTCCGACCGCTATGTCCGCGATACCGTGCAGCCGATCGATCCGATCCGCCTCGGCGCCTCGATGGCCGAGGTGCTGCATTATTTCCAGGACCATCCCGACCGCGCCTTCGTGCCCGTCGTCGACGGCGAGAACCGCCCCCGCGGCGTGGTCCGCGAAGCCTTGCTGAAGCCGCATATCTACGCCCCCTACGGCAAGGACCTGATCGCCCATCGCCGCCAGGGACCCAAGCTGGCCGACTTTCTCGACACCTGCCCGATCTGCGACGTCGATACCGACCTGGACCGGATCCTGGAGACCTTCGCCATCGACGGCAATCAGGTCGGCGTGGTCATCGCCGAGCGCGGGCGCTATCTCGGCGTGCTCGACGCCGCGGCCCTGCTGCAGGCGCTGAACGAACGCAACCTGGCCTTCGCCCGCGACCAGAACCCGCTGACCCGGCTGCCCGGCAACAATTCGATCGGCCGCTATCTCGGCCACGCGGTCGAGGCCGAGACCGCCTCCTACCTGCTGGCCTATTTCGACCTCGATCATTTCAAGCCGTTCAACGACCAGTTCGGCTTCCGCGTCGGCGACCGGGCGATCCAGATGCTGGCCGACCTGCTGCGCACCCGTGCCGCCCCGCTGGGCGGATTCGTCGGCCATGTCGGCGGCGACGATTTCTTCCTGGGCCTGCGCGCGCCCGACCGCGATCAGGCGCTGGCGACGATCGCGCTGATGCTGCAGGATTTCGCCGCCGACATGCGCAATTTCTACGACGACACCACCCGCTCGGCCGGTTTCACCATCGGGCTCGACCGCGAGGGCCGCATCACCCGCTTTCCGCTGCTGGCCTGTTCGGCCGCGATCGGCTGGCTGCCCGAGGGTCGGCGCGAGATCGACCTGGAAACCCTGTCCAGGCGTCTGGCCGGCATGAAGAAGGATGCCAAGGAATCGCCGGACCGGATGGCGATCCGGGATTTCGCCGCCGGCCGGAGCGACGACTAGGCCGGGCCGATCAGTCGCGGCCGCCCGCGATCGTCACCGCGTCGTCGACCGAATAGCTCGAGCGGGCCACCAGCGCGTCGGCCCCGGCGCGCAGCAGCAGGTCGCGCACATGGTCATGCACCCGGGCCAGCCACAGCTGGCCGCCGGCGGCCTCGACCTGGGCGGCGAATTCGAGCAGCGCGTCGAGCGCCGTGGTGTCGAGGTCGGCGGTTTCCTCCAGGCTGAGGATCATCCGCCGGCCGAGGCCCTGGGCGGCGATGCTGCCCAGCACCCGTTCGGCGTTGGCAAAGAACAGCGGCGCAGCCGGCCGCCAGATCGTCACGCCGTCGGGCGCCGTCGCCTCGGGGTGTCGGGCGAGGTCGACATAGTCGCGGCTGTCGCGGAGCCGGCCCAGCCGCGGCACCCGCGGGCCGGCGAAACGGCGCAGCAGCACGACGAGCGACAGGGCGATGGCAAACAGCATGCCGTTCAACGTGCCGAGGACGATCACCCCCAGCGCGGCGGCCAGCGCGACATACTGGTCGCGCCCCAGCCGGAACAGCCGCATGAGCGGCCCCGGCGCCAGCGCATGGGTCAGGGCTGCGACCACGACCGCGGCCAGGACCGGATGGGGCAGCCGGGCGATCAGCGGGCCGCCGGCCGCGACCAGCAGCGCCAGGCCGAGCGCCGCGACGACCCCCGCCCGGCGGCTGCCGGCACCGGCCGCCGCATTGGCGGTGCCGGCCGAGAAGCCGGCGCCGACCGGCATGCCGTTCACCGCCGCCGCGGCAAGATTGGACCAGCCCAGCGCCCGCAATTCGCGATCGGGCCGGACGATGTCGCCGCGGGCCAGGGCCAGGCCACGCATCGTGCCCCAGCTCTCCGCGAACAGCATCAGGCAGAGCGGCGGGACCAGCTGGCCCAGCGTCGACCATGCCTCGCGGTCGAGCGGCGGCAGGCTCGACCAGGCCGGCGCGAAATCGATCGGCCCGACCAGGGCGACGCCCTGTGCGGGCAGGTCGACGGCGAACGACAGCGCGATGCCGGCCAGCAGGGTCAGGAAGGCGCCGGGCAGCCGCGGCAAGCGCCGCAAGCCGAGCAGCAGCGCGAGCGCCGCGATGCCGGTGGCGATCGAGGGCAGGTGCCAGTGCGGTGCCGCGGCGGCGAGACCCGCAAGCGTCTCGAACAGCGGGCGGCCGGAAATCCCGACCCCGGCCAGCGCGGGCAACTGCTTGACGATGATGGTCAGCGCCAGGCCGAAGGCGAAACCGCGCAGCACCGGCCGCGACACGAAGCTGGCCAGCGTGCCCAGCCGGAAGAAACCGGCGGCAAGGAAGGCGAGGCCGACCAGCGCAACGACGACGGTGGCGAAGGCGGCCTTGTAACCGTCGTCGGGCAGCGCCGCCAGCGAGGCGGCGAGGATGGCGGCCGACGACGAGGTCGGGGCGACGATGGCAAAGCGGCTGCGCCCGGCCAGCGCGTAGACCAGCGCGCCGACGATCGCGGCCAGGACGGCGCGGTTCGCCGGCAGGCCGGCGATGCCGGCATAGGCGACCGCCTCGGGCAGCAGGATGCCCGCCACCGCCAGTCCCGCCAGCAGGTCGGCGCGCCAGCGGAGGTTCAAGCGGCCTCGGTCAGCCAGCCGGCGTCGCGCACGACCGGCAGGTAGGTGCGGCTGACCGGCACTTCGAGGCCGTTGGTCAGGGTCAGGGTGACGCGACCGTTGCGGCGCTGGTGACCGGCGATGGCGCGGCGCGCGACCCAGAACGAGCGATGGACCTGGAGGCCGTCGCACCCCTCGAGCTCGGCCAGCGCATCGCCGAGGCGGCAAAGCACGAGGTCGGAGCCGAGCGCCGTGTGGATGCGCAGGTAATGATCCTCCATTTCGAGGGCGAGGAGGCATTGGCCGAGGCGGGCGGGCACCCGCCGCAGGAACGGGATCGCCGGCCCGGATGGGGGTGCCGCGGCAACGGGCGCGGGAAGCGCCGGCGGCGGGGCCGAAGCCTGTTCCTTCGCGTGGTGTCGGGCGAAGACGAAACAGAAGACCAGCGAGATGCCGACGGTGAGCGGCAGGTTGTAGAGTGCCAGCAGCCAGACCGGCGGCAGATGGCCGGCATTCCACGGCCGGAACCAGGCTTCCAGCAGCGGGATCTCGTAGGAGATGATCACCGTGCCGATCGCCGCGGAGATGACCGAGCGCAGCCACAGCGGCCGCGATGCCGGCAGGATCCGGCCTTCGAGCAGGGTGCCGATCAGGACGATCTGGGCCCAGCCGCCGATCGTGGCGATCAGCCAATAGCCGTAGCGGACCGGCGGGGCGAGATCGTAGAACGTGCCGAACGGCCCGATCGAGCCGAAGACGACGCCGAGCAGCACCGCCGCGCCGAACTGGTAGGCAGGGCGATGCAGGAAGCTGGAGCGCCTGGCAGGGGCGGTATCGCGGGTCGCGGTCATCTATCTTACGGGTAGCATTTCGCGGAACCACGGCAAAGCCGTCGATGTTGGCACTTTACCCGCTGGCGGCGCGCCGCGACAGGCGATGATACCGGCCTTGGGCAGAGCCTCCTTGATATGTGCACCCATTCGACGTACATATTCCGACGATGGAGGACGCGATGACCAGCAAGGCCCGCCCTGCCAAAGACCGCATCACCCGCGACGACCGCCTCGGCTTCCGGCTCGACGAGCAGACCAAGGGACTGATCGAGCGCGCTGCACTGCTCGAACGACGCAAGGTCAGCGACTATTGCCTGGCCGCCATCACCGACGCCGCGCGCCGCACCATCGCCGAGCACGAGACGCTGAACCTGTCCGAGCGGGACCGGGCGACCTTCTTCGAAGCCCTGATCAATCCGCCCACCCCGACCGAGCGGCTGGCGCGCGCCTTTGCGGAGCACGGCCGTCGCATCGGCGCGTGACGGTGCGGTCCGCGCCTGACCTTTCCATCGTCCCGCTTGACGACGCCCATGACCGCGCCGGGTTCACCTGCGGGGTCTACAGCCTCGACCGCTATTTCCAGACCCAGGCCGGACAGGACATGCGCCGCCGCGCCAGCGGCGTGTTCGTTCTGGCCGACAAGGTCCAGCCCCGCCAGGTTCTGGGCTACTACACGCTCTGCGCCACCGCACTGGCGCCCGGCGACGTGCCGGGATCGGCGCGCAAGCACATCCCGCGCTATCCGCTGGTCAGCGCCACGCTCATCGGCAGACTGGCGGTGGCGAAGGACAGACAGGGTCGGCGGCTCGGCGCGGTCCTTCTGGCCGATGCGCTGCGCCGGGCGCTGGCGAGCGCCGAGACGGTAGGCTCGTCGATGATCGTCGTCGATGCCCTGGATGAAGGCGCAGCAGGCTTCTACGCCGCCCACGGTTTTGTCCGGCTGCCGGAGTCCCTGCGGCTGATCCTGCCGATGCGAACGGTCGAGCGGCTGGCAGCCGGATCATAACGACAATTGCGCACAGCGTGCTCCGGCGTAGCGCCCAGGCAGGGCGGTACGCGGGTCCCGGATACCTACATCTTACGGCGAGCATTTCGCGGAACCACGGCAAAGCCGTCGATGTTGGCACTTTACCTGCTGGCGGCCAGGGGCAACATAGGCGAGATGATGCAGCCGAAACCCTATCACCACACCCGTCGCGGCTTTCGCAACCCCGCCGGCAGCCCGATCCGCCAGGTGGACCGCCTCGACTACGTCCGCTTCCTGTGGCGGCTGGTGCGCGCCGGCAACCGCCGGGTCATCGTGCCCGACGACCATGCCCTGGATGCGGCGGCGACGATGGCCGGCATCGACGCGCATGGCAGCCAGGACAGCCTGACCTGGCTCGGCCATGCCGCGTTCCTGATCCGGCTGGGCGGGCGCACCATCCTGGTCGACCCGTTCCTGGGCGAGACCGCGGGGCCGCGGCCCGGGCTGGGCCGGCGGCGCTACGTGCCGACGGCGATCCTGCCGGAGAAGCTGCCGCGGGTCGACGTCATGCTGATTTCGCACAACCATTACGATCACCTGTGCGCCGACACGCTGCGCCGCCTGCCCCAGCGCGAGCAGACGACGGCGATCGTGCCGCTCGGCCTCGGCCGGTTCCTGCGCAAGCGCGGCTTCGTCCATACCCGCGAGCTCGACTGGGGCGAAAGCCATGATGCCGAGGGCATCACCGTCACCTGCCTGCCGGCGGTCCACTGGTCGAAGCGCGGCGCCTTCGACCGCAACCGCACCTTATGGGCTTCCTTCGCGATCCAGGCCGGCGGGCTGAAGATCTGGTTTGCCGGCGATACCGGCTACGGCCCGGTCTTCCGCGACATCGGCCGCGAGCACGGGCCGTTCGACTACGCGCTGGTGCCGATCGGGGCCTATGCGCCGCGCGCGCTGATGAAGGCCCATCACGCCGACCCGGACGAGGCGGTGGCGATCGGCCGCGACATCGGCGCCAAGCGGCTGGTGGCGATGCACTGGGGGACGATGATCCTGACCGACGAACCGCCGTTCGAACCGCCCGAGAAATTCCGCGCCGCCGCCGACGCGGCCGGCTATCCGCCGGAAGACGCCTGGGTGATGAAGGTCGGCGAAACCCGTCCGCTGGGCCGCTGGCCGTCGAACGAATAGCGCCGGCTTATTCGCCCTGCTGCAGGATAAGTCCGCGCCGGCGCGCCAGCTCGAAACAGCGGACGAAGGCGAGGAAACCCAGCGCCAGGTAGAGCGCGTCGAGCGCCAGGCCGCGGACCATCAGCCCGGCGTCGACATGGTGGCCGATCAGCACCGCCCGCATGCCCTCGAAGGCATAGGCGGGCGGCATTGCCCAGGCGATCGGCTGCAGCCAGCCGGGCAGCACCGCGACCGGGTAGTAGACGGCGGCGAGCGGCATGATCGCGAACATCACGCCCCAGGCCAGGTTCTCGGCCCCCGCCCCCCAGCGCAGGATCAGCCCGGCGACGGCCAGGCCGATCGCCCAGCCGAACATGATCAGCGTGAAGAAGAACCCGACCAGCGCCAGGCCCAGCGAATAGACCGAGAAGCCGAAGAACCAGATCGCCAGCACCGAGGCCGGCACCACGCCGATCAGCGTGCGCACCAGGCTCATCCCGATCATCGCCAGCCCCATTTCCGCGGGCCGCAGCGGGCTGACGAAGAGATTGGCGAGGTTGCGCGACCAGACATCCTCGAGAAAGCAGAGCGCAAGGCCGAGCTGGCCGCGGAACAGCACGTCCCACAGCAGCACCGCGGCAAGCAGGATGCCGAAGGCCCCGGAGATCAGCCCGGACTGTTCGCGCAGGTAGACGCTCATGAAACCCCAGACCACCATCTGCACGGTCGGCCAGTAGGCGATGTCGAGCAGGCGGGGGATCGAGCCCTTCAGCACGTACCAGTAGCGCGCCATCAGCGCCACGACGCGGCCCAGGCTGAGGCCGATCACGACGCGGCCTCCACCGTGGCGGCGGCATAGCCGCGGTTGCGGGCGATGTCGAGGAAGACTTCCTCGAGGCTGGTGCGGCCATAGGCGGCGATCAGCGCGGCCGGCGGGCCCCGGTCGACGATGCGGCCCTGCTTCATCATCAGCGCCTGGTCGGCCAGCCGCTCGACCTCGGCCATGTTGTGCGAAGCCAGCAGGATCGTCGCGCCCCGGCCCTTGCGATAGCCTTCGAGCAGGCTGCGCACCCAGTCGCCGGTATCGGGATCCAGGCTGGCCGTCGGCTCGTCCAGCAGCAGCACCTCCGGTTCGTTGATCAGCGCCTTGGCCAGCGCCACGCGTGTCTTCTGGCCGGCGGAAAGCTTGCCGGCGGGCCGGTCGAGCACCGCGTCGAGTTCCAGGGTGTCGGCCAGGGCCTGGATCCGCCGCCCGAGGTCGCGCACGCCGTAGAGGCGGCCGAAGACCTTCAGGTTCTCGCGCACGGTAAGGCGGTGCGGCAGGTCGACATAGGGCGAGGAGAAGTTCATCCGGCCAAGGACGCGGGCGCGTTGGCGGGCCATGTCATGGCCCAGCACCCGGACGCTGCCCGAGGTCGGCACGAGCAGCCCCAGCATCATTGCGATCGTCGTGGTCTTGCCCGCGCCGTTGCCGCCGAGCAACGCGGTGACCGAGCCGCTCGGCACGGTGAAGGAAATGCCGTCGACGGCATTGACCTGATCATAGCGCTTGACGAGATCGGCGACGACGATGGCGGGGGACTGCAGCGACATGCCGCCAATCTAGGGCGCCGACGAGAGGGTGGCCAGATGGTCGTCTCGCCGGCGGTCCGAGGGCCTATTTCGCGAAGATCATCGACTTGTCGGCGAACGCCTTGAATTCCAGCGCGTTGCCGCAGGGATCGAGGAAGAACATCGTGCACTGCTCGCCCACCTCGCCCTTGAAGCGGACATAGGGCTCGATGATGAACTTGATCCCGGCCGCGCGCAGCTTGTCGGCCAGGGCATGCCACTGGTCCACCTCGAGGATCACGCCGAAATGCCGCACCGGCACCTGCTCGCCGTCGACGCCGGACGTCGACTTGTGGCCGACCTCGTCCGGGGCGAGATGGGCGACGATCTGGTGGCCGTAGAAGTCGAAATCGACCCATTCCGCCGACGAGCGGCCTTCCGGGCAGCCGAGCAGGTCGCCGTAGAACGAGCGGGCGACGGCGATGTCGTTGACGGGGAAGGCGAGGTGGAACGGCTGCATGGCTTGGATCCCGACTGGAGAAAATCACTTTGCTGCGCCGCAATGTACTGGCGGTCTGCTGGGCGACAAGCGATATTGTCGCGCGCTAAATTGAGAAAAACTCAAATGTCGGACTCCCGCCTGCCCTCGCTGAACGGCCTGCGCGCCTTTGCCGTCGCCGCCCGCAGCGGCAGCCTGGTCCGCGCCGCCGAGACACTGGGCGTGACCCCCGGCGCGGTCAGCCGGCTGATCCGCCAGCTGGAAGCCGATCTCGGCACCGGCCTCTACCGCCGCACCGCCCGCGGCATCGAGCTCACCGAGGCGGGCGCAGCCTATGCCGTGCCGCTGGCCGACGCCTTCGACCGGATCGGGGCGGCGACCCGGCTGGTCCGCCGGCGGCACGAGCATCGGCTGGCCCTCAGCCTGATGCCGACCTTCGCGATGCGATGGCTGATGCCGCGGCTGCACCGGTTCCAGGCCGCCCATCCCGGCATTACCGCCGAGGTGACGGTGTCCGAGCGGCCGGTCGATTTCGCCGCCGAGCCGATCGACCTGGCAGTGCGCCTGGGCCTGGGCAACTGGCCGGGCGCCGCCGCCGAACGGCTGATGGGCGAGACCGTCGCGCTGGTCGCCAGCCCGGCCTTGCTGGCCGGCCGCCCGGTGACGGTGCCGGCCGACATCCTGGGCCACACGCTGCTGGTGCATTCGACGCGGCCGCAGGCCTGGACCGAATGGTTCGGCGCCGCCGGCCTCGATCCGGCGCTGATCCGGCCCGGCCCGGCCTTCGAGCACTTCTTTCTGTCGATCGCCGCCGCCGAATCGGGCATGGGCCTCGCCCTGGTGCCGCGCCTGTTCATCGCCGACGAACTGGCGCGCGGCCGGCTGGTCGAACCGCTGGCCATTGCTGTCGAAAGGGCGGAGAGTTACTGGATCGGCCACGCCCCGGGACGCGAGCGCGATCCTGTCATCGCAACCTTCAAGACATGGCTGCGGGCCGAGGCGTCGTCTGGCTGACTGGCGCATCGGATTGGGTTAGGGTCCGCGCCGGAATGGACTCGAGTCGAAGGAAGTGGGGACCGTGAGCATCGACGAAACCCTGGCCGGGCCGATGGCCGATGAACTGGACCAGCGCCGCCGCTGGCAGCCGCGTACCGCCTTTGCCGAGCGGACCTCGCCCGAATCGGTGGTGCGCCGCTGCGACCCGGAAGAGCCGGTTTTCGTGCTGCGCGCCCATGACGGCACCGCGGTGCGCGCGATCGGCTGGTACGTCCAGTTGCTGCGCGTCTCCGGCCAGCCCGAGGCCAAGGTGCAGGGTGTCATCGCCGTCGCCCGTGCCTTCAAGGCCTGGCCGGACAAGGAATGGCCGTCGATCGACTTCGTCTCGGACGAAACGGCCTGGCGCCAGCGCCATCGCATCCGCACCGCGGCGGAGGAACTGGCCGAGAGCGAATCGGTCCTGAACCGGGCGGCCGACGACGAGCCGGTCTTCGTGTTGCGCGCCCGCGACCCGCTGGCGGTGATGACCGTGCTGTGGTGGGCGCACAACGCCGTGGGCGCCGGCGGGGGCGAGCGCAAGTACAATGCCGCGCTGGAGATCGCCATGGCGATCGAGCGCTGGCGGGGCGCCAAGGGCCTCGTCGCCACCGCCGCCGCGGTGACCGAACCGCTGCCCTCGCCGGTGGTGGCCGAAACCCCGGCCGAGGAGGAGACCGCGGTGCCGGCCGACACCCGGCTGCGCTATCGCATCGAGGCGATCGCCCCGGTCGCGACCGAGGTCAGGCTGGCCGGCCTCGACGGCGTGGGCAACCGCACCCTGCGCTGGTCGCCGGTCTTCATCGAGCGCTTTGCCCTGGCCCCCGGCGACATCGTGGTCGTCGACCCGGCGAGCCCGCGGGCCTTCGTCGCCGTCGAGAAGCCGGACGGTCAGGTCCTGGCCTGGTAGACGCTACCAGCGCAGCAGCCGGCCGCCGGCCCAGGCCCCGAGGCTGGCGACCAGCAGGATCGCCGGGATATGCCAGGCGGCGATGAACATCAGCGAGCCTTCCGGGCAGTGCAGCGTGTACATCGCCGCGGCGAATCCGCCCGCGGCCAGGCCGGCCATCGCGCCGGTCGCCCGGGGCCGCGCCGGCGCGCCGCGCCGCAGCGCCAGCAGCATGCCGCCCAGCATCGGCAGCGACAGCAGGAAGACACAGGCGAGACAGGCCAGCGGCTGATCGCCCACCAGCCGCTGCCACCAGCCGCCGGTGCCGGCACGCGCCAGCTCGACCACGATGCCGCCGGCCATCAGCAGCGCGGGGATCACCGCCCAGCCGGTCCGCAGCCGCGCCTCGGGCCGGGCGGCCGCCGCCACGGCCGCGAGCGCGCCGGCACCGAGCAGACCGGCCGCCGCCACCGTGGTGCCCAGCGTCAGGCCCAGGCCATGGGCCAGATGCGGGCTGCGCGCCAGGCCGAACCAGATCACGGCGAAGGACGGAACGGCCATCACCGCGGTCGCCAGGACCAGGTCGGCCCAAAGCGGCCGCAGCGCGTTACGGGGCGACATGCCATCCAGATCGGCGGCGAGCGCCCGGATCAGATCGTCGGTCTTCATTTGAACTTGTCCCAGTCCCCGAACATCACGGTCAGCGCCGCCAGCCCCCGGTGCAGCGCCACATAGACCGCGCCGCGCGACAGGTTGAACCGGTGCGCGGTCTCGGCCACGCTGGCCCCGTCGACGGCGAGGGCCGTGACCACCTCGCGCTGCCGCGACGGCAGGGCGGCCAGAAAGCGCTCGACCGGCGCGGCCATCTCGGGCGCAGCCACCGACAGGGTGTCGGCCACATCGTCCAGCGGGACTTCTCCCCGGCTGCCGCGGCGGCGCACGATATCGACCGCCTTGTGCCGGGCGATCGCCCGCAGCCAGGGCAGGAACGGCCGGCCCGGGTCCCAGGTATGGCGCTTGAGATGAACGGCGAGCAGGGTTTCCTGCACCACGTCCTCGACGTCGCGCGCCTCCAGGCCGGTGCGCCGCAACGCCGTCGCGGCAAAGACACGCAGGGTCGCCGCGACCTCGGCCAGCAGCCGGGCATAGGCCGCGGCATCACCGCCGCGGGCGGCCAGCATCGCCGCCGCCCATCTCGCCTCCCGCCCGTCTTCCCCGCCGTTCAGCACCAGAACCCCGCCTGACGATCACGAGGCCGTGAGGCCACGTAAGATCCGCCGATCCTAGACCGAACCGGGAAGAGAGGCCGCTCACGATCGAGCGACCACAGGAATATTTTCGATGTCACGGGGGCTCGGCGCATGGCTGAACGGACGTCCGACTGGAGCTGCGCGATCGCGGTGATGGCCAAGGCTTCGGCACCGGGCCGCACCAAGACGCGGCTGACGCCGCCGCTGACCCCGGACCAGGCGGCGGCCTTCAATACCGCGTTCCTGCAGGATATCGCCGCCAATCTGCTGGCCGCCTCGCAGTCCGCGCCGATCGCCGGTTACATGGCCTACGGCCCGCCGGGCAGCGCGGGCTTCTTCCGCCGCCGCCTGCCGCCGGCGATCGGCCTGATGGAAGTCTGGCAGGCGAATTTCGGCGATTGCCTGCACCAGACCATCCGCGACCTGCTGGCCCGCGGCCACGACGCGGCCGTGGTGCTGAACGCCGACAGCCCGACGCTGCCGACCGCACTGCTGGTCGAGGCGGCGGACTGGCTGGCCCGTCCCGGCGATCGCGCGGTGCTGGGACCGGCCGAGGACGGCGGCTACTACCTGCTGGGCCTGAAGGCGCCGCATCGCCGCATGTTCGAGGACATCGACTGGAGCACCGAGCGCGTGGCCGGCCAGACCCTGGCCCGTGCCCGCGAAATCGGCCTGGACGTCCATATCCTGCCACCCTGGTACGACGTCGACGATGCCGCGGCGCTGCGCCGCCTGCATGACGAGTTGTTCGCCGGCGCCGCGCCGGATCCGGGCCCGGGCCCTGCCCCGCATGACGCGGTCCATACCGCCGACCTGATGATGGCGCTGGGCCTTGCCATGTTCAATACGCCGCCGGGCCGGGCGGGCGCAGAAAGGATTCCCAATGTCGTCGCTGTCTGAGCCACTGCCCGATCCGCGGCGCTATTTCGCGGCCGTCGGCCGCGACCGCACCGCCGAGCGGCCGGTCTGCCTCTATCTGGAGACCACCAATCGCTGCAACCTGCTGTGCACCACCTGCCCCCGCACCTATGCCGAACTGGAGCCGCCGGCGGACATGAGCTGGCCCTTGTTCACCCGGATCGTCGACCAGATCCCCGGGCTGCAGCGGGCGGTGCTGCACGGGGTCGGCGAACCGATGCTGGTCAAGGACCTGCCCCGCATGGTCGCCTATCTGAAGGCGCGGGGCACCTACGTGCTGTTCAACACCAACGGCACGCTGCTGAACGAACGCAACGGCCGCGCGCTGATCGAGGCCGGGCTGGACGAGTTGCGCGTCTCGTTCGACGCTGCCGACGCCGAGACCTACAAGGCGATCCGCGGCAAGGACTTCTTCCGGCGGATCCTGCGCAACGTCGCTGCCTTCCGCGACCTGCAGCGGCGCGAAGGCCATGCGCGGCCGCGCGTCTCGGCGTGGCTGACCGGGCTGCGCGAGACCGTGGCCGACCTGCCGGCCTTCGTCCAGGTCGCGGCCGATGCCGGGGTCGAGGAAGTCTATCTGCAACGCCTCGTCTTCTTCGAGGACGATGCGATCGGGCGCGCGCGCCCCGACCAGGCGTTGTACGAACGGCTGACGCGGGAAGAGGCCGGGCATATCGAGGCGGCGACCGCGCTGGCCAGGCGGCTCGGCCTGACCTTCAGCGCATCCGGTGCCGCGTCCGAGCCCGGGTTGAGCCTGCAGCGCGCCGACGACGGGTCGCCCTGGTCGTCCTGCCGCCGGCCCTGGTCGGTCATGTACATCACCGCCAACGGCCGCGCCCTGCCTTGCTGCATCGCGCCGTTCTCGCAGCGCGGCTATGAAAACTACACGCTGGGCGACGCGACCCAGGCAAGCTTGCGCGAAATCTGGGAGGGACCGGCCTATGCCGCCTTCCGCGCCGCCCTGGCCTCCGACACCCCGCCGCCGGCCTGCGCCGGCTGCGGCCAGCGCTGGAGCCTCTAGCATGGCCGCGCCGGTCATCGCCGTGGCGATCCCGACCCTGAACGAGGCCCAGTCGATCGGTCAGGTCGTCGCCGAAATCCCCCGCGCCGCCGTCACCCGCATCATCGTCGCCGATGGCGGCAGCACCGACGGCACCCCCGAACTCGCCCGGCATGCCGGTGCCGAGGTGATCGCCGCCGGTCGCGGCTACGGCCGCGCCTGCCTCGCCGCCGCGCAACGGGCCGGGGATGCCGAGATCGTCGTCTTCATGGACGGCGACGGCGCCGACGATCCGCGGCACATCGCCGACCTGGTCGCACCGATCGCCGACGGCAGCCGCGACTTCGTCATCGGCTCGCGGGTGCGGGGCCGCCGCGAACCGGGCAGCATGGGCTGGCACCAGATCGCGGCGGGGCTTGCCGCCGGCTGGGCGATCGGCGGGCTGTACGGGGTGCGCTACACCGACATGGGCGCCTTCCGCGCGATCCGGCGCGATGCCCTGCTGGCGCTGGGCATGCGCGAGATGACCTATGGCTGGAACATCGAGATGCAGATGCGGGCGGCGCGCCGCGGCCTGCGCATCGCCGAGATCCCGGTATCCTGCCGGCGGCGCATCGGCGGCACCTCGAAGGTTGCCGGCAGCCTGGGCGGCAGCCTGCGTGCCGGCAGCCGGATCGTGACCACCTTCGCCCGCATCGCGGTGACCGCATGAGGCCGCTCGTCGCCGCCCTGCTGCTGCTGGCCGCGACGACCGCCCAGGCGCAGACGGCACAGGAAAAGATGCAGCGCCGCTTTCCCCAGCCGGTGCGCGTCGGCGACCTGGTGGGGTTGCCCGTGCTCGACGAACGCGACGTCACGATCGGCCGGATCAGTCAGGTCGTCCGCGACGATCGGGGCAACATCCTGCTGATCCTGCCCTACGGCGACTGGGCGACCTGGCGCAAGCGCCCGGTCGCCGTGCCCGTCGAAGTCGTCGCGATGCTGGGCCGCCAGGTCGCGGCGATCGACATGCCGCGTGCCGAGTTCGACAAGGCGCCGGATTGGACAGACCGACCCGCGGCAGTGCTTGGCCCGGACGATGTCATCCGGGTCGCCCTGACCCGCCGCTGAGAGGCCGCTTGCGATGACGCGACAGATGCACCCGCCCGCCATCCGGATCATGCACTGGCTGAACGCGCTGGCGATGCTGGTGATGGTGACGAGCGGCTGGAAGATCTACGAGGACGAGCCGCTGTTCGGCACGGTGCGCTTTCCCGATGCGATCACGCTGGGCGGCGAGGCGCAGGGTGCGCTGCAATGGCACTACGCCGGCATGTGGCTGATGGTCGCCAACGGCCTCGCCTATGTCGCCTACGGCCTGGCGACCGGCCGGTTCCGCCGGCTGCTGCTGCCGATCCGGCCGGGCGAGTTGCTGGCGACCTTGCGTGACGCGCTGCGCCTGCGCCTCGGCCATGACGACCTCACCCGCTACAACCCGGTGCAGAAGGCCATGTATGTCGGCGTGCTGGCGATCGGATTCGTCCAGGTGATCTCGGGGCTGGCGATCTGGAAGCCGGTGCAGTTCGCCGAACTGACCCTGCTGTTCGGCGATTTCCAGGGCGCGCGGATCGCCCATTTCGTCGGCATGATGGCGATCGTGCTGTTCGTCTTCGTCCACGCGACCCTGGCGCTGATCGTGCCGCAGACGCTGCGCGCGATGCTGACCGGCAATCCCGGAGGATCACGATGACCAAGCCCCCATCGGCCTCGCGCTTCCGGCCGGCGCGGCGCCTCGCCAGCCTGTCGGACCATGGCGGTCTCGTCGCCGAGATCGACCGGCGCCGGTTGCTGCGCGGCGGCTTCAGTCTCGGCGCGCTGGCGATGCTGACCGGCTGCGACGTCACCGACAACGACGCGGTCCAGCGGGGCTTGCGCGCGGTGTCGCGCTGGAACGACCGGGTTCAGGCCGCGCTGTTCCGGCCGGACAAGCTGGCCCCGACCTACGACCGCGCCCAGGTCGTCAAACCCCCGCGCTTCAATGCCTATTACGGTATCGAGGATGTCGAACCGGTCGACGGCGCGGCCTGGCGGCTGGAACTGGCCGGGCTGATCGGCGACCGCCGCCCCTGGACGCTGCGCGAGATCAATGCGCTGCCGGCGCAAACCTGGATCTATCGGCATGTCTGCGTCGAGGGCTGGGACTATATCGGCCAGTGGTCGGGTCCGAACTTCCGCCTGTTCCTGGAACGGATCGGGGCGGACCTGACCGCGAAATACGTGGCCTTTCGCTGCGCCGACGGCTACACCGGATCGATCGACATGCCGAGCGCCCTGCACCCGCAGACCATCCTGGCGACCGGCTATGCCGACGAGCCGATCGCCGATCCGTTCGGGTACCCGCTGCGGCTGCGCACCGCCGTCAAGCTCGGTTTCAAGAACCCGAAATGGATCACCGCGATCGAAGTGACCAACAGCTATCCGGGCGGCTATTGGGAGGATCGCGGATTCAACTGGTTCAGCGGTCTCTGATTGCGTCGACGACCCGATGCCCGCGATCGCGCCGACGCTGATCGCGGGGATCGGGCTGGTGGTGCTGTGGACGGCGATCGGCCTGGGTCCTGCCCGGCGGATCGCTGCCCCCGCCCTGGCGCCGGCCCTGGCGCCGGTGCTGGGCTGGGCGGTGCATGCCGCCCTGGCCCTGCCCTGGTGCCTCGTTGCCGGCTGGTCGGTCTGGAGCGTCGCGGGCCTCGCCGCTGGCCTCGCTTTGGCCGGGCTGGCCCTGGCCCGTCGGACAGGCGCGGCACCGGCGGACGGCCCGCCGGCGGTTCCGGGCTGGATCTGGGCGGCCGCCCTGCTGGTGGCGCTGGCGATCGGGAACGCCGTGCTGCCCAAGGCCGACGGCGACGGCATCGTCCTCTCGGCCCCGATCTTCGACCATGCCAAGGTCGCCATCGTCGACGAAATCAGGCGCTCGGGCCTGCCGCCGGGCAATCCGGTCTTCGGCGACGGTCCCGAACCCGGCCGGCTGGCCTACTATTACCTCTGGCATGCCGAGGCCGCGGGCCTGGCGCTGGTGACCGGGCTGAGCGGCTGGGAGGCCGACGCGGCGCTGACCGGGGCCACCGCCTTTGCCTCGCTGATGCTGATGGCGGGCCTGGCCACCGGGCTGGCGCGCCGGCGCTCGGCCGCGGGCTGGACGGTTGCGCTGGCGCTGGCCGGGTCGTTGCGCCCGGTTCTCGGACTGGTCTGGGCGGCCCGGGATCTCGATGCCGTGCTGCGGCCGGCGACCGGGCTGGGCGCCTGGATCTTCCAGGCGGGCTGGGCGCCCCAGCATGTGATGTCGGCGTCGGTGATCGTACTGGCCATGCTGCTGCTGGCCCGGCTGGCGACCCGGCCCGACCCGGCGGGCGCCGCACTGCTCGCCTTGGTGGCGGCGGCCGGGTTCGGATCGTCGACCTGGATCGGCGGCCTGACCTTGGCGGCGGCGGTGCTGGGGGCTGCCCCGATCCTGGCCTGGCGGTCGCCGCCGGGGCGGCGGCCCGGTTTCGTGCGCGATGGCCTGCTGGCCGCCACCGGCGCCCTGCTGCTGGCCTGGCCGCTGCTGCACGACCAAGCAGCAGCAGCGGCCGCCCGCGAGATCGCCGGCCCGGTCGGCATTCGCCCCTACCCGGTGCTCGGCCCCGCCATGCCGGCGTTCCTCGATCCGGCGGCCTACTGGCTGGTGCTGCTGCCGGTCGAGTTTCCGGCCATCGTCCTGACCGGCGGCTGGGCGCTCGTGCGGCGCGTGCGGCGCGGCGCACCGCTGGTGATCGCGCTGGCCGCGCTGACCGCCGCCGGGCTGATGCTGGCCTGGCTGGGGCAGAGCCGGATCGGCGACAACAACGACCTGGCCTGGCGCGCCGCCCTGCCGGCCGTGCTGGTGCTGACGGCGGCGGCGGCGGCGGCACTGTCCGACCTGATCGCCGCCCGGGCCCGGATCGCGGCGCTGGCGGGGCTGGCCGCGCTGGCCCTCGGCCTTGTCGACGGCCTGCTCGACCTGCACGGCTATGCCACCGCCGGCGGCGCGGTTTCGCGCGATTTCGCCACGGACGAGGCGATGTGGCAGGCGGTGCGCCGCCATGCCGGTCCTGACGATCGGGTCGCATCGAACCCGCTGCTCGAGGCGGGGCTGACGCCCTGGCCGGTGAATATCTCCTGGGCCCTGCTCGGCAACCGGCGCGCCTGCTTCGCCGGGCGGGAGATGGCGCTGGCCTTCGCCGCGCTGCCGGCCCCGCGCCGGGACGCGATCGACGACCGCTTCCGCCGGATCTTCGCCGGCTTCGCATCGCCGGCCGACATCGACGCCCTGTTCCGGGATTACGGTTGCCGGGTAGTGCTGGTCACGGCGCGCGACGGTGCCTGGCTGCGCGATCCCTTTGCCGCCAGTTCCGATTACCGCCTGGTCGAAACGCGCCCCGGGGCCTGGCGGATCTACGCGCCCGCGGATCGCTGAAACGGCGGCTGGGCAGGTATCCGGAGCCACGGCCAGGCCAGGGCTTGCTTGACCTTGCCGCCCGTTGGTCCCATACAGGGCCGACATCCGTGCCGGTACTTGTAAGCAAGGCGCGGCGTCTACGCCGCGATATCATCCGCCCATGACGCTTCCCATCGATCTCTACGACAGTCCAGCCTTCACGCTGGTGCCGCAGCATCTGACCGACGTCCCCTACTGGAAGCGCCATATCCCCTTCGCGTTCCTCGCCATCGAGCTGTTGCGGCCGCGGATCCTGGTCGAGCTCGGCACCCACAAGGGTGACTCCTACATGGCGTTCTGCCAGGCGGTCGCGGCGCTCGGCACCGGCACGCGCTGCTATGCGGTCGACCACTGGATCGGCGAGGAAACCTCGGGCCTGCATCCGGCCGGCCTGTACGACTGGCTGAAGCGGCTGCACGATCCGCTGTACGGCGATTTCTCGCTGTTGATGCAGACCAGCTTCGACGACGCGATGCCGAGCTTCGCCGACGGCTCGATCGACCTGCTGCATATCGACGGCATGCACACCTACGACGCGGTGCGCCACGACTTCGAGACCTGGGCGCCCAAGCTGTCCGACCGCGCCGTCGTGCTGATGCACGACGTCAACGAATTTCAGTCGAATTTCGGCGTCTGGAAATACTGGCGCGAGTTGCAGCCGCACTATCCGACGTTCCTGTTTCCCTACGGCCACGGCCTGGGCGTGGTCGGCGTCGGCCGTGACATCCCGGAAGCGTTCCGCCGGCTGTTCGAGCTGGGCGACGAGGATCGCCAGCGCTTCTTCCAGGTCATGCACGCGGCCAGCAACCGCATCTTGCTGAAGACCGCCCAGGACGACCTGACGGCCCTGCGCGAACAATACGGCATCGCCATCGGCGAGCGCGACCAGGCCCGCCAGGGCTGGAGCGACACGGCCGAGACCGCCCGCACGCTGTCGCAGCGGGTCGACGACCTCGGCCGCGAGTTGCAGGCGTCGCATGATCTTCTCGCACGCGAACAGCAAGCGGCCAGGGACGCGCAACACGCGGCCCAGGAGACGTTCCGGCGTGCCAGCGAGGCGGCGCGCCTCGAGCGCGAGACCCAGATCAGGAACATGATGGCCGAGCAGGTCCGCGCCGAGGAGGAGCGGACGTTGCGCTTCGCCGACATGCTGCGCACCTTCCGCGAATCCGCCCACCGCCTGGCGTTCCTGGCCGAGCTGGTCCCCGATCCGTCGCCCGAGCTGCAGAGCCTGCGGCTGCGCTGCCTCGAACTGACCAGCCACCCGATCAACCCCGACATCGAGGAGGTCGAGGGGCTGATGGGGTACACGCTGCACAGCCTGCACCAGCTGGAGGCCGACTATCGCGCCCTGTTCGCCCGGATGGGCGTCGACGCGACCGGCCCGCAGAACGCCGACCTCTACGGTCGTACCGCCGTTCGCGCCGGCATGAAGCTGCTGCGGCTGTGGATGGCGATCTGGCGCGTCGCCGGCCCGCCCGGCAGCCGGCGCCGCCGGGCGTTGAGCCTGCCGCTGCGGGCGCTGCGCGCCCTGCGCCTGCATGGCCTGCGCGGCACCGCGGCGCTTGCCCTGGCGCGGCTGCGCCGCCGCGACGATGCCGTGCTGCCGCCGGGCGTCACCTTGCGCCCGGCCGACCAGGCCGTGGGCGAACCGGCCGCCTATGGCGACTGGATCCGCAACGGGGCCGGCGCGCTGCTGGCCGGCAAGCTCGACGAGCGGGCGGACGATCCGACGATCAGCGTCATCCTGCCGGTCTACAAGGTGAAGTCCGACGTGCTGGCCCTGGCGATCGACAGCGTCGTCCGGCAGACCTATCCGAAATGGCAGATCTGCCTGGCCGTGGCCGAGGACGAAGGGTCCGAGAACTGCCTGCTGGCGGCGGAATACGCCCGCAAGGACAGCCGCATCACCTATCGGCGGCTGGCCGAGAACAAGGGCATTTCGGGCAATTCCAATGCCGCGCTGGAAGATGTGACCGGCGAGTTCGTCGCGCTGCTCGACCATGACGACGAGCTGGCACCCGAGGCCTTCGCCACCCTGATCGCCGAGGCGCGCCGCCGGCCGGAAGTCGACTTCTGGTACACGGACAAGGATTCGGTGACCGCGGCCGGCGAACGGCGCGTCAACCTGCTGCTCAAGCCCGACTGGTCGCCCGAGATGATGTTCTCGGTCAACTACCTGACCCATCTCGACCTGATCCGCACCCGTGTCCTGCGCGAGATCGGCGGCTGGAACGGCGAGACCGACGGCGCCCAGGACTGGGACCTGTTCCTGCGCGTCGCCGAACACGGCGCCGTGGTCGCCCGGGCGGCCGGGGTGCTCTACCACTGGCGCATCATTGCCGGCTCGACCTCGACCGGCGTCGCCGCCAAGCCCTACGTGCCCAAGGCGCAGCTGCGCACGCTGCAGGGCTATGTCGACCGGCTGGGCCTGCCGGCCCGGCTGGAGCCGAACCCCGTGACCGGCTTCCGCCTGCGCTGGCCGAATGCCACGGGCACCGGCCTGCTGCTGCTGCTGGCCGACCCGGCCATGTTCGACGCGACCGCGGTGACACGCGCGATCCTGCTGGCCCGCCGGCTGTGCCTCGGCCGCGACATGCGGCTGATCGTCTGCGCCACCGCGACCGAGGTCGGGCTTTATGCCGAGGCCGACGGCGACGTCCAGATCGTGACCGGCACGGACCTCGCCGAGGCCGTCACCCGCGCGGTCGCCGAGCATGCCGCGGCAACCGTGACGCTGCTGTCTTCCGGGGTGACCGCCGCTGCCGGCGACCTGCTGGCCGAGCATACCGGATGGCTCGCCCATCATCGGGAAATCGCCTTCGTCACGTCGCTGGTCTTCGACCGCGGCGGCAAGGTGATGGAGGCGGGCTGCGCCGTCGACGCCCGCCCGGTCGCCCATCCGATGTTCCGCGGCGACGAACGCACCACCTTCGGCTGGTTCGGCAGCCCGTCCTGGTACCGCAACTGCCGCGCCGCCAGCCCGATCGCGGTGACCTTCCGCCGCGACGATCTGGCCGCCGCGCTGGCCGCGCTGCCGCCCGGCTCGGCCGATATCGGGGCGATGACGACCGCGGCCTGCCTTGCCGCCGTCGCCGACGGCCGCCGCGGTCTGGTCAACCCGCATAGCTGGGTGCGCTACGGCCTCGACGTGCCGGAGATGCCCGAGTTCGACGACAGCGTCGGCCAGGACCCGTTCTTCCACCCGGCCTTCGCCGGGGTCAGTCCGCTGGTGCTCAAGACGAACTGAATCCCGGGGGCAGCCGATCGGGTCGGATCGGCTCCCGTCCCGGCTACAGGTTCAGGATGCCGCGGAAATGGTCCGAGACCTTGCGCATCTGGGTCTCCCAGTCGCCGTGTTCGCCGCCGATGGTGTCGATCGCGCCCTGCCGCAGCGGGGCGAAATCGTCGTAGCGCTCGATCGCCTCCCCGACCTTGGCCGCCAGCACGCTCGCGATCGGCGGGGCCAGCAAGCAGTTCTCGCCGTCGCGCAGCAGAAAGCCCGAGACCGGGTTGTGATTGGTGATCAGCAGGCAGCCCGACGCCATCAGCTCGAACGGCAGGTAGGACGGATGCCGGGTCATCATCAGCGTCAGCCCGATATGGCAGGACCGGTAGAGGTCGCCGGTGCCGGCATAGCTGAGCATGTTCAGGTTGGTGACGATCCCCTCGAGCCCGTGTTCGGCCGGGTTCCAGCCGGCCCCGGCGCAGAGCAGCTCGACCCGGTCGCCATGGCGCGCCTTGACCCGGCGCAGGGTCGCGGCCAGCAGCTCGAACGCATTGCGCGGATGGCCCGGCCGGGCATAGGAGAACACGCGGATCCGGTCGCTGCCGCGGCGATTGTCGGGGACCGGGGCGTGGAACACCGACGGTTCGATCGCCGGCATGAACGAGATCGCCTCGCCGCCGAAATCGCGGCGATAGATCGCGGCGAGCTGGTCGGTGTTGGTGATCGCACGATAGCCGAAGCGGTAGGTCGCCTCGACCAGCGCCGAGATCGTGCCGGCCGGATAGAACAGCGGCTCGTAGTCCTGGATGAAATAGTACTTGAAGGCGCTGTTGCGCACCCGGGCCAGCGTGAAGGCGGTGGTCCACAACGTGGCGATCGACACGGTCGCGTCCGGTATCGCCTGCAGCTTGGCGATGCTGTCGAGGGTGTCGACCTCGACGTCGGCGAGATCGGGAAAGACCGAGACGATCGACTGCCGCAGGGCCGCGGCGTCGCCCTGGCCGCAGATCAGGAAACGCTGGCGCATGCCGAGGGTGCGGCGCAGATGGGCGGCGCACCGGACGATCGTGCGGGCGCCGCCATAGGCGACGTTGTCGAGCGGCGGGATGTACCAGGCGCAGACCGGCGGCGACAGCCGCCCGGCCAGTTCCGGCTGCTGCTGGGGCGCCGCCAGATCCTCGGGCAGCAGGTCCATGACGTCGGCCAGCGCCCGGGCATCGTGCACGTAGGCATCCTGCCGCGGCACGAAGGGCGCGAAATGCGGCGCCAGGCGCGGGGCGATGCGGTTGAAGAGCAGTCGGGCCGTATGTTTCAGCATCGTTCGATCCGTTGATGGGGCCGGCACGCCGCGTCAGATGACGTCGGCGAAGCCCTTCTTGGTCTTGAGAAACCAGACAAGGCCGATCCAGGCCACCGCGTAGCCGACCACCAGCTGGCGGACGAGGGCGAGCCAGTCGGGCCATTTGCCGAAGATCAGGCAATCGCGCGTCGCCTCGATCGCCGGGGCGATCGGGTTCAGGTCGACCGCCCAGAGATAGTCCGGCGGGATGGCCGACGACGGGTAGAAGATCGGCGTGAGGAACATCAGCCCGGTGGTGAGGAGGGCCACCAGCTGCTTGATGTCGCGCAGGAAGACCCCCAGCGAGGCGAGGATCCAGGTAAGGCCGAGCGTGATCAGGACCAGCGGCAGCACGGTCAGCGGCACGGCGAGCGCGCTGAGCGGCGGCAGGCCGACCAGCCACAGATGGGCCAGCAGCAGCACGGCAAAGGCGATCAGGGCGTTGAACCCGGCCTGCAGCGCCGCTACCCAGGGCATGATTTCCAGCGGGAACACCACCTTCTTCACATAGGCGACGTTCTCGAGCACCAGGCCGGGCGAGCGCGTCACGCATTCGGCGAAGAAGTTGAACAGGATCAGCCCGGTGAACAGGATCAGCGCGAAATGCCCGGTGCCGGCCTGTTCGGGCACGGTCCAGCGCACCGGAAAGATCACCCCGAACATGAAGGTGTAGATCGCCAGCATGATCAGCGGCGTCACCACCGTCCAGGCGGCGCCGAACAGCGTGCCGGTATAGCGCGCGGCGATCTCGCGGCGCACCAGCCGCGAGACCAGCGAACGGTCGCGCCAGAGCACGGCGACAACCTCGGACGGTGCCAGGCGTGGACGTGCATTCATCGGATCAACATCGCTTGCGAAGGAAACAGGACGGCGGGCAGGGCGCGCAACGGATCACGCCCCGTCGACGGACATGGTGACGTCGAGCATCGGCACCCCGATCAGCCCGCGGCCGTGATCGGCATGGCTGACCCGGAAGAACATCGCGTCGTGCAGCCACTGGTGCTGGACGTGATCGGCCAGGGTGCCGTCGGCGATCGCCGCCGAGACGGCATAGTCGCCGTTTTCGAGGAACGGCAGGACGAAGCGGAACGAGGCGGAGACGGTATCGCCCGGCTGCGCCGAGCGCGGCGCCCGCGGATGGCTGCTGAAGGTGTTGCGGTTGAACAGCACCTGGCCCAGCCGGTCCTTGACGATGAAGCCGAGGATCGGGTTCTGCAGTTCGGTCGCGACCTGGGCGCGGATCGTCAGCTCGACTTCCTCGCCGCCTTCGAGGCTGGCGCCGGCGGCCGCGTCGACGGCCTGCAGCGTCACCGAGACGATCCGGGCGCCGCCCTGCCCGAAACCGGCGCTGTCGGGGTCGAAGTCGAAGACCTCGACCCGTGGCGGCGCCGGGTTGTTGACCGCCGCCGCCGGGGTCGGCAGCGCCCGGCGCTGATGGTTGGCGAAGCGCAGCGAGGCGCCGCCGTCGGCCTCGGCGTAGATCGAGGCCAGATAGGCCTCGACCACCTCGCGCGGCTCGCCCTCCATGCGGACGTGGCCGGCATCGAGCCAGATGACCCGGTCGCAGAGCCGCGCCATCGCGCCGGTATCGTGGCTGACGAACAGGATGGTGCCGCGCTTGCGGAAGCCTTCGATGAAGCGCATGCATTTCTGGGTGAAGGCGGCGTCGCCGACCGACAGGATCTCGTCGATGATCAGGATGTCGGCATCAACATGGGCCGCCACGGCGAAGGCGAGCCGTGCATACATGCCGCTGGAATAGAACTTGACCGGCTGGCCGAGGAAGTCGCCGATGCCGGCGAAGTCGATGATCGAGTCATAGCGTTCCTCGATCTTCTCGGGCGACAGGCCGAGCAGGGAGGCGGCCAGCCGGACGTTCTCGGCCCCGGTGAACTCCGGATTGAAGCCGGCCCCCAGTTCGAGCAGGGCGGCGATGCGGCCGTTGCGCACGACTTCGCCGGTGGTCGGCTCGACCGTGCCGGTGACCATCTGCAGGAAGGTCGACTTGCCGGCGCCGTTGCGCCCGATGATGCCGATGCTCTCGCCCCGCGCGATCGTCAGGTCGACGTCGCGCAGCGCCCAGTATTCGTCGTAGAGACGCCGCTGGCCGCGCCAGAACATCTGCAGCAGACGGTCGATCGGCCGACGGTAGATCGCATAGCATTTGCCTAGCCGGCTTGCGGCCAGCACCGGTTCGCCGGACATTTACTCGTTCTGCCCTTGTGACACATCAGCCTCGGATTGCAGCGGCCCCCGGTAATAGCGGCTGGCGGCCCGGGGCACAATACCATCGCGAAATTGCCGGTTTCCCCTGACGGCCCGCTGTGCTATCGACGCCGCTTGATCCCCAATCCGAACGGTAAGGCAGCACGGTGACCGCGACCGACCTCTATATCGATCTGCTCAAGCGCAGCCTGACCAACATGATCTACCTCGACGCCGAGATTCCGAACATCACGGACGAGGAATACGCAGCCCTGCTCGACCGCCGCACCACCGGCAGCGATACCCCGCGCCCTCCGTTCGCCCTGACCCTGATCGGCTGGAAGCGGATGACCAACGTCCAGGAACTGGTCGAGCGGGTGCTGAAGGAAGGCGTGCCCGGCGACATGTTCGAGGCCGGGGTGTGGCGCGGCGGCGCCGCCATCCTGATGCGCGGGATTCTTGCTGCCTATGGCGATACCCAGCGCCACGTATGGGCGGCCGACAGCTTTGCCGGCCTGCCGCCGCCGCGGCCCGACCTCTACCCCGCCGATGCCGGCGACGAGTTCTACAAGGAAGAGGCGCTGGCGGTCAGCCTGCCCCAGGTCAAGCGCAACTTCGCCCGGTTCGGCCTGCTGGACGACCAGGTTCGCTTCGTCGAGGGGTATTTCCACGAGACGCTGCCCAAATGCGAGGTCGAGCGCATCGCCGTGCTGCGCCTGGACGGCGACATGTACGAATCGACGATCGAGGCGTTGCGCGCCCTCTATGACCGGGTGAGCCCCGGCGGCTTCATCATCATCGACGACTACGGCTGCCTCGCCTCCTGCCGGCAGGCCGTCGCCGACTTCCAGGCCGAGCGCGGCTTCACCGCGGAGATGACCGTGGTCGACTGGACCGGCGTCTACTGGCGCAAGCCGTTCTGAGGGCCTGCGCCTCTCAATAAATCTAACCCCGGACATTGACGACGGCGGGATGGCGGTAATTTGATACGTCATCCCACTGATCGCTTGAGTCTGCCTGTACCGCTGTGCCAAAATCCGCGCCGCTTGCAATCCCAGCCAGGATCCGCATGCCGGCACCCGTTACCGGCAGGGCGGGCCAAGCCAGGGGTGCCCGGGCGCGGCGGCATCGCCGCCGGCACGGGCGGCGGTCGGGGGGCCGCCATGCCTTTGGCCAGATTTGAGAGAGGGTTATGAGAATGGCAAAACTCGATGCGGCCCGCGCCGCCGCGGTCAGCCTGCTGATGTTGACGATCGGTTCCAGTGCGGTCGCCCAGGACAAGCCGGCGACGCCGGCGCCCGCGCCGCAACAGGCCGCCGCCCCGCAGGTCCCGCTGGCCCCGCCGCCGACCTCGGCCGACTGTTCGCTGACCGCGTTCGATCAGGCCTGGGCACGCGACGCCTTCGCCACCGAACAGGCCCCCGACGCCAGCACCCAGGCCGGCGCCGATTTCGCCATCTATGTCAGCCGCTACGAGGCGATCGGCAACGCCCCGTTCGACAAGACCCCGGTCTATTCCGAGGAAAGCCAGTCGATCGTGCCGCTGGTCGGCGTCGGGCGCGGGATTCGCGCCGAAGTGCGCCGGATCGAAGGGTCGGACACGCTGTCGGTGGTCACGGGCTTCGCCTATGCGACGCGGATGCAGGGCAACGAGGCGATCGAGGTCACCGTGCGCGCGGTCGAACTGGCCGGCGTCGAGCGCCAGCAGAAGCCGGATGGCACGTCGGTGATCCGCCCGCTGTGCCGGGCGACGGTCGCCACCGGGCTGGTGCCGGTGAACTGGAAGTCGAAGTCGCTGACCCGCCAGGAACGTTTCGCCCAGTCGGCCCTGCCCTTCGCGGTCGCGCCCGACAAGCGCGAGCGGGTCGACATCGCGGTGGCCGCGAACCTGCTGAAGAAGCCGAACTGAGACGGCCGATCCGAGGCCGCGCGGCGCCGGGCCTGTCCGACCAGGCCCGGCCGGCAGCGCAAAAAAAAGGCTGCACGGAGAACCGGCAGCCCAAGTCTTAGGGAGGAAACGCCCAGGAAGGGCGAACGACGCCGAAGCGTCGAAACCATATTTATGCTGCAGTGCAGCAAGTGTCAAGTACTTTACGCACGCCCGTTCCGAATTTTCCGGATCCGGCGGCAACCCTGCGGAATTCAGCCGGCCGGGCGCTCGATCGCGATCGCCGTCGCCTCGCCGCCGCCGATGCACAGGGCGGCCACGCCGCGGTGCACACCGCGCGCCTGCAGCGCATGCAGCAAGGTCACGATCAGCCGCGCCCCGGTCGCCCCGATCGGATGGCCCAGCGCGGTGGCGCCGCCATTGACGTTGACCTGCTCGGCCCCGAGGCCGAGATCGCGGATCGCGGCCATGGCGACGACGGCGAAGGCTTCGTTGATCTCGTAGAGATCGACCGAACCGGTCTGCCAGCCGACCCGGTCGAGCAGCTTGCGGATCGCCGGAATCGGCGCGGTGGTGAACCAGGCGGGGTCCTGCGAATGGGTCGCATGGCCACGGATCTCGGCCAGCACCGGCAGGCCGAGCGCGTCGGCCTGCGACCGCCGGGCCAGGACCAGCGCCGCCGCCCCGTCGGCATTGGCCGAGGAACTGGCCGCGGTGATCGTGCCGTCGGCGCGGAAAGCGGGTTTCAGCGACGGAATCCGGTCGGGCGAAACCTTCATCGGGTTCTCGTCCTGCGCCACCGTGATCGCCGCGCCGCCCTTGGCCGGGATCGCGACCGGCGCGATCTCGGCGGCGAACGCCCCGCCTTCGACCGCGGCGCGCGCCCGGGTCAGCGAACGGATCGCATAGGCATCCTGCTCGGCCCGGGTGAACTGGTAGGCCTGGGCGGTCGCCTCGCCGAAATCGCCCATCGGCCGGCCGCCTTCATAGGCGTCCTCCAGCCCGTCGAGCATCATGTGGTCGAGAATCCGGTCATGGCCGACCCGATAGCCGCCGCGCGCCTTGGCCAGCAGATAGGGCGCGTTCGACATGCTCTCCATGCCGCCGGAAACCACGATGCCGGCCGAACCGGCCAGGATCAGGTCGTGGGCCAGCATCGTCGCCTTCATGCCCGAGCCGCAGACCTTGTTGACCGTGGTGGCGCCGGTGGCATCGGGCAGCCCGGCCCCGCGCGCGGCCTGACGCGCCGGGGCCTGGCCCTGCCCGGCCGGCAGCACGCAGCCCATCAGCACCTCGTCGATGCGCTGGCGGTCGAGCCCGGCGCGGTCGACTGCCGCGCCGATCACATGGGCGCCGAGGACCGGCGCCGGCAGCGGCGCCAGCGCGCCCTGGAAGCGGCCGAGCGGGCTGCGCACGGCCGAGACGATGACGACGGGGTCGTGGGCGGACATGGCGGAGTCTCCTCATGGAATGTCGATCATCATATAGAATGACGATCGACATGCAACAAGGCGCCGCCACAATCCGTAACACGATAAAATTTGATTTTGAGACACGCTCGCAATACTGCTGAGACCAGTTAGCAGGAATTAGTCTCAATCGCATATCGGCCGCGAGGCCCGCACCGGGGGGTGCGGCACCGCCGGCCGCCGGCTGGGGGTTGGCGTCTCATGGTCAAATGGATCTGGTTTCAGAGCCACTGGCTGCTCGGCATCACGGCCGGGCTGGTCCTGGCGGTGGTCGGGTTCACCGGCGGCATGCTGTCGTTCGAGGACGAGATCCTGCGGGCCCTCAATCCCGGGGTGATGACGGTCGCGGCCCGCGACCGTGCCGTGCTGTCGCCGGCCGAGCTGATCGCGGCGGTCGCCGCGGCCGAGCCGGAAAAGCGCATCCAGGCCGTGACCGTCCATGCCGATCGGACGCGCGCCGCCCGCGTCTCCTTCGCCGCCGCCGGCCGCGGGCCGCGCGGCGAAACCCGCTATGCCGATCCCTACGACGGCCGCCTGCTGGGCCATCCCCGCGGCGAAGACGTCATGCGCATGACGATGCAGATCCATCGCTGGCTGGCGGCCGGCGACGTCGGCAAGCAGATCGTCGGCGCCTCGACCGTCGTGCTGGTCGTGCTGGCGCTGTCGGGCCTCTATCTGCGCTGGCCGCGCCGGGTCGCCGACTGGCGGGCCTGGTTCCGCATCGATTTCGCGCACAAGGGCCGGTCGTTCCTGTGGGCGCTGCATTCGGTGATCGGCACCTGGGTGCTGGTCCCCTACGTGATCATGTCGCTGACCGGCCTCTACTGGTCCTACGAATGGTACCGCAACGGCCTGTTCGACCTGACCGGCACGCCACGCCCGGCATCGTTCGGCCCGCCGGGCATGCAGCAGCAAGGGCAGGGGCAGGGCCAGAGCCAAGGCCAGCCGCAGCGCGGCGCCGGCGCCGCGGCCGCGCCGATCGACATCGCCGCGCTGTGGGCCAGGTTCCTGACGGAAGCGGGCGGCTATTCGCAGGCGACGCTGCGGCTGCCCGCCGGCCCGGGCCAGCCGGTCCAGGTCATGTACCAGGACCCCGACCCGCCGCATGAGCGGGCCAACAACACGCTGGCCCTCGACCCGCGCACGGGCGAGGTGCGCAGCCATCGCCGCTATGCCGCGCTGCCGCCGGGGCAGAAGTTCATGGCGTCGATCTTCGTGCTGCATTCGGGCGGCTTCTTCGGCATCGGCGGGCTGGTCCTGTTCATGCTGTCGAGCCTGCTGATGCCGCTGTTCGCCATCACCGGCTGGATGCTCTATCTCGACCGCCGCGCCAAGCGGCGGGCGGCGCGCAGCCTTGCCCGCGGCCTCGCGGCCCCGGCGGCGGGCGGCAGCCCCGAGGTTCTCGTCGCCTTCGCCAGCCAGAGCGGCGCGGCCGAACGCGTCGCCTGGCGCAGTGCCCGGATGCTGCAGGAAGCGGGCATCCCGGTCGCGGTCGAGCCGCTCGGCCGCCTCGATGCCGGGCGGCTGGCCCGGGCCGAGCGCGCGCTGTTCGTGGTCTCGACCTTCGGCGACGGCGAGCCGCCCGACGGTGCCCGCGGCTTCGAGCGCCGGGTGATGGCGAAGGCGGCCGAGCCGCGCCTGCCGGGCCTGCGCTATGGCCTGCTGGCGCTGGGCGACAGCCAGTATGAGCGCTTCTGCGGCTTCGGCCACAGCCTCGACCACTGGCTGCGCCGCCAGGGTGCCGCGCCGCTGTTCGACCTGGTCGAAGTCGACCGTTCCGACGACGGCGCGCTGCGCCACTGGCAGCATCACCTCGGCGCGCTCGGCGGCAAGGCCGGGCTGCCCGACTGGACGGCGCCGGCCTACGGCCGCTGGCGGCTGGTCGAACGCCGGCTGCTCAATCCCGGCTCGTCCGGCGGGCCGTGCTATCACCTGAGCCTGGAGCCGGTCGAGGCCGCGCAGTGGTCGGCCGGCGACATCGCCGAGATCGGGCCATGCCACCCGCCCGCGGCGGTCGCGGCCTTCCTGGCCGAAGCCGGCCTCGACGGCAGCCGGCCGGTGGCCCGCGGCGGCCGGACACTGACCCTTGCCGAGGCCGTGGCCGAAAGCCTGCTGCCGCTGCCGGAAGACCTCGCCGGGCTGGCGCCGCAACAGGCGGCCGACCGGCTGGCGCCGCTGCCGTCGCGCGAATACTCGATCGCCTCGCTGCCCGCCGATGGCCGCCTCGACCTGCTGGTGCGCCAGGCGGTGCGCGAGGACGGCACGCCGGGCGTCGGCTCGGGCTGGCTGACCGCCCATGCCGCGCTCGGCGCCGAGATCGCGCTGCGCATCCGCGAGAACCCGTCGTTCCATGGCCCGGCGCCGGACCGCCCGCTGATCCTGATCGGCAACGGCACCGGCCTTGCCGGGCTGCGCGCCCATCTGAAGGCGCGGGCCGCGGCCGGGGCCGGCCCCAACTGGCTGGTATTCGGCGAACGCCAGGCGGCCTGCGACTTCCACCATCGCGCCGAGATCGAGGCCTGGCTGGCCGACGGCACGCTGGCCCGGCTCGACCTCGCCTTCTCGCGCGACCAGGCGCGGCGCCTCTACGTCCAGCATCGGCTGGCGGCGGCGGCCGAGACGCTGCGCGCCTGGGTCGCGGACGGCGCGGCGATCTATGTCTGCGGCAGCCTCGCGGGCATGGCGCCGGGTGTCGAGGCGACGCTCGTCGAGATCCTGGGTGCCGCGACCGTCGAGCGCCTGGCCGACGAGGGCCGCTATCGCCGCGACGTCTACTGACGCCGTCGCCTAGCCCGGGACCCGGCCGTAGGTGTCGCTCAGCCGCACGATGTCGTCCTCGCCGAGATAGCTGCCCGACTGCACCTCGATGATCTGCAGCGGGATGCGGCCGGGATTGGCGAGGCGGTGGGTGGTGCCCTGGGGAATGTAGGTCGATTCGTTCTCGTGCAGGATTATCGTCTCGTCGCCGCGCCGCACTTCGGCGGTGCCGGCGACGACGACCCAGTGCTCGGCCCGGTGATGGTGGTACTGCAGCGAGATCGCGGCACCGGGCTTGACCACCAGCCGCTTGACCTGGAAGCGTTCCGACAAGTCGATGGTCTGGTAGCTGCCCCAGGGCCGGTGGACCAGCGGATGGTTCTGCACCTCGCGCCGTCCCGCGGCCTTGAGCCGTTCGACCAGCCGCCCGACATCCTGGGCGCGGTCCTTGGGCACCACCAGCACCGCATCGCCGGTCGCCACCACCACCATGTCCTCGAGGCCGAGGGCGGCGATCAGCGGCCCGGTCGAATGCAGGTAGCTGCCGGTCGTCGCCTGCGCCACGACATCGCCGATCGCGACGTTGCCGTCGGCGTCGGCCGGGCGCACCGCGGCCAGCGCCGAGAACGAGCCGACATCCGACCAGCCCATCGCCACCGGGACCACGGCGGCAAGCGCGGTATGCTCCATGATCGCATAGTCGAGCGAGACCTTGCGGGCCCGGCCGAAGGCTGCCGCGTCCAGCCGGCGGAAATCGCCGTCGGCCGCCGTCGCGGCCAGCGCCGCCCGGCAGGCGGCGAGCAGCTCGGGCTCCAGCCGCTCGAACTCGGTCAGCATGACGTCGGCGCGGAACATGAAGATGCCGCCGTTCCAGACATGGCCGCCGGCGGCAATCATCGCCGCGGCCCGGGCGGCATCCGGCTTCTCGATGAAGCGGGCGACCGCATGGCTGCCGGGCGCGGCGGCGAGTTCGTCGCCCAGCGCGATGTAGCCGTAGCCGGTCTCGGGCGCGTCGGGGCGGATGCCGAAGGTGACGATGCGTCCGGCGCGCGCGGCCGTGACGCCGACGCGCAGCGCGGCATGGAAGGCGGCGACGTCGGCGATCGCATGGTCGGAGGCCAGCAGCAGGACCAGCGCCTCGGGATCGCGTTCGGCGGCGGCGAGCGTCGCCACCGCCGCGGCCGGCGCGGTGTTGCGCCCCTCCGGCTCGAGCAGCAGCGGGTTGGCGAAGGCGCCGATCGCCGAGAGCTGCTCGGCCACGGCGAAGCGATGCTCGTCGTTGCACAGGCAGAACAGGCTGTCGAACAGCGCCGGGTCGGCGACGCGCAGCGCCGTTTCCTGCAGCATGCTGCGATCGGAGACCAGCGCCATCAGCTGCTTGGGCGCCTGCGCCCGCGACAGCGGCCACAGCCGCGTCCCCGATCCGCCCGACAACAACACCGGCCTGATCAATTGCCCATCCGTCACGCCCGACCCTCCAGATTTCGCCGCCACACTACCGCGTCGGATCGAGGTTACAAAAGGTTAAGGCGGCGGCGGCGCGCCCCGTGATTCCAGTCACTGCCGACGGCCGGGGCCGGGCGTAAACCAACGTCCAGCAAACGCCCCCACCGGGCAGGAGATACCGCAATGAGCGCCCATACCCTGGCGCTGCTGATCGTCGACGACGATCGGCAGCGCGCCGAGAAGCTGTGCGTCGAGATGGCCGGGCACGGCTATGTCGCCGACGCGGCCGCCGATGCCGACCAGGCCGTCGCCATGCTGGCGGCCAACGGCGCCGACATGCTGGTCGTGGCCCTGCCGGGCATGGCCGCGGCCCTGCTGATCGCGCGGATCCGCGACTGGTCGGCCCTGCCGATCCTGCATGTCTGCCGCCGTGGCCAGCGGGCGGAGAAGGCAGCGGCGCTGGAAGCCGGGGCCGACGATTTCCTGGACCTGCCGTTCACGCCGGACGACCTGTCGCTGCGGCTGAAGGTGATGCTGCGCCACCACCGGCGCCAGCGCGAAGGGGTGGTCGACGATCTCGTCCGCTTCGCCTCCGGCCCGCTCGCCATCGACTTCGTCCACCGGGTGATCACCGTCGACGGGACGCGGGTGCAGCTGTCGCGCAAGGAATACGACATCCTGCGCCTGCTGGCCCGCCATGCCGGCAAGGCCGTCACCCACCAGCAGATCCTGGCCGAGGTCTGGAACCTGAACCATATTGACGACCTGCAGTACCTGCGGGTCTATGTCGGCCACCTGCGCCGCAAGCTGGAGCGCGAGCCGCGGCGGCCGCAGCTGCTGCTGGCCGAGCCGGGGGTCGGCTACCGGCTGGCGATCCTGCCGGCCGAGCGGGGCTGAGCGCGGACACGATCCGGTGAAGGGCGCGCGGCGGCGCTTGTCCGGTCATGGTTCTTCACTACCATCCCCCGGTTCGATCATCAGGGAGAGGATCATGAACACCGACATCGTCGCCGACGCCCGCGCGCTGGTACCCAAGATTTCGCTGAACCGCCGCGGTTTCGTCGCCGCCTCGCTGCTGGCCACCGGCTATGCCGCCGCCGCCGGCCCCGTCCAGGCCCAGGCCATCACCACCGACACCGCCGGCCTGACCGCGGGCGAGGGGACCATCCCGGTCGCCGGCGCCTCGATGCCCTGCTACTACGCCCATCCGGCCACCGGCGGGCCGTTCCCGACGGTCCTGGTGATCCAGGAAATCTTCGGCGTGCACGAATATATCCGCGACGTCTGCCGGCGCTGGGCCAAGCTCGGCTTCTTCGCGGTCGCGCCCGAACTCTACGTCCGCCAGGGCGACGTCTCCAAGATCGCCGACATCCAGCAGATCATGCCGATCGTCGCCAAGGTGCCGGACGCCCAGGTCATGGCCGACCTGGACGAAACCGTGAAATGGGCGACCGCCACCGGCAAGGCCAACGGCGACAAGCTCGGCATCACCGGCTATTGCTGGGGTGGCCGCATCACCTGGCTCTACACCGCCCACAACCCGAAGGTGAAGGCCGCGGTGGCCTGGTACGGCCGCGTCGTCGGCCAGACCAACGAGATGAACCCGAAGCATCCGATCGACGTCGCCGACCAGATCAAGGTGCCGGTGCTGGGCCTGTACGGCGCCGCCGATACCGGTATCCCGGTCGACAGCGTCAACCAGATGAAGGACAAGCTGAAGGCCGGCGGCAACACCGAATCGGTGTTCGAGATCTACGCCGACACCCCCCACGCCTTCCACGCCGACTACCGCCCCAGCTATCGCAAGGCGGCGGCCGACGACGGCTGGGCCAAGGCGACCGCCTGGTTCAAGAAATACCTAGGTTGATCCGCGTCGTTGCCGCGGTTCTGGTCGCAGCCGGCCTCGCCTGGCCGGCTGCGGCGGAACCCATCGCCATCACCGCCCGCCCCCTTCCGCTCAATCCCGAAAATCCGGCCCAGACCACGATCGGCCAGCTGCGCTACGTCGCCGGGCTCGACCTGGCCAGCTCGCGCTCCGGGTTCGGCGGCTATTCCGGCTTCAGCTTCGCGGGCGGCGACGGGCGCTTCGTCGCGATCTCCGACCTCGGCCATTTCCTGTCGGGCCGGATGACCTTCGATGCGCAGGGCCGGGTCACCGGCATCGCCGAGGCCGATTTCGAACCGATGCGCGACCGGCGCGGCCGCATCATCACCGACAAGCAGCGCGGCGACGCCGAGGCGGTGCGCCACGACACCGACGGCAGCCTGCTGGTCGCCTTCGAACGCTATCATCGCCTGTGGCGCTATGCCTCGGTCACCGCGGTGCCCCAGGCGGTCGAGGTGCCGGCGGCGGTGGCCGAGTTGCCGGAGAACGAGGGGCTGGAGGCGGTGGCCGTGCTGCCCGGCGGCGACCTGCTGATGCTGGCCGAGGCGCAGGGGCCGAGCGACCTGCACCAGGGCTGGCTGCGCCGCGGCGGCCGCTGGTCGGTGCTGGCCTGGCAGGGGTCGAACAATTTCGTGCCGACCGACGCGGTGGCCCTGCGCAACGGCGACGTGCTGGTGCTGCAGCGCCGCTTCACCTGGATCGGCGGCATCGCCGCGCGGCTGGGCCTGGTCCGCGCCCGGGATATCGAGCCCGGCGCCACGCTCGACCCCGAGACGCTGGCCGAATGGTCGCCGCCGCTGGCGGTCGACAACATGGAAGGCATCGACATCGTCGAGCGGCCCGACGGTGCCGTCGACATCTTCATGATGTCGGACGACAACCGAAATCCGCTGCAGCGCTTCCTGCTGCTGCAGTTCCGCTGGCAGCGGTGAGGCGGCTGGATTTTTTCCCGCCACCTCCTGTAGTTTGCCCCGGATGGATCCGCTCACCCAGCTCGAACAGCAATCGATCTTCATCCTGCGCGAAGCGTTCAGCCGCCTCGACCGCATCGCCCTGCTGTGGTCGATCGGCAAGGATTCGAACACGCTGCTGTGGCTGATCCGCAAGGCGTTCTTCGGCCGGGTGCCGTTCCCGGTGATGCACCTGGATACCGGCCTGGAATTCCCCGAGACCTATGCCTTCCGCGATGCCCTGGTCGCCGACTGGGGCCTCGAGCTGATCAAGGACCCCTGCCCGCCGATCGAGGAGACCGACCCGAGCCTGCCGCCGGGCGCCCGCGTCGCGGCGCGCAAGACGCTGGGCCTGCGCGCGGCGCTCGCCCGCTACGGCTTCAACGGCATCATCGCCGGCATCCGCCGCGACGAGCAGGCGACCCGGGCCAAGGAACGGGTGTTCAGCCCGCGCGCCAACGACGGCAGCTGGGACAGCCGCCACCAGCCGCCGGAATTCTGGGACCAGTTCAACACCCGGCCACCCGCCGGCAGCCATCTGCGCATCCACCCGATCCTGGCGTGGAGCGAGCTCGACATCTGGCGCTATACCGAGCGGGAGGGCATTCCGCTGGTGCCGCTCTATTTTGCGCGCGACGGCCGCCGCTTCCGCTCGCTGGGCGAGATCGGCATCACCCAGCCGATCGACTCGACCGCCGCGACGATCCCCGAGATCATCGCCGAACTGACCCAGACCCGCACCGAGGAACGCGCCGGCCGCACCATGGACCACGAGGCCGAGGACGCCTTCGAGCGGCTGCGCGCCGACGGATACATGTGAACGCGGCAGCGTTGCCCGATGGCTGCCGCCCTGTCATTTGCCGATGCCTTCGAGCAGGCCGCCGCCGACCATCGGGCCGGCCGGCTGGCCGAAGCCGAGCAGGTCTATCGCGCCCTGCTCGCCGCCGACCCCGCCCATCCCGACACCCATTTCAACCTGGGCCTGCTGGCCGTGCAGGCCGGCGCGCTGACCGGCGCCCTGCCCCATCTGCGCGCCGCGGCGGAAGCCGCGCGGTCGCGGCCGGCATTCTGGGCGCTCTACATCGCCACCGTCCACGAGCTCGGCCAGCACGACGCCGCGCGGATCCTGGCCGGACAGGCCCGCGCCCGCGGCCTGGCCGATCAGGCGATCGACGACCTGGAATGCCTGATCGCGGCAAGCCTGGCTGCGAAGCTGCGCGATGCCGGCAGGCCGGCCGAAGCGGCCGCAGCCGCGCGCCGCGCCGCAGCCGTCGCCCCCGACCATGCCGGGCCGGCCGGCCTGCTGGCCGAGGTGGCGCTGGGCCGCGATCCGGCGCTGGCCGCCGCCTGGTATCGCCGCGCCCTGGCGATCGCGCCCGCGGCGCCGCGGCTGCACGACGGCCTCGGCGTGGCGCTGCTGCAGGCGGGCCGGCCTGACCAGGCCGCGCACCGGCACCGGCTGTCGATCGCGCTCGACCCCGGCCACCCGCATGGCTATGGCAACCTCTGCGGCGTGCTGGTCGGGGGCGGGCGCTTCGCCGACGCCATCCGCCACGGCCGGCGCAGCCTGACGCTGCAGCCCGATTTCGCCGACGGCGCGATCAACCTGGGCTCGGCCCTGCTGCAGAACGGCAAGCCCGAGGCCGCCGCCGGGCTGCTGCGCGAGGCGCTGCGGCACGCGCCCGGCAATGCGTTGCTGCACGTCAATCTCGGCTGCGCCCTGCTGACCGCGGGCGACCTTCCCGGCGGCTGGCCCGAATACGACTGGCGCCGCCGCACCGCTGCCTATGGCGAGGCCTGGCGCGATGACGGCGATGCCGGCCGGCCGGTCGGCCCGGGCGACCGGGTCGTCGTCCAGGCCGAGCAGGGCTTCGGCGACACGCTGCAATTCTGCCGCTACGTGCCGCTGCTGGCGGCGGGCGGCGCGCAGGTGACGGTGCTGGCGCCGCGGCCGCTGCTGCGGCTCTTGCGGCGCCTCGACGGTGCGGCCGAGGTCGTCGAGACCGATACCAGCTGCAGGCGCCGGATCCTGATGATGAGCCTGCCGCGCCTGTTCGGCACCACGCTCGAAACCATACCGGCGGCCATTCCCTATCTGTCTGCGCCGCCCGACGCCGTGCAGGACTGGTCGCGGCGCCTCGGCCCGCGCCGGGCCCTGCGGGTCGGCCTGGCCTGGGCCGGCAATCCGCGGCTGCCCGCGGATGCCCGCCGCTCGCTCGCCCCGGCCCTGCTGGAAGACCTTGCCGCCGTGCCGGGGATCGAGTTCTTCAGCCTGCAGAAGGACGCGACCGGCATGCCGGCGATGCCGGCCGGCCGTTTCACCGACCTGACCGCCGCGATCGGCGATTTCGCCGATACCGCGGCCCTGATCGCCAATCTCGATCTGGTGATTGCAGCCGACAGCGCGGTGGCGCATCTTGCCGGCGCCGTCGGGCGGCCGGTCTGGCTGCTGAATCGGTTCGATACCGAGTGGCGGTGGCTTCAGCACCGCGCCGACAGCCCCTGGTACCCGACGATGCGGATCTTCCGCCAGCCGGCACCGGGCGATTGGCGCAGGGTGATCGCCGATATCCGCCGCAGCCTTTTTGACCTCGTGGAACGGAGCCAAGCCTCGTGACCGATCAGCGCCCGCTGCGTGTCGTCATGGTCGGTCATGTCGACCATGGCAAGTCGACCGTCATCGGCCGCCTGCTGCATGAGACCGGCTCGCTGCCGCCGGGCAAGCTCGACGCCGTGGCCGCCGCCTCCAGCCGGCGCGGCATGCCCTTCGAATGGGCCTTCCTGCTCGACGCGCTGCAGCTCGAGCGCGACCAGGGCATCACCGTCGACGTCTCGGAGATCCGCCTGCGGGCGCCGGGCCGGCCGATCACCATCGTCGACGCGCCGGGCCATGTCGAATTCCTGCGCAACATGGTGACCGGGGCCGCCGCCGCCGATGCCGCGGTGCTGGTGATCGACGCCGCCGAAGGCGTGCGCGACCAGACGCGGCGCCATGCCGGGCTGCTGCCGCTGATCGGGCATCGCCAGGTCGTCGTCGCGGTCAACAAGGTCGACCTGATCGGCTTCTCGGCCGAACGCTTCGCCGCGCTGGAGGCCGAGCTGGCCACGCTGCTGGCCGGGCTGAACCTCACCGCCCGCGCGGTGGTGCCGGTGGCGGCGCGCGACGGCGACAATCTCGTCGCCGCCTCGCCCCGGCTCGGCTGGTATCGCGGCCCGACGCTGCTGCAGGCGCTGCAGGACTGGCCGGGCCCGCCGGCGGCGGAGGACCAGCCGCTGCGCCTGGCCATCCAGGACGTCTACAAGTTCGACGAGCGCCGGATCCTCGCCGGCCGCATCGAAAGCGGGCAACTGGCGGTGGGCGACACGCTGTGCTTCTCGCCGGGCGAGCGGCGTTCGCGCATCGCCTCGATCGAGGCCTGGCCGCCGGGCACCGCGCCGATGGCGGCCGGGGCCGGCATGTCGGTCGGCATCACCCTGGCCGACCCGATCTTCGTCGAGCGCGGCGAGATCGCCAGCCACGAGGCCGACCTGCCGGTGCTGACCGACGTGTTCCACGGCCGGCTGTTCTGGCTGAAACCGGCGGCGCTGGGCCGCGGCGACCGGCTGACCCTGCGGCTCTGCACCCAGGAAACCGTGGCGGTGGTCGAGGAAATCCTCGCGGTGACCGACGCCGCGCGGCTCGAGGCGCTGGGCACCGGCGCCGTGCCGGCCAATGCGATCGCCGAGGTGGTGCTGCGCTGCCGCCGGGTGGTGGCGCTCGACGACGGGCGGCGGCTGCCCCGCACCGGCCGCTTCGTGCTGCTCGACGACGACGGCGCGATCGCCGGCGGCGGCATCGCCAGCCCGGCCGGGCACGAGGACCTGCGCCGCCGCCTGGTGCGCAAGGCCGACAACCTGACCGAGGTGGCCTCGCATGTCGGCCGGCCGGAGCGGGCGCGGCGCAACGGCCATGCGGGCGGCGTGCTGTGGCTGACCGGCCTGTCGGGCTCGGGCAAGTCGACCCTGGCCGGCGAGCTGGAACGCCGGCTGTTCGACCGGGGCTGCCAGGTCTTCGTGCTGGACGGCGACAACCTGCGCTCAGGGCTGAACGCCGATCTCGGCTTCAGCCCGGAAGACCGGGCCGAGAACATCCGCCGCGCCGGGGCGGTGGCGGCATTGATGGCGCAGGCCGGCTTCATCTGCATCACCGCCTTCATCTCGCCCTACCGCTCGGACCGCGCCCGCGCCCGCCAGGCCTGCGGCGAAGGTTTCCACGAGATCTACGTGCAGGCCGACCTCGCCACCTGCGAGGCCCGCGACCCCAAGGGCCTCTATGCCCGGGCGCGGGCCGGCAAGATCGCCGAGTTCACCGGCATCAGCGCGCCGTATGAGGCGCCGGAAGCGCCGGAACTGGTGGTGGATACGGCGGCGATGGGGGTGGAGGAAGCGGTGGACGGGTTAGTCAGTTACGTCACGCGAGTGTTTGTAAAGTGAGCAATAAATTAAGTCCGGGCCAGCTAAGCAATATATTGGAGTAATCAGTTTAAATTGGCCGCGATATTTACTATGTCAGAACCATCACACCACCTACCACCTGCTATTTGGACATAGTCTACGAGCTTTTCCATCGCATCAAATGCAACAGGATCTATAAAATAATGCGTGAGAACCCCAGTAGGAATAATGGGATGCGCTAAGCCTTTGCGGCGCGCGCGCAGATGTCTGACAATAGATTCCAGAAAAACTTCATCTCCGATATAAATTGCACCCGGGCGGGTCGTATTTACATGTACTGGAATTTCCCGAACTTTTCCAAGGTTTGAGTTGACCCAAGGGCCGGTAAGAATCCGCGAAGAGTAGGCTACAAAACCTAGATCTTCTAGTTCACTGCCAAATTTTGGAGATATATGATTCCACGGCGGGACAAATATAGGAAAGGCCTTGTCTCCGAAAACTGCCTTGATTCTTTTCCATCCAGATCCAATTTCGTCGCCAACGATCTTTTTATTCCTGAATGTAGGATACTCGGTTAGCTTACAATATGCGACATGACTTGATCCGTGTTGGACAACGCTGATCGTTGTCCTGCCCCGAATTTCGTCGGCGATTCCCACGTCGATCCAGCCCGGCACTACTGCGGCGCAGATGGGTACCTTGACGCGATCGACAATTCTCCAAAACAGAGGCAGGCGAGAATCTTGACGACCAAGATCGTCGTCTCTCCACCAGAAGGATGGACACACGCCCACCTTGGTGCACTCCGCCAACTCCACTCGGAGATCGGACCAGGTTGTCATCCGGTTACTATTTGAAGCTTGCTCGAATATCTTGCCTCAAGCACACCGCCATTGCGATCCTGGACGAAAAGACGAAGCCCCAGGAGTTGCTTGAGCAGGTCATTCTTGCCAGCGAGACCAAGAAATAGAATCTCGGTCGTCAGCAACGATCTGAGCCGGTCCGCGGAGATCAATATCTGAAAACCGAGCAAAACCTCCGGCGGACATCCAATTTCGCGATTTGCGCCAGGCCGACTGCAACGTCGAATTTCAGCGTCCTCCACGAGGGTCTCACCGAAAAAGACCAAGAATTGTTCTAAGGGCGTCTTGGTACCGGCATCGGCCGCCCAGCCAACCAGCGTCAGGCTGCCGCTCTCGATCGTTGCGCTATCAAGATAGACTCTGAGATCTTGCGAAGATTGGAAGGCTGCTCCGATCGGCAAATTTACCATTAGCTCGACAGGATTCAACCGCTGATGCCCCAGGTTATCGAAGGGATCAGCGCCCCAGACTATAAATCCGCGCCTGGAAAAATTTTCTCGAAATTGATAGCGATATTTTTCCGGGATGTATCCATCCCAAAGGGTCATTAAAGCGCCATCTATTCTATAATCTATGATAAAAGATACAAAATCGTCGATATGATCTTCATGACCGATCATCTCTAGTATTACATTAGCAAAAATAGATTTCTCTTTTTTGAACGTAGAAATTTTATCTATAATTTTCCTATGAGAGGGATATTTTTCGGACATTGAGAATTCGATGTCCTGAAGAACTCTGTCTATGCCTGCTACCCGGAAACCGTCAGGCTTCACGCCACAAAATTTGGAGAGAGTTCTGACCGTTGAAGACTTCCCGGTGAACGATGGGGAGTCAAAAAACATGATCGTAGGTCGGCGATGCGTCACGTGGACGACCCAACGGGGTACTGGATCACCACTTTGAGGCACGCTTTGTCCGATCACACGGAATACGAATCCATCTAATGCCTTGTCGAGAGCCCGCATGGTAGCGTATTGGCGCGAATCGCCGGCACTTCTCTTGACCTCGACGTAAGCATCGCCTTCCCCCGGGGCAATCCCAAGTTCCAGAACAAGAATCCCCCTGGGCGCAAGAAGACCCAATAGCTTTTTGATCAGGGCGGGCTGATCGGCTGCGTAGTGAATTGCGGATGCAAGCAGAATTACATCAAAGGAACCGAATTCACTCAAATCTGCGTCCCAAGATGAGCAGCGAAAATCTACCGAAGGAAACCGAGATTTCGCTCTCTCAATAAATTCACTATTTAAATCAAGTCCGACAATTTTTTTCGCGCTAGCATAATATGCGACACCACAAAAAAAACCTTCATTACATCCGACATCCAAGAACGATTTGCCATGCAGATTAGGCAAGCCGAGCTTTCTCAGTTTTTCAAAAGAGTCAGACGCCCCCTTCTTGTTAAGGAAGGACTGATATTGCTCGGCCATAGCAACCCCCACATCAGGCGAACGGTATTATAGGAATGCCTTCAATTCTCGGACTATAGTGCGTCCCGAAGCTATCAAGTTTCTCAGCGGTTCGCACGAACAAAGGGAGGTCTCTTCGTGAGATTCTCAGCTGAAAGAAGTCGTAATAGGATGAATGCGCCTCCCTCCTACATAGAATAGTCTTATTATTGCAATCTGCGACTACACAGAAATCGCGCCCAGACTCCGATGCCAGAAAATGAAATAGCGCCTGCGAAGAATCTGGATTAAACCTATTGAATACGCCATTCATTATGATGATACCGTATTTTGTTAGAAACCTGGAAGAATACTCTAGGTCACCAACACGGGACAAAAAATCATTTCCACCATCTATACTAATAACTTTTCGCATAACGATTTTCGGCGATTGATAATAGCCTGTACTCCGTCCTCTAAAAATATCAACAAATTCCGAAGACCCGCAAACTGATTCTATATTTCTTCTTATTTCTTGAGTTCGGTGTATAGCCTGCGCCTCCGTTAGACCAACGAATGCGTCAACTCCGGTCACAGACTCGCCATCAGCCCGAAATTTGCAAAGTAAAGACAGCAGCTTACCTTTCCAAACTCCAAACTCCAAAATGCCTCCAAAATCGCCAAGCGAGTATTGGTGATTTAGTGCAAGGCAAATAACGTGAGCTGCATCGGGATTAATCCACCCCTCTAAAGGCATTATTGACGTAGCGATAAAATTTTCTATCTCGTTCTCGGGAAGATTCATGATTTCCTCTCTATCTCCACCGATCTTACTTCAAAAGCCATGGAGCTAGCAAGGCCGCGCCAACCCCCTATAGACCGCTATGGGGCAACACCAAGTGACGGACGAGGAATGACATGCAGAAGCCAGTGCCCGTTGCCCAACGGGCAGCGCAACGCCGTGAGCGCCTCACCGGATGGCGTGTGTGCCCGCAGCGACACCGCGCTCCTGGAGAGCAGGCGGATGGCGCAGGACTGCATCCAATCCGATTGAACCGGGACCCATGCCGGCGTAGCGGGCCCAATTGTCCGCGCGACCGCCCTCGAGGCAACTGGTAAATTAGTCATAGCCGTATTCATGCAAACTTTTCGGAAGACTGATCGACGGCTTTATTGGCGAATGCGCTCGATTTTTTGTGGTCGTATTTACGATCGCCCTTATGATCCCTGCGGCTTCTAGTTCGAGAGGGATTACGGTGCCGAATTGCGCCGCGCGCACCCTCTCAGCGGGCGCACCTATATCGGTTACTATCGGCCACAACCCGATCATCAAGCAGTAACTTAGAGTATAGGAAAATGTCTCCGGCACTTGATTAAGAAACAGGGCCACATCGGGCGCATGTTTTTCAATTAGAAACCGAAGATCTTTCTCTTCGTATTTTCCCGTTATTTGAACATTTCTTTTGTTATTTATTATAGAATCCTTCATGGTGTAGCCGAATACCACAAATTCAATAGGAGTATCCCCGCTTACTGCCAAATCAATACATTCAACCAGCTGGTGAAATCCTTTAATGTCGCTTATCGCGCCAAACACGCCGACACGTATTTTCCCGGCTTGATCCCTGCGCATTACTAAAGGGTGGTACTCCGCTTCCTCCGGCAGGGGATGAGCGATCACTCGATAGTTCCCCTGGAAACCGTGACGCTCCAGGCGTTCTTTCACGTCATTCGCGCCACAAAAGACCCGGCCAGCGCTTGCAACAACCCGCGCGAGGTTCGCACGATAGAGCCCTACGTCAAATCCCGCACGACGGACTAAATCTCTCGCACCACGATGGGGTTCGTTTATTCGGACACAAGCGTTACAATTTTGAAGATCTTCGCCGCAATAGACTCCTTTGTCTACGTATAGATGCACTCTCGGACATGTCCATGAGTAATCGTGTATTGAAATGTCATAGTCTCTTCCCGAAATCCAATCGAATAATTTCTGATTCATATTGAGGGGCGAATGAACAAATATCTTCTGAAATCCCAGCTGTTCGAGATCTTTCAGAAGCTGCGATATGTCTCCGGCGCCGTATTCCTCGTTGTGATCGTCAAGAAATAGCCCATCGAGGTTATTCCCGGCCAATCTGAACGAAAGCCTGACATCGCCTTCTTTGCCGGATCGCAGAATCGCGACGCCCCCGCCCTCGGCCTCGATCAACGCGCATATATCATTCACATATTTTTCTGTGCCCCCGCCGAAGTCGTGTACGAGATGCAGAAATCGCTTTTTCGGCAAAAGACCATCTAAAAGTTGGTATGCAATCCTGCGGCGAAGCGGGCGTAGCGGGTCAGTAGATATGAACCGGTGGACCAGATCATCAAAGAACGGGTATAATTTTGATATTTCTTTACTATTCTCGAAGATAAGCTTTTTCTTTTCTTCTCCGAAAGAAACACCACCTCGATGGACGACAAAGATGTCGCCAGCAACTACGTTTCTCCAACCGCGCGCTGCAGCCTTCAGGCAGAAGTCAACCTCCTCGCCATATCCGCGACCCCACTTCGCTGCGTCGAGGAGTCCGATTTCGTTTATTGCCTTCCGTCGGACGAAGAGGCAGAAACCGACACCGACCGGTATATCCCGCACTTCGCCCTTGTTCTTCTGGGCTGCCGTCTGATCCACGAGTGCAGCAATCGTGGAAGATTGCACGGGAAGCGACTTACAGATGTAGGGAAATGTGCATATTTCTCCGTTATTGGAAAGCGGCGTGACGGTCGCAATTCGATCGTCAGTCGCAGCGGCGCTGGTTAGCCTGTCGAGCCAATTGTCTTGGACAACCGTATCTGAGTTTAGGATCACTGCATCGTTGGAGCCGGACACGATGAGGCCGATATTGACCGCCTCGGAAAAACCGCCATTTTTGTTGCGATGTAATATCAGCACGTTATCATTTTTTTCGATAGAATCCAGATATTTTATAATAATCGGATCATTTGAGGAGTCATTTACTATGATTACTCTATGATTAGTGCCGTTCTTTACTGAAAGAACAGATTCTATGCATTCGACGGTTTCTAATGCTCCCGCATATACAGGGATGACAACATCTACTCCAAATTGATCACTATCGATCGATCCAGAGGAAGATTTTCGGAAGTGATATATCACATCGTCTTTTGAACTGGATATGAGCTGAATTAACGCGGGCGCTAAAATCTCCTGTGCATTTAAGTGATCTTGTTTTGCCGCGTACCGCGCCAGAGCGGTTAGCGCATCGTATCGGTAGCCGATCCAGATCTGACCTATGGGCAAATCGAGTTCGTTATCCCTTATCTCGAAGTTCTTCCCCGCCTTGCCGCCCCATTTCGGCAGCGAGAACTTGAAGCCACACCGGCCGCTGGATAAACATAATTCCTTCTGTACGTCATTGCGATCCAGATCTGCCGTCACAGTAGCGATCAGATTGCCGCAATCATAAAGGCCGAGATCGACGGGCCGCTCATCTCTTAATTTAACGACCCAACCCGAAATACTTTCGAAATTAGCCGATTCTATTTCTATAGCGTACTCTTCTCTATGCCACAAAATAACGTCACTTCGTAAAACAATCCCCGATCCGTCTCTGAAAACAGCCTGACATGCGTTAATTCTATTTTTTAATAGATCATTCCGGCTACTCCATACACCCGAAACACGATCATCTTCGTCTTTTTGGAGAACGACGCTATCAATCGATACGCCGTTGACTAGCAGTTCGGCGACCGCACTGGTCCCAGGCCATCCCCGCAATTCTACCAAGAGTTCGCCGCCGCGACCGCGTGCGATCAGGAGAGTGGCGTCGCTGGACCAGTCCAACGTCTTCGAGCCGCCACCCAAAGGTTGACCATCAATGGCGATGGAGACCTCATGCATCAAGCTGCTGAACGCTGACGACGGTATTGAAATGTTGAAGCCACTGCGTCCCTTCGATATTCCGGCACTGATAAGATCGGGTCTAATTATGTCAGTCGGCCGTGAAACAACCGCGACTCCATCCACTAAAACATCAACCGTGACAGGCACGTCGGGGGCGCTGCGCTTCATCGCCCAACCGGAGACCGTGCCACGTCTGTCGACATGCTCGAATAGGCCGATCAGGCCGGCATCAACTGGCTTTTGTGCAAATTCGAGAGCTACTGGCTCTCTGGTCAGCAATGCCTGTGTCGAAGCCTCGCGAAGAATGACAACGTGAGAAGCGCCGTCGAAGCACCGGGCTGGGAACTCTAACTGAAAGCCACTGTACCCGTCGCTGATCCCGAGTTGCTTCAGGTCGGGGCGAAAATTGTTGGCAACAGTGGAGGCGACGACGACGCCATCGACGAGCACTTCGACGACAACCCGCTCAGAATTGTCGTGAAAGCAAGCCCATCCCGCCACGAGGTCGGTCGAAACGCGGTCGACCTCAGCGGCTCCCCGCCCGGTTTGTGAGAAAAGCCCCAGATTTTTGCCCCCCAAGGCATTTTCCTTTCCTTAAACGATTTTTTTTGGGCCGGACACACGCGACCACCTTAACAAATTTGCTACAGAAATTTTTCAAATCTTTCGGGGTCGGCCTGCCATGAGGGGCATTGCTGCAGGTTTCCCGGGCCGCTACTGCTCCCGCGTCTTATCCTTGAACCTGCAGACATCCTCGATCGGACACACCGGGCAGCGCGGCTTGCGGGCGATGCAGATATAGCGCCCGTGCAGGATCAGCCAGTGATGGGCGTGGCGGCGACAGGGGGCGGGCACGACCTTCAGCAGCACCTCTTCCACCTGCTCGGGCGTCTTGCCCGGCGCCAGGCCGGTGCGGTTGCCCACGCGGAATATATGGGTGTCGACGGCGATGGTCTCGTGGCCGAAGGCGACGTTCAGCACCACGTTGGCGGTCTTGCGGCCGACGCCCGGCAGGCTTTCGAGCGACTCGCGGTCCTGCGGCACCTCGCCGCCGAAGCGGTCGACCAGGATGCGGGACAGCGCGATCACGTTCTTCGCCTTGTTGCGGAACAGGCCGATCGTCTTGATATGGCCGATCAGCGCCTCCTCGCCGAGGTCGAGCATCTTCTGCGGCGTGTCGACCGTCTCGAACAGCGCCTGGGTCGCCCGGTTGACCCCGATGTCGGTCGCCTGGGCCGATAGCGCGACGGCCACGACCAGGGTGTAGGGGTTACTGTAAGCGAGCTCGGTGCGGGGTTCGGGGTTGCGGCTGGCCAGGCGGGAAAACAGGGTCTCGATCTCGGCCTTGGACAGCTTGGAGGCGCGGCGGGCGGGCATGGACGCTCTTTTCGGCTGGCGATGACGGATGGTCTGGCGAAGCGATTGTTGGGGCTCTATCCTTCGCCGATGGCCCAGGCCGATGCAACCACCTCCCACCTGCCGCCGGGCGGCCCGTCCGGGCGGCTGTGGTTCGACGCCGCGCTGCACCCGCATCGCTCGCTGGGGCCGCGGGGGCGGTTCTGGCTGATCGCCGGGGTCGGCGCGGCCTCGTCGGCCTTCGGCATCCTGTTCTGGGCGCTGGGCGCCTGGCCGGTCTTCGGCTTTCTCGGCCTCGACGTCGTCCTGCTCTATCTGTGCCTGCGCGCCTCGACCCGCGCCGGCGAGGCGCGCGAGACCATCCGCCTCGGCCGCGAAACCCTGGTCATCCATCACGTCACCGCCCGCGGGGCCGAGCAGCGCATCGAGCTGCAGCCCTACTGGCTGCGGGTCGCGGTCGAGGAACACCCGTCCGGCGACTGCCAGGTGGTGCTGACCAGCCACGGCACCAAGGTCGTCGTCGGCAGCTTCCTCAGCCCCGATGAGCGCCGCGACCTCGGCGCCGCGCTGCAGCGCGCGTTGAACGACTGGCGCCAGGCCCCCTGGAGCCACGATCAATGACGCTGTTCGAACCGCCGGATCCGGCGCAGGCCGGGGAACATCCAGGCCCATAGGCCGGCGACGATCACGGTGCCGACGCCGCCCAGCACGATCGCCGGCACCACGCCGATGACCGCGCCCATCGCGCCGGCGCGGAACTCGCCGATCTCGTTGGAGGCGCCGACGAACACCATGTTGGCGGCGGTCACCCGGCCGCGCATCGCATCGGGGGTCCAGAGCTGCAGCACGGTTTCCCGCACCGAGACCGAAACCATGTCGGTGCCGCCGATGGCCGCGAGCAGCAGGATCGACAGCCACGGGATATCCGACAGGCCGAAGGCCGCCGTCGCCACGCCGAACAGCGCGACATAGACGAACAGCAGCGCCCCGACATGGTCCTGCAACGGGCGCCAGGCCAGCCAGGCGGCCACCGCCAGCGCCCCCACCCCGGGTGCGGCGCGCAGCAGGCCGAGGCCCCAGGGGCCGAGTTCGAGCACGTCGCGGGCCACCGCCGGCATCAGCGCGGTGGCGCCGCCCAGCAGCACGGCGAACAGGTCGAGGGTGATCGCGCCCAGCACGACCTTTTCGGCGAAGATGAAGCGCAGCCCGGCGACCAGGCTGCCCCAGCCGGCCTCGCGGATGCGCGCCACGCGCGGCGGCACGACGATCCCGGCAAACATCGCCATGCCCAGCACCAGCAGCGCCAGCGCCGTGCCATAGGCGACCAGCGGCGAGAGGCCGTAGAGCAGGCCGCCGGTCACCGGCCCGACGATCGAGGACAGCTGCCAGGCGGAAGCCGACAGCGCGATCGCGCTGGCGAAATCCTCGCGCGGCACCAGATTGGGCAGCAGCGCCTGGCTGGCCGGCGCGAAGAAGGCGCGGGCGATGCCGATGACGGCGAGCGCGGCATAGATCGGCCACAGCAGGCCGATGCCGTCGAACACCAGGAACAGCAGCACGCATACCGCGACCATCTCGACCGCGGCGCACAGCATCATGATCATCCGCCGGTCGAAGCGGTCGGCCGCCGCCCCGGTCCACAGGACCAGCAGGGCCGAGGGCACGAACTGGACCAGGCCGACCAGGCCGAGGTCCCAGGGATCGTGGGTCAGGTCGTAGATCTGCCAGCCGACCGCGACCGAGACGATCTGGATGGCGAAGGTCACGACCATGCGCCCGCCCCAGAACAGGGCGAAGGCCCGGTGGCGGAAGGCCGGGGGCAACGACAGCGAAAGACTCATGACCTGCGGCTTTCAGCGCCCCCAGGGCATGATCGGCACGGTCGAGATCGAATTCTTCGGCGATCCGTCGACCAGCTTGTCGGAATAGGAGAGATAGACCAGCGTGTTGTTGGCCCGGTCGTAGAAGCGCACGACATGCAGCGTCTTGAACAACAGCGAGCGTCCCTCGCGGAACACCTGCTCGCCGTCCTTCAGCTTGTCGGGAAGGGCGATCGGGCCGATCTGGCGGCAGGCGATCGAGGCGTCCGAGGTATCCTCGGCCAGGCCCAGCGCCCCCTTCATCCCGCCCTTCTGCGCGCGGGCGACGTGGCAGACCACGCCGTCGACCTTGGGGTCGCGGAAGGCCTGGATGCAGATCTTGTCGTCGACGGTCAGGTTCCACTTGGTATCGACGCAGCCGACCTCGTCGTTGGCCCGCGCCGGGGCGCCCGCCGCCAGGCCGGCCAGCACCAGCGCGGCAGCGCCAAGCCTACGCATCGTCGAGGCCCAGCACGTCGTTCATCGTGTAGAGGCCGGGCGGGCGGCCCTTGGCCCACAGCGCGGCCCTGACCGCGCCGCGGGCGAAGATGGTGCGGTCGGCCGACTTGTGGGTCAGCTCCAGCCGCTCGTTGTCGGCGGCGAAGATCACCGTGTGCTCGCCCACCACGTTGCCGCCGCGCAGCGCGGCAAAGCCGATCGCGCCACGCCGGCGCTGGCCGGTGAGGCCGTCGCGGCCGCTGTCCTTGACGTCGGCCAGCGCCACGCCGCGCCCGGCGGCGGCGGCCTCGCCCAGCAGGATGGCGGTGCCCGACGGGGCGTCGACCTTCATCCGGTGGTGCATCTCGACGATCTCGATGTCGAAATCCTCGTCGAGCTGGGCGGCCAGCTTGCGCACGGTGGCGGCCAGCAGCACGACGCCGAGGCTCATCGTATAGCTCTGCACCACCGCGGTGTGGCGGGCGGCGCGCTTCAGCGCGGCGAATTCCTCGGTCCCCAGGCCGGTGGTGCCGACGATGTAGGGCACGTGGTTCTGGGCGGCCAGCTCGGCATTGCCGTGCAGGGCGGCCGGGGTCGAGAAATCGATGACCACGTCGGCGCCGGCAAACAGCTCCAGCCCGTCATCGGCCAGGGCGACGCCGGCCGGCCCGATCCCGGCGAGATCGCCGAGGTCGCGGCCGATCGGCGGAATGCCCGGCCGGTCGAAACCGCCGGCCAGCGCCGCCCCTGGCGTCGCGGCGATCTGGCGGACCAGCGCCATGCCCATGCGCCCGGCGGCGCCAGCCAGGCCGATCTTGACGGTCGACATCTCTTCAATCCCTTCGGCACGAAAGACGGCGGCGACTTTGCCGCAACCGCCGCCCGGGCGCCAGACGGGACTAGAAGAATGTCGCTATCTGATCGAGGGGCTTCTTCTCGGTCGCGTGCACGGGAATGCGGGCATCCGCCGCCGGATAGCCGACGACCAGCAGGATATAGGGCTTGTCCGAATCGGGCCGGCCGCAGATCTGGTTGAGGAAACCCATCGGGTTCGGCGTATGCGTCAGCGTCGCCAGCCCCGCCGCATGCAGCGCCGCGATCAGGAAGCCGGTGGCGATCGAGACCGATTCGGGCACGTAGTAGTTCTTGCGCAACCGGCCGTCGGCCGACCGGCTGCGGCGCTGGCCGAACACGCAGATCAGCCAGGGCGCGATGTCGAGAAAGGGTTTCGCCGCATCGGTGCCGAGCGGCTTCAGCGCCTCGAGCCATTCCTCGCCGGCGCGGCCCTCGTAGAACGCCCGCTCCTCCGCCTCGGCGGCCAGGCGGATGCGGTGTTTCATCGCCGGGTCGCCGATGACCGCGAAATGCCAGGGCTGGTGGTTGGCGCCGTTGGGCGCGGTGCCGGCGGCCATCAGGCAGCGTTCGACGATGTCGCGCGGCACCGGCCGGGGCGAGAAGTCGCGCACCGTATGCCGCCGCGCGATGTGCTCGTGAAAGGCCTGGGCGCGCGCCCGCATCTCCTCGACCGGGTATTCGACATAATCGGGCAGCGGGATCGTGCGATAGTCCGCGGTCGGCATCGGCGCCTCCTTTTGTCCGATAAAATTGTCGGACAATAATGCCGGCGTCAAGCCGCGAAGCAGGAATCGGGCAGTGACTGGATCAGCCGGCGCGAGCCGTCGACATGGGCGCGCATCGCCCGCTCGGCCGCCTCGGCGTCGCCGGCGAGGACCGCGGCGGTCACCGCGCGATGCTCGGCATTGGTGGCGAAGGTGCGGTCGCGGTCGACCAGCACGCGGAACTGCAGCCAGTAGATCGAATTGCCCAGCCCGGCGATCATCGCCGCGAGCTGCGGATTGGCCGCCGCCGCGGGAAACAGCGCGTGCCATTCGCGGTTGCAGGCGGAGAAGGCGGCCATGTCGCCCGCCGCCTCGGCGGCATCGAGCCGGGCCTGCAGCGCGGCGAGCGCAGCGCGGTCCAGCCGGGGCAGCGCCAGGCGGACGGCCAGCGCTTCCAGCGCGCCGCGGATGTCGAACAGGTTGTCGACCTCGCCCCGGGTCAGTTGGCGCACCGACACGCCGCGATGCGGCACGAAGGCCAGCAGGCCGTCGGCGGTCAGGCGCCGGAACGCCTCGCGCACCGAACTGCGGCCGACCCCGAGCCGCCGGGTGAAATCGGCCTCGACCAGCCGCTGGCCCGGCGCCAGCAGCCCGGACCGCACGCCCTCGGTTATCGCCGCGACCACGGTTTCGACGGTGGAGGCGTTCTCGGCGGCGGAAAGCGGCGATTCGGTCATGACGGCATCTTGGCGGAGACCGGCGGCAGGGTTAAGGGCGAGCCGGCGGCTCGCCGTCCCGCATGATGCTCTCATGATCCCGGGCTGCATGAATGATGTGCAGCACCTCTATGCCCCGATCAGCCGGCATCGTTCGATAGTAGATGACATAGTTGCCATGGGGAAAGCGCCGGAGTCCTGGAAAGATGTGGCCGCAATCGCGACCAGAGCGAGGAAAGTCCGCATACCGCCGGCAGGCCACCTGCAGTTCCAGAACAAAGGCGATGGCGCGGTTCTCGTCGTGCCGAGCAATGTAGTCCGCGATGTCGTCGAAGTCCCCCCGCGCGTCGGGATGGAAAAGGACAGGCGGCATTATCGGGCCGACTGGCGGGCTTTCTTCTTCGCTTCGATGCGTGCAATAGCGTCGTCGAATACCGTCTCGGCGGGAATTCGGGATTTGCCGTCAGTGGCACGCGCTTCGATCAGGCGCCGCAACGCCTCGCGCTGCTCGTCATCACTGGCGTCCAGGACGCGCACCTCGACCTGACGGGAGCCCGCATAGAACCCCAGCGCCTCGGGCAAATCATCGATCGTGGTTCGAATGACGCGGCTCATGCCCGCCACTCTACCCCACATCGTGACGCCCGAGAACAGCGGCGCTCATGCGGGATCACCCCTTCATGCCGTCCCACATCTCCTTGACCCGGGCGAAGAACCCGGACGTCTCGGGCGAGGTGTCGTCGCCGCCGGCCGACTCGAATTCCTCGAGCAGTTCGCGCTGGCGCTTGGACAGGTTCACCGGGGTCTCGACATTGGCCAGCACGTAGAGATCGCCGGTACCGGCGCCCTGCAGCGCCGGCATGCCCTTGCCCTTCAGGCGGAACTGCTTGCCGGTCTGGGTGCCCGGCGGGATCGTCACCTTGGCGCGGCCGCCGTCGATCGTCGGCACCTCGATGACGCCGCCCAGCGCCGCCGTCGTCATCTTGAACGGCACGCGGCAATAAAGATGCATGCCTTCGCGCTTGAACAGGCGGTGGGGGGCGACCGACAGGAAGATATAGAGGTCGCCGGGCGGCCCGCCGCGGAAGCCGGCCTCGCCCTCGCCCGACACGCGGATCCGGGTGCCGTCCTCGACGCCGGGCGGAATCTGCACCTGCAGCGTCTTCTCGCGGTGGACCTGGCCGGCCCCGCCGCACTCCTTGCAGGGATTCTCGATGATGCGGCCGGCGCCGTTGCAGGACGGGCAGGTCCGTTCGATCGTGAAGAAACCCTGCTGGGCCCGCACCTTGCCGCGGCCCTGGCAGGTCGGACAGGCGATCGGCTTGGAATTGGCGGCGGCGCCCGAGCCGTTGCAACTGTCGCAGGCGACCGAGGTCGGCACCTTGATCTTGGCCTGCTTGCCGCCGAAGGCTTCCTCCAGCGTCACTTCCAGGTTGTAGCGCAGGTCGGCGCCGCGCTGCGCGCCGGACGGCCCGCCGCCGCCACGCCGCCCGCCGCCCATGATGTCGCCGAAGAAGCTTTCGAAGATGTCGGAGAACGAGCCCGAGAAGTCGAAGTCGCCGGGACCGCGGCCGCCCCCGCCCTCGAAGGCGGCATGGCCGAACTGGTCGTAGGCCGCCCGCTTCTGGTCGTCCTTGAGGACTTCGTAGGCCTCGTTGATTTCCTTGAACTTGCGCTCGGCTTCCTGATCGCCCGGGTTGCGGTCCGGGTGATACTGCATCGCCAGCTTGCGATACGCCTTCTTCAGTTCGTCGGCCGAACTGCCGCGCTGGACGCCCAGCAGTTCGTAATAGTCTTGCTTCGCCATCGCGGCGCCCACCCCGGCAGGGCGACTCGATGCAAACGGCCCGCCATCTGGCGATGACGGGCCGCTAGCCTCAAGCCGCGACTAGATTCACGCGGACTTCTTCTTGTCGTCCTTCACTTCCTCGAAGTCGGCATCGACGATGCCGTCATCGGCCTTGGCGCCGGCCGCGCCCTGCGCGCCCGCCTCGCCGCCGGCCGCGCCGGCTTCGCCCTGCTGCGCCTTGTAGAGCGCCTCGCCCAGCTTCATCGACACCTGGGCCAGGGCCTCGGTCGCCGACTTGATGGCTTCCGGGTCTTCGCCGGTCAGCTTCTCGCGCAGCGCGGTGATCGCGGTCTCGGCGGCCGACTTCTCGCCCGCCGGGGCCTTGTCGCCGAGATCCTTGATGGTCTTCTCGGTCTGGTGGATCAGCGCCTCGCCCTGGTTGCGGGCCTCGGCCAGGTCACGCTTCTGCTTGTCGTCGGCGGCGTGCTCCTCCGCCTCCTTGACCATGCGCTGGATGTCGGCTTCCGACAGGCCGCCCGACGCCTGGATGCGGATCTGCTGTTCCTTGCCGGTACCCTTGTCCTTGGCCGAGACGTGGACGATGCCGTTGGCGTCGATGTCGAAGGTGACCTCGATCTGCGGCACCCCGCGCGGCGCCGCCGGCAGGCCCACCAGGTCAAACTGGCCGAGGATCTTGTTGTCCGCGGCCATCTCGCGCTCGCCCTGGAAGACGCGGATGGTCACCGCGGTCTGCCCGTCCTCGGCGGTCGAGAAGGTCTGGCTCTTTTTCGTCGGGATCGTCGTGTTGCGGTCGATCAGCCGGGTGAACACGCCGCCCAGCGTCTCGATGCCGAGCGACAGCGGGGTCACGTCGAGCAGCAGGACGTCCTTGACCTCGCCCTTCAGCACGCCGGCCTGGATCGCGGCGCCGATGGCGACGACCTCGTCCGGGTTGACGCCCTTATGCGGCTCGCGGCCGAACAGTTCCTTCACCCGCTCGATGACGCGCGGCATGCGGGTCATGCCGCCGACCAGCACGACTTCCGAGATGTCGCCGGCCGAGATGCCGGCATCCTTCAGCGCCTGCTTGCAGGGGGCGATGGTGCGTTCGATCAGGTCTTCGACCAGCTGCTCCAGCTTGGCGCGGGTCAGCTTCATCGTCAGATGCTTCGGACCGGACTGGTCGGCCGTGATGAACGGCAGGTTGATCTCGGTCTGCATCGACGACGACAGCTCGATCTTCGCCTTCTCGGCGGCTTCCTTCAGCCGCTGCAGGGCCAGGCGGTCGTTCTTGAGGTCGATGCCCTGGTCCTTCTTGAACTCAGTGGCCAGGTAATCGACGATCCGCAGGTCGAAGTCCTCGCCGCCCAGCAGCGTGTCGCCGTTGGTCGACTTCACCTCGAACACGCCGTCGCCGATCTCCAGGATCGACACGTCGAACGTGCCGCCGCCCAGGTCGTAGACCGCGATCGTCTTGCCGTCCTGCTTGTCGAGGCCGTAGGCCAGGGCCGCGGCGGTCGGCTCGTTGATGATGCGCAGGACTTCGAGGCCCGCGATGCGGCCGGCATCCTTGGTCGCCTGGCGCTGGGCGTCGTTGAAGTACGCGGGAACGGTGATGACGGCCTGGGTCACGGTCTCGCCGAGATAGCTTTCGGCGGTTTCCTTCATCTTCTGCAGGATGAAGGCCGAGATCTGCGACGGCGAGTACTTCTTCGCGCCGGCCTCGACCCAGGCGTCGTTGTTGTCACCCTTGACGACCTTGTAGGGGACCATCGACTTGTACTTCTCGGTCGCCGGATCGTTGAACGGCCGGCCGATCAGGCGCTTGACCGCGAACAGCGTGTTCTCCGGGTTCGTCACCGCCTGGCGCTTGGCGGCCTGGCCGACCAGACGCTCGCCGTCGGCGCTGAACGCGACCATCGACGGGGTGGTGCGCACGCCCTCGGCGTTCTCGATCACCTTGGGCTGCTTGCCCTCCATGATCGCGACGCAGCTGTTGGTCGTGCCGAGATCGATACCGATTACTTTTGCCATGGTCTTCCTCTGTGTCTGCGGCAGAAGGACCAGGCCCGCGAACGGCGCCGAACCCTTCCCCTACCAGGTCTCAATTCAAGTTTACGGGCGTTTCCCGGCGGGAATTGCCCGAGTTGGCCTCTATATATGTTTGCCCCTTGGCGGCCGCAACGGTTTCCCCGTAAAAACCCGCGACAATGCAGAACCAAAATGCGGCGCTTCAGGGATCGGGCGCCCCGCCAGGTACCCGGATGGGCATCCTCGCGGGTCTGTCCGCCTATTTCATCTGGGGGATCGCCCCCCTCTACTTCAAGGCCGTGGCCGAAATCCCGCTGTGGGAAGTGCTGGCCCAGCGGGTCTTCTGGTCGCTGGTGGTCTGCCTGATCTTCCTGGCCGTCCTGCGACGATGGGACGAACTGAAATCGGCCATCGGCAACCCGAAGACGCGCCGTGCCCTGGCCCTGTCGACCTTGCTGATCACCGTCAACTGGTCGATCTACATCTGGGCGGTGGCCGAGGGCCGGGTGCTGGAGGCGAGCCTCGGCTACTACATCAACCCGCTGCTCAACGTCGCGCTCGGCGTGCTGGTGCTGAAGGAACGGCTGTCGCGCTTCCAGGCGATCGCCGTCGGGCTGGCGGCGCTGGGCGTGCTGAACCAGGCCGTGGCGCTCGGCCATCCGCCGTGGGTGGCGCTGTCGCTCGGCGTCTCCTTCGCGCTCTATGGCCTGGTGCGCAAGCGCGCCCCGGTGGAAAGCCTGACCGGGCTGACGGTCGAGACCGGGATCGTCGCGCCGCTGGCGCTCGGCTACATGGTCTGGCTGGGCGCGACCGGGCAGTCGAGCTACGGCGACAGCTGGACCACCGACCTGCTGCTGGTCGGGTTCGGGCCGCTGACCGCGGTACCGCTGCTGCTGTTCGCGATCGCCGCGCGCCGGCTGAAGCTGACCACCCTCGGCTTCATGCAGTACATGGCGCCGACCCTGCAGTTCGTGCTGGCCCTGACGGTGTGGCGCGAGCCCTTCACCTGGGTGCAGGGCATCACCTTCGGGCTGATCTGGACGGCGCTGGTGTTCTACAGCCTCGACGCCCTCCGCCCCAAGGGGTAGGATTCGGCCGATGTCCCTCCCCCCATCATAGGCGTTCATGCCCGAGCTTCCCGAGGTCGAAACCGTCGTCCGCGGCCTGAGCCCGCGCCTGACCGGCCGGCGCGTCGCCGAAACGCTGGTGCGCCGCCCGGACCTGCGCCGCCCGTTCCCGCCCGCCCTGGCCGAGCGGCTGACCGGCCGGAGCATCGCGCGGGTCAGGCGGCGGGCCAAGTACATCCTGGTCGACCTCGACGGCGGCGAGACGCTGATCGCCCATCTCGGCATGTCCGGGCGGATGTATATCGAGGACCGGCCGCGTACCGCGTTCGGCACCCACGACCACCTGGTCTTCACGCTGGACGACGGCACCTGCATCACCTTCAACGATGCCCGCCGCTTCGGCCTGGTCGAGCTGGGGCAGACCGATGCGCTGGAGCAGCATGCGCTGTTCCGCGACCTGGGGCCGGAGCCGCTGTCGAACCAGTTCAACGCGGCCGTGCTGTCGGCGGCGCTGAAGGACCGGAAGACCCCGATCAAGGCCGCGCTGCTCGACCAGCGGGTGGTGGCGGGGCTGGGCAACATCTATGTCTGCGAGGCGCTGTTCCGCGCCCGGATCAGCCCGACGCGGGAAGCCGCGACCGTCGCCGGCAAGCGGGCCGAGGCCCTGGTGCCCGAGATCGTCGCGGTGCTGGGCGAGGCGATCGCGGCCGGCGGCTCGTCGCTGCGCGACTACGTCCAGGCCAGCGGCGAACTCGGCTATTTCCAGTCGCGTTTCCAGGTCTACGACCGCGAGAACGAACCCTGCGTCGCCTGCGAACGGCCGGTCGGACGGCTGGTCCAGTCGGGCCGGTCGACCTTTTTCTGCCGCCATTGCCAGCGCTGAGCGGCCGGACTAGCCTGACCCCATGAGGCTCGCCATCGCCATTGCCGCCCTGATGCTTGCCGCGACCACGGTCGCGGCCGCCGCCGGCGGCTTCCTGTCGGTGGCCGACGACGTGCCGCTGATGCCCGGCCTGACCGAAAAGCCCGGCGCCGTGGTCTTCGACAAGCCCGACGGCCGCATCGTCGAGGTCGACGCCGCAGGCCCGGTCCAGCGCCGCCGGGTCGAGGAATTCTACGAGGCCGCGCTGCCCCAGCTTGGCTGGGCGCGGGATCGCGAGGGCGCCTTCGCCCGCGAGAACGAGCGCCTGTCGCTCGGCTTCACCGGCCGCGACGGCCAGCTGGTCGTCCATATCGCCATCGCGCCGCGCTGACGGCCAGAACCGTTCCGACCGAACAAGCAGACCCAGGAAAGAGGGGGAGAGAGACATGACCACCTACGAGACACTGATCGTCGAGACCAGGGGCGCCGTCGGGCTGATCCGGCTGAACCGGCCGGAAGCGCTGAACGCGCTGAACTCGACGCTGGTCAAGGAGCTGGAGCAGGCCCTGAACGCGTTCGAGGCCGACGAGGCCATCGGCGCCGTGGTGCTGACCGGCTCGGAAAAGGCGTTCGCCGCCGGGGCCGACATCAAGGAGATGCAGTCCCGCGACTTCATGGACGTCTATCTGAACGACTTCATCACCCGCCACTGGACCCGGGTGTCGACCACCCGCAAGCCGGTGATCGCGGCGGTGGCCGGCTTCGCGCTGGGCGGCGGCTGCGAGATGGCGATGATGTGCGACTTCATCATCGCCGCCGAGAACGCCAAGTTCGGCCAGCCCGAAATCAAGCTCGGCACGATCCCGGGCGCCGGCGGCACCCAGCGCCTGACCCGCTTCGTCGGCAAGTCGAAGGCGATGGACCTGTGCCTCACCGGCCGCATGATGGATGCCGCCGAGGCCGAGCGCTGCGGCCTGGTCAGCCGGGTGGTGCCGGTCGACAAGCTGCTCGACGAGGCGCTGAAGGCCGCGTCCGACATCGCCGCGCTGTCGCGCCCGGTGGTGATGATGGCCAAGGAATGCGTCAACCGCGCCTTCGAGACCACGCTGGCCGAGGGCATCCTGTTCGAGCGCCGCGTGTTCCACTCGACCTTCGCCACCGAAGACCAGAAGGAAGGCATGGCCGCCTTCGCCGCCAAGCGGAAGGCCGAGTTCAAGCATCGCTGAGAGGTGCTTGAAACAGAATCCATTTGACGCTCAGGGGGCAGGTGGGTATAAGCCTGCCCCTCGCAAGGTTCACTCGCGTATTCGGAAAGAATTGCCCATGGCCAACCACAAGTCGGCGGAAAAGCGTGCCCGTCAGACCATCAAGCGGACCGAGGTCAATCGTGCCCGCCGCTCGCGCATCCGTTCCGCCGTCAAGAAGGTCGAGCTGGCGATCGCCGGCGGCGACGCCGCCGCGGCCCAGGCCGCGCTGAAGCTGGCGCAGCCGGAACTCGATCGTGGCGTCTCCAAGGGCGTGCTGCAGGCCGGCACCGCCTCGCGCAAGCTGTCGCGGCTCAACGCCCGCGTCCGCTCGCTGGCCCAGCCCGCGCAGTAATTCCGCTTCCGGTTTCCGGGACGGTCGGGCCGCGCCCCTCAGGGCGCGGCTTTTTGCGTTGCCCTGCTTTCCCGATAGGGCGGGCCGTCCCAATAGGGCGGATCGCCGAACGCCCGCCGCAGATGCTCGCCCAGCGCGCGCAGCTTGGCCGACGGCCGGCGGCCTTCCGGATGCGCCAGGAAGATGAACTCGGGTTCGGCCGACAGGCCGATGTCGATCACCGCGAGATGCCCGTCCGCGACCGCCGCGTGGACGACGAACATCGGCAGCAGCGCGATCCCCAGCCCCGCCATCGCGGCATCGCGCATCATGTCGCCGTGATTGACCCGCAAGGCCGTTTCGGCCCGCACGATCACCGTGCCGCCCGCCCCGGGAAACCGCCAGTCGGCAACGCCGCGATTGGTATAGAAGATGCCGCGATGACCTTCGAGGGCGGCGGCATCCGACGGCAGACCGGCGCGGGCGAGATAGCCCGGGCTGGCGACCAGGACCCGCCGGCTGGTGGCCAGCCGCCAGGCGATCAGCCGGGAATCCGCCATCACCCCATGGCGCAGCACGGCATCGTAGCCGTCCGTCACGTCGACCCGGCGATCGTCGAGTTCCAGGGCCAGCTCGATCCGCGGATGGCGGGCCAGGAACGGGTAGAGCGCCGGGCCGAGATGCATCCGCCCGAAGGTCACCGGCGCCGATAGCCGCAAGGGGCCGACCAGGTCGCCGCGCCGCTCGGCCAGGTCGGCCGCCGCCGCCTCGACCTCGCGCACGATCCGGCCCGCGCGGTCGAGGAAGACCTGGCCATCCTCGGTCAGCGCCAGCCGGCGGGTGGTGCGGCGCACCAGCGTCGTGCCGAGCATCCGTTCCAGTTCGGCCAGGCGTTCGCTGACCACCGACTTCGCCAGATGCAGCCGCCGCGCCGCCTCGGAGATCGAGCCGGCCTCGGCCACCGCGACGAAGGCTGCAATGCCGTCGAGCTTCATTGTTCGGTATTCCCGGAAATCAGTTCCAGGATTTGCAGACTAATCCGAACGCCGGGCCCATGCCATCTTCGACCCATCGACAGACACGGACAAAGGAACAGTGTCATGAACAGGTTGAACGGCAAGCGTGCCCTGGTCACCGGCGGCACCAGCGGCATCGGGCTGGAAACCGCCCGCCAGTTCCAGGCCGAGGGGGCGCGGGTCGCCGTCACCGGCACGAACCCCGACACGCTGGCCGCGGCCCGCGACGTGCTCGGCCCGGATGCCGTGCTGATCCGCGCCGACGCCGCCGACATCGCGGCCCAGCGGACCGTGGCCCGGACGGTCGCGGATGCCTTCGGCGGGCTCGACGTCGTCTTCGTCAATGCCGGCATCGCCGAGTTCCGCCCGGTGGACCAGTGGGACGAACAAGGCTGGGACCGGTCGTTCGGCATCAACCTGAAAGGCCCGTTCTTCCTGATGCAGGCCCTGCTGCCGGTGCTGGCCAATCCCGCTTCGGTTGTCTTCAACACCTCGGTCAACGCCCATATCGGCATGCCCAACTCGTCGATCTATGCCGCCACCAAGGCCGGGCTGCTGTCGCTCGCCCGGACCTTGTCGGGCGAACTGGTCGGGCGCGGCATCCGCGTCAACGCGGTCAGCCCGGGCCCGGTCGCCACGCCGCTCTACGACAAGTTCGGGCTGGGCGCGGCCGAAAAGCAGGCGATGGCGGCATCGATCCTGACCCAGGTGCCGGCGGGCCGCTTCGGCAATCCCGCCGAAATCGCCAAGGCGGTCGTCTTCCTCGCCTCCGACGAGGCCGCCTTCACCGTCGGTGCCGAACTGATCGTCGACGGCGGCATGACCACGCTGTGACCGCCGGGGCGGGCCGTTACAATTCATCACCGCTTAATGAATTGGCAGCGGCCCGCCCCTCGGCCACAATCGCGGCATGGGCAGATCGTCTCTCGGAAAACCATCGCTGGGGTTGCGCGCGATCGTCGCCGGCACGATCGCCCTGGTCGCCGCCGGCCTGACGCTGATCGGCGGCATCACCGCGTCGATCACCGCCAAGGCGATGCTGGAACGCGAGATCGGCGGCTCGCTCGCCGGCATCGCCCATTCGATGATGCAGAAGCTCGACCACGACATGTGGCACCGGGCGGTGCAGGTCGCGGTGCTGTCCCGCCTCGATTCGATCCGGGATCCGGCCCAGGCCCAGCAACTGATCGACGAACTGACCCAGCGTGACCCCACCCTGGCCTGGGCCGGGGTCACCGACGTGTCGGGCACGGTCACCGCGGGCAGCCGCGGCATTCTGGTCGGCCGCGACATCTCGGCCCGGCCGGTCCATGCCGAGGGGCTGAAGGGTCCGTTCATCGGCGACGTCCACGACGCGGTGACGCTGGCGAACCTGCTGCCCAACCCGACCGGCGAGCCGATGAAGTTCGTCGATGTCTCGGCACCGCTGCGCGATGCCACCGGCAAGGCGGCCGGCGTGCTGGCGCTTCACTATTCCTGGACCTGGGCGCGGCAGGCGATCGCCACCCTGGCCCAACCCTATGCCGACCTGCAGGGCCTTGCCGTCTATGTGGTCTCCGCCGACCGGCATGTCATCCTCGGCCCCGACGGCAGCTTCGGCGGCGAACTCGATCTGGCGACCCTCAAGACCATCGGCAAGCTCAAGCCCGGCTGGGGGGTCGAGACCTGGCCCGACGGCGTCAGCTACGTGACCGGCGCGGCCCCGTCGACCGGGGTGATGGATTTCCCCGGCTTCGGCTGGACGGTGATCGTGCGCCAGCCGGCGGCCATCGCCTTCGCCCCGGCCGCCACGCTGCAGCACGGCTTCCTGATCGCCGGCCTCGTCTTCGTCATCCTGTTCTCGGCGGTCGGCTGGTTTGCCGCCGGCCTGATCGCCCGCCCGCTCGAACGCATTGCCGAGGCGGCCGGCCGGCTGCGCCGCCAGGAGGCGGGTGCGGCGATCCCGAGCGTCGACGGCCCGCGCGAGGTGCGCGAGCTGGCCCGGTCGCTGCAGGATCTGGTCATCACGCTGATGCGCAAGGATGTCGCGCTGGCCAAGCTGCAGGATGCCGCCCATCACGATCCGCTGACCGGGCTGCCCAACCGGCGGTTCTTCGAGAACTATCTCGACGTCGTCGCGGCCCGGCCAAGCGAAGGCGCGCTGGTGGTGATGGGCCTGGACCTCGACGGCTTCAAACCGATCAACGACCAGCACGGCCACGCCGTCGGCGACATCGTGCTGAAGCAGACCGCGCTGCGCCTGGCCGGCTGCCTGCGCGGCAACGACGTGGTCGCCCGGCTGGGCGGCGACGAATTCACCGTACTGATCCAGGCCGGGGCGGAAGCCGGCCGCACCGGGCTCGACATGGCCGCCCGGCTGATCGAGGCGGTCAACCAGCCGATCCTGGTCGGCGGCCACATGCTGCGCATCGGCTGCAGCATCGGGCTGGCCCATTGGCCGGCCGACGACACCGACATCCGCAAGGTGGCCGAAATGGCCGATGCCGCGCTCTACGTCGCCAAGCGCTCGGGCAAGAACCAGGCCTGCGTCCACGGCGCGCCGGGCGCGCGGGACAGCGCGGTGGCGTGAGCGGCGGTCGCGGCACCACTGCCACCCGCCGGGCCGGGCCGTCGCGCGCCGGCCTCGCCCTGATGTTGAGCGCAGCGCTGCCGATCGCGGGGGCGACGTCCGTCGCCGCGGCGGAAGCGCCGATCGCAATCGCGGTGGGCGGCTATTTCCTCGGCTATGCCGCGGGCGTTTCCCAGAACGATGCCCCCGGCCAGCCGGGCTTCGGCCTGCGCGACTACGCGATCTTCCGCAAGTCGCGGCTGCTGTTCGACGGCGTCTCGCGGCTCGACGACGGCGTCCGCATCGGCGTCCGGATCCAGGTCAGGGGCGAGGCCAATGCCGCCGACCAGATCGACCAGTCCTATCTGATCGTCGGCTCGCCCTATGGCGAACTGCGCCTGGGCAAGACGCGGGGCGCCGCCTACGACATGCATTATCCGGCGCCATACCCGCAGGATTCCGCCGATTCGGGCTGGTCGCTCAATCAGCCGGCCGCCGATTTCAACGGGATGTCGCCGCCCCCCTCGAGCCTCGTGGCACGCGGATCGTCCAGCTACGTCTCCGCCTTCAAGAACGAAAAGATCGTCTACTACGCCCCGCGCATCGCCGGGTTCCAGCTCGGGGTCAGCTTCGCGCCCGACGGCTGCGTCATCCGCAACCCGGCCTCGACCTATGACGGCACGTCGCTGAACCAGACGAATGTCGGCAACCGGACATGCGGCGGCACCATCGCCACCCCGCTGACCCGCGACACGATCGCCGGACAGCAGAAGAACCTGATCGATGGCGGGCTGAACTACGTGGCCGAGTTCGGGCCGGTCAAGTCGGCCTTCTCGCTCGGCGCGACGATGGCGACGCTGCAGATCCAGCCCGGCTTCGACAATGCGCAGTATCGCGACCATCGCGCGTGGAACGCCGGCGTCTCGCTCGGCTATGCCGGCTTCGTCCTGGGTGCAGCCTACGCCTTCGACAATCTGGGAACGGCACGAGCCGCGCTGATTCCGCCGGCCACGGCGACCTATCCGGGCGTCGTGGGAAAGGATTCCAACAACTGGAACATCGGCCTGGCCTATGTCCGGGATCGCTGGCGCGCCGGCATCCAGTACGCCTATGCCGACGCCGCGGCCGTCGATTCGGCCGGGCGCAACCGGGGCCGGGACCGCTATCAGGGCATCGGGCTCGGCGGTGCCTACCGGCTGGGGCCGGGCATCAGCCTCACCGCGGGTGCCCAGTGGCAGCAGTGGACGACCTGGCAGGCGACGTCGTCACCGACCTATGCCTCGGCGATCAACCAGGGCTGGGTCTACCAGCTCGGCACCGTCCTCAAGTTCTGAACGTCAGCAGCAGCAGGTTGAGGCCGTTCAGCGCCTCGTAGACCCGGGCAAAGCGCTGGTCGAACCGCGCCCAGTCCTGGCCCAGCAGGTCGGCGATCTCGCCCAGGCTGCGCCGGCCGTCGATCGCGCGGATCAGCGGGGCCGAACCCTGCGGCAGGGCAAAGCGGACCGGATGGCCGTCGAAATCGGTGGTCAGCACGTCGTTGCGCAAGGCGTCGGCGAAGGTCGCCCCGTCGCCGTCGCGCCACACCGGCACCGCATCGGGCGCGGGCGCCGCCACCGTGGTGCCGGCACGCTCGCGCGCGACGGCATAGACGACATGGGTCTTCAGGCTGCCGGCCAGGGCCTCGGCCAGGGCCCAGCGCTCGGCCTGGGCCAGGTCGGCGGCCCGCCGGCGCATCGCCTCGTCGCCGAGATAATGCGCCGGCTCGTAGCGGGCCGGTTCGATCAGGGCGGCCGGGGCAAGGCCCGCGCCCGACAGGAAATCGAGCAGCTCGGCCACGCGATAGGCGCGGTCGGTCGAATGCAGCAGCAGATCGTAGAGGGCGTTGTCGTCGGTCTTGTGGCTGGTCAGGAAGGGGTTGCGCGCCAGCCGGTTGGTGCCGGCGACGCCGCGCAGCACCCGCTTGGCCATCTGCACCTGGCCCTGCGGATCAAGGCCGCGTCCCAGCAGCCGGAAAGCTTCCTGCATCTCGTAGACGCCGGAACGGCCATATTCGGCGTAGACCATCAGGCCCATGCCGCCGTCCGGCGCCAGCTCGGCCTTCAGCGCGGCAAGGCCTGCCGGCGGATCGGGCAGGTGGTGGAGCACGCCGCAACTGTCGATGTAGTCGTAGGGTCCGGACGCGATCGATCCGACGTCGAGCAGCGACCCGGTATGGAAGCGGATGAAGTCGAGGCCGCGGGCCCGGGCGCGCGCCTCGGCGATCGCGCGCGAGGCGGTCGAAAGGTCGAGGTAGTGGATCTCGGCCGCTGCGCCCCGGTCCTTCAGATGCTGGGCCAGCATGATCAGCCCGTCGCCGGTGCCGCCGCCGGCGACCAGCGCGCGGAACGGCCGGCGCCAGTCGCGGCGGCCGGCGAACAGGTAGTGGTCGACCTCGGCCAGATGGCTGGGCGAACCGACGACCAGCCGCCGCGCCTCGTCGCGGGGATCGCGACGCGGATAGGGATAGGCTTCGTACTGCGCCTTGACCGCGTCGCTCATGCCCGGATCAGACCGTCAGGATGACCTTGCCGGTCGACTTGCGCGCCAGCAGGAAGCGCATCGCCTCGGCCGTCTCGCTCAGCTTGTAGGTGGCCGAGACATGCGGCTTGATCCGCCCCTCCTCGAACCAGGCGAACAGCCGGTCGAAATTGGCGCGGTTGGCCGCGGGCTCGCGCATCGTGAACGAGCCCCAGAAGATGCCCAGCAGGTCGCAGCCCTTGACCAGCAGCAGGTTGGCCGGTGCGGACGGGATGCGGCCCGAGGCGAAGCCGACCACCAGCAGGCGGCCCATCCAGTTGATGCAGCGCAGCGACTGGTCGAAGGCATCGCCGCCGACCGGATCGAAGATGACGTCGGCGCCGCGGCCGTCGGTCATCTCCTTGACGCGGTCCTTGATGCTCTCGCGCGAATAGTTGATGACATGGTCGGCACCGTAGCTGCGGGCCAGTTCGAGCTTCTCGTCGGACCCGGCGGTCGCGATCACCGTCGCGCCCATGATCTTGCCGAGTTCGACGGCATTGAGGCCGACGCCGCCGGCGGCGCCGTGCACCAGCAGCACCTCGCCCGGCTGCATCTTGCCGCGATCGGCCAGCGCATGGATGGTGGTGCCGTAGGTGATGCCGAAACCCGCGGCCTGCTCGAAGGTCATCGCGTCAGGGATGCGGAAGGTGGTGGTGGCCGGGGCGATCACTTCCTCGGCGAAGGCGCCGTGCAGGGTCGTCGCCATCACCCGGTCGCCGACCTCGAGATGGGTCACGTCGGGCGCCACCTCGGCGATCACGCCGGCGCATTCGCCGCCCGGCGAGAACGGGAACGGCGGCTTGAACTGGTACTTGCCCTCGATGATCAGGGTGTCGGGAAAGTTCAGCCCGGCGGCGCGGGTCGCGATGCGGACCTCGCCCTGCTTCAACGGCGCCGAGGCCACTTCCTCGAACACCAGCGATTCGGGCGGCCCGAACGCCTTGCACAACATCGCCTTCATCGGCATCCCCTCTGGTCGTTACCGCACGGTAGCGGCGTGCAGATTAGGGGTTTGCGATCAGAACGCAATCGTCTCGGCCACACCGATCCGGCCGACCGGCAGCCCGTTGCGGTTCCGCAGGGTCTGGTTCGATACCGCCGCGAGGCGCGCGATCGCGGCGCGATCGAGCAGGCCGAGTCGGTCGAGCAGCGCGGCCATCGCGCTTTCGGCCGCGCGCGTCGTGCCGTCCAGCGCCTTCAGCGCGATGCCGATCGAGCGTTCGGGAATCGCGGCCATGAAGACACCCTCCGCCCCGGTCTTGACCAGGGCCTGGCCCTCGGTTGCCGCGATCGCCTCGGTGCAGAAGCGGCCGGTGCCGGCGATCATGAAAGGTTCGGCCCGGATGGCGCGCGCCAGCCGGCGGCAGGCGTCGGCGCGGACACGATCGAGCCCGTCGGGGCAGCCGAAGCGAGCGATGCCGCGCGCCAGCGCCGACAGCTTGATGGCGACCGTCGGAATCGAGCAGCCGTCGATGCCGGTTGGGGCGTCGCTGAGATCGACGCCGCACATCTCGGCCATCGCCTGCCGGACGCGCTGCTGGACCGGATGGTCGGCCCGGACATAACCCCGTGTCGGTTCGCCCAGATGCCGGGCCGTGGCAAGGAACCCGGCATGCTTGCCCGAGCAGTTGTTGTGCGCCGGGCCCGGCACTTCGCCCGCCGCCGCCATCGCCCGCACCGCCGCCTCGTTCATCGGCCAGTGCGTGCCGCATTCGAAGTCGTCGAGCGACAGGCCGATGCGGCGGATCAGCCCGCTAGCGGTCGCGACATGCGCAGGCTCGCCGTTATGGCTGGCGCAGGCCAGGGCCAGCTCGGCATCGGTCATGCCGAACGCATCGGCCGCGCCGCTCTCGACGATCGGCAGAGCCTGCAGCGCCTTGATGGCCGAGCGCGGATAGACCGGCATCTCGGCATCGCCCCAGCCGGCGATCAGCTCGCCGTCCGGCTCGACCACCGCGCAGACGACCTGATGGCGGCTTTCGACGATCGGACCGCGGCTGACGGCGATGGTAAGCGGCAAGGGGCCCGGCGGCGGCAGTTCGCCGAAGGCGCCGGAGAAAGCCTGGGCGAGGTCGTGCTTGATGCTCATGGCCGATCTGTTTACCCGATGGCCGCACCCTGTGGATAGAGGGCAGCGGGGTAGAGGCGTTCCTGAACGGCGTCGTAGAGCGCCTGCGCGCCGGGCGACAGCGGACGATGTTTCAGCCGGATCAGCCCGAACGGCTCGACCGTCACCCGCTCGGCGAAATTGAGGATGCGGAAGCGCCCGGCCGACAGGAACATCTCGGCCACCGATACCGCCAGCGGCGCGATCGCGTCGGTGTTCGCCGCCATCGCCACCGTCATCAGGATCGACCCGGTATTGAGCACGCGGGTCGGGGCGGGCAGGCCGCTGCGCAGCAGCATCGCCTCGATCGCCCGGCGCAGCAGCGAGCCGCGCGGCTGCAACACCCAGTCGCAATCGGCCAGGTCGGATGGGCGCACGACGTCACACCCGGCCAGCGGATGTTCGGCCCGCACCATCAGGCAGATTTCCTCGATCCCGACCTCGCGATAGGAGAACGGGTCGGGATTGGCGCCCGAGGCGATGCGGGCGATGATGAAATCGAGCTGGGCGGCCTGCAGCCGGGCCAGCAGCACATCCGAGGTCTCGACCTCGACCGTGACGTCGAGCGCGGGCAGCCGGCGGCGCACCGCGGTCACCGCCCCGATCACCGCATCGACCGCCGGCGCCATCACCGCGCCCACCGCGACCGAGCCGCCCTTGCCCGCCTTCAGCGCCGCAATCTCCTCGGCGGCCTGGCCCAGCCCGGCCAGTACCGTGCGGGCATGGCGGATCATCACCTCGCCATACCAGGTCGGCTCGATGCCACGGGCCAGCCGCTCGAACAGGACGGCCCCGACGATCTTCTCGATTTCGGCCAGCATCTTGGACGCGGCCGGCTGCGACAGGTTCAGCGCCGCGGCGGCACGGCCGAGCTTGCGATGATCGTCGAGGCCGGCGATCAGCCGCAGGTGTTTCAGCTTCAGTTCGCGCGCCAGCGCGTCGGGACGGGCCGGATCCGGGCGGGTCATATCGAAAACGATATAGATGCCGGAAATTTTGTCATTAGACAGTTATGGCTTCGCCTTCCTACAGTCGAAAAAATTACGGGAGGAACGGGACGCGCCCTCGACAATCGGGCGACCTGGACAAGAACGGCACCCGGCCCGACCGACAGCCGCAAACGAGCGCCCGCGCAAGGGCGACTTTCAGGAGGAGACGACATGAAGGCGTTGAAACTCGCAGCGGCGGCCCTGGCCGTCGGGCTGCTCGCCACGGCCGGCCAGGCCTGGGCGCAGGGCAAGGGCACCATCGGTATCTCGATGCCGACAAAATCCTCGGCCCGCTGGATTTCCGACGGCAACTCGATGGTCAAGTATTTCCAGGAAGCCGGCTACAAGACCGATCTGCAATACGCCGAAGACGACATTCCCAACCAGCTGGCCCAGATCGAGAACATGATCACCAAGGACGTCAACGTCCTGGTGATCGCCGCCATCGACGGCACCACCCTGACCGACGCGCTGCGCAAGGCGGCCGAGAAGAAGGTCAAGATCATCGCCTATGACCGGCTGATCCGCGGCTCGGCCGACGTCGACTACTACGCCACCTTCGACAATTTCCAGGTCGGCGTGCTGCAGGCCTCCTATATCGAGCAGGCACTGGGCCTGAAGGATGGCAAGGGGCCGTTCAACATCGAGCTGTTCGGCGGCTCGCCCGACGACAACAACGCCTACTTCTTCTACAACGGCGCCATGTCGGTGCTGCAGCCCTATATCGACTCGGGCAAGCTGAAGGTCGGGTCGGGGCAGATGGGCATGGACAAGGTCTCGACCCTGCGCTGGGACGGGGCGGTCGCCCAGGCCCGCATGGACAACCTGCTGTCGGCCTATTACGCCAGCAAGCGCGTCGACGCGGTGCTGTCGCCCTATGACGGCCTGTCGATCGGCATCATCTCGTCGCTGAAGGGAGTCGGCTACGGCACGCCCAGCCAGCCGATGCCGGTCGTCACCGGCCAGGATGCCGAGGTGCCGTCGGTCAAGTCGATCCTGAAGGGCGAGCAGCGCCAGACCGTGTTCAAGGACACGCGCGAACTGGCCAAGGTCACGGTCGGCATGGTCACCGCGCTGCAGACCGGCTCGGCCCCGCAGATCAACGACACCAAGACCTACGACAACGGCAAGAAGGTCGTGCCGTCCTACCTGCTGAAGCCGGTCAGCGTCGATGCCTCCAACTGGAAGGCCGTGCTGATCGATTCCGGCTACTACAAGGAAAGCCAGTTCAAGTGACTTGGCGCCCGGCCGGCCGCGACCGGCCGGGCCCTCTTTGCCGAAGGTAACCGGATTTGGACAGCGTCCTCGAGATGCGCGGCATCACCAAGACGTTTCCGGGCGTCAAGGCCCTGGACGGCGTCAATCTGGCCGTGCGCCCGGCCGAGATCCACGCGCTGATCGGCGAGAACGGTGCCGGCAAGTCGACGCTGATGAAGGTGCTGAGCGGCGTCTATCCGCACGGCTCCTATGACGGCGAGATCCGCTTCCAGGGCGAGGAGCGGCGCTTTCGCGGCATCGGCGACAGCGAGAAGCTCGGCATCATCATCATCCACCAGGAACTGGCGCTGGTGCCGCTCTTGTCGATCACCGAGAACATCTTCCTCGGCAACGAGCCGCAGCGTTTCGGCATCATCGACTGGGCCAGGGCCGAAACCCGCACGCGCGAGCTGCTGCGGCTGGTCGGCCTCGACGAGCCGCCCTCGACGCTGGTCACCGACCTCGGCGTCGGCAAGCAGCAGCTGGTCGAGATCGCCAAGGCGCTGTCGAAGGAAGTCAAGCTGCTGATCCTGGACGAGCCGACCGCCTCGCTGAACGAACGCGACAGCGAGGCGCTGCTGACGCTGCTGAAGGACCTGAAGCGGCGCGGCATCGCCTCGATCCTGATCTCGCACAAGCTGAACGAGATCGCCGAGGTGGCCGACCGCATCACCATCCTGCGCGACGGCGCGACGGTCGAGACGCTCGATTGCGCCGGGGTCGACATCGCCCAGGACCGCATCATCAAGGGCATGGTCGGGCGCGAGCTCGGCGACCGCTATCCGCCACGGGCGCGCGAGCCCGGCGACACCCTGCTGGAAGTCCGCGGCTGGAACGCCGACCACCATCTGCACGCCGGCCGCCGCGTGGTGCGCGATGTCGATCTGACGGTCCGGCGCGGCGAGGTCGTCGGCATCGCCGGGCTGATGGGGGCCGGCCGCACCGAATTCGCCATGTCGCTGTTCGGCCGCGCCTATGGCCGCAACGTCAGCGGCGAGGTGCGGCTGGACGGCCGGCCGATCGACGTCTCGACCATCGCGCGGGCGATGGCGGCGGGCCTTGCCTACGCCACCGAGGACCGCAAGCAATACGGGCTGGTGCTGGACGACGACATCCGCCACAACGTGACTCTGGCCCACCTGCCGGGTGTCGCCCGCGGCGGGGTGATCGACGAGATCGCCGAGACCCGCGTGGCCGACGACCTGCGGCGGCGATTGCGCATCCGCTGTTCGTCGATCTACCAGGAAACCGTCAACCTGTCGGGCGGCAACCAGCAGAAGGTGGTGCTGGGCAAGTGGCTGTTCGCCGATCCGCGGGTGCTGATCCTGGACGAGCCGACGCGCGGCATCGACGTCGGCGCCAAGTACGAGATCTATACGATCATCAACCGGCTGGTCGCCGAGGGGCGCGGCGTCATCCTGATCTCGTCGGAGATGCCCGAGCTGCTGGGCATGGCCGACCGCATCTACGTGATGAACGAGGGCGCCATGGTCGCCGAACTGCCGGCGACCGAGGCCAGCCAGGAGAAGATCATGCACGCGATCATGGCCGCGCAGTCGAGGCGCAAGGAGAGGTTGCAATGAGCACCGAGACCTCGGGCCTGGCCGAAACGCCGAAGGCACCCGGGCCGCTGGGCTTCGCCCGCCGCCATCTGCGCGAATACGGCATGCTGATCTCGCTGCTGGTCATCATGGCGTTCTTCCAGTACATGACCGGCGGCACGCTGCTGAAGCCGCTGAACCTGACCAACCTGGTACTGCAGAATTCCTACATCGTCATCATGGCGCTGGGGATGCTGCTCGTCATCGTCACCGGGCATATCGATCTCTCGGTCGGTTCGGTGGTCGGGTTCATCGGCGCGCTCGCCGCGATCCTGATGGTCGAATACGACTGGCATTTCGTGCCCACCACCGTCGCCTGCCTGATCGTCGGCGCGGCGATCGGCGCGGCGCAGGGCTACTGGATCGCCTTCTTCCGCATCCCATCCTTCATCGTCACCCTCGCCGGCATGCTGGTCTTCCGCGGCCTCAGCCTCACCCTGCTCGCCGGCCAGTCGATCGGACCGTTCCCGGTCGAATTTCAGCGGTTGTCCTCGGGCTTCATCCCCGACTTCTTCGCGATCAAGGGCATCCACCTGACGACGTTGCTGCTGTGCCTGGCCGTGCCGTCGATCATGGTCGCCGTCAACCTGCGCGACCGCGCCAGGCGCGGGCGCCACGGCATGGAACAGGAACCACTGCCCTTCTTCCTGTTCCGCAACCTGGCGCTGTTCGGGCTCCTGGTCTATCTCGGCTATCTGCTGGCGACCTACAAGGGCCTGCCCAACGTCCTGATCATCATGTGCGTGCTGATCGCGGTCTATGCCTTCGTCACCCGCAACATGACGATCGGCCGGCGAATCTATGCGATCGGCGGCAACGAGAAGGCCGCACGGCTTTCCGGCATCGATACGCGGCGGCTGACCTTCTACACCTTCGTCAACATGGGCGTGCTGGCGGCGCTGGCCGGGCTGATCTTCGCCGCGCGCCTGAACACCGCGACGCCGAAGGCCGGCGTCTCGTTCGAGCTCGACGTCATCGCCGCCTGCTTCATCGGCGGCGCCTCGGCCTCGGGCGGGGTCGGCCGGGTCACCGGCGCGGTGATCGGCGCGTTCATCATGGGCGTGATGAACAACGGCATGTCGATCATCGGCATCGGCATCGACTGGCAGCAGGTGATCAAGGGGCTGGTGCTGCTGGTCGCGGTCTGCTTCGACGTCTACAACAAGAACAAGGCCTGACGACCATGGCGCTGTCCATCGGTGTCGTCGGCGCCGGCAAGATCGCGCGCGACCAGCATCTGCCGGCGATCGCGGCGGAACCCGGGCTGACGCTGGCTGCCATTGCCGATCCCACCGTACCGCGGGTCGATGTGCCGGTCTTTGCCGATCTCGACGCGATGCTGGCCGCGCTGCCCGGCCTCGATGCCGTGGCGATCTGCACCCCGCCGTCGGTGCGCCTGCCGCTGGCCGTCGCGGCGCTGCGCGCCGGCAAGCACGTGCTGGTCGAAAAGCCGCCGACCGCGACCCTGGCGGAATTCGCGGCGCTGACAGAGGCGGCCGCGGCGGCGGGCCGCACGCTGTTTGCGACCTGGCATTCGCGCTTCAACGCGGCGGTCGACCATGTCCGCGTCCTGCTGGCCGGGCAGGTCGTCACCCGCTTCGACATCGTCTGGAAGGAAGACGTCCGGCGCTGGCATCCCGGCCAGGAATGGATCTGGCGCGCCGGAGGTTTCGGCGTGTTCGACCCCGGCATCAACGCGCTGTCGATCCTGACCGCGATCCTGCCGGACCCGGTTTTCGTCACCTCGGCCGAACTGGAATTCCCCGCCAACCGCGAAACGCCGATCGGCGCCCGGCTGGCCTTCGGCGGCACGCCCGGCACCGCCACCTTCGACTGGCGGCAGGAAGGCCCGCAGACCTGGACGATCACCCTGGCGACGGCGGCCGGACGGTCGATCGAACTGGCCGACGGCGGCACGCGCGCGACCGTCGACGGCCGCCCGGCCGTGGAAGGCCGCGATGCCGAATACCCGGCGATCTACCGCCGTTTCCTGGATTTGATCGGCGAGGCCGCCTCGGACGCCGACCCCGCGCCGCTGCGCCTGGTCGCCGATGCCTTCATGCTCGGCCGCCATCGGACCACCGACGAATTCCACTGGTAGGCCGGCCGGGGTATAACGGGCGTCCTGCCGACGCCACGCCCCCCCCGAGGTCCCAGCCGATGTCGCTTTCGCTGCTCAGCCGCTACGCCTTCATGGCCGCCTGCGTGCTTGTCACCATCGCCATGCTGCCGTTGCTCAAGGTCGACGACTGGTTCCTGGTCGTGGCCATCGTCACCGGCATCCTGTCGCTGATCGGGGTCTGCGACCTGATCCAGACCCGGCATGCGGTGCTGCGCAACTATCCCATCCTCGGCCACATGCGCTACCTGATCGAGGCGATCCGGCCGGAAATCCGTCAGTACCTGCTGGAGACCGACGACGAGAAGCTGCCGTTCTCGCGCGCGCAACGCTCGCTGGTCTATGCGCGCGCCAAGAACGAGGGCGGCGAGCGGCCGTTCGGCACGATGGTCGACGTCTACCAGGACGGCTATGAATTCATCGGCCATTCGATGCGGCCGGCACCCGAGAGCGACCCGGCCGGTTTCCGCATCACCATCGGCGGGCCGCAATGCCGGCAGCCCTATTCGGCATCCGTCCTGAACATCTCGGCGATGAGCTTCGGATCGCTGTCGGCCAATGCGATCCGGGCGCTGAACAAGGGCGCCAGGCTCGGCAATTTCGCCCATGACACCGGCGAAGGATCAATCAGCCCGTATCACCGCGAGAACGGGGGCGACATCATCTGGGAACTGGGCTCGGGCTATTTCGGCTGCCGCGACGAGAACGGCAATTTCTCGCCCGAGCGCTTCGCCGCCCAGGCCCGCGACCCGCAGGTCAAGATGGTCGAGATCAAGCTGAGCCAGGGGGCCAAGCCCGGCCATGGCGGCATCCTGCCGGGCCACAAGGTATCGGCCGAGATCGCGCTGACCCGCGGCGTGCCGGAGGGCAAGACCTGCGTCTCGCCCTCCAGCCACCCGGCGTTCTCGACACCGCTCGAGATGATGGCCTTCATCACCCAGCTGCGCGAGCTGTCGGGCGGCAAGCCGGTCGGCTTCAAGTTCTGCCTGGGCCACCCGTGGGAGTTCATGAGCATCGTCAAGGCGATGCTGCAGACCGGCGTGGTTCCCGACTTCATCGTGGTCGACGGCAAGGAAGGCGGCACCGGGGCGGCGCCGGTCGAGTTCACCGACCATCTCGGCGTGCCGCTGCGCGAAGGCCTGCTGCTGGTGCACAACACGCTGGTCGGGGCCGGGCTGCGCGACAAGGTCAAGATCGGGGCGTCGGGCAAGCTGATTTCCGCCTTCGACATCGCCTCGATCCTGGCGATCGGGGCCGACTGGGTGAACATCGCCCGCGGCTTCATGTTCGCCATCGGCTGCATCCAGTCGCAGAGCTGCCATACCAACAAATGCCCGACCGGCGTCGCCACCCAGGACAAGCTGCGCCAGCGCGCGCTGGTCGTGCCCGACAAGGCCGAGCGGGTGCGCAATTTCCACCGCAACACGCTGAAGGCGCTGGCCGAGATGCTGGCCGCCGCCGGCCTGTCGCATCCGGACGAACTGGGGCCGCACCATCTGGTGCGCCGCGTCACCACGACCGAGATCAAGCTGTTCTCGCAGCTGCATTACTTCGTCAGGCCGAACGCGCTGATCGACGGCAGCGAGACGTCCGAGTTCTACCGGACCTGCTGGCAACAGGCGCGGGCAGAAACCTTCGACGCCGCGCCGCGCTGACGCTGCCCAGCCGTCAGCCTGCGTCGGCGACCCGGCGCAGCTTCGCGAAGAAACTGCCATGTTCACGCCCTGACGATTCCGCATCGGGCAGGAACAGCACACGCTCGCCGCCGCTGGTTGCCGCGGCAACACTCAGCCATAGAGATCGTTGCGCACGGCGTGGTCGTAGTGGGCGTCCATGGCCGCCGCCTCGTCGGCCCCCTGGTTGCTCATCGCCGCCAGCATCTGGCCCGGCGTCGGCAGGCTGCCCCGGTCGAGACGCGCCGCCGGATCCCACAGCCGGGCGCGGTTGACGGCCTTGCCGCAGTGAAACAGCACCTCGGCGATCGCCACGACGATCGCCGCCTTGGGCACCCTGGTCCCCTCGGCCAGCCGTGCCCGCAGCCCGTCATCGGCGGTGACCCGGCCACGGCCGTTGATGCGCATGAAGACGTCGAGGCCGGGAAACAGGAACAGCATGCCCAGCCGGTCGTCCGCCGCCAGGTTGCGCAGCGATTCGATGCGGTTGTTGCCGGGCCAGTCGGCAAAGGCGACGGTCGCGGCGTCGAGCACGTGCACGAAGCCCGGCGGGCCGCCGCGCGGCGAGGCGTCCAGCCCCTGGTCGCGCCCGGTCGCCAGGCAGAAGAAGGTTGCCTGGGCCAGATACTGGCGGTGGAAGTCGAGCAGGGCGGGCAGTACCGCCTTCTGGATCCGCTCCATCGGCGGATCGTAGAGCTGGTCGAGGTTCGGTCGGTCGATAAAGGCCTGGGACATCGGCACCTCCTGTCAGGCGACGATAGCCGGCGGGTCTCGGCGCTGCTAAGCTATTGCGGACAAAGAATTGCTGATAGGCGCCAAAAATGGATGGCAAGATTGCCCTGGCGTTGCGCGACCAGGACGACCCCCTGATCGTGGCCCTGCACGGGACCGATCGCGGCCGGCGCGATCTCGGCTTCCACCATCATCCGCGGGGCCAGCTCACCGCGCTGCGCCATGGCCTGTTGACCTTCGGCACCAAACAGGGCGCCTGGGTGGTGCCGGCCGACCATGCCGTCTGGATGCCGCCGCATCATCCGCATTTCGGCTATTCGCACGGAGCGTTCGACGGGTGGAGCTGCTATGTCGCCGAGCGGCGCTGTGCCGATCTGCCGGGCCGGCCCTGCACGATCCGGGTATCGGGCCTGCTGCGCGAAGCGGTGATCCGGGCCGCCGACTGGAAGGGCGAAACCCTCGACGAGCGGCAGCATCGCCTGGCCCTCGTCATCCTCGACGAGCTGCGCGCGGCCGCCGACGAACCGTTCGGCCTGCCGATGCCGCGTGACGCGCGATTGGTACGGATCGCCCGCGCGCTGCTGGAGGATCCCGGCGACCGGCGGGGCATGGACGAATGGGCGAGCTGGGCCGGCATCACCGAGCGGACGCTGAGCCGCCGGTTCGTCGCGGAGACCGGCCACAGCTATACCAGCTGGCGCCAGCGCGCCCGCATGATGCGCGCGCTGGAACTGCTGGCCGGCGGCGCATCGGTGACGAGCGTCGCGCTCGACCTGGGTTACGACAGCGTCTCGGCCTTCATCGCGCTGTTCAAGCGCCTGCTGGGAACCACGCCCGCCGCGTACTTCACGCATGCCTCCGGTTGACGCCCGCGGAATCTGCGCCTATTTTCCGGCGATGGCCCACCCCGTCAGCATGACCCTGACTACCACCACTACCGCCGTCCGGCGGTCGCGGTGGGCGCGCGCCTCGATCTAGGCGCGCCAGCGTCAAGCCCCACCGCAGCCCCGCCGGCGACGGACGGGGCTTTTGCATTTCTGGGCCATAGACACCAGCACCAGACCCCGATCCGCCCGCCGGCTTCCCCATCAGGAGACCGACCATGGATCTGCACGATCACCGCGCCATCGCCAACCGCCTCGACCTTTTCCACCAGCAGGACGAAGGGCCGGGCATGGTGTTCTGGCATCCCCGCGGCTTTGCCCTGTTCCGCGTCATCGAGGACCATGTCCGCCGCCACATGCGCGCGGCCGGGTATCGCGAAGTCAGGACGCCGCAACTGCTGGCCCGCTCGCTGTGGGAACAGAGCGGCCATTGGGAGAAGTTCGGCGAGAACATGTTCGCGCTGAACGACGACGACCGCGCCGCGGCGCTGAAGCCGATGAGCTGCCCCGGCCATATCCAGATCTTCAACAAGCGGGTGCGCTCGTTCCGCGACCTGCCGCTGCGGCTGGCCGAATTCGGCATGTGCCATCGCTACGAGCCGTCCGGCGCGCTGCACGGCATCATGCGGCTGCGCGCCTTCACCCAGGACGACGCGCATGTGTTCTGCGCCGAGGACCAGGTAGTCACCGAGGTCGCGCGCTTTGCCGGGCTGCTGCGCCGGCTCTATGCCGATTTCGGCTTCGACGACATCGTCGTCGGCTTCTCGACGCGGCCGCAGATCCGTGCCGGATCGGACGACGCCTGGGACAAGGCCGAGGCCATGCTGGCCGAAGCGGCGCGGGCCGCCGGTCTCGCCCCCGAGTTGAAGCCGGGCGAGGGCGCGTTCTATGGCCCCAAGCTCGAATTCGGCCTGCGCGACCGGCTCGGCCGCGTCTGGCAATGCGGCACCGCGCAAATGGACTTCGTGCTGCCCGAGCGGCTCGACGCCCATTACGTCGATGCCGACAACAATCGCGTCCGGCCCGTGATCATCCACCATGCCGCGCTGGGCTCGATCGAGCGGTTCATCGGCATCCTGCTCGAACAGCATGACGGCCGGCTGCCGCTGTGGCTGGCGCCCGAGCAGGTGCTGGTCGCCTCGATCGGGCCGGAAGCGACCGATGCGGCCGGCGCCGTGGCCCAGGCCTTCGGCGACGCCGACCTGCGCGTGGCCCTCGACCAGCGGCCCGAGCGACTGGGCCGCAAGGTGGTGCGGGCACACGAGGAAGGGATTCCGGTGCTGGCCGCGATCGGCCGCCGCGAGGCCGAGGAAGGCACGGTCAGCCTGCGCTGGCCCGATGGCGGGCAGGAGCGGCTGGCGCTGTCGGCGGCGATCGCCCGCATCGCCGAGGCGGCGCGGCCGGGCGTCTTATAACGTTATAACGTTGCAAAATGGGAGTAGCGGGACTAAAACCTCCGGCGGATCGTCGTCTGCCGGAGGGGGCCCGTCATGCCCGGATTCTTCAGAACACTCGTCATCGCGGGCGCCATCGCGCTCGCCGCCACCACGGCTGCAGCCGCCGCACCGTTGAAAGTCGTGGCGAGCTTTTCGATCCTGGGCGACATGGTCGCCCAGGTCGGTGGCGATCTCGTCACCGTGCGCACGCTGGTCGGCCCCGACGGCGACGCCCATGTCTACCAGCCGACACCGGGCGACGCGCAGGCCGTGGCCGGCGCCGGCCTCGTCGTCGTCAACGGGCTGGGCTTCGAAGGCTGGCTCAATCGCCTGGTCGGCGCCGCCGGCTATCGCGGGCGGGTGGTCACCGCCACCGCCGGTGTCACGGCCCAGACCATGGTCGAGGACGAGGATGAAGCCGGCATCACCCGTCCCGGCCGCAAGGTGGTGACGCCCAAGCGGATCGAGGATCCGCATGCCTGGCAGGACCTGCGCAACGGCGTCATCTACATCCGCAACATCGCCGAGGGCCTGGCCGCGGCCGACCCGGCCAATGCCGCGACCTACCGGTCGCGGGCCCAGGCCTATAGCGACGAACTGAAGTCGCTCGATCGCTGGGTGCGCGACACCCTCGAGCCGGTGCCGGCCGACCGGCGCAAGGTGATCACCGGCCACGACGCCTTCGGCTACTTCGCGAATGCCTACGGCGTCATGTTCGTCGCGCCGGTCGGCATCTCGACCGAGGCCGAGCCGACCGCCGCCGGCGTTGCCCGGCTGATCCGCCAGATCCGCGAGGAACACATCAAGGCCCTGTTCGTCGAGAACATGACCGACCCGCGGCTGATCGAGCAGATCGGGCGCGAAACCGGGGCCCAGCCGGGCGGGACGCTCTATGCCGACGCACTGTCCGGCCCGACCGGCCCGGCCGCCACCTATGTCGCGATGTTCCGCCATAACGCGACGCTGCTGGCCGCGGCGATGCGCCGTAACTGAGGACACGATCATGCGCCGCATCATTCTTGCCGCCGCGGCGGCCACCGGCCTCGCCGCGCCCGCTTTCGCCCAGGACGGCATCGGCGATCCGCCGGCCGGCCGCGACATCTCGACCGACGCAGGCGACGTCCGCCGCCCGGCCGGCGGCATGTCCTACCCGCATCTGACCGGCGAGATCGAGCTGCAGATGCAGGCCGACAAGCTGGTGAAGGCGCCGTCGGGCACAAACCGGAATGCCAACGTCTTCTCCGATTCGGAAGCCAATTTCGGCCTGTTCCTGACCCGCGAATTCTCGATCCAGACCACCTTCCACCTCGACCAGGTCAAGGAGCAGGAGAAGGGCGGTTTCCTGCGCGGCCAGGCGATGTTCCTGGAACAGGCCTTCGTCAACTACGAGACCAGCGGCTACGCCGCCTATGCCGGCAAGTTCAACCCGCAGTTCGGCATGTTCTGGGACCGGGCGCCCGGCGTCTACGGCGATGCCTTCTCGAAGGAAGACTACGAACTGACCGAGGCGATCGGCGCCGGCGGTGCCGTCAAGTTCGACACCCTGTCCTTCGGCAGCCACGAACTGGGCGCCGCGGGCTGGTTCAAGGACAACACGTCGCTGTCGTGGAGCCTGATGAACCGGCCGTCCTTCGGTGCGGACACCACGCTGCGCGTCGGCCAGAATCGCCGCGCCTATGGCGGTGCGGGCAATACCGCCGGGCCGCAATCCTGGTCGGCCAGCCTGCGCGGCGACCAGTTCGCGATCGCCCCCAACCTCGCCTACAACCTCGATTTCTCGAGCCTGGCGGCCGGCGTCGACGGTACCGCGCGCCAGTCGATGCTGGCCGCCGGGCTGCAATACCAGGTGCCGATGCCCAAGGGCTGGAAGCTGGTGCCGCTGGCCGAATATGTCCGCATCTGGCATGTAGACGGCGACCCCGCCGGCGTCCGGCAGGACCGCACGCTGGTCAATGCCGGCCTGGCACTGGGCTGGCAGAAATGGACGCTGTCGGGCGTCATGGGCTGGCGCAATACCGATGCGCCGTCGGATGGCAGCGCCGATGCCACGCGCGATCGGCTGGCGACGGTCTCGCTGGGCTACGAATTCGATTTCGGACTGGAACTGCAGGCCGGCTGGGCACGCACCCGCGTGGCCGGCGATACCACCCAGACCCTCGGCGCGCTAGCCACCTATAGGTATCGCTTCTGAACTGACATGTCGGCGCGGTAAGGTGCGCCCCGCTTTTCACGGGGATCGCCATGCCGCGCCGGTTCATCCTGGCGGCAGCCTTCGCTGCCGCGCTGCCCTCGCCCGCCCTCGCCCAGCAGACGGTCGATGCACCGGACCAGATCGACCGCCCGGTCGTCCGGGGCAACCTGCAGCTGCAATTGCAGACCGACAAGAACGTCCGCGGCGGTAGCTACGGTCCCAACAGCTACATCTCCGACAGCCCGTTCAATGCCGCCCTGTTTCTCGACCGGCACTGGTCGCTGCAGGGAACGCTCTATCTCAACCAGGTCCGCACGCCGGCCGGCGGCGGCCTGCTCCAGGGCCAGGGCCTGTACCTGCAGCAGGCTTTCGTCAACTACGATGCCGAGCGGGTGACTGCCTTCGCCGGCAAGTTCAACCCGCAGTTCGGCATGTTCTGGGGCGCGGCACCGGGGGTCTACGGCAACAATTTCGCGGAAAACGACTATTGGCTGACCGAGGGCATCGGGGCGGGCGCCGGGCTGAAATTCGCCGGCCTCGGCGATGACCGCGTGACCCTGGCGGCATGGTTCAAGGACAATACGGCGCTGTCGACCAGCCTGTTCGACCGCCCGGCCTTCGGTCAGCCGTCGACCGTCCGGCCCGGCCGGCTGCGTCTCGGCGATGGCGGGGCCGGCAACAGCCGCGGCCCGACCTCGTTCACCCTGTCCTGGCGCAGCGGCAACGCCGGCGGCATCGACGGCCTGCAGACCAATGTCGACCTCGCCAGCCTGGACCACGGCAACGACGGCACCCGGCGCCAGACCATGCTGGCGATCGGCGCCCAGTATCAGCTGCCGCTGGGCGGCGACTGGTCGCTGGCGCCGCTGGCCGAGTATGTCGGCATCTGGAACCTGAACGGCGCGCCCGGCGGGGTCGGGCAGGACCGCCGCTATCTCAACGCCGGTACCGCGCTGAACTGGGGGAACTGGCAGGCCTCGGCCGTCTACGGGCTGCGCAATACCGAAGGCGGCGCCACCGCGCCGCGCGACCGGCTCTATACCGCCTCGGTCGGCTACACCTTCGACAGCGGCATCAGCCTGACTGCCGGCTGGGCGCGCCAGCGCATCAGCGGCGCGACGACCGACACGATCGGCGCCATCGTCGCCTACACGGCAAAATTCTGAGTTGATTGTTACGTTATAACATTTCATTCTCTCGGCCGAGCGGAATGAAATGGACCCGACGATGCGCGACCGACGCCTGCCCGTAACCGTGCTCTCCGGCTTTCTCGGCGCCGGCAAGACCACGCTGCTGAACCACGTCCTGCACAACCGCGAGGGTCGCAAGGTCGCGGTCATCGTCAATGACATGAGCGAGGTCAACATCGACGCGGCGCTGGTGCGCGATGGCGGCGCCGGGCTGTCACGCACCGACGAGACGCTGGTCGAAATGACCAACGGCTGCATCTGCTGCACGCTGCGCGACGACCTGCTGCGCGAGGTCCGCCGGCTGGCCGAGGCCGGGCGGTTCGACTATCTGCTGATCGAATCGACGGGCATTTCCGAACCGCTGCCGGTCGCCGCCACCTTCGACTTCCGCGACGAGGCCGGCGCCTCGCTCGGCGACGTCGCCCGGCTGGACACGATGGTCACCGTGGTCGACGCGGTGAACCTGCTGGGCGACTACGGCTCGCAGGATTTCCTGCGCGACCGCGACCTGTCGCTCGGCGACGACGATCGCAGGGCGCTGGTCGATCTCCTGGTCGACCAGATCGAGTTCGCCGACGTCGTCATCCTGAACAAGATCGACGCCGCCACGTCGGATCAGCGCGACGCGGCGCGCAAGATCATCCGCTCGCTGAACCCCGATGCCGACCTGATCGAGACCTCGATGGCGCAGGTCGGGCTGGAGCGGGTGCTCGACACCGGACGGTTCGACCACGAGAAGGCGGAGGAACATCCGCTGTGGTTCAAGGAACTGTTCGGCGCCGCCGATCATCGACCGGAGACCGAGACCTACGGCGTGCGCAGCTTCGTCTACCGGGCCCGCCGCCCCTTCGATCCGGCACGGTTTCACGCCTTCATCAACCGGTCCTGGCCCGGCGTGATCCGTGCCAAGGGTCATTTCTGGCTGGCGACCCGGCCGGAATGGGCCGGCGAACTGAACCAGGCGGGGGCGCTGGTCCGCCATCGCGCCATGGGGTTCTGGTGGGACCAGGTGCCGCGCCGCCACTGGCCAGACGACCCGGCCTGGCGCGCCGATCTCGACGGCCGCTGGGACCCGGTCTACGGCGACCGGCGCCAGGAGATCGTCTTCATCGGCGCCCATATCGACGAGGCCGCGATCACGGCCGCGCTGGACGACTGCCTGGCGGGATCGGACGGGGCGCGGACGATGGATATCGCCGGGTGGAAGAGGTTGGAAGATCCCTTCCCGACATGGCGGCGGGAAGACGCGGCATGAGTGCCCTGCCCGCCGATGATCGTGCACCCGCGCTGGTCCGCGGCCAGTCGATCTCGATCCTGCGCCGCATCGCCGACCCTGCGGTCGGCCTGGCGCTGTGGGAGCGGCGGCTGTCCCGCGCCGCTTGCCGCTGGCTGGATGGCCTGCCCGCCGACCGCCTGCCGGACGGGCGGGTCCTGGTCGGGGTGGCCGAAGCCCACGCCGCCCTGACCGGCATCCTGGCCCGGTCGCATACCCCCGATACGCCGGAGGCCCGGCTGGTCGTCGCCGACGCGGCGATGCTGGCCCGGCGCTTCGCGGCCATCGCTGGCGGCGAGACCGTCGACATCCGCCTGGAAACCATCCGGCACGATGCCTGCTGGAAATTCCATGTTGACGATGTACGTCTTCGCATGTTGACTACCTATCGGGGTCCCGGGACGCAGATCGCCTCCCCCGTCAACGCGGCCGAGGCCCTGACCCGCCAGCGGGACTACGCCGGCCCGCTGGACGAAATCCCGCCCCACGCCGTGGCGCTGTTCAAGGGCGCGCGCGGCGGGGCGGGGGTGGTCCACCGGTCGCCGCCGATCAGCGGTACCGGGCTGACCAGGCTGGTGCTTTGCGTCAATCTCCCCTCGGCTGCCTCGCCGCCTCGCTGGACGCCCTGAATCCCGTCGGGCAGGATTGCCCGTGAAGGGGGAAACGGGATGCGCTGCGTTCTATTGGCGATCGCCTTCATCCTGCTGGTGGCCGGCAGCACCCTGGCCGATACCTTGCGGGTTTCCGGCGGCCCGGACCCGCGCCTCGGCTATTTCGCCTCGCTGATCAAGCGGTATTTCGGGGCACAGCTGCAGGCGCTGAACCTTGCCGACCGCGTGCAGATCAGGCTGGCCCAGCCGGCGCAATAGGTAGTTTCCCTGCGGCAAAATTGGACATGGGGTCGCGCGGCGACTTGTCCTATGGTCTGGCCATGAACAGTCAGAGACATCGCCGATGACCGGCGAGGCCGGGCTTGAGCCCCCTGCCCTGCAGGGCCGTGTCGGGGCGATCCGCCAGCAGACCCTGATCCTGATCCGCTGGGTCGCCATCACCGGGCAGAGCCTGGCGGTGCTGTTCATCCATTACGGCCTGCGTTTCGACCTGCCGCTGTTTCCGGTCTTCGCCACGATCGGCGCCTCGGTCGTCTTCAACGGCTTCGTCTTCCTGGCCTCGCCGCTGTCGACCCGGCTGACCGACCGGGGCGCGGCCGTCAGCCTGGCCTTCGACCTGGTGCAGCTGACGCTGCTGCTGTTCCTGACCGGGGGCCTGACCAACCCGTTCTCGCTGCTGTTGCTGGTGCCGGTGGCGATCTCGGCCTCGGCGCTGGGCCTGCGGTCGACCGCGGTGATCGGGGTGATGACGCTGTCGGCGATCTCGCTGCTGGCCGTCGCCCATTTCCCGCTGCCCTGGCACGAAGGCGGCATCGACCTGCCGATCCTCTACAAATACGGCCTGTGGGCGGCGCTGATGCTCGGCGCACTGTTTGTCACCGGCTATGCCTGGCAGGTCGCGGTCGAGGGCCGCCGGCTGCAGGCGGCGCTGGAGGCGGCGCAATACGCCCTGGCCCGCGAACAGCGGCTGGCCGCGCTGGGCGCGCTGGCCGCCGCGGCCGCCCACGAGCTCGGCACCCCGCTCGGCACCATCCAGCTGGTCGTCAAGGAACTGCTGGCCGACGCCCCGCCCGATTCCGACCATGCCGAGGACCTGCAGCTGCTGGCCAGCCAGACGAGGCGCTGCCGCGAGATCCTGGCGCGGCTGTCGCGCCGGCCCGATGCCAATGCGGAAGGGGCCGAACCCTTCAACGAACTGCCCTTCCCCGCCCTGGTCGAGGCTGCCGCCGAACCCCATCTGCTGCCGGGCATCCAGGTCGACGTCCTGCCCAAGGGCGAGCCGCCGGCCCCGATCGTGGTGCGGCGACCCGAGATCATCCATGGCCTGGGCAACATCGTCGAGAACGCGATCGATTTCGCCCGCCAGCGGGTCGCCGTCCATGTGATGTGGACGCGCGACGAACTTCGGGTCGAGGTGCTGGACGATGGTCCCGGCTTCAACGTCGACGTGCTGTCGGCGCTGGGCGAGCCCTACACCACGACACGGCCCGGCCAGGGCATGGGCCTCGGCGTCTTCATTGCCAAGACGCTGATCGAAATGTCCGGCGGCCGCGCCGCCTTCTTCAACCGGCCGGCCGGCGGGGCGGGTGTCGCCCTGACCTGGCCGCGCGCAGCCCTTGCCGTCACCCCGCGAAACCCGGCACAGTGATGCCCGCTATCGCCCAGAGGATTCCGTTCATGACCGACCTGCCCGTTGCCAAGCCGCTTCTGATCATCGACGACGACGAGATCTTCCGCCAGCGCCTGGGCCGGGCGATGGAAAAGCGCGGCTATGCGGTGACGACGGTCGGCTCGGTCGCCGACGGCGTCGCCGCGGCGCATGCCAGCCCGCCCGATTTCGCAGTGGTCGACCTGAAGCTCCTGGACGGCTCGGGCCTCGACGTCGTCGCCGCGCTGCGCCAGTCGCGCCCCGAATGCCGCATCGTCATGCTGACCGGCTACGGCAACATCGCCACCGCGGTGGCCGCGGTCAAGGCCGGCGCCATCGACTATCTGGCCAAGCCCGCCGATGCCGACGAGATCGCCCGCGCCCTCGACGCCGGCGAGGAGAACCACCCGCCGCCGCCCGAGGATCCGATGTCGGCCGACCGCGTCCGCTGGGAACATATTCAGCGGGTGTTCGAATTGTGCGACCGCAACGTTTCGGAAACCGCCCGGCGGCTGAAGATGCACCGGCGCACGCTGCAGCGGATCCTGGCCAAGCGCTCGCCGCAGTGACGGATGTCGAGCTGGTGGCCGGCGATGCAGCCGCGGTGCTGGGCGGCCTGCCCGATGCCTCGGTCGACCTGATCGTCGCCGACCCGCCCTACAATCTGGGCAAGCACTACGGCAACAACATCGACCGGCGCGAGGCCGCCGACTACGCCGCCTTCACCCGGGCCTGGACCGGCCAGGCCGCCCGGGTGCTGAAGCCGCAGGGCACGCTCTACAGCTTCATGGGCATGCGCTTCATCGCCCGGCTCTACCTGATGCTGGAGGAGGAGCTGGGGCTGGCGCCCAACGGCTGGATCACCTGGCACTATACCCAGGGGATGGGGCGCACGCGCGGCTTCTCGCCGCGTCACGAGGATATCCTGTGCTTCGTCAAGGGGCACGACTACCACTTCGACATCGACGCGGTCCGCGTGCCGCAGAAATATTTCCGCAAGCGCAACAACATGGCCGGCGCCAATCCCGGCGATGTCTGGACCTTCAGCCATGTCCATTACTGCGCCGGCGAACGCACCCGCCATCCGACCCAGAAACCCGAGGCGCTGATCGAACGCCTGGTCCGGGCCTCGTCGAAGCCGGGCGACATGATCGTCGACCCCTTCGTCGGATCGGGCACCACGGCAAGGGTCGCCCAGGTGCTGGGCCGCCGCTGCCTCGGCATCGACATCAACCCCGACTATGTCGAGATGAGCCGGCACCGTCTGCTTCAGCCGTTCGAGGGGTTCGATTCGGTCGACCCGCGGCTCGACCGCCGGCCGCTGGACATGAAGGCTGCCGCGGAATAAATTCCGCTACTGTCGCGCCAGCGGATGATGATCGCCGACCAGCCTGCGCAGCCGTTCGGCCAGCACATGGGTATAGATCTGGGTCGTCGAGATGTCGGCGTGGCCCAGCATCGCCTGGACCGCGCGCAGGTCGGCGCCGTGGGCCAGCAGGTGGCTGGCGAAGGCATGGCGCAGCACGTGCGGCGACACCCTGGCCGGGGCGATGCCGGCCGCGATCGCCAGGTCCTTCAGCAACTGCCCGACGCGCTGGCGCGTCAGATGCCCTGAATCCCCGCGCGAGGGAAACGCCCAGGGCGATTTGCGCCCCTCGCCGACGAAATAATCGCGGGTCGCCGCGTATTCGGCAAAAGCCGTCTTGGCGGCCTGGCCGAGCGGCACCAGCCGCTCCTTGTTGCCCTTGCCGCGCACGATCAGGCAGTCGCCGCCCTGGGCCAGCAGCGGCCAGGGCAGGGCGATCAGTTCGGAGACACGCAGGCCGGTGGCATAGAGCAGTTCGAGCAGCGCGGTCAGCCGCGCCCCTTCGGGCCCCTCCATCGCGCGGGCGGCGGCGAGCAGCCGGTCGACCTCGTCCTCGGCCAGCACCTTGGGCAATGGCCGGCGCCGGCGCGGCGCATCGAGCAGGGCGGCCGGGTCGTCGCCGCGCACCCCCTCGGCATGCAGGAAACGAAAGAGCTGCTTGATCGCCGACAGGCGGCGGGCGGCGGTCGCGGGGCTCAGGCCCCGGGCGAGCAGCTCGGCCAGATAGGCCCGCAAGTCGTCGCGCGCCGCATCGGCCACCCGCGCCTGGCGCCCCCCGAGGAAGGCGACGAGGTCGACGAGGTCGCGGCGATAGGCCTCGAGCGTGTTGACGGCCGCGCCCCGCTCGGCCGCCAGCATCTCGAGGAAATTCTCGACGTGGCGCAAGTCGCGTCAGAGGCCGCGGGTCAGCGCCGCATCGAGCGCCACAGCCCGGGCATCGGCGCCCAAGCCGAGCTTGCCCAGCCCCGCCACTGCCGGCCCGAGGGCGGCGGGCGATGCCTTGGCGGCGCCATCCGCGCCCAGTGCGATCAGCGCCAGCGCAACGGTTTCCGCCTTGCGCTTGCCGTCGGCCGCCGCCGGCAGGCGCAGCAGCGCCGAGGGGCCGGCGACCGTCTCGTCGGCGGCGGCATCCTGCCCCAGCACGGCATTCCAGCGAGCCGCCGGCACCTGGATGCCGAGGCCCTGGGCCAGGCCCAGCACCAGCGTGCCGCGCCGGCCGCGCAGCTTGGCATCCTGGGTGGCAAGCCAGGCTTCGAAGGCCCGGTCCTCGTACTCGACGGCACCGGCGAGCAGCAGCAGCGGCCAGGCCTGGGTCAGGGTTTCGGCGGCGGCCTTGTCCGAACGCCACCCGCCCAGCGCGCCCGCCCATTTGCGCGCACCCTCGATATCGCCGGCAGCGAGCAGCCCGCGGATCAGCAGGCCGGACTGGCCGGCCAGCTCGGACGACGGCGCCAGCGCCTTCAGCGGGGCGAGATTGGCGCGGGACGCGGTGGCGAACAGGCCGCGGTCGCGGCCGAGTTCCAGGCCGCGCTTGAGGTACTCGGCGCGCAGCGACGGGCTGCCCTGGTTGACGCTGAGCTGGTAGAGCAGGGCGGCCGCGCGGGCATTCTTCTTGGCGGTGACGGTGGTCGGGCTGGCCTTTTCCGCCTCGGTGAAATTCTCGGCGGCATAGAGCTCGACCAGCTTGTCTGTCGGCAGGGCGCCGAAGGCCTCGGCCGCCTCGGCCGCGGCAAGGCGCTGGTCGGACGGCGTGCCTTCGGCGGTGGCGATCGCCGCCAGCACCGCGGGTCCGGCGGTGGTCGCGACCTCCGGCGGAATCGGCCGCTTGGTCGCCTTCAGCATCGCGAAGGAGACGGGATCGAGCGCCCCGAGCTTTTCCAGCTTGCCGCGCTGTTCGCCGGTCAGGACCGCGGCGATGGCAAGATAGGTCTGGTCGTCGACGCCCTGGTCGCGCAGCAGCGACAGGGTGACCGACGCGGCCGCCGTCTCGCCGGCCACCGCCTGGCAGAAAAGCTGCAGCTTGAGCCAGTAGAGATCGTCGCCGACATGCGACGACACCTTTTCGCAGGCCGCCTTGTTGTCGCCGGCCAGCAGCGCGGCATCGGCCGAGGCGCGGTCGACGGCCGCCCCGCCGGCGGCCGGGCCGGCCGCCTTGGCCAGCGCGACGACGCCGGCCGAATCGCCCATCTGGCTCAGTTTCGCCAGGCGGATGTTGAGGAGGTCGTTGGCCGACTGCCCGGCCCCGGTCATCAGGTTGCCCGGCGCCTGGGCGGCCGACAGCAGCAGCTTGCGTTCCAGCAGGCGCAGCGAGGTGGCGCGGGTCGCGCCGGGCAGGGCCTGGAGCAGCGCCTCGGCGGTGGCCCGGTCCGAGCCCTGCCACATTTCGACGCCGAGCCCGCCGCTGTCGGAATAAAGCGCCCCGATCGACGACATGTCGGGCGCGCCGAGCGATTTGACCGTGACGCTGTCCGAACCGATCGTCTTGGCCGGCTGCGGCGTGCGGGTGGTGCCGAGCGTGCTGGGGCCCGGCGCCGTCTGCGTCGGCGCCGCCTGCGGCACCGGGGCGGGCGCCGGCTGCGACGGCTGGCTGCCCGGCAGGATGGTGCGCGGCTGGGCCAATGCCGGCGCGGCCAGCACCAGCGCCAGCAGCGGCAGCAGGGCGGCGCGCTTACTTGCCGATGCGGTCATCGGGGATCACCTTCTCGACTTTCTGGGTGGGTGCCGGAAGCGGCAGGGTGCCGAGCACGCCGGCCCCGGCGACCAGCGCCAGCAGCACGACGAGAATGATGATCAGGTGACTGCGCCGCATGCGTTCGCTACTCGGAGAATTGTTGTGGGGATGGGGCAGGCGTCGGGAGGCGGAGTCTAGTCGGCCGGGGGCCTGCTGACAACGATTGGCGTCCGCGCCGTCATAGGCTATGTCAACGGGTCATGATCACGCCGTCCCCTGCCGCCCTGCCGCCGATCGACCGTTCCATCGTCCTGGTCGGGCTGATGGGCGCGGGCAAATCCTCGGTGGGCAAGCGCCTGGCCCAGCGGCTGGGCCTGCCGTTCGTCGACGCCGATACCGAAATCGAGGCGGCCGCCGGGATGACGATCGCCGAAATCTTCGCCCAGCACGGCGAACCGCATTTCCGCGAGGGTGAACGGAAAGTGATCGCCCGTCTGCTGGACGGCCCGCCGAAGGTGCTGGCGACCGGCGGCGGCGCCTTCATGGACCCCGAAACCCGCCGGCTGGTGCGCCAGCGCGGGCGGTCGGTCTGGCTGAAGGCCGAGCTGGACGTGCTGGTCCGCCGCTGCGCCCGGCGTACGCATCGCCCGCTGCTCAACCAGGGCAGCGACCTCGCCACCACGCTGAAGCGGTTGATGGACCTGCGCTACCCGGTCTATGCCGAGGCCGACCTGACCGTCGAGAGTCACGACGGCCCGCATGAGCGGGTGGTCGAGGCCATCGTGGCGCGGCTGGGCGGCGGCGAGGTCGAAACCCAAATCGAGACCGTGCCGGTCGAGCTGGCCGGCCGTTCCTACGACATCCTGGTCGGCCGCGGCCTGATCGCCGATGCCGGCCACCGGATGAAGCCGTTCCTGAAAGGCCGCGCCGTCGTCGTCACCGACGAGACCGTGGCCGGGCTGCATCTGCCGGCACTGCGCTCGTCGCTTGCCGCCGAGGGCCTGGCTTGCGAAGCCGTCATCCTGCCGCCCGGCGAGGAAACCAAGAGCTTTGCGCGCCTGGAACAGCTCTGCGACCAGCTGATCGAGCTGCGCGTCGAGCGGCGCGAGGCGATCGTCGCGCTGGGCGGCGGCGTCATCGGCGACCTGACCGGCTTTGCCGCCGCGATCCTGCGCCGCGGTCTCGATTTCGTCCAGGTGCCGACCACCCTGCTGGCCCAGGTCGATTCGTCGGTCGGCGGCAAGACCGCGATCAATGCCCGCAAGGGCAAGAACCTGGTCGGCGCCTTCCACCAGCCGCGGATGGTGCTGGCCGATACCGCCGTGCTGGACAGCCTGCCGCGCCGGCAACTGCTGGCCGGCTATGCCGAGGTGGCGAAATACGGCCTGCTGGGCGATGCCGCGTTCTTCAGCTGGCTGGAACGCCATGGCGAGGCGGTGATCGCCGGCGACCCGGCCGCCCGCCGCCAGGCGGTCGTGACGTCGTGCCGGCACAAGGCGCGGATCGTCGCCGCCGACGAGCACGAGAACGGCGATCGCGCGCTGCTCAATCTCGGCCATACCTTCGGCCATGCGCTGGAGGCCGAGACCGGCTTTTCGGACCGCCTGCTGCACGGCGAGGCGGTGGCGATCGGCATGTGCCTGGCCTTCGAGCTGTCGGCCCGGCTGGGCCTCTGCGCGCGCGAGGATGCCGAGCGGGCAAAAAGGCATCTGGCCGCGATCGGCCTGCCGACCAGCCCGCGCGACATCCCAAGCCAGGGCCTGGCGATGACCGGCGAGGCGCTGTGGCATCACATGCAGCAGGACAAGAAGGTGGCGGACGGCCGCATCACCTTCGTGCTGGCCCGCGGCCTTGGCCAGGCCTTCCTGACCCGCGACGTCGACCCCGGCGCGGTGCGGGCGCTGCTCGACGAGGCGGTGGCCGCCTGATCCGATGGACGTCGACCTAGGCATCGGCTTCGACGACCCCTGGGTGACGGCGGCGATCGTCGTCGGCCTGCTGATCTGCTCGGCCTTCTTCGCCTCGTCGGAAACCGGCCTGACCGCCGCCTCCAAGCCGCTGCTGCACCATCTCGAACGGGCCGGCAACCGCCGCGCCCGCATCGCCGAGCGGCTGCGCGAGAACAAGGGCCGGCTGCTCGGCGGGCTGATGATCGGCAACAACCTGGTCAATATCCTGGCCTCGTCGCTGACCACCTCGGTGCTGGTCCACACCTTCGGCGACGCCGGCGTCGCCTATGCGACGGCGGGCATCACCGTGCTGGTCGTGGTGTTCGGCGAGGTGCTGCCCAAGACCTACGCGATCAACTATCCCGAACGCGTGGCGCTGTTCGCCGCGCCGCTGGTGCGCTGGGTCCTGACCGTGCTGGGGCCGCTGGTCACGGTCGTCGATTTCCTGGCGCGGCTGATGCTGCGCCTGGTCGGGTCGGGGCGCAAGCGCGCCCAGGTCTCGGCCGCGCAGGAGCTGCGCTCGTCGTTCGACCTCAAGGTCAAGGAAGGCGCGCTGGTCAAGCACGAGCGCGACATGATGGGCTCGATCCTGGCGCTGGGCGACGTGACCATCGCCGACGTCATGGTCCATCGCAAGGCGATGGTGACGCTCGATGCCGACCGGCCGGCCCGCGCGCTGGTCGCCCAGGTCCTGGCGATGCCCCATACCCGGCTGCCGCTGTGGCGCGGCACGCCCGACAACATCGTCGGCGTCCTGCATGCCAAGGACCTGCTGCGGGCGCTCGCCGCCGTCGAGTTCGACCCCGAGCGCGTCGACCTCGCCAAGGTGATGGTCGAACCCTGGTTCGTGCCCGATACCACCCGCCTGGCCGACCAGCTGACCGCGTTCCGCCAGCGCCGCACCCATTTCGCCCTGGTCGTCGACGAATACGGCACGCTGATGGGGCTGATCACCCTCGAAGACATCATCGAGGAGATCGTCGGCGACATCGACGACGAGCACGACAAGCCGGTCCTCGGCGTCAAGGACGAGGGCAACGGCAGCTATCTCGTCGACGGCACGGTGACGATCCGCGACCTGAACCGCCAGTTCGACTGGGAACTGCCCGACGAGGAGGCGACGACGGTCGCCGGTCTCGTCATCCACGAAGCACGGATGATTCCCCATCCCGGCCAGACCTTCGTGTTCCACCGGATGCGCTTCGAAGTGCTGCGCCGCCAGCGCAATCAGATCACCCAGCTTCGCCTGACCCCGCCGCCACGGCGCGGCGACGAGGACGACGACACGGATCCCGGCATATGATCGCCCAGCTTTTCGCCATCATCGCCCCGGTGCTCGTCGCCGCGGGCATCGGCTTCTACTGGGCCAGGTCGAAGCGCGTCTTCGACACCGCCTTCGTCGGGCAGATCGTGTCCAACATCGGCACACCCTGCCTGGTGTTCTCGACCCTGGCCAAGACCGAGGCCGATCCGGCGATGATCTTCACCATGGCCGGCGGCACGCTGGTCGCCACCGCCGGTTTCCTGGTCGTCGCCTTCATCGGACTCAAGCTCGCCCGCCAGCCGATCCAGCCCTACCTGTCGCCGCTGACCTTCGCCAATACCGGCAACATGGGCCTGCCGCTCGCCCTGTTCGCCTTCGGCAAGGAAGGGCTGGCGATGGGCATCGCCCATTTCACCGTGACCTCGATCCTGAACTTCACCGTCGGCCAGCTCGCCGTCGCCGGCCGCGCCCAGCTCGGCGCGGTACTGCGCTCGCCGATCCTGCCGGCGGCGCTGGCCGGGGCCGTGGTGGTCGGATTCCAGCTGCACGTCCCCGACTGGATCGCCAATACCACCCAGCTGCTGGGCGGGCTGACCATTCCGCTGATGCTGCTGATGCTCGGCGTCTCGCTCGCCAACCTCAAGATCTCCGGGCTCAAGCGCGCGCTGGGCCTGTCGGTGTTCCGCATCGCGCTGGGCTTTTCCGTCGGCACCACCGCCGCCTGGGCACTGGCCCTGCCGCCGCTGGCCGGCAAGGTCCTGGTGCTGCAGGCCTCGATGCCGGTGGCGGTCTATTCCTACGTCTTCGCGCTGCGCTACCAGCAGCGGCCCGACGACATCGCCTCGATGGTGGTGATCTCGACGACGCTGGCCTTCTTCACCATCCCGCTGGTGCTGCTCTACCTGCTCTGACCTTCCAGGCGCGGCAGCCAGTCCTCGACCGCCGCGCTGTCGAGCCGCCGGGTGGCCAGCCGCATCCACGACGGCGTCAGCCCGGGCAGGGCGATGAATTCGGCCAGTGCGTCGCGGTCGAGCATGTCGACATAGAGCAGGCGGTGGACCCGCGCCAGGGTCCAGGCCGGATGCGGTCGCGCGACCAGCTCGAAGCCGTCGCCGGCCGCGACCAGGCCCGGTTCGACGACCCGCCAGTACCAGCCGGTGCGGCCACTGTCCTGCACGCGGCGCGCCATGTCGCGCTGACCGAACCGGACGTTCAGCTTCCAGCAGGGCTGGCGCGCTTGCGACAGTTCGAGCAGGGCGCGACCCAGCCGGAACCGGTCGCCCAGACAGACCATCGCCTCGGTCAATCCCGAGGCGGAGAAATTCTCGCCCATGGCGCCCGGCATGAAGCGGCCCGCCAGTGCCGGCAGGTCGGCTGCCCAGGCCGCGTAGTGGTCGGCCGGATAGTGGTGGATCGCCTTGTCGGGAGCGCCGTGCAGCCCGGCATCGCCGACCTCGTCGCCGGCAAGGCCCGCCGGCCCGGCCATGACCGGCCCGGCGACGGCCGACCGCGTCGCTATGCTGGAACGATCGCCGCGCGGGCCGAAAGATGCCGGTCGCCCGACACGGATCTGGTCGAGAACGGTCATCAACGAGCCTCCAGATAGGCGCAGAACATGTCGGCCATCGCATCGGCGAAGGCTGCGATCTCGGCCGGCCGGCGGGGTGTGCCCGAGAACTGCTTGCCCACCGCGCTCATCGTCGTGCCGATCAGCTCGACGGCAAGATCGCGCACGGGCTCGGACGCACCGGGCAGCGCCTCGGCCATGAAGCGCCGCATCGTGGCAATGCCGGCTTCGCGCGCCGCGCGCGCCTCCGGGGCATCGCGATAGAGCGGGGCGGCATCGTCGAGCGCCCCGCGGACCGCCGCCTCGTCGCACTCGGACCGGATGAAGGCGTGGACCAGCCGGCGCAGGCGGGCGGGCGGCGGCGTGTCGCGGTCTTCGAGGATGCCGCACAGCAGATCGGTCGTGTCGCGCCATTCGTCGCTCTGCAACCGGAACAGGATCGCCGCCTTGTTCGGAAAGTACTGGTAGAGCGACCCCACGCTGACCCCGGCGCGCTCGGCGACGCGCGCGGTGGTAAAGCGCTGCGCGCCCTCGGCGGCCAGAACCTGAACAGCGGCCTGGAGGATGGCGGCGACCAGCTCGTTCGAGCGGGCCTGCTGCGGCTGTTTCCGCGAGGAAATCCGGGCGTTTCGTCGTGCGGTCATCGGGCTGCCGGCCAATGCGAATAGGAAACGCGAATGATTATTCGTATTTTGGGTCACGGCGCAACCGCGCGTCGATGCCCCGACCGGAGACCCGGATGAACACCCTCAGCACCACCCCCGTCGCGCCGCTGCTGGCGCGGCTGTTCGAAGAGAGCGCGGCGGACGAAGCCGCGACCGAGGCGGCCGTGGCCGACCTGTCCGACGCCGAACGGATGGCGATGATGCGCAGCAAGACCGCGTATCGCGACCTCTATGGCCGGCTGCGGCATGCCGCGCTGGCGGTTTCGCCGGAAACCGGCCGCCTGCTCTACATGCTGGCGCGCGCCGGCCGGGCCCGCGCGATCGTCGAATTCGGCACGTCGTTCGGGATCTCGACGCTGCATCTGGCGGCCGCCTTGCGCGACAACGGCGGCGGCCGGCTGATCACCACGGAATTCGAACCGTCGAAGGCGGCACGGGCCCGCCGCAACCTGGAGGCGGCGGGCCTCGCCGACCTGGTCGAGATCCGCGAGGGCGACGCGCTGCAGACGCTCGCCACCGGCCTGCCTGACGGCATCGACCTCGTGCTGCTCGACGGCGCCAAGCCGCTCTACCCCGATATCCTGGGGCTGGTCGAAGACCGCCTGGTCGGCGGCGCCGTGATCGTCGCCGACAATGCCGGCTTCAGCCCCGCCTATCTCGACCGCGTGCGCACGCCCGGCAACGGCTATCTGTCGATGCCGTTCGGCGAAGACGTCGAGCTTTCCGTCCGCGCCGCCTGAGACTGCCCCGCCGGCAGCGCCGGCCGTAAGCGTTCACGTCAACCAACGCATTCATCGATGGCCGCCCGGGCACCGGGCGGCCTGCATGCGGAGTGCGTGAACATGGCCGATCAAGCCTATCGCCGCGTCGTCGTCCTGACGGCGACGCTGTTTCTTTCCTATCTCGCCGTCGCGATGTCGCTGCCGGCGGTCTCGTTGCATGTCGTCCGCGATCTCGGCCTCGGCAACGCCGAGGGCGGGCTGGCCGTCGGCATCGCCTTCCTGTCGACGATCCTGACCCGCGCCCATGCCGGCGCCCTGGCCGACCGCCGGGGCGGCAAGGCCTGCATGGCGGCGGGCCTCGTGCTCTACGCGGTGGCCGGCGCGGCCTGCCTGGCCGCCGACGACTATGTCATCCTGGTCGCCGGCCGGTTGCTGCTCGGCCTCGGCGAAAGCCTCGCGATGGTCGGCATGATCGCCTGGGCGATCGGGCTGATGGGTCCGACGCGGTCCGGCAAGGTGATGTCGCTGATCGGCATCGGCATGTACGGCGCCTTCGCCGCCGGCGGGCCGCTCGGCCTGGCGCTGATGGACCGGCTGGGTTTCGGCGGGCTGATGGCCGTCTGCACCGCGCTGCCGCTGCTCGGGCTGGCCGCCATCCTGCCGCTGGCAGGCGTCGCGCCGCAGGCCGGGCCCCGGGCCTCGTTCTGGACGATCATCGGGCTGATCTGGCGGCCGGGCGCGGCCGTCGGCCTGCAGGGCGTCGGCTTTGCCGCGCTGGGTGCGTTCTTCACGCTCTATCTCGTCAGCCGCGGCTGGCCCCATGCCGGGCTCGGCCTGACCTGCTTTGGCGCCGGCTTCGTCATCGTCCGCCTGGTGTGCGGCAACCTGCCCGACCGCCTGGGCGGCGTGCCCGTGGCGGTCGTCTCGCTGGCCGTCGAGGCCTGCGGCCAGTATCTGCTGTGGCTGGCGCCCGGGCCGTGGGCGGCGCTGGCCGGCGCGCTGCTGACCGGGCTGGGCTGCTCGATGGTGTTTCCCGCCATGGGCGCCGAGGTGGTCAAGCGGGTGCCGCCGCAGCTGCGCGGCACCGCGGTCGGCGGCTTCGCGGCGTTCCAGGATCTGGCGTACGGCGCCACCGGGCCGCTGGTCGGGCTGCTGGCGGACCACGCCGGGTACGCCGATGTGTTCCTGGTCGGCGGACTCTGCGCCACGCTGGGATTGTGGCTGGCCAGCGGAGCCGGCCGGATCAGGAACTGAGCCAGACCCGGTCGGCGGCGATCATGTCCCGCCGGCCGGATCGAACGGCATCGACGCCATCTGGAGTAGCACTACTCCCCGGGTGCCAGCGTCTTCAACGCCAGGGCATGGATCGGACCCGCCAGTTCGGCGGCCAGCACGTCATAGACCAGACGCTGGCGGGCGACCCGGTTCAGGCCGGCGAAGCGGGCCGAGACCAGTTCGACGCGGAAATGGCTTTCGCCACCCGGGCGATGACCGGCATGGCCGGCATGGAGATGCGACTGATCCTCGATGACGAGGCGTTCCGGCGCGAAAGCCTGGGTAAGTTTGGTCTCGATGGCCGAGGCAACCGACATGATGGAACTCCAGACGACAGTTCAGCTTTTAGCAGGCGAGTGCGGCGCAAATGCCACGGGGGCCGACGTAAGATAGAGCACACAGGGCCGGCGTACTTGCCAGGGTAGGGGTGATTTGCTAACCATCGCGCCACAATTTTCAAGGATTTCGCGCTGCAAAACGGCGGCGCCGGCTGGTTTTCGAGGGGACGCCTGTCATGGAAGTGGTGGCGCTGGAACTGCCTGAGGTCAAGTTGGTGACGCCGCGTCGTTTCCACGACAACCGCGGCTATTTCTACGAGGCGTGGAGCGCCAAGGCATTCGCGGCCGCCGGCCTCGATTTCGACTTCGTGCAGGACAACGTTTCGATGTCGAAGCGGCGCGGTACCGTGCGCGGCCTGCATTTCCAGCTCCACCCCAATGCACAGGCCAAGCTGGTCTCGGTGCTGCGCGGCGCCATCCTCGACGTCGCGGTCGACATCCGCGTCGGCTCGCCGACCTATGGTCGCCACGTCGCCGCCGAGCTGTCGGCCGAGAACGGCAGCGCCCTGATGGTTCCGGCCGGTTTCGCCCACGGCTTCGTCACCCTGGTCGACGACACCATCGCCACCTACAAGGTGAACGCGCCCTATTCCCAGCCCGACGATCGCGGGATCTATTGGGCCGATCCGGCCCTCGGCATCGACTGGCCGATCAAGGAAGCCGAGGCCGAGATGTCGGACAAGGACAAGCTGCTGCCGCGGCTGGCCGACCTGCCGACCTGCTTCACCTACGGCGCCTGAACGGCGCCGCCAGCTACCACATAAGGAAGTCGACTGATGAAGATCCTGGTGACCGGTGGTGCGGGTTTCATCGGCGGGGCGCTGGTGCGCCACCTGATCGCCGATACGGATGTCTCGGTCGTCAATCTCGACAAGCTGACCTACGCCGCCAACCTGGCGTCGCTGGCCCCGGTCGCCAACAGCCCGCGCTACGTCTTCGAGCAGGCCGACATCTGCGACCGACCCGCGGTCGAGCGGATCCTGCAGGCCCATCGGCCGGACGCAATCATGCATCTGGCGGCGGAAAGCCATGTCGACCGGTCGATCGACGGCGCCGCGGCCTTCATCCAGACCAACATCGTCGGGACCTTCACGCTGCTCGAAGCGGCGCGCGACTACTGGCGCGGCCTGGAGCCGGCGCAGGCCGAAGCCTTCCGCTTCCACCACATCTCGACCGACGAGGTCTACGGCTCGCTGCCTCCGGTCGGGCTGTTCCGCGAGGACACGTCCTACGATCCGCGCTCGCCCTATTCGGCGTCCAAGGCGGCATCCGACCATCTGGTCTCGGCCTGGCATCACACCTACGGCCTGCCGGTGGTGATGACCAACTGCTCGAACAATTACGGGCCCTACCACTTCCCCGAGAAGCTGATCCCGCTGATCATCCTGAATGCGCTCGAGGGCAAGCGCCTGCCGGTCTATGGCCGCGGCGACAATATCCGCGACTGGCTGCATGTCGAAGATCACGTCCGGGCGCTGTATCAGGTCGTCACCCGCGGCCGGGTCGGGCAGAGTTACAACATCGGCGGCAACAACGAGCGCACCAATCTCGAGATCGTCCACGCGATCTGCGACCTGCTGGACGAGATGGTGCCCGGCAACCCGCATCGCCCGCATCGCCAGCTGATCGAGTTCGTCGCCGATCGCCCCGGCCACGACCAGCGCTATGCGATCGATGCCGGCAAGATCAAGCGCGAGCTGGGTTGGTCGCCGACGCACACGGTCGAGAGCGGCCTGCGCCAGACCGTCCAGTGGTATCTCGACAACCGCGACTGGTGGGAGCCGATCCGGCGCGGCAACTATGCCGGCCAGCGCCTCGGCCTGTCCACCGGCGCCGCGGCCAAGGCGTGAAGACGGTCCTGGTCGTCGGCGAGACCGGCCAGCTTGCGCGCGAGCTGGCCCGTGCCGCCTGGGCCCCGGGGGTCGAGCTGACCTTCGCCGGACGCGACATCATCGATCTGGCGCGGCCCGAAACGGCAACCGCGGTCGTCGCGGCGATGAAACCCGGCGTGGTGGTCAATGCGGCCGCCTATACCGCCGTCGACAAGGCGGAAAGCGATGCGGATCAGGCCTTCCTGGTCAACCGCGACGGCCCCGCCGCCCTGGCCCGCGCGGCCGCCACGGTCGGCGCACCGCTGATCCACGTCTCGACCGACTACGTCTTCGACGGCACCAAGGACGGCGCCTATACCGAGGACGATCCGGTCGCCCCGGTGTCGGTCTACGGCCGTTCGAAGGAGGCCGGCGAGCGCGCGGTGCGCGAGGCCGCCGAGCGCCATGTCATCCTGCGCACCGCCTGGGTCTACAGCCCGTTCGGCAGCAATTTCGTGAAGACGATGCTGCGCCTGGGGGCCGAGCGCGAAGAACTGCGCGTCGTCGCCGACCAGCGCGGCTGCCCGACGGCCGCGGCCGACATCGCCGCCGCCATCGTGCGCCTGGCCGGGGCCGACCACGGCTGGGGCACCTACCACTACAGTGGCGCCGGCCCCACCACCTGGCACGGCTTCGCCGAGGCGATCTTCGCCGGTGCGGTGGCCCGCGGCGCCAAGGTGCCGGCGCGGGTGACCGCCATCGGCACCGCCGACTATCCGACGCCGGCGGTGCGGCCAGCGAATTCGGTGCTCGACTGCAGCAGGATCGACCGCGTCCATGGCATCGTGGCGCGCAACTGGCGGGAGGCGCTGGAAGACTGCCTCGACGCCCTGATTGGACCGAGGACTTGACGATGAAGGGCATCATCCTGGCCGGTGGCTCCGGCACGCGGCTCTATCCGGTGACCTATGCGGTCTCCAAGCAGCTGCTGCCGGTCTATGACAAGCCGATGATCTATTATCCGCTGTCGACCCTGATGCTGGCCGGCATCCGCGACATCCTGATCATCACCACGCCCGACGACGCCCCGGCCTTCCAGCGGGCGCTGGGTGACGGCTCGAACTGGGGCATCAATCTCAATTACGCCGTCCAGCCCAAGCCCGAGGGCCTGGCCCAGGCCTTCATCATCGGCCGCCAGTTCGTCGGCAACAGCCCCTGCGCCCTGGTCCTCGGCGACAACATCTTCTATGGCCACGGCCTCAGCCAGATGCTCGAGGATGCGGCGGTGGCCCGCGACGGCGCGACCGTCTTCGCCTACTGGGTCGAAGATCCGGAACGCTACGGCATCGTCACGTTCGACCAGGGCGGCCAGGCCGTCAAGATCGAGGAGAAGCCGAAGGCACCGACCTCGAACTGGGCCGTCACCGGCCTCTATTTCTACGACAACGACGTCTGCGACATCGCCGCGGCGGTCAAGCCCTCGCCGCGCGGCGAGCTCGAGATCACCGATGTGAACGCCGAGTATCTGCGGCGCGGCAAGCTGAAGGTCGCCCGCATGGGCCGCGGCTTCGCCTGGTTCGATACCGGCACCCATGCCTCGCTGCTGCAGGCGGGCGAATTCGTCCACACGATCGAGGCCCGCCAGGGTCTCAAGATCGCCTGCCTGGAAGAGATCGCCTTCCGCAAGGGCTTCATCGACGCCGAAGGCCTCGTCCGCGCCGCCGCGCCGCTGGCCAAGACGTCCTACGGCGCCTATCTGCTGCGGCTGGCCCAGGGCGAGCGGATCGGCGAGTAGTGCCCCGGCGCAAGGCCTGCGCCGCGCTGCCGGGCCACGACCGAGGCCCGCGATGAACCCGCCGCCGCGCATCCTGCGCGGCTGGCGCAAGGCGGTCGCGGCCCTGCCGCAGGCCGACGATTCGGCCCTGCTGGCATTGGCCGCACTCTGCCTCGAACGGCTCCGTCCGGCCGTCATCGCGGCCCCCGGGGCCGATGGCGATCTCGCCGCCGCGCTGCGCGGATTGAGCGCGATGCTTGCGCCCGATTGCCGGCTTGAAACCGGTCTTGCCCCGTCGGGGCCGGTCGATCTGCTGATCGTCGATCTCCGCCGCCCGGAAACCCTGCCGCCTCAGATGCCGGTCGCCGGCATCACCATCGCCGCCGGCCTCGCCGGCGAAACCCTGGACGACGAGGGGCGCCGGGCCTGGCGGGGCCTCGGCGACGGGCGCGCGGCCGCGATCCTGCCGCTGGCCGGCGGCATCGGCCTGGTTGCCGGCGGGCCGGCGCCACCACCGGCGTTGGCCGCGCTGTTCAAGCCGATGGGAGTCGAGCGGACCGCGCTTCTCGAAGTGCTCGGCGGTACCGCCGCATCGCGGCGCGACGCGCGGCTGCGCGACATGCTGGAGCGGCTGTCGCTGCTGATCGCGGCCGACCCCAATCTGCAGCCGCATGGCCACAGCCTCGCGCGCCAGCTGGCCGCGCGGGCCGACGCGCCGCTCGACGGTGCCGATCCGGCCGCGCTGGAAGACGTGATCGCGCTGCTCGACCAGGCCCTGGCCGAGGTCGAGGGGCAGGTCGCCCACAGCCGGTCGGCCTTCGGCGCGCTGAGCCGGCCGCTAAATCCCTACGATATCTATGGCTGGAGCGCGGTCCGCTTCGCCAATCTGACCGCGCGGCTGATCATCCGCCTGTCCGACGCCGTGGCGCCATCGGGCAGCCGGCGCCGGCAGTTGGCGGCGGTGCCGCTGCGCCTGGTGCGCGGTGTCCGCAATCGCGGCATCCGCGCGGTAATCTCCGACCGCATCGATTTCGCCCTGGCGCGCTGGCGCGCCTGGCGCCGGCTGGGGCTGCGGGCCAAGGAACTGGTTCCCGCCGCCGCAACCGCCGGCGAGCCGCCGGAATACGATGCCTGGCTGCGGCGCCATCCCGACGACCCCGCCGGGCCGACCGCCGCCGAGATCGCGCAGGGTCCGCGCATCAGCCTGATCCTGCCGGTCTACAAGATCCCGCATGCGGTGCTGCGGCGCACGATCGACAGCATCCTCGACCAGGCGTGGCCGAAATGGCAGCTCTGCCTGGCGCTGGCCGATCACGGCAATGCGGCCAACCAGCATCTGCTCGAGGAACTGGCGGCGACGGACGAACGCGTCGTGCTGACCGTCATGCCGCGCAACCTGGGGATCTCCGGCAACTCCAACGCCGCATTCCGACTGGCCGACGGCGATTTCGTCGCGCTGATCGACCATGACGACGAGATCGGTCGCGGCGCCCTGCTGGCCGTGGCCCGCGCAGCCCTGGGCGCGCCCGAGATCGATTTCTGGTATACCGACCGCGACATCGTCACCGGGCTGGGCGAATACCGCATCCACCCGTTCTTCAAGCCGGACTGGAGCCCGGAAATGCTCCTGTCGGCCAATTACCTGACGCATTTCAACGTCTTCCGGCGCGAACTGCTCGATCGCATCGGCGGCTGGGATCCGGCGACCGACGGGGCCCAGGACTGGGACATCTTCATCCGCATCGCCGAGATCACGACGCGCATCCGGCGGGTGCCCGGCATCTTCTACCACTGGCGGATGATCGAGGGATCGTCGTCGACCAACGTGATGGCCAAGCCCTATGTGCCCGCAGCCCAGCGGCGGGTGGTGCAGGGGCATCTCGATCGCCGCGGCCTTGCCGCGGTCGCCGAACCCCACGCCAAGAGCGGGTTCCATATCGCCTGGTCGTCGCCGCCGCCGTCGGCGCTGGTGCTGGTGCTCGATCCGCAGGGCAGCGCCGGCGCGGAACGCTGCGCCGCGGTGGCGGCGATGGTCGAGCCCGGCGTGGCCGAGGCGTCGATTGCGGTGGCCCCCATCGCCGGCGCGGCACCGGCGGCATCGATGCGCACGGCGCTTGCCGAATCCCAGGCAGAATACGTCCTGGTGCTGTCGACGGCCATCGAGCGGCTGTCGGACGATTTCCTGCGCGAGCAGGTGGGCTGGCTTGCCAATATCGCCGAGATCGCCTTCGTCACCGCCCTGAGCTTCGATCCCGGCGGCCGGGTCGTCGAAGCCGGGCTGGTCGTGGACGCGGCCGGCCATGGGCACCCGTTGCTGCGCGGCGAGCCGATGGTCTGTTCGAGCTATCTCGGCAGCCCGTCCTGGTACCGCAACGTCAGGGCGGCAAGCCCGCTGGCGGTCTCGTTCCGCCGGACCGAGCTTCTTGCCGCGCTGGACGAGGTCCCGGAAAACAACGAGGTGCAGGACTGGTTCGTGGCCCTGTGCCGGGCGGTCGGTGAAAGCCGGGGACGCCGCGGCCTGGTCAATCCGCATAGCCTCGCCTGGCTGCGGGCCGAGGCCAGTCCGCCGCTGCCCCCGTTCGATCCGAGCGTCGGGGCCGATCCCTATTTCCACCCGGCGCTCGGCAGCGTCGTGCCGCTGAGCCTCGGCGGCTGACGCCGGTCAGAAGGCGAGATAGACGACGATCATCGCCGCAATGGCCAAACCGAGCGAAATGGCGAGAATGTAGCGGACGCGGCCGGTCTTCTCGGCCTGGCGGGCCTCGGTGGGCGGCAGGACGGTGTGGCCGGCAACATCCTGCGGCGCCTGCGGATGCGGGCGTGGCTGGGCATTCATCGATCTGCTTCCCTTCAATTTGTGTGGCAGAGGAGCCGTCCTCGATAGAACCGGCGCGTGTCGGGCTGGTTCCGCATCGGCAAACCCGAGGAAATCCGCCCGATTGCGTTGACTCGCCGGGCGGCCTTGCGTATAAGCCGCAAGACTTTTTTCCGGCCGGGCGATGTCGCCCCGCCGTAATCATGGAGTATTGACCGTGAAGCGGACCTATCAACCGAGCCGACTGGTGCGCAAGCGCCGCCACGGCTTCCGCGCCCGCATGGCGACCGTCGGCGGCCAGGTGGTGCTGAAGCGTCGTCGCGCCAAGGGCCGCAAGCGCCTCTCCGCCTAAGGACCCGGCCCTGCGTGCCGGAGCCGCAGTGACCGCCGATCTCGGCCGCCTCAAGCGGCGGGCGGAGTATCTGCGTGTCGCCGGCACGAAGGTGAAGGCCGTGATGCCCGGGGTGATCCTGCAGGCCGCGCCGGCGCAAGACGCCGATGCGGCGATGCCGGAATCGCCACCGAGCAGCCTGCGGCTGGGCTTTACCTGCAGCCGCAAGGTCGGCAACGCGGTGGCGCGCAACCGTGCCCGGCGCCGACTGAAGGCGCTTGCGGCGGAAATCTTTCCCGCCCATGCCGCACACGGCCGGGACTATGTCCTGATCGGCCGGGAGGCCACGGTCGCGCGCGATTTCGCGAGCCTGCGCCGCGATGTCGAAGGCGGGCTCAAGCGCCTCGGCCTCTGGCGGGGATAGGGATTCCGGGCATGTCGACGGCTGCCCAGCTCCTCAGCCTGCCGATCAAGGCCTATCGCTACGCCCTGTCGCCCATGCTGGGCGTCAACTGCCGTTACGTCCCGAGTTGCTCGGAATACGCGCTCGAGGCTCTGGCGCGCCATGGCGCGGCCAGGGGCGGCTATCTCACGCTGCGACGGCTGTGCCGCTGCCATCCGTTCGGCGGCCACGGCTATGACCCGGTGCCCGCGCCGATCCCCCGGCGCTGACGAGGTTTCCTTCGATGTCCGACCAGAAGAATCTCTTCATCGCGATCGCGATCTCGCTCGTGGTGCTCTTGGGCTTCCAGTACTTCTACGAGATGCCGCGGATGGAGCGGCAGCGCGCGGAACAGGCCGCACAGGCCCTGAAGGACGCGCCCAAGGCCGGGGAGACCCAGGCCCCGCAGGCGCCCGGCAGCGCCGCGCCGGCACCCGCCGCGGCGGTGCCCAAGACCCGCGAGGAAGTGCTGTCCGGGGCCGAGCGGATCAGGATCGCGACCCCGAAGGTGCGCGGCTCGATCGCGCTGACCGGCGGACGCCTCGACGATCTCGTCCTGACCGAATACCGCGAAACCGTCGACCCGAAGAGCCCGGAAATCGTCCTGCTGGCGCCGGCCGGCGCCGAGCATGCCTACTATGCCGAATTCGGCTGGACCGCGGCACCGAGCGAGACGGCCAAGCTGCCTGACGGCGCGACCGTGTGGAAGGCCGACGGCACCGAACTGACCGCGACCAAGCCGATCGTGCTGAGCTGGAACAACGGCGAGGGCCTGACCTTCACCCGCACGATCGCGATCGACGCCAACTACATGTTCACCGTGACCCAGAAGGTCGAGAATGCCTCGGGCAAGAAGGTCACGCTGTTCCCCTATGCGCTGGTCCAGCGCCAGGGCACGCCCAAGACCGAGGGCCTCTACATCCTCCACGAAGGCCCGCTCGGCGTGTTCCGCGACAAGGCCGATTCGTCGGGCACGCTGAAGGAATACAGCTACAAGGACGTCGTCTCCGACAAGTCGATCGAGTTCCCCTCGATCGGCGGCTGGATCGGCATCACCGACAAGTACTGGCTGACCGCGCTGGTCCCGGTCGACACTGCCAACGTCAAGGCCCGCTTCAGCCATGTCCTGCGCGACGGCGACCGCTATCAGGTCGACCTGCTCGGCTCGGCCGTCGAGGTCGAACAGGGCCAGTCGGGCGAAAATGTGCAGCGGCTGTTTGCCGGTGCCAAGGTGGTCAACCTGATCGACACCTATGCCGAGCAGTACAAGATCGCGCGCTTCGACCGCGCGATCGACTGGGGCTGGTTCTATTTCCTGACCCGGCCGGTGTTCTTCTGCATCGATTTCTTCTTCCATGTGTTCGGCAATTTCGGCCTCGCCATCCTGACGCTGACCATCATCATCAAGTTCCTGTTCCTGCCGCTGGCCTACAAGTCCTACGTCTCGATGAGCCAGATGAAGGAGCTGCAGCCGGAGATGATGAAGCTGCGCGAGCGCTATGGCGACGATCGCCAGAAGCTGAACGAGGAGATGATGGCGCTGTACCGCCGTTCGAAGGTCAACCCGGCCTCGGGCTGCCTGCCGATCCTGCTGCAGATCCCGGTCTTCTTCTCGCTCTACAAGGTGATCTTCACCACGATCGAGATGCGGCACGCGCCGTTCTACGGCTGGATCCACGACCTGTCGGCGCCGGACCCCACCTCCTGGATCAACCTGTTCGGCCTGCTGCCCTTCGCCGTGCCGCATCTGGGGCCGCTCGACATCGTCAACATCGGCGTCTGGCCGCTGATCATGGGCGTCACCATGTGGGCGCAGATGAAGCTGAACCCGACCCCGCCGGATCCGGTCCAGGCCAAGATCTTTTCGTTCATGCCGATCATCTTCACCTTCATGCTCGGCAAGTTCGCGGCGGGCCTGGTGATCTACTGGAGCTGGAACAACCTGCTGTCGGTGGCCCAGCAGTGGTTCATCATGCGCCGCGTCGCCCATCGCAAGAAGACCGCGACCTCGTGACGACGGACGAACAGGCCGAGGCGGCGGCCGCGCTGGAGCGCGGCCGCTGGCTGTTCGCCCAGGAATGCCGCTTCCGGCTGGGAGCCCACAATCTCAGCCAGATGCCCGACGACACCCTGCCCGAGATCGCCTTCGCCGGCCGCTCGAACGTCGGCAAGTCGAGCCTCGTCAACGCGCTCACCGGGCGCAACACGCTGGCGAAGGTGTCGAACACCCCGGGCCGCACCCGTGAGCTCAACTTCTTCGTGCTGGCCGAACGCCTGTCGTTCGTCGACCTGCCGGGCTACGGCCATGCCGAGGTCTCGAAAAAGCAGGTCGCGGGCTGGACCCAGACGATCTATGCCTATCTCAAGGGGCGCGTGCCGCTGCGCCGGGCCTTCCTGCTGATCGATTCGCGCCATGGGCTGAAGACGACCGACGAGCCGGCGATGAAGCTGATGGACGATTCGGCCGTGGTCTACCAGGTCGTCCTGACCAAGGCCGACAAGATCAAGCCGGCCGAGCTGGCCGAGACCAAGGCAAAGGTCGAACTGGCCTTGAGCCGCCGGGTGGCGGCGCACCCCGTGGTGCTGGCCACCTCGTCGGAGACCGGGCTCGGCATCCCCGAACTGCGCGCCGAGATCGCCGGCCTCCTCAATTTCTGACCCGACCACTCAGTTGGTCGTCTCCGGCAGCACCGTATAGACCCTGGCCTGGTCGGGCTTCAGCACCTCGACCGCCAGCGCCTGCACCTCTTCCCGCGTCACCCGGCGCAACGAGGCCGGCCAGTCGGCCAGCCGGGCCATGCCGTAGACCGGGTCGGGATAGGTGGTCAGCAGATTGAATTTCTCGCCATCCTCGACCTGGGCCTTCGCCGCGGCGGCCGCCAGCGGCTCGAGGGCACGGGTAAACTCGTCCTCGGCGATCGGGGTGGTGGCGAAACTGGCGGCGACGCCGCGGGTGCGGTCGATCACGGTCTCGACCTGGCCCGGCCGGCAATCGACCACCGCGGTGATCTGGGCCGGCGCGATATCGCGGCGCACGGTCGCCCGCACGCCTGGCGAATAGGAGGCGCCATCTTCCGACCGCAGCGCCTCGCGCAGCCGCAGGCGGAAGACTTCGGCCAGGACCTGCTGGCGGCGCAGCGCCTGGGCATCGCGTTCGGCGCCGGTCGCGGCCGGCCAGGCCAGCGCGGCATAGCCGCGCTGATCCGCCGCCCGGAAGGTCAGCGGCGGCTCGCGCCCGGGATCGGCCACCCGCAGCGTGATCGGGTCGGGCAGGCGGTCGCTTGCCGCCGGCCGGTCGGGCAGGGCGCCGAGCGTGCGCGCGATCTCGGCCAGCGCGACATCGGGATCGACCTTGCCGACGATGACGAGCGTCGCCGGCGCGGTCTTGATCATGCCCTTCAGCCACTCGACGATCGGCCCCGGCGCCGCGGCGGCAAACACCGATTCGGGCGGCAGGCCGATACCCGGCGCATTGTCGTAGAAGTGGCGCGGCATCTTGTAGCCCAAGGTGTAGTCGGCCGACCCGGCCATCGCCCGGTAGCTGCGGTCGAGGTCGGTGCGGGCCAGCTCGAAACCCTGCGGCCGGTAGGCCGGCGCCGTCAGATAGGCGGCGGCGAGATCGAGGGCGAATCCGAGGTCGTCGGGTGCCGGCTGGGACGAGAAGCGCAGCTCGGAATCGGTCGCCGAAACGCCGAAACCGAGATCGTAGCGCTGGAGATAGCGGCGCAGCGCATCGAACGGATGGGCCTCGAGCCCGCCATAGACCAGCACCGAGCCGGCCATCGGCCCGACCAGTTCGGGATCGGTCAGCCGCTTCGCCGGGTCGCGGGCGAGCTGAAGTGCCAGGCGCAGGCGCCCCGACTTGCCCTCGGTACGCATGACAATGGCGCGCAGGCCGTTGGCGAAGCGGACATCGGTGATGTCGGTGGCGGGATTGGCACGCGCGACGACGCGCCCGGCGGGGCCGAAGTCGTGATAGGCGAATGGTGGCAGGGCGGCCTCGGCCGGCGCGGCGACGGGCACCGCCTGGCTTTCCGCCCAGGCCCCGCGAATCGCCGCGTCCGCCTCGGCGTCGGGAACGCCGAGCGGGCCCGCGATCATGATGCGGCGGTCGTCACCCGCCCAGAAGCCGCGCAGTGCGGCAACCAGCGCGGCGTTGTCGATGCGGGCAAGCCCCGCCTCGAGCCGCGCCTGATCGTCGGCCAGGGCGGTCGGCACGCTGTCGTAGCGGACGGCACCGACCAGCCGGTCGGCCGTGCCGGCCGGGCGGCGATCGGCGGCGGCCGCGATGCGCTGGGCCATCGCCTTGCGCTCGGCGTCGCGCGCCTCGTCGATCTCGACCGTGGTGAAGCCGTGAGCGAGCGCCCGGCGCAGTTCCTGGTCGGCCGCGGCGAGCGCCAGCCGCCAGTTGGCCGGATCGGTCGACAGGGCGAGGGCGCCCGTGCGCACGCTGCGGTACGAATCGGTGAAGGAGACGCCGCCGACGTCATACTTGCCCCCCTCGGCCCGCGCGCGCTGACCCAGACGCTGGCTGATGATGCGGTTGGCCAACGCGAGCGGCATGCGTTCGGCCCGCGTCGCGGCACTGTCGGGGCCGGGGTCGAAATTGCGCACGGTCATCAGCTCGACCGAGACATTCGTATCCTGCTCGGGCAGATGACGGACCTGCAGGCCGCCCGGCACCGCAGCCGGGGGTTGGGTCGCGGGCAGCGGCGTGTCCACCGCCTGCATGTCGCCGAACAGCTTGGTGATCTCGGCGGCGATCGCCGGGGCATCGACCTTGCCGGTGACGATGACGACGAGATGGTCGGGCCGGTACCAGCGGCGATAGAAGCGCTCGAAATCGGCATGGCCGACCCGCGCGATCACCTCGGGATCGCCGATCGGGGCCACACGGGCGGGCCAGGCATCGCCGAACAGCAGGCCCGAGGCGGCGATCCACTGGCGATAGCCCGCGGTATCGCGCAGCCGGCGTTCGGCGGCGATGACGCCGCGTTCGGGTTCGATCTGGTCGGCCGCGAGCAGGGCACGGTCGGCGAATTCGCGCAGGACCACGAGTCCCTTGTCGATCAGTTCCGGTTCGGCCCGCGGCAGATCGAGCTTGTAGGTCGTCGAATCGACGCCGGTCGAGGCATTGGCATCGGCGCCGAAGCGCAGGCCGAGCCGCTGCAGATAGGCCGCGAGATCGGCCTGCGGCAGGTTCTGCGTCCCCTTGAACAGCATGTGCTCGAGGAAATGGGCAAGACCGCGCTGATCGGGCTCCTCGATGCCGGCCCCGGCCTCGACCAGCAGCCGCAGCGAAACCTGATCGTGACCGTCCAGCGGCCAGATGACATAGCGCAGTCCGTTGGGCAGGCGGCCCCAGGTGATTGCCGGGTCGGGCTTCAGGTCGCTCTGTTCGTGAGCGAAGGGCCTCGGTTCGGCCTGCACCGCGAACGGCAGGACGACCAGCAGCAGCAAGGCGAGCAGAAGACGCGGCATGGATCCCCTCGAAACGGGCGGTCGGGACGGCACCGGCCAGAGACGGCAGAATTGGGGCAAATCCTTGGCGGATCCAGCGTCGTTCTGTCACGAATTCGTGGTGGCGGGCCTTCCGGTCATCCGTTATATCGGCTGACCATGGATAAGAAGACAGCCGTACCCTCGATCGCCCTGTCCGAAGCGCTGCACCAGAAGGCAGCCATCCTGTCGGAAGCGCTGCCCTACATGCGCCGGTTCAACGGCGAAACCTTCGTGGTCAAATACGGCGGCCACGCGATGGGCGAGGAGGCGCTGGCCGAACAGTTCGCCCGCGACATCGTGCTGCTCAAGCAGGTCGGCATCAACCCGGTGGTCGTTCATGGCGGCGGGCCGCAGATCGGCGCGATGCTCGAGCGGCTGCAGATCAAGTCCGAGTTCATCGACGGGCTGCGCGTCACCGACCGGCATACGGTCGACGTCGTCGAGATGGTGCTGGCCGGTTCGATCAACAAGTCGCTGGTGTCGGCGATCAACAATGTCGGCGGCTCGGCCATCGGCATCTCCGGCAAGGACGGGCGGCTGATCGAGGCGCGCAAGCTGACCCGGACCAAGCGCGATCCCGATTCCAACATCGAGAAGGTGCTCGACCTCGGTTTCGTCGGCGAACCGGCGAAGATCAACCCGGCCATCATCGAGACCCTCGAGGCCTCCGACATCATCCCGATCATCGCGCCGACCGGCATCGGCCCGAACGGCGAGACCTACAACATCAACGCCGATACCGCGGCCGGCGCCATCGCCGGCGCGCTGAAGGCAGCCAAGCTGATCGTGCTGTCCGACATTCCCGGCGTGCTCGACAAGGACAGGAAGCTGCTGTCCGAGCTGACCGAGGGGCAGATCAAGGACCTGATCGCCGACGGCACGATTTCGGGCGGCATGATCCCGAAGGTCGAGAACTGCCTGGATGCGCTCGCGGCCGGCGTCGAGACCGCGACGATCCTCGACGGTCGCGTGCCCCATGCCCTGCTGCTCGAGATCTTCACCGAGCACGGCATCGGCACGATGATCCGCCGCGACGCGGCCTGACTGCCGCCCCCGCGGGCGTCAATGCCGCTGCAGACCGCGCAGGCGCTGCATGCAGCCGGGCGCCTGGCCGAGGCCGAAGCTGCCTATCGGGCCGTCTTGTCGGATGATCCCGACAATGCCGAAGCGCTCCATGGGCTGGGACTGATCGCCCAGGTCACCGGCAACGGCGAGGTTGCAGTCCGCTTGCTCGCCCTGGCAGCCGACAAGGCGCCGGCCGACCCTGAGCCAGCCGCCCATCTCGGCGCGGCATTGCTGCTGCTAGGGCGGCGCGACGAGGCGGAGGCCGCGCTGTTGCGTGCGCTCGGCCAGGCCCCAGGCCATGCCGAGGCGCGCTTCACCCTGGCAAATCTGATTCGTGATCGCGGCGATGTCGCGGGTGCCGAGCGGGCCTATCGTACGGTCCTGGCCCTGGCGCCGGCGCATCTCGGGGCAGCGGTCAATCTTGCCTCGCTGCTCCGCCAGGCCTTTCGGCTGGACGCGGGTGCCGCCTGGATCGGCCGCGCCTTGATCCTGCAACCCGACAATTTTCACCTGCACGCCAATCTCGCCGCCCTGCGGCATCACCAGCGGCGCTTCGCCGATGCCCGGGCCGCTTTCCGGCGGGCTCTCGCCCAGGCGCCGACCGAGCCGGGCATCCAATACAATTATGCCCATACGCTGCTGGCGGACGACGATTTCGCCATCGGCTTTCGCGTCTATGAATGGCGATGGCAGGCACGGGAATTCGACCAGCTCCGCCGCTCGCTTCCGATGCCGCGCTGGGACGGCCGGCAACGCGCCGGGCAGCGCCTGCTGATCCACGCCGAACAGGGCTTCGGCGACGCGATCCAGTTCTGCCGCTACGTACCGCTGGCGGCGAAGCGCGGGCAACGCGTGGTGTTCGAGGTGCCGGCACCGCTCGTCCGGCTGATGGCCAGCCTGCCCGGGGTCGAGCAGGTGGTGGCGCGCACCGATGCCGTCCCGGCAGCCGACTGCGAATGTCCGCTGCTGAGCTTGCCGCTTGCCCTCGGCCGCCCTGCCGACATGCGGGCAGCGGCCGTGCCCTATCTCGCGCCGCCGGCGGAAGTTGCGGAGCAATGGACCGCGCGCCTGGCCGAACTTCGCGGCGTCAAGGTCGGGTTGTGCTGGGCCGGAAATGCCTTCCCCGACCCGACGCGGACGATACCGTCGGCGGCCCTGGAAATCCTCGGCGGGCTTGGCGACGTGACCTTCGTCAGCCTGCAAAAGGACGGGACGCAGGCGCCGGCGGGGCTGAACATGGTCGACATGAGTGCCGAGATCGCGGATTTTGCCGATACGGCCGGCCTGATGACGGCACTCGACCTCGTCATTTCCATCGACAGCGCGGCTGTCCATCTGGCGGGCGCGCTGGGGCGGCCGACCTGGCTACTGAACCGGCGCGCGGTCGACTGGCGCTGGCGCGACAAGCCGACGGGCGTGCCCTGGTATCCGAGGATTCGCCAGTTCCGGCAGCCGGACTGGAACGACTGGGCCAGCGTGCTGCTGGCGGTGCGTGCCGAACTTGCCGCACTGGCCGGATGACGGACTAAAGCGCGTTCATCTTCGCCAACAGGTCCTCTATCTCCGGTGACGGCGGGGGCGGGGGCGGGGGCGGGGGCGAGGGAGGGGGCGGCGGTTCGGTTCCCACGGCGTTGATCCGCGCCATCAGTTCGTCGAGGCGCCGGGCACCATCGTCGTCGAGCGGTGGCGCCGTCGGCGGCTCGGTCATCGAGGCCCCGGACACCGCGTTGATGCGCGCCAGCAGTGCATCGATCTGCTGGGCGGTGGCGCGGTCCACCCCGCTCTTGCGGGCGAGCTGGGCCAGCGCATCGCCCCGGCCCGCCTCCTGACCGTCGCTCGACGGTTCGCCGAGGCAGCGGCCCATGGCTGCGGCGAGCTGGTCCAGCATGACCGGCTTGGCGACCAGATCGTTCATCCCGGCGGCGATGTATTCGTCGCGGCTTTCCGACGAGGCGGCAGCGGTCAGCGCGATGATCGGAATGCGTGCGACCGGCCCGGCGAGCTGCCGGATGGCGCGGGTCGCGGCGATGCCATCCATTTCCGGCATCTGCACATCCATCAGCACGAGGTCGTAGGGAACGCTGGTCACCGCATCGACCGCCTCGGCCCCGTTGGCGACGATGTCGGCATGATAGCCGAGCCGCGCGACCATCCCCGAGATCACCATCTGGTTGATCGGGTTGTCCTCGGCGATCAGCAGCCGCAGCGAAGCCGCCGGCAGCGCCCGCGACGGCCCGGCAGCGCCGCCCGCCGACTCACCCGTCGCCCCGGCGGCCTTGCAGGGCACGACAAACCAGAACGTCGAGCCGGCGCCCGGGGTCGAATCGACACCGATCCGCCCGCCCATCAGGTTGGCCAGCCGCCGGCAGATCGCAAGGCCCAGCCCGGTGCCGCCATGGCGGCGGCGCGACGAGGTATCGGCCTGGGTGAAATGCTCGAACAGCTGCGCCTGGACCGCGGGGTCGATGCCGGGGCCGGTATCCCGCACGAGAATCCTGAGGTCGATGGTGTCCCCGGAAACCTGGGCCTCGGCCTCGATGGCGACATCACCACGCTCGGTGAACTTGACCGCGTTGCCGACCAGATGGAACAACAGCTGGCGGATCCGCGTGGCATCGCCGTTGAGCCGTGCCGGCAGGGCCGCCGGCACGGTCTGCTGCAGCGCAAGTCCCTTGCGCGCCGCCTGTGCCTGGAACAGCGTCAGGATCGACTCGAGCAGCTCCGGCACGACGAAGTCGACCGGCTCGATGGTGATGCCGCCGGTCTCGAGCGCGGCGTAGTCGAGGATGTCGTTGATCAGCAGCAGCAGACTGTCGCCCGAGTGGCGGATGGTATCGGCAAGCTTGCGCTGTTCGGTCGACAGCCCGGTTTCCTGCATCAGCCCGACGGCACCGAGCACGCCGTTGAGCGGCGTGCGCAATTCGTGGCTGATCGTCGCCAGGAATTCCGACTTGGCGAGGTTGGCGGCGGCCGCCTCCTCGCTTTTCTTCGCGGCCTGCTCGGCCAGCCGTGCCAGCTCGGCCGCCTGTTCGCGCAGCCGGGTCTGGGTCTCTTCGAGTTCGGCAACATAACGGTTCAGCCGTTCCTGGCTTTCGCGCAGCGCCACTTCCTGCTGGCGTTCGGCGGAAACGTCGCGCATGACCGCGGTGAACTGGCGTCGCCCCTCGAACGCCCAGTCGGTGACCGACAGTTCGAGGGCGCGCAGCCCGCCGCCTTCGCGCCGGCCGTCGACCGCCCGCTTGCCGCCGGCCGAGACCGCAGCCAGGAAGCGGGCGGCATCGGCGGAGGCGGCGGGCACCAGGCGCCCGAACATCGCGCCGATCAGCTTTGCGGATGCCTGGCCGAACAGTCGCTCGGCCGCCGGGTTGACCGCGGTCACCGTGCCGTCGCCGTCAAGGATCGCGACCGCATCGGACGCGGTTGCAAACACCGCGCGGAAGCGCGCCTCGGACTGGGCGATGATCTGCTCGCGCCGGCGCTGGGGCGTCACGTCGGTATGTGTCGAGACGATCAGCCCGTGTTCGAGGCGGTACTCGGTGATGCGCACAACCCGGCCATCGCGATAGGCCAGCTCACCCTCGTCGCGCCCGGTACGGCGTGCGCCCAGCCGCACCGCACGCCATTCCCAGCCCTCGCTGGTCGGCTCGGCGAGATCGCCGCTTTGCGCCAGGGTGACGATCAGGCGGTCGAGTTCGGGGCGCTCGGCCAGGCGGCCGGCCAGCGGCGGGTGCAATCCCGCGAAGATCTCGTTGCTGCGGATCAGCCGGTCATCGGCGTCGAACAGCGCGATGCCGTCGACACAGGCAGCCATCCCCCGCTGGACGCCGGCCAGCTCGAACTGGCGACCGCCGAGCAGCCGCCACACCAGACCGGCCAGGGCCGGCGCATCGCCGCCCTGCCGGTTCATCGAGGGTCAGGCCTTGCCTTCGGTGATCTTGGCCAGCGTGCGCTCGGAGGCGCCGGTCAACCCTTCGAGCAGCTTGGCTTCATAAGGGCCGCCCTGGCCCTTGGTATCCTGGGCGACAAACAGCTGCAGGGTGTTCACATGAACGTCGATCAGCGCGGTAACCGAATCGAGATGCTCGGCGAGGCTGAGTTCGGCACGGTTGAAACGCTCGATGAAGGCGGTCAGCGAGCCGGCGACGCGGGTGATCAAGGGATAGCCGAAGGTGCCGGCCTGGCCCTTGATGTCATGGGCGACGCGAAACACGCCCTTGAACATCGGGTCGATCTCGTCGGGCTTGGCGCGCATGCGCTGGCACATCGACACCAGTTCCTGAACGTCGCCCTCCACGACGAGGCGATAGTTCATCGACACCCGCTCGACCACCTTGTCGCCGGCGGCGGCGATCTCGTCGAACGAGCGGCCGCCGGCGCGGCTGGCAGCCTTCTTCAGGCGGCTCGGTACATTCAGAATGCGGGCATCGCCGCTATCGGCCATGGCGAAGACCTCCTTGACTACGCGTCGTCGCCCATCAGCGACTTGATTTCTTCAGGTGACAGGCCCCAGGCCGCGAGATCGTTGCCGTCGGGCACCGGACCGTTCGAGGCGGCGGCCGTCGGCTGCTTGCCGCGGCGCTCAGGCCCGGTGTAGTCGGCGGACGAGCGGCGACGGCGGTCGGGCCCGAAATAACCCGGGGCCTGGATGAACGGCCGCGGCTTGTCGATCACGGTGCAGAACCGCGTCAGCAGGGTCTTGGCCGAGATCGGCTTGGCCAGGAATTCCGTCACCCCGGCATCACGGGCCTCGTAGACCCGCTGTACCTCGGTATGGCCGGTCAGCATGATGATCGGCAGGAAGCGATTCGGACTATCCTTGGCGGTGCGGATCATCTTGACGAAATCGTGCCCGTCGAGCGGCTGCATTTCCCAGTCGCAGATGACGAAGTCGAAAGGCATCTGGCGCATCAGCGACAGCGCGGTCGGCGCGTCTTCCACATCCATCACGGTACGGAAGCCGAACGACCGGCAAAGATCGACCACCATCGCCCGGATGAAGCGATTGTCGTCGATGATCAGCACGCTGAAACTCGAAAAATTGTATTTGTCGCTCACGCTCGCCTCGCCAGCCCCCGCGCCGCCGCGACCACGATCCGAAGCCCGGATCCCCCCGGATCCGGGCGCCAGGAAGGCGCTCACCACTATCCTTTACTGTACTGCACCACGGCCAAGCCCCGCCAGCATGGAATTTCGTCCGCGAGGGGGATAGATTGCCGCCGGGTTTCCCGTTCGAAGAAGGTTTCAGCCATGACCAAAGCCCCCGTCCGCGTGGCCGTCACCGGCGCCGCCGGCCAGATTTGCTACGCCCTCCTGTTCCGGATCGCCAATGGCGACCTCTATGGCAAGGATCAGCCGGTGATCCTGCAGCTGCTCGACCTGCCGCAGGCCCAGAAGGCCGTGAACGGCGTGGTCATGGAGCTCGACGACTGCGCCTTCCCGCTGCTGCAGGGCGTGGTGATCACCGACGACCCGAAGACCGCCTTCAAGGATGCCGACGCGGCGCTGCTGGTCGGCGCCCGGCCGCGCGGCCCGGGCATGGAACGTCGCGACCTGCTCTCGGCCAATGCCGAGATCTTCAAGGTGCAGGGCCGCGCGCTGAACGATGCCGCCAAGCGCGACGTCAAGGTGCTGGTCGTCGGCAATCCCGCCAACACCAATGCCTACATCACGATGAAGAGCGCGCCGGACCTGCCGGCCGGCAACATCACCGCGATGCTGCGCCTCGATCACAACCGCGCCGTCTCGCAGCTGGCGGCCAAGGCGGGCGTCGGCCCGGCCGACATCGAGAAGATCATCGTCTGGGGCAACCACTCGCCGACGATGTTCGCCGACTATCGCTTCGCGACCGCCAAGGGCAAGCCGCTGCCGGAAGTGATCAATGACGAGACCTGGTATCGCGAAACCCTGATTCCGACCGTCGGCAAGCGCGGCGGCGCGATCATCGAGGCCCGCGGCGCCTCGTCGGCCGCTTCGGCCGCCAATGCCGCCATCGACCACATGCACGACTGGATCCACGGCACCAATGGCGGCTGGGTCTCGATGGGCATCGCGTCGGACGGCTCCTACGGCATCCCCGAGGGCGTGATCTACGGCACCCCGGTGACCTGTGCCGGCGGCAGCTACAGCCGCGTGACCGGCCTGGAGATCAGCGACTACGCCCGCACGATGATGGACAAGACGCTGGCCGAACTGAACGAAGAGCGCGAGGCCATCGCCTCGCTGCTCGGCTAAGACCCGAAAGCCCGATCGCCGTCGCGGTCAACGACCGGGACGGCGATCGGCCCTATCGAGGGACTGCCGCAGGGCGACCTAAACCCCCAACAGCTTCAGCTGGTTTTCGAGTTCGGCGGGGCTGAGCGGATAGTCGAAGCCGTTCTTGGCATTGAGGATCTGCTGGGGCGGGATCAGCGCGACGCGCAGTTGCAGGCGCATCGCCGTGCGCATCGAGAAACCCGCCTTCCAGGCCAGCGCCACCACCGAGCGCGACACCCGCGACTGCATGATCTTGGCGACGGTCTGCTGGTCCAGCTTGCTCTTCAGCGTCAGGGCGGTGAAGACGAAGTCGCGCTCGTTGCGGTCCATCGCCGCGACCAGCGCCTCGTCGTCGAGCTTGCCGGCCTCGAACAGCTTGCGTGCCCGCTCGGGGCCGGGCGAGGGAGCCTCGTTGTCCTGGGCGGTGCCGAGCCGGTTGCGCACCGAATCGCGCAGTTCGCCGGCGATGCCGTCCCCGAGCTTGTGACGGTCGACCAGTTCGTCGATCAGCGAGGCCGCGACGAAACCGGCGATCCGCCGCATCGCGCGCAGCGACAGTTCGGCGCGCATCACCAGCGGTTTGTGCCAGTTCTCCATCGAGGCGGCATGCTCGATGATCGTATCGAGCGTCTCTTCGCGCACCTGGGCCGACTTGTTGGCCAGCAGCGTCGCGACCGCCGGCCCGTCGAGGGTGGCGACGACCGCGTCCGAGACGTTGTAGGACAGGTTCGACCGCCGCGCGATCGCCGACAGCCGCTCGGCCGCGCTGCCGGTGGCGATGATCTCGAGCAGGTCGTCGTCGGACAGCAGCGGCGAATATTCGAGAACCGGGGTCGAGACGATCGACGACAGATCGGCGGCCAGCCGCTTGACCAGGCCATGCGGCACGTTCGCCGCCTGCTTGATCTCCTCGGCGACGATGGCGCGGATGCGCGGCAGCTGGTCGCGGGCCAGGACCTCGATGACCTGCAGCGTCATCTCGCGCACGCGGCTCGATTCGTCGGCCGGCATGTCCGGCAGCAGCCGGCCGATCTTCTTGGCCAGTTCGGCACGGGTGTCGTCGTCGACGTCCTTGGCCAGCAGCAGGTTGGCGTGCGGCGGGGTGACGAGATTGTTGGCGATCGCCCGGCGCACCTCCGGCACGGCATCGCCGGCAAGGAAATAGAGGATTTCGGGCTTGACGTTCTGGCGGCGGGCGAGCGCCGATCGTTCGGCCGTCGACCCGTCGCGGGCGACCAGCTTGTCTTCCTCGTAGGTCGTTTCGGGGCTTGCCGTCTCGTCCGCGCCGGGCGGGTTGTCGCCGCTGCGGCGGCCGAAACCGAGGAAACGCTTGATCATGCCGCGGTCCCGGAATCGTCGCCGACCGCGACCTGACCCTTGCCGGCGCGCTTGGCCTGGTACATCGCGGTGTCGGCACGGGCGAGCAGGATGTCGGACGAGACGTCGCGGACCGGATCGCTCATCACCACGCCGCAGGATACCCCCAGCGGCTTGCCGGCAACGCCGTGCAGGACGTCGAGCGACTGGCCGAAGGCGACGATCGCCTGGGCCTTGCGCCGGGCGCCGTCGACATCCGCCTCCTCGAGCCAGACGGCGAACTCGTCGCCGCCGAGGCGGGCGACGAGATCGCCGGCGCGGCTCTTCTCGGTCAGGTAGTCGGCCAGGGCGCGCAGCGCCGCATCGCCCTCGGCATGGCCGCGCACGTCGTTGACCGCCTTGAAATTGTCGAGGTCGATGTAGAGCAGCGCGCCGGGCCGTTCGTGGCGGCGCTGCTGGGTCAGGCGCAGGTCGAGCGATTCGTGGAAGGCGCGGCGATTCAGCAGGCCGGTCAGGCCGTCGGTGCGCGACAGCCGTTCCAGCCGGGCATAGGCCCGCTTCAGCTCGGCGTCACGGCGGCGCGCCTCGGTCACGTCACGGCAGACGCCGCGGGCCCCGACCCACCGCCCGTCAGGACCGGCCACCGGGATCGACGAGACTTCGTAACAACCGATCGTCGCGTCCTTGCGCGTCAGCCACACTTCGATGGCGTCGAGCGAGCGCTCGGCCTCGAACGGCCAGGCGGCAAGGTCGGTGCCGGGACGCGAGACCTTCTCCACCGGGCCGTCGAGGCTTGCCGCCTCGAACTCGGCCGGTTCGGCACGGAATTCACGGGCCGACCGCCCCTCCAGCTCGAAAGCCTGATAGCCGAGCGCACCGCGCGGCGAGACGAAGCCGAAGCGGCCGGCGGCATTGGTCTCCCAGGCGAAGTCGGTCGAGCAGGACACGAGGTCCTTGTAGCGCTGGCGTGAATCCAGCAGCGCCTTCGCCATGTTGCGCTCGAGCGTCACGTCGCGGGCCAGCACCAGCACGCGCCGACCGTCCGGGATCTCGACCGGCAGCAAGGTGACGAGCAGCGAGGACGAGCCGTCGGCGTTGGGCAGCTCGATGCGCTCGCTGCCCGGTCGATTCTGGGTAGCGACGCGGATTACGGCATCCGAAAGTTCAGGCAGCTCGCCCAGCAGGAAGGCGGTGCCGAGCGCCGTGCCGGTATCGTTGTTGAGCAGCACCACGCCGTCGGGATCGACCAGCAGCGCCGGGCCGGCATAGCCCGCCACCATCTCGGTCGGGTTGAGGCGCGCCGGGTCGAGCGGCCCTTCGGCCGGCGGCATCATGTCGTCGGGGGCGGACAGGCTCGCTGCGGTCAGCGCCCCGGCCACGGCATCGCCGCGCATCGCATCGCCGGCCATCACAAACTCTCTCGCAGCTCGCTCTCCATTCGGACAAGTCGATTTCCAGCCTGTTTGCCGGCCGGCGTCAAGCATCAAGCGGGGCTCCCGCGGCCCGATCGGGCTGCTATAGTGCCGCGCCATGACGATCTTGCCCGAAGCTTACCGAACCTGGCTGTTCGACCTGGACGATACGCTCTATCCACGCTCGTCAGGCGTGTTCAAGGCGATCGAGCAGCGCATCCTGGAATACCTCGCACGCCATCTGGAGGTCGATGCGGCCGGCGCGGTCGCCGCGCGGGCCCGACTGGTCGGGGACTATGGTACCACCCTGCGCGGCCTGATGATCGAGCATGGTATCGAACCCCGGCTGTTCACCGACTACGTCCATGACGTCGACCTGTCCGTCCTGGTCCGGCACGAGGTGCTGGATGCGGCGCTGGCGCGCCTGCCCGGCACCAAGGTGATCTTCACCAACGGCACCAGCGACCATGCCGAGCGGGTATTGGAGCGCCTCGGCCTCGCCCATCATTTCGCGGCGATCTTCGACATCGCCGCCGGGGGCTGGGTGCCAAAGCCGTCGGTCGCGACTTACCGCCGGCTGATCGACCAGTTCATGGTCCAGCCAGGCAAGGCCATCATGCTCGACGACTCGCCACGCAACCTTGCCACCGCCAAGGCGCTCGGCCTAGCCACCGTCTGGGTGACCGAGACGGTGCCGGATACCGTGCCCGAGGGCATCGATGCGATGACGGCCGACCTGCCGGGATGGCTGAGCGCGCTGGGGTGACGGTGCGGGCGGATCCCGCCGCCTTCATCCGGACCCATGCCCGCCTGCAGCCGGTCGGCCATGCACCGGAACTGCGGCTGCACTTGGCCGACGACACCTCGCCGCTGTGGCGGCTCGGCGAAAGCGAGCTTGCCGCGCTCGGCGTCGTCGATCCCTACTGGGCCTTCGCCTGGGCCGGCGGCCAGGCGCTGGCGCGGCATATTCTCGACCATCCCGCGCTGGTGGCGGGCCGCCGGGTGCTCGATTTCGCGACCGGGTCGGGGATCGCCGCGATCGCGGCCGCGCGGGCCGGGGCCGCCGAGGTCGCCGCGGTCGACATCGACCCGCTGGCCATCACCGCGCTGGGGCTGAACGCCGCGGCCAACGCCGTCGCGGTCGAGGGCATCTGCGCCGACGTGATCGGCCGGGATGCCGGGTGGGACGTCATCCTGGCCGGCGACGTCTGCTACGAGCGCAGCCTGGCCGAGCGGGTGATCGCCTGGCTGGACCGCCTTGGCCGGCGCGGAGCCAGGGTGCTGATCGGCGATCCCGGCCGCGCCTGGCTGCCACGCGACCGGCTGGAGAAACTGGCGGAATACCAGGTGCCGGTCGCCCGCGAGCTGGAGGACATGGAAGTCCGCCGGACCGCAGTCTGGCAACTGCGGCCCGGCCCAACGGCGGGTTAGCCGGCGGCGGCCAACGCCTGGTCGAGATCGGCCAGGATGTCGTCGATATGCTCGATGCCGATCGACAGGCGGACATAGCCGGGCGAGACGCCAGAGGCCGCCTGATCGTCGCCGGTGAGCTGCGAATGGGTGGTCGAGGCCGGATGGATCGCCAGGCTGCGCGCATCGCCGATATTGGCGACGTGGTAGAACAGCTTCAGCGCATCGATGAAGCGCTTGCCGGCTTCGAGGCCGCCCTTGAGCTCGAAACCGAGCAGGCCGCCGAAACCGCCCTTGAGATAGGTGTCGGCGCGCCGGCGCGCTTCGCCGGTCTGCTGGCTGGGGTGGATCACCTTGGCCACCGCCGGATGCTTGGCAAGGTGCTCGGCCACCGCCTGCGCGTTGCGGCTGTGCTCGCGGATGCGCAGCGGCAGCGTTTCCAGGCCCTGCAGCGTCTGGAACGCATTGAACGGCGACAGGGCGGCGCCCAGGTCGCGCAACAGGGTGACCCGCGCCTTGATGATGTAGGCAATCGGCCCGAGCGGCTTGACCGCCTCGACCCAGACCGCGCCGTGATAGCTCGGATCCGGCTGGTTCAGCAGCGGCTGGCGGGCCGGATTGGCGCCCCAGTCGAAATTGCCGCCATCGACGATGACACCGCCGATCGAGGTGCCGTGGCCGCCGATGAATTTGGTGGTCGAATAGACGACGATCGCCGCGCCGTGGTCGAACGGCCGGGCCAGCAGCGGCGCCGCGGTGTTGTCGACGATCAGGGGCACGCCGAATTCACGGCCGATGGCTGCGACCTCGGCGATCGGGAACACCGTCAGCTTCGGGTTGGGCAGGGTTTCCGCATAGTAGGCGCGGGTGCGGTCGTCGGTCGCCTTGCGGAAGTTCTCCGGGTCGGCGGGATCGACGAAGCGAACTTCGATCCCCTGTTGACGCAAGGTGTTGGCGAACAGGTTCCAGGTGCCGCCGTAGAGGTCGGTCGAGGACACGATATTGTCGCCGGCCTGGGCCAGGTTCTGGATCGCCAGCGCCGAGGCGGCCTGGCCCGACGAGACGGCAAGCGCGGCGACGCCGCCTTCCAGCGCGGCGATGCGCTTTTCCAGCACATCGGTCGTCGGGTTCATGATGCGGGTATAGATGTTGCCGAATTCCTTCAGCGCGAACAGGTTCGCGGCATGGTCGGCCGAATTGAACTGGTAGGAAGTCGTCTGGTAGATCGGCACGGCGACAGCGCCGGTGGCGGGGTCGGCACGATAGCCGGCATGCAGGGCAAGGGTCTCGGGACGGGTCGACGACATCGGATATCCTCTCTGAGGCTGACGCTTATTGTTCGATGCCGCAGAGGCTAACAGTCCGATCCGCACTCGCAAGGACTTTGATAACAGTGCGGATGTGGAAAAATCTTTCACACATTTTTTTGATGTTGAAATTCACGCCGACTGCCGGATCACCAGTTGCCGGTCCAGGGTCAGCCGCATCGGCACCTTGCGCCCTTCGCGCGCGGCCAGGAGAACCTCGCGGACATGGGCACCGACCCCGCGCGGGTCGCTCGACATCGTCGACAGCGCCGGACGGGCATGTTCGCCGACCTCGATCCCGCCGAAACCGATGATGGCGATATCCTTCGGGATGTGGAAACCGCGATCGGCCGCCGCGGCCATCGCGCCGATCGCCAGTTCGTCCGACGCGCCGAGCACGCCGCGCACCGTCACCCCGCGGCCGATCGCCGTCATGAAGGCTTCGTAGCCGGCCTGGTAGCGATAGCGGCTCTCCCAACTCCAGACGAGGTCGTCAGTGGCTTCGAGACCGGCATCGGCGAGCGCCTGGCGATAGCCCTTGAACCGCTCGCGGCCGATCGCCGACTGGCTGGTACGGCCGAGATAGGCGACCGGGCCGTAGCCGCGCTGCAACAGGAAGGCAACGGCGGTGCGCGCGGCCGCGGCATCGTCGTGGAACACCGACGGGATGCCGTGGCGCGACAGGTTCTGGCCTACCGCCACCACCTGGATTTCCTGGGCGGCAAGCTGGTCGATCAGCGGCTTGAGCACCTTGAGATCGAGCGGATCGCTGGAGGCGATGACGACGCCGGCCAGGCGCAGCGACGGCGCCCGCTCCAGCAGGCCCTTCAGGCGGTCGGCATTATGGTCGAGGTTGAACAGCAGGAGTTCGAGGCCGATCGACTGCAGCGCCTCCTGCAGATGCTTGGTCAGCGAGGCATAGACCGCCTGCTCGATATCCGAGATCAGCAAGGCGACCTGGTTGCCGCGGCCCAGCCGCAGGCCTTGCGCCATGATGTTCGGGTGATAGCCGAGGCCCTCGACCGCCTCCATGACCCGGGCCCGGGTCGCGGGGGCGACCACCGTCTGGCCACGCAGCACACGAGAGACCGTCGCCGGCGACACGCCAGCGCGGGCGGCGACATCGTGCAAGGTTACCAAGAAACGCGCCCCTCTCCAGTTCCGCGGCCTGATATAGGGCAAACTGGCCGGAGCGTCAGCATGCGTGCGGATCCGGTTTGCGTTACGCGGTCTTGAGCAGGCGGGCCTGCAGGTCGGCGATCACCGCATGCGCCGTGTTGTGCCCGGACAGCCCGGAGACGAAGTTGCCGGGCCAGGTGCCGTTGCCCGACAGATAGAAGCCGCGCGTCGGCGTGCGGTAGTTGGCGAGGCCCGGCAGCGGCCGCATCCAGAACTGGTTCCACGGCAGCATGTCGCCATGGGTGATATTGGCCTCGATCAGGCCGTAGTCGCGCTCGAAGTCTTCCGGGTCGACGCAGGCGTAGTCGCTGATGATGTCGGGCAGGTTCGGGATCCAGCGCGTCATCGCGGCCACGCAGCGCTGGGCCAGCCGGTCCCGCTCGGTCTTCCAGTCGCCGTCCTTGAGACGGAAGGGGGCGTTGCCGATGTTGCAGCTCATGACGTGCTTGCCGGGCGGCGCCAGCTCGGGCGACGAGATCGACGGGCACAGCCCCCAGATGACCGGCTGTTCCGGCGTGCGGCCGAGCATCATGTCGGCATGGCTTTCCTCGATATAGTCGAGGGTCGGCGCAATGCGGAACTGGGCACCGGCCAGCAGCGCGGCCTCGGCATCGTCGGCGGCCGCGGCATAGCGCGGCAGCCCGTCCAGGGCCAGGACCAGCTTGTAGGCCCGGCCGGTCATCCGCCGGCGGGACATCTTGCCCTTGATGACGGTCCAGGTCTCGTCGCCATCGTCGATCAGCCGCTCGATCGCGGTGCGGGGATTGATCGCCGAGATGACGACCGGGGCCATGATCTCCTCGCCGTCGCCCGTGACGACGCCGGTCACCGCGCCGTCGCGGGTCAGCAGTCTGGCCACCGGCGTCCCGGTGCGGAGGACGACGCCGCGCGACCTCGCACTCGCCACCATCGCATCGATGATCGCGCCCATGCCGCCGACCGTCAGACCGGTCGAGCCGCGCAGGTTGTGGGCACGCGGATCGTGGCCTGCCGCCATCGCCATCGAGGCGAGCGACAGCGGCCGCATCATCAGATTGACCGGCGTACCCGGCGTCGACGGCGTGAACTGGCCAGCGACCACGGTCATCGGCGCGACGACCGCCTTGGTATTGGCCGACAGCTCGAATTCCTCGAACAGGTCGCGGGCCGAGCCGAAGAAGATCCGCCCGAAGGCTTCCTGGTCGGCGACGGTGGTGAGGTTCCTGACCAGTGCCTGAAGGTCGGGCGGCTCGCGGAACAGCGAGATGCCGAGCCGGTTGGCGAAATCCTGCAGATAGGCGAACATCGCGTCGTAGCGCGCGGCGTCGCCGGGGGCGAAGGCCTCGAACTGCGCCGCGGTGCGGGCCCGGTCGCGCCAGCCGACGAACAGCCGGCCGTCGTCGAGCGGGTGGACCAGCGTCGGATCGGTCATGACGAAGCGCAGGCCGTGCGCCTCGAGCTCGAGATCGCGCACGATCTTGGGTTCGAGCGAGCCCGGCGAATTGGTGATCGTCGTCCGATAGCCCGGCATGAACTCGACGGTGGCGGCCGGCCCGCCCAGGCGGTCCGAGCCTTCCAGCACCAGGACCTTCAGCCCGGCCCCGCCGAGATAGCCGGCGCAGACCAGGCCGGAATGGCCGCCCCCAACCACGATCGCATCGAACGACGCCATCACCCGGTACTCCCTACTGGACGAATTCGTTGGTGTAGTACTCGTCGGGTTTCTTGCCGCCGGGCGGAATTTCGCCGACCGCTTCCATCGCGGCGATCAGCCTGGCCCATTCCTCGGGCGTCTGCCTGCCCCAGCTTGCATCGGTCGCCGGCGTCGACAGTTCGAACAGGCCGGTCATGTAGTCGACGCACTGGGAGTGCTTGCCCGGCAGATTGACCTTCGACTGGATGAACTTGCAGGCGCCGTCCGGGTCGGCCGCCGCATCCTGGAAACCGCGCCGCGATGCCGCGATCAGCTTCTTCACCGCCTCGGGGTTCTTCTTCAGGAAATCGTTGTTGGCGGCGAAGCCGAAGCCGAGCAGCGGCACGCCGTAATCGGCCAGTTGCAGCGCCACCGGCTCCTTGCCGGCGCCACGCACGATCGCCTTGTAGGCATGGCTGTCGCCGGAAACCACGTCGACCTGGCCGTTCAGCAGCGCCGCGGTCTTGGTGTTGGCATCGAGCGAGACGATGTTGAGGGTCCCGTCGGGAATGTTGTTGGCCTTGCGGAAGATCGACATGCTGAGGCCGTCGGAGCCGCCGGGGGTCGAGCCGATCTTCAGGCCCTTCAGCGAGTCCGGCCCGGTCAGCTTGACCTTGTCGGCCATGCCGATGAACGCGGCGGCGGTCTTGTGCTGGTAGAGCGCGACGACCTTGATCGGCACACCCTTCGAGATCGAATGGGCGGCGTTGGTGACGTTGAGATGACCGATATCGAAGCCGCCCTGGCCGACCAGGATGGCGGTCGAGTTCGAGCCCCGACCCTGTTCGATGGTGACGTCGAGCCCGGCATCCTTGAAATAGCCGCGTTCCTCGGCCAGCAGGAACGCCGAGTGATAGGGGGTCCAGCCCCAGTCGAGCAGCAGGCGGACCTTGGTCGCCTGGGCCGCTGCCGTGCCGGCACCGGCCAGCAGCGCGCAGAGGGCGACGCCGGCGATCGTCGTGGACCTGAACATCTTAACTCTCCCTGTTTTCATTGGCGTGACGTTACGGGGTCTTGATGCGCTGGCTGGCATGCCAGGGAATGACGCGGCGCTCGATCAGGTCGGCGGCGTACCAGACCAGGATGCCGAAGACCGAAATCATCACGACCGCGGCGAAGGCGAGCGGCACCTCGAGGCTGCCGACCGCCTGGATCAGCAGGTGGCCGAGGCCCTTGTTGGAGGCGACGAACTCGCCGATGACGGCGCCCAGCGGTGCCATGGTGGCCGAGATCTTGACGCCCGACATGATCGAGGGCAGGGCCGACGGCATGCGGATCTTCCACAGCGTCTTCCAGGTGCCGGCCCGCATCGACCGGGTCAGCTGCAGCAGGTCGGGATCGGCCGACTTCAGCCCGGTCACGGTGTTCACCAGGATCGGGAAGAAGGTGAAGATGACGACGAAGATGATGCCGCTCTTCAACCCGAAGCCGACCCAGACCAGCAGCAGCGGGGCCACGACCACCTTGGGGATGGCGTGGAAGACGACGAGCCAGGGGTAGAGCATGCGGTCGACGACGCGCGAGGCGGCGATGCCCGCCCCGGCCACCAGCCCCAGGACCATCGCGATGCCGAAGCCGACGGCGGCGGCAAGCGCGGTGAAGCCGAGCTGGCCCCAGAGCAGCGCCCATTTGTCGACGATCACCTGGAAGATCAGGCTCGGCGCCGGCAGCAGATAGGGCGGCAGCGCCAGGCCGCGCACCGCCAGTTCCCAGGCGCCCAGGCCCAGCACCGCCGACAGCACCGGGGTGGCAATCGCCCCGACGATCTCGGGCAGGCGCGACCGGCGCTTCGGGGCCGTCATCGTCACCACGGTCATTCGACAAGGACCCCCGTACGTTCGAAATGCAGGCGGATGCGCCGCGTCAGCGCGGCGAAGGCGGGCTCCTCGCGGAAGGCGAGGCGGCGCGGCCGCGGGGCGTCGACCACGATCTCGTCCAGCACGATGCCGGGCCGGCCGGACATGACGATGACACGGTCGGAGAGGAACACGGCCTCCGGAATCGAATGGGTGATCAGCAGCGTCGTCACCGACTGCGCCGCCTGCACCTTCTGCAGGATCACCCCCATCTGGTCGCGGGTCAGCGCATCGAGCGCCGAGAACGGCTCGTCGAGGAACAGCATCGACGGCCGGCACATCATCGCACGCGCGATCGCGACGCGCTGGCGCATGCCGCCCGACAGCTCCCACGGGAAGCGCTTGGCAAAGCCGCCGACGCCGAGCTGGTCCAGCAGGTCGCGCGCCCGCTGTTCCAGGTTGGGGCCGGGATTGGCCATGAACTCTGTCGGCAGCAGCACGTTGTCGAGAATGTTGCGCCAGTCGAGCAGCAGGTCGCGCTGGAACACGATGCCGACATTGTCCAGCGGCTCGACGACCCGCCGGCCGTCGACGGTGATCGTGCCGGCCGTGGCATCGTCGAGACCGGCGATGATGCGCAGCAGCGTGCTCTTGCCGCAGCCGGAGGGACCGACGATGGCGACGGTCTCGCCGCGCTGCATGGTCAGCGAGACGGGCCCCAGCGCGTGGACATCCTCGTCCCGCCCGACATAGACCTTGGTCACCTGGTCGACGACGACGGCCGACATCGTCAGGCGGCCTGCGTCGCCGGCGGCGCCACCGCGTCGGGTTCGAAGGTCCGGGCGAAGAGGCGCAGGAAATTGCCGCCCATGATCTGGTCGATCTCGCCCTCGTGGAAGCCCCGCGCGGCAAGACCCGGGCGCAGGTTCTGGAAGTCGGCGGGCGAGCGGAACCAGTCCTGCCAGCCTTCATGCGGCGGCGGCAGCGGCTTGGCGATCCGTTCGCGCGACCATCTGGCATAGCGCCACCAGTCGCGGATGCCCGGCGGATGGCCCGGGCAGAAATCGGTGCCGACGCCGATATGGTCGACTCCGAAGCGGTCGGCCGCCCAGGCGACCATTTCGCAATACTCGTCCAGCGTCGTCTCGACCCCGCGCAGCGTCATGAAGCGGTTCGGGCTGAGGCCGATGACGCCGCCGCGCGCAGCCAGCGCCCTGATCGCCTCGGTGGTCTTCAGCCGCCCGGGACCGAAGCCCGGGTTGGTGACGAACTCGCGCGGATTGCCATGGGTGATCGAGACCGGCTTCTCCGACATCTCGATGGCGTCGAGCGTCGTGCGCTCGCCGCAATGGGACAGGTCGATCAGGACGCCGACCCGGTTCATCTCGGCGATCGCGACCTTGCCGAAGCGTGAGGAAACCCCGGTGTCCTTTTCCTCCCAATAACCGCAGCCGATGTAGTTCTGCAGGTTGTAGGTGAGCTGCATGATGCAGACGCCGGCCTCGCGGAAGGCCCCGATCAGCTCGACGTCGTGCTCGATCGGCGCGGTGTTCTGGAAACCCATGACGATCGCGGTCCGGCCCGAGGCCGCGATGCGCTCGACCTCGGCGGCCGAGGTGGCGAGGGCGGCGATATCGGCGTTGTTGGCCAGCATGTGCTTCCAGGCGCCGATCACCGACATCGCGGCCGCGGCATTCTCCCAGATCGCCACGGTGACGTTGACGCAGGAGACGTCGCCCTGCCGCCACATCTCGACCCAGCGCCGTTCGGGCACGGGGATGCCAAGGCCGTCGATGGTGATCCGGCGCTTGGGCGTTGTCGCTTCAGCCATCGCCAACTTTCTCCGCTGAAAGGATCGGCCGGCCTGGCTTGCGCCGATGGACGGCTTGATGATAACGTTTGCAGATAACGTTTTCATGATTGGCGCCGCGCGACGGGCTGTCAATCGAATTTCAGTAGTCCGGAGGAGTGGCCAGACATGCGGCATGCGGCTGAGTTCTATATCGACGGCGCCTGGGTCGCGCCGCTCGGGTCCGGGATGATCGACGTGGTCGACCCCGCGACCGAACAGCCCTTCGCGCAGGTCGCGCTGGGATCGGCGGCCGATGCCGACCGCGCGGTCTGGGCCGCGCGCCGCGCCTTTCCGGCCTATGCCGCGACCACGCGCGCCGACCGCATCGCGCTGTTGCAGCGGATCGTCGACGGCTTCGCCCACCGCCATGACGAGCTGGCCCGCGTGGTCTCGCGCGAGATGGGATCGCCGCTGAAGGCGGCCTCCACCGCCCAGGTGGCCAGCGGGCCGAACCACCTGAAGGAGATGATCCGCGTGCTGGAAGGTTTCGCCTTCGACACGCTTTCCGGCACGACGCTGATCACCCACGAGCCGATCGGCGTCTGTGCGCTGATCACGCCATGGAACTGGCCGATCAACCAGCTGGTCTGCAAGGTCGCGCCGGCGCTGGCCGCGGGCTGCACCATGGTGGTCAAACCGTCCGAGCTGTCGCCCTTGTCAGCCCTGATCGTCGCCGAGATCCTGCACGAGGCGGGGGTGCCGAAAGGCGTCTTCAACCTGGTCAACGGCGATGGCCCCACCGTCGGCCAGGCGCTGGCCGCGCATCCCGAGGTCGACATGGTCTCGTTCACCGGCTCGACCCGGGGCGGGATCGCGGTCGCCAAGGCGGCAGCCGACACGGTCAAGCGCGTCGCGCAGGAACTGGGCGGCAAGTCCGCCAACATCCTGCTGCCCGACGTCGATTTCGACCGCGCGGTGCCGCCGGGCGTCGCGCGCTGCTTCGGCAACAGCGGCCAGTCCTGCAGCGCGGCGACCCGCATGCTGGTGCCCGCCGACCGCCATGACGAGGCGGCGGCGATCGCGGCCCGCGCCGCGGCGACCTACAAGTCCGGCCCGCCGGAGGCGGAGGACACGGTCATGGGACCGCTGGTCAGCCAGGCCCAGTTCGACAAGGTGCAGCGGCTGATCCGGCAGGGCATCGCCGAGGGGGCGACGCTGGTCGCCGGCGGTCCGGGGCGGCCGGACGGGCTCGACCGCGGCTACTACGTGCGGCCGACCGTCTTTGCCGGCGTGCACAACCAGATGACCATCGCGCGGGAGGAGATCTTCGGCCCGGTCCTGGCGATCATTCCCTATCGCGACGAGGCCGAGGCGATCGCCATCGCCAACGACACGCCCTATGGATTGAATGCCTATGTCCAGGGTGTCGACATGGAGAGGGCCCGCCGCGTCGCGCGGGCGATGCGGGCAGGCAGCGTGCATGTCAACTATCCGGCGGTCGACCGCGCCGCGCCGTTCGGCGGCTACAAGCAGTCCGGCAACGGCCGGGAATGGAGCCGCTGGGGCCTGGCCGAGTTCCTCGAGGTGAAGGCGATCGTCGGGTACGGTGCGTGATGGAGACGATCGCGCTGGACGTCCACTGCCACCTGGCGCCGCTCGCCCCGGGACGGACCGCCGGCATGCGCGGCATCGGCTGGGACGCGGACGGCCGGCTGATCACCATCGACGGCTACCAGCTCGCCGCCCCCTCGGTCTACCGGGTCGAGGCGCTGATCGCCTGGATGGACGAAAACCGGGTCGCGCGGTCGTGGATCTCGATTCCCCCGCCGCTCTACCGCCTCGGCCTCGACCCGGTCGAGGCCGAGGCCTGGACCGCCTGCGTCAACCGCGCGCTGGCCGATGCCGCCGCGCGCCACCCCGACCGGCTGTCGCCACTGTTCCACCTGCCGGTGCAGCACCCGGCGCTGGCGGCCGCGATCGCCGCGCGCCAGGCCGCGACGCACCGGCCGCTGTTTGCCATGGCCGCCGGCTCGGCCGATGCCGGCCTGGTGCTGTCGGACTCCGGCTACGCCGGGCTATGGCAGGTCCTTGACCAGCTTCGCGCCTTCCTGTTCCTGCATCCGGTCAAGGGTTGCGATCCGCGCTACGAAGCGTTCTATCTGCACAACCTGCTGGGCAGCCCGGTCGAAACCGCCCTGGCCGCCGCCCATCTGGCATTGTCGGGCATCCTGGAACGCCACCAGGGCATCACGCTGTGCCTGGCCCATGGCGGCGGCGCGACCGCGGCGGTCGCCGGCCGGCTGGAACGCGGCCAGGTCACCGGCCGGCCCGGGGCCGATACCGGGGCCGAGCGACCGCGCCAGGCCTTTCGCCGCGTCGCCGTCGACTGCATCTGCCACGATCCCGACGCGCTGGTCCTGGCCGGCGCGATGCACGGTCGGGACAACGTCTTCTTCGGCTCGGACTGGCCGTTCTCGATGGGCCTGCCGAAGCCGCATGAGCAGCTGGCCGCCACCGACCACGCCTTCCGCGACGCCATCTTCCAGCACAATCCCCGGCGCCTGCTGTCGCAGTACCGCCTGACCAGCGAGTAGCCAGATGATCGATGTGATCGATACCGGCATCATCCCGTCGAAGGGCCCGGTCAACGGCACCGTCAAGGCCGGCAACATGCTGTTCATGGCGCATGTGCCCAAGGATCCGGTGACCGGCACGATCGTCGAGGGCGACATCGAGGTCCAGACGCGCCGGGCGCTGGCCAATCTCCGGATGGCGGTCGAGGCCGCCGGCGGCAGCCTCGCCGACGTGGCGCAGCTGCTGATTCACCTGATCGACAAGGACGACGCCGTCGGCATGAACAAGGTCTATCGCGAGGTCATGCCGACGCCCTATCCGTCGCGTGCCACGGTGGTGGTCAAGGAACTGCTGACGCCGGGCATGCGGATCGAGATCCTGGCCTGGGCGGTGCCGGGCTGACGGCAGCGGCCGACAGGGCCGACACCAGCTTCTTCACCGCCGGGATGGTCCGGTCCGTCGCGCGGCCCCCGTCGAGCGTCGCGGCCAGGGCGTCGATCAGCGCGGTACCGACGACGACGCCGTCGGCGATATCGGCCAGCCCCGCGACCTGGGCCGGGCTGCGCACGCCGAAGCCGACGACGACCGGCAGGTCGGTGGCCGCCCGGATCGCAGCCAGTGCCGGTTTCAGCCGTTCGGGGTCTGCGGCGGCGGCACCGGTGATGCCGGTGACCGAGACATAATACACGAAGCCCCCGGCATCACCGACCACCCGCCGCAGGCGGCGCGAATCGGTCGTCGGCGTCGCCAGCCGGATCAGTTCGAGGCCAGCCCGGGTCGCCGGCAGCCGCAACTCGCCGTCGACCTCCGGCGGCAGGTCGACGACGATGCAGCCGTCGACCCCGGCGGCCACTGCGTCGGCGGCGAAGCGTTCGACGCCGTAGACGTAGATCGGGTTGTAGTAACCCATCAGCACGACCGGCGTGGCCTGGTCGTGCCGGCGGAAGTCGCGGACGAGATCGAGTGTCCGCGCGGTCGTCTGGCCGGCGGCCAGGGCGCGCAGGCCCGCCGCCTGGATCACCGGGCCGTCGGCCATCGGGTCGGTGAAGGGCAGGCCGAGTTCGATGACGTCGGTACCGCCCGCGACGAGGGCATGCATCAGGGCGAGCGAGGTGTCGCGGTCGGGATCGCCGGCCATCACATAGGTGACCAGCGCGGCGCGGCCAACCCGGCGGCAGCGGGCGAAACGATCCTTGAGCCGGCTCATTGGACCATGCCCATCATGCCGGCGATCTGCGGCACATCCTTGTCGCCGCGGCCCGAGATGGTCGCGACCATGACATGGTCGCGCGGCAGGTCGGGGGCCAGCTCGACCACCTTGGCGATGGCATGGGCGGATTCCAGCGCCGGCACGATGCCTTCCAGGCGCGACAGCAGATGGAAGGCGGACAGCGCCTCGTCGTCGGTAGCCGACAGGTACTGCACCCGGCCGATATCGTGCAGCCAGGCGTGCTCCGGCCCGATGCCGGGATAGTCGAGACCGGCCGAGATCGAATGGGCCTCGGTGATCTGGCCGTCGTCGTCCATCAGCAGATAGGTACGGTTGCCGTGCAGCACGCCCGGCCGGCCGCCGGACAGCGAGGCGGCATGGCGGCCCGAGGCGAGGCCGCTGCCGGCAGCTTCGACCCCGATCAGCCGGACTTCGGGGTCGTCGAGGAAGGGGTGGAACAGGCCGATGGCGTTCGAACCGCCACCGATGCAGGCGATCAGGCTGTCGGGCAGGCGCCCCTCGGCCTCGCGCAGCTGCGCCCGCGTCTCCAGGCCGATGATCGACTGGAAGTCGCGCACCATCATCGGATAGGGGTGGGGGCCGGCCACGGTGCCGATGCAATAATAGGTGTCGGCGACATTGGTCACCCAGTCGCGCAGGGCTTCGTTCATCGCATCCTTGAGGGTCTGCGAACCCGACAGTGCCGGCACCACTTCGGCCCCGAGGAGCTTCATGCGCGTCACGTTGGGCATCTGCCGCTCGATGTCGACGGCCCCCATGTAGACGATGCAGGGCAGGCCGAAGCGGGCGCAGAGCGTGGCGGTGGCGACGCCGTGCTGGCCGGCCCCGGTCTCGGTGATGATCCGCGTCTTGCCCATGCGGCGGGCCAGCAGGATCTGGCCCAGCACGTTGTTGACCTTGTGCGAGCCGGTGTGATTGAGGTCCTCGCGCTTCAGGTAGATGCGCGCCCCGCCCAGATGCCCGGTCAGCCGTTCGGCGAAATAGAGCGGCGACGGGCGGCCGACATAGTGCTTCTGCAGCCGCAGGATATCGTCGCGAAACGACGGATCCGACCAGGCATCGTTGTAGGCGGCCTCGAGCTCCAGGATGTTGGGCATCAGGGTCTCGGCGACGAAGCGGCCGCCGAAGATGCCGAAGCAGCCATCGGCGTCGGGGCCTTGCGCGAGGGAATTGGGGCGATAGTCGGTCTGCGGGCGCATCTGATCCTCCTCGGGGGGTGGAGGGGCGCTGGGATCGAAGGGCAGACGGGTGTCGAAACTAAAAAGGCCGCTCTCCGATCAGAGCGACCCATGACGTCAGGACGATGTCAGGGATGTCGCCCGCTTTACGCGGGCCACCAACGACAGGAAAGGTGCACGGACATCGTCATGGCGCAAAAGGTAAGGGTGGATGGCGCGCGAGTCAATCCGGGCCGGAGCATTCCCGCAGTATCGCCGCTTTTTTGCGCGGCCCGCTCAAAGCCCCGTCGCCTTCGACCCCTGCGGATAGCGGGGATGGGCCGCAACCTGTTGAGAAAGCTGGACGCCGGACGATGGCACGCGATTTGCCGGAAGACGGTCGCCACGCCGCAATCCATGCCGCCTCCAGGAGGGCCCCATGCAGACCGAAACGTTGGCCAAGCCGGCAGCGCCGGCGCCGTTGCCCCTATCGCCCGCCGCCATGATCGCCACCGCCTTCTCGCATATCCGCGAGGGCGATACCGAGTTCAGATCAGACGGACTGCGGGACTTCTTTCTCTATCGGGATCTCGGCGTTGCCGAAGCCACCAACGGCCTGGTCATCGCCCAACTGGTCAAGGCGAACCTGCCGCCCGAGGAAGGCACCGGCTGGCACCGCCACGAAGCCAATTTCCATATCGTGATCATGCTGAAGGGCTGGGCCCGCTTCATGTACGAGACCGAGGAGACGCTGGTGCAGGCGGGCGATTGCGTGCACCAGCGGCCGGGAATCGTGCACTACCTGTTCGATTATTCGCCGGACATGGAATATCTCGAAATCGTCAGCCCGGCGGATTTCACCAGCATCGACATGCCCGGACCCTGCGCCGTTCCGCCACCGACGCCGTGGGCGTGAGGGCGGATCCGGCCCGTCGGGCCGGATCCGCCCGGCGGTCAGGCGACCGCGCGTTCGTCGCGGGCGAGGCGGGCCATGTTCTCCAGCGTGGCGAGGCAGGCATGCGCCGCCTCGACGCCCTTCACCACGAAATGCTCGCGGAAGAAGGTCGTGTGCGTTTCATGCTCGTGGAAATGCTTCGGCGTCAGGACCGCCGACAGTACCGGGACCTCGGTATCGAGCTGGATGCGCATCAGCGCGTCGATGACCGCGGTCGAGACGAACTCGTGACGATAGATGCCGCCATCGACGACGAAGCCCGCGGCAACGATCGCGGCATAGCGCCCGGTCTTGGCCAGCAGCTTGGCCTGCAGCGGTATCTCGAACGAGCCGGGAACCTCGAACAGCTCGACCTGGGACTGCGGAAAACCGCGGCGGCCGAGCTCGGCCAGGAACGACTGGCGGCACCGATCGACGATGTCGCGGTGCCAGCAGGCCTGGACGAAGGCGATACGCTGGTGGGAGGGGGTCGCAAAAGACTGATTCATGGTCATCCTTCCAATAGGACCAGAATCAGGGCACACGGGACCAAGGGCACGCGACCGGGCGCCGTCGCAAGGACGGAGTCCGGCTGTGCTATCACCCCGTTCTCTTCCATCCGGACTATGACCGTCGGCTTCGGAATCGCACCGAAATCTGCTGACCCCCGATGATCCGACGGGATCATCGAGGCGCTCGCGGGCTAGGCAATCGCTTGCCATTACCGCCGGTGGGGACTTTCACCCCGCCCTGAGAACGTCAACATGCCGCCGGCGAATTCCGGTCGGCGTCCAGACTATAGGCAATCGGAATTTGCCCCGGCAAGGGGAATGGCTACTTCACCCCGGTCACGGTCAGAGTGACGCGGCGATTGGCGGCGCGGCCCTCCGGCCCGGCCTGGGCGGGCCGGGTATCGGCGAAGGCGATCGCGCGCAGCCGCGCGGCGGGCACGCCCTGCTCGATCAGCGTGCGCAGCACGGCGGTGGCACGCGCCGCCGACAATTCCCAGTTCGAGGCGAAGCGCGCCGAGCTGATCGGCACGTCGTCGGTATGGCCCTCGACGGCGATCTGACCGTCCAGGTCGCGCAAGGTCGGGGCGAGCTTGGCGATCGCGCGCCTGCCGACCTCGGACAGTTCGGCCTGGCCGGGGGCGAACAGGACCTTTTCGCCGATGGCGATCGTCAGGTCGCGCGATGTGGCCGAGATCGCGACGTCGGGCGGCAGGCCGGCAGCCTCGAGCTTGGCGAGCAGCGCGGCATTGGCCGGCGAAATCTCGTCGCGCCGGGGCGGCGGCGGTTCGAAGAAGCGCGGCGCGGCCTCACGCGTCGCCTCGGGCCCACGCGGGGCGGGGGCGGCGACCAGCGGCTTGCCGTTGGCGGTATCGGTATCGGGATGCGGCTGGGTCGGCGGCAGCGGCAGGATGGTGCCGCCGCCTCCACCGGGCAGGATCGTGCCGCCGGCGACCGTCGCCTCGCCCTTGACCTGGCCGCGTTCCTCGGAGGCGAGGTTGAGGCCGCCCTTCAGGCTCTGGATCGCCACCATGCCGAGGAAGACGATCATCAGCACGGTGATCATGTCCATGTAGGACACGACCCAGTCCTCGGCCTCCTCCGCGCCGGGCGGCAGGTTGTTCGACAGCTTCTGCTGGTTGGCGCCCTGCTGGCGGCGGAAATTCGCCAGCATCTGCTCGGCCTCGCGGCGCGGGTCGGTGACCTGGGAATCGCGGCCGTTGCCGCTGCGCCAGTTGGTGAGGTCAGGCACCGGCGACCTCGTCGCCGCTCTCGCGCAGCATGTGGTCGAGCGCCTCGGCCACCAGCGTCGGCGAGCGGCCGAGATGGGCCAGCACGATGCCCTGCAGCAGCACGTTGAGCATGTCGACCCGGCGGATCGTGCGCTGCTCGAGCTTGATGGCGATCGGCTTGAAGACGAGATTGGCGAGGATCAGGCCATAGAGCGTGGCGAGCATCGCCACCGCCATCGCCGTGCCGATGCGGCCGATATCGCCGGCCCCCAGTTCCTTCAGCATCCCGACCATGCCGACCAGCGTGCCGAGCAGGCCGAAGGCGGGCGCAAAGCTTGCCAGCGTCCGGAACAGCCGGGCCTGGCCGTGCTCATGCTCGATCAGCTTCTGGATGCGCCAGTTCATGATCTGCAGCGTGTCTTCGAGATTGGCGCCGTCGATGACGAATTGCAGGCCGAGCTTGAGGAACGGGCTGCCGACCCGGCGCAGCCGTTCGTCGGCGGCCTGGATGCGGCGCTCGTAGATCAGGCGCGAGACGTCGAGCAGGTCGCGGATATCGGCGTCGAGCGACTTTTCCTCGCGGAAGATCGCAAACATCGCCGCCACGGCGTTGCTGATCTCCGACCAGCGGAAGGCGATCAGCGCCACCACCGCCACCCCGCCGACGACGATGATCCCGCCGGGCAGGTTGAGGTAATAGATGGCGTCGCCTTCGTGGGTGAAGACATAGGCCAGCAGGGCCAGCGCACCCGCCACGCCGATCCAGGTCGAGCCCATCACCCCGCCTGCGGCTGCGCGGGCGGCGGCGGGCTTGGTCTTGGTCGGGGCCTTGGCGTCGCTCATAGGTTGGGTCTACCCCCTGGCGGGCATCAGGTAAAGGTTCATGCGAGGCGCACGAGATCGAGCCGATGGCCGATGCCCTCGACCCGCCGGTCCGGCAGCGTCTCGGCCCCCGGGGGCGGGGTGAGACCCTGGGCGAGGGCGAGCGCATAGGTGGCCAGCGGCAGCAGCAGCGCGCAGCCTTCGACCTTGCATTGCTTGTCGAGCTTGGCGGCCAGGTTGACCGGCTCGCCGATCACCGTGATCTCGAGCCGGCTGGCATCGCCGACGGCGCCGAACACGACGGTGCCAGCCGCGACGGTCACACCGATGCGCACCGGGGCGAGGCCCGCGGCCTCGCGCTCCCCGGCCCAGGCGTCGCAGGCGGCGACGATCGCGATCGCGGCTTCGACCGCATCGGCGGCATGACGGTTGCTGGGCCGCGCCGCGCCGAAGGAAGCCAGCACCCCGTCGCCGAGGAACTTGTCGACGCTGCCGCCATGCGTGGCGATGCAGGCGACCACCCGCGACTGGTAGTCGGCCAGCAATGTCATCAGCGCGTCGGGATCCAGGGTCGCGGCCAGCCCGGTGAAACCCCTGATGTCGCAATGCAGGACCGTTGCTTCGATCGAGCGCCCCTGTCCGGGGACGATCGCGGTCTCGGTCTCGGCGATCGAGCGGGCGACCGCGGGGTCGAAGAACCGCGACAGCTCGTCGGCGGCGGCACCGTCGACGATCGCCTTGATCATCAGCCGCCGGGCCCGGGCGATGGCCAGCGCCAGGATCAGCGTGACCAGGATGATCGAGATCACCTTGTCGAATTCGGCCCCGCGCAAAATGGCGTTGGTGGTGATGTAGGCAACGTAGGAGCGGGTGATCTCCACACCCGGACTGTTCATGACGGCATAGGACAGCATGGCGAGCCATCCCACGGCGGCGGCCAAACCCGCCAGCAGCACATAGCCGACCTCGAAGCGCAGGGCGCGCAGGGCGATGAAGATGAAGACGTAGAGCAGCGTCGGCGACTTCAGGTAGAAGGCCGGCGGCTGGCCGTACTGGCGATGGAAACTCCAGATCAGCCCGAGCAGCAGGGCCATGTCGGCAATGACCGACAGGGCCAGGATCCAGCGCGGCAGGGCGTCATGATAGGCGAGGATCAGCCGGCCGAGGCTGAAGGCGGCATAGATGGCGAGTGCCAGCGGCACCGGTGCCATCATCATGCTCTCGCCCATGAACGCTTTCGGTGCCAGGGTGTAGAGGGTGGCGAAGGTGGCGGCGAGGCCGAGCTGGACCCAGCCGATCAGCACCTCGCTCGATTGCTGCAGCCGGGCGATCGCGGCGGCGACCCGCGCGGGCGGCTGCCGGTCGGGGCGGGGTCCCAGCACGGCGCGGTCAAGTCTGGCGAACAGTGACATCACCCGCCGATCTTGGCCCGGCCGGACAAAACTGTACACTTCGTTCGGTCATCCCGCGCTGCTAGTCTCGCAACAACGTGTTGAGCATGCGGAGGGAATGACATGGGCAAGCTGTTGCGGCGACTGGTCATGGGCCTGCTGGTCCTCGCGGTGATCGCGATCGCCGGCTTGGCCCTCGACCGCGTGCTGAACCCGCCCGGGCCGCAGGCACCCCAGGTCGCCACCGCGCCGGTCGCGACCAACCCGGCCCCGACCCAGCCCCCCGCCGCAGCGCCGCCGGCACCGGCCGAGCCCGCTGCGACCGCGACACCGCCCGCCACCCCGGTGCAGACCGCCGCGGCGCCGCCGGCACCGCCCGCACCGCCGCCGGCACCGCCGGAATTCGCCTACAGCCACCAGACGGCCGAAACCACCGGCCGGGCGCCGATCGCCTGCTTCGCCTTCAACCGCGACCTCGTCGCCGACGGCTCGGTCTCCTATGCCGACTATCTGCAGATCGACCGCGACGCCCGCCCCGGCGTGACGGTCGACGGCCGGAAGCTCTGCCTGTCCGGCCTGCGCTTTGCCACCGACTACACCGTCACCTGGCGCACCGGCCTGCCCGCGGCCGGCGGCGACAAGCTGTTGTCGGACGAGCGGGTGAAGTTCTCGTTCGGCGACGCGAAGCCGAGCGTCAGCTTCGCCGGCAACGGCTTCATCCTGCCGCGCCAGTCGGCGGCCGGCGTCACCCTCGACACCGTCAACGTCGATACCCTGGGCATCAAGGTCTACCGCGTCGGCGACCGCAATGTCGTCCCCCCTGCCGAGGACGATTATTACAATATCCAGTCCAACCGGAAAATGTCGGCCTACACGCTGAAGCGGTTCGCCGACAAGCAGGCCATCATGGTCTGGCAGGGGACGATGAAGGTCGACCGCCGCCGCAACGAGACGGTCTCGACGATCTTCCCGCTGGGCCAGGCGCTGCCCCAGCGCCAGCCCGGCGCCTATGTGGTGGTCGCCCGCGACGCCAAGGCGCCGGAGCGCGACCCCGACGACTATTCCTGCTGCGACGACGAAGACAGCACCAGCGTGCTGTGGGTGATCGACACCGACATCGCGCTGACCACGCTGCGCGGCACCGACGGCATGACGGTGGTGGCCCGCTCGCTGTCCTCGGCCAAGCCGCTGGCCAATGTCGGCGTCAAGCTGTTCTCGGTTTCCAACGACGAACTCGGCCAGGTCACGACCGACAAGGACGGCGTGGCGACCTTCGCCCCCGGCCTGCTGCGCGGCCGCGGCGCCGCGGCGCCGGCGATGGTCCAGGCCTTCGGCGGCGACAACGACTTCGCCGCCATCGACCTCAAGCGCCCGGCCTTCGACCTGGGCGATCGCGGGGTTTCGGGACGGCCGGCCCCCGGGCCGCTCGACGCCTGGCTCTATGCCGATCGCGGCATCTACCGCCCCGGCGAGACCGTGCATGTCGTGGCGCTGCTGCGCGACCGCGCGGCGAATGCCGCCGACATCGCCCAGGCCCAGCTGGTGATCTCCCGCCCCAACGGCGTCGACTATCGCCGCCTCAGCGTCGGGCAAAGCGGGGCAGGCGCCTTCACCGCCGACGTCACCCTGCCCGATGATGCCGTGCGCGGCCTGTGGAGCGCGACCTTGCGGATCGACGGGGCGGAGGGCCGCGCGCTCGGCCGTCTCGAATTCGACGTGCAGGATTTTGTGCCCCAGCGCCTCAAGGTCGTCGCCTCGGCGCGCGAGAAGATGCTGCGCCCGGGCGACACGCTGACCGTCGACGTCGACGGCGCCTTCCTTTACGGCGCCCCCGCCGCCGAGCTCGCCGCCGAGATCGAGGCGCGGATCGCGGTCGACACCGAGCCGTTCCCGGCCGCCCAGGGCTATCGCTTCGGCCTGTTCGACGACACTTTCACCGAGACGGCGGTCAAGCTCGAGGCGGCGCCGACCGACGCCCAGGGCAAGACCGTCGGATCCGGCAAGATCGAGGGGCTGAAGGCCACCAGCCGGCCGCTGCGCGCCACGGTGTCGGCCGGGCTGTTCGAGCCGGGCGGGCGGCTGACCCGCACCACGCTGGCGGTGCCGGTACGTACCCATGACCTCTATGTCGGCGTGCGCCCGCTGTTCACCGAGGGCCGCGTCCAGGAAAACAGCGCCGCACGCTTCGAGGTGCGGGCGCTGGACGCCGAGGGACGGCCGGTCGATCGCCAGCTCGCCGTCACGGTCTATCGCGAACTGTGGGATTACAACTGGTATCGCCGCGACGGTCAGTGGCAGTACGAGGCGATCGTGCGCGACCGGGTGCTGGCCGAAACGACGCTCGCCGCCACCGCCGACAAGCCCGCGGTGATCGAGCGCGTCGTCGACTGGGGCCGCTATCGCCTGCTGGTCGAGGACAAGCAGACCGGGGCGGCGACGTCGCTGCGGTTCCGCGCCGGCTGGTCGTCGGGGGGCGAGGCCGCCGAGACGCCCGACAAGGTCGAGGTTTCGGTCGAGCAGGCCGCCTACAAGCCCGGGGCCACGGCGAAGGTGAGCATCAAGCCGCCGTTCGAAGGCGAGCTGATGCTGGCCGTCGCCGGCGAGAAGATCCATTCGCTGCGCCAGGTGACAGTACCGAAGGATGGCGGCGTCTACGAGATTCCGGTGCAGCCGGACTGGGGCCCCGGGGCCTATGTGCTGGCCACGCTCTACCGGCCGCTGGCGGCCGGCCGCGAGCGCGAGCCGGTGCGCGCCGTCGGCGTCGCCTGGGTCGGCATCGACACCGCCGACCGCCAACTGGCGGTGGCGATGGCGGCGCCGGAGACGATGCGACCGCGCAGCCGCCTGACCGTGCCGGTCACGGTCGGCAATGCCGGCCAGGAGAAGGTCTTCCTGACCCTTGCCGCCGTCGACGAAGGCATCCTGCAGCTGACCCGCTATCAGAGCCCGTCGCCGGTCGGCTATTTCTTCGGCAAGCGGCGCCTCGGCGTCGACCTGCGCGACGACTATGCCCGGCTGCTCGAACCGCGCGGCGCGATGGGTGAAATCCGCTCGGGCGGCGACGGCATCGGCGGCAAGGGCCTGCCGGTGGTGCCGACCAAGACGGTGGCACTGTGGTCCGGGCTGGTCGAGGTCGGTGCCGACGGCCGGGCCGAGATCGGCTTCGACGTGCCCGACTTCAACGGCCAGCTGCGGCTGATGGCGGTGGCGCATGGCAAGACGAAGCTGGGTGCCGCCGAGGGCAAGGTGATCGTCCGCGACCCGGTGGTGGCAGAAATCTCGCTGCCCCGCTTCCTGGCGCCCGGCGACGACGGCCGCATGACGCTGTTCATGCACAACCTCGAGGGTGCCGCCGGCGACTATCAGCTGAAGCTTGCCGCCGACGGCGCGGTCAGCCTGCCGAGCGCGGCACCGGCGACGGTGACGCTGGCCCGGGATGCACGCAAGGTCGATACCCTGCCGCTGAAGGCCCTGGGGGCCGGCATCGGCCGGGTTGCGATGACCGTGTCGGGCCCCGACGGCTGGTCGGTCACCCGCGAATGGAAGATCGCGGTGCGCTCGCCCTACTATCCGCTGACCGTCGAGCAGGTGGCGGCGCAGAAGCCTGGCGAACGCTGGGCCTTCGATCCCAAGCTGCTCGACGCCTTCGAGGACGGCGCCTCGGTCTCGATCGGCTACAGCCCGCTGCGCGGCATCGACGTCGCCGGGATCATGCAGTCGCTGGACCGCTATCCCTATGGCTGCTCGGAACAGCTGACCAGCAAGGCGATGCCGCTGCTGTCCTTCAGCGACCCCGCCTTGCTCAACCTCGCCGCCGCGACCGGCGACGCCGAGGTGAAGAACCGGGTGCAGCAGACCATCGACAAGCTGCTGGAGCGCCAGGACGAGGCCGGCAATATCGGCCTGTGGCGACTGGGGGACGAGGCACCGACCTATGTCCAGGTCTATGTCGCCGACTTCCTCGACCTGGCCAAGCGCCGCGGCTTCGTCGTGCCCGACTTCGCCCTGGCGCGGGCGATGGACCAGGTACGGCGGATCGCGGCGGGCCACAGCGAAGGCTACATGCCGGTCCGCGACTTCAACGCCGAGGCCTATGCCGGCTATCTGCTGGCCCGCGCCAACCGCGCCGATATCGGCGACCTGCGCTATTTCCACGACGCGATGGCGGGCAAGCTGAAATTCCCGCTGCCGCTGGCCGAGCTCGGCGCGGCGCTGGCGCTGATGGGCGACCAGGCCCGCGCCACCTCGGCCTTCGGACTGGCCGACCAGGGGATCAACCGCTTCCCGGCCGAAGCCAAGGGCGATTTCGACTGGTATCGCACCCGCCTGCGCGACATCGCCGGCGCGGTGACGATGGCCGCCGAGTCGCGCCAGTCCGACCGCCTGCGCGCCTGGGTGCCGGCCCTGGAACGGGCCGCCAAGCTGCCCGACGCCATGACGACCCAGGAGAAGGCCTGGTCGCTGCGCGCCGCCAGCGCGCTGCTGGCCCAGGCCGGGGCGCTGAACCTCGCCGTCGACGGGGTCTCGCAGGCATCGTCGTCGAACGGCGCGGTGCGCAGCTTCCGCCCGGATGCGACCGCGCTGCGGCTGGGCTTTGCGGTGTCGAACGGCGGCAACGCCGACGTCTGGCGCACCGTCTCGATCCAGGGCAGCCCGAAGACCGCACCGCCGCCGCTCGCCAACGGCTTCGAGCTGCACAAGACGCTCTACAACCTGCAGGGCGAGGAAATCGACCCGGCCTCGGTCCGGCAGAACGATCGCATCGTCATCAGCCTGACCGGCAAGATCCTGAGCAACCTGCCGGCGCAGGTGGTGCTGGTCGACTATCTGCCTGCCGGTTTCGAGATCGAGGCGATCGCACCGAGCGGCACCGAGGATGCGGCCTTCGGCTTCCTGCCGGCGTCGTCGCGGACCCGCATCAAGGAGGCGCGCGACGACCGGTTCGTCGCCGCCTTCGACCTGAACCGCCCGTCGCGCTACAGCTGGAGCGACGAGCAGCCGCAGGCCGAGTTCAACATGTCCTACCTGGTCCGCGTCGTCACGCCGGGGAATTTTGTCCTGCCCGGCGCAGCGGTCGAGGACATGTACCGGCCGGGTCGGATGGCCCGCACCGCCGTCGGCAGCGTGGCGGTCGGCCAGGCCCGGTAAAGGCGGCATGGCCGGCGGGCGCCTCCGGACCGGCCTCGCCGCGATCGCCCTGGCGATCGCGGGCGTGGCCGGGCTGGGCGCCCTCGACCGGGCCCTGCCGCCCGACTACTCGAAACTGTCGCAACTCTCGACCGTCGTCACCGCGCGTGATGATACGGTGCTCCGGGTCTTCCGGGCCGGCGACGATGCGATCCGCCTGCCCGCCGCAGCCGCCGACGTCGAGCCCGCCTACCTCGCCATGTTGCTGGCCTATGAGGACCGCCGCTTCCGCTGGCATCCCGGGATCGACCCGATCGCGCTGGTCCGCGCAGTGGGGCAGAGCATCCTGCATCGCCGCATCGTCTCCGGGGCCTCGACCCTGACGATGCAGGTCGCCCGGCTGCTGGAACCGCGGCCGCGCACGCTGCGCGCCAAGCTGGCCGAGATGCTGCGCGCGCTGCAGCTGGAGCGGCGGCATACCAAGGACGAGATCCTTGGCATGTACCTGACGCTTGCCCCGTTCGGCGGCAATCTCGCGGGCGTGCGGGCCGCCAGCCTCGCCTATTTCGGGCGTGAACCGCGCGAGCTCGGCCCCGCCCAGGCGGCCCTGCTGGTCGCGCTGCCGCAATCGCCGACCCGGCGCCGGCCGGACCGGCAGCCGGAGATCGCGCGAGACGCGGCCCATCGCGTGCTCGACCGCGTCGCCGCGGCCGGCGTGATCGACGAGCGCCGCCGCCGCGAGGCGCGCGAAGCCGGCCTGCCCGGCAGCCGGCAGCCGCTGCCGATGGCCAGCCCGCATCTCGCCCAGGCCCTGGCGGCCGATGCCGTGCCGGGCAGCACGGTACGCACCACCCTCGATTCCCGGCTGCAACAGGGGCTGGAGACGCTGAGCCGGCGCGAGCGGTCCTGGTTCGGCGACGACGCCAGCCTCGCCGTGCTGGTGGTCGACAACGCCACCGCCGAGGTGCGGGGCCATGTCGGCGGCGATTTTTTTGCCGCCCAGGGCGGCCAGGTCGACATGACCAGGGCGTCGCGCTCGCCCGGCTCGACCCTGAAGCCGTTCATCTACGGGCTGGCCTTCGACGATCTGCTGATCCACCCGGAGACGGTGATCGAGGACAAGCCGCTGGCCTTCGGCGACTACGCGCCGCGCAATTTCGATCACGACTACCACGGCGAGGTGACGATCCGCAGCGCACTGCGCCAGTCGTTGAACCTGCCGGCCGTCGCCGTGCTCGACCGCATCGGCCCGCAGCGCCTGATGGCGGCCTTCGATGCCGCCGGCGTCCACCCCAGGCTGCCCCGCGGCGCGACCGAGGCGGGCTTGCCGGTAGCGCTGGGCGGGGTGGGCGTCAGCCTCGCCGATCTCGCCCGGCTCTACCGCGCCGTCGCCGGCGACGGTCTGAGCCGGCCCTTGCGCTACCGCGCCGACGAAGCCGGCCCGGCGGAGACGCCGCGGCAGCTGCTCGGCCCCGTCGCCCGCTATTACCTCGCCGACGTGCTGGCCGATGCCGCGATGCCCGACAGCGTCACCCAGGTCGCGGCGGAAGGATCGGCGCGGCGCATCGCCTACAAGACCGGCACGTCCTACGGCTTTCGCGACGCCTGGGCGATCGGCTGGTCGGCCAGCCACACCGTCGCGGTCTGGGTCGGCCGCCCCGACGGCAGCCCGCGTCCCGGGGCGCTGGGCCGCAACGCCGCGGGGCCGATCATGGTCAAGGTTTTCGACCTGATCCCGGGCCAGGAGGGGTTGCGCTTCCGGACGATGCCGCCGGGTGCGATCCGGGTCAGCGGCACCGCCGGCCTGCCGCCGGCGCTGCAGCGGTTCCGGTTCGGTGCCGGCGTCACCCGCGGCGGCGACGGGCCGAGCGACGGTCCCCGCATCCTGTTTCCGCCCGACGGCGCGGTGGTCGAGCTGCCGCGCGATGCCGATTCGCGGCTGGCCTCGCTGGCGCTGAAGGCCGAGGGGGGCGAGGCGCCGCTGCGCTGGCTCGTCAACGGCCAGCCGGTCGAGGCACTGCGCCGGCGCAACGATGCCTTCTGGCTGCCGGACGGGGAAGGTTATGCCGAGATCGTGGTGATCGACGCGGCCAACCGCCGGGCGCGGGCCGACGTGCTGCTGCGTTAGGCGGTCCGCGCTATCGCGTCGTTGCCGACCACGCAATTGCCCCCGGCGGCCTTGGCCTGGGCCATCGCCGCGTCGGCGCGGGCCATGACCGTCGCCACGCTCTGGTCGGGGGCGAGCGGACCGGCGACGCCGATCGCGCAGGACAGGGCGACGCTGTCGCCGGTACCGCCGATCAGCACGCTCTTGCGGATTTCCTGCTGCAGCCGCTCGGCCGTGGCCAACGCGTCGGAGAACGCCGTCTCGACCAGGATAAGATAGAATTCCTCGCCCGAGAAGCGGGCCACGATATCCTCGATGCGGACATGGGTACGGCAGGCCTCGGCCACCGCCGCGATCGCGGCATCCCCGGTCTCGCGGCCATGGCGCAGATTGATCTGATTGAGGCCGTCGATGTCGAGCGCCAGCAGGGTGAACGGCCGCTTGTGCCGCCGCCAGACGGCGAAGCTGCGCTCGATCGCCATCAGGAAGGCGGTGCGGTTGAACGCGCCGGTCAGCGGGTCGACCGCCAGTTCATGACCCAGGCGGTCCTGGGTCGCGGCAATGTCGTGCTCGAGCGCGGCGGTCGCGATCAGGACGAGGCCGATCAGCACCAGGATCGCGACGATCCCTTCCGCCACCGCATTGGCCATCGCCACGGCCTCGGCGCCCGGCAGCGCCATGAAGCCGATCGCGGCGACGACGCAGCGCGCACCATTGACCAGGAACAGGAGGGCGAGACCGCGCCTGAGCTTGCCGGCGAGATGGCCGTTCGGCAGCCGCAGCCGCAGGAACAGCTCGGTCGACAGGGCCGCCGCGATCAGGGCCCCGAACACCTGGAGCCAGACGACGCCGAAATCGCCGCCGATCAGCATTGCGGCGCCGGCTGCCCCGACCACCAGATAGGCCAGGTGCAAGCGCCGCGATTCCGCCTCGCCGGTGAAGCGGATCATGCCATGCGCCAGCAGCACCAGGGCCAGGGCGGTCAGGGCTTCGTGGGCCGCGACCGGCCAGACCGTCGAGAGGCCGCCGGGCAGGGTGGAAAACCCATCCGCCACGCTCATCGTGATACCGCCGAACGCCCAGGTTCCGACGCCGCGCACATGACGCTGGGTCAGGCCGAGCGCGGCCAGCGCCAGCGCGGCGCCCATCACCATGGCGGCGAGAATCATGTTGGCGGTGACGCCGTCCAGCGTCGGCATGAGCGGGATATCCTTGAAACCTGACGTCCGACTATAGGCCGCGCGCCAGCCAGATCGAAGCGGGAAGCGAGCCGGCGGGGCGGGGCAGCCGGGCGACGACCGAAGCCGTCAGCCGATCGGCGAGGCGGGTCTCGACATAGCGGCTGGCCCACAGGAGGCGCCATCCGCCCTGCAGCAGGCAGGCGACGCCCTGCTGCTCGTTGTAGCCACGCCAGCCCCAGGACGCGGGATAATCGTCCGGCAGGAAGATGTCGTGGATATGGACGAGCACGCCGGGCTTAAGCCGGGGCAGCACCTGGTTGAACAGGAGGTCGACGTCCGAGCCCGGCATCAGCACGTGGCTCGAATCGATGAACAGCACGTCGCCCGGCTCCAGGGCGGCGAACACGGCGCGGTCGGCATCGTGAACGGTGGCGCGGGCGTAGTCCACCGCCAGCCCGTCGAGCCGGGCGCGCGGCGCGGGATCGATCGCGGTGAAGGCGCAGTCGAGGCCGCCATCGGCAATGGCCCTTGCCATCACCCGGGTCGAATGACCCGATCCGACCTCGACGATGCGGCGCGGCCGGCGCGCCCGGACCAGCGCATAGGCCGTGACCGCATCGAGCGTCGGAAACCAGTCCTGTTCGAAGCGGGGGGCCGGGGCGGGTCCGCCGAAGCGGGCGAAATCGGCGGCATGGCCGTCGATACGGTCGAGCAGCGCCAGGAAGTCCGGCGTTGCCGCCGCACAGAGATCCTCGATCGCCGGATAGGGGCCGGCCGCGCCGTCGGGCGGCAGCGAGGCGGCATAGCGGTAGGGAATGAACCAGCCGCGGCGGGCGAGACCGGTGAGCGTGGCCAGACCGAAGGCGAGGCGGCGATACAGTCTGGTCAAGGTTGGCTGCTCAAAGTCGGTTGCTCAAGGGCGCAGGACCAGTCCTTCGCGCGCGACGACCGAGCCGGGCCGGGTCTCCGCGATCTCGGCGGCGACCTTGTCCATGAAATCGTCGTCGTGATCAGGATCGTGATGGAAGGCGACGAAGGTCTTGACGCCGGCGGCATCGCACAGCCGCATGCCCTCGGCCCAGGTCGAATGGCCCCAGCCGACGCGGGTCTTGTGCTCCTCCTCGGAGAACATGCTGTCGTAGATCATGATGTCGGCCCCGGCGATCAGCCCGAGGATGTTGGGATCGAGGCCGCCCGGCTTGTGCTCGGTATCGGTGACGTAGCAGATGGCACGGCCGCCGAATTCGACGCGATAGCCGGTGGCCTGGTCGGGATGGGAAAGCCGGGCGGTGCGGATGGTGATGCCGTCGGCCGGCTGCAGGGTCTCGCCGCACTGGAAGTCGCGGAATTCGAGCCGGGCCGGAAAGATCGAGGGCGGCACCGGAAACAACGGCGACATCATCAGCTGGCAGAGGACCTGATGGATCGCGCCGCTGGCGCCGCCGAGATGCCCGGCATGAATGCGGACCACATTGCGCTTGTCGAAGAACGGCACGAAGAACGGCAGGCCGCAGACATGGTCGTAGTGGGTGTGGGTAAGGAAGAGGTCGATCTCCTGGGGGCCTTCCGGGATCAGCTTGTGGCCGAGCTGCCTGAGGCCGGTTCCCGCATCGAAGATCAGGCTGCGCGGGCCGCAGCGGATTTCCAGGGTCGACGTGTTGCCGCCGTAACGCGCCGTTTCCGGGCCGCCACAGGCAATCGATCCGCGTACGCCCCAGAACCGGACGTAAAACTCGTCAGCACCGTCCAATGCCCGGCTCCCCTCGGCTCGGCATGGGCCACTACCTAGGCCGACCTATATCACCCCATCATAGATCAACCCGGCATGAACCCCCATGGTACAGGTGTAATGCTGCGAGATCAACGCGGGTATCTCGCTGGTTATTGCGCACGCCAATGCTACTGGATCCGCTATCGGCCTGCCCGAGAACAGGGTTGACCCGGCCCTTGGGGCCGGGCCGATAAGAGGGGCGGTCAACCAGCCGGGAGTTCAGCCGTGAACCGACATCTCAGCCCGACCGACGCCGCCCGACAGCTTGGCGTGTCGCCGAAAGCCTTGCGCCTCTATGAACAGCGCGGTCTGGTCCGGCCGCACCGCAGCCAGGCCGGCTGGCGGGCCTACGGACCGGACGAGATGGCGCGGGCCGCCGAGATCGTCGCGCTGCGCGGCCTCGGCCTCAGCTTGACCGATGTCGGGCGGGTGCTGGGCGGCGACACCGTCGGGCTGGCGGCCGCGCTGGCCAGGCATCAGGCCGATCTCGAAGGCCGGCAGCGCCGGATCGGCGCGATGATCGGGAAGGTGCGGGGGCTGCGCGACGACCTCTCCCGCGGCAGGCAGGTCGACCTCGTCGCGCTGAAGGAACCGGCCGTTGCCTTCGACCTGCCCTGGCCTTGGGGCGGCGAGCGGTTCGCGCTGGCCGATATCCGGCCGCTGACCTGGATCACCGGCCCGCTGGGCAGCGGCAAGACCAGGCTGGCCCGGACGCTGGCTGCGGCATTGCCGGGGGCCACGTTCCTCGGCCTCGACCGGCCGGCCGGCGAGCGGACGCGCGCAGCACCGGCGCTCGCCTGGCTGACCGATGAGGGTGCCACACCATCGGCTGCCCTGGTCTCGCTGCTGTCGGGATTGGCCGCGGACGGACCGGTCGTCGTCGATCTGGTCGAGCAGGGGCTGGACGAGGCGACGCAGACGGCGCTGGCTGCCTGGCTGCGCCGGCGCGGGCCGGAGGCCCCGCCGCTGTTCCTGATGACGCGGTCGACCGCGATGCTCGATCTGGCGGAATTGGGGCGGGACGAATCCATCATCCTGTGCCCAGCCAATCACTCGGTCCCGATGATGGTGGGCCCGCATCCCGGCATGCCCGGTTACGAGGCCGTCGCCACCTGCTTGGCGAGGCCTGAGGTGCGGGCGCGCACCGAAGGGGTCGTCGCGATCAGGCCGTGACGGTCAGGCGGCGTCGCGATGGTCGACCACGCCGATGGCGCGGGCCAGGAAGCAGTCGATGCGCGCCGCCGCCTGGGCCGCCAGTTGGCCGGGCAAGGCGGTGAAGCCGTGCACCCCGCCGGGATGGATCGCGAGTTCGGCCTCGTTGCCGGCGGCGATCCAGCGCGCATGCATGAACAGCGTGTCGTCGACCAGGGCATCGAGCGTCCCGACCGTGAACAGGGCCGGCGGCAAGCCGCGCAGATCGGCATGCAGGGGCGAGATATCCGGGTGGCGGCGGTCGAGGGCGGCCGGCACGAAGGCATCGGCCAGTTGCTCGATCCGCCGCCGGTCGGTCAGCCCGCCCGCGGCGGCCCGCGCGCTCGGCGTCAGGCCGAGATCGTAGAGGCCGAAGGCGAGGTTGGCCGCGGCGAAGGCCCGGCCGTGGCCGGCGTCGCGCAGGCGCAGCAGGGTGACGGCGGCCAGATGCGCGCCGGTCGATTCGCCGCCGATGGTCAGCCGCATCGTGCCGAACAACGCGCGCGCCCGGCCGATCAGCCACAGCGCGGCGGCCTCGCAATCGTCGGGCGCGGCTGGGTAGGCTTCGCGCCGGTAGTCGACGCTGATGCAGGCCATGCCGGTGCGGGCGGCGATGCGGGCCAGCATGCCGTCACGCCGCGCGGTGTCGCCCATCACCCAGTCGCCGCCGGGGATATGCAGATAGACCCCGCGGGGGTTCGGCGTCGGGATCACGCGCAAGGTGACGGCGGCGCCGCGCCTGGGCTTGATCTCATAGACGTTGATCCGCGCCGGGCAAGCCTCGGCCGGTAGCGGCTTGCCGGCGACGAGGCCCGCATTGACCGCCCGGGTTTCGGCCGAGACGGCCTGAGGGCGGAACAGGGCGGGGGAGAAGTCGCCGTTGCGGGTCATGGTGGATCTCGCGTCCATCTTGCGTCCTCATCCTTGGGCAAGGATGATGCCGCGACCCGGTGTCAAATCCTGTCAGCAGGCGGTCGGCCATGATCGCAGGCGCTCCACGCCCGGATCAGCGCCGCCCGCGTCTTCGGATAACGCTCGTCCAGCGGCTGCAGGCCGACGATGCGGTCGGCCCGGAAATGGCGGAAATCGCCGCGCAGTTCGCACCACGCGACCAGCAGCCGCGCCGCCTCGAACTGGATCAGGGTCAGCGGCCAGACGATGCGATCGGTCGCAGCACCCTGTCCGTCGGCATAGGCGATGCGGATCTTGCGTTCGCGGCGGATTGCCTGGCGCAGCGCCGAGGGCTCGACGATCTCGGCCGCCGCCACCTTGAACGGTTGCGGCGCCATCAGCACCGGGTTCTCCAGCGTGTCGCTGAGCGTCGCCGGCAGCACCGCGGCGATCTTGGCCAGCGCATCCTCGGCCGCCGCCGCCAGGTCGCGGTCGCCGCGCTGGGCCACCCAGCGCCCGCCCAGGGCCAGCGCCTCCAGCTCGGCCTCGGTGAACATCAGGGGCGGCAGCATGAAGCCGGGGCGCAGGATGAAACCCAGCCCGGCCTCGCCGTCGATCGGCGCGCCCTGGGCAATCAGGATCTCGATGTCGCGATAGATCGTGCGCTTGGAAACGCCAAGCTCGCCGGCCAGCACCTCGGCGGCCACTGGCTGGCGGCGGCGGCGCAGCGCCTGCAGCAGATCGAACAGTCGGGCAGAGCGGGACATCGGCAGACTATGCCGCGTCAGGCGGGCCGGCGGAACCCGCGCTGGACTCGGACGCGCCGTAACGTTATAACATCGGCCATATCATGTCGCATTCCCACGACCATACCGGCCACCGGCACGGACCGGCCGTCCGCCCGCTGACCCGGCCGGACTGGAGCCTGATCGGCACCTCGGTCGGCATGCGGCTGCTGCTCGCGCTGCCGGTGCTGGCGGCGCTGTGGCTGATGGTGGCCTGGGCGATGGCGCCGGCGGGAATGGAGTAGGGCGATGATCCGGCTGGACAATGTTTCCGTCGCCTATGACCGCCATCCGGCGGTGCATCACGTTTCCGGCGCCTTCAAGGCCGGCGAATTGACGGCGATCGTCGGGCCCAACGGGGCCGGCAAGTCGACGCTGCTGCGCGCCATCGTCGGCGCGACCAAGCTGGAAGACGGGCGCGTCCTGCTGGACGGGATCGAGCGGCGCGACATCGCCTATCTGCCGCAGGCCGCCGCGATCGATCGCAGCTTTCCGATTTCGGTCGGCGAACTGGTCCAGCTGGGCCACTGGCGGCGGGTCGGCGCCTGGGCGGCGATTTCGGGCCGCCAGCGCGACGAGGCGGCCGCGGCCCTGGCCGCCGTCGGCCTCGACGGCTTTGCCGGCCGCCCGATCGGCGGGTTGTCGATCGGCCAGTTCCAGCGCGTCCTGTTCGCCCGCCTGCTGCTGCAGGATGCGCGCGTCATCCTGCTGGACGAACCGTTCAACGCGGTCGATGCCCGCACCACCGCCGATCTGATCGAGGTCGTGCTGCGCTGGCGGGCCGAGCAGCGCACCATCGTCATGGTCGCCCATGACCACGACCTGGTGGCCCGCCATTGCGCCGAAACCCTGCTGCTGGCCCGCGAATGCATCGCCTGGGGACCGACGGCCGAGGTCCTGACCGCGCAGAACCAGCTGCGCGCCCGCGCCATGGCCGAGGCCTGGACCGGCGCGGCACCCGTCTGCGAACGCGACGCGGCCTGAGACCGCCCGGCCGATGACGCTGTCCGAGCTGCTGGTCGCCCCGTTCGCCGAATTTGCCTTCATGCGCCGCGCCATGGTTGCCGGCATCGCGTTGGCCGTCGGTGGCGGGCCGCTCGGCGTCATGCTGCAGCTGCGGCGGATGAGCCTGGTCGGCGATGCGATGAGCCACGCGGTGCTGCCCGGGGCCGCCATCGGCTTCGTCATCGCCGGGCTGTCGCTGCCGGTGATGGGGGCGGGCGGGTTCGTCGCCGGGCTGATCGTCGCGGCGCTGTCGGGCCTGGTCAGCCGCTTCACCGCGCTGCGCGAGGATGCGAGCTTCGCCGCCTTCTACCTGATTTCGCTGGCGCTGGGCGTGCTGATCATCTCGCTGCACGGCGGCGGCAATGTCGACATCATGCACGTGCTGTTCGGCAGCGTGCTGGCCGTCGACGACACGGCGCTGCTGCTGGTGGTCGGCATCACCAGCCTGACCGTCGTCATGCTCGCCGTCATCCTGCGGCCGCTGGTGCTCGACTGCGTCGACCCCGATTTCCTGCGCACCGTCTCGGGGCAGGGCGGTTTCTATCACCAGGTCTTCCTGCTGCTGGTCGTGGCCAACCTGGTCGCCGCCTTCCTGGCGCTGGGGACGCTGATGGCGGTGGGGCTGATGATGCTGCCGGCCGCCGCCGCGCGGTTCTGGGCGCGCGGCCTGGCCGGGGCCGCCGCGCTCGCCTCCGCCATCGGCATCGTCGCGAGCGTGGCCGGGCTGATCCTTTCCTATCACCTCGATTTCGCCAGCGGTCCGGCCATCGTGCTGGTCGCGGGCGTCGTCTATGCACTGTCGCTGACCGTGGGCCGCTACGGCTCGCTGCGCGCCAATCTGCTGCCGCCGCGCCATCGCGCGGCCTGAAGGAGGCTCGAATGCTGTCTCGTCGTCACTTCGCCGCCCTGGCCGCCGCGGCGGCCCTTGCCTTTCCTGTTGCCGCCCGCGCGGCCGAGCCGGTCCCGGTCGTCGCGACCTTCTCGGTCATCGCCGATATCGCCCGGGCGGTCGGCGGCGACCGCGTCGCCATCCGGACCCTGGTTCCCGCCGACAGCGACGCCCATGTCTACCAGCCGACCCCGGGCGATGCCCAGGCGCTGGCGGCGGCGCACCTCGTGGTCACCAACGGCCTCAACATGGAAGGCTGGATCGACCGGCTGATCAAGGCGTCGGGCTACAAGGGCGAGGTGGTCACCGCGACCAAGGGGATCAAGACGATCACCATGGAAGACGACGATCACGGCCATGGCCACGGCAAGAAGGTCACCGACCCGCACGCCTGGCAGAACGCGTTGAACGGCCAGATCTATGCCCGCAACATCGCCGAGGGCCTGGCCCAGGTCGATCCGGAGGGTGCCGCCACCTATCGTGCCAATGCCGAAAGCTACGCCGCCGAGCTGAAGACGCTCGACGGCTGGGTCAAGGCCGAGATCGCGACGGTGCCGGCCGCCCAGCGCAAGGTGATCACCAGCCACGACGCCTTCGGCTATCTCGCCGCCGCCTACGGCATCACCATCCTGTCGCCGCAGGGCATCTCGACCGAGGCCGAGCCGTCGGCCAAGGATGTCGCCCGGCTGATCCGCCAGATCCGCAAGGAGAAGGTCAAGGCCGTCTTCATCGAGAACATGACCGATCCCCGGCTGATCCAGCAGATCGCGCGGGAAACCGGCGCGGTGGTCGGTGGCACCCTCTATTCGGATGCCTTGTCACCGGCGGGCGGCCCGGCCGATACTTATATCAAGATGTTCCGCTACAACCTGCCGCTGCTCGTCGCCGGCATGCGGGGCGGGCAATCCTGAGGCAGGCAGTCCAGAGGTAGAATCATGGACCAGACCCCCGTCACCGTGCTGACCGGCTATCTCGGCGCCGGCAAGACCACGCTGCTGAACCGCATCCTGACCGAGCAGCACGGCAAGAAATACGCCGTCATCGTCAACGAATTCGGCGAAATCGGCATCGACAACGACCTGGTGGTCGATGCCGACGAAGAAGTCTTCGAGATGAACAACGGCTGCATCTGCTGCAACGTGCGCGGCGACCTGATCCGCATCCTCGAAGGCTTGATGAAGCGGCAGGGCCGCTTCGACGCGATCCTGGTCGAAACCACCGGGCTGGCCGATCCCGCCCCGGTCGCGCAGACCTTCTTCGTCGACGAGGATGTCCGGCGCAAGACCCGGCTGGATGCCATCGTCACGGTGGTCGACGCCCGCCACGTCCGCCAGCGCCTGCAGGATACCGACGAGGCCGAGGAGCAGATCGCCTTCGCCGACGTCATCCTGCTGAACAAGACCGACCTGGTCGGCCCGCAGGAACTCGCCGATGTCGAGGCCGCGATCCGCGGCATCAACGCGCTGGCCCCGATCCACCATACCGAGCGCTGCAACGTCGACCTGGCCAGGATTCTCGACTGCGGGGCCTTCGACCTCGAACGCATCGTGGCGATCGAGCCGCATTTCCTGCACGATCACCATCATCATCACCACGACGAGGATGTCACCTCGCTGTGCCTGACCGCCGACCGGCCGCTCGACCCGCTGCGCTTCGATCGCTGGATCGGGACGCTGCTGCAGGAGAAGGGCCAGGACATCCTGCGCTCGAAAGGTATCCTCGACCTCGCCGGGCATGACGAGCGCTTCGTGTTCCAGGCCGTCCACATGATCCGCGACGGCGACTTCCAGCGCGCCTGGAAGGCCGGCGAAAGGCGCGAGAGCCGGCTGGTGTTCATCGGCCGCAATCTCGACGGGAAGGCACTGAGCGACGGCTTCGCGGCCTGCCGTGTCTGAAGCGGCGCTGGCGGTACCGGTACGCCGCTGGCGGCTCGATGCGGCCGTTACCGGAATTGCCGCGGTCGGCGACCGCATCGCGGTCGCGGCCGGCGACGGGGCGCTGCGCTGGTTCGATCCGGCGGCCCTGCCGAAGGCGACACCCGCGGCGGTGCCGGTGCATGACGGTGCGATCCTCAACCTCGCCGCCGGCGCCGGCCAGGCGGTCACCGGCGGCGACGACGGCTGGATCGCGGCGATCCGCCCGGGCGAGGAACCCAGGCGCCTGCTCAAGGTCGCGCGCGGCTGGGTCAACCATCTGGCGGCCGATCGCGACAGCGGCCGCATCGCCGCCTGCGCGGCCCGGACAGTCCATGTGCTGAACCCCGACGGCCAGGAGCGCCTGCGGCTCGACGATCATCCGTCGACCGTCGCGGCCGTCGCCCTGACCAAGGGCGGTCGCCGGGTCGCCGCCGCCCATTACGGCGGCGCCACCGTCTGGTCGGCCGAGCGCGCCGGCACGGCGAAGCGCTACGACTGGAAGGGTTCGCATCTCGCCGCCTCGTTCAGCCCCGACGGCCGTTTCCTGCTGACGGCGATGCAGGAAGCCGCGTTGCACGGCTGGCGCCTGGCCGACGCCCACGACATCCGGATGAGCGGCTATCCGGCCAAGACCAAGTCGCTGTCCTGGTCCGCCGACGGACGCTGGCTGTGCTGTTCCGGGGCCGAGGTCGTCACCGCCTGGGATTTCACGGGCGACGGGCCGATGGGCCGGCCGCCGCGCGAGCTGTGCCCCGGCGAGACCCTCGCCGTCATCGTCGCCTGCCATCCGGCCCATGCGCTGATGGCAGCCGGTTTCGAGGACGGGGCCGTCCGCGTCGGCCAGATCGAGGATGGCGGCGAGGCCGAGCTGCCGCCCGCCGGCGACGACGAGACCCCGGTCAGCGCGCTGGCCTGGGCGGCCGACGGCACCACGCTGTTTGCCGGGACCGAGGGCGGCGCCATCGCCGTCTACGACCTCGCCAGGAAATAAAGCCTAAGGGATCAGCTTGTAGCCGCCGGGTTCGGTCACCAGGAGCCGGGCGGCCGAAGGATCGCGTTCGATCTTCTGGCGCAGGCGGTAGACATGGGTTTCCAGCGTATGGGTCGTCACCCCGGCGTTGTAGCCCCAGACTTCGGCCAGCAGCGTCTCGCGCGGAACCAGGCGCTGCTGAGCGCGGTAGAGGAACTTGAGGATGCCGGTTTCCTTTTCGGTCAGCCGGACCTTCTTGCCGGCCTTCTCGGTATCGAGCAGAAGCTTGGCGGCCGGCTTGAAGGTGTACGGGCCGATCGTCAGCACCGCATCCTCGGAGGTTTCGTGCTGGCGCAGATGGACGCGGATGCGGGCGAGCAGGACGCCGAGCTTGAAGGGCTTGGTGACGTAGTCGTTGGCCCCGGCCTCGAGGCCGTTGATCGTGTCTTCCTCGGCCGCCTGGGCGGTCAGCATGATGATCGGGGTACGCACCCCGCCGGCGCGCAGGCGGCGGCAGAGATCGCGCCCGTCGCCGTCGGGCAGGCCGACATCGAGCAGGATCAGGTCGAACGGCTCGCCGGTCGCCAGGGTGAAGCCGGCGGCGGCGGTCTCGGCCTGGACGGCCGAGAATTCGCCTTCGAGCTCGAGCTGCTCGGCCAGGGCCTGGCGCAGGGCGCTGTCGTCGTCGACGAGAAGGATGCGGCGGTTGGCTGTCATCTGCGGGATCTGCTCGGCTGAGATTATGGCTTGTTATGGCTTGGCGGCGATCAGGTCGTGCAAGGCGCGGGTCAGCGGATGGTCGGGCCGGCCCCAGGCGTCGATGGCGTCGAAATGGTTGTGGCCGGGCAGGGGGACGATGACCGGCTTGGCCCCCCGCGCCGTCAGGGCGGCGGCAAAGACGTCCTGCTGGGCGTGGAACTCAGGGGGCTCGACCCCGCCGGCGGCGAGCACCAGCGGCGCGATCGGCGCACCGTCCAGCACCATCTGCAACGGCGAATTGCGCCGGGCCACCTCGCCATCCATGCCGACCTTGTCGTTCAGATAGGTCAGCCGGATCGGCTCGAGCTCGTAGAGACCCGAGACGGCGCCGGCACCCTTGACCAGGTCGGCGGGAAGGTCCGAGGCGACTTTCGTCCAGTCGGTCACCGCCAGGGTCGCGGCAAGATGCCCCCCGGCCGAATTCCCGCAGACATAGAGGCGGTCGGGATCTCCGCCGATGCCGGCGGCATGGCGCCAGACCCAGGCCAGCGCCGCGCGCACCTCGCGCACGATGCGGTCCATCCCGGCTTCCGGTGCCAGGGTGTAGTTGATGTTGACGAAGGTCATGCCGGCATCGTGGAAGCCGGAGACCAGCTGGTCGGAATCCGACTTGTCCTGCGACTGCCAGTAGCCGCCGTGGACATGCACGACGATTGGCGCAGACTGGAACCGTGACGGGAATATATTCATGGTCTCGAGGGCAGTGTCGCCGTAGGCGACGTCGAGGCGCGGCCGGTGCGCCGCCCGCGCAGCCTCGCCCTCGGCCTTCCAGCGGTCGAAGTATTCCTGGTGGTTCGGAATGGCCGCGCGGACATTGTACTGCGCGTCCAGCCCCGCCCGGTCGTAACCACGCCAGATGTTCATGTCGTCGGCTTTCACAGAGACGTCCTCAACGCCCATAGTTCGGGAAAGAAGGCAAAGTCAAGCGCACGCTTGAGATAGGCGACACCCGACGACCCCCCGGTACCCTGGCGCATGCCGATGATGCGTTCGACCGTCTTCATGTGGCGGAACCGCCATTGCTGGAACCAGTCCTCGATATCGACCAGCTTCTCGGCCAGCTCGTAGAGATCCCAGTGGCGCTCGGTATCGCGATAGACTTCGCGCCAAGCCGCCAGCACCGACGGATCGGACGTCCAGCTGCGCCGCAGGTCGCGGTTCAGCACCGCCGGGTCGATGGCAAAGCCGCGACGGGCCAGCAGGCGGATGGCGTCGTCATAGAGGCTCGGGCTGTTCAGCGCCTCCTCGAGCTCGGCGGCAAGTTCCGGATCGTGGCGATGCGGCGCGATCAGCGCCTCGCTGCGATTGCCCAGGGCGAACTCGATACGGCGGTAGCCGTAGGATTGAAAGCCTGACGATTTGCCCAGCGCGTCGCGGAACGACAGGTAGTCGGCCGGGGTCATCGTCGACAGGACATCCCAGGACTGGATGATCTGGGCCTGGATGCGCGAGACCCGGGCGAGCATCTTGAAGGCCGGCTGGGGCTGGTCGGCGCGGATCAGGCCCTGCGCGGCCCGCACCTCGTGCAGCATCAGCTTGAGCCACAGTTCGGTGGCCTGGTGCATGACGATGAACAGGAGTTCGTCATGGCTGTCCGACAGCGGATGCTGGGCGGTCAGGATCTTGTCGAGCTGCAGATAGGCGCCGTAGGACATCGCCCGCGAGAAGTCGGTATGCACGCCGGTCTCGGCGGCTGCGTCGAAATAATGGTTGGGCGTTTCCTGGTTCATGCCTATACCCTGGGACTGGAACACGGGCGAAATGCCCCGAGATGACGATCGAGCGTGAATTGCATGGTAGAGGCGCAGGGATTCGACAAGCAAGCCGCCGTCTTGGTTCCCCGGGCGATCGGCGAATTCCGCCGCGGCCGGCCGGTTGCGATCAAAGACGACAGCGGGACCTTGATCGCCCATGCCGCCGAGGAACTGACGCCGGAAACCCTTGCCTCGGCCCGCGCCGCCGCCGGGGCGGAGGGGCCGTTCCTGGCGCTGACCGCGCGACGGGCCGCCCGGCTGCATATCGGCCCGACCGGCCATGACACCATCCTTCTCCCCTGGGCTGAACGCTACGACCTCAGGCTGATCCGCCACCTGGCCGACCCGGTCGACGACTTCGACCTGCCGTTTTCCGGACCGTTCGCGCGGCTGAAGGTCGCCCCCCGTGCGGCGGCGTCGGCCGCGGTCGCATTGGCCAAGCAGGCCCAGTTGCTGCCCGCCGCCCTTTTCTACGCGGCCGCGGCCGTGCCGGATGACGTCGTTTCGCTGTCCGCCGCCAGCGTGATGGCCTATCCGGCGGTCGCCGCCGCGCATCTGCGCATCGTCGGCGAAGCGCGCGTGCCGCTCGCCGATGCCGAGACCACGCGCCTTGTTGCCTTCAGGCCGGAAGACGGCGGGGTCGAGCATATCGCCATCGTCGTCGGCGACCCGCCCAAGGCGGCGCCGGTCCTGGCGCGGCTGCATTCCGAATGCTTCACCGGGGACCTGCTGGGGTCGCTGCGCTGCGATTGCGGCGAGCAATTGCGCGGCGCCATCCGGGTGATGCAGGAGGCGGGCGGGGGGATCGTGCTCTATCTGGCCCAGGAAGGGCGCGGCATCGGGCTGATCAACAAGCTGCGCGCCTACCGTCTGCAGGACCAGGGCTTCGATACCGTCGAGGCCAACGAGCGGATCGGCTTCGACCCGGACGAGCGCGTCTTTCTCGTCGCGGCCACCATGCTGCGCCTGCTGGGCTACGAGGCGGTGCGGCTGATGACCAACAACCCCGACAAGGTCGGGCAGTTGTCGCGCCACGGCATCACTGTCGTCGAACGGGTCGCCCACCAGTTCGCGCCCAATCCGCATAACCAAGCCTATCTCGACACCAAGAAGAAGCGATCCGGGCATTATCTGTAGCCCGTCGGCAGAATCTGCCGCCCTGGATCTGCCTGGCACCCTTAAGTGCTTGATATTCTTTAATCATGGGTCTGGCCCGCGACTTGCAAAAGCAGGATCGACGAGGGTTCGGATCTTCAGGCCATGACCGATATCGACGCGACCAGCTACCAGACGATTATGCCGGACAACTGGCTGGCGCGCGCCAATTCGGCAGCGCCGCGTACCCGCGGCGACGGCACCTTCGCCGACGTGATCGGCCAGGACGAGCGCACGATCGACGAGAAGAGCCTGTTCGGCGACGAGGGCTTCAGCTTCAAGACCGTGCTCGACACCATCAACCCGCTGCAGCACATCCCGATCGTCTCGACGATCTATCGCGAGCTGACCGGCGACATCCCGGGCCCGGCCTCGCAGGTCGCCGGCGGGGCCCTGTTCGGCGGGGTGATCGGCTTCGTCGCGTCGCTATTCAACGTTCAGGTCGAGGGCGTGACCGGCAAGGACATCGGCGCCCATGCCGTGGCCGCGCTGGGCGAGGAGAAGGCGGGCGAGGGGAAGGCGGGCGAGGCCAAGCCGGCCGTCGCGGCTGCCGAGACCGCCAACCAGCCGGCCCAGGCGCCGGCCGACAGGCCGAAGAAGCGGCTGGCAGCCACCCCGCAGGTGATCGCCGCCAGCAAGGCCGCGCTCAACGTCGCGGAGGATGCGGCCGATCCCCGCCCGGCTGGCATCGCCCGGGTTGGGGCGGCGCAGGCGGCCACGCTGCAGCCCGCCAAGGCGCCTGTGGTCGATGCACCGATGACCGACGACCTGCTGCTCGCCGCCCTGACCGGACGCGATCCCGCCGCCGCGGCCGCGGCCGTCCAGAGCCGCTCGACCGGCGCGCCCGCCCAGGTCGCCGCCTTGCCCGGCGCGGTGACGCCGGCGTCGCTGGCCCGGGCCGATGCCGGCGCCGCCCGGCCCGGCGCGATCCCGATCGCGCCCCCGGTCGCCGGGGCAGCGCCGCGGGTCCTGACGCAGGCACCCGCCGCTGCCGGCAAGGCCGATGACAAACCCGCCGGGGATACCAAGGCGGCAGAGGCGACTGTACCCACCCCGTCGGCCAAGGCCGAGGGCACGCCCGGCAATCCGATCCGCTGGATGCCGGCACATCCAGCCGGCGCGCAGAATTTCGCCCTGCCCGATCCGAGCCGGATGCCCCCGGCCCTGGCACAGCGCGTGGCCGATTCCTATCGCAAGAACCTGCTGTCGAGCGGCGCGGGCGGGCGCGAGCAGCCGTGACCACCCTCGTCGTCACCGCCGATGGCTGGGTGATGGCGGGCGGCCAGCGCTGGCGTTGCGCGATCGGCCGCGGCGGCATGAAGACCGACAAGCGCGAAGGCGATGGCGCCACCCCGGTCGGGTCCTGGCCGCTGCGCCGGGTGCTCTATCGTGCCGATCGGCTGCTGGCGCCGCCGCCGACCGGCCTGGCGGTCGCACGCATCGGCCCGGCCGACGGCTGGTGCGACGATCCGTCGGACGCGGCCTACAATCGGCCTGTCACCCTGCCCTACCCTGCCAGCCATGAACGGATGTGGCGCGACGACCGCGTCTACGACGTCGTCGTCGTGCTGGGCCACAACGACGATCCGCCGGTAGCGGGCCTCGGCAGCGCGGTTTTCATGCATGTGGCCCGGCCGGGCTATCTGCCGACCGAAGGATGCGTGGCGCTGGCCCTGCCCGATCTGCTGCGCCTGCTGGCGGGCAGCAACCCCGGCGACCGGCTCGACATCAGGCCGTAGCCGCCGGCGGGCGGTGGCCGAAGATCGCGGTGCCGACCCGCACCGCGGTTGCCCCCAGCGCGACCGCGATGGGAAAATCCGCACTCATTCCCATGCTGAGTTCGGCCAGGTTGTTGCGCCGGGCGATTTCACGCAGCAGGGCGAAATGCGGGGCCGGCGGTTCGTCGGCGGGGGGAATGCACATCAGCCCGGTGACCGGCAGGCCCAGGCGATCGCGGCAATCGGCGATGAAACCGTCGGCCTCGGCCGGAGCGATGCCGGCCTTCTGCGGTTCCTCGCCGGTATTGATCTGGATCAGGCAACGCGGCCGACGCCCGACGGCGGCCATCTCGGCCGCCAGCATCTCGGCCAGCTTGGGCCGGTCGACGGTCTGGATCACGTCGAACAGCCCGATGGCCTGACGGACCTTGTTGGTCTGCAGCGGGCCGATCAGGTGCAGTTCGAGATCCGGGTGCGCGGCGCGGAACTGCGGATATTTGCCCGCGGCTTCCTGGACCCGGTTTTCGCCGAAACGGCGCTGTCCGGCGGCGAGCGCGGCTTCGACCGCCTCGGGTCCGTGGGTCTTGGCGACGGCGATCAGCTTGACGTCGGCCGGATCGCGATCGGCGTCGCGGGCGGCACGGGCAATGGCCTCGATCGTGTCGGCAATATGCTCGGCAATGCTGTCGGCCATCCTGCGCTCCCCTGCGGCGGTGGCCCGCTCTAGCAAATCAGGCTGTCAAAAAGCAATGGGGCCAAAAAGTAATGGGGCCAAAAAGCAATGGGGGCGGACAATGTCCGCCCCCACGCAACCGAAAGGCTTGCGATCCGGAAGGGATCAGAAGCGCAGAACGGTACCGACCTGGTAGACCCAGCCCGAATTCTCGGAAGCGGCGAGGGTCGGGTTGGTCGCCGACTTGTACGACTCCCACTTCTGCCACTCGGCGCCAGCCGACAGGGTGATCCCCGGCCCGAGGGTGTAGCCACCGCCGAGCTCGACGCCCTGGTACTTGTCCTTGCCGAGGCCGGCGCCGTTGAAATCGACGGCCTTGATGTCGGAGTACATGTAGTTCACGCCGACGCGCCAGCGATCCCACGCGTAGACGAGACCGATGTTCCAGTGGTTGGCGTCCTTGCCGGCGGTGGTGCCGGCCAGGGCGGCGCGGTTGGTGCCGTTGTTGTCCCAAGCATAGGCGCCGCCGAGCAGGAAGCCGGCATAGCCGACGTTCACGCCCGCGTTCCAGGCCTGCTGGTTCTTGAACGCCGCCGGGGTCACGCCGGTCGCGGCGCTCTCGACGTCAGCGGTCATGTAGCCGAGCGAGACGGCCAGGTCGACCGGGCCGAGCTTGTTGACGTAGTTGGCGCCGAGGCCGACGACGTTCGACTGCTGGCCGGCGTTGTACTTGCCCGACAGCGCGGTGCCGATCGAGCAGCCGGTGCCGCCCGAACCCTGATAGGCAGTGATGCCCTGGGTCGACGACGACGCGCCGCTCTGACCGGTGACCCAGCACCCGTCCGGAGCGAACGACACGCCGAGCTGGAAGCCGGCGAAGCGCGGGGTGTAGTAGACGATCTTTTCCGAGCGGCCGAGCTCGATGTAGGACGAATGACCGCCGTTGAGCAGGTTGCCCGACGGGGTCGACATGCCCTGGAAGTCACCGAAGTTCAGCGACCACGGATCGCCGACCGAGTCCTGGATCGACGGAGCAGCGTAGTGCATGTTGAAGGCGGCGCCGCGGGCCTTGCCGAGCTCGAAGCGGCCGAACTGGCTGTCGAAGAACAGGTTCGACTGGTCGATCTGGTCGGACGAGTTGGCCTCGCCGCGCAGCTGCACGCGGAAGCCGACCTTCAGGCCGTTGTCGAGATCGGTACGGCCGTTGAACTGGATGCGCGACTTGCGGAACACCGCGTAGTTGCGGACGCCGAAGCCCGGCTGGGCAGCCTGGGTGGTGGTGGCCGCGCCGTCATCCTGGCTGACGCCAGCAAAGTAACCGTAGAAGTAGCCGCCGATGCCGACCTGGATCGGACCTTCCTTCTTTGCCTGGGCCTGCGCTGCCGACGCGCCGCCGAGGATCAGGCCCGCCGCCACGAGGGCGGTCGTCCCCAAAAGTACCTTTTTCATAGGGTTCCTCTCGAATGATCCCGTTTTTAACGTAAGCCCAGGGGCTGCCCCCAATGGCTGCGGGCTATTTAGCGATGCAGCCGCCCGGCGATCAAGTTCATCTAATACTTTAAGTTCTTTTTTGACCGGGGTTGTTGCGTCAGGGCAACAGCGTCGCGCAGCCCGGCAACGCCGCGGATTTCCTCGTCAATCCGAATACTTGCTTGATGTAGTGGGGATTTTAGCACCCGCGCGCAAGACTTGGGAGCAGCGCTCAGCGCAGGTAGCCGAAGCGGCGCATCACGGTAGCCTGGGCGGTTTCGATGCGGGTAATCTGTTCCGGAGTCAGCAGCTCGCGCCATTGCCCGGCGCGCCCGGTGCGGAAGAAGGCATCGGCCCGCCGCGACCGTTCGACGAAGCCGGTCTTCTGCTCCTGCGCCTTCAGCACGTCGAACGACGAGAACCGGATCGCCTTCTCGATGCGGGCCCGCCCGGCCGGCAGGCCGAGGAAGCGGGTGACCTTGGTGAAGGTCGGCAACGGCTTTTCCAGCATGTCCTCGTAGCGCACCGCGATCAGGGCGCGGTGCTTGTGCATCGTCCAGCTTTCGACATGGGCCGACCAGGTGCCGTAGTACTGCGGCGCGTTGACGTCGTCCTCGGGCGTGCCGGCGACCGGGTTTTCCATCAGCGCGATCACGCCGTCGATGTCGGTGCCGAAATGCGCGGCGGCCGAGATCGCCACATCGCGCGGGTCGCGCACGATATAGATGGCGCCGGCGGTGCATTCCATGGTGATCAGCGGCGCGCCGAAGGCTTCGCCCAGCCGCATATGGGTCTTGACGAAGACGGTGTCGGCCGAGGCGCCGGTGAACAGGTGATGGGTCAGCGGCCGCAACCGCCCCCACTCCTCGTGGCTGAGGCCGGTGACCGGCCGGCCGGCGGCCTGGGCATACCAGGACTTGACCGTGTCCCCGATCGTGAACTGGGTCAGTTCGTTGATCGGCACCGGCTCGTCGGCATCACGCAGCAGGTTGTGGATGAAGGCACGCATCCAGGTGTTGCCCGATTTCGGGTAGGAGGCGAGCCAGAGAATTCCACCCATGCGACCACTCCGCGGGCCATTGCCGGCCCCCCCCTGCGACGACCGCCATTCCGTACGACGGACAACCCGGGCGGACAATAAAAAAGGGGCGCCCCGGCAAGGCGCCCCTTCTGGAAGGACTGGTCGAGAGGACCCGTCGCTTAGAACTCGAGCTTGGTGCCCACCACGTAGTTCCAGGCCTTGTTCTGGTTCTGCGGTAGGTTGGTATAGGAACCGAGGTCGAAGTACTGGATGCCGCCGACCAGGGTGATGCCCGGGCCGAGCAGATAGTTCACGCCGGCCGAGTAGCCGTCGAGGGTGTCGGTGCCGGCCTTGGTCCCGGTCGCCGTCTTGACCCGGGCGGCGGTGTGCTGGTACTGCGCGCCGACCGTCCACTGGTCCCAGGCATAGGACAGGCCGACCTGCCAGTCCTGCTGCTGGTCGGGCAGGTTGCCGAGGGTGGTGCTGCCCTGGCGGATGCCCATGTTGTTGTAACGATAGGCCGCACCGAGCGTGAAGCCGGCCCAGACCAGCGCGCCGCCGACGCCGTACTGGTCCTGGTTGCGGAACGTGTTGGTCGAGGTGTTGGCGTCGAGCGAGCCGTGGCCGTAGCCGACATAGATCGAGGCGTCGACCGGGCCGAAGGAATTGACGTAGTTGGCACCGAGCTCGAGGACCTGGTCCTGCTTGCCGGTCACGTTCTTCAGGCCATAGGCGGTGCCGATGCCGCAGACGTTCACGCCGTTGGCCGGCGAGCCGACCTTGCACGAGGTCGGGGTGAACGAGGCGCCGAACTGGAAGCCGGCGATACGCGGCGAGAAGTAGGTGACCTTCTCGTCCTTGTCGGCGTTCACGCCGTAATTGATGAAGGCCGACGGCGACGAGGCCCAGTTCGTGCCGGCATTGTACTGGCCGGGGACGGCGAAGGGCAGGAAGTCGGGCGAGTTCGCGCCCATGCCCGGGATCGGGGTCGGGGCGCCGTAGAACATCTTGTTGGGCGCCGACGTGGTCTTGCCCAGTTCGAAGCGGCCGAAGGCCGTGTCGAAGAACAGGAAGGACTGGTCGATCTGGTCGGTCGAATTCGCCTCGCCGCGCAGCTGGACGCGGACGCCGACCTTCACCCCGTTGTCGAGGTTGGTCAGGCCGTCGAACTGGATGCGCGACTTGCGGAAGATGGCATAGTTGCGCACGCCGTAGCCGGGCTGGGCGCCCTGGGTGGCCGTCGGGCCGTTGTCGTCCTGGCTGACGCCGACGAAGTACCCGTAGAAGTAGCCGCCGATACCGATCTGGATCGGGCCTTCCTTCTTGGCCTGCGCAGCGGCCTGGCCGGCACCGAGCAGCAACGCAATCGAAACCAGTGCACTGGTGGACGCCAGAATCTTGCGCATCCGAAGCAACCCCTCTGTCTGATGATCCCCGCGAACGGCTTTGCCCGTCCGTCACTTATGCGGCCTAGTTCACGCCCGCTTTCATCGCATCGCAACACGCCTTTTGGCGTAACCCGCCGAAATCCCGGGTTGTGTGGCACTGTCACAACTGTCTGTTTCACGCGCTGGCAGGCTGCCCAAATACTGGGCAGGTTTAAGGCCGTAGCCATGGCTTGGCAGGGCGAGGAAGCCAAACTATAACGTGTCGCTTGACCAGCGACGCCAAGACGGCCGACGCCAGAGCGAGTTTTCGAGGTCTTTAGGAGAGTGACGATGCCGCGACAGACCCCCTATCGGTTCGGGCAGGCACCGCGGGTGCCGGGGCTCAGGGGTTCGCTGCTGGCGCTCGGCGCCCTCGTCGTGGCCTCGGGCCTGCTCGCCGCCTGCGGCGACACCAAGGTCGACCGCAACAGCTATCCTGCCGGTTACGACGCCCGCGATCCCACGGGCTCGGGCAAGGAATCCGGTTCGGTCTTCGGGCCCGGCGGCCTGCTCGGCGGCGGCGCCTCGGGTGCCAACATGTCGAACGGCACCGGCGGCGGCATCGGGGTGAACTCGTTCCTGTGGCGCGCCTCGCTCGATACGCTGGCCTTCATGCCGCTGGCCTCGGCCGATCCGTTCGGCGGCGTGATCATCACCGACTGGTATTCGCCGTCGTCCTCGACGTCGGAGCGCTTCAAGCTCAACGTCTTCATTCTCGATCGCGTGCTGCGTGCCGACGGCCTGAAGGTCGCGGTGTTCCGCCAGGTCCGCTCGGGCGATCAGTGGCTCGACGAGCCGGCCGCCCCGGAAATGAGCTCGAACCTCGAGGATGCCATCCTGACGCGCGCCCGCCAGCTGCGCATCGACGCCGCCGCCGGCAGCTGACCGGCGGCAGCCCACCTCTCAAATCCGGCGTTCAGCCGCGTCCGCACAGAATTCAGGAAGTCCAAGGGAAATGGCCCGTTACAATTCCAAGGAGGTCGAGGACAAGTGGCAGCGGCGCTGGGCCGCGGATGGCGCCTTCGCCGTCCAGGCCGATCCGTCGCGCCCGAAATACTACGTCCTCGAGATGTTCCCCTATCCGTCGGGGCGCATCCATATGGGCCATGTCCGCAACTACACGCTGGGTGACGTAGTCGCCCGCTACAAGCGCGCCCGCGGCTTCAACGTGCTGCACCCGATGGGATGGGACGCCTTCGGCCTGCCGGCCGAAAACGCCGCCCAGGAGAAGAAGGTCCATCCGGCGGCCTGGACCTACGACAACATCGCCACGATGCGCGCCGAGCTGAAGCGCATGGGCCTGTCGCTCGACTGGGACCGCGAGATCGCGACCTGCCATCCGGACTATTACCGCCACCAGCAGAAGCTGTTCCTCGACCTGCACAAGGCGGGGCTGGCCTATCGCAAGGAGTCGGCGGTCAACTGGGATCCGGTCGACATGACCGTGCTGGCCAACGAGCAGGTGATCGACGGCCGCGGCTGGCGCTCGGGCGCGCTGGTCGAGAAGCGCCTGCTGTCGCAATGGTTCTTCAAGATCACCCATTTCGCCGACGATCTGCTGCAGGCGCTGGAAGGCCTCGACCGCTGGCCCGAGCGCGTCCGGCTGATGCAGCAGAACTGGATCGGCCGTTCGGAGGGCGCCCGCCTCGCCTTCGACGTCGTCGGATCCGACGAAAAGATCGAGATCTTCACCACCCGGCCGGACACGCTGTTCGGCGCCTCGTTCCTGGCCGTCTCGCCCGACCATCCGTTCGCCGCGGCCAGGGCCGCCGGTGACGCCGCGCTGGCCGAGTTCATCGCCGAGTGCAAGCGCACCGGCACGGCGGAAGCCGAGCTCGCGACCGCCGAGAAGAAGGGCTACGACACCGGCGCGCGGGTCGCCCACCCGTTCGTCGACGGCCATACCCTGCCCGTCTACGTCGCCAATTTCGTGCTGATGGACTACGGTTCCGGCGCGATCTTCGGCTGCCCCGCGCACGACCAGCGCGACCTCGATTTCGCCCGCAAATACGGCCTGCCGGTGCTGCCGGTCGTCACCGGCCCGAATGCCCCGGCCGAAATCGGCGACGTCGCCTATGACGAGGACGGCCCGGCGACCCGGATCGTCAATTCCGGCTTCCTCGACGGCCTCGACGTGCCGGCGGCGAAGAAGGCCGCGATCGCGCGCATCAAGGCCGACGGCCGTGGCGAAGGCACGGTGAATTTCCGCCTGCGCGACTGGGGCGTCAGCCGCCAGCGTTACTGGGGCTGCCCGATCCCGATGATCCATTGCGATCATTGCGGCGTCGTGCCGGTGCCGGAAGACCAGCTGCCGGTGCTGCTGCCCGACGACGTCACCTTCGATCGGCCGGGCAACCCGCTCGACCATCACCCGACCTGGAAGCATGTCGAGTGCCCGCAATGCGGGGCCAAGGCGCGGCGCGAGACCGACACCTGCGACACCTTCGTCGACTCTTCCTGGTACTTCGCGCGCTATTGCAGCCCGCGCGCCGATACGCCGCTGGTCCGCGACGAGGTCGACTACTGGATGTCGGTCGACCAGTATATCGGCGGCATCGAACACGCGATCCTGCACCTGCTCTACGCCCGCTTCTTCACCCGGGCATTGCAGACCTGCGGCTATCTCAAGGTGGCCGAGCCGTTCGCCGGCCTGTTCACCCAGGGCATGGTCTGCCACGAGACGTTCCGCGGCGCCGACGGCCGCTGGCTGACACCCGAGGAGGTCGAGCGCCGTGCCGACGGCTCCTGGCACGAGCTGGCCGGCGGCCAGCCGGTCACCGTCGGTCGCGTCGAGAAGATGTCGAAGTCGAAGAAGAACGTCGTCGATCCCGGCCGCATCATCGACCAGTACGGCGCCGACACCGCGCGCTGGTTCATGCTGTCGGATTCGCCGCCCGATCGCGACATGGAATGGACCGAGGCCGGCGTCCAGGGCGCCTGGCGCTTCACCCAGCGGCTGTGGCGGCTGGCCGACGAGCCGCGCGACCCGCTGGCCGAGAAGGGCAGCGCCCTGCCGGAAGGCGGCGCCGACGATGCCGACGCGCTGGCCCTGCGCCGGGAGACGCACAAGACCATCGCCGCGATCTCGCGCGATCTCGACGCCTTCACCTTCAACAAGGCGGTGGCGCGCATCCACGAACTTGCCAATTCGATCGAGGATTGCCGCAGCGTGACGCCGGCGGCGGCCTTCGCCCGCCGCGAGGCGATCGAGGTGGCGACGCGGCTGATCGCGCCGATGATGCCGCATCTGGCCGAGGAGATGTGGCAGCGGCTGGGACACGACACCGTGCTGGTCGACATGCCCTGGCCCGAGGCCGATCCCGCCCTGACCCGCGAGGACAGCGTGACCATTGCCGTCCAGGTCGGCGGCAAGCTGCGCGCGACGCTCGAGGTCGCCCGCGACATGGACGCGAAGGCGCTGGAAGCGCTGGCCCTGGCCGACGAGGCGGTGGTGCGGGTGATCGCCGGCCGCCCGGTGCGCAAGGTGGTCGTCGTCCCGAACCGGATCGTGAATGTGGTGGTCTGACCTCTGCGACATCGGGGCGGCCTTGCGCCGCCTCGCCCTGCTCTGCTGCCTGGCCGCAGGCCTGTCGGCCTGCGGTTTCCGGCCGTTGTACCAGGTGCCGTCCAGCACCACCGGCGCCGCGGCCGACCTGTCGTCGGTCGAGGTGGCGCCGGCGCAGAACCGCCTGACCCAGCAGGTGCGCAACAACCTGCTGGAACGACTGACCCCGCGTGGCGCTTCCTCGACCCGCTACGTGCTGTCGCTGGGTGTCGGCGAGCAGGAAACCGGCGTGCTCGTCACCCGCTCCGATACCGTCACGCGCTACAACCTCGTTGTCACCACCGGCTACATCCTGACCGACAAGAACTCCGGCGAGCAGGTGCTCAAGGGCCAGGTCAATTCGATCGCCGCCTACAACGTCGTGCAGAACGACTTCTCCAATCTGACCGCCGAACAGGCGGCGCGGGCCAATGCGGCCCGCGAGCTCGCCGACCAGATCCGCGAGCGCCTGGCCGCCTATTTCCAGAAACAGCGGACCCCGTGAAGGTCACGCCGAAGGCGGCGGACGGTTTCGTCAAGCGACCCGACCCGGCGGCCCGGGCCATCCTGGTCTACGGCCCGGACGACGGCCTCGTCAGCGAGCGCGCGAAGCTTCTGGTCAGGACCGTCTGCCCGAACCTCGACGATCCCTTCCAGCTGGTCCAGTACACCGGCGCCCAGCTCGCGGCCGATCCGGCCCGGCTGACCGACGAGGCGCGCGAATTCTCGATGATGGGCCGCCGGGTGATCTGGCTGCGCGATGTCGGCAATGGCCAGACGGCGGCGTTCGAGCAATTGCTGGGCGACGACAAGGCCGAGGCGCTGGTCGTCGCCGAGGCCGGCGATCTCAACGCCAAATCCTCGCTGCGCAAGCTGTTCGAGGAGGCGAGGAACGCCGCCGCCCTGCCCTGCTATGCCGACGACAACGAAGCCATCGCCGAGGTTGCCCGGTCGATGCTGGCCGAAGCCGGGCTGAAGGCCGATGGCGAGGCGCTGGGCTATCTGGTCGACCATCTGGGCGGCGACCGCCTGCTGACCCGGCGCGAGCTGGAAAAGCTGATTTCCTACAAGGGGCCCGGCCCCGCGACGGTGACGATCGAGGATTGCGAGGCGGTCGTGGGCGACAGCGCGGTCACCGGCCTGGACGATGTCGTCTACGCGACCGCCTCGGGCAACTTCACCGGATTGGACCGGGCACTGGCCCGGGTCTTCCTCGAGGGCGATCCGCCGGTGGCCGTGCTGCGCGTCGCCCAGAAGCATTTCCAGAAGCTGCACCAGGCCGTCGCCTCGAGCGGCGACGCCCGGGCGATGACCAAGCGGCTGGGCGTGTTCTACAAGCGCGAGGCCGAGTTCGTCGCACAGGCCACGCGCTGGACGGCGCCGCGGCTGGCGACGGCCCTGGATCTGCTGACCCAGGCCGAGATCGACTGCAAGTCGAGCAATATGCCGGACGAGGCGATCTGCCGCCACGCCCTGCTCAGGATCGCGACGGCCGCGCGCAGCGGCCGCCGCTGATCCGACCGGGAGCGGATCGCCGCTTCCGGCGCAGGGTTCAGTTCGTGGTGTACGAGGCGGTATCGCTTGCCTTGTCGTACTTCAGGAAGACGTTGTTTATTGAGCAAAGGTCCAAGTTTCGGAAGATCGACGACGAATTGTCGGTCCAGGTAACCTTGATGTTCCAGGTGCAACCTTTGTCGGCACCCGAGAACTTCACGGGAAACGATGCTCCTTCCGCAAGTACAGCCGAGAGTTCGTTGTCGTTGAACACATTGTCGCCGGGCGGATTTACGAAGAGGCCCTTGATCGGGTAGCCTGTGTTGTTGACGACCGTGAAGTTGCGATCGTCGGCATACGCCGTACCGCCCCAGGCCAGAAAGACCAGGGTCGCGAGCGCGACGGCGAACCTGGTGAAGGCGGAAAGAAAGCCGTGTTTCATGAGATGCCCTTTCTCGACTGCCGGGCGGTCGACGACCGCCTTACGGACGAGATAATCATCATCCCCGGCCACTTCCGCAGCCCCCAGATGGGAGGTGCCGGCAGATGATTTCGGCGGGGCGCACGAGACACCGGCCGATCGACCGGGACCCCGACATCGTCGGGCGGGTGATCGGGGCAGCCTACGAGGCCGTTTCCTCGCCGCAGGGCTGGCAGGATTTCGCCGATGCGCTGTCGGCGGCGATACCGTCGGCCCGCATTTCGTTCTTCGTCCATGGCCGGGTTCCCGGCATCCCGAGCATCCTGGCGCAGGCCGGATGGAATCCGATCGATCTGCGCGACTATCGCGACCACTTCGCGAGGGTCAATCCGTTCCTCAAACTGGCGCATCATGTGCCGATCGGCGTGCCCGAGACGTCGCACGGCTTTGCCCGCCGCATGGGCATGGACATCGAGGGCAGCGAATACTTCAACGATTATGTGCGGCCGCGGCGGCGCAACTGGAATGCGATCGCCCTGGTCCTGGAGCGCAACGAACGCAGCATGACCGCGCTGAGCGTGGTGTCGGACGAGTTGCTGTCGACGGCGGAAACGCGATCGTTGTGCCGCCTGTTCGCGGGCCTGGCACCGCATATGCAGCGCGCCCTGGCGCTCGACCGCCGCCTCGCCGGCATCGCGCCAGCCGGTCGCGCCGCGACCGCGGTGCTCGATCGGCTGGCGGCGGCAATCGTCGTACTGAACGATGACGCCAGCCTGCATCTGGCCAACCGGGCGGCGGAGACGCTGCTTCAGGCCGGCGACGGGCTGACATTGAGCCGCGAGGGCCAGTTGCGCGGCCAGGATCCCGGTGTCACCGCGCGGCTTGGACTGGCGATCGAGCGCGCGATCGCGGCGCACCGGCTGGGCGCGGTCGACCAGGGGACGAGCGTCACGCTGCGGCGTGGCCCGGGACGGCAACCCTTGTCGGCGCTGGTGCTGCCGATGCCGCGGGACGGCAGCCGGTTCGGTTACAGCGGCGACGAAGGCGCGGCGGCGATGGTCGTGATCGCGGGGACCGACCAGATCCGTGCCTCGGTCGCCGGCTGGCTGCAGGAACGCTTCCGCCTCACCCCGGCCGAACAGCGGCTGGTGGAATGCCTGGCGACGGGCATGCGGCTCGAAGAAGCCGCGGGGCGCCTGGCCATCTCGCGCGAGACGGCGCGGACCCGCTTGAAACAGGTGATGATCAAGACCGAATGCGACCGGCAGTCCGAACTGGTCCGGCTGGTCCTGTCCGCGCCGGGCTCGCTGCTTACCCGCTGACGGCGTTACCGCGACAGGCGCCGACAGAGATCGTCGAGCTGGTCGAAGTCCTTGAACGAAATGCGCAATTCACCGGCTTCGCCGCGGCCGTCGAGCGCGATGGCGACCTTGAGCCCCAACTGGTCGGACAGCGAGCTTTCCAGCGCCAGCGTATCGGCATCCTTGTCGGGCCGGGGCGCCACGGCGGTGCCGGCGGCGCCGGGCTTGGACTTGCCGCCTGCCTTCACCGATTTCTCGCCGGCGACCAGTTCCTCCGCCTGGCGGACGTTCAGCCCCTCGGCGACGATGCGGCGGGCCAGCGTCTCCGGCTGCTCGGCCGCGACCAGCGTGCGGGCATGGCCGGCCGTCAGCTTGCCGTCGGCGATCATCGCGCGCACGGTTTCGGGCAGGCCGAGCAGACGCAGCGTATTGGCGATATGGCTGCGGCTCTTGCCCAGCGCCTGGCCGAGCTGTTCCTGGGTGTAGTTGAATTCGCGCTGCAGGCGGCGATAGGCCAGGGCTTCTTCGACCGCGTTCAGATCCTGGCGCTGGATGTTCTCCAGGATCGCGATTTCCAGCGCCTCGGCGTCGCTGAAATCGCGGACGACCACCGGTACCTGATGCAGCTGCGCCCGCTGGGCGGCGCGCCAGCGGCGTTCGCCGGCGACGATCTCGTAGCGCTGCGCTTCCTTCGAGCGGCGCACGACGATCGGCTGGATGATCCCCTTCTCGCGGATCGAATCGGCAAGCTGGGCCAGCGCGTCTTCGTCGAATCGGGTACGTGGCTGGTAGCGATTCGGCACCAGATGCTCGATCGGCAACGACAATTGCCGTGGCGCCGCCCGGTCCGCCTCGCCCGCGGTCGCTGGCGGTGTCGCCGGATCTTCGCCCAGCAACGCGGCAAGACCACGCCCCAGGCCCTTGCGCTTGCCCTCCTCGCTCATGCCGCGCGGTACTGCTGTTCGCGCTGCAGGACCTCGCCGGCGAGGTTGATATAGGCTTGGCTGCCCGGGCAGCGATGATCGTAGATCAGCGCCGGCTTGCCGTGGGACGGCGCCTCGGAAATGCGGACGTTACGCGGAATCACCGTTTCATAGACCTTGTCGCCGAGGAAGCCGCGGACATCGGCCGCGACCTGTTCGGACAGATTGTTGCGGCGGTCGAACATGGTCAGGACGACCCCCTGGATTTCCAGCGCCGGGTTGAGCGACCCCTTGACGCGCTCGACCGTCTTCAACAACTGGCTCAACCCTTCCAGGGCGAAGAATTCGCATTGCAACGGCACCAGCACGGCATCGGCCGCCGCCATCGCATTGATGGTCAGGAGCGTCAGCGACGGCGGGCAATCGATCAGGATGTGATCGAAATCGAGCTTGGCCGCGGCAATGGCATCGCGCAGGCGGAAATTGCGCCGGTCGAGGTCGATCAGTTCGAGTTCGGCACCCGACAGGTCGACGGTCGCCGGCACCAGATAGAGGTTGGGAACGGCGGTGCGCATGATCGCGCGGTCGAGCGATTCGCCGCCCAGCAGCACGTCGTAGGTCGAGACCAGCCGCGCGGCCCGGTTGATGCCCAGCCCGGTCGACGCATTGCCCTGCGGATCGATGTCGAGGATCAGCACCTTCTCGCCGACCGCTGCCATCGCGGTGGCGAGGTTGATCGCCGTCGTCGTCTTGCCGACGCCGCCCTTCTGGTTGGCGAGCGCCAGGATACGGGGCCGGCGCGGTGGCGTGATGTCGCTCAACGGTCCATCTCCTGCGGCTGATGTCCTAGGGGTTGGGCTGCGGCTCGGGAATTCCGGTGAACTTCAGGATGACCCCGCCGGCATCGCTGCGGCTCTGCACGCGTTGCGGCGCCATATTCCAGTTTTTACTCGCGGCGGTCAATTCCGCCTCGGCGTCGACGCCCTTGGGAAACAGCATGACGGTGCCGCTGTGGCAGAAAGGACGCGCATAGCCGATCAGCTTGTCGAGGGCGGCCAGCGCCCGGGCGCTGACGACATCGGCCGGAAACGGCTTCAACGCCTCGATCCGGCTACGATGGAAGCTGACCTTGGTGCCGGTCGCCCGCGCCGCCTCGGACAGGAAGGCCATTTTGCGGCCGTCGGCTTCGACCAGATGCATCTCGGGCGCGCCCAGGATGGCCAGGACCAGCCCGGGAAACCCGGCCCCTGAGCCCAGGTCCACCCAAACCCTGGCCTCCGTCGGCGCCAACGCATAGAGCTGAGCGGAATCGAGGAAATGGCGCTGCCACAGATCCGGCAGGGTCGACGGACCGACCAGGTTGATCGCCTTCTGCCATTTTTCGAGAATCGCGGCGTAGGCCTGGAGGCGGTCGAGTGTTTCACGTGAAACACCGGTTGCCGACGCGAATTCGGCCGGCGTCATCAGGCGACCCGCCGCGGCCGACGCCGGACATGGCCCAGCAGCACGGTCAGCGCGGCCGGCGTCATCCCGGGCAGGCGGCCGGCCTGGCCCAGCGTCGCGGGCTTGGCCGCCTGCAGCTTCTGCCGGACTTCGTTGGACAGTCCGGGCAGCGCCAGATAGTCGATATCGGGGCTGAGCACCAGGTTCTCGTCCTTGCGGAAGGCGACGATATCGGCCTCCTGCCGATCGATATAGCCGGCATAGCGACCGTCGATCTCGAGCTGCTCGACCACATCGGCGCGCAACCCGGCTAGTTCGGGCCAGATCGCCGTCAGCCGCTCCACTGTGATGTCGGGATAAGCCAGCAGATCGGCGGCGCTGCGCGGCACCCCGTCCTGATTGATCGTCAGGCCACGGCGCGCCAGTTCGGGCGGCGTCGCCTTCAGCGCGGCGGCCAGCGCCCGGCCGGCGGCCAGCGCCTCGGCCTTTGCCGTCCACGCTTTGGCCCGGGCGCCGCCGACGACGCCGGCCGCGATCCCGACATCGGTCAGGCGCTGGTCGGCATTGTCGGCGCGCAGCGTCAGCCGGTATTCGGCGCGACTGGTGAACATCCGATAGGGCTCATTCGTGCCGCGGGTGACCAGGTCGTCGATCAGTACGCCGATATAGGCCTGGGCCCGGTCGAGAATGATCCCCTCGCCGCCCCCGGCGCTGCGCGCGGCGTTGAGACCGGCGATCAATCCCTGGGCCGCCGCCTCTTCATAGCCGGTCGTGCCATTGATCTGCCCGGCGAAATAGAGCCCGGCGACCCGCCGGGTCTCCAGCGTCGCCGACAATTCGCGGGGATCGACGTAGTCGTATTCGATGGCATAACCCGGCCGCAGCATCACCGCCTGCTCCAGCCCCGGAATGGTCTTGAGCAAGGCTGCCTGCACGTCGCGCGGCAGCGAGGTCGAGATGCCGTTCGGGTAGACGGTCGGATCGTCGAGCCCCTCGGGCTCCAGGAAGATCTGGTGGCGGCCCTTCTCGGCGAACCGCACCACCTTGTCCTCGATCGACGGGCAATAGCGCGGCCCGGTCGACTGGATCTGGCCCGAATACATCGGGGCGCGATGCAGGTTCTTGCGGATCAGCGCGTGCCCGGCTTCCGAGGTCCAGGTGATGCCGCATTCGATCTGCGGTGTCGTGATCCTGTCGGTCAGGAACGAGAACGGCACCGGCGGATCGTCGGCCGCCTGCATCTCCAGGTCCTGCCACCGAATCGTCCGCCCGTCCAGCCGCGGCGGCGTGCCGGTCTTCAGCCGACCCACCGCAAAGCCGTGGCGGCGAAGGGTGGCGGACAGCCCCAGCGACGGCGCCTCGCCGACCCGGCCCGCCGGCACCCGCTCCTCGCCGATATGGATCAGGCCGCCGAGGAACGTGCCGGTGGTCAGGATCACCCGGCCCGCCTGGATCTCGGTCCCATCCGCCAGCACCACGCCGGTCACGCGGTTCGCAGCCACGATCAGATCCTCGACTGCCCCCGCCCGCACGGTCAGGTTCGGATAGGACAACAGCAGTTGCTGCATCGCCTCGCGATAGAGCTTGCGATCCGCCTGCGCCCGGGGGCCGCGCACCGCTGGCCCCTTCGAGCGATTGAGCATCCGGAACTGGATCCCGGCCCGGTCGGCGACGCGGCCCATGATCCCGTCCAGCGCGTCGATCTCGCGGACCAGATGGCCCTTGGCCAGGCCGCCGATCGCCGGATTGCAGGACATTTCGCCGAGGGTTTCAACCCGATGCGTCAGCAGCAGCGTCCGCGCACCCACGCGTGCCGCCGCCGCAGCCGCCTCGCAGCCCGCATGGCCGCCACCAATCACGATAACGTCGTACTGCGTCATGGTATCGAGATCCGTCTTCCTGTTTCCAACCGCGATGTTTCACGTGAAACACTCGCGGGGACCGGCGTCACTTGCCGATACAGAACTCACTGAATATCACGTCGAGGACATCCTCGACATCGACCCGGCCGGTGATCCGGCCCAACGCCCGTGCCGCCAGCCGCAAATCCTCCGACGCGAGCTCGGGATCTTCCGGCGCGGCGAGGAAACGCCTGAGCGCATCCAGGCAATCCCGCAACGCCACCCCATGCCGCTCGCGTGTCAGTGCCGCCGCGCCAGGCGTCAACCGCTCCCGTGCCTTGGCGGCAATCGCGTCGACCAGCGCGTCGACCCCCTGCCCTGTTGCCGCCGAGACGGCCAAGCCGTCGGCCACCGTGGCCGGTGCCAAGTCGGCCTTGTTTATAATGAGCAGGGTGTCGCTGTCGAATCGCGCCGCCATCGCCGCATGCGTTTCCGGAGCCGTGGCATCGATCAGCAACAGCTTGAGATCGGCACGCGCCGCCCGCGCTTCGGCGCGGCGGATACCTTCCCGCTCGATCTCGTCGGTCGCCTCGCGCAACCCCGCGGTATCGACCAGCACCACCGGCAGACCGTCGAGGTCGAGGTGGACCTCGATCGGATCACGCGTCGTCCCGGCAATCGACGAGACGATCGCTGCTTCGCGACCGGCCAGGCGGTTCAGCAGGCTCGATTTCCCTGCATTGGGTGCGCCCAGGATCACCACCGTCAGGCCCTCGCGCAAACGCTCGCCCGACCGGGCCTGCGACAGATGGGCCGAAATCACCGCGACCAGCGCTTCGATCCGCGGCCGCAGGCCGACGATCAGGTCATCGGGCAGATCGTCCTCGACAAAATCGATCGCGGCTTCGAGATGGGCGAGGCACAGGATCAGCGCCTGCCGCCAATCCTCGACCAGCCGGCCGAGATCGCCGTCGAGCTGGCGCAGCGCCTGGATCCGCTGCGCCTCGGTCTCGGCGGCGACGAGATCGGCAAGACCCTCGACCTGCGTCAGGTCGAGCCGGCCGTGGTCGAAGGCGCGGCGGGTGAAGGCCCCGGGGCCGGCCGGGGCGAGCCCCTCAAGGCGCCCGAGCACCGCCAGCAAGCCCTGGATCACCGCCCGGCCGCCATGGACATGGAATTCGGCGACATCCTCGCCGGTGAAACTGCGGGGCCCGGGAAACCACAGCACCAGACCGTGATCGATCTCGTGCCCGGATCCGTCGCGGAAGCGGCGCAGCGCCGCCTGACGCGGCGGCGGCGGCGGCCGGCCGGTCAGCGTCTCGATGGTCGGGCCGGCCCCGGGCCCGGAGACGCGGATGACCGCAACACCCGAGACCCCCGCGCCCGAGGCCAGGGCAAAGATGGTCTCGGCCATCGGCGCTCCCGTCGGGTCAGACCGCCGGCTCGACCTGATCGGGCATCAGCATCAGCCGCTCGACCCGGCCGCCGGCAACCAGGTGGGTCTGCAGGATCTCGTCGATGTCCGCCGTGGTCTTCGGCGAATACCAGACGCCCTCCGGATAGATCACCATGGTCGGTCCGAGTTCGCAGCGATCGAGACAACCGGCATTGTTGATGCGCACCCGCGCCAGGCCGAATTCCTTGGCCCGCGCCTTCATGTAGTTGCGCAGCTGCTCGGCCCCCTTCGACTTGCAGCAGCCGCGCTTGTGGCCGGCCGGACGCTCGTTGGTGCAGACGAAGACGTGATGATCGTAGAACGGGGCCGGATCCTGCACGCTCATTGCCCGCCCTTGCCCGCCGCGGCGGTGAACTGGTTCCAGAACATCTTCTGCAATTGCTCGAAGCCGGCCATGCCGGCGGGCATCCAGGTCTTGATCAGCGTCTCGGGATCGGTCGCCTGCAGCGCCTGCAGCATGCGGGCCTCGATCTCGGCCATCACCTTTTCCTGCATCGGCTGCACGTCGGGCAGACCGAAGAACACCCTTGCCTCGAGCGGCGTACAGTCAATATCGACCTTGACCTTCATCGGCCTCTCGTCCCCGTCGCTGATCCCGCCCATAATCGGGCCCGGATCATTCTCTATCATCTAGTGCGTCCGGCGCCTATCGCCAGCCCGACAACCGCAAGGCAAACCATGCTCGATTTCGGCCGCAACAATCTCGATCGCGAAACCAGCCCCTATCTGCTGCAGCATGCCGGCAACCCGGTGCACTGGCAGGGCTGGAGCGCCGAGGCGCTGGCCCATGCCAAGGCGGCCGACAAGCCGATCCTGCTGTCGGTCGGCTATGCCGCCTGCCACTGGTGCCATGTGATGGCGCATGAAAGCTTCGAGGCGCCCGAAACGGCGGCGGTGATGAACGACCTGTTCGTCAACATCAAGGTCGACCGGGAGGAGCGGCCCGACATCGACATGATCTACCAGCAGGCCCTGTCGCTGCTGGGCCAGCAGGGCGGCTGGCCGCTGACGATGTTCCTGACGCCGGCCGGCGAACCGTTCTGGGGTGGCACCTATTTTCCGCCGGAACCCCGCTGGGGCCGACCCGGCTTCGCCGACCTGCTGCGCCGCGTCGCCGAGGTCTTCCGCACCGAGCGGGCGACGACCGTCGAAAAGAACCGGCTGGCGCTGGGCGACGCGCTGGCCCGGCTGGGCCGGCCGCCGGAAGACGCGCCCGAGCCGGCCCTGGGTCCCCAGTTGCTCGATCAGGTCGCCGAACGCTTCGCCCGCGATGTCGATCCGGTCAATGGCGGGTTCGGCACGGCGCCGAAATTTCCCAACATCGCCAATCTCACCCTGCTGTGGCGCGCCTCGCTGCGGGCGGGGCGGCAGGATTTCGCCCGCGCGGTGCGCACCACCCTCGACCGGATGTGCCAGGGCGGCATCTACGATCACCTCGGTGGCGGGTTCAGCCGCTATTCGACCGACGAACGCTGGCTCGCCCCACATTTCGAGAAGATGCTCTACGACAACGCCGAACTCGTCGGCATCCTGGCCGAAGTCTGGGCCAAGACCGGCACCCGCCTCTACGAACAGCGCCTGCGCGAGACGGTTGCCTGGCTGCGCCGCGAGATGATCGCCGAGGGCGGCGGTTTCGCCGCCACCGTCGATGCCGATTCGGAAGGCGAGGAAGGCCGTTTCTACGTCTGGACCGAAGCCGAGATCGACGAAATCCTCGGCGAAGAGGCCGGGCTGTTCAAGGCCACCTACGACGTCTCGCTGCGCGGCAACTGGGAAGGCAAGACCATCCTGAACCGGCTGGACCAGGCGACCCCTTTGTCCGAGGACGACGAAGCCCGCCTCCAACGCTGCCGGATGACCCTGCTTGCCCACCGCGACAAACGGGTCCGGCCGGGCTGGGACGACAAGGTGCTGGCAGACTGGAACGGCCTGATGATCGCAAGCCTCGCCCGCGCCGCCACGCTGTTCGCCGAGCCGACCTGGCTCGCCACCGCGATCGCGGCCTTCGATTTCGTGCGCGACCACATGCAGCCGGACGGCCGGCTGCGCCACAGCTTCCGCCAGGGTCAGGCCCGGCATGCCGCGCTGCTCGACGACTATGCCAACATGGCGCGCGCCGCCCTCGAGCTGCATGAGATCTCCGGCGAGATCGGCTATCGCCGCCAGGCCATGGCGTGGGTCGACATCCTCGACCGCCATTACTGGGATTCGGACCATGGCGGTTATTTCCTGACGCCGGACGACGCCGAGGCGCTGATCACGCGGTCGCGCAGCGTCTACGACAACCCGAATCCATCCGGCAACGGCACGATGGTCCAGGTGCTGTCGCGGCTGTGGCGCCTGACCGGCGACGATCGCTACCGGGCACGGGCAGAAGCCATCATCGCCGCGTTCGCGACCGAGGTGTCAAGGAATCTGTTCCCACTGGCGACGTTCCTGAACAATGTCGAGTTCCATCATGCGGCCGACGAGATCGCCATCGTCGGCCAGCGCACCGATCCGGCAACCGCCCGCCTGCTCGCCGTCGCCCTGAAGGACCCCTGGGCCAACCGCGTGATCAGCGTCGTCCCACCCGATGCGACCCTGCCGCCGACCCACCCGGCCTTCGGCAAGGGCCAGGCTGACGGGCGGCCGACGGCCTATCTGTGCCGCAACCAGGCCTGCTCGCTGCCGCTGACCGAACCGGCCGATCTGGCCCGCGCGATCCTCGGGGGCGAATGATGCCGCAGCTTTCCTTCCTGTCGCCGCTCGGCGACATCACCGTCAGCGAAGAGGACGGCGTCATCGTCTCGCTCGACTGGGGGCGCGGCCCGCGCGAGTTCCAGGAACAGACCCCGCTGCTGCTCGAAGCCCGCGACCAGATCCACGGCTATTTCGATGGCCGGGTCCGGCGTTTCGCCCTGCCGCTGGCGCCGTTCGGCACCGAGTACGAGCGAGCGATCTGGACCATCCTGCAGGCAATACCCTTCGGCCACACCCGCAGCTACGGCGAGGTCGCCAAGGAAACCGGGTCGGTGGCCCGCGCCGTCGGCCGGGCCTGCGGCGCCAACCCGATCCCGATCATCATTCCCTGCCACCGGGTGCTTGCCGCCGGCGGCAAGCTCGGCGGTTTCTCCGGCTCCGGCGGCGTCGAATCGAAGGTCGCGCTGTTGCGGCTGGAAGGCGCCTTGCTTTAGCCTCGGGCCCCGACATATCTCCGCCTTTCCAGAACATAATCACAGAGGAAACACGACAATGGCCTCGACCGAACTGTCGCTCACCGCTTTCGACGGCGGCGAATTCACCGGCTATCTGGCCCTGCCCCCCGCGGGCAAGGGTCCCGGCATCGTCGTGCTGCAGGAAATCTTCGGCGTGAACGCGGTGATGCGCGAAGTCTGCGACGAGCTGGCGGCACAGGGATACGTGGCGCTCTGCCCCGACCTGTTCTGGCGCCAGGAACCGGGCATCCAGATCACCGACAAGACCGACGCGGAGTGGAAGCGCGCCTTCGAGCTGTTCCAGGGCTTCGACATCAATACCGGCATGATGGACGTCTCCCATGCCATCGACGCGCTGCGCCGGCATGACGCCTGCACCGGCAAGGTCGGCACCGTCGGCTATTGCCTGGGCGGGCGGCTTGCCTATCTCGCCGCGACCCGTACCACCACCGATGCGTCGGTCGGCTATTACGGCGTCTACATCCAGGACCATCTCGACGAGGCGCGCAACATCAAGAACCCGCTGATGCTGCACGTCGCCGAGGCCGACGAATTCGTGCCGCCGGAGGCGCAGGCCAAGATCAAGGAAGGCCTGGCCGGCAATCCGCTGGTCACGGTGCACAGCTATGCCGGTCGCGACCACGCTTTTGCCCGCGTCGGCGGCAAGCATTACGATGCTGCGGCGGCCAAGCTGGCCAACGACCGTACCGCGGCATTCTTCAAGCAGCATCTGGGCTGATCGCGCCATGACACGCGCCATCCGCTTCAACAAGCCCGGCGGGGTCGAAGTCCTCTCCTGGGACGAGGTCGAGGTCGGCAACCCCGGCCCCGGCCAGGTCCGGCTGCGCCACACCGCGATCGGGCTGAACTTCATCGACATCTACTATCGCTCGGGCCTCTACCCGATCGCCACCTGGCCCTCGGGCCTCGGCATGGAGGCCGCCGGGGTGGTCGAACAGGTCGGCGACGACGTCACCGACCTGCGGCCCGGCGATCGCGTGGCCTATGCCGCCGGTCCGCTCGGCGCCTATTCGGAAGCCCGGCTGATGGCCGCCGACAAGCTGGTAAAGCTGCCCGATGCAATCGACGACCGCACGGCCGCGGCGATGATGCTGAAGGGCATGACCGCCGAATACCTGCTGCGCCGGACCTATCCGGTGAAGGCCGGCGACACGATCCTGGTCCACGCCGCCGCCGGCGGCGTCGGCCTGATCCTGTGCCAGTGGGCCAAGCATCTCGGTGCCACCGTCATCGGCACCGTCGGCGACGGCGCCAAGGCCGCGCTGGCCCGGGCCAATGGCTGCGACCATCCGATCATCTACACCTCGGAGGATTTTCCGGCCAAGGTCCGCGAACTGACCGGCGGGGTCGGGGTGCCGGTGGTCTACGATTCGATCGGCAAGGATACCTATGCCGGTTCGCTCGACTGCCTGCGGCCGCGCGGCATGATGGTGTCGTTCGGCAATGCCTCCGGCCCGACCGGGCCGATCGACCCGCTGCAGCTCTCTGCCAAGGGATCGCTCTATCTCACCCGCCCGACACTGATGAGCTACACCGCCACCCGCGCCGACCTGGAGGAAAGCGCCAACGCGCTGTTCGCCGTGGTCGCCTCGGGCGCGGTCAAGCTGTCGGTCAATCAGACCTACCCGTTGGCGGAAGCCGGCCGGGCCCAGACCGACCTGGCCGGCCGCAAGACCACCGGGTCGACCGTCCTGCTGCCCTGACGTCCGCGCGTGGAGGTCGTCGTGATGGCGGCGACCTCTATCGCTGCAGCTGCCTGAGCGAATCCCGAAGCGCGTCACCCATGGCAACCCCGGGCAACGTCCTCGCCCGGCCCCCGGCCACCAGCGCGATCGTCGAATGGCCGAGATCAGGCAAGCCTTCGCGCCGCCCCAGCACCCTCAGACCCGGTCTGAGGCTTTCATAGCCGAGCACGGCGACACCCAGGCCCGCCTCGACCGCGGCCAGCAGGCCGAGCAGGCTGCCCGAGGTGAAGACCGGCACCACCTGCCGCCCTGCCCGCTGCAAGGCCGAGACCGCCAGTGCCCGCATGCCGCAGGGCGGCGCCAGCGCGACGAGTTTCGCCGGCCCCCCGGGATCGGGCCGAAACCCCTCGCCGGCTACCCAGAGCAGCGGTTCATGCAGCAGGACCTCGCCCGGCGCATCGTTCGACCCCTGCCGCACCACCGCGAGATCCAGCCCGCCATCGTCGAGACGCCGGCGGAGGGTGGCGGAAATTCCGGCCTCGACCGTCAGTGCCACATTGGGATGCATGGCGGCAAACCGCGCCAGGATGGCCGGCAGATGGCGCGGCACGAAGTATTCGGTCACGCCCAGGCGCAACGCACCCGTCAGCGGCGGCCGGCTGACCACCGCCACCGCCTCGTCGTTCAGCTCGAGCAGCCGGCGGGCATAGCCGAGCAGTGCCTCGCCGTCGCGGGTCAGGCTCAGCCGGCGTGGCGTCCGCTCGAACAGCCGCTTGCCCAGCCGTTCCTCCAATTTGCGGATCTGAATCGAGATCGCCGATTGCGACCGCGCCACGCGCTCGCCACCGGCGGTGAAGCCGCCGGCATCAGCGACGGCCACAAAACTGCGCAGGATGTCGGTATCGAGGTTCAGCATCGATCCATGATAAAACACAATCATTGAAATTGTTTCTATGCGATTCCGTGATGATCGGCGCGGCCGGTATCCTGGCGTCATCCAAGCAGGAGACACCGCCATGCCGATCCTCAACGTCACCCTTTCCAGCGCCCCCGATGCCGCCCTGTCGGCCGCGGTCGCGGGGGAGCTGTCGCGGCTGACCGCCGCCTTGCTCGGCAAGAATCCGCAAGTCACGGCGGTCGCCGTCGGCCATGTCGATCCGGCGCACTGGTTCGTCGCCGGCCAGCGCCTCAGCGAAATCGGCAAGGCGAGCTTCTTCCTCGACACCCGCATCACCGACGGAACCAATACCAAGGACGAGAAAGCCGCCTATGTCGCCGCGGTGTTCGAGGCCATGGCCCGGTTGCTCGGGCCGATCCACGAAGAATCCTACGTCCATGTCCACGACGTGCGCGGCGACGCCTACGGCTATGGCGGCAAGACCCAGGACTACCGCTACATCGCGGCGAAGGTCTGAAACGAAGCGGGGCCCCTTCTTGAAGGGGCCCCGGACAGGTCAGGTATTCATCGAGTCGAAGAATTCGCCGTTGGTCTTGGTGTGCTTGAGCTTGTCGATCAGGAATTCCATGCCGTCGGTGACGCCCATCGGCATCAGGATGCGGCGCAGCACCCACATCTTCGACAGGATACCCTTGTCGACCAGCAGCTCTTCCTTGCGGGTGCCCGACTTGGTGATGTCGATCGCCGGGAAGGTCCGCTTGTCGGCCAGCTTGCGGTCGAGGATGATTTCCGAGTTACCGGTGCCCTTGAACTCTTCGAAGATCACTTCGTCCATGCGCGAGCCGGTATCGATCAGGGCGGTGGCGATGATCGTCAGCGAGCCGCCTTCCTCGATGTTGCGGGCCGCGCCGAAGAAACGCTTCGGGCGCTGCAGCGCATTGGCGTCGACGCCGCCGGTCAGCACCTTGCCCGACGAGGGCACCACGGTGTTGTAGGCGCGGGCCAGGCGGGTGATCGAATCGAGCAGGATCACCACGTCGCGCTTGTGTTCGACCAGGCGCTTGGCCTTCTCGATCACCATCTCGGCCACCTGGACGTGACGAGCCGCCGGCTCGTCGAAGGTCGAGGAGATGACCTCGCCCTTCACCGAGCGCGACATGTCGGTCACTTCCTCGGGCCGCTCGTCGATCAGCAGGACGATCAGGTAGACGTCCGGGTGATTGGCGGTGATCGAATGGGCGATGTTCTGCAGCAGCACGGTCTTGCCGGTCCGCGGCGGCGCCACGATCAGCGCGCGCTGGCCCTTGCCCTGCGGCGAGACCAGGTCGATGACGCGGGCCGAGCGGTCCTTGACCGTCGGATCGTTGAGTTCGAGGTTGAAACGCTGATCCGGATAGAGCGGCGTCAGGTTGTCGAAATGAACCTTGTGCCGGCTCGCCTCGGGCGATTCGAAGTTGATCGTGTTGACCTTGAGCAGCGCGAAATAGCGCTCGCCATCCTTCGGGCTGCGGATCGGGCCTTCGACGGTGTCGCCGGTGCGCAGGCCGAAACGGCGGATCTGGCTCGGGCTGACATAGATGTCGTCGGGGCCGGGCAGGTAGTTCGCTTCCGGCGAACGCAGGAAGCCGAAGCCGTCCTGCAGGATTTCAAGGACACCCTGGCCAGTAATCTCGACGTCGCGCTCGGCCAATTGCTTCAGGATCGCAAACATCATGTCCTGACGGCGCAAGGTCGACGCGTTCTCGACCTGCAGCTCCTCGGCGAAGCTCAGCAGATCGGTCGGCGATTTGGCTTTCAATTCCTGCAAATTCATGGGGACTTTGCCCTAGCGGTGCTGGGTTCTGGCCACCAACCCGGCAGCATGGCCAGGGTTGCATGGTCTATGGGGAGAGGATCTGCGAACGGGGTCGCTACAAAGGAGACTTGGCAGCGGTCGCCGATATCTTGGGACGGGACGGACTGTGCTGAACGCAGGGTCCGCTTGACGAGCTATATAACAGCCCGGCGCATCGATGCAAGCCCCGGATGCGCCGGGTCGTGTCGCTCCGTTCAGAACGGCTTGACGATCACGAGGATGACGATGCCGAGCATCAGCACGGTCGGTACCTCGTTGACGATCCGATAGAATTTGGCCGAATGGACGTTCTGGTCGCGCTCGAACTGGCGGCGCCAGCGCGACAGGAAACCGTGCGCCGCGGTCATCAGGATGACCAGGGTCAATTTCGCGTGAAACCAGCCTTCGCGAAACCAGCCGGCATCGACCGCCAGATAGGCACCGGTCAGGAAGGCGACGATCATCGCAGGGTTGATGATGCCGCGCAGCAGGCGGCGCTCCATCACCTTGAAGGTTTCGGACTGGCGCGATCCCGGCTCGGCCTCGGCGTGATAGACGAACAGCCGCGGCAGGTAGAGCATGCCGGCCATCCAGGCGATGATCGCGACGACGTGCAGCGACTTGATCCAGAGATACAGCATCGCCGTCACAAGCCTTTCTCGGCCATCGCGCAGCGGCGGCAGGTGCCCGGGCAGATCCGGCCGCCTTCACCCGAAATCATGTCGCTGACCGCACTGCCGCAGGCATCGCGTACCAGCCGCGCCAGGCCCTCGATGAACTCTGGTTCGGTGCCGACCGCCGGCACCCGGACATAGGCCGGGACGCCGGCGGCTTCGGCCTTGGCGCGATAGTCGATGTCGAGCTCGAACAGCGTCTCGGAATGTTCGGACACGAAGGCGATCGGCACCACGACCGCAGGAAGCTTGTCGCTGCCGCAGCGATGGATCTCATGCTCGGTATCGGGGCCCAGCCATTCCAGCCTTCCGACCTTGCTCTGATAGCAGACGACATAGTCTTCGGCCGCGATGCCCGCCGCCTTGGCGATGGCGCCGGCCGTCGTCTCGACATGCACCTGGTAGGGGTCGCCGTCGTCGACCACCCGCTTGGGCAGGCCGTGGGCCGAGAACAGCACGCGCGGCCTGCGATCGGGCGCCAGCGCGTGCGCCTCGGCCAGCCCCGCCATGACCAGCCGCGCCTGGGCGGCGATGAACCCTTCCTCGCGCGGGTAGCAGCAGACCGCGACGGTCGGCTTGTTCAGGCCGATCGCGCGGGCGGCCCGATGCCAGTCCTTCAGCGACGAGGCCGAGGTCGTCGTCGAGTACTGCGGGTAGAGCGGCAGCAGGACGATTCGATCGGGGTCGAAGCGCTTGACCGCCTGGGCGGCCTCGTCGGCGAACGGATGCCAGTAGCGCATCGCCACCGCCACCTCGATCCGGCCGAGGTCGCCCAGCGCTGCCTTCAGCGCCTGGCCCTGGGCCTGGGTCAGCGGCACCAGCGGCGACCCGCCGCCGATCGAGGCATACATCTCCCGCGACAGCGGTGCCCGACGGCGCGAGATGAACTTGGCCAGCGCCCAGCGAAACGGGTTGGGCAGACGGATGATCGCCGGATCCAGGAACAGGTTGTAGAGGAACGGTTCGACCGCCGACAGCCGGTCGGGACCGCCGAGATTGAACAGGACGACCGCGGTACCGCCGCTCATGTCTCAGTCCCCGTGTAGAATTGCGGCAGCAACGCCTTGGTGACCGGACCGTCCGAGGCCCAGGCATGGCAGCCGTCGAGTTGGAAGGGCTTCTTGCCCGGATCGATGTCTTCCCATTCCGCGACGGTCTGGAACGCCACGGTGGCGATCGGCATCAACAGCTCGACCAGATGGGTGCAGCCTTCGGTCCCGCCCAGCCGCTGGGCAACGTTGCGCCGCCACCCTGCCCCGATGGTCAGCCCGATCAGCCGCTTGAAGTTCGGCGCCACGGCGCCGCAATGGCTGTAGGGCGCGACCTCGGTCACCGCTTCGACGTCGTGGACCTTCATCGTCTTGTCGATGGTGACCCGCATGACCATGTGGTGGATCGGCTGGCCGGCGGCGACCTTGCCCCCCATCATCTCGACGAAGGTATAGGCCTTGGTATCGATGATCCGGGCCTCGATGTCATAAAGTCCGTCATGGCGGCGATAGCCGTCGAGGGCGATGCGCCGCTGGTGGCGCAATTCCCGTTCGACCGGTGGCGACAGCGGCATCGCTCAGGCCCGCCTAATGCGGTCGACCAGGGCCGCGACGTGGTCCGGCGGGGTTTCCGGCACGATGCCGTGGCCCAGGTTGAAGATGTAGCGATGCGGACCCAGGGTTGCGAGGCAGCGATCGATCTGGGCGGCCATCGCGTCGCCGCCGACGACCAGCAGCCGGGGATCGAGATTGCCCTGCAACGCCGCTTCGGGCGCCAGCGTCCTTGCCGCCCAGTCGAGCGGCACGCCGGTGTCGAGCGAGATGCCGGCCACGCCGGTGGCCGCGGCATAACCCTGGTAGCCGCCGCCGGCCGCGCGTGGAAAGCCGATCACCGGCACGGCCGGATGGCGCTGCTTCAGCGCCCCGACGATCCGTGCCACCGGGGCCACGCACCAGGCCTGGAAGGCGAAATCGGGCAGGCCACCGGCCCAGCTGTCGAACAGCTGGACGACTTCGGCCCCGGCCTCGATCTGCCTTGACAGATAATCGATCGTCGCCGCGGTCACGATGTCGATCAGCCGCGCGAAACCGGTGGGATCGCGATAGGCCCAGGCCTTGACGATTTCATGGTCGGTGCCGCCTCGCCCCTCGACCATGTAGGTCGCGACGGTCCAGGGGGCTCCGGCGAAACCGATCAGTGCGGTCTCGGCGGGCAGTTCGGCCCGCAGCCGGCGCACGGTCTCGTAGACCGGTGCCAGATGGGCATGGATGTCGCGCTGCCCGAGGCGGTCGAGGTCGGCCCCGTCGCGCACCGGCGCCAGTACCGGTCCCTCACCTTCCTTGAATGCCACTTGCTGGCCCAGCGCATCCGGCACCAGCAGGATGTCCGCGAACAGGATCGCGGCGTCGAAGCCGTAGCGCCGGATCGGCTGCAACGTCACCTCGACGGCATGGTCGGGGGTGTAGCACAGGTCGAGGAAGCCTTTCGCCTTGGCCCGGACCGCCCGGTATTCCGGCAGATAGCGGCCGGCCTGGCGCATCAGCCATACGGGCGGCGGCCAGACCGTTTCCCCGTTCAGGACGCGGGTGAGTTTTCTGGTGGTCACCGTGGGAACTCCATGCTGGGGCCGCTTACCTAAACCATATGGGAGTCGAAGAGTAAGGGATTCCTGTAGTGGTGCTTGGGGGGTGGAATCCTGTGGATTAATGCCGCTCCCGATTTTGTCGACTCCCGACGGTTTTATCCCCGTTTTCCCGCCGTGGGAAAACCGTTGCGGATAAACCCGGCGACTCGACCGGTTTACGGTCGTGTGAATCCTGTGGATGACGGGGATAGTCACCGAACCGACTTTTTCCACAGGATTCACAACCAGACGCGCGGACTATCCGCAAGGTGGCGACCGGTCGCACCGGCGACGGCATGACGGGGGTGGAAAAACCGGGGCTTCCGGGCGACTCGGGGTTCATCCCCGTGTTTCCACCTTTTCCACAGGCCCGGGATTTGCTTTAAGCAGGGGATGACCGCCTTCCACCTCCATCTGGTGTCGGATTCCACCGGCGAGACGCTGAAGGCCGTGGCGCGCGCCGCCATCGTCCAGTTCGCCAATGCCGCCGCCGAGCAGCGCGAGCACAGCTGGGCGCTGGTCCGCACCCCCGGGGTGATGGAACGGGTGATCCAGGCGATCGCCGCGACCCGCGGCATCGTCCTCTACACCGTCGTCGATCCCGAACTGCGCGAGATGCTGGTCGACAGCTGCCGCAAGATCGGCGTGCCCTGCGTCGCCGTGCTCGACCCGGTGATCCAGGCCCTGTCGCTGTTCCTGGGCCAGCAGGCCCAGGGCCTGCCGGGCCGCCAGCACGAGCTCGACGCCGAGTATTTCAAGCGCATCGACGCGATGAACTACACGCTGGCCCACGATGACGGCCAGGTGCCGGAAGACCTCGATACCGCCGATCTGATCCTGCTGGGCGTCTCGCGCACCTCCAAGACGCCGACCTCGATCTATCTGGCCAATCGCGGGGTCAAGGTCGTCAACATCCCGGTCATCCCGGGCGTCGAACTGCCGCCCCAGCTCTTCGAGATCCGCAAGCCGCTGGTCGTCGGCCTGACCACCAATCCCGAGCGGCTGATCCAGATCCGGATGAACCGGCTGGCCTCGCTGAACCAGAATTCCGAGACGTCCTATGTCGACCCCGATGCGGTGCGCGAGGAGATCATCAAGGCGCGGCGTCTCTACAACGACAACGGCTGGCACGTGATCGACGTCTCGCGCCGCTCGATCGAAGAGACGGCCGCGGCCATTCTCAACCTGCTGTCCCAGCGCCGGACCAACGACCGATGAACGAACCGATCCCCCCTGTCGTGCTCGCCTCGGGCAGCGCGACCCGCGCCACCCTGCTCGAGCGCGCGGGCGTCCCCTTCACCGTCGCGCCGTCGTCGGTCGACGAGTCCGAGATCAAGCTGTCGATGCAGGCCGACGGTGCCGCCGCCGCCGATTGCGCCGAGGCGCTGGCCGAGCTGAAGGCGCTGAAGCGGTCCTACAATGCGCCGGGCGCGCTGGTGATCGGGGCCGACCAGATGCTGTCCTGCGACGGCCGCTGGTTCGACAAGCCGGTCGACCGCGCCGCCGCACGCGAACAGTTGCTGGCCCTGGCCGGGCGCCAGCACCTGCTGGACAGCGCCGTCGTCGTCGCCAAGGACGGGTCGGCGATCTGGCGCCATCGCGAGGTGGCGCGGCTGACCATGCGCCCGTTCGATGGGGCTTTCGTCGACCGCTATCTCGACCAGGCGGGCGCGGCGGTGACGACCTCGGTCGGCGGCTACCAGATCGAAGGGCTCGGCGCGCAGCTGTTCTCGCGCATCGCCGGCGATTATTTCTGCATCCTCGGCCTGCCGCTGTTGCCGCTGCTCGAACTGTTGCGCAACCACAGGGTTCTCGATCGATGAGCGGCATGCTGCAGGCCGGCGTGATCGGCTGGCCGATCGGCCATTCGCGGTCGCCGAAACTGCATGGCCACTGGCTGAAGACCTACGGCATCGCCGGACGCTACGATGCCGTGGCGGTCGAACCCGAGGCCCTGTCAGGCTTCATCCGGCGTCTGGCCGATAGCGGCTGGCGCGGCTGCAACGTGACCATCCCGCACAAGGAAGCGGTGTTCGGCCTGGTCGACCGGGTGTCCGACACCGCCCGGCGGATCGGCGCGATCAACACCGTGATCGTCGAGGATGACGGCCGGCTCCATGGCCACAATACCGATGCCTACGGCTTCATCGAGAATCTCAGGCAATCGCTGCCCGGCTTCGATTTCGCCGCGGGGCCGGCGCTGGTGCTGGGTGCCGGCGGGGCCGGCCGCGCGGTCGTCGCCGCGCTGCAGGATGCCGGCGTGCCCGAGATCCGGCTGGCCAACAGGAATCGAGGCCGTGCCGAGGCGCTGGCCGCCGCCCTGCCCGACCGGGTCACCGTCGTCGACTGGGCGGGCGGCGACCTCGGCGGGATCAACCTGCTGGTCAATGCCACGTCGCTCGGCATGGCCGGCCAGCCGCCGCTCGACATCGCGCTCGACCGGCTGCCGGTCACCGCGCTGGTGACCGACCTCGTCTATGTCCCGCTGGAAACGCCGCTGCTGGCTGCCGCGCGTCGCCGCGGCAACCCGGCGGTCGACGGGCTGGGCATGCTGCTGCACCAGGCGCGGCCCGGCTTTGCCGCCTGGTTCGGGCGCGAGCCCGAGGTGACCGACGCGCTGCGTGCCGCGGTGCTGGCATGAGGATCGTGGGCCTCACCGGCTCGATCGGGATGGGCAAGTCGACGGTCGCCGCGATGCTGCGCGATCTCGGCGTGCCGGTCTTCGATGCCGACGCGACGGTCCATGAGCTCTATGCCAAGGGCGGGGCCGGCGCCGCGGCGATCGCCGCGGTCTGGCCGGATGCCGTGATCGACGGCGCGGTCGACCGCGCCAGGCTGTCGGCCCATCTGATGGGCAACCCGGACGGTTTCGCCCGCCTCAATGCGATCGTGCATCCGCTGGTGCGCGAGCGGGAGATCGCCGTGCGCGCCGCGGCCGAGGCCGCGGGGGCCGGATTGTTCGTCGTCGACGTGCCGCTGCTGTTCGAGACCGGCGGCCGCGATCGGTTCGACACGGTGCTGGTGGTCTCGGCCCCGGCCGACATCCAGCGCGCCCGCGTGCTGGCCCGGCCCGGCATGACGCCGGAAAAATTTGCGATGATCCTGGCCAAGCAGGTGCCCGATGCGGAAAAGCGCGCCGGGGCCGACCATGTCATCGATACCGGGGTCGGTCTCGACGAAACGCGGGCCCAGGTGACACGATTGGTGGAGGAATTGTCGCAGTGATCCGGGAAATCATCCTCGATACCGAAACCACCGGCCTGTCGCCGCGCGATGGCGACCGCCTGGTCGAAATCGGCTGCCTCGAACTGATCAACCACATCCCGACCGGGCGGCAGTACCACCAGTACATCAACCCCGAGCGCGAGGTGCCGGAGGAAGCGGTCAGGGTCCATGGCCTGACCTGGGAGCGGCTGAAACCCGAGCCGGTCTTCGCCCAGGTCGCCGATGCCTTCCTCGAGTTCGTCCAGGATTCGCCGCTGGTGATCCACAACGCCAGCTTCGACATGGGGTTCATCAACCACGAGCTCGGCCTGCTCGGCAAGGCGCCGATCCCGATGGCACGCGCCGTCGACACCGTGCAGATCGCCCGCCGCAAGTTCCCGGGCGCGCCCGCCTCGCTCGATGCGCTCTGCCGCCGCTTCGGCGTCGACAATTCCGGCCGCACCTTCCACGGCGCCCTGCTCGATGCGAGCCTGCTGGCCGACGTCTATATCGAGCTGCTGGGTGGCCGCCAGGTCGGCCTGTCGTTCGATCGCACCACGGTCAGCCTCGGCGGCGTCACCGTGACGACCGAAACCCTGACGGTGCGCGAAGCCCGCCCGCATGCGCCGACCGAAGACGAGCTCGCGGCGCATGCCGCGTTCATCGCCAAGATGAAGACCCCGGCGATCTGGCTGCAGGAATGAAAAAAGGGGCGCCGGTCGGGCGCCCCTCGACGTCTTGCGGCCGAGCGACCGTCTTAAGCGGTGCCCTGCGCCTGCATTTCCTGGGCACGGGCCAGGTTGCGGGCATAAAGCTCGGAGAAATCGATCGGGCGCAGCAGGACCGGCGGGTAGCCGCCCTGGGTGGTCAGGGTCGAGACGATCTGGCGCGCGAACGGGAACAGCAGGCGCGGGCATTCGATCAGGCAGATCGGGTGCCAGTTCTCTTCCGGGATGTTGATCAGCTGGAACAGCCCGGCATAGGTCAGGTCGACGACGAAGAACACGGTTTCGCCGGACTGGGCCTTGACCGACAGGCGGAAGGCGACCTCGAAGACGTTTTCGCCCATGCGCTGGACCTCGACGTCGAATTCGACGTTCATGTCCGGCTCGCCCGAGGTCTGCGCCAGCGACTGCGGCGCATTCGGGTTCTCGAACGAGAGGTCCTTGACGTACTGCGTCAGGCAGTTGAGGGCGGGCGCCTGCTCCTGGTCACCCTGGTTGGCCGCGTCGGTACGGGCGTCGCTCATCAAGTCGCTCCTGGTTGCACGCGGCAGGCTCGTAGCACGGCGCCGGATCGGCTTCAACCGCTTCCCGAGCGGCGTTTTTACCCTTAAACTGACTTGCCGCGGTGCGTCCGGATACTTAACTCCAAGGGACAGTGCCGCAGGCCCCTCGGGACGCCGAGGTTTGGTGGCGAAACCGGGGCGCGACATAAGGCTGATACAGATGGGTGACTTCCAGTTCCTCGACATCATTCTGCTGGCATTGGTGGCAGGGTTCATCCTGCTGCGACTGCGCAGCGTCCTGGGAACCCGTACCGGCCACGAGAAACCCCGCGAGGCCTGGCGGCCCGGCCCGCGCGATCCCAAGGCCCCGCCCCAGCCCGACGGCGCCAAGATCATCCCGATGCCCGACCGGCAGATCCCGGCGCGCGACCAGTTGGCCCCGATTCCGCCCGGCCCGGCCCAGGCCGGCCTCGGCCGCATCCAGCAGGCCGATCGCAGCTTCGATCCCGCCGAATTCCTGTCGGGTGCCAAGGGCGCCTATGAAATGATCGTCGGCGCCTTTGCCGCCGGCGATGTCCAGACCCTGCGCCAGCTGTTGTCGCGCGACGTGTTCGGCGATTTCGAGGCCGCCATCAAGCAGCGCAAGGCCGACGGCCTGACCCAGGAAACCACCCTGGTCGGGATCGACGAGGCCGAGATCGCCGATGCCGACCTGAAGGGGTCGGTCGCCGAGGTCACCATCCGCTTCGTCAGCCAGCTGGTCAACGCCACTCGCAACGCCGCCGGTGCGGTCGTCGCCGGCGACCCGGCCCGGGTCGACAAGGTGACCGACATCTGGACCTTCGCGCGCGATACCACGTCGCGGGATCCGAACTGGACGCTGATCGCCACGTCGTCGCCGACTTGACGGTGCGGCCTGGCCTGGCGGCGCTGGCCGGGCTTGCCCTCGGCCTTGCCGCCTGCACCCCGCCCAAACCGCCCGAGGCGGTGCCCGACCGGCTGGTGCTGACGGCGGCCGACTATCGCGATCTGGCCGGCTGGGGCGACGACGACCAGGCCGCCGCCCTGCCCGCCCTGCGCCGGTCCTGCAACCGCATCGGCAATCTCGCGCCCGATCGCCAATTCGGGCCCGATCCTCGCTTCGGCACCGCCGCGGCCTGGAAGGCACCCTGCGCCGCGGTGATGGCGGTGCCGCCCGGCGACGCCACGGCGGCGCGGAACACGCTGGTGCAGTGGTTCCGCCCGGTCGCGGCGACCAACAACGCCAAGGCGGAGGGCCTGTTCACCGGTTATTACGAGCCCAGCCTGAAGGCCGCGCGCCAGCGCGACGCTACCTATACCGTGCCGATCATGAAGCGGCCGCCCGATCTGGTCATGGTCGAACTGGGCGATTTCCGTGATGCGCTGAAGGGGCAGCGCCTGGCCGGCCGGGTCGAGAACGGCCGGCTGCGCCCCTATGAGGACCGGGCCCGGATCGAGGCCGGCGCGCTGGCCGGCCGCAATCTCGAACTCTACTGGGCGGCCGATCCGGTCGACGTCTTCTTCCTGCAGATCCAGGGTTCGGGGCGGCTCGAGCTGCCGGACGGGCAGATCGCCCGGGTCGGCTACGATGCCCAGAACGGCCATCCCTATGTGGCGATCGGCAAGGTGCTGGTCGACGAGGGCAAGATGGACCGCGCCGACGTCACGATGCAGTCGCTGCGCGCCTGGATGCAGGCCCACCCGGCCGAGGCGCCGGGGCTGATGCGACAGAACCCGTCTTATGTCTTTTTTCGCGAACTGAAGGGCGACGGGCCGCTGGGGGGCGAGGGCCTGGCCCTGACGCCGGGCCGCTCGCTGGCCATCGACCGCAGCCTCGTCGCCTACGGCCTGCCGGTCTGGCTCGACACCACCCGGCCCGACACCGACCCGGCCAGGCCAGCCGTGCCGTTCCGCCGGCTGATGGTGGCGCAGGATACCGGCGGGGCGATCAAAGGCCCGGTCCGCGGCGACGTGTTCTGGGGCCCCGGCCCCGAGGCGGCCGAGATCGCCGGGCGGATGAAACAGTCCGGCCGCTGGTGGTTCCTGCTGCCGGCCGAGGTCGCCGGCGCGTTGAAGCCGTGACAATGTTGCGCTGCGGGAACTGAGACCCGCGCGCCGAAGTTCGATCGCTGCCCGATCCGGTTACCCAAGGAGGCAGCAAGACATGTCCGGCGCGCCCGACCTTCGTCCCCCCGCCGACCCGGCCTGGGTCGACATCAACCAGCCCGACGACGTGCGCTACTGGTGCCATCTGTGGCACGTCTCGCCCGAACAGCTCGAGGCCGCCGTCCGTGATGCCAGCGTGATGGCGTCCGACGTCGCCCGCCAGCTGGACCGGCCCGGCCGCACCGTCCACCCGGTCGCCAGCCACACCTGAAGAGTTCCTAACGCCCGGGGTCGCGGCGTATAGTGCCGCGGCCATGACCCAGAAACCTCGCGTCGCCCTTTTCGTCACCTGCCTCGTCGACCTGCATCGGCCGAGCGTCGGCTTTGCCGCGGTCAAGCTGATCGAGGAGGCCGGCGCCGAGGTCTTCGTGCCCGCCGCGCAGACCTGCTGCGGCCAGCCGGCCTACAACAGCGGCGACCGCAAGGACGCGATCGCCATCGCCCGCCAGGTCATCGCAACCTTCGAGGATGCGCCCTATGTCGTGGCGCCGTCCGGTTCCTGCGCCGGCATGATCAGGCATCACTACCCCGCCCTGTTCGCCGGCGATCCTGCCTGGAAGGCGCGGGCCGACCGGCTGGCCGCAAAGACCTACGAGCTGGTCTCCTTCCTGACCGACGTGATGGGGGTCGAGCGTGTCGCCGCCGCGCTGCCGGCGCGGGCGACCTATCACGATTCCTGCTCGGGCCTGCGCGAGCTCGGGATCAAGGAACAGCCGCGCAAGCTGCTGGCCACGGTCGACGGGCTCGATCTCGTCGAATTGCCCGGTGCCGAGACCTGCTGCGGCTTCGGCGGCACGTTCTGTGTCAAATACCCGGAAGTCTCGGTCGAGATGGTCCAGCGCAAGGCCGACGACGTCGCCGCCACCGGGGCGGACCTGCTGCTGGCCGGGGACCTCGGCTGTCTTCTCAACATGGCCGGCAAGCTCAGCCGCGACGGCCGCGCCATCGCGGTGCGCCATGTCGCGGAAGTCCTGGCCGGCGTCACCGACACCCCGGCGATGGGCAAGGATTGAGCCGCGATGCAGTCGACCGCCTTCGACTTCGAGAACAACGCCCACAAGGCGCTAGACGACGCCGAACTGCGCCAGGCGATGGCGCGGGTGGCGACGAACTTCACCGGCGGCCGCGCCGCCGCCGCGGCGCGCCTGCCCGAGTTCGAGGCCCTGCGCGACCGCGCGGTCGAGATCAAGAACCACACCATCGCCAATCTCGATCACTACCTGGCGCTGTTCGAGCGCAACGTCGAGAAGCGCGGCGGCAAGGTCCACTGGTGCGCCACCCCGCGCGAGGCGCGCGAGACGATCCTGAGCCTGTGCCGCCAGGTCGGTGCCCGCACGGTGACCAAGGGCAAGTCGATGATCGCCGAGGAGATCGCGCTGAATCCGTTCCTGGCCGAGAACGGGGTCGAACCGATCGAGACCGACCTGGGCGAATACATCATCCAGCTGGCCGACGAGCCGCCCTCCCACATCATCGGCCCGGCGGTGCACAAGACCAAGCGCCAGGTCGCCGACCTGTTCCATGAGCATCACCGCAAATACGGCAAGGAGAAGATCCTGACCGAGGGCGGCGACATGGTCGCCGAGGCGCGCGAGATCCTCAGGCAGAAATTCCTCGATGCCGATGTCGGCATCACCGGGGCGAATTTCCTGGTGGCCGAGACCGGCTCGACGATCATCGTGACGAACGAGGGCAACGGCGACCTGACCCAGACCCTGCCGCAGATGCATATCGTCATCTCGGCGATCGACAAGGTGGTGCCCAACCTGGAGGACGTGTCGACCATCCTGCGCGTGCTGGCCCGCTCGGCCACCGGGCAGGAAATGTCGGTCTACACCACGTTCTCGACCGGCCCGCGGCGCGACGGCGATCTCGACGGTCCCGGCCAGTTCCACGTCGTGTTGCTCGACAACGGCCGCTCGGGGCTGCTCGGCACCGAGAAGCAGGACCTGCTGCGCTGCATTCGCTGCGGCGCCTGCATGAACCATTGCCCGGTCTATCACGCGGTCGGGGGCCACGCCTATGGCTGGGTCTATCCCGGCCCGATCGGCGCGGCGATCGACCCGGTGTTCCTCGGGCTGGAGGAGGCGCGGCACCTCCCGCAGGCCTCGACCTTCTGCGGCAAGTGCGAGCAGGTCTGCCCGATGCGCATCCCGCTGCCCAAGATCATGCGCCACTGGCGCGAGGAATCGTTCGAGCGGCGGGTTACCCCGGTCGTGCCGCGCACGCTGATGGAGGCCTGGGCGTTCGTCGCCCGCCATCCGCGCCTCTACGGTCTTGGTGCCCGGCTTGCCGCCCGCATCCTGAAGGCGCTGGGCCGGGACGGGAAGATCGTCAGCCTGCCGCTCGGCTCGGGCTGGACCGACGGGCGCGACTTCCCGGCGCCCGAGGGCCGGACATTCCAGGAGATGTGGTCGGCCCGCCGGGGCGCGCGGTCATGACCGCGCGCGACCGGCTGTTCGCCAATCTTGGCCGGGCGCTGGCGATGGCACCGGGCCGGGTCTCGCCGGCCGAGGCTGCCGCCCGCCTCGACCGCCGGACGCCCAACCTGATCCCCGACCGCGCGCAGGGCTCGGGGGAAGAGCTCGTCGAGCGCTTCGTCCAGTGGGCCGAGCGGGTGCAGGCGACGACGGCGCGGGTGGCGACGCTCGCCGACGTGCCGGCGGCGGCGGCCGACTTCCTCAACCGTCACAACCTGCCCCAGCGGCTGCGCCTGGCGCCGCATCCGCTGATCGAGGGGCTCGACTGGTCCAGCCGGCCGCTGATCGAGGTCGCGTCGGGCCGGGCCGAGGCGCACGACCTGTCGTCGCTGGCGCTGGCCTTTGCCGGCATCGCCGAGACCGGCACGCTGATGCTGCATTCCGGGCCGCAGACGCCGACGACGCTGAACTTCCTGCCCGACAACCACATCGTGCTGCTGCCCGCCCGGGCCATCGCCGGTTCGTACGAAGCCGCCTGGGCGCGGCTGCGCGCGGCGTTCGGCGACGACTGGCCGCGCACGGTCAACCTGGTGACCGGGCCGTCGCGGACCGCCGACATCGAACAGGAACTTATTCTCGGGGCGCATGGTCCTCGCCGCCTGCACATCATCATCGTCGATGACGACGCGCGACAAGAAGGCTGAGGCCGAGCCGCTCGACGACGCCGCCCTCTGGGATCGCCTGGTTGCCGACGTCGCCCCGCTCCGCCGGCCGGTCCGGGTGAAGGTCTTCGCCGCCAGGCCCGAGACGCCGCCGGTCCAGATTGCCACGCCGCCGCGGGTGCGGCCGCCGGCGCCGGCGGCCCGTGTGGTGCCGATTCCGCGCGGCATACCGCAGCCGACCCCGAAGGCGCCGGTGCCCTTCGCCGGCATCGACAAGCGCACCGCCGAGCGGTTTCGCAAGGGCGACATGCCAATCGATGCGATCATCGACCTGCACGGCCATACGCTCGACGCTGCCTTCCGCCTGCTGGAACGGGCGCTGACCCGGGCGGTTACCGGCGGCCAGCGCTGCCTGCTGATCATCACCGGCAAGGGGATCGAGCGGGCCGAGATGGACGGCTTCATGCCGTCGGGCCGCGGCGTGCTGCGCGATCTGGTCCCGCGCTGGCTGGCCGATCCGATCAACCGCGACCGCGTGCTGTCGGTCACCAATGCCAGCCATCGCCATGGCGGCGGCGGGGCCTTCTACGTGCTGATCCGGCGGCGCCGGGAGAAATAGGATTATCGTCCGCCGATCAGGTGGCGAGAACGCGGCGGAAATAGGCGATGGTTTCCTTCAGGCCGTCTTCCAGCGCCACCTTGGGCTGCCAGTCGAGCACGCGGCGGGCCATGGCGATGTCGGGCTGGCGCTGGACCGGATCGTCGGACGGCAGCGGGCGGTACTCGACCCGGCTGGTCGAGCCGGTCAGGCGCAGCACCGTCTCGGCAAGTTCGCCGATCGTCAGCTCGGCCGGGTTGCCCAGGTTGATCGGGCCGGGTTCGCCGCCATGCGCCATCAGCGCCAGCAGGCCGTCGACGAGGTCGTCGACATAGCAGAACGAGCGGGTCTGGCGGCCGTCGCCGTAAAGCGTGATCGGATCGCCGGCCAGCGCCTGGACGATGAAGTTCGACACCACCCGCCCGTCCTGCGGATGCATGCGGGGACCATAGGTGTTGAAGATGCGGGCGACGCGGATATCGACGCCGTGCTGGCGGTGGTAGTCGAAGAACAGCGTCTCGGCGCAGCGCTTGCCTTCGTCATAGCAGGCCCGGGCGCCGATCGGATTGACATGGCCCCAATAGCCTTCCGGCTGCGGATGGACCTGCGGGTCGCCATAGACCTCGCTGGTCGAAGCCTGGAGGATGCGGGCCTGCCGGCGCTGGGCCAGGTCCAGCATGTTGATGGCGCCGAGCACCGCGGTCTTGACGGTTGCCACCGGATTGTTCTGGTAATGCACGGGGCTCGCCGGGCAGGCCAGGTTGAAGATCCGGTCGACCTCGACGAACAGCGGCAGGCCGATGTCGTGGCGGATCAGCTCGAAATTCGGCCGCTGCAGCTGGTGGCGGATATTGGCTTTGGAACCGGTATGGAAATTGTCGACGCACAACACTTCGTCGCCGGCGGCAAGCAGCCGGTCGCAGAGATGACTGCCGATGAAACCCGCCCCGCCGGTAATCAACGTCGTCGGCGTCATGTCCGCTCCTCGGCGCTAGCACTTCCCCCTCCGACTACACCGCCGCGATGCAGGCGGCAAGGCCCGGCGCAATGACGCCGTTCGGGCTGAAGCTGCGCGAACTGCGCCGCGACCACGGGGTGTCGCTGAAGGCGATGGCCGAGGCACTCGAGGTGTCGTCGGCCTATCTGTCGGCGCTGGAGCATGGCCATCGCGGCCGGCCGAGCTGGTGGCTGGTGCAGCGGATCTGCGGCTATTTCCACATCATCTGGGACGATGCCGAGGAGTTGCAGCGGCTGGCCCAGATCTCGCATCCCCGGGTGGTCATCGACACCGCCGGGCTGTCGCCGGGGGCGACCGAGCTGGCCAACCGGCTGGCCCAGGTCATCGGCAAGCTCGACGAGGCGGCGATCGCCGATCTCCTGGCCCGGCTGGGGAAGCCCTGAGGCTTCCCCGGCCGGTACGCGTCACAGGATGAACTTGCCGAGGTCGGTGTTGCGGGCGATGTCGCCGACATGCTTGCGCACATAGGCGGCGTCGACCTTGACCTGTTCCCCGGCCTGGTCGGCGGCAGTGAAGGAGATATCCTCCAGTACCCGTTCCAGGATGGTGTGCAGCCGCCGGGCGCCGATGTTCTCGACCGAGGCGTTGACCTCGAAGGCGAGTTCCGCGACCGCGTCGATCGCATCGTCGGCGAAGTCGAGCGTCACCTGCTCGGTCGCCATCAGCGCGACGTACTGCTTGATCAGGCTGGCTTCCGGCTCGGTCAGGATGCGGCGGAAATCGTCGCGGCTGAGCGGCTTCAGCTCGACCCGGATCGGCAGGCGGCCCTGCAGCTCGGGCAGCAGGTCGGACGGCTTGGTCAGGTGAAAGGCGCCGGAAGCGATGAACAGCACGTGGTCGGTCTTGAACGGCCCGTGCTTGGTCGTCACCGTGGTGCCTTCGATCAGCGGCAGCAGGTCGCGCTGCACGCCCTCGCGGCTGACGTCGCCGCCGCGATGCTCCGATCGCGCGGTGATCTTGTCGATCTCGTCGATGAAGACGATGCCGTGGTTCTCCGCCAGATCGATCGCTTCCTTGGTCATCGCCTCCTGGTCGAGCAGCTTTTCCGACTCCTCGTCGGTCAGCAGCTTCAGGGCTTCCTTGACCTGGGTCTTGTGCTTGCGCTTGCGGCCGCCGAACGCCTTGCCGAACATCTCGCCCAGATTGACCATGCCCATCTGCGCCCCGGGCATGCCCGGGATGTCGATCGTGGGCATGCCCTGACCGGCCGTCTCGGCAACCTCGATTTCGACTTCCTTGTCGTCGAGCGAGCCTTCGCGCAGCATCTTGCGGAACTTCTGCCGGGTCTCGGGCGAGGCCTGTTCGCCGACCAGCGCGGTGATCAGCCGTTCCTCGGCGGCCAGCTCGGCGCGGGCGCCGACTTCGCGGCGGCGGCGGTCGCGCACCATGCCGATCGCGGTCTCGACCAGATCGCGGCCGATCTGCTCGACGTCGCGGCCGACATAGCCGACCTCGGTGAACTTGGTCGCCTCGACCTTGATGAACGGCGCCTGGGCCAGCTTGGCCAGGCGGCGCGAAATCTCGGTCTTGCCGACGCCGGTCGGCCCGATCATCAGGATGTTCTTGGGGAGGACCTCGTCCTTCAGCGCATCCGGCAATTGCTGGCGGCGCCAGCGGTTGCGCAGGGCGATGGCGACGGCTTTCTTGGCCTCGGCCTGGCCGACGATATAGCGGTCAAGCTCGGAGACGATCTCGCGCGGCGAGAATGCGGTGGCGGACATGACTTACAGGCTCTCGAGCGTGACGTTGCGGTTGGTGTAGACGCAGATATCGGCGGCGATGCTCATCGCCTTGCGGGCGATCGCCTCGGCATCCATGTCGTCGCGGTCGATCAGGGCGCGGGCGGCTGACAGCGCATAGTTGCCGCCCGAGCCGATCGCGATCAGCCCGTCCTCGGGTTCCAGCACGTCGCCGGTGCCGGTCAGCACCAGCGAGACGTCCTTGTCGGCCACGGCCATCATCGCCTCGAGCCGGCGCAGATAGCGGTCGGTCCGCCAGTCCTTGGCCAGTTCGACCGCCGCGCGCAGCAACTGGCCGGGGTGACGCTCGAGCTTGGCTTCCAGCCGCTCGAACAGGGTGAAGGCATCGGCGGTGGCGCCGGCGAAACCCGCGAGGATCGACCCGTCGCCGAGGCGGCGGACCTTGCGGGCATTGGACTTGATCACGGTCTGGCCCAGGCTGACCTGGCCATCGCCTGCCACGACCACGCGGCCGTTCTTACGCACCGACAGGATCGTGGTGCCGTGCCAGACGGGGGTATCGGATTGAGACATCTACTGCAGCTTCCTTTGCGGGCGCCCACTTGGCACGCCCCTGGTCATCGGGATCATGGCTGATAGATCGGCGAGATCGACGCGAATTTCAATTGGTAGCGGCTCGATATGGCGCCGAGCCCCCGACGGCGCCGCACCCGTTCTTACGAGGTAGCGGGCCGTTATCCGCCGAAGGGTTTGGCAATCCTGTCCGTTGATCATCCGGACGCGGGTCTTCGTCGATCGATCGACGAATGATCTGCGTACCCAAAATAAGTAGTGAAATTCATGATATGGCTAAATCAGTACGAATATTTATACCTAAATACAATATAGAATTCGCTATTTTTGATAATATTTTCGAGTCCTATTTGCATCATTCATTTGCCGGAATCTGGTCTGCTTGCATAAGAAGGGGTGATCCATGTCGGAAAGTGAGGTGCTGATCGGGCTTTTCGGCAGCGGCGGATTCGGCCGCGAGGTCATGCCGCTTCTGCGCCTTGCGATGGCCGAGGGCGAATTCGTGTTCGTCGAACCGGAGGGCCGGGACGAATCGGCCAACGGCCATCGGGTGATCGGCGAGGAGGAATTCTTCGCCGACCGGCGGCCGGCCAAGTTCGTCAATGTCGCGATCGGTGCCGGCCGGCTGCGGGCGCGCGTGCTCGGCCGGGCCTTGGCACGCGGCGCGCAGCCCCTTTCGATCGTCAGCCCGACCGCGAGCATTCTGGACGGCAACGATATCGGTCCGGCGGCGATCGTCTGCCACCATGCGGTCATCACGGCCAATGCCCGGATCGGCCGCGGCTTCCATTGCAATCTCGGCGCCTATGTCGCCCATGACTGCGTGATCGGCGACTTCGTCACCTTCGCGCCCGGCGTCAAATGCAACGGGAATGTCGAGATCGGCGACTATGCCTATATCGGTGCCGGCGCGGTCCTGCGCCAGGGCTATCCCGGACGGCCGCTGCGCATCGGGCGCGGCGCCACCGTCGGCATGGGGGCGATCGTGGTTGCCGATGTGCCCGACGGCGCGACTGTGGCGGGCAATCCGGCCAGGCCGCTGGCGCGCCGCGGAGACCAACCGGCGACGGCCGCCCCGGCCCCGTGAGCCCCTTGGCTTGCCGAGTCCGCGCGCGTCCTGCTATATCCCGGCCGACCAGCAAGAAGGAAAAGGCCGATGTCGGTGGCCAACCCGCCGCGCGTGGGGCGTGTCGCGCGCAAGACCAAGGAGACCGAGATCGACGTCTCGGTCAATCTCGACGGCCAGGGCGTCTATGACGTCTCGACGGGCATCGGGTTCCTCGACCACATGCTGGAGCAGCTGTCGCGACATTCGCTGATCGACATCACGGTCCGGGCGAAGGGCGACCTGCATATCGATTTTCACCACACCACCGAGGATACCGGCATCGCCCTGGGCGAAGCCGTGGCCAAGGCGCTGGGCGATCGCAAGGGCATCACCCGCTACGGCCAGGCCCTGATCCCGATGGACGAGACGCTGACGCGCGTGGCGCTCGACTGCTCGAACCGGCCCTATCTGATCTGGAAGGTTCATTTCACCCGCGACAAGCTCGGCGAGATGGACACCGAACTGTTCAAGGAATGGTTCCAGGCCTTCGCCCAGGCGGCCGGGCTGACGCTGCATGTCGAGAACCTCTACGGCGAGAACAACCACCATATCGTCGAGAGCAGCTACAAGGCGCTGGCCCGGGCATTGCGCCAGGCCGTCTCGATCGATCCGCGCGCCGCGGCGGCCGTGCCGTCGACCAAGGGCGTGCTGGGCGGCAGTCTCTGACCCGGGGGTCGCGCGATGCGAACCTATGACGTCTTCCTGCGGCCGGGTCGCCCCGCCGAGGATCCCGATCTGGTCCTGGTCAAGGAGGGATTCTCCTGGCTGGCCCTGCTGTTCCCGCTGCTGTGGCTGCTGTGGCACCGCATGTGGCGCGGGCTGATCGCCTATCTGGCGGCCGGCATCGCCATCGGCGTCGTCGTCGGCCTGGCCGATGCCGGCGAGGTGATCGAAGGGCTGGCAGCGCTCGGTTTTGCCGTGCTGGTCGGGCTGGAGGCGCAGGACTGGCGCCGTGCCGCGCTGCTGCGCCAGGGCTATCGCGAAGTCGGCGTGGTGCGGGCCGCCGACGAGGATTCGGCGCTGGCGCGCTTCCTGGGCGGCTATCGCCTGGGTCGCCCGACCCTCGACGACGGAATGCCGGCATGAGCCGCGTGGCCATCATCGACTACGGCTCGGGCAACCTGCGCTCGGCCGCCAAGGCGTTCGAGCGTGCGGCGCGCGAGAGCGCGGCGGACGCCGAAATCGTCGTGACCGACGATGCCCGCATCGTCGCCGCCGCCGACCGGATCGTGCTGCCGGGCGTCGGCGCCTTCGCCGATTGCCGTCGCGGCCTCGACGCGGTGCCCGGAATGGTCGAAGCCCTGACCGAGGCGGTGATCCGCCATGGCCGGCCGTTCATCGGCATCTGCGTCGGCATGCAGCTGCTGGCCACCCGCGGCATCGAGTTCGACGGTGCCCCCGGCCTCGACTGGATCCCCGGCGAGGTGGTGCCGCTGCAGCCGGCCGACCCGGCGCTGAAGATTCCGCATATGGGCTGGAACGACCTCAAGGACGTCGCCGACCATCCGGTGCTGGCCGGCATCGCGCCGGGCGACCATGCCTATTTCGTCCATTCGTTCCATCTGCGCGCCCGCGATCGCCGGCATGTCCTCGCGGCGGCGCGGCATGGCGAGGATTTCGCCGCCGTGGTCGGCCGCGACAATCTCGTCGGTACCCAGTTCCACCCGGAAAAAAGCCAGCGGGTGGGCCTGGCGCTGATCAGGAATTTCCTGGGCTGGAAGCCATGAACCAGATCATCCCCCAGCCGTCGGTCGAACGGGTCGAAAGCCTGAACGAACAGGAGATGGACGATCTCTGTGCCGCCACGGCCGAGGCGATCGAGTTCGGCAACGGCTTCGGCTGGCTGCGGGTACCGCAGCGCCAGGGGCTGGAGCGGTTCTGGCGCGGCGTGCTGCTGGTGCCCGAGCGCGAGCTGTTCATCGCCCGGCTGGATGGCCATGTCGTCGGTTCCTGCCAGTTGCTGCGGCCGCCGGCCAACAACGAGGCGCAGCGCCACGCCGCGACCCTGACCACCTTCTTCATCGCCCCCTGGGCGCGCGGCCATGGCATGGCGCGCGAACTGCTGGCCAAGGTCGAGGCCTCGGCCCGGGAACAGGGCTATCTGCAGATCGACCTCGACGTGCGCGAGACCCAGAAGGCGGCGATCGAGCTGTTCGAGCATGCGGGCTTCGTGCGCTGGGCGGTCAAGCCGCGTTATGCGGTGGTCGACGGCCGGTTCGTCGCCGGCTACTTCTATTCCAAGGAACTGCAGGCCGCGCCCAGCCCGGCGCCGGCCATGCCCGAGCGTGCGGGTGTCCAGGCATGATCATCTATCCGGCCATCGACCTGAAGGACGGTCGCTGCGTCCGCCTGCTGCGCGGCGCGATGGAAGCGGCGACGGTGTTCAACGACGATCCCGGCGCCCAGGCCCTTTCCTTCGTGCGCCAGGGTTTCGGCTGGATCCATGTCGTCGACCTGAACGGCGCCTTCGCCGGCCAGCCGGTCAACGCGCCGGCGGTCGAGGCGATCCTCGATGCCGTCGACCTGCCGGTCCAGCTCGGCGGCGGCATCCGCGACCTGAAGACGATCGAACTGTGGCTCGACAAGGGCATCAGCCGCGTCATCCTCGGCACGCTGGCCGTGCGCGATCCGGCGCTGGTGCGCGAGGCCTGCGCGAAATTCCCCGGGCAGATCGCCGTGGGTGTCGATGCGCGCGACGGCATGGTCGCGGTCGAGGGCTGGGCCGAGGTCTCGACCCTGTCGGTCGCCGAGATGGCGGCGCGGTTCGAGGATGCCGGGGTCACGGCGCTGATCCATACCGATATCGACCGCGACGGCGCGCTCGGCGGCGTCAATGTCGCGGCGACGGCCGAGCTGGCGCAGAAGACCGGCATCCCCGTGATCGCCTCGGGCGGTGTCGGCGGCCTCGACGACATCGTCGCCTGCAAGGCGACCGGCGTCATCGCCGGCGTCATCGTCGGCCGCGCGCTCTATGACGGGCGTCTCGATCCCGCCGCGGCGCTCGCCGCCGCCGGGGAGTAGCGGCCGTGCTGAAGGTGCGGGTCATCCCCTGCCTCGACGTCAAGGACGGCCGCGTCGTCAAGGGCGTCAACTTCGTCGGGCTGCGCGATGCCGGCGACCCGGTCGAGCAGGCGCGAATCTACGATGCGCAGGGCGCCGACGAGCTTTGTTTCCTCGACATCACGGCGAGCCACGAGCGGCGCGGTACCCTGCTCGACGTGGTGCGCCGCACCGCCGAGGTCTGCTTCATGCCGCTGACCGTCGGCGGCGGGGTCGGGGCGGTCGACGACGTGCGCCAGCTGCTGCTGGCCGGTGCCGACAAGGTCTCGATCAATACCGCGGCGATCAGGCGGCCCGAACTGGTGCGCGAGGCCGCCGAGAAATTCGGCTCGCAATGCATCACCGTCGCGGTCGATGCCAAGGAAGTGGCGCCGGGCCGCTTCGAGGTCTTCACCCATGGCGGCCGCAACGCCACCGGCCTCGATGCCGTCGACTGGTCGCGCCGCGTCGTCGCGCTCGGCGCCGGCGAGATCCTGCTGACCTCGATGGATCGCGACGGCACCAAGATCGGCTTCAACCTCGGCCTGACCCGGGCGGTCGCGGACGCGGTCACCGTGCCGGTGATCGCCTCGGGCGGCGTCGGCACGCTCGACCACCTGGTCGAAGGGGTGCGCGAGGGTCATGCCGCGGCCGTGCTGGCCGCCTCCATCTTCCATTACGGCGAACATACGGTCGGTGATGCCAAGGCCGCGCTGGATGCCGCGGGCATCCCCGTGCGCGAACCGCCGGGGCAGGCCTGATGCCGGCCGACGCCCTCGACCGTCTGCATCGGGTCGTGGCTGCCCGCAAGGGTGCCGACCCCTCGACCTCCTATACCGCGAAGCTGTTCTCGCGCGGCCGGCCCAAGATCGCCCAGAAGGTCGGCGAGGAAGCGGTCGAATGCGCGCTGGCCGCGGTGCAGGACGACCGGGCCGAGATCGTCAAGGAAAGCGCCGATCTCCTCTACCACCTGCTGGTGCTGTGGGCCGATGCCGGGATCGATCCCGACGAGATCTATGCCGAGCTGGAGCGGCGCGAAGGCACCTCGGGCATCGCCGAAAAAGCGGCACGCCCGAAATAGGAAACTTGTCCACGGAAAGGCGCGTCATGGCCGTCAAGACCTATGACCAGAACAATATCTTCGCCCGCATCCTGCGCGGCGAAATTCCCTGCCGCAAGGTGGCCGAGAACGAGCATGCGCTGGCCTTCCACGACATCAACCCGCTGGCCCCCACCCATGTGCTGGTGATCCCCAAGGGGCCCTATGTCGATATCGATCATTTCTCGGGCGCCGCGTCGGAAGCCGAGATCGTGTCGTTCGTGCGGCTGATCGGCGACGTAGCGCGGCTGCAGGGCGTCGACGCCGACGGTTTCCGCATCCTGGCCAATACCGGCAGCAACGGCCATCAGGAAGTGCCGCATCTGCACATCCACGTCTTCGGCGGCCGCCCGCTCGGGCCGATGCTCAAGAAGGCCGATTGAGCCAGTCTTCGGACAATTTTCCTATCGTCAGGCCGCCGCCCTGACCTCGTGATGGCCGGGTTCGGCGATGCACGCGCCGAGATCGTGGGCGGCAAAACCCAGCCCGTCGATCAGGCGGCGCAGCGCCGCCTTGGTGCCGGTGTCGCCACCGATCATGAACAGGATGCGACGGCCCTCCGCGTCGCGCCGGTCGGCCGCCGGCAGATCGTTGCTGGCGGCGGCGGGGTACAGCTCGCTGCAGGCCGTGACCGGTCGCGTCAGCAGGACGACATCGGCATCCGCTGCCTGGGCCGCGGTCCCGACCGTCAGCCCCTTTTCCTGGTCCAGGGCCGGCGTCTGGGGCTTGCCGTCGCCGGTGGCGATCACCACCTCGTACCCGGCCCGCCACAGATACCGCCCGAGCGAGCAGCCCAGCTCGCCCGCCCCGATGATGCCGATCGACATGATCTTTTCCGTTCCCGCTCCGCGGTCGCCGGCTGCCTGAAATGAAGGGCGCCTTGTTTTCGTAGCGACCGTTATGTAACCTGCATCACTAATTAGGCGCCTTGCAGTCGGTCGTCAAGAGCTTTATATAGCAGTCGCTATGAAAACAGCCGTCCAGGAACCCCGTACCCGAGGCCGCCCGCGTTCGTTCGACCGCGATGCCGCGCTCGAGCGCGCGATGCTGCTGTTCTGGCGGCGCGGCTACGAAGCGACCTCGATCAGCGACCTGACCGCCGAAATGGGCATCACGCCCCCGAGCCTCTATGCCGCCTTCGGCGACAAGCAGCGGCTGTTCCACGAAGCGGTCCAGCGCTATCTCGACCAGGGTGCGGGCTGCACCGATGCGATCTTCGCCGAGGAGGCTACGGCGCGCGGCGCCGTCGAGCGCCTGCTGCGCTCGGCCGCCGAGGGCCTGACCCGCAGCGACCGGCCGTCGGGCTGCATGATCGTGACCGCGGCGACCAATTGCTGCCCGGAATCGTCCGATGTCCAGGCCGGTCTCGCCCGGCTCCGCGCCGACCAGGCCGACCGGCTGCGCGGCCGCATCGAACAGGGTGTCGCCGCCGGCGAACTGCCTGCCGATACCGATGTGGCGGGCCTTGCCACCTTCTATACCACCGTGATCCAGGGCATGACCGTGCAGGCGCGCGATGGCGCCGGCCGCGACACCCTGCTTGCCGCCGCTGCAGCGGCGATGCGGGCCTGGCCCGCCGACTGACCGCGACGACCGCCTGCCAGAAAAATCCCCCTCTCGGAGAATTCGCAAGATGTCCTTGTCGATGTACCAGGCCTCGGTGCCTGTCCTCGTGCGCGCGCTGACCAACCTGTCGGCGATCCTGAAGAAGGCCGAGGCCCATGCCGAGGCGCGCAAGATCGACCCCGCCGTGATGCTCGGCTGGCGGCTCGCCCCCGACATGTTCAACCTGACCCGCCAGGTCCAGATCGCTTCCGACGGCGCCAAGGGCTGTGCCGCCCGGCTCGCCGGCGTCGAGATCCCGAGCTTTCCCGACACCGAGACGACGTTCGAGGAGTTGCAGGCCCGGATCGCCCGGACGATCGACTTCGTCAAGGGCCTCGACAAGGCGGCGATCGAGGACAGTGCCGACCGGCACATCGTGCTGAAGATGCGCAGCGGCGAGATCCCGTTCAACGGCGTCTCGTTCCTGACCGGCTTCGCCCTGCCGAACTTCACCTTCCACGTCGTCGCCGCCTACGCGATCCTGCGCTCGATCGGCGTCGAGATCGGCAAGATGGATTACCTCGGCAGCAACTGAGCCGGCGGGCATCCCGGCCGGTGGAGAGACCGGCCGGGATGTCTTTCTCAATTGCCTGCCAAAGCCGTCTTCTGGTCGGCGTCGACCAGTCCGTCGGCGAACCAGTTCGGATAGACCGGGGCAGGCGCCGTCAACTCGTCGAGCGCTGCGACGACATCGGCACCCAATCTTACATCCGCCGCCTTCAGCGTTTCCTCGAACTGGCCGATCCGGCTGGCGCCGAGCAGCACGCTCGACACCGCGGTCTTGGACAGCAGCCAGGCAACGGCAAGCTGGGCGACGGTGATGCCAAGCCCGCCGGCGATCGCGTCCATCCGCGCGACGAGACGGAAGCCCGCTTCCTTATCAAACGGCAGGATGTCGAAGCTGGCATAGCGGTTGTTGCCGTCGTGCAGCGTGTCGCGCGTGTACTTGCCCGTAAGGAAGCCCGACGCCAGCGGGCTCCACACCGTCAGGCCGAGACCGTAGCGCGTCATCATGGGCACCACGTCACGTTCGACGTCGCGGCCGAGCAGTGAATAATGCATCTGGCCGTGGGTAAACGCGGCAAGGCCCCGCGCACGCTGAATCTCCAGCGCTGCAGCGGCGGTCCAGGCCGACCAGTTGGAAAAACCGAGATACCGCACCTTGCCGGCCCGTTGGATCGCGTCGAAGGCATCGAGTGTCTCGTCCAGCGGGGTGAACGGATCCTCCTTGTGCGCGATGTAGACGTCGATCCAGTCGGTGCCGAGCCGCTTCAGGCTTTGATCGACCGACCACAGGATATGCCGACGCGACAGACCGGCCTGACCGATCGCGGGACCGGCGCGGAAGCCGACTTTCGTTGCCACGATCGCTGAATGCCGCCGTGATTTCAGCGCCCGGCCAAGCAACGTTTCCGATTCACCCGCGGCATAGGCGTCGGCAGTGTCGAAAAAATTGATTCCTGCGTCGAGCGCCCGGCCGACCAGCGCGTCGGCTTCCGTTTCGCCGACCTTGCCCACCCCCGCCATGCCGCTTCCCTGGTGGAAGGTCATGGCGCCGAATGCCAGGCGGGAGACGATCAGGCCGGTGCGGCCCAGGGTGGCGTATTGCATCGCGCGGCTCCTCAAGGATTTCCGGTCGCCATCGTAATGCCTCTGCCGCGCCCCGATAACCGGTGGTAATCTCGATCTGCCATGAAGTCAGACTTCATAATTGGCCGCGGCGATCTGGATGGAATCGCCATCTTTCTGCGGGTCGCCAGCCGCCGCAGCTTCACGGCTGCAGCAATCGATCTCGGCATTTCGCCCTCGGCGGTCAGCCAGGCGGTGCGCGCGCTCGAGGCCCGGCTTGGTGTCGCCTTGCTGACACGCACCACCCGCGACGTCGCCCCCACCGAAGCGGGCGAGCGTTTCCTGGCCCAGGCGATGCCGGCGGCGGCGCAATTGCAGGAGGCTATTGTCGCAGCCCGTCAGCTCGGTACCGAACCGTCCGGCCTGTTGCGCCTCAACGTGCCGCGTGTCGTGCTCGACTGGCTGCTGGCGCCGATCCTCGATCGTTTTCATGCCCGATATCCGACGGTCCAGGTCGAGGTGCATGTCGACGACCGCCTCGGCAATATCGTCGCCGACGGCTTCGACGCCGGCATCCGGCTCGGCGAATATCTGGAGGCCGACATGACGGCGGTGCGTCTGACGCGACCGTTCCGCACCGCAGTCGTGGCAAGTCCCGCCTATCTCGGTCTCCATGGCCGGCCGCAACACCCGGAAGACTTGCGCCGGCATGCCTGCATCAATTTCCGTCAGAGCGCACGGGGCACGCTCTACCGGTGGGAGTTTGCCGAAGACGGCCGTGACTTCGACGTTGCGGTCAAGGGGCCGGTGATCACCAACGATGCCGGATATTATGTCGACGCCGCACGGCGGGGCCTGGGCCTTGCCTACAGCCTCGAACCGATCGTTACCCCCCTTGTCGCGGCCGGGAAGCTCGAAGCGGTACTGCAGCGCTTCTGCCCCGAAACCCCAGGCATGTTCCTCTACTTTCCGGCCAGGTCTCAGGCCCTGCCGAAGTTGCGCGCTTTCGTCGACACGGCGCGCGAGCTCAGGCACGAAAGCGGCGGATGAGCGGGCTTGAACGCCGGCCGACAATGGCGTCGTGGCACGCTAGGATTCCTTGCCCTCAGCCGTCGTCGTCGCCCAGGCCTTCAGCCGCTCCGGTTCCAGCAGCACCGCCGGCACCGCCGTGCCGCGGCCGCGCAGCTGGATCACCTCGCGGCGCATGCCCTCGCAGGCGAAGCCGGCGGCCTCGGTCAGCGCGTTGGAGGCGATGACCGCGACGCCGAATTCCTTGGTTGCCGTCTCCAGCCGCGAGGCGGTGTTGACCGTATCGCCGATCGCGGTCGCGCCGGCGGCCGGGCCGTAGCCCATCACGCCGACGATGGCGCGGCCGTAATGCAGGCCGATGCCCATGCGCAGCGGCTGGTCGAGGTCGGGACGCAATTCCTCGTTGAGCCGGTCGAGCGCCTCGAGCATCGCCGCCGCCGCCCTGAGCGCGGCCGCCGCCGCGTCGGCCTGCTCGGCCGTGCCGTCGCCGAACAGGGCCATGATGCCGTCGCCCAGGAACTTGTCGACGCGGCCGCCGGCCTGCTCGATCGCCTGGGTCATCGCCCGGAAATAGCGGTTCAGCAGGTAGACGACGTCGAAGGGCAGACGGCTCTCGGCCAGGCCGGTGAAGCCGCGCAGGTCGGCGAACAGCACGGCGATCCGCCGCTCGCGCCCCGCGGCGCGCGCCGCATCGACCAGCGCGGCGTCGGGTTCGATCGTCGCCGGCAGCAGCGGGGCGAGTCGCAGGTCGGCGGTCGGGCGGATCTGGCAGGCCAGCCGGATACCCGGGGGCGCGCCGATGCGGGCCAGCACCTTCGCCTCCTCGGGCTCCGGCGCGGCGAGGCTCTCAAGCCCCTCGTCGATGCGCACCCGGCAGGTCGAGCAGCGGCCGCGTCCGCCGCAGATCGCGGCATGGGGCACGCCGGCAAGGCGGCTCGCCTCCAGCACGGTGACCGTGCCGCCGGCGATCAGGGCGCGACGCCCTTCCGGATAGTGGATAACGATCTGGCCGAGCCGCCGCCGGCGCCATTCCGAACCGAGGCGGAAGGCGAGCACCAGGCCGAGTGCCGCGGCCATCAGCACGAAGCCGCGTTCCTGGGCCGCCACCGCCCAGGCCGAGGCCTGGTCGATATTGGGACCGAGGCGGTCGCGCAGCCCGTCGAGGAAGGCCTGCGACTGGACCAGATGGTCGATCTCGTGTCCCGCGGTGACGAAGCCGCACAGCGACACCACCGGGATCAGCAGCGCGGCGCCGCCCAGCGCCGGCCGCAGCCGCCGGTAGCCGTCGCGGAAGCGCAGCCAGACATGCAGCCCGACGCAGCCATGCGCCCAGGCCAGCACCAGCGCGATCGACTGCAGCCAGGCCAGATGCGGCTTCAGCACCCAGATGCTCATCAATACGGGGCCGTAGCCGGTACGGACCCCGAACGGCGCGACGCCGACGGTGCCGAGCACATGCAGTATCAGCAAGGGCGGCAGCGCGAAGCCCGACAGCAGGCGGAAGATTTCCAGCGCGCCGAGGCCGCGCGGTGCCCGCAGCGTCGCCAGCGCGTAGAGGGCGTTGGCGACATGCGCGGCCAGCGCGCCATAGAGCAGGAACTGCACCGGCGGCAGCCGCCAGAACCACAGGAACCGGTTTCCGCCGGCCAGCAGCGCCTCGTAGGAGACAAGCCCGGCGGCATGGTTGAGCAGGTGGCTCAAGACATAGGCGAACAGGATCAGCCCGGAGGCCAGCCGAGTCCTGGTCCGCAGCCGTTCCCAGTTCATCGGCGCATCCGCCGCGCCCGGAACGACCGTGTGCTGTTCAAGGCGTGATCCCGCGCCGGGGTCAGAGACCGGCCTTGGCCACCAGGTCCTTCAGCGAGGTTTCGGGGCGGGCGCCGACATGGCTGATGATTTCGGCCGCGGCGATCGAGGCGATGCGGGCGGCATCGACCAGGCTGCGCCCATGGGTCAGGCCGAACAGGAAACCGGCGGCATAGAGATCGCCGGCCCCGGTGGTGTCGACCAGATGGTCGACCGGGTGCACCGGCACGATATGGGTTTCGTCGCCCTGGACGATCACCGAGCCCTTTTCCGACCGGGTCAGGGCGCCCAGCTTGCCCTCGGCGCGGAAGGCCGCCACCGCTTCGTCGAAGCTTGCCGCCTGATAGAGCGAGACGATCTCGTCCTCGTTGGCGAACAGGATGTCGACGTCGCGGCGCACGAGGTCGCGGAACTCGTCGCGATAGCGGCCGACGCAGAACGGGTCCGACAGCGACAGGGCGGTCTTGCGGCCGGCGCCATGGGCCAGGGCCATCGCCTTGCGGAAGGCTTCCTTGGCCAGCGGCGGATCCCACAGATAACCTTCCATGTAGGTCACCTGGGCGGCCGCGACCGTGGCCGGGTCGATGTCGTCGGGGCCGAGCCCGACGCAGGCGCCGAGATAGGTGTTCATCGTGCGCTGGGCGTCCGGCGTGACGATGATCAGGCTGCGTGCGGTCTTGGCCCCCTCGGTCGCGGCGCGGGTATCGAAGGTCACGCCGAGCGCGCGGATCTCGTGGGCGAAGATGCCGCCCAGCTCGTCGTCGCGCACCTTGCCGAAATAGGCGGCCGACCCGCCGAGCGAGGCCACCCCGGCGATGGTGTTGCCGGCCGACCCGCCCGAACAGACCAGGCCCGGACCCATCGCCGCATAGAGGCTTTCGGCGCGGTCCTCGTCGATCAGCGTCATGGTCCCGCGATTGAGGCCATGGGCGGCGATGAAGCCTTCCTCCTCGCGCGAGATCACGTCGACGATGGCGTTGCCGATGCCGAGGACATCGAAGGCGGTCTTGGTCATGGGGCAGGCAGGCTCAGCTGTGGTTGCGGGAAAACCGGCGCAGTATAGGGGGCGCCGGGGGCGCGGCAACCGGGGAATCCTCCGGCTTCGCGGTGCGCACGCGGCTGTGACTTAAATCGGCCCTGCCACAACTCCGCCATGATTGGCCGGGAGTCTGGCGGCCGGTTTCGTGTTGTCGGGGGATCATGTTCAAAGCCTTCGTGCTGGGCTTCGACCAGCTCGGCGAGCGGCGCAGCCGCGGCGTCCTCGTCAAGGCCCTGGGATTGACGCTCGTCCTTTATGTCGTCCTGGCCGTACTGCTCGGCTGGGGCGTCACCCATCTGCCGCGCTTCGAGGCGGGCTGGGCCAATACGCTGGCCGAGCTGTTCTCGGGCCTCGGCGTGCTGCTCGGCCTGGCGCTGCTGTTCCCAGCGGTCGCCTCGGCCTTCATCGGCCTGTTCCTCGACGACATCGCCGACGCGGTCGAGCGCCAGCATTATCCGGCCGATCCGCCCGGACGGGCGCTGGCCGCCGGGCCGGCCCTGCTCGGCTCGCTGCGTTTTCTGCTCGTCATGATCGCGCTGAACCTGCTGGTCCTGCCGCTCTACGTGCTGATGCTGTGGTTCCCGCCGATAAATCTCTTTATATTCTACGGCTTGAACGGTTATCTTCTCAGCCGGGAGTATTTCGAACTGGTCGCCTGGCGGCATGTCGACCGGCCCACCGCGCGGAGGCTGCGCAAGCGCAACCAGGGGCGGCTGTGGCTGGCCGGTGCGGCCATCGCCTTCCTGCTGACGATTCCGGTGATCAGCCTGGCGGCGCCTATCGTGGCCACGGCGGCGATGGTGCATCTGTTCAAGCGCCTCGCCCGGGTCCCGGGCGCGTCCACCGCCGCGGCGGCGGGCTAGGCCATCACCACCCGGGTTGCTTCGAGACGACGAACACCTTGAGACAGTAAGACTTCCGCCTGCCTTCGAGACCGCAAGGCCATAGCACAAGTCCCGGACTATGGCCCGAGACGATGGAAAGACTGTAGGAACACGCCGATGTTTGGTCGCAAGAAGCCACAGCCCGAGACGGGAGGCGCGCCCGCCGCCGAGGACGCGCCCCTGCTCGCCCAGGCCATCCCGCCACGCCCCGCCGGGTTGAACCCCGGCGCGTCGCAGATGTTGCCGCCCGCACCCGCCGCGCCGGTACAGCCGAGCCCGCCGGCGCCGCTCGCACCGGCGCAAAGTCCGGTTGCACCCGCCGCCGCCACCATGTCATCTTCCGCCACCCAGGCCCAAGGATCGCCCATGAGCAGTTCGGACTCTCCCTCGACCTCGTTCCGCCCCGAAATTCCCCGGCGCACCGAGATCCCCGGTCTCGCCCGCAGCCCGGCCACCCTGCCGACCGCGCCCGGTACCGGCGGCGCCCCCAAGCAGGAAGCCGGCCCGGATCCGAAGACCCTGATCGTCGGCCGCGAAATCTCGCTGACCGGCCAGATCGCGGCCTGCGACCGCCTGATCATCGAAGGCAAGGTCGAAGTCTCGCTGTCCGACAGCCGCTTCATCGAGATTTCCGAGACCGGCGTGTTCAAGGGCAATGCCGATATCGAGGAAGCCGAGATCCGCGGCCGCTTCGAGGGCAAGCTGACGGTCAAGGGCCGGCTGCTGATCCGCGGCACCGGCAAGGTCGTCGGCGAGATCCGCTACGGCCAGATCGAAATCGAATGCGGCGGCCAGATCTCGGGTTCGGTCGAGACCGTCGACGGCCTGCACTGACACCCGACGATCGATCGCCTATCGACTGACGCCTGGGCGGCGGGGGGGGCCGCCGCCCGGTGCGATTTCATCACCAGCGCCATCCGGTGAAGGCCGGGCGAGACCATGTGGGGGCTTTCCTCTAAGATCGGCATCAGCATCGCGGCGGCCCTGACCCTGGCCGCCTGCGCGGGCACCGTGCCACCGGCCGGACCGGTCGCGTCCGGCAAGAGTTCCGAGAGTTCGACGCGCCGTCCCCTGCCCGCCTTCGACGACGCGTTCGTCATCACCGATGCCGACGGCACCCGCCATCGGATGCGCACCGACGACCTGATGGGCCTGGCCGCGATCGACCTCGCCCAGATGTTCGGCAAGCCGAGCCTGCAGCGCAGCGAGCGGCCGGCCGAGATCATCCAGTATTCCGCCAATCGCTGCGTCCTCCTGGTGTTCCTCTACCCGAACGAGGCCGCGCCGCCCGAGCGCCAGCCCCAGGAAATGGCGCTGGTCACCTATGCTGAGACGCTGACCCGCGACCTCAAGAGCGATCCGGTGCCGTCGACCGAATGCCTCGAAACCCTGCTGCGCCAGGCGCGCACGCAGCCGGCGCAGAGTTGACCGCCGAGGACCTGGCCCCCGCCGGGGACCGTTCCCGCCGCGCCCGGCTGGGCGGCAAGCTGCTCGGACCGCTGCAGATGGCGCTGATGGCGCTGGCCGTCGGCGCCCTGGTCGGTGTCGGCGCCGCGGTGTTCCGCGCCCTGGTCGCGCTGATCCACAATCTGATGGTGTTCGGCGAAGTCTCGCTGATCTACGAGCCGACCCAGTACAGCGCGCCGTCGAGCTGGGGTTTGTGGCTCGCCGTGGTGCCGGTGATCGGCGGCATGGTCAATCTGTGGCTGAAGCGGCTGACCCCGGGCGGCGGCCATGGCGTGCCCGACGTCATCCTGTCGCTGCATCACCGCGACGGCCAGTTCCAGATCGGCGGATCGCTGCTCAAGGTGGTGGCGACCGGCTTCTCCTCGGGCTCGGGCGCCTCGGTCGGGCGCGAGGGCGCCACCGTGCTGATCGGCGCCGCCTCGGCGACGTTCCTCGCCCGGCTGATCCCGATCAGCCATCGCCAGCGGCTGGTGCTGCTCGCCGCCGCTTCCGGCGCCGGGCTCGGGGCCGCCTTCAACGCGCCGCTCGCCGGCACGCTGTTCGCCCTCGAAGTGCTGCTGGCCGAACTCAGCCCCGGGCTGCTGCTGCCGCTCCTGCTCGCCTCGGTCGCCGCCAACACGGTCGGGCGGCTGCTCGGTTTCGCCGATCCGGAATTCGCCGTCATCACCGCGACGTCGCGGGTGCTCGACGCTTCCGGCGTCGCGGGCCTCGCCATCTATGCGGTGTTCGGCGGCGTGCTCGGGCTGGTGGCGCTGGGTTTCATGCGTTTCCTCGACGATACCGAGGCGGTGCTGGCGCGGCTGTTTCCCAACCCCTATCTGCGCCACGGCGTCGCCATGGCGGCGGTCGGGGTGCTGATCGTCAGCATGATGACCTGGTTCGGGCACTACTACCTGCTTGGCGCGGGCTATGCGACGGTGCATCGCCTGGCGGCCGGGGCCGAGGTCTCGATCGCCTTTCTCGGCCTCCTGTTCGTCGTCAAGCTGCTGGCCACCGCGCTGAGCCTCGGATCGGGGGCGACCGGCGGCGTGTTCTCGGCCACGCTGTTCCTCGGCGGCGCGCTGGGCGGCGCGCTCGGCCTGTTCCTGCACCAGTATTTTCCCGGGCTGGGGATTTCGCCGGGCACCGCCGCGATCGTCGGCATGGCCGGGCTGCTCGCCGGTACCACCGGGGCGGCGCTGTTCTCGATCGTGCTGTCGTTCGAGGTGACCTCGGACTATGGCGCGGTGCTGCCGGTGGCGCTGGCCGCGGTGGCCGCGATCGGCGTGCGCCGGCTGTTCACCGAGGGCACGATCTACACCGCCAAGCTGCGCGCCAAGGGTTTTGCCGTGCCCGAGGCGCTGGTACCCGATTTCCTGTCGCTGCAGCATGCCCGCGACGTCGCCGACCCGCTGCCCGCCGAATTGCCCGATCACAGCGTCGCCGTGCCGGGCGAAGCCTCGCTGGCGGCCGTGACCAAGGCGATGGCGGCGGCCAAGGTGGACTATGCCGTGGTGGTCGACGGCACCGTGCCGGTCGGCATCATCGGGCCGGCGACGCTCGGCCGCGCGCTAATCGTCCACCAGCAGGGCTGAGCCGGCCGGTGCGGCCTGGGGCCGCGTCGCCGCCCCCCGCCGGGTCAGCCACAGCAGCAGCAGCAGCCCGGGCAGCGCGGCGGCCACCGTCAGCAGGAAGAAGCCGACCCAGCCGAAGGCCTCGGCCAGGTAGCCGGCCATGGTCGAGAGCCCGGTGCGGCCGACCGCCGACAACGACGACAGCAGCGCATATTGCGTCGCCGTATAGGAGACGTTGCACAGGGCCGACAGATAGGCGACCAGCGCGGCGGTGCCCATGCCGCCGGTCAGGTTCTCGACCCCGACCGAGACCGCCAGCATGACGACGCTGTCGCCGCTATAGGCCAGCGGCACGTACATCAGGTTCGACAGCATCTGCAGGATGCCGGCGACCCACAACGCGGGTACCAGCCCGATCGCATTCATCAGCCAGCCGCCCAGGAACAGGCCGATGAAGGTCGCGGCGAAGCCGTAGATCTTGGCGACGTTGGCGATGTCGATCTTCTGGAAGCCGAGCTTCAGGTAGAAGGTGGTGGCCATCGACCCGGCCAGCGCGTCGCCGAACTTGAACAGCAGCACGAACAGCAGGATGGCGAGCCAGCCGGGCCGGCCGGCGAATTCGCGCAGCGGCCCGATCACGGCGACATAGATCCAGGCGATGACCGCGCCGAGCCGCGGGTCGATGCCGGGGCGGCGGGCCAGGAAGGCCGCGATCTCGGCCGAGCGCGCGCGGTCCTCGCGCGCATCCGAGGCGCGCGGTTCGCCGGCCAGCAGGATGGTGGCAATGCCGACCAGCATCAGCACGCCGAACACCGCATAGACCAGGAACCAGTTGCCGAGGAACTGGGCGAGGTAGAGGGCGCCGGCGCCCGAGACCAGCATGCCGATGCGATAGCCGAAGACGATCGCGGCGGCCCCGGCGGCCAGCTGGCGTTCCTCCAGGATCTCGACCCGCCAGGCATCGATGACGATGTCCTGGCTGGCCGAGGCGAAGGCGAGCAGGATGGCCCAGGCCGCCGTCACCCCGATCGCCGCCACCGGGTTCGACGCGCCCAGCCCCAGCATTGCCGCGATCAGCAGGATCTGCGCCGCCACCATCCAGCCGCGCCGCCGGCCGAGCCAGGTGGTGAGCGGCGGCAGGCCCAGCTTGTCGATCAGCGGTGCCCACAGGAATTTCAGCGAATAGGGAATGCCGACCGCGGCAAACAGCCCGATGGTGCCGAGATCGAGCTGCGCCTCGGTCAGCCAGGTCTGCAGCGTCTGGCCGGTCAGGGCCAGCGGCAGGCCGGAGGAAAAGCCGAGCAGCAGGATGGCCACCACCCGCCGGTCGCGATAGACGTCGAGGGATCGCCACCAGCCGGTCATCGTGCCTCCGGAACCGCGTTGCCTTGACGCCTGAATAGCGGCGGGCGAGCCTGCATGGCAAGCAACGATAAGATCAGGAGGAACGATGTCCCCGGTGCTTTATGACCGCGACGGCCGCATTGCCCGCATCACGCTGAACCGGCCGGAGGTGATGAACGCGATCGACGACCGGCTGCCGGCCGCGCTTTCGGCCGCGGTGGCCCGCGCCAACGACGATCCGGATGTCCACGTCATCGTACTCGCGGGCAACGGGCCGGCCTTCTGTGCCGGCTACGACCTCAAATACTACGCCGAGGCGAACGGCAACGGCCAGGCCACCCAGGACATGCCCTGGGACCCGATGCAGGACTACAAGTTCATGGCCGCCAATACCGAGCATTTCATGAGCCTGTGGCGCAGCTACAAGCCGGTGATCGCCAAGGTGCACGGCTATGCCGTGGCCGGTGGCTCCGACATCGCGCTCTGCTGCGACCTCGTGGTGATGGCCGAGGATGCGCGCATCGGCTACATGCCGGTGCGGGTCTGGGGCTGCCCGACCACGGCGATGTGGCTCTACCGCCTGGGGCCCGAGCAGGCCAAGCGCATGCTGTTCACCGGCGACAAGATCACCGGGACCGAAGCGGCCGCCATGGGCCTGGTGGCCCGGGCGGTGCCGGCGGCGCGGCTGGACGCCGAGGTCGACGCGCTGGCCGAACGCATTGCCGGCGTGCCGCAGAACCAGCTGATGATGCAGAAGCTGATGATCAACCAGGCGCTCGAGAACATGGGCCTGCGCAACACCCAGATGATTGCGACGCTGTTCGACGGCATCACCCGCCACAGCCCCGAGGGCCTAAATTTCAAGCACCGGGCCGAGACCGTCGGCTGGAAGCAGGCAGTCGACGAACGCGACCACGGCACCTTCGACTGGACGAAGAACCGCCCGATGAACCGGCCGCAATAGCGCGGCCCTGTGCACCTGACGTTCGTTCGGTTACCGAATTCGTGTTCTTGCGCCGGCTGTCGCGGCAAGCGATAGGGTGAACCGGGAATGCGCCTTGTCGGCGACGGTTGCAGCGGGCTATCCATGAGACGCGGTCTTGGCGGAGAACAGCGATGACGAACGAGGGGCAGCGCGACGGCGACTCCTCAGGCGGCGAACTCGGCAACGACCGCGCGCTGCACGATCAGCGTGCGGCGCATTACGAGGCGCATTGGAGCCGGCTGCGGGACGAAATGGCCCCGGCCTTCGCCGCCGGCCTGCCGCTGGACCAGTTGCTCGCCCGGCATGAGGCGCTGAACGACAGTCGCTATCAGGGTTTCATCGCGCCGCAGATCGCCCGCTATCTCGGCCGTCTCGATCAGCGCGCCTTCGCCGGCGTCGCCGCGCCCGACCGCCTCGTCGTCGCCGAGGGGCGTTATCAGGCTCGGCCGCGCGCCGACCAGTTCGCGGTGCTGTCGGCCGCCGTCTCGGGGCTGGCCGATCCGCAAGTCGACTGCATCGTCGAATTTGGCGCCGGGCTCGGCGTCAATCTCGGCCGGCTGGCGCAGGTGCTGGCGCCTCTGGGCATCCATCCGACCTATGTCGCCTGCGAGCCGGCCGCTGGCGGCCGCGACTTCGCGGCGCGGCTGTTCGCCGGCGGCGAACACCGGTTCGAGGCGCATGAATTCGATTACCTGGCGCCGGAATTCGGTTTCCTCGGCCGTTTCCGCCGGATTCTTGCGTTCACCTGCCATTCGATCGAGCAGGTCTCGGTGCTGGGGCCGGCATTCCACGACGGCCTGCTGCGCCTGCCGCTGGCGGGCGGGCTGCATCTCGAGCCGGTGGGCTGGCAGCGTTTCACCAATGTCGCGGCGGCGGTGGCCGAGGCGCATCGCTCGAACCAGGCGCTGCAATGGTATCGGCGCGAGTACGAATACGTGCTGGAAGACGACCGGGTGGTCGAGAATGCGGCGGCCTGGGCGGCCGCCTCGCTCTACAACACCGACCTGCTGGCCCAGGTCGGGCGGCTGACCGATGCCGGCCGCATCGGGCTGGCTGCGCTGGCCTTCGAGATCGTCGGGGAAAACCCGTTCAACCCGTCGACGCTGATCGCCTGGCGGCCGGGCGGATAGATCCGCCGGCCGCCAGGCTCTGTCCGATCAGGCGGCGCGGACTTCGCCGATGAAGCGGTCGACCTCGGCGCGCAGGCGTTCGGCCTGACGCGACAACTCGCCCGAGGCACCGAGAACCTGTTCGGCCGCGGCGCCGGCATCGGAGGCCGAGCGGTTGACCGCGGTCACGTTGCCCGACGCTTCCGAGGTGCCGGCGGCGGCCTGCTCGACGTTGCGGGCAATCTCGTTGGTCGCGGCGCCCTGCTCCTCGACGGCCGAGGCGATGGCTCCGGAAATCTCGCTCATCCGGGTGATGATCGAGCGGATGTCCTCGATGGCGGCGACGGCCTCGCGGGTGGCCGACTGCACACCCTGGACCTGCTGGCCGATCTCGTCGGTCGCCTTGGCGGTCTGGGTGGCCAGGTTCTTGACCTCCGAGGCGACGACGGCGAAACCCTTGCCGGCTTCGCCGGCGCGGGCGGCCTCGATCGTCGCGTTCAGGGCCAGGAGGTTGGTCTGGCCGGCGATGGTGTTGATCAGGGCGATGACCTCGCCGATCTTGCTGGCCGAGGCGGCAAGGCCCTGGACGATCGCGTCGGTGCGCCCGGCCTGCGCCACGGCATCCTGCGCCACCCGCGACGAGGTCGCGACCTGGCTGGAGATCTCGCGGATCGACGCGGCCAGTTCTTCCGACGCGGAGGCGACGGTCTGCACGTTGGCGGCGGCCTGCTCGGTCGCCGAGGCGGCGGCCAGCGACTGCCTGGACGTGGTATCGGCGATGCCGGTCATGCTGGAGGCGGCGGCATGCATCTCGGTCGCGGCGGTGGCGACGGTCTCGACGACGCCGCCCACGGCGGCCTTGAAGTTGTCGGCCAGCCGGTGCAGGTCGGCCTTGCGCCGGGTCTCGGCCTCGGCCCGCAGGCGCTCGGCCTCGGCGCGGCGCTCCTCCTCGGCGCGGCGTTCGGCGATCTCGGCCTCGCGCTGGCGGCGGGCCTCGGCCTCGCGTTCGGCTTCGTCGCGCGCCCGCTTCTCCTCCGCCTCGCGCTGCGCGCGGGCCGCATCCTCGCGGGCACGGGCCTCGTCGCGCAGACGGTTCTGCTCGGCCTCGGCCGCCAGGCGTTCGCCCTCGATGCCCGCGGTCTTGAGGATCTCGACCGAGCGCGCCATCAGCCCGACTTCGTCGCCGCGGCCGGTGCCGGTCACGGTCACGGCGTAGTCGCGGTCGGCCAGCCGGCCCATGATCGCGGCGAGTTCCGCCAGCGGCCGGGCGACGCCGCGCTGCACGATCAGCACCGAGATCGCCAACACCACGATCAGCGCCGCGGCAAGGGCGACGAACATGGTGACGATGGCGCGCCCGGCATCGGCCTCGGCAGCGGTGGCCGCGCCGACGCTGTCGTCATTCAGCCGGGCGTTCAGCTTGCCGGTATTGACGGCGACCGCGGTCAGCGCCGGGCCGACCTTGTCGTTCAGCAGCTGGGTGGCCCGCTTGTTGTCCTCGGGCGTGTTGCTGATCGCGAGCCTCTGGACCTCGCGGCTGGCCGCGATCTCGGCCTGGAAGTCGCGCAGCAGCGCCTCGATCTCCATCGCCGAGGCGGGAAGCAGCTGGGCCGCCTTCTTCAGCCGCTGCTCGACCTCCCCGGCGGTGCGCCCGACGCCTTCGCCGGCCTTGGCGATCGCGGCCGGCTCCTGCTCGGCGATCATCTGGTAGAGCGACTTGATGCTCGAGATGACATAGACGTTGGCGTTCGACATCTCCCTGATCGCCGCCTGGTCACGCGAGAGCAGCGTGGCGTAGGTATCGTTGATCCCTTCCATCTTGACCGCGCCCAGCGTGGTCAGGCCGACGGCGACGAGCGCCAGCAGCAATACCGGTATCAACGATTTGACGAGGATCTTGAGATTGGCGAGCACGACGGACACCCCCTCCGGGCGAAACTATGGGAACGGAGGTTTTGTATACTGTCGACGAAACCGCGTGCTCTGCAAATCGGGCGGGGCATGCCCGCCCTGAATGCATTCCTCGCGAACATCTTGGCATCAAGTTGTCAAGCAATGTAAGCGAAAGAGTTTTCGTGTAAATATCAATACATTGACGAAAGCGGGATAACTTACGCCAGGCTGACCGCGACGCGGCCCAGCCGCTCGATCTCGATCTCGATGGCTTCGCCGGGCTGGGCCCAATAGGGCAGCGGCAGGCTGCCGGTCAGCACGATGTCGCCGGGTTCCAGCCGGCGGCCGAGGGTGGTGAGCTGGTTGGCCAGCCAGGCGAGCGAGGCCATCGGGTGGCCCTGGACGTCGGCGCCCAGGCCGCGCACCCGTTCGGCCCCGTCGGCGCGGGTGACGCCGGCCAGGGTGGCGAGATCGAGGTCGCGCCAGTCGGGCACCGGAGCGCCCAGAACGAAGCCGGCATGAAAGCAGAAGTCGGCGATGATCCCCGGCACCCCGAACGCCGGATAGTCGCCGCCATAGCGATCGTCGACCAGTTCGATCGCCGGATGGATCATCGCGACCACCGCCTCGGCATCGTGGCGGTTGACCGGCGCGCCGCCGCCCAGCGGCTGGCCCAGCACCATGGCGATCTCGCATTCGATGCCGATGCGGGTGAAATCGGCGGTGGCGACCGCCGCGCCCGGCTCGCGCCGGCCGGCGGCCAGCACCGCCCCGCCGATCGGCGCCTCGATGCCGAGATGGGCACGCATCTGCGGCGTGGTCACCCCGATCTTCCAGCCGACCTGCGGGCCCCGCCCGGCGGCGATCAGCCGCTCGGCGACCCCGGCCTGGATCTGGTAGGCCTCGGCATCGTCGGCCGGCTTCAGCGCGGCGGGCAGGTCGGCCACGTCGTCGTCGGCCAGGCGACGGGTGGCGAGCCAGTCGATCTTGTCGATCAGCGCGGTCATCGGCGGTAGACCTCCGGGTCGTGGCGTTCCATCAGGCTTTCCGGCCGCTTCAGCGCGGTGAAGCCGAATTGCGCGTAAAGGGTATGGGCGTCGCGGGTCGCCAGCGTCCAGCGCCGGAAACCCTGCAGCCCGGGATGGGCCAGGATCGACGCGACCAGGAACTTGCCCAGCCCCCGGCCGCGCGCCGCCGGCAGGACGAAGACGTCCTGCAGATAGCCGAAGGTCGCGCGGTCGGTGGTGACGCGGGCGAAGCCCTGCTGGAGTCCCTGCGCATCATAGAGGCCGAAGGGCAGCGAATGGGCCAGCGCCCGGTCGAACACCGCGCGCGGCATGCCCGGCGCCCAGTAGCTGTCCTCGGCGATGAAGCGGTGGATCGCATCCGGGTCGAGCAGGCTGCGGTCGGTCGTGACGACGTAGCCGTCGTCGCGGCGGCAGACATAGGGCGGTTCGTCGATCGCGGTCATGCCGCCAGCCTGGACGATAGGCGCAAGGCGGGTCAATCACCGCGTGCTCAACGCGCAAAGACCAGCCGGCGGTAGGACAGGGCCTCGGCGACATGGCTGCGCTGGACGCCGGCGACCCCGGCCAGATCGGCCAGCGTGCGGGCGACGCGCAGCACCCGGTGATAGCCGCGCGCGGTCAGCCGCAGGTTTTCGGCCGCGGCGGTCAGCAGCGCCTGCCCCGCGGCATCGGGCGCCGCGACGCGGTCGAGCAGTTCGCCCTCGACCTCGGCATTGCAGCGCAGGCCCTCGCCCGCATAGCGCCGGGTCTGGATCGCCCGCGCCTCGGCGACCCGGGCGGCGATCTCGGCCGAGCCTTCGGCCGGTGGCGGCAGGCCGAGATCGGCGGCCGAGACCGGCGGCACCTCGATGGCGATGTCGAAGCGGTCGAGCAGCGGGCCCGACAGCCTGGCCTGATACTCCGCCCCGCATTTCGGCGCCCGGGCGCAGGCCAGGGCGGGATCGCCGAGATGGCCGCAGCGGCAGGGGTTCATCGCGGCGACCAGCTGGAAGCGGGCGGGGAACGACACATGGGCCGAGGCCCGCGCGATCACCGCCTTGCCGGTCTCCAGCGGCTGCCTGAGCCCGTCGAGGGCCTGGCGGTTGAATTCGGGCAACTCGTCGAGAAACAGCACGCCGAGATGGGCCAGGCTGATCTCGCCCGGCCGCACCTTGGTGCCGCCGCCGGTCAGCGCGGCCATCGAGGCGGAATGATGCGGGTTGCGGTAGGGCCGCGCCCGGGTCAGCCGCCCGTCGGCGATCTGCCCGGCCAGCGAGGCGATCATCGACACTTCGAGAATCTCCGCCGGGTCGAGCGGCGGCAGCAGCCCGGGCAGGCGCGCGGCCAGCATCGACTTGCCTGAGCCGGGCGGGCCGATCATCAACAGGTTGTGGCCGCCGGCGGCGGCGACCTCGAGCGCGCGCTTGGCCGCTTCCTGGCCCTTGACGTCGCGCAAGTCCGGTCCCCCGCCCGCGTCGTCCGCGACGCGGGCGACCGGGGGCGCCAGCACCTGGGTGCCCTTGAAATGATTGACCAGCGCCAGCAGCGAGGGGGCGGCCAGGATCGGGATGCCCGGGGCCCAGGCGGCCTCGGCCCCGCAGGCGGCCGGGCAGATCAGCCCCAGATCGTGGCCGGCGGCGTGCATGGCGGCCAGCAGCACGCCATTGGCCGGCATCGCCGCACCGTCCAGCGCCAGTTCGCCCAGCGCGACGAACCCCGCGATCTCCTCGGCCGGCACCACCCCCATCGCGGCGAGCAGGCCGAGCGCGATCGGCAGGTCGTAATGGCTGCCTTCCTTGGGCAGGTCGGCCGGGGCGAGATTGACGGTGATGCGCTTGGGCGGCAGCCCTAAGCCCAGCGCGGTCAGCGCGGCGCGCACCCGCTCGCGGCTTTCGCCCACCGCCTTGTCGGGCAGGCCGACCACGGTGAAGGCCGGCAGGCCGGCGGCCATCTGCACCTGGACATCGATGTCGAGGACGTCCGTGCCGGCGAAAGCGACCGTCCTGACCCGTGCGACCACGCCTGACGCCCCCGATTGCCTGACATCACGGTCATACAATCACACGGGGGTGCCGCCAAGCCTGAACAGTCGGCAATCCTGTTCGCGCAGCCGGGGACGACCTTGCGCATTGCCGGCTGGAGCACAGCTCAGGGCAAGGTTTCGCGCAGCTGGCGCAATTCCGTCGAGCCGAGAAATCCCATGGTCGTCCTCAGCTCCGACGACAGGATCTCGATCACCCGCGACGCGCCGTCGCTGCCGCCGATCGCGAGGCCGAACAGCGGCGCGCGGCCGATCATGACGCCGGTCGCACCCAACGCGAGAAACCGGGCAATGTCGGCGCCGCGTCTGACGCCGCTATCGGCCAGGATCTCCATCCGGCCGCCGACGGCCTCCGCGATCGCCGGCAGAACCTGCGTCGGACCGACCGCGCAGTCGAGATTGCGGGCGCCATGATTGGAAACGACGATGGCGTCGCAGCCATGCTCGGCGGCCGACCTGGCATCGTCGACCCGCAGGATGCCCTTGAGCACCAGCTTGCCACGCCATTGCCGCCGCAACAGCGCCACGTCGGTCCAGGTCACGTCGCGGGCCAGCGCGACCTCGTCGGACAAAGTCTCGCGGCCGAGCCTGGAGCGGAAGGCCTCCGGGTAGTGCGCATAGCTGGGCACACCGCCGGTGAGCAGCGCTCTCAGCATCACGCCGACCGCCCAGCGCGGATGCAGTGCGACATCGAGCCCGGCGCGCCACGATGCCTTGAGCGGCATGCCGAAGCCGTTGCGGATGTTGTATTCGCGGTTGGGCGGCATCGCGGTGTCGACCGTCAGAACGAGCGTCTCCGCGCCCGCGGCCCAGGCCCGCTCGAGCAGGCCGAGCATGCGCTGCCGGTTCTTCCAGACATAAAGCTGGAACCAGAGCTGCGCACCCGACTCCGCGATGTGCTCGATCGGTGTGATCGATTGGGTCGAGACGCAGAACGGAATTCCGGCCTTGGCGGCGGCCTGCGCCAGCGCGAACTCGCCGTCATGCCAGACGAGCCCTGCGAACGCCGTCGGGGCGATGACGAGCGGCAGCGGCTGCTCGCGGCCCAGGATGCTCGCAAGCGTCGAGATGGTCGACACGTCCCTGAGAATCCTCGGGGCGAGCCGGACGGCATCGAGGTCCAGGCGGTTCAGCGCGATGCTGGTTTCGTCCTCGCTGCCGCGATCGACATAGGCGAAGAGACCATGCGGCAGCCGCCGCGCCGCCGCCCGCCGGGCGTCCGCGACATTGAGGATCTGGCTGAAAGCGGCTTTCATGGCGGTTATCGCTGCAGCGACATGTCAATGCCGCGATCGGGAACGAGATTGGCCAGCGCCGCGCCGGCCAGGCCGGCGGGAGCGTGGCCGCAAGCGCCGGTGCCGATCGTCTTGCCGTCGACGTCGCGGGGCGTTTGCCCAGCCACCGTCCTTGCCCTGCGCCGCACCTGCCGCATCGCCGGTTCAGCCGCGATTGTGGAAATGGCTCAGGAAGGTGCGGGTCGCTTCCTGCTGCGGTGTGTCGATGACCTCGCGCGCCGGCCCCTCCTCCACGATGACGCCGTCGCGCATGAAGACCACACGGTCCGCGACCTCGCGGGCGAAGCTGATCTCATGGGTCACGATGATCATCGTCATCCCTTCGGCGGCAAGGTCGCGCATCACGCCCAGCACCTCGCCGACAAGCTCGGGATCGAGCGCCGAGGTCGCCTCGTCGAACAGCATGACCTCCGGCTCCATGGCGAGCGCGCGCGCGATCGCGACGCGCTGCTTCTGCCCGCCCGAGAGCTTGTTGGGAAAGACGTCGACCTTGTCGCTCAGGCCGACCTTGGCGAGCAGCTTGCGGGCGATCGCGTCGGCCTCCCGCTTCGGCATGCCCTTGACCGAGACCGGGCCTTCCATCACGTTCTGGACGACCGTCATATGCGGGAACAGGTTGAAGTGCTGGAACACCATCCCGGTATTGGAGCGAAAGCGAGCCTGCTCCTTCGTGCCCGGCATCTTCGAGCCGCCGCCGAAGGTGAAGCAGTCCCCGCCGATCCGGACCTGGCCGCCTTCCGGCATGACCAGCAGGTTGAGGCAGCGCAGCAAGGTCGACTTGCCGGAGCCGGAGGGGCCGATCAGGGCCACGACCTGGCCGGGCTCCACCTTCAGGCTGATGTCGCGCAGCACGGTCAGCGTGCCGAAGCTCTTGCGCAGGCCGGTGACCTCGATCCTGTAGCTCACAGCCGCCTCCTCAATTGCTCTGCGCCAGGCGCTTTTCGGCGCGCTTCACGACGACGGTGAGCGGCAGCAGCACGACCACGTAGATCGCGGCGACGATCGTGTAGACCTCGAGCGCACGATAGGTATCCATCGCCGCGACCTGGCCCTGATAGAGCAGGTCCGGCACGGCCAGCACCGAGACCAGCGAGGTGTTCTTGAACTGGATGATCGACTGGTTCATCAGCGGCGGGATCATCCGCTTGATCGCCTGTGGCAGGACGATCCGCCGCATCACCCTGGCCGGCGTCATGCCCAGCGCCATTCCCGCTTCCGACTGGCCGGAATCGATCGAGACGATGCCGCCGCGGATGATCTCGGCGTAGAAGGAGCCGCCATAGAGCGTCAGCGTCACGATCGAGGCCGTCAGCGCGTCGAGCTTGATGCCGGTGACGATCGGCAGCGCGTAGTAGAACCACAGCAGCAGCACGAGCAGCGGCGTCAGCCGGAACATCTCGATATAGGCCCATGACATCCAGCGCAGCACCGGCGAGCGCGAAAGCTGGGCGATGGCGGCGACAAGCCCGGCGACCAGGCCGAACACGATGACCGCGATGGTCAGCCCGATGGTCACCGCGGTCCCGCTCAGGAGGATCCAGCGATAGCCCCAGACGATGTCGAAGTTCCAGGTATAGGACATGCCGAACCTTGCCGCCGGACGATGCGGCGCTCCGGAGGAAGCTGGGAAGAAAGGCAGTGCCCCGCGGCAATGCGCGGGGCACCCCTGTCTGCGGATCTAGAGCGTGATGCCGGCCGGAATGTCTTCCGGCTTGACGCCCACCTGCTCCAGGCTCTCCACCACCGCGCTGCGCACCAGGCCGAGGCCGCGGGCATAGCCGATCCAGGTATTGACGAAGAACAGCCAGGTCTTGTCGGGCTCGCGACGCACCGCCGCGTTCGAGGTCGAGCCGAAGAAGGGCTGCGGCACGATCACCTTGCCCAGCGCCGGATCGGCCTTCACGGCCCGCACGCCGCCCATCCAGAAGATGCATTGCGCATCGACGCGGCCGGTCTTCAGCGCCAGCATCGCCTCATTGATCGTCTTGAAGCGCGTGATCTGCGCCTTGGGGCAGAGCAGCGTCGCGATCTGATCGTGGGCCGAGCCGAGATCGACCGAGATCTTGACCTCCGGCTTGTTCAGGTCGGCCCATGCCTTGGGCTCGAAGCCGGGCTTGGCGACGATGACGAGCGCGCTGTCATAGGCGGGGTTCGAGAAATCGACGGCCATGGCGCGTTTCGGGGTCGGATTGAGCCCGAACATGATGTCGATCTTGTCGGACTGCAGGTCGAGGACGGCGTTGCCCCAGGTCGTCTCGACGAGTTCGAGCTCGACGTCCATGTCCTTGGCCAGCGCGGCGCCGATCGTATAGAAGTGGCCGCCCCATTTGCCGCTTGCCGGATCCTTGACGAACCAGGGGGCGCTGGAGGTCACCGCGCCCAGGCGCATCTTCTTGTTGGCGACGATGCGGTCGAAGGTGTTCTGCCCCGCTGCCTGCGCCCTGGCACTGCCCGAGGCCAGAGTGAGCGCACCGGCTGCTACGGCGCCGACGCCGATGAGGCCTGCCAGATCCCTGCGTGTCGTCATGATCGTCTCCCGGCTTTGCGGGGGCATGCCCCGTCTTGGTTGGCGAGGTTGGCATCCGCTTCCCGGCGAATGTCCGTAACCGACCCCTCCTCACCGCAGGCGCCGGCCGATTTTTTGGAGCGCTATCCTGCCTTGGCGAGGAGCACGCCCGGATTCATCAGGTTCTGCGGATCGAAGAGCGCCTTTACCTTCTTCATCAGCTCGTAGCGCAGCGGGTCGGCGAGACGTTCGAGTTCCTCCGTCAGCTTGCGCCCGACGCCATGCTCGGCGCTGAACGTGCCGCCGAAGCGGGCCGCGACATCGTGGATCGCGCGCTCGACCGTGAGCGCGAAGGCTTCCGGATCGGGCAGCGTCGCCCAGTAGTCATGCGTGAACATCAGGATGTAGTGGACATTGCCGTCGCCGAGATGGCAGACCACCTCGCTATAGGCCTCGGGAAACAGCGTCGCCGCCACCGCGTCGGCGGCCGCGATGAAGGGCGCCACGTCCGACGAGCGCACGGCCACGTCATGCGTGATGCTCATGCCCTCCTTCTTGTTGGCTTCCGAGACCGAATGGCGGATGTGCCAGAAATCGGCCGCCTGCTGCTCGGAGGCGGCGATGACGGCGTCCAGAAGCTCGCCGCGTTGCAGCGCCGCGCCCAGCACCTCTTCGAGGATGCTGCTGAGCGCCGTCGTCGCATCCTCGCTGCCCAGCTCGATCAGCACCGACCAGGCCGGGATTTCGGCGAAGGGGAAGCGAGCGCGCTCGGCATGTTTGCGGACCAGTTCGAACTGCGAGCGCGAAACCAGCTCAAAAGCCTGGATCGCCGAGCCGGCACGGTCCTGCATCGCCGCCAGCAGCGCGACCGCATCGGCCGGATCGGCCGCGGCCGCCCAGGCATGGGCGGTGTTCGACACCTGCGGCTGCAGGCGCAGCGCCGCGCCGGTCACGATGCCGAGCGAGCCTTCGGCGCCGATGAAGAGATGGCGCAGCATATAGCCGGTATTGTCCTTGCGCAGCGCCGCCAGATCGTTCAGCACGCGGCCATCGGCCAGCACCACCTCCAGCCCGGCGACGAGATCGCGCATCGGTCCGTAGCGCACGACGCCCGTGCCGCCGGCGTTGGTCGATATCAGGCCGCCGATCTGGGCACTGCCCTCGCTGCCGAGATGCAGGGGAAACTGCCGCCCGCATGCCGCAGCGGCAGCGTGCAGATCGCCGAGCACGACGCCGGCATCGACGGTGGCGATGCCGCCGGCGCGGTCGATGCCGCGGATACGATTCATCCGCCGCAGCGAGAGCACGATGCCCGGCTTGCCGACCCGGCCGCTGATCGGCACGGCGCCGAAACACAGCCCCGTATTGCCGCCGACCGGGAACACGGGCTGACCCTCGGCCGCGCACAGCGCGACGACGGCCGACACCTCCGCCGTCGTTGCCGGCTGGACCACGGCCAGCGCGGTGCCGCGCAGCCGCCGGCGCCAATCGACCAGATAGGGTTCCATCCCGGCCTGATCGGTGATCAGCCCCTTGTCACCGACGATGCTGCGAAGCGCCTCGAGCATGGCCGTCTCCTCACGCGAGGCTGACGGCTTTGGCCTGCGCCGCGGCGGCCTTCAGCCCGGCGAGCGTCTTCTCGCTCGGTCCCATCAGCGGCAGGCGGACACCGCCGACCGGCATGCCGGCCAGCGCCATATATTCCTTCAGCGGGCCGGGATTGGTCTCGACATAGATCGAATCGACCACGGGATCGATCTTGTCCTGGAGCTTCAGCGCTTCCTTGAGCTTGCCCTGGCGGGCGAGCCCGAAGATCTCGATCCAGATCTTCGGATAGATCGTGGCCGATGCCAGCACGCCGCCGCGAGCGCCGAGCGCGACGTGGGTGGCGAAAAGCGGCTCTTCGCCGGACAGGATCGCGATCTTGTCACCGGCATATTTCACGGTCCGGATGAAGTCCGGCATGTCGTAGGAGGAATATTTCATGCCGATGATCGAGCCGTCCTCGGCCATCGCCTGCACCGTGTCGGCAAAGGCCGCCACCGTCGTGCGGCGCGGGATCTGATAGAGCATGACCGGCAGGTCGAGCGCGTCGCGATAGCGCCGGAAATAGGCGCGCATGCCGTCCTGCGTGCCGGGGGCATAATAGGGCGTCACCGTCATGACGGCCGCGGCACCGGCCGCTGCAAAGTCCCGGCCCGCCTCCAAGGCATCCTCGAAACCCGTCGCCAGCACGCCCGGAATCACGGGCTTGCCGTTCGCCGCCTCGACGCAGGCCGCGACGATCGTCTTGCGTTCCTCGCGCGAGAAGGCGGGGTACTCGCCCGTGCCGCCGATCGGCACGATGCCCGCCGCGCCCGCGGCGAGCTGGAAACCGACGAGCTTCTGCAGGCCGGGGACATCGACCGCGCCGTCGGTGGTCAGCGGCGTGACGATGGCTGTGTAGAGGCCGGTGAGCTGGTCGTGCGTGAGCGTCATGCGAAGCATCCCTGTCGCCGGTGCCACCGTCGCGCCCGGCCCCTTGCCCGGCGCGCCCGGTTCATTGCCGGCGCATCATTGGATGCAAGCCTCCGCCAGCATCATCAATGTGTCAACAGCAAAATATAATTATGTCGTATCAGAAAATTTTATGCAGCAAACTGTCGGCAATTGCTTTTCATCACGTCGTCACCACCTTATGCTCCGGATGCGCGACACCATGCGCAGGAGAAATGACATGCCGGAACTTTCGTGGGCTGAGCACGGCGATACCGCTGGGCCGATCGAGGCTCCGCGTGACGACGAGTTGAAAGGCGTCGACGTCGGGGCGCGGCTGCTGAAGCTGCGCAAGAGCCGCCGCCTGACCCTGCAGGATGTCAGCGCCCTGACCGGGGTCTCGGCCTCCGCCTTTTCCAAGATCGAGCGAAACGAGCTTTCGCCGACGATCTCGACGATGCAGCGTATCGCCCAGGGCCTGGAGGTCGAGCTGGTCACGCTGTTGTCGGCCGATCAGGACAATACGACCTTCAGCTTTCCCGGGCGCCGCAGTGTCAGCAGGGCCGGCAGCGGCAGCAAGCACGCGACGGGAACCTGCAACAACGTGCTGCTGTGCGCGGATCTCAAGAACAAGCGCGCCACCCCGATCCTGACGACGGTCACGGCCCGCTCGCCGGACGAATATCCGACCTGGGCGAAGTCGGAGGCCGAGATCTTCGTGATGGTGCTGGAAGGGACGCTGGTCGTTCACAGCCGGCTCTACGAGCCGCTCGAGCTCAACAAGGGCGATTCGGTCTATTACGACGCCACCACCGAGCACACCTGGACCTCGAAGGGACCCACCAACGCCGTCGTGCTGTGGGTGCTGGTCGATCTCTAACCGTCAGATCGGGACGGGAATCAGCCCGCGATAATTGTCTTTTCCGAAATTTCTGTCGTATCCGACTTTCCGGCAGCCCGGCGGCCATTGCGCCTCGACGACGATGTCGAGCACGTCCGGGCCGGCGACGCGTCACGGTCATACGATCACACAGGGGTGCCGCCTGGCGCGAGTTGCGGCTAATCTCGCCGCGCCACTCAGACAAGGTTTTCCCGATGACCCCAGTTTCCGCCGGCATCAACCCATTGCTGACCGCGATGAACGAGGCGCCGATTCCGGCGGCGGCGGCCTGGCTGCGCCAGTACGAGGGCGGCGCCGGCCCGGCCATCGACCTGTCGCAGGCGGTGCCGGGCCAGCCGCCCGAACCGGTGCTGCTCGACGCGCTGGCCGCCGCCGCCGCCTCGCCCGAGGCGGCGCGCTACGGCGCCATCCTGGGCGACGACGCGCTGCGGGCGGCCCTGGCCCGGGATATCGCGACGACCTATGGCGGCGAGGTCGAGGCCGCCGACATCGCCGTCACCGCCGGCTGCAACCAGGCCTTCTTCGTCGCCATGCTGACGCTCGCCCGCGCCGGCGACGAGGTCATCCTGCCGACGCCCTGGTATTTCAACTACAAGATGACGCTGGACATGCTGGGCGTGACCGCGGTGCCACTGCCCTGTTCGGCGGCGGCCGGCTTCGTCCCCGATGTCGAGACCGCGCGCGGCCTGATCACCCCGCGCACCCGGGCGATCGTGCTGATCACCCCGAACAACCCGACCGGCGCGGTCTACGACGCCGAGACGATCGCGGCCTTCCAACGCCTGGCGGCGGCCAGCGGCATCCATCTCGTGGTCGACGAAACCTATCGCGATTTCCTGCCGGCCCGGCATTCCGGCACCCCCCATCGGCTGTTCGCCGCGGCCGGCTGGCGCGATCACGTCGTCCATCTCTACAGCTTCTCCAAATCCTATGCCGTGCCCGGCCATCGCATCGGCGCGGTCGCGGCCGGGCCGCGCCTCCTCGCGCAACTCACCAAGGTGATGGACAGCCTGCAGATCTGTGCGCCGCGCACGGGCCAGATCGCGATCGCCGGCACCATGCCGGCCCTGGCCGAGGCGCGCGGGCGGATGCGCGCGACGTTCAATGCGCGGGCCGAGGTGTTCTCGGCCGAGATCGCCGCGGTCGACGGCTGGTCGATCGGCTCGATCGGCGCCTATTTCGCCTATGTGCGCCACCCGTTCAATGCACCCGGCGAGGAGGTGGCGCAGGGCCTGGCCCGGCAGCAGGGCGTCCTGTGCCTGCCCGGTGCCTTCTTCGGCCCCGGCCAGGACCAGTATCTGCGCATGGCCTTCGCCAATGTCGGCGAGGACCGGCTGCGCGGCATTTCCCGCCGCCTCGCCGCTTTCCGCGCATGACCGCGGGAAAAACCGGGAAAGGCCGCGGCCGCGCCATATCGGCGCCGCAGTCGGCGGCGACGCTCGGACCCAGCCGCCATCCGATCAGGGACCTGCCATGACCGCCGCCCCCGTGCTGAAGCTGAACCCCGCCGCCGTGGCCCGCACGGTCGGCGATATCCGGCGCTACGGCTATCAGCGGGTCGACGATCCCGACGGCGATCTGCTGATCATGGAATCGGGCAAGCACGTCCCCTACCCCGTCGCCCGCGTCTTCGTCGTCGATGCCCACAAGCGCGCGATCCGCGGGCGCCACGCCCATATCACCTGCAACCAGCTGCTGATCTGCCTGCAGGGCCGGCTGCGCGTCACCTGCGACGACGGGCGCCAGCGCCACGAAACCGTGCTCGACAAGCATTCCGAGGCGCTGCTGATGCCGTCGGGCATCTGGGGCGAGCAGGATTACCTGGAGAACCCGACGATGCTGATGGTGCTGTGCGACGAGCCGTTCGACGCCAGCGAATACATCCGCGACTACGAGACCTTCCTCCGCTTCAAGGGCGTCGCCGCCCCGTGAACGCCTCGGCCGGCTGGCTCCTCTTCGCGCTCGCCGGCGGCATGGCGCTGGCGGTCCAGGCCGGGCTCAACGGCGGGCTCGGCCGGCTGCTCGGCCATCCCTTGTGGGCGACGCTCGCCTCGCTGACCGTCTCGGTCCTGACGGTGGTGCCGGTGATGCTGCTGCTGCGCCTCAAGCTGCCCGAGGCCGGCGACGTGGCCCGCGCCCCGTGGTGGCAATGGCTGGGCGGCGTGCTCGGCGCGCTCTACGTCACCGCGGCGCTGGCCGCCACGCCCCGCCTGGGCGTCACCACCGCGGTCGCCGCGGTGATCACCGGCCAGCTCGTCATGTCGCTCGTGCTCGACCATTTCGGGCTGATCGGCCTGGCCCGCCAGCCGATCGACCTGCCGCGCATCGCCGGCGTCGTGCTGCTGGTGGCCGGGCTGTTTCTCATCCGCGGCTGGCGCTAGGAAAATTTTCAGGAAGTCCGGTCGAGGGCGACGACACCTGCCGGCAGTGCGGCTTCGAGGAAACCCACGATGGCATCGGGCGACGCGGTGCCGGCCACCACCAGCGTCGCGACGGCACCGCGCATCGCCTGCCAGGCCAGGCGCGCATCGTCGGGATCGGGCACGGCGCCGAGCCGCAGGGCCAGCGCCGCGCTGAACGCGGCAAAGGCGCGCCCCTGTGCTGCGGCCAGGTCGGGATCGGGGTCAGGGCCGAGGCCCTCGGCCGTCTCCTCGCGCCGCATCAGCCGGAGCAGGTTCGACTGGCTCAGCGCGAAGGTGACATAGGCGCGCAACATCGCGTTCAGCCCGTCCGGTCCGTTGCCGGCCGCGCCGGCGGCCGAGGCTTCGAGCATCGCGGCAAGCTGGCGATAGCCTTCGGCCATCACCGCCGCCTCCAGCGCGCGCTTGTCGGCAAAATGATGATAGGGCGCGGCCTCCGACACACCGGCGGCCTTGGCGACCGAACGCAGCGACAGGGCCTGCGGCGGGATGATCGCCAGCAGCGCCATCGCCGCGGCCACCAGCCGCTCGGCGAGATTGCGGGTCGGGCGCCGGCGCGCCGACGCCTTCAGACGCCTGCGCAACCGGCCGGGCTTGCGTGTCGCCATTGCGGTCTGCCGGCCTGTCCTAACAGCATTAGCTTAATGCCGTTAGCCTAGCCGGCCGGTGCCCAAAGGCAAGGTTTTCTCCTGAAATTTTCGGGGGTTACGGCACATCTGTTCCGGGCCGGCGGCACGTGCCCCGTAGCCGTAACTTGACTGCCATGAAATCGTCACGGACAATCCCTAGACTCCGTATCCATGATCCAGATGAGCATGACCCCAGTATCCACTCGGCCATTGCCTCCGCGCTCGGAAGGGTGGAGCGTCCTCGCCGGCGGCGGTCGTTTTGCCGTCCGGCTGACCCGCGATCCCGGCGAAATCGCCGCCGGTCAGCGGTTGCGCTACCAGGTCTTCTACGAGGAGATGGCGGCCCAGGCGACACCCGCGATGGCGGCGCTGGGACGCGATTTCGACGAATTCGACCAGCTCTGCGACCATCTGATGGTCCATGACCTGACGCGCGCGCCGGGCGATCAGGTCGTCGGCACCTACCGGCTGTTCCCGCAGGCCCTGGCCGAAAGCCATGGCCAGTATTATTCGGAAAGCGAATACGCGCTGCGCCCGACCATCGACCGCCTGGCGGCCGAGGCCGGCGGCCGCCTGCTCGAACTGGGGCGGTCCTGCGTTCACCCCGAATACCGCAACAACGCGACGATCCAGCTGTTGTGGCGCGGCATCACGACCTACATGGTCGAGAACCAGATCAGCTACATGTTCGGCTGCGCCAGCCTGCCCGGCGTCGATCCCGACGCGCTGGCGGTGCCGCTGTCCTACCTGCATCACAACCACTTGGCGCCGCCCGAGATGCGCATCCGCGCCCTCGATGATCGCTACGTGCCGATGAACCGCCTGCCGGCCGAGGGGCTCGACATGCGCCGGGCGCTGCATGCGGTGCCGCCGCTGATCAAGGCCTATCTGCGGCTCGGCGCCTATATCGGCGACGGGGCGGTCATCGACCACCAGTTCGGCACGACCGACGTGTTCATCCTGGTGCCGGTCGCGCGCATCGCCCCGAAATACTACAGCCATTTCGGCCGCGACGAATTCTCGGTCGTCGGCTCGGCCTGACGCCGCGTCAGCCGTGGCGTTCCCACCAGCCCTCGGCCGGCGCGGTCTGCTCGACCACGTCGACCCAGGCGCCGGCAGGGTCGCGTAGCGCGAAACGCCGCTGGCCCCAGGGTTCGTCGGTCAGCGGATAGATCAGGGGCGCCCCCGCCGCGGCCAGCCGGGCATGCTCGGCCCTCGCATCGGCGACCTGCAGGGTGACCAGCGTGCCCTCGCCCCGCGAGACCGCCGGCCCCGGCGGCGTCGACGGATGGTCCGGCGCCATGAACCCGAGCGTGAACGGCCGCTCCCCCGCCGAGGCCAGCACGGTGATCCAGCCGGCTTCGAACACGGTCGTGAAGGCGAACCAGCGCCGGTAGAACGCGGCGCAATCGCGATGGGCCGGGGTGACGGTCAGGGTGTAGCAATCCAACAGCTTCATTGCGTATGCCTCCGTGCCGGTATTACATACAGTCAGTATGTCTTTAAATAACATACGGATGTATGTATGCAACAGCGCCGAACCCAGGCCGAACGCCAGGCCGCCACCCGTGCCGCCCTGATCGCCGCGGCGCGCCAGGCCTTCGCCGAGCAGGGCTATGCGGCCACCGGCACCGAGGCGGTGGTGCGCGCCGCTGCGGTGACGCGCGGCGCGCTCTACTATCATTTTGCCGACAAGACCGCCCTGTTTGCCGCCGTGTTCGAGACGGTCGCGGCCGAAGTGCTCGACCGGATCGAGGCGGAGGCCGCGGATGCGCCATCGGCCGGGGCGGCATTGCGCCGCGGGGCCGAGGCGTTCCTTGCCGCCGTGTTGTCGCCGGCCACGCGTCGCATCTATCTCGTCGATGCCCCGGCGGTGATCGGCTGGGCAGCCTGGCGCGAAATCGACGGGCGCTATGCGATGGGCTCGCTGCGCCGGGGTGTCGAGGCGGCGCTGGCCGAGGCGCCGCATCCCGGCCTCGATGCCGAGGCGGTCACCTGCCTATTGTCGGGTGCCCTGAACGAAGCGGCCCTCTGGCTTGCCGAGAACGAGGAAGCGGGCAGTCGCCTGCGGGCAAGCTTCGGCCTGTTGCTCGACGGCCTGTTTCCGCCCTAACCGTCGATGCGACCGCCGAAGCTCTCGGCCGTGTAGCGTTCGACGCGCAGGCTGTCCGACCAGTGCCCGGGCGGCAGGCCGGCCTTGCGCCGCAGCGCCGCGACGAAGCCGCGCGGTTCGGGCAAGTCCTGCCATACCGCGGGCAGGAAGGTCGCGCGCCGCTGGCCGTCGGCCAGGATCAACCCGTCGATCCCCGGGCGCAGCCGGGCCAGCAATTCGGTCTCGTCCGCCACCGGGAACGGCACCGGCGGCGTCAGCACCGAGACGTGGATTTCCAGCCCGGGCATCTCGTCGCGCGGCAGCGGCGCAAAGCGCGGATCGGCGAAGGCGGCGTTCCAGGCGTTGCGGGCGACGTCGTCGGCCAGCGCGCCACCGGCCTGCAGCGAACCGATGCAGCCGCGCAGGTTCCCCGCGCGCTCGAGCGTCACGAAACTCGCCCGCCAGGTCGCAAGCTCTGGCGGCAGTGTCGCGCGGGGTACGGGGCCGGGTCGGTGTCCGGCCAGGCCGCTTTCGATCGCGGCCACCGCATGTTGCAGCAGGTCGCGCCGCCGCGCCGCATCCAGCATCGCCTGGTCCGCCGGCGCGAAGGCCCAGGCGCCATAGCCGACGACGCGCCCGGCATCGCCCTCGGTATCGCCCGAATTGCGCAGGTCGAGGCGCAGGCAGGCCAGTTCGCGGGTCCGTGCCTGGTTCAGCAGCCCGGCAATGGCATGCCGGCCGCAGGCGCTGTCGCGGTCGGCCAGCAACGCGGCGATGTCCAGACGCTCGATGGCGGCGGCGGTGCGCTCGTCACGGATCCGCGCCTCGTCATAGCCATGGTAGTGCGACAGGTCGCTCGAAACCAGGATCAGGGTCTCGGCTCCGCCCCACAAGGCATCGAGGACCCGGCCCACCTGGTCGGGCGTGGCCTCACCGACGACAAGAGGCACCAGAACGAAATCGTCCAAAGTGCGTTGCAGGAACGGCAGATGCACCTCGATCGCATGCTCCTGGGCGTGCGCCTCGTCCGACCAGACGGCCTGCCCGCCCTCGACCAGCGCCGCCAGCGCGGCCTGATCGAGCGCAACCTCGCCGAGCGGCGTGTGGAACGCCCGCACCGTCGGTGCGGCGATGCCGCGCAGCGCGACCCGGTGGTTGGGGCAGAGCATGACCACGCGCCGGATCGTCGCCCGGCCCGGGCGCAGCCGGGCATAGGCACGGGCCGCGATCGGGCCGGAATAGACGAACCCGGCATGTGGCGCGATCAGCGCCTTCGGGGCGGGCAGCGCGCTCTCGCCGGGCTGGCCCAGGTAGAAATCGGCCATGCCGGCCAGCTGGTCGGGGCGGGCCGGATAGAAGCTGCCGGCCAGGGCGGCCGGTCGTACCGCGGCTTGGGGCATGGCATCCTCGCGGGGCTGTTCGGCCAAGTCTAGGAGCGGAACGCCGGCTTCGCCATTCCGTTTCCCTGGTCTACGATCATGGGCGAGGCAATCCGAAAGGCAGCCCCATGGCCGATACCCCGATCGCGGGGCCGGGCATCATCCCCGGCCGCCACTGGCACCGGCGCGGCGACGGCCGCATCCAGTGCGACGTCTGCCCCCGCCACTGCGCGCTGAACGAGGGGCAGCGGGGCCTGTGCTTCGTGCGCGGCCGGCTCGACGACCGCATCGTCCTGACCACCTACGGCCGCTCCTCCGGCTTCTGCATCGACCCGATCGAGAAGAAACCGCTGGCCCACTTCCTGCCGGGCACGCCGGTGCTGTCGTTCGGCACCGCCGGCTGCAACCTGACCTGCAAGTTCTGCCAGAACTGGGACATGTCGAAGTCGCGCGAGATGGATACGCTCGCGGCCGCGGCGTCGCCCGAAGCCATTGCCCAGGCCGCCGCCGACACCGGCTGCCGCGCGATCGCCTTCACCTACAACGATCCGGTGATCTTCCTCGAATATGCCGTGGATGCCGCGATCGCCGCCCGCGCGCGCGGCATCAGGGCGGTGGCGGTGACGGCGGGGTACGTCGACCCGGCGGCGCGTGTCGACTTCTTCCGGCACATGGATGCGGCCAATGTCGACCTGAAGGCCTTCACCGAGGAATTTTATGCCAGGGTCTGCGGCGGCGCGCTCGAACCGGTCAAGGAAACCCTGGCCTATCTGGCGCGCGAAACCGACGTCTGGGTCGAGCTGACCACGCTGCTGATCCCCGATCACAACGATTCGCCTGCCGAAATCGAAAGGCTGTCGCGCTGGATCGTTGAGGCGATGGGCCCCGACGTGCCCCTGCATTTCACCGCCTTCCATCCCGACTACAAGCTGCGCGACAAGCCCGCCACCCCGCCCGCGATCCTGAGGCGCGCCCGCGATATCGCCAAGGCGGCGGGCCTGCATCACGTCTATGTCGGCAACGTTCACGACCCCGAGGCCGACGCGACCTATTGCCACCAGTGTGGCACGCTGCTGATCGGCCGCGACTGGTACCAGCTGACGGCCTGGAACCTCCGCCCCGACGGCACCTGCCCCGGCTGCCGCACCAGGCTCGCCGGCGTGTTCGAGGCGCGGCCGGGAAACTGGGGCCGCAGGCGCGCGGGCATCGACATGCGGCGCTATGCCGGGGCGGCCGCCCGGTCGCCACGCGTTTCGTAGATATGGTCGACAAGACCCCAGTCGCGGGCTTCCTCGGGCGTCATGAAGCGGTCGCGGTCCAGCGCCGCCTCGACCTCTTCCACGGTCCGGCCGCAATGCCTGGCATAGATCCGGTTCAGCCGCTGCTTGGTCTTGATGATGTCGTCGACATGGCGCTCGATGTCGGAAACCTTGCCCTGATACCCGCCCGAGGGCTGGTGGACCATGACGCTGGCATTGGGCAGCGCCCCCCGCCGGCCCGGGGCGCCGGCCATCAGCAGGAAGGAGCCCATCGACCACGCGGTGCCCATGCACAGCGTCGCCACCGGGTTCCTGATGTACTGCATGGTGTCGTAGATCGCGAACCCCGCGGTGACGACGCCGCCGGGCGAATTGATGTACATCGCGATTTCCTTGGTCGGGTTCTCGGCCTCCAGGAACAGCAGCTGGGCGCAGACCAGGGCCGAGACCGTGTCGTCGATCGGGCCGTTGAGGAAGACGATGCGCTCGCGCAGCAGGCGCGAGAAGATGTCGAACGAGCGCTCGCCGCGGGCCGACTGCTCGACCACCATCGGCACCAGGCTCATCACGCCGCCCATCGCAGGCCCCCCTGCAGCGCCATCGCGACCGTGCGGCCGGCCCGCGACAGGGCGAGGCCGGCGCGGTTCGCCCGCAGCGGGAAACCGGTATGGACGAGGCGCAGATGCGTGCCCCCGCCGGTCAGCGGTGTCAGCCGTACGGTGACGATACTGTCGACCGGCTGCTCCGCTTCGCGCCAGGAATAGCGGATCATCCGGTTTTCCTCGACAGTGAGCACTTCGCAGGCGATGTCGGTGCCGTCGCCGGGCCGGAAGGTGAAGTCGCGACCGACTTCGGGGGCGAAGTCGTTCGGCATCAGCCAGATGGCCAGCAGCTCGGGCACGGTCAGGGCGCGCCAGACCTTTTCCGGCGGCTCGGCCAGGTCGCAATCGACGATGACGCTCTCACTCATTGGTCCATTTCCTTGAGCAGGGTTTTCAGGCGGTCGATGCGCGCGGGCCAGAACCGGCGATAGCGGTCGATCCAGTCGATCAGCGGCTGCAGCCCCGTCACGTCGGCCCGGTAGAAGGCGCGCCGCCCTTCCCGCCGCTCGGTCACCAGGCCCGCCTCGCGCAGCACGGCGAGGTGCTGCGAGATGGCCGGCTGGGAGACGGCGAAGTTCGCGGTCAGCTCGGTCACGTTCATCTCGGCCGCCATCAGCCGTTCGAGCACGGCGCGGCGGGTGGGATCGGCCAGGGCGCGGAAGACGTCGGGATCGCTCATGCGAAAAATCATAAGCATCGACTTATGATTCGCGCAAGCTCGATTCGGCGGCGTCCGAGTCGGCCCGAGTCGCCCACCGGACTTTTGTAGCGGCGCGGATCTGTCCCCCGGACTTCGGCAGCGGCGGGAGTCGGACTTTGGCAGCAGACCAACGGACTTCTGTAGCAGCCAGGCCCCGGATCAACCGGACTTTTGCAGGGGTTTCCTAAGGAATCCCCCTTAACACCAGACTGATAAACCTTCCATCGGGCCGCCTGCTTCTGAAGTCCGATATGGGGACTGGCCTGCCTCGTCGCCTACAATCTGTGGTGTGAGGAGAGGGGCAAATGACCAACGTCCACCAACTGATCGTCGAGCATGGCGTCGAGGGCGCGCGTACCCGCGCGCGTGACGCGCATGAACGCCGCCTGGTCGATCTCGCCTTCGAGGTCATGGGCGACGACGAAGGATCCTTCGGCATCAACTATGCCGGCTTCTGCGTGACGAGCTTTCCCCATCGCGACCTTGGCGACCGCAATCGCCGCTGGTTCCGCAAGAACGGGCGCTTCTCGCTGCTGGTCGAGCCGGGCGCCATCATCGTCAACGGCGAGCCGGTGGAATACGGCGTGCCGTTCGGCGCCCGTGCACGCCTGATCATGCTGCATCTGCAGAGCCGGGCGATCCAGACCAACAGCCGCGAAGTCGAGCTGGGTGCCTCGATGTTCGACTGGATGCGGCGCATGGGCGTCACCAACGGCGGCAAGACCTATGCCCAGGTCCAGGAACAGGCCTTCCGCATCTCGGCCTGCCGCCTGACCATCGGTTGGCAGGGCGATACCGGGGCGCAAGGCTTCCGCCAGGAGAACATCACCTCGGGCATGTTCCTGATCCCGAGCCGCGATCCGGGACAGCCGCGGCTGTGGAACGACACGGTCACCCTGACCGAGAGCTTCTTCGAGGCGCTGAAGAAGCACCCGGTCCCGGTCAACGAGCGGGCGATCCGCGCCCTGTCGAACCAGTCGGCCGCGCTCGATACCTATGTCTGGCTCTGCTATCGCCTGTGGAAGCTGCAAAAGTCCGCGCGCATCCACTGGGCGCCGCTCAAGGAGCAGTTCGGACCGGAATACGGCCGGATGAGCAACTTCAAGATGCGCTTCATCGAAAGCCTGCAGGATGCGATGGCGGTCTATCCCGATGCCAAGATCGAGATCGACGATGCCGGCATCATCCTGCACCCGTCGCGGCCGGCGGTGCCCGACCGCCGGCTGTTCGCCCTGAAGGCGATCTGACCGGCGTGCCCGACCGACCCGGACTTTTGTAGCAGTCGGACTTTTGTAGCGGTCAGAGTTCCAGCACGCGGCGCTGGCAGTTCTCGAATTTCTCGCCGGTCAGGTACCAGAAGAAGGTGCCGTGGCCGATCACCGCGATCTCGCGTTCCGGCCGCTCGACCAGCCAGCGGCGGAAGTTCTCGACCCGGCCGGTCAGCATCTCGATCGGCTCGACGGCGATGCCGTGCTCGTTGGCGTCCGGTCCGTGGTGCCACCAGATCTCGGGCAGGTGGTCGAAGGCGAGGTGCGGAAACTCCGCCGCCAGCAGCGCCGGGGCGCGGCCGACATCGCAGCTGGAATAGCCGTGCTCGCGGTGCAGGGCCTCGATCACCAGCGGGCGGTCGCCGAAGATGCCGATCGCGGTCTGGATCGCCCGGGTCAGCGGCGAGGTGACGATCAGCTCGGGGGCGAGATGAGCGGCCTCGCGCCGGGCGGCGGCGACCTGTTCAAGCCCCAGCGGGGTCAGCCGCGCGTCGAAATGCAGCGGGTCGACGCCGTCGATCGCGTAGGCGGCATTGAAGGTCGACTGGCCGTGGCGGATCAGATGAACGGTCTTGGGCACGCTGACGGGTCTCCGGTTTCGCGCGGCACTCTAGGCGCGGTGCCAATCCGCCGGCAAGCGATCAGCCATGTGGTGCTGCAACGCAGCCATGCAGGCGCCGGCCCGGATGCGACAGACGAGGCGCTTGAACCTTTCTGCCAATCAGGTACTGAAAGGGGGGCCGGTTCCCGAACCGGCCTCCGTCTTGAAACAGCCATATTCACAGCCTAGAGCGTTGCGCCATGTCGCGATCCGGTCTCGTTTATGGTGTGCTGGCGGCCGCAGCCGCCGCCGCCCTCACCCTGTCCCCGCAGGCTTTCGCCCAGGGCCCCAAGGGCCAGGCCAAGTCGCTCGGCAAGTTCGGGTCGTACGAGGCCTACACGCTCGGCGACGGTGCCCAGAAGGTCTGCTACTTCGTCGGCCGGCCGAAGGAGAGCGCGCCGAAGGGCGTCAAGCGCAACGACGTCTACTTCATGGCCACCAACCGTCCGGCCCAGAAGGTCGCCGGCGAGCTCAGCTTCTCCTTCGGGCAGAAGCTGAAGGACGGTTCCGATGCCGAACTGACGATCGGCAAGGACAAGTTCAAGCTGTTCACCAAGGACGACAGTGCCTGGGCGCGCGACGCCGCCGGCGACAAGGCGATCCTGGCGGCGCTGGAAAAAGGTCAGACGGTCGTCGCCAAGGCCAGCCCGGCCAAGGGTGCCGATTTCGTCGACACCTATTCGCTCGACGGTCTGACCAAGGCCAAGCAGGCGATCGACACCGCCTGCAAGTAAGGCGGGCACGGCGGCTGCCGGCCCATTGTGGCCGGCGCTCGCCCCCGTCGGCGCGCCGGCGACACGGATCGACGCGCGGCAGTCATGCAGGCTCGGTCCGGTCCCAGGGCTTGCTTTCCGGCGCGATTCGGTGTTCCTTGAACTGCCCGCAGCCGCGAAACGCGGCTTGTTTGCGTGTGCCTGAACCTTTACGGATCGCTTTTGCCATGACCCTCGTGCCCGATGTCGCGGTACGCCCAGCCGCCATGCCTGTCGCCGCCCCCGCGGCCACCGACGCGCGCGTCGAACTGGTCGGCCTGACCCGCGAGGAAATTGCCGAGGCGCTGGCCGCGTCGGGCGAGAAGCGCGAGACCACCAAGATGCGCGCCCGCCAGCTCTGGCACTGGATCTACCACCAGGGCGTCACCGATTTCGACCGCATGACCAATATCGCCAAGGACATGCGCGGGCGGCTGGCCGGGAACTTCGTCATCGGCCGGGCGACCGAGACCAGCTGCCAGAAGTCGGTCGACGGCACGCGCAAGTGGCTGCTCAAGTTCCGCGACGGCGAGGAGGCCGAGACCGTCCACATCCCGGAGGAAGACCGCGGTACCCTCTGCGTTTCCTCGCAGGTCGGCTGCATCCTGACCTGCCGCTTCTGCCACACCGGCACCCAGCGCTGGGTGCGCAACCTCGGTTCGGCCGAGATCGTCGGCCAGATCCTGACCGCGCGCGACACCATCGGCGAATGGCCGAGCCCGCAGGAAGGCCGCATGATCTCCAACATCGTCATGATGGGGATGGGCGAGCCGCTCTACAACTTCGACAATGTCGCCAAGGCGCTGAAGATCGCGATGGACCCCGAGGGGCTGTCGCTGTCGCGCCGCCGCATCACCCTGTCGACGGCGGGTGTCGTGCCGATGATCGAGCGCTGCGGGTCGGAAATCGGGGTGGCGCTGGCGATCTCGCTCCACGCGGTCCGCGACGACCTGCGCGACGAGCTGGTGCCGATCAACAAGAAATACCCGATCGCCGAGCTGATGCAGGCCTGCCGCGACTATCCCGGCCTGTCGAATGCCCGCCGCATCACCTTCGAATACGTGATGCTGAAGGGCGTCAACGACAGCGTCGCCGACGCCCGCGAACTGATCCGGCTGATCAAGGGCATTCCGGCCAAGGTCAACCTGATCCCGTTCAACGCCTGGCCCGGCGCGCCCTACGAATGCTCGACCGACCAGCAGATCGCCAAGTTCTCGCAGATCGTGTTCGATGCCGGCTATGCCTCGCCGGTCCGCACCCCGCGCGGCCGCGACATCATGGCCGCCTGCGGCCAGCTGAAGTCGGAATCGGTGCGCAAGCGCAAGTCGGAGCGAGATGCCGCAGTCGCCGCGGCTTGACCGTTCAAGGCCCAAGCCTTTACAACCCGGCAGTTCAGACCCTTAAAGGGATTTCCCGCTCATGAAGCGCGACATCAAGAAAGTAGTGCTCGCCTATTCCGGCGGCCTCGACACCTCGGTCATCCTCAAGTGGCTGCAGCAGGAATACGCCTGCGAGGTGGTGACCTTCACCGCCGATCTCGGCCAGGGCGAGGAGCTGGAGCCGGCCCGCAAGAAGGCCGAGATGTTCGGCGTGAAGGAGATCTTCATCGATGATCTCCGCGAGGAATTCGTCCGCGACTTCGTCTTCCCGGCCTTCCGCGCCAACGCGCTCTATGAAGGCCTCTACCTGCTCGGCACCTCGATCGCCCGGCCGCTGATCGCCAAGCGCCAGATCGAGATCGCCCGCCAGGTCGGCGCCGACGCGGTCGCCCATGGCGCCACCGGCAAGGGCAACGATCAGGTCCGCTTCGAGCTCAGCTACTATGCGCTGGAGCCGGGCATCAAGGTCATCGCCCCCTGGCGCGAATGGCAGCTGAACAGCCGCACCAAGCTGATCGAATTCGCCGAGCAGCACCAGATCCCGATCGCCAAGGACAAGCGCGGCGAGGCACCGTTCTCGGTCGACGCCAACCTTCTGCACATCTCGGCCGAAGGCAAGGTCCTGGAAGATCCGTGGATCGAGGCCCCCGACTTCGTCTATTCGCGCACCGTCGACCCCGAGAAGGCGCCCGACCAGCCCGAATATGTCGAGATCGAGTTCAAGAAGGGCGACGCCATCGCGGTGAACGGCCAGACGCTGACCCCGGCCGCCCTGCTGACCAAGCTGAACGAGCTGGGCGGCAAGCACGGCATCGGCCGCCTCGACCTGCTGGAAAACCGCTTCGTCGGCATGAAGAGCCGCGGCATCTACGAGACCCCCGGCGGCACCATCCTGCACGCCGCCCATCGCGGCATCGAGCAGGTCACGCTCGACCGCGGCGCCATGCATCTCAAGGACGAGATCATGCCGCGCTATGCCGAGTTGATCTATAACGGCTTCTGGTTCTCGCCCGAGCGCGAGATGCTGCAGGCCCTGATCGACAAGAGCCAGGAGAACGTCGAGGGCACCGTGCGGCTGAAACTCTACAAGGGTTCGGTCAACGTGGTCGGCCGCAAGTCGCCGAAGTCGCTCTACAGCCTGTCGCACGTCACCTTCGAGGAAGACGCGGTCTACGACCAGAAGGACGCGGAAGGCTTCATCAAGCTCAACGCCCTGCGGCTCAAGCTGCTGAACCGCCAGAAGGGCTGAGGTAAGACGGGGCGGTATCGGCGGATACCGCCCCGATTCTGTCTGGAGGGGCAGTCATGGCAGATCCGGTTCGTGTCGTCGGCGTGGCCTGGTACCGTCGCGAGGACTATGCCCGTATCCGGGCGATGATGGTCGATGGCGATACCCTGCCCGATGCCTGGGACAAGTGGTTCTATCGCGCCGAGAAGGTGGTGCGGGAAATCCACAAGCACGGCCTGCGGTCCGAGCGGGTGCATATCGAGCCGGACAGCTTTCCCGACTGGTGCGCCGCCCGCGGGCTGGCGCTCAATGCCGATGCCCGCTCGCAATTCGCCCACGAGGCGATCAACGGCACCGCCGCGCCGCGGCCGACGGTGCCAACCCCCGCCTAAGACGGCCTGACGGGGGGCCGCCGGCTCAGCACCGTCCAGTGTGCGGTCTCGCGCCGATACGGAAAATGCCGCGCGAGATAGTCTGCGTACTGCGTGGCGACCAGGCGTTCGACCTCGGGGGTGGTGAACGGCTTGGGCAACAGTACGTGGTCGGCGTCGCCCAGCAGCGTCTCCGCCGGTCGCGGCGGCATCGACGGTTCCCACCAGAGGTCGCGGCCACGCGGCGGCGGGGCGCCCAGAACGAAGGGCAACGGGTTGATGCGGTCGAGCAACTCGATGCGGCCCGGCGGTTCGCCCGCCGCGGCGAAGAGGTCGGCCGCCTCGATCAGCATGGCGACATAGCGGGTGTCACGGTTCGACGGATACGACCCGCCCGGATTGCCCGGCACGGCCAGGCCACGCAGCTGGGTGCGGTCGACGACATGGTGGTTTGCAGGCCGCCCGGCCGAAACATGATATCCGGCCAGCCCGATCGCGATGCCGCCGATCGACATCAGCGGCGCCAGCAACAGCGCGGCCTGAAGGGCGGGCGGCAGCACCGGCCGGGCGGATCGCGACAGGGCGTCATAGAGCAGGAACGCAATCGATAAGCCCAGCTGCGCGCCGTGGTGCTGGGTGTTCTGCGACAGCAGTGCCAGCCCGCCGGCAAACGCGAACAGGGCCGCCGCGGGCAGGCGGGCCGGGGCCCGGCCGTTGCGCCAGAGCTGCAGCGCCAGGATGACCCCGGCGCCGTAGAGCGCGCATTCGATGCCGTTGTTGAAGATGACGCGCAGCAGGTTCGCGGGCTCGGTCTTGCCAAAGCCCGAGGTCGCGGCCAGCAGGAAATCGGCCAGATAGCCGTGGCTGTAGGGCGCGATCGCGTTGGCCAGCAGGGCGATCAGCACCGCGATCCACCCCGCCCGCGCGGCCCGGACATGGTCCGAGACGGCCAGGGCGAGGACCAGGCCGGCGACGCCGACCATGAAATAGGTCAGCTTGATGTAGAACATCGCCACCAGCAGCGCCGCCCCGGTCGCGATGTCGAGACGGCGGACGGCCGGGCCCTGCCTGGGAGGTACGAACAGGATCAGGCAAAGCGTTCCGATCGCCCCCCAGCCGTAGCGGTTGTAGGACATCGCGAAGCTGTAGACGTCGAGCGGGTCGCCGATGTTTGTCGGCATGACCGCCGGCAGCGCATTGAACAGGACGAACACGACTGCCGCGACCAGCGGCAGACGCGGCGCGGCGGCGACGCAGGCCGTGGCGAACAACAGCGCCAGCATGATGATCTCGCCGACCAGGAAAGCCCGGACCGAAGGCCCGACGACCTGGAAAGCGATGGCGGTCAGCAGGAAATTGAGCTGGCCTACCGCCTCGTGGAAGCCGTCATGCGCCGCCTGGCCATTGGCGATATGCCAGCCGCCGGCGAGGTTGAACAGCAGGTCCATGACCCCGTAGCGCGACAGCATCGTCTCGGTCGACCACACGGCCCAGGCGGCAATCAGCGCGGGAATGCCGGCAATCAGGACGAGTGTCGCCGGCCGGGTTTCGACGCCCAGTACGGCGGCGAGCCGAGGGCCGAGGCGTGGTGCGCCGACGGCACGTTCAACCGCCCCGTTCATGCCGCGCCCCGCCAGATGATTACAATCATCGAAATAATAAGATCCCCAACCTATCCACCCACACGATAGCCATGCCGCGCCGATCCACAAGCCCGACCGGCCGCTCGGAACCGTATCGGGGTAGCGGGCGTGTCCCGCGGCGATGGGGGGACACGTCGGCTGGCGGGTGGTACCGGCGCGTGCGGGTCAGCTCGCGACCGCCGACCAGTCGACGACCCGGTTGCGCCCCTGTGCCTTGGCGGCATAAAGCGCCTGGTCGCCGCGCGCCAGCAGCGCATAGATGCCCTGGTCGTCGGGGCCGGCATGCGCCAGGCCGATCGAGGCCGAGATCGCCAGCCGCTCGCCGCCCGGAAACGGCGGGCGGATCAGGGTGAGGCGCTGGCGCAGCCGCTCGGCCGCCGCCGCGGCATCGATTTCGCTCAGCCCTGGCATGATCACCCCGAACTCCTCGCCGCCCAGCCGGCCGGCCAGGTCGGTCGGGCGCAGTTCCCAGATCAGCGCCTCGGCCGTCGCGCGCAGGACCCAGTCGCCGCCGGCATGGCCCAGCGTATCGTTGATCGACTTGAAGTAGTCCAGGTCGATCATGACCAGGGCGAGGGCCGAACCGTCGCGCCTGGCCGCGGCGAAGGCTTCGGCGGCGCGGTCGATGAAATGGCGGCGATTGGCGATGCCGGTCAGCTCGTCGGTCGAGGCCAGCGTCCACAGCTCGGCCTCGAGCCGCCGGCGCGACTGGATCTCGCGTTCCAGCGTCCGGTTCAGCCGGTAGAAGCGATGGGCGATCAGCGAGACCGCGAGGATGACGAGGCCGGCCACGGCGATCGTCGCCTGCATGATCCGTTCGTCTGGTCCGGTATCGACCTCGAACAGGAAACCGTCGAGCGGCGGCGATTGCGGCATCAGCCCGGCGGCGACGAAACCCCGGCCGATGACGCGCCAGCGGGCGGCGCTCATGTAGCCGATGTCGACGACCTCCGCGATCATCAATCGCCGGATCTCCTCGGCCTCGAACTCGAGCTTCAGTCGCGGAATGTCGGCCTGATAGCGCTCCTGGATCAAATCGATGACGGCTCCGGAATGCTCGAGGGCATAGCGCCAACCCGCGATCGTGGCATCGCGGAAGGCACGCACCAGTTCGGGTTTTTCGCGCGCCAGCCGGCCCGAGGTGAACAGCGTATCGCCGTAGAAGTCGATGCCGTACTGGCGCGGGTTCATGATCTGGTAGGGGATGCGCCCCTCGATCAGGTCATAGGGCTCGGTCGTCGTGTAGGCGGTCATCGCGTCGACCGTGCCTTCGCGCAGGGCCTGCACGTTGCCCGAATGCGGCACCAGGGTGATCTGGTCGGCGCGCACGCCTGCGGCATGCAGATAGGCGAACAGTTCGGCCGAATGGCTTTCGACCATCAGCCTGCGGCCAACCAGATCCCGCGGCCCGTCGATCCCCGGCACCCGGCGGGCGGCCAGCACGAACGGCGAATGCTGGAAGATCGCGGCGACCGCGACGAGGTCGCGGCCGGCATCGCGGTCGATGATCAGGGCCGAGGTGCCGACGCCGAAATCGGCCCGCCCCTCGGCGACCGCCGCCGCCGGATCGATGTCGGGACCCCCGGCGACCAGCCGCACATCGAGGCCGGCGGCCCGGTAATAACCCTGCTCGATCGCGGCATAGAATCCGGCGAACTGGAACTGGTGGAACCATTTCAACTGGACCGTGACGGTCTCATGCCGCGGCTGGTTGGGGGCGGCGGCGGCGGCGAGGCAGGGCAGAAGCGCCAGGGCCAGGGTCAGAACCCAGCCCCAGAGGTCCAGCCGATGTCCGAAGCGCCCGCTGCGTGCCATGCCCGCCACTGCGCCCCAGCGGCGTTGGACAAACAAGTAAAAATTCGCTGCAGGAACCACTTGACGCACCGGTAACCGCTGGGCATCAATTGTACCCATAGCAAACATGTGTACGGCATGCGCACATTTTGCCGGTACCGGGAGGAAACATGGCCGAGATCGTTTCGTTGCGCGAAGCGGTGGCGGGGCTGATCCATGACGGCGACCAGGTCGCGATGGAAGGCTTCACCCATCTGATTCCATCGGCGGCGGGGCACGAGGTGGCGCGCCAGGGGCGCCGCGACCTGACCCTGGTCCGCATGACGCCCGACCTGATCTACGATCAGCTGATCGGGATCGGCGCAGCCCGCAAGCTGATCTTCTCCTGGGGCGGCAATCCCGGCGTCGGCTCGCTGCATCGCCTGCGCGAGGCGGTCGAGACCGGCTGGCCGCATCCGCTGGAAATCGAGGAACACAGCCACGCCGACCTCGCGAACGCCTATGTCGCGGGGGCGGCCAACCTGCCGTTCGCGGTGATGCGCGGCTACATCGGCTCGGACCTGCCCAAGGTCAATCCGCTGCTCAAGACCATCACCTGCCCGTTCACCGGCGAGGTGCTGGCCGCGGTGCCCAGCCTGCGTCCCGACGTCACCGTCATCCACGCGCAGAAGGCCGACCGGCGCGGCAACGTGCTGATGTGGGGCATCGTCGGCGTGCAGAAGGAAGCGGCGCTGGCCGCCAAGCGCACGATCGTGACGGTCGAGGAGATCGTCGACACGCTCGAGGCGCCGCCGAATGCCTGCATCCTGCCGCATTGGGCGTTGTCCGCCGTGTGCGTCGAGCCGGGCGGCGCGTTCCCGTCCTACGCCCAGGGCTATTACGACCGTGACAACCGCTTCTACCCGGCCTGGGACAAGATCGCCCGCAACCGCGACACCTTCCTCGCCTGGATGAAGCGCCACGTCCTCGACACCGCGAACTTCGCCGAATTCCGCCGGGTGCTGGCCGAGACCGCCGCGGCGAAGGAGGGCTGATCATGACCGAGTTCACCACCAACGAGATGATGACGGTGGCCGCCGCCCGGCGGCTGAAGAACGGCGCGGTCTGCTTCGTCGGCATCGGCTTGCCCTCGACCGCGGCCAACCTGGCCCGCCTGACCCATGCGCCCGACGTCGTGCTGATCTACGAATCCGGCCCGATCGGGGCCAAGCCCCAGGTCCTGCCGCTGTCGATCGGCGACGGCGACCTGGCGCTGAACGCCGACACGGTCGTCGCCACCCCGGAAATCTTCCGCTACTGGCTGCAGGGCGGGCGCATCAATGTCGGCTTCCTCGGCGCTGCCCAGATCGACCGCCACGCCAACCTGAATACGACGGTCATCGGCCCCTACGACCGGCCCAAGACCCGCCTGCCCGGTGCCGGCGGCGCGCCGGAGATCGCCGGTTCGGCCGGCGAGATCCTGATCATCCTGCGCCAGTCCAAGCGCGCCTTCGTCGACAGGCTCGATTTCATCACGACCGTCGGTTTCCTCGACGGCGGCGACGCGCGCGAACGGGCCGGGCTCAAGACCAAGGGGCCGGTCGCGGTGATCACCGACCTCGGCATCCTCGAACCCGATCCGGTCACCCGCGAACTGACCGTGACCCATATCCACCGGGGCGTGACGCGCGAACAACTGGTCGCGGCCACCGGTTGGCCGCTAAAGTTCGCCGACACCGTTGTCGAAACCGAACCGCCCACGGAAACCGAACTGACGGCGCTGCGCGACCTCAACGCCCGCACCGCCGCCGCCCATGGGCAGGACCAAGGGAGTGAATGACCATGCGTGACGCCTTTGTCTGCGACGCCGTCCGGACCCCGATCGGCCGCTTCGGCGGCAGCTTGTCGAGCGTCAGGGCCGACGACCTCGCCGCCATCCCGCTCAAGGCGCTGCTGGCGCGCAACCCGGGCCTCGATCCCACGGCGATCGACGACGTGATCTTCGGCTGCGCCAACCAGGCCGGCGAGGACAACCGGAATGTCGCTCGCATGGCGTTGCTGCTCGCTGGTATTCCCGACGTCGTGCCGGGCGTCACCGTCAACCGCCTCTGCGCCTCCGGCCTCGAGGCGGTCGGTCAGGCGGCCCGCGCCGTCCGCCTCGGCGAGGCCGAGCTGATGCTGGCCGGCGGTGTCGAATCGATGTCGCGCGCCCCGTTCGTGATGGGCAAGGCGGAAACAGCCTTCTCGCGCAATGCCGAGATCTTCGACACCACGATCGGCTGGCGCTTCGTCAACAAGCTGATGAAGCAGCAATACGGCGTCGATTCGATGCCCGAGACAGCCGAGAACGTCGCCGCCCAGTTCGGCGTCAACCGCGCCGACCAGGATGCCTTCGCGCTGCGCAGCCAGCAGCGCGCGGTCGCCGCCCAGGCATCGGGCCATCTGGCCGAGGAAATCGTTCCTGTCACCGTCGCCGGGCGCAAGGGCGCGACCGAGGTGACGGCCGACGAACATCCGCGTGCCGACACCACGCTCGAAGGCCTGGCCAAGCTCAAGGCGTCGTTCCGCGATCCCGGCACGGTCACCGCCGGCAACGCGTCGGGCGTCAACGACGGTGCCGCCGGCCTGATCATCGCCTCCGAGGCCGCGGTCAAGGCCCATGGCCTGATCCCGCGCGCCCGCATCCTCGGCATGGCCGCGGCCGGCGTGCCGCCGCGCATCATGGGGATCGGCCCGGTGCCGGCGACCCGCAAGCTGCTCGCCCGTCTCGACCTGCAGATCGGCGATTTCGACGTCATCGAGCTGAACGAGGCGTTCGCAGCCCAGGGGCTCGCGGTCACCCGCCAGCTCGGCCTGCCCGACGACAGCCCCGTCGTCAATCCGAACGGCGGCGCCATCGCGCTCGGCCATCCGCTCGGCATGTCGGGGGCGCGCCTCGTGCTCGCCGCCGTCCACCAGTTGCAGAAGACCGGGGGCAAGCGCGGCCTCTGCACGCTGTGCATCGGCGTCGGCCAGGGCTTGGCGCTCGCGGTCGAGCGGATCTGAGGGAGAGAAACAAATGGCTGATGTCGTCGGTTATCGCCGTGAAGTGCCGGGCAGCCAACCCCCGCATCTTCACGCCCCCTATGCCTCGACCGTCAAGCGTGCCCCGACCCGGCCGCTGGTCTACATCCCCCACACGCTGTCGGAAGTGACCGGCCCGGTGTTCGGCCATGACCGCGTGCGGCCGGAAGACGCCGACCTGACGAAACAAGGTGCCGGCCAGCCGATCGGCGAGCGGATGATTCTCGCCGGCCGGGTCCTCGACGGCGACGGCCGGCCGGTGCCGCATACGCTGGTCGAGATCTGGCAGGCGAATTCGACCGGGCGCTATCATCACGAGCGCGACCAGCACGACGCGCCGCTCGATCCGAATTTCACCGGCACCGGGCGCTGCATCACCGACGCCGAGGGCAACTACCGCTTCGTCACCATCAAGCCGGGCGCCTATCCCTGGCGCAACCACCACAATGCCTGGCGGCCGGAGCATATCCACTTCTCGCTGTTCGGGCCGTCCTTCATGACCCGGCTGGTCACCCAGATGTATTTCCCGGGCGATCCGCTGTTCCCCTACGACCCCATCTTCAACGGCATCCCGGACGAGGCGGCGCGCCAGCGCGTGATCTGCCAGTTCGACCTCGGCCTGACCGAACCGGAATGGGCGCTGGGCTATCGCTGGGACATCGTGCTGCGCGGCCGCGACGCCACGCCCATGGAGAAGTGAGCATGACCGACAAGCTGATCCCGACGGCCTCGGCGACCGTCGGTCCCTATTTCCATATCGGCCTGACCTGGCTGAACCATACCGAGATGGCGACGGCGGCGACGGCGGGCCGGCAGATCGTCATCACCGGCCGGGTCGTCGACGGCAACGGCGAGGCCATCCCCGATGCGATGATCGAATTGTGGCAGGCCAATGCCGCCGGCCGCTACGACCACCCCGAGGACGGCCGTGAGGACAAGCCGGTCGACCGCTCGTTCCATGGGTACGGCCGCAGCCGTACCGACAACGACGGCGGCTTCCGCTTCGTAACCGTCAAGCCCGGCCCGGTGCCGGGGCCGGGCAACACGCTGCAGGCACCGCATGTCGTCGTCGCGCTGTTCATGCGCGGCCTGCTCAAGCATCTCTACACCCGCATCTATTTCGCCGACGAGGCGGCGGCCAACGCGGCCGATCCGATCCTCGGCCTGATCGACGACGAGGGGCGGCGGGCGACGCTGCTGGCCCAGCCCGGTCCCGACGGGACCTATCGCTGGGACATCGTCATGCAGGGCGACAACGAGACGGTGTTCTTCGACGTCTGACGGGGAGAAGGGCATGCTGCTCAGCCTGGCCAACATACTGTTCAACGGCGTCGCCTACGGGATGCTGTTGTTCCTGATCGCGGTCGGGCTGTCGGTGACGATGGGCCTGATGGGTTTCGCCAATCTGGCCCATGGCGCCTTCGCGATGCTCGGCGGCTATGTCACCGCGACGCTGATGGCGAAGGCCGGATGGCCGTTCTTCGCCACCCTGCCCGCGGCCTTCGTGCTGGTCGCGCTGGCCAGCCTCGTGCTCGAGCGCGCGCTCTACCGCCGGCTCTACCGCGCCGGCGAACTCGACCAGGTCCTGCTGACCATCGGCGTCGTGTTCATGGCGGTCGCCGGCGCCACCTTCGTCTGGGGGCCGAGCCAGGCCCCGATCCGGGTGCCTGCCTATCTGACCGGCACCGTCGCGATCGGCCCGTTCGACTGGGGCGTTTACCGCCTGTTCCTGATCGCGATGGGGGCGCTGGTCACCCTGGCGCTGATCGTCGGCCTCGAACGCACGCGCTTCGGCGCGATGATCCGCGCCGCGGTCGACAATCCGCGCATGGCCACCGGCCTCGGCATCAATGTCGACCGCGTCTTCTCGATCACCTTCATGCTGGGCTCGGGCCTCGCCGGGCTCGGCGGCGCGCTCGGCGTCAACCTGATCGGCCTCGATCCGTCCTTCCCGATCAAGTACCTGGTCTACTTCCTGATCGTCGTCGCCGTCGGCGGCCTCGGCTCGATCAAGGGGTCGCTGATCGCGGCGATCGTGCTGGGCGTCTGCGACGTCGCCGGCAAGTACTACCTGCCCGATACCGGGGCCTTCATCATCTATGTCATCATGGTCTCGCTGCTGCTGTGGCGGCCGCTCGGCCTGTTCGGGCGGCGGTGACGGAAATGACGATGACCGCAACCACCGACCGCACCCTGCCGGACCCGGCCGACCGCCGCGCCGCCGCCCACGCCTTCATCGCCGGCCAGGCCCGCTGGCGCTGGCCCGAGGCGGTATTCTGGCTGGTCGCGGCCGCGTCGCTCGTGATCTTCCCGCACAGCCTGGTGCTGGCCGCGCAGGTCCTGATCGCCGGGCTGTTCGCGCTGTCGCTCGACCTGATCCTCGGCCTCGGCGGCATCGTCTCGCTGGGCCATGCGGCCTTCTTCGGCCTCGGCGCCTACACCGCCGGGCTGCTTGCCGCCCACGGCTGGAACGAGCCGCTGACCGGCCTCGTCGCCGCCGGTCTCGTCGCCGGGCTGGTCGGGTTCGCCACCTCGTTCATCGTCGTGCGGCTGAAGGGCATCGCGCTGCTGATGGTCACCATGGGCGTGGCGCTGCTGCTGCACGAGGTGGCGCAGAAAGCCCATGCGATCACCGGCGGCGACGACGGGCTGCAGGGCATCTCGATGGCGCCGATCCTCGGCCTGTTTTCCTTCGACCTCTACGGCCGCACCGCCTTCATCTATACCCTGGCCGTGGTCTTCGCCTGCTTCCTGGTCGCCCGCCGCCTCTACAATTCGCCGTTCGGCCTGGCCCTGAAGGGCATGCGCGAGAACGGGCGCCGGGTGCCGGCGATCGGCGGTTCGATCCGCCGCCATTCGGCGCTGATCTACACGATCGCCGCGGTGATGGCCGGCATCGCCGGCGGCCTGCTGGCCCAGACCACCGAGTTCGTCTCGGTCGAGGTGCTGGGCTTCCAGCGCTCGGCCGAGGTGCTGATCATGCTGGTGCTGGGTGGGGCCGGGCTGCTCTATGGCGGTTTCGTCGGGGCCGCGGTGTTCCTGGTCGCGCGCCAGATCCTGTCCGGCATCGACCAGACCTACTGGTTCTTCTGGCTCGGGCTGATGCTGGTGCTGGTCGTGCTGTTCGCGCGCAACGGCCTGCTCGGCGGCGCCAAGGCGCTGCTGGCCCGGTGGCGGAGGGCGTGACGATGACTTCGGCCCTCCAGACCGCCGGGCTGTGCCGCAATTTCGGTGCGCTGGCCGTTACCCAGAATGTCGACTTCGTGCTGCCGGTCGGCGCCCGCCAGGCGCTGATCGGCCCGAACGGCGCCGGCAAGACCACCTTCATCAACCTGCTGACCGGGCTGTTGCAGCCTTCGGCCGGCCGGATCCGGTTGGGCGGCGAGGACATCACCGCGCTGGCGCCGGAAATGCGGGTCCGGCGCGGCCTGGTCCGCACCTTCCAGATCAACACGCTGTTCCCGGCGCTCACCCCGCTCGAGGCGGTGACGCTCGCCCGGCTCGAACAGCGAGGCGCCAGCCGCCGCTGGCTCGGCGCGCTGTCGGGCCAGCGCGCCGCGATCGACGAGGCCTACGACCTGCTCGAGCGCATCGGGCTCGGCGCCGACGCACTGCAGGAAACCCGCTCGCTGCCCTACGGCAAGCAGCGCCTGCTGGAAATCGCGCTGGCGCTGGCCTGCGAGCCCCGCGTGCTGCTGCTCGACGAGCCGGCGGCCGGCGTGCCGGCCCGCGAATCGGCCGAATTGTTCGAGGTCATCGCCCGCCTGCCGCGCGACCTCTCGATCCTGTTCATCGAGCACGACATGGAACTCGTCTTCCGTTTCGCCGAGCGCATCACCGTGCTGGTCGCCGGCGCCGTGCTGACCGAGGGCACGCCGGCCGAGATCGCCAGCGACCCCCAGGTCCGCCAGGTCTATCTGGGGAGTGCCGGTCATGGCTGACGCGCTGCTGGACGTCTCCGGCCTCAATGCCGGCTATGGCGAAGCCCTGGTGCTCGAAGACGTCGCCTTCTCGATGGCCGAGGGCGAGGCGCTGGCGCTGCTCGGGCGCAACGGCGTCGGCAAGTCGACGCTGATCGCGACCCTGATGGGCCAGACCCAGCGGCGCTCGGGCACCATCCGGCTGCGCGGCCGCGGCATCGAGGCGCTGCCCGCCCATCGCCGGCCCGGCGCCGGGCTCGGCTGGGTGCCGCAGGAACGCGACATCTTCCCGTCGCTGACGGTGGAGGAGAACCTGACCGTCGCCGCCCGCCCCGGCCCCTGGGACCTCGCCCGCGTCTGGGCGCTGTTCCCCCGCCTGCAGGAGCGCCGCGCCAATCTCGGCAACCAGCTGTCGGGCGGCGAGCAGCAGATGCTGTCGATCGCCCGTGCGCTGATGCTCAATCCCGTGCTGATGCTGCTGGACGAACCGCTCGAGGGTCTGGCTCCGGTCATCGTCGAGGAACTGGCCGCCGCGATCCGCCGCATGGTCGAGGCCGAGGGCCTCGCGCTGATCCTGGTCGAGCAGCATGCGCATGTGGCGCTGGAGCTGACCTCCCGCGCGCTGGTGCTGGAGCGCGGGCGGGTGGTGCACCGCGCCGCCTCGGCCGAGCTGATCGCGGATCACGCCGCGCTCGACCGCTATATCGGCATGCGCCAGGGCCGGCAGGCGGCCTGACGATGGATCGCCTGCTCGATCCGCTGTTCGGCGTCGGTGCCGTCGATGCCGCCTTCGCCGACCTGGCCCGGCTGCAGGGCATGCTGGATTTCGAGGCGGCGCTGGCCCGGGCCGAGGCGCGGCTGGGCCTCATTCCCGAACGGGCGGTCGCGATCATCCAGGCCGCCTGCGATGCCCGCCGCTTCGATCTCGACGCGCTCGGCCGCGAGGCGGCAGCGGCCGGCAACCCGGCGATCCCGATGGTCAAGGCGCTGACCGCGCGGGTCAAGGCGGCCGATCCCGAGGCCGCGCGCTACGTCCATTGGGGCGCGACCAGCCAGGATGCGATGGATACCGGGCTGGTGCTCCAGCTGCGCGTCGCCATCGAATACCTGCAGGGCGACCTGGCCCGGCTGGCCGAGGCGCTCGCGCTGCTCGCGCGCGACCATCGCCGCACCGCCCTGGCCGGGCGCACCTGGCTGCAGCAGGCGCTGCCGACCACGCTGGGACGCAAGGCGGCCGGCTGGCTCGACGCCGTCACCCGCCAGCGCGCGCGGCTCGGGGAATTGCGGCCGCGGCTGATGGTCGTGCAGTTCGGCGGCGCCGCCGGCACGCTCGCCGCCCTGGGGGAACACGGCATGGACGTCGCCGCCGCGCTGGCGGCCGAACTGCATCTTGCCGCGCCCGCCCTGCCCTGGCATGCCGAACGCGACCGGGTGGTCGAATTCGGCTGCTGGTGCGGCATGACCGTCGGCACGGTGGCCAAGATCGCCCGCGACATCGCGCTGATGATGCAGACCGAGATCGCCGAGACCTTCGAGCCGACCGGCCACGGCCGCGGCGGTTCGTCGACCATGCCGCACAAGCGCAACCCGGTCGGCGCCGCCGTCGTGCTGTCCGCCGCCCATCGCGCGCCCGGCCTGGTCGCCACGCTGGTCGGGGCGATGCCGCAGGAACACGAACGCGGCCTCGGCGGCTGGCATGCCGAATGGACGGCGCTGCCCGATCTGGTGCGGCTCACCGCCGGCGCGCTCAAGGTCACCGCCGACACCGTCGCTGGTCTCGAGGTGCGGCCCGAGCGGATGCGTGAGAACCTCGATGTCACCGACGGCCTGTTGATGGCCGAGGCGGTGATGATGGCGCTGGCCGACCGCCTCGGGCGTCTTGCCGCCCACGAGCGGGTCGAGGCCGCCTGCAAGAAGGCCGTCTCGCAAGGCCGCTCGCTACGCGACGTGCTGGCCGACGAGGCCGACATCGCCGGGGCGGTCGATCTCGACGCCTTGTTCGACCCGCTGGGTTATGTGGGCACGGTCGACCGCATGATCGACGCAGCCCTTGCCCGCCACCATCAGGATTGAGGGGAACCCGATGACCCAGTTCGTCGACGTCGACGGCATCCGCCTGCATGTCCGGCTCGATGGTCCGGAAGCTGCGCCGCCGCTGGTGCTGGCCAATTCGCTCGGCACCGACCTGACCATGTGGGATCCGCAGGTTCAGGCGCTGGCGCGCACGCACCGCCTGATCCGCTTCGATACCCGCGGCCACGGCAAGTCGGCGGTACCGCCGGGGCCTTATGCGGTGCCCGCCCTGGCCCGGGACGTGCTGGGGCTCGTCGGCCGGCTCGGCTATGACCGCGTCGATTTCTGCGGCCTGTCGCTCGGCGGCATGATCGGCCTCTATCTCGCCCGCACCGCGCCGGATCGCATCGGCCGCGTCGCGCTGTGCAATACGGCGGCGCTGATCGGCCCGGCGACGGTGTGGGATACCCGCATCAAGACGGTGAACGAGACTGGCATGGCGGCGATCGCCGCCGGCGTCATCGACCGCTGGTTCACCAAGGGCTTCCAGGAACGGGATCCGGCGGCCGTCGCCCGGGTGCGCGACGTCATGCTCGGCACCGATCCGGCAGGTTATACCGCCGCCTGCGCCGCGGTGCGCGACATGGATCAGCGCGCGGGCCTCGCCGAGGTGCGCTGCCCCGCGCTGGTGATCGTCGGCGAGCACGACCTCGCCACCACCCCGGCGCAGGGCGAGGAACTGGCGGCCGGCATCGCCGGCGCCCGGCTCGTGCGCCTCGACGCCGCCCATATCTCCAACATCGAGCAGCCCGCCGCCTTCACCGCGGCGGTGACGGAATTCTTCGGAGGGTCGACCCATGGATGATCGCGAACGCTACGAAGCCGGCATGACCGTGCGCCGCGCGGTGCTCGGCGACGCCCATGTCGACCGCACCCTGACCCGGCGCAATGCGTTCAACGAAGAATTCCAGGACATGATCACGCGCTATGCCTGGGGCGAGATCTGGACCCGCCCCGGCCTGCCGCGGCACACCCGCAGCCTGATCACCCTGGCGCTGATGATCGCGCTGAACAAGCCCGAGGAATTCCAGATGCATGTGCGCGCCGCCTTCAACAACGGCGTCACCCGCGACGAGATCAAGGAAGTGCTGATGCAGACGGCGATCTATGCCGGCGTGCCGGCGGCCAACGCCGCCTTCCACCAGGCCGAGCAGGTCTTCGCGGCGATGGACGCCGAGAAAAAGTGATCAGCGGCCGCCGAGCGACCAGCCGGCGGCCGGAATCTCCAGCAGCACGATGTCGAGATCGGCGCGCGGCAGGCCGTGCGCCTCGCCCACCTCGCCCAGCGCCGCCATCAGCCCGCGCTTCATCGCGTCGCTGCGGCCGGTGAACATCCGCATTTCGATCACCGTATAGCGCGGGCCGCGATCGGCCGGGCCGACGAAGCCGTCGGCATCATGCTCGTTGACCCAGAGGCTGAAGGCGGTCGGGCGGCTGTCGAGGGCCTGGACCGCGGCCGCGCGCAGGTCGGCCAGCAGCTTGCCGCGGTCGGCGATCCAGCCCCGGGCGGTGGTGACGACGATCTGCGGCATCGGTTACCTCTGAATTCCGGTCATTGCGGCCGGCCCTGGACGTAGGTCGCCCGGACCGAGCGCTCGTCGCCGAGCGTCATCAGCACGAACAGCTCTTCCTCCAGGTCGCGTACCGTTTCCATGCGATGGGCCATCGCGCGCGTCGCCGCGGCATCGAGCACGACGAGGTCGGCATAGGCGCCGGGCTCGATCCGGCCGATCTCGTCGACCATGCCGAGCGCCGCGGCATTGCCGCGCGTCATCTGGTCGAAGGCCCTGAGCGCCGGCAGGTTCTGGCCCTGCAGCTGCAGCACCTTGTAGCCCTCGGCCGCGGTGCGCAGCATCGAATAGCTGGTGCCGCCGCCGACATCGGTGGCCAGGCCAATACGCAAGCGCTCGCCTTCCAGCCGGCGCCAGTCGAACAGGCCCGAGCCGATGAACAGGTTCGAGGTCGGGCAGAACACCGCGACCGAGCCGGTCTCGGCCATCCGCGCGATCTCGGCCGGCTCCAGGTGGATGCAGTGGCCGAACAGCGCGCCGGGGCCGAGCAGGCCGTGGCGGTCGTAGACGTCGAGATAGTCGCGCGCCTCGGGAAACAGCGCCTTGGTCGCGGCGATCTCGTTCAGGTTTTCCGACAGATGGGTCTGCATGTGGCAGGACGGGTGCTCGGCCATCAGCGCGCCGGCGGCGGCGAGCTCGCCCGGCGTCGAGGTGATGGCAAAGCGCGGCGTCACGGCATAGCGCTGGCGCGCCTGGCCGTGCCAGCGGGCGATCAACGCCTTGGAATCGTCATAGGCCGCTTGCGCCGTGTCGCACAGTGCCGGCGGCGCGTTGCGGTCCATCATCACCTTGCCGGCGATCATCGCGGTGCCGCGCCGCGCCGATTCGGTGAAGAAGGCTTCGGCCGAGGCGGCATGGACGCTGCCGTAGACCACCGCTGTCGTGGTGCCGTTGCGCAGCAGTTCGTCGAGGAAGAAGCGCGCCCCGGCGGCGGCATGGGCGGGATCGGCGTATTTCTGCTCCTCGACGAAGGTGTAGCGTTCGAGCCAGTCGAGCAGCTGGGCGCCGTAGGAGGCGATCACCTGGGTCTGCGGCAGGTGGATGTGCAGGTCGATCAGCCCGGGCAGGATCAACTGGTCGGGCCAGGCGTCGACCGTGGTGCCGGGCGGCAGGCCGCGCACGATCTCGGGCGTCGGCCCGACCGCGGCGATCCGCCCGTCGACCACATGCACGATGCCGTCGGCGATGTAGCGATAGCTGTCGCTGTCGCCCTGCCCTTCCGGCTGGCGCAGGAACGTCAGGATCCGGCCGCGGATCGCCCGCGTCGACATGGCGTTCAGCCCCCGACCAGCTTCAGGCAGCGCGCGACGGTGGCGCCGCAGGCGTCGAGATTGGGTCGCCCCGTCTCGGTCCGCCCGCGCATGCGCAGCTGGACCACCTTGCCGCCGCGCAGCACGAAGGTGGTTTCGCAGACCCGGTAGTATTCGTAGGTCGGCTGGGGCTGGGCCATGCCGATCGGGTTGGGCCGGGCCGGGGTTTCGACCGTCAGTTCCCGCGTCGTCTCGCGCGGATAGACCAGCAGGCGGTTGCCGCCGTCGATCAGCCGCTGGTCGGGCTGGCCGGCACAGGCCAGCACCTGGTCCTCGGTCAGGCCGATCAGCGATTTCTGGGCGGCCTCGGCCATCTCGGTCTGCCGCGACGCGCAGGCGGCGACCAGGGGCAGCAGCAGCAGGGTAATGAGCGCACGGGTCATGGCCTGAGACTGGCCGAGGCCTGCGGCCCCGTCAAATCCTTACCCCCGCCTCATGCGCGACGCGCATGGCCGGACTGCGCGGCAACCGGTGGCGGGCGGCGGCCTGATCGGCCACACTGCCGCCCCATAATGCCGAACCAGTCGCTTCAGGGATCCAAGGAAACGTCCGCATGACCTCGGCCGCCGATGCCCTCGGTCCCGCCAACCGGGACACCCGCGTCACCGCCCTGATCGGGCTCGCCCACGGCTTCAGCCATTTCTACCAGCTGGTGCTGCCGCCGCTGTTCCCGTTCCTGGTCAAGGATTTCGGCGTCGGCTACACCGAGCTCGGCCTGGTCATGACGGTGTTCTACGTCACCTCCGGCCTGATGCAGACCGTGGCGGGCTTCCTGGTCGATCATTTCGGCGCGCGCAAGGTGCTGTTCGCCGGGCTGGCCGTCTATGCCGGCGCCATCGCGCTGTTCGGCCTGGCCCCCTCGGTCTGGGCGATGGTGCCGCTCGCCATCGTCGCCGGCATGGGCAATTCGGTCTTCCATCCGGCCGACTATTCGATCCTGGGCTCGTCGGTCTCGGAAAAGCGCATGGGCCGCGCTTTCGGCCTGCACACCTTCGGCGGCAATCTCGGCTGGGCGGCGGCGCCGCCGGCCATGCTGTTCCTGGCCGACCAGTTCGGCTGGCGGGTCGCGCTGATCGTCGCCGGCGTTGCCGGCTATGTCGTGCTGTTCCTGCTGTGGCGCGACCGCGACGAACTGCGCCATGAATCGCGGCGCAAGTCCCGCCCGGACGAGAAGCTGACACCCGCCGCGGTGCTGGCCGTGTTCTCGTCCTGGCCGGTGGTCATGTGCTTCACCTACTTCCTGCTGATGTCGTTCTCGCTGATCGGCGTGCAGAACTTCCTGCCGCCGATCCTGGCCAAGCTGAACGGCACGCCGCTCGCGGTCGGCTCGACCGCGCTGACCGGTTTCCTGCTCGGCTCGGCCGCCGGGGTGCTGGCCGGCGGCTGGCTGGCCGACCGGATGACCCGCCATGAAATCATCGTCGCCGGCGGCATCCTCACCGCCGCGCCGCTGCTGCTCTGGCTCGGCCATGCCGATTTCGCCGCGGCCGTCCTGATCGCCGTGACGACGATCGCCGGCCTCGCCATCGGCATCACCACGCCGTCGCGCGACATGCTGGTACGCTCGGCGTCGCCGCGCGGCGCCACCGGCCGGGTCTTCGGCTTCGTCTATTCCGGCCTCGACGCCGGTTCGGCCATCGCGCCGCCGATCATCGGCTACCTGATCGACGGCGGCCGGCCGGGCCTCGTCTTCTGGCTGATGTCGGTCTCGCTGCTGCTGGCGGTGTTCACCGCCATCGGCCTGCGCCAGGCCGCCCAGGCGAGGGCATGACGTCATGACCATCCAGCTCTACGATCTCGCCGGCCAGCACGACGACCTGCGGTTCAGCCCGTTCTGCTGGCGGGTCAAGCTGGCGCTGGCCCACAAGGGCCTCGCCTTCGAGACCATTCCCTGGCGCTTCACCGAAACCGAGGCGATCGCCTTTTCCGGCCAGGGCCTTGTGCCGGTGCTGCGCGACGGGGACACCGTCGTCCATGACAGCTGGGACATCGCCCGCTATCTCGACCGGGCCTATCCCGATCGCCCGGCCCTGTTCGAAGGGCCCGAGGCCGAGGCGCTGGCCCGTTTCCTGGTCGGCTGGTCGGGCACCCAGATCCAGCCGCTGCTGATGCGGATGATCGTCCTCGACCTGTTCGGCTGCATCCACGAAGGCGACCGCGACTATTTCCGCCGCTCGCGCGAGGCGCGGCTGGGCAAGCCGCTCGAACAGGCGGTCATGCCGGCCGAGGAAGGCGTGGCCGAACTCGGCCGCCGGCTGGAGCCGTTGCGCTTCACCCTGCGCGAACGCCCGTTCATCGCCGGCGATCGCCCGGCCTTCGCCGACTACATCGTCTTCGGCAGCTTCATGTGGGCGCGCTGCGTCTCGCCGCTCGCGCTGCTGGCCGCGGACGATCCCGTCCATGCCTGGCGCGAGCGGATGCTCGACCTCCATGGCGGGCTGGCGCGCGCCGCCCGCACGGTCTGACCGCCGCGATTCAGCCGCCGCCGCGCGCCAGCCGGACCAGCCGCACCAGCTCCTTGCGGGCCAGTTCGGCATCGGTGACCGCGACGTCGAAATCGAGCCGCAGATGCCGGTCGTGGCCCAGGATGTCGCAGCCCTCCGGGTCGATGCCGCAAAGCCGCCAGCCCGCCGCCTCGGGCTGGCCCAGCAGTGTCGTGGCGTAGAGCTGCACCGCGTCGGCGTGATCGGCGTTCATGTGCTCGAGGATGCCGGGTTCGGCCTCGGCCAGCGCCGGGGCGGGCGGCACGGCCAGATCGGCGCCGTCGATCCAGCGGATCTTGCCGAAACCGGCGACCAGGTGGCCGCGATCGACCGCCATGCGCCAGAACGAGAAATCGGCAAAACCGGCATAGAGCGCCGCCGACGGCAGCCGGGCGAGATAGCGTGCCTTTGCCCTGTCGTCGGACAAGGGTTCAAGCCGACCGACCAGCGACAGCCGGGGCCGGGTCAGCGGCTCGGGCTGGCCCGAGGCACCGTCGACCAGCAGCGAGGCCCGGGGGTCGGCCAGGATCGCCCGGGTATGTTCGGCCAGCCCCGAGATCAGCAGGACCGGCGCCCCGGACTGGTCGGTCGCGATCTCGACCAGCGAGGCATAGGGGATGCCGCCATCCGGCAGAACGGTGGCGAGAGCCGCCGTCCGGACGCCGCGGATCAACCGCCGGGCCGCCTTGTTTTCGTCACGCATGGTTCGGAGTATAACCCCTCGTATAGGCCCAGAGCTTCGAGAAGGAAGACAGTCCCGTGAGCGCCACTATTGCCCTGGTCGACGACGATCGCAACATCCTGACCTCGGTGTCGATCGCCCTGGAAGCCGAGGGTTTCAAGGTCCGGACCTATAACGACGGCGCCGACGCGTTGAAGGGCCTGGCCGCCCAGCCGGCCGACCTGGTCGTGCTCGACATCAAGATGCCGCGGCTGGACGGTATGGAGACGCTGCAGCGCCTGCGCCGCGGCTCGAACGTGCCGGTGATCTTCCTGACCTCCAAGGACGACGAGATCGACGAGGCGCTGGGCCTGAAAATGGGCGCCGACGACTACATCACCAAGCCGTTCTCCCAGCGGCTGCTGATCGAGCGGATCCGCGCCGTGCTGCGCCGGGCAGAGGCGAGCCGCCAGGGCGACACGCCGGAGGCGGCCGAGCGGATGATGCTGCGCGGCGACCTCAGCCTCGACCCCGCCCGCCACTGGTGCTCGTGGAAGGGCCATCCGATCACCCTGACAGTGACCGAGTTCCTGCTGCTGGAAGCCCTCGCCCAGCGCCCCGGCCATGTGAAGAGCCGCGACCAGCTGATGGACGCGGCCTATGACGACAACATCTATGTCGACGACCGCACGATCGACAGCCACATCAAGCGGCTGCGCAAGAAGTTCAAGGCGGTCGACGACGATTTCGACGCGATCGAGACCCTCTACGGCGTCGGTTACCGCTACAAGGGCGAATGACCGCGCGGCGCTGATCCGTTGACCTCCCCTCCCCTGCGGCGCCGGCGCCGGCTGCGGCTGTTCTCGCCGCTGACCGTCCGGATTCTCGCGATCAACCTGCTGGCGCCGGTGCTGCTGGTGGCGGGGGTGCTTTATCTCGACCAGTATCGGACCGGGCTGATCGACGCCCAGATCGACGCGCTGTTCATCCAGGGCGACCTGATGGCCGGCGCGCTGGCCGAGGCCGCCGTGGTGCCCGGCCAGTCCGGGCCGCGCCTCGACGACGACATCGCCCGCCAGATCGTGCGCCGGCTGGGCACGGCGTCGGAAACCCGGGTCCGGCTGTTCGACCGGTCGGGCGGCATGGTCGCCGACAGCCGGCTGCTGATCGCGACCAACCGCGACGTCGTCTATCGCGCGCTGCCGCCGCCCGAGCAGCCGGGGCCGCTGACCCGCGCCTGGCGCTGGACCGGACAGGCGATGGAATCGCTGTTCTCCTCGCCGTCCGAACTGCCACCCTACGAGGAAGTGCCGCTGCCGCGCGCCGAGACCTATGACGAAGTGCTGGACGCGCTGGCCGGCGATACCGCGTCGTCGCTGCGCGATGCCGGCGACGGGCGCATCATCATCTCGGTGGCAGTGCCGGTGCAAGGCCTGCGGCGTGTCGTCGGCGGGCTGCTGCTCGACACCGATTCGACCGAGATCGAGGCCCGGGTGCGATCGGAACGGCTCAACATCCTGATCCTGTTCACCCTCACCTTCGTCGTCACCACCGCGTTGTCGCTGTTCCTGGCCTCGACCATCGCCCGGCCGGTGCGGCTGCTGGCCGCCGCCGCCGAGCGCGTCGCCGGCTCGACCGAGCGGCAGGAGCAGATCCCGGACTTCACCAGCCGTCGCGACGAGATCGGCGACCTGTCCGAGGCGCTGTCGGAAATGACCCGCACGCTGTACGCCCGGCTCGACGCGATCGAGAGCTTCGCCGCCGACGTCTCGCACGAGATCAAGAACCCGCTGACCTCGATCCGCTCGGCCATCGAGACGATGGAACGGACCCAGGACCCGGAAAAACAGGCCCGGCTGTTCGACATCATCAAGCAGGATGTCGGGCGGCTGAACCGGCTGATCTCGGACATTTCCGACGCCTCGCGCCTCGATGCCGAACTCTCCCGCGTCAAGGCGGAGCCGGTCGACCTGTCGCTACTGCTGTCGGCCGCCGTCCAGCCCTATCACGAAGCGGCCAACCCGAACGGTCCGGTCGTCGAGCTGCATCTGCCGGAAACCGACCCGCTGATCGTCAGGGGGCTGGAGGGGCGGCTGGGCCAGGTGGTGCGCAACCTGCTGGCCAACGCCGTCTCGTTCAGCCCGCCTGCCGGCCGCATCATCATCACGGCCTGGCGCGAGACCGGGCGGGTCATCGTCACCGTCGAGGACGAGGGTCCCGGCATCCCGCCGGACAAGTTCGAGGCGATCTTCGACCGCTTCTATTCCGAACGGCCGGCGGGCGAGGCCTTCGGCACCCATTCCGGGCTGGGCCTGTCGATCTCGCGCCAGATCGTCGAGCGGCTGGGTGGCAGCCTGACCGCCGAAAACCGCCTGGACGAGGATGGCGACATCGACGGCGCCCGCTTCGTGCTGCGCCTGCCGGGATAGGGGCTGATAACGGCCCGGTGATCGGCCTTGTCCGCGCGGCGCCTGACCCCATATGCCCACATGTTGGACGCCCGGATTTGGAATAACCGGGGCGGGGCATCGAACCCGGTGCCGTCGCGCCGGGTCCCCGCAGGCCGCCGCCGGCCTCGACGGGAAACAGTCGACGATGATGAAATTGATGCGACGGGCCCGATTTCGGGCCTGCACAACCGTGTGGGGTCGACCATTGACACCCGGGCCGGGGCAACGCAGTGTGTCGCGCCATGGTGGGTGAGAGGGGCAGCGTGCACGCGACCTGCGTGGCGAGCGAGGGGCTCGGTTTGCTGCTGAGAGGACCGTCCGGTGCGGGTAAGTCGGATCTGGCGTTGCGTCTGATCGACGGCGGAGCCGAATTGGTCGCCGACGATCAAGTCATGTTGGAACGCCGCGGCGACCAGGTCGTCGCCAGCGCGCCTTCGGCATTGCTGGGGCTGATCGAAATGCGTGGCTTCGGGCCGGTGCTCATCCCCTGCCTGCCCGAGGTGGCGCTGGGGCTGGTCGTCGATCTCGTCGACCGCCCGGCGGTCGAGCGGCTGCCCGCGCCTGCCCGCATCCGGCTTTGCGGTGTTGCCCTGCCCCATCTGCGCCTGCATGCCTTCGACGATGCCACCCCGGCCAAGCTGCGCCTTTGCGCCCGGCTGGTCCGGGACGGCCGGCTGGCGCCGGTCGCGGCCGTGCATGGCCCGGCCATCGGCCAGGTTTCCGGTCGGTCATGACCTTGTCGATCACCCGTCTCGTCTTCGTCACCGGCCTTTCGGGTGCCGGCCGGTCGTCGGCCCTGAAGGTGCTGGAAGACCTCGGCTACGAGGCGATCGACAATCTGCCGCTGTTCCTGTTGCGCGGCCTCGCCGACGATGCCGGGCCGGAAGAGGGCCTGGAGCGTCGCGCCGGCACCCGGGCGCTGGCGATCGGCATCGACACGCGCAGCCGCGGCTTCACGGCCGACGGCTTCATCGAGGTGCTGGCCCGGTTTCGCCAGCATCGCGGCTTCAGCGTCTCGCTTCTCTATCTGGAGGCCGACGACACGGTGCTGCGCACGCGGTTCAGTGCGACGCGCCGCCGCCATCCGCTGGCGGCCGACCGCACGGTCGAGGACGGCATCGCCATCGAACGCCAGATTATGGCGCCGATCCGCGCCGCTGCCGACCAGGTGCTCGACACCTCGATCCTGTCGCTGCCCGAATTCCGCCGGGTCATCACGGCGTCCCACGACCTCGAACGCGGCCCGGGCCTCGGCCTCAGCGTCGTGTCGTTTTCCTATCGCCAGGGCTTGCCGCGCGAAGCCGACCTCGTCTTCGACGTCCGCTTCCTCGACAATCCCTTCTACAAGCCCGGCTTGAAGGCAAAGACCGGCGATGATCCGGAGGTCGGCGCGTTCATTGCCGCCGATCCTGCCTGGCCACCGTTCTTTGCCGCCTTCTCGGATCTTATTCTCAGCCTGATCCCGGCCTATGGCCGCGAGGGCAAGTCCTATCTCACCATAGCCGTCGGATGCACCGGCGGCCGCCACCGCTCGGTCTATACCGCCGAGCGCCTGGTCGAGCGGCTGGCCGCCGCCGGCCATCGCGTCAGCCTGCATCATCGCGATCGCGATCATGGCGGGGAGTGACGCGACGTGGCGCGATGAGCGAATGAGGAACGGATGATTGGCCTTGTACTGGTCACCCACGGGCGGCTCGCTGCCGAATTCATCGCCGCGACCGAACACGTCGTCGGCAAGCAGCCCGACATGCGCGCGGTCTGCATCGGCCCGGACGACGACATGGAAATGCGGCGGGCGGACATCCTGGCCGCCGTTGCTGCGGTCGATTCGGGCGAAGGGGTCATCGTGCTGACCGACATGTTCGGGGGCACGCCCTCCAATCTTGCCATCTCGATCATGGACCAGGGCAAGATCGAGGTGATTGCCGGCATCAACCTGCCGATGCTGATCAAGCTTGCCTCGGTGCGGACCAAGGCCGACCTGCACGCTTCGGTGATCGCGGCGCAGGAGGCGGGGCGCAAGTACATCAACGTCGCCTCCAAGCTGCTGGCGTCGAACGCGTGAGAGGGCGGACGCCGAGATGAGCGACCCGATTTCCCGCACCGTCACCATCGTCAACCAGCGCGGGCTGCATGCCCGCGCCGCGTCGAAGTTCGCGACCGCCTCCGGCCAGTTCAAATCCGAGGTCACGGTCGAGAAGGATGGTCAGACCGTCACCGGCCTGTCGATCATGGGGCTGATGATGCTGGCCGCCGGCATCGGTTCGGAGATCACGATCCACGTGCGCGGCGAGGATGCGCGGGAAGCGATCGAATCGCTGACGGCCCTGGTGGAAAGCCGATTCGGCGAGAACGAATAATCTTCAGGAGAACGACATGCAGCAGTTCCAGATCCTGGCATGGGACGGCACCGATGCCGAGGCGCCGGCCCGCCGCCAGGCGGTGCGCGACGCCCATCTCGAACGCGCCCGCGGCGCCAAGGCCGCCGGCCAGATCATCGTCGGCGGCCCGATCCTGAATGCCGAGGGCGGCATGATCGGCTCGACCATGATGGTGGCGATGGAAGACCGCGCCGCCCTCGACCGATGGATCGCCGAGGATCCCTACACCCGCGGCAATGTCTGGCAGCGTTTCGACATCTGGCCGATCCGCGTCGCGGTCTAGTCGCCGTCCTTTCACTTCGCCTTCGATCTAGCAACGGCCCCGGAAACGGGGCCGTTTTACTGCCGGCCGTGTAATGCCGCAGACGACGCTGCTGTGCCGTCGCCGACCGTGACCAATCGATGACGTCCGATGACTGTCCGCGCGTGTGTTCGGACGGGCGCGGCTCGACCATCCCGGGCCCTCTGAAGGTCACCGGCATGGCTTGACCGGGGCGGGATGCGAGAGTCCTGCCGCTGCTATTGCAGGGGTGTCGTTGAATCCATTTGAGTCTTCACCGATCACGACAGTGTTTAGGCTTTTTTAATGATGATCGTCTCAGGATTACGTCAAATCCGCGCGAAATAATTAGCTTCCGCGCCGCCCGCGAGGACTCTGTGGCTCCCAGGTTACAGGGCCGTGAAAGAGTCTTCGCGTTCTGGATTCTTCCCCGTTGCGAGTCCGAAACGAGTCCGCTTATGCTCGGGTCCTTCGTTGATCACGGGGGCCGTCGAGGCCCTTATCACACAAGGCGAACGGTTTTGGGCGGGTTCCTGGCGGGGGCCCGGGCAGAGGGTTCGCGTTGTCTTTTTTGTAGGGATGCGGCCGCTGCCCGGCGGGGGCAAGCCGCATTCGGCGTCGTAACGAGCGGGGGCAGTCAGTGTCGGGCGTAGCCTGCATAGGTCGGGTCGAAGTGTTGCGAGCAGAGTTTGCTGATGCAGGGTCGCGCGTACTGGGAGGGACCAAGGTATGACGATGGCGAAACCGGGTGAGGCCGTTGCCGGCTATGCGGGCGACGTGACCCCTGAGGCTGCCTGGGAAGCGTTGCGCGCGGAGGCGAAGGCGGTCCTGGTGGACGTGCGGTCCGATGCGGAATGGAGTTTTGTCGGCCTGCCCGACCTGTCGTCGCTGGGCAAGGACGTGGTGCGCGCCGCCTGGGCGACGTTCCCCGGCATGAAGCCGAATCCCGACTTCGCGGCGACGGTGGCCGCGCAGGGCGTGAGCCCCGATTCGGCGATTTATTTCCTGTGCCGTTCCGGCGCCCGTTCGGCTTCGGCTGCCCGGGCGATGACGGCGCTGGGCTATGCCCGCTGCTACAACATCCTGGGCGGATTCGAAGGCGATCTCGATTCGCAGCGGCATCGCGGCCAGGTCAACGGCTGGAAGCTTGCGGGTCTGCCGTGGGCGCAGTCGTGACCGTGGGGGCGATGATGAGCGAAACGCTGCGCCCGGACGGCATCGACGAACAATGGGTTCAGGTGCGCACGCGCCTGCGCCAGGAAGTCGGCGACGCGGCGTTCAACTCGTGGCTGAAGCCGCTCGGTCTCGTCGGCATCGCCGACTCGGCGGTGACCCTCAGCGCGCCGACGCGCTTCATGCGTGACTGGGTGCAGAGCCATTATCTCGATCGCATCCGCGAGTTGTGGAAGGTCGAGCGCCCCGGTGTGCGCGCCGTCTCGCTGCAGGTGAAGGCGGCGATCCGCAAGACCGGTGTGGCGCGCGGCGACGCCCTGCCGGCGCCCGAGCCGATGGCCGGCGCCCTGCCCGGCCCCGGTGCCGCCAGCCCGGCATCGCGGCCCGTCGTCGTTGCCTCGTCGCAGCGCGGCGACGTCCGGCCGGAGGAACCGACCGAGCGCCAGCTTTCCGCCCCGCTCGACCCGCGCTTCACCTTCGACAGCTTCGTCGTCGGCAAGTCGAACGAATTCGCCCATGCCGCGGCGCGCCGCGTCGCCGAATCGGAGACGGTCGCCTTCAACCCGCTGTTTCTTTACGGCGGGGTCGGGCTGGGCAAGACCCATCTGATGCATGCGATCGGGTGGCATATCCGCCAGCGTTTTCCGAACCGCAAGGTGATCTACCTGTCGGCGGAGAAGTTCCTGTATGAATTCGTCCGTGCGGTCCGTTTCCAGGACACCATGGCGTTCAAGGAAACCTTCCGCTCGGTCGACGTGCTGATGATCGACGACATCCAGTTCATCGCCGGCAAGAACAATACGCAGGAAGAATTCTTCCATACCTTCAACGCGCTGTGCGACCGGCACCGCCAGATCATCATCTCGGGCGACCGGTCGCCGTCCGACCTCGACGGCATCGAGGAACGGATCCGCTCGCGACTGGGCTGGGGCCTCGTGGCCGACGTCCAGCCGACCGATTACGAGCTGCGGCTGGCGATCCTGCAGGCCAAGGCCGAACGGGCGGGCTGGCGGAACCTGGCGCCGAAGGTGCTGGAATTCCTCGCCCATCGCATCACTTCAAATGTGCGCGAACTCGAAGGGGCGCTGAACCGGCTGGTCGCCTACGCCAACCTCGTCGGCCGGCCGATCACGCTCGAGACCGCCCAGGAAGTGCTGCAGGACCTGCTGCGCGCCAACGACCGCCGGGTCACCATCGAGGAGATCCAGAAGAAGGTGGCCGAGCACTACAACATCAAGTTCATGGACATGACCTCGGCCCGCCGTGCCCGGGTCGTGGCCCGGCCGCGCCAGGTGGCGATGTACCTCGCCAAGCAGCTGACCTCGCGCTCGTTGCCCGAGATCGGGCGCAAGTTCGGGGGCCGCGACCACACCACGGTCATGCACGCGGTCAAGAAGATCGAGCAGCTCCGCTCGACCGACTCGGCCTTCGCCGAGGATATCGACCTGCTGAAGCGGATGCTCGAAGCCTGAAATCCCTTCTTGACCCTCCCACCATGGGAAGGTTGAGACTGGTGCCATGGGCATGAACATCGGGACCGCGGCCCGCGCCTCCGGCGTGTCGGCCAAGATGATCCGCTACTACGAGGAGATCGGCCTGCTGCCGCAGGCCGATCGCAGCGCCGCAGGCTATCGCGTCTATGGCCCGCGCGAGTTGCATACGCTGCGTTTCATCCGGCGCTCGCGCGGACTCGGCTTCTCGATGCCGCAGATCGCGACCTTGCTGGCCCTGTGGCAGGACACGGGCCGCAGCTCGGCCGAGGTCAAGGCCATCGCGATGGATCATGTCGCCGAACTCGACGCCAAGATCGCCGAGCTCGCCTCGATTCGCGACACGCTGAAACATCTCGCCGGCTGCTGCCACGGCGACGACCGGCCGGACTGTCCGATCCTCGACGGCCTGGCCCTCGACGAACCGGTCGCGCCGGTCAGCTGAACCGGGCTGCGACCCGTTCGGCAATCACCTCGGCGGGCAGCGCGATGTCATGGGTTTCTGCCGATTCGTCCGGTTCGGGCGGCTCCAGCGCCGCGAACTGGCTGTCGATCAGGCTGGCCGGCATGAAATGGCCGCTGCGGCCTTCCATGCGCCGGGCGATCAGTGCCGGCGGTCCGGCCAGGTGGACGAAATGCACCGGCAGGCCGTCTCCGCGCAGAATGTCGCGATAACGGCGCTTCAGCGCCGAGCAGGAAACCACCAATCCCGCGCCCCGGGCAGCCGCCGTGGCAATGCGCTGGCCCAGCGCTTCCAGCCAGGGCCGGCGGTCGTCGTCGGTCAGCGGAATGCCCGACCGCATCTTCGCGACATTGTCCGGGGGGTGGTACTCGTCACCCTCGATAAAGTTGTATTGCAGGCGGTGGGCAACATCACGGCCGATCACGGTCTTGCCGCAGCCGCAGACACCCATGACAACGAGGATCGATCGTGCCTCCATCTGGTCATGTTAGCGCTAATATGATTATACTGTAAATGCCCAGGCCGGAATTTTGTGCTTTTCTGCGATGACCGTGACCAGAGCTTCGCCCCCACGCAAACCGCGCTCCTCCCGCACCGGCCGCGCCACGATGGCGGATGTGGCCGAGCGCGTCGGCGTCTCGGCCATGACGGTCAGCCGCGCCTTCAAGACCCCCGACCGTGTCGCCGATTCGCTGCGCGAACGGATCCAGGCGGCGGCCCGCGATCTCGGCTATCTGCCCAATCGGGCGGCAAGCCAACTCGCCTCGGCCCGGTCGATGACGATCGCGGTGCTGATCCCGTCGCTGACCAACACCGTCTTCATCGACACGGTCGCCGGCATCCACCAGGTCATGCACCCGGAGGGCTACCAGATCCTGATCGGCGTCACCGGCTATTCCGGCGACGGCGAGGAACGCTTGCTCGAAACCTATCTCGAATACAATCCCGACGGCCTGTTGCTCACCGGGCTCGGCCACAGCGCCGCGACCTGGACGCGGCTGCGCGGCCTGGCCATCCCGACCGTACACATGATGGAACTGTCCGACCGGCCCGACATCTATGCCGTCGGCCTGTCGCAGATCGAGGGTGGTCAGGCCATGACCCGCCGGCTGATCGAACGCGGCTATCGCCGCATCGGCTTCGTCGCCGCCCAGCTCGACGAACGCACGATCCGCCGCGGCGAGGGCTATCGCCGCGCGATGCAGGAAGCCGGGCTCTACGACGCCAACCTCGAACTCCTGTCGCCCGAACCGTCGTCGATCGGCTTCGGGGCCGAACTGCTCGACCGCATGCTGGCGCAGGCGCCCGACTGCGATGCGCTGTTCTTCTGCAACGACGATCTGGCCCAGGGCGCGATCTATCGCTGCCGTCGGCTCGGCATCGCGGTGCCCGACCGGCTGGCCATCGCCGGCTTCAACGACCTCGCCGCCTCGGCCTGGACCGTCCCGGCCCTGACCACGGTGGCGACGCCCCGCTTTGCCATCGGGCGCGAGGCGGCATCGATGCTGCTGTCGCTGTTGCGCGGCAAGCGGCCCGAGCGGACCTGCCTCGATCTCGGCTTCACCGTGATGGAGCGCGAGACCACGGGAACCAGGACCTAGTCGGCCGTTAGGCCGCTGCGACGCCGACCACCCCGCCTGCCACCAGCGTCTCGATCTCGGCGGCGGCCAGGCCCATCCCCGTCAGGATCGCGCGACTGTCCTGGCCGAGCGCCGGCGGCGGTGCCGGTTGCGGCGTGAAATCCGGGCCCTTCATCGGCAGGCCGAGGCCCTTCGGTGCCGGCGGATAGCCGGGCAGCGGCGGCAGGTCGATCAGCGCGGGGCCGAGGTTCGGGTAGACAGCGTCGAGGAATTCGCCGATGCCGCGCACCTTGGCCGCGGGCACGCCGGCCTGGTTCAGTCTGGCCTCCCAGGTCTCGGCGTCGGCGGTGGCGAAGGTGGCGGCGAGTTCCTGGCGCAGCAGCGTTTCGTTGCCGGCGCTCATGAAGCCCGCCGCCCGGCCGGGTGGCGTGGCAAAGCGCGGATCGTCGATCAGGTCGGCGCGTCCGATGGTGCGGGCCAGCCGCTCGAACTGGGCGCGGGTGTTGGCGCCGGTGGCGATCCAGCCATCGGCCGTCGCGAACGTGTCCGAGGCCGGGCTGCCGGCGAAGCCGCGGTTGCCGACACGCTGCGGCGCCTGCCCGGCCAGCAGCCAGCCCGAGGCGGCGCTGAACATCAGCTGCAAGGCCGCGTCGACCATCGAGACGGTGATCGCGGTGCCCCGGCCGGTCTGCGCCCGCTGCATCAGCGCCGCCAGGATCGCGAAAGCCGTCGACTGGCCGGTGGCGATGTCGACGATGGGGCCGCCCATCTTCATCGGCGCCGCCGCGGGATCGTCGCCGTTGACCAGCATCATGCCGGTTGCCGCCTGGATCACATGGTCATAGGCCGGGCGCTCGTTGCCCCAGCCGGAGACCGAGCAATGGACCAGCCGCGGATTGGCGGCCATCAGCGTCGCGGCGTCCAGCCCCTTCTTCGCCATCGTGCCGGGCCGCATGTTCTCGATCACCACGTCGACCTCGCCGGCCAGGCGCCGCAGCAGGGCGATGCCTTCGGGCCGGCCGAGATCGAGGGCAAGCGAGCGCTTGCCGGCGTTCATCGCGACGAAGCCCGGGGCAAAGCCTGGCGGGGTGGTGCCGCGATGGGCATGGCGCATGACGTCGCCGATGCCCGGCCGCTCGACCTTGATCACCTCGGCGCCGAGCAGCGCCAGCTGATAGGTCGCATAGGGCCCCGCCAGCACATGGGTGATGTCGAGCACGCGAATACCCGATAACGGACCAGAGGTCATTGGCGAACCCTCACGAACAGATGCAGCGGCAGGAAGACGGCAAGCGTGAGACCAAGCAGCAGGATGGTCAGGGCCGCGCTTTCGCCCATGCGGCTCTCGCTCCAGAAATTGAAGATGACGACGGCGAGCGTCAGCGTGTCGGCCGAGCCGCCGCCGAGGAACAGCGGCGTGTTGAGATCGCGCAGGCCGGACAGGAAGACCAGGGCGAAGGCGCCGAGCAGCACCGGCCGCAGCAACGGCAGCAGGACGGCGCGGATCCGCGTGAACCGGCCGGCGCCGCAGATGACGGCGGCTTCCTCCAGGCTGCGGTCGACCTGGCCCAGCCCGTCGCCGATATTGCGCAGGGCCAGCGGCAGCGAGCGCGCGGCCTGCGCCATCGCGATCAGCAGCAATCCGCCATAGAGGCCCATCGGCGACTTGATCCAGGCCCAGATCACGCCGATGACGAACGCGGTGCCCGGCACCAGCACCGTCAGATAGGCGGCGCCGGACAGCACGGTGCGGCCGGGCAGGGCGGTGCGGCGGGCGAGATAGGCGACGGCGAAGGCGAGCAGCAGCACCATGCCTGCCTCCATCCCGGCGATGCCCAGCGTATTGCCGACGATGCGCCAGATGTCGCGATACTCGGTCAGGACATAGGAAAAATTGCCGAACGACAGGTCCTTCAACGAGGCGCCGCCGAACCAGGCGGTATTCAGCGACATCCACAGGATGATCGCGTAGGGCAGGATGACCGCAAGGATCGACACCAGCACGGCGAAGGCCGCGGCCAGCGGCCGGGCCCGGCCGAGCGGCAGCAGCGATGGCCGCCGGCCCTTGCCGCCGATCACGGCAAAGCGCGCGGCATCGCGGCGTCGCCGCGTCAGCCACAACAACCCGCCCAGCAGGAAGGCGACCAGACAGAACAGCACGCCCATGGCGGCTGCCACCTCGTAGCGCGGCGGGAAGCCGTTGAGGAACAGGTAGAGCTGCGTGGCGAAGACGTAGAGGCGCGCCGGCATGCCGAGGATCGCCGGCGTCGCAAACAGCCCCCAGCTGATGATCAGCGAGAAGATCGAGGCCGCGATCAGGCTGGGCGCCACCAGCGGCAGGGTGACGCGGCGGATCACGGTGAAGGACGAGGCGCCGGTCACGCGCGCGGCTTCCTCATAGGCGCCGTCGAGCCCGGCCAGTGCCGCCTCGACCGTCAGGAACACATAGGCGTAGAGAAACAGGCTCGAGACATAGATCATGCCCGCCATCGAATGGATGTTGAGCGGCTTGACGCCGATCAGCGCCTCGAGGGCGAGGTTGAGATAGCCGGCATTGGGGCTGGCCAGGAAGACATAGGCCATCGCGGTCAGCCAGGGCGGGCTGACGAAGGCGAAGAGGGCGGTGAAGCGGACCAGCGCCTTGCCCGGCAGATCGGTGCGCGCGACCAGCACGGCGAGCGCCACGCCGAGCACCAGGCTCAAGAGGGTGGTGCCGAGCGCGTAGATCCACGAATTGACCAGCACGCCGGCGAACGAGAAGCGTTCGAACAGTTCGACATAGCGCCCGAAGCCGAGCGTGCCGCCGGCCTGCTTCAGGCTGCCGATGCCGAGCCAGGCGATCGGCAGCAGGTTGAGGATGGCGACGCCGGCGGCCGCGAGCGCGAAAGCGAGCCAGAGGGCGAAGGGGAAACGTCGCAGCGCGGTCATGCGGCAAAACAGCTTGCAGCGCTGCCGTCGACGGCGATCCGCACGTCGGCGCCGAGATCGTATTCGGGGCCGCCCAGCGGCTGATCGACCACCAGGACGCGGTCGCCGACCAGGACGCGATAGCGCAGCGCCTCGCCGAGGAACTCGACGCTGTCGACCCGCGCCAGCGGGCCGTTGGCGTCGCCGTTCGCTGCGCCCAGTCGAAGATCGCCCGGCCGCAGATAAAGGACCACCGGGCTGCCGGCCGGCTGCGCATGGTCGATGCCGACCACGCCGCCGCCGGCCAGGGCGACCAGGCCGCCGGCGCGTGCCGCACCGTCCAGCCGGTTGACGGCGCCGAGGAACCGGGCGATCTCCGGCGAGGCCGGCCGCGCATGCAGCGCGCGCGGATCGGCTGCCTGGCGCACCCGGCCCGCCTCCATCACCAGTATCAGGTCGGACAGTGCCAGCGCCTCGGCCTGATCGTGGGTGACGGCGACCATCGTGGTGCCGGTCTCGCGCTGGATGCGGCGCAACTCGGCGCGCATTTCCTCGCGCAGATGGGCGTCGAGATTGGCCAGCGGCTCGTCGAGCAGCAGCAGGGCCGGGTGATAGGCAAGGCAGCGCGCCAGCACCACGCGCTGCATCTGGCCGCCGGAGAGTTCGCCGGGATAGCGCCGGCCGTAGCCGGGCAGGCGTACCAGGTCCAGTGCCTCCTCGATCCGGCGTGCGGTCTTGGCGGCATTCCAGCCCCGCACCTTCAGCCCGAAGGCGACGTTCTCGGCCACCGTCATATGCGGCCAGATCGCATAGGACTGGAACATCATGCCGAGCTCGCGCCGCTCCGGCGGCACCAGCACGCGGCCCCGTTCGGCAAACACCGTGGCCTGGCCGATCGCGATCGTGCCGTCGTCCGGCGTCTCCAGCCCGGCGATGCAGCGGAGCAGGGTGGTCTTGCCGCAGCCCGAAGGCCCGAGCAGGCCGAGCACCGCGCCCGAGGGAAGCTCGAAGGACACGTCGTCGACGGCGCGCACCGCGCCGAAGGCCTTGACCAGGCCCGATACGGTTACCGCGCTCATCGCCCTGCCTTCAGCCCATCAGCTTGCGCCAGCGATCCAGCATCTCGCCGCGCTGGGCAGCGAGCTGGCGGGTGTCCGGCCGGATGATCTTCAGACTGTCGAGCGGCGGGATGCCGGCGGGCGGCGTCAGGCCGGCCGCCGAGCCGTAGATGCCGGTCGCCTTGGCGATCGCCTCCTGGTACCCGGCCGACAGCGCATGGTTGAGGAATACGCGCGCCGCGTTGGGATGCGGCGCATTGCGCGCGATCACCATGCAGCCATCGGCCATCACCGTGCCGTCGGAGGGCCAGACGATCGCCGCCGGCGCGCCCTGGCCGATATTGGTATAGGCCCAGCTTTGCGCCACCACGCAGATGGCCTTCTCGCCGCGCGCCACGGCCTGCATGGCCTCGGCCTGCAGCCGCATCTCGGCAACGTCGTTGGCCCGCAGCTTCTCGATGAAGTCCCAGCCGTAGAGGTCCAGCCAGGCCTTGATCAGGATCGTGGTCGAACCGGCGTTTTCCGGCGCGCCGAGCAGAACCTGGCTCTTGTATTCGGGCTTGGCCAGGTCGGCATAGGATTTCGGCGCCTTGTCCGGCGTCAGCATCTTCGTGTTGTAGGTGATGACCAGGCCGAACAGCCCGGATGGCGCGATCAGCGGGTTGTCGGCCAGGACCTGCGGCGCCAGCTTGGCCATGTTGGGCACCGCCACCGGTGCCAGCAGCTGCTGGTCCTCGAGATAGAGGCCGAGCGCATTGTCGGTCAGCGTCATCACGTCGACCGCCGGCTTGCCCGCCTGCGCCTCGGTCTCGTATTTGCGGACGACGATCTCGCCGCCGCCCGGCCGGGCATAGCGGACCTTGATGCCGTATTCCGCTTCGAAGCGCTGCATCAGCGGCTCTTCCATGCGGGCGATGCCGCTGGAATAGAGCGAGATTTCACCCTCCTTCTTCGCGGCCTCGACCACCCGGGCCCAGTCGGCGGCATCGGGTATCGCCGCGGCGGTAAGCGCCCGGTTGGCGGCCAGCGCGCCGAACGCGGTCAATCCGGCAAGTGCGGTCCTGCGGGTGAGCATGGCGTTTCCTCCGGTTGCGTCCCCGGTATCCCGAGGATCCTTCTGATGACGGACTGGTTGAGCTCGACGATGCGCCACGCCTCGATCGAGGCGGTCTCGGCGTCGCGGGTGTGGATGGCATCGTTCATCCGCGCGCTCATCTCCAGCAGGGCGCGGCGATGGGCCGGGATCGAATGCATAAGGATCGCGTAGTAGCGATAGGCCTGCCGGTTCATGCGGCCCATCGTCGCCTTCAGCCGGGCATTGCCCGAATGGGCCAGGGCATAGGCCGAGGCGGCCTGGATCGCGCGGGCGAACTCGCGCGGGTCGACATCGGGTTCGCCGGCGGCGATCCGCCGGATCTCCTGCCCCAGGGCGATGTAGCCGTCCATCTCGGCCGCGGTCGCCCGCCGCACGAACAGGCGGATGGCCAGCGCGTAGAGCGACCCGCGCACCTCGAACATGTCGATGATCTCGTCGGGCTGCAGCTGGATCACCGAAGCGCCGAGGCGCGGGCGGATCACCGCCAGTTCCTCGCGCGCCAGGATCTGCAGCGCCTCGCGCACCGGCCCGCGGCTGACGCCGAAGCGGCGGGCGATGACCTCCTCGGACAGCCGCTCGCCCGGTTTCCACAGGCCTTGCTCGATCTCGTCGCCGATCTGGGTGGCGATATGACGGGCAAGCGACAGCGGCAGATCGGCGGCAGCGAGCGACATGGGCGCAGGTTAGGGCGCGCGAATGTCTACTGTCAACAAATAAAGCAATAAAATTTCAATATTGGACTCTTTTCCGGGTCTAGTGCTGCGGCCGCTTGCCGTATCGGGTTTTTGGTCTAGCGTTTAGTCGTCAGAGTGAGATCCAACACAAACATGAGGGGCGTCAGACCGATGGATCCCAGCAAGCTCGTCCCCTTCACCGGGTACTACCAGATGGATGTGGCGCCAGGCGCCTTCCTGTCGATCGACACCACCGTGGCCGTAGCGACCCAGCCGCCGGCCGACAGCATCGACGTCACCATCAGCCTGTCGATGGATGGGGCGACGGCGACGACCTTCACCGCGGCCGACGGCATCGCCTTCGACGGCGCGACCCTGACCATTCCCAACCTCGTGAATCTCGTGTTCACCCGCGACTATCAGGCGGGCCGGCTGGTCTCGTTCGCCGGGCAGGTCGGGGGATCGACGGTGACCGGCAGCACCTACTACAACGCCGTGCCGCTGGCCGCCTTCGTCGGAAACTACTTCGACGTGGTCACCGGAAAGCCGGTCCTCGCCATCGCCGGTCCGGACGATATCCGGTTCGATTTCGCGATCTTCGCCGGCGGGGGTGCGCTGCAGCCGGTCGCTGGTTACCGCTACAATCCCGGCATGTTCGTGCTGAGTTTCAGCGGGGCGGACGGCTCCGCCTTCACGGTGATGCTGGGCACGGCCGGCGCGGGCGGGCTTGCCGCCAGCATCATGACCGACACGGCGCAGCGCTACGCGCTGTCGATCCTGTCGGCATCGCCGACCCTGCCTGCGATCGTCCTGCCCGCCGACCAGTACGGCCATGCCGGGGCGCCGACCGAATGGTGGTGGCATGTCGGCACGCTGCAGACGGCGACGGGACGGAAGTTCGGTTTCGAGGTCAATGCCTGCGGCGTGCTCGATGCGATGGTCTTCACCGAGATCGCCATCGCCGACGTCGAGAACCAGGTCCACTACCAGATCGTCAACGACCAGATCGGCTATGCGCCCGCCTGGGCCGAGACCGATCCGACCAAGCCCTGGTTCGTTGCGATCCCCGGTCCCGCGACGGATCCGACCAACGGTGCGGTGACGATGACGGCGATCGGTGGCAACCCGCTGAACATGGCGGTGCAGGCGCAGTTCACCGATGCCGCGACCGGCATCGCCTGCCGGATCGACCTGCAACTGTTCCAGCAGGGGCCGCCGCTGCTGGTCTGGGGTACCGGCGTGCAGGTGCTGAAGCCCGGCACCGATCCGATCAAGGATAACAATTTCTATTATTCGCTGACCAACCTCGCCGCCTCCGGCTCGATCACCATCGGCACCGAGACGTTTCCCGTCACCGGCCTGACCTGGATGGATCACGAATACGGTGCCTTCCCCGATCCCGGGCCGGGCAAGAAGAACGTCTGGACCCTCCAGGACATCCAGCTCGCCAACGGCCTGCATCTGTCGAACTACACGGCCTTCGGACAGCAGCCGCAGGCCGGGGTGGCGATGCCGTCGAATGCGACGCTGCTGCTGCCGGACGGCCAGAGCGTCTTCGTGCCGACGACGACGACGCCGTCGGATCCGATGACCATCGGCGACACCACCTATTTCGCCACCTACACGGTGCGGATGCAGTCTGCCGGCAACGCCTATGTCGAATTCGTCGTCAGGAATATATGCCCCAACCAGGTCTTCGTCGATCCGCTGAAGATCAACTCGGGCTACGAGGGTGTCGCCGACTGCGACATGATCGCCGTCTATCAGCTGAACGCCCGCCACAAGATCGAGCTCGAGGTGTCGTCCGGGCCGGCCTGGATCGAACAGAGTCTGTGAGGCCACAAAAAAGCGGGCGCCCGTGGGCGCCCGCTGGCGGCGGATATCGTGCCGGATCGGATCAGCGCGGATCCTTGACCGCGGCGATCTGGTCGAATTCGACGTTGTAGAGCTTGCCGTCGACCTTCTCGACCTTGCGGATGTAGATGGTCTGGGTGATGTCGCGGGTCTCGGGTTCGATCGTCACCGGGCCGCGCGGGCTGGTCCAGGCCATGCCCTTGGCCGCGCCGATGAAGCTGTCGGCGTCGGCCTTGCCGCCGGTCTTGGCCAGCACGTCGAAGATCAGCTTCATGCCGTCATAGCCGCCGACCGACATGAAGTTCGGACGCATGCCGCCATTGGCCTTCTCGAAGGCGGCGACATAGGTCTTGTTCTCCGGCGACGGATGGGCGGCCGAATAGAAATGCGCGGTGATGGTGCCGATCGCGGCATCGCCCATCGCCGGCAGGATGTCGTCGTCGGTGACGTCGCCGGTGGCGATCAGCTTGATCGTCTTGCCCAGGCCGCGATCGCCGAATTCCTTCATGAACGAGGCGCCCTCGCCGGACGGCAGGAAGGCGAAGATCGCATCGGGCGCCGAATCCTTGGCTTTCTGCAGGAACGGGCCGTAATCGGGATTCTTGAGCGGGATGCGCACCGCCTCGACCACCGTGCCGCCCGATTCGGTGAACGCCTTCTTGAAGGTCCCCTCGGCCTCGATGCCCGGCGAATAGTCGGTGACGACCGAGAATACCTTCTTGATGTTGTTCTTCGCCGCCCATTGCGCGATCGCCCAGGCCGACTGGGCCAGGGTGCCGGAGGTGCGGGTGGCGGTCGGCGACTTCGCGGTGATGATCGACGAGGCGGCGGCCATCACCACCATCGGCTTCTTCGCCTGCTCGGCCAGCGGCGCGGTGGCGAGCGCCAGCGGCGTCAGCCCGAAGCCGGCCAGGATGTCGACGTTGTCCTTGACGATCAGTTCCTGCGCCAGGCGCTTGGTGGTGTCCGGGGCGACCCCGGTATCGTCCTTCAGGATCACCTCGACCTCGCGGCCGGCAACCTTGTTGCCGTTCTGCGCCAGATAGAGCTTCACCGCGGCGTCGACCTGCTTGCCGGTCGAGGCGAACGGCCCCGACATCGGCAGGATCAGCCCGACCTTGATCGGATCGGCGGCAAGGGCCGTGCCCGCCGCCAAAACCATGCTGAGCGCGGCACCCGCCGCGAGGCGTGACAACCAGGTCATCTTGTTTTTCCTCCCACGTGTTCGTCGAATCCGTCCCGGGGCGTCAGGCCCCGGCGGCAGAGCGTTCCTCGATCATCCGCCGCACCCTGAGCGAACCGGCGTCGAGGTTGATGTTGATCATGCGGTAGTCCGGTGATTCCAGCATCGCCTGCTGCTGGGCCTGAACGATCACCTTGTCCTCGCCGAAGATGCGCGTGATCGACGCCTTCATGTCGGCGGTCAGCGACGCATCGTCGAGACAGAAGCTTCGCGCATTCGCCCAGAAATACCAGCAGCTTGTGTCGGTGGCGGGCGTGATCGAGTTCAGGATCATCGCATTGATGCCCTTCGACCGGTCGCCTTCCGGCGCGCCGGTGCCGGTCTCGGCCACGCCGACATCGATGACGACCGAGCAGGGCTTGACGTAGCGCGCGATCTGCCAGCGGTCGCAATGCCCGCCATAGTCGCGGGCCCGCCGCATCAGCCCGGCCCAGAACGGCGCCGGCTCATGGTCGTGCACCCAGCGCGAGACCGTCACCGTGTCGCCGTCGAACGACGTCTTGATCGGGGCCGAGGGCAGGCGGTGGTCGCCGATCGAGGTCGGATGGACATAGGTCTCGTGGCTGAGGTCGAGCAGGTTGTCGATCAGCAGGCGATAGTCGCAGGCGACTTCCATCACGTCGCCGTCGCCGGTCCAGGCCGGATCGTCGTTCCAGTGCAGGTCGGGCACGTCGGACGGATCGGCCAGCGCCGGATCGCCGACCCAGACCCAGACGAAGCGGTGCCGCTCGACCACCGGATAGCTGGTGACCCGGGCCTGCGGCGAGACCCGCTCCTGGCTCGGCACCTTCACGCACTGGCCGGTGCGGTCATAGGTCAGTCCGTGATAGCCGCAGACCAGGGTGTCGCCCTCGAGCCGCCCGTGGCTCAGCGGCAGCAGGCGATGGCAGCAGCGATCGGCCAGCGCGACGGCGCTGCCGTCCTCCAGGCGATAGAACACCATCGGCAGATTGCAGATTCGGCGGGCCAGCAGGCTGCGCCCGACCTCGCGGCCCCAAGCGGCCACGTACCATGCGTTTTGCATGAACATGGATCTCTCCCTAACAAGATCGTTTGACATCATTGTATCCAATGGCTCGCGTCGAGCAACAGGAATTCGTATAACGAACCGGCGTACGCAGTTCGCACCCGCAAAATTCGGCATTGTTCATGAGCGATGCTTTCGCGCCACTTCCTCATTGGATACAATAGGAGCATGAAGCCCGATGCCCTCAGCCGCTCGTCGCAACAGCAGCGCATCCTGCTGAAGCTGCGCGAGATGATCCTCAACGGCGAATTGGCGCCGGGGGCCCGGGTTGCCGAAATTCCGGTTGCCGAACGCCTCGGCGTGTCGCGCACCCCGGTGCGCTACGCTCTCGGGGTGCTGGCGGGCGAGGGGCTGATCGTCGCGACCGACAACGGCCGCGGCTTCCTGGTTCGCGGCTTCTCGCTCAAGGACATCATCGACGCCATCGAACTGCGCGGCGTGCTGGAGGGGATGGCCGCCCGGCTGGTGGCCGAGGGCGGCTGGACCGCAAGCCTGGGCGGAGAACTCGCCCAATGCCTGGAGGAGGGCGAGGCCGTCATCGCCCCCGGCCGGCTGCAAGCCGAATCGGGCGAGCGCTGGGCCGGGATCAACGAACGCTTCCACCGGCTGATCGTCCATGCCTGCGGCAGCCAGCCGCTGATCAATGCCGTCATGCTGAACGACAAGCTGCCCTTCGCCTCGGCCAAGGCGTTTCTGGGCGTCACCCGCGACCCGGCGATCCTGCGGCGGCAATACGAGATCCTGCTGATGGCCCAGCGCCAGCATCAGGCGATCGTCGAGGCGCTCTCCCAGGGCAAGGGCGCGCGGGCCGAGGGGCTGATGCGCGAGCACGCCCATGCCGCGATCGACAACATCCTGCTGTTCCGCGGCGAGATTCCGGGGCTGGCGCCCTGAGGCTTGTCTCCCGCGCGGTTGCCACGTAAGAACGATTGTGCGGCAACCGAACAGAGGCAGGCATGACCGACGACGGTCCCGAAGGGGGGCAGGACTCCAAGGAGTTCGTCAATTCGCTGGCGCGCGGCCTGTCGGTCCTGCAGAGCTTCGGGCGCGATGCCCGGCGGATGACGCTGTCGGAAGTGGCCGAGCGGACGAGCCTGAACCGTGCCGCCGCCCGTCGCTCGCTGCTCACCCTCGTCGAACTCGGGTTCGTCGCCACCGACGGCAAGTATTTCGAGCTGACGCCGCGGGTCCTGACGCTCGGCTTCGCCTATCTATCCTCGCTCGAATTCTGGGAAGCAGCCCGCCCGGTGCTCGACGCGGTCTCGCGCGACCTGGAGGAGAGCTGCTCGGCGGCGGTGCTCGACGGTGCCGAGATCGTCTATGTCGCGCGCGCCGCGGCCCGCCACCGCCTGCTGTCGATCGCGCTGACGATCGGCACGCGGCTGCCGGCCCATGCGACGTCGATGGGCCAGATCCTGCTGGCCGGGCTCGACCACAAGGCGCTGGACCGCTATTTCGCCGCCGCCGACCTGCGCCGTTTCACCCCGACCACCCTGACCGCCCGCGCCGAGATCGAGGCGCGGCTGGCGGCCGTGCGGGCGGCGGGCCATGTCACGGTCGACCAGGAATTCGAAATCGGCCTGCGCTCGATCGCCGTGCCGATCCGCCAGCGCGACGGCACGGTGGCCGCGGCGCTCAACGTCTCGACCCATGCCGCGCGCTGCGATCTCGGCCAGATGGAAGAACGCTTCCTGCCCCGGCTGCGTCAGGCGGCCGAGGAACTGTCGCGCATCCTCGCCTGATCGGGCGGCGGCTGCCAGTGGGCCAGCGCCAGCCGGCCGGTCTCGGTCAGGCCATAGACCCCGCGGCTGACCCGTTCGAACCAGCCATAGACATTGTGCTGCAGGATCCCGGCGGCGTCGGCCGCCAGCGGCTTGAGGTCGCGCGGCCGGCCCGGCGCTGACGCCAGCGCCGCGGCGCAGGCCAGGGCTCGCTGGCGATAGGCGGTCATCACCGGGCTGCGGGTCGATCCGCCGGCGGTCGGGTCGCCCAGGCGCCGACGATGCTCGGTCATCAGCCGCGAGCGGCGCTTCAGGTTGGCGCGCGGCTGCCATTGCGCCGGCTCGGCCAGCGCCGCGACGCTGCCGCCGGGCGACACCACCAGCAGCCCCAGCCCCAGCCGGCGGCAGAGCTTGATCACCCGGGGATCGCGCTCACGGCCGCGTCCGTTGGCCGAGGCCGGCACGGCGACCCAGATTTCATCGCAGGCCGGCATGCGGTCGACCGCCTGCAGCACCAGTTCGAGATTGAAGCCGAGCTTGAGCTCGGCGATGACCAGCAGCGGCGGTTCGCCCTCGCGCAGCGCGACGATGTCGCAATTCCCGATCTCGCCCTTGACGTTGTAGCCGAGCCCTTCCAGGAACCGCTTGACCGGCGCATAGAGCGCGGTTTCCGTCAATGGGCGGCGCCCCAGTCGCGGGCCAGGCCGGTCTCGACCGTCAGCGGCACCGACAGCGCGGCGGCCCCCTCCATCACCGACTTGACCAGGGCCGCGGTTTCCCCGGCCTCGCCCTCGGGCAGCTCGAACACCAGTTCGTCATGCACCTGCAGCAGCATCCGCGCCTTCAGCCCGGCCCGGGCCAGGGCACGCGGCAGGCGGTTCATCGCCCGCTTGATGATGTCGGCCGCCGAGCCCTGGATCGGCGCGTTGATCGCCGCGCGTTCCTGGAAGGCGCGCTCGGCCGGGTTCTTCGAATTGATGCCCGACAGCCAGCAGCGCCGGCCGAAGATCGTCGAGACGAAGCCGTTCTCGTGCGCCTCGGTCTTGGTGCGGTCCATATAGGCGCGGATGCCCGGGAAACGCTGGAAATAGGCATCGATGAAACCGGCGGCCTCGCGCTGGGGGATGCCCAGCTGCTGGCTGAGGCCGAAGGCCGACATGCCGTAGATGATGCCGAAATTGATCGCCTTGGCCCGTCGGCGGACCATCGCATCCATCCCCTCGATCGGCACGTCGAAGACCTGGCTTGCGGTCAGGGCATGGATGTCGATGCCGGCGGCGAAGGCATCCTTCAGCGCCGCGATATCGGCGATATGGGCGAGCAGGCGCAGCTCGATCTGCGAATAGTCGGCCGAGAGCAGCAGATGGCCCGGGGCGGCGACGAACGCGTTGCGGATCTTGCGCCCTTCCTCGGTGCGGATCGGGATGTTCTGCAGGTTCGGATCCGACGACGACAGGCGTCCGGTCGAGGTCGCGGCGAGCGCATAGGAGGTATGGACGCGTCCGGTCTCGGGGCTCATCGCGTCGCGCAGGGCGTCGGTGTAGGTGCCCTTCAGCTTGGACAGCTGCCGCCAGTCGAGGATCACCTTCGGCAGCTCGTGTCCCTGCGCGGCCAGCGTCTCCAGCACGTCGGCCGCGGTGCCGTAGGCGCCGGTCTTGGTCTTCTTGGCCCCGGCCAGCGACATCTTGTCGAACAGGATCTCGCCGAGCTGCTTGGGCGACCCCAGGTTGAAGGTCTCGCCCGCCAGTTCATGGGCGCGGCGCTCCAGCTCGGCCATGCGCTGGGCGAAGTCGGTCGACAGCCGGATCAGCGCGTCGCGGTCGACGACGATGCCGGCCGCCTCCATCCCGGCGATGACGCCGGCCAGCGGGCGCTCGATCGTCTCGTAGAGGCCGGTCAGCCTTTCGGCCAGCAGGCGCGGCTTCAGCACCCGGTGCAGTCGCAGGGTGATGTCGGCATCCTCGGCCGCGTAGGCCAGCGCCTTGTCCATCGGCACCCGGTCGAAGGTGATGCGCGCCTTGCCGGTGCCGGTGACGGAATCGTAGCTGATGCACTGATGGTCGAGATGCAGCCGCGCCAGCTCGTCCATCCCGTGGCCGTGGCGGCCGCCGTCCAGCACGTAGGAAATCAGCATGGTGTCGTCATAGGGCGCCACGACGGCGCCGTGACGGCCCAGCATCACCATGTCGTATTTCAGGTTCTGCCCGACCTTCAGGATCGCCGGATCGGCCAGCATGTCCTGGAGCAGCCCGACCGCGGTCGCCGCGTCGAGCTGCGGCTGCACCCGCTGGCCGAAATCGTCGACATGGTTGACCGGGATGTAGCAGGCCTCGCCCGGCGCGGTCGACAGCGAGATGCCGACCAGCGTCGCCTTCATCGGTTCGAGCGACGTGGTCTCGGTATCGACGGCGACCAGCCCGGTTGCCCGGGCCCGCGCGATCCAGCCCTGCAGCGCGGTCTCGTCCAGCACCAGCGCATAATTCTGCGTCACCGCCTCGACCGTCTCGGCCGTCGCCTGGACCGGCAGTTCCGGGCGCGATTCGACGACGGCGGCGGCGCCGAACTGGGATTCGATGCGCCGGCGCAGGGTCGAGAATTCCATCAGGTCGCAGAAGGCCAGGATCGTCGCCGCGACCGGCGGATGCAGGGTCAGCGCGTCGAGGTCGACGTCGAGCGGCACGTCGTCGCGCAGGGTGACGAGCTGCTTGGACAGCCGCGCCTTGTCGGCATGGGCGATCAGGCTTTCGCGCCGCTTCGGCTGCTTGATCTCGGCCGCCCGCTCCAGCAGCGTTTCCAGGTTGCCATAGGTGTTGATCAGCTCGGCCGCCGTCTTCACGCCGATCCCGGGCACGCCCGGCACGTTGTCCGAACTGTCGCCGGCCAGCGCCTGGACATCGACGACGCGCTCGGGCGCGACGCCGAATTTTTCCCGCACCTCGGGCTCGCCGATCGGCTTGTCCTTCATCGGGTCGTGCAGGCGCACGCCGTTGCCGACCAGCTGCATCAGATCCTTGTCGGACGAGATGACGACGACTTCCATGCCGGCGGCGACGCCCTGCCGGGCCAGGGTGGCGATCACGTCGTCGGCCTCGAATCCCTCCCGCTCCAGGCAGGGCAGGCCGAAGGCGCGCGTGGCGTCGCGCATCAGCGGGAATTGCGGCACCAGGTCTTCCGGCGGTTCCGACCGGTTGGCCTTGTAGAGATCGTAGAGTTCGTTGCGGAAGGTTCCGCCCTTCGGGTCGAAGACGACCGCCATATGCGTCGCCTGCCCCGCCTGCCGCGCCTGCTCGAGCAGGCGGTTGATCATGTTGCAGAACCCGGCGACGGCGCCGATCGGCAGGCCGTCGGACTTGCGGGTCAGCGGCGGCAGGGCGTGATAGGCGCGGAAGATGTAGCCCGAGCCGTCGATCAGATACAGGCGGTGGGCGGCCGGCTTGGCCTCGGTCGCGGGGGTGTCGGTCATGGCCGGGACGATGGCAGAGCCCGCGCCCCGCGGCAAGCTTCGCTCTAGCAGTGCACCTGGTCGATCCGGTGGACGCGGGCGAACAGGTCATGGGCGCGGCGGGCGATGCGCACGAAGCGCATCGGCAGCACGTTGCCTGGATCGTCGATCGGGGCGACGTGATGGTCGTTGACCATCAGCGGTTCATGACCGGCGGCGGCTGCCGCCTCTTCCTCCTCGGCCGCCTTGCGGGCGAGCACCCAGGCCATCACGCTGACCAGCCGCGAGGTGGTGCGCATCGATTCGATGGTCAGGAGACAGGCATCCGAGCGTGAGAGCTGGTGGCGGTCGCGCGGCTCGCCGACGGCCGCATAATCGCGGGCATCTTCCAGCAGAACCATCGTCTCGTTGTAGAGCCGGTCGACGAAGACTGACTGCATCGAATGGACCTCACGACTGTCCAGGACCCAAGCGTCACCCGTGAGCGCGCCCAGCGTCAACAGGGTTTTGGTCATGAAACGTCAATCTTGCTGACTTGGATCCCGCACCGCGGTAGCACCGTCCGGAAGGCTGTACGTCAGTGTCAGTTCCTCGCGGTGGCCGGCCACCGCCGGACCGTAGGACAGCGTCGCGCCCCGGCCCTGACCGTCGGTCAGGATGACCAGCCTGGTCCCGTCGGGGAAGGCCTGGTCGACCAGCAGTCCCAGCCGGTTTTCGCCGTACGAGGCGAGGTGGTCGCGCAACAGCACCGCCGCCTCGGCCAGTTCGCCGGGCATGGCGTCGTCCAGCGGCCAGGCCAGCGTGATCCGAACGAGCCCCCGCCGGGGGTCGATAAGCCAGTTGCCCAGGGCATCGCCGCCGGCGGGGAACGGCGCGGCAAGCCGGGCCGACAGCCGGGTCCGGCCGGCTGCGTCGACGGTGCGTTCGACCGCCACGGCGCCGAAATCGCCGGCGACGGCGCGGCGCAGGGCGGCCTCGTCCATACCGAAGCGCGCCGAACGGAAACCGTCGATCGGCGCGGCCGCCCGGGTCGCGCCGGGGCGGCGCCCGCCGGTCCCGGCGACCGCTTCATCGACGTTGCCGCCATGGCCCTGGCCCCAGGCGGGGCAGACGAACAGGACGCAGGCGATGAGGGTAACGAAGCCTCTGGTCATCGCCGCCATCCTCCGCAACGATGTCCGCCGGTCAATCGCTTTCGGGGGTGAGAATGGGACGCTGGATCCGTCGGGCACTGCTGATGCTGCTGCCGGCCCTGATCATGCCCGCGGCGGCGCAGGACCTGAAGATCGGTGGTCCATTCGCGCTGATCGACCAGGATGGCCGCCCGGTGACCGACGCCGATTTTCGCGGCCGGCCGCTGCTGGTCTATTTCGGCCTGACCTATTGCCCCGACATCTGCCCGACCGACCTCGCCGTCATCGCCGAGACGATGGGCCAGCTCGGCCCGGCCGCCGACGGCGTCCAGGCGCTGTTCGTCACCGTCGATCCCGAGCGCGACACGCCCGCCCAGTTGCGCGACTACACCGCCCTGTTCGATCGGCGCATCCGCGGCCTGACCGGCGATGTGAAAGCGGTCGCGGCTGCCGCCCGTGCCTATCGCGTCACCTACGCGAAATACGATATCCAGGGGCCGCTCGATTACCGCATGGACCATTCCGCCTACATCTACCTGATGAATCGTGACGGTCGTTTCGTGGCGCGCTTCCCGCAGGGCACGGCGCCCGAAACCCTCGCCGACGCGCTGCGCGCCCAGCTCGGGTCCTGACGCCGTTGACGTCCGGAACCGAACTGCCCGGGACGCGGTTTTCGCCCCATCGCCCAGACGTTCCTTTTCGCGATGGAGGCAGGAATGCGGTATCTGTTGCTATGGCTGCTCGGCGTGCCGATCCCGGTACTGATCCTGATCTATTTCCTGTTCCGCTGATCGCGTGCCGGTGCCTGCCGCCTTGCGGAATTTTGCCGTGACGGCGGGGCACCGTCCGTTGTGGCGGCGCATCCCCGGGCGCACCGGCGCCGTGCTGTGGCGGGCCACCAAGGCCTTCGTCGCCCATGACGGCCTCGAACTGTCCGGCCACATGGCCTTCACCGCGATCCTGGCGCTGTTTCCCTTCCTGATCTTCCTGACCGCGCTGGCCGGTTTCGTCGGCGACGCGACGATGGCCGAACGCTTCGTCTCGTTCATGCTGGAATTCGGCCCCGGCCCGGTCACCGACGTGCTGGCGCCGGTGGTGCGCGACGTGCTGACCCAGCAGCGCGGCGACATCCTCACCGTCGGTATCGTCCTGGCGCTGTGGACCGCGTCGAGCGGGGTCGAGGCATTGCGGCTGCTGCTCAACCGGTCCTACGGGGTGGTCGAGGACCGCCCGATCTGGAAACTGCGGCTGCAGAGCGTGATGCTGGTCCTGGTCGGGGCGATCTTCGCCCTGCTGATCTCGGTGATCATCGTGCTCGGCCCGGTGATCTGGCATCTGCTGGAACGGTTTTCCGCGGTCAGCCCGTTCAAGGAGGATCTGTGGTTCCTCGCCCGCTACGGCTTCGCTTCGGTGATGCTGATCGTCGGGCTGTCGGCGCTGCACCGGCTGTTGCCGCGCCGGCGCAAGCCGATGGCCCAGCTGTGGCCGGGCGTGATCCTGACCTGCGTGGTGTGGCTGCTGGTCGCCGCGGCCTTCTCGATCTACGTCACCAAGCTTGCGACCTACAGCGTGACCTACGGCAGCCTGGGCGGCGTGATCGCGACGCTGATCTTCTTCTATGTCACCGCGATCATCTTCGCCTTCGGCGCCGAGGTGAACGGCGCGCTGTTCCCCGGCCCTAGAGATCCCGCCGCAGATAGGTCAGTACCCCGCCGCTGAGATAGCCGCGCCGCTCGAATTCGACGACGAAGCCGCGCGCCAGGTAATAATCGCGCGCGGCGGCGGCCATCGTGTTGACGGTGAGAAAGGCCAGGCCGATGTCGCGGCAATGGGCCGCCGCCGCGTCGAGGAGCCGTCGGCCCAGCCCCTGACCGCGATGGCCCGGCGCGACGTAGAACAGGTCGATGAAGCCGCCGCCGGCGTGGCCGAAGCCCGTCAGCCCCGCCACCAGCGCGTCGCCGTCGGCCAGGAAGAAGGCGAAGGGCTGCGGGGCGGGATCGCCGGTGCCCGCCGCCTCGCCGGCCTGCAGGCCGCGGATCAGGAAATCGAGTTGCGGGCCGGTCGCCCGTTCCTGCGCGATCAGCCGCAGGTCAGTCACGGAAATTGTCGTATTGCAGCGGCATCTCGATATCCATGCCCTTGACATGCGCGATCGCCGCCTGCAGGTCGTCGCGCTGCTTGCCGGTGACGCGCAGCTCGTCACCCTGGATCGAGGCCTGGACCTTCAGCTTCGAATCCTTCAGCGACTTGACGATCTTCTTGGCCAGCTCCTTGTCGATGCCCTGCTTGACGACCACGACCTGGCGCACGGTGTTGCCCGACGCCTTCTCCTCGTCCTTCCATTCCAGGCAGCCGGGATCGAGCTTGCGGCGCACGAAATAGCCCTTCAGCAATTCCTGCATCTGCTTCAGCTTGAGCTGGTCGTCGGCGTTGATCGTGATGGTTTCGTCCTTGCGCTCGATCGTGCATTTCGACCCCTTGAAATCGAAGCGCGTGCCGACCTCGCGCACCACGCCCTGGACGGCGTTGTCGACCTCGGCGAGGTCGGTCTTGGAAACGATGTCGAAGCTCGGCATGGCGATCACTCCCGGGTCGAAATTGCGGGCGCGACCATAGCGCAACTCGGCCGCCTTGCACTAGAATCGCGCCATGTCCGGTTTTGCCGTCGCCCTCGTCATGGTCGCGATCGAGATCGCGGCCCTGTTGCCGCTTGCGACCTTTCCCGCGCTGCTGCCGCAGTTCGTCGCCGCCTGGGGCCTCAGCAATACCGAGGCCGGCACGATCAACGGCGTCTTCTACATCGGCTACATGCTGGCCGTGCCCTTCCTGATGGCCTGGACCGACCGGATCGACGCCCGCCGTATCCTGATCGGCGGGCTCGCCCTGTCGGCGTTCGGCAATCTCGGCTTCGCCGCCTTCGCCGACGGCGTCGGCAGCGGCATGGCCTGGCGCTTCGTCGCCGGCATCGGGCTTGCCGGCGTCTACATGCCCGGCCTGCGGGCCCTGACCGACCGGCTGGGCCAGATCGACCAGAGCCGGGCGGTCACCTTCTACACCGCGAACTATTCGGTCGGCGTCGGCCTCTCCTATCTGCTGGCCGGGCTGGCCGACGCCGCCTGGGGCTGGCGCTGGGCCGCGGCCATCGCGGGCGTCGGCCCGCTGATCGCGATTGTCCCCGCCCTGCTGCTGCTGGCGCCGCATGCGCCACCGCCGGCCAAGGGGCCGCGACGGCTGCTCGATTTCCGCCCGGTGATCGCCAACCCGGTGATCCTCGCCTTCGTGCTGGCCTATGGCGCCCACGGGTTCGAGCTGACGGCCATGCGCGGCTGGGTCACGGCCTTCCTGGAAAGCTGCCTTGCCCGCCTCGGCCAGTCGCCGGGGGTCTTCACCCCGACCATCGTCGCCGCGCTGGTCACGGTGATCGGCCTGCCCGCCTCGCTCCTCGGCAACGAGCTGGCGATGCGCCTCGGCCGCCGCGTCGCGCTGATCGGCATGATGACCGCCTCCGGCCTCGTCGGCCTGGTCCTCGGGCTGCTGGCCGGGTTCGATTACGGCCTCGTCGTCGCCGTCACCCTGGTCTATGCGGTGCTGGTGGCGGCCGATTCCGGCGCGCTGACCGCCGGGGTCGTCGCCGCCTCGACCCCGGAGACCCGCGGTGCGGTGCTGGCGGTGCATTCGACCGTCGGTTTCGGCACGTCGTTCCTGGGGCCGTTCGCGGTCGGCGTCACCCTCGATGCCGCCGGCGGGGCGATGGCGCCCGGCGCCTGGGCCTATGCCTTTGCGATCATGGCGGCGGGTGTGCTGGCCGGGCCGCTGGTCCTGTGGCGGCTGACCGGACGCCCTTGATCATGGGCCAGTCTTTTCGACGTTTCTTGGTGCTGTCGCCTGGTCCAAGAACGGCCTATCTGATCGGCCATGTCCAGCCAGGAGAACCGTGATGACCGCTCGTCTCAATGCCCGCGAAGCCGCCCCCGACATCATGAAGGCCGTCGGTGCCCTGCATCTGGCCGTGGAGAATTCGGGGCTGGAGAAATCGCTGATCGAACTGGTCAAGATCCGCGGCTCGCAGATCAACGGCTGCGCCTATTGCATCCACCAGCATACGTCCGACGCGCGCAAGGCCGGCGAGCGCGACGAACGCATGCTGCTGCTGCCGGTATGGCGCGAGGCGCGGCACCTCTTCACCCCGCGCGAACAGGCCGCGCTGGCCTGGACCGAGGTGGTGACGCAGCTCGACGGCCAGCCGATCCCGGAGGCGGAATTCGCTGCGCTGCAACCGCATTTCACCGAGGCCGAGATCGTCAAGCTGACGGTCGTCATCGGCATGATCAACCTGTGGAACCGGATCGGCGTGCCGTTCGGCATGACCCCGGACGTCAAGGCTGCGTGACGGTCGGGTCTTCCGACGATCAGGCCTTCGCCCGCGGGTGGGCGGCGTTGTAGATCGCCATCAGCCGGGCGGTGTCGACCGCGGTATAGCGCTGGGTCGTGGTCAGCGAGGCATGGCCCAGCAGATCCTGGATCGCGCGCAGGTCGCCGCCTGCGCCCAGCAGGTGGGTGGCGAAACTGTGGCGCAGCGCATGCGGCGTCGCCTCCGGCCCCAGCCCCAGCGCCGACCGCAGGTGCCGCATCTGCTTTTCGACGATCGCGGGGTCGAGCCGGCCGCCGCGCGCGCCGCGGAACAGCGGATCGTCCGGGCCGATCCGGTAGGGGCAGAGCCGCAGATACTCGGCCACCGCCTGGCGCACCTGCGGCAGGATCGGCACCAGCCGCTGCTTGGCGCCCTTGCCGGTGACGATCAGCGTCTCGCCGGTCGGCGCGTCGCGGCCGTTCAGGCCCAGCGCCTCGCCCAGCCGCAGCCCGCAACCGTAGAGCAGCGTCATCACCGCGACGTCGCGGGCCGCGATCCACGGTTCTTCCGACAGCGCCTCGACCGTCTCGACCACGCCCAGCGCCTGGTCGGGGGTCAGCGGCCGCGGCACTGCCTGTTTCAGCCTGGGGGTGCGCACCGTGTTGATCGCGGCATTGGCGACCAGCCCGTCGCGTTCGAGCCGGCGGAAGAAGCCCCGCACCGTCGACAGGCCGCGCGCGACCGAGGCCGGTTCGAGTCCGGCCTGGCGCCGCCGCGCCAGCCAGCCGCGCAGATCGGCCTGGCGCAGCGCCTGCAGGTCCGCCAGGGTCGGCGGCCCGCCGAGATGCGGGGTGAGAAAGGCAAAGAAGCCGGCCAGGTCCTGGACATAGGCGCGCAGCGTATGGTCGCTCATCCGCCGCTCGGCGGCGAGATGCGAAAACCACGCCTGCACCGCCGCGCGCACATCGTCGGCGGCGACGATGTCGCGGTCGAGCGCCTGGCTCAGCTCGGCGGCAGATCGAGCCACTGGCGGATCAGCCGGGCCAGGGCCTTGGCAAAGAAGCTCAGGAGCTCGGTCCCCTGGCCGGCGTGGAACTTGCCGGTTTCGCGGGCGCCCAGCGCCAGCAGGCCGATCGGGGCGGCCGCGGAAAACTCCAGCCGGACCAGCGCGTCCGACTGCACGAGGCTGGCGGCCGGGCCGTAGAGCACGTCGGTATGCAGCGCCTGCTCGCGCAGCTGCACCGCGCGGCCGGCGCCGATCAGCCGGTCGACCGCGCCATGGGGCAAGGCGAACACGCCCTGGGTCGACACCTTGGGCATCGCGCCGTCGGCCGCCTCGACGCAGAGCGAGACGGCATCGACACCGAGAAGCTCGGCGCAGTCCTGGGTGGCGATGTGGATCAGATGCTCGAAGGTGGTGGCATCGAGCATCAGCAGCACGGCTTCGTGCACCCGCCCGGTGATCGTCATGTTCTCGCGCGTCGCCTGGATCAGCGCCTCGCGCGTCGAGGTCAGCTGGGCGACGTCGCGCCGCAGCCGCTCCAGCATGAAGGCCTGCAGGTCCAGCGCCCCGTTGCCCTGGTGCGGCGACGGCGGCGCCAGCACCTGGGCGAGGTCGGGATGCTTGACCAGGAAATCGGGATGGTCGCGCAGCCAGGCGGCGACGGCGGTCGCATCGAGGCGCTCGGGCACCGCCGTCGCCGACTCGATGCGACCGGTCATCGGCTCAGGCCCCGGTGATCGACTGGCCGGTTTTCTGCCAGTCGGCCAGGAAGGCGGCCAGGCCCTTGTCGGTCAGCGGATGCTTTACCAGGGCCTTCAGCACGTTGGCCGGCACCGTGCAGACGTCGGCGCCGAGCTTGGCGGCCTCGACGATATGCATCGGATGGCGGATCGAGGCGACCAGCACCTCGGTCGTGATCGCGTTGTAGTTCGCGTAGATCTCGACGATGTCGGCGATCAGCTGCATGCCGTCCTGGCCGATGTCGTCCAGCCGGCCGACGAACGGCGACACGAAGGTGGCGCCGGCCTTGGCCGCCAGGATCGCCTGGGTCGGCGAGAAGCACAGGGTCACGTTGACCATGGTGCCTTCGTCGGTCAGCGTCCGGCAGGTCTTGAGGCCCTCGAGCGTCAGCGGCACCTTGACGGCGACGTTCTCGGCGATGTCGCGCAGGCGGCGGCCCTCGGCCAGCATGCCCTCGTAATCGGTCGCGGTGACTTCGGCCGAGACCGGGCCCGAGGTCAGCGCGCAGATTTCCTTGACGATGGTGATGAAGTCGCGGCCCGCCTTGGCGATCAGCGACGGGTTGGTGGTCACGCCATCGATCAGGCCGGCCTCCGCCAGTTCGCGGATCTCGGTGACGTCGGCGGTATCGACGAAAAACTTCATAGTCGGGCAGGCTCCGAAGGTGTGTCGGCCTGGGCGGCCATCGGGCCGCCCGCCGGTTGGTTGCTTTGGGTCTTCTTGGCCGGCTTGCCGCCCGGCGCGGGCGGGACGTATGGTGCGCCCCGCGATGTCGCCCTTTCCTAGCATCAACCTCGACCAGGGGCCAGAGCGAGTCTCGGTCCTGCTGCCTCTGCCGCTGGCGGGCTGCTACACCTATGCCCGGCCGGCCCATCTCGACCTCGGCCCCGGCGACATCGTCGCGGTGCCGTTGGGCGGACGATTGATCGTCGGGGTGGTGTGGGACGAGGCGCCGGACGACGGGGTCGCCGCCAACCGTCTGAAACCCGTCGCCGACAAGTTCGACGTGCCGCCGATGCTGGCCGATCTGCGCCGCTTCGTCGAATGGCTCGCCGCCTACACGCTGAACCCGATGGGCGCGGTGCTGCGCATGTGCCTGTCCTCGCACGCGGCGCTGGAACCGCTGCAGGGCCGGCAGCGCACCGGCTATGTGCTGGCCGGGCCGCCGCCGGAAAAGCTGACCGACGCCCGCAGGCGGGTTATCCATCTGCTGGCCGAGGGGCCGGCGCGCACGCTGCAGGAACTGTGCTTCGAGGCCGGCTGCGGCGCCGGGGTGGTCAAGGGGCTGGTGACCGCCGGCACGCTGCAGGCGGTGACGCTGGCGCCGCCGGTGGCATTCGAGGCGCCGGATACCCTGCGCGCCGGGCCGGACCTGTCGCCCGACCAGGCGGCCGCCGCCGAACACCTGGTCGGCCATGTCATGCGCCATGAATTCTCGGTGGCGCTGCTGCACGGGGTGACCGGGGCGGGCAAGACGGAAGTCTATTTCGAGGCGGTGGCGGCGGCCCTGCGCGACGGCCGCCAGGTGCTGGTGCTGCTGCCTGAGATCGCGCTGACCGCCCAGTGGCTGGAGCGCTTCCACGGGCGCTTCGGCGTCCGCCCCGCGGAATGGCATTCCGACCTCACCGGCCGCCGCCGGCGCGAGACCTGGCGGGCGATCGCCGAGGGCGAGGCCCGCGTCGTGGTCGGTGCCCGCTCGGCCCTCTTCCTGCCCTACCGCGCGCTCGGCCTGATCATCGTCGACGAGGAGCACGACGCCTCCTTCAAGCAGGAGGACGGCGTCATCTACCATGCCCGCGACATGGCGGTGGTCCGCGCCAAGATGGGCGACCTGCCGGTGGTGCTGTCCTCGGCGACGCCAAGCCTGGAAACGCTGTGGAATTGCGAGCACGGGCGCTACGAGCGCTATCCGCTGACCCGGCGCCATGCTGAAGCCGTTCTACCCGAGGTTGCGGCGATCGACCTGCGCCGCCATCCGCCGCCGAATCGGCAGAAATTTCTGGCCCCGCCGCTGATCGAGGCGATCCGGGAGGCGCTGGGCCGCGGCGAGCAGGCGATGCTGTTCCTCAACCGCCGCGGTTACGCCCCGCTGACGCTGTGCGGCGCCTGCGGCCACCGGCTGCAATGTCCGAACTGCACCGCCTGGCTGGTCGAGCATCGCTATCTCAACCGGTTGATGTGCCATCACTGCGGCTTCCAGGCCGCGGTGCCCGACAATTGCCCGCATTGCCACGCCGAGGCGCGCTTCAAGCCCTGCGGCCCGGGGGTCGAGCGGGTGATGGAGGAGGCGGGCGAGCACTTCCCCGCGGCGCGGATCGCGCTGATGGCGTCGGATACGCTGACCAGCCCGAAGGCCGCCGCCGACATGGTCGCGGCGATCGGGCGGGGCGAGTTCGACCTGGTGGTCGGCACCCAGATCGTCGCCAAGGGCCATCATTTCCCGCTGCTGACCGTCGTCGGGGTCATCGATGCCGATCTCGGCCTCGCCGGCGGCGACCTGCGGGCGGCCGAGCGCACCCACCAGCTCCTGACCCAGGTCGCCGGGCGCGCCGGGCGGGCCGAACGGCCGGGCAGGGTGTTCCTGCAGACCTACACCCCCGAACACCCGGTGATGCAGGCGCTGATCGCCGGCGATGCCGACCGCTTCGTCGCCGCCGAGATGGCGGCGCGCCGCGAGGCGCGGGCCCCGCCCTATGGCCGCTATGCGGCGCTGATCCTCTCCGGCCCCGACGAGCGCGAGGTGGCCGAGGCCGCCCGCCACATCGCCCGCATCGCCCCGCGCCGGCCCGACATGGCGGTGCTGGGCCCGGCGCCGGCGCCGCTCAGCCTGCTGCGCGGCCGCTACCGCTACCGCTTCCTGATCAAGGCGGGGCGCGACCTCGCCCTGCAGGCGGTGCTGCGCGACTGGCTCGCCCCGCTCAAGCTCGGCTCGAACCTCAGGCTCGCCGTCGACATCGACCCGCAATCCTTCATGTGACCGCCGTTTTTCGTCCCTTTCTTGTCACCACCCGGCTCGCGGGCGGCGCGTTATCGTGGTGTCCGTGTTCACAAGGAGGACACCATGTTGCAGCGCATCCGTTCCCGCCTGACGTTTTCTGCCGGTCTGCTCGCCGCGGCGATCGCGCTGGCGGCGGGTCCGGCCCTCGCCCACGATCACGGCCATGGCCACGGCCCCAAGAAACGGGGCTATTACTACTACGCCCCGCCGCCGGTCGTCGTGTACCAGCAGGCGCGCCCGGTCTATGTCGCGCCGCCCCCGCCGCCGCCGGTCTACTACGCCCCGCCGCCGGTGGTCTATGCGCCGCCGCCGCCCTCGCTCAACGTGGTGATTCCGCTGCGCTTCTGACGCCCGAGACAAGAAGACCACCCTCCGTATGACCCTGCCCCCGGGACGATCCCTCCCGGGGGGCACTCCGCGGCCGGCCATGGACCCCTCCCTGCCATGGCCGGCCCCGATCTTTTTCAGGATCGGTCGAAGTGCTGGCATTACCTGCCAAGTCGCGCCGCGCCGCCGCGGCGAATAGCTTCGCAAATACCGTGCCTATCAGTGTTGCGCGCCCGCAGACCCTATGGTAGGTAAGCGCGACTTTTCCGGACGGGGTCCTCCACGGGCCGCGCACGTCAGGCATTGTCCACGTCATTTCAACGGTTTAATTGGGTGCCGGCCCGCGGCGCCCTCGTCTCAAGGATCCAGGCCTTGACCGCTGACAGCTCGACCATCTCCGGCGTCGCCGGGCGCTACGCGACCGCGCTGTTCGACCTTGCGCAGGAAGCCGGCGCTGTCGATGCCGTCGCCGCCGACCTCGCCAAGATCGAAGCCATGATCGCCGAATCCAGCGAACTGGCCCATCTGGTGCGCTCGCCGGTGTTCTCGCGCGACGAACAGGGCCGGGCGCTTGCCGCCGTGCTCGATCGCGCCGGCATCGGCGACCTCGTCCGCCGCTTCCTCGGCGTGGTGGCCGCCAACCGGCGGCTGTTCTCGCTGCCCCAGACCATTCGCGCCTTCCGTCAGCTCGTCGCCGCCCAGCGCGGCCAGATGACGGCGCGCGTCAATACCGCGACGCCGCTTTCGGACCCGCAGATCGCGGCGCTGAAGTCGGCCCTGTCGCAAGCGGCGAAGGCCGATGTCGATCTCGACATCTGGGTCGATCCCGCGCTGATCGGCGGTGTGGTCGTGCAGCTGGGCTCGCGCCTGGTTGACGCCTCGGTCCGCACTAAACTGCAGAATTTGAAGAACGCGATGAAAGGGGTTGGGTGATGGACATCCGCGCCGCTGAGATCTCCGAAATCCTCAAGCAGCAGATCAAGAATTTCGGCGCCGAAGCCTCTGTCGCCGAAGTCGGCCAGGTGCTGTCGGTCGGCGACGGTATCGCCCGCGTCTACGGCCTGGACCGCGTCCAGGCCGGCGAGATGGTCGAGTTCCCGAACGGCATCAAGGGCATGGCCCTTAACCTCGAGACCGACAATGTCGGCGTCGTCATCTTCGGCGACGACCGCGACATCAAGGAAGGCGACCTCGTCAAGCGTACCGGCGCCATCGTCGACACCCCCGTCGGCAAGGGCCTGCTGGGCCGCGTCGTCGACGCGCTGGGCAACCCGATCGACGGCAAGGGCCCGATCGTCTCGGCCGAGCGTCGCCGCGTCGACGTCAAGGCGCCGGGCATCATCCCGCGCAAGTCGGTGCACGAGCCGATGCAGACCGGCCTTAAGGCGCTCGACGCGCTGGTGCCCGTCGGCCGCGGCCAGCGCGAGCTGATCATCGGCGACCGCCAGACCGGCAAGACCGCCGTCGCCATCGACACCATCCTGAACCAGAAGTCGGTCAACGCCGGTTCGGACGAGTCGAAGAAGCTCTATTGCATCTACGTCGCCGTCGGCCAGAAGCGCTCGACCGTCGCCCAGGTCGTCAAGACCCTGGAAGACTACGGCGCGCTGGAATACTCGATCGTCGTCGCCGCGACCGCGTCGGAACCCGCCCCGCTGCAGTTCCTGGCGCCCTACACCGCCTGCGCGATGGGCGAATACTTCCGCGACAACGGCATGCATGCCGTCATCATCTATGACGATCTGTCCAAGCAGGCCGTCGCCTACCGCCAGATGTCGCTGCTGCTGCGCCGTCCGCCGGGCCGCGAAGCCTATCCGGGCGACGTCTTCTACCTGCATAGCCGCCTGCTCGAGCGCGCCGCGAAGCTCGGCGAGAAGTCGGGCCTCGGCTCGCTGACCGCGCTGCCGGTCATCGAGACCCAGGCGGGCGACGTGTCGGCCTACATTCCGACGAACGTCATCTCGATCACCGACGGCCAGATCTTCCTCGAGACCGAGCTGTTCTACCGCGGCATCCGCCCGGCGATTAACGTCGGTCTGTCGGTCAGCCGCGTCGGTTCGGCCGCGCAGATCAAGGCGATGAAGCAGGTCGCCGGCTCGATCAAGCTCGAGCTCGCCCAGTACCGCGAGATGGCTGCCTTCGCGCAGTTCGGCTCGGACCTCGACGCCGCGACCCAGCGCCTCTTGAACCGCGGCGCGCGCCTGACCGAGCTGCTGAAGCAGGCCCAGTACTCGCCGCTGCCGGTCGAAGAGCAGGTCGTGTCGATCTTCGCGGGCGTCCGCGGCTATCTCGACAAGGTCGCCGTCGACCAGGTGACCCGCTTCGAGCAGACCTTCCTCGGCCTGATGCGCTCCAAGCACGTTGCCGTGCTGGACGGCATCCGCGCCGCCCAGGCGATCACCCCGGAACTCGAGGGCCAGCTGAAGTCGATCCTCGACGAGTTCTCGAAGACCTTCGCCTGACGAGGTTCCGATGCCGAGCCTCAAATCCCTCCGCCTGAGGATCAACAGCGTCAAGTCGACGCAGAAGATCACGAAGGCCATGAAGATGGTGGCGGCCTCGCGGCTGCGCCGGGCGCAGGAGGCGGCCGAAGCCGGCCGTCCCTTCGCCGAGCGCATGGAGCGGATGCTGTTCAACTTGGCCGCCAAGCAGACCGGGTCGGATTCCGCCCCGCAGCTGCTGGTCGGCACGGGCAAGGACCAGGTCCATCTGCTGGTCGTCGCGACCGCCGAACGCGGCCTGTGCGGCGCCTTCAACTCGTCGATCGTGCGGCTGGCCCGCCGCCACATCGAGGAGCTGGTCCGCGCCGGCAAGACCGTCAAGATCCTGTGCGTCGGCCGCAAGGGCCGCGACCAGCTGCGCCGTGACTATGGTTCGCTGATCATCGATACGATCGAGCTGGCCGGGGTCAAGAAGCTCGGCTTCGTCGATGCCGAACGCATCGGCGAGCGCATCCTGTCGCTCTTCGCCCATGGCGAAGCCGATGTGGTCACCCTGTTCTACAGCCGCTTCAAGTCGGTGATCTCGCAGATCCCGACCGCCCAGCAGCTGATCCCGATCGCGCTGCCGGCCGCCGAGGCCCAGGCCGATGCGGGCGGGGCGATCCCGGAATACGAACCCGACGAGGAGGCGATCCTCGCCGATATCCTGCCCCGCAACGTGTCGGTGCAGGTCTATCGGGCGCTCCTGGAAAACGCCGCCTCCGAACAGGGCGCGCGCATGAGCGCAATGGACAACGCCACGCGCAACGCCGGCGAGATGATCAAGAAGTTGACCATCAGCTACAACCGGCAGCGTCAGGCGATCATCACCAAGGAACTCATCGAGATCATCTCGGGCGCCGAGGCGGTCTGAGATCATCCGGTTACTGAAGACGGAGCGCGATATGGCGAACCCCCCTGGCAAGATCACGCAGGTCATCGGCGCGGTCGTCGACGTGCAGTTCGACGGCCACCTGCCGGCGATTCTGAACGCCCTTCATGCGGAAAACCAGGGCAGCCGCCTGGTTCTCGAAGTGGCCCAGCACCTCGGCGAAAACACCGTGCGCACGATCGCCATGGACTCGACCGAAGGTCTGGTCCGCGGTCAGGACGTGGTCGACACCGGCGCGCCGATCTCGGTGCCGGTCGGCCCCGAGACGCTCGGCCGCATCATCAACGTCGTCGGCGAGCCGATCGACGAGCGCGGCGAGGTCGGCCACAAGCAGGTCGCCCCGATCCATGCCCCGGCGCCTGAGTTCAAGGACCAGTCGACCGAGCAGCAGATCCTGGTCACCGGCATCAAGGTCATCGACCTGCTCGCCCCGTACGCCAAGGGCGGCAAGATCGGCCTGTTCGGCGGCGCCGGCGTCGGCAAGACCGTGCTGATCATGGAGCTGATCAACAACATCGCCAAGACCCACGGCGGCTACTCGGTATTCGCCGGCGTCGGCGAGCGTACCCGCGAGGGCAACGACCTCTATCACGAGATGATCGAATCGGGCGTCATCAAGCTCGACGGTCCGGGCTCGAAGGTCGCGCTGGTGTACGGCCAGATGAACGAGCCGCCGGGCGCCCGCGCCCGCGTCGCGCTGACCGGCCTGACCGTCGCGGAATACTTCCGCGACCAGGAAGGCCAGGACGTGCTGTTCTTCGTCGACAACATCTTCCGCTTCACCCAGGCGGGTTCGGAAGTGTCGGCGCTGCTCGGCCGCATCCCCTCGGCGGTGGGCTATCAGCCGACGCTCGCCACCGACATGGGCGCGCTGCAGGAGCGCATCACCTCGACCAACAAGGGCTCGATCACCTCGGTGCAGGCGATCTACGTGCCGGCCGACGACTTGACCGACCCCGCGCCGGCCACCTCGTTCGCCCACTTGGACGCCACCACCGTGCTGTCGCGCCAGATCGCCGAGCTCGGCATCTACCCGGCGGTGGATCCGCTCGACTCGACCTCGCGCATCCTCGATCCGCGCGTCGTCGGCGACGCCCATTACAAGGTCGCCCGCGAAGTCCAGCAGATCCTGCAGTCCTACAAGTCGCTGCAGGACATCATCGCGATCCTGGGCATGGACGAACTGTCGGAAGCCGACCGCCTGACCGTCGCCCGCGCCCGCAAGATCCAGCGCTTCCTCAGCCAGCCGTTCGACGTCGCCCAGGTGTTCACGGGCTTCCCGGGCGTGCAGGTCCCGCTCGAGGAGACCATCCGCGCGTTCCAGGAGATCGTCGCCGGCAAGCACGATCACCTGCCGGAAGCGGCGTTCTACATGGTCGGCACCATCGACGAGGCGATCGCCAAGGCCAAGAAGCTCGCGGCCGAGGCGGCCTGAGCTGCCGTCCCGGCGTAGAGGAGGCTGTTGAGCCATGGCTGATCGAGTGCATTTGGAGTTGGTCTCGCCCGAGCGGTTGCTGCTCGCGGTCGATGCCGACACGGTGGTCCTGCCCGGTGCCGACGGCGATTTCGGCGTCCTCGCCGACCATGCCCCGCTGATCTCGACCCTGCGCCCCGGCGTGATCGAGGTCTATGAGGGCGAGAAGGTCGTCGATCGCCTGTTCGTGGCCGGCGGCGTCGCCGAGGTGCTCGAGGGCAGCCGGGTCACCGTGCTGGCCACGACCGCGGTCAAGATCGCGGAGATCGAGCGGGCCAAGGTCGAGCAGGCGCTGAAGGATGCCCGCGAAGACCACGACGATGCCAAGGACGACGATATCCGCGCCAAGCATGCCTCGAGGATCGAGGAACTGATGGCGATGCTGGAAAGCGTCGACGGACCCTGAAGTCGGCGGAACCCCACCGGTTCCGGTTTGCGAAACACGGGGCGGAAGGCACGCAAGTGCCCCGCCCCGTTGCTTTTTCCGACCTGACGGCTTAACTCAATCTGTCATGCGACCGCACTGGACGTTGGACGACATTCCCTGGGACCGCTTCGATCGTTCGAAGGTCGACCCCGAGATCCTGCGCGCCGTCAAGGCAGCCTCGCTGGTCGAGCGCAATGCCGACGACTACGTCGCCTATCTCGAACAGGTCTTTCCCGACGACGCCGAGCTGCTGGCCGCGATGCGCCGCTGGGGCGTCGAGGAGAACCAGCATGGCGAGGCGCTGGCCCAATGGTGCCGCCTGGCCGATCCCGAGTTCGATTTCGCCGCGGCCCGTGCGCGGTTCGCTGCGGGCTTCCAGCTGCCGCAGGATGTCGACGCCTCGGTTCGCGGCAGCAAGGCGGGCGAGCTGATCGCCCGCTGCATCGTCGAGACCGGCACGTCGTCCTTCTATTCGGCGATCCGCGATGCGACCGACGAACCGGTGCTGAAGGCCGTCTGCAACCGGGTCGCCGGCGACGAATTCCGCCACTACAAGCTGTTCTACGACCATTATCGCCGCTACCAGCAGCATGATCGCCTGTCGCTGCCGGCGAAGCTCAAGGTGGCGTTGGGCCGCATCGTCGAGACCTCGGACGACGAACTGCCGATGGCGTATTACTGTGCCAACGCGCTGACCGAACCCTACGACCGGCGCCGCCACGGCGCCGCCTATGCCAGCCGCGCCTATGGCCTCTATCGCCAGGGCCATGTCCAGCGCGCGGTCGGCATGGTCTGCAAGGCCTGCGACATCGACCCCCAGGGCCGCATCGCCGGCTGGGCCGCGAAGCTCTTCTGGTTCGTCCTGCGCCGCCGCACCCGCCAGCTCGAACGCATCGCCGCCTGACGACCGGTCTACCCGCTATGCTTCGCATGCGGGATAAATATTGCGTATACGAAGTATCCTGCTAGCATGGCCGGATGAACCGCCGGCTGTTCTACCAGCTCAACCGCGCGCAGCGCGCCCTGACCCGCACGGCGGATGCCGGGCTGCGCCGCGATCTCGGCGTCACGGCGGTGCAACTCGGCGCCCTGTTTGCGCTGGCGGAGCAGGACGGCATGGTCCTGCGGGACCTCGGCCGTACCCTGGCGCTGGCCAATTCGGCGATCTCGGGCCTGGCCGACCGGCTGGAGCGCGAAGGACTCGCCGAACGCCGTCCCGATCCGCGCGACGGCCGCGCCTTCCGCCTGCATCTCACCGCCCGCGGCCGCGCGCTGACGCAGGCGGCGAAACCCTTCCTCGGCCGCTTCAACGACCGTATCGAGGATGGCTTCACCCCGGCCGAACTCGATACCGTTGCCCGCTTCCTCTCGACCCTCACCGACCGCTTCAAGGATGACGACGATGACTGAGACCCTGCCAGGGATTCTGACCGAGATCGCGGGCGGCGTGATGACGCTGACCTTCAACCGCCCGGACAAGAAGAACGCGCTGACCTCGGAGATGTATGCCGCGCTGGCCGACGGCTTTGCCGCGGCCGAGGCCGATCCGGCGGTGCGGGTGATCCTGCTGACCGGCGCCGGCGGGGCCTTCACGGCCGGCAACGATCTGCAGGATTTTCTCGCCCGTCCGCCGCAAGGCGACGAGGCGCCGGTATCGCGGTTCCTGCGGGCGCTTGCCACCGCGAGCAAGCCGCTGGTCGCCGCGGTTCAGGGCGTGGCGGTCGGCGTCGGCACCACCATGCTGCTGCATTGCGACCTGGTCTATGCCGGGGAAAGCGCGCGGCTGTCGATGCCCTTCGTCAATCTGGGCCTGGTGCCGGAAGCGGCATCGAGCCTGTTGCTGCCACGTCTGGCCGGCCACCAGAAGGCCGCCGAGCTGCTGATGTTCGGCGAGCCGATCGACGCGCGCGCCGCCCGCGAGATCGGCCTGGTGGCCGACGTCTTCGACGATGCCGTGCTGGTCGCCGAGGTGCGGGCGCGCACTGCCAAGCTTGCCGCCAAGGCGCCGGAAGCCCTGCGGCTGACCAAGCGGCTGATGAAGGCGCCGAAGGCGACCGTCGCCGAGCAGATGGCCGAGGAAGGCGCGCTTTTCCGCGAGCGGCTGCATTCGGCCGAGGCGCGCGAGGCGTTCACCGCCTTCATGGAAAAGCGCGCGCCGCGCTTCTGACCGTCAGACGATGGCGGCGAGCACGGCCAGGGTCGCGATCGCCGCCAGCGCCTGCACCAGCGTGCCGAGCGAGATCAGCACGAGACCGCCGCCGACGCGCAGCCGCGCGGTGCCGGCCACCAGCCAGAAATAGCCGTCGTTGACATGGCTGACCGCCATCGCGCCGGCGCCGATCGCCAGCGTCGCGGCGGCCCGCCCGGTCTCGCTGTCCAGGCCCAGCATGTCCAGCGCCGGCACGACCATGCCGGCGGCGGTGATCACGGCGACCAGCGTCGATCCCTGCAGCGTCTTCATGATCGCGGCGACCAGGAACGGCACCAGCAGCCCGCCATGCCAGGTCAGCAGCCGTTCGGCGATCAGCTCGGCCATGCCGGTTTCCTGCAGCACCTTCTCGAACCCGCCGGCGGCACCGACGATCAGCAGCAGGCCCGCCGCCCGCAGGATCGCCTGCCCGACCCAGCCGTCCTCGGCGACGACGACCGCGTCCCAGCGCCAGGTCAGTATCAGGCAAAGCCCGACGCCCGCGGCCAGCAGCATCACCGGGCGGCCGACGCCGATCAGCAGCTCGCGCGCCGGCCCGCCGCCGAACGGTTCGGACGCGATCTGCCCCAGGGTCTGCACGATCAGCAGGCCGAGCATCGCGACGACCGGCAGCAGTGCCGCGGCAAGATGGCGCGGCCGCGGGACCGGCGGGGCGATCGGCCTGGGCAGGTCGTCGGGCAGGGCGATGCGCCGTCCGGCCAGCGCGACCCAGGCGGCGCCGGCCGCCGCGGCGACCAGCGCGGTGGGCAACCCCAGGGCCAGCACCCGCATCGGCGACGCCTCGAGGATGGCGACGCCGGCGATCGGGCCCGGTGCCGGCAGGATCAGGCCATGGCCGGCGACCAGCGCCAGGGCAAGGCCGACCGCCGCGACCACGGCGCCGCCGCGCGCGCTCCAGCCTGCCGCCTCGCGCCAGGCCGCCAGCGCGGCGAAAGCCGCCGAAGGCGAGGATGCCAGGCCCGAGACGAGGCCCACCAGCGTCATCGCCGGCGGGGCGCCGCGCCGGCGGGCCCAGCCGGTCGCCCAGGCGGCTAGCCGTGCCCCGGCCCCGGTCCGTTCGGCGATCGTCGCGACGATGGCGCCGGCGATGATGGCAAGCCCGGTGGTGTTCACCGCCTGCGCGAAGCCGTTGCCGAAGGCGCGGCCGAGCTGGGCGGTCCCCATGCCGGCGGCATAGCCGAAGGCCAGCGCGACGCCCGACAGTGCCAGCAGCGGATGCAGCCGCCGGCTGGCGCCCAGCAGGCTGAGCGCGGCGACGGCAGCCAGCAGGTAGAAAGCTTGCAGAAAGGGCATCGATGGCGGGTCCGGACCGGAGAGGGAAGGGCCTGCGATATTGCTTGAAGCCGAGGCGCGAGGCTACTGTGGCGGCATCGTTTCCTACAACGCGAAAGGCGCGCGTCCTTGATCCCGATTCCGGTCCTTCGCGCGCTGTTTCTCGCCGTCTTCGCCCTGTGCCTCGCCGGCCGCGCCGCCGCCGACCAGCCGGCGCCCGGCTTCGTCCGGGTCGAGGGCCGCAACTTCGTGACGCCGGACGGCCGGCCGATCCTGCTGAAGGGAATCAGCCTGGGCAACTGGCTGGTGCCCGAAGGCTATATGTGGAAATTCAAGGTTGCGTTGTCGCCCCGCCAGATCGGCCGCGCGGTCGAACGCATGCTCGGCCCGCAGGAGGCGGAAGCGTTCTGGCGGCGGTTTCGCGAGGAATACGTCACCGAGGCCGATATCCGCTTCATCAAGGCGGCCGGCTTCAACACGATCCGGGTGCCGCTGCATTTCGCCGAGTTCACGACGCCGGCCGCGCCGGGCGAGACGCCGCGCTTCGAGGGCGACGGCTATCGCCTGCTCGACCGCGTGATCGGCTGGGCCAAGGCCGCGGGGCTCTACGTCATCGTCGACCTGCATGCCGCGCCGGGTGGCCAGACCGGCATCAACCAGGACGACAGCCCGGGCTATCCGCTGACCTTCTATGTTCCGGCGCACCGCCGGCTGACGGTCGCGCTGTGGCGGCATCTCGCCCAGCGCTATCGCGACGAGACGACGATTCTCGGCTGGGACCTGCTGAACGAGCCGATCTCGCCCTATCACGACATGGATTTTCTCAATCCCCGGCTCGAACCGTTCTACCGCGAGATCATCCAGGCGATCCGCGAGGTCGACCCCAACCACATCGCCATCATGGCGGGCGGCCAGTGGTCGACCAATTTCAGCGTGTTCGGCGCGCCCTTCGCCCCGAACCTCGCCTATACCTACCACAAGTTCTGGGCCGCCTTGACCCGCGACCAGGTGCAGCCCTATGTCGACTTCTCGCATCGCTGGAACGTGCCGATCTTCCTCGGCGAGACCGGCGAGCTGACCGACGACTGGAACCGCGGCTATCGGCTGCTGAACGAGGCCCACAACATTTCCTGGTCGTTCTGGACCTACAAGAACCTCGATTCGTCGTCGACCGTGGTCTCGATCCCGCGCCCCGACGGCTGGGACGAGGTGATCGCCATGGCCGACACGCCGGACAAGGCGAAACCGATCCCGCGCGAGCGGGCGGTCGCGATCTTCCAGCAGTATCTGGCCGGCCTCAGCCTCGAGCAGGCCGACATCCGCTGGAGCTATCTCGCCTCGCTCGGCCTGGCCGACAGCCCGGCGGCGCTGAAGAAACCATAGAAAAGAAACGCGGAGCCGTTCGCCGGGATGACGACCGGCAATCAGGGCATCAGCCGGTTTTCGGTCAGCCAGCCGAAGATGCGGTCGAACATCAGATCCTCGGCCGGTTCGCCGAACATGAAATGGCTGAGGCCCGGGACGACGTCGTAGGTCGCGTGCCGGCGGTAGCGATGGGCGATCGAGCGGACCGTGCCGGGCGAGCAGACGCGGTCGTCGCTGCCGGCCAGGCACAGCACCGGGCAGGCGACCTTGCGGGCGTCGACGGCGCTGGCATGGGTCGCATCGAGGCCCCAGTGCATCACCTCGAACAGCACGCGGCCCGATTCGGGGCCGAGCTGGGCGAAGGCTGCGCGGGCGCCGGCCTCGTCGAACTTGTCGAGCGAATAGGCACGCGCGATCTGCCAGTCGGGCCACAGCGTCTTGTCCCAGAAGCTGCCGGCCTGATAGAGGCCCAGCGCGCTCAGCACTTCCAGCGTGGTGGCCGGAAACACCCCCCAGGGGGCGACGGGGCCAAGCAGCACCGCGGCGCGTGCCCGATCCAGCGCGGCGAGCTGCTGGGCGAGCAGCCCGCCCAGCGAGTGCCCGATGACGATCGGCGCCTGGTCGAGATGCACGGTGACGGCAAGCAGGTCGGACAGATAGTCGGCCAGCGACAGCCGACCGAGCGCCTGGCCACCACGTTCGGGGCGCTTCTTGCCGTGCAGCGGCAGGTCGTGGGCGATGACGCGGAAACCGGCCTCGGTCAGCCGCCGGCCCAACCGGGCGAAGATCCAGCCGCCGGCGAAGGCGCCGTGGATCAGCAGGACCGTGCGGCTCATGCCCGCCACGTCATGCGGGGATCGCCAGCCCGGCGAATTCCGCGACCACCATCTCGTACAGCGGCCGCTTGAACGGCACGATCAGCGACGGCGTCAGCCCGAGCGGCACCCAGCGCCAGTCGGCGAATTCCGCTTCGTGCGTGTCGAGGTCGATATCGTCGTCGTCGCCCAGAAAGCGCAGCGCGAACCACATCTGCCGCTGGCCGCGATAGCGACCGTGCCAGACCTTGTCGGCGATGTCGCGCGGCAGGTCGTATTCGAGCCAGCCGCGGCTCTGGCCGATGATCTCGGCCTTGGTGGTGCCGACCTCCTCGCCCAGCTCGCGCAGCGCGGCCTCGGCCGGCGTCTCGCCCGCGTCGATGCCGCCCTGCGGCATCTGCCAGGCCGCCTCGTCGGTGTCGGTGCGGCGGCCGACGAAGACATGGCCCTCGCGGTTGAACAGGGCGATGCCGACCCCTTCGCGATAAGGGCGTTCGGCAAACGTTATCGACGACATGGACTCCCCCAACAGGACTAAGGTCATTCGCGCTGGCGGCCGACCACGGCCGATACCGGCGCGAGGGCGACGCCGCGCCGGTACAGCTCGGCATGCCAGGCGATCAGGCGGTCGACGGTCAGCGGCATGCCCGACGCGATCCCGACCGAGGCCCCGGACGCCTTGGCCAGCCGCTCCAGCTCGTCCAGCTTGGTATCGATCGCGGTGGTTGTCGCCTCGGAATCGACGAACCGGTTGTTCAGCGCCATGGCCATGCCGATGTCGCGGCCGATCCGCGGGCCGAGGCCCTTGGTCGACGACCGGCTGTCGACGAACAGCAGCCCGCGTTCCTGGATGCGGCCGAGCATCCGGCGGGCCGCCGCCTCGTCCTGCAGCGGCTTGGTGCCGAGCACGTCGATCAGGCCGACATACCCGGCCCCGCGCGACATGATCCAGTCGAGCCGCGCCTCGTTGTCGGCCGGCGTCAGCGAGGTGTAGAGGGCGCGCGGACCGGGGTCGCTGGCCGGGTAGTCGGTCGGCTCGAGCGGCAGTTCGGTCAGGGTTTCGAACCCCTTGGCGCGGGCGCGGTTGAACAGCTCGCGCACGTTCGGCGCATAGGGCGAGATCGCCAGGGTGAAGCCGGGCGGCAGCCGGTCGAGCACCTGGTCGGTCTGGCCGCGCAACAGGCCGAGGCCGGTGACGACGACGGCGACGCGGACGCGATTCAGCCGGTCGTTGAACGGCCGGCCATAGACCTGCCAGGGTATACGCCCGTCCTTGCCGATCATCGGCACCAGGCCGTTGCGGGTCTGCAGCTGCAGGGCGGCATCCGGCGCCGCGGGCAGGCCGCCCGACGGCCCGGTCTCGTATTCGGAGGCGGTAGCCGCTTCGGGTGCGCCGCGCTGCTCGGCCGGTGTCGCGCTGATCGGGGCGCCACGGTCGTCGGTCGCCTGGACCTGGGCCGGGGCCAGGGCCAGCACCAGGCTGTCGTCGTGGCGTGCCGGGGGCGGGGCGACGATCAGCCAGGCGGCAACCCCGCCGACGGTGAGCAGCAGCACGGCCCAGGCGCCGTAGAGCAGCTTGCGCCGCAGCGGCCAGCGCTCCTCGAGTTCGTCGTCGCCCTGGGCGATCAGTGCCGCCGGATCGATCCCGCGTTTCCAGAAGGCGAGCCGCTGCCACCAGCGCGGCTTCTGCTCCTCCCAGCCGAAGGCATCCTCGAATTCGTTGCGCGGCTTGCGGGTGAACAGGCCCTTGCCGCGATCGCGCAGCCGCTGCCAGCGCGACCGGTCATCCTCGGCGACCGGATCGGCCAGCCGCTCCATGTCGGGCGGCAATTCCAACTCGGGAACGGCCTGGGCCTTGTCCCGGTTGGCATCGATCGCCTGCAGGCGGGCGATGAAATCGCTGGTGGCCATCGTCGCGGCCGGGGATCAGCGTTTCATCGCGCGCGTCGCTCTCCCGCCGTCAGTTCGCCTTCGGCGCAGCCGGCGCGGCCGGAGCCGCCTGCGCGGTCACCGGCGCGATGCCGTTCAGCAGGTTGATCGCCTGCTGCAGCTGCGGGTCGGACTTCAGATCGGTCGGGATCGGGCCGGCCTCGCGCGGGCTGTTGTCGTCGCCGCGCTCGGCCTGGTCTTCGTCGCGCTGCCCGCCGAGATGCTTGGGCAGGTCGGCTTCGGACGGGCGCTTGGCCATGTTCTGGCCGTCGTCGACGCCCTGGCGGACGATGTAGTCGGGATCGATGCCCTTGGCCTGGATCGACCGGCCCGAGGGCGTGTAGTAGCGGGCCGTGGTCAGGCGCAGCGCCCCCTGGCCCTGCAGCGGGATGATGGTCTGGACCGAGCCCTTGCCGAACGACTTGGTGCCCAGGATCGCGGCCCGCTTGTGGTCCTGCAGCGCGCCGGCGACGATTTCCGAGGCCGAGGCCGAACCGCCGTTGATCAGCACCACGACCGGCTTGCCGTCGACGATGTCGGGGCCCTTGGCGTTGTAGCGCTGGGCATCCTCGGCGCGGCGGCCGCGGGTCGAGACGATCTCGCCCTTTTCCAGGAAGTCGTTGGAGACCGCGATCGCCTGGTCGAGCAGGCCGCCGGGGTTGTTGCGCAGGTCGATGACCCAGCCCTTGACCTTGGACGGGCCGATCTCGGCCTTCAGCTGCTCGACCGCCTTCTTCAGGCCGACGTCGGTCTGCTCGTTGAAGCTGGTGATGCGGACATACCCGACATCGCCCTCGCGGCGCGAGCGCACGGCCTGCACCTTGATCTGGGCGCGGGCCAGCTCGACATCGAACGGTTCCTGGCCTTCGCGCAGGATGGTCAGCTTGATCTTGGAGTTGACCGGGCCGCGCATCTTGTCGACCGCTTCCGACAGGGTCAGGCCCTGGATCTGGGCGCCGTCGATCTGGCTGATCAGGTCGCCGGCGCGCAGACCGGCCTTGGCGGCGGGGGTGTCGTCGATCGGGGCGACGACCTTGACCAGGCCGTTCTCCATGGTGACCTCGATGCCCAGCCCGCCGAATTCGCCGCGGGTGGTCACCTGCATGTCCCGGAAGCTCTTCGGGTTCATGTAGGAGGAATGGGGGTCGAGTCCGGCCAGCATGCCGTTGACGGCGGATTCGACCAGCTGGTCGTCCTTGACCGGGTCGACATAGTCGGCGCGCACGCGCTCGAAGACGTCGCCGAACAGGTTGAGCTGGCGGTAGGTGTCCGACGAGGCGGCGAAGGTGCCGCTAGGCGAGGTCAGGAAGGATACGGCCCCGACCAGAGCCAGGGCGGCCACGCCACCGAGGAGGAAATTGCGCATCAACCATTCGCCTTTCTGTCGCCTTGCGCCAGCCAGGGCAGCGGATTGACCGGCTCGCCCTTGTGCCGAAGCTCTACGTATAAACCTGGTCCGCCGCCCTCCCCGGCGGTACCGGCCCGTGCATCCTGGGGCCGCGCCTCGCCCGGGCGATCGGCCGACCCCATCCTTCCGACCGGCTCGCCGGCGACGACGCGTTGCCCCACGCTGGCGTCGATGTCGGCGAAGCCCGACAAGAGACTATGATATCCGCCGCTATGCGCGATGATCAATAGCTGCCCGTATCCTTTGAACGGGCCGGCAAAAACCACCCGGCCGGCCGCCGGCGCGGTGACCTGGGCGCCGGCGCGCGTCGCGATGACGATGCCGCGCCGCGGCGCCCCGCTCTCCGTGGTTTCGCCGTAGCGTCCGACGATGCGGCCGCGCGCCGGCAGGCTCAGCGCGGCGAGCTTCACATTCTCGTCATCGTCGGGATCAGGGGCGGCCTGGCGGGCCGGCGGCGGGGGGGCCGACTGGGCGGCCGCCGCGGCCGCGGCGGCGCGGGCGCGCGCCTCGGCCTCGGCCCGGGCGCGCTCGGCCCGCTCGCGGGCTTCCTGTTCGCGCCGCTTGCGCTCGGCCTCGGCCAGGCGCTCGATCAGGGTCTTCAGGTCGGCGGCCTCGCGCGCCAGCGCCTGGGCGCGGCGGCCTTCCTCGCGGCTCTCGCTGGCGACCTTCAGGCGATTGGCCTGCAATTCGCCGCGCAGCCGGTCCAGCCGGGCACGCTCGTCGTCCAGCGCCGCGATCTCGCGGCCCAGCCGTTCCTGCTGGCGGGCGACGTCGGCCCGCAACGAGGCCAGCTGCACCAGGTCCTCGCGCACCGCATCGGCGCGCGCCTTGATTTCCGGGGCGACGGCGGCGAGCAGCTGGGCCGAGCGGACCATGTCGATCGCCTGGCCCGGCGCGGCCAGCAGCGCCTGCGGCGGCCGCCGGGTCAGCCGCGCCAGGGCGTCGAGCGTCAGGCCCAGCTCGGTGCGCCGGGCTTCCAGCGCCGCGGTCTTGGCCGCCTCCTCCTCCAGCAGGTTGGCCAGCCGGGCCTCGACCGCCGCGACGGCTTCTTCCTGGGCCTGGACGGTCCGGGCGACCTGGACCGATTTCTGGCGCAGCTCGACCATCTCCTGGTCCAGCTTGCGGGCCGAGGCCTCCAGTTCCTGCCGGCGCTCCTGCGATTCCTTCAGATTCTGCTGAACCTGGTTCAGCTTGTCCTTCGGCGCGTCCTGGGCCCAAGCCTCCGCCGTCCCCGCCGCCAGGGCGAGGAGGGCGAGGCCAAGGGCTAGGTCACGCAAGCGCGCGGCGCTCCGACGGCACCGGGGTCGCCAGGCAGCGGCCGGTCATCGCCGCGGGCTGGTCCAGGCCGAGGAACGAAAGCACCGTCGGGGCGAGGTCGGCCAGCCGGCCGTTCGCCAGCTGCCAGCCCGCCGCCGGCACCGCGCCGGCCAGGACCAGCGGGACCGGGTTGGTGGTGTGCTGGGTATGCGGCGCCCCGGTCACGGGGTCGCGCATTTCCTCGAGATTGCCGTGGTCGGCGGTGATCAGCAGCACCCCGCCTGCTTCGGTCACTGCGGCCTCGACCCGCCCCAGGCAGGCATCCACCGCCTCCGCCGCCTTGACGGCGGCGGCCAGGATCCCGGAATGGCCGACCATGTCGGGATTGGCGTAGTTGACCACGATCAGGTCGTACTTGGCCGACTGGATCGCGGCGACCAGGCGGTCGGTCAGCTCGGGCGCCGACATTTCCGGCTGCAGGTCGTAGGTCGCGACCTTGGGCGAGGGCACCAGGATCCGCTCCTCGCCGGGGAAGACCTGCTCGTCGCCGCCGTTCAGGAAGAAGGTGACGTGGGCGTATTTCTCGGTCTCGGCGATGCGCAGCTGGGTCATGCCGGCCTTGGCCACGACCTCGCCCAAGGTGTCGGCGAAGCGGATCGGCGGGTAGAGCACCAGCAGCAGCGGGTCGAGCGCCGAGGAATAGCTGGTCATGCCGGCGGCGGCGGCGAAGGCCGGGCGACGGGCGCGTGCGAAGCCGTCGAACGCCGGGTCGACCAGCGCGGTCATGATCTCGCGGGCGCGGTCGGCGCGGAAATTGGCCAGCACCAGCCCGTCGCCGTCGCGCATGCCGTCATAGCCGTCCACGACCGTGGGTTGGACGAATTCGTCGGTTTCCCCCGCGGCATAGGCGGCGGCGATCGCCGCCTCGGGCGTTGCCGCCGGCCGGCCCGTGGCATCGACCAGCGCCGCGTAGGCGGCCGCGACCCGGTCCCAGCGCTTGTCGCGGTCCATCGCATAGAAGCGCCCGGTCAGGGTGGCGAAGCGCACGCCGGGCGTGTCGCCCAGGCCGGCGCGCAGCTGGGCCAGGAATCCGGCCGCGCTCTGCGGCGGGGTGTCGCGGCCGTCGAGGAAGGCGTGGATCAGCACCTCGACGCCCTGGGCGGCGGCGACCTTGGCCAGGGCGATCAGATGATCCTGATGCGAGTGCACGCCGCCGTCCGACATCAGCCCCATCAGGTGCAGCCGGCCGCCGGCGGTCTTGGTCCGGGCGATCAGCTCGACCAGCGGCGGATTGACGGCAAAGCCGCCCTCGGCGATCGCGGTGTCGATCCGCGGCAGGTCGGGCACGGCGATGCGCCCGGCGCCGATGTTCATGTGCCCGACCTCGGAATTGCCCATCTGCCCGTCCGGCAGGCCGACATCGCGGCCCGAGGTCATCACCTCGGCCGTCGGCGCCTGCGCGACCAGCCGGCGCCAGTTGGGCAGCCGGGCCTGGGCCAGCGCATTGTCGGTCGGGTCCTGCCGCAGGCCCCAGCCGTCCAGGATGCACAGGACGACGGGACGCGGATGCTTGGCCGGGGTAAAGGGGGCTTCGGTCATGATGGCGCCTATATAGGGCAAAAGCCCGGCGATTTGAATTGGCCGCCGGATCAAATCGTCGGCGAGGCGTCGGCCTCGGCGGAAAGCCAGTCGGCGAAGGCGGCAACCGCCGGGCGCTGCCAGTGGCTCGACGGCGCCACCAGGTAGTAGGCCCAGCCCGCCGCCAGCGTGTCGGGCAGCGGCCGGACCAGCCGCCCCTTGGCGACCAGGTCGCCGATCAGCTGGCTGCGCGCCAGCACCACGCCCTGGCCGGCGGCGGCGACGCTGATCGCGGTGGCCGAATCGGTAAAGCGCGGGCCGCGGGCCAGATGGGCCGGGGCGATCCCGGTGCCGGCCAGCCAGTGCGACCAGTCCAGCCATGGCTGGTGCGGCACCGCGTCGTGATGGTGCAGCAGCGGCAGCGCGCCCAGATCGGCCAGCCGGGTCAGCGGCGGCCGGTCGGCCAGCAATTCCGGGCTGCAGGCCGGGAAGACGACTTCGTCGGCCAGCTTGCGGGCCTGCAGCCCGGGGAACAGCCCGGCCGAATAGCGCACCGCCAGGTCGACCTCGTCGCGGCCGAAATCGATCAGCCGGCTTTCCGACCGCACCACCAGGTCCAGGGCGGGCAGCCGCCGCGCCAGCCGGCCGAGCCGCGGGCCCAGCCAGAATGCGGCGAAGGCGGGCAGGGCCGAAACCACCAGGCGCCCCGCCACGGCGGGGCCCTGCAGCTGCGCGGTCGCCGCGGCCAGACGGTCCAGCCCCTCGGCCAGGCCCGGGGCGAGGTTGCGCCCGGCCTCGGTCAGCACGAGGCCGTTGGGCCGGCGCAGGAACAGGCCCAGCCCCAGCTGGTCTTCCAGCGCCCTGACCTGCTGGCTGACCGCGCCCGGGGTGACGCCGAGCTCGATGGCCGCGGCGACGAAGCCGCCATGGCGGGCGGCGGCTTCGAAGGCGCGCAACTGGTTCAGCGGCGGCAGGCGTCTGGTCATCGCAAGGCGTAGTTTATCTCAGCCTCTGGCGCCGAAATACTGGTTTGCGGCGCAATTTCCGCTCGGTCATCGTCGGGCTGACCAATATCCGCTGGGGCTCGACCGCCATGTACGTGCTTTACGACTATCTCGATTCCGGCAACGGCTACAAGCCGCGCCTGCTGCTGGCGCTGCTGGGCCTGCCCTATCGCCGGATCGAGCTCGATATCGACAAGGCCGAGACCCGCACCCCGGAATTCCTGGCCAAGAACCCGAACGGCCGCATCCCGGTGCTGGAACTGCCCGACGGGTCGCTGCTGCCGGAGTCGAACGCGATTCTCTATTACCTGGCCGAAGGCACGCCGTACTGGCCGGACGATCGCATCGCCCGGGCCCAGGTGCTGCAGTGGATGTTCTTCGAGCAGTACAGCCATGAGCCTCATGTCGCCGTGGCCCGGTATATCCTGCGCCATCTGCCGGCCAACCATCCCCGCCATGCCGAACTGCCGATGCGGCGGGAACGCGGCGGAGAGGCGCTGGCGGTGATGGAAGGGCATCTGGCGACCCGCGACTTCTTCGTCGCCGGCCGCCCGACGATCGCCGACCTCGCCCTCTACGCCTATACCCATGTCGCGGCCGAGGGCGGCTTCGACCTGGCGCCTTTTCCAGCGATCCGCGCCTGGCTCGGCCGCATCGCCGCGCTGCCCGGCTACATCCCGATTACCAGGGGCTAGTTCGCATCTGCGGCAGCGGGGCCGGGCCAAGTCCGGCCCTGCGCTGCAATGATTGCGCGACGGCGCGACCCAGGGTTTTTTTGTGCGGTTGCGAAGGCGGGGTTTTTTCCGTTAGTTTCGCGCCGTGCGAAACTCAGGGGTACCCGCCATGGCTTCATCCGTCCGCCCGCGCCGCAGCGTGCTCTACATGCCGGGCTCCAACGCCCGGGCGCTCGAGAAGGCGAAGACGCTGGCCGCCGACGGCCTGATCCTCGACCTGGAGGATGCGGTCGCCCCCGACGCCAAGGCGATCGCCCGCCAGCAGGTGACCGACGCGGTCAAGGGCGGCGGCTATGGCGCGCGCGAGCTGATCATCCGCGTCAACGGCCTCGACACCCCCTGGGCGCGCGACGACCTCGCCGCCGCCGCGGCGGCCGGTCCGGACGCGATCCTGATCCCGAAGGTCGAGAGCGCGGCGATGGTCGCCGAGGCCGAGGCGCTGATCGCGGCCGCGCCCGCGCACACCACGCTGTGGGTGATGATGGAAACCCCGCGCGGCATCCTGCGGGCCGAGGAGATCGCCGGGGCCAGCCCCCGGCTGGCCGCGCTGGTCCTCGGCACCTCCGACCTGGCCAAGGATACCCATGCCCATCACACCGCCCTGCGGCTGCCGTTCCTCTACAGCCTGTCGGTCTGCGTGCTGGCGGCGCGCGCCAACAACCTCACCGTGCTCGACGGCGTCTATCTCGACCTGAAGGACAACGACGGCTTCGTCGCCGCCTGCCGCCAGGGCCTCGAGCTCGGCTTCGACGGCAAGACGCTGATCCATCCCGACCAACTGGCCGGGGCGAACGAGGTCTTCGCGCCGACCGCGGCGCAGGTTGCCCAGGCCCGCAAGATCGTCGCCGCCTACGAGGCGGCCGAGGCCGAGGGCAAGGGCGTCGTCGTGGTCGACGGTCGCCTGGTCGAGAAGCTGCACGTGGTCGAGGCGCAGCGGCAGATCGCGCTGGCCGACGCCATCGCGGCGATGGGCTGAAGGGGCACGCGATGAAGACCAACCCCGGCAACTTCTTCGAGGATTTCCGCCTCGGCCAGGACATCGTCCATGCCACGCCGCGCACGGTGACGGCGGGCGACGTCGCGCTCTACACCGCTCTTTACGGGCCGCGCTTCGCCCTGCAAAGCTCGGACGACTTCGCCCGCGCGCTGGGCCTGCCGGCCGCGCCGGTCGACGACCTCCTGGCCTTCCACGTCGTCTTCGGCAAGACCGTGCCGGACATCTCGCTCAATGCCGTCGCCAATCTCGGCTATGCCGACGTGCGCTGGCTGAAGTCGGTCTATCCCGGCGACACGCTCGCCACCCGCTCGACCGTGATCGGGCTGCGCGAGAACGCCAATCGCAAGTCGGGCATCGTCTATGTCCGCTCGACCGGCACCAACCAGCGCGGCGAAACCGTGCTCGACTACGTCCGCTGGGTGATGGTGCGCAAGGCGCGCGAAGCGGCGCCGACGCCCGAGACGGTCGTGCCCGACCTGCCCGAGCGCGTGGCGCCCGACCGTCTCGTCGTGCCCGCCGGGCTGGCCTTCGCCGGCTACGACTATGAACTGGCCGGCCAGCCCCATGGCTGGGACGACTACGAGGTGGCCGAGAAGATCGATCATGTCGACGGCATGACGATCGAGGAGGCCGAGCACATGCTGGCCACCCGCCTCTACCAGAACACCGCCAAGGTCCATTTCAACCAGCTGCAGCAGGGCGCCTCGCCGCTCGGCCGCCGGCTGATCTACGGCGGCCACGTCATCAGCCTGGCCCGCGCCCTGACCTTCAACGGCCTGGCCAATGCCGTGTCGGTGCTGGCGATCAACGGCGGCCGCCACGTCAACCCGACGCTTGCCGGCCACACCATCCATGCCTGGTCCGAGGTGGTCGAGAAGGCGGAACTGCCGGGCCGCAGCGATGCCGGCGCGCTGCGCCTGCGCACCATCGCGACCAAAGACCAGCCCTGCGCGGCCTTTCCCGATCGCGACGCCGCCGGCAAATATCCCGACTCCGTCGTCCTGGATCTCGACTACTGGGTGCTGATGCCGCGTCGCTGATCGGCATCGCCGCCTGCCGGAAGGCCGTCGAGCCAGGCGGCGACCCCGGCCGGCGTCGTGAAGGTCAGCCGCGTGCCGGCGAAACCCGCGACGATGTCGTGCATCTTCGGCCGGTGGCTGCGGCGGTAGTTCCAGACATATTTCAGGAATGGCCAGTCGAACCGCTCGGGGCAGCCCGGCGACATCTCGGCGCGGGTGCGGCCATAACCCGACAGCGTCCGGCGCAGCACGCGCAGCAGGCAGACCGGCATGGCCAGATCGAGGAAGATCAGCGTGTCGGCGCGCGCCAGCCGCAGCTCCAGCGTGCCGCCGTACTGGCCGTCGATGATCCAGCTTTCGCCCGCGGCCAGCCCCGCGACCCGCGCGCGCCAGTCGTCGCGCGGCGGCTCGACCCAGCCCGGGCGCCAATATTCCCGGTCGAGATGGACGACCGGCAGGCCGGTCCGTTCCCCCAGCCGGCGCGCCAGCGTCGACTTGCCCGACCCGGAGCAGCCGATGATGACGACGCGCCGCACCGTTCAGCGGAAGGCGGTTTCGGAGAACGAGCGCAGCTTGCGGCTGTGCAATTGCTCCAGCCCGCCGTCGCGCAGCATTTCCATCGCGCGCACGCCGATCTTCAGATGCTGGTCGACCGAGGCGCGGTAGAAGCGATCGGCCATGCCGGGCAGCTTGAGATGGCCGTGCATCGGCTTGTCGGAGACGCAGAGCAGCGTGCCGTAGGGCACGCGGAAGCGATAGCCGTTGGCCGCGATCGTCGCCGATTCCATGTCGAGTGCGATGGCGCGCGACAGGTTGAAGCGGGCGACCAGCTCGCGCTGTTCCTTCAGTTCCCAGTTGCGGTCGTCGACGGTCGCGACCGTGCCGGTGCGCATCAGCGCCTTCAGGGCATAGCCCGCCATGCCGGAAACCTCGGCCACCGCGTTCTCCAGCGCCTGCTGCACCTCGGCCAGCGCCGGCAGCGGCACCCAGGTCGGCAGCGCCTCGTCCAGCACATGGTCCTCGCGCACATAGGCATGGGCCAGCACGTAGTCGCCGAGCTTCTGGGTATCGCGCAAGCCCGCGCAATGGCCCAGCATCATCCAGGCATGCGGCCGCAGCACGGCGACATGGTCGGTGATGGTCTTGGCGTTCGACGGGCCGACGCCGATATTGATCACCGTGATGCCCGAGCCGTCGGCCCGCTTCAGGTGATAGGCCGGCATCTGCGGCAGGCGCGGCGGCCGCGCGCCCTGGACGAAGCTTGCCGGATCGGCGTCGAAGCGCGGGGTGATGACGTTGCCCGGCTCGACGAAGGCGACATAGCCGCGGGGATCCTCGGCCCGCATCAGGTCCTGGCCCAGGCGGACGAATTCGTCGACGTAGAACTGGTAGTTGGTGAACAGGACGAAGTCCTGGAAATGCTCGGCCGAGGTGGCGGTGTAGTGCTTCAGCCGGTGCAGCGACAGGTCGACGCGCGCGGCGGTGAACAGTGCCAGCGGCTGACGCTCGGTCGGCGGCAGGAAGAAGGCGCCGTTGGCGATGGCATCGTCGAGCCCGGCCAGGTCGGGCAGGTCGAAGACGTCGCCGATGGTGGCGATGCGGGCGGGGTCGAGATCGCCCTCGACATGCATCGCATCCCCTAGGGCAAAGTGGATCGGGATCGGCCGGTTCGACAGCCCGATCTCGAGCGGCACGCCGTGATAGTCGAGCAGGCGCGTGAACTGGTCGCGCCAGTAGCCGGCGAACAGGTCGGGCCGGGTCAGGGTGGCGCGGTACGTACCGGGGCCGGGCACGAAGCCGTAGGCGAGCCGCGAATCGAGCCGGGTCAGCGTCGTCGTCGTCAGCTCGACATACGGATACCACGACCGGACGCGGGCACCCGTTGCCTCGCCCCGGGCATAGGCCTGGAAACGCCGGGTCAGATGCGCGATCTGGGCGTCATAGAGCGCGGTCACATGGGCGATGGCCGCGTCCGGGTCGGTGAAGGTCCGGGGTTGGACCGGGTCCAGGCGGTCGAACTCGATCATCGCTCATCCCTTCCGTTCGAGCACGGCGACGAAAAAGCCGTCGCAGCCGTGGCGTGCCGGGGTCAGCAGCAGCATGTCGCCCTTGGCCGGCGGCGCCCCGCCGACCGTTTCGGCCCAGACCTCGGCGATCGGCCGCAGCGTGAAGTCGGGCTGGCGGGCCAGGAAGGCCGCCACCTGGTCCTCGTTCTCGGCCCGCAGCAGCGAGCAGGTGACGTAGACGACCCGCCCGCCCGGCGCCACCAGCCGCGCGGCATCGTCGAGCAGCCGCGACTGCGCCGCGGTCAGTTCGGGCAGGTCGGTCGGGGCCAGCCGCCAGCGGGCATCGGGCTTGCGCCGCCAGACGCCGGTGCCGGTGCAGGGCGCGTCGACCAGCACGCGGTCGGCCTCGCCGCCGTGGCGCTTGATCCATTTGCGGTCGAGTTCGCGGCATTCGGCATTGTGCACCCCGGCCCGGCGCAGCCGGGTGCGGGCCCGCGCCAGCCGGCCTTCCGAAATATCGAGGGCGACGAGGCGGCCGCGATTGGCCATCTGGCCCGCCATCGCCAGCGTCTTGCCGCCGGCCCCGGCGCAGAGGTCGACGACGAACTGGCCGGGCCGGGCATCGGCCAGCAGCGATGCGAGCTGCGAGCCCTCGTCCTGCGGCTCGACCAGCCCGTCGGCCAGCGCCTTGGCCGGGCCGATGTCGGTGCCGGGCTTCAGCCGCAGGCCCAGCGGCGAATAGGGCGTCGGTGCGGCTTCGAGCCTGTCCTGGGCCAGGCGATCGCGGGCCAGGTCGCGCTTGCCCGCCAGCGCGTTGACCCGCAGGTCCAGCGGGGCGGGGCGCAGCATCGCCTGCATCTCGGCTTCGAGATCGCGGCCGAAACGCTCGGCCAGTGCCGGTTCGAGCCAGGCGGGAATGCCGGCGCGCGTCGCCCCGGGCATGTCCGGGTGGTCGATCGTATGGTCGCCCAGCGCCTCGGCCAGCTTGCTCAGCTCCGGGTCCGGCCGGCGGACCTGGGCCAGCGCATCCTTGGGCTTGCGCTTGCGCACCAGGATCTGCATGGCGACCAGCCGGGCCTGGTCGGTCGGCGGCAGGCCGCGCCCGGCGCGGTCGATCCACCAGTCCAGGCCGGCGCGGTAGCGCATGACGTCGTCGACCATGCGCTCGATCTGCGCGCGCTCCTGGCCGTCGACATGCGGCCGGCCGCGGAACCAGTCGTTCTTGGCCTTGTCGGCCGTCGCCCGGCCATAGGACATCGCGTCCAGCACGTCGAGGGCATGGGCAAAGCGCCGCGAGGCGGCGCCGGCCTGGGGCCGGCGGGCGGCGGCGTCGCGCTCGGCCTGCTCGCGCACCTTGCGGCCGGCGCGCTGGCGCGGCGCCCGTTCGGCGGCGTCGGCGGCCGGTTTCTGCCGTTCTTCGGCCGGGCCGTCGTCGCGACGGGTGCGGTTGGCGCGGGCCTCGTCGAAATCGGCCTTGCGGGCCAGGTTGCGCGGCCGTTCGCCGGGGCGCGGCTTGCGCGCCTCCGGCGCCTTGGGGGCGGTCGTCCGGTCGGCCGGGCCCTTCTTGCCGCCGGGGGGCTTGCCCCCTGCGGTGCCGCGGCCGCTGCGCGGGGGGCGTCGCTCGTCCATGGTCGCCTGCTCCTTCAGAATCCTGTCCCCAGTGCCTAGACCAATACCGGCGGCGGGGAAAGCCCGATTGACAGGGCTAAGGGGCCGGCTAAAGTCCGCCCCCTGTATCGGACGGAGGACAAGACCCGTGAGCCTGCAAGCGACGATCGAGGCCGCCTGGGACGCGCGCGACGGTATCAATGTTGCGACCAAGGGCGAGGTGCGCGACGCGGTCGAGGCCGCGCTGGACGCGCTCGATCGCGGCGAGAAACGCGTCGCCGAGAAGGTCGACGGCGCCTGGGTCGTCAACCAGTGGCTCAAGAAGGCGGTGCTGCTGTCCTTCCGCCTCAACGACATGGCCCCGATCCCGGGCGGCCCGGGCGGGTCGACCTGGTTCGACAAGGTGGCCTCGAAGTTCGAGGGCTGGGGCGACAACCAGTTCCGCGCCGCCGGCTTCCGCGCCGTGCCCGGCGCGATCGTGCGCCGCTCGGCCCATATCGCACCGGGCGTGATCCTGATGCCGTCCTTCGTCAATCTCGGCGCCTTCGTCGATTCCGGCACCATGGTCGACACCTGGGCGACCGTCGGGTCCTGCGCCCAGATCGGCAAGAACGTCCATATCTCGGGCGGCGCCGGCATCGGCGGCGTGCTTGAACCGCTGCAGGCCGGGCCGGTGGTGATCGAGGACAACTGCTTCATCGGCGCCCGCTCGGAAGTGGTCGAGGGCGTGCTGGTCGAGGAAGGCTCGGTCCTGTCGATGGGCGTGTTTATCGGCGCCTCGACCAAGATCGTCGATCGCCATACCGGCGAGGTGTTCGTCGGCCGCGTGCCGGCCTATTCGGTGGTCGTGCCGGGCGCGCTGCCGGGCAAGCCGCTGCCGGACGGCAGCCCCGGCCCGTCGCTCTACTGTGCCGTGATCATCAAGCGGGTCGATGCCCAGACCCGGTCGAAGACCGGCATCAACGAGCTGCTGCGCGACTGATTTTTTCCCAGAGGTGACGGCGATGGATCAGGTGATCGACCCGGTCGAACTGGCGCGGGACCTGATCCGCTGCCCCTCGGTGACGCCAGCCGATGCCGGCGCGCTCGACGTGCTGCAGGCCCGGCTCGAAGGCCTGGGCTTTGCCTGCCACCGGCTGAAGTTCCAGACGCCGGGCGAACCCGAGATCGACAATCTTTATGCCCGGCTGGGCGGCGCGGGCCGCAATTTCTGCTTTGCCGGCCATACCGACGTCGTGCCGGTCGGCCGGCGCGAGGGCTGGACCGTCGAACCCTTCGCCGCCGAGATCCATGACGGCTGGCTCTACGGCCGGGGCGCGGCCGACATGAAGGGGGCGATCGCCGCCTTCACCGCGGCCGTCGCCGGCTTCAAGGCGCGCCATCCGGGCAGGCTGCCCGGCTCGATCAGCCTGCTGATCACCGGCGACGAGGAAGCCAGGGCGGTCGACGGCACCGTCCGCGTCCTCGACTGGCTGAAGGAACGGGGCGAGCGCCTCGACGTCGCCCTGGTCGGCGAACCGACCAACCCGCAGGAACTCGGCCAGATGATGAAGATCGGCCGGCGCGGCTCGCTGACCGGCTATCTGACGGTGCAGGGCGTGCAGGGCCATGTCGGCTACCCGCATCTCGCCGACAACCCGATCCCCCGGCTGCTCGCCACCCTGTCGGCGCTGGACGGCCGGGTGCTCGACCGCGGCAACGCGCATTTCGAAGCCTCCAACCTCGAGATCACCACGATCGACTGCGGTAATGCCGCGACCAACGTGGTGCCGGCCGAGGTGCGCGCCACCTTCAACATCCGCTTCTCGACCGAGCAGACCTCGGCCGGGCTGAAGGCCTGGATCACCGAGACCTGCGCGGCGCTGGCCGGCAATCACGACCTGCGCCTCGAGGTCGGGGCCGAGCCGTTCTTCACCGAGCCGGGGCCGTTCACCGCGGCGGTGGCCGGGGCGATCGCCGAGGCGCTGGGCCGCACCCCGGAACTGTCGACCACCGGCGGCACCTCGGACGCCCGCTTCATCACCCGCCATTGCCCGGTCGTCGAATTCGGCCTGGTCGGCCAGACCATGCACAAGACCGACGAGCGGGTGCCGGTGGCCGACATCGTCGCGCTGTCCCGTGCCTACGGCCTGATCCTCGATCGCTATTTCGCGCAAGGGTCGTGACTTGATCGGCTACCTCGCCGCGTCGCTGACCGGCGCCTGGCGGCTGGCACGGCTGAAACCGGACGGCTTCGCCTGGTTCGACCTGTCGGCCGACGGCTTCTGGCGCTCGTTCCTGGCCATGCCGGTGGCCGCGCCGCTGTTCCTCGGCTTCGTCGCCGCCCAGGCCGGCGGCGGCCCGCTCGATGCCGGCACCCTGGTCGTCCAGCTGCTCAGCTATTTCGTCGTCTGGTGCCTGTTCCTCGGGCTGATGGTGCCGTTTGCCCGCTTTTTCGGGCTGGGGCCGGGCTACGTGCCGTTCGTGGTCGCCTACAACTGGGCCCAGGTCCTGATGCTGATGCTGTTCCTGCCGCTGACGCTGCTGCGCGCGGCCGGCGTCATGCCCGGGCTGATGAACGTCGTGATCGTCCTGCTGATGGCGTTCGGCATGGTCTATGTCGGCGTGCTGGCCCGGTTCGGCCTGCGCGCCGACTGGCCGCAGACCGTCGCCGTGGTGCTGATCGAGATGGTCACGTCCTACGCGATTCCGGAACTGGTCGACGCCATCTTCTAGGCGGTGCGGCAAACCGCCTAGGCGAACGCGGGCCGGGGCTGGTATCATCGGGGGGTCAGCAGAGGCATTTCGATGACCGAATCCGCGACCAATGCCGTCCAGCGCAAGCTGACCACCCTGTTCTGCGCCGACGTCAAGGGCTACAGCGAACTGATGGGCCGCGACGAGGAAGGCACGCTCGCCCGCCTCAAGGCCTACCGCCAGGCGATGATCGGCCTGATCAGCCGCCATCACGGCCGCACCATCAATACCTGGGGCGACGGACTGCTGGCCGAATTCGCCAGTCCGGTCGAGGCGGTGACCTGCGCGGCCGAGGTGCAGCGCGAGCTGCGCTCGCGCAACGAGGCCGAGACCGGCCAGCCGGCGATGCTGTTCCGCATCGGCATCAATCTCGGCGACGTCATGGTCGACGGCGACGATCTCTATGGCGAGGGCGTCAACGTCGCCGCGCGGCTGGAGGCGCAGGCCGAGCCCGGCGGCATCGCCATCTCGCGCACCGTCTACGACCAGGTCCGCAACAAGCTCGGCCTCGGCTTCGAATTCGTCGGCGAGCGCGAGGTCAAGAACATCGCCGACAAGGTCGAGGTCTACCGCGTCGTGCTCGATGCCGAGGGCCGGGCCCAGGCTCAACCCCACGACCAGAAGCCCTACCGGCCGGCGGCCCCGCCGCCGCGGCCGGCCGAGGCGGCCGCGGCGCCCGAGGTGATGGACCGCCTGGCCTGGCAGCGCCGCATCTGGATGCGGCGGGCCTGGCAGGGCGGCACGCTGATCGTGTTCCTGCTGGCGATCAACCTGATCACCAATCCCAATCGCCTGTGGGTGGTCTGGCCGGCGCTGGGCATCGCCCTGACGCTGGCCTGGTCGTGGCTGCACCGCGTCGGCTTCCCGGGCCGCGAGGCCCAGGCACCGGTCGGCGCGATCCGCATTAACGGCAACCACCGCTTCACCGAGGATTGCTGCTTCAGCGGCCGGATCAAGGGCAACGTGTCGGTCGATCCCGGCATCACCGTGCAGTTCTTCGGCCGCATCGACGGCAATGTCGAACTCAGCCCCGGCGCGGTGTTCGAGATGCACGGCCGCCTCGGCGGCACGGTGATCGACAACGGCGGTTCGTTCCGGCCGATTTCGGGCTGACGGCCCAACTTTCGCCGGAGCGACGGTCTGTTTCTCTAGGGATAGTCGACCCGCGTCAGGTAGAGCCCTTCCGGCGGCGCATTCGGGCCGGCGGCCTGGCGGTCCAGCGCGTCGCGCGCGGCGGCGAGGTCGGCCGCCGTCCAGCGGCCCTCGCCGACCAGTTTCAGTGAGCCGGTCATCGCGCGCACCTGATTGTGCAGGAACGACCGCGCGGTGGTCTCGACGACGATGGCCTCGCCGTCGCGCCGCACGGTCAGCGCGTCGAGGGTCTTGACCGGCGACTTCGCCTGGCACTGGGCGGCGCGGAAGCTGGAGAAATCGTGGCGGCCGACCAGCATTTGCGCGGCCCCGTGCATCGCCTCGGCGTCGAGCGGCTTGGGCACCCACCAGACCCGCCCGCGCTCCAGCACCGGCGGGCTGCGGCGGTTGAGGATGCGATAGCGGTAGTGGCGGCGTTCGGCCGAGAAGCGGGCGTGGAAATCGGCCGCGGCCTCGGCGGCTTCGACCACCACGACCGGGGCGGGGCGCAGGTGGAAGTTCACCGCGTCGCGCAGCTTGTCGGCCGGCACCGCGCGCTCGAGGTCGAGATGAGCGACCTGGCCGGTCGCATGGACCCCGGCATCGGTGCGGCCGGCGCCGGTGACCTCGGCATCCTCGTCGCAGAACAGCTTGACCGCGCGCTGCAGCGCCCCCTGGACCGAGGCGCCGTTCTCCTGCCGCTGCCAGCCGACGAAGGCGGTGCCGTCATACTCGATCAGCAGGCGATAGCGCGGCATCGCCGCCTCAGCCCCGTTCCAGCACCTCGACCGCATCGCCCTGGGCGATGCGGCCGGGGCCGTCGGGGATCAGGTTCTGGCCGAAGACGATGCGGCCGGCCGCGTCGCGGCGGAAGGTCGAGAGATGGCGCAGCGGTTCGCCGTCCAGGGCCTTGATGCCGGTCTCCTGGTCGATCGTGGTCATCACGCAGCGCCCGCAGGGTTTGGTGGCCCGGAAGGTAACCTCGCCGATGCGGATGACACGCCAGTGATCCTCGTCCCAGGCGGGGGTGTCGGCGACCACCACGTTGGCGCGGAAGCGGTCCATGCCGAGCGGGCGGCCCAGCCGCGCCTCGAGATCGGCGAGCGACCCCAGCGTGGTGACCAGCAGCGGGAAGCCGTCGGCGAAGCTGACATGGTCGCCCGGGGCGCTGAAGGCCGGGTCGACCGGGCGCCCGGTCGGGTCGGCCTGATGGACCAGCCGGCAGGGAATGCCGATCGCCTCGGCCAGCCAGGCATCGGCGGCGGGGCCGGCCGGCACCGCCGGCACCTGGTCGCGCCAGACCGTGACGGTCTCGGCCGCCGCGTCGGGAAACGGGATGGTCAGCGGCCGGCGGCCGGGCTGCGACAGGGTCAGCCCGGCGGGGCCGGCGGCGGCCACGATCGTCGCCATCACCGGATGGGCGCGCTGGGTGATGAAGCGGCCATCGGGGTCGACCACCATCCAGCGGCGGTCGCCGGCCAGCCCCCAGGGTTCGACCTGCGCCTGGCGCACCGCGCGGCCGCGCAGGCTCTTGACCGGATAGACGCGCAGTTCGGCGACGGTGGGCATGGCGGCGGCATCCTCTGGCAGCGGGCCGGCGTTTATCGCCCGGCCGCGCCGCCCAAGGCAAGCTCAGCCCGCGCGGACCGGCCCGGGCAGCATGGCGATGGTGGCCAGCGCGGCGGCGGTCAGCGTCTCCGCCCCGTCCGCCAGGCTGAAGACGCGCGCCTCCACCACCGACATCCGGCCGGGTTTCAGCAGGCTGGCGCGGCAGACCAGCCGGTCGCCGCGGGCCGGGGCGATCAGGTTCAGCTTGTATTCCGCGGTCAGCACCCGCTGGTCCATCTCGCGCCGGGTGGCGGCCGCGGTGGTCGTGGCATTGTCGACCAGGAAGGCGGTGACCCCGCCATGGAACAGCCCGTCCTGCTGCAGCAGCTCGGGCCGGCGGGCGACCGACATGACGCAGAGGCCGGGCTCCAGCAGGTCGATCTCGGCCCCCAGCAGCTTCATGAAACCCTGCGCCCCGACGAAATGGCGGATCTGGGCGGCGAGGGCGGGGAAATCGTCAGCGGACATCCGGGGGTTCCTTGATCAGTGCGGCGCAGGCGGCGCGGGCGAGGGGGGGTGCGGCTTCCGACGGGGTCAGCGGACTTTGCCCGGCGGCCCAGGCGCGGGCGACCAGCTGGGCCGGGCCGATCAGTTGCGCGACGATCAGCGGCGTCGGCCAGTCGACCAGCCGGCCGGCCGCCATATGCGGCCGCGCCCAGGCGGAAAACCGGGTCAGCATCGCCCGGTTGGCCCGGCCGATGGTTTCGGCCCGCGCCGCGGTCCAGTCCGGCGTGCCGCGGGCGAACAGGAAACGGGCGAGGTCGGGATGGCCCTCGACCCAGCCGAGATGGCTGCGGACCAGCGCCGCCAGCCCGGCGGCCGGGTCTTCCTCGGCCTCCACCGCCGCCAGCACCAGGCCGTGGTAATCGGCCAGCGCCTCGAGGTAGAGCGCCTCGGCCACCGCTTCCTTGTCGGCGAAATGGTGAAAGAAACTGCCGTTGGAGACGCCGGCGCGGCGGCGGATGGCGGTGACCGTCGCGCGCTCGAAACCGGCCGCGCCGAATTCGGCGAGGGCGGCGGCAAGGATGCGGGCGCGGGCGTCGTTCATCGACCGGAGTATCACTCTAGAGTGATACTCCGGTCAAGCGGATCAGGCGGCGAGGCGGCCTTCCGCCCAGCGCAGGATCATCGAGGTTTCCATCGCGCCGGAAATCCGCCCGGCCTCGCGCCCGCCGCGGAACAGGATCATCGTCGGGATGCCGCGGATGCCCAGGCGCTGCGACGGGCCGGGATGGGCCTCGGTATCGAGCTTGGCCAGCCGGGCGCGCGGGATCAGCGCCGGGGTGGCGGCCTTGAACATCGGCGCCATCGACAGGCAGGGGCCGCACCACGGCGCCCAGAAATCGACCAGCAGCGGCACGCCGTCCTTGGCCAGGTGGCGCTCGAAGCTGTCGGGCGACAGCGTGATCGGCTCGTCCGGGAACAGCCGGGCACGGCATTTGCCGCAGACCGCCTCGGGGCCCAGCCGCTGGGTCGGCACACGGTTCTCGGCGCCGCAGGCAGGGCAGATCAGATGGGTCGACGACCCGTGGGCATGTGCGTTCATGCCCTTGGATGTGGGGATGGTGGGCGGGAAATCCAGATCAGCCGAGAGTGGTGCCCGGCGGCAGCGGCCAGCCGCGCAGCAGCTCGGCCGCCGCCATCGGCCCCTTGCCCGGGCGCTGCAGCACGTCGAGGCGCAGCGCGCCCTCGCCGCAGGCCACCACCGGCGCGCCGTTGCCGGCGATGGCCAGCACGGTGCCGGGCGGCCCGCCGCCCTCGACCGGCAGCACCTCGCGCAGCTTGACCCGTTCGCCGGCCTGCTCGAACCAGACGCCGGGCGCGGCGCCCAGCGCGCGGACCAGCCGGTCCAGCGCGCCGGCCGGTTTCGACCAGTCGACCTGGCCCTCGGCCTTGTCGATCTTGTGGGCATAGGTTACGCCCTCGGCCGCCTGCGGGCGCGGCATCAGGCGGCCCTGGGCCAGCCCGGCCAGCGCCTCGACCATCAGCGGCGCGCCCAGCGCGGCCAGCCGGTCATGCAGGCTCGGCGTGGTCTCGCGCGGGCCGATCGGGGTGCGCGCCTCCAGCAGCACCGGGCCGGTATCGAGCCCGGCTTCCATCTGCATCGCCGCCACGCCGGTCTCGGCATCGCCGGCGAGGATGGCGCGGTGGATCGGTGCCGCGCCGCGCCAGCGCGGCAGCAGCGAGGCATGCAGGTTCAGGCAGCCCAGCCGCGGCACCGCCAGCACCGCGCGCGGCAGGATCATGCCGTAGGCGACGACCACGGCGGCATCGGGGGCCAGCGCGGCGAACCCGGCCAGCGCCGCCTCGCCCTTCAGGCTGTCGGGGGTCAGCACCGGCCAGCCGGCGGCCGCGGCGGCCTGGTGGACCGGCGAGGGCCGCTCCTTCTGGCCACGGCCGGCGGGGCGGGGCTTCTGGGTATAGACCGCCGCGATCTCGTGCCCGGCGGCGGCCAGCGCGGCCAGCGTCGGGACGGCGAAGTCGGGCGTGCCCATGAAGACGAGGCGGAGCGGCACCTCAGAGGACATGCGCGTCGTCGCGCATCTTCTTCTGCTTCTGCAGCTTCTTCAGGATCATGTTGCGCTTCAGCGACGACAGGTGATCGACGAACAGCACGCCGTCGAGATGGTCGATCTCGTGCTGGATGCAGACCGCCAGCAGGCCGGTGCAATGCTTCTCGTGCACCGCCCCGGTCTCGTCCTGGTAGCGCAGCTTGACCTCGTCGGGCCGCATCACGTCGGCATAGTGCTCGGGCACCGACAGGCAGCCTTCCTCGTAGGGGGCGAGGCGGTCGGACGCCCAGGTGATCTCGGGGTTGACGATGCGCATCGGCGCCGGCGGCTCGCCCTCGCGGGCGACATCGACGACGATGACGCGGCGGGCGACGCCGACCTGGATGGCGGCCAGCCCGATGCCCGGGGCGACATACATGGTTTCCAGCATGTCGTCGGTCAGCTGGCGCAGCGCCGCGTCGAAGGCGGTGACGGGCGCCGATTTCTGCTTCAGCCGCGGATCGGGCGCCGTGAGAATGGGTAGCAAGGCCATGATGGACTGGAGATAAGAGACCCGTTGAACCCCGTCAAGCGCGGGCGAAATGATCGATCATCTGGCCCGACAGTTCGGGCAGCAGCGCGTCGGGCATGTCGTGGCCCCAGCCGGGATAGCTGCGCAGCCGCGCCCCCGGCACCAGCCCCGCGATATCCTGGCCGTGCGGCAGCGGCAGGATCGGGTCGGCCTCGCCGTGCAGCACCAGGGTGGGGGCCGCGACCCGGGGCAAGAGCCCGACGCGGTCGCCCGAGGCGATGATCGCCGCGTACTGGCGCGCCGCGCCCTCGGGGTAGAAGCTGCGGTCGATCTGCCGGGCGATGAAGGCTTCCAGCGCCGCCTCCTCCATCGGGTAGGCCGGGCTCTGCAGCGCGCGGCGCACCATCTTGCCATGGGCGATCAGGCTGGCCCGGTCGCTGCCCGACGGCACGGCCAGCAGGGCGGCCCGCGCCGCCGGCGACCCTTCCGGCAGCCCGGCCCGGCCGCTCGAGGTCATGATCGCGGTCAGGCTGCGGGTGCGGCCGGCATGGCGCGCGGCGACGATCTGGGCGATCATCCCGCCCATCGACAGCCCGACGACATGGGCGCGCTCGATCCCCAGGGCATCCAGCACGCCGACCGCGTCGGCGGCGAGATCGTCCAGCAGATAGGGGGCAAGGCCCGGCCGCGCCTCGCGCGACGCGGCCATCAGCGCGGGAAAATCGGGCAGGCCGGCGGCCTCGAACCGGGTGGACAGCCCGACATCGCGGTTGTCGAAGCGGATCACGCGGTGGCCCGCCTCGGCCAGCACCCGCACGAAACCCTCGGGCCACAGGGTCAGCTGGGCGCCCAGCCCCATGATCAGCAGCACCGGCGGCCCGCCTTCCGGCCCCGCCGTCTCGACCTCGATATCGATGCCGTTCGCCCTGATCTTGCCCATCGCGCCAATCACCCTTTTGCACTGCCGCGGGCGATTATGCTATGAACCTCCCCGGTTGTCTCCGTAGCTCAGCTGGATAGAGCGGCTGCGTCCTAAGCAGCGGGTCGGGAGTTCGAATCTCTCCGGGGACGCCAATTTCTCAGAATCTCCAGCATTTGCTAAGGCCGAGGAAATCCGCCACTCTCCGGGCGGAAACCTGTACCGGTGAATGTCACGGTTCCGAAGTTTGTAGGGGATAAAATCGTGGCATCGAAGCCTGCCGGGATCTTCCGGCGCGGTACGACCTATTACGCCAGATTTTTCGTGCCGGCCGACCAATAGGCCGGCTTGGGCAAGGAGGACGTCGCCTGGAGCCTGAAGACGGGCGACCTGCGCGAAGCCCGGAAGCGCCTGCCGGCCATGCAGGTCAGGTTCGAAGCCGTCGTCAGCCCCCCGGACCCACGCCGCGAAGATCTGGAACGGCGCTATGGCGTCCCTGCGACCCTGCCGGCCCCCGAAATGCTGCAACGCCTCCAGGCCGTCATCGCGGCAGGACAGGCGGCTGACGCTGCCCGAGACCGCCAGCAGGCGGCCCAGGTCGATCCGGCGGACTTCGGCCTCGACGTCGATCGCCCGGAGCCACCGGCGGCGACCGAACGCGACCGGCTGGAGGCCCTGCACGGCCACCGGCTCGACGATCCTGCCTTTCGGGCCGCTGCCACTGCCGCCGGCCTGGTGCCAGAACGCGTCATCGCTGCCGAGGATGTCGCCGCCGAACTGGCTGAACCCGCCATCAAACCGGCAGCGCCAACCGACAACAGTCTGGACGACTTGCGGAGGCGCTGGGAGGGCGAGCGCAAGCCTTCCAGGAAGACGGCCGACGAGACGGCCTCGACCATCGCCATGTTCACCACCGTCGCCGGCGTCAAGCCGGTGGGCGACCATGTCAAGAAGGATGTCATTGCCTATAAGGACTGGCTGCTTACGCAGCCTGGCCGCATGTCCGAGACGCTGTCGGCGGTATCGGTGGTCAAACGCCTCAACTTGCTCAAGGCGGTGTTTGGGTATGGCGTCGACAACGACGTGGTCCAGGTCAACCCGGCCACCGGCGTGACCATCAAGGTTGCCAACAATTCGGATCAACAGCCGTTCAGCCGCGCTGACCTCGACATCCTGTTCGCGCCGCAGAACCTGCCGAAGAACAAAAACTACCAGATAATCATGTTGATCGGATTGTACAGCGGCGCCCGGCTGAACGAGATCTGCCAACTACGCGGCAGCGATGTTGTACAGGAAGACGGCGTCTGGTGCATGGGCATCGACGACGCGGGCGATGACCAGTCGGTCAAGATCGCCGGTTCGCGCAGGCTGGTACCGATCCATCCTGTCCTGATCGACGCGGGCTTCGTCGACCTCGCGACCAAGCACGGGGCCGCTCAGCTGTTTGCCGACTTGATATGGAAGGAAACCCAAGGATGGAGCAAGAAGGCGAGCAAGGACATCAACCGACATATCCGCAAACTCATCCCCGACGCCAGGAAGGTATTTCACAGTTTTCGTCATAGCGTCAAAGACTTATGCCGCGATCCCGGGAGCGCTGAAGACATCCATGACGGGACACTCTTCGGCGAGCGTTGGCCGGGCTATGGGGCAGGGCATTCGATCCGACGACTGGCTGAGGAGCTTGGGAGGATCGAAGGGAGGTGGAGGTTGCCGTAGGCGCCTCAATCCGGACCGACGTGTCACTCGCTGCCATAGGGCGCGCATCTATGTCCCGACACGTCATCCACATGGATATACCCAAAGTACGTCTGACCGAAATATTTGGACGAATCCTCTATGTGCAATACCCTCCAGAAAAGACTTTCATCGCCCTCTGTAATACCGGGTGTCCGATACATGCCATATACAGTTATGGCCGGCTCCAGCGTTACTATGACCGGGCTCGCTCTGTCCGCCTTCTCGTAGACCGGCACAGCCCAGTCTTGAACCGTGACATTGAGGCTGTATCCACCTGCGGCGGAACGAAGCCGCTGATTGTACGCCTCATGGCCCAACGCCAATTCGACGGCGATCTCCAGGCAGTAGGTCGCCGTTTCCTCATTGCCGAATTCAGCTTCCTTACGTGGGTCGTCTTTTACGTGCCATACCCCCTGAGACAGATACAGGTCTGGCGCCATCTTCTGGAGGTTCCAGTAGGTTTCTGGAGGGATGCCTGCCGAAAGAAGTTTTTTTTCAATGCCGTCGTTGTCAAGTTGTATATAATCAAATGGGTCTCGTACATTCTTTTCAATCCATTCGATGCTTCTAGTCCAATATGGCGCAAGTGAGTAAGCACCAAGCCCTAATGCTATTGGAGATTTGAATTTGGCTATATTATAGTGCTCATCTATTAGACTATAAGATGACGCCCGAGATTCTATAATGCTATTCCAGTATTCCTTCTGCTGAAGGAGGCTTTCTGCTTTCTTTAGATGCGACTTTACGTCTCCATCAGGCAGTAGATCGACCATGCTGACCGTGGCGAAGTCGACATCGAACACCATCCGGGACCCTTCCCGGAGAAATTCTGACATTGCCGTAAGTAGACGCTGAGCCTCAGTTCGCTCTGGCTGAATGCCAAAGTGCTTGGAGCTGATCCGCACCTTGTTCAGCTTGAGCACTTGGCCCCGGAACGGCAGCTTGGCCCGTTCTATGCCGACATCGACCGCATCCATCAATGCGGCGATCTCCATCTTCTCCTTGGACCGATTCAGATGGGCCACTGCCGCCCACAGAAACGCCTCAACGGCATCGTGCAGAAGGTTGACGCCGGCGAAGAGCCGGATGTTCTGCTTGGCTTCGATGTTCTGTCTGGCCAGATGCAGCAGATGGCGTGAGGCAACAAGCTGATTGATTGTCGTTTCCAGTATCGGCACGGCCTTACCCCCCCCCCGGCGTCACGCTGCTTCCTCATCGGCCTCCTGGAGACCGCTTGTCTCGGTCTTTGCTGGCCTGTGCCAGCGCATCCTCTAGCTGGTCGCCCGGCAACACCTCGCCGGTGAACCAGGACCGGAAATAGAAGTCGGTCGACCCCGCATAGACTTGGCGGTCGGCCGAGGTGATCGTCAGAAAATTGATCTCGGCCACGGTGCGGCGATCGGCTTTCAGCGTGGTCGCAGACTCGACCATATCGAACGTCCCCATCAGGGCGAGCTTGCTGGAAACCGGCATCATCACGTAGGTGCCCTTCGTCCCCAGGCCCGGCGGCAGCATCGGATGGTGATCTTCCGGCCGGTGCCAATCGACACGCACAGGATGGTCAGAAGTGATAAATGAGCCGGCATCAGGCAGCGCCTCGATTAGCCGCCATCCCCTCTGGCGCAAGGCGATCAAGGCCGGATCGTAGGTCTGGAGTTCCAGCCCAATCTGGTAGGTCTGATCATAGGTCAGCCGGAGGTCTGGATCGCTGGCCCATTCCCTCATTTCGGCCAATGCTGGAACCTCGTCCGGCGCCAATGCACCAGCTTCGATAGCGTCAGACATCGACTGCGCAAAACGCTCTGGTGACGACGTCTGGATGCGCAGCATCATGTTCAGCGTGTCGTTGAGGAAATCGTCGTACTTGCGCCGCAGCCTGGGATTCCGGCATAGCAGATGGGCCACGAATTCCAGGAGGATTTCGCGCGGATAGCCATCAGCGATCTGGCTGGTTTCGATGACCGCGCCCAGCACCCCATCCAGCTTGCCTTCGAAGTCAGCTATTCGGGTTTCGAGCGCCGTGGGCGAGTGACCCTCCACCTCGATCCGATTGAAGTCTCGCTTGTTGGCGATGTTCAATGGCGAGGTATCGAACCTTTTGGCCTCAGCAAGGTTGAAGCACGCCAGGGAGCAATCCTTGTCCCTCTGAAGCCCGAAACCCTTCAGATAGCACTGCGGGACGAAGTGATGCCGTCTGGCTTCAGCCATCAAGCACCGCCTCTACTTCACCATCCCCATCGCCGACTGCCTGGACCAGTTCGATCAAGCGAAACCGCTTCTCCGGATCCTTGATCCTGTTGAAGGCGCGAACCAGGGTCAGAGTCTCGCGCCGGGCAAGTTCGTCGCTCTCGTCGATATCGGCCGGCAGGGTCGGCGCCTTGATGATCCCGGTGTGGCCGAGGTCGTGGAACAACCTCTGCGGCGGCACATTCAGCGCCTGGCTCAGCGCAGCGAGCCGGGCCGCGTCGATGCGGTTGGTGCCGTTCTCGTACTTCTGGACCTGCTGGAAGGTCAGGCCGATGGCGTCGGCCAGTTGGCGCTGGGACATGCCGAGCAGGATGCGCCGCTCGCGGACTTTGGCGCCGACACGGATGTTGAGGGCGTGTAGCCGCTTGGACATGGCGCGATGGTCGCTGTCGTGGTCCCCTTTCGCAAGCCTAGATCGGCGTTGCATAGAATTGTTCGCAAAATGTCGGTTTTCGCGCCAGCGGTTGTTATTGTATGGTATATAACTACTAAAAGATAAAGAGCCGGTGAGGGGTACGCCATGCGCTGGTTGGTCCGGTTCAAGCTGCTTGCCGAAAGCATGAAAAGTCTCATCACGGTTGTGATTGCCTTTGCACTGGCCATCCTCGTGATCACGTGGGCGTCGCTGCTGATTTTTGACCGGGGTACGGGGGATCGTACCAGGACCATCCGAACCGGCCTGTTCACCAGCGAGTTGCAGACAAAAACGGATGCCTATGTGCAGGCCTGCCAACTGCAGACTCAGTTGGCTGGAAAGCTCCTTGACCACTTGGGTAACGTCACGAAGACCCTCGCCCAGGCATATGCAGATGCCTCACTTGCCGGAAAGGCAAACGCAGACGATATAGGCAACAAGATGGACTTCCACGTCAATACCATGATCGCCATCGTCGCCAGCAATTCGACAATGATCGGTATTATCGACAGTTCACAGAAAGTCGAAAACTTGAATGCTAGTGCTGAAAGCATGAATAAGGCCTTTGGAAATACCATCAGGAAAGATGTTATTCTCAACAGGATCATCAGCCAGTCGCCGGTAAAATTCACACTGTGCGACAACATTCCGCAACATTGACCCAGGTCACACGTGCTGGCAGGGCCGCTGACATGGTCGCCGGCCACGGCGCCGTCATGTCGCCGCCGTGGCGACCTACGCGACCCTGGTGGGGTCATCCATTTGGTTGTCAGGCATTTCGGCCGCAGGTTGATGTTCGCCCCCCCCCCCCCCGCGCGAAATCCCGGAAGCCTATATTACTATTGGGGATCGCGCGGGGTCGAAGCTCGACTCCTGAGTGCTTATTTTTATTTTGACAAATAAATGCGTGCGACGGTGTCTGGTCGCGTTGTCGCCATGTCGGCGCCAAGCGCCGTCACCCGGGCAGTCGCCCGTCGGGCAAGAGCGCCCCACGGACAAAAAGTCACCGGGGCTGGGACCAGGCGGGGTAGTCAGCGGAGCGAAACCAACCAGGCAGCGTGCAGCAAGATCGGACCGCGTCTCTCGGATCACGATGGGGAAAATGCGATTATACTGTTGGCAGGCCGACAACTCGAATCCGGCACCTCAATGAAAAATCTCGGCGCCCTGGCCAAACCTATTATCGACATCACACCGGCCGATCTCGACGAGCTATGCCACCAGACCGTCCAGGAAACCGCGACGATCGAATTCAAGGAGGCCTTACCTGCCGAGAACGGCAGGTCAGAACCTTGGCTGCAAGGTGGTTCCAAGATCGGCGACTATGCCAAGCTGAAGCTGCTGAGAGAGATCATCGCCTTCGCGAACAGCTACGGCGGTCATCTGTTCGTTGGCATCGAAGAGACCGACGGCAGGCCGGCCAGTGCGAAGGCGGTCAAGCCGGTCCCCAGGGTGGCCGAGCTTGCCCGCCGGTTCGAGACGATCATCCGCGATAGCATCGATCCACCCCTTTCGGCCTTCGACTGCGCCGGTATCGAGACCGACGGGCAGGGCGGAGGGGTGCTGGTGATCCAGGTCACGCCGGGCAGGCTGGCGCCTCACAGATCCGCCCAGACCAAGGAGGCATACCGCCGGCACGGCGAACGATCGGAGACTATGACAATGCGCGAGATCCAGGATCTGACGCTTGCCCGGTATCGTTCCGACGATGACCTCCATCGGAGCATCGAGGCCCGCCACGAAGCCCTGACCGGGCAATTCGTCGCCGGTGACGTTACCCGCCGGGTTAGCTTCCAGTGTGTGGCCGTACCGGTCGGCACCCCGTTCCCCCAGGTGGCGCGTCTAGCCGACCACCCGGCACTTATCCCGGCGATCCAATGCCCTAGGTTGTTGATCAACGACACGGTTCACGAACCGCTAAGTGGCGTAGTGTCTGGGCACGACCTCAGGCCCCTCCTGCGAGGGCTGCGCCTAGCGCGACAGGACAACAGCCAGCACCAGATTCACGATGCCTTTGCAAACGGGACCGTGCAGACATGCTTGGCAATGAACGCCCTCGTCTCCGCATCGGACAGTCGGCCCAAGATATTCCTGGGTCATCTCCTATACGTCCTGATCACGACCCTGCTCACTGCCCACCGGCACCGGCTCTTTCACCATGCGCCCTTCACGGAATATGCAGTGAGTTGCCGCTTGCGTCTGGACTTCCTAGGAAGCTCGGGTGGAGTGCTGGCGGGGCCGCGTAGCGAGCAATTGGGCTACTTCCCATTCCACGAATCGCCTTTCCATCTTCCAACCTACTCGTTCGGTGCGGTCGACGACCTACCCAACCTCGTCAGCATGTTCCTTCGCGACATCCACAACCTTGCCGGCAAGGACCCCGCCGGGTTCAACGTCGTCATCGACGACCAGGAACTGCAGGCTGCGATCGAAGCATCCGACAGAAGTTGACGTTCCATAGCGCCACACCATAGACGGCCATCAGATGTCCCGATCGCCATGCCGGGGACTGTACCGGTGAGCCTACCTAGAGCCCATTTAAGTCATTGATTTATATTGGGATTATACATCCTTGTATGGTTTCTCTCCGGGGCCGCCAATTTTCTTCAGGCGGTGGGCGCGGCCCCGATCAGTCGAGGTTCAGCTGTTCCAGCAGCGCCAGCGCCTTGTCGATCGTGGCGTCGTCGGCCTTCGACGGCTTGCGCCGCTTCAACTCGGCGCGCCAGTCCGCCCGCTTTTCCTTCTCGCGCAGCCAATGGATCGTCGCCGCCAGCTCGATCACGACCGAGCTGGCCGATTTCATCGTCGCGATCAGGTCGCAGGCGTCTTCCAGCGTCAAGGCGCCGACGCGGGCGGGGGCCTCGCCGGCATTCCTGACCAGCTCGAAGATGCTGTAGTTGGCGCGGCCGCCGGTCGTGTCCTTCTCGATTTCCCTGATGGTCTGGTCGAGATAGCGGGCGCGGTCGATGGCCTGCGACAGGTCTTCGGAATAGGGGCCGTAATGGTGGTAGGAGAAGCGGAAATCGCCCCCCAACCCCAGCTGATTGAGCAGGTAGAAGACCTTCTGGATGCGGATCCGGCCCACGATCGAGCCATCGGCGGCAAACAGAACGTCGCGCACGAGATCTTCACGCCGACTCATTTGCTCACCTTCCCTTCATCGTTCGCTCTGCCTCGTCACGCTCGTCGTCCGACAGGAAACAATAACGCGTCAGCTTGGTCTTCTGCATCAAGGCCTTGCTGATGATCGTGTCGGGAAACCGGGCGATTTCCTCGGGCCTGCCATCGGCCACGCGCGCCCGGACCACCTTGTGTGCCTTCACGACGTCGCCATCCGACAGCGAACAGAGTTTGTAGCGTGGGTCGTGGTGACGTCCCGGGTCGAGGTGCAGCAGGACGCCCGCCGGCAATTCCTCCTTGTCGGCCAGTACGATGGCCAAGGAGGGATCGTCTTTCCAATATCGGATTCTGGGGGTATCGATCGGATTCGACTATGAATCGTGCCGGACGGCCGAACCCGGCCGGCGCGCCGCGGTCAACCCGCCTTGTCCACCACGATCTCCCCGATCGCCGCCGCATAGGCCTGCACCGTCGCGCCGCCGGCCGCGTCCTCGTCGGACGGCGTTGCCAGATGGGCCTGGGTTGCCAGGATCTCGGCGCGCAGCCGGGCGAGGTCGTGGCCGAGCAGCCTGCCGTCGCGCTTGACCACGCTGCCGGCGACCATCACGAAAGCGACGTCGCCGGGCCGGGTCTGCAGGACGATCGCCGGCACCGGCGCGGCCGGCGGCATGAAGTTCAGGCCGTCGGTGGCGATGGCGATGATGTCGGCCTGCTTGCCCACGGCCAGCGAGCCGATCTCGTGCGCGCGGCGCAGGGCGCGGGCGCCGTTGATCGTGGCGAAGGCCAGGGCGTCGCGCACGCCGGGCGAGATCGTCGCCGGCATCTTGCCCGCGCGCAGCACCGGTTCGTTGCGCAAGGCGCGCTCGACCTGCAGCGCCATGCGCATCTGGGTGAACATGTCGCCGGCATAGTCGGAGACGATGTCGATGCCCAGCGCCGGGGCCATGCCGAGCCTGAGCAGGCGGTCGAGGATCGGGAAGCCCATGCCCATCTGCAGCTCGGTTTCCGGGGTGCAGCAGACCGCGCCGCCGGAGTCGCGGATCTGCACGAGTTCCTCGTCCGAGGTGAAGTTGCAATGGACATGCAGGATGTCCGGCCCGAGCAGCCCGGCGCGGCCGAGCTGGGCGACGCCGTCGGGCGTCGACAGTGTGCCCATATGCGCGGTGATCGGCAGGCCGTGGGCGCGGGCGAACTCGATCTCGGCCCGCGTCTCGGCCGGCGTGACCAGCTTGGCCTCGGTCAGCGCGACGCCGAGGCGGCCGATGCCCGCCTGGCCGGCCAGGCGGCCGGCCACGCGCTCGGCATCGCGCACGCGGTCGGCATGGGCGGCGAAGGCCGGCCGGGCCAGCGGCACGTCGTAGAAGCCGTAATAGAGCTGGGTGCGGATGCCGGCATCGGCCATCGCGGCGACGGCCGCGTCGGCGTGGGCGGGGCTGTTGATGATGTGGCAGAAGTCGGCCACCGTGGTGACGCCGCTGTCCAGCGCCTCGAGCAGCCCGACCAGGATCGAGACATGCACGTCCCGCGGGCGATAGCGGCGGGCATAGCCCATGCGGATATGGCGGACGTATTCATGCAGGCTCCAGTCCGCGGCCACGCCGCGGATGCCGGTCTGCCAGCAATGGCGGTGCGTGTCGACGAAGCCGGGCAGCACCAGATGGCCGGCGAGGTCGACGACCTCGGCCTCGGCGACGTCGAGATCGCGGCCGATGGCTGCAATCCTGTCGCCCTCGACCAGGATGTCGGCCGGGCCGTCGTCGTCGCCCGCCATGGTGACGACGAGGCCGCCCTTCAGCAGGCGGCGGGTCACGGCCGGGCCTCCGCCGCCGGGGCGACCGCCGGGGCGTCGAGCCCCGCGGTCAGCACCGCGATCAGTTCCTCGTTGGCCTGGCCGGCGAAAGCCTCGCCCAGCTCGCCCAGCAGGTGGGCGACGCGGCCGTTGTCGCTGCGGATGTACATCATGCTGCCGTAGACGCAGTGCAGCCGCCAGTAGAACGCCTGGTCCGACAGATGCGGGCAGGCGCGGCGCAGCAGCGCGGTGAAGCGCCGCGACACCTGGTCATAGGCGTCGAACACCACCTGGCGCACCGCCGGGTCGGGGTCGACCGAGCACAGCGCCGAGACGCGGTTGAAGAATTCCCCGTCGCTCTGCCGTGCCCGGCGGATCGCCGGCTGGATGAAGGCGCGCAGCACGTCGGCGGTGCGCGGGCGGCCGTCGCCCACCGCCGCCTCGATCGCGGCGAAGCGGGCGTCGCGCTCCTCGTTCATGGCGCTGATGCGCATGTCGAAGATGGCGCGCAGCAGCGCCTGCTTGTTGCCGAAGTAATAGTGGATCGAGGCGTTGTTGACCTCGGCCTCGGCCATGATCGTGCGCAGCGAGGCGCCGGCATAGCCATGCGCCGCGATCAGCCGCTCGGCCGCGCGCAGGATGCGGAGTCTGGCTTCCGCCTCGTCGCCGGCGGCATTGCCGGGGGCGGTTCGCTGGTGCGGCTGGCGCATGCGTGCGGCTCTTCCTCGCAAATGGGTCGGGGCGGACGATAGATCAGCCGGCGGGCGCTCGGCAACGGGAATAAATCAGTCGACTGTCTTAATCAGTCGGTTGACAGACTTTTGCCGCGGCGCTAGGTATGGCGGCACGCAAGAACCCAAAGCCGAGGAAACCCAGGATGCGCACCCTCTTCCGCGCCGCGCTGCTCGCGGCCGCCTGCACCCTTGCCCTGTCCGCCGCGCCGCGGACGGCCGCGCTGGCCGCCGACCCGGTACGGCTGGGCGTGATCAACCCGACCAAGTCGCTGGTCGGCAAGCAGGGCCAGCAGGGCGCGGTGGTCGCCGCCGAGATGATCAACGCCGATGGCGGCATCCTCGGCGGCCGCAAGATCGAGCTGGTCTCCTACGACACCAACTTCCTGCCCAACGAAGGGGTCGCGGCCGCCCAGCGGCTGATCAACCAGGACAGGATCCGCTTCATCACCGGCGAGATCTCGTCGACCGTGGCGCTGGCGGTGCTGCAGCTGGCCCAGGCCAACGGCGCGCTGTTCATGGCGGCTGTCCCCAAGCACCCCGCGGTGACCTCGGGCTATGACCGCGTCTTCCGGCTGAATTCGACCACGGCAATGGACGCCAAGGATTTCGACGCCTTCCTGGTCGAGCAGATCAAGCCGAACAAGGTCGCCGTCATCGCCGAAAATTCCGATTTCGGCCGCCTGACCATCGCCGGTCTGAAGAAGCTGTTCGGCGACAAGGTCGTCGCCGCCGAGACCTACGAGATGACGCAGAACGACTTCAACACCATCGTCACCAAGGTCAAGGGCTCGGGCGCCGACGTCGTCTGCCTCGCCGGCTCGAACATGGAGCAGTACGGCAACATCCTGCGCGTCGCCGCCGAACTGAAGCTCACCGCCAAGCGCTGCGTCATGCCGGGCATCCTGAATTCCGAGGGCGTGCGCATCGCCGGCCCGGCGGCCGACGGCGCCTTCTCGGCCGACATCTACGTCACCGGCCTCGACAACCCGCTGAACCAGCGCTTCGTCGCCGCCTACAAGGCCAGGTACAACGAACTGCCCGAGAAGATCGAGGTGCTGGGCTTCGAGAGCATCTGGATCGTGGCCAAGGCGATGGACAAGGCCGGCGACGCGACCGACCCGGGCAAGGTCGCCCGGACCATCCACGACAATGCCTGGGAAACCCCGCGCGGCACCGTGCGCTTCGAGAAGAACGGCCAGGCCGTGGCCGGCCCGCTGATCAACCTCGAAGTGATCGGCGGCAAGCTGGTGGCGGCCAAGCCGTAAGCCGGCAGCGCGCCACCGGGGCCAGGGGCATGGTCGACATCCTGCTGCAGCAGATCGCCAACGGGCTGTCCGTCGGCATGGGCTATGCCCTGGTCGCGCTCGGCCTGACGCTGATCTTCGGCGTTCTCCATGTGATCAATTTCTCGCATGGCGAAACCTTCATGCTGGGCGGCCTGCTGACGCTGATCGCCACCACGACGCTGGGCCTGCCCTATCTCGCGGCGCTGCCGCTGGCGGGGCTGGGCGGGGCGGTGCTGGGCTGGGGCGTCAACCGCATTGCGGTGCGCCCGCTGCTGGCCCGGCGCGACGGCGGGGCGGACGTGCTGCTCGCCACCTTCGCGGTCTCGATCCTGATCCACCAGGCCGTCGTCATGCTGTGGGGGCCGGCGCCCGCGCGCATCGACGGCGTGCCCGGCACGTTCGAGCTGGGGCCGGTCGTGCTGACCGGCCAGCGGCTGTTCGTGCTGGCCGCGGGCCTCGCCCTGCTCGTCGCGCTGGAATGGATGCTGCGGCGGACGCGCTTCGGCGTCGAGCTGCGCGCGGTGGCGCAAAGCCAGTTCGCCGCGCGTGTCGTCGGCATCGATGTCGACCGCGTCAACGGTGCCACCTTCGGCATCGCCGCGGTCGTCGCCGCGCTGGGCGGGGCGCTGCTGTCGCCGGTCATCCTCTATTCGTCGTCGATGGGCCAGGTCGTCATCATCAAGGCCTTCGTCGTCGTCGTCATCGGCGGCATGGGCTCGGTCAGCGGCGCGGTGGCCTGCGGGCTGCTGGTCGGGCTGCTCGAGGCCGTGCTGGGGCTGGTGGCCGGCGAAGGGGTCGCCACCGCCGTCATCTATTCGCTGCTGCTGGCCATGCTGCTGATCCGGCCCCAGGGCCTCACCGGAAAGCGCGCCCGATGACCTCGTCGCCGTTCATCCTCGGGCTGGGCGCGGTCCTTGCCGTCGCCTTAGGCTTCCTGGTCGACCAGCCCTATTTCGCCAGCGTGGTGGCCTATGGCCTCGTGCTCGGCATCTTCTCGCTCGGCCTCGGGCTGACGCTCGGCCGCATGGGCTATGTCACCTTCGGCCATGCCGCCTTCTTCGGCCTCGGCGCCTATGCGGTCGCGCTGGTCTGCGTCGCGTCCGGCTGGAGCTACTGGCTGGTGCTGCCGCTGTCGCTGGTCCCGGGCATCGCGCTCGGCGTGCTGGTCGGCTTCGTCTCGGCCCGCCTGGGCGGTGCCTATTTCGCCATCGCGACGCTGACCACCGCCGAGATCCTGCGGCTGGTCGCCGCCAACTGGATCGAGCTGACGCGCGGGCCGATGGGAATCCTGGTGCCGGTCGGTCCGCTGCCCTGGCAGGAGGCGCTGGGCTGGAACCCGGCGCAGGCCTATCTGTCGCTGCTGATCGCGGTCGCCGCCGTGGTGCTGGCGCTGGTCCACAACCTGAACCGCAGCCCGCTCGGCCGCGCCTGGGTCGCGGTGCGCGAGGCGCCCGACCTCGCCGAATCGCTGGGCATCCCGACGGTGCGGGCGCGGGTCTGGAACGTCGCGCTGTCGGGCGCCGTCGCCGGCCTCGCCGGCGCGCTGGTCCTGCCCAAGATCTTCGTCGTCACCCCCGACCTGTTCGGCGTCGCCAACTCGGCCACCGGCCTGCTTGCCGCGATCCTCGGCGGCAAGGCCAGCCTGCTCGGCCCGCTGCTCGGCGGCCTCGTCTTCGCCGTGCTGCCCGAGGCGCTGCGCTTCGTCGATGCCGCGCGGCTCGCCATCTTCGCCGTCATCCTGCTGGTCGTCGTCCGCCTGCTGCCCGGCGGCATCGTCTCGCTGATGCCCGCCCGGCTGCGCCCGCGCAACCGGGCGCCGCGCCCCGATGGCTCGGCCCCCGCGCTGTTCGCCGCCGCGTCCACGGCCGCGACGCTGCTGGAAGTGCGCGGCCTGCGCAAGAGCTTCGCCGGCGTCACCGCCACCCAGGATGTCTCGTTCAGCGTGCGCCGCGGCGAACTCGTCGGGCTGATCGGGCCGAACGGCGCGGGCAAGACCACCTGCTTCAGCCAGCTCTCCGGCTTTCTCGCCCCCGATGCCGGCGAGATCGTGTTCGATGGCGCCTCGGTGCTCGGCCAGGCGCCGCACCGGATCGCGGCGCGCGGCATGGTCCGCACCTTCCAGCACGCGGCGCTGGCCCGCAACCTCACGGTCTACGAGAACGTGCTGACCGCGACGCATCTGGCCCTGCCGGAATCGGTGCTCGCCTCGGCCCTGCGCCTGCCCGGCCTGCGCCGGCGCGAGGCCGCGCGGGCCCAGCTGGCCCTGGCCTGCCTTGCCGCCCTCGACCTCGGCGCCCGCGCCGACGAGATGGCGCAGGACCTGCCCTATGGCGAACAGAAGCTGCTGGCCATCGCCATGGCGCTGGCGGCGCGGCCGCGCCTGCTGCTGCTCGACGAGCCGGCGGCCGGGCTGAACCAGGTCGAGGCGGCGCGGCTGGCCGAGGTGCTGCGCGGGCTGCAGCACGCCGGGCTGACCATGGTGGTGGTCGACCATAACCTGAAGATGATGATGGCGATCTGCGACCGCATCGTCGTGCTCCATCACGGCGCGCTGATCGCCGCGGGCACGCCCGCCGAGGTGCGCGAACACCCCGAGGTGGTGCAGGCCTATCTGGGGGAGGCCGGGGCATGACCCTGCTGGTCGATCGCCTCACCGTCACCTACGGCGCCAGCGCCGGGCTGGCCGATGCCTCGTTCACCGTGGCGCCCGGCGAGGTGATCGCGCTGGTCGGCGCCAACGGCGCCGGCAAGTCGTCGCTGCTGAAGGGGCTGATGGGCCTCGCCACGCATCGCGCCGCGGCGCTGACGCTCGACGGGGTCGAGCTCGGCGCCCTGCCGACACGGGCGCGCATCGCCCGCGGCTTCGCGCTGTCGCCCGAGGGGCGGCATGTCTTTCCCGAACTGACGGTGCGGCAGAACCTCGACCTCGGCCATGTCGGCGGCGGTCCGGTGCCGGCCGAGCGGATCGCGGCGATGTACCGCCTGTTCCCGCGGCTGCAGGAACGAAGCGGCCAGGCCGCCGGCACGATGTCGGGCGGCGAGCAGCAGATGCTGGCCATCGCCCGCGCGATGATGGCCAATCCGCGCGTGCTGATGCTGGACGAACCCACGCTCGGGCTGGCCCCGATCATCGTGCGCCAGATCGCGGCCTTCATCGCCGCGATCCGCGCCACCGGCGTCGCCGTGATCCTGGCCGAACAGAATGCCGAGATGGCGCTGGCCGCCGCCGATCGCGGCTATGTCGTCGAGAACGGCCGCATCGTGCTGGAGGGCCGCGCCGCCGATCTCGCCCGCGATCCGGCGATCAAGAAAGCCTTCCTGGGAATCTGACCGGCCGCCGCCGGATGTTTGTGAGGAGCCATCGATGACCGAGCCCGTATTGCGCCGCCCCCGCCGGATCGTGACCGGCCACGATGCCGAGGGGCGCTCGATCTTCGTGCAGGACGGGCCGGCGCCCAACCTGATCCAGCCGCAGGCTTCGCCCAATGTCGGCATGTTCAACCTGTGGACCATGGCGCAGGTGCCGGCCTCCTACGCCGGCAACGACGACGCCGCCCCGGCCGAGGCGCGCATCACCCTGGCCCCGGCACTCGGCGGCATCAACTTCCGCATCATGGAATTCCCGCCGGACGCCGAGCGCAACTGGGCGGGCAAGCAGTCGGTGTTCGCCCAGTACGGCAACCCCGAGGCACTGACCGACCGGGCCCAGCGCCATCCCGGCTTCCACAAGACCGACTCGATCGATTTCGGCATCGTGCTGGAAGGCGAGATCTGGGCGCTGATGGATGTCGGCGAAACCCTGATGCAGCCCGGCGACGTGCTGATCCAGCGCGGCACCAACCATGCCTGGGCCAACCGCACCGACAAGCCCGCCCGCATGGCCTTCATCCTGATCTCGGCCCAGCCGTGAAGTTCGCCTCGCTGCGCCACGGCCGCGACGGCCGGCTGGCGCTGGTCGACCGCGCCCTGACCCGGATGCTGCCGGTCGATGCGATCGTGCCGACGCTGCAGGCCGCGCTCGATGATTGGCAGGCCGCGATCGCCGCGCTGGCCCCGGCGGCGGCGGCGCTGGAGCGCGGCGAGGCGGGGGCCGCGATCGCCTATGATCCGGCGCTGCTGGCCGCCCCCCTGCCGCGGGCCTATCAATGGTGCGACGGGTCGGCCTATCTCAACCATGTCGAACTGGTCCGCCGGGCGCGCGGCGCGGTGATGCCGCCGGAATTCCTCGACGATCCGCTGATGTACCAGGGCGGCTCGGACGATTTCCTCGGGCCGGTCGACGACATCCGCGTGCGCGACGAAGCCTTCGGCATCGATTTCGAGGGCGAGGTGGCCGCGGTCACCGGCGACGTGCCGATGGGCTGCGGCCCGGCCGAGGCGGCGGGGCATATCCGCCTGCTGATGCTGGTCAACGACGTCTCGCTGCGCCACCTGATTCCGGCCGAGCTGGCCAAGGGTTTCGGCTTTCTGCAAGCGAAGCCGTCGACCGCCTTCGCGCCGGTCGCGGTGACGCCCGACGAGCTGGGGCCGGCCTGGCACGACGCCCGCATCCACCGCCCGCTGCAGGCCTGGCTGAACGGCCGGCTGTTCGGCGCGCCGGAAGCCGGCGAGGACATGCAGTTCGGCTTCGACCGGCTGATCGCGCATGCCGCGCGCACCCGCAACCTGCGCGCCGGCAGCATCGTCGGATCCGGCACCGTCTCGAACCGCGATGCCGCCCGGGGCTTTACCTGCATCGCCGAGATCCGCATGATCGAGACGATCGAGCAGGGCGCGCCCCGCACGCCGTTCATGAAGTTCGGCGACCGGGTCCGCCTGGAAATGCAGGACGCCGACGGCCGCTCGATCTTCGGCGCCATCGACCAGACCGTGGTGCGCGCCGCATGACCCATCGCCATCGACCCGGCATGATGTACCGCATGCCCTATGGCTTCGGCCCGACCGCCGGGCCGCGCCAGGGACCGGACGGCGAGCGCTTCGACTGGACGGCCAGCCCGCGGCGCCAGGCCGTCGCGGTCTCGTTCCTGACCGATGGCGCCTTGCTCGATGCCCTGCTGCCGCCGGGCTTCGTGCTGGCCGGCGAGCCGGTGGTGACGGTCGAGATCCAGCGCTTCACCGAACTCGAATGGCTGGCCGGCCGCGGCTACAACACGCTGGGCGTGCGCTTTCCCGCCACGTTCCAGGGCACTGAAGACCGCGCCACCGGCGCGTTCCTCGCCGTGCTGTGGGAGAACCTGCCCGATCCGATCCTGTCGGGCCGCGACGAGCTCGGCTTCGCCAAGCTCTATGCCGAGATCCCGGCGCCGCGGGTGTTCCGCGGGGCCGAGCATTACGAGGCTGGCTGGCTCGGTCATCGCTTCATGGAACTGGCGGCGACCGACCTGACCGACGTCCCGGCGGCGGCCCAGCCGGCAGCGGGCCTCGCCGGACCGTCGGACGGCACCTTGCATTTCAAATACCTGCCGCGCACCGGCAGTTGGGGCGAGGCCGAGGTGGCGCAGGCCTGCCTGACCCCCGCGGCGGGCAGCGCCGCCCGGATCGAGCGCGTCCGCCACGGCCGCGGCCGGGTCGCCTTCCTGCCCGCGACCTGGGAACAGATGCCCACCCAGTTCCACATCGTCAACGCGCTGGCGGCGCTGCCCCAGCTTTCCGCGCCGCAGGCCGTCCTGACCGACAGCCGGGGCGCCAAGGACCTTACCGATCAGCGGATCCTGCGCTGATTTCCCCGCAGCGCGTCCCCCGATAAACTCCGGCCGATTTCATCTACCGGAACGGGTTACGCGGCAAGATCAGAAGATACAGATCCTTACAACCCAGAGGTCACAAGGATTGCTAGGTTCAGCAACCTTTGCGGGAAGGGCGGCGCACCATAACTTGGCTAGGCCGGCCAAGAAGATCGCTGCGACCCTCCCGCCGAACCTTTGACCTGCTGCTTCGGGGCATGACCGTGAAGATACTCGACAATCTCAAGATCGCGCAGAAACTGGCGCTTGCGTTCCTCCTGTTGATCGTGATCAGCGTGACGGTCAGCGCTCTGACCTGGCGAAACATGTCGGTGCTGGAGCGGACCAACAACTGGACCGTCCACACCTACCAGGTGCTCGGCGAGGCGCAGAACATCGTCGCCGGCATGGTCAACCAGGAAACCGGCCTGCGCGGCTTCCTCGTCGCCGGCGACGACAAGTTCCTGCAGCCCTATCGCGACGGTGAACGGCAGTTCGCCAAGGCGTTGGCCGAAGCCCGGCGGCTCACTTCCGACAACCCGGCCCAGCAGCGCCGCCTGGCCGATGTCGAGCGTTTCGCCACGTCCTGGCGCATGGATGTCGCCGAAAAGGAAATCGCCGCGGCCCGGACCAATATCGACGAAGGGCGCCGGCTTGAAGCCTCGGGCGCCGGCAAGACGGCGATGGACGGCCTGCGCGGCGTGGTCGCCGAATTCGCCCAGGCCGAAGAAAGCCTGCTGTCGGTCCGCAGCGCAGAGGCCGCGGCTGCCACGTCGCTGCAAAACACGACCATTATCGTCAGTGTGCTGGTGATCGTCGTGCTGTCGGTGCTGCTCGGCTTCGGGCTGTCGCGCGTGACGGCGACGCCGATCGGCCGGATCACCGCGCTGATGGGCCGCCTGGCCGGTGGCGACAAGTCGATCGTGGTCGGCGATCGCGAGCGTCGGGACGAGGTCGGTGGCCTGGCCCGGGCGCTCGAGATCTTCCGCGTCAACGCGATCGAGGCCGACCGCCTGGCCGCCGAGGCCGCAGCCCAGCGCGAGGAAATCGCCCGCCAGGAAAAGGCCGCGGCCGAGGCCGCGCGCCAGCGCGAGGCGGACGAGCGCCAGGCCGCCGAACGCCGGCGCCAGGACGAGGCCGCCGCCGAGCGGCGCCAGGCCGAGGAGAAGGCCGCGCGCGATGCGGCCGAACGCCAGCGCGAGCAGGCCGAGACCGCGGCCCGCGAGGAACGGGCGCGCAAGCTGATGTCGATCGTCGGTGGTTTCGAGGCCGAGGTCGGCTCGGTGGTCCAGATCGTCGCCTCGTCCTCGACCGAGGTCCATGCCTCGGCACGGTCGATGGCGACGGTGATCGAGGGCGTGTCGCGCCAGACCCAGGACGCGGCGGCGGCGACCGAACAGACCGCGGCCAACGTGCAGACCGTCGCCTCGGCGACCGAGGAACTGTCGGCGTCGATCAACGAGATCGCCTCGCAGGTCTCGACCGCCAGCCGGGTCTCGCAATCCGCGGTCGAACAGGCCCGCCGCACCGACCAGATCGTCCGCGGCCTCAGCACCTCGGCCGAGAAGATCGGCGAGGTGGTCAGCCTGATCAACACGATCGCCGGGCAGACCAACCTGCTGGCGCTGAATGCGACGATCGAGGCGGCACGCGCCGGCGATGCCGGCAAGGGCTTTGCCGTCGTCGCCTCCGAAGTCAAGTCGCTGGCCAACCAGACCGCCAAGGCGACCGAGGAGATCAGCCAGCAGATCGGTTCGGTGCAGTCGGCAACGCAGGAAGCCGTGGCCGCGATCCGCGACGTGTCGTCGGTGATCGAGCAGATCAACGAGATCTCCGGCTCGATCGCCTCGGCCGTCGAGCAGCAGGGGGCCGCGACCCGCGAGATCGCCCGCAATGTCGAGGATGCGTCGGCCGGCGCCAACGTGACCTCGAAGAACGTCACCGACGTCAACCAGGGCATGGGCGAGGCCGGCGGGGCGACGACCCAGGTGCTGTCGGCGTCGGAGGAGTTGTCCCGGCAGGCCGAGCGGCTGCGCAGCCAGGTCGAGCAATTCGTCGTCCAGGTCCGCGCCGTCTGAAGCAGACTGCGGGGCGGGGGCTCGCCGAGCCTCCGCCCCGTACCATCAGCGTATCGGGGGCGGCAGCCGCCGGCTGATCCCGGCCGGCAGGCCCCGCATCATCAGCCCGCGCAGGCCGTGCCAGAACGCCGCCAGCATCAGCACCATCGCCCCTAGTGCCAGCAGGGTCGCCGGCGGGGTCAGGTCGCTCAAGCCGACCTGGCGCAGCAGCCCGGCGAAGGCAAAGCCGGCATAGGCAAGGCCCGAGACCAGCATCGCCCGCCGGTCGACCAGCAGGGCGACCGCGCCCAGCGCGATGAAGATGCCGAGAATGGCGGCGGCCCGCGCGCCGCTCGCCTCGCCGTCGGCCTGCAGGCCCCACAGGACCGGATGCACGATCAGCGGCGCCGCCAGCAGATGCAGCCAGAAGGCGATGTCGGCGCGGCGCGTGGTGCGGGCGGTATCGGTCATGTCGATCCGCATCGCCAGGGCGAAGACGATCAGGCCGGTCAGGAACAGCAGCGGGTTGAGATGGTCGGCGAACCAGTCGGGTGCTGCCGCCTCGAGTCCCTTCAGCACGGCGCCGCCAAGCCCGGCGACGGTGGCGGCGACGGTGATCGGCACCCGGAACCGGCGGTAGTGCAGGGCGGCGGCCAGCGCCGCGCCGAGCGCGGCGACACTGAGCCGCTGCGGATCTTCCGGGCCCGCCCCGGGCAGGAGCATCGCGCCGGTCAGCACGACGAGGAAGCTTGCGGCGACGAAGGCGGCGAGCAGCGCGATGCTCGGCAATGCCATCCGGCGGCGGCGGGTGAAATATTCGGCCAGCAGCCACGACAGCGCCAGCCCGACCAGCGCGCTCGCCATCGGAAAACCGGTCTGCTCGGCGAGATAGGCGGCGGCCCCCAGGAACAGGGCCAGGCCGATGGTGACGAAGATGTCGCCGAAGCCACCGGCGAAGCGCAGCGCCTCGTCGTCGCGCGGCCGGGCCGGCGGGGCGGCGAGCTCGGCGGCCAGCGCGGCCAGGGCCCGTGCCTGCTCGGGCGTGACGATGCCGCGGGCGACCGCGGCCGGCAGCAGGCCGATCCGGTCGATCCACGGGGTCTGCGGTGGAACGGTCATCGTCTCGGCCCTTCTGCTGTCGTGGCCGAGACAGCTACCGCCGATGTCCGTTCCGCGCAACAGTCACGGGTGCGACGGGTCAGCGGGGCAGGGCACAGGTACCGTCGGCACAACCACCGTCGACCATTGCCGTGCCGGCGGCCGTCACCGGCGCGGCCAGCGCCTCGGCGATGCGCGCGCCGACCAGGATGTCGTCCTCGACGCCGAAGGTCTGGTGCAGAATCCGGCCGTCGCGGCCGATCAGCACCGAGCTCGGCGTGCCCTGCAGTCCATAGCGTTGCATGGTCACCGGCACCGGGTGATCGGCGCGGGGCTGGTCGACGCCGATCGGCGCGGTCAGGCGGTATTCATGGATGAAGGCTTCCAGCGTTGCCGGCGGCATCGCCGCGTGATGCTCGAACACGGTGTGCAGCCCGATGACCTGCAGGTCGCTGCGGGCGAAGATCCGCTCGACGCGCTGGGCTTGCGGAATGCCGCGCAGCACGCAGCCCGGGCACAGCAGCTGGAACGTGTGGATGAAGACGAGCGCCCGCGCAGCGCGGCGAGATCGAGCGGCCGGGGGGTGTTGAACCAGCGGGTGACGGCCAGATCGGGGGCATGCATGGTCGTCACCGCGCGAACTGCCCGGTGCGGGTTCCGGTCGCCGCGGCGGGGGCCGGCAGATTAACCTTGGTCATGATTTTCTCTTCTCTTCTTGCCTGGAGGGGGGAGGAAAACGTCGGTCTGCCGATGGCAGTCGGCAGACCGACACCTGATCATCTGGCCGGCATCACCCGGCCGGGCAGCGTCAGGCGGCCCGACGCGATCTTGAAGACGTCGGCGACACAGAGCAGCGGGGCATGCAGGTTGGCGTTGACCTTCAGCCCGCCGGTCACGCCGTCATAGGCGGCCCCGGCAATGCCCCCGATCAGGCTCAGCGGTATCTCGACCTCGACCGTATTGCCGCTCAGTGTCGTCGGATAGTCCGGGCTGTCGATCAGCAGCGGTACGTTCGGCCAGGTCGCCGGCAGCCTCGGGCTGGCGCCCTTCGGAATGTCGACGACCTTCAGCCCGCCGCCGCAGGCCTTGTCCTCGGCCAGCACGACCCAATGCGGATGCCAGCGCTCGCGGTTCTTGCCGCCGAAGGCCGCATCGTCGAAATCGGGATGGAACGTCACGGCCAGCGCGACGGTCCCCTGCGCCTTGTCGAAGCCGATCTCGCCCGAATCGAGGGAGGTCGGCCAGACATAGGCATAGACTTCCGCATTTTCGAATTTGCCGGTCGCCGCCGGCGTATCGTGGCCGGCCTTGCCGCGCACCCGGGTGGTGAAGACGGCCTTGTCGCCGTTGGTCACGATCCGGGTCTCGACGATATCGAACGAGGCGCTGACGGCCTCGGAGGGGTCGGTCGCGACCGGGTGGCCGAGGGCGAGGGGCGAAAGAAGGGACGTGCCGCCGGCGACGAGGGCGGCAGCCAACCAGTTCCGTGACATGAGAGTCTGTTCCTTTTGCCTGGAGGGGGAATTTCCACCTATCCGTTGACGAATGCGGTCCAGGTGGCAGCCCGGGCCGCCGGATCGGCGGTTTCGTGCTCGCGGCAATCGACCCTGAGATCTCGAGGGCCGAAGGCCGCGTCGACGAAGGCGCAGTGATGCGGCGTCGCCGCATCGTCGTGAACATGTGGCCGGAAATGGCGGCAGGTGGCGCACATCCGCTGGATCGGGATGGCACCGGTCTCCTGCAGGTTGCGGATGACCTTGACCAGCGACAGCAGCAGCCTTTCCTGCTCGGCCCGGTCGAGACCCGCCACCGCGGCGACCGTGGCGCCGGGGGCGTCGTAAGTCCGATGCAGCAAGGCCAGGCCGGACTCGGTGATGGTCACGCCGACCGCCCGGCGGTCGGCCTGGGAGGCCGCGCGGCGGACATGGCCCTTGCGTTCCAGTGCGGATATCGCATCGGTCGCCGTCGGCTGGGTGACCCCGAGATCGGCGGCGATCTCCTTGACCCGCATCGCGACCGGGTCGCGGCCGGCGACGAAACGCAGCACATGCAGTTGCGTGGGAGTGAGCCCGCCGACCTCGGCGGCCTGCCATTCGTCCGCCCGCATCGCCGTGGCAATGCGGGCCAGCCCATCGGCGATGCGGGCGGGCAATGGGCGGGAGGCGGGGGCGTCGGTGCTCATGGGGCGTATATATAGGAGTACTATATAATTATCAACACTGCGGACCCTAGTGCTGGAGCTGTAGGTAGAGTGACCAAAACTTACAAATATACGCTATAACTGTAAGCATCGGCTGTGACAAAAACGGGTCGCGACAAGGCGGTCCGAGAGGGGCTGCCGATACAGCCACGGAGCGGGAAGACAGTGGATCGGCGCAGCTTCTTTGCGGCGGGGGCGACGGCTGCGGCTGTCGGAACGACGGGGATCACGGTGGCCCGCGCGACCGGCCTGCCGGCATCGTCGGGGGGCATGTCGATCGTCGATTTCGGGGCGGTCGGCGACGGTGTCACCGACGACAGCGCGGCTTTCAACGCCGCGCTGAAGCAGGCGGCCAGCTACGGCCGGGTGATCTTCGTGCCGGGGCTGACCTATGCGATCGCCCGGCCGATCGTCTTTTCGTCGACGCAGGATGCCGCGCGGTCGTGGGGGCTGCGCTGCGACGGGGCCACCCTGGTCTCGCGCCTCGCCGGCAGTGCCGACGTCGTGACGCTGATCGCCAACAATACCGTGCGCTATTTCCGCCTGACCGGGGGGCTGTCGATCGTCGGGTCGGGCCAGGACGGCAACGGCCTGCGGCTGTTCGCCCCGGGCGGCACCCCCTGCCTCTACAATATGCTGATCGAGGGCCTGTCGGTCGAACGGGTCGGCGGGCACGGCCTGCTGTTCGAGGGCAACGTCTTCGAGGGCACGGTCCAGAACAGCTACTTCCAGGATTGCGGCGGGAACGGCGCAACCTTCGCCCATTCGTGCGGCGGCGTGGTCTCGGCGATCAACGTCAACGGTTGCTATTTCAGCCAGAACGGCGGCCACGGCCTGGCGGCGACCAATTTCGACGGCGAATACGGCGGCACCACCGACGTGCGCGTCCATGGCGGCTATTGCCGCGACAACCATGGCTACGGCTTCTACTACAACAACGGCACCGGCGCCGGTGCGATCGAGCAGGTCGGGTTCGAGAACAACTGCCGGGGCCTCGCCCCCGGCGACCCGAACGGGGCCCATGTCTACGGCCTGTCCTCGATGTATCTGCGCAACTGCTCGGGCCACAACATGCATGGCGGCGCCACCTACCTGCTGCGCGGCTGGTTCTCCGGTCTGACCGTGCTGGAAGGCTGTGCCCAGTCGGCTGCCGGCGCGGCGGCGGCCACCGGGGCCACGCGGCTGGTCCAGATCAACGGCAATGCGCAGGGCCATGTGCGGATGCGCAACTGCAACGGCGGCATCGACGTCGCGCCGGGCTCGGCCTGCAGCTGGGCGGCGGAAAGCTCGGCCGGGCCGACGCCGCGCGGCATGCTGAGCTACGCGAGCGCGCTGGCGAGCGCCTGAGGCGTCAGCGCGGCGGGTAGAGGGTGTAGAAGATCTGCAGCCTGGCTCGTCGCGGTCGGTCCGACCGGTTGATGAACACCGCGGTCGCCGCCTTCATCGCGCGGCCGCCCTGGATCAGCACCTCGTCCTCGAACCCTGCCCCGTCGATCCCGCAATCGGCGGCGGGCAGGCACGGGCGGAAGTCGCCGTCCATCTCGGCCGCCCACAGCCGCGGCGCCAGCACCGCCGCGTCCGGCGGCAGCGGCGCGATCAGCGGCGTGCAGGCGACGCCCGCCATGATCCGCGGTCCGAAAACATCCTTGTTGTCGGGCATCGACGCGCCGCCGGTGATCATCATCCCGCGCAGCGCGTCGGTCGTCTCGTCCATGCAGCCGGGCTTCTCCGGGCCGCCGGCCGGCCCGGGCGGCACCGTCACCGTCATCTCCAGCGCCATCATCCGCTGCCGGCCGCACTCGGGCGGCGGGTCCAGCGCCCGGCAGGCCGGCATCGTCCGGGTCTGGCCCAGCGCCGGGGCGGCGGCGAGCAGCGCCGTGAGGATCAGGCCGGCTGCCGCAGCGGTTGACGTCGGCCGGAAAGGGTGAGGGCAAAACATCGATTCACACTGCTTCACTCGCCGCGGGTCCGCAATCGGGGGACAGTGGAACATGCGGGCACCGGCGGATGAGGATCCATGACCATGAGGATAGCGGCAAGCGCCAGACTTTCGGGTCAGGCCCCGGCTGGCTCCAGCCGGCAGGCGCGGTTCGGATGCGCATTCTGATGATTCTGATTCCCGGCGACCGGGCCATGCGGCCGGTGCTGCGGCTGGGCTCGTTCGTCGGACCCTATTACGCCTTTCGCGACGCCGGCGCCGAGGTCGTGTTGGCGTCGCCCGCGGGCGGGTTCCCGTGGCTGGGGCCGGCCACCGACGAGCCGGAAGCCGCCAGTGCCGCACTCGACCGCTTCCGCGCCGATCATCCGGCCCGCGCGGATCTCACCGATACCCTCGACTTCGACCAGGTCTACGACGAGGACTTCGAGGCCGCGCTGTGTCTCGGCGCCCCGCGCCCGCCCGGGGCGCGGGCCTTGATCGCAGCCTTTCTTCGCGCGGGCAAGCCGGTCGCGGTGATTCCGTCAATGCCGCAACTGCCGGCGCAAGGCATCGGTGACGGCCTCGTCATCACCGGTGACGATGCAGCCGCCGGCCTCCGGGCGGCCGCAGCGCTGCTCGGGGCGTTGAAGGGCTGACCGCTCAGCCGGGCCTGCCGCCGTGCAGCAGCGCGACCGGGAGGCCGCCGAGAATCTCCCGCAACGCCAGCCTGCCGCCGGCGGCCAGCGCGGCCGAGCCGCAGAGAACGTCGACGAAGCTGTCGATCGCGAGATCGTCCGGCAGCAGCACCGCGGTATCGCCCCAGCCTTCCGGCGGCACCAGCGGCGCCCCATCCTGCGGCAGCAGCCGCGCCGCCAGGCGGGTGACGACCGTGATCGCGACCTCCGTATCGCTTGCCCGCAGAAAGGCCATGGCATGGCCGGCCAGATGGCCCTGCACCGCCAACGGCCGGTAGAGGCCGTCGGCGAACAGGGCGGGTGCGGTCTTGCGCAGCGCCAGTGCTCGCGCGATGACGGCCTGCTTGACCCGGCCATCGCGCCAGTCGGCCAGCAGATCGCGGGGCGAGGCCCCGGCCGCCAGCGCGGTGGCGCGTGCGTCGTAGTCGACCGGACGCCTGTTATCGGGATCGGCCAGGCTGAGGTCCCAGAAGTCGCAGCCCTGGTAGAGGTCGGGCATGCCGGGGACGGTGAGGCGCAGCAGCGTCGCCGCCAGGCCGTTGACCGCCCCCGCCGGGGCGATCCGGCGGGCGAACGCCTCGATCTCGGCGCGGAGGCGATGGCCGTCGCGGCCGCAGATCAGGTTCTCGGCGAATTCCCGGGCGCCTTGCTCATAACCCTCGTCGGGTGCCGTCCAGTTCGATCGCTGCTTGGCTTCGCGTACCGCCTTGCGCTGCCAGTCGACGATACGGGCGGCAAAGGCTTCGTCGGCATGGCCGGCGCATGGCCAGGCGCCGACGAGGGTCTGATACAGCATCAACTCGTCCGCGGGTGCCGGCACGGGCCCGTCCGCGCCCGGCGTGCGTAACGGGGCCGAGAGATCGCGCCAGCGGCCGACGGCATCGCGCCATTCCGGTGCCAGTTCGCTCAGCACGGCCAGCCGGGCGCGGACATCCTCGCCGCGCTTGTGGTCATGGGTGGCGCTCGCCAGCATCGCCTTCGGAAAATGCTCGAGACGGCGGCGGCAGGCCTCGTGGAAACCCTGGACGCCCAGGGCGAACTCTCCCGGATCCGATCCGACCTCGTTGCGCGAGATCAGCCGCCCATAGCGATAGAACGCGGTGTCCTCGACCGATTTGGCCGTCACCGGTGCCGTCAGTTGCTCGAAGCGGGCGATCAGGGTCGGCTCGGGCCGGCCGGTCAAGCGATCGAGAACGTAGTCGAGGGCGGGCCGGTCGGCGACGGCCACTGTCCGCCGGGCGGCCGCCGCGGCGCCGTCGATCAGCCGGCGGTCGCGGGCGTCGGGTCCGGCAGGCGTCAGGTAGGTGCGATAGACCGGGAAATGGACGACGAGTTCGGCCAATGCCCGGCGCAGCCCGGCCAGGGTCAGGTCGCGCCGGACCGCTTCCAGGCGCATCTGGCGATGGAAGGCACGCGCCGCACGGTCGAGTTCGGCACCGAGCGACTGGGCCAGGATCTGGTGCTTGGCCGCATGCACCTCCGCGGCGAAATCGCCGTCCTCGCCGGTCGCATCCGACCACAGCGCGGTCAGCGGCGCCTCGCCGTCCCGGTCGTGGAGCAGGGCGCCGACCTCGGCCATGAAATCGTAGCCCGAGGTGCCGTCGATCGCCCAGGTCGCCGGCAACGTCTCGCCGCTGCCCAGGATCTTTTCGACGACCAGATAGGCGGGGCCGTCGCGCAACCCCTCCAGCCGGCCCCGCAACCGGCGGCAATAGCCGGTCGGATCGGCCAGGCCGTCGACATGATCGATGCGCAGGCCGTCGATCACTCCCTCGGCATAGAGGCGCAGCGGCAGGGCATGGACCGCGTCGAATACCTCAGGCCGCTCGATGCGCAGGCCGGCAAGGCCGGCAATGTCGAAGAAGCGTCGCCAGTTGATCTCGTCGGCGGCGGTGCGCCACCAGGCTAGGCGATAGTGCTGGCGTTCCAGCAGGTCGTGCAGCCGGGCGCGGCCAGCCATGCCGGGGCCGAAGGCCTGCAGGGCGCGGGCCACCTCGCCCCCTACCCGGGCCGTCACCTGGGCAAGCGCCGCCTTGACCGCGCGCGCGTCGCCGGGCCTGGCGAAGGGGCCGGCCAGCTCCCGCTGCAGCGGCGGGGGCAGGTGGGCGAAGATCTTCCGATAATCCTGCGGCCGTATCGGAAAACGGTGCTCGCCGTAGCCGACGAAGAATTCGCCGGCAGCCCCATCGATCTGCAACACCAGTGCGTCCGACTCCAGCGCCTCGCCATAGGGTGTGCCGAGGAAGGGGGCGAGCAGGCGGCCGCGCAGCGTCTCTTCCGGCGGATGCCAGTCGATGTCGAAGAAGTCGGCATAGGGGCTGGCCTGCCCCGATTCCAGCACGTCGAGCCACCAGCCGTTCTCGGAACCGCCGACGCCCATGTGGTTGGGCACGATGTCGAGGATCAGGCCCATGCCGCGCGCCTTGAGCGCCGCGGCCAGCCGGCGCAGTGCCGCCTCGCCGCCCAGCTCGGGATTGATCACGCCGAAATCGACGACGTCATAGCCGTGGGTCGAACCGGCGCGGGCGCGGGTCAGCGGCGAGGCGTAGACATGGCTGACGCCCAGCCCGGCGATGTAGTCGATGCGGGCCAACGCATCGTCCAGCGTGAACGCGCGATGGAACTGCAGGCGAAGGGTGGCGCGCGGTGGCTTAGTCATGCCTGGCGCCCCGCGGTCATGGTGGCCAGCCGCGCCCGCACCCCTGGGGGCTCCAGCAGGCGATCGGCCGGCCGGGGCAGACGCCGTCGCCAGTTCGGGTGGGGGTCGGTCAGGCCGGGCAGGTTCGGCTGTTCCTCCAGCGCCAGCGCATCCTCGACCGGCAGCAGCGCGAGCGGCCCGCGCGCCCGCGCGACATGGGCGATGGCCGCGGTCACGAACGGCTCCGGCGTGGCCGGATCGGGGGCTGGACCCTCGGCGATGCCTTCATCGCACAGGACCTGCCACAGGCTCGACCGGTCCGCATTCCGTTCGGCCGTCACGGCCGCCTCGCCGTGGTCGGCGGAAAAAAGACCGAGTTGCCGCCGCCAGGCGATATCGCGGGCCGACCACCAGCCGGCCAGGGTCGGCAAGTCGTGGGTTGCGGTCAGCGCGGCGGCCTCGGCCGGCCAATCCCCCGGCCTCAGCCAGGCCCCGTCCGCGGCGCGGGCAAACAGCAGTACGGACATGCCCATCACCCCGGCTGCCGCGAGACGGTCGCGGAAGCCTTCCGGCACGGTGCCGAGATCCTCACCGATGACGATGGCGTCGTGACGCCAGGATTCCAGCGCAACCAGACGCAGGAGATCGTCGCACGGGAAGCGGAGATAGGCGCCTGCCGCCGCATCGGCGCCGTCCGGCACCAGCCAGCCGCGGGCAAAGCCCAGCACATGATCGATACGCAGTCCGCCGGCATGGGCAAAACTGGCCCGCAGCATCTCGATGAAGGCGCGATAGCCATGCGCGCGCAGACCGCGGGGCGACAGCGGGCTCAGGCCCCAGCGCTGGCCCAGCGGGTTCAGCAGATCGGGCGGCGCCCCGAGCGACAGGCCGGGCAGCATTTCGGCCTGCCGGCTCCAGGCCTGCGAGCCGGCCGCGTCGCTGCCCACCGCCAGGTCGGCGATCAGCCCGATGCCCATGCCGCTCGCCCGTGCGGTCCGCTGGGCGCGCCCCAGGCCGTGGTCGGCCAGGAACTGCAGGAAAGCGTGAAACGTGACCTCGCGGGCGTGTTCCCCGGCAAAGCGCGCCACCGCGTCGCTGCGCGGATCGCGCAGATCCTGCGGCCAGCTGCGCCACGACCAGGCCTGCGGATTTTGCCCGTAGTGATGGGCGTGCAAGGCTTCGAACCGCGCGTGGTCCTCGAGCGGTTCTCCCCTGGCGCGGCGAAAGTCGCTGAAGGCGCGCTGGGCGGCGCCGAAGGTATTCTCGAAGCGGTCGAACAGGCGCCGCAGCCGGGCCAGCCGGCGCGCCGCTGCCGCCGGCCAGTCGATCAGTTCGTTGCCGTCGTCCTCGTCGGGGTCGACGAAATCATTGCCCAGCAAGGCGGCGGGATCGACATGCAGCACGTTCAGCCATAGCCGGGTCGATGGGGAATAGGGGCTGAAGTTCCGCGGCTCGGCGGCAAACATCGCGTGCACGGGGCTGACAGCCAGTGCGTCGGCGCCCTGCGCCGCCGCCGCGCGGGCCAGCTCGGCAAGGCCGGTGAAGTCGCCGATGCCACCGTCGCCGGGCCGCCTGATGCCGTAAAGCTGCACGGCCAGTCCCCAGAGGCGGGCCTCGGCCCCCAGGGCGTCGCCGACACCGAAGCAGCGCGGCGGGGCCACCGCCAGCGTGCAGTCGCGGCTGTCGAGGCTGAGCGTGTGATAGCCCGGCGTCGATACCGCCGGCAGCGCGACATGCCGGGCATCGACATGCTCGACCAGGCCCGAGACCCCGCCGCCGTTCTCGAACCTGATGCGGTATCGGCGCGGCGCCCAGCTCGAGATGCCGAGGTCGATCAGCACGGCCTGGCCCGACCACGCCGTCACCAAGGGCGGCAGTCCGCTACCGCCCTCCGCCGCGCGGATGCTGTCGGCGATGTCGCCCGGCCCGGCACAGGGAAAGCCCAGCGCGGCGAGCAGCGCGCGCAGGCTGTCCGGGGCGACGGTCCGCTTCTGGTGGAAGACGTCTTCCCATTCGACGGCGATGCCTGCCGCCTCGGCCAGCGCCCGCAGGCGATCGTCGCTCACGCGACGCGCCCCATCACGGCGACGACCGACCATGGCGGCAGCCGGCCGGCATCGAGATCCGCCGCGGCGCTGTCCGGGATCGCCACCATCACCTCGCCGCCCTCGCGCCGTGCCGGCACCGCTTCGGCCCCGAGATTGACGTAGAGCGCGTAGACCGCGCCGTCCCCCATGCGCCAGTGGACCACCACTGCCGCGGGCCCCAGCACTGCCGAGGCTTCGGTGCGGGTGCCGTCCAGCCGCGGAATGATCTCGACATGGCGCAGCAGCAACAGGCGGCGGACCAGGTCGACGCGGGTCGAGCCGGGCGGGGTCTGTGCCTCCCCGGCATCGGGAATCGACGCCGCGAAGGTTGCCTGGTCGTTCGGGTCGGGCAGCTGGTCCAACTGGCCGGCAAAGCCGGCGAAGGCCGCGAACTCGCGCCGTCGCCCCTCGCGCACTGCCTGGGCCAGCTCCGGCCCGTGGCTGGTGAAGAAGTAGAATGGCGTGCGCGCGCCCCATTCGTCGCCCATGAACATCAGCGGGATCTGCGGCGACAGCAGCAGCAGTGCCGTGCCGGCTTCCAGCGCCTGCGGCGTCGCCAGCGATCCCAGGCGTTCGCCCAGTGCGCGATTGCCGATCTGGTCATGGTTGTGCAGGAACAGCACGAAGGAGGTCGGCGACAGGTGGTCGCTGGGCTGGCCGCGCCGGCGCCCGTCGCGATGGGGCGATGCCTCGCCCTGGTAGACGAACCCCTCGGCCAGGCAGCGCCGCAGCCGCTCGGCCGGACCATCGGCGTAGTCAGCGTAGTAGCCATCCGCCTCCCCGGTCAGCAGATGGTGGAGCACATGATGGCCGTCGTCGTTCCACTGGGCGTCGAAGCCCGACGTCAGCAGCTCGGCATCGTTGTCGTCGTTCTCCAGCACCAGATGGACGAAGCGGTCGGGGTCGATCGTCTGCCGCACCGTGCCGGCCAGTTCCTCCAGCCAGTCGCGATCGACGATGGCATGCACCGCATCGAGGCGGAGGCCGTCGAAGCGGAATTCCTGCAGCCAGTAAAGCGCATTCTGGGTGAAGTAGTCGCGCACCTGCGGCACGCGGAAATCGATCGCTGCGCCCCAGGGGGTCGGCACGTCGGTGCGGAAGAACGGGCTGGCATAGGCGCCCAGGTAATTGCCGTCCGGTCCGAAGTGATTGTAGACGACGTCGAGGAAGACCATCAGCCCCAGGCCATGCGCGGCATCGACCAGCGCCTTCAGGGCTTCGGGCGGCCCATAGGCCGATTCCGGGGCGTAGGGCAGCACCCCGTCATAGCCCCAGTTGCGTCCGCCCGGGAATTCGGCCAGCGGCATCAGCTCGATCGCCGTGATGCCCAGCGCGGCGATCTCGGGCAGGCGCTGGACCACGCCGGCATAGCCGCCATAGGCGCCGACATGGAGCTCGTAGAGGATGGTGTTGCGCCAGGGACGGCCGCGCCACTCGGCATGGCGCCAGGCATAGGCCCGCGGGTCGACGACGATGCTGGGGCCGTGCACGTCGCCCTGCGCCCGCGCCGCCGGATCGGGTACCGCGAGATCCGGCGCCAGCCGGTAGCGATAGCCGGTGCCGGCACCGCAGGCCGCTTCGGCCTCGAACCAGCCGTCGCCGGCGGCCGCCATCGCGACCGGCCCGAGGCCTTCGATCTCGACGGCGACGGCATCGCGGTCCGGCGCCCACAGGCGAAAGCGCGTCCGGTCCGGCGCCACGAGGGTGGCGCCGAAGGGCAGGTCGTGGGCGAAGCCGGTCATGACGTCCTCTCGATGATCGCCGTCAGCACGGCGACGCTGTGGCCGGGTACCGTCAGGGTCTCGCCCTCCTGCCGTCGCGACGGTGCCTCGGGCGTCGCGCTCTCGAGCTCGATCTGCCACGACAGCGCCGGGGCCGGCAGGATGAAGGCTTCGTCCTCGCCGCGCCCGTTGATCAGCATCAGCACGACCTCGACCGCACCGTCCTCGCGGCGTGCGGCGCGGCGCAAGGCGAGGCTGCGGCCTTCGGCATCCTGCCAGGCTTCGGGCGACATGCCGGCGCCGGTGGCGTCGAACCAGCCGATGTCGGAGATGCCCTCGGCGGGATGGTCGCGTTCGTGCAGGAAGCGCGCGCATCGGATCACGCCGTGACGGCGGCGCAGCGCGGCCAGGCGCCCGACATAGGCGCTGAGCTGCCTGCCCGCCTCCTCCTCCGCCAGCGTCCAGTCGAACCAGGAAATCTCGTTGTCCTGGCAGTAGGCATTGTTGTTGCCGCCCTGGGTGCGCCCGAACTCGTCGCCGCCCAGCAGCATCGGCGTGCCCTGCGCCAGGAAGACCGTGGCGAGCATCGCCCGGCGGACGCGGCCGCGCGTCTCGTCGATCGCCGCATCGTCCGTCGGTCCCTCGGCACCCCAGTTGGCGCTGAAGTTGCCATCGTGGCCGTCGCGGTTCTCCTCGCCGTTGGCCTCGTTGTGCTTGTCGTTGTAGGCCGTGAGATCGTGCAGCGTGAAGCCGTCGTGCGAGGCGATGTAGTTGACCGAGGCCCAGGGGCGGCGATGGCGATGGTCGAACAGGTCGCTCGAGCCGGCGAGCCTGGCGGCCAGATCCGACCGCTGGCCCGGATCGCCGCGCCAGAAGCGGCGGACGCCGTCGCGGAAGCGATCGTTCCATTCGGCGAAGCCCGGCGGGTGCCGCCCCAGTTGATAGCCGTCGGGGCCGATATCCCAGGGTTCGGAGATCAGCTTGACCTGCGACAGCACCGGGTCCTGGCGGATCGCGTCGAAGAACCCCGATCCCGGATCGAAGCCGTGCGCCTCGCGGCCCAGCGTGACGCCGAGATCGAAGCGAAAGCCGTCGACATGGAAGGATTCGACCCAGTAGCGCAGCGAATCCATCACCATCTGCAGCACGCGCGGATGCGACAGGTTCAGCGTGTTGCCGCAGCCGGTGTCGTTGACGCCGTGGCGCGGCTGATCGGCGACGAGGCGGTAGTAGCTGGCATTGTCGAGACCACGGAACGACAGGGTCGGTCCCAGCTCGCTGCCTTCGCAGGTGTGGTTGTAGACCACGTCCAGGATCACCTCGATGCCGGCGGCATGCAGCTGGCGGACCGCGGCGCGCATCTCGTTCAGCCCGCCATTGCCGAGATAGGCCGGCTCCGGCGCGAAGAAGTTCAGCGTGTTGTAGCCCCAGTAGTTGCGCAGGCGCCGCTCGATCAGGAAACGGTCGTGGACCATGGCGTGAACCGGCAACAGCTCGACCGCGGTGATGCCGAGCTTGACGAGATGATCGACAAAGCGCGGATCGGCCAGCGCGGCAAACGTGCCCCGCTCGGTCTGCAGGATGTCGTCGCGCCGCATCGTCAGGCCGCGCAGATGGGCCTCGTAGATCACCGTATCGGTCCAGGGCACCGCCGGCCGCTGGTCGTTGCCCCAGTTGAAGCCCTGGTCGGTGACGACAGCCTTCGGCATCGCCGGCGCGCTGTCGCGCCGGTCGAAGGACAGGTCGGCGCGCGGCGAATTGAGGCGATAGGCGAACAGCACGTCGGCCCAGCGCAAGGTGCCGGCGATCTCGCGCGCATAGGGATCGAGCAGCAGCTTTTGGGGGTTGAAGCGATGGCCGCGCGCCGGCTCGTAGGGGCCGTGCGCGCGATAGCCATAGAGCAGTCCGGGCCGGGCGTTCGGCAGGTAGCCATGCCAGACCTCGTCGGTGCATTCGGGCAGGGCGAGCCGGGCCGTCTCGCGGCGGCCCGACGGATCGAACAGGCACAGCTCGATCCGGGTGGCGTTGGCCGAGAAGACGGCGAAGTTGACGCCCAGGCCGTTCCAGGTGGCACCGAGCGGACCAGGCGTGCCCGGCAACAATTGCGTGGGTACTGCGGGCATCGACCTAACCTTCATGCTTCAGGAGAATGGTGGAAAGTGGCGGCAACGTCAGATCGACCGACGCCGGCTGGCCGTGCGCCGGAATGCTCGCGGCCCGCACCTCCCCGTCATTGCCGAGGTTGCTGCCGCCGTAGTGGCCGGCATCGCTGTTGAACACTTCGCGCCAGCGGCCGGGTCCGGGCACGCCGACGCGATAGCCGCGCCGTGGCAGCGGGGTCATGTTGACGATTGCCAGGATGGGGGAATCGCCGTCGCCGCCGCGGCGGAGATAGGCGAAGACACTATTGTCGCGGTCGTCGCCGATGAGCCAGGCGAAGCCCGCAGGGTCGGTGTCGCGCCGGTGCAGCGCCGGCAGATCGCAGTACAGCCGGTTCAGGTCGCGCAGCATCAGCTGCAAACCGCGATGGCGCGGATCGTCCAGGCAATCCCAGGCGAGCGGGACGTCGTGGTTCCATTCGTGCGGCTGGCCGAACTCGCCGCCCATGAAGATCAGCTTCTTGCCCGGGTGGCTCCACATGAATCCGAGATAGGCACGCAGATTGGCGAAGCGCTGCCAATCGTCGCCCGGCATCCGCGCCAGCAGCGAACCCTTGCCGTGCACGACCTCGTCATGCGACAGCGGCAGCACGAAACGTTCGGAAAAGGCGTAGACCAGGCCGAAGGTCATGTCGTCGTGATGCCAGCGCCGATGCACCGGCTGATGCCCGACATAGCGCAGCGTGTCGTGCATCCAGCCCATGTTCCACTTGAAGGAAAAGCCCAGCCCTCCCTCCGCGACCGGACGGCTGACGCCGGGCCAGGCAGTCGATTCCTCGGCGATCGCCAGGGCGCCGGGGCAGCGTGCGGCAATCGTCTCGTTGAGCCGGCGCAGGAAGGCAACGGCCTCGAGATTCTCGCGCCCGCCATGGATGTTCGGCACCCATTCGCCGGCCTTGCGGCTGTAGTCGCGATAGAGCATCGAGGCCACCGCGTCGACGCGGATGCCGTCGACGTGGTAGCGCTCCAGCCACTCCAGCGCGCTGGCGATCAGGAAGCCCGCGACCTCGTTGCGACCGAGGTTGTAGATCAGGGTATTCCAGTCCTGGTGAAAGCCTTCGCGGGGGTCGCGATGCTCGTAGAGCGCCGTGCCGTCGAAGTTGACCAGGCCATGGGCGTCGGTCGGAAAATGGGCCGGCACCCAATCGAGAATGACGCCGATCCCGGCGGCATGGCAGCGGTCGACGAAGCGCGCGAAGGCGTCGGGCGGGCCGAAACGCGCGGTGGGTGCAAACAACCCGATCGGCTGATAGCCCCACGAGCCGCCGAACGGATGCTCGGTCACCGGCAGCAGTTCGACATGGGTGAACCCCATGCCGGCGGCGTAGGCAACCAGCCGGTCGGCGAGCATGTCCCAGTGGCTGTCCCATTCGCGGCCGTCGACGGCCGGTGCCCAGGATCCGGCATGGACCTCATAGATCGCGATCGGCGCGTCGGGTCCCTGCCGTCGTGCCCGGCCGGCCATCCAGGCCTCGTCGGTCCAGCGGAAAGGCCGGGGATCGGGCACGATCGAGGCAGTGGCCGGCGGTGGCTCGGTCGCGCGGCCGACCGGGTCGGCCTTCAGCGGCTGCAGCTGGCCGTCCGCCCCCAGGATCTCGTATTTGTAGCGCCGGCCCGGGCCGACGGCGGGGATGAACAATTCCCACACCCCGGCTTCGCGGCGCAGCCGCATCGGGTGCCGCCGGCCGTCCCAGCCGTTGAAGTCGCCGACCACCGAGACGCGGCGGGCATTGGGCGCCCAGACCGCGAAACGGGTGCCTGCAACACCGTCGATCGTCATCACATGGGCACCGAGACAGCTGCCCATTTCCTGGTGCCGCCCCTCGGCGATCAGATGCAGGTCGAGGTCGCCAAGCAGCAGGCCGAACGCATAGGGGTCGGCAAGTTCCTCCTGCCGGTCGGGCCAGTCGACGCGCAGGCGATAGCGGCCATCACCGTTGGCTGGTCCGGCAAACAGCCCTGCCGGGTGGACGCGCGCCAGCGGGATGACTTTCTCCTCGGCATCGACGACGCTGACGGCCTTCGCGCCCGGCTGGAGCGTGCGGACAATGACGTCCGGCCCCTCGCGATGCGGGCCCAGCAGGGCGAAGGGGTCGCCGTGGCGTGCCTCGGCCAGTGCCTCGATTCCGGGCTCAGCCATGATCGCCCGCCACCCGGTCGGCGATACGGATCAGGCCCCGCAGCGGCAGGCCCATCCAGCTCGGACGATTGGCCGCCTCGTAGCGCAGCTCATAGGCCGCCTTGGTCAGCAGGAACAGGTCCAGCAATGCCTGCTCGGCGGCGTCGGGGCCGCGATCGGGGGTCGTGACGCTGCGGTAGCCGGCCAGGAAGGCCGCCTCGGCGCGCTGGCGGAACTGGTCGAGGAAGTCGGCGGCACGGCTCGCTCCCTGCTGCAGCGTCCCATCCTGTGCCGCCTTGTCGGCCGCCGCCGCGGCATAGTCGATCGACCGCAGCAGGCCGGCCACGTCGCGCCAGGGGCTTGCCTTGGCACGGCGCTCGGCCAGCGGGCGTGCCGGCTCGCCCTCGAAATCGATCAGATAGGCGTCGTCCCGCACCACCAGGACCTGGCCGAGATGGAAATCGCCGTGGATGCGCAGGCGCCGGGTGCCGGCGGCCTGGCCGGCGAGGCGGTCGACGGCTGCCAGCAGCGCGTTGCGGCGGGCCAGCAGGCCGGCCACATCCCGGGCGGTGGCCGCGTCGGACCATGAACCGAGAATATGTAAAGCCTCGTCCAGCCTGTCGCGGGCATCCCGGGCCCAGTTGTCGACATCGGCGCCGGTTGCCGGCTCGGCGCCGAAGTCGGGATCGGCGACCGGCCGGGCCATCACCTCGTGGAATTCGCCCAGCCGCCTGCCCACGGTGCCGATGAAGACCTCGTAGGCAGCAAGGGCTTCTTCGCGCATCCGCCCGGACTCTTCGACGATCGCGACCTCGTGCAGGACGCGGCCGAGATGGTCGGCCGTCCAGGCCCAGGCGTCGCCCTGGTTGCGGACGAAGCCGTGGACCAGCATCAGGGTCGAGGTGTTGCCGTCGCCGTCTACCCGCACGACGTGGCCGAGCAGCGGCGGCGCGTGGGCAAAGCCCTGCTCGGTCAGGTGGCGGCTGATCTCGGCTTCCGGATGCTCGCCCGGCGTGATCCGGCGCAGCAGCTTCAGGATCGCGGGGCCGACGATCACCGACGAATTCGACTGCTCGGCGGTCAGCCAGATGATCTCGGCATCGTCGGGGATATCGGTCTCGGCCAGCCGGGCGGTCGGCTCGAAGCGGACGATGCCGTCGTCGACGGCGAGCTCGGTCCCGGCCTTCAGCGCCTTCAGCGTGCCGCGCAACAGGCTCTCGACAGATATCGCGTCGGTGAGATAGCCCAGGCGGCGGCCACGCCGGATGCGGGCCAGCGCCAGTTGCTGCGGCAGGCTCGCGAGGCCTGGATCGTCCCAGGCGATGCCGAGCGGCAGAAGATAGCGCTCCTTCCTGCCGCCAACCTCGGTCTCGACCTCGGTCAGCAGTACGTCCTCGCCGTTCACCGGCAGGACAACCGAGGCCGCGATCCGGGTCGCGACGATGCGCCTGTCCTTTTCGGCGAACCACCGCCGCACGGCGAGATAGGCCGGCAGGCTCTCGGTTTCCAGAACCGACCGCGGCGCGGGGGCCAGCAGGTCGGTCAGGCCGCGGCGGATAACCAGGGTCGCCAGCTCCGGCATCATCTCGGGTGCCGGGGTATGCCAGGAGGGATAATGTGCATCGCGTGCCAGATGGAACCAGAGGAAGCCGTACGGCGGCAGCGTCAGCAGGTAGGGCAGCTGGCCGATCGGCGGGAAGGCGGTGCCGCCGGTCATCTCGACCGGCACGGCGCCTGCGAAGGTGGACAGGTCGATTTCGACTGCCTGGGGCGCGCGGGCGAGGTTGGTGACACACAGGATCGCTTCGCCCTCGTATTCGCGGACATAGGCCAGGACCTTGCGGTTCTTCGGATAGAGAAAGCGCAAGGTCCCGCGGCCGAAGGCCTTGTGGCGCCGCCGCACCGCCAGCATGCGGCGGGTCCAGTTCAGCAGTGAATGGGGGTCGCGGCGCTGCGATTCGACGTTGACCGCGGCATAGCCGTACAGCGAATCCATGATCGGGGGCAGCACCAGCCGCTCCGGATCGGCGCGCGAGAACCCACCGTTGCGGTCCGGCGACCATTGCATCGGCGTGCGCACGCCATCGCGGTCGCCCAGATGGATGTTGTCGCCCATGCCGATCTCGTCGCCGTAATAGATGATCGGCGTGCCCGGCATCGAGAACAGCAGGCTGTTCATCAGCTCGATCCGGCGGCGGTCGCGTTCCAGCAGCGGGCTCAGCCGCCGCCGGATGCCGAGATTGATGCGCGCCCGGCGCTCGGCCGCATAGACCTGCCAGAGATAGTCGCGCTCGCTGTCGGTGACCATCTCGAGCGTCAGTTCGTCATGGTTGCGCAGAAAGATCGCCCATTGGCAGGTCGGCGGAATTTCGGGCGTCTGCCGCATGATGTCGGTCACGGGGAAGCGGTCTTCCTTGGCGATCGCCATGTACATCCGCGGCATCAGCGGGAAGTGGAAGGCCATGTGGCATTCATCGCCCTGGCCGAAATATTCCTGCGTGTCCTCCGGCCACTGGTTGGCCTCGGCCAGCAGCATGCGGCCGGGATAGTGCTCGTCCATATCCGCGCGCAGGCGTTTCAGGATGTCGTGGGTTTCGGGCAGGTTCTCGTTCGACGTCCCCTCGCGCTCGACCAGATAGGGGACCGCATCCAGCCGCACGCCGTCGATGCCGAGGTCGAGCCAGTAGTGCATGATGCTCAGCACTTCCTCGACGACCTTCGGGTTGTCGAAGTTCAGGTCGGGCTGGTGCGAATAGAAGCGGTGCCAGAAATAGGCACCGGCGACCGGATCCCACGTCCAGTTCGATTTCTCCGTGTCGCAGAAGATCACCCGCGTGCCGCCATAGGCCTGGTCGGTGTCGGACCACACGTAGTAATCGCGATGGACCGAACCCGGTTTGGCGCGACGGGCGCGCTGGAACCACGGATGCTGGTCGGAGGTGTGGTTGACCACGATCTCGGCGATGACGCGGATGCCGCGATCATGGGCTGCCTGGATGAACTTCCTGGCGTCGGCCATGCGGCCGTAGTCGGGATGGATCGAGCGATAGTCGGCGATGTCGTAACCATCGTCGCGCCGCGGCGACGGATAGAAGGGCAGCAGCCAGATGGCGTCGACGCCGAGGTCGGCGATGTAATCGAGCCGCTCGATCAGTCCGGCGAAATCGCCGATGCCGTCGCCGTTGGAATCGTAGAACGACTTGACGTGCAGCTGGTAGATGACCGCGTCCTTGTACCACAGCGGATCGACGGACGGCAGCGCGGCGGCAACGGGTTTCTTTTTCGGCAGGGCCATGTTCATCCTTCTGCGGGCAGGCGGAGACGCCAAGCGGCGAAGGCGAGGCGGGCGGGGTCGAGCCGGATCGTCTGCCGCTTGCCCCGCCACTCGCGTGTCTGATCGTTCACGAGGTCGTCGACGGCAAACGCCGCGTCGTCGTCGAGGCCCCAGCGCCACAGCGGCAGTTCGAAGGCCGCTTCCCGCGTCTCATGCGGGTCGAGGTTGATGGCGGCCAGCACGACGTTGCGGCGATCGGGGGTGGCCTTGACGAAGCACAGGACCCGGTCGTCGGAAGCGGGCAGGAACGTCACGCCGAGATGGCTGTGCAAGGCTGGATTGGCGCGCCGGATCCGGTTCAGCAGCGCGATTTCGCCCTTGATGTTTCCCGGCTGATTCCAGTCGCGGGCGCGCAACTGGAATTTCTCGGAATCGAGATACTCTTCCTTGCCCGGCAGTGGTTCGGCCTCGCACAGCTCGAAACCGCTGTAGAGACCCCACAGGCCCGAGAGCAGCGCGGCCAGGGCCGCGCGCTGGACGAAGCCCGCACGGCCCGAGCGTTGCAGGAAATAGGGATTGATGTCGGGGGTGTTGACGAAGAAATGCGGCCTGAAGAAATCCTTCGGCGGCGTCGTGGTCAGTTCCGTCAGGTAGTCGGTGAATTCGGCCGCCGAATGCCGCCAGGTGAAATAGGTGTAGGACTGCGAGAAGCCAAGCTTGGCCAGCCGGTACATCACCTTGGGTCGGGTGAAGGCCTCCGCCAGGAACACCACGTCGGGATGGCGGCCCCGCACATCGGCGATCAGCCATTCCCAGAACGGAAAGGGCTTGGTGTGGGGATTGTCGACGCGGAACAGCCGAATCCCCTCGGCGACCCAGAACAGCACGATGTCGCGCAGCGCCACCCAAAGTTCGGGGACGGCGCCCGGTGCGTAGAAGTCGACGTTGACGATGTCCTGATATTTCTTCGGCGGATTTTCGGCGTAGCGGATCGTGCCGTCAGGCCGCCAGGCGAACCAGTCGGGGTGGTCGCGCAGCCAGGGATGGTCGGGCGAGCACTGGATGGCGAAGTCGATGGCGAGTTCGAGCCCGTGGTCGGCTGCGGCCTCGCGCAGCCGGCGGAAGTCGTCGAGCGTGCCGAGTTCGGGGTGGATCGCGTCGTGCCCGCCCGCGTCGCCGCCGATCGCATAGGGGCTGCCCGGGTCGTTGGCGCCGGCCGTCAGCGTGTTGTTCGGTCCCTTGCGGTGCTTGCGGCCGATCGGATGGATCGGGGGGAAATAGAGGACATCGAAGCCCATGGCGCTGATGTCCGGCAGTCTCGCGACGACATCGGCGAACGTGCCGTGGCGGGTGATGTCGTTGCTGGCCGAACGCGGGAACAGCTCGTACCAGGCGGCAAAACGGGCGACGAGACGCTCGGCGTCGACCGGCATCGGCTCGCTGCGCACGGCGAAGGGGCGGCGGTCGGCCATCGCCAGCAGAGCGCCGGTATCGGGCGCCAGCATCAGTCGCAGCCGGCTTTCGTCGTCGCCGGCCGCCATCTGCGCCGCCCGCAGGTCGAGGGCTGCGCGGTAGTCGTCCGCCCCGGCAGCCGCCGCGGTTTCGACCAGGAAAAGCCGGGCTTCCTCCAGCTCCAGGGCGAGATCCAGGCCAGCCTCGTGCTTCTTCTGCAGTTCGTCGCGCAATGTCGCGTAGGCATCGCGCCAGGCTTCGATCGCGAAGACGTGGCGCCCCAGCCGCTCCAAGGGCATGTCGGCGGCCCAGCGGTCGTTTCCCAGTGGCCTCATCGGCCACCGCCGCCATTCACGGTCATCGGCCGCACGCCACAGCAGGTCGACGGCGATCTTGTCGTGGCCGTCGCAAAAGACGTCGGCTTCGACCCGCACCATCTCGCCAACCGTGCGCTTGACCGGAAACCGCCCGGCATCGACCGACGGCGTGATCGCCTCGATGGCAAGGCGCGGCCGTGTAGACGCCTGCTCGGCCGTCATGCGGCGCGGCGAGCGATCGCCGGTGATCGCCGCCTGCAGGCGGCCGCGCAGGAGTCTCGCGTCGCCCGGACCCAGGGTCAGGTCGGTACCCAGGCGCAGATCGGGGCCGCCATCCTCGCCGTCGAAGGCGGTGATGCCGCCGGTAGCGGCAAGAATTGCCGCCGGCGCAAGATGAAGCGGCCTGGTATTGTCGGGGTTGATCACCACCAGCCTGGCGGTGCCGTCCGCCGGGCGACACAGCAGGGCGGTTGGTCCGGTGCCCGCCGGGCCGAGCACGTCGACGCGCCGGGCGGCCGGTTGTGCGGCAATGCGGTGGTTGGCTGCGCGGATCTCTTGCGACAGATCGATGTCGTCGCGGTCCAGCAGGTAATCGTCGGGCGTGCCGCCGCGCGGATCGAGACGGCGGCGCGCGCCGAACTCGAAACCCATCGGCACCAGCAGCCCGGCACCGATCGCGGCCGCAACCTGCAACGCGCGGCAGGCGCGCCTTCGGCGCACCAGCGGATCGGGCTCGTCATGGGCGATTCGCGCCCCGAACGGGGCTTCCGGCGCGTTCATGACCGCCGCGATGCGGGAGAGACGCCGATGTTCGTCGGCAAGCCAGGAATCGCGACCGTTCCACCACGGCAATGACGAGAAGATCCCATCCAGCCCGGCATCGGCCAGCCGCATCGCCTCGTCCGCGCCCGCCCCGGGGATCCAGGCGAGAAAACGAAGATCTGGCGTCGCCGCCTGGCGCACCGCCCTGATCGCCGCGCGCCAGAAGCCCGGCGGAGCACGATGCGCCTCGCGCAGCAGGAAACCGGCGACACCCGCCTTCGCCCAGGCGGTCAGCCGCGCGATCCACCATGCAGCCGCCTCGGGCCGGCCGAGATCGATTCGGGCGCAGCGGGCGCTCGAGTCGCCAGTGCGCGGATCAGGGCCAGGGGCCGAACCGGCTGATGGGGCAATCCATGCGTGCTCGCCGCGCGCCAGCACGCCATCGGCGGCGATGCGGTCGATCCCGACATCGAGGACCAGTCCCAGGCCCTCGGCCTTGGCCGCGGCCGCCATCGACCGGACGGCCATGGGGCCGTCGCCACCGCTGACTCTGGCATCGCCGTGATCGGGATCATCAATCAGGAATATATTGCTCGATCTTGCGGAGGCGAAGGGTGGCGGGCAGGCGATGTGGTCGAAACCCAGGCTCGCGGCGTGGGCCAGCAGCGGTCGCCAGCCCGCGACCGGGCCGGCCATCAGCGGATGGATGGCATAGAGACGGGGGCAAGTCGTGGGCGCGTCGGGAATCGGCTCGGGCAGACGCGCCCGTTCACGCTGCCCGGTCTTGCGGGCAGGCGTCCGGCGCGGGGGCGGTGCGAGGTTCATGGCAGGCTAACCGGCCGACGTCTGTTTGGTTCCCCTCGCCGGTCCAAGGTCGTGCTAGGTTGTGCGCAACAGTCCAGCCGTCCGAGACCCGACAGATGCCCGTGCGCCCAATCCTCATCTACCCGGATTCACGGCTGAGCGTCGCCGCGACCGCGGTCACGCGCTTCGATGCCGCGCTCAGGCAACTCGCCGTCGACCTGGTCGACACGATGCGCGCCGCGCCCGGCATCGGTATTACCGGACCGCATATCGGCGTGCTGCAGCGCGTGGTGGTGATCGACCTCGGCGATGGCGTGGGTGTCCGCCACTATGTCAATCCCACGGTGCTGTCGGCGTCGACCGAGACCGCACGGCATCAGGAAGGCAGTGTCTCGATGCCGGGTGTCGCCGACGAGGTCGAGCGGCCGGCCCGCGTGCATGTCGGCTGGCAGGATCTGGACGGCGCGGCCCGCGATGCTGAATTCGACGGTTTCCTTGCCACCTGCCTGCAGCATGAGATCGACCAGCTCGACGGCATTTTCTGGATCAGGCGTCTGTCGCACCTCAGGCGTGATCGCGTGGTCAGGCGGTTCGACAAGCTTGTCCGGGCGCGGCGGGCCGGCGATTGACCGGAACCACCGATCCCGCCGCGGTGTTTTCGCGGCATGTATGCTCATATTCAGCTTGGCGCGCGCGACATTGAGGCGATGGCTGCCTTCTATGATGCAATCCTGCCGGCCTTCGGTTTCAGTCGCGATCCCGCGATGGCCTCCGAGGCCGCGGGCCTCGTCTGGCGCGGCAGCGGTCGCTGGCCGCAATTCGTGATCCGCAAGCCGTTCAACAACTTGCCGGCAAGCTGGGGCAACGGCGTCCAGATCTCGCTGCTGGCGCCATCGCGCGATGTGGTGGACGAAAGCTGGCGCCGGGCGCTTGCCGCAGGCGGCATCGACGAGGGGCCGCCACGGCTGCGCAAGCGCTATGCCCCGGATTTCTACGCCGCCTATTGCCGCGATCCCGAGGGCAACAAGCTCTGCTTCGTCCACGCGCCAGATTGACGCGCGGCGGAACCATCGTCGGGGTGACCTGTTGCCCCCGGCATCCGCAGGGAGTGACCGGCGAGGACCGATGGAGACAATCGAGGAATTCACCGACAGGGCGATGGGCTGGCTGGACTGGCTGCCGAGCTGGGTCGTCAGCCTGAGCGTGCTGGCGCTGGCCGCCGCGATTGCGCTTGTCGTGCACAAGGCGACGTTTCGTATTCTGACGCGGCTCGTCGACGGCTCATCGCTGTTCTGGCGCTCCACCGTCCAACGGATCTACGGGCCGGCGCGCCTTGCCTTGCTGTGCCTCACCCTCGCGATCGGGGCCAGTGCCGCGCCATTGTCCTACGAACAGGGGGCCCTGATCCGCCGGGGGCTGGTCGTCGCCTTCATCATCGTGCTGGGCTGGTCGGCGATGACGGTGCTGCACATCGGGGTCACCGTCTATACGCGGCGGTTCACCCAGGCGGCGGCCGACAGCGTGGCTGCGCGCAAGATGATGACCCAGATCCGCATCCTCGAGCGCGCCGGCGGCCTGCTGATCGTCATCGTGACAGCGGCCGCCGCGCTGATGACCTTTCCCGACGTACGGCAGTACGGGGTCAGCCTGCTGGCGTCGGCCGGCGCGGCGGGGCTTATCGTCGGCCTGGCGCTGCAACCGGTGCTGGCCAATCTCTTCGCCGGCATCCAGCTCGCCATCACCCAGCCGATCCGCATCGAGGATTCGATCGTCGTCGAAGGCGAGTGGGGCTGGGTCGAGGAAATCACCTCGACCTACGTCGTCGTCCGCATCTGGGACTGGCGGCGCCTGGTCCTGCCGCTGAAATACTTCATCGAACGCCCGTTCCAGAACTGGACCCGCGACGGCGCCTCGATCATCGGCAACGTGCTGCTGCATGTCGACTATACCGCGCCGGTGCCGCTGTTGCGGCGCAAGGCCGAGGAGCTCGTGCGGCAATCGCCGCTGTGGGACGGGCAGGTCGTCAACCTCCAGGTGGTCGAAGCCTTCAACGAAACGATGCAGCTGCGCCTGCTGATGAGTGCGGCCAGCGCCGGCAAGGCCTTCGATCTGCGCTGCGAGATCCGCGAGAAGATGATTGCCTTCCTGCAGCAGGAATACCCGTCCGCCCTGCCACGCCGGCGGAACGAAACGCTGCAGATTCAGATCCCCGCCCCGGCCGAGTGAGCCGTGGGCCATCGACCGGTCGTTCAGTCGGACGGGCGCTCGTCGGGACGGGCGGCGGCGAGCAGGCGGGTCAGTTCCGCGGTACCGGCCTGTTCGATCGCCACGCCGGGCCCCAGCTCGGCGCCCGGGTCTTCGGCGTGATCCTGGAAACGCAAGGTGGCGTCGACCAAGCGGCGGAACGCATCGCCATGCTGGCCGGCCAGGAAACCCATCAGCGTTTCGAGCACCTGGCGATGGGCGATCAGCATCCCCTCGAGTTCGAGAGCGGAGCGTGCCGCCGGATCGGGTGGTGATGCCATCGACGCCTCCTGGCCATACGGTACGGGCAGAACGGCGCGTGCCGACGATCGTTCCCTGCAATGGCTGATCTCAAATTATTGGAAACAAAATAATATAGAAATAAATAAATAGACTTTATACTTTATATAATCGATGATTACAGAAATGTAAATGTAATTTTCGTTGACTGTTTCATCGGTATTCTTGTCTGCTTATTGTGTTTTCGATGGATTCAGTACAGTGAAAAAAAACGAGCAGACTGGGGCGGAGGAAGACGGCCGGGACATCCTCGCGGCCGCGCCCGGCGCGGCCATGCTGGCAAGCCTGGTCGACGGCGTCATCATCATCGATAGCGGCGGCGTCATCCGCTATGCCAATGCGGCCGCCGCGCGCATGTTCGGACGCGACCCCGCCGAGCTGTTCGGCGCTTCGGTCGAATTGCTGATGCCGGCCGCGACGGCGTCGCGCCACCAAGGCTATGTCGAGACTTATCTTCGGACCGGCGAGGGCCGTATCGTCGGCCGGGGCCGGGCCGTCGAAGGCATCGGGCGGGACGGGCGACCGGTGCATATCCATCTCGCGGTCGCAGCCTTCGAGTATCGCGGCGCCCGCCATTTCATCGGCATCACCCACGACCGTACGGCCGAAACCCTCGCCGCCCAGGAATTGCACGAAAATCTCGATCGGCTGCGGCGCTGCCAGCATCATGGCGGCATCGGCAGCTGGGCCTGGACGGTGGGCAGCGGCGACGTCTACTGGTCGGAGACCATCGGACCGATGTTCGGCTTTCCGCCTGGCGAGCGGCAGGTGCCGGTCCGCGCGCTGATGGCAAGGATCCATCCGGAAGACCGCGGCGCCGTCCTGGCGGCGACCGATTCCTGCGTACGCTCGGGCCGGCCCTGCCGGGCGGAGCATCGTGCGGTGCAGCCCGACGGCACGATTCGCTGGCTGATGATGGAAGGCGATTGCGAGCGCGATGCCGCAGGGCATGCCCGTCGCTTGCTGGGGGTGGTTCGCGATATCACGACGGCCAAGGCGATGGAACGCGACCTGATCGCGGCCCGCGATGCGGCCGAGCGCGCCAGCCGCGCGCAGTCGGAATTCATCTCGAGCATGAGCCATGAGATCCGCACCCCGCTCAACGCCATTCTCGGTTATGCGGAACTGTTGCAGTCGGGCGGGGGACACGCCGACGGCAAGGCCGCGGCCTATGCCCGTTCGATCCTTGATGCGGGCCGGCACCTGCTGACCCTGGTCAACGACGTTCTCGACCTCGCGGCGATCGAAAGCGGCCGGCTGGCGCTGTCGATCGAGCCGGTCGCACTGGCCCCCGCGGTGGGCAAGGCGGTCGAACTGGTCGCCCTGATGGCCGCGCGCAAGTCGATCGCGATCGTCGACCGCAGCGCGGACGAGTCGGTCGCCGTGATGGCCGATGCAGGTCGCCTGCGGCAGGTGCTGGTCAACCTGCTGTCGAACGCGGTCAAATACAATTTCGACCAGGGCCGGGTTACCATTACCGTTGCCGTCGGAAACGGCGACGTGCGGATCGACGTGGCCGATACCGGGCCGGGCATCGCGCTGGAACGCCAGGCCGACGTCTTTCGCCGCTTTGCCCGGCTGGGTGCCGAACGGTCCAGCATCGAGGGCGCCGGCATCGGGCTGGCATTGACCCGCCACCTGGTCGAGGCGATGGACGGCGCGATCGATTTTGTCTCGGCGCCGGGCCAGGGCAGCCGTTTCTGGATCACCCTGCCGGCCGCGCCGACCGACCGGCGGCCGGTACCGGCGTCTTCCCCTGCAGCCGAGCCCGGCTACCACGACGGTGCGCACCGCATCCTGGTGGTCGAGGACAACCCGATGAACTTCGAAATCCTCAGCGAGGTCCTCAAGGCCCTCGGCGACTTCCGGATCGACTGGGCGCGCCATTCGGACGAGGTGCAGGCGCATGTTGCCGTCGCCCGGCCCGATCTGGTGTTTCTCGACATCAACCTGCCCGGCGAGGACGGCTTTGCGGTGGCCCGCCGTCTGCGCGGGCTGCTCGGCACCTCATGCCCGCCGCTGTTCGGTCTCAGCGCCAATGCCTTCGACGACGCGCACCAGCGCGCCGCGGCACTGGGCTTCACCGGCTACATCGCCAAGCCGTTCCGCATCGACCAGATCCGCGCGGCGCTCGATCACCTGTCCTAGTATTTCTGCGTCGACAGCAGGATCGAGGTCTCCGTGGCGGCGATTCCGTCGATCAGGCGGATGCGGCGCAGCACCGCATCGAGATCGGCCAGACTCGCCGCTTCGATTTCGGCCACCACGTCCCAGCGGCCGTTCGTCGTGTGCAGCCCGACCACTTCGGGAAAACCCGCCAGTGCCTTCAGGGTGGAGGGGCCGTATTTGCCGCGGACCTCGACCATCATGATGCCGCGGACCGCATGGGTCTCGGTCGCCGATTTCAGCCGGACGGTGTAGCCGAGAATCACCCCTTCGCGGCGCAGCCGGTCGATGCGGTTCTGCACCGTGCCGCGCGAAACCCCCAGCACGGCCGCAAGACTTGCCGCCGGCATCCGGGCATCGTTGCGCAACAGGGCCAGCAGGCGGCGGTCGGTATCGTCGAGCATGCCGGCATTATGCCAGAAAATGCTGACGATCCGCCAGTAATCTGGCCGTTTTGATATCTCTGCTGACTATCTGCTAACCGGCCGGAACGCCATGCTGGGGTCATTCCAACCATCGGGGAGCGACCATCATGCTGGTCCGGGACCGCAGCGCCGCCGACCATATCGCGATCGAGGCGACCTATGGCGCACGCAACTACAAACCGCTCGACGTCGTGCTGGTGCGCGGCGAACGCGTCTGGGTATGGGACACCGAAGGGCGTCGCTACCTCGATTGCCTCGCCGCCTATTCGGCCGTCAACCAGGGGCACTGCCATCCGAAGATCCTGGCGGCGCTGGTCGAGCAGGCGGGCCGGCTGACCCTGACCTCGCGCGCCTTCCGCAACGACCAGCTGGCGCCGTTCTACGAGGAGATCTGCGCCCTGACCCGCTCGCACAAGGTGCTGCCGATGAACAGCGGCGCCGAGGCGGTTGAAAGCGCGATCAAGACCGTGCGCAAGTGGGGCTATCAGGTGAAGGGCGTGCCGGAAGGCCGGGCCGAGATCATCGTCTGTTCAGGCAACTTCCATGGCCGCACCCTCGGTATCGTCGGGTTCTCGACGGACCCGTCGGCCCGCCGCGGCTTCGGACCGTTCGCGCCGGGCTTCAGGGTCGTGCCCTATGGCGATGCCGCCGCGCTCGAGGCGGCGATCGGTCCCGATACCGTGGGCTTCCTGGTCGAGCCGATCCAGGGCGAGGCCGGGGTGATCATCCCGCCTGCCGGCTATCTGGCCCGGGCGCGCGACCTTTGCACCCGCCACAACGTGATGCTGATCCTCGACGAGATCCAGACCGGCCTGGGCCGTACCGGCAGGCTGCTGGCCGAGGAGCACGACGGGATCGAGGCCGATCTGACGCTGGTCGGCAAGGCCCTGTCGGGCGGGTTCTACCCGGTCTCGGCGGTGCTGTCGAACAGCGAGGTGCTGGGCGTGCTGAACCCCGGCGAACATGGCTCGACCTTCGGCGGCAACCCGCTGGCCTGCGCGGTCGCCCGGGCCGCGCTGCGGGTGCTGGTCGACGAACGCATGATCGAGAATGCAGCCGATGCCGGCGCCTATTTCCTCGAAGGGCTGCAAAGCCTGCGCAGCGACCGGATCCGTGCGGTCCGCGGGCGCGGCCTGATGCTGGCCGTCGAGCTCGACCCCGCGGCCGGCGGCGCCCGCAAGGTGTGCGAGGCATTGCAGGCCCGTGGGCTTCTGTGCAAGGAGACGCACGAGCACATCATCCGGCTGGCGCCGCCGCTGGTGGTGACGAGGGATGAGATCGACTGGGCGATGGACCGCATCGCCGACGTCTTCCGATGATGATCCGGGACCGAACGATGACCATTTCAGGCCATAACAGCGCGGCGGCGTTCCGCCCCGATCCGGCCCGCGCCGAATACTGGGCCCGCGCCATGACCGCCTTGCCGAGCGTCTCGGGCAGCGCCGACGAGGCGGCCTTCGCCGAAAAGCTCGTCGCCCTGCTGAAGGCCGGGCGGTTCGATGCGGTCTGGACGATGCCGGTGCCGGGCGGCCGCCATGCCCGATCCTGCGTCGCCGCCCTCGCCCGCGGCCGGGGCCGGCGCACCGTCGTGCTGACCGGCCATTTCGATACCGTTCCGACCGAGGATTATGGCGACCTGCAGCCGCTGGCGCTCGATCCGGACGCGCTGGCCCGCGGCTTGTCCGAACGGCTTGCCCGGGCGGTCCATTCGCCAGCCGAGGCGCGGGCGCGCGACGACCTGGCGACCGGCGACTATCTGCCGGGTCGCGGCCTGCTCGACATGAAAGGCGGCCTCGCCGCCGGCCTGGCGGTCATCGAGGCTTTTGCCGGCCGGCCGGATGCCGACGGCAATCTGCTGTTCCTGGCCGTGCCGGACGAGGAGGTGAACTCGGCGGGCGCGCGTGCCGCCGCGCCGCTGCTGGCACAGGCGGCCGCCGCTCAGGGCCTCGACCTCGTCGCGGCGATCAACCTCGATGCCATCGCCGATGACGGCGATGGCAGCTACGGCCGTGCCATCGCGCTCGGCACCATCGGCAAGCTGTTGCCGAGTGCCCTGGTGATCGGCCGGGCCGCCCATGCCGGCTATTCGTTCGACGGTCTCGGCGCCTGCGCCCTGGCCGGTGCGCTCGCGGCCGCCATCGAATGGTCACCCGATCTGACCGAGCGGACCGGCAACGAGGTCGCGGCCGGGCCGACCCTGCTCGGCATGAAGGATTCCAAAACCGCCTATGACGTGACGATGCCGGCCAGGGTCTGGATGTATTGGAACGTGATGACCCACCGGCGCGGCCCCGCCGAACTGCTCGACACGATGGCCGGCCTGATCCGCGCGACGCTCGATCCGCTGGTCGCCCGGTTGCACCGGCAGCGCGCGGCGACCGGGGCCGAGGCAGCCGGGCCGGTGCCCGACGTCGATGTCGTCACCTTCGCCGAACTGCGCGCCGATGTCGTCGCCCATTTGCCCGACGCGGCCGGTGTCCTTGCCGCCTTTGCCCGCGAGGTCGCGGCACGACATCTCGACCTGCCCGACCAGAACCGCCTGATCACCGAGAAGCTGTGGGAACTCAGCGGGCGCAGCAACCCGACGGTGGTGCTGGGCTTCGCCTCGATCCCCTATCTGGCGACCAGCCTCGACCGCGACGACGGCGCCCGGCGGCTGGCCGATGCCGCGGCGGCGGCGGCCGAGGTGATCGCGGCCCGCCACGACACGACCATCGCCCTGCAGCGCTATTTCCGCGGCATTTCCGACATGTCGTTCCTCGGCCAAGCCGACGAGGGCGGCGTACCGGTGATCGCGGCCAACACGCCGGCCTGGGGCGCCGGCATTCCCTGGCCGGACGGCCCCGCCTTCGCCGGCATCCCCATCGTCAATGCCGGTCCCTGGGGCCGCGACTACCACACGGTGCTCGAGCGGATGCACGCACCCTATGCCTTCCGCGTGCTGCCCGACCTGATCGCCGAGATCTGTGCCCGGGTGCTCTGACCGATTTTGTGGTATCACTTGCGTAATCGGGCAAAATCGGTCATCGTCCGGCAAAACAGCCGGAGGCAGCCATGGCCGATTTTCCCACCCAGGCCAGTTATCCCACTCAGGCACGGGTCGTCATCGTCGGGGGCGGCATCGTCGGCTGCTCGGTCGCCTATCACCTGACCAAGCTCGGCTGGACCGACGTGGTGGTGCTGGAACAGGGGCGGCTGTCCTCAGGCACCACCTGGCATGCGGCGGGCCTCGTCGGGCAGTTGCGTGCCCATCAGAACATGACCCGGCTGATCCGCTATTCGACCGAGCTCTACGCCAGTCTCGCGGCCGAAACCGGGCTCGAGACCGGATGGAAACGCTGCGGCTCGGTCGTCGTGGCGCGCAGCCAGGACCGGCTGACCATCCTCAAGCGCAACGCCGCGCTGGCCCAGGCCTTCGGCGTCGAGTGCGAGATCGTCTCGCCGCAGCGTGCCGGCGAACTCTACCCGATCATGCGCACCGACGACCTCGCCGGCGCGGTCTGGCTGCCCGGCGACGGCAAGGCCAATCCGGCCGACCTGACCCAGTCGCTGGCCAAGGGGGCGCGGCTGCGCGGCGCGAAGATTTTCGAGAAGACCCGGGTGCTGAGTGTCACGACCAGGGATGGCCGCGCCACCGGTGTCGTGACCGACCGGGGGCCGATCGCCGCCGAGGTCGTCGTCAACTGCGCCGGGCAGTGGGCGCGCCAGTTCGGCCGCATGGCCGGCGTCACCGTGCCGCTCTATTCCTGCGAGCACATGTATATCGTGACGAAGAAGGTCGAGGGCGTATTCCCCGACCTGCCCTGCCTGCGCGACCCCGACGGCTATGTCTATTTCAAGGAAGAGGTCGGCGGCCTCTTGATGGGCGGGTTCGAACCGGTGGCCAAACCCTGGGACAAGGACATCATTCCCGACGATTTCGAGTTCCAGCTGCTGCCCGACGACTGGGACCAGTTCGACATCCTGATGCAGAACGCGCTGATCCGCGTGCCCGGGCTGGAAAAGGCCGAGGTGCGCCAGTTCGTCAACGGCCCGGAAAGCTTCACCGCCGACAACAACTACATCCTCGGCGAAGCCCCGGAGCTGAAGAATTTCTTTGTCGGCGCCGGCTTCAATTCGATGGGCATCGCCTCGGCCGGCGGGGCCGGCATGGCACTGGCCGAATGGATCGTCAACGGCGAGCCGACGCTGGACCTGTGGCCGGTCGACATCCGCCGCTTCGCCCGCTTCAACGGCCAGGATGCCTGGCTCAAGGACCGGGTGTCGGAAGTCCTCGGCCTGCATTACCAGATGCCTTGGCCGAACCGCGAGTTCGAGACCGCGCGGCCCCTGCGCCGCTCGCCGCTCTACGACCGGTTGAAGGCGCGCCGCGCCGCCTTCGGCAACAAGATGGGGTGGGAGCGGCCGAACTGGTTCGCGCCCGAGGGTGTTGCGCCGGTCATCGAGTATTCGTTCGGCCGCCAGAACTGGTTCCCGCATGTCGCCGCCGAGCACAAGGCGACGCGCGAGGCCGCGGCGCTGTTCGACCTGACCTCGTTCTCCAAGCTTCTGCTGCAGGGCCGCGATGCCGAGGCGGTGATGCAGCGTCTCTGCGCCGCCGATGCGGCGGTCGCACCGGGGCGTATCGTCTACACCCCCCTGCTCAACGAACGTGGCACGTTCGAAAGCGACCTGACCTTCCAGCGCCTGTCGGCCGACGAGTATTTCCTGGTCACCGGCACGGCGCAGACCACCCGCGACCTCGACTGGATCCGCCGCAACATCCCCGAACAGGCGCGCTGCACCGTCACCGACATGACCTCGTCCCATGCCGTGCTGGCGCTGATGGGGCCGAAGGCGCGCGAGGTACTGGCGAAAGTGACCAAGGCCGACCTGTCGAACGAGGCCTTCCCGTTCTCGACCTTCCGCGAGATCGGCATCGGCTATGCCCCGGTGCGGGCAGCCCGCATCACCTATGTCGGCGAGCTGGGCTGGGAATTGTACGTGCCGACCGAATTCGCCGCCGGCGTCTACGACCTGCTGGCCGAGGCGGGCGCGGTCGACGCCGGCTACTACGCGATCGATTCGCTGCGCCTGGAAAAGGCCTATCGCGCCTGGGGCCGCGACGTGACGCCGGACCATACGCCCTACGAGGCCGGCCTGGGATTCGCCGTGGCGCTCGACAAGGCGGTGCCGTTCCTGGGCCAGGACGTGCTGCGCCGCCAGAAGGCCGAGGGGATCCGGAATCGGCTCGTCACCTTCACCTTCGCCGATCCGGCCTGCCTGCCGCATGGCGGCGAACTGATCCTGCGCGACGGCAAGCCGGTGGGCGAGACCACCTCGGGCGGTTATGGCCATACGCTCGGCTGCGGCATCGCCATGGGCTATGTACGCGCCGACCAGCCGATCACCCGCGACTGGCTGATCGCGGGGCGCTACGAGATCAACCTGAACGGCCGTATCGAGGCGGTGACGGCGCATCTGGCCGCGCCCTACGATCCGAAGGGCCTGCGGGTCAGGGCATGATTCCCGGGCAGCGCCAGCGCCGCCTGCTCGACCGCGCCGCCGAGGCCGGCGCCGTCTCGGTCTCCGATCTCGCCGACGAATGGGGCGTCTCGCGCGAAACCATCCGCCGCGACATCGCCGAACTGGCCCGCCAGGGCCTGCTGGTCAAGACGCACGGCGGCGCCGTGCCGCTGGCCGAACCGGCGCCCGACATGCGCCGGGCGACCAACCCCGAGGGCAAGGCCCGCATCGGCCGGGCGGCGGCGGCGCTGGTGCCCGACGGCGCCTCGGTCATTCTCGATTCCGGGTCGACTGCGGCCTGCGTTGCCGCCGGCCTCGCCGGGCGACGCGGCCTGACGGTCTATACCAGCGATCTCGGCATCGCGCGCATGCTGCACCGTGGCGGGGCACGGGTCCTGCTGCTGGGCGGTCTGCTCGAGGCGGGCGGCGAGGCCACGGGGGGGCTCGACGCGCTCGACATGCTGGCGCGCTACCGCGCCGATTTCGCCTTCGTCGGCGCCGGCGGCCTGACCGAGGATGGCGCCCTTACCGATTTCACGCGCGAGGGGGCGGCGCTGCGCAGCCTGATGCTGGCCCGCGGTGCCGCGGCCTTCGTCGTGCTCGACCGTGGCAAGTTCGGCCGGGCCACGGCGGTGGAGATCGCGGGATTCGGCGATGGTGTCGGCCTGATAACCGATGCCGCGCCATCCAGGGGGCTTGCCGCCCGGCTGGCGGCGCTCGGTGTCGCGGTCACTGTCCCGGCGTAGCCGGCGGCCCCAGCAGTTCCACCGCGCGCGGGTCGTTGCGGTCGACGATGTAGTTGCCGCAGTCGTAGACGACATGGGCGGCGGCCGGGTCGAACACCGTGCCGGCCGGATCGCGCCCCTCGGCCACGGCATCGAGCTGGCGCTGCAGCAGCCGGCGCAGCATGACGATGCCCTGGTCGGTCGTGGCCAGATGCTCGTCGGAATGCAGCGTGATCGGGCCCTGGCCGACCTGTGCCTCGTAATCGCCGGGGAAGCGCTGGTGTTCCTCCTCGCTCATCTCCTCCCACAGCTTGCCGTTCATCCGCGACCGGATCTTCTGGAGGCCGCCTTGCTCGCGCACCCGTCCGGCGACGTAGATGCGGAAATGGGTATCGTCGATCGGCAGCACCCAGCCGATCGATTCGACGCGGGCATATTGGGCCACGCGCGGGTTGGGTACCACGCGCAACGTCGGCAGCATCGCCGCCGAGATGCGGTAGTGCACCGTGCCGTCGCCGAGGTCGCGGGCGGACAGGATCTTGACCCCGGCATCGTCCAGCACCCAGCGCACCTTCGGCATCAGCCCCATCTGGGCGACGAACTGCACCCCGCTGAACGAGCCGTGCAGGATCGGGACATGGAAGGTGTCGGGGATGTTCTCGTAATGCTGCAGCCAGTTGCAGGGAATGATCGTCGGGCCGCCGCCGCCGATCGAGCGGTCGTCGGCCTCAACGAACTCGCCCTCGTCGAGGATCTCCAGGCATTCATAGGTCGGCAGCACCGGCTTGCGGTCGGGCGGACCCATATAGGCGAAGATCAGGCCGTAGCGCTCTTCCAGCGGGTACCAGGGCTGGCGCACCTTGTCGCGCAGCCGGCCGCCATCGGGTTCGCACGGCTGGTCGAGGCAGCGGCCCTCGACGTCGAAGAGCCAGCCGTGATAGCAGCAGCGGATGCCCTGGTCCTCGACCCGGCCGTAATAGAGCGTCGCGCCGCGATGGCAGCAGCGCGCCTCGACCAGGCCCGGCCTGCCCCGGCCGTCGCGGAACAGGATCAGGTCCTCGCCCAGCACGCGCACCGGCCTCGGCGTCGCCGTCGCATCAGTCGACAGCCCCACCGGATGCCAGTAGCGGCGCAACAGCTCGCCGGTCGGGGTGCCGTGGCCGACTTCGGTCAGCGCCGCATTGTACTGGCGCGGCTTCTTGTAATAGGCAGTGCCGGTGTCGACGGTCATCGGGCTTCTCCGGTCTTCAAGACAGGGGCGGGAAGAAGGGTGCAGCGGCCTGGATCGATAAGCAGGGCAACGGCATTGCCGGCCGTGACCGCCGCGGCGGGATGGACCATGGCGCGCAGGGTGGTGCCGCCGTCGATCTCGACCGTGCATTCCTGCAGCGAGCCGAGATAGATCACCGAGCGGACGACGCCGGGCAGCAGGCCCGGCTGGTCCTGGGCCATGGCCGGCCTGATCGCCACGTCCTCGGGCCGCACCACGACGTCGAGGCGCGTGCCCGGCAGATGGCCGCCGGCGGGCCCCAGGCGATGGCCGCCGCCGAGTTCGAGGGTGCCGTCGGCGGTGACGAAGGCCGGCAGGATGTTGGCGGCACCCAGGAAGGTCGCGACGAACGGGCCGGCCGGGCGGGCATACAACTCGCGCGGCGCCCCCTCCTGCACGATGCGGCCGCGTTCCATCACCGCCATGCGGTCGGCCAGTGCGAAGGCTTCCGCCTGGTCGTGGGTGACGTAGAGGGCGGTGATGCCGATGCGCGCGATCATCTCCGACAGTTCGTGGCGCATCACCTCGCGCAGCCTGGCATCGAGGTTCGAGAGCGGCTCGTCGAGCAGCAGCAGGCGGGGTCGTCGCACCATGGCGCGGGCCAGCGCCACGCGCTGCTGCTGGCCGCCCGACAGCCGCGTCGCCGGCCGCCGCGCGGCATCGGCCATGCCGACGAGGGCCAGCGCCGCCATCGTGCGGTCGCGGATCTCGGCCTTCGCCACGCGCGGGCGCTCGACCGTCAGCGGATAGGCGACGTTGTCGAAGACGTCGAGATGCGGCCAGATCGCATAGGACTGGAAGACCATGCCGATCGGCCGGCGATGCACCGGCACGAAGATGCCGGCCCCGGGGTCGGAGACGACGACGTCGCCGATGGCGATCCGTCCCTCGTCGGCCTGCTCGAGCCCCGCGACGCAGCGCAGGGTCGTGGTCTTGCCGCAACCCGACGGGCCGAGCAGGGCGTAGCACCGGCCTTCCGGCACGGTGAAGTCGACGCCGTCGATCACCATCGCCCGGCCTTCCGGCGTCTCGAAGCTCTTGCGCAGGCCTTCGACCTTCAGCATCGGTTCAACCCTTCATCGCGTTCGGCACCAGGCGGCGGCGCAACAGGAAGATCGCCGGCAGCACCGCCAGCACGATCAGCGACGCCAGCGCCGCGGTGCGGGCGGGGTCGCCCCCCTGGTAGAGCCGCCACAGCAGCACCGAGAGGACGATGTTGTCGTCCGAGGCCAGCACCAGCGGGATGGTGAATTCCCGCAGCCCGACGATGAACAGCAGCACGAAGGCCGCGGTCAGCGACGGCGCCAGCAGCGGCAGCACGATGCGGCGCTGGGTCGTCAGCCAGCCGGCACCGGAGGCCGCCGACGCCTCCTCCAGCTCCTGATGGATCTGCAAGAGCCCGGCGCGCGCGGTGCGGGTCGTGGTGGCGAGGCGATAGCAATAGGCGACCAGCAGGATCCAGACCGTGCCGTAGAGCCCGACCGGCACCGTCAGATAGAACACCATGATCGCCAGGCCGACGATGACCGAGGGGATGCCGATCGACAGGAAGGACAGGAAGTCGACCGCGCCGCGGAACCACAGCCGGGTGCGCACGACGATCCAGCCGAGCAGCGCGCCCAGCACGGTGACGATGCCGGCCGAGGCGACGGCGACGATCAGCGTGTTCTTCAGGGCCGGCAGCAGGCGCGGGTCGGCAAGAAGCTGCTGGTAGGCCTTGGCCGAGAACCGCGCCAGGGCCGCGGCCGAGGGTGGGATGTAGCCGAAGAACGAGGTCCAGATCAGCACGAAGGCCGGTAGCACGGCGGCAAGTGCGATATAGCCGGCGACGAAGGTCAGCATCGGCAGGCGCCAGCGCCCCAGTGCGAACCGGCGTTGGGCATAGGCCTTGCCGGTCATGGTGACGAAGCGGTCGGCGCGGCGGATCGCCCGGTTATAGAGCCAGAGCAGGATCGCGGCGATGCCGAGGAACGACAGCGACACCGCCGCGGCGCCGCCGTAGTTCGGCAGGCCGTCGGCCGGGTTGAGCTCCTGGTAGATGCGATAGGAGAAGATGTTGAGCCGCGCCGGCAGGCCGATCATCAGCGGCAGTTCGAACTGTTCCAGCGTGATGATGGTCGCCAGGATCACCGGGGCGAGGATGCCGGGCATCAGGATCGGCAGGGTGATGCGGCGGAACGTGGTGCCGGGGGCCGCGCCCGATGCCGCCGAGGCTTCCTCGAGCGACGGGTTCATCGTGCGCAGCACCGGGGCGAGCAGCAGGAACATGTAGGGCGTCAGCGCCAGCGACTGGCACAGGATCAGCCCGGCCATCGAGAACACGTTGACCGGGCCCTGGCCGCCCAGGCCCAGCGCCCCCCGGATCGCCAGATTGATCCACCCGGCATTCGGCCCCATCAGATAGATCCAGGCGACCGCCAGCACGTTGACCGGCACCAGCATCGGAAACAGCACGCAGACGCCGATCAGCTCGCGTCCCGGGCAGTCGGTGCGCTCGACCGCCCAGGCCAGGGTGAAGGCCATCATCGTCGTCAGCGCGACGGTGCCGAGGACCGAGATCGCGGTATCGGGCAGCAGCCGCTGGAAAAAGCCGGGGTTGAGGTAGAGCCGGGCGACGTTGTCGGTCACCCAGCGCGCGCCGTCCTCGAACGGCAGGAAGTCGGCCGGTCCGCGAAATGCCGAGAACAGCAGCATGGCGAGCGGCACCAGCACCAGCCAGGCGGCAGCGAGTGCCGCAAGCGACAGCACGACGCGGGCGGGCAGGTCCAGCCTGCCCTGTGCGGTCTGGGACGAGGCGGCCATCGCCGGTCAGCGCATCTGGCCGGACAGGATGTCGGCCGCTTCCTTGAAATACTTGTTGCGCTGCTCGACCTGGCGGATGTCGTCGAAGTAGATTTTCACCCCGCTTTCCAGCAGCGGCCTGGCGATCGCGCTTTTCGAGCCCGGGCGGTAATCGGCGGTGAAGATCGCCTGTTCGCGCGCGGCCTTGCCCTCGTCGGAGGCGAGCCACCCGGCCAGCAGGCGCCCGGCATTGGGATGAGGCGCCTTGGTCAGCACCGCCGCGACGAACTGCGAGGCGGTAACCGGCTCGGGGATGACGTAGCCGACATCGAGGCCTTCCGACTTCCACAGCCGGACCTGCTGGTCCAGCTCGGCCACCGAATAGACCCGCTCGCCCGACTGCACGATCGGCTCGCGCGGGGCGCGGGTCATCAGCAGGCCCGCCTTGTCGCGCAGGCCGCGGGCGAAATTCATCGCCTCGTCATGGCCCATCGAGAACACCAGCGCGCCCGACAGCCGCGGCATCAGGAACTCGGAGGCGACCATCCGGTCCTTGAGTTCGGGCTTCAGGACGTCGTTCCAGGTCTTCGGCAGCAGCGCCTTGTCGGCCTTCTTCTCGTTGTACATGAAGGCGTAGACGACGTTGTTGGTGAAGCCGAGCCGGCCCTGCGCCTCGGTGTTTTCCGGCGTGACGCCGAACATCTTCCAGTCGTTGGCCGCGATCAGGTCGCGGTCGAGCAGGGCGGCGACGCCGGTCAGCGAGTGCCAGAAGACGTCGAGCTGGTTGCGCCCGGCGCGGGCTTCGGCGATCGCCGTCGTGGTGATGTTGTTGTCGCCGACGACCTTGACGTTGATCCCGGGAAAGGCCTTGCCGAAGGCCTGCGGGATCCAGTCGACCTCGCGTGCCTGGGTACCCCAGAACACCACCTCGCCCTCGGCTTTCGCCTTGGCATAGAGCTCCCTTGCCGCCGGTTGCTCGGCCCAGCCCTGGGCGCGGGCCGGCAACGCCGCCAGCAGCGACAGTGCCGTGACCGCCGCCGCAAGGATGATGGCTGGCTGAGACTCGTGACGAGACATCGCTTTCCCCCCTTTTTTGCTTATCGCTTGATATCCAGCAAACCTTAGTTTGTTGTTAAAGTCAACATTGAGACATCATCGCACTTGGCAGCAGGCGCTGCCTGTGGCACTCGGATAGGCGGAAAAGCCTTTCGGAGAGGATTGCATGGCGCGGAAGCCGGCGGCAGGAAAAACGGCGACCGACGAGGTCAGGGAAAACCGGCCGCCCCGTCTCGTCTCCTCGCGGGTCATCCACCTGGCCACGCTGCTGCGGCGAACCGCCAGCCTCGCCTACAAGCGCGAGTTCGATCTCGCCTCGTCGGAGTGGCGTATCCTGGTACTGACCGGCGAATTCGCGCCGCTCAGCCATGGCGAACTGACCGAGCTGGCCAGCCTCGACAAGGGCCAGCTCAGCCGCGGCGTCACCGCGCTGGTCGACCGGGGGCTGCTCATGCGCACCCGCAACCGCCGCCAGGCCCAGATCGAACTGAGCCACGAGGGGCGCGTGTTGTTCGATCGGATCATGCTGCTGGCCGAGGAACGCAACCGCCAGCTGGTGCGCGGCATACCCGAGGCCGACGTGGAGGTGTTCTTCCGCACCGTCGAACAGATGATGCGGACCGCCAAGGAGCTGTTCCGGGCCGAGCAGGGCCGCTAGGCGGCGGCCGGCGGATCGAGGTTCAGCATCAGCCGCCGCATAGCCCAGGTGACCCGTTCGAACATGTCGGTCAGCCGCCAGATCGCCTGACGTTCCGCCACCGGCAGGTCCGGACTCGATCTCACGAGATCCTCGCGCAGCTGACGCATCATCGCCGTCCGGTCGCTGGTCAGCCGCTCCATCAGGTCCGGCCCGGCGACGTCGCCGCCCGCCGCTTCCTCGGCCAGGATGACCAGCAGCGCGTGCAGCGCCTCGACCAGCGTGGTGGTGATCCGCACCGCGCCGGGCTGCGTGCCGGCGCGCGGCAAGGTCGCGGCGAACTGCGCCAGCGCGTTGTGCATCACCGGCAATTCCTCGTTGAAGTTCCAGCGCCGCATCAGCCGGTCGAGCAGCTCGGGCGGCATCGGGTGTTGCAGCGATGCCTTGAGGAAGGCGTCGATGGCACGCGACAGCTCGTCGCCGCTGTCACGCAACGTGGCGACCGGCACCGCGGCCGGACCCGGTGAATCGGCGTGCAGTCCGGCCAGGAAATCCGGCATGCGGCGCAGAAGCCGCAGCTGCTCCTGCTCGACCATCTCCAGGGCCACGTCGGCCTGTGCCGCCGCCGCCGGTGCGATGAAGGCCGGCTTCGACAGCGTCTCGGCCGCGGTCGCCGGGCTCCACCGTTCGATCAGCCGGAACAGCGCGCCGCTCATCAGGCTCGCGGCCAGGGCGGCGGAGATCTGGAACATCCAGTGGACCAGGGTGACCTGGATGCCGAGGTCGCCGGAAATCCATCCGGCCAGGCTGCGCACCGTCGGCACCCCGCCCCAATGCTCGAGCATCAGCAGCGGCAGCATGATTCCGACGCCGATCAGCTTGAGGACGAGCTGGTAGAGGTTGAGCTGCCGCGTCGTGCCGGCCAGCCCCGCCCCCTGCGCCACCGCCTGGATGCCGGCGCCGAGATTGGCGCCGACCACCAGCAGCATCGTCTGGTCGAGGCCGAGCAGCCCGCCCTGGGTCAGGGCGATCGCGATCACCGACAGGGTCTGCCCCTGAATGACCGAGGCCAGCAAGGTGCCGGCGATGAAGCCCCAGAGGTAGAAGCGGTCGGCAAAGGCCAGGATGTCGCGCAGCGTTTCCGAATGGCGCAGCGGCTGCGAGCCGTCGACCATCGTCTGCACGCCGTAGAGCAGCAGGGTCAGGCCGAGTGCCGCGCCGACCATGTGGCGCCAGCGCCCATCACGGTCATAGCCGAGCAGGAAGGCCAGGCCGACGAGGGCGAGCAGAATGAGCGTCACCAGGCCGAGATCGACCGATACCAGCAAGAGCCGCAGCGTCGATCCGGCGTAGGACCAGGTGACGATCGGCATCGCCGCCTTGACCGTCGTGGCGCCGGCGGCGATCAGGCCGACGATGATGAAGGTGACTGCATTGGTGCTCTGGATCACCGCGCCGGCGGCCACGCCCACCCCGGCCGCCCGCAGCGGATGCCGGGTCGCGCCGGCGACCAGCCGGTGAAACCGCGCCCCGGCCACCTGCTTCATGTTGGCGGTGAGGAACTGGGTACCGATGAAGATCAGGCCGAGACCGGCGAGCAGCGTGAAGAGCGTGTGCATGTGGCCAATGATGTGCTGGACGTAACGATCGCCGGCTTACCGCCTGGAAAGGCGTCGCGAAAATATACAGGACATTACATCGCGGTCGCCACTGTGCCGATTATGGTGCCGGGGTCGAAACCCGCGCCGTAACAGGCGCCAAGAACAGGCACCGATCCGGAACCGACATGGCAACCAGCATGAACATGGCTGAAGCGGCGCACAACCCTCACCCGCCCGCCGAGGTCGCCGACGCGCCCGTCAGCGCCGTCGCCAACCAGTCGATCCGCGTGTCGGTCGACCTCTTGGAAAACCTGATGACGATGGTTTCCGAGCTGGTGCTGACCCGCAACCAGCTGCTGCAGATGGTGCGCAGCCTGGACAATTCGGAATTCACCGTGCCGCTGCAGCGGCTGAGCCATGTGACGACCGAGCTGCAGGAAGGCGTCATGAAGACGCGCATGCAGCCGATCGGCAATGCCTGGGCCAAGCTGCCGCGCATCGTCCGCGATCTTTCGGTCGAGCTCGGCAAGAAGATCGACCTGCAGATGCACGGCGCCGAGACCGAGCTGGATCGCCAGGTCCTCGAGCTGATCAAGGACCCGCTGACCCACATGGTCCGCAATTCGGCCGACCATGGCATCGAACTGCCGGCCGATCGTCTGCAGGCGGGCAAGCCCGAAGCCGGGCGCCTCGTCCTGAACGCCTTCCATGAAGGCGGGCATATCGTCATCGAGATCCGCGATGACGGCCGCGGGCTGAACACCCGTCGCATCCGCCAGAAGGCGATCGAGAACGGGCTGGCCACCGAGGCCGAACTCGACTCGATGCCGATCCAGCAACTGCACATGTTCGTGTTCAAGCCCGGGTTCTCGACCGCGGCGGCGGTTACGTCGGTGTCCGGCCGCGGCGTCGGCATGGACGTGGTCAAGACGAACATCGAGAAGATCGGCGGCACGGTCGAGCTGAAGTCGGAAGAGGGCAAGGGCGCAACCTTCACGATCAAGATCCCGCTGACGCTCGCCATCGTCTCGGCGCTGATCGTCGAAAGCGCCACCGAACGCTATGCCATCCCGCAGACCAGCGTCGTCGAACTCGTCCGCGTCTCCGGCGATTCCGAGATGAAGATCGAGCGCATCAACGACACCGCGGTGCTGCGCCTGCGCAACCGCCTGCTGCCGCTGGTCTTCCTCGACCAGACCCTGCGGCTGGTGCCGGCAACCGACGAGATCGATACCCAGTCGGAGAAGTTCATCGTCGTCTCGCTGGTCGGGTCCTACCAGTTCGGCATCGTCGTCGACCGCGTGTTCGACACCGAGGAAATCGTCGTCAAGCCGGTGGCGCCGATCCTGCGCGACATCCCGATGTTCTCGGGCAACACGATCCTGGGCGACGGCTCGGTGATCATGATCCTCGACCCGAACGGCATCGCCTCGGCCTCGTCGGCGGCCGCGGTCGCCGAGACCACCGCCGTCACGGACGACGTCCACCACGCCAGGAGCGGCGAGCGGACGGCCCTGCTGCTGTTCACCGCCGGCGGGCCCGAGCCGCGGGCGGTGCCGCTGTCGCTGGTCGCGCGCCTCGAAGAGGTCGATGTCGGCCAGATCGAATCGGCCGATGGCCGCCATGTCGTGCAGTATCGCGGCAAGCTGATGCCGCTGGTGGTGATGCGCGACAGTTTCCGCATGCGGACCGAAGGCCGCCAGCCGATCCTGGTCTTCTCCGACCAGGACTCGACGCTGGGCCTGATGGTCGACGAGATCGTCGACATCGTCGAATCGGAACTCAACATCGAGCTGCGCTCGACCGACCAGGGCATTCTCGGTTCGGCTGTCATCGCGGGCCAGGCGACCGAGATCATCGACGTGGGCTTCTACCTGACCCGTGCCTTCGGCGACTGGTTCAGGAGCCGGACGGACGTGCCCTTCGGCCAGGCGGACGATCGCCATCGCGTGCTGCTGGTGGACGACAGCCCGTTCTTCCGCAACCTGATGGTGCCGCTGCTTTCGGTCGAGGGTTACGCGGTCGAGACGGCCGAAACGGCGGAAGGCGCGCTGAAACGGCGTGACGACGGCGAGCACTTCTCCGCGATCATCTCCGATATCGAGATGCCGGGCATGAACGGGTTCGACTTCGCCCAGCAGGTGCGCCATGACGCGCGCTGGGCAGGCACGCCGATCATTGCCCATTCCTCGCACGCCAGTGCGGCCGATTTCGCCCGCGGCCATGCCGCAGGCTTCACCGACTACATATCGAAGGCCGACAGGGGCGCGCTGCTGACCAGCCTCGCGCAGATCCTGTCCGGCGGGGGGAACGCGTAATGGCCAATGCAATTGTCGTCGCCAAGTCCGGTGCATTGGCCGGGACGGGCTCGGCCGATTACCTGACCGTCACGATCGGCGGGCAGCGCTTCGGCATCCCGGTCGCCTCGGTCCAGGACGTGCTGGGCCCGCAGAAGATCACCCGCGTCCCGCTCGCCCCGCCCGAAATCGCCGGCGCCCTGAACCTGCGCGGCCGCATCGTCACCGCCTTCGACGTGCGCCGCCGCCTCGGCCTGCCCCCGGCTGCCGCCGGGGGGATGAGCGTGGTGGTCGAATATCGCGGCGAACCCTACAGCCTGATGATCGATTCGGTGTCGGAAGTGCTGTCGCTGCCCGACTCGGCCTACGAGGCCAGCCCGCCGACGCTGAATCCGCGGTGGCGCGAGATCTCGGGTGGCATCTATCGGCTTGAAGGCGGCCTGCTGGTGGTGCTGGAAATCGACCGGCTGCTGAGCTTCGGTACCGCGCTCGCGGCCTGAGCCCGGCGTTGTGCGTAGGGGGAGGGGAGGGCCGGGGCCTTCTCCTCCCTTCGCTTTTTCCGCTCAGCGTTTCTCCACGCCGCACCAATCCGCCATGAACACGGCCAGCACCTGGGCGACCTCGATGGTCGAGGCGATGTCGACCCATTCGTCGATCGAATGATAGGCGCCGGCCTTCGGGCCGTAGCAGGTGGCCGGGATACCGCCGTAGAGCTGGAAGAAGCGGGCATCGGTGGTCGCGGTCGAGGCCATCTCGGCGATCGGCAGGTTGGTGATGCGGGCATGCGCCGCGCTCAGCGTCGTCATCAGCGGCGCCTCGCGGTCCATCGCGCAGCCCTCGGCCTGGAAGCCGTGATAGCGGATCGAGGCTTTCGCCCCCCGCAGACCGGGCCGGGTGGCGACGGCCTCGGCCACCGTGGCCTCGATCTGGCGCCGCACCTCGGGCAGCGTCATGCCGGGATAGAAGCCGACGCGCACCTCGATCGAGGCGGCGCAGGGCACCGTCGAGGCCCAGTCGCCACCGGACACCTTGCCCAGGTTGAAGTTGACCGGGTGGTTATGGCCGTGGAAGCAGGGATGGCGGTTCTCGGCCTTGTTCCACTCGCCCTCCAGCGCGCGCAGCGCGTCGAACAGCTCGTAGGCCGCCTCGATGGCATTGATGCCGGCCGCGGTGTCCAGCACATGGGCCGGCCGGCCGGTCAGGTCGATCGTCAGCCACATCACGCCGAGCTGGGCGATCATCAGGGTCTGGTTGAACGGTTCCGGGATGATCGCGGCATCGGCGCGATAGCCCTGTGCCAGGCAGGCCAGCGCGCCATTGCCGGTGCACTCCTCCTCGATCACCGACTGCATGATCACCGGCGCCGCCGGCTGCAGGCCCAGTGCCGCCAGCGCCTCGAAGGCGAGGCAGTAGGCGACGATTCCGGCCTTCATGTCGCCGGACCCGCGGCCGTAGACGCGGCCGTCGCGCACCACCGGCTTGAACGGCGGATCGGTCCACAGGTTCGCCGGCCCGGTCGGCACCACGTCGATATGGCCGTTCAGGATCAGCGAGCGGCCGCCGCCGGCCGAGCGGTGCAGGCCGACGACGTTCTCGCGGCCGGAATAACTGTCGATCACCGGCGGCGAAAAGCCCGGCAGGTCGCGGATACGGTCGAGATCGATGTCGAAGCGCTCGACGGTCAGCCCCAACCGTGCGAATTCCGCCGCCATCAGGTCCTGCGCCCCCTGCTCCTCGCCCAGCAGGCTGCCCTCGGCGACCAGATCGCAGAGAAAGCCGACGCTACGGTCGGCCAGCGCGTCGGTCGCGGCGCGGATATCGGTGACCAGACCCGAATCGATCATCCCTCGTCTCCCTTCAGGCGGGCCAGCGCGTCGCCCTCGATCACATAGATCCGTTCATCCGCCGCAGGGCTGAGCCCCTCGCGCTCGTAGAAGCGCCGGGCGGCGCCGTTCGCGCGGTCGACCGACAGCCGCAGATAGGCGGCACCGGTCCGGCGCACCGCGGCCGCCAGCAGGGCGCGGGCAAGGCCGGTGCCCCTCGCCCGCGGGGCGACGTAGAGATCCTGGATATAGACGCCGACGCGGCCCCGCCAGCTCGAAAAGCTCGGGAAATGCAGGCACAGCCCGACCGCCTCGCCGCCGTCCCAGGCGATCAGCGCGGCCCAGGCATCGGCATGGCGCCGGAAATCGTCGGCGGTCGACGTCGCCGTCTTGCCCAGCGCCATCCCGGCCGACATCGCCTGGATCATCGCATGCACGGTCGCCGCGTCGTCGGCGGTGGCGGGGCGGATCTCGATCACGTCAGAACGCCACCCGGTCGCCGCCCTTCAGGCCGAGCATCGCCCGTGCCTCGGCCGGCGAGGCGACCTCGAGCGACAGGGCCTCGAGGATCGTGCGGATCCGGCGGACCTGGTCGGCGTTCGAGGTGGCAAGTTCGCCCGGCCCCAGCATCAGGCTGTCTTCCAGTCCCACGCGCACATTGCCGCCCATCGTCGCTCCCATCGTGATCAGCGGCATCTGATAGCGCCCTGCCCCCAGTACCGAGAAGGCATAGTCGACCCCGAACAGCTTGTCGGCAATAAGCTTCATGTGGCCAAGGTTTTCCGGGTCGCCGCCGATGCCGCCCAGCACGCCCAGCACGAACTGGATGAAGAACGGCGGCTTGATCAGACCGCGGTCGCGGAAATGCGCGAGGGTATAGAGATGGCCGACGTCGTAGCATTCGAACTCGAAGCGCGTGCCGAACCCGTCGCCCAGTTGCGACAGGATCTGCTCGATATCCTTGAAGGTATTCTTGAAGATCGTGTCGCGGGTGTTTTCGAGCAGCCGGGGTTCCCAGTCGAACTTCCAGGCGGGATAGCGGCCGACCAGCGGGAACAGACCGAAATTCATCGATCCCATGTTCAGCGAGCACATCTCCGGCTGGGCCAGGGTCGGCGCGGCCAGGCGCTGCTCCAGCGTCATGGCGGAACTGCCGCCGGTCGAGATGTTGATGACCGCGTCGGTTGCCTGGCGGATGCGCGGCAGGAACTGCATGAACACGTCGGGGTCGGGTGTCGGCCGGCCGTCCTGCGGGTCGCGCGCGTGCAGATGCAGGATCGCGGCCCCCGCCTCGGCCGCCGCGACCGACTGCTCGACGATCTGGTCGGGGGTGCAGGGCAGATAGGGGCTCATCGTCGGGGTATGGATCGACCCGGTGACGGCGCAGGTGATGATCGTCTTGCGGCGGGCCATGGCCTTCAGCCCCGCGGCAGGTCGAGTTCGGCGGCGAGGGCGTCGAGGCTGTCCTCCAGGATCGCCATGACCTCGTCGACCTGCCCTTCGTCGATGATCATCGGCGGGCAGACCAGGAAGTGATCGCCCTCGAACCCCCCGCGGGTGCGCCGGGAATAGATGATCAGCCCGCGGTCGTAGGCCAGGTCGACGATGCGGCTATAGGCATTCTTCTCCTTGGGCAGCGGCCGCATGGTCAGCGGATCGGCCACCATTTCCGCGGCCAGCAACAGCCCCTTGCCGCGCACGTCGCCGATGAAGGGGAAGCGGTTCTTCAGGCCTTCCAGCCGCGTCTTGAGGCGGTCGCCCATCCGCGCCGCATTGCCGATCAGGTCCTGGCGCTCGATCTCGTCGAGCACGGCGAGGCCGGCGGCGCAGGCCAGCGGGTTGCCGGCATAGGTATGGCCATGCTGGAAGCCACCGGCATCCAGCACCGGCTGCACCATCCAGTCGGGTGCGACCATCGCGCCGAGCGGGCTGTAACCGGCGGCAAAACCCTTCGACAGCGCGATCAGGTCGGGCTTCTGGTTCCAGTGCTCGGCGGCGAGGAACCTGCCGGTGCGCCCCGCGCCGCTCATCACCTCGTCATAGATCAGGATGATGCCCCAGCGGTCGCAGATCTCGCGGATGCGGCCGTAATAGCTGTCGGGCGCGACCAGCGCGCCGGTCGAGGCGCCGCCGACCGGCTCCATGATGAAGGCGAGCACGGTTTCCGGCCCCTGCGCGCGGATCTCGGCCTCCAGCATGTCGGCATAGCGCAGGCCGCGCTCCTCCATGGTCAGGTCGTCACGGTCGAGATAGGCCGTGGGTGCCGGGATCTTCGGCATCTCGTGCATCATCGGCGCGAAGGGCTGGGTCAGCGCGGTGTAGCCGGTGACGGCCAACGCGCCCAGCGTGCTGCCGTGGTAGCTGGGGAAGCGCGAGATCACCTTGAAGCGGCCGTGCTGCCCCTTCGCCACCGCGTATTGCCGCGCCATCTTCAGGCAGGATTCGACCGCTTCCGATCCGCCGGAAACGAAGAAGACCTTGTCCATGCCCGGCGGCATGTGCCCGACCAGGCGCGCGGCCAGATCCTCGGCGGCATCGTTCTCGAAATGCAGCCGATAGGCGAAGGTGACGCGGTCGAGCTGGGCGCGCATCGCGGCCAGCACGTTCGGGTTCGAGTGGCCGATATTGACGACCATGGCGCCCGACGACCCGTCGATCACCTTGCGGCCCTGCTGGTCGAACAGGTAGATGCCCTCGGCGCGGTCGACCAGCGGCCGGCGCAGGCGGGTCTGGTAGAACAGATGCGAAGGCCGGCGCTCCAGCGTCATGATTTCACTCCGAGATAACGATCCAACACATTGCGGGTGACCTGCTCGACCATGGCGTCGCGCCGCCTCAGCCCGGCGACCCATTCGCAGCTGCCGGCATGGAACACCTCGCCCCTGCCGCGCGGAAAGTTGACGATCATGCCGCAGCCGCGCTTGACCCGGTCGACCGATGCCGGGCTGTCGTCGCCGATCAGCGTGGTGGCGGCAAAGCGCGCGTCGTCATCGGACAGGAACTGGTCGTCGGCGGCGATCACGTCGCTTTCCTCCTTCAGCGACGACAGGCCCAGCGCCAGGATGACGAGACCGTCGGGCGTGCCCTCGATGCCGGTCGGTTCGGGCAGGCCGCCGCGGATGACGTAGTCGAGACCGTCGACCTCGTAGCCGAAGACATGGCCGTCGGCGCCGAGGATATCGCCGTAATAGAGGCCGGTGCCGGCGAAGGCCCAATGATCGGGTCGGTAGACCGGGAAGCCGCGCGTGCCGCGCGGGGCGCAGCCGCCCCAGCCGACATAGAGGCCGCGGGTGGCGTTCAGCCCGAAGGTCATGGCGCCGGGCCGGCCGACCTCGGGGGCTTCCCAGGATGTCGTGGTGCGGGACTTGTCCTGCTGACGGTAGACCGGGTCCTCGGCGCGGGCGCGATATTTGTAGCAGGTCTGGCGCCTGCCCTCGTCCTCCAGCCGGGTCTGCCACATGAAGTTCCCAGCGAAGCGGGCGACGCGGCCGCCGCGCTCGACATAGGCGTCGATCGCGTCGCGCATCTCCCAGGTCCAGTACTCGTCATGGCCGACGCAGACGACGAGGGCGTAGCCGTCGAGGATCGCCGGATCGAACTGCAGCTCGTGCTGGCTGCACAGGTCGACGGCGTAGCCCTGGCGCTCGGCCCAGCGGAAGAAGAGGCTGTCGTAGCTGGCCCAGCCCGCCGAGGCGTATTTCTTCGAATGGCCGGACGCGAACGCCCATTCCATGTGCGGATAGCGGGGTACGGTGGCCGGCGGCAGCGTGACCGACAGCGGAACGCGCGGCGCGTCGTCCGGCAGGCGGACGAAGCCGCGGCAGAACGGCCGCTGGGTCGAGACGGTCGTGGCGTACTGATTGCGGTTGGGGCCGGTGATGCCCTGGTAATGGTTGGACCCGCCCCAGGTGTTGTAGCTGGTCCACGAGCCGGTCGCGGCGATCTGCAGGATCCGGCCAGGCTTGGGCCCGCGCGTCGGCCGCACGATGAACAGGTGGTCGTAGGTGGCGCCATCAGCCGTCAGCGTGACCCGGTAGGCGCCCGACGGCCAGTCGGGCGGAATCGCGAAGCGGTGGCTGACCTCCCAGCCGCAGCCGGTGACCGAGCACTGGTCGGGCGTTTCCTGCCAGCGGCAGGGCAGGCCGCGGGCCGCCATCACCGGCCGCAGCGCGGCGCCGTCGCGCAGGATCGCGAGATCATATGTCGAGGCGGTGGCCGAGACATGCAGCGACACGGTCTCGCCGGCGGCATAGGCGTAACGATCGGTATAGGCCCAGATCTCCGCCCGCGGCGCGTCCATGCCCGGGTATTCGTAGTAGTGGCCGAGCACCGCCTCGCGGCGCTGTTCCGGCGTCAGGCCGTATTCGGTGAAGGTCATGGCGTGAATGCTCCAAGCTCGATCATCGTGCCGATACAGGCCGGCAAACACCGATATGGGCGCGTGATGGTGCCTTGAAGGGCCGACGACTGGCCTTGTCGGGACAGGCCTTCCGGGCGACGGATAGGTGTGCGTGTCATGCCGCGAGATACTTGCGCAGGAAGTTGCGGGTGCGATCGTGGCGCGGCCTGGTGAAGATCTCGCCCGGCGGGCCTTCCTCGACCACCACGCCGCCGTCCATGAACAGGATCCGGTCGGCGACGTCGCCGGCAAAGCGCATCTCGTGGGTCACGATCAGCATGGTCATGTGCTCGGCGGCCAGCTGCTTCATCACCAGGTTGACCTCGTCGACCAGTTCCGGATCCAGGGCGGACGTCGCCTCGTCGAACAGCATCACCTTGGGCTGCATCGCCAGGGCGCGGGCGATCGCCACGCGCTGCTTCTGCCCGCCCGACAGCTTGGACGGATAATAGTCGATCCGGTCGGCCAGCCCCACCTTGGCCAGCAGGTCGCGGGCCAGCTCGTCGGCTTCGCGCCGGCCCAGTCCCTTCAGCAGCATCGGTGCCATGGTGATGTTCTCGCGCGCGGTCAGATGCGGGAACAGGTTGAAGTGCTGGAACACCATGCCCATCTGCTGGCGCACCGCGTTGATGTGGCGCTCGAAGGCGCTGCCCGAGAGCCTGGCGTTGACCAGCACGCCGTCGAGATGGATCTCGCCGCCGTCGAGGGTTTCCAGGTGATTGATCGCGCGGAGCAGCGTGCTCTTGCCCGAACCCGACGGGCCGATGATCGCGATGATCCGGCCGCGCGCGACGGTCAGGTCGATTCCCTTCAGCACCTCGACGTCGCCGAAGCGCTTAATGGCCTGCCGCACCTGAACCATGGGCATCGTCATCGCGTGACCTCGACTTTCTTCTCGATGCGGCCGAGGCCGAATTCCAGCACGGCGTTCAGGCCATAGTAGAGCGCCGCGGCGGTGATGTAGAATTCGAACGGCCGGAAGGTTTCGGATATGGCGAGCTGCGAGGCATGCACCAGCTCGGCCACGCCGATCACCGAGACCAGCGCCGATTCCTTCAGCAGCGCGATCAGGTTGTTGCCCAGCGGCGGGATCACGTTGCGGATCGCCTGGGGCACGACGACATGACGAAAGCTCTGATAGCGGCTCAGCCCGAGGCTGCGCGCGCCTTCGTTCTGTCCGGGATCGACCGCGACGATCGCGGCCCGGATCACGTCGGCGTTGTAGACGGCGAAATGCAGTCCCAGCCCGATGATGCCGGCAGCCAGGGCCGGGATATCGATGCCGATCTGCACCAGTCCGAAATAGATCAGGAACAGTTGCAGCAGCAACGGCGTGCCCATGAACAGCCAGGCGACGAACCTGACCGGCAGCCGGATCGGCCACGGCGCGTAGAGGGCGGCCAGGGCAAAGCCGATGCCGCCGAAGAAGGCCAGCACGGCCGCAGCCGCGGTCAGGAATGCCGTCCACCCGGTGCCGATCAGCAGGATGTTCCAGTAGTCCGCGACGACGGTAAAATCGAGACCCCGCATCAGCGCACCGCGAACCGGCCGTCGATCCAGGCGATCGCCCTGGCCGTCGCGTGGATGACGAGCAGATAGAGCGCCGCGGCGATGGCGAACATCTCGAATGGCTTGTAGGTCGAGCCGATATAACGCTGCGCGGTATAGGTCAGCTCGACCACCGAGATCGCCGAGACCAGCGCCGATCCCTTGATCAGCGCGATCGCATTGACGCCCAGCGGCCGGATCATCAGCCGCGCCGCCTGGGGCAGCACGACCTTGCGCAGGGCTTGAAAGCGGCTGAGGCCGAGGCTGCGCGCCGCCTCCGCCTGGCCGCGATCGACCGAGAGCAGGGCGCCGCGGATCGTCTCGGTCATGTAGGCGCCGATATTGACCCCGAGGCCGATGACGCCGGCGGCGAAGGGGTCGAGGTTGATGCCGACCTGCGGGCCGCCGAAATAGAGCACGAACAATTGGATCAGCGCCGGCGTGCCGCGGAAGACGCTTACATAGACGGTGCCGATCGCCGCCAGGACGGGGTGGCGCGACAGGCGTGCCGCGGCCCCCAACCCGGCCAGGACCAGGCCGAGGGCCAGCGCCAGGAACGAGATCCGCACGGTCAGCCACGCCGCCTCGACGAAGAACGGCGCGACCTTGACCATCAGGGCGAAATCCATGGCGCTGGTACCCGATCAGATGGCGATCAGCGGATGTCGCTGCCGACCCACTGCATCGCGATCTTGTTGTAGGTGCCGTCGGCCATCATCTCGTCCAGTGCCTTCTGCATCGCCTTGGCCAGATCGGGGTTGTCCTTGCGGATGGCGATGCCGATGGCGACCGAGCCGCCCTCGATGCCGGGGGTGTCGAGCTGGCGGATCTTCTCGCCGCTTTCCTTGACCGCGACGCGGATCGGGATGTTGTCGACGACGATGGCGTCGATGCGGCCGGCCTTCAGCTCCAGCAGCAGCTCGGGCAGGCCCTTGTAGGTGCGGATGGTCCAGCCGCCCTGGTCGCGGGCCCATTTCTCATGGGTTTCGCCCAGCGTCACGCCGATGGTCTTGCCCTTGAGGTCGGCCATGGTCTTGACCGCCGAAGCCTCGGCGACGAAGACGCCGCGGCCGGCATGGTAATAGGGGCCGACAAAGTCGACGACCTTCTGGCGCGCCTCGGTGATGGTCATCGAGCCGACGATGGTGTCGTATTTCTTGGCGAGCAGGCCGGCGATGATGCCGTCCCAGGCCGTCGTCACGATCTCGCCCTTGACGCCGATGCGCCGGGCGATTTCCTGGCCGATCGAGGCGTCGAAGCCGACGACCTCGTTCTTGTCGTTGACGAAGTTGAACGGGGGATAGGCACCGGTCATCGCGATCTTCATCACCCCGGCCTTCTTGATGTCGGCCAGTTCGTCGGCCTGGGCGGGGGCCGCCACCGCGATCAGCGCCGCGAGCGCCAATCCGAGCGAAAACAGCGTCTTCATCCTCTCAACCTCCTCCTGTCAGATCGGAGAATGCTTGCTTTCGGGGCATCATTTGCCAAATAGATAATGGAAATAGCGATCATCGGTTTATGGAATGACAAGACGCGCCGAACGCCTGGCCTGGGATCTCGACTGGAACCTGCTGCGCACCTTCATGGTGATCGTCGAGGAGCAGTCGATCACGGCGGCCGCCGACCGGCTGGGCCTGAAGCAGCCGACCTTGAGCAATGCGCTGCGGCGGCTGGAGGACCGGCTGGGCCGTCGGCTGATCGAGCGCAAGCCGAACCAGTTCCGCGTCACCGCGGTCGGGCGGCTGCTGTATCAGGAATGCGTCGAGCTGTTCGGCACGGTCTCGCGCCTGCCGATCCTGCTGCGCGACGTGGAGGACGAGATCTCGGGCCATGTCGCGATCGCGCTGGCGAGCCACGTGGTGTCGCCGGTGCTGGACGACGCGCTGGCCGATTTTCACCAGGCGCATCCGAAGGCGAGCTTCAAGATCGCGGTTTCGACCAGCCAGGATGTGGCGACCGCCGTCGCCCAGAAGCGGGCCTCATTCGGCCTCTGCCTGGTCCATACCGAGGATCCGCGGCTGACCTACGAGGTGGCCTATCGTGAATTCTTCGGCTTTTTCTGTGGGCCGAAACATCGTCTTTTCGGGCGACAGGGGTTGAGCCTCGGGGATCTGCGGGGCGAGACGTCGGTGTCGTTCCAGACCGACCATCCCGCCGATGCCCTCCGCCGGGTGGCGCTGCTGCGGGCACAGGCGCAACTCGACGAGGGTGTCATAGGCGTCTCGTCGAGCCTGGAGGAAGTCCGGCGGATGATCGTGGCGGGGCTGGGCCTCGGGCCCCTGCCCCTGCATGTCGCCGCCCGCGACGAACGCGACGGCCTGTTGTGGCGTTTGCCGCCCTATGACGATCCGCCGGCGGTCGACATCTATCTGGTCGCGCACCCGCAGGCGAACCTGAACCGGGCAGAGGCCGGCCTGCTGGCGTTGCTGCGCCGGCGGATCGCCACGCTGCCGCTGGCCCGGCGAACCTACGGGCCGGATCCGGCGGCGGCCGCTGCGGGTGGCTTTCCGCTTATTTCACGCTGAAGTGTAATACTATTACGGCGTGTGACAAGGCCGCGCGCGCGACGGCGATCAGATCAGCCGGCGGGCGCCGGGCAGCGGGATGCCGTCGAACGAGATCCGCACGGGCTGCTCGGGTTCGACGCTTTCCGGGGCCTGTTCGATCCAGCGGCCACGGATCAGCTTGAAGACCACCTGCGCCTCGTCATCGGCAGAGCCGACCGACAGTTCCGTTTCGCGTGCGTCCTTCATGCGCAGACTCCGTACCCCGGGCTTCAAGGCGCAGCAGTGGTCTCACCGCGCTGTTTGAAGAGTCGTCCAAACTGACGGCAGTCGCAAGAAACGGACGGTGACAAATGGGAACGAACTTGTTCCTTATGGAACGGCACGTGCCGTGCGGCGGTCCACATGTACCCGCTTTACGGGTGCGGCGAAGACGAGGCCGACGGCCTTCATCGTCTGGACCGGCAGGGCGACGCCGGTCTCGACCAGGGTCTTCTGGCGCAGCCGCCGCAACGAGGCGTCGAGGCCGCGGCTTTCCGGGCCGAGATCGTCGTAACCAAGTTCCGCGGCCAGCACCTGGCGCGAGACCGCGACCCCCGGCTGGCGGACGAGGCAATCGAGCAATTGGCTCTCCTTGCCGGTCAGCGCCACGACGCGGCCGTTCGGGGCCACCAGCCGCCAGGTCTGCTGGTCGAAGGTCCACTGGTCGCCGGTCGCCATCGGCCCGTCGGCGCGGGTGCCGCGATCGCCCTGGACCCGGCGGTGCAGGTTGCGGGCGGCGGCGACCAGTTCCTCGCAATCGACCGGCTTGACGAAATAGAGATCGGCGCCGACCTCGAAACCGCGCAGGCGGTCGGCCGGGGTGCCGCGGCCGGTGACGATGATGATGCCCATGCTGGTGCGCTGGCTGAGGAAATCGGCGATCTGGGTGCCGTCGGTATCCGGCAGGTTCAGGTCGATCACCGCCAGGTCGAACTCGGCCACCGCCATTTCGCGGTAGAACGCCATCCCCGATTCGACCGAGGTGACCGCGAAATCGGCCAGGCGCAGGTAATCGGCGATCGCCTCGCGCAGGTCCGGGTCGTCCTCGACCAGGATGACGCTGATAGGCGATGTAAGGACGTCCGTCATGATGCCTTGATGCCGCGCGTTGGATCGTTACGCTTAAGGTGCCTCTGCCGCTTGCTATAGTGCAAGCGTTCGATTTTCGCTCAGGGAAGTTAGACCGACGATGCCGATCCCTGTGCGGGCCGGAATTCTGGCCCGCCTTCTTGCCCTGGTATTCTTCGTCTGGGTCGGACCGGCCGCGGCGGCCGAGACGGTGCGCTTCGCCGATGCCGACGGGGCGGTGTCGCTGGCCGGTCGTCTCGACTACCTGCGCGATCCGACCGGGCAGCTCGGCATCGGCGACATCGCTTTCGGGAACGTGGCGGCCGGCTTCGTCACCCCGCCCGGGCTGTTCAACCTCGGCTACACCGCCGATGCGGTGTGGCTGCGCTTCACCATCGAGCGGCGGCAGCCGGCAGGGCGCGAACTCTACCTTCAGTTCCTGCCGAATTTCCTGACCCATGTCGATGTCTTCGAACCGCTGGTCGACCGCCCGGCAACCACGGCGGATTTCCGCCACCTGGTGCTGGATGCCGCCGGGCGGACCGATCAGCGGCCCTATGTGACGATCGAGCGGGTCCTGGCGATCGAGCCGCCCGACGGCGCCGCCCGCACCTACTATGCCCGCGTGGTCTCGCTCGGTTCGCTGCCGCTGCGGGTCGATCTGCGCTCGTCCGCCGACCGGGCCTGGCATGCCGCGCTGACGATGAGCTTCTCGGCGGCCTACCAGGGGCTGACGCTGGTCGTCGTGCTGGTCAACATCGTCTTCTTCGTCGTCGCCCAGGCGCGGGTCTATCTGTTCTACGCCGGCTATGTCGCCTGTCTCGCCGCCCTCAATTTCGCCGCGGGCGGTTTCATCCGGATCTTCCTGCCGCAGCTCGATGCCGGCGAGATCCAGCTCGCCCTTACCGTCCCGGTCGCGCTGCAGACGGTGATGGCGGCCCTGTTCGTGCGCGACCTGCTCGAGGTGCCGGCCCGCTATCACCGGGTCGACGGCATCATGCGCGTGATCGCCGTGCTCGGCGTGGTCGCGACGATGCTGACGGTCGCGGGCTGGTTCCAGCAGATTGCGGTCCTGCAGGCGGTCGTCCAGCTGATCCTGACGCTGACGACCTTTCTCGTCAGCCTCGACCTGATCCGCCGCCGCGCGCCGCAGGCCATTCCGCTGTTCATCGGCCTGTCGCCGCTGTTCGTCGGGGTCACCTTCGCCCTTTTGCGCGCGCTGGGCCTGGTGCCGCAGAGCGAATTGGCCGACTACACCTTCCAGGTCACCACGCTTGCCCATGTGGTGCTGATGAACATCGTGCTGGGCGGCCGCCTCAAGCTGTCCCAGTCGATGGAAATGGCGGCGGCGCGCCAGTCGGAACAGCGCGCGCGATCGCTGGCGGCCGAGCGGACGGCCGATCTCGACGCCGCCCGCCGCGACGCCGAGGCGGCGCTGGCGGCCGAGCGCGAGGCGCAGACCGAACAGGTGCGCCTGATCGACCTGATCGCCCATCAGTACCGCACGCCGCTCGCCATCATCGCCAATACCGCCCAGTCGCTGCGGCTGTCGCTGTCGTCGGGCGACCACGGCAATGCCGAACGGGTCGAGCGCATCATCCGCGCGGTGCGGCGGCTGGCCGACACGCTCGACGTGGCGCTGCATCCGGACCGGGTCGAACCGCACGAGGCGCGGCCCGACCGCCGTCGGGTTCAGTTGCAGCCGCTGATCGCGACGACGGTCCAGCGCGCCCGCGACGGCCATCCGACCCGCGAAATCCGCCTCGTGCTGCCGCCCGATGCCGAGACGCTCGCCATCGATGCCGACCCCCAGCTGATCGATATCGCGCTGACCAACCTGGTCGACAATGCGATGAAATTCTCGAACGGCACGCCGGTCTCGATCACCGTTGCCGCCAGCCAGGGACGGGTGGCGTTGAATGTCAGCGACCGTGGGATCGGCATTCCGGAAGACGAGCTGCACGAAGTCTTCCGCAAGTTCTTCCGTGCCGCCAACGCGTCCGACCGTCCGGGCATGGGCATCGGCCTCAGGCTTGCCCGCCAGATCGTGCAGAACCACGGGGGCGACATCAGCCTGCGCAGCCGGGTCGGCGTCGGCACGACCGTGACGATCGACCTGCCTTTGTCGCCAGCCGACTAGCGACGGTCCGGGGTCAGGGTCGCGCGGCGGCGTAGGTGTCGACGATACGCCGGTTGGTGCCGTCGGCAGTCATTGCCGCCAGGGCCTGGGCAAGACGGTCGCGCTGGGGCCATAGCGGGCTGTCCCGATTGACGAAGAACGCCGAGTTCAGTTCCAGCACCGGAATCAGTCCGCCGAAATCGGCGCGCCGATAGTTGTACTCGGCAAGGCTGGCCCGGAACACGACATCGGCCATGAACCAGCCGTCCAGCCGGCCGGCCGCCAGCATGCGCAGGCCTTCCTCGATGCCGCCGACGGTCACGGCCTCGACCTTGCGCTGGACCGCCTGCGGCAGCAGCACGCGCAGCGATTCGACCAGCCCGACCTGGCGTCCGAGATAGGCATCGACGCTGGTCGCGTCGCGACCGGCCTGCTGGACCAGGACGATATGATAGGTCATCAGGACGCCGAGCCGGTCGTATGGCGGCGGCACTTCGGCCGCCCCGGCAAGCAGCGCGGCGGTGTAGTCGCGGTTGTTAGCCTGTTCATGTGCCAGCCGGCGGCGCGGCATCAGGTCGACGCGCACGGGGATACCGGCGCGGCGGCCCAGTTCATCGATCAACTCGATGCTGACCCCGGCGGGCTTGCCCTGCGCGTCCATATAACCCCAGGGCGCCTGGTCGAGCAGCGGCAGATAGATCTCGGCCGCCTCGGCGGGCGCCGTCAGCAGCAGGGTAAGCCCGAGGCCCAGCCGTCTCAACCACGCCATTCCGCTCTCTCCACTCGCCGGCACGACCCTAGCGGAAAGGAGGGGGCTGGAGAAGCCGTTCAGGCCTTGACGTCGGTAAAGAAGCCGGCCTGCTTCTGGCTGTCCTTCTCGATCTTTTCCTTCATGCGCCGGGTGATCTCCTCCTCGACGGCCTTGCGCTTGTCGGGGTCCATCGCCGCGAGCCCTTCTTCGGTCAGGCCCATCGAATTCAACAGATCCTCGCGAAAGCGTTCGGCCGGCGTCTTGCGGGCATAGGCGAGGAACTTGTCCTCGACCGAGGTGCCGACCTTGTCCTTCGAGGACTGGCTGACGCCGCCATAGCCGTAGCCCGGCGAGCCGTTGCCGGAAATGCCTGGAACCGACATTGGAGATATCCCTGTACGAAGTCACGTTTGCGCCTATCGACACGCAAACGACGTGCCACGGCGGTATCCAGGGATTTCCTAAGATTCGTCGCCGCTGGCCCTGCCGCGAACCCGGCAGAACTTGCCGGGTGGCGGCATTTACGACCGGGCGGCTGCCGACGCGGCGGCCAGCAGGTCTGATGGCACGTCGCGGCCGTAAAGGCCGCGATACCACAGGATGGCGATGTTCTCGGCCACGGCTTCCGGATCGGCCGCAAACGCCGCGATCGCCGGTTCGGAAGCGCCGAAGATCTTGCGCAGCAATTCGTCGATCAGGCTCATCATCCCGTAGACCGCCAGCAGCGCGCGCCCGCGATCGGGAAAGGGCAGGGTCAGGCCCTGCCGGTCGGCGCTGTCAAGCACGCGGCGCGCCAGGCCCTCGTCGGACTGCCGCCCGATCGCGGCGAAGGCCTCGTCCTCGTGCTTGACCAGCAGGAGGCAATGAAACAACCCCACATTGTGCCGATAGACATGCACGTAATTGAGGGTCGCGCGGTAGATGCGGCCATAGGGCTCGGTCGGCCGCGGCCCCGGCGGGCGCATCTGCCTGATCGCCCCCAGAAACCCCTGAAGAACGCTAAGCGCGATTTCGCGCTTGCTCGGGTAGTACCGATAGAATGTGCCGTAGGCACTGCCGGCACGCTTGGTTATTGCGGTCACCGTGAGGTCGCGATAGCTGCCCTCGTTCAGCAGTTCGGCGGCGGCGATCTCGAGCTTGATCCGCGTACGCTCGGTCTTGCGGGCATCGACGGCAGCCGCCAGGCGCGCCGCCAGGAAAGTCGAATATCTCAGATCCCGCATGTCGTTCCGTGAACCCCCGTCCTGCGGGAGATTAGCAGCGGGTTCGCCCGTGGTCATGTCACCCTCGCAAGTAGGCTTGACGAAAAAATGATATCGATGTCACTATCATTTTAGATCGGGCCAGACAGGGGAGCAAGCCGGGGATGCAACAGGCTGGGGTGGCGGGAATCGCTGCGCGCGGGGCACCGGTATCGTTCCGTGGCGTGCGCAAGACCTACGGCGCCGCAGTCGCGTTGAACGATTTCAACCTGGAGATCGCGGCCGGCGAATTCCTGACGTTGCTCGGCCCCTCGGGCTCGGGCAAGACCACCGCGCTGAACGTGCTGGCCGGGTTCATCGACCCCTCGGGCGGCGACATTGCCATCGGCGCCACCTCGATCGCCCGCCTGCCGACCGAGAAGCGCAACATCGGGATGGTGTTCCAGAACTACTCGCTGTTTCCGCATCTGTCGGTAATCGACAACGTCGCCTTTCCGCTTCGCATCCGCAAGATGCCGAAGGCGCAGGCCCTGCAGAAGGCGCATGACGCGCTGCGCCTCGTCCGGCTCGACGATTTTGCCGGCCGCATGCCCCACCAGCTGTCCGGCGGCCAGCGCCAGCGCGTCGCCTTTGCCCGCGCCATCGTCTTCGAACCGTCGGTGCTGCTGATGGACGAGCCGCTTGGCGCCCTCGACCTCAAGCTGCGCGAGGCGATGCAGCTCGAGATCAAGCAATTCCACCGCCAGATCGGTTGCACCGTGCTCTACGTCACCCACGACCAGGGCGAGGCGCTGACGATGTCGGACCGCATCGTCGTGATGAACCATGGCGCCATCGTCCAGGTCGACGCCCCCCAGGCGATGTACGACCGGCCGTCCTGCCGCTTCGTCGCCGAGTTCGTCGGGCTGAACAACATCCTGCCGGCGACGGCGGGCGCCGGCGTCGTCACCGTCGGCGGCACAGGGATCACCTTCGCTGCACCCCCCGGCGGCCGGGTCGCATCGGTCGCGCTGCGTCCGGAAGTGCTGCGCCGGGCCCAGGGCGGCGACGTCAGTTTCGCGGCCACCGTGGTCGACGGCGTCTTCTTCGGCGATGTCGTCCGCTACACCGCCCGGATCGGTGCCGAGGGACCGTCCGTCACCTTCGCCGAACATCGCGGCGGCGCGCTGGCGCCGCTCGAACCCGGCGCCGCCGTCACGCTCGGTTTCAGCGCCGACAAGGCCGTGCTGCTGCCGGATTGACCAATCAATTTCAACGGAGGAGGGAGAGACATGATGAACAGCTTCACATTCACCCGGCGCCTGCTCGGGGCCGCGGCATTCGCTGCGGGGCTCGCCGGCCTGTCGGCCCAGGCCCAGACGACGATCGTCGTCAACGGCTCGGGCGGCGGCCTGGCCCAGGTCATCACCAAGATCTACGAGGAGCCGTTCACCAAGGAGACCGGCATCAAGGTGCGCGCGACCGCACCGGTCAGCCTGCCCAAGCTCAAGGCCATGGTCGAATCGGGCAATGTCGAATGGGACCTGACCGAGCTCGGCGGCGACGACCTCCTGCAGGCCCGGGCCAATGGCTGGCTGATGCCGGTCGACTGGAAGGTGGTCGATCCCGATAACAAGCTGCCGGCGATCGCCAGGCTGCCCGACGCCATGGTCACGGCGACCTTTTCGACCGTCATTGCCTATCGCACCGACAAGTTCCCGGCCGGCAAGGCGCCGAAGAACTGGGCCGATTTCTGGAACGTGAAAGAATTTCCAGGGCCGCGCTCGCTGCAGAATTCGCCGGTCGGCAACCTTGAATTCGCGCTGCTGGCCGACGGCGTGCCCAAGGACAAGCTTTATCCGCTCGACGTCGAGCGTGCCTTCAAGAAGCTCGACCAGATCAAGCCGCATGTCCCGACCTGGTGGACCACCGGCGCCCAGCATGTCCAGCTGCTGCTGGATGGCGAGGTGGTGATGACCTCGGTGTGGAACGGCCGCATCTCGCCGCTGCGCAAGGAAGGCAAGCCGGTCGCGCTGGCCTGGGGCGGCGGGCAGTTGCAGCTGTCCTACTGGGGCCTGCCCAAGGGTGCCAAGCATCCGGCCGAGGTGTTCAAGTACATGAGCATCCGCCTCGATCCCGCCAAGGGGGCCGAGTTCGTCAACCAGGTGCCCTATCCCGGCTTCATCCCCGGGTTGATGGAACGGCTCGACCCGCAGGTCGCCCAAGACCTGCCGACCTATCCGGCCAATGTCGAGGCGCAGTTCCAGTTCGATCCGGGCTGGTGGGCCGAGCGGCGCGCCGCGCTGACCGAACGCTGGAACGCCTGGCTGCTGCAGTAACCGGGGCGGCGGGGAACGGGGAATCGACATGTCGCGCAAGGTCGCCAGGACCATCCTGCTGCTCGCACCGGGGCTGATCCTGATCGGTTTCCTGTTCCTGTTCCCGCTGTTCGGTGTCCTGAAGCTCAGCCTGTTCAATCCGGGCTTCACCACCGCCTCGTTCGAGAAGCTCGTGGCCTCGCCGGTCGCTCTGCTGGTGATGGAGCGCACCTTCATCCTGGCGCTGACGGTCACCGTGCTCAGCGTCGTGACCGGCTATCCGATCGCCTACTACCTTGCGACCTCCAGCCCGCGCTGGCGCACGATCCTCGTCTATCTGATCCTGCTGCCGTTCTGGACCTCGATCCTGATCCGCACCTACACCTGGATGGTGGTGCTGGGACGCGAGGGGCTCGTCAATTCGGTGCTGCAATGGACCGGTCTGATCGACGGCCCGACCCAGCTGCTGTTCACCGGTCTCGCCGTCCATCTGGCGATGGTCCAGATCCTGATGCCGATCGTGATCATCACCTGCTACTCGACGATGATCGAGATCGACGAGGGGCTGATCCGCGCCGCCCGCACGCTCGGTGCCACGCCGGGCCAGGCGTTCGCCAAGGTCTTCCTGCCGCTGTCGCTGCCCGGCGTCGCGACCGGCGCGGCCATGTGCTTCATCCTGTCGCTCGGCTTCTACATCACCCCGGCGCTGCTGGGTGGCCGGCGCAACGTGATGCTGTCGAACCTGATCGACTTCGAGGTGCACCAGACCTTGAATTGGAGCTTCGCGTCGGTCCTGGCGCTGGTGCTGCTGGCGGCGACGCTGGTCGCGCTGGGCCTGTTCCGCCTCGTCGCGCCGCGCCGCCGGGACCAGGGGTGAGCACGATGAGAATGAGCCCCGCCCGCCTTGCCCTGACGGTCTATTTCGTCATCGGCGTCATCTTCCTGATCTTTCCGCTGATCATGCTGGTGCCGCTCTCGTTCGGGGAAAGCCAGTTCCTGCAGTTTCCGCCGCAGAAGCTGTCGTGGAAGTGGTATGCGGAATTCTTCAACGACGACAGCTGGCTTCGGGCGACGCTGCTGTCGCTGCGCGTCGGCATCGGCGCCACGATCATCAGCCTCGTCGTCGGCACGCTGGCCGCGGTGGCGCTGGTGCGCGGGCAGTTCGTCGGCCGGGGCTTGCTGATGTCGCTGATGGTGGCGCCGCTGATCCTGCCCACGGTCATCCTGGCGCTGGCGCTCTATATCCTCTTCCTGCGCTGGCGCTGGGTCGACAATGCGCTCGCCCTGACCGCGGCCCATGCGGTGATCGCGCTGCCTTATGTCATCCTGGTGGTCTCGACCGCACTGAAGGGCTTCGACATCACGATCGAGCGCGCCGCCCGTATCCTCGGGGCCGGCCCGGTGCGCGCCTTCGTCTCGGTCACGCTGCCCTATCTGATGCCGTCGCTGTTTGCCGGCGGGCTGCTCGCCTTCTTCGCCTCGTTCGACGAACTGATCGTGACCATGTTCGTGTCCGGCGGGCTCGAGACGCTGCCGGTGCGCATCTGGAACGACCTGAAACTGCGCCTCGATCCGACGGTCGCCGCGGTGGCCTGCATGCTGATCGTGGTCAGCGTCGCCGGCATGGGGCTGGCCGAATATTTCCGGCAGCGCAACCTGCGCCGCTACCACAATTCATGACATCCGTGGAGGAATCCTTGGCCCATCCAGTCCACGCGGCGATGGCCGATCTGCGCCGCCGCATCGAAGCCGAGCCGCTGCCCGCCAACCTCGGCACGTTCATCGACGAGGCCGCCGCGGCCCATGGCGACAAGACGGTCTGGACGTTCTTCGACGAAGACCGCACCGAGACCTATGCCGGGCTGAAGTCGGCGGTCGACCGCACCGCCCGGGCGCTGCATTCGATCGGCGTGCGCAAGGGCACGCATGTCGGCGTGATGATGCCGAACCTGCCCGAATTCCCCGCCACCTGGCTGGCGCTGGCGCGCCTCGGCGCGGTGATGATCCCGCTCAACATCGGTTATACCGAGCGTGAGCTGCATTACGTGCTGACCGATGCCGAGGCGAGCTACGTGGTCGCCCACGCCAGCTGCCTGCCCAATCTGCGCGCGATGCTCGCCGCCACGCCGGTGATCGCGGCCGAGAATGTCGTGGTCCTCGGCGGCGATGGCAGCTTCGGCCGCGATTTCGCCGATCTGGCGGCCCGGGCGCCGGCCGATATCGGGCCATGGCCCGATATCGGCCTCGATGACCTGATCAACATCCAGTACACCTCCGGCACGACCGGCTTCCCCAAGGGCTGCATGCTCAGCCATCGCTACTGGCTGACGATCGGCAAGGTCGCGGCGATGCGCGGCGAGGACGATTGCAAGCGCATCCTGGTGGCGCAGCCCTACTACTACATGGACCCGCAGTGGCTGCTGCTGATGGCGATGTATGCCGGCGGCGAGATCTTCGTCGCCCGCAAGGCCTCGACCTCGCGCTTCATGGACTGGGTCCGGCGCTACCAGATCGAGTACTGCCTGTTCCCGCAGGTGGTCTACGAACAGCCGGAAAGCCCGCTCGATGCCGAGAATTCGCTGAAGCGGGTATCCGTCTTCGGCCTGCGCCGCGACATCCACCAGAAACTGGAAAAGCGTTTCGGCACCATCGCCCGCGAATCCTTCGGCATGACCGAGGTCGGGTCGGCCCTGTTCATGCCGCGGGAGGCAACCGACAAGGTCGGCTCGGGGTCCTGCGGCGTCCCCTCGCCGTTCCGCGAGGCCAAGATCGTCGATGCCGAAGGCAACGAGCTGGGCGACGACCAGATCGGCGAGCTCTGCATCCGCGGGCCCGGCATCCTGCAGGGCTACTACCGCAAGCCCGAGGCCAACGCCCATTCGTTCCTGCCCGGCGGGTGGTTTCGTACCGGCGACCTGTTCCGCCGCGATGCCGACGGTTTCTACACCATCGTCGGCCGGGTCAAGGACATGATCCGCCGCTCGGGTGAGAACATCGCCGCGCGCGAGGTCGAGGCCGTGCTGCTCGACATTCCCGAGGTCGAGCAGGCGGCCGCGGTCGGTGTCCCCGATGACCGCCGCGGGCAGGAGGTCAAGGCCTACGTCATCCTGAAGCCCGGGCACGACAAGTCGACCGTCCCGCCCGAGCGGATCTTCGCCCATTGCGAGCAGCATCTCGCGAAATTCAAGGTGCCGCGCTACCTCGAATACCGCGAGACGCTGCCCAAGACGCCGTCCGAGAAAATCGCCAAGCAGCGCCTGGTCGACGAAAAGCCCGACCTGCGCGCCGACGCCTACGATCGTGTCGACGCCGTCTGGCGCTGACGCTTCACAAGGAGAAATTTCCCATGCCGTTCGAATACGAGAAGAAGGGCGACGTCGCCTACTTCACCATCCGCAACGGATCGGTCAATCCGATGACGCCGTCGATGCACAAGCAGCTCTACGAGCTGCTGCACGACTTCCAGGCCGACCAGAACATCCGCGTCGGCATCATGACCGGCGCGGGCGACCGGGCTTTCTCGGCCGGCGACGACATCCGCAATTCCTATGCCGTGTTCGACAGCAAGCGCGATGAGCTGATGGCGCATATGACGCCGCGCCATCGCGTCCAGCAGGGCGAACCCGACACCTTCGCCTGGTCGCGCGACGTGCTGACGATGGAGCGCTACAAGCCGATCATCGGTGCGGTCAAGGGCTACTGCCTGGGTCAGGGCCTGATCTATCTGCTGATGCTGACCGACATCCGCATCGCCTCCGAGGATGCGACGTTCGGATTCCCCGAGATCGCCTACGGCATGGGCGGGGCGGGCGGATCGACCCGGGTCGGCCGCCAGATTCCCCATACGGCCGCGATGTGGATGCTGCTGACCGGCGATCCGATGAATGCCCAGGATGCGCTGCGCTACGATCTGGTCAACAAGGTGGTGGCCAAGGACCAGGTGATGGCCGAGGCCGAGGAGGCGGCCAGGAAGATCGCCCGGCATCCGCCGCTGGCCATTCGCGTCGAGATGGAAGCCTATTACCGCGGCATGGATTCCGACAAGCTGGGCGCCCTGAACTACACCAAGCAGCTCTACCGGATGCAGCGGCTGGGGATCGGTACCGAGAAGGTCGAGGAAGCCTTCCTCTACAAGCGCAAGGAAGATTGAGCCCGCACCGCCATGCCGGCCTCGGCCGGCATGGCGGTCCCGGTTCAGCAGCCGCGGGAGAGGCCGCGATAGGCCGAGCGGAAGCGCTTCAGCTTGGCATGGTAGCGCTGGGCCAGTTCCGGATCCGGCGCGATCGTCTCGATCACCGGCGGGCGCCGGCATAGTGCGTCGGGATCCTCGCCGGTCGCGGCCAGCCGGCCGAGGCGGGCGGCGCCGAACGCAGGGCCGACCTCGCCATCCGCATGGTAGTCCAGCGGCCAGTCCAGCGCCGCGGCAAGGATCTCGCCCCAGAAGCGCGAGCGCGCCCCGCCGCCGATCACCGACAGCGTCTCGATATCGGCATCGCCGTCGAGCAGGGCGGACAGGCCGTCGGCGGCCCCGAAGGCGACACCTTCCAGCACGGCACGGGCCAGGGCGGGGCCATCGGTGTCGTGGGTGAGGCCGAGGAAGGCACCGGTCGCCTCCGGATCGTTGTGCGGCGTCCGCTCGCCCGACAGATAGGGCAGGAACAGCGTGCGGTCGTCGGCGTCCGCCATGGCGGCGGCGGCCACCAGGGCGCCGACATCGGCAAAACCCAGGGCCCGCGTCGCCCAGTCGAGGCAGCTCGCCGCCGACAGCATCACCGCCATCTGATGCCAGCGCCCGGGCAGGCAATGGCAGAAGGCGTGGACCGCACGGGCCGGGTTGGGCGCGAACCTGTCTCCCGCGACGAACAAGACCCCAGACGTGCCGAGCGACAGGAATCCTGCCCCGGGTCGAACCGCGCCGATGCCGACGGCACCGGCAGCATTGTCGCCGGCCCCGCCGGCCACGACCGCACCAGCCGGCAGGCCACAGGCCGCGGCGATCTCGGGTCGCAAACGTCCGGTCGGCGTGCTGCCCTCGAACAGCGCGGGCATGTGCCGGCGGTTCAGACCGGTTGCGGCCAGCAGATCGTCCGACCAGTCCCGCCCGGCGACATCGAGCCACAACGTTCCCGCCGCGTCCGACATTTCGGCGGCATGATCGCCGGTCAGGCGCAGCCGCAAGTAGTCCTTCGGCAACAGGACCTTGTGGACGCGGGTGAAGATGTCCGGCTCGTGGTTGGCCACCCACAAAAGCTTCGGCGCGGTGAAACCCGGCATCGCGATATTGCCGGCGATCGCGCGCAGGGCCGGCAGACGCCTTTCCATCTCGGCGCATTCGGCCATGGCGCGGCCATCGTTCCACAGGATGGCCGGCCGCAGCACCCGGTTGCGATCGTCGAGCAACGTCGCCCCATGCATCTGGCCCGACAGGCCGATGCCGCGCACCGCAGCCATGGCCGCTGGCGCGGCGGCCCGCAACTGGCCCAGCGCCGCCACCGTGCCCTGCCACCAATCCTCGGGATCCTGTTCCGACCACAGAGCATGCGGCCGGCTGACCGTCAGGGCGGCATGGCCCTGGGCGACGATCTGCTCGTCGCCGTCGACGAGCAGCGCCTTGACGCCCGAGGTGCCGAGATCGATGCCGAGGAACATCAGACGAAACGGCGTACCAGGTTTTCCAGATATTCCTGCCGGCCGGACCTGCCTTGCGGCGTGAGGCCGCGGTCATGCGCCGCCTGGGCGATATCGGCCAGGCTCATCCGTCCCGACATGATCTCGGCCCCCAGGCCGTCGTTCCAGCCCGCGTAGCGGTCGGCGACGAAGCGCGCCATCGTGCCATCCCGGATCATCTTCTCGGCGCCGAGCAGGGCACGGGCCAGCATGTCCATGCCGCCGATATGCCCGTGGAACATGTCGACCGGGTCGACCGACTGGCGGCGGACCTTGGCGTCGAAGTTGAAGCCGCCGGTGGTGAAGCCGCCCGCCTGCATGATGCGATAGAGCGCCATGGTGGTTTCGGTCAGGTCGATCGGAAACTGGTCGGTATCCCAGCCGTTCTGCGGATCGCCCCGGTTCATGTCGATCGAGCCGAACAGGCCGGTCGCGATCGCATAGGCGACCTCGTGCTCGAAGCTGTGGCCGGCGAGGGTCGCATGATTGACCTCGATGTTCAGCCGTACCTCGTTCTCGAGGCCATAGGCGCGCAGGAAGCCGTGCACGGTGGCCGCGTCGAAGTCGTACTGATGCTTGGTCGGCTCGCAAGGCTTGGGTTCGATCAGGATCAGGCCCTTGAAGCCGATCTTGTGCTTGTGCTCGACGACGAGGGTGAGAAAGCGGCCGAGCTGGTCCAGCTCGCGCTTCATGTCGGTGTTGAGGAGCGTGTCGTAGCCCTCGCGCCCGCCCCACAGCACGTAGTTCTCGCCGCCGAGGCGGTGGGTGACGTCGAGCATCTGGCGCACCTGGCCGGCGGCATAGGCGAAGACCTGCGGATCCGGATTGGTGGCCGCGCCGGCCATGTAGCGGGGATGGGAGAACAGGTTGGCCGTGCCCCACAGCAGTTTTGTCCCGGTGCGGGCCTGGGCGGCCGCCAGCTTGTCTGCCATCCGGTCGAGGTTCGACCAGGCTTCGCGCAGGCTTTCGCCCAGCGGCACGACGTCGACGTCGTGGAAGCAGTAGAACGGCTGGCCCAGCTTCTCGAAGAACTCGAACGCGACGGCAAGCTTGGCCTCGGCCGTCTCGAAGGTGTCGGCGTTGTGCCACGGACGGTTGAAGGTGCCCGGGCCGAAGACGTCGGCGCCGGGCCAGACGAAGGAATGCCAGTAGCAGACGGCGATCCGCAATTGCTCGGCCATCGATTTGCCGAGGACCTGACGGTCGGCGTCGTAGTAGCGGAAGGCCAGCGGGTTGGCGCTGTCGACGCCTTCGTAGCGGATCTTGTCAATGCCGGTGAAAAAGGGGGCGGTCATGATCTGGTACTCCTTCAATCCCGGCCCAGGCGGACCCAGGCACTGTTCTGCGCGCTGGAGGCGACGGCGGCGGCGATGAAGCGCACGCCGTCGACCCCGTCCTCGACCGTCGGCACGGTCAGGCAGCGCGGATCGGGGCTGCGCTTCTCGCGATGCGCGGTGATCTGCTCGGCGATGTCGCGATAAAGCTGGGCGAAGCCTTCGAGATAGCCTTCCGGGTGGCCCGACGGGATGCGGCTGGCGAACCCTGCGACCTCGCCGGCACCGGCCCCGGCGCGGCGGATCAGCCGCGGTGGTTCGCCCAGCGGGGTGAACGTCATCCTGTTGGGTTCTTCCTGCGCCCATTCGATGGCGGCCTTGTCGCCGAAGACGCGCAGGCGCAGGTTGTTTTCCTGTCCGGTCGCCACCTGGCTCGACCACAGCATGCCGCGGGCGCCGCCGTCGAAGCGCAGCATGACCTGGACATGGTCGTCGAGGCGGCGGCCGGGCACGAAGGTGGTCAGCTCGGCGGCAAGCTCGGTGCAGCGCAATCCGGTCACGAAGGCGGCGAGGTTGTAGGCATGGGTGCCGATGTCGCCGAGGCAGCCGGCGGGGCCGGAGCGCGCCGGGTCGGTCCGCCAGTCGGCCTGCTTCTGCCCGGTCTGCTCCAGCGGCGTCGCCAGCCAGTCCTGCGGGTACTCGACCTGGACGACCCGGATCCGGCCAAGCTCGCCCGCTTCGACCATCGCGCGGGCTTGCCGGACCAGCGGATAGCCGGTGTAGTTGTGGGTCAGCCCGAAGACCAGGCCCGACCGCCTGACCGCGGCGGCCAGATCCAGCGCATCCTCCAGCGTCGTGGTCAGCGGCTTGTCGCAGATCACATGGATGCCGGCATCGAGAAAGGCGCGGGCGGCGGCATGGTGGACGTGGTTCGGCGTCACGATCGCGACGACGTCGATGCCGTCGGGCCGCGCCGCCTCGGCCCGTGCCATCGCGTTGAAATCGCCATAGGCGCGGTCGGGCGCGATATGCAGGTCGGCCGCGGACTCCCTGGCGCGGACCGGTTCGGAGGCCAGCGCGCCGGCCACCAGCTCGTAGGCGTCGTCGAGCCGCGCGGCGATCCGATGCACGGCACCGATGAAGGCGCCGCGCCCGCCGCCGACCATGCCGAGCCGGAGGCGGCGGGGTACCGTCGCGCCGGCGGTTCCCTCGATGGTCATCGCGTCAGCCCCAGCAGCTTGCGGTTGGTTTCCATGTCGACGCCCGAACCGGCGAAGTCGTCGAAGGCGCGGCTGACCGCCTGGATGATATGGCTGGCGATGAACGGCGCACCCTCGGCCGCGCCCTGCTCGGAATCCTTGATGCAGCATTCCCATTCCAGCACCGCCCAGCCGTCGAAGCCGTACTGGGTCAGCTTGGAGAAGATGCCCGAGAAGTCGACCTGGCCGTCGCCGAGCGAGCGGAAGCGTCCGGCGCGCTGCGCCCAGTTCTGATAGCCGCCATAGACGCCCTGCCGCCCGGTCGGGTTGAACTCGGCATCCTTGACGTGGAACATCTTGATGCGCTGGTGGTAGAAGTCGATGAACTGCAGGTAGTCGAGTTGCTGCAGCACGAAATGGCTGGGGTCGTAGAGGATCGAGGCGCGCGGATGATTGCCGACGCGGTCGAGGAACATCTCGAACGTCACGCCGTCGTGCAGGTCCTCGCCGGGATGGATCTCGTAGGCGAGATCGACGCCGGCGGCGTCGAAGGCGTCGAGGATCGGGCGCCAGCGCCGGGCCAGTTCGTCGAAGGCGGTCTCGACCAGGCCTGCCGGACGCTGCGGCCAGGGATAGAGATAGGGCCAGGCCAGCGCGCCGGAAAACGTGACATGCGCCTTGAGGCCGAGATGGGCCGACGCCTTGGCCGCCATCATCAGCTGGTCGACCGCCCATTCCTGGCGCGCCTGCGGGTTGCCGCGCACCTCTGCGGCCGCGAAACCGTCGAAGGCGAGGTCATAGGCCGGGTGTACCGCGACCAGCTGGCCCTGCAGATGGGTCGACAGCTCGGTCACCTCCAGGCCGTGCCGGGCCAGCGTGCCGCGCACGTCGTCGCAATAGCCCTTGCTCTCCGCCGCGCGGGCCAGATCGAACAGCCGGCCGTCCCAGGACGGGATCTGCACGCCCTTGTAGCCGTGCCCGGCGGCCCAGCCGGCAATGGCATCAAGACTGTTGAACGGGGCGGCGTCGCCGGCGAACTGGGCAAGGAAGATGGCGGGGCCTTTGATCGTCTTCATGGCGGCGGTCTCCGGAATTGAGAGGAAGACGGGGGACGGACCGGCCGCCCCCCGTGCGCACGATCAGAACGGCGAGTCGGGGAAATAGTATTCCTTGGCGTTTTCCTTGGTGATCAGCGGGGCGCCGATCACGTAGGTGCCACGCACCGGCGCACCGGCGTAGAAGTTCAGGGCAGTGACCTCCATCGCGGTCGAGATCATCGCCGGCGGGTAGAGCACGTCGACGGGAATCAGCTTGTCGCCGTCCATCACGCGCTTGATCATCTCCTTCATGCCGGCGCCGCCGACGACGAACATCTCGCCCTCGCGCTTGGCCTGCTTCAGCGCTTCCAGGACGCCGACGGCGATGTCGTCGTCCTGGGCCCAGACCGCGTCGATCTTGGGAAAGCGGGCGAGGTAGTCCTGCATCACCTTGAAGCCGTCGTCGCGGTTCCAGTTGGCATACTGCTTGTCGAGCACCTTGATCTCGGTGCCCTTGATCGCTTCCTCGAAGGCCTTGACGCGCTCGTCGTCGATCACGGTCGGGATGCCGCGCAGCACGACGATGTTGCCCTTGCCGTTCAGCCGGCCCTTGATGTACTCGCCCGAGACGCGGCCGAGCTCGGGGTTGTTGCCGGCGACATAGACGTCCTGGATGGTCGGGTCCTTCAGGCCGCGGTCGACCACGGTGATGAAGGCGCCGGACTTCTTGACCTGCTGCACCGGTGCGGTCAGCGGGTCGGATTCGAAGGGCAGCACCACCAGCGCATTGATCTTCTGTACCGTCACGAGGTCTTCGAGATCGTTGGCCTGCACGGTGGCCGAGGCCGCCGGCTTGACGATGACCTTCAGCCCGGGATAGCGCTTCTGCAGCAGTTCCGCGGTGCGCTTGGCGTGGAAGTTGAGGCCGCCGGCCCAGCCATGGGTGGCGGCGGGGATCGAAACCCCCATCACGACGTTCTTGGCCTCCTGCGCGGCGGCCTGGCCGATCATCAGCGCGGTGGCCAAGGCCGCCGTAAGGCCGATCTTCCTGAGCATTGTTTTTCTCTCCCTGGTTATGAAGTTTTCAGACTACTTGCGCGCGGCGATCGACCGCTGCAGCAGCACGGCCGCAACGATGATCAATCCCTGCACGGCGCCGTTCAGATATTCCGACACCATGTTCGACAGATTCATGATGTTGCCGATCAGGGCCAAGGTGACTGCCCCGATGATCGAGCCGCCGATCCGGCCGTAACCACCCTTCAGCGCCGTGCCGCCGATGATCACGGCAGTGATCGCCTCCAGCTCCCACAACAGCCCGGTGGTGGCCGAGGCCGAACCCAGCCGCGGCACATAGATCAGGCAGGCGATGGCGACGCAAACCCCCTGCAGCACGTAGGTCAGCGTCTTGATGCGGTCGATGTTGATCGCCGAATAGCGGGCCACGTCCTCGTTCGAGCCGATGGCAAAGCAGTAGCGGCCGAAGCGGGTGAAATAGAGCAGCATGGCCCCGACCGCGCCGACCACGGCCAGTACCCAGAGCGGCCAGGGAATGCCCAGCATGCCTTCGTAGTAGACCGGGCGGTAGACCGCGCGCAGCTGGGTATTGAGCGACAGCGTTCCGCCGTCGGCCAGGTAGGTGACGAGCGAGCGGTAGATGCCCATCGTGCCCAAGGTGACGATGAAGGCTTCTATCCGGCCGCGCGTGATCACGAGGCCGTTGACCAGGCCTGCCGCGGCGCCGACGACGATGCCGACCAGCATGCCCAGCACGACGGTGCCCCAGCCCGCGCCGAACTCGCGCATCAGCCAGTTCATCGCGATGATCATCACGCCCGAGACGAAGGCTGCCATCGCCCCGACCGACAGGTCGAGGCCGCCGGCGGTGATCACGAAGGTCGCGCCGACCGCGATGATGGCGATGAACGCCGAGCGGGTCAGCACGTTGGTCAGGTTGCCGGTCGACAGGAAGGCGGAATTGACCAGCGCGCCGAGGATGAACAGCGCGACCAGCGCGATCAGCGGCGCGGCCAGCCGCAGGTCGAGGCGGAACGGCAGGCGGGCGGGCTTGGGCTGCGGCACGGCGGTCATGCGGCCCCTTTCATCTCCGAGGTTTTAAGGCCGGTGGCGTAGCGGACGATTTCGCCTTCATTGACGTCGCCGCCTTCGAGAATCCCGGCCAGCCGGCCGGCGCGCATCACCGCGACCCGGTGGCACAGCCCGATGACCTCGGGCAATTCCGACGAGATGACGATGCAGGCGCGGCCCTGGGCCGCGGCCTCGGCAATGAAATGATAGATCTGCTGCTTGGTGCCGATATCGATGCCCCGGGTCGGTTCGTCGAAGATGACGATCTCCGGATCGATCTCCATCACCTTGGCCAGCATCAGCTTCTGCTGGTTGCCGCCCGACAGCGCGCGCACGGCGAGATCGCGACGCCCGGCGCGCACGTCGAAGGTGGCGACCGCCCGGTCCAGCGCCTTGGTCTCGGCCCGGGCATCGAGGAACGGCCCGGGGCAGAGGCGGTCGAGCGCCAGCAGCGTGACGTTCGGCGCCATCTGCATGTCGAGCAGCAGCCCCTTGCCCTTGCGATCTTCGGTCAGGTAGACGATGCGCTCGGCCACCGCGTCGCGCGCATCGCGCAGCGCCACCTCGCGGCCGCGCCGGCGCACCCGGCCGGTTTTCGGGCGCAGCCCGACCAGGCCTTCGACCAGCTCGGTCCGGCCGGCCCCGATCAGCCCGGCGAAGCCCAGGATCTCGCCGCGGCGAAGGGCGAACGACACCCCTTCGACCAGCCCGGGCACGCCAAGCCCCGCGACCTCCAGCACGACCTCGGCCTCGGCCGAGGGCGGCGCCTTGGCCGGATAGAGATCGGCCAGTTCGCGGCCGACCATCAGATGGGCCATGTCGTCCTGGCTGAGCTCGGCCGCCGCGCGGCTCGCGACCAGGCGCCCGTCGCGCAGCACGGTGACGCGGTCGGCCACCGCCTTCACCTCGTCGAGCTTGTGCGAGATATAGGCGATGGCGACCCCTTGCGCCTTCAGCCGGTCGATCAGGCGGAACAGGGCGGCGGCTTCGGTCGGGGTCAGCACCGCCGTCGGCTCGTCCATGATCAGCACGCGCAGGCGCCGCGACGTGGCCTTGGCAATCTCGACCATCTGCTTGTCGGAGACCGACAGGTCGGCGACGCGCGCGGTGGCCGGCACCCGGCATTCCAGCGCATCGAGCCATTCCCGGGTCATTCGGCGCATCCGCGCCTTGTCGAGAAACGGGCCGCGCGTCAGTTCGCGCCCCAGGAAGATGTTCTCCTCGACGGTCAGGTGTTCGGCCAGGTTGAATTCCTGATGGATCAGGACGATGCCGCGGGCTTCGCCGTCCGGCCCGCCGGACAGGGTGATCGGCTGGCCGTCGAGCACTACCTGGCCTTCGGTCGGGTGATGGTAACCCGACAGGATCTTCATCAGGGTGGATTTGCCCGCGCCGTTCTCGCCGATGATCGCATGGACCTGCCCGGCCTCGAGCCGCAGCCCGATCTGATGCAGCACCTGGACGGGCCCGAAGCTTTTCGCGACCCCGACCACCGCCAGCACGGGCGTTTCCGCCTGCGGATCCATCCTGGTTTCCATTCCCCGTTTCGGCCCGCCGTGGCTTGACCGATTTTGTTTTGTGTCCATACATAAATTGACCAGCAGGCGACTTGTCAAGGCAGGTTTTGCGGCCATAGCTCGCGCCGGTGGCGTAACATCCCGGGTATTTCTGCCTTTTATCGGAACTAATTTGACCGCGGCGCGGCCGTATCGGATAGGTGGATATGGACAAGAGCGCGACGATGCAGACCGCCGACCCCGAACTGATGCGGGCAATCAACCGCTTCCACGTCCTCGATACCCTGCGGCGGTTCGAGCCGATCAGCCGCGTCGAGATCGGGGCGCGGACGCGGCTGGCGCGGGCGACCGTCTCCGCCATCGTATCCGACCTGATTGCCGAGGGCCTGGTGCGCGAAGGGCTGGCCGACGAGGTCGCCGAAGGCACCGGCCCTGCCGCCGGCCGCGGCCGGCCGCGCATCATGCTGCGGATGAACCCGCAGGCCGCGCATGTCGTCGGCATCAAGCTGTCGCTGCACCAGATCGCCATTCTCGTCACCAACCTCAAGGCGGAGGTGCTGCTCTCGCTGGTTCTGCCGGTGCGGACCGAGCGCATTGCGCCCGAGGTCATCGCCGACCTGCTGGAAGACGGCGTGCGCAATTCGGTGGCCAAGGCCGGCTTGCGGCTCGGCGACATCCTCGGCATCGGCATCGGCGTGCCGGGGTTCATCGATCACGGCGCCGGTGTCGTGACCTGGAGCCCGATCTTCGGCCGCGCGATGCCGGCTTTCGCCCGCATGGTCGGCGACCGCCTCGGCGTGCCGACGATCATGGAGAACGACGTGAACCTGGTGACCCTGGCCGAACGCTGGTTCGGCCAGGGCCAGGACATCGACGACTTCATGGTGGTCACGGTCGAGCACGGCGTCGGGATGGGCCTGTTCCTGAACGGCGAACTCTATCGCGGCCATCACGGCCTCGGCGCCGAGTTCGGCCATGTCAAGCTGGGGCTGGACGGCCCGCGCTGCCGCTGCGGTCAGACCGGCTGCATCGAGGCCCATGCCGCCGACTACGCGATCCTGCGCGAGGCGGCGCGTATCATCGAGCTGCCCGACGTGACCGATGCCTTCGCCGCCCACCAGGCCATCGCCGAGGTGACCAGACTGGCGCTGGAAGGCGACGAACGGCTGGCCGCGCTGTTCACCCGTGCCGGCGCCGCGCTGGGCCTCGGCATCGCCAATCTCTGCAACGTGCTCAACCCGGCGCGGGTCATCGTCTCGGGGGCCGGCACGCGGGCCGGCAGCCTACTGCTCGACCCGCTGAGGGCGACGATGGAAACGAACCTGATTTCGGCCCTGCAGGGGCGAATCGACGTCCTGGTCGAACCGTGGGGCGACGACGTCTGGGCCCGCGGCGCGGCGTCGCTGGTGCTGGAAGGGATCTATCGCGCGCCGTGGAGCCGCGTCGACCGCCCCAAGGCGCTGATCGGGGCGTGAGCACCCTTTTCCAGCCCACGGTCGGCGATGCGGCCGGGCCTCCGTCACCCGGCCGCGGCGACATCGGGTCGCAGTGACGGCCGCCGGCCCGCTGACTTAAACCTGCGTCCGGTTGCCAATGCCGATTTGATTTGCAGGCTGACCTGCGCCGTAATTGAACGATGAACAGCGCACCCCGTTTGACCCTGCAGCGGCAGATCCTGCTGACCCTCCTCCTCGTTGGGGCGGCGATCGTTCCCGTCCTGCTGGGCGGCCTGATCCCGCCGGCCGATGCGCGCCGCGTCGCCGTGTGGGCACCGGGCGAGGATGTCCTGGCCGTGCTGGCCCGCCTTGATCCGGCCGCCGATGTCCGCGTGGTGGCCGAAGGTGCGACCGCAAGCCTTTTCGTGCTGGCCTCGGCCGATCAGCCCTTGCCGGTGCTGCTCGGCCGCGCCGGGTTGCATTTCCAATTCGATCCGCGGCTCATCGATGCCTGCCGCCCCCGCCCGTCAAGAGGATGAAACAATGTCCCAGGATGTCCTGCCCGCGCCGCTGATCCGCCTGCGCTCGATCGCCTCCCGCCTGCTGGTCGGGCTGTTGTGGCTGCAGCTTCCGGTGCTCGGGGCGATTGGCTGGATCAACGGTACCAGCGTGCTCGGCGCGCTCGCCGCGGGCGTCATCCTGGCCGGTCTTGCAACCGCTAGCCTGTTCCTGGCCGGACCAGCCGAGCCAGCGACGCGCTATCTGGTCTCCGTGGCGATGATCGGCATGGTCTCGCTGCTGGTCTGGCAGGCGGCCGGGCCGTGGCAGATCGACCTGCACATGGTCTATTTTGCAGCCTTCGCCATGCTGGCCGCCTACTGCGACTGGCGCAGCGTGCTGCTGGCCGCGGTCGTCACCGCCGTCCATCATCTGGCGCTCAACTTCCTGCTGCCCTATGCGGTGTTTCCCGACGGCGCGGCCTTCAGCCGGGTGGTGCTGCACGCGGTCGTCGTCGTGCTCGAATGCGGAGTGCTGGTCTGGCTGTGCCTGACCCTCGAACGGGCGATCACGGTCGCGTCCCGTGCGGCGGCAACGGCAGAGGCACAGGTCAGCCAGCTCGAGGAACTTGAAGTGGCCCGTGCCGCTGCCGCCGCGAAGGCAAATGCCGAGCGTGCCGCCGCCGAGGCGGCGCGGTCCGAGCAGGCCGCGCGCGAGCGCGAGATCGTCGACGAGCAGCGCCGCCGCGATCAGGAGGAGGTCGAGCGCCGCAGCGCCGAACTGGCCCGCGAGCGCGAAACCGCCGCCACGCTCGCCGAGTCGGTGCGTGCCCTGGAAGCCCAGCAGGCTCGTTCCGAAGCGATCGTTAAGCTGGCGATGGCCTTCCGCGCTACCGTCGGGGCGGTTGCCGATGACGTTGCCGCCGCCGCGGCCGAGATGCGCGAGGCGTCGGCGGCGATGGCACAGCTGGCCGGCGAGACCGGCGCGCGATCGGAAAGTGCCGACCAGTCAGCTGCCGCCGCGGCGGCCGGCATCCAGTCGATCGTTGCCGCGACCGAACAGCTTGCCGGGTCGGTTCGCGACGTCGCGGCGCGGGTCGACGTCGCCTCCTCGACCGCCGGCGCCGCCGTCCGGGAGGCGGCCGAGGCCGATCGGATCATGCGTGCGCTGATCGCGGCGGCCGATCAGATCGGTGCCATCGTCGGGCTGATCACGGCCATCGCCGGCCAGACCAATCTGCTGGCCCTGAACGCGACCATCGAGGCGGCCCGGGCGGGCGAGGCCGGTAAGGGGTTCGCCGTCGTCGCCTCGGAAGTGAAGAACCTTGCCAACCAGACCGCGAAGGCCACCGACGAAATCGGGGCGAAGATTTCCGAAATGCAGGGCTCGACCCAAAGCGCGGTCGCGGCGATCGGGGCGATTTCGGCGACGATCCGGCGGATCAGCGACGAGTCCGGCGCCATTGCCGCCGCCGTGCGCGAGCAAGAGGCCGGTACCCGCTCGATCGCCCGCAACATCGAGGCGGCCGCGGTCGGGGCCGAGGCAGCCTCGGCCGGGGTGCGCCAGGTGCGATCAGCCTCCAACGAAGCCTTCGATACCGCGGCAGGCCTGCGCCAGTCGGCCGCCGGGCTGAATGGCAAGGCCGATCACCTGCGGGCCGAGGTGCGCGACTTTGTCACCCGCCTCGATGCCGTCTGAGCGGGCGTCCTGCCCGCAGGCAGCGTTGACAGCGGGACTTACGGCCCTTATCTGAGAGACCAACCCACAGAGCGCGCATCAGCGTTCATGGCTTGTTCCCTTTTACTCTCCAGGGCGCCGGCCCGCTCAGCGGACAGACATTTCGAGACGACAGGCCGCGGTAGGGCCGGACGAGCCGAACCGCCGGACCTGGTTTGACAGACGAGGACTACGCATGTTCGGCGCCATCGCCAAGAAGCTGTTCGGGTCCAGCAACGACCGCGTGGTCAAGACGTATCAGCGCCGGGTCGCCGCGATCAATGCGCTGGAACCGGAGATGCAGCGGCTGGACGATGCCGCGCTCGCCGCGAAGACCGTCGAGTTCCGCGAGCGGCTCGCCAAGGGCGAAACCCTCGACAAGCTGTTGCCCGAAGCCTTCGCCGTGGTGCGCGAGGCCGCGCGCCGCACCCTGGGCCAGCGCCATTACGACGTCCAGCTGGTCGGCGGCATGGTGCTGCACGACGGCAAGATCGCCGAGATGAAGACCGGCGAAGGCAAGACGCTGGTCGCCACGCTCGCCGTCTACCTGAACGCGCTGACCGGCAAGGGCGTCCACGTCGTCACCGTCAACGAATACCTTGCCAAGCGCGATGCCGGCTGGATGGGCCGGGTCTACGGCTTCCTCGGCCTGACCACCGGGGTCGTCGTCCCCGGCCGCTCGGACGAAGAGCGCCGCGAAGCCTATGCCGCCGACATCACCTACGGCACCAACAGCGAATTCGGCTTCGACTACCTGCGCGACAACATGAAGTTCCGGCTGGAGGACATGGTCCAGCGGCCGTTCAACCATGCCATCGTCGACGAGGTCGATTCGATCCTGATCGACGAGGCGCGCACGCCGCTGATCATTTCCGGCCCGTCCGAGGAAGACCGCGCCCATTACGAGGCGGTCAACGCGATCATCCCGCATCTCGGCCCCGACGATTTCGAGAAGGACGAGAAGTCGCGCAATGCGCATTTCACCGAAAAGGGCATGGAGAAGCTCGAGCAGCTCCTGTCCCAGGCCGGGCTGCTGCGCACGTCGAACCTCTACGACATCGAGAACGTCTCGATCGTCCATCACACCAACAAGGCCCTGATCGCCCAGAAGATGTTCCACCGCGACGTGGACTACATCGTCAAGAACGGCGAAGTGGTGCTGATCGACGAATTCACCGGCCGCATGATGGACGGCCGACGCTATTCCGACGGCCTGCACCAGGCGCTGGAGGCCAAGGAGGGCGTGGCGGTCCAGCCGGAGAGCCAGACCTACGCCACCATCACCTACCAGAATTATTTCCGCCTGTTCCCCAAGCTGTCCGGGATGACCGGCACGGCGATGACCGAGGCGGGTGAGTTCTCCGACATCTACAAGCTCGAAGTCGTCGAGATCCCGACCAACGTGCCGGTGGCACGGCGCGATGCCGACGACGAGGTCTACCGCACCGCGACCGAGAAGTACGAGGCGATCGCCGCCGCGATCGACGCGGCGCGCCAGAAGGGCCAGCCCGTGCTGGTCGGCACGGTTTCGATCGAGAAGTCGGAGGGGCTGTCGGTGCTGCTCAAGCAGCGCGGCGTCGTCCACAACGTGCTGAACGCCCGCTTCCACGAGCAGGAAGCGACCATCGTCGCCCAGGCCGGCCGGCTCGGCGCCGTCACCATCGCGACCAACATGGCCGGCCGCGGTACCGACATCCAGCTCGGCGGCAATGTCGAGATGCGGGTCGAGCAGGAGGTGCCGGCCGATCTGCCCGCCGAAGAGCGCGAGCAGCGGATCGCCGCGATCCGCGCCGAGGTGCTGGCCGAGCGCGAGAAGGTCAAGGCTGCCGGCGGCCTGTTCGTGATCGGCACCGAGCGGCATGAAAGCCGCCGTATCGACAACCAGCTGCGCGGCCGCTCGGGCCGCCAGGGCGATCCCGGTGCCTCGGCATTCTATCTCAGCCTCGAGGACGACCTGATGCGGATCTTCGGGTCCGAGCGGATCGAACCGATGCTGAAGAAGCTCGGCCTGAAGGATGGCGAGGCGATCACCCATCCCTGGATCAACAAGGCGCTGGAGAAGGCGCAGCAGAAGGTCGAGGCCCGCAACTTCGACATCCGCAAGCAGCTGCTGCGCTTCGACGATGTGATGAACGACCAGCGCAAGGCGATCTTCGAACAGCGCCTGGACCTGATGCGGTCGGACGATCTGGCCGAAATGGTGGCCGAGATGCGCGAGGGCGTGGTGGCCCAGCTGGTCGCCCGCCACATCCCGGAAAATGCCTATGTCGAGAAGTGGGACGTCGACGGACTGAAGGCCGATGTCGAGAAGACCTTCGGCCTCGACCTGCCGATCCCGGACTGGGCGCGTGAGGAAGGCATCGTCGAGGAACAGCTGCGCGAACGCATCGCCGCGGCCGCGGCCGAGCGGATGGCAGCCAAGGAAGCCGAATTCGGTCCCGAACTGTTCCGCCAGGTCGAGAAGAACGTGATGCTGCAGGTGCTGGACCAGCTGTGGCGCGAACATCTGCTGCATCTCGACCATCTGCGTCAGGCCATCGGCCTGCGCGCCTATGCCCAGCGCGATCCGCTGAACGAATACAAGCGCGAGGCCTTCGAACTGTTCGACGGCCTGCTCGGCCGCCTGCGCGAGACCGTCACCCAGCTGCTGGCCCATGTGATGATGCGCATGCCCGAGCCCGAGCCCGACATGATCCCGCTCAGCCCGCCGCCGCGCGACCAGCTGATGGCGGCCCGCGGCATCGACCCGAACGATCCCGAAACCTGGAAGAAGCTGCCGCGCAACGCCGACTGCCCCTGCGGGTCGGGCCGCAAGTACAAGTATTGCCACGGCAAGATGACGGCCTGAGGCGCCGCGGGGTGAAGCCGTTCCGGATCGAGATCGCCGACAGCGTCCTGGCCGATCTCGCCGGGCGGCTCGACCGCGTGATCTGGCCGCCCGAGCCTGACGGGGCCGGGTGGATCTATGGTGCCAATCGGGACTACATGCGGCGACTCGTCGCGTATTGGCGCGACGGCTACGACTGGCGGGCCTGGGAAGAGGTCCTGAACCGGTTCCCGCAATATCTGGTGCCGATCAGCGATCCCGACTACGGCGAACTCGAGATCCATGTGCAGGTCGAGCCCGGTTCCGGCCCGTCGCCGCTTCCGCTGGTGATCACCCATGGCTGGCCGGGTTCGATCTTCGAGTTCCACAAGATCGTCGAGCGGCTGGCCCATCCCGAGCGCTTCGGCGGCGATGTCGCCGATGCCTTCACGGTGATCTGCCCCAGCCTGCCGGGCTATGGCTTTTCCCGGGGCTTGAGCAAGCCGATCGGGCCGCGCGGCACCGCGCGGCTGTGGCGCCGGCTGATGGTCGAGCGTCTGGGCTATCCCGGCTTCTTTGCCCAGGGTGGCGACTGGGGCTCGGTCGTGACGGCCTGGCTCGGCATCGATCACCCCGACGTCGTCCGGGCGATTCATCTCAACATGGTGCCGCTGCGCCCCGACCTGGCCGAGGGTACGCGGCCCGATGCCGACGAGCAGCGCTGGATCGCCAGGACCAAGCGGCGGATGGCGCGCGAGGGCGGCTATCTCGCGCAGCAGAGCACCAAGCCCCAGACGCTTGCCTTCGCGATGGCCGATTCGCCGGTCGGCCTCGCCGCGTGGATCACCGAGAAGTGGCATGGCTGGCCGGGCGCTGCGGCCGATCGCGACCCGTCGCTGCCGATGGACGAGATCCTGACGAACATCATGATCTACTGGGTCACCGGCAGCTTCCCGACATCGACCTGGTTCTACTGGGCGGCCGCCCAGAACGACGAATTCCGCATGGGTCCGGGCCAGCGGGTGACCCCGCCGACGGCGTTCTTCCTGCCGGCCTATGACCTGGTCCCGCCGCCCCCCGACAGCTGGCTGCATCGCGGCTATAATGTCGTGCGCCGGGTCGATACGCCCGAAGGCGGCCATTTCGCGGCGATGGACCAGCCCGAGGCCCTGTCGGCGGATATTCACCAGTTCTTCCGCGCCTATCGCTGAATTCCGCGTCCCGCAAGTCCGGCCGGTCGGCTATTGTAGTCGGCCAACCGCCACGGACCAGCGATGAGCGCCATCGATGTCCTGAGTGCCAGAATCGGGGGGCCACCCGGAACGCAGCGCCGCCTGGCGCGGGCCGGCATGGCGGCCGCCGTGCTGGTCACGGCCGGGCTGGTCGCGATCGCCCTGGCCTTCATCCTGATCGGCCGGCATGCCGCGGTGTCGCGCGCCGAGACTGAGATCGCCGCCCGTACCGATCTCGTCGCCGGCCAGTTCGTCCGTGCGCTGGCCGAGGCAGACCGGAGCTTGCGCTATATCGAGTTGCTCGCCACCCGTGGGGCGTTGACCGACGAAGCGATGCATCCGGTGCTGAAGCGGACGACCGCCGAACTTTCCCAGATCGACGGCATCGTCGTGATCGACCGCCGTGGCGGCGTCATTTCCGGTTCGGCGACCAGCCCGCCGCCGCCGGTCAATCTGGCCGATCGAACCTATTTCAAGGCGGCGCTCGCCGACCGCTCGGGCGGCCTGCATATCGGCGTGCCGCTGCGCAACCGGATCACCGCGAACTGGATCCTGCCGATGGCGCGCGCCTTGCGCGGCGCCGACGGCCAAGTCGTCGCCGTGGTCGGGGCGTCGCTGTCGATCGACTATTTTCGCGAGGTCCTGGGCGCTACCTTGCCGGCCGGTGGCCGAATTCAGCTGCTGCGCGACGACGGCATCGTCATGCTGCGCGAACCGGCCGAGGATGATGCCATCGGCCGCGACGTCGCCGGCAGGCCGCTGTTCCGGGCGACGGCGGAGGGAGACCGGGGCGTGGTCCGGCTGACCGACGATGCCGGTATCGAACGGCTGGTCGCGTTCCGGCGCCTGGCCGGCTACCCGTTGCTGATAACCACCGGCGTCCTCACCGACACGGTGCTGCGCGACTGGCGGCTCACTTCGGCGGTCATGCTCGGCACCGCATTGGCCCTGGGCAGCCTGATCGTCTTCCTGGCCTGGCTGCTGCTGCGCGGCGCCGACCGGCTGATCGACCAGGACACGGTGCTGACGGAAGCCACGCGGCTGCTCAACGCCACGCTCGCCCATATGGGTCAGGGCGTCGTCGTGGTCGATGGTGGCGACAGGGTCGTTTTGGCGAACCGGCGCCTGCCGGCGCTGCTCGGCCTGCCCGACCGGCTGGTACAGCCCGGCGCCCCGCTCGACGGCCTGGCCGCGGCCGCCGGGCTCGAACCCGAAGTGTTCGCCGGCGCCGCCGGCCCCGAGGTCGAGCGGCGGCTGGACGACGGCCGCTGGATCGCCTTGCAGATCGACGCGATGCCCGGCGGCCGGCTGGTGACCCTTGTCGACGATATTTCCGGCCGCAAGGCGATCGAGGCCGAATTGCGCCAACTGGTCACCTCCGATCCGCTGACCCGGCTGCCCAATCGGCGGGCATTCTTCGAGCGTGCCGCGAAGGTGCAGGCCGCGATGGCGGCGAGCGGGTCGCCGGCGGCCGTTGCCCTGGTCGATGTCGACCATTTCAAGCGACTGAACGATGCCCATGGCCATCTCGTCGGCGACCGGGCCCTTTGCGCGGTGGCCGACTGCATGCGCCTGTCGGTCTATGACGGCGACATGGTCGCGCGCATCGGCGGCGAAGAATTCGCCGTGCTGATGCCGGCCTGCCCGCTTGCCGAGGCCGAGTGCACCCTGGAACGCCTGCGCGCCCGGGTCGAAGATCTGGCAGTCCCCGTCGGCGACGACAGTGCCGACGGCGGCATCATCCGCTGCACGGTCTCGATCGGGCTTGCCATGCTCGGCCCTGCCGGCGCCGACATGGCGCTCGCCGCCGCCGACCGTGCCCTCTACCGGGCGAAATCAGCCGGCCGCAACCGTGTCGTCGTCGATGGCGGGCCGGATCCGGCCGCGTCCGCTTAATCGGCGGTGCGATCCGTGCTATCTTGCCGGCCGATCGGCCCAAAGGGGAATTTCGGGGGAACGTGAACGCCGACGCTATTCCTGCACAGCGCGCGGCGTCGTCTTTCCGGCCCGGCGATCATCGACGATTGTTGCGTATCGGCCTCGTGCTGATCGGGCTGGTGCTGGCGGCACTGGCGGCGGGCACCGGCTATGCGGTGCTCGATACCAGGCGCAACGCGCTGGCCGACGCCGAACGCGATGCCGTGGCGCTGGCGGGCCTTCTGGCCGCGCAGATGGGGCATTCGATCGGCGAGATCGATCGGGCACTGCGCTACATCGAATTCATGGTCGGCGAGGACGGCCTGGACGAAGGCAAGCTGCAGCCGCTGGTCGCCCAGATCAGTCGGGAATTGCCGCAGCTGCGCGGAATCCTGATCTTCGACGCCAACGGCGCAAACGTCATCGATTCGGCACTGTCGCCGCCGCGGCCGGTGAATGTCGGCAGGCGCGACTATTTCATCACCCATCGCGACCGGCCCGACGAGGGCCTCGTCATCGGCGCGCCGGTCAAGAGCCAGTTGTCGAACCTGTGGACGATCTCGCTGAGCCGCTCGCTGCGCGACCGCGACGGGCGTTTTGTCGGCGTGGTCGCCGCCGCCCTCGACCCTGAGTATTTTCGCAACTCGCTGAAGGACGTGCGGCTGCGCGACGGTGTCGTCGCGATCTCGCGCAGCGATGGCATCCTCTTGTTGCGCGACCCGTTCGTGGAGGCCGAGATCGGGCAGGATCGTCGGTCGAGCCCGATATTCGCCGCCATGGCCGGACGCGAAGCGGCCTTGATTCGTGCGCGTTCCGCGGCGGACGGGGTCGAGCGGATCATTGCCGGCCGCCGCTTCGAACAGTTTCCGCTGGCTGCCAGCGCCTCGATCGGCGTCGATGCGGCGCTGGCCGACTGGAAGGTCACGTCGACGGTGCTGATCGGCAGCGCCGCCGTGCTCGGCAGCCTCGTCGTCCTGCTGGGCTGGATCGTCGGGCGGGGCCTGGAACGCATGGCGGCGCAGGAGCGCCAGCTGGCCGATGCCTCGGGCCTGCTGCGAACCACCCTCGCCCATATGGGCCAGGGGGTGCTCGTCGTCGACGGGGCGGACCGAGTGGTCCTGGCCAACCGCCAGCTTGCCGCCATTCTGGGCATCGATCCGGCCGAGATCGTGCCCGGGGCCAGCCTCGTTCGCCTCGCCGAATCGGCCGGGGTCGAGCCCGAGCTCTTTGCCGGTGCCGCGGGTCCCGAACTCGAGCGCCAGCTGGACGACGGCCGCTGGATCGCCTTTCAGATCGATGCGATGCCGGGCGGCCGCCTGGTGACGCTGGTCGACGACATCACGTCGCGCAAGTCGGTCGAGACCGAGTTGCGCCGGCTGGCGTCGATCGACCCGCTGACCCAACTGCACAACCGGCGCTATTTCTTCGAACTGGCCGACCGCGAGTTGCGCCGGATGCAGCGCGGCGGGACGCCGGCGGCGGTGGCGCTGATCGATATCGATCACTTCAAGCGGCTGAACGACATCCATGGCCACTTTGCCGGCGACCAGGCGTTGCGCGAGGTGGCGGCCTGCTTCCGCGCCACGCTGCGTTCGGTCGATGCCTCGGCCCGTATCGGCGGCGAGGAATTCGCCATCCTGATGCCGGCGACCAGCCTGGCGGCCGCCGAGGTGACGATGCAGCATCTGCGCCAGGCGATCGAAATGCTGGTGGTGTCGGCCGGCGCGACGACGATCAGTTGCACGGTGTCGATCGGCATCGCGCCGTTCGGCACCGCCGGCATCGAGGCGGCGCTGAAGGCGGCGGACGAAGCGCTCTACCGCGCCAAGACGGGCGGCCGCAACCAGGTGATGATGGCGGCCTGACCGCCCTCGACCGCGACTACAGTACCCGGCCCATGTCGAGGAACTTGCGGCGGCGGCCCTCGCGCAACGCGACCGGCTCGGCCGCGGCGATCAGGCGCAGATGGCGCTCGACCGCGTCGCCGACCGCATCGATCGTGGCGTCGGGATCGCGATGGGCGCCGCCCGACGGTTCGGGCACCACCTCGTCGACCACCTTCAATTTCAACAGATCGGCGGCGGTGATGCGCAACGCCTCGGCCGCGTCCTTTGCCTTCTCGCGGTCGTTCCACAGGATCGCCGCGCAACCTTCCGGGCTGATCACCGAATAGACCGAGTGTTCGAGCATGATGATGCGGTTGGCCGCGGCCAGCGCGACCGCGCCGCCCGAGCCGCCTTCGCCCACCACCGCCGCGATCATCGGTACGCCGATCCTGAGGCAGGCCTCGATCGACGAGGCGATCGCCTCGGCCTGGCCGCGTTCCTCGGCGCCGATCCCGGGATAGGCGCCGGAGGTATCGACCAGCGTCACCACCGGCAGGCGGAAGCGGTCGGCCATCTCCATCAGGCGGATGGCCTTGCGATAGCCTTCGGGTTTGGCCATGCCGAAATTGTGCCGCAGCCGGCCGTCGGTCCCGCGGCCCTTCTCGTGCCCGATCAGCATGATCGATCGCCCGCGGAAACGGCAGATGCCGCCGAGGATCGCCGGATCCTCGCCGAAGCGGCGGTCGCCGGCCAGCGGCTGGAAACCGTCGGTCAGCCGGGCGACGTAATCCTCGAAATGCGGCCGGTCCTGGTGGCGGGCGACCTGCATCTTCTGCCATGGCGTCAGCTTGGCATAGGTCTGCCGCAGCAGCGCCTCGGCCTTTGCCTCAAGCCGCTCGACCTCCTCGGTGATGTCACCGCTGTCGGCCGCGCTGGTCTGTCGCAGTTCGCGAACCTTGTTTTCCAGCTCGGCGATCGGCTTTTCGAAATCGAGGTAGCTGACCATCTGTCTGTCCGTATCCGTTCGTCCTCAGCCGCGCGCGATGGCCTCGGCCTGGCGCACGATCGCCTCGGCCTGCCGGATCGAGGCGATGTCGATCAGGCGCCCGTCGAGCGCCACCGCGCCCTGGCCCTTGGCCTGGGCCTCGGCCATCGCCTCCAGGATGCGGCGCGCCTTGGTCACTTCGGCTTCCGACGGGGTGAACACGTCGTTGGCCAGGGGAATCTGGCTCGGGTGGATCGCCCACTTGCCTTCGCAGCCGAGGATCGCGGCGCGGTTGGCCTGGGCACGGTAGCCGTCGGCATCCGAGAAATCGCCGAACGGGCCGTCGATCGGGCGCAGGCCGTTGGCGCGTGCCGCCACCACCATGCGCGAGATGGCATAGTGCCACATGTCGCCCCAGTGGAAGTCGCGCGGCCGGTCGCCGTCCTTGTCGGTCAGCACCCCGTACATGGGATTGGGACCGCCGATGCCGACGGTGCGGGCGCGGGTCGAAGCGGCATAGTCGGCAACGCCGAAATGCAGGCTCTCCAGCCGGGGGGTAGAGGCCGCGATCTCGTCGATGTTCTGCATGCCCAGCGCGGTCTCGATGATCGCCTCGATGCCGATGCGCTTCTTGAAGCCCTTCGCGGTCTCGATCTGGGTGAGCAGCATGTCGACGGCGTAGAGATCCGCCGCGGTGCCGACCTTCGGCACCATGACCAGGTCGAGCTTGTCGCCGGCCGCCTCGACCACGTCGACGACGTCACGGTACATGTAATGTGTGTCGAGGCCGTTGATGCGTACCGACAGGATCTTGTTGCCCCAGTCGACATCGTGCAGCGCCTGGACGATGTTCTTGCGTGCCTGCGGCTTGTCGTCGGGGGCGACGGCGTCCTCGAGATCCAGGAAGATGACGTCTGCCGCCGACTTCGCCGCCTTCTCGAACAGCTTGGTATTCGAGCCGGGCACCGCCAGTTCGCAGCGGTTGAGGCGCGCCGGCGCCGGGATCACCTGCTTGAAGCTCATACCCGATCCTTTCCGCTGATGCCGATACCGCCATATCGGCGGTGCAAAAACCCGCGCACCATGACCGGAAGAGGCGGATTCGTCAACTTAACCCGCCCTTAACGCGGATCGGCGAGGAATCGGGCATGCTCGATGCGATCGCGCGCAATATTCAGGGCGACAAGCTCAGGCGGCTCTACCGCTTCTGGCAGATCCAGGAACGTGCCGGAGCAGCCCCGCCGGCGCGCGGCTTCGATGTGGAAGGGCTGAGCCCCTGGGCGCGCGAAGTCGTGCTGATCGAGGTGCGCGAGCGCGCGCGCTATCGCTATGGTTATTACGGTACCAGCTTCCGCGCCGCGTTCGGGGTCGACATGACCGGTGCGCATGTCGACGAGCTGCCGGGCGAACAGGCCGGAATCCTGGCCGCCGAATACAGCCATATCCGCCGTACCCGCCGCCCGTACTGGCGGATGTACGCGGCCTGGTTCGGCGACCACTCCGAAACCTGGGAACGCCTGGCGATGCCACTGCTGGCCCCGGGCGGCGAGGTGGGCTTCATCATTGCCGCCGCCTATCGCGCCGACAGCGACCTGAAGGCCGCCTGACCGGTCATTTCGGCCCGGTCATTTCGGCCCGGTCATTTCGGTCTGACGATCTCGACCCCCACGATCGCGCCGGCCACCGCCTCGATCTTCTCGATCCGGACCATCACCCGGCGGGTCAGGGGGTTGCCGAGACACAGGGCGGCAATCCGCTCGGCCAGCGTCTCGATCAGACCGACATGTTCCTTCTGGCAGAGCGCGCGCACCGCCGCGGCGACCTTGTCGTAGGAAATGACTTCGGCGTAGGTGTCGCTGACGAAGCCGCCGGCCGGTTCGACCGCGCTGATGCGCAGCGAGATGCGCAGCGGTTGCAGTCGCTCGTATTCATGCTCGTAGACACCGATCGCTGCGGCACAGGCGAGATCGTTGATCAGGACGTCGTAGAGGCGCTCGGGCATGATCTGGCCATTTCCTTAATTCAGGCACTATCGTCGTTATAGTAGGCGGGCCGAAATTTGTCAGAGGTAGCGTCGCGATGATCCGCAGGCTTGCCGCCATAGTGCTCGTGACCACCGCCCTGGCGCCGGCCCTGGCCATGGCGGCCGACGACCCGCCGAAGAAGAAGGACGACGGGCCGGCCTTGCCGGCAGGGGCGAGCAACAGGCTGATCATGCAGCCCTTCGCCGCCTCGGCCGCCTCGAAGGATGGCCAGATGGTCTCGATCCACATGGAACTGACGATGTTCGTCAAGAGCCCGGAAGCCCAGCTCGAGGCCGCAGCCCGTCAGTCGCCGATCATCCATGACGTCATCCGCCAGATCCTGACGGTGAAGGCCGACGAATTCTACGGTGCGCGCGGCGTGCGCAATCTGACGAAGCTGATCGTCGACGTGATGAAGAAGCAGATCGGCGGCGATGGCTTTCACTCGTTCTGCTATCGCCGCCTGTTCCGGACCGGCCAGGACACGACGCCTTACACGGACTGCAAGACTTGACGTGCCCTGGCCCGGTCCAGGCGGTCGTCAGAACGCAAGGCACTCGCGCAGCTTGTCGGGCACGCCCTTGTAGCGGATCTGGCAGCCGTCCTGGATGGCCAGCTTGACCAGCCGCGAATCGCTTTGGTTCATGCAGGCGCGCAGCTTGTCGGGAACGCCCTTGTAGCGGGCGACGCAGCCGTCCGAGAGAGCCAGCTCCTGCAGGCGGTTGTAGGGCGGGCCGGAGCGGGTGGTCGACGAATTCGACCCCGACGAGCCCGTCGAGGTCGGAATCGCATCGAGCATGTCGGCGTTGCAGCCGCCCAGGACCATGGTGGCGACGGCCAATGCGCCGATGCGTCGAGCGATCTTGATTTTCATTTTCCTCTCTCCACGAGTTTGTCTTGCCGAACGGTTAGGCCATGCTAGCTTGTCGGGCGTACCGATGCACCAGCCCCGTGCGGGCAGGGGGGCCGCGTTGGTGCGTCCATCAGAATAAGCTAGAAGAGCGAAACGCGAATGACCCCGTCGCTTGAGGCCGTGCTGTTTGCCAGCCCGACCATTTCCTTGAATGTGAACGCGCTGAGCAACGGTCTCGAAGAAAAAGACCTGATGTTCCGCAATCGCGCGATGAACGGGGTGATTCTCTTCAAGTTTCCGAACTTCGACACGACCGAGGATCATTCCGGCGGCATCCCGGGCATGGATCTCTATGGTCCGAAGCGGACGACGATGCCGGTGCGGACCGGCATCTTCGTGCCCAAGGACCGCAATGATCTGCCGCTGGGCGGCTATGGCATCTATCTCGACGACCGCAAGACCAACGAATACCTCGTCCGCCATCTCGGCCTGTCCGAGAAGGAGGAGGCCTACCAGAACGATTTCCGCATCATCCGCCTGCTGGAGGCGATGCCGTCGCTCGACCCCTTCATCCTGCAGACCTCGTTCAAACAGCATTCGATCGCGGTCCATCCGCGCTATGTCAGCATCGTCGACGAACAGGTCGCCCAGATCCGCGCGATCATCGCCGAGAAGGTCAAGCCGATCATCGCCAAGGCCCTCGGCATCGCCGATCCCAGCGTGCTGGAGGTGAAGGCCAAGCGGTTCATCGACGCGATCTGGGATCCGACGCTGGGCGAGGCGGGTGTCTTCATCACCGCGTTCGGCATCAAGCCCGAGGATGCGCCGGCGACGTTCTCGGCCTGGAAGGGCGTCACCTTCTTCCAGCATGAATTCAGCCGGGGCCAGTCCGACCTGGCGAAAATGACCGCCTGGCTCGATTCGAACGACTCGCTGCCGCTCGACTATCGCCGTCTCGGCCAGAACGAGAAGCAGCAGATCACCATGTTCCGCGATTCGATCCGCAGCAAGGTGCGCAGCGTGATGCGCAACGTGAACATGCTGTTCGGCGCCTACGAGCAGAGCTACCAGGAATTCATCATGCTGAACAACCCGAAGCAGTTTCGGGACTTCCTGTTCAAGGCGGAAAGCTATTACTGGACGCTCGGCGCCTGCAACGGCGTGCTGGCCCAGGTTTGCGGCACCTGGCGGCGCTATTGCTTCTCGAACGGACAACGGCGGCCGCTCAATTTCGACCTACTGGAACGCCTCTACAAGGTCTGCGATTCGATCCTCAAGAGCCGCGAGGGCGACCGCGACGCGGTGGCTTGATACCGGATCCGCCGGAATCGCCTGATCCGGGCCGTGCTTGCACGCAAGCACCAGCATTGACCGGCAGGTCCGGGTTGGCGATGATCCCTTCGATGGAGATCAAGGGGTTGCGATGACGGGCAGTCCGGCCAGCGCCGACGCCATTCACGGGCCGGACACCGATTCCGGCCCTGCCGACGATTTCGACCCTGCCGACGATCTGCCGGCGGAAGCCCTGGAACTGGCCGGTACCAACATCAACGCCCAGACTTATCTCGCCACCGACTATCTCAATCATTTCAACGAGATCGTCATGTTCCTCGAAATGATTCCGGACATGCCGGACATGTTCGAGGATGCCAAGGCCTGGGCGCCGAAGAGCTACGCCGACCATTTCCGGGAGTCGAGCTTCAAGGACAAGGCGCTGGCGATCCGCGCCTACGAGGCGGCCCCGCCCCGCTACCGCCGGATGTTCGACCGCACGGTCGGACGGATGAACGAGCAACTGGTCGGCGGCCTCGCCCGAATCGATGCCGCCATCTCTTCGGGCAATACCAGCGAGCTGACCTTCCTGGTGCAGCAGGTCTCGCGCTCGACCCAGCGGCTGATCGACGTCTGCTCGTCGATCATCCACGGCAATGTCCGGACGATGAGCCAGACCCAGATCGACGAAACGCTGGCGTTCTGAGCTTTCGCGCTTTTGCACTGCGGTAGCGGTGTGCTATCTAGATGCGGTGGGTCATGCGCCGCCGTGCTGCTATGCGTTGCAGATGGGCGGATGCCAGTGCGGGAGTGCGGCTGTCCGATGCTTTATCGTCGTCTCGGTCACAGCGATCTCAAGGTGTCGGCGATCTGCCTCGGCACCATGACCTTCGGCGAACAGAACACCGAAGCCGACGCCCATGCCCAGCTCGACATGGCGATCGCTCGCGGCATCAACTTCATCGATGCCGCCGAAATGTACCCGGTGCCGCCGATGGCATCGACGGCCGGTCGCACCGAGCGCTATATCGGATCGTGGCTCAAGGCGCGGGGCGGTCGCGACAAGATCGTGCTCGCCACCAAGGTCGCGGGCCGCGGTCCGTCGACCTGGCTGCGCCAGGGCAGCGTCGCGGAAACCCGGCTTGACCGGGCCCAGATCGTCGAGGCGGTCGACGCCTCGCTGGCCAAGCTCGGCACCGACTATATCGACCTCTACCAGATCCACTGGCCCGACCGGCCGACCAATCATTTCGGCAAGCTGAACTACGAGGCGGTGCCGGCGGACGATTCGATCCCGATCGAGGAAACCCTGTCGGTGATGGGCGATCTGGTCCGCGCCGGAAAGATCCGTCATGTCGGGTTGTCGAACGAGTCGCCGTGGGGCGTGCATCGCTACCTGCGCGCCGCCGAGACGCTCGGCCTGCCGCGCCCGGTTTCGATCCAGAACGCCTACAGCCTGGTCAATCGCGTGTTCGAGATCGGCCTCGCCGAATTCGCTGCCCGTGAAGACCTGCCGCTGATGTGCTACTCGCCGCTGGCGATGGGTGTGCTGTGCGGCAAGTACCTGAACGGGGCGCGGCCGGCCGGGGCGCGGCTGACGCTTTATGAACGCTTCAAGCGCTACTCCAACCCGGAGACCGAGCGGGCCGCGGCCGAGTACGTGGCGCTGGCCGGTCGGCTCGGCATCAAGCCGGGCCATCTGGCCCTGGCCTTCGCCCTGTCGCGGCCGTTCATGGCCTCGGTGATCATCGGGGCGACCAACCTCGACCAGCTCAAGGAAAACATCGACGCGATCGACGTGACGCTGGGGCCCGATGCCCTGGCCGCGATCGACGCCATTCACAGGACCCAGCCCAACCCGTCGCCCTGACCCTGGACCGTTTCACGTCAACCCCCTGATGGAGGGTGCGCCATGATCCGATTGTTCGTCGCCCTGACCCTGCCCGAAAACGTACGGCAGGGTCTGTCGTTTTTGTGTGGTGGCGTGCCCGGTGCGCGCTGGCAGCGGCCCGACCAGATGCACCTGACCCTGCGCTTCATCGGCGAGATCGACGAAGGCACCGCCGGCGACGTGGTCGAGGCGCTGGAAGGGGTGACGATGGATCCGTTCCCGCTGGCCTTGCAGGGGGTCGGCGCCTTCGGCGAGAAGCGGCGCTCGCACGTCCTGTGGGCAGGCGTACGGCCCGAGCCCGAATTGCTGCGCCTGCAGGGCAAGATCGAGACCGCGCTGATCCGGGTCGGGCTGGAGCCCGAGCGTCGCAAGTACCAGCCGCATGTGACGCTGGCCCGGCTCGGTCAGACCAGCGAGGCCAAGGTGGTCGACTTCCTGTCGGCCAATGGTGGTTTCGCGTCGCCACCGTTCATGGTCGAAGGCTTCACGCTCTATTCGTCATTCCGCGGCCATGGCGGTGCGATCTACCGGCCTGAGGAAACCTTCGCGCTGGGCGGCTACGATTTCAGCGACGAAGACGACGGCTACGACGAGTACGAGCAGGACGAGCACGGGCCCTATGCCGACGCGCAGGCTCCGTTCTGGGCCGACGCCGGCTGAAGCGGGGTACGGGCGGGCCACCGTGACCTATCGCCGTATCGTCATCCTGACCGGGGCCGGGATATCGGCCGAATCCGGCCTCGGCACTTTCCGCGACAAGGACGGGCTGTGGACGCGCTACGACCTCGAGGACGTGGCGACCCCCGAGGGTTTCGCCCGCAATCCCGCCTTCGTGCATGAGTTCTACAACGCGCGACGGGCCAATTGCCTGGGCGCCGAGCCCAATGCGGCCCATCTTGCCCTGGCGGCGCTGGAGGCGCGGTATCCGGGCGACGTCCTGGTTGTGACCCAGAACGTGGACGACCTGCATGAACGCGCCGGCAGCGGGCGGTTGCTGCACATGCATGGCGAATTGCTGAAGATCCGCTGTACCAATTGCGGCGCGATCCACGGCTGGACCCACGACTGCTTCGTCGAGACACCCTGCCCGAGTTGCCTCGTCGCCGGCTACATGCGTCCCCATGTCGTCTGGTTCCGGGAAATGCCGATGTACATGGAGCGGATCTACGCCGCGCTTGCCGCCTGCGACCTGTTCGTCGCGATCGGTACCTCGGGCAATGTCTACCCGGCCGCGGACTTTGTTGCCGAGGCGCCGGGTCATACCGTCGAACTGAACCTGGAACCCTCCGACCGGGCCGGGATGTTCGCCGAAGCCGTGCACGGCCCGGCCTCTGCGGTGGTGCCGGCGTTCGTGGACAGGCTGTTGGCTGGCCGGGCCTAGCTCGCGGTGCCGTTTCCCGGTCCGATTGGCCCGGCGTGCAGGAAGGCTTGGCCAGTCAGTGTCGCGATGATAGCGTTGCCCCCGTTCGGGGGAGTTGCCAGATCGTGTCCACGCCGGAATTGTTCGAACTCCATGTCCGCCGCGACGGGCGCTGGGGTATCGAGGAAACCTCCAAGTCGGAGGCCGAGGCGATCGAGACGGCAAAGCGCAAGATCCGCTTGCCCGACATCGACGGCGTTCGCGTGGTGCGCGAAGGCGACAACCGCTTCGGCCGCCTCAGCGTCAATACCGTCTTTTCCCAGGAAAAACCGCGCGGTGATTCCGGCCCGGTGGTGGTCGGCCGCATCGATCGCGCCCCGGCCTGCGAGGAACGCGACGCCCTCTATGGGGTGCCAGCGCGCCAGACCATGGCCAAGCTGTTCAAGGGCTATCTCGCCAAGCTCGTCGTGACCCCCACCGAGGTGATGCACAACGCCCGCGAAATGAAGCGGGTGATGGACCGCGATACCCTCGTCTCCACCGCCATCGGCCGTGTCGCCAACCTGCAGACCGGCGGCGATCAGGCTGCGGCCAAGGGGCGGCGCGACATGCTCTCGGGTTTCGTCGACGAGATCGCGACCCGGGCCCGCGATGTCGAGAAGGTGGCCTTGCCGTCGATCGCCAAGCTCGGCCCGGACGGACTGGCCGAAGATGTGGCCGGCAAGGCCCGCACCAACGCCGAGGCCGACTACCTGCTGCGTGTCGCGATCAGCCGCGACCTGGTCAATGAGCGGACCTGGTTCGGCAAGCTCGATTCGACGGTCGGCTGGGCAACCTCGAGCGCCCGGCCCAAGCCGATCGCGGCCCTCGACGACTTCATCGCCGATACCCTGAACGACGCCGCGCTGGTCCAGGATCTGCTGGGGCCGCAGCCCGACCTCGTCGCCGCGCTGAAAGCGCTGCTCGAGCTGATCGACGGACGGGTGCCGCATCAGCCGGCCAAGCCCGATACCGCGATCGGCGAGGTCGGTGCGACCGCCGGCAAGCTTGCCGCATTATTCGAACAGGACAAGCTGCCCGGCGCCAGGTCCATCCTGCTCGACCGGGTCCGCAACGAACTGGCCGGTCCCAATCCATTGACCCGCGGTCCGGCCGCCGACGAGGGCAACGCGCTGCACGACCTTGTTCTGCGGCTGGTACCGGCGGCGCAGGACCTGATCGGCGGCCCGGACATGGCGGAGGCGATCGTCGAGCGCCAGTCGCGCATCGCCAATCGCGGCGGTGTCGCCGGGCGGCGCGAGGCGGTCGAGGCGGTCTGCCGGTTGCTGGCCGAACCGGCCCGGCAGGTCCGTTTCCTCGTTGCCGTCCAGGAATCGTCGACCGGGCCGGCGGTGGCCGAGACCGTCGACGACATTCTCGACCGGCTGATCGTCAAGGCGGAGGATCTCGCCGTTCTGGCGCCCAAGGCGAATTCCGACAGCGAACGGTTGTCGGCGGCGACCGGCATCTTCTATCAGCTGGACCGCTCGCGGCTCGAACCGCGGCGGCGCGACGACCTGACCCGGCATATCGACCAGCTGCTGCTGCGCCATATCCGCGACACCAACCTGATCGCGCGGCTGGATGCACCCGAACGGGCGCTGCGTGAACGCGCCGAACTCCTGATCAGTCTGTGCCTGCCCGAGATCCTGCCACCCGGCGAGGCGGCAATGGCCACGCGCCAGATCATCGTCGACTATCTGCGGCAGCCAAACTTCGAGGAGAAGGTCGTCGCCGACCTGACCGATGCGGTCGCCCGGGCAAATGCCCTGCGGCGACTGTTCGACCTGATGCGCCGTGCCGGGTTTCGCTGAATATCCTGCACCTCGGTACAGATTCTGATTTCACTTCTTATAATTTTAGGTATATTCACCTCAATCACAGTCAAAGTCGCGGCCAGAATGGCGGAGGGACTTATGGACAAGACGCAAGAAGCGTCTTTTGACGCGTATTTGATGCCTGCCCGTCCTGCGGGCGCAATAGGCCGCCGCCTCAGATTCCGGCGCGGCGCCAAACCACCTCCAGGACATTAAGCCGACCCGTCACCGGGCGGGGCCGGAGCATCGCTTAACCGGACGCTTGTCCGGCGATCGTTTCCGAGTCAAGAATTATCGGAATATAATCATTCCAGCGTCAAGCCGGGTATCGGCCAGAATGGCGGATCGGGGGGCTATCAATGGCTGCTGCGCAGGCATTGTTCGAAGTGCATGTCCGGCGCGAGGGGCGCTGGACCATCGACGACACCAGCAAGGTCGAGGCCGACGCCCTCGCCTTCGCCCGCAAGCTTGCGGGGCAAAGCGGCGTCGAAAGCGTCAAGGTGATGCGCGAAGGGCCGAACAAGTTCGGCCGCGTTACCAACGAGGCGATCTTCACCCAGGAGCGGCAGACGACGCGCGACGATCGCATCGTGCTGCCGATGATCGACCGGGCCGCACCTTGCGAGAAGCGCGAGGCGCTGTATGGCATCGCCGCCCGCCTGACGATGACGCGGCTGTTCAAGCCGTATCTGACGCGCTTCAGCGTCACCCCGTCCGAAGTCATGTACAACGCGCGTGAAATGAAGCGTGTGATGGACAAGGACAACCTTGTCGCGACCGCTGTCGGGCGGGTGGCCGGCCTGCAGGCGCGCGGCGACCAGGCCGCCGCCAAGCAGCGCCGCGACATGCTGCACGGCTTCGTCGACGAAATCGCCGACCGGGCGCGCAAGGCCGATACCGTCAAGCTGCCGGACGTCAGCAAGGTCGGGCTGCAGGAACTCGAAAGCGACGTCGTCACCCGCTACAAGGACGAAAGCGACGCCGACTACATGATGCGCGTCGCCATCGCACGTGCCCTGGTCAACGAACGGAACTGGTGGGGCAAGCTCGACCGTTCGGTCGGCTGGGCGGCCGCCGGCGGCTCGCCGCGATCGGTGGCGGCGCTCGACGACTTCATCGCCGACACGCTGGCCGATGCCGCCCTGCTGCAGGACATTCTGGGGCCGCAGCGCGATCTCTATCATGCGCTCGCCGCCTTGCTCGATCTGATCGAGGGCAAGGCGCCACCGCGGCGGAGCGGCGGGGCGGAGACCGAGATGGGCGTGACCGTCGACCGGCTGGTCGCGCTGATGCAGGCCGGCAAGTTGCCGGGCGCCGTCGCGGTGCTGTTCGACCGGCTGCGCGGGCAGCTGGCCCAGAACTCGCCGCTGACCAAGAACGGCAAGATCGAGGACGAGGAAGACGCCTATCGCAACCTGCTGCTGCGGCTGGTGCCGGGCGACCGGCCGCTGCTCGGCGGTGGCGAGATGGCCGCGGCGCTGGTCGAGCGGATGACCCGCCTGACCAATCGCGGGGGCGTGGGCGGGCGCAAGGATGCCGTCGAACAGATCGTCCAGCAACTGCGCGAGCCGCACCGCCAGCTCGGCTTCATGTTCGCGGTGCGTGAAAGCGCGATCGTGATGGATGTCGCCGATACCATCGACGCGCTGCTCGACCGGATCATCGTGCAGTCCGATACGGTTCACGATCTCGATCCCGGCCAGCATTCGCCGATCGACCTGATGCGCTTCGTCACGTCGCTCTATTATCTGATCGAGGGCTCCAACCTGACCGGCGAGGGCAAGCGGCGCCTGCTCGACCATATCGATCAGCTGCTGCTCGACTTCGTGCGCGACGAAAACATCCTGAGCCGGCTGGACAGCCCGAACCTGCCGCTGCGCAAGCGCACCGAGATGCTGATGGGCCTGTGCCTGCCGGTCATCCTGCCGCCCGGCAAGGCGGTAGCCGCGGCACGCGCTATCATCATCGGCTATCTGCGGCAGCCCAATTTCGAGATGCGGCTGGTCGAGGACATCGCCAATCCGGTCGAGAAGGCCACGGTGCTGCGCCGCATCTTCGACACGATGAAGCGGGCGGGCTTCGGCTGAGGCTGGGAAATCAGTCCTCGCTGCCCTGCAGGTAGTCGATGTCGTCGTCGGAAAAACCGAAATGGTGGCCGATCTCGTGGATGACGACGTCGTAGACGATGTCCTCGAGCGTCTCGCCGCTTTCGCACCATTCGGCCAGGATCGGCTGGCGGTAGAGATGCACGGTATCGGGCAGCCGCCCGTGGTCGCCGCTGACGCTGCGCTCGGTCAACGGCACGCCGCGATAGAGGCCGGTCAGGTCCCAGGGGCTGTCCATGCCCATTTCCGCCAGCGTCGCCTCGTCGGGAAAGTCGGCCACGTGGATCGCGACCTCGGCGACCTTCGCGCGCAACGGATCGGGAATGTCGGCCAGCGCCGCCCTGGCGAGCCGCTCGATGTCGTCAAGGCTGGGGGCAAGGCGGCCTGTGGCCATGGTCGCATTCCTTCGGCTTGGACGGAAAGGTCGCGCCTCATATAGTCGCGGCCCGTCGACTTTGCCATATCCGCAGGAGACCGACATGACGATCCGCAAGCTCGATCCCGCCGCGCGCGACGCCCTGCTGGCCGAACTGGCCGGCTGGCGCCTGGCCGATGGCCGCGAGGCGATCGAAAAACGCTTCACCTTCAAGGATTTCAACGAAGCCTTCGGCTTCATGACCCGGGTCGCGCTGATGGCCGACAAGATCGACCATCACCCCGAATGGAGCAACGTCTACAACCGCGTCGACATCCTGCTGACGACCCATGACTGCGACGGATTGTCCGAACGCGACGCGGCGCTGGCGCGCTTCATCGAAGCAGCGGCCGGATAGGCCGCCCGGGAAAGGCGCGGGCGCCGCCGGGCCCCGCGCCGGCCGGATCAGCCGAACAGCGACTGCAGCTTCATGGCGATGCCCATGTTCCCCTGCACCTTCAGCTTGCCCATCATGAAGGCGGTGGTGGGGTCGAGGTCGCCTTTGGTCAGGGCGACAAAATCGTCCATCTTGATCGAGATCGTGCAGTCGGCATCGGCGTCGTCGTTCGATACCGACGCCGGGCTCGATTTCGCATCGACGAAGATGACGCCGTCGGCACCGAAGTTGAACTTGACGGTGGCGCCGAGCGCGCTCGCCGCGCCGACCTTTTCGCGCATCGCGTCGGTGATGGCCTGAAGCGACATGGATGATGTTCCTGGGCTGTTGATGACGGGTTGTTCTGATTGGCAAGTCACTGCAACGACTTGACGTTAACGTAAACGTCAATTAGCGTCGCTGTCAACGAAGAGGCATCTTAGCCTCAATTCCCGGGAGGAGTCGCTTGCCGTATCGTTCGGTATTCCGTCCTGATGCCTTTGCCGGCAAGGTCGAGATCGTCACCGGCGGCGGGTCCGGCATCGGCCGCTGCATCGCCCATGAGCTCGCCTCGCTCGGTGCCGCCGTCGCGCTGGTCGGCCGCAAGCCGGAAAAGCTCGCGGCCGTCGCCGCCGAGATCGCCGAAGCCGGCGGCCGGGCCACGACCCACGCCTGCGACATCCGCGAAGAGTCCGTCGTCGAGGCGACGGTCGCCGAGATTCTGAAGGTGCATGGCCGCATCGACGGCCTGACCAACAATGCCGGCGGCCAGTTCCCCGCGCCGCTCGCCACCATCAGCCAGAAAGGCTGGGAGACGGTGGTCCGCACCAACCTGACCGGCGGTTTCCTGATGGCCCGCGCGGTCTACACCGCCTGGATGAACGAGCATGGCGGGTCGATCGTCAACATCACCGCCGACAACTGGTTCGGCATGCCCGGGATGGGGCATTCCGGGGCGGCCAGGGCCGGCATGGTCAACTTCACCGAGACGGCCGCGGTGGAATGGGCGGTCTCCGGCGTGCGGGTCAATGCGGTGGCGCCGGGCTGGATCGCCTCGGCCGGCATGGATACCTATCCCGACTGGATGCAGGCGACCATCCGCGACCTGAAATACGCGGTGCCGCTGCAGCGCATGGGCAATGAATCCGAGGTTTCGGCCGCGGTCTGCTTCCTGTTGTCGCCGGCCGCCGCCTTCGTCAACGGCGCCACGCTGCGGGTCGACGGCGGCGCGCCCAATGCCAAACTGAACTGGCCGATGCCGCGTCACGACCGGGCGCCGTCCTGGGACGGCTTCCACCTGGCCGTGACGCCCAAGGTTCTGCAGCAAGACAAATAAGGTCTCCGGAGGAAGCGACGTCATGATGTTCACCGAGCAGCACGAGGAATTGCGGCGCACCGTCAATCGCGTCATCGCGACCGAGGTCAACCCGCATGTCGACACGTGGGAAGCCGAGGGCACGTTCCCGGCGCATGAGCTGTTCAAGAAGTTCGGCGATCTCGGCCTGCTCGGCATCACCAAGCCGGTCGAGTATGGCGGGCTCGGCCTCGATTATTCCTATGCGCTGGTGATGGCCGAGGAACTCGGCACCGCGCGTTGCGGCGGCGTGCCGATGGCGATCGGCGTGCAGACCGACATGGCGACCCCGGCCCTGGCCCGCTTCGGCTCGGACGAACTGCGCCGCGAATTCCTCGCCCCGACGATCGCCGGCGACTATGTCGCCTGCCTCGGCGTCTCCGAGGTCGGCGCGGGCTCTGACGTCGCCTCGATCAAGACCACCGCGCGCAAGGACGGCGGCGACTACGTCATCAACGGCGGCAAGATGTGGACTACCAACGGCACCCAGGCCGACTGGATGTGCCTGCTGGCCAATACCTCCGACAGCGGTGGCATCCACCAGAACAAGTCGCTGATCGTCGTGCCGATGAAGACCAAGGGTGTGCAGATCGCCCGCAAGCTCGACAAGCTGGGCATGCGCTCGTCGGATACAGCGCAGATCTTCTTCGACGAGGTGCGCGTGCCGCAGCGTCACCTGATCGGCGAGGAGGGTCAGGGCTTCACCTACCAGATGCTGCAGTTCCAGGAGGAGCGGCTGTGGGGTGCCGCCTCCAACCTCAAGGGGCTGGAGCTGTGCATCCAGGACACGATCGAATACACGCGCGAGCGGCGCGTCTTTGGCCAGTCGCTGCTCGACAACCAGATCGTTCATTTCCGGCTGGCCGAGATGCAGACCGAGATCGAGGCGCTGCGCGCGCTGGTCTATCGCGCCGTCGAGCTCTATATCGGCGGCAAGGATGTCACCAAGCTCGCCTCGATGGCCAAGCTCAAGGCCGGACGTCTCGCCCGCGACGTCACCGATGGCTGCCTGCAGTATTTCGGCGGCATGGGTTTCATGAACGAGACCTGGATCAGCCGCGCCTATCGCGATACCCGGCTGTGCTCGATCGGCGGCGGGGCCGACGAGGTGATGATGTCGATCATCGCCAAGTACATGGGCACGCTGCCCGGCAGGAAGAAGGAAGCGCCGGCCGGCCGCGCCGCCGCGGAATAGGCAGCGGATGGACGAGGCGATTGTCCGCCCGGCGACGCGCGCCGACCTCGAGGGCTATCGCCGCTGCATCGGCCGCGTCGCGGCCGAGCGGCGCTGGCTGGTCTTCATCGATACCCCGCCGCCCGATGCGCTGCACCAGCATGTCGGCGGCATGATCGATCGTGGGCTGCCGGTCTTCGTCGCGGTAGCGGCCGACGACGTCGTGGTCGGCTGGTGCGATATCTACGTGCCCGTCTTCAACCCGGTCCGGGCGGGCTTCGACCATGTCGGCGTGCTGGGCATGGGCCTCGACGCCGACTGGCGCGGGCGGGGCCTGGGCGGCCGGCTGCTCGCCGCGGCGCTGGCAGCGGCCGAGGCCCTGCGCATCGAACGGGTCGAACTCGACGTCTTTGCCGCCAACGAACGCGCCCGCCGCCTCTATGAACGACACGGCTTTGTCGTCGAGGGCGTGCGGCGCCGCGCCCGCAAGCTCGACGACCGCTATGAGGACGTCATCGCGATGGCGCGCCTGAAGGAAACGACATGACCCTCTCGCCGTTCTACACGCCGGAGCACGAAGCCTTCCGCGACAGCGTGCGCCGCTTCGTCGCCCGCGAGATCGAGCCCCATGCCGATGCCTGGGACGAGGCCGGAGAATTTCCCCGTGAACTCTATGCCCGCGCCGCCGAAATCGGCCTGCTGGGCATGGGCTTTCCCGAGCAGTACGGCGGGGTCGCGACCGACCGCTTTCACGCGATCATCGCGACGCAGGAACTGACCCGCTGCGGCGCCGGCGGGATCTGCGCCAGCCTGATGAGCCATACGATCGGCGCCCCGCCGATCGCAAAGCTCGGTTCCGACCGGCTGAAGGCGCGGGTGCTGCCGGGGGTTCTGTCGGGCGAGAAGATCTCGGCGCTGGCGATCACCGAGCCATCGGGGGGATCGGACGTCGCCAACCTGCGCACCACCGCACGGCGCGACGGCGACGACTATGTCGTGCGCGGCGAGAAGACCTTCATCACCTCGGGCATGCGCGCCGACTACTACACGGTCGCGGTGCGCACCGGCGGTCCCGGCATGGGCGGCATCTCGCTGATCCTGATCGAACGCGACCGCCCGGGTTTCACCCGCACCCCGTTGAAGAAGATGGGCTGGTGGGCGTCCGATACCGCGACGCTGCATTTCGACGATTGCCGCGTGCCGGCCGAGAACCTGATCGGCGCGGAGAATGCGGGCTTCATCGGCATCATGATGAATTTCAATGATGAAAGGTTGGGCCTGGCCGCCTCGTCGATCGGGTTCGCCCAGGTCTGTCTCGACGAAGCCATCGCTTATGCCGGCCAGCGCGAGACCTTCGGCAAGCCGCTGACCCGCCATCAGGTGATCCGCCACAAGCTGGTCGACATGGCGCAGAAGATCCATGCCAGCCAGGCGATGCTCGAACTGCTCGCCTGGCGTCTCGATCGGGGCGAACATCCGATCGCCGAACTGTGCATGCTGAAGAACCAGGCGACCCAGACGCTGGCCTTCTGCGCCTCCGAGGCGGTGCAGATCTTCGGCGGGGCCGGCTTCATGCGTGGCGCCAAGGTCGAGCGCATCTATCGCGAGGTCAAGGTCAATGCCATCGGTGGCGGGGCCGAGGAAATCATGAAGGACCTGGCCAGCCGCCAGATGGGGCTTTAACTTGCGCGCCATTCTTAGGTAAACTGCCGCCCCAGCCCGAGATTTCGGAAGGTATGGCGGCTTTGATCGAAAGCTATCGCGGCGCAGTCTGCGCCTGGGAATGCGACTTCTACGGCCATCTCAACGTCCAGTTCTACGTGGCGCGGCTGTCGGATGCGGCAGCCAGCCTGCTGGTGGCGCTGGGCCTCGGACCGGCTAGTCCGCGCGGCGCCGATCTCGGTTTCATCGCCGTCAACCAGACCATCGACTACAAGAACGAACTGCTGGCCGGCGACCTGGTGGTGATGAAAAGCGGCGTTGCCGCGGTCGGCAAGAAGTCGATCACCGTGTTCCACAAGCTGATCAACGCCGAAACCGGCGCGATCTCGATGACCGCCCAGGTCACCGGCGTGCTGATGGATCTCGAGACGCGCAAGGCCGTGCCGGTTCCCGATGACGTACGCACCAAGGCCGAACGGCTGATGGTGCAGGAGATTCCGGCATGACCGGCTCGATGATCGCGACCCAGCGTTCCACGGTGAATTCGTGGGAATGCGACCGGATGGGCCATCTCAATGTCCAGTTCTATCTGGCGCGCTGGTCGGATGCGATCGCCCATCTCGGTCTCAAGCTCGGTTTCCAGCCGTCGCAGGCCCGCGCCCGCCGGATCGCGCTGCTGGCGTCCGAAGACCGCATCCAGTTCAAGCGCGAGCTGCGCGAGGGCGCGATCACCACGATCCACGCCTGCGTGCGCGAGGTCTCGCCGCGCGGCCTGGTGGTGCATGGCGAGATGCGCGAGGGCGAGACCGGGATTTCCTCGGCGGCCTTCGATTCGATCATCACCTGCTGCGACCTCAACGACGACTGCGAGATTCCGCTGCCCGACGAGGTGCGCAGCCGGGCCGAGGCGATGGCCGGTGCCTGCGACCTGCCGCCGCCGATGCCGCCGCAGGGCGGTCCGCCCCCGCCGTCCGGCGTCGTCGCCGGCATGTACGAGACCGGGCGCGGCGCGGTCAATTCCTGGGAGATCGACTGGTACGGCGCGATGGCGCCGCGCTTCTTCATGGCGCGCTTCTCGGATGCCGCCGCGCATCTGCTGGCCGGGGCGGGGCTCGACGCCCGGATGATGCGCGACCGCAACTGGGGATCGGCCGCGCTGGACTACCGGCTGACCTACGAACGCCGGCTGCGCGCCGGCGACGCGATCGTCATCAAGTCCGGCCTGCTGGAAGTGCGCGAGAAGGTCTGGCGCTTCTGCCACCTGCTGCTGGACAGCGCGACCGGCGAGGTGGTCGCGCGCGGCGAGATCGTCGCGCTGCTGTTCGACCTGCAGACCCGCAAGTCCTTCCCCTTCCCCGACGATATCCGTGCCCGGATCGAGCCGCTGATCCTCGGCGGCGCCGGCTGATCGCCGGAATGGCCGCTGCTCGAATAAAGCCGGTCGTCATCCCGGCGAAAGCCGGGATCCGGGGCAGGGGGCGTCGCAAGCGGCGCGGTGCTTCCCCGGGCCCCGGCCTTCGCCGGGGCGGCGAACAGGCCTGAGCCATGGATGCGCTGCTCAACGTTTCGCTGCCGTTCTTCGGCATGGTCTTCGCGGGCTTTGGCGCGGCGCGCTTCCGGCTGCTCGATCCCGCCTCGACCGCGGGGCTCAACGCGTTCGTCTTCTGGTTCGCCCTGCCGGCGATGCTGTTCGTCAAGATGGCGACCGCGCCGCTTGCCGACGCCTTCGACTGGCGCTTCGCGGTTTCCTATTCCGGCGGCGGGCTGATCTCCTTCTTCGGCTGCGTGATCGCGGCCCGCCTGATCTTTTCCTCGCGCGGTGCGGTCTCGGGCATCCAGGGCATGGCGGCGGCCTTTCCCAATGTCGGCTACATGGGCCTGCCGATCGTGCTGTCGCTGTTCGGCGAGCGGGCGGTGCTGCTCGCCGTGCTGGTCATCGTGCTCGACCATGTCGTGCTGCTGCCGGTCACCACGGCGATGGTCGAGGCCGGCTCGGGGCGCCACGCCTCGATGCTGACGATCTTCAAGCGCATCTTCCTCGGCCTGGCGCGCAACCCGCTGATCATCGCCACCCTGGCCGGCCTGGTCTGGGGTGCGAGCGGGGCGAGGATGCCGGTGCCGCTCGAAGCCTTCGGCAACCTCTTTGCCGCCGCCGCCGGTCCTTGCGCGCTGTTCGCCCTCGGCGCGTCGCTCGGCGAGCGCAAATTGTCCGACGGCCTCGACGAGATCGCGCTGCTCTGCGCCTTCCGCCTGCTGGTGCACCCGCTGATGGCCTGGTTCCTCGGCGCGATGGTGCTCGATCTCGATCCCTTCTTCCTCGGCATCGCCGTCATCGAAGCCTCGCTGCCGATCGCGGCCAACGTGTTCATCATGGCCCGCGCCTACGATACCTATGTGGATCGCACCTCGGCGGCGGTGCTGGTCTCGACCGTGCTGGCCGTGGTCACCGTTTCCTGCTTTATCGGCATCGTGACGCGATGACAGCCCTCTTGGACTTACGTCGAAAGTAGAGTGCGACATCCGTCGCCGTGTTTTCGAAAGTTTAACAAGGCTTTTACTTTCCAGTCGCGCAATGCTGCGCCATTCTGCCGGGCAAATTCAGTCTGAGGGGGAACTGCATGCGCGCGACAGTCATCAGCATCGGTCTGGCAGTCCTGTTGCCTGCCGTGGCGGGCGCCCAGGAAGCCAGCAAGCCCGCGAGCGGGCTCTATCTCCGCGGCGAAGTCGGCTATTTCTGGTCGCGGCCGGCCGATATCGGCGACCGCGCCGCCTGGAACGGCCCCAACTGCGTGATCTGCACCGGGGGCAGCCTCGATGACGTCGGGAACGGCGGCATGGTCGGCGGCGGGTTGGGCTGGCGCTTCAACGACTGGCTGCGGGCCGAGGCGACCGTGACCTATCGCGGCGGGCTCCAGCTCAAGGACACCGACGGTTCCGGCTATTCCTACCGCTCCGACATCAACTCGACCGCCGGCATGCTGACGCTGCTGGTCGATTCGCCCTGGCGCCTCGGGCCGCTGCAACCTTTCGCGGGCGCCGGTCTCGGCTTCGCGCATAATCGCATGGGCGGCATCAGCCAGAGCGCGACGGTCAGCGGCCTGCCGGTCAGCGAAAGCGATCCCGGCGGCTCGAACACCGGCTTTGCCTGGCAGGCCACCGCCGGTCTGGCCTGGCAGTTCATGCCGAACCTCACGGCCGAACTGGCCTATCGCTATGTCGATCTCGGCAAGCTGCGGACATCGTCGGGCAATTCGCAATTCACCGTCGGCACCGCCAGCGTGACCGTGCCCACCGGCGGCGTCGAAGGCAATCTGCGCGGCCAGGAAGCGCTGCTTGCCCTGCGCTGGTCGTTCTGAGGAGATGGCAATGATACTGCGCGCCCTGACCGTTGCATTTCTCGCGCTGCTGGCCGCGACCGGGCAAGCCCTGGCCGGCGCCAGCGTGCTGACCGTCACCTCGCTGACCCCGGCCGGTATCGCCGCGATCTCGATCTGGTCCAGCCAGCAATCCCACGACGGCAACCAGCCACCCTTGTTCACCTGCAACCCGACGACCGCCAACCCGACCTGCGCGGTGCCCGGCCTGTCCGACGGACAGACCCCCTATTTCGTCGTCGGCACCAATGCCGGCTACAACGTCGTCAGCGGCACCGGCATGTGCGCCGGGATCAGCGGCCCGACCTTCGCCGCCACGGTGCCGCCCGGCAACGCCACCTGCGGCATCCAGACCTCGAACGCACCGGTCGTGCTGAACGTCACCGCGGCCAATCCCCGCGCCATCAACGTCATCAGCGTCTACAAGAGCTATAATCCGGCGACCCAGCAGACCGGTCCGCTGGCCGGCACCTGCGCGCCGACCGTGGCCCAGCCGACCTGCGTCATCACCGGGGGGCTGGCCGCAGGGGACAATCCCTACTTCGTCGTCGATTCGACCATCGGCTACGGCATCGTCGGCGGCAGCCAGCTCTGCGCCTCCGTCGGTGGCTCGCCGTTCACCGTGAACGTCGCGGCCAACGGGGTCTATACCTGCGGGCTGAACAGCGCCGTCAACGTGCTCTCGGTCACCTCGCTCAACCCCGCCGGCATCGCCTCGATCCAGGTCTACAAGGGGTACAACGCCAGCACCAAGCAGCCGGTCGGCTCGCCTCTGGCGACCTGCACGCCGACACCCAGCGCGCCGAACTGCTCGGTGGCCGGCCTGTCGGCGGGCGACCAGCCCTATTTCGTGCTGGGCGTGAACGCCAATTACGGTGCCAGCGGCGGCACCGGTCTCTGCACCGGCGTCTCCGGCACGTCGTTCCAGCTGGCGGCCCTGCCGGCCGGCGGCGGCTGGGTCTGCGGCCTGAACAGCGTCACCCAGCCGCAGAACGGCTGGTGGTACGCCAATGACGGCAGCACCAGCGGCTATGCCTTCCAGCTCGACGAGACCAGCCAGTATCTCTACGGCGTCGCGTTCACCTATCGCACCGATGGCACGCCGGTCTGGTATGCGATCAATGCGATGGCCAACGCTTCCAACGTCTATATGGGAACGGCGGCCGAATTCGTCGGCGGCGGCACGCTGGCGGGCGGTACGGCCAGTGCGGCGCGGCTGAAGTCGATCGTCGCCAATGTCCAGCTCGCCTTCACGTCGGGGTCGGCCGGCACGCTGACCTGGACGTCGCGCCCGGCCGGCGGCGGCCCTGCCACGGTGACGACCAAGGCGTTGCAGCGTTACCCGATCAACGGCCAGTCGGTGCTGCCCGCGCCGGCCAACGCCCCGACGACCGGCTGGTATCAGGGCAGCCAGTTCGGCACCGGCTATTTCCTCGAACTTCAGGGCACGTCCAGCCCGCAGGCCCATATCGGCATCTATACCTACGACGGCAACGGCAACGCGACCTGGAATGCCACCGGCAGTGCGACGGCGGTCGCCACGACCGGCGGCTGGCAGGTCAATACGCCGCTCTACAGCTATTCGGGCGGGGCGCCGCTGACGGCGCCGCCGGTCGGGGCCACGGCAACCTCGCTCGGCACCATCATTGCCAATCTCAGCCCGACCACGAACACCCTTACCCTGTGGAACGGCCTGGCCATCACGCTGCAGCCCTATGCCGGCTTCGGCAAGAACGCCGGCAACTGGCTGCAGATCGTCAACAACAACGGCATCGCGCTGCCCAATCCGTGGATTTCGTTCAACAGCCCGAACAACCTGGTATCCTTCGTCGATACGACGACGAATGCCTTCGTCACGGTGCAGGCGAACACGTCCTACCCACTGTCGCGCGTCGCCAACGGCAGCTTCTTCATCAACGCCACCGGCATCGGCGGCCGTGTCTTCGTCTCGGCCCAGGCGATGTCGTTCCCGGACGGGGCGCTGCCCAGCCCGACCAATCCGAACGACCCCAACTACAAGTTCCGCTGGCAATTCCTCGAGGTCGGCGGCGACTACGACCTCAGCTTCGTCGACCTCTATTCGATCCCGATGGCATTCAACCAGGGGGCGCTCACCTTCGGTGCCGCGACATCGGCCCAGCTCGGCACTTTCGTCTCGACGCTGAAGGGACTGACGACCACCTCCGGGGCGGCGGCGCAATATGACTCCACCAACAGCCTGGTGCGTATCATCAGTCCGGCCGAATCCTCGATCGTCACCGCCTATCCGTCGCTGTCGACCTATATCGGCAAGACCAATTTCGCCGGGCTGACGATCAGTGATTCCTACAACGGCGTCGCGCCCGACAAGCTGCCGCCGAATGCCGCCTGCGCCGCGACCGCCTATGCCGGCCAGGCCTATGCCACCACCTCGATCACCTATGACGGTGCCAGTCTGACCATCACCGGCAACACCACGGTGGCGGGGCAGAACCCGGTGCCGTTCACCATCGTCGCCTCCAAGCAGACCTCGGTGCAGCAGACCGACACGCTGACCGCACAGGCCTTCTCGTCGGCGATCTACATGGGCGAGATGGACTACTCCGTCACCTCGTCGATCTGCGCGACGACAACGAAGACCGAGAACAACGGCGCCAACGACGTGTTCTCGGTGGTGATCCGCGACATTCTGGCCGGCTTCTCGGTCGGCTATGTCGGGTCGTCGGCCTATGGCAGCCTGCCGTCAAGCGCCTGGTGGTCGTCGAACACGATCTTCGGCGGGCTGCAGCCGGGTTCGACGACGGCGGCACCGCTCTACAATCCCTGGGCCGCGGCGGTCTACGCCCTGTTCCAGAACCAGGTCTACGGCTTCCAGTATTCCGACCACTTCACCACGCTCGGCAGCCCGCTGGTGTCGATCCAGCCGGGCAGCCCGCTTCAGCTGATCCTGCTGAACGAAAGGAACTGACCGAACTCCGCCGCACGCCCGGCCTCGACCACAATCGAGACCGGGCGTGATTTTTTTGACATAGGAAACTAAAAAAACTAATGTGGTTTCCTAAATACAGAGGGGGAAACATCGATGGCTTCAACGATTCTGCTGCGGGGCAGCGTGGTGCTGCTGCTCGTCGGCCTGTGCCTGGGTATCGGCATGGGCATGGCCCAGAATTTCACCCTGGCGCCGGCCCATGCGCATTTGAATCTCGTCGCCTTCGTGCTGCCGTTCGCCGCCGGCCTCTACTATCGGGTCGTGCCCGGTGCCGGCGCGTCACGGCTTGCCGTGGTCCAGGCGTTGCTGGCATTGCTTGGCGGAATCGTCCTGCCGGCGGGCATTGCCGTCGTCGTGACGGCGGGACCGCACTGGGAACCGATCCCGATCCTGGGCTCGCTGATCGTGCTGGCCGCCTGGGCCATCTTCGCCGTCATCGTGTTCCGCAGCCATGCGCCCCGACCTGCCTGACGCTGCCGCCTTCGACGCCGAGGATACGGTTGCCGGCCGGATCCTGCGGGTCGCCCGCGCGCGGCTGTTTGCCGACGGCTATGCCGGGCTGACGATGGACGCCCTGGCCCATGATCTCGGTATGAGCAAGAAGACGCTCTATGCCCACTATGCCGGCAAGGAGGCGATCGTCACCGCGATCATCGCCGTGACCGGCGCGACCATCCGGCGGCTGACCGCGGCGATCCTGAGCGACCCCGAATTGAGCTACGCCCGGCGGCTGCACGGCGTCATGGCCATCGTCGGCCGCCAGTTTGCCACGACCACCCCGGCGCTGATGCGCGAATTGCAGCGTTTTGCCCCGGGGCTCTACGCCGAGCTGGATGGCCTGCGCCGGCGCAACATTCCGCTCGTCATCGGCGGGCTGCTGCGTGCCGGGCTCGATCAAGGCCAGATCAAGCCGGGCATCGATCCCGATTTCGCCGCCGAATTCTGGCTGCAGTCGGTCAACGGCCTTGTCCATCCCGATATGCTTGAGCGCTTCGGTCATACCCCGCGCCAGGCCTTCGAGAAGGGGATAGACCTGTTCTTCCGCGCCGTGCTGACCGAAGCGGCCTATGCTGACTTTGCCGGAACCCGCAATGGAGCCTGATCATGCGTCTCGTCCACCCGCAAGGGCCTGAGGCCCTGGCCTGCCTGCGCGCCATGCGCACCGTGACCGCCCCTGACGGCCCGCTGCCGCCCGCGGTGCGTGCGATGATGGATGCCGCCCGGCGTGTCCTGATGACCATCGACACGCCGGTCGACATCGACAACCTGGCACCGATCCGGCCCGCCGAGGTCGCCGCCGCGGTGCAGACCCCCGGCATGGCCGAGCAACTCGTCCACGCGCTGATCGTCGGCGTGCTGGCCGACGGCGAGCCCGATCCGGCGGCATTCGCCCGGCTGCAGGAGATCGCCTCCGCCCTCGGCGTGGCGCCGCCGGCCTTGCGAACCATCCGGCTGCTGGTCGAGCAGCAGACTGTGCTGTTCCGTCTCGATTTCTTCCGTCGTTCGCATATCGCCGACATGTTCCGCGACACCTACCGCAACCATGGCGGCGTGCTCGGCGTGGCCCAGGCGGTGTTGGGCCAGCGCGGCATGATCGAGGATCGCGAGCTGGCCGCGCGCTTCATCGCGCTGGAGCGTCTGCCCGAAGGCAGCCTCGGCCATGCCTATTTCCGCCATTGCCGGGATCTCGGCTTTGCCTTTCCCGGCGAACGGGGTGGCTTTCCGATCTCGGGGGCCTATCACGACTTCACCCACATCCTGTCCGGCTACGGCACGACGCCGGAGGAGGAGTTGCTGGTCGGCGGCTTCACCGCCGGCTACAAGCGGGCAAATCCGTTCTACCTCGTGCTGCTGACCGCGTTGCTGTGGGGCGCCGGGATCAACGTGACGCCGCTGTCCCAGCCGCATATCACCGGCACGCTTGCCAAGGGCGACCTGGCCGTGCGCTTCATCGAGGCGATCGAGCGCGGTGGGCAGGTCAACACCGATCTTTCCGACAACTGGGATTTCTGGCCGCTGCTGCCGCTGCCGGTCGCGGAGGTCCGGGCACGGCTGGGCATGACGTCCTGACAAGAAAAACGCCCCGGCCGCCAGGCCGGAGCGTTGCAAGTTACGATGCGCGGAACCGCCTGCCGGTCGCCCGGCAGACGGTGCCAGCCACGAGGTGTCCCTCGCGACCTCGGATCAGGCCGCAGCCTTTGCCGTCGGCCCGTGATAGCCTTCGCCCTTCGCCGCCATGTCGCGCAGGCTGTTCGGCGGCGTGAAGCGGGCGCCGTATTTCTGCGCCAGCCGGTCGCATTCGGCGACGAAAGTCGCCGAGCCGACCGTGTCGATCTGGCTGAGCGTGCCGCCCAGGAACGGGGCGAAGCCCCAGCCCAGGATCGAGCCGACATCGGCGTCGCGCACATTGGTGACGACGTTCTCTTCCAGGCAGCGGGCGGTCTCGATCGACTGGATGTACATCAGCCGCTTCTTGACCTCGGCGACGTCCGGCTGCTCCTTGGCCAGCGGGAAATGCTCGGCCAGCCCGGCCCAGAGATGCTTCTTCGCACCGTCGGCCGGGTAGTCGTAGAAACCCTTGCCCGCCTTCTTGCCGACGCGGCCGAGCTTTTCGACCATCAGCGCGACGACCGGGTCGGACGGCGCGGGGCGATAGGCGTCGCCCAGATCGGCCTGGGTCTGCTTGCGCACCTTGAGCATCAGGTCGAGGGCGACTTCGTCGGCCAGGGCCAGCGGCCCGACCGGCATGCCGGCCATGCGCCCGGCATTGTCGATCAGCGCCGGCGCGACGCCCTCGGCCAGCATCGCCAGGCCCTCGTTGACATAGGTCGCAAACACCCGGCTGGTGTAGAAGCCGCGGAAGTCGTTGACCACGATCGGCGTCTTGCGGATGCGCTTGACGTAATCCATGGCGCGGGCGAGGCATTCCGGGCTGGTTTCCTTGCCCAGGATGATCTCGACCAGCGGCATCTTGTCGACCGGCGAAAAGAAGTGCAGGCCGATGAAGTTGGCCGGGCGGCTCGAGGCTTGGGCCAGGCCCGATATCGGCAGGGTCGAGGTGTTGGAGGCGAAGATCGCGTCGGCCCCGATCACGGCCTCGGCCTTGGCGGTGACGTCGGCCTTGATCTCGCGGTTCTCGAACACCGCCTCGATCACCAGTTCGCAACCCTTGAGGTCGGCATAGTCGACCGTCGGCGTGATCCGGGCGAGGATGGCGTCGCGCTCGGCCGCGATCATGCCGCCGCGCGCGACCTTCTTGTCGAGCAGGCCCTGGGAGTAGGCCTTGCCCTTGCCGGCCGCTTCGATCGTGGAATCGAGCAGCACTACCTCGAGCCCGGCCACCGCCGAGACATAGGCGATGCCGGCGCCCATCATGCCGGCACCGAGGATGCCGACCTTCTGGTACCTGGCGGTCGGCACGCCGGCCGGGCGGCCGGCCAGCTTGTTGGCCTCGTTGATGCCGAAGAACAGGCTGCGGATCATGTTGCGCGCCTGCGGCGACATCGCGCAATTGACGAAGTAGCGGCTTTCGATCTTCAGGCCGTTGTCGATGTCGACCTGCAGGCCTTCGTAGACGCAGGCCAGGATGTTGCGCACCGCCGGGTAGTTGCCGAACGATTTCTCGCGCGCCATCGCGTTGCCGGCGGTGAAGGTCTCATAGCCCTTCGGGCTCTGCACCGGGTCGGCGACGCGGAAGCCCTTCTTGTCCCACGGCTTGACGGTGTTCTTCGGCCCTTCGGTCAGCAGCCACTGCCGCGCCTGCGCCAGCAGCTCGGCGGCGGGCACCACCTTGTCGACCAGCCCCTGGGCCAGCGCCTTGTCGACCGACTGCTTCTTGCCCTCGAGGATCAGCGGCAGCGCGTTGCGGATGCCGATCATGCGGGGCAGGCGCTGGGTGCCGCCGGCGCCGGGCAGCAGGCCGATCGAGACTTCGGGCAGGCCGATCAGCGTCTTCGGGTTGTCGGCCGCGATGCGGTAGTGGCAGGCCAGGCAGATCTCGTAGCCGCCGCCCAGCGCGGTGCCGTTGATCGCGGCGACGAAGGGCTTGCCGGACTTCTCGATGGCGCGAAACACGCTCTGCAGTGCCCAGGACTTCTGCATCATCTCGTCGGCCGACTTCGCCTCGGTCACCGAGGTCAGGTCGGCGCCGGCGACGAAGTCCGCCTTCTTCGAGGTGATGATCACGCCCTTGACGGCCGCATCCTTGATCGCCGCCTGGACCTTCTCGGCGAACAGCCCGACCGAATCGTTGTTCAGCACGTTCATCGGCCGATCGGCCATGTTCCAGGCGATGGTGGCGATGCCGTCGCCGTCGACTTCGTAATCGATCATCGGATCAGACCCTCTCGATGATGGTGGCGGTGCCCATGCCGGCACCGACGCAGAGCGTGACCAGCGCGGTCGACTTGCCGGTCCGCTCCAGCTCGTCCAGCACCGTGCCCAGGATCATCGCGCCGGTGGCGCCCAGCGGATGGCCCATCGCGATGGCGCCGCCGTTCACGTTGATCTTGTCGTGGGAAATGTTGAGCGCTTCCATGAAGCGCAGCACGACCGAGGCGAAAGCCTCGTTCAGTTCGTAGAGGTCGATGTCGGTCGTCGCCATCCCGGCACGCTTCAGCGCCTTCTCGGCCGCAAACGACGGACCGGTCAGCATGATCGTCGGTTCCGACCCGATCGAGGCGAACGACCGGATCCGCGCCCGCGGCTTCAGCCCGGCGCGCTTGCCGGCCTCGGCATTGCCGATCAGCACCGCGGCGGCGCCGTCGACGATGCCCGACGAATTGCCGGCATGATGGACGTGGTTGATGCGCTCGACTTCCGGATAGCGCTGGGTGGCGACGGCGTCGAAGCCGAACATCTCGCCCTGCACCTTGAACGACGGCTCGAGCGAAGCCAGGGTCTGCATCGTCGTCTCGGGCCGCATGAACTCGTCGCGGTCGAGCACGGTCAGGCCGTTGACGTCCCGCACCGGCACGATCGAGTTCTTGAAGCGGCCGGCGGCCCAGGCCGCGGCCGCGCGCTTCTGGCTTTCGACCGCATAGGCGTCGACGTCGTCGCGGCTGTAGCCCCATTTCGTCGCGATCAGGTCGGCCGAGATGCCCTGGGGCACGAAATAGGTATCGAAGGCGACCGCGGGATCGACCGGCCAGGCGCCGCCCGAGGTGCCCATCGGCACGCGCGACATCGATTCGACGCCGCCGCCGATCGTCAGGTCGGACTGGCCCGACATCACCTGGGCCGCGGCCATGTTGCAGGCCTCGAGGCCCGAGGCGCAGAAGCGGTTGATCTGCACGCCCGCGACCTTCTCGTCGAGGCCGGCCGATATCGCGGCGACGCGGGCGATATTGGCGCCCTGCTCGCCGGCCGGCTCGACGCAGCCGAAGACCACGTCGTCGACCAGCGAGGTGTCGAGCTGGTTGCGGTCGCGCACCGCCTGCAGGGCGGTGACGGCCAGATGCATCGGGGTGACGGAATGCAGGGAGCCGGAAGCCTTGCCCCGGCCGCGCGGGGTGCGTACCGCGTCGTAGATGAATGCGTCGGTCATGTCGATCCTCCTGATCGGTCGGCCGTCACCTCAGATGGTGCGGCCGATCAGTTCCTTCATGATCTCGTTGGTGCCGCCGTAGATGCGCTGGACGCGGGCATCGGCATAGGCGCGCGCGATCGGATATTCCCACATGAAGCCGTAGCCGCCGTGCAGCTGCAGGCATTCGTCGAGCACCTTGCCCTGCAGGTCCGAGCACCAGTACTTGGCCATCGCGGCGGTGGTGACATCGAGCTCGTTCTTGCAGATCAGCTCGAGGCACTTGTCGACGAAGACGCGGGCGATCTGGGTCTCGGTCTTCAGCTCGGCCAGCTTGAACTTGGTATTCTGGAACTGCGAGATGGTCTTGCCGAAGGCCTGGCGGTTCTTGACGTAATCCGCGGTCCACTCGATCGCCGCCTCGCAGGCGGCGACCGCCGAGATCGCGATCTGCAGCCGCTCCCACGGCAGTTCCTGCATCAGCAGGAAGAAGCCCTGGCCCTCGCCGCCAAGCATGTTCGAGGCCGGCACGCGGACATCCTCGAAGAACAGCTCGGAGGTATCCTGGGCATGCATGCCCAGCTTCTCGAGGTTGCGGCCCTTCTTGAAGCCGGGCCGCTCGCCCTCGACCAGGAACAGGCTGGTGCCGCGGGCGCCGTCCTTCGGGCTGGTCTTGGTGACCACGATGACGATATTGGCGTTCTGGCCGTTGGTGATGAAGGTCTTCTGGCCGTTGATGACGTAGTCGTCGCCGTCGCGCACCGCGGTGGTGCGCACGCCCTGCAGGTCGGAACCGGCGCCGGGCTCGGTCATGGCGATGGCGCCGATGCGCTCGCCGGTGGCCATCTGCGGCAGCCAGGTCTTCTTCTGCTCCTCGGTGCCGTAATGCAGGATATAGGGCGCGACGATCTCCGAATGCAGGCTGAAACCGGGGCCGGACAGGCCCATCCGCGACTGTTCCTCCATCAGGATCGCGGCATAGAGCTTGTCGGTGGCGGCGCCGCCGTATTCTTCGGGCATCGAGGTGCACAGGAAGCCGTTCTCGCCGGCCTTGCGCCAGACCGACGCCGGTACGATGCCGTCCTTTTCCCACTGGGCGTGGTGCGGCTGGATCTCGCGTTCGTAGAACTTGCGGACCTGGTCGCGAAACAGGATGTGGTCCGGGGTGAAGATGGAACGCTCGATCATGCGCAGGCGCCTTCCTTGTCCAGGTTTCCTCCGGCCGACGGCAGTGGATCGGCCGTTCGATGATTCATCAGTCAAAAATCGGGTAATAAGAACCCGGGCAGGGGTGACCCTACCCGGGAGTAACCTAGCTTAAAAGTTGGCGGCGTCCAGTGCCATCATGCTCTTTGCGCCGGCCTGCAGCTTGGCGAGATGCGAGGCGGTGTCGGGCAGCATGCGGTCGACGAAGAACCGGCCGACGGCGATCTTGGTCTCGTAGAAGTCCTTGCCCGCGACGCCGCCGCCCGACTTGATCTTCTCGGCCGCGGTCTTGGCCATCTGCGCCCACATGAACGCGATCGCGGTCAGGGCGAAGATCCGCAGGTAATCCATCGACGCGGCCCCCGCCTCGTCCGGGTTCTTCAGCGACGCCTCGGCGATGAAGCCGGTCGCCGTCTGCAACCGGGCGAACGCCTTGGCCAGCGGCTGAACGAACTCGCGCCCGATATCGGGGTCCATCATGTTGTCCTGGATGTAGCCGGACACCAGGTGGAAGAAGCGGCGCAGCAGGCGGCCGAAGCCTTCCGGCATCTTGCGGCCGACGAGGTCGAGCGCCTGAACGCCGTTCGCGCCCTCGTAGATCATCGTGATGCGGGCATCGCGGACGAACTGTTCCATGCCCCATTCGGCGATGTAGCCGTGGCCGCCCAGCACCTGCTGGGCCATCGTCGCGCTCTCATAGCCGTAATCGGTGAAGTAGGCCTTCACCACCGGCATCAGCAGCGCCAGCATGTCGTCGTTGATCTTCTTCTGCTCGTCGTCCGGATGCTTGCGCGCCAAGTCGACCATCAGCCCGGCCCACAGGCCGAGCGCCCGGCCGCCCTCGGCGAAGGCGCGGATCGACAGCAGCATGCGCCGGATATCCGGATGCACGATGATCGGATCGGCCGGCTTGTCCGGGAATTTGGTCCCGGAAATCGAGCGCATCTGCAGCCGGTCCTTGGCGTAGGTGGCGGCATTCTGGTAGGCCACCTCGGCGATGCCGAGGCCCTGGATGCCGACGCCCAGGCGGGCGGCGTTCATCATCACGAACATCGCCCGCATGCCCTTGTGCGGTTCGCCGACCAGCCAGCCGGTGGCGCCGTCGTAGTTGAGCACCGCGGTCGCGTTGCCGTGGATGCCCATCTTGTGCTCGAGCGAGCCGCAGCTGACGCCGTTGCGCGCGCCGAGCGAGCCATCGGCGTTGACCAGGAACTTCGGGACCACGAACAGGCTGACGCCCTTGATGCCGGGCGGACCGCCGGGAATCTTGGCCAGCACCAGGTGGATGATGTTGGGCGCCAGGTCATGCTCGCCGGCCGAGATGAAGATCTTGGTGCCGGTGATCTTGTAGGACCCGTCCGCCTGCGGCTCGGCCTTGGTGCGCATCAGGCCGAGATCGGTGCCGCAATGCGGCTCGGTCAGGTTCATCGTGCCGGTCCACTCGCCGGACACGAGCTTGGGCAGGTACATCGCCTTCTGCTCGGGCGTGCCATAGGCATGCAGCGCCTCGTAGGCGCCGTGGCTCAGCCCCGGATACATGCCGAAGGCGAGGTTGGCCGAACACATCATCTCGGACAGCGCGATGCCGATGACATGCGGCAGGCCCTGGCCGCCATACTCGGGATCGGCGGTCAGGCCGGGCCAGCCGCCCTCGCAATAGGCCTTGTAGGCTTCCTTGAATCCGGCGGGGGTGGTGACCTCGCCGTTGTTCCACTTGCAGCCCTCGCGGTCGCCGATCTGGTTCAGCGGCTGCATCACCTCCTGCATGATCTGGGCGCCGCCTTCGAGGATGGCGTCGATCGTGTCGGGGGTGGCGTCGGCGAAGCCGGGGATGTTGGCGTAGTTCTGGATCTTCAGGACCTCGTGCAGCACGAAGCGCATGTCGGTCAGGGGGGCGGTATAGCTCGGCATTGTCTGATGCTCCTCAGTTCCGCAGCGGCTTGCCGGTGGTCAGCATGTGCTCGATGCGGTCGAGCGTCGCGTTGGTGCGGATCAGCGACATGAACCCTTCGCGCTCGAGCGCATAGAGATCGTCTTCCGTCGTCACCTCGGTGATGTCCTTGTCGCCGCCGGTCAGCACGCGGGCGACGGCGCCGGAGACGACGACGTCATGCTTGGTCGCCTTGCCCTGCAGGGCGAACCCCTCGACCGCGATGTCGAGCGCGGCCTTGCCCGACGCGCCGGCCAGGTTCAACTCGACCGGCTTGGGCGGCTGGTAGCCCTCGACCATGGCCAGCGCCCGGGCCTTGGCATCGGCCAGCACCCGGCGCCGGTTCATGGTGATCGCGTCGGTCTCGCGCAGGAACAGCATCTCGCGTGCCTCGGCCGCCGAGGTCGAGACCTTGGCCGTCGAGATCATCTCGAACACGGTGGCCAGCGGCGGCATCGGCCCGCCCGGCCGCTTCTTGTTCAGGACGTGGCGGGTGATCATCTCCTTGCAGCCGCCCCAGCCGGGCAGCACGCCCACGCCGACCTCGACCAGGCCCATGTAGGATTCGGCATGAGCCTGGACCGCATCGCAATGCAGCGTGATCTCGCAACCGCCGCCCAGCGCCATGCCGGCGACCGCGGCGACCACCGGGAACGGCGAATACTTCAGCGCCTTGTAGATGTTCTGGCCTTCGGCGATCCCGCCTTCCAGCACCGGCCACATCGCGACATTGGCCTGGAACAGCGCGATGCCGACATTGGCGCCGACCGAAAAATTGTCGCCGTCATGCCCGATGACCAGGGCCTTGTAGCCCTTCTTGTGCAGGTTGGCGGCTTCCTTGACCATGTTCAGGATGTCGGCGTCGATCGCGTTCATCTTGGTATGGAACTCGAGGCAGGCGACGCCGTCGCCGATATCCCAGATCGAGGCGCCGCGGTTGCCGGCGATGCGCGCCTTGCCACGCTTCTTGTCGGCCAGGCTCCAGGCATCGTCGGCCACCGGAATCTCGGCATAGTCGCCCGACAGGGTCAGGTAATAGGCCTTCTCGCCCTCTTCCTTGTAGAGCGGACGGCCGTCGGCGACGTCGACGATCCTGGGCACCGGGCGGCCTTCCGCGCGCAGCCTGTCGGCGAACCACCTGGTGCCGAGCTGGTCGATCTGCTCGAACGGGCCGAACTTCCAGGCATAGCCGGTCTTCATCGCGCGATCGACCGACAGGATGTCGTCCGAGATTTCGGGGATCAGCGACGCGGCATAGCTCAGTACCCGGCTCAGCAGGTCCCAGGAATACTTGCCGCCCTTGTCGCCATGCTCGACCAGCGCGCGCAGGCCCTTGCGCGAGGCATTGACCGAATCGAGCGCGGCCTTCTGCTTGGGGCGGTATTCGCCGGTCTCGAGGTCGAGCACTTCCTTGCCGCGGGCGCGGTAGAAGCCGCCCTTGCCCTTGCGGCCGGTATAGCCGCCCTCGATCATCTTGCCGATCAGCCTGACCAGCTTGCCCTCGGGTTCGAAGGCCTGCGGGAAGGCGTCGGTGGCGGGCAACAGCCGCAGCATTGAGGCGTTGACATGCGGGGCGAGGTCGATGCCCGTCAGGTCGCCCAGGCCGAAGATCCCGGTCTTGGGAATGCCCATCGGCTTGCCGACCAGCGCGTCGGTCTCCTCGACGGTCAGGCCGTGCTTGAACGCCAGGCTCATGGCCACGTAGGACCAGTAGATGCCGATGCGGTTGGCGATGAAGCCGGGCGTGTCCTTGCAGCGCACGACTTCCTTGCCCAGCACCACGTCGCCGAAATGGGCCAGGGCCGCGATCGCGTCGTCGCGGGTCTGCGGGCCCTTGACCAGTTCGAACAGCCGCATGTAGCGCGGCGGGTTGAAGAAGTGGGTGATGCCGAAGTCGCGCGCGAAGCTGTCGGGCAGGCCTTCCAGCAGGGTCGCCAGCGGGATCGTCGAGGTGTTGGAGGTGACGATCGAGCCGGGTTTGCGCACGCCTTCCAGCTTCTGGTAGAGGTCGCGCTTGATCGCGGGGTTCTCGATGATCGCCTCGCAGATCCAGTCGACATCGGCCAGGAGGTTCAGGTGATCCTCCAGATTGCCGGTGGTGATCAGCCGGGCGTTCTTGGCGTGCATGAACGGGGCCGGCTTGGTCTTCAGCATCTTCTCGACCGCGCCTTCGGCGAAGGCATTGCGGTTCTTGGCATCCTTGGGGACGATGTCGAGCAGCACGCAGGGAATGCCGGCATTGGCGACATGGGCGGCGATCGCCGCCCCCATCACCCCGGCGCCGATCACGGCGACTTTCTTGATCTCGGCCATGGTTCTGTGTCCTGCCTTCAGATCGCTTCCAGCACGGTGGCGATGCCCTGGCCGCCGCCGATGCACTGGGTGGCCAGCGCGTATTTCTTGCCCTCGCGGCGCAGGAGGCTCGCCGCCTTGCCGGTGATGCGGGCGCCCGTCGCCCCCATCGGATGGCCCAGCGCGATGGCGCCGCCGTCGAGGTTGATGCGCTCGCTCTTCATGCCGCTTTCCTTCAGGCAGGCCAGGGCCTGGGCGGCGAACGCCTCGTTGATCTCGATGATGTCGATATCGTCGAGGGCGAGGCCGGCGCGCTTGAGCGCCTTGGCGGTGGCCGGCACCGGCCCGATACCCATGATTTCCGGCGCGCAGCCGGCGACGGCGATCGACTTGATGCGGGCCAGCGGGGTCCAGCCCTGCGCCGTCGCATACTCCTCGCTGCAGACCAGCACGGCCGAGGCGCCGTCGGTCAGCGGCGACGAGGTGCCGGCCGTGACCGTGCCCTTCTCGTCGAACGCGGGCTTCAGACCGGACAGCCCCTCCATCGAGGTGTCGGCGCGGATGCAGCCGTCCTGGTCGACGGTCTTGTTGCCGTCGACGATGGCGACGATCTCGTCGGTGAACTTGCCGGCCGCCTGGGCCGCGGCCGCCTTGGCGTGGCTCTCGATCGCCATCTGCTGCTGGGCTTCGCGGCTGATGCCGTGCTGCTTGGCCAGGTTCTCGGCGGTGATGCCCATGCCGACATAGGCCTGCGGGTATTCCTTGGCCAGGCGGGGATGGGGGCTGACGTTGAAGCCGCCCATCGGCACGCGGGTCATCTGTTCGACGCCGGCGCAGATGAAGACTTCGCCGGCGCCCATCTGGATCGCGCCGGCGGCCTGGTGAATGCCCTGCATCGACGAGCCGCAGAAGCGGTTGACGGTGGTGCCGGCGGCCGACAGCGGGATGCCCGCCAGGAACGAGACCATGCGCGCGACGTTGAGGCCCTGCTCGCCCTCGGGGAAGGCGCAGCCCATGATCACGTCCTCGATGTCGTCGGGATTGACGCCGGTCTTGGCGATCAGGCCCTTGACGACCTGGGCGGCCAGTTCATCGGCGCGCACCTTGGCCAGCGCGCCCTTGCGGGCCAGGGTGAACGGGGACCGGACGAAGCCGGCGATCACGACGTTGCGCATCAGTTTTGTCCTTCTTGCGAGACGATAGGTCGAAAATTCTTATTGGCAGCCGCCGCCCGGGTCGAGACCGCGGGACCGGAGGTAGTCGGACAGCTTGATCGAGGCATCCCGCTGACGATAGTCGAGGAAGTCGTCGAGGATGTGACAGGATTCCTTGAGCTCGCGGATCGCGTCGTCGAGATCGCGACGCTGCGCCTCGAGCACGGCGAGGCGCTCGCGCGACTTGGTCAGCGTCACCCGCAGCTGTTCGGACTGGTCGTCGCCGAGATCGTAGAGGTCGAGCATCTCGCCGATCTCGGTCAGGCTGAAGCCGAGCCGTTTGCCGCGCAGGATCAGGGCAAGCCGCGCCCGGTCGCGCCGGGTATAGATCCGCGCCAGCCCCTGGCGGATCGGGTTCAGCAGACCCTTGTCCTCGTAGAAGCGGATCGCGCGCGGCGTCACGTCGAACGCCTCGGCCAGTTCGGTGATGGTGAAGGTGCGGTCGGCGTGGCCTGCCGCGTCATTGCGCAGGTCCGTGGCGTCCGCCTCCCGCATGGTCACTGCCATGTCGTTCCGCCCTCGTTATGGTTCTCGGGTCGGCTCAGATCCTAGTTGACGTTAACGTAAACGTCAAGCCTGTGACATTGCGGGAAGATGTAGCTGATCGGATGGATGGGGCGATCGCGGGCAGACTCGCGGCGCCGGGGATTAAATCACGCTTCGACGCGTCCGGCGATTCCTTAGCTCAGGCGAGCACGACCCGGTCCCGGCCGGCGGCCTTGGCCCGGTAGAGGGCGCGGTCGGCTTCCGCGACCAGGTCCTCCCAGCCGGCATGCTCGGGACCCGCCTCGGCAATCCCGATCGACACCGACAAGGCCGCGCCCGGGGCGGCGGCGAGGGTCAGGGCAGCGACTTCCGCCCGGATCTGCTCGCCGATCAGCCGCGCGCCGTCGAGGCCGATATCGGGCAGCAGCGCGACGAATTCCTCGCCGCCGTGGCGGCTGACGGCCGCGACGCCCCCGAGGGTCCGGGTCAGGATGTCGGCCGCCGCGGTCAGCGCGTCGTCGCCGGCGGCATGGCCGAAGCGATCGTTCAACAGCTTGAAGTGATCGAAGTCGCAAACCAGGGCCGAGACCGTGCGGCGCGCGCGGCCGGACCGGCGCCACTCGCGGTCGGCGATCTCGGCGAAGGCGCGGCGGTTGAGCAGGCCGGTCAGCGGATCGTGCCGCGCGGCATCGATCAGCTCGACCTGCAGCCGCCGGCTCGTCAGCAGGGTCAGCACCCAGACCAGCAGGAAGGTGATGCAGATCGTGGCCAGCAGGAAGGCCCGCTCGCTGACGGCGCTGCCCAGCCCGAGGAGGTCGGCCGGCTGCCAGGCCGTGCTGACCCGCAGCAGGGCGACCGCCGCCTGGAGGCCGACGACGGCCCCGATCAGCCGGCAGGTCGCCCGCAGCGGCCCCGGCACGCTCGAGAACAGACAGCCGGCAGCATAGCCGTGCGCGACCACCATGAGCAGCGCGAAGACGAAGCTGCGGCACTGGGGCGGCGCGTCCGCAACGAAGGTCGCGCCGCTCGCGATCGTCGCCGCCGCCGCCAGCAGAAAGCCGGCAATCCCGGGCGGACGACGGCCGCAGGCCCGGACGATACCGCTGGCAAGGATGACGATGCCGGTGAAGCAGAGCCCGTCGCCGGCTACTTCCAGCAGTGGCGCCGGGTCGGCGTACATCGCGGGCAGCGTGCCGGCGAAGGCCAAGGCGGCCCCGATCGCCCAGGCACGCGTTGGGCGGTAGTCGCGGTGAACCTGCCAGACGTAAGCCAGGGCGACGGCTTGCAACCCGAGGGTCAGGGTATTGACCAGCAAAAGGGTGTTGAAATCCAGACCCGCAATCATCTGCCTGACCAGCCGGCACTGTACATGTGCTCAGGTATACCGCGTTGCCGCGGCGGCGGAATTAAATCGCCGTAAAATTCTTCGGTTTCCGCCACACTCGCGTGCTGTTACGTCAACGGTTAATCGTGTACTGTTGCGCAATATTGCGCGGCGGGGCCGATAATGCCGGATGCAAGCGATATTGCCTGGTTCAAGGCAACCTTCGGGACCCGGATCCGGCAGGTGGTCGCCGGCACCCCGTTCGACATCGACATGCTGACCGCGGTGGCCTGCCAGGAAACCGGACCGATCTGGAGCCGGTTGCGGCGGCAGGGCCTGCCGGTATCCCGGATCCTCGCACTCTGCGTCGGCGATACGCTCGACGCCGATGCCGGCCGCCGCGCGTTTCCGCGAACCGCCGCTGACCTCAAGGCTTGGCAGCCCGACGGCCGACAGATGTTCTCGCTGGCCCGTCAGGCCCTGGTCGAAATGGCCGCGCATATCCCGGGCTATGAGCGCGTCGTCCGGGATCCCGACAAGTTCTGCCACGCCTTCGGCATTTTCCAGTACGACCTGCAGTTCTTCAAGACCAACCCCGACTACTTCCTGCGCGGCGGCTATGCCGACTTCCCGACCTGCGCGGCCCTGTGCGTGGCCGAGTTGGACCAGGGGCTGCACAGGCTGGGCTGGCAGGGGCGCGCACAACTCAGCGACATCGAGATGGCGTTCGTCGCCATCGCCTACAACACCGGCCGCTGCGACCCGTCGCTGGGGCTGAAGCAGGGCTATCGCGGCGCGGACGGCAAATACTATGGCGAGCTGTTCTACGCCTTTCTGCAGCAGGCGCAGGCCACGCCGTCTGTCCCTGACCCGCTGGTGCCGGTGGATCGGCGCTATGTCGTGGCGACGAGGTCGCAACCGCTGAACCTCAGGCGGACCCCGATGGCCGATCCCGGAAACATCCTGGCGGAGCTGCCGCCCGGCACGACGGTGCGCGCCCTGGCCGCAGCGGCCCGGGATGGCTATCTGCAGGTCGAGGCGCCGGTGAACGGCGGTGTGGTCGAAGGGTACGCCGCCGTCGAATTCCTTGCCCCGGCAGCCGGCACCGGGGATCGTGACGCGGATCCACCGCCGCTTGGCCAGTCCGGCCGGATCGACTAAGCTTTGGGCAACAGCGCCCGGGAGGAAACCGCGATGTCCGAGGCTCGTATCGGGACCTACGCCGAATTCTGGCCCTATTACCTGCGCGAGCATGCGCGGCCGGGCACGCGGGCCCTGCACTATGTCGGCTCGACGATCGGCCTGGCCTGCCTCGTCGCCCTGGTGGTGACGGCCAATCCCTGGTTCCTGCTTTATGGTCTCGTCGCCGGCTATGCCTTTGCCTGGGTCGCGCATTTCCTGCACGAGAAGAACCGGCCGGCCACATTCAAGTACCCGTTGTGGTCGTTCGTCTCGGACTGGAAGATGTATGCGCTGTGGCTGACCGGCCGGCTGGGGCCCGAACTGGACCGCGCCGGGGTCGGCGAGCCGATGACGCGCGCTGCCTGAAATTTGTCAGGATAAGCCGTTGAATTTCCACCGCGGAGTCGGATAATCCCGGCTCCGGAACATGTCGATGTCGGCGGTGCATGGGCCGGAGGCCGTCTCAGCCGCGCCGCCGACATGCGTAGCCATGAAGCTCCCCCTTCTTGCCCTCGTCGTCCTTGCGATCCTGACCGGGTCGGGACGGGTGTGGGCGCAGGGGGCGGCGATCCCCAATACCGGCACGCCGCTGATCACCGACCTGTCGGCGCATCTGATCGCGATCCGCTCGAACTTCACCGGGACCAGCCTGCTGATCTTCGGCGCGATCGAGGAACAGGGCGATATCGTCGTCGTGGTGCGCGGCCCACCCGACACGGTGACGGTGCGCAAGAAGGATCGCGTCGCCGGCATGTGGCTGAACCGCGAGTCGGTCTCGTTCACCGAATTGCCGGCCTACTACAACCTGATCGCCAGCCGGCCGCTGTTCGAGATCGCCTCGGTCGGCCTGTGGCAGCGGCTGCGCATCGGCGCCGACAACCTGCGCTATATCCCGACCCAGCCGCTCGACGATGCCGAACTGGCGCGCTTCCGCGACGCGGTCATCCGCGTGCGCAACGAACAGAAGCTGTTCCAGCAGGCCGGCACCGTCACGTTCCTCGGTCCCAAGCTGTTCCGCGCCCAGGTCGACTTTCCCGCGATCGTGCCGGTCGGCGTCTACCGCGTCGAAGTCTACCTGATCCGCGACGAGCGCGTGATCGCGGCCCAGGCCATCCCGCTCTTCATCAACAAGACCGGCTTCGAGCGCGAGATCTTCGCCTTCGCCCACGAACACGCCCTCTATTACGGCGCGGCCTCGGTCGTGCTGGCGATGATGATCGGCTGGCTGGCCGCCTTGGTGATGCGGCGGAACTAAGCGGGGTTCGTGACCGCGCCAGCCAAATCGGCTAGCGTCCCAAAAGACGCATTCCGAGGAAGCCGCATGCCCGCATTCGTCAGGTCGGTGACGCTCAAGAATTATAAGAGTATTGCAGCGTGCAAGGTCGAATTGGGCGACTTGACCGTGCTTGTCGGGCCGAACGGCGCAGGCAAGAGCAACTTCGTCGACGCCATCAATCTCGTCGGCGAGGCGTTGCAAACAACGCTGGATCACGCTCTGCGCAAAAGAGGCGGTGTAAAGGAGGTTCGGCGCCGCTCGGGCGGGCATCCCACTCATTTTGCCATCCGCCTCGACCTTACCTTGCCGGGTGGTAACTCGGCTCGATACGCGATCAAGATCGGTGCCACGGATGATGGATACAAAGTCGACCAGGAACAGGCGACGGTCTTCCGGTCGAACATCCCTCCGACGGCCGGCAATGGTCGCTTGTTCGGGGAGGCCGAGGCCCATTTCTCGGTCAAGGACGGCCAGGTCGTTGCGGCCCACAAGCGTCACGAGGCCCGTGTTCTACCCGATTCGCTTTATCTAACTGCGGTCAGTGGAACGGAGGAGTTCGCCGAACTGCATCGAGCGCTCTCGAGCATGGGGTTCTACAATATCAACCCCGATGTCATGCGCGAGCCGAAGAAGCATGACCGCGGCCTGATTCTGGCGCGCGATGGCAACAACGTCGCTGGCGTGATCAAGCGCATGGAGCGCGACAATCACGAGGGGCTGGAGCGGATCGGCGACTACATTCGCCGTATCGTTCCAGGGGTTGAACGGTTCAAGCATGAAGATCTCGGACCGGTGGAAACGGTGACTTTTTTCCAGAATGTCGCCGGTGCAACAGCACCTTGGCGATTCTTTGCCAGCAGCATGTCTGACGGAACACTGAGGGCGTTTGGCGTTCTGGTCGCCGTGTTTCAAGCCACCGGAGAGGTTCCCCTGGTCGGCATCGAAGAGCCGGAAGCCGCCATTCATCCCGGCGCCGCTGCGATCCTTGTCGATGCCCTGAAGGAAGCCTCGCGAAAGACTCAGGTCATCGTCACCAGCCACAGTCCCGAAGCCCTCGATTACCTGGGGGACGGGTCGGCAACGATCGTCGCCGTGAATGCTCGCGAAGGGCGAAGCGATATCGGTCCGCTCGATCCGGCATCGAGAACCGCCATACAGCAGCGGCTGATGACAGCAGGTGAGTTGCAGCGCCAGGCACAGATCGAGCCGGATCCGGCTAGTATCCCCGAGGACATAACCCAGCGTGACTTGTTCGAGCGTGTCGATGCTTGAGCGCCTCTTTCCTATTGTCGAAGGGCACGGAGAGGTTGAGGCGGTCCCCGTCTTGCTGCGTAGATTGGTGAGCCACCGAGGCGTGACCGTAGCGCCGGCATTTCGTCTGCCCAGGACCAAGATGACCGACTGCCAGGAGTTCAGGAGCGCCATTGCCTATGGTGCCTTGAAAGCCGGACCTGCAGGCGGCGTTCTGGTCATCCTGGATGCGGATGACGACCCTGCCTGCAGAATCGGCCCCATGCTGCTCGACATCGCTCGGACGATGGCGCGCGATTGCCCCGTCGGATTGGTCGCGGCTGAGCGCGAGTTCGAGGCGTGGCTGTTGGCGTCGGCGCTATCGCTGAGGGGGCATCGGCGCGTTCGGGACGACGCGGTGCCACCCGCCAACCCCGAAGCGATCCGGGATGCAAAGGGATATCTGTCGGCCAATATTCTGTTGCCTGATAAACCCTATGCGCCAACGGTGGATCAGGCTGCGCTGACCAGTTGGCTTGATCCGTCCCTGGCGCGCAGCTGTTCGTCTTTTCTTAAACTGGAAAGGGATGTCGAGCGTCTGCTCGCGTCCCGATAGACTCAGCGCCTTGCCGTCGCCGCGGCGGCCATGTGGTCGCGCAACGATCCGTAGGGCTGGGGGAAGTCCATCAGATTGTTGGGCGCCAGCGTCGACGGGCGGTGCAACGCCGCCTCGACCTGGTCACCCTCGAGGCGATAGACCAGAAAGCCGACTTCCTTCGCGCCGATCACCGGCTGGAACTCGTCGGGCAGGATGAAGGCGGTCGACGGCCCCCAGCCGTGCAGCACGCCGTGCACGCGGGTCAGGCGATGCTGGTGGACATGGCCCGAGGCGACGAGGCGCAGGCGGGTGGGTGCCAGCAGGCCGAGCAGCCGTTCGCGCGCGGCTGGCACGACGTAGCGGTGGTTGACCTCGGTTTCGGCCGGATGGTTCAGGAACAGCGGCTTGTGGATGAACAGGGCCACCGGCCGGCCGCGCGCCGCATGGGCCTCGTCGGCTAGAAAATCCCACTGTTCCGCCTCGGCGGCGATGCCCGATCCCATCAGCTGGGCATTCAGTCCGATCAGCCGGAAGTCGCCGGCCTCCGCGCCCCACCAGTCCGGACCCCAATGCGCGATGAAGCGCGCGCGCCGCTCGGGCGTGACCGGCTGCTTCGGCGGATGGGCGCCACCCGGATTGTCGCCGAGATCGTGATTGCCGGGCACCACGCGCCAGGCCGACGCGATCGCGTCATGCATCGGCCGGGCGTGGGCATGGTCGGCGTCCAGATCGGCACCGTTGACGGTGATGTCGCCGGTATTGACCACGAGGTCGGGATCGAGGTCGTCGAGCGCGGCGATCGTCGCCTCGAAGTTCGGCACGAACTGCGGCGCGGTGCCCGAGAGATGCGTGTCGGTGATATGGGCGATCGTGAAGGCGGGCATGACCGGGGCTCCCTCGGGCAGAAACGATTGGGCGGCCGAGGGTGCGTGCCGCAGATGACGGCATGATGACGCCGTGCAATTTCATGCCCGAGTCGCGGAACGGCAAAAAAACCGTCATCGCTGCCCCTCAGGATGCGCCGCCCGGTAAACCCACCTGCGCATCAGAGAGGCGGCCGCCATGATCCGATCGACGCTCCTTGCCGCTGCCGCCGTCCTCGGCCTCGCCGGGCCGGCCCTGGCCGATACCGAGATCGTCTTCTACCACTACCAGACCGGCGCCAGCCGCGAGGTGCTGAAGTCGATCATCGCCGATTTCGAGGGCGCGACGCCCGGGGTCAAGGTCCGCGAGATCTTCAAGTCGTCGGAAACCATCACGGCCGACGTCCAATCGGCGCTGGCCGCGCGCCGGCCGGTCGATATCGCCACGGTGATCGGCAAGAACATCAATTTCTTCCTGACCAACACGCCCGCCGTGGCGCTGAACGAAGATCCGGCCAAGGCCCCGTGGCTCGACAACTACCTGCCGAACTTCCTCGATCTGGGCCGGGTCGGCGGCAAGGTCTATGCGATCCCGCATGCCTATGGCACGCCGATGCTCTACGTCAACAAGACGCTGTTCGCCGAGGCCGGGCTCGATCCGAACAAGCTGCCCCGGACCTGGGACGAGGTGATCGCCGCCGCCCAGGCGGTGACGGCCAGGACCAAGGCCGCCGGCGTCGCGCAGCTGCAGGCCTCGTCCAAGGATTACGGGACGATGCTGATGGTGACCGCCGCCGGCGCCGAGTATCTCTCGAAGGACGGCACCCGGGCCCTGTTCGACAGCCCGAAGGGCATCGCGGCGCTGCAGATGTGGCAGGACCTCGCCGTCAAGTACAAGGTGATGCCGATCGCCGACGATCGCCAGTGGACCGCCGCGTTCCAGGGCGGGCGGATGGCGATGTACATCAACTCGTCGGCCGGGCTGCGCGGCTTCGTCGACGGCAGCGCCGGCAAGTTCGAACTGGGCGTGGCGCAGTATCCGCTGTTCGGCAATGAACCGCGCCGGGTGCCGAATTCCGGCGCCGCGCTGATGCTCTACGCCCCGGCCGGCGAGAAGCGCGATGCTGCGCTCAAGTTCCTCGGCCATCTGTCGAAGCGCGAGGTGTCGAACCGCTGGTCGCGCGAGACCGGCTACATGCCGCTGGCCAAGGATCCGCTGGCCGATCCGGCGATGAAGCGCTACGTCGAGGAATTCCCGCTGGTCGCGCCGGTCATCGCCCAGATGGCCGAGACCGTGCCGACCGCCGTCTGGCCCGAAAAGGGCACGCTCGAGGCCCAGAACATCGTTTCCAACCTGATCGACGACCTGTGGGCCGGCAAGGCGCCGGCGGCCGTGCTGGTGCCGGATGCCGCCAAGCGGATGAACCAGGCGCTGGCGGCCAACAAGCAGTGACGCCGTCCGGCCGCGCCAGGCCCAGCATCGCCTGGGCCTATCTGGCCCCGATCCTGGTGCTGATGGCGGTCTTCACCTACTGGCCGTTCATCCACACGCTCTACCTGAGCTTCGTGTCCTGGAACCTCAATCCGGGTCAGCCGACGAAATGGGTCGGGCTGGCCAACTACGAGGGCGTTGCCGGCTCGCCGCTGTTTGCCGCGGCGGCGCGCAACACGCTGATCTACATCGCGGCCGGCATTCCGCTGAAGGTCCTGCTGCCGATCCCGCTGGCGGTCGCGGTCTGGAGCTTCGGTGCCGGCGGGCATGTCTATCGCACCATCCTGTTCCTGCCGACGCTGCTTTCCTTCGTCGTCGTCGCGGTGGCGTGGAGCTGGCTGCTCAGCCCGCTGGGCGGCTACATGCAGCAGTTCCTGGGGCTGTTCGGCCTTGGCATGCCCAACCTGCTCGCCGATCCCGACTGGGCGATCTGGGTGGTGCTGGGCCTGTCGTCGTGGAAGATCCTCGGCTTCAACATGCTGCTCTATCTCGCCGGCCTCGCCTCGATCAACCGGCACTATATCGAAGCCATGCGCCTCGACGGCGCCGGCGACTGGGCGGTGCTGCGGCATCTGATCTGGCCGCTGCTGACCCCGACCACGTTCTTCGTCCTGGTCTCGACCGTGGTGTTCACGATCCAGCAGGTCTTCACCCCGATCGACGTGATGACCCAGGGCGGGCCGTCGAACGCGACGACCAACCTGTTCTACATGGTCTACCAGTACACCTTCCTGACCTTCAACGTCGGCTATGGCGCCGCCGGCACGGTGCTGCTGTTCGTGCTGCTGCTGTTCGTGACGCTGGTGAAGGTCGGGCTGCTCGACCGCCATGTCCAGTACAAGCAATAGATGGAACTGACCCGCCCCTGGAAGGTGATCGGCCACGCGCTGCTGACGCTGGCCTCGCTGGCCGTGCTGGTGCCGATGGCGCTGGTGGTGCTGGCGGCCTTCAAGCCGCATAACGAGATCTTCTCCAGCGTCCCCTGGCCGCAGAACCCGACCTGGGGCAATTTCGTCGCGCTGTTCCGCGACATGCCGTTCGGCCAGTATCTCTGGAACACGGCCGGCACCACGGTCCTGCGCGTCGGCGGCCAGATCGTCATCGCCATCCTGACCGCCTACGGCTTTGCCCGCTGGCAGTTCCGCGGCCGCGACGTGGCCTTTGCCCTGGTGCTGGGCGCGATGATGATCCCGCACCAGCTGACGATGATCCCGATCTACATCATGATGGGCAATCTCGGCTGGTTCGACAGCTGGACCGCCCTGATCGTGCCCAACCTGGCGATGCCGTTCGCGGTATTCCTGCTGCGGCAGCATTTCCTGGCCTTCCCGCCGGAACTCTACGATGCCGCCGAGATGGACGGGGCCGGCCACTGGCGCGCCCTGTGGCTCGTCGTCGTCCCCAATCTCGGTCCCGCCCTGTCGGCCCTGGTCGTCGTGCTCTTCATCGATTGCTGGAACGAGTACTTCTGGCCGCTGCTGGTCACCGATTCCGACCATGCCCGCACCCTGCAGGTCGGCATCAGGCAATATCTGCAGGAGGAAATGGCCGATGCCTACGGGCCGTTGATGGCCGGGGTCACGCTGGTCAGCCTGCCGGCCCTCGCCGTCTTCTTCGCCTTCCAGCGGCGGGTGATGGATACGTTCGTCTCGTCGGGCTTGAAGGGGTAGATCGCCATGGCCGACATCGTCTTCGACGGCATCGAAAAGCGTTTCGGCACGGTGGCGGCCGTCGCCCGCTTCGACCTTGATATCGGCCATGGCGAGTTCGTCGTCCTGGTCGGCCCGTCGGGCTGCGGCAAGACCACGTCGCTGCGCATGCTGGCCGGGCTGGAGCAGCCGACGGCCGGACGCATCCGCCTCGGCCCCGACGACATCACCGACCGTCCGCCGCGCGAGCGCAACATCGCCATGGTGTTCCAGAGCTACGCCCTCTATCCCCACATGACCGTGGCGGAGAACATCGGCTTCTCGCTGCGGCTGAAGCGGATGAGCAAGCGCGAGATCGCCGCCGAAGTCGCCCAGGCGGCGGCGACGATGGGGATCGAGGGGTTGCTCGAGCGCAAGCCGCGCGAGCTGTCGGGCGGCCAGCGCCAGCGCGTCGCGGTCTGCCGCGCGATCGTGCGCCGGCCGCAAGCGTTCCTGTTCGACGAGCCGCTCTCGAACCTCGATGCGCGGCTGCGCGCCAGCGCCCGGGCCGAGATCCGTACCCTGCAGCAGCGGCTGGGGGTCACCGCCGTCTATGTCACCCACGACCAGGTCGAAGCGATGACGATGGCCGACCGCATGGTGGTGATGAAGGACGGCCATATCCAGCAGATCGGCCGGCCGCTCGACGTCTATGCCCATCCGGCCAACGCCTTCGTCGCCGGCTTCATCGGCGCGCCGGCGATGAACCTGCTGCCGCTGGCGCGCGCACCGTTCGCTGCGGCCGGGCCGGCGGATGCGCTGGTTGGCGTGCGGCCGGAGGATATCCGGCTCGATCCGGCGTCCTGCATCCGGCCGCAGCCGTTCCAGGCCCGGCTGCGTCATGTCGAGGCGCTGGGCGCCGAAAGCCTGCTGCATCTCGATCACGATGGCCTGGCCCTGCAGATGCGCCTGCCCGGCAGCTGGCAGGGGGCCGAGCTGCCACAGTTTTTTGTCGATGCGGCGCGGCTTCATCTATTCTGCGGCCGGACCGGCGCGCGTTTGCCGGCAAGCGTCTGAGGGTGCCCGCATGACCGAACTTCCCCGCCGCCTCGACCTGTCGGGCGTGACCAACTTCCGCGATCTCGGCGGCTATGCCACGGCCGACGGACGCCGGCTGCGCTGGCGTCGCCTGTTCCGGTCCAGCCATCTCGGCGCGCTGGCCGATGGCGACCGCGCGACGCTCGACACGCTCGGCATCACCACGATCTGCGATTTCCGCGGCGTGGACGAGGCGGCATTGCGCCCCAGCGCGCTCGGCCGCGCCGAAGTCGTCCCGCTGTCGATCGAACCGTCGGTGGTGCCGCAGTTGCAGCGGCTCGTCGCCTCGGGCGAGCCCGTGACCGGCGCCGCCGTGCTGGCGATGATGCAGGCGACCTACCGGGCCTATGTCCGCGATCATGCCGGGCGCTATGCCGAGCTGTTCCGGCAGCTGCTCAAGGGTGGCCCGCTGGTCTTCCATTGCTCGGCCGGCAAGGACCGCACCGGGGTCGGTGCGGCGCTGACGCTTTCGGCCCTCGGCGTCGACCGCGACACCATCGTCGCCGACTACCTGCTGACCAACCAGTACTGGCGCGAGGACGGCTCGAACGCCCGCGCCCTGCCGGAGGAGGCGATGGCGGTGCTGGGGCGGGTCGACGAGCGGCTGCTGGCCGCCGCCTTCGCCGCGATCGAAGACGATCACGGCAGCGTCGACGGCTTCCTGGCCGCGATCGGGGTCGGCCCGGCCGAACGCGCGCGTCTGGCCGAGCTCTACCTCGAAGGCTGACGCTTCAGCCGACCACCAGCCGTTCCAGTGCCGCGCGCAGCCGCGGCGGGATCGGTGTCGGGGTCTGGGGACCGCGTTCGACGAAGACATGCACGAAATGGCCGGTTGCCGCCGGGGTCTCGACGCCCTGGCGATACAAGGCGATCTCGTAGCGGACCGACGACGTGCCGAGCTTGGCGACCCTGAGGCAGGCATCGATCACTTCCGGGAACGCCAGCGACTGATGGAACTGGCAGAAGGTCTCGACCGCCAGGCCGACGATCGTGCCGTTGGCGATGTCGAGGCCGCCTTCGCGGATCAGGTACTCGTTCACCACCGTGTCGAAATAGGAATAGTAGACCACGTTGTTGACGTGGCCGTAGATGTCGTTGTCCATCCAGCGCGTCGGGATCGCCAGGCTGTGGCGGTAGGTGGCGCGGGTCTCGGTCTTGCGTTCGCTCATCACCAGGCCTGCTCGTAGATCGCCAGCGCGTCGGCCTCGGTCACTTCGCGCGGATTGTTGACCAGCAGCCGGGTCTGGTTCATCGCGTCGCGGGCCAGCATCGGCAGCTGGTTGTGGCTGATCCCGACCTGGCGCAGACGTTTTTCCAGCCCGACATCGTCGATCAGCGCTTCCAGCCCGGCGACCAGGCCCGCGGCTGCCTCGTCGTCGCCGGCGAAGTGGCGGTCGGGACAGACCAGCCGCCCCAGCTCGGCATAGTGCGCGGTGGCGGCGCTCAGGTTGAAGCGCAGCACATGCGGCAGCATCAGGGCGTTGGACAGGCCATGCGGGACATGGAAATGCCCGCCGACCGGATAGGCCAGCGCATGGACCGCGGCGACCGGCGCGTTGGCGAAGGCCATGCCGGCGAGCAAGGCGCCGAGCAGCATGGCCGAGCGGGCGTCGCGGTCGCGCGCCCCGTCGCCGCAGACATGGCGCAGGTTGCGGCCGAGCAGGGTCAGCGCCTCGCGGGCCAGCGCGTCCGAGACCGGGTTCTTCTTGATCTTCGAGGTGAAGGCCTCGATCGCATGGACCATCGCGTCGACCCCGGTCGCCGCGGTGACGTGACGGGGCAGGCCGAGCGTCAGGTCGGCATCGAGCAGCGCGACGTCGGGCAGCAGCAGCGGCGAGACGACGCCCTTCTTCTCCGATTCGCCCGTCGTGATGATCGCGATCCCGGTGACTTCCGATCCCGTGCCGGCCGTGGTCGGCACCTGCACCAGCGGCAGCCGCCGGCCGCGGGCATTGCCGACGCCGTAGACCTCGTCCAGGCGCTGGCCGGCGATCGGCAGGAAGGCGGCGAGCTTGGCGACATCCATCGACGAGCCGCCGCCGAAGCCCACCACGCCGTCGACGCGCTCGGCCCGGGCCAGGGCGGTCACCGCGTGGACGATCGCCTCCGGCGGATCGGCGACCACCTGGTCGTAGACGGCGACGCCGATTCCGGCCGCCTTGAGCGAGTCCAGCGCGGCGTCGAACAGCCCGAGTTTCGCCACGCCCGGGTCGGTGACCAGCAGCGCGCGGGTGACGCCGAGATCGGCCATCAGCGGCCCCAGTTTCGCGCTTGCCCCCGGTTCGCAGAGCACCCGGCGCGTGGTTTCGAAACTCAAGGCGACCATTGCTGTTTCCTCTCCCTTTTGCCCCAGCCGGCAATTCGATGCTATGGGAAGGTCTAGCATGACCTCGACCCTGTTATCGACCCTCGCCCGCGCGATGTTTCCGCTGGACGGCGCCATTCCGGAACTGGTGCCGGGCATCGTCGCCGCCATCGACGGCATCGCGCCGCGCGCCCTCGCCCGTTTCGGCTTCGTCGACCTGACGGCGGGATCCTGCCTGATGCCGCTCTATTACGGCGCGCGCGGCGCAGGCCGCCTCGTCGTCAACGACGCCGCCGAGCGCACCGCCGTCGCCGCCCGGGCCCTGTGGGGCGGCGTGAGCCTCGACTGGACGACCGTCGAACGGCTGGTGACGACGCCGGCCCCGCGGCTGCGGCCGCATGTCCCCAGCTTCCATTTCGCCTGCGACTACCTGCTGGAACCGGCAGCAGACGTCTTCGACCGGCTTTACTTCGCCGAGGTGCCGGCGCGGGCCGCACCGGCATACCGCTATCTGGCGCTGCTCTGGGCACAGGGCTTCGCGATGGACGACGACCAGAAGTTCCCGGTGCTGATGACCCACGATCCGGCCCAGATCGCCGAACTCGACGGCGGCTGGTGGGACGCCTATATCGCGCGCGCGGCGGCGCCGCTCGAGGCGCTGGCGCCGGTCGTGGCGCGGATCAACGAGGCGATGGGCCTGCAGCGGCCCGGCTCGGTCGAGGTCCATTGCGAGGATCTCGCCACCCTGGTCGGCCGGCTCGCCCTGGACCGCGACTGCGTCGTCGCCGTCAACCCGCCGACCAACGGCATCGACGAATACGTGGTCGACGACCAGATCGTCCATTCGCTGCTGGCCAACCGCATGATCCCGCTGACCCGCAGCCGGGAAACGCCCGCCGCATTCTGGGAGGCGCGGGTGCGTGCGGCGCTGCAGGCCCTGCCGCGCGGCGCTCATGCGCTGGTGTTCGGCGGCGACGGGGCGATGACTTTGAACGCCTGCCGCAAGGTCTGGCAGGCCTATGGCCCGATCGTGCACGAACACCCGCTGCGCCGGCGGCGCCGCGACGCGGCCTGGGCCCTCGTCAGGCGGGGATGAGACGGGCGGCCGCCATAGCGGTTCTGGCGGTGCTGGCCGATCTGGGGCAGATCGGGGCCGCATCGGCCGAGCCGCATCCGGGGCCGCCGCCGATGGCGCCCGAGGCGGCGGCCGTCGCCCCTTTCGTGTCCGATCTGCGCCGCGCCTCCGTCCTGTCGGTATTCCCGAAGAACGGCGAGACGGTCGAGGCCGAACTGCGGCGCTGGGGCGTCACCGAGACCGAGGCGGCGCAGATCGGCCAGCTTCTCGCCGGCGATGCCGAGCTTGGGCGGCTGCGCCGGCAGGACCGCCTGGTCCTGTCGCTGATCAGGCCGGCCGACGGCAGCCCGGAGCTGGTGGCGCTCCAGATCCGGGGCGGCGCGCGGCGCCAGCGGGTGCTGGCGCGCGGCGAGGACGGCGGCTACGGCGTCTATGCCGAGGACAGCCCGATGGGCATCGAGATCGCGGTGGCCTCGGGCACGGCCAAGGCCGGGCTGCGCTCGGCCCTGCCGCTGCCGCCGATGGTGTTCCCGAAGCCGATGACCGCATCGCTGAGCCTGCTGCCGCTGCCGGCGCTGCCGCTGGCGCCGGTGGCACCGCAGGCGCTGTCGGGGCTGATCCGGCCGATCGTCAAGGCGCGGATGACCTCGGGCTTCGGCTGGCGGGTGCATCCGGTGCTGGGCGACATGCGCTTCCACAAGGGCATGGACTTCGCGGCGCCGCTGGGCACGCCGGTCTATGCGACGGCCGATGGCATCGTCGAGATGATGGAGTGGCGCGGCAATTACGGTCGGCTGGTCACGCTGCGCCACGACAAGGGGCTGGAAAGCCGCTATGCGCATCTCTCGGGATACGAGATGGGGCTGCGCGTCGGCGGCCGCGTCGCCCAGGGGCAGGTCATCGGCTATGTCGGCGCGTCGGGGCTGGCCACCGGGCCGCATCTCGATTTCGAACTGCGTATCGGCGGCCAGCCGGTCGATCCTGCCCTGGTGATGTCGCTTTGGTGATCCTGTGACGGCTGGCACAGCATGCCGGGCCTTGTGCCGGCATCATTTTGCCATGGCGACGGACCCGCAACCGGCGCCATCCCCGGACCCGCAACCGGGGTTTTGAAGTCCCGGCCGCCGGAGGCTATGTTCCCTCCCGCTCCTGCCCCAGCCTTTCGGCGGCCGGGCCTTTTTTCCCACTCTTTCCCACCGATCCCCGAATCCAGGATTTTTATCCTAGGTCTTTTTCAGGGCTGCCTGCAGCGCGCGCTTGGTGCCGCGATGGGGAATGGCGGTGAACGGGTCTTCCGGCCAGTCGTGCTTCGGGTAGCGGCCGCGCATCTCGGCGCGGACCTGGACATAGCCGTTGCGCCAGAAGCTCGCCAGATCGCGCGTCACCTGCAGCGGCCGGCCGGGCGGCGACAGCAGTTCGATGGTCAGCGGCACGCGGCCGCCGGCCACGGTCGGCGTCTCGATCTGGCCGAGCATTTCCTGCAGCTTGACCGACAGGAAGGGGTCCGCGCCGGGGCGATAGTCGATCGCGGCGCGGCTGCCGCTCGGCAGGTCGAAATGGGTCGGGGCGAGCTGGTCGAGGCGCTGGCGCTGTGCCCAGGTCAGCCTGGCCGACAGCGCGGCCTCGAGATCGATCCGGTCGAACTGGCTGCGCCGGGTGATGCCGGCGAGATAGGGGGCGAGCCAGTCGTCGAGGGTGGCGGTGAGGCCCGCCTCGGAGAAATCCGGCCATGCGTCGTCGGAGGATCCGGCCTGCGCGGTCGCGACGAGCGCGACGCGGGCACGCAGCTGTTCGAGCGGCCTGGTCCATGGCAGTACCGCGAGGCCGAGACGGCGGATGCCGTCGAGGGTCGCCGCCACCAAGGCCTCGGGCGGCGGATCGGTCCAGCGGTCGTCCTTCAGCGGAATGGCGCCGAGGCGCCGGCGCCTTCGTGCCTGCACCGCGCCTTCGCGGTCGTCCCAGGCGACGACGGACTCGGCCACGATCAGCTGGCCGAACAGACCCTCGACATCGGCCTGCGCCAGCGGGGCGGCCCGGAACACCCGGGCCTCGCGCGCGTCGCCGTCGAGGTCGGCGATGGCCAGCCACGGGCTGGCCGCCAGCGGGTCGGTCTCGTCGACCACCGCGCCACGGCCGTTAGCCATCAGGAAACGGCCGCGGGTGCCCGGCCGCAGCTGGGCAATGCGATCGGGATAGGCCAGGGCCAGCACCGTGCCCGTTGCTTCAGGGTCGGTTTCCTCGCTGCGGGCGTCGCGCGGCAGCATGGCGACCCAGCGTTGCGCGGCGCGCCGCACCTGCTCGGCCGCGCCGCGGCCGCGCGCGACCATCTCGACCCGGCCGCGCAGGTCGATGTCGCGGCCGCCGCGTGCGATATCGCGGTCCTCCAGCAGCGCCGCGATCAGGCAGGCCAGCCGGCCGTGGCCCCGTTCGGCAGCACCGAGGATCATGTGTGCCAGCCGCGGATGGGTGCCGATGCCGGCCATGCGGCGGCCATGCGCGGTGATGGCGTCGTCCCGGTCGAGCGCGCCCAGCTCGCGCAGCAGGCCGCGGGCCTGGGCCAGCGCCGCCGCGGGCGGCGGGTCGGCCCAGGTCAGGGCGGCCGCGTCGCGCACGCCCCAGGCCGCCAGTTCCAGCGCCAGCGGGCTCAGATCGGCGGTCAGGATTTCGGGGTCGGGGCGCAGCGGCAGCGCGCGATCCTCGGCCTCGCCCCACAGCCGGTAGCAGACGCCGGCGGCGACACGGCCGGCGCGGCCGCGCCGCTGTTCGGCCGAGGCCTGCGAGACCTTGACGGTGACCAGCCGGCTCATGCCGCTGGCGGGATCGAAGCGCGGCAGCCGGGCCAGGCCGGAATCGATCACGACCCGCACGCCCTCGATGGTCAGGCTGGTCTCGGCGATCGCGGTTGCCAGCACCACCTTGCGCCGGCCGGGCGCCGACGGGGCGATGGCGTCGTCCTGTGCCTCGCGCGACAGGTCGCCGTACAGCGGATGGACCTGGATGCCGCCGGGCAAGGCCCCCAGCCGTTCGGCAGTGCGGCGGATCTCGGCGGTGCCGGGCAGGAAGGCCAGGATGTCGCCCTGCTCCTCGGTCAGGGCCTTGCGCACGGCGGCCGCGACGTCGTCCTCGAGCCGGCCGCGTGCCGTGCGCTCCAGATAGCGTGTCGCGACCGGAAAGGCGCGACCGGCCGAGGTGACCAGCGCCGGATCGCCCAGCAGGCGGGCGAAGCGCTCGGCCTCAAGCGTCGCCGACATCGCCACCAGGCGCAGGTCGTTGCGCAGTGCGGCCTTGGCCTCCAGGCACAGGGTCAGCGCCAGGTCGTTTTCCAGCCCGCGCTCGTGCACTTCGTCGAACAGCACGGCGGCGACGCCGTCGAGACCCGGATCCTGCTGCAGCCGGCGCAGGAACAGGCCGTCGGTGACCAGTTCGATCCGGGTGCGCGGCCCGACCTTCGCATCCATCCGCACGCGATAGCCGACCGTTTCCCCGACCGCCTCGCCCAGCAGCGCGGCCATGTGGCGGGCGGCGGCGCGGGCGGCCAGGCGGCGCGGCTCCAGCACCAGGATGCGGCCGCCTCCGGTCCAGGGCTGGTCGAGCAAGGCCAGCGGCACCCGTGTCGTCTTGCCGGCACCGGGTGCGGCCTGCAGCACCACGTCGCGGCCGGCGGCCAGCGGCGCCAGGATCTCGGGCATCACCGCGTCGATCGGCAGGCTCACGGATTGCACGACGTGCCGCGCCCGATGTCGAAATGCAGATGGTCGCGATGGTCGTAGCCCGAGCCCGGCCCGAGGACGACCGAGAAGATGCCGCAGGCGCGCCGCGACGATTCGTGCAGGAACGCGGCCTTGCGGTCGCGGGCCGCCCAGTCGTTGGTGACGCTGATCCTGGTGCCGTTCTTCAGGACGAAGCCCCAGATGTCGAAGGCGCGGCCGTGGCCGTGTTCCGACAGACGCTTGCCGTTGCTGCCGGTCATGGCGCGGCAGGTGAAGCCCCCGGCATGGTTGATCGTGGCGATCTCCTGGCCGAACACCCGGCGGGCCGTCGGCTGCATCACCTCGGTTTCATAGCGCACCAGGGTCAGCGCCATCGGGCAGGTCATCTCGACCGGGCGGTTCAGGTTCACGGTGGTGCGGGTAAGCTTGACGCCGTCCTCCAGCGTGCAAGGCGACGACATCTGCGCCGCGGCCGACATCTTGACGGGCTGGAAGACCGCGCCGGCGGCGGCGAGCTGCGCCTGGCAGGACATGCCGGCGGGCGGGGGGACGGGTGGTGGCGGCGTGAAGGCCGGAACGGGCGGTTCCGGGCTGCCGCAGGCTGCCAGCAGAAGGCACGGGATCCAGGTGATTCGCCGCATGCAGCGGGCTTAGCATGGACGCGATTCGCCGTCCAAAAGAGAACGGCCGCCCCTGATGTCATGGCAGGCGCTGCCGGGGGCGGCCGCGCGAAACGAGCGTCGCGGGGGTTCCTCGAAGTCCGCCGGCCTCGGGCCGGAGGGTACGGGGGGGAGAGGGTGGCCCGAAAGGGCCGGCGAAACCTCGGGAAACCTAGAAGGTACTCGATGCTGGTTGGGGGACCAGGTGACGTCGCCGCCACACCCGGACCATGACAGGCCGGCGGCGCGGCGACTGTGAGCGCCGTCACATTTCCGGCGACAATTCCTTCACCGTGGCCGGCAGGAGACGGAAGACCGGCTCGGTCGCGGGCGGGGTGTGGGCGGCGACGGCGAAATCGTCGGACAGCGCCGCCCGGGTCGCCCCCGAAATCAGGATCACAACTTCCTCGCGTGTGTCGGCCAGGGTCTTGCCGTGGCGTTCCAGACGCTGGGCGAAATTCACCACGTCGCCGATGACCGTATAGTTCATCCGGCCCGAGAAGCCGACATTGCCGACCAGCCCGTCGCCGGAATGGATGCCGATGCGCATGCGGCAGCAGGGCTTGCCGGCGGCACGCCGCGCGGCGTTGTAGCGGCTCAGGCACTCGGCGATCGCCAGCGCGGCCCGCGCGGCCGCGGCGGCATGGTCGGCCTGGGGGGCGGGCGCGCCCCAGAACGCCATGATCGCATCGCCGATATACTTGTCGATGGTACCGCCGGTTTCCTCGATGACCGGCCCGACGCAGGCGATGACCTCGTTCAGGTATTCGGCCACTTCTTCCGGCGATTGGTCGCGGGACAGCCTGGTGTAGCCCTCGAGGTCGGTGAACATGACGGTGACGTTGCGGTTCTCGCTGGCCGGGGCGGTGGTGCCGGCCGCGATCAGCCGGCGCACCAGGGCGCGTGGCAGGTAGGTCTCGACCCAGGCCAGCGCCCCGCCCATCCGTTCGAAGGCCTGCGCGGCTTCGTTGACCTCGGCGATCGGTCCGCGCGGCAGGGCGCGCACCGCGGCGAAATCGAGTGCCTCGACCGCGCGGGCCACCGCGGCCAGGGCCTTGATCGGCCGGCCCAGCCGGCGGCCGACCTTGAGCCCGACGATCAGCGCCACGACGATCAGCGCCCCGCCGCCAAAGCCGATCGCCATCACGGTGAAACGCTCGCGCCGGCTTTCGGCGCTTTCCCAATAGGCGCCGGCAATCCAGGGCTGGGGTCCGTAGGCGTTCAGCGTGACATAGGCGGCGACATAGGTCTCCTCGGGGCCGTAGAACCAGTGCGCCGAAATGCCGCGCAGACCCAGGTCGCGGTTCAGCGAATGCGGCTCCGACCACATCGTCGCCAGCACCGGATCGTCGATTCCGTCGAGGGTCGGCAGCGCCGCACCGTCGGCCTGCCGGCCCGGCGGGGCCGAGACGAAGCGGGGATGGGACAGCACGCGCTCGCGGCCGACCAGGATGAACGGCGTCAGCCGCATCGGGCCCAGCAGGTCGGTCAGCATTTCCGAGAGATGGTCGACCGTAAGCGCCGCGATCAGGACGCCGGCGAAGCCGTCATCGTCGTAGAGGTCGGCATGGTAGGTGATCACGGCCTGGCCGTCGCGCGGACTCCAGACCGGCGGCGACCACATGGCCCGGCCGCCGCCATCACGCGCGATATCGATCAGCGTGCCGGCGGCCTCGGCGCTCTGGCCGCGGGCGACCGTGCCGGTGGCGCGGTCGTAGCGCAGCAGGCTCAGGTCGGGGCGCAGCAGCGTGATGCCGCCCAGCTGCGGCGTTGCGGCCAGCGCGCCGAAGATGGCGGCGCCGAAGGCGGGCTCGTCGCGGGGGCTCAGCCGGCCGGCGCGGACGGCGCCCGCCAGGTAGTCGATCTGGATCTGGACGGGGCCGAGCTGGCTGGCCAGGCGTTCGTTGATCGTGCGGCCGAACAGTTCCAGCTGGTCGTGCATCAGCCGGTTGGTGTTGTCGCGGGCGCCGAAGAATCCGATCAGCCAGACCGGCAGGCCGGCCAGGATAATCAGTCCGGCGAGCACCATGGGCAGCAGCCGCGACATCGGCCAGCCGCCGGTTTTCTCCTGACACGTGATCATCGCCCGCTCCCCGACCGCCGGTGCGTAGATGGCGACTATCTTGCCGCGCTGCAAGCCCGGTGGGCGATCAATTCTGCGGCAGGGGTATCGGCAGCGACCGCCAAAATGATAGAACATAACAGTATAACGGCGACCAAATTTGTGCACCGCAGCAATAAATCTTATCCTTTAGAACAAAATAGACGAATATTTAGATACCTTTTGACAGTCCATCATGAATCGACAAGAGTGGAGGTCTGTCGTTCCGAGTGCTGCATAGCGCCAAAATACTGGCATGCCAATGCGAGGTCGGTCATGAAGACAGAAGCGGGCGCTGCGGATTCGCCGCCCATATCCTCCAGATCCCGCGAATTATTCGCCTTCATCATTCTTGCCGTGCTGATCTGGCCGGTCCTGGCCGTTGGCGTGGTCGGGGGCTACGGCTTCCTCATCTGGATGACCCAGATGGTGTTCGGCCCGCCCGGTGCACCGCATTGAGGGGTGGTTATGACCGATCGCGTTGACATGGACCGTCGCCGCTTTCTGACCGGACGCCATGCCGTGCACATATCGAGCGCGGTGGTGGTGGCCTGGCCTGACCAGGCCGCCGCATTGGCCGAGCGGCTGCGCGCCCTGCCGGGCACCGAGGTCGCGCATGTCGAAAACGGCAAGATCGTCATCGTCATGGAAGCGCCGAGCAGCGGCGAGCTGGGCGGGCGGCTGGCGCTGATCGCCGACCTGCCGGGCGTGCTGGCCGCCAACATGGTCTTCGAACAGCGCCTTGACGAGGGGGATGCCGCATGAGCCCGTCGCGTCGCGACCTGCTGAAGGCACAGGCGGCCGGCATTGCCGCGCTGGCCGCCAACGTGACGCTGCCGGCTGGCGCCCAGCCGGTGCCGGGCGGCGTCGACGCGCTGCAGATCAAATGGTCGAAGGCACCCTGCCGCTTCTGCGGCACCGGCTGCGGGGTCATGGTCGGGGTCAAGGACGGCCGGGTCATCGCCACCCACGGCGACATGAAGGCCGAGGTCAATCGCGGCCTGAACTGCGTGAAGGGCTATTTCCTCTCCAAGATCATGTACGGCGCCGACCGCCTGACCCGGCCGTTGTTGCGCAAGAAAAATGGGGCCTTCGCCAAGGACGGCGAGTTCACGCCGGTATCCTGGGACGAGGCGTTCGACGTCATGGCGGCCAAGGCCAAGGAGACCCTGAAGGCAAAGGGGCCGACGGCGCTGGGCATGTTCGGCTCGGGCCAATGGACGATCTTCGAAGGCTACGCCGCGACCAAGCTGATGCGGGCGGGCTTCCGCTCCAACAACCTCGATCCCAATGCCCGGCACTGCATGGCGTCCGCCGCCTATGCGTTCATGCGCACCTTCGGCATGGACGAGCCGATGGGCTGCTATGACGACTTCGAGCATGCCGACGCGTTCGTCCTGTGGGGGTCGAACATGGCGGAGATGCACCCGATCCTGTGGACGCGGATCGCCGATCGCCGCCTGGGCCATCCTCATGTCAAGGTCGCGGTGCTGTCGACCTATACGCAGCGGTCCTCAGACTTGGCCGACATTCCGATCGTGTTCAAGCCGGGAACCGACCTGGCGATCCTCAACTACATCGCCAACCACATCATCACGACCGGGCGGGTGAACCGGGACTTCGTCGACCGGCATGCGACCTTCGTCAAGGGGGCGGTCGAGATCGGCTACGGCCTGCGGCCGGACGATCCGCGCGAGGTCCGCGCGAAGAAGGCCGCCGATGCCGGGGCAACCACGCCGATCGACTTCGCCGCCTACGCCGCCTTCGTCAAGGACTACACCTTGGAGAAGACCTCGGCCCTGACCGGCGTCGAGCCCGGGTTCCTGCGCCAGCTGGCCGAGCTCTATGCCGATCCCCGGCGCAAGGTCGTGTCGCTGTGGACGATGGGCTTCAACCAGCATGTACGCGGGGTCTGGGCCAACCAGCTCGTCTACAACCTGCATCTGCTGACAGGAAAGATTTCCGAGCCCGGCAACAGCCCGTTTTCCCTCACCGGCCAGCCGTCGGCCTGCGGCACCGCGCGCGAGGTCGGCACCTTCGCCCACCGCCTGCCCGCCGACATGACGGTGACCAACCCCGAGCACCGCCGGCATGCCGAGGAGATCTGGCGCATTCCCGCTGGCGTCATTCCGGAAAGACCCGGTTATCACGCCGTCGAACAGGACCGGGCGCTGCGGGACGGCAAGCTCAATTTCTACTGGATACAGGTCAACAACAACCTGCAGGCCTCGCCCAACAATACTGCCGAGGCCTATCCCGGCTACCGCAACCCGGAAAATTTCATCGTCGTCTCCGACGCCTATCCGACGGTCACCGCGCTGGCCGCCGACCTGATCCTGCCGGCGGCGATGTGGGTCGAGAAGGAGGGTGCCTACGGCAATGCCGAGCGCCGCACCCATGTCTGGCACCAGCTGGTCGCCGCCCCGGGCGAGGCGCGCTCCGACCTTTGGCAGATGATGGAGTTCTCCAAGCGCTTCACGACCGACGAGGTCTGGGGGGCCGAGATCCTCGATGCCAATCCGGACTATCGCGGCAAGACCCTGTTCGACGTGCTGTTCCGCAACGGCCAGATCGACCGGTTTGCGGCCGGCGAGGTCGAGGCCGGCTATGACAATGCCGAGGCGCGGTATTTCGGCTTCTACGTGCAGAAAGGGCTGTTCGAGGAATATGCCGCCTTCGGCCGCGGCCACGGCCACGATCTTGCGCCCTACGACACCTATCACGCGGTGCGTGGCCTGCGCTGGCCGGTGGTCGAGGGCAAGGAGACGCTGTGGCGCTATCGCGAGGGCCTCGACCCCTATGTCAAGCCCGGCAGGGGGGTCGAGTTCTACGGCAACAAGGACGGCAAGGCCCGCATCCTCGCCGTGCCCTACGAACCGCCGGCGGAATCGCCCGACGGCGAATACGACCTCTGGCTGGTCACCGGCCGCGTTCTCGAACACTGGCATTCCGGGTCGATGACGATGCGGGTGCCGGAACTCTACAAGGCGTTTACCGGCGCGCGTGTCTTCATGCATCCCGACGACGCCCGCGCCCGCGGTCTGAACCAGGGGGCCGAGGTGCGCGTCGTGTCGCGGCGCGGCGAGATGCGCTCGCGCGTCGAGACGCGAGGGCGCAACCGGATGCCGCCCGGCGTGGTCTTCGTGCCCTGGTTCGATGCCAGCCAGCTGATCAACAAGGTGACGCTGGATGCGACCGATCCCATCTCCAAGCAGACGGATTTCAAGAAATGCGCGGTCAGGATCCTGCCGGTCTCCGCGTGACGGCCATGCGGACGCTGTTCGCCCTCGGGCTTGCCGGCTGGTTGGCCCTGATTTTCGGCATCGCCTCGGCGCAGCAGGCCGATCCCGTCAGGATCGTGCCGCGGCTGACCGGCACCGCGCCGCCGATGGCATCGGAACACATTCCGCCGCTGGGCCGGCCTATCGTCGACGACGTCAGGCGGATGCGCAATTACCCTGAGCAGCCGCCGGTGATTCCGCATTCGATCGACGGCTACCAGCTGACCCTGAATGCCAATCGCTGCATGGACTGCCACCGCCGCGAGTTCACCGAGGGATCGGGGGCGCCGATGATCAGCGTCACCCATTTCCAGGACCGCGACGGCCAGGTCCTCTCCGATGTCACGCCGCGGCGCTATTTCTGCACCGCCTGCCACGTCCAGCAGACCGACGTCGCGCCGCTGGTGCCGAACACGTTCCAGGACGCCCACGACGTCGGCCGGAAACCGTGAGGGCCGCTTCGACATGATCGCACGGCTGCGCACCCTGCTCGTCGGCTTCTGGCATGTCGTCAGCCGGCCGAGCGCCTATTTGCCGTTGGGCTTCCTGACGCTCGGCGGTTTCGTCTGCGGCGTGGTGTTCTGGGGCGGGTTCAACACCGCGCTGGAGCTGACGAATACCGAGAAGTTCTGCATTTCCTGCCACGAGATGCGCGACAACGTGTATCAGGAACTGACCCAGACCATCCATTTTTCCAATCGCTCCGGCGTGCGGGCCTCATGCCCCGATTGCCACGTGCCGCACAACTGGACCGACAAGATCGCCCGCAAGATGCAGGCCTCCAAGGAGGTCTGGGGCAAGATCTTCGGCACCATTGCGACGCGGGAGAAGTTCCTGGGCATGCGGCTCGAACTGGCCAAGCACGAATGGGCGCGGCTGAAGGCCAACGATTCGCTGGAATGCCGCAACTGCCATTCGGCAGCCGCGATGGATTTCACCAAGCAAACGCGGCGCGCCGCCGACATCCACAGCCGCTTCCTGGTGACGCGCGAGAAGACCTGCATCGACTGCCACAAGGGCATCGCCCACCAGTTGCCCGACATGACCGGTATCGAGCCGGGCTGGAAGGAAGCCCCGGAACTGCAGGGCCGGCAATCGTGGTTGCATGGCCATGGCGGCGCGGACCTGACGGCGATCCTGGCCGAGCTGCGGCCGTCCCTCGACTAATCGGCCGACGGCCGACCCTGGCGCCCGGCCTTGATCGACGACCGGCGCGACTTCGATTCGAGGCGCCGTTCCTTGGACCCCTTGGTCGGACGGGTCGGGCGGCGCGCCTTCTGCCGCACGGTCGCGCTGCGGATCAGCTCGACCAGCCGGGCCAGCGCCTCGTCGCGGTTCATCCGCTGGCTGCGATGGCCGTCGGCGACGATGATGATCACCCCGTCCTTGGTCAGCCGGCTGCCGGCGAGCACGGCCAGCCTGGCGGCGACGTCTTCGGGCAGCGAGCGGGTATTGCGCAGGTCGAAGCGCAACTGCACGGCCGACGAGGTCGTGTTGACATGCTGGCCGCCGGGGCCCGATGCCCGGACGAACGATTCCTCGATTTCCCGTTCGTCGAGGCTGATCGATCGGGTGATCGGGATCATCCTGCTACCTCCATCGGCGGCATGTATACCAGGGCCAGATCGGTGTTGCCCATCCGTTCGTTGCGCCGCATCATGCGCCTCGTTCCTTGGAGGGTAATGGAAATGAAGCGCGTATCCGCCTTGTTCATGATGGCTGTCCTGGCCGTCCTGTCCTGCCTGCCCGGCCTTGCGGAGGCCAAGACCATCAAGCTGACCGCGGCCAAGCCGGTCGCCACCGTGACGATCCCCGATTCGTGGAAGCCCGAAGAATACGACCTCGGCGTCGAGGCCCAGTCGCCCGACGACGAAGTCTATGTCGCCGTCGAAGTCTCGAGCGTCAAGGGCCTGGAGAACGCCGCCATCGAAGCGCTGAAGTTCTACCAGAAACAGGGCGTGACCCTGCAGGGCGATCCGGTCCAGTCCGAGCACAAGCTGAACGGCATGGACGTCGTCGACCTCGCCTGGAAGGGCCGCGACAAGGATGGCGAGGCCGAGGTCAGCCTGTCCTTCGTCGTCGTCAGCGAAAGCCGCATCCTGCTGCTCTACTACTGGGGCTCGCCCAAGGGCGGCGAGAAGCACCGCCAGGCGCTGTCCGGCATCCTGAACTCGATCAAGCGCCTCTGACCGGCACCATCGGCACCGGAAAGAAGGAGGGCCGCCTCGGCAAAGGCGGCCCTTTTCAGTTTTCAGGGAATTCGAGGGGATCAGACGAGTAAATTCGGCGACGGCGGGGCGGTTCCGGGGGGAGGGGCCGGCCTGGGAGGAGGGGGAGGGGGAGATCCCAGGGCGGTGAACCGCGGCGCCGTCGTGAGGAGAAGATGGCATGGACCCGGCCTTCGATCTGTGGCCGCCGTCACAACATTGCTCTAGAAAGCGGGGATGACCGCTCTGCCCCGCGCCATCCTGTTCGATCTCGACGATACCATCATCTCGGCCTATTCCCGGCCCGACGCCGCCTGGCTGGTGGTGGTCGACGAATTCGCCGACCGCCTGGCCCCGTTGCCGCCCCTCGCGGTGATGGAGGCGGTCATGACCGAATCGCGGATTTCCTGGGAGGATCCGGCCTGGCAGCAGCGTTGGCGCATGCGCCTGAACGAGGCCCGGCGCGGCATCGTGATCGGGGCGTTCCGCCGCCTCGCCGCGGCCGGCCATGCGATCCCTTCGGACGAGGTGGCGGTGGCGCTGGCCGACCGCTATTCGGCCTACCGCCAGGAACAGATGCATCTTTTCCCCGGCGCCCACGCGGTGATCGACGGCTGGAAACAGCGCGGGGTCAAGCTCGCCCTGGTCACCAACGGCGCCGCCGAGGTCCAGCGGGCCAAGATCGCCCGCTTCGACCTCGCCCATCGCTTCGACCATATCCAGATCGAGGGCGAGCACGACTTCGGCAAGCCCGACGAACGCGCCTATCGCCACGCGCTGGCCGCGCTCGACGCCGATCCGGCCACGACCTGGATGGTCGGCGACAACCTGGAATGGGAAGTGGCCGCCCCCCAGCGCCTCGGCATCTTCGCGATCTGGCATGACCTGCTGGGCGAGGGCCTGCCGCCGGGATCGGCCATCCGCCCCGACCGGATCATCCGCTCGTTCGCCGAACTGATGCCGTAAAAGTGCCTTCTGCCCGCGCTTGCCGATGATACTGTTGCTGCGGCAACAAAATCGGGAGCAAGCAATGGATCTGCAGATGCGCGGCCTGAAGGCCGCGGTGACCGGGGCGACCAAGGGTATCGGCCGGGCGATCGCCGACATGCTGGCGGAAGAGGGCGTCGACCTGGCGATCTGCGCCCGCAACGGTGTCCAGGTGCGTACCGCCGCCGCCGCCCTGCAGGGTCACGGCGTCAGCGTGATCGGTACCGAGCTCGACGTCGCCGACCCCGCGGCGCTCAAGGGCTGGATCGAGTCGGCTGCGGTCGAATTCGGCGGGCTCGACATCCTGATCTGCAACGTCTCGGCGCTGGCGGTCGGCGATACGCCGGAAAGCTGGGAAAAGTCCTTTCGCGTCGACGTGATGCATACGGTGAACGCGGTGGCGGCGGCGATGCCCTATCTGGAAAAGTCGCGCTGCCCGTCGATCATCATCATCTCCAGCGTTTCCGGCTTCGAGGTCGATTTTGCCGCCGGTTCCTACGGCGCCTCCAAGGCGACGCTGATCCACTACGGCAAGGGGCTCAGCCAGCAGCTCGCGGCCAAGGGCATCCGGGTCAACGTGGTCTCGCCCGGCAACACCTATATCGAAGGCGGGATCTGGAACCAGATCGAGCAGGGCAACCCCGCGCTGTTCCAGCAGACGGTGGCGGCGAACCCGACCGGCAAGCTCGGCTCGGCGCGCGAGGTCGCCTATGGCGTGGTCTTCCTGGCCAGCCCGCTGGCCAGCCGGATTTCCGGCACCAACCTGATCATCGACGGCGCCCTGACCCGGGCGGTGTGAGGAGGCGGAGACCCCATGGCCCACGACCACCACCACCATCACCACCACCACCACACCATCCACAAGCAGCACGGCCATTACGGCTGGAACAACGCCTTCCCGCCGGTGCAGACCGTGGCACCCGGCCAGTCGGTGCTGTTCCAGACCCGCGATGCATCCGACGGCCAGCTGCACGCGATGTCGACTGCGGCCGACGTGGCGCGCCTCGATTTCGGCCGCGTCAACCCGGTCACCGGCCCGATCCTGGTCGACGGGGCCGAGCCCGGCGACATCCTCAAGGTGACGATCCTGTCCTTCGCACCGTCGGGCTGGGGCTGGACCGGCATCATCCCGGGCTTCGGCCTGCTGGCAGACCAGTTCAAGGACGCGGCCTTCCATTCCTGGAGCTACGACCGCTCGGGCAAGGTGCCGGCGATGTACGGGCCGGGCGGAAGGGTGCCGCTGAAACCCTTCACCGGCACGATCGGCGTGGCCCCGGCCGCGCCCGGCGACCATTCGATCGTGCCGCCGCGGCGGGTCGGCGGCAACATGGATGCCCGCGACATCGCCGAGGGCGTGCAGCTCTACCTGCCGGTCGAGGTGCCGGGCGCCCTGTTCTCGGTCGGCGACACCCATGCCGCCCAGGGCGACGGCGAGGTCTGCGGCACCGCGATCGAAAGCCCGATCGACGTGGCGCTGAAATTCGAGGTGATCAAGGGCGAGCCGCTGCGCTTTCCCCGCTACGTCACCCCCGGCCCGGTCGCCAGCCATTTCGACGCCAAGGGGTACGAGGTCACGACGGGCATCGGCCCCGACCTGATGGAAGGTGCGCGCAACGCCTTGTCGGAAATGATCGAGCTGCTGGTGCGCCGCTGGGGCTACCGGCCCGAGGAAGCCTACATGCTGTGCAGCGTCTGCGCCGACCTGCGCATCTCCTCGATCGTCGACCAGCCGAACTGGGTGGTCTCGATGTATTTCCCGCGGGTGGTGGTCGAGTAGCTCATAAAGAAAAGGGCCGCCTGTCGGGGGCGGCCCAAGGGGGAAATCAGGGAAAACTCGAGGGGAGAGGAACTAACCGACGGCGGACCAGGCGGGGCTCCGGGACTTGGCCGGAGGGAGGGAGGAGGCCTCCGGTGGGGGGAGGGGAGCCGCCGGACCCTGGCGCCGTCGTCGTGAGATCAACATGCACCCAACCCGGCCCGCAATCTGTGTCGGCTGTCACACTACGATTAATTCTGCTGCTTATCTCAATACCGCCCGGATCAGCCGTAACGTTTCCGGCCACAATGTCTCGGCCTCGAGTTCGGCCAGGCTGAACCAGCGCGCATCCATCGCGTCGTCGCCCGCCTGCGGCTCGCCGGCGACCCAGGTCGCGGCGAAATCGACCAGCGTGTAGTGGTGCAGCACCCGGCCGTCGTCGTCGCGGGTGATCGAATCGACGACATCGGCGATCGGCCCCAGCGCGATCTCGATGCCGGTTTCCTCCAGCACCTCGCGCACGGCGGTTTCGCGCACGGTCTCGCCCAGTTCCTGCACGCCGCCCGGCAGCGACCATTGGCCCTGCCGGGGCGGCTTGCCGCGCCGGATCATCAGCACGCGGTCGCCCTTGGTCACGACCACCCCGACCCCGACCCAGGGCCGGGCGGGGTAGTCGCGGGTCGTCACGGGCGGGCGGCCTGGATCGCGTTCCACACCGCGATCGGCGTCGCCGGCATGTCGATGTGGTGGACGCCGAATTCGTCCAGCGCATCCTGCAGCGCGTTCATCACCGAGGGCGGTGCCCCGATGGCGCCGGCCTCGCCCGCGCCCTTGACGCCCAGCGGATTGGTCGTGCAGGGCACCGGGTGGAAGGTGACGTCGATATCCGGCAGGTCGGTGGCGCGCGGCATGCCGTAATCCATGAACGAGCCGGCGAGCAACTGGCCGTTCTCGTCATAGGCGGTGTGTTCCAGCAGCGCCTGGCCGATGCCCTGTGCCACCCCGCCATGGACCTGGCCGCCGGCGATCAGCGGGTTCAGCACCCGGCCCATGTCGTCGACGACGGTATAGCCGACCACCTCGACCACGCCGGTCTCGGGGTCGAGCTCGATTTCGGCGACATGGCAGCCATTGGGGAAGGTATGGGCCTTGATGTCCCAGTTGGCGAAGGCGTCCAGCGCCGCCTTGACCGCGTCGTCGCCACCCTTCTGGCGCAGCGCCTCGGCCAGGGCCAGGATCTCGATCGACCGGTCGGTACCGCTGATCCGGAACTCGCCTTCCTTGAACTCGATGTCGGCGGCGGCGGCCTCCAGCACGTCGGCCGCGGCCTGGCGGCCCTTGTCGATGACGACGTCGGTCACCGCGAGGATGGCGCCGCCTTCGGAATAGAGCGACCGGGCGCCGCCGGTGCCGCCGCCGGTCGGGATCGCGTCGGAATCGCCCTGGACCACGCGCACGCGTTCGACCGGCACGCCGAGCTTCTCGACGACCAGCTGGGTATAGGCGGTCTCATGCCCCTGGCCGGTCGACTGGGTGCCGACCAGCACCTCGACCATGCCGTCGGCGGCGAACCTGATCTCGGCCCGCTCGACCGGGGCGCCGCCGGTCGCCTCGAGATACGAGGCCAGCCCGATGCCGCGGCGCTTGCCGCGGGCCAGCGCTTCCTGCTTGCGGGCGGCGATGCCGTGCCAGTGCGAGGCCTCGACCGCGCGGGCCAGGATCGCCGGGAAGTCGCCGGAATCGTAGTTCTGGCCCAGCGCATTCCGATAGGGCATCTGGTCGGGCCGCACCATGTTGCGCCGGCGCAGCTCGATGCGGTCGATGCCCAGTTCACGCGCCGCCCGGTCGACCAGCCGCTCGACCAGGTAGTTCGATTCCGGCCGTCCGGCGCCGCGATAGGCGTCGACCCAGGTGGTGTTGGTGTAGACGCCGCGCACGTTCGCGTAGACCGCCTGGGTCTGGTAGACCGAGGGCAGCACCTTCGAGCCGGCCATCGTCGGGATGAACGGGGCGAAGCCCGAGAGATAGGCACCCATCTCGGCCTCGGTGCGCACGCGCAACGCCAGGAACTTGCCGTCGGCGTCGACCGCCAGTTCGGCATGGTTGCTCTGGGCGCGGCCGTGGGTGTCGGACAGGAACGATTCCGAGCGGTCGCCGGTCCACTTGACCGGCCGGCCGAGCTTGCGCGTCGCCCAGGTGCACAGGACGTATTCGGCGTAGACGAAGATCTTCATGCCGAAGCCGCCGCCGACATCGGTGGTGACGACGTGAAAGTTCTCGGCCGGTTCCTTGAAATGGACACCCGCGAGCTGGTTCTTCAGCCCGTGCACCCCTTGCGTGCCGGCATAGACGGTGAAGCGGCCGGTCGCGGCATCGTAGGACGCGTTGCAGGCGCGGCTTTCCATCGAGGCGACGACGATGCGGTTGTTGATCAGGTCGATCGAGACCACCTTGTCCGCCTTGGCGAACAGTTCGTCGACCTTCGCCTTGTCGCCGGTCTCCCAGTCGAAGGCGATGTTGCCGGGGGCGTCGTCCCAGACCAGCGACGCGCCGTCGGCCAGCGCCGCCGGCATCGTGCCGACGGCGGGCAGGTCGGCATAGTCGACCATGATCGCCTCGGCCGCGTCGCGCGCTTCCACCAGGCTCTCGGCCACGACGAAGGCGACCGGCTGGCCGGCGTAGCGCACGCGGTCGGCGGCCAGCAGCGGGTGCACGGCGTCATGCCGGCTCGACCCGTCGCGATTCTTCATCGGCACATGGCAGGGCAGGCCGCCGATGCCGTCGGCCTCGACGTCGGCGGCGGTGTAGATCGCCAGCACGCCCGGCATGGCGCGCGCCGCTTCGGCGTCGATGCCGTTGATCCGGGCTGCCGCATGTGGCGAGCGCAGGACATAGGCGAAGGCCTGGCCGGGCAGGGTGATGTCGTCGGTATAGCGGCCCCGGCCGAGCAGCAGGCGGGGGTCTTCGACGCGTCGCAAGCCTTGGGCAGCACCGAACTTGGTCATCTCAAGTTTCTCCGTCAGTCCTTGCGGCGGGCATCGAGAACGATGCCCTGTTGTTGCAATGAGGCGATTTCGTCGGGCGAGAAGCCGGCATCCGCCAGTACGGCGACGCTGTCGGCCCCATAGGCGGGGGGCGTGGTCTCCAGGCCGCCGGGCGTCCGGCTCAGCTTGATCGGGATGCCCGGGCCCTTGTAGTCGTCCTTGGCCAGGATCATCTCGCGATGGGCGGTCTGCGGGTGGGCCATCACCTCGGGCAAGGTCAGCGCGGCGCCGGCCGGCACGCCTTCGGCCAGCAGCTGGTCGGCCAGCGTGGCGGCGTCGTGGCCGGCCAGCAGCGCGGTGATCTCCGCGGTCAGGGCCGGGCGGTTCTGCACCCGCAGCGCATTCGTCTTGAAGCGCGGATCGTCGGCCAGCTCGGGCTTGCCGAGATAGCGGCTGAAGATGCGGAACTGGCGGTCGTTGCCGACGCCGAGGAAGATCTGGCCCGACCGGGTCGGGTAGAGATCATAGGGCGAGATGTTGGGGTGGGCGTTGCCGGTCAGCCGCGGCGGCTTGCCCGACATATGGTAGTTCGGCCCGTGCGGGTGCAGCAGCTGGATGCCGGTATCGTACAGCGCCACCTCGATCGACTGGCCCTTGCCGGACTTCTCGCGCTCGATGATCGCCATCAGGATGCCGATGACGCAGTTGTAGCCGGTGCCGAGGTCGACCAGCGGGATGCCCAGCCGCACCGCCCCGCCCTCGGGCGAACCGTTGATCGAGATCAGCCCGGTCATCGCCTGGATGACGGCGTCGTAGCCGGGCCGGCCGTCATAGGGCCCGCCGGCGCCGAAACCGGTGACCCGGGCATGGATCAACCGCGGGAATTTCTTCGAAAGGACATCGTCGAAGCCGATGCCCCAGCGCTCCATTGTGCCGATCTTGAAGTTCTCGACGACGACGTCGGCCTGCTCAAGCAGGCGCAGCAGCACCGCCTGGCCCTGCGGCGTGGCGATATCGAGGCCGAGCGAGCGCTTGTTGCGGTTGACGCCGGAGAAATAGGCGGAAATGTCGTCCTGCAGGAAGGGCGGGCCCCATTCGCGGGTTTCGTCGCCCTGCGGCGGCTCGATCTTGATCACCTCGGCGCCATGATCGGCCAGCATCTGGGTGCCGAACGGCCCCCCGAGCACCCGGGTCAGGTCAACCACCTTCAGCCCTGACAGGGCGCCACGCATACGCGACATCAGCGGAACCTCTTCATGTCTCAAACTTTACTCGGCCGGCGGGCAGGATAAGCACGGCCGCGGACCGGAGGCCAGCGGCATCATGCCCGGCCCAAGGCCTTGATCGTCCAGAACGGGGTGGCCCCCAGTATGGCCGAAACGATCGCCACGGCAAACACGGCGTCATACCCCCCGGTCAGGTCGTGCAGCGCCCCGCCGAGGAACGAGCCGACCGCCCCGCCGATCCCGCCGCCGAGGGCGACCGAACCGTATATGGTGCCGAGATTGCGCCCGGCAAACAGCCGCGCCGCCATCGCCGAGACCAGCGGCCCCCGTGAGCCGTAGGTGACGCCCAGCGCGATGATGAAGACCACCAGCAGCACCGGGCTGCGCCACAGGCCGAGCAGCCACAGCGCGACGATCGACCCGATGGTCAGCAGATAGGTCAGCGCGACCGAGGCATGGCGGCCGATCAGGCTGTCCAGCGCCCCGAACCCGAGCATGCCGACCGGCGCCAGCAGACCGACGAAGCCCCAGGCCGAGGCGGCCTCGAGCGGGGCATAGCCGATCTCGACCAGATAGGCGACGGCCTGCACCGACACGGCGTAGACCCCGATCGCGGTGAAGAAAAAGACCGAGAACAGCCCCCAGAAGGCGGGGGTGGCGGCGGCGCGCCGCAACGTCCAGCCTTCCTGGGTGGCCGCGACCGCGGGCGCGGCGGTGTCGGGGCGCGGCTGCTTCAGCCCCGGGTCGCCCGCGGCGATGCGCCGCCAGGGCAGGACGAGCAGGAGCGGCAGCAGCGCGACGGCGAGCAGCCCGAGCCAGCGATAGGCGTCGCGCCAGCCGACATGCTCGATCAGTATCTGGGCGAGCGGCACGACGCCGACGATGCCGATGCCGATCGAGGCATAGACCACGGCCACGACCATCGACAGCCGGTTGCGGTACCACCGGGCCAGCAGGGCGGAATGCGGCACGTTGCCGAGCGCCGCCCCGGCAAACCCGAAGCACAGGCCAAGCGCCAGCTGCAATTGCCAGGCCGTGGCCGCGAACGAGGCGGCGAGGCTGCCGGCGATCAGCAGCACGAGGCCGAGACCATAGAGGGCGCGCGGTCCGACCCGGTCGAACAGCCGGCCGGCCAGCGGTGCCGACAGCCCGGTGACGAAGGACGACGTCGAATAGATCGCCGCGATCGCGGCGCGGTCCGAGCCGAGGTCCTGCTGCAGCGGCAGCAGGAATACCGTGAAGCTTTCGACCAGCCCACGGCTGACCGCGCCGAGCAGGAAGCAGGCCGGCACCAGCAGCATCGCCAGATGCCGGTTGTCGATATCAGAACCCCAGCCCTTGCCGGGGGAGGCGCCGCCTGGTGATGACCCGTCAGTCATAAGCCGGGCCTGCCGCGATTGACGGGCCGGCCGTTCCTGGTCTCTTCTTCGTCCATCGGCCGACCATCGCAGAGGAACAATCCCTGCGGCAAGAGAGGAAAACGCCCAAAATGACGTCAGCGACCGATCGTTATGCCCGTTATCAGCGTCTGGTCATCGAACGGCCGCGCCCGACTATCCTTAAGGTCGTCATGGACGCGCCCGGCCGGATGAACGCCGCCGATGCCGACATGCACCGTGAACTTGCCGATATCTGGCGCGACATCGATGCCGACCCGACGGTGTCGGTCGCCATCCTGACCGGGGCGGGCAAGCATTTCTCGGCCGGTGGCGACCATACGCTGGTCAAGGCCATCGCCGACGACTTCCAGACCCGGGCCCGCGTCTGGAAGGAGGCGCGCGACCTGGTCTACAACGTGATCAACTGTTCCAAGCCTGTCGTGTCGGCGATGAACGGCGTCGCCGTCGGGGCGGGGCTCGTCGCCGGCCTGCTGGCCGACATCTCGATCGCGGGGCGGACCGCCCGGATCATCGACGGCCACACCCGGCTCGGGGTCGCCGCAGGCGACCATTCGGCCATCATCTGGCCGCTGCTTTGCGGCATGGCCAAGGCGAAATACTACCTGATGTTGTGCGAGCAGGTTTCGGGCGAAGAGGCCGAGCGGATCGGGCTGGTGTCGCTCGTCGTCGACGACGACCAGGTCCAGGACAAGGCGATGGAAGTGGCCGAGAAGCTTGCCGCCGGCGCGCCGTCGGCCTTGCGCTGGACGAAATATGCGCTGAACAACTGGTTCCGCCAGGCCGGCCCCACCTTCGACACCTCGCTGGCGCTGGAATTCCTCGGCTTCACCGGGCCGGAAGTGCGCGAAGGCCTGGCCGCCTTCGCCGACAAGCGCCGGCCGAACTTCGACCAGGACTGCCCGCTGTGACAAAGTTGTACAAGGGCCTGAGTGACGCGATGAGGGATTTCCGCTAAAGTCGCGCAACTACGTTGCAAACGGACGACAACATGACGCAGCCGCCGACCCGCAAGATGTTCACCGCCGAACTGAAGATGCTCGGCCTCGAACGTGCGCCGGCCGAGGACGAGGCGGCTGCCGCATCCGTCCCGGCCGCCGATCCCGCCGCGGCGCCGACCGGCGACCTGGGGCTGGTCCTTGCCGAAATTCGCGCCCTGCGGGCGGAAGTGGCCGCGTTGCGCGCGGTCCAGGCCGCCCCCGCCGAGGAAGCTCCGCGCGAGATCAGCGAGATCGAGGAGGAAAACCAGGGTTTCCGCGTCGCGATCGCCGGCATGATCCGTTCGCTGGCCCGCACCAAGCGCGAGATTGCCGCCTTGCGCCACCCCGAGGCCGAGGGCAGCCAGATCGACACCGCGACCAACGAACTCGACCGGATCGTCGCGGCGACCGAGACCGCGACCAACACGATCCTGGAGTCGGCCGAGCAACTGGGCATGATCGGCTCGGTGCTGGTCGACCGCTATGGCGACGATGCCGACATGCAGGTCCTGGCCGAGGAAATGCGCATCGGGGCCGAGCGGATCATGGAAGCCTGCTCGTTCCAGGACATCACCGGCCAGCGCATCACCAAGGTGGTCAAGGCGATCCACTTCATCGAGGAGCGGATCCGCGCGGTGGTCGAGGAATGGGGCGCGGAAACCTTCATCGACCTGCCGGTCGAGAACCGCGGCGAGGTGCGCATGCACTCGCAGGACGACCTGGTCAACGGCCCGGATTCCAACGACACCGGCCTGAACCAGGACGATATCGACGCCCTGTTCGACTAGGCAACGGCATGGCGGCCCGCCGAGCGGACCGCCAAGCGCCGCCGCCGTTCTTTTGCATATGATCCGCAGTTACAAACATTATTGAGAATTATTCTCAATCACGCTAGTCTCCCCCGTCCATTGCGGAACGGAGCGGTATCCGGGCGACCAGCGAGATGACCTTTCAGCCACGCATGCATAACCGGATCGAGGGTTTCTCGGTCATCGGCGGCGGCCGCCGCCGGTTGTGGAACGGTGTCGCCGCCGACCTGTGGGAGGTCGACTGCGCCCCGGGCGCCGGCGGCTATTATGTCGGCGAGGATCCGCGGCTGTTCATCGCATTGGAAACGCGCGGCGGCGACCGGCAGCGGGTCTTGCTGCACCCGCGGCGCGACGGTCTGGCCCAGGCCTACGACCAGCATGCGATTTCCTACGTGCCGGCCGGGATGGAACTGTGGTCGCGTCTCGACGACATCAGGTTCATCCGGCATCTCGACCTGCATTTCGACCAGCAGGCGCTGGCGCGGCGGCTGGGCGAGGAGGTCGACCAGGAGGCGCTGGCCCGGCCGCGGCTGATGTTTTCCGACGACCGGCTGATCGGGCTGGCCCGGCTGATCGCCGCCGAATGCGAAAATCCCGACCCGCTGCACGATCTCTACGGCGACGGGCTGACCATCGCCCTGCTGATCGACGTGCTGCAACTGGGCAAGCGGCGCGACCGGCCGCGCAAGCGTTCGCAGCTGGCCGCCTGGCAACTGCGCAAGGCGATCGACTACATCGAGGAGAATTGCTTCCGCTCGATCCGCCTGCAGGAACTGGCCGAGCTGACCGGTCTGTCGCAATCGCATTTCGGCCATGCCTTCAAGGCCTCGACCGGCATGCCGCCGCATCGCTGGCAGATGAACGCCCGGATGGACCGGATCAAGGACATGCTGCTCGAGGCCGAGATGCCGCTGACCGGCATCGCCATCACCGCGGGTTTTTCCGACCAGGCCCATTTCACCCGCGTCTTCCGCCAGCTGGTCGGCGCCACCCCGTCGGCCTGGCAGCGGGCGCGGCGCGGGCGCGCAGCCGACGGTGCCAGTTTGGCCCAATAACCTTCAATTCACCGTCATAACCTTCAATCCCGGACGGTGACAGTTGCGATAAGAAATCACCTCTCATGAACCGTATCTGTGACGAAATTCCTACAAGCGCCGGGGGTAGGTCGTCGCAGGTCCATCGAGGGGGATAGAACGAGTGCGCAAGTCGAGACATGCCATCCTGGTCCGCCTGATGCTGGGCACTGCCGCCGTCGCCTGGCCGGCCGGGCTGGCCCTGGCACAGCAGGCCCTGCCTGCGCCCGTCCGCCTGCCCGGCCTCAGCGTCGAAGGGCAGGGGGTGTCGGCCGAGAGTGCGACGGGCCCGGTCGACGGCTACGTCGCCCGCGATACCGAAACCGGTGCCAAGACCGCGACCCCGGTCAGCGAGATTCCGCAGACCGTCAACGTCATCGGCCGCGAGGAACTCTACGACCGCGGCGTCGTCACCAAGATCGACGAGGCGCTGCGCTACACGCCCGGGGTCACCGCGGCACCCTATGGCACCGACGCCGATACCGACTGGATCTATATCCGCGGCTTCCAGGCGACCCAGACCGGCGCGTTCCTCGACGGGCTGAACCTGTTCTCCTATGGCTTCGGCGGCTTCCAGATGGATGCCTTCTTCATGCAGCGCCTGGAAGTGCTGAAGGGGCCGGCATCGGTCCTCTACGGCGGCTCCAACCCCGGCGGCATCGTCGACATGATCCGCCTGCGGCCGCAGGATCGCCGCGTCGCCTATACCGAGGCCGGCATCAACAATTTCGGCAACGCCTTCTTCGGCTTCGACGTCGGCGACCGCCTGAACGCCAACTGGAAATACCGCGTTACCGGCAAGCTTGCCGGCGGCGACAATTACGAGGACTACTCGAAGGATTTCCGCGGCGCGATCATGCCGCAGGTGACGTGGGAGCCGTCGGCCGCCACCTCGGTCACCGGCTACGTCTACTATTCCGGCCTCAACCAGCGCCAGTCGTCGAACGGCTTCCTGCCTTATGTCGGTACCGTCGTGCCGGCGCCCTTCGGCAAGATCGATCCGCAGAAATACTATGGCGAACCCTCGATCAATACCGGGCGCTACAACCAGACCATGGTCGGGCTGGAGGCCAGCCACATTCTCGATTCCGGCTGGAAGCTCAGCTCGAACGCGCGCTACGGCCATCTCTCCAAGTATGAGGCGGGCCCCTATGTCTACGGCTATGTCGGGGCTACGCCGACCGCGCCGGCCTATAATCTGAACCGCATCGGCTTCGACGCGACCAGCCGCGTCGACACCTTCAACATCGACAACCATGCCGAACGCCGGTTCGCCACCGGGTTCCTCAACCACAACCTGCTCGCCGGGCTCGACTACAAGTATTACCGCCTCGACCATGTCCAGGCCTGTTGCGGCGCCACGCCGATCAGCGCCACCAACCCGGTCTACGGCGTGCCGCAGGGTGCGAACTTCACCTATCTCGACCAGGTCCTGGCCCAGCAGCAGATCGGCATCTACCTGCAGGACCAGATCCGCTTCGCCGATCGCTGGCTGCTGACGCTCAACGGCCGGCAGGACTGGGTGAAGACCGATTCGGACGCCAAGATCGGCACGACCTACAAATCCAATGACGCCGCGCTGTCCGGCCGCGCCGGCCTCGCCTATGAATTCGCCAACGGCGTCACGCCCTATGTCTCGGCAGCGACGTTCTTCAACCCGGTGGTCGGCGTCAACCCGAGCCTTTCCGGCTTCAAGCCGGAGGAAGGCACGCAGTACGAGGCCGGCATCAAATACGCGCCGGGCTTCGTCGACGGCCTCGTCACCGCCTCGGTGTTCCAGATCGACAAGAAGAACGCGGTGACCTCGATCCCCGGCACCTTCCTGTCCGACCAGCTCGGCGAAGTCCGCTCGCGCGGTTTCGAGCTGGAAGGCAAGGTCAACGTCACCCCGAACTTCAAGCTGCTCGCCGGCTACAGCTATACCGACCTCGAGGTCACCAAGGATCCGAACGCGGCCCTGGTCGGCAAGTCGCCGTTCATCGTGCCCAAGCAGACGGCGAACGCCTGGGCCGACTACACCTTTTCGGAAGGAATGGCGAAGGGCCTCGGCCTCGGCGCGGGCATCCGCTATCAGGGCTATTCCTGGGCCGATGCGCTCAACACGCTGAAGGTACCGGCCGCGACCGTCGCCGACGCCGCGATCCGCTACAATTTCGGCGACTGGAATACATCGCTGAACTTCACCAACATCTTCGACAAGACCTACGTGAAAAGTTGCGGCGGTGCCGATGTCTGCGGCTATGCCGAACCCCGCACGATAATGCTGCGCGTGGGCAAGACGTGGTGACCGGCGCGGCACGCAACGGGATGTGAACAGCTTGGACCAGCCGCTTTTCGATCTGTCCGACGTCGCCTTCGCGCTGCGGGACCACGTCATCCTCGCACCGCTGTCGCTGACGCTCGCTCCGGGCCGCATCCACGGGCTGATCGGCCAGAACGGATCGGGCAAGAGCACGCTGCTGAAGATCCTGGCCCGCCAGGTCCGGCCGAGCAGCGGGCATCTGCGGTTCGGCGGCAGGCCGGCGGGCGACTGGGCCGAGCGCGACTATGCCCGCCAGGTCGCCTACATGCCGCAGTTCACGCCGCCGGCGGACGGGATGACGGTGCGCGAGCTGGTGGCGCTCGGCCGCTTTCCCTGGCACGGCACCCTCGGCCGCTTCTCGGGCGAAGACGCGCGGATCGTCGACGAGGCAATCGACCAGGTCGACCTGACGGCATTCGCCGGCCGTGCGGTCGACACCCTGTCGGGCGGCGAGCGCCAGCGCGCCTGGCTGGCGCTGATGCTGGCTCAGAATGCCCGCTGCCTGTTGCTGGACGAACCGACCTCGGCCCTCGATATCGCCCATCAGACGGAGATGCTGGCCCTGGTACGGCGGCTGGCGGGCGAACGCGGCATGGCGGTCGTCGTCATCCTGCACGACGTCAACCTGGCCGCCCGCCATTGCGACGACATCATCGCGCTGCGCGATGGACGGCTGATCATGCGCGGGCGCGCCGCCGAACTGATGCAGCCCGGTATTCTCGCCGCCGTCTATGGCATCCAGATGGGGATTTTCACCCACCCGGTCGCCGGCGTGCCGGTCAGCTACCCGCTGTGACGCGGCCAAGCCGGCGTCGCGTGCTTGCCGGGATCGCGGCGCTGGCCGCCATGCCCGCCCGCGCCGCCACCGCGCGGGTCGCGACCCTCGATTGGGCGATGCTGGAAACCCTGCTGGCCCTTGGCGCCGACGTGGTGGCCGCGACCGAACTGGTGCTGTTCCGCCAGATCGCGGTCGAGCCGCCGGTGCCGGCGACCGTCGCCGATCTCGGCCTGCGGGGGGCGCCGAACTTCGAGATGCTGCGCCTGGCCCGCCCCGACCTGATCTTCAACTCGAATTTCTATGCCCGCTCGAACGCGCGGCTGGCGCTGATCGCGCCGGTCGACAGCTATTCCCTCTATGTCGCCGGCGGTGCGCCTTATGCGCTGGCCGAGGCCATGACGGCCGGGATGGCGGCCCGGCTCGGGCTCGATGCCGCGCCGCTGATCGAGGGCACTGGCGAGTGCCTTGCGAGGTTGCGCAAGCAGGTCGCCGGCGACCGTCCGGTGTTGCCGATCAATTTCGGCGACCCACGCCATTTCCGCGTCTTCGGGGCCGACAGCATGTTCGGCGAAGTGCTGGCGCGCCTCGGCCTCGCCAACGCCTGGACCCAGCCGACCAGCTATTCCGCGATGCCGCCGATCGGCATCGAGACACTGGCGCAATTCCCCGACGTCCGGATCGCGGTGATCGGGCCCGAGCCGCCCGATGTCGCCGACATGCTTGGCCGCGCCCCGTTCTGGCAGGCGCTGCCGCAGGTCCGGGCCGGCCGGGTGGCGATGCTCGGGCCGATCAACCCGTTCGGCGCCTTGCCTTCGGCGGTACGTTTCGCCCGGCTGCTCGCCGGGCGGCTGGGGGCGGCGTGACCGCGCGGGCGCCGCTCGTCTTCGGCGGCGGCATCGTCGCGGCGCTCGCCCTGCTTGCCGCAGTGGTGGCCTTCCGGCCGCCGGTGCCGGGCGATGCCGCATTGGCCATGGTCCTCGATCGCATCCTGTTCTGGCAGTCGCTGTTGCCGCGCGCCGCCGTGGCGCTGCTGGCCGGGGCGGCGCTGGGCCTGGCCGGCGCATTGCTGCAGCGGATCCTGCGCAACCCGATCGCCGATCCCTCGACCCTCGGCATTGCCGCCGGCGCGCAACTCACGCTGACCCTGGCTACCGCCTTTGCCCCCGGGCTGGTCGCGCTGTCGCGCGAAGGGGTGGCGCTGGCCGGCGGGCTGGCGGCGGTCGCGATCGTCCTGGCGTTGAGCTGGCGTCGCGGCCTCGATCCCGTCACCGTCATCCTGTCGGGCATGATGCTGTCGCTCGTCGCCTCGGCGCTGAGCGTCACGGTGGTGCTGGCCAAGGGCGACTACGTGATGTCGCTGTTCATCTGGGGCGCCGGCGCGCTGGACCAGCAGGGCTGGGGGCCGGCGGTCACGCTGGCCCTGCATCTCGCCGCGGGTGGGATCGCCGCCGGGCTGATGCTGCGGCCGCTCGCCCTGCTCGGCCTCGGTGACGCGGCGGCCAGGGGCCTGGGCCTCGCGGTGCAGACCTTCAGGCTGCTGGCCCTTCTGGTTGCCGTGTGGCTGGCGGCCGCCGTCACCGCCGAGGTCGGCATCATCGCCTTCGTCGGCCTGGCCGCGCCTGCATTCGCCCGTTTCTGCGGGGCACGCCGGCCGGATGCCGTGCTGGCGCTGTCGCCGCTGGCCGGCGCGCTGATCCTCAGCCTGACCGACAGTACGATCCGGCTCTCGTCCGGCGGGTTCGGCGATATCGCGCCGACCGGTGCTGCCACCGCGCTGCTCGGCGGGCCGGTGCTGCTGTGGCTGCTGCGCGGCGTCCATGGTGGTCGCCGCCAGCCTGCCGACGCCACCGTCGCGGGTCGGCGGCTCGCCAGTCCAGGCCGGGCAATTGCGCTGCTTGCGTCGGTCGCCGCACTGCTGCTGCTCGGCGGCCTCGTCGCCGGACGGGATGCCGGCGGCTGGCATGTTGCGACCGGCGGGCTGTTTCTCGACCTGCTGCCGTTCCGGGCACCGCGCCTGATCGTCGCCGCCGCGGCCGGGGCGATGCTGGCGGCGGCCGGCACGCTGCTGCAGCGGATGACCGGCAATCCGATGGCCAGCCCCGAGGTGATGGGCATCAGCGCCGGTGGCGGTGTCGGGCTGGCCGCGGTGCTGTCCCTTGCCGGTTTCCCCGATCCGCCGACGATGATCGCCGGCATGGCTATCGGCGCGCTGGCGACGCTCGGCATCGTGCTGGCGATCGGCGCCCGTTCGGGCTTTGGACCCGAGCGCCTGTTGCTGTCGGGGGTCGCGCTCGGTGCGTTCGGCATGTCGGTCCTGACCACGGTGCTGGCCGGTGGCGGCATGCGCGGCTACATGCTGCTCGCCTGGCTGTCGGGCTCGACCAACGATGCCGGGCCGGTCGAGGCCTGGACCGGCGCGATCGCCGCCGCCGTGCTGATCGCGCCGCTGCCGTTCCTCGGCCGCTGGCTCGACCTGTTGCCGCTCGGGGACGCGATCGGGGCCGGCCTCGGGCTTTCGGTCCGGCGGGCACGGCTGGTACTGGCGATCGTCGCCGCGCTGCTGACGGCGATCGCCTCGCTCCTCGTCGGCCCGCTCAGCCTGGTCGGGCTGGTCGCCCCGCATCTCGCCCGCCTGACCGGCTTCGTCCGCGGCCGCGACCAGCTCGCCGCCGCGGTGGTGATCGGCGCCTCGCTGCTGATCCTCGCCGACTGGTTTTCGCGGGTGGTGATCTTTCCCTACCAGGTACCGCTGGGCCTGTTCGCGTCGCTGGTCGGCGGACCCTATCTGATCTGGCTGCTCAATCGTGGAGGCAATCGTCATGGCTGAACCCCTGGTGGCCGAGGCACGCATCGTCGTCGCCGATCCGGCGGCGCTGGCCGGCCGGCTCTGCGATCATTTCGCCGAGCACGCGTCGGTCAGCCGCGACGGCGCGTCGGGCCGCATCGACAGCGTCTACGGCCGGGCCGACCTGATGCCGGCGGACGGCGTCCTGCGGCTGCGCATCGAATGCCCGTCGGAACAGGCGTTCTTCCTGGTCAGGACATCGCTGGTCGAGCATGTCTTCGAATTCGCCGCCGAGCCCCGGATCACCTGGACCGGCCATGGGGCCGAGGCCGGCACCGTGCCCTATTTCCGCGAGATGACCGTGGTCGCCGCCACTGCCGTGACCCCGCGCATGCGCCGGGTGACGCTGGCCGGCGATGTCGGCCATTTCGCGGGCGGCGGCCTGCATGTCCGCCTGCTGATGCCGCCGGCCGGACGGCCGGCGCGCTGGCCGGTCCTGTCGGCGGAGGGCCGGCTGACCTGGCCGGCCGGCGACGACGCGGTCGTGGCCCGGGTCTACACCGTGCGCCGGGTCGATCTCGCCCGGGGGACCCTCGACCTCGACATCGTGATCCACGACGGGACCGATACGCCCGGCTCGACCTGGGCCCGGCAGGTGCAGCCCGGCGCGGTCGTCGGGCTGATGGGGCCGGGGGGCGGCGACCTGCCGCCGGGCCGCCGCCTGTTGCTGGCCGGCGACGAAACCGCGCTGCCGGCGATCGCCCGGATCGTCGAGGCCCTGCCCGCCGGGGCGCAGGCGACGGTCCTGATCGAAGTGGCGGATGCCGCCGAGGAACAGCCGCTGCATTCGGCTGCCGAACTCGATGTCAGGTGGCTGCACCGCGACGCCGGCGACAGGCTGGAGGCGGCGGTGCGGGGGCAGGTCTTGCCGCCGGACGACCCCGAGGGGTTCGTCTGGATCGCCTGCGAGCATGCGCCGGCCCGCAGCCTGCGCAACTGGCTGCGCCGCGAGATCGGCTTTGCGCGCGAGCGCCAGACCGTCGCCGCCTACTGGCGCCGCGGGGCCAGTGGGGATCAGGTGGCCGAAGCCGAATAGGCCGGCGGCTACGGAACGGTCGAGATGCCGCCCTTGCAGGCCAGCCGGTTGATCGGATCGCCGTCGGCATCCTGGCCGCGGACGATCTCGGCCTGGCCGCCGGGATCGAGCAGGCAGCGCCCGATCGGCGCCATGAAGCTGCGCAGCACCACCTCGATGCGTTCGCCGGGGCGCAGTGCGACGGTCGCGCAGAACTGGCGGAATTCGCGCTTCTCGATGCGGAAGGTCGCCGGCTCGCCCTGGCCCGGCACCGCGATCTGCACCGGGAACCAGTAGTCGGTCGTGTTGATCACGCGGATGCAGGCGGGGCCGGTCTGGGGGCGGCCGATCGGCGGCACGAAGGACTGGGCGGTCGCCTCGCGCCCGGCCGGCACCGCCAGCGCCGCGCCGACGATCAGCAGGAAGGGTGCCGCCCGCACCGTTCTTGAACTACTCGGCCGCTTCGGCGGAAGACGCGTTGTCCGGCGTCATGTCGAGGGCGTCGCGATAGAGTTCGAGCAGCGCGTCCTGCTCCTGCAGCGCGGCCTTGTCCATCTTCCGCAGGCGGATCACCTGGCGCAGGATCTTGACGTCGAAGCCGTTCGACTTGGCCTCGGCGTAGACTTCCTTGATGTCGTCGGCGATGCCCTTCTTCTCTTCCTCGAGGCGCTCGATGCGCATGACGATCTGCTGCAGCTGTTCGGCGGCTATGCCCACGACGTTGGCCATGGTCGACTCCTGGTCTTGAACGCTTCTAGGTCGGCCGGACTTTAGCGTCAGCCACCCCCCGGGGGCAATGACGGCGGCGCCCGGCGGCTATATCGCGGCGCCGGTATCCCGGGCCGTCTCGCGGATCAGCCAGTCGACCACGGCGCGGCCGGCCTCCATGCGGTCGGCGCCGCCGGCCAGCGCCTCGCGGTAGACGGCGAGCTGGCCGTGGGCCGAGGTGCCGCGCGCGACGATCTCGCGCGCCCGCTGCACTTCCGGCCAGCAGCCCAGCGCCTCGGCATCCTCGCGCACCAGCTCGATCATCTCTTCCAGCAGGTCGCGATAGGGCACGCGCGCGCCCTTGCCGAAGTCGACCAGTTCGCCGCCGCAGCCATAGCGCTGGGCCAGCCAGCGGTTTTCGCGGATCAGGACGTTGACGTAGATGCGCCAGCGCTGGTTCATCGCCTTCAGCCGGGTCAGCATCGACAACAGGCAGACATACAGCGCCGCGATGGTCAGCGTGTCGTCGAGCCGGGTGCAGACGTCGGTGATGCGCAGTTCCAGCGTCGGATAGCGTGCCGACGGGCGCACGTCCCACCACAGCTTGGAGGCATCCTGGATCAGCCCGGCGCTTTCCATCCGACGGACCATGCGCTGGTAGTCGCCCCAGGTCTCGAAGCGCTCGGGCGGGCCGGTGCGCGGCAGGCTGTCGAAGATCGCCAGGCGATAGGACATCAGCCCGGTATCCTCGCCCTGCCACAGCGGCGACGAGGTCGACAGCGCCAGCAGATGCGGCAGGAAATAGCTGACCTGGTTCATCAGGTCGATGCGCAGGTCCTCGTCGCCGATGCCGACATGGACATGCATGCCGCAGATGATCATCCGGCGGGCGACGCCGCCCAGGTCGCGGGCCAGCAGCTGATAGCGTTCCTTGGCGGTCGGCTTCTGTCCCTGCCAGGCGGCGAACGGGTGGGTGGCCGCCGCGATCGGTGCCAGGCCGTGATCGGCCGCCACCTCGATGACGGTGGCGCGCAAGCGGCGCAGGTCCTCGCGCGCTTCGGCGAAGGTGGTGCAGACGCGGGTGCCGACCTCGATCTGGCTCTGCAGGAATTCGGGCATCACCTGGCCCTGCAGCCGGGCCTGGCACGCCTCCATCATGCTGTCGGGCGGCTCGACCGCGAGGTCGCGGGTCGCCCGGTCGACCAGCAGGTATTCTTCCTCGATCCCGAGCGTCAGGCTCGCGGGCGTCACGCGCCGGCCTGCCGCTGGTAGGGCATGCCGTCGGCCAGGGCGCCTTCCAGGGCGCGGGCGAAACGCTCGCTCCACGCGGCGGCGCCTTGGTGGGTGTCGATCAGGTCCTGGCGCAGTTCGACCAGCACATGCGGCAGGCCGCGATCGGCGCCATGGATGCGGATCGAATAGCCGGTCTCGGTCTTGCCCGAATAGGGTTCGTTGTCGCCGACGACGATGTCGCCCTGGGCGGCCAGCGCGCCCATCAGCGGCACCGGCAGGCGTGGATCGGCATCCCACAGGATGCCGACATGCCAGGGGCGCACGACGCTCTTCATCACCGGGGTGAAGGAATGGATCGAGACGATCGCGGGCACTTCGCCGCGGGCCAGCCGCTGGTCGAGATGGGCGGCGATCGCCTGGTGATAGGGGGCATGGAAGCGCTCCAGGCGCTGCGCCCGCTCGGCCTGGTCGACCTGGCGGTTGCCCGGGACGACCGTGCCGTCCGACACCCGGCAGACCAGCGTCGGGTCGTCGGGGGCGCGGTTGCAGTCGATCAGCAGGCGCGAAAAGCCGGAGAATATCGCTGTCGCATTGAAGCGCGCCGACAGCCGGCGGGTGACGTCGGCCGCGCCGATATCCCAGCCGATATGGCGCATCAGCGCCGACTCGTCGAGGCCCAGCGTGCCGTAACCCTCGGGCAGCCGGCGCGAGGCATGGTCGCAGATCAGCACGAACGGGGCGCTGCCCGTCGGGTTGATGATCTCGAACGGGGCGGTCATGGCGCGATGCCTTCGCGCCGGCAGGCCGCGGTGATGGTGTTGTCGAGCAGGCAGGCGATGGTCATCGGGCCGATGCCGCCCGGGACCGGGGTGATCTGCCCGGCCACCTCGACCGCCGCGGCGAAATCGACGTCGCCGACCAGCCGGGTCTTGCCGGGCTCGGCCCCCGGAACCCGGTTGACGCCGACGTCGAGTACCAGCGCCCCGGGCTTGATCCAGTCGCCCTTGATCATTTCCGGCTGCCCGACCGCCGCGACCAGGATGTCGGCGCTGCGGCACAGCGCCGGCAGGTCGGCGGTGCGCGAGTGCGCGATCGTCACGGTGCAGCTTTCGGCCAGCAGCAGCGCGGCGACCGGCTTGCCGACGATGTTGGAGCGGCCGACGACGACGGCGTTGAGGCCGGCAAGCCGGGGCAGCGTCTCGCGCGCCAGCATGACGCAGCCGGTCGGCGTACAGGGGACCAGCGCCTGCTGGCCGAGCCACAGGCGCCCGACATTGATCGGATGGAAACCGTCGACATCCTTGGCGGGATCGATCGCCGCGATGACGAGGTTCGCGTCGATCTGCCGGGGCAGCGGCAGCTGCACCAGGATCCCGTCGATCGCCGGATCGGCATTGAGCCCGGCGACCACGGCCAGCAGTTCGGCCTCGGTCGTCGACGCATCGAGCTTGATCTCGCGGGAAACCATGCCGGCCTCGACCGTCGCCCGGCCCTTCGAGCGGACATAGACTTCCGAGGCCGGGTCCGCGCCAACCAGGACCACCGCGAGGCCGGGCGCACGCCCGGCGCGCGCGGCAAACCGGGCGGCCGCATCCTTGACCCGGGCACGCAGGGCGGCGGCGCGGGCCTTGCCGTCGATCAGGGTCGCAGTCATCGGGAATACCTCTCGATCCACCGGCCGAGGGCGGCCATCAGCTTGTCGGGCATGCCCTCTACCATCACAGCCTTGTGCCGGTCCGTCACGCCGGCGACGACGGACAGGTCGCTTTTCGACATGGCCCATTCGCGGGCCAGCAGCTCGATCAGCGCCTTGTTGGCGCGCCCCTTCTCGGGCACGGCGGTCAGGGCGACGCAGAGTTCGCGGCCCCCCGCCGCGGTCGGCTTCAGCCCGGTAACCTGATCGCGCGCCGCCCGAGGCGTCACCCGGATGGCGACGCGTACCCCCTTGGGTGTCGGCTGGAACGGCAAGCGGTCAGGCGTAAAGGGACATCACCAACCAGCCGATGAACGGCTTCACCAGGAATTGCAGCACCAGGATCAGCAGGACCGGCGAGATGTCGATGCCGCCGAGATTGGGCAGGACGCGGCGGATCGGCCGCAGCGGCGGTTCGGTCACGCGATAGAGGAAATCGCCGATCATGTAGATCACGCGGTTGCGGGTGTTGACCACATCGAACGCAACCAGCCAGCTGAGGATCGCCGAAGCGATCAGCAGGTAGACGAAGATGTCGATGATCACGAACAGAAAATTGGCGATTGCTAACATCGTTTCCGATCCGTCCCGCGCTCTGGCGGCTGAGAGATAAGACAGGCCGCGCGTCGACGCAACGGAATTAGGCCGTCGCCGAATCCCCGATGTCGAGGATGCTGACCCGGTCGACGCGGCGGCCCTCCATCTCCTCGACGGTGACGCGCAGGCCGTTGCGCACGAAGCTGTCGCCCGCCACCGGCAGGCGGCCCAGCGACCACAGCACGAAACCCGCCACGGTGGAATAGGCGTCCGACGGTTCGGCGATGCGGCGGCCCAGCAGGTCTTCGACCTGGCGCAGGTCGGCTCCGGCGTCGACGGTCCAGCTGCCGTCGGGCTGGCGCGCCGCCGGCGGGGTCGCGTCGGCCTCGCCGGCGAATTCGCCGGCGATCGCCTCCAGGATGTCGGTGGTGGTGACGATGCCTTCGATCGAGCCGTATTCGTCCAGCACCAGGGCGACGTGAACGGTCGAGTTGCGGAACTGTTCCAGCAGGCGCAGCACGCTCATGCTTTCATGCACGATCAGCGGCTGGTGCAGGATGTCGGCTTCGGCAACCGCTTCCGGCGCCAGCAGCCGGGCCATCAGGTCTCGCGCCCGCGCGATGCCCGAGAAATGGTCGAGGTCGCCGCGCGCGACCGGGAAATAGGTGTGCCCGGTCGTGGTCAGCCGTTCGCGGATCACCTCGGCCGGGTCGTCGAGGTCGATCCACGTCACTTCCGGCCGTGGCGTCATGATCGAGCGGACCTGGCGCCGGCCGAGATCGAGGACGCCGCGGATCATCGCCTTTTCGGCCTGATCGAACAGCGGGCGGGCATCCCCGCCGGCCGCCGCCGCGGCGGCGACCTGGTCGCCGACGACCGCTTCCTCGGCCCGGCCGCCCAGCAGGCTCAGCACCGCCTCGGCGGCGCGCTCGCGACGGTCACGGCCCGAACCGAAGCGCTTGCGCAGGCCGGCGCGGGCCAACTGGTTGAATACCTCGATCATGATCGAGAAGCCGATCGCGGCGTAGAGGTACCCCTTCGGGATATGGAACCCGATCCCTTCGGCGATCAGGCTGAAGCCGATCATCATCAGGAAGCCGAGGCACAGGACGATGACGGTCGGCCGGGCATTGACGAAGGCGGTCAGCGGCTTGGAGGCGATCAGCATGATCGACATGGCGATGACCACCGCGATCACCATGATCGGCAGGTGATGCACCATGCCGACCGCGGTGATCACCGAATCGATCGAGAAGACCGCGTCCAGCACGACGATCTGCGCGACGACCGGCCAGAACTGGGCGACCCGCTTGGCCTGGTTGCCATGCGCCTCGCCGCCTTCCAGCCGCTCGTGCAGTTCCATCGTCGCCTTGAACAGCAGGAACAGCCCGCCGACCAGCAGGATCAGGTCGCGCCCGGCGAAGCCGTGGCCGAAGACCTCGAACAGCGGTGTCGTCAGGGTGACGAGCCACGACAGGCTGGCCAGCAGGCCGAGCCGCATGACCAGCGCCAGCGACAGGCCGATCAGCCGGGCCCGGTCGCGCTGCGCCGGTGGCAACTTGTCGGCCAGAATGGCGATGAAGATCAGATTGTCGATGCCGAGCACGATCTCGAGCACGACGAGGGTCGCGAGGCCTAGCCACGCGGTGGGATCAGCAAGCCATTCCATTGGGGGGCGCGATGTCGTCTTTCATGACGGCGGCGAGGGACACGGAACGCCGGTATATGGGTGTTGCGTGCGGTGAATTCAAGGGCTGCAGCCTATCGGATCGCGCGCCGCCTTGCCAGCCCGGCCGGCGACGGTTAGACCAACGGTCATGACGGTTGCCACGCCCGCGATGCTGGAATTCGACTCCGTCGGCCATGCCTACGGATCGAAGGTGGCGGTCGAGGATTTTTCGCTTGCACTGGTGCCCGGCGAGGTGGCCTGCCTGCTCGGCCCCTCGGGTTGCGGCAAGTCGACGCTGCTGCGGCTGGCCGCCGGGCTCGAGAGTCCGGCCCGTGGCCGCATCCGCATCGACGGCCGCACCGTCTCCGAGCCCGGCCGCGTCCTGGCGCCCGAACGGCGCGGCGTCGGCCTGGTATTTCAGGACTTTGCCCTCTTTCCGCATCTGAGCGTCGAGGACAATGTCGCTTTCGGACTGTCCGGTGCCGGCCGCCGGGAGGTCGCCCGCGCGATGCTTGCCCGGGTCGGGCTGGTGGATCGGGCGCGCAGCTTTCCCCATATGCTGTCCGGCGGCCAGCAGCAGCGCGTGGCGCTGGCCCGTGCGCTGGCCCCGCGCCCCCGGGTGATGCTGCTCGATGAACCGTTTTCCAGCCTGGATGCGCGGCTGCGCGAGGCGTTGCGCGAGGAGACGCTGGCACTGCTGCGCGAATCGGGCGCGGCGACGCTGATGGTGACCCATGATCCCGACGAGGCAATGGCCCTGTCGGACCGGATCGCGGTAATGCGGGACGGACGGCTGCTGCAGGTCGGGTCGCCGGCCGACATCTATCATCGCCCAATCGACGCGTTCACCGCCGCTTTCCTGGGCGAGGTCAACGAACTGCCGGGCCAGGTGCGGTCGGGCCGGGTCGAGACCGTGCTGGGGGCGTTCGCCGCGCCGGCCTGGGCCGAAGGGGCGTGGGTCACGGCGATGGTGCGGCCCGAAGCCGTCCGGCTGGACCTGCACGGGCGGGGCCAGTCCGCCACCGTCGCCGACGCCCGCCAGATCGGCGAGGCCCTGGTGCTGCGGCTGGTCTGTGCCGACGGCACCAGGATCCGGGTCCGCCAGATCGGCGGCGTGGTGCCCGCGGCCGGCAGCAACGTCGGCCTGGTGGTCGACCCGGACCGCCTGATGGTCTTTCCTGCGGCGCGGTAGCGACTTTCACGCCGTCCGGCTACACTGCCGCCGGGATACAAGCAGGGGTGGCGTGCGTTGGCAGGCGGGGCCTCGACGGCGGCGGGCAAGGAACCGGCGGAGGACAGGGCGGAGGAGGCTGGCAAGGGCGAGCGACGCTCGGCGCTGTTCGACGCCCTGCCGGTACCTGTGGCGCTGGTCGACGACGACGGCCTGCTGATCGACGGCAACCAGGCGTTCGCCCGGCTGGCCGAATATGCGGCGACCGAGCTTGGCCGCAGCGCCTTGCGGCTTTTTTTTGCCAGGCCGGACGGTTCCGGCGTCAATCTGCGGCTGCTTGCGCGGGGGATGCCGATGCCCTGCCAACTCGAACTCAACCGCAAGTTCGGCGGGCGGGTCGATCTCGCCTGCACGTTGAACTGGACGGCGCAGGCCGGCGGCTGGTGCGTCACCGTGGTCGACGGTGCCTTGCGCGCCCCCGGCGACGAAACCGCCCCTGCCACCCTGGCGGCGGCGCTGGACCATCTGCCGCATCCGATCTCGGTATGGGACGAGGCCGACCAACTGTGTTTTGCCAATGCCGCCTTCCGGTCCTTCACCACGGCCGAGGTTGGACCGCTGCCGGCGGGTATTGATTTCGCCGGCTATATCGACCGCGTGCGCGCAGCGTCGGGCGCGGCGCTGACGCCGCCCGGCTGGCTCGACCAGCGCCTGGCGCTCCATGCCAATCCGGCCGGCCCGTTCGAATTGTCGCTGTCGGACGGCCGCAGGCTGATGGTGACCGAGGCTCGCCTGCCCGGCGGCGGCACGGTCACGCTTTATTCCGATATCACCCCGCAGGCCGAGGTCGAGCGTCGGCTGGCCCAGACCGTCGAGCAGCTGAAGGATCGCGAGCAGGCCCTGAAGCGCTCGCTGCGCCGGCTGGAAGAGGCCGAGCGCATCGCCCATCTCGGTTACTGGGAACAGGATCTCGCCACCGGCACCGGCTATTTCACCGAAGAATTCTGCCGCATGCTCGGCGAGACCGTCGCGACCATGGTGCCGACCTTCAAGGCTTTCGCCGACCGGCTCGAGCCCGAGGAGCGCCGGCGGCTGATCGCGGCGTCGCAGTCGGCATTTGCCGGCGCCGGGAACGCCATGCTGGAACTCCGCTTCCGCCGCCGCGACGGGACGCTGCGCCACCTGCGCTTCTGGGGTTATGTCGAGCACGACGCCCAGGGCAAGCCCCGCAGAACGGCCGGCGTGGTGCTCGACATCACCGCCGAGCGGACGACCGAGCTCGCCTTGCGCGAATCGGAAGCCCGCCTGCTCGACTTTGCCTCGGCGTCGTCGGACTGGTTCTGGGAAACCGGCCCCGATCACCGCTTCACCTGGTTTTCCGCCGGCGCCTTCGATCTGGCGCTGCGCAGCCCGTCGAGCATCCAGGTCGGCGGCACCCGCTGGGAGATTTCGGGCCAGTCGCCGGACCACCCGGCCTGGCGCGGCCATGTCGACGACCTGGAGCACCGCCGGCCGTTCCGGGACTTTCGCTATCAGGTCGTGCGTGCCGATGGCCAGCCGGGCTGGATCTCGGTTTCGGGCCGGCCGCGTTTCATCGACGGCGTCTTCGCCGGCTACCGCGGTGTTGCCGCCGACGTTTCGGTCGCCGTGGCGGCCGAGACCGCCCTGCGCGCGAGCGAGGAGCGGTTCCGTCGCGCCTTCGACGACGGCCTCGTCGGCATGGCGCTGATCGGGCCGGACGGCCGCTTCCTTGCCGCCAACCATGCGTTGCTCGGCATGATCGGGGTGGCCGAATCGGCGATTGCCGGCAAGACGATGGCCGCACTCGCCGATCCGGACGAGCCGGATCCCGGGTGGGCCTGGCTCGAACGGGCCTGGGGCGATCCCGGGCAGCCGAGCTATGACGGCGAGCGCCGCGTCCGCCACCCCGATGGCCGCACCGTCTGGCTGCGTGTGGGGGCGGTGATGGTGCGCGATGGCGCCCGCCCGTTGCACGCGATCGCCCAGTTCCAGGACGTGACCGACCAGAAGCGGGCGCTGGCCGAACTGGCCAAGGCCAAGGAAGCGGCCGAGGCGGCAAGCCACGCCAAATCCATGTTCCTCGGCAACATGAGCCATGAATTGCGCACGCCGCTCAATGCCGTGATGGGATTCGGCCAGATCATCGCCGATGCGCTGTTCGGCCCGCTTGACGAGCGCTATCGCGGCTATGGTCGCGACATCGTGCTGTCCGGGCAGCATCTGCTGGAACTGATCGACGAGATCCTCGATACCTCGCGGCTCGAGGTCGGCGCCTATCGCATCGCGCCGGCCCCCGTCGCCCTCGCCGGGCTGATCGGCGACGCCGCGCGGATGCTGCGCGACCGCGCCGTCCGAGGAGGCCTGACCCTCGACCTGCCCGCCATCGACCCGGGCGAGACGATCACCGTCGATGCCCGGGCGATCCGTCAGGTGCTGATCAATCTGCTTGCGAATGCGATCAAGTTCACCCCGCCCGGCGGCCATGTCGCGGTAAGCGTGGCGAGAAGTGCCGGCGCGGTGGAGATCGCGGTCAGTGATTCCGGGGTCGGCATCGCCGAGGCGGATCTCGAGCGCATCTTCGTCCCCTTCGTCCAGGTCGAACGCGAACGTGGCCGGTTCCACGAAGGGGCGGGCCTGGGCCTGCCGCTGTCGCGCCGCCTGATCGAGATGCACGGCGGAACCCTGCTGCCCGAAAGCCTGCCCGGCCGAGGCAGCCGGTTCGTGATCACGCTGCCGATTGACTGATGATTCATAATTACCGATGATCCGCCCGCCGAATCAGGCCAAGCGGGAGGACAGGCGCATGGTTGCATCACCGGACGACATCGTGCTGGCAGGCGGCATGCGCTCGCCATTCGGGGATTTCGGGCGGTCGCTGAAGGACGTGCCGGCCTCCGACCTTGCGGTGCATGCGGCGCGCGCGGCGCTCGACCGCGTCGGGCTGACCCCGGGGCGCATCGACCACCTGGTGCTCGGCAACACCTTGCCGGTCGACCAGGACGGGCTGTTCGGCGGCCGCGTCGTGGCGCTGAAGCTCGGCATGCCCGAGGATTCCTGCGCGATGAACGTGGCGCGTGCCTGCGGCACGGGCCTGCAGGCGATCGTGTCGGCCGGGCAGCAACTGCAGTCGGGCCACAGCCGCGTCGCATTGGCCGGCGGCGTCGAGAATTACTCGCGGGCGCCGTTCGTCGTCACCTCGGCACGCTGGGGCCATGCGCGCGGGCCGCAGGTCATGACCGACATGCTCGACTATTGCTATCGCGACCCGTTCAACGGCGAATACATGGGCGAGACGGCGGAAAACCTTGCCGATGAATTCGGCTACGATCGCGACGCCATGGACGAATGGGCGCTGATGAGCCAGCGCCGTGCCGGCCAGGGGCAGGCCTCGGGCTTCCTGGCCCGCCAGATCGCGCCGATCAGCGTGCCCGACGGCCGCGGCGTGAAGGTCTTCGACATGGACGAGTTCCCCCGGCCCAACATCACGCCGGAACGCTTGGCAGGCCTCAAGCCTGCCTTCCGCAAGGATGGGCGTGTCACCGCCGGCAATTCGTCGGGTGTGACCGACGGTGCCGCCTTCATGGTGATGACCACGCGCGACGAGGCGCGGCGCCACGACATCGAACCGCTGGTACGGCTGGTCGATTGGGCGGTGGTCGGCGTGCCGCCCCGCATCATGGGCATCGGCCCGGTGCCCGCGATCGCCAAGCTGTTCGAACGTACCGGGCTCGAGGTCGACGACATCGACTATTTCGAAATCAACGAGGCCTTTGCCGCCGTCAACCTGCATGCCGAGCGCATGCTGAAGATTCCGCGCGACCGTACCAATCTCTATGGCGGCGGCATCTCGATCGGCCACCCGCCCGGCGCGACCGGCGTACGCATGGCCTTGACGGCGATCGAGCATCTGCGGGAAACGGGCGGCCGCCGCGCCGTACTGTCGATGTGCCTCGGCGCCGGCCAGGGCATGGCCGTGCTGATCGAGCGGACGTAGTAAAGTCTTCCTACGTCTCCAGGTCGAAGAAGGTGCGGGCGACGGTCTCGCCGTTGACCGTCAGCTCGACCTGGTGGCGGCCAGGATAGTGCCGCCGGGTCGAGAAGTCGCGCACGGTCTGGCGGCGTGAAACCTCGATCGTTTCGCCTGGGCCGAGCGCACAGCCCTTCAACTTGAAGACCTTGCGCGACGGGCTGCCGTTCTTCTTCACATAGAGGACGGCGTAGTCGATCACCAGGTTCTGCGCCGTGTCCGCGGTCGAATTGAGCTGCGCCGACAAGGTCAGGGTGTCGCCCAGCCGGAGGAGGCTGGGCATCGCCGAGAATGTTGCCTCGACCAGCGGCCGGCCGGTGGCGCCGACCAGTCCCAGCGCCGTCGCATCGCCCCGCTTGATCAGGCTGCGCAGGGCATGGCGCACGATCCAGGCGGTGTCCGGCTCGTCCAGCGGCCAGCCGGCCAGGCGGGCCAGCACCCAGTCCGGATGATCCTTGGTCAGGTCGTTCAGGTGGTTGGCGACGGAACGCCGCACATAGGGGCTCGGGTCGGTCTTCAGCCGGTCGAGGATCGGCCAGGTCAGCGACGGGTCGGCGATGACGGCATCGAGGCGCGCTGCCCAGGGCAGGCGCGGCCGGCTGCCTTCGCTGGCCAGCCGGCGGACATGCTCGCCGGCGTGATCGGCCCAGCCGGCCATCACCGCCAGCGTTTCGGCCAGGTCGTCGGCGAGGAACGGCCGGATGGCGAATTCAGCCGTGCCGAAGCCCGTGAAATGTTCGAGGGCCGCGAGGGCGGCATGGCGCTGCCCGCGGCCGTAGAGGGCGACATATTCCGACGGCACGATGCCGACGAAGTTGTGGCCCAGCCGCGGCGCCAGCCGGCGCAAAACCGCGACGGCGTCAGAAAAATCCAGGCCCATCGCCGCATGCAGGCTTTCCGCCATGCGCCGCAGGCGCTGCATGATGCCGAGTTCGTCGAGGCCCGCCGTGCCCAGCTGCAGGAAGGTATCGGCATCGAATCCCGGGTGGATCGCGGTCATCTCGGCAGCGACCTGGGCGAAGCGGGCGCGGTCGAAGATATCCTTCAGCGCGGGGGCACCCGACATCAGTCGGCCGGGAGATTGTGCAGGCCCAGCCGACGGACGATGTCGCGCATCGCCACCTCGATGACCGCACGGTCGGCGGCCGACAGATGGCCGAAGAATTCGCTGTCGTTGCGATCGGCCAGCGCCGACAGGCTCGGCACCAGCCGGCGGCCGACCTGGGTCAGCGCCAGCGTCTGATAGCGGCGATCCTCGGGATTGGCCGCCCGCGCCACCAGTGCTTTTTCCACCAGCCGGTCCGCCAGCTTGGAGACCGCTCCGCGGGTCAGGCCGAGCTTGTCGGCAAGCTGGCTTGGGGTGACGGCCTCGACCTCGAACAGTTCGCGCAGAACTACCCATTCCGCGACGGTGACGTCGCGGGCCGCCAGCTTGATGGCGAAGGCATGCGAAACCTGATTGGAGACAAAACGCAGCCAGTAGCCGAGATGCGAGTCGACGGCGCTGAGGGACATTGCTTTTCCAAAATGAGTTGACTAGGAAACTATCTGCGGCGGATTTCCCGGTCAAATCAAATCAGCGCCGGTCCCGGCTCAATCGATCATGCTGGCCTCGGCGTGGTCGTAATTGGCGAGGCGATCGAGAAAGTTCGTCACGTAGTCCGGCCGGCGGTTGCGGAAATCGAGATAGTAGCTGTGTTCCCAGAGGTCGAGGCCGAGCAGCGCCCGGCCTTCGCCGGTGGCAAGCGGGTTGCCGCCATTGGCCGAGCGGCAGATCTTCAGCCGGCCTGTAGTCTCGTCCTGGACCAGCCACGACCAGCCCGAGCCGAACTGCGCGATCGAGGCCGCCTTGAACGCCTCCTTGAAGGCGGTTTCCGACCCGAAATCGGCATCGATCCGGGCTGCGAGCTTTGCCGGCATGCGACCGCCGCCCGGCGACAGGGTCTGCCAGAACAGGATGTGGTTCCAGTGCTGGCCGGCATTGTTGAAGACCGCGGCCAGCGACGGATCCGCCGACGCGATCCGCAAGATTTCCTCGAGCGTCCGGCCCTGCAGTGCCGGGTTCTTCTCGACCAGGCCGTTCAGCGCGGTGACATAGGCTTGGTGATGTTTGCCGTGATGCAGTTCGAGGGTCTCCTGGCACATGCCGGCCTCGGCCAGCGCGTTGGTCGAGAAGGGTAGCGGGGGCAGGGTGAAGGACATGGGCACTCCGTTCCGATGGGTGGCCGTCGTGCGGCCACGTATCGCGCATCAGTTCATAAATAATAATGAGAATCAATATCATTCAAGGCGAGCTTTTCCCGAGCCGCGTTGAAACCCGGGCAACGCCATGCAACATCTTCTGAAGCCCCATGAAGTGGCTAAGGTAACGCATGCGTCAGCTGAATTTCTCGATCGCAGACCTCGACGCGCTGCCCGCGCGGCTTTCGGCGCCCGATGTCCGCAGCCTTGCCGCCGACGCCACGGCAATCCTTGTCCAGATATTTGTTGCGGACGGCGATCCCGCGCGCCTTGCGGCGCTGGCGCGGATCGTGCAAGGGCGCCTGGCTGATGCGGTGATCATCGGCACGACCACGATCGGCGAGGTGCTGGACGGGCGCACGGTCGTTGGCACCACCACGATCGCGATCTCGTTTTTTGCGGCTGCCACCCTGACCGCGATTGCGCTGGACTGCCCGCCGGGCGGCGAACGCGCCGTGGGGCGGCGCCTTGGCGACACGGCGGCGGCGGTACCCGACGCGGCAGGCATGCTGCTCTTTGCGACGCCGCTCAGCATCGATGCTGCCGAGCTGTTGCATGGCATCGCGGAGGCGGCTGGTGAATTGCCGGTGTTCGGCGGCGGGGCCGGCGATTATGCGGCATCCGGGCATTCGCTGATCTCGTTCGGCGCCACGATCCTGCCTCACGGTGCCGTGGCCGTCGTGCTTGCCGGGAGGCAGTTGAGCATCGAGGCGCGGACCTATCTGGGCTGGCAGGCGCTGAGCCGGCCGATGACCGTGACGGATGTGGACGGCATGGTGGTCCGCACCATCGACGATGCCCCGGCCTTCGACGTCTATCGCCGCTACCTCGGCCTCACCGGGGACGAGAACTTCTTTCTCAACGCGCTCGAATTCCCGTTCCTGACCGAGCGGGCGGGGCTGGTGCTGGCCCGCGTGCCGGTGGCAATCGAGGAAGGCGGCGCACTGCGCTTCGTCGCCGACATCGCGCCGGGCGAGACCGTCCGCCTCGGCTATGGCAATCCCAGCCTGATCGTGGCCGACGCCCACGGGCTACGCGACGTGATGGCCGAGTTCAGCCCCGAGGCCGTCTTCCTCTATACCTGCGGCTGCCGCCGCTTCCTGATGCAGGACGATACCGATCTCGAGACGCGGCTGTTTCAGGATGTGGCGCCGACATCGGGCTTTTATACCTATGGTGAGTTCTTTGGGCGCGGGCTCGATCTTCACCTGCTGAACTCCGCGATGGTCGCCGTAGGCCTGCGCGAGGGCGCCCCGTCCGTGCGGCGCCCGCTTGCGGCCGATGACCCGGCCGCGACCGCCGCGGGCATCCGGGATCCCTACGCCAACCAGCATGCCCGCGTGGTTTCCCGCCTGGTCCACTTCATCGGCGCGGTGACAGACGAGTTGAATGCGTCCAACGCCGAGTTGCGCCTGCAATCCACGACCGACCGCCTTACCCGGATCTATAATCGCCGCCGGCTCGAACAGATGCTGACCGAGGCGGTGTCGACCGCGGCAGCCATCGGCAACGACCTGGCGGTGGTGCTGATCGATATCGACCATTTCAAGCAGGTCAACGACACCCATGGCCATGCCGCGGGCGACGCGGTGATCGTTCATCTCGTCGAGGTGATCCGGGCGGCCCTGCCGCCTGCGGCTATCTTCGGTCGTTGGGGCGGCGAGGAATTCCTGCTGATCCTGCCGCAGACCGGTGCCGACGCTGCGGCCCGCATCGCCGAAGACCTGCGCGGACGGATCGCGGCCAGCGACTTTCCCACCGTGCACCGCAAGACCGCGAGCTTCGGGGTTACGTCCTATCGCCCCGGGGATGGTATGGCGAACCTGCTCGCCCGCGCCGACCAGGCGCTGTACCAGGCCAAGCACGCGGGGCGGGATCGCGTGGCCGTCAGCTGACCGGACGGGTCTGGGGCCGATAGACACTCGGCGATGGCGCTGGCCGGAGATCCGGGGTGCCCCGTCTCGGGCGGATCTCCGGCACGCCGCGGCTGGCACCACCATTCGGCTCAGCGCCAGAACGGACGGGTGGCTTCGTGTTCGGCATCGGCGCGGCTGATGCCGATGTCGGAAAGGGCCTGGTCGCTCAGGGACTGCAAGGCGACGCGCTGGCGATGACGTTCGACCATGGCGAACAGCCGGTCGGCGGCGCGGGCGAGCAACGAGGGCGACGGGCGCGCGATTTCGAGGTGAAGCATGGTGGTCATGGCGGTCTTCCTCCTGGGTCCGGGGGGCGGATCGTCCGTCCCCGATGGGCTGATAATTGGTCCGGAAACGATCTTTGACAAACCAGACTTTATCGCCATTATGTTTAGAAAAACTATTCATGAGCATGCCATGCGGCTGCCCTCGCTCAACGCCCTTCGCGCCTTCGAATCGGCAGCAAAACACCTGAGTTTCCGGCACGCCGCGGGCGAGCTGAACGTCACCCCCGGCGCGATCAGCCAGCAGATCAAGAAGCTCGAGGACGAATTAGGTTTGCTGCTGTTCGAGCGGCGCGCTTCGGGCCTCGTCCTGACCGAGGCCGGCGTCGCCTACCTGCCCTCGATCCGCCGGGCCTTCCAGACGATCGCCGACGCCACCGCCCGCCTGCGGCCGAAACTGCGGCCGGACACGCTGACGGTCAGCGTGCTGCCGTCGTTCGCGATCAAGTGGCTGGTGCCGCGGCTCGGCCGTTTCCATGAACGCGCGCCCGAGATCGACGTGCGCGTCTCCTCGACCAACCGGCTGGTCGACTTCGCGTCCGAGGATGTCGACATCGGGGTGCGGCACGGGCTCGGCCGCTGGCCCGGGGTGCGGGCGTGGCGGCTGGCCGACGAGGTGCTGGTGCCGGTGGCAAGCCCGGCGCTGCTGGCCCGCAAGCCGGTCGCCTGCGTCGAAGACCTGGCCAGCCACGTCCTGCTGCATGACGGTCTGCGGCGCGACTGGCCGATCTGGATATCGACCTTGGGGTTCGGCGGGCTGGATCCCGGGCGCGGACCGTCGTTCAGCGACGACGGCCTGCTGATCCAGGCGGCGATCGACGGCCAGGGCATCGCGCTCGCCCGTGGCGTCATGCTCGACCGCGATATCGCCGAAGGCCGCCTGGTCCAGGTTCTGGACGTCGAGCTGCCTTCCGACTTCGCCTACTACATCATCGTGCCGGACCGGAAGGTCGACCTGCCGAAGGTCGCGCTGTTCCGCGACTGGCTGCTGGAGGAGGCCGAGGCCGCCGGGGCGCTCGGCCATCGACCGGCCCGGCTTCAGCCGTAGAAGCGGCGGACCGAGGCGATGACGTGCTCGACGGCCTCGGCCTCGAGTTCGGGATAGAGCGGCAGCGACAGCACGCGGTCGACGATGCGTTCGGTCACCGGCAGGCCGCCGGGTGCGATCCGCACATGCGGCCGGTAGCCCGGCTGCTGATGCGCGGCCTGGGCGTAGTGGATCCCGGCCAGCACGCCGTCCGCCTTGAGATGGGCAAGCAGCGCGTCGCGGCGGTCGGTCGCGACGACGTAGAGATGCCAGACCGGTTCGTTGCCCGGCCGCACCGCCGGCAGCGCCAGCGGCAGGCCGGCGAGCGCGTCGCTGTAGCGCCGGGCGATCGCCTGGCGGCGGGCGTTGTCGTCGTCGAGATGGGCAAGCTTGACGGTCAGGATCGCCGCCTGGATTTCGTCGAGGCGGGAATTGACGCCGATATCGGCGCTGATCCGCTGGGCGTCCCAGCCATATTGCCGCAATCGCGTCAGCCGCTCGGCCACGGCGGCATCGCCGGTGACGATCATGCCGCCGTCGCCGATCGCCCCGAGATTCTTCGTCGGATAGAACGAGAAGGCGCCGGCATCGCCGATCGAGCCGCAGCGGCGCCCGTGCTGGCGCGCGCCGGTCGACTGGGCGCAATCTTCGAGCAGCTTCAGCCCATGCTGGCGCGCGATCGGCAGGATCGCGTCCAGATCGGCCATCTGGCCGTAGACGTGCACCGGCACGATCGCCTTGGTGCGCGGGCCGATGCAGGCCTGCAGGCTGGCCGGATCCATCGTGTAGCTCGCCTCGTCGACATCGGCCAGCACCGGCGTCGCCCCGGTCATGCACACCGCCGCGACGGTTGCCAGCGCCGTGTGCGAAACGGTCACCACCTCGTCGCCGGGCCCGACGCCCAGGCCGCGCAGCGCCAGCGCCAGCGCGTCGGTGCCGTTGGCCACGCCGATCCCATGGGCGGTACCAGCATGGGTGGCGAAGCCTTTCTCGAACCCCTCGCATTCCGGCCCGAGGATATAGCGGTTGGAGGCCAGCACCCGCCCGATCGCCGCCTCGATCGCCGCGGCATGGCGCTGAAACTGGGCATGAGGGTTCAGGCAGAGGATCGGGGTCACGGGGCTTGCTCCGGCGGGGGTGATTCGTCTGACGGACAACAGCACACCCGCACACTGCGGCGCAATCATGGCGCCATAGCCTGCCGCTATCGAAACCATGCCGAGACGGCATTTCCGGCCGGCGGGTCGGCCGGGCAGTCTTGCTCCGTTCCCCGGGGTTGGATCCAACCCCGGGGGAGTTGACCTCAACGCCCCCAACCCCTGGAGCCAGACATGACCAAGACTTCGCTCGCCCTTGCCGCCGCCCTCGCCGCCGCCGTCGGCATCGCCGCCTCGGCCAATGCCGCCGAACCGCCGTTCAAGGCCGAGAAATGCTTCGGCATCGCCAAGGCCGGCAAGAACGATTGCCAGACCGCCACCTCGTCCTGCGCCGGCACCGCCAAGCGCGACGGGCAGGGTGATGCCTGGATGTACGTGCCGGCCGGTACCTGCGAGCGCATCAACGGCGGTTCCCTGGCGCCCAAGGCCTGACCGTGGCGACCGGCCGGCCGGACCGCGTCATGACGAGCCCTCTCGGTGCCGGGATAGGCCTCAGGGCCGCCCATCACGATGCCATCGTCGCGGACCGTCCGCCGGTCGGCTGGTTCGAAGCGCATGCGGAGAACTATATGGGGGGCGGCGCGCCCCGTGCCGCGCTGCACCGGATCCGGCGCGACTGGCCGGTCGCGCTGCATGGTGTCGGTCTCTCGCTTGGTTCGGCCGACGGCATCGATGCCGGCCATCTGGATCGGCTTGCCGCTCTCGCCGGCGAGATCGAGCCGCTGTTCGTCTCCGAACATCTGGCATGGTCGGGCCTTGCCGGCCGCTACCTGAACGACCTGCTGCCCCTGCCCTATACCGAGGAAACGCTGGCCGTGGTCGCGCGCCATGTCGATCAGGTCCAGACGCGCCTCGGGCGTCCGATCCTCGTCGAGAATCCGTCCTGTTACCTGCGCTTCGGCAACTCGACCATTCCGGAAGGCGAGTTCCTTGCCGCGCTGGCGCGGCAAACGGGCTGCGGCCTGCTGCTCGACGTCAACAACCTCCATGTCAACGCGATCAACATCGGCACCGCGCCCGCCGCGGTGATTGCCGCCCTTGATCCCGGCAGTGTCGCCGAAATCCATGTGGCGGGCCATCATCGGGCCGACCACGGCGACATCACCCTGCTGATCGACGATCACGGTGCGGCGGTGAGCGAGGCGGTCTGGCTGCTCTATGCCCAGGCCGTCGCCCGCTTCCCGGCCGCAGCCGCCCTGGTCGAATGGGATGCCAATCTGCCCCCGCTCGACCGTCTGGTCGCGGAGGCGCGAGAGGCCGACCGCCGGCGCGACCGCGCGACGGGGGGCAGCGATGTCCGCGCTGCATGAACTGCAATCCCGGTTCGCCGGCGCGATGGGCGGCGACGCCCCCGCACCGGCGCTGCTTGACGCCATCGGGGCAGACGGCGTGCGCAGCGACCGGCGGCTGGCGGTACACTGCAACCATCATCTGATCTCGCTGACCGAAGCGCTGGGGGCGACCTTTCCCACTTTGCGCGCGCTGGTCGGCGACGATTTCTTCGCCCAGGCAGCGCGCAGCCATATCGCCGCCGCGCCACCGGCCGGCCCCTGCCTGTTCGAATATGGCGAAGGGTTTCCCGACCATATCGCCTCCCTGCCGGCCGCGCGCCATCTGCCCTATCTGGGCGACAGCGGTCGGCTCGACTGGGCAATCAACCGGGCCTATCACGCTCCTGACGCACCGGTACTGGACGCGGCGACTTTGGCGGCGGTCGAGGCCGGGGCGGCAGGGCTGCTGCGCTTCGTCGCCCATCCCTCGCTCGGCCTGATGGTCTCGCCCTTTCCGCTGCCGGCGATCCGGGCGGCAGCCCGACCCGACGCCGATCCGGCCACGCGCGTGTCGCTCGACGCGGGCGAGACCTGGCTGATGATCTGGCGGGCGGGCGATGACGTGGTCTGGAGGGCATTGTCCGAGGCGGAATACCGCTTCGCTGCCGCCCTGCTGCAGGGCCGAAGCCTCGCGCACGCCGCGGAGCTTGCCGGCCACATCGACCTTGTCGCCGTGCTGACGGACATCGTCCTGTCGGGCGGATTCACGGCGGCCATCCTGCCGTGATGCTGAAAGAGGAACTGGAGCAGCTCGTCACCTGCCTGCCCAAGGGTTCCAGCCTGATTCGCCGGCGCATCGACGAGATGATTGCCGACCTCGATGCCCGCCGGGTCGCCGCCAATGCGGTGGCAGAGGGCGAGATCGTCCCGGACTTCATCCTGCCCAGCGTCGGCGGCGATCGCTTCAGCTTGGAAGCGCAGACGCGACGCGGACCGGTCGTCCTGATCTTCTATCGTGGAACCTGGTGCCCGTACTGTATCGAGCAGTTGACCGACTTGGGACGCTTGTTGCCGGCTTTTGTCCAGTCCGGGGCGACCGTGGCGGCGATCGCCCCTGCCGCTGCGGTCCCCGCTGCCGAGCATCTTCTCGGCTTTCCACTGCTCACCGACCATGGAAATCGTGTCGCGCGCCTCTACGGCTTGACCTGGCGCATACCGGCCGACGTCGCGGCATTGTATCGCCGGCGAGGCATAGATCTGCCCGCATTGAACGGGACGCGGGATTGGCAATTGCCGCTGGCGGCCAGCTATGTCGTCGATCGCGGCCAGGTCGCACGGTTCGCCGTGGTCGACGTCGACTACAGGGCGCGCGTATCGCTCGACACCCTGCTGGCTGTGGTGCGTCGGCTGGGGGATGTGGCGTGAGGCGGATCGGCGTCCGGGTCGCGGTAATCGCCCTGGTCGTCGGATGTACCGCCCTTGCCGCCATCGTCGTCCACGCCAGCTGGGAGCGGGCCGCCGCCCGCAACGTGCGTGCGCTGGTCGACCAACTGAACGGGCAGGTTGCCGCATCGGTGGCTCAGGAACTCGCGGCCGTGCTCGAGAATGCCGCCGCGGCGCGCGAGGCGCTGCGTTCGATCTTCTACCAGGGCATGATCGAGACGACCGACGAGGCCAAGCGCGAATTTCTGTTTCTCGCCCTTCTGCAATCGCAGCCATCCCTGTCCTGGATCGCCTTCGGCTGGCCGGATGGAAACTTCTTCGGCGCCCAGAAGGTCGGCGAACGCGAAATCCGCATGGTCGAGGTCCGGAAGATCGGCGACGGGCCCCTCGCCGAAAGGCGGGTCGACACTTATGACGTCGATGCCAGCGACATCATGTTCACCGGTCGCGATCTCGCCGATACCACCTACCGGGTCACCGACCAGCCCTGGTACACCATGGCTGCGGCGGGTGATGGACCGGTCTGGGGCGAGGCGGCGGCGTTTCCGACACGGGTCAGGCCGGCGATTGCGACGGCGGTGCCGCTCTACGTCTACCGACGCTTCGTCGGAGTCCTCAACGTCACCATCGAGCTGGAGCGGCTGTCCCAGTTTCTGACCGGGCTGAAGGTCGGGTTGACCGGCGCGGCCTATATCCTGAGCCCGGACGGGAGGGTCCTGGCGGCGCCGATCGACCCGATGGCGCGACCCTTGCCCGAAGACGCGCTGCCGCCATGGCGAACCCTTCAAGGCGACGACGACCCGTTGCTCGGTGCCGTCGCGGCATCCCTTGCCCAGGCCGGCCTCGCGCTCGACACAATCGTCGAGCCGCGTCGGATCGAGGTTTCCACCGCTGGCGGACGCCGCTTCTTCGTCGGTCTGGCGCCGTTGCCGTTCGAGCACTGGGTGGTCGCGACGGTCGTTCCGGCCGAGGATTTCGTCGGCGATATCGAACGTTCCACCCGCGATCTCGCCTGGCTGCTGGTCGGACTGGTGCTGGCGATCGCCGTTGCCGCGACCTGGGCCGCCGACCGGCTGCTGTCGCGGCCGCTCGGCCGGATCGCCGGTCAGCTCCGCCATATCGAGCAGTTCCGGCTGGACCGGCTGACCGGGGTTTCTTCGCCACTGCGCGAACTGGACGAGCTTTCGCTGGCCTTGCGCCAGATGGCGGGCGGTCTGGCCTCGTTCCAGAAGTTCCTGCCGACCGACCTGGTGCGCCGACTGGTGGCCTCCGGTGTCGCGGCGCGTGCGGGCGGCAGCAGGGCCGAACTGACCGTCATGTTCACCGATCTTGCGGGTTTCACCCGGCTGTCGGAGCGCCTCGGCGAGGGCGTCGTGCCGATCTTGTCCGCGCATCTGGGCGATGTCTCGGCGGCCGTGCATGCCGCGGGGGGCACGGTGGACAAGTTCATCGGCGACGCGGTCATGGCGTTCTGGAATGCGCCTGAACCTGTCGCCGGGCACGCCGTGGCGGCCTGTCGCGCGGCGCTTGCCGCCCAGGCCTCGCTACGGGGCCGCGAGCATGGACTGGCCATGCGCGTCGGCATCAATACGGGCGTCGTCCTGGTCGGCAATATCGGCGCCGAAGACCGCCTCAACTACACCGCCGTCGGCGATGCGGTGAACGTGGCCAGCCGGCTGGAGTCGCTGAACAAGATCTACGGCACCGAGGTGATCCTCGGCGAGGCGGCGCGACAGGCGGCAGGCGACGCGATCGTGGTCCGTCAGCTCGACGTCGTGGCGGTCTACGGCCGACAGGAGAGCATCGAGATATACGAACTGCTGGCCCTGGCCGATGGTTCGGCGCCCGCCGGGGCTTTCGATTGGGTCGCGACCTACGAGGCGGGCCTCGACAGCTACCGCGCATGCGACTGGTCGATGGCGATCGGGTTGTTCGAGGCAACCATCGCGGCACGTGGCCATGATCCGGCATCGGAAACGATGATCGCGCGCTGCCGCGGATTCATCGAATCACCGCCGGCCGCCGATTGGCGGGGCATACTGGTGGCGCAGGCAAAATAGGATGATAGCCCCAGGCTATCGACACGATTGCCAGCCGGCATTTCACGGCGGTCATCTCACCTGCGATCCTCCCGGTACGTCATCCAACCGGGAGAAGATCATCATGTTGCACGAGAGGGTCGCCGTCGTCACCGGCTCGACCAGCGGTATCGGCCTCGGCATCGCCCGCGCCCTTGCCCGGGCGGGGGCCGCGGTCGTGCTGAATTCATTCCGCCGCGAGGACGATACCGGCGACATTCTTGCCGAACTGCGCGGCGCCAACGGCGGCAAGGCCGAGTTCGTCGCCGCGGACATGAGCCGGCCGGGCGAGGTGGTCGACCTGATCGGCGCGGCGGAAGCGCGGTTCGGTCATGTCGACATCGTCGTGAACAATGCCGGCATCCAGCATGTCCAGCCGATCGAGACATTTCCGCCGGAGAAGTGGGATGCTCTGATCGCCATCAACCTGTCGTCGACTTTTCATGCGACGCGGGCGGCACTGCCAGGCATGAAGGCGCGCGGATTCGGCCGGGTAATCAACGTGGCCTCGGCCCATGGCCTGGTCGGTTCGCCGTTCAAGTCCGCCTATGTCGCCGCCAAGCACGGCGTCGTCGGCCTGACCAAGGTGACGGCGCTGGAGACCGCCGAGCATGGCATCACCGCCAACGCGATCTGCCCGGGATATGTCTGGACCCCGCTGGTCGAGCGCCAGATCCCCGGCCAGGCTGCCGCGCACGGCATGAGCGAGGCGCAGGTGATCCGCGACGTCCTCCTGGCCAATCAGCCCAACCGGCGATTTGCCACCGTCGAGGAGATGGGGGCGCTGGCCGTGTTCCTGGCCTCGGAGGCGGCACAGTCGATCACGGGGGCGGCGATCCCGGTCGATGGCGGCTGGACGGCACACTGACATGGCCGCCCGCCCGAACGCAGCGCAGCGCGCGCCGGAGCCCGCCGTCCGGCGGATCAATCTGGCCCTGCAGGGCGGTGGCGCGCATGGCGCCTTCGCCTGGGGCGTGATCGACCGACTGCTCGAGCAGAACGACCTCGCGATCGAGAGCATCGTCGGTACCTCGGCCGGGGCGATGAACGCGGTCGTCACGGCTCATGGCCTGGCGACCGGTGGCCCGCAGGCCGCCCGCGACGCGCTGCGCGTCTTCTGGCGCCGCGTCTCGCTGGCCGCCCGGCGCGGCCCGCTGCAGCCGACCTGGTGGGATCGTCGGTTCCGGCCGGGCAGCCTCGACGGCGCACCCGGCTGGATGCTGCTGGACGCAATGTCGCGGGTGTTCTCGCCCTACCAGCTCAATCCGCTGAACTACAACCCGTTGCGCGAGGTGCTCGCCGCGACGGTCGATTGCGCCCGCCTGCGCCAGCAGGCGCAGGTGAAACTGTTCATCTGCGCCTCCAACGTGAAGACCGGACGTATCCGCGTCTTCGACCATACGGACATTTCGATCGATGCCGTGATGGCGTCGGCCTGCCTGCCCTTTCTGTTCCAGGCGGTCGAGATCGACGGCGAGCACTACTGGGACGGCGGCTACATGGGCAATCCGCCGATCTATCCGCTGATCTACAATGCCGAGAGCCGCGACGTGCTGATCGTCCAGCTGAATCCGATCCGCATCGACGAGGTGCCGAGGACCGCGCAGGCGATCCTCGATCGTGTCAATACGCTGAGCTTCAATTCGAGCCTGATGCGCGAGATGCGTGCCATCCAGTTCGTCACGAAGCTTGTCGACGGCGGCTTCGACGACAATGGCCGATTGAAGCGGATGCTGATCCACTCGATCGACGCCGAGGACGTCATGGCGTCGTTGGGCGTGTCGTCCAAGCTCAATGCCGATTGGGATTTCCTGGTGTCGCTGCACGACCTCGGCCGGCAGCGCGCTGATGCGTTCCTCGCCCTCCACGCCGACAAGATCGGCCGCGAATCCTCGACGGTGATCGAGGAAAAATTCCTCTGAGCGGACCATCCCCCATGAACCGAGACCAGATCCTGGCGCTGCCGTCGATGCCTGCGGCGAGCCCGAGCTATCCCCGACCGCCTTTCCGATTCGTCGATCGGGAATACATGATCATCGCCTACGAAAGCGACCCGGAGGCGATCCGCGCCCAGGTGCCTGAACCGCTGGTGCCGGATGCCTCCAATCAGGTCTACTACGAATGGATCCGCATGCCTGATTCATCGGGTTTCGGCGACTATACCGAAAGCGGCGTCGTCATCCCGTGCGCGTGGAACGGTATCGCGTGCAACTTCGTGGCCCAGATGTATCTGGACGATGACCCGCCCATCGCGGCGGGGCGCGAGATATGGGGTTTTCCGAAGAAATACGCCCATCCGAAGATCGAGGTCGTCAAGGATACGCTGACCGGTACGCTCGCCTATGCCGGCCAGACGGTCGCCGTTGGCACCATGGCCTACAAGCACGAGAGCCTGGCGCGCGATCCTCAGCGCACGCTCAGTGCGCTGACCAAGCTGCAGGTCAACTTGAAGCTGATCCCCGACGTCGACGGCATGCCGAAAATCGCGCAGCTGGTGGCCTACACCCTGACGGACGTGACGGTGAAGGGTTCATGGATCAGCCCGGCGCGGCTGCATCTGGTGCCGCATGTGAATGCGCCGGTCGCCGACCTGCCGGTGCGTCGCGTCACCGGGGGCCGGCATTTCGTCGCCGATCTCACCTTGCCGGGCGGGAGGGTGATCCATGACTATCTGGCGTGACCGTCGGCGGCTCGGCCATCTCGTGGCCCGCGGCCGTGATCTCCTGGCCGGAATCGAAGGGCACGGCGGCCCGCTCCTCGATCTTGCCATCCGCCTGTACCTGGCCCGTGTCTTCTTTGTCTCCGGCGTGCTGAAGGCGGCGAACTGGGACACCGCGCTGCTGCTGGCTGCCAATGAATACCCGGTAAGCTGGCTGGATCCCGCAACGGCGGCCTGGATCGGTGTCGCGATCGAACTGGTATGCCCCGTCTTTCTGGCCTTCGGGCTGCTGACCCGGATGATGGCCGTGCCGGTGGCGATCCTGGCGCTGGTCATCGAGTTCAACTACCTGGAACTGCCCGACCACCTGTTCTGGGCGATCCTCGCCGGGTGGCTGATCGTGCGCGGGCCGGGGCCGATCTCGCTCGACCGGCTGTTCGCCGGGCTGGCCGAAAGTGCGGTGCCCGGTGCCGCGACCGTCGCGCGGCTGACAGCAACGATCGATCGTCTCGTCGCGCCGCTCTATCTGCTGTTCATCCGGCTCTGGATGGCGCAGATCTTCTGGGCAGCCGGCCAGGCCAAGCTCGCCAACTGGGACCTGACGGTTCTGCTGTTCGCCGAGGAATACCGGGTGCCGCTGCTGCCGCCGGATGTCGCCGCGATCCTGGCGACGACGACGGAGGTCGGCATGCCGGTCCTGCTGGCCGCGGGCCTTGCCGCCCGCCTTGCCGCCCTGCCGCTCGTCGCCATGACGCTGGTGATCCAGTTCACCTATCTCGACAGGCCCGAGCATTTCCTGTGGCTGATGACGCTGGGGCTGATTGCGCTGCGCGGCGCCGGGCCGATCAGCCTCGATCATGTCGTGGCGATGGGGTTGCGCCGGCTGTCGGCCGGCTCGACCGATCCCGGCGGCCAGGGTGTGGCCCCGCCCCCGCATGTCGTGATCGTCGGTGCGGGTTTCGGGGGATTGGCCTGCGCGCGCGATCTGGCGCATGCACCGGCACGGGTGACGGTGATCGACCGGCGCAACTACCACCTGTTCCAGCCGCTGCTCTACCAGGTCGCCACCGCCAGTCTGTCTCCGGCGGATATTGCGTTGCCGATCCGTGAAATCCTTCGTGGCCAGGACAATGCGCGCGTGCTGCTTGCGCGCGTTACCGGCATCGACCCGGCGACGCGTACCGTCCGGATGGATTCGGCCAGCCTCCACTACGACTATCTTGTCCTCGCGACCGGGGCGCGGCATAGCTATTTTGGTCGGGACGAGTGGGAGAAGTTTGCCCCGGGGCTGAAGAAGATCGACGATGCGACGCGGATCCGCGCCCGCATCCTGACGGCGTTCGAGCGCGCCGAGGCGACCGAGGACCTCGACGAGCGGCGTGCCCTGCTCACCTTCGTCGTGATCGGCGGTGGCCCCACCGGTGTCGAATTGGCGGGGGCGATCGTCGAACTGGCGCGATTCGGCATGAGCCGGGATTTCCGCCACATCGATCCCGCTGCGGCGCGCGTGCTGCTCGTCGAGGCCGGGCCGCGATTGCTGGCCACCTTCCCGGAAAAGCTCGCAGACCGGGCGCAGGACCAACTGGCCGGCCTCGGTGTGGAGGTTATGACCCGGGCCCGCGTCGCGGATGTCGATGCCGGAGGCATCATCGTCGATGATGCGCGGATCGCGGCCCGGACCGTCCTGTGGGCGGCGGGGGTCGAGGCCTCCCCGGCCGCGAAGTGGCTGGGCCTCGCCGGCGATCGGGCCGGCCGCATCCCGGTCGGCCCGGATCTGTCGGTGCCCGGCCTGCAGCAGGTGTTCGTCGTCGGCGATACCGCGCTGGCCTTGGACGAACGGCATCAGCCGATCCCTGGCCTCGCACCCGCCGCGACCCAGGGCGGGGCCTATGTGGCCAGGGTCATCCAGGCCCGGCTGGCCGGCGGACGCGTTCCCGGTCCCTTCCGCTACCGCCATCGCGGCAGCATGGCGACGATCGGTCGCAAGGCGGCGATTGCCGATCTCGGTCGCCTCAAACTTTCAGGTCTCTTCGCGTGGTGGCTGTGGGGCGCGGTCCACGTCGCCTTCCTTGTCGGTGTCCGCAATCGGATTTCGGTCATGCTGGGCTGGCTCTGGTCGTACTTGACGTTCCGGCGCGGGATCCGCTTGATCACCGGGGCGGAGAACTGAATACAATCGGCGGGTGATCGGCCAGGGGGGCGTCGGCGATGGAAATGCACCAGATCCGCTACTTCCTGGCCGTGGCCGATCACCTCAACTTCACCCGCGCGGCCGATACCTGCAACGTGTCGCAACCCTCGCTGACGCGTGCGATCAAGCTGCTCGAGGACGAACTCGGCGGTCAGCTCTTTCACCGCGAGCGCAACCAGACGCATTTGAGCGACCTGGGCCGCGAGATGCTGCCGTTCCTTGCCAAGGTATGGGAGCAGGCCGAGGCGGCGAAATATCGCGCCAAAGGCCTCGGCCGGCTGGAACAGGCACCGTTGTCGCTCGGCGTCATGTGCACGATCGGGCCGGCGAAGATGATCGACTTCATCGGCGGGTTTCACGCCAGGCATCCCGGCGTCGACATCCACATGCGCGACGCCCGCGCGCAGATTCTGCAGGAGCAACTGTTGGCCGGCGACATCGACGTCGCGATCTTCGCGCTTCCCGGCGAACTCGACGAACGCCTGCAGGGGCGTTCGCTGTTCACCGAACGGTTCATGATCACCGTCGCGCCGGGTCATCGCTTCGAGCGCATGAACGCGGTGCCGATGCGCGAACTCGACAACGAGCGATATCTCAACCGCGCCAACTGCGAATTCGGCGAACACGCCGGGCAACTGATGGCGGAATGCGGCGTCCGGCTTCATCGGCGCTATCGGACCGAGCGCGACGACTGGATTCAGGCAATGGTGATGGCCGGGCTGGGATTCGGCTTCACCCCGGAATTCGCGATGTTTGTACCCGGCGTCGTCATCAGGCCCCTGGTCGATCCGGAAATCAGTCGAACCGTGCAACTCGTTACCGTGCGCGGCCGCCCGCACTCGCCCGCCCTGGCGGCGCTGGTGCGGGAGGCCACGACCTATAGATGGGCATCGTGAGTTCCTTTGCCCGTACCTTACCAAATGTGACAAATTTTAGCGCCACCCGCCGCAGCCTTCGGCTAGGCTTTTCCTCAATAAACTTCGTGGGTGGAGGTCTTTGGTGCGGAACAAAATTTCTGCCGCCGGCATGCTGATCGCTGCCGTGGCAACCCTTGCGGCCGGGCCCTGCCTGGCGTCGGTCGCGCGCAATCCCGACAGTGTGGCCTGGGACAAATTCTATCCCGGCCGCATCGGGGTTCTGATCAAGCAAGCGAGCGCGACGGCTCCCGACGTCTGCCAGGCACTGGCCCAGGGCGCGGTCGTCGTCTCGGATACGCGCAAGCTGGAACAATGCTTCCGCGGCCTGGCGAAATAGCAGGGCCATCCTGATCGGCGGGCGGGCCGACGGTGGTGGCCGCCCGAACTTCCGACATGCCTTGCCGGCAACCTCGATCCGTCCTTTCGCGTTCCGCTTGCTTACCTGCCGAACGGTAAGTATCATGGGCGCCGATCGCAGGCCGGCCTCGCGGCTGGTCCTGACGGTCGCTTAGGGAAGGACGGGGCCCGCCACGCCGGGAAAACCCGAAGACGTTGCCAACACCAGGGAGGTTGGGGGCCCGCGCAGCCTTGCGCGTCCGTCCCCGGCGAAGCAGGCATGAACGTTGAATCGGCCGAAACTCAGATCCCCGCGCAGACCGCGACCGACCGGCAGGCAGCCGCCCGGGTCGACGTCATCGTCGTCGGCGCCGGCTGCGGCGGCATGGTCGCCGTCTACAAGTTCCGCGAGATGGGCCTGCGCGTCCAGGGCTTCGAGGCCGGCGGCAATGTCGGCGGCGTCTGGTACTGGAACCGCTATCCCGGCGCCCGCGTCGACCTGCCCAGCATCGACTACAGCTTCGGCTTCTCGACGGTGATCGAGCAGGAATGGACCTGGTCGGAAGAGTTCGCCGCCCAGCCCGAGCTGCTGGCCTATTTCAACTTCGTGGCCGACCGCCTCGACCTGCGCCGCCATTTCCGCTTCGAGACCCGCGTGAACAGCGCCGTGTGGGACGACGCCCGCGCGTTGTGGCGGGTGACGAGCGACCGCGGCGACGTGGTCGAGGCGCCTTACTGCGTGATGGCGACCGGCCCGCTGTCGGTTCCGAAGGACCCGGAGATCCCAGGGCTCGATCGCTTCCGCGGCGAACTGCATCGTGCCGCGCGCTGGCCGCATGAACCGGTCAGCTTCGCGGGCAAGCGCGTCGGCATCATCGGCACCGGCTCGACCGGTATCCAGATCGTCCAGGAAGTCGGCCCCCAGGCCGGCGAACTGTTCGTGTTCCAGCGCACGCCCAGCTTCACCATGCCGATGCGCAACCGCAAGCTGACGCCGGACTACGTGGCCGAGGTCAAGCGCCACTATGCCGGGCTGCGCCAGGCGGCGCGCAACAGCCCCAATGGCGGCGTGCGGCCGTCGAGCACGCGTGCCTTCTTCAGCGTCTCGCCCGAGCAGCGCCGCGGGCTGCTGGAAGACGCCTGGAAGCAGGGCGGGCTGTCGGTGCTCGGCACCTTCGCCGATCTCCTGGTCAACGAGGAGGCCAACGAGCAGGTGGCCGAGTTCGTGCGCGCCAAGATCGACGACGTGGTCACCGACCCGGTCGTCGCCGACAAGCTGAAGCCGCGCGGCTATCCGATCTTCGCCCGCCGCCCCTGCCTCGACAGCAGCTACTACGAAACCTTCAACCTGCCCAACGTCCATCTCGTCGACTGCCTGACCGACGAGATTGTCGAGATCACCGAGCGCGGCGTCCGCACCCGCAGCGGCGAGATCGAGCTGGACATGCTGATCCTTGCGACCGGCTATGACGGCCTGACCGGCGCGCTGCTTGCCTTCGACGTCGTCGGCCGCGGCGGCGTGCGGGTCAACGACAAGTGGAAGGAAGGCGCGCGTTCCTATCTCGGCCTGATGATGGCCGGTTTCCCGAACCTGTTCATGACGACGGGGCCGAACGGTCCGGCGGCGCTGGCCAACATCATCCGGATCAGCGAACACGATGTCGATTGGATTGCGGCGCTGATCAACCACATGGCCGACAATCGTCTTGCCACGGTCGAGCCGACGGCGAAGGCCGAGGACGACTGGATGGAGATCGTCCGCGCCATGGCCGGCCGCACCCTCGTCTCCAAGGCCAAGACCTGGTATGTCGGCGCCAACGTCAAGGACAAGCCGCTGGGCCTGACCCTGTTCACCGGCGGCTTCCCGAAATATGTCGAATACTGCGCCGCGGCGGCCACCGACGGATATCGCAATTTCGTCTTCGGCAATGCCAAGCGTTCGGCGGCCGCCTGACCGGGCAACGCCGCCGGATTGACAATTTACCGGCCGGCAGGTAAGTAAAGCAGAAACGTATCGCATACCGGAGGAAACGACGTGGAATACAAGACCCTGGCGATCGAGATCGCCGATCGTGTCGCGACGGTCACGCTCAACCGGCCGCCGGTCAATGCCCAGAACGCCGAGTTGCGCGCCGAACTCACCGAGGCCTTCGACATCCTGTCCGATCGCGACGATGTGCTGGCCATCATCCTGACCGGTTCGGGCAAGGTGTTCTCGGCCGGCGCCGATATCCGCGAGCGTCCGAATCTGGGCGACACGCCCGGCGCCTACGGCCGGCATAACCGGCTGGTCCGCGAAAGCTATTATGCGGTCGTCGAATGCAGCAAGCCGACGATCGCGGCGATCAACGGCGCGGCGATGGGCGCGGGCTTCGGCCTCGTGATGGCCTGCGACATCTGGGTCGCCTCGGAAGAAGCCTACGTCTCGATGCCCGAGATCAATGTCGGCCTGGCCGGCGGCATGACCTTCCTGCGCCAGTTCTTCAGCCGGTCGCGGGCGCGGCGCATGTTCTTCACGGGCATGAAGGTCACGGGCCAGGAACTCTATCGCCTCGGCCTGGTCGAGGCCTGCCTGCCGGCCGACGAACTGATGCCCTATTGCCGCGAACTGGCCCAGGAAATCGCGTCGAAGAGCCCGGTGGCGCTGCGCCTGGCCAAGGAGGCGGCGCGGATGACCGAGGTGATGCCGACCCGCGACTCCTACCGCTACGAACAGGGCAACACTTTTGCCCTGTCCAAGACCGAGGATGCGAAGGAAGCGCAGCGCGCCTTCCTGGAAAAGCGCAAGCCGGTTTTCACGGGCCGCTGACTGCGAATCGCGCTAGCCTGTGCCGGAACAGGCATCCCCGGGGCGCACCGGTTCCGGGGATGCGATCGCGAACCAGGCAGGTAGGATAGAGATGGCGACCAATACCGCGCGAAAGGCCGTGCGCAAGCTTACCCTCCAGACGACCGCCGCCACCAGCCGGGGCGACGACCGGCAGTTGCAGCTGCTGGAAATCGCCTGCCGCCTGTTTTCCGAGCGCGGGTTCAGCGGCACGTCGCTGCGCGACATCGCCGAGGAGGCGCAGATCACCAAGGCGGCGCTCTACTACCATTTCCCGAACAAGGAAGCGCTGTTCACCAAGATCGTCCTGGAGTCGCTGCAGGCGCTGGTGACGACGGTGCGCGAAGCCTGCGAGCACGCGGCGACGCCGGAAGAGAAGGTGCGCGTCTTCATGCGGACGACCGCCGAATGCTACCAGCAGAATCGCGAAGGCTGGATCGCCTCGTCGAATGCCTTTCGCACGCATGAGGAATCGCCGGCCAAGACCAGGGCCGTGGCCCTGCGCGACGAATACGAGAACCTGTTGCGCGGGTTCATCCGCGACGGGATCAAGGCCGGCCAGTTTCGTGCCGTCGACCCGGCCATGGCCGGCCGCGTCCTGCTCGCCAGCATCAACAGCATGAGCCGCTGGCACAGCCCGCGCGGCAAGCTGTCGGCGCCGATGGTGGTCGAACAGTTCGTCGACATCGTCCTTGGCGGCCTGCTCGCCCAGCCGGGCGCCGCGACCTAACCCGAGACTCGCCGGGAGCAGCCTTCCGCGCGGGTTCACCAGTGTCCAAAAACTTACCGGTCGAACGGTAGGTAGCTAGCCCTCGCAGGGAGATGTCGAATGCGCAGCCCGCCCCGCCCCGCACACGGATGTTCCCGATGAATGCCCAGGCCCCGCAACCGCGCCAGCGCGATGCGATCGACTATGCCGCTTTCCGCCGCGAGCTTGTCGCGTTCGTCGAGGCGAACTGCCCGCCCGGCCTGCGCGAGATCGTGCGCAGCAACCAGAAGATCGGGCGCGAGGAATATGCCGCCTGGCAGCGCATCCTGCACCAGCGCGGCTGGTCGGCACCGAACTGGCCGGTCGAGCATGGCGGGACGGGCTGGGACCTGCAGCAGCGCTATCTGTTCGAGGAAGTGGCCGCCGAACTCGACTGCCCGCCGCTCTATCATCACGGCCTCGGCCATATCGGCCCGGTGATCATGCATTTCGGCACGCCCGAGCAGAAGGCGCGCTTCCTGCCACGCATCGTCGACGGGTCGGAATGGTGGTGCCAGGGCTATTCCGAGCCCGGTGCCGGATCGGATCTCGCGTCGCTGAAGACGGCGGCCCGGCGCGACGGCGACGACTATGTGATCAACGGCCAGAAGATCTGGACGTCGCACGCCCACGAAGCCGACATCATGTACACCCTGGTGCGCACTTCCAACGAGGGGCGCAAGCAGGCGGGCATCACCCTGTTGCTGATCCCGCTCGACCTGCCGGGGATCCGCATCCGGCCGATCCATACGATCGACCAGTGGCATCACGTCAACGAAGTCTTCCTCGACGATGTCCGCGTGCCGGCGGCCAACCGGCTGGGCCAGGAGGGCGACGGTTGGAAATGCGCCAAGTTCCTGCTGGATCGCGAGCGGCTGTCGCCGGCGATGGTGCCGCGGCTGATCCGTCAGCTGCAGCAGGTCGAGGAACTGATCCACAGCCGGATCCGCGCCGATGGGCCGAGCCCGACGCTGCACCGCGCGCTGGAGCGGCTGTTCCTGGCGCAGGCCTCGGCGATGGGCGCGCGCGAAATGCTGCTCAGCGCTATCCAGGAAGAGATGAACGGCACGCTGCGTTCATCGAAATCCTCGGCCCTGAAACTGCATTATACCGAGTTGTCGCAGCAGATCTCCGGCCTGGCCTACGATCTGGTGGCGCCGCGTTATGCCAGCCGTCTGCTGCCGCAGGTGCCTGCGGCCGACGGCGCTGACGATCGCGACATCGAGCGGCAGTTGCTGCACACCTATCTGTTCTATCGGTCGCGGACCATCGCCGGCGGTACCAGCGAGGTCCAGAAAAACGTGATCGCCCGCGATCTCTTCGGAGGCTGACCATGTCGTTTCGCACCATCCCCCTCTATCCCGGCGACATGTACGATACGGCCTGCCGCCTCGCGTCCGAGCATGCGCCGGCCGCGGCGACGGCCGATGCCAGCCCGGCCTGGCGCCAGATGCTGGAACTGGGCTGGCAGGGTGTCCTGGTTGCCGAGGCGGCCGGCGGTGTCGGGGCCACGCTGCAGGACCTCGCCGCGATCGTCGAAGGGACCGGCCGTGCCGGCCTGACCGTGCCGCTGGCCGATCGCTGTGGCGTCGCCCCGGTGGCGCTGGCCGCGGCTGACAGCGAGGCGGCGGTCGCGCTGCTCGGCGCGGTCGCGGCGGGAACGGCTTCGGTCTGTCCGGTGCTGTCCGCCGGCAGCGACGGCCCGGGACGGGCCGGCGCCGCGCGGCTTGCCGCCGATGGCAGCCTGCATGGGCTGCTCGGCGCTGCCGATCTCAGCGAACCTGCGACCCATCTGCTGTTCAGCGCGCGCGACCAAGGCGGCGAGGCCGCGCTGGTCCTGCTGCCCTTCGACCGCGTTGCGGCCGCGGCGCGCCGCTATACCGGTGCGGATGGTCGGCAGTTCGCCGATATCACGCTCGACGGCATCGCCCTAGGGCCTGAATCGGTGTTGCTGCGCGGCCGCCCGGCGGCGACGGCGGCGGTGGCGGCCTGCCATGCTGGCGCGTTGCTCGGCTGCGTCCGTGTCGTCGGGGCGATCGCGGCGATGATCGAGCTGACGATCGACTATCTGAACACGCGCGAGCAGTTCGGTGCGGCACTGTCGTCGTTCCAGGTGCTGCGCCACCGCGTGGTCGAGATGTACGTGCTCTACGAGAACACTGCCGGCCTTGTCCGGCGGCTGGTCGAACAGGCTCACGAGACGGGCTTTGACGGTTATCCGCGCGATCTTGCCGCCGCCCGCCTCTATGTCGGAACGGTCTGTCGCACCGTGGCCGAAGGCGTGATCCAGCTGCACGGCGGCATGGGCATGACCTGGGAGATGCTGGCCGCCCGGCTCGGCATGCAGATCCTGGGCGACAGCCAGCGCTATGGCGATCCCGCCGAGTGCCTCGACTGGCTGACGGCCGGTTCGCTGGCCGCGGCTGCCGCCTGACCGACGAGGCCGCGAATGCACAGTCTTCATCCCGTCTTCGTCCCCCAGTCGGTCGCCGTCGTCGGTGCCTCCTCCGACCCCGACCGGATCGGCGGCAGGTTGCTGCGTTTCCTGATCGAATCGGGCTTTGCCGGCGCGGTCTATCCGGTCAACCGCAGCGGCGCGGCCGAGATCCAGGGCCTGCCGGCCTTCGCCAGCGTCTCCGCCATTCCCGGCAGCATCGACCAGGCGGTAATCGTGGTGCCCGAGGCGGGCGTCGAGGCCGCCTTGCGCGACAGCATCGCCAAGGGTGTCCGCTGCGTCCTCGTCCTGACCTCCGGTTTCGCCGAGATCGGGCCCGAAGGGCGCGCCCAGCAGGATCGGCTGGCGGCGATGTGCCGGGCGGCGGGCGTCCGCATGCTCGGCCCCAATTCGCTCGGCCTGCTCAATGTCGACACGCGCTATTTCGCGACATTCTCGACCGTGCTCTACGGTCTGCAGCCAAAGCCCGGCACGATTTCGCTGGCGACGCAGAGCGGCGCGTTCGGGTCCTGTGCCTACGGCATGGCGACGCAACGCGGCCTCGGCCTCAGCAAGATCATCGCCACCGGGAACGAAGCCGACATCGACGTCGCCGAATGCATCGACTATCTGGCCGAGGATCCGCAGACGCAGGTGATCTGCGCCGCCCTCGAATCCTGCCGCGACGGCAATCGGCTGCGCGCCGCGCTGCTGAAGGCGGCGGCGGCCGGCAAGCCGGTGCTGGTGATGAAGGTCGGCCGGACCGAAGCGGGTGCGGCGGCGGCGACCACCCATACCGGGGCGCTGGCCGGCAATGACGCGATCTTCGACACCGTCTTCGCCGAATGCGGCGCCTGGCGGCCGCAATCGATCGAGGAGATGCTCGACATCGCCTATTTCTGCACCGTGACCGGGCGGCTGCCCGACGATGCCGGCATCGGCGTCGTCACCGGCTCGGGCGGTATCGGTGTGCTGATGGCCGATCATGCCAGCGAGCAGGGGCTGACCCTGCCGCCGCTGCATGACGACGGCGTCGCCGCGACCCGGGCGCTGCTGCCCTTCGCGGTCGCGGCCAACCCGCTCGACATGACCGCGCAGGTGACCTCGGTGCCGGACGGCATTCCGCGCACGATCGAGATCATGCTGTCCCATGTCGATTGCGGCACGGTCATCGCCTATCTCGCCCATATGGGCCTCGCGCCCAAGCGCTTCGAGGCGACGCGCGACCGCCTCGCCGAACTGCGGGGCCAGCATCCGGGCAAGGGCATCGTCCTGGTCATGCTGTCGGTGGCGGAAGCCAACGAAGGCCTCGAGGCCGTCGGCATCCCGGTCTTCGCCGATCCGAGCCGGGCGGTACTGGCGGTGGCCGCCGCCGCACGCATGGCCGATCGCCGCCGGCATCTGTGGCAGGCGGCCCCGGCCCCGGCGGCCCCGGCCCCGGCGGACCGAGACCCGCTCGGCGATGTCGCGACCGAGGTGGCGGCCAAGCGCGTCCTGGCCGCGGCAGGTATCCCGAGCCTCCCCGAGCGGCTGTGTGCCACGGCCGACGAGGCGGTTGCCGTTGCCGAGGTGATGGGCTTCCCCGTCGTCGCCAAGATCGCTTCGCCGGATATCCAGCATAAGACCGAGATCGGCGGTGTCATCCTGCGCATCGAGGATGCCGAGGGGCTGCGCCAGGCCTTCGCCACGCTGCTGTCGCGTGCGGCCGATCGGGCGCCGCGGGCGCGGCTGCAGGGGGTGCTGGTCACCCCGATGGCCGGCAGCGGCATCGAGACGATCCTGGGCGTGCATGTCGATCCGACCTTCGGGCCGATGATCATGTACGGCGCCGGCGGCACGGCGGTCGAACTCTACCGCGATGTCGCTTTCGCCTCGGCGCCGGTATCGTCCGGCCAGGCCCGCAGGCTGCTCGATCGTGTCAGGTCGACGGCGCTGCTGCGCAGCTGGCGCGGGGCGCCCGCCGCCGACGAAGCCGCGCTGGTCGATGCGATCTGCAGCCTGTCGGCCTTTGCCATGCGCCATGCCGAGGCGATCGACAGCGTCGACATCAATCCGCTGCTGGTCCGCCGCCAGGGTGTCGCCTGTCTCGACGCGGTAATCACCCCCAGGCGCGCGGGAGAAGCCTGATGCAACCCGATCTGCAGACCCTCGCCGACCGCGAGGCCATTCGCGACTGCCTCTATCGCTATTGCCGGGGCATCGACCGGCTGGACGAAGACGCGCTGCGCTCGGCCTACTGGCCCGACGCGACCGACTGCCACGGCGCCTATCAGGGCAGCGCCGCCGGTTTCATCGACGATGCGCTGGTCAAGCTGCAGGCCGCCGGCCGCATGGTGCACCAGCTGGGCAACATCCTGATCGAGCTGAAGGGCGACGAGGCCGCGGTCGAAAGCTATTTCATCGCTTTCCAGGAGGGGCGCGATGCGACCGGCCAGGCGGTCGAAACCCTGCTGTGCGGCCGCTATGCAGACCGCTTCGAGCGCCGGGGCTGGGAATGGCGGATCGCGGCGCGGATCGTCGTCTACGACTGGCAGCGCCAGATGCCGCTGCCCGACGGGCTCGCGGCTGCCAGCTTCGGCCTTCGCCAGCCCACCGGCGGTCGCAAGCCCGACGACCCGATCTATCGCGTGATCGCCTCGCTGCGGGGCTGAAAGGACGCCGCATGATCCTCACGGGACTGATGCAGAACAAGCCGCTGCTGATCTCGGGGCTATTGCGCCACGCGGCGACCTATCACCCCGATGTCGAGATCGTCTCCTGCCTGCATGGCGGCGAGATGCGCCGCAGCAACTGGGCCACGGTCGCGCGGCGGGCCGGGCGGGTCGCGGCCCGGCTGGGCGAACTCGGCCTCGCCCCCGGCGATCGGGTCGCCACGCTGGCCTGGAACACCGACCGGCATCTCGAACTCTATTACGCCGTCGCCGGCACCGGGGCGGTGTTGCACACCGTCAATCCCCGGCTGTTCCCCGAGCAGATCGCCTACATCATCAACCATGCCGCCGACGGTATCGTCTTCTTCGATCTCGATTTCGCCGAGCTGGTGGTGCGGCTCGCCCCGCAGCTGACCACCGTGCACCGCTTCGTCGCGCTCTGCCGCCCCGACCAGCTGCCTGCCCTCGACCTGCCCGGCCTCGTCAGCTACGAAACCCTGGTCGACGAAGGCCGCGACGACTACGACTGGCCCGAGTTCGACGAGAATGCCGCGTCGTCGATGTGCTACACCTCCGGTACCACGGGCAACCCGAAGGGCGTTCTCTACAGCCATCGGTCGACGCTGCTGCATTCCTTTGCCGCCTGTGCCGCCGACGGCCTCGCGCTCACCGCGCGCGACTGCGTGCTGCTCGCCGTGCCGATGTTCCATGTCAACGCCTGGGGCGTGCCCTATGCCGCGGCGATGTGCGGCGCGCGCCTGGTGCTGCCGGGTTCGGGCCTGGGCGGCGATCGGCTGTTTGCCCATCTGCGCGACGAAGGCTGCACCCTGTCGCTCGGCGTTCCGACGGTGTGGCTCGGCCTGTTCCAGTATCTCGAACAGGCCGGGGCGTCGGTCGATGCGTCGGCCCTGCGGCTGCAGCGGGTGGTGATCGGCGGTTCGGCCGCGCCGCGTGCGATCATCGAGAAGTTCGAGCGTCTGCTGGGCGTCTTCGTCATCCAGGCCTGGGGCATGACCGAGACCAGCCCGCTCGCCACCATCGCCAATCTGCTGCCCAAGCATGACGGGGCGCCGCTCGAGGCACGCTTCGCCGTGCAGTCCCGCCAGGGCCGCGCGATCTTCGGGGTCGAGGTCGGGGTGTTCGACGCCGACGGGCGGCGCCTGCCGCATGACGGCAAGTCGGTCGGCGAAATCCGCGTCCGCGGACCCTGGGTGCTGTCGGGTTACTATGGCAATCCACCGGATTCGGCGCTGGACGACGATGGCTGGTTCAGCACCGGCGACGTCGCCTTCATCGATGCCGACGGCTATGTCCAGATCACCGACCGGTCGAAGGACGTGATCAAGTCGGGCGGCGAATGGATCTCGTCGATCGATCTCGAGAACGCCGCGATGGGCCATCCGCAGGTGCGCGAGGCCGCGGTGATCGGCGTGCCCCATTCGCGATGGCAGGAACGCCCGCTGCTGATCGTCGTGCCCAAGCCCGATGCCGTCATCGATCGCGCCGGGCTGCTCGATTTTCTGGCGGCCCGGGTCGCCCGCTGGTGGCTGCCCGACGACGTCGTCTTCGTCGACGACCTGCCGCATACCGCCACCGGCAAGCTTCTGAAGACGCGGCTGCGCGACGACTTTCGCGGCTACCGGCTGCCGACCGATACGGACTGACTTGCCATGCGGATCGACATCGTCACGCCGGATCGCGACGAGCTGGGCGAATCCCCGGTCTGGGACGGGCGGACCGGCCGGCTGTTCCGGATCGATTCGCGCCGGCACCTGGTGCGGGCCTGCCGTCCGGACGGCAGCGGCGGCGAGGCCTGGACGCTGCCGGGCGAAATCGGCTCGATCGCCTTGTGCGACAGCGGCCGGCTGCTCGTCGCGCTGGAGGCGACGATCGGCTTCCTCGATCTCGGCAGCGGCGGCTTTGCCCCGCTGGCGACGATCGCCCATCAGGCCGAACGGATGCGCCTGAACGACGGCCGGGTCGACCGGGCCGGCCGGTTCTGCGTCGGCTCGCTGGTTCTGGGCCGTCGCGAGCCGCTCGGTCGTTTCTACCGGCTCGACGCCGATGGCGGCATCGCCGAACTCGACCAGGGATTCTGCACCGCCAATACCACCTGTTTCAGCCCCGACGGCCGATGGATGTACTGCGCCGACAGCCATGCCGGCGAGATCTGGCGCTATGCCTATGACGGTGCCGACGGCCGTGTCGGTCCCCGCGAAGTGTTCGTCGATCGTGTCGCTCTCGGCGGGGCGCCGGACGGGGCCACCGTCGATGCCGCCGGCTTCCTCTGGGTCGCGCTGGTCCTCTCAGGTGAACTGGCCCGGATTTCGCCCGATGGCGTCGTCGAGCGCCGGATAAGCCTGCCGGTCCCCTATCCGAGCTGCCCGTGCATCGGCGGGGACGATCTCGACACGATCTACGTCACGACGATCCGCAACAGCGGCAATGCACTGAAGAGCGACCATCAGGATAGCGGCGCGCTGCTGGCCATTCGCGGCGCCGGCGTCGTCGGCCTGCCCGAGATGCGCTTCGCCGACGCCGCGCTCGCGACAAATCGAGGAGGAAAGCAATGAGCAAGCGTTTCGAAAGCCGCGTCGCGCTGGTGACCGGCGGCGCCCGCGGTATCGGCCGCGGCGTGGTCGAGCGGCTGGCCGCCGAGGGTGCGGCGGTCGGCATCGTCGATCTGCGCCACGATCTGGCCCAGGCGGCGGCCGACGCGGTGATCGAGGCCGGCGGCCGTGCCCTAGCCTTCGGCGGCGACGTCTCGAAGCGGGAAACCCTGGCCACCGCGGCCGTGACGCTGAAGGAGCAGTTCGGCAGCCTGGACATCCTGGTCAGCAATGCGATGTGGGTCCGCTATGGGCCGATCGCCGAACTGACCGAGGAAACGGTGCAGCGCATGGTCGGTACCGGCTTCATGTCGGTGGTCTGGGGTATCCAGGTCGGGGCCGAGCACATGACGGCCGGCGGCAGCATCGTCAACATCGCCTCGGCGGCCGCCTTCCTCGGCATCCCGCAGGCGATGATCTATTGCGGCGTCAAATCCGGCGTGCTGGGCCTGACCCGTTCGGCGGCGACCGACCTGGGGCCGCGCGGCATCCGCGTCAACGCGGTGGCGCCGGGATCGGTCGAGACCGAGGGCGTCCGCATCAACGTCGACCCGGAGATGGTGAAGCTCAGGATCGCCAAGACGCCGATGCGGCGGCTGGGCCAGGTCGACGACATCGCCGCCGCCGTCTGCTACCTCGCCTCGTCGGACAGTTCCTGGGTCACCGGCGAATGCATCAAGGTCGACGGTGGCGTCACCCACGCCTTCCTCTGACGCGGAGACGACGATGACGGGATTGCTGCAGGACAAGCTTGCCCTGGTCTCGGGCGCGGCAAGCGGCATCGGCCGCGCGATCTGCGTTGCCTATGCAGGCCAGGGCGCGTCGGTCATCGTCACCGACCGCGATGGCGCGGCCTGTGCCGAGACCCTGGCCGCGGTGCAGGCGGCCGGCGGCAGGGCCTGGGCCTTCGGCCTGGACGTGACGGATGCGGATGCCGCCCGGGTGCTGGCCGCGCGGGTCGAAGCCGAGATCGGGCCGATCGACATTCTGGTCAACAATGCCGGGGTGATCCTGCGCGGCGAGATCGACGGGCCGGATGCCCCGGCGATGGTGCGCAAGGCGATGGACGTGAATTTCCACGGCACCTTCAACCTGATCCACGCCTGGCTGCCGGCACTGCGCCGGACGCGCGGCTGCATCGTCAATATCGCCTCGGGTGCCGCCTTTCTCGGTCAGCCGCGCGCGCCCGGCTATTCGGCATCGAAGGGCGCGGTCAAGATGCTGACCCAGTCGATGGCCGCCGACCTGGGACCGGACGGCATCCGCGTCAATGCGGTCGCCCCCGGCGTCATCGTCACGCCGATGACCGATGTGACGCGCGCCGACCCTGAGCGGCTGCAGCGCTTCATGGCGCGGATTCCGTCGGGTCGCCTCGGCCAGCCCGACGAGATCGCGGGTGCCGCCGTGTTCCTGGCGAGCGGCCTGGCAAGCTATGTCAACGGCGCCACCCTGCCCGTGGACGGCGGCATTCTCGCCGTCTGAACCGACGGCTGTTTCCGGCGCGGGCCGCCAGGCCCGCGCCGGTAGTCTCGTTCTGCTCAGCTCTTGATGAAGCTGCAGCCGCCTTCGGCGAGCGGCCGGAAGGCCTGTTCCGGCGGGATCTCGCCCTTGATGGTGTAGAGATCGTTCGGGTATTTCGACTGCGCCGGCGACTTCACCTGGGCCAGGTAGACCGGACGCATCGTCTGGCCATCCTCGCGGATGCGGACGTTCTTCATCGAGAAGTCGTTGATCGGCATCGACTTCATCTTGGCCACCACCGCCGCGCCGTCGTCGGTGCCGGCGGCTTCGACCGCCCTCAGGTAATGCAGCGCCGCGCTGTAGTTGCCGGCCATGATGTAGGTCGGCACGACGCCCTTGTTGCGCTCCATGAAGCGCTTGGCCCAGGCGCGGGTCTCGTCGTTCATGTCCCAGTAGAACGGATCGGTGATCTGCAGGCCCTGCGCCACCTCGAGCCCCATGGCGCCGACGCTGTTGATCGTCATGCCGAACACGCCGATCGACTGCCCGCCCTTGGCGATCTGGAACTCGGCCGCCTGCTTCAGCGCGTTGTTCAGGTCGGCGCCGGCGTTCAGCACGATGATCGCCTGCGCCTTGCTGGCCTGGGCCTGCAGCAGGAACGACGAGAAATCGGTCGCGCCCAGCGGGTGCTTGACCGAGCCGACGACCTTGCCGCCGCCGGCTTCGACGAACTTGGTGGCCTCGGCCTGCAGGGCGGCGCCGAAGGCATAGTCGACGGTGATGAAATAGAAGCTCTTGATCCCCTGGCTCAGCAGGCTCTGCACCCCGGCCTTCGGGATCGAGTAGGTGTCGACCAGGAACTGGATGGTCATCGGCGAGCAGGCCTTGCCGGTCAGGTCGGCCGTGGTCGTGCCGGCGATCAGATAGGGCTTGCCCGCCTGCTGCATCAATCCGGCCACGCTCAGCGCGATCGACGAGGCCGAGCCGCCGATGATGGCGTCGACCTTGTCGCGGTCGATCCATTGCCGGGCGATGTTGGTGCCGACGTCGGGCTTGTTCTGGTCGTCGGCCGAGATGACCTCGACCGGCTTGCCCAGCACCTTGCCGCCGAAATCCTCGACTGCCATGCGCGCGCCGAGCAGCGAGCCCGGCCCGCCATTGGCCGCGTAGGGACCGTTCATGTCGGCCATGACGCCGATGCGGACGACATCGTCGGAGACCTGGGCCCGCGCCGCCCCGGCGCTGAGCGGGACCAGCAGGGCCAGGCCGGCCACGGCGGTGGCCTTGGCGACATGATGGATGGCTGCGTCGATGCCGACGCTGTTGCGGGCGCGTTTCACGACCTTTTTCTCTCCCTAGCTCGCGCTTTCGTTCTGCGGATTCTACCGACCGCATCACCGTCGTTCGGCTGCAAATTTTACATGCCGGCCGGTAAGTAAAATCGACGCTAACATCGCCTTCCGGCGTTCACAAGGGCAATTTCGCGGACTGTGGCGGCGTCGCCCCGGCTGATCCAGCGACATCGGGCAACCGTATTCCGACGGTGAACGCCAACACGCCTGCCTCCGCCGCACCGGACGCTCCCGTCGTCGTTTTCTACGACGGCGCCTGCCCGCTTTGCCGGGCGGAAATCGATGTCTATCGCGCGGCCGATGTCTGCGGCCGGGCCGCGTTCGTCGATGTCTCCCAGGCCGCGCCGCCCCTGCCGTCCGGCCTCGACCAGGACGCGGCGCTGGCGCGCTTCCATGTTCTCGACGCCGATGGTCGCTTGCGTTCCGGGGCGGCAGGCTTCGTCGCGTTGTGGCGGCAGTTGCCGGGCTGGCGCTGGCTTGCCCGCCTCGCCGCGTTGCCGGGCGTCAGGATGCTGCTGGAATACGGCTATCGCCTGTTCCTGCCCTGCCGGCCGGCGCTGGTGCGCCTCTACACCCGCCTGGCCCGCCGGCGCGGCCATGGCTGAGGCAGTCGGCCTGAAGTCGTTTGCGCCGGGCGGCGTCGCCGCGGTCTTCGGCGCGTCCGGCGGTATCGGGCGGGCGCTCGTCGCGACGCTTGTTGCCGGCGGACGTTTCGGCGCCGTGCTCGCCTTCGGCCGCCGTGAGGGGCTGCCCTTCGATCTCGCCGATGAAGCGTCGATTGCCGCTGCCGCCGCGAAGGTCGCGGCGGCCGGCGATGTTCGGCTGGCGATCGACGCCACCGGCTTGCTGCACCATGCCGGTACCGGGCCGGAAAAGACCTGGCGCGATCTCGACGCCGCACGGCTGGCCGAAGCCTTTGCCGTCAATGCGATCGGCCCGGCCCTGCTGATGAAGCACCTGCTGCCGCATCTGCCGCGGACCGGCAAGGCGGTGTTTGCCACCTTGTCGGCCCGGGTCGGGTCGATCGGCGACAATCGCCTGGGCGGCTGGTACGGCTATCGCGCTTCCAAGGCCGCCTTGAACCAGTTCGTGCGAACCGCCGCGGTCGAACTGGCCCGGCGGGCGCCGCAGGCGATCTGCGTCGCCCTGCATCCCGGCACGGTAGCGACGCCGTTGTCGGCGCCCTTCACCAGGCCCGACCAGGACGTCCATGCGCCCGGGCAGGCCGCCCGGCATCTGCTCGACGTCATCGACGGACTCGGCCCCGAAGCCAGCGGCGGCTTCTTCGACTGGCGGGGAGACCCGGTTCCATGGTGATCCGATGAGCCGCATGCGGCGGAAGGCCGATCTGCCGACCAAGACCTGCGGCGCCTGCGGTCGGCCGTTTACCTGGCGGCGCAAATGGGCGCGCGACTGGGACTCGGTCAGGTTCTGTTCCGAACGCTGCCGCAATGCCCGCGGCGCTGCCGCGACGCGATCGGGCAGCGCCTGACATGGGTATGCTGCGTCTCGTTCTCGGCGACCAGTTGACGGCCGGGATGTCGTCGCTGGCCGACATCGATCCGGCCGCCGACGTCGTGCTGATGGTCGAGGTGACGGAGGAAGCGACCTACGTTGCCCACCACAAGCAGAAGATCGTCCTGGTGCTGTCGGCGATGCGCCACTTCGCCGACGAACTGCGCCGGCGCGGGATCATGGTCGACTATGTGGCGCTCGACGATCCCGCCAATACCGGCAGCTTCGACGGCGAGGTGGGGCGCGCCATCGCCCGTCACCGGCCGGCCGGTCTGATCGCGACGGAGCCGGGGGAGTGGCGGGTGCAACAGATGATGGCCGGCTGGGCCACCGCCTTCGGCCTGCCCGTCGACATCAGGACCGACGACCGGTTCTTTGCCAGCCGTGACCGTTTCCGGTGCTGGGCGCAGGGGCGGCGCGGCTGGCGGATGGAACATTTCTATCGCGAGATGCGGCGCGAGCATGGCCTGCTGATGGACGGGGACGAGCCGGTGGGCGGGCGCTGGAACTTCGATGCCGAGAATCGCAAACGGTTGCCGGCGGGCATGTTCCTGCCGCGCCGCCGACGCTTTCCGCCCGATACCGTCACTGCCGCGGTCATCGCGCTGGTCGAGGATCGTTTTCCCAGCCGTTTCGGTACGACCGGGGATTTCGGCTGGCCGGTGACACGGGCCGACGCGCTGGCGGCACTCGACGATTTTCTCGGCTCGGCCCTGGCGCGTTTCGGCGACTACCAGGACGCGATGGCCGCGGATTCGCCCTTCCTCTACCACTCGCTGCTGGCGCCGGCGCTCAATCTCGGCCTGCTCGGGCCGCGCGAGGTCTGTCGCGCGGCCGAGGCTGCCTGGCGCGACGGCCGCGCACCCCTCAATGCGGTCGAGGGTTTCGTGCGGCAGATCCTCGGCTGGCGCGAATATGTGCGCGGCATCTACTGGACGCTGATGCCCGGCTATGCCGAGGTCAATGCGCTGGGGGCCGGCCGACCGTTGCCTGCGTTCTACTGGACCGGCGAAACCCGGATGCGCTGCCTGCGCGAGGCTGTCGCCACCACCCGGCGGCATGCCTATTCGCATCATATCCAGCGCCTGATGGTGACGGGAAACTTCGCCCTGCTCGCCGGCATCGCGCCCCGCGAGATCGAGCGCTGGTACCTCGCGGTCTATGCCGATGCCGTCGAATGGGTCGAGATGCCCAATACCCTCGGCATGGCAGTCTTCGCCGATGGCGGCCGCATGGCGTCGAAGCCCTATGCCGCGTCGGGCGCCTATATCGACCGCATGTCCGATTTCTGCGACGGCTGCGCCTATGACGTCCGGCAGAAATCGGGGCCGCGCGCCTGTCCGTTCAACTATCTCTACTGGGCCTTCCTGATCCGCAACCGGCCCGCGCTCGCCGGCAATGCCCGGCTGGCCATGCCCTACCGCACCCTCGACCGCTGGAGCGAGGCGGCGCGCCAGCGCTGCCTCGACGAAGCCGAGGCCTTCCTGGGCACGCTAGCCGGCGGGGACTAGGCCGGGTCTCGATCAGGCACAGTCCGCATTGACCGGCGCGAGGCGGATGCGCAGCCGGTCGAGGGCGCGGCCGAAGACCATGCGATCGTCGACCGCCCGCGCCAGGACCAGTGCACCCTGGATGGCCAGGACGGCATCCTCGGCCAGATCGGCCGCGACGTCGGGCGGATGGCCGCAGCGGGCCAGCGCGACGCTGAGCGCCGACGTCCATTCGGCGAAATAGCCCTGCACACGGGCGGCAAATCGGTCGCGTACCTCGCCCAAGGCGAAGACGCCGACAAGGCAGATGCGGCCGCCACCGTCGAAATACGCCGCCACCCCGTCGAGCATGGCGCCGATCGCGGCGACCGGATCGGGATCCCGGCGCAGCGGCCGGAAGATCGCCTCGGCGAACCAGCCGTCGATGTCGTCCAGCACCGCCGCCGCCATCTCGTCCTTGCCGCCGGGAAAGAAGTTGTAGAGGCTGCCCTTGCCCAGACCGGTCCCGGCGGTGATCAGCGCCAGGCTGGTCCCTTCGTAACCGTGCCGGCGGAAAATCTCCCCCAGCCGGCGCACGGCATCGCGGCGCTCCCGGATAAGCCGGGCCATCAGAGGCCGAGGTCGCTCAGCCCCGGGTGATCGGACGGGCGTGGTCCCGGTGCCGGCCAGCGGAACAGACGCTGGTCTGGGCCGATGGCCACGTCGTTGATCGATGCCTCGCGCCGCCGCATCAGTCCGTCAGGATCGAATTCCCATTGTTCGTTGCCGTGGGACCTGAACCAGGCGCCGGTGTCGTCGTGCCATTCGTACTGGAAGCGGACCGCAATGCGGTTGTCGTGGAACGCCCAGAGTTCCTTGATCAGGCGGTAGTCGTGCTCACGCGTCCATTTACGCTGCAGGAAGGCGACGATGGCGGGCCGGCCGGCGAAGAATTCCGACCGGTTCCGCCAGCGGCTTTCGGCGGTATAGGCGAGCGACACCTTGTCGGGGTCGCGCGAATTCCACGCATCTTCGGCCATCCGCACCTTCCGGGCAGCGCTTTCGACGGTGAACGGCGGCAGGGGCGGGCGCTGGCTCATCGGTCGTTCCTGTCTGTCTGTATCATTCGGACGATATTGTACCAATCAGTACAATCTGCGGCAACCACCGGCTGTTGACCGCGCCCTGGAAACGGCCTAGAACGCCATCGTTCCCGAATTGTTCTTAATTCTTCGCGCCAGCCGTCGGCCCGTGCCGGCGGTCGACTTGGCGCGTCCACGCCGTTGGAGGGCCAATCGATGACCGATCTGATCGCCTTGCAATCTGCCAGGGAAAACGCCGCGCACGCAGCGCGCCAGGCGGCGCGCTGCGCGCTTGTCGGCCCCTGCCTCGGCGCGGTAGCCGCTGCGCTGGGCCAGCTTCTGGCTGGGCTTGCCCGGGGTGGCGCCGGGCGCACGCATGTCTCGGTCGGCGCGTTGCGTGGCCTCGACCCGGTAGACCTTGCAGCCCTGGCACTCGCCGTCTGTGTCGACGGCGTCGCCAGGGCCGAGGCGCTGGCGCGCCTTGCCGAGCGCGCGGGCGAGCGGGTGGAGATGCTGAAGGCGGCCCGGTCGACCCGGTGGAGCCGGGCGCGTCGGGCCCGTATCGGTGCGACGCTCGTCAATGCCGTGCTGATCGGGGCGGGTGACGTCTTCGAATCGTACCGCGGTCAGGGCGAAACGCGGCTTGGCCTCACCGCCGGGGCGGCGGCGCGCTCGTCGACGGCCGGCATGACCGCCCCGCACGCGCCGATGGTGTCGCCGCCACGACCCTGGGCCGATTTCGATACCGGCGCCTATCTGACGGCGCCAGCCCGGCAGGGCATCACCCTGGTCCGGGTGCGCGATCCGGCACATCGCGCGTTGCTGCGCCAGGCATTGCGCGTCGAGCGTGCGCCGCGGCTGTTCGCCGCCGTCAACGCGATCCAGGCGGTTCCCTGGCGGATCAACCGCGACCTGCTGGCGCTGGTCGAGACGGTGAGGACGAATGAGCTGGGCCTGCTTGCCCCGGCGCGCGTCGCGGTGCCGCCGCAGCCGGCCGCAGCGGACCGGGCAGGTCGGGCGGCGTGGCGGCGCGAGGCCGCCCGCGCCCACGACCACAACCGGATGGCCGACGTTCAGAACCTGATCGTGGCCCGCGACCTCGCCACGGCGCAGGGTCTCGTCGAGGCCGGCAACCGCTTCTGGGTGCCGCACAGCCTCGACTTCCGCGGGCGGGTCTATCCGATCCCCGGCTTCAACCCGCAGCGCGGCGACGCGGTGCGCGCGCTGTTCGAATTTGCCGACGGCGTTCCGCTGGGGGCCGCCGGGCTTTACTGGCTGGCGATCCATCTGGCCAATACCGGCGATTTCGGACGGATCGCCAAGGCAGCGTTCGACGAGCGGCTTGCCTGGGTCGAAGATCATCTCGACGAGATTGCCGGGGTCGCCGCCGATCCGGCCGGCACGATCGGCTGGTGGGCGGGGGCCGACGCGCCTTTCCAGTTCGTCCGTGCCTGCATCGAGCTGACCGCGGCATTGGCCGCACCGGATCCTGCGGCCTTCGTCTCGCACCTGCCGGTGGCGCTCGACGGTTCCAGCTCGGGCCTGCAGCATTATGCCGCGGCGCTGCGCGACGCCGAGGGGGCGGCACGCGTCAACCTGGTGCCGCTGCCGCGGCCGGCCGACATCTACCAGGACGTGGCCGACCGGCTGGCCTCGACCGTCGAGCGCGATGCGGCGGCCGGCGTGGCGGAAGCCGTGGAATGGCGCGATTTCGGCATCACCCGAAGCACGGTCAAGCGCGCGGTGATGACCTCGGCCTATTCGGCCGAAGCCTTCGGCTTTCGCCGCCAGATCATGGCCGACACGATGCGGCCGCTGGAGGCGGCCGTCGTCACCGGCGCGCGCGGCCGCCATCCGTTTGCCGAGGGCGGCTGGCCGGCGGCAGGTTACCTCGCCGGCCTCCTCTGGCAGACCGTCGGCGAGGTTGCGGCCGGTGCGGGGGCGGGCATGGCGTTTTTCCGCCAGGTCGCCGGGCTGCTCGCCCGCGAAGGCCAGGGACTGACCTGGATCACCCCGCTCGGTCTGCCGGTGCGCCACCACTACCGCCGCTGGCGGCACGAGCGCATCGCGCTGCATTTCTTCGACCCGCGGCGGCAGGCGGCGCGGGCCGGGGACGTCACCGTCGGCGACCGGATCCTTGCCCGGGTCACCGCGACGCTGCGGGCCAGGCCCACGCGCAATCTCGACCGTTCGCGCCAGCTTTCGGCGGTGGCGCCCAACGTCATCCATTCGCTGGACGCGAGCCACCTGATGCTGACCGTGCTGGCCGCAAGCGAGAGCGGAATTCGCGATTACGCGCTGATCCACGACAGTTTCGGCACCCATGCCGGCCATTGCAGCCGCTGGTCGGCGCTGATTCGACAGGCCTTCGTCGATCTCTACCTGGCATACGACCCTTGCGCCGCAATCCGCGAGGCGGCTTGGGCGGCGCTGCTGCCGGCCGGGCGCGATGCCCTGCCGCCCCTGCCCGAACGGGGCAGTCTCGATCTTGCCGCAGTCCTGGGTGCCGACTACGCCTTTGCCTGACCGATCGATCTCGACACCCGGCAAGGCTTGCTATAATGCCAGCCCTTTCCGGCGTGCGAGCCTTGATGGAGGCGGGATTTGAGCGGTCAGTGGCGGATAGCGGTGATCGGGCTGGGTTATGTCGGGCTGCCGCTGGCGGTGGCGCTCAGCCGCCATTTCCAGGTGATCGGCTTCGACATCAGCGAGGGCCGCGTGGCCGAACTGGCGCGGGGCCATGATCGCACCCGCGAAGTCCCGGACGAGGTGCTGGCCGCCGCGCCGCTGCAGGTATCGAGCGGGCGTGAGGCGCTGCGCGGCGCCGACGTCTACATCATCACCGTCCCGACCCCGGTCGATGCCAGCAACCAGCCCGACCTCGGCGCCGTGCTGTCGGCCTGCGACACGGTCGGCGCGGTGCTTGGCCGTGGCGCGACCGTGGTGCTGGAAAGCACCGTATATCCCGGGGTGACCGAGGAGATCTGCGGGCCGCGCCTCGCGGCGGCCTCCGGCATGGTGGCCGGACGCGACTTCTTCCTCGGCTATTCGCCCGAGCGCATCAACCCGGGCGACCGCGAACACACGGTCGAGCGCATCACCAAGGTGGTGGCCGGGCAGACCGCGGAAATCACCGAGCGCCTGGCCGAGATCTACGGCCGGGTCACGACCGGCGGCGTCTTCCGGGCCGCCTCGATCAAGACCGCCGAGGCGGCGAAGGTGATCGAGAATGCCCAGCGCGACATCAACATCGCCTTCATCAACGAGGTGACGCAGATCTTCAACCGCCTGGGCCTGTCGATCTACGACGTGCTGGCGGCCAGCGCCACCAAGTGGAACTTCCTGAACTTCCGGCCAGGCCTGGTCGGCGGGCATTGCATCGGCGTCGATCCCTATTATCTCGCCGCCTGCGCCAACACGCTCGGCCATGGCGCCGAGGTGATCCTGTCCGGGCGGCGCATCAACGACGGCATGGGCGCCTTCGTCGCCGACCAGATCGCGGCCGAACTGGCGCCATGCCTGGCGCCGGGCCGGCCCGGCCGGGTGCTGATGCTGGGGCTGACCTTCAAGGAAAACGTGCCCGACCTGCGCAATACCAAGGTGATCGACCTGATCGAGCGGCTGCGCGGCCACGGCCTTCAGGTCGATGTCCACGACCCGCTGGCCGATCCGGCCGAGGCGCGCCACGAATACGGCCTGGACCTGCTGTCCGCGCTGGACGGGGTGCAACCCTACGACGCGGTCGTCGGCGCGGTCGCCCACGATGCCTACCTGGCCTTCACGCCCGACGACGTCGCCCGGCTGCTGCGCGACGGCGGGCTGCTGGCCGACGTCAAGAACCTGTGGCGCGGCCTGGCCCTGAGCGGGGACCGCCGGCGCTGGACGCTGTGACCAGCGCCTGACCGGCCAGCGATTCGGCCAGCGACTCGGGCGCCAACGCGGACAGACATTCGTTGACCGCCAGCAGGGCGGGGACCAGCGCCTCGCGATGGCGGTCGCGGTCGTTGCGCGCTTCGGCGCGATAGCGCCGACAGGCGGCCAGCGCGGCCTCGCGCCCCGCCGCCGGATCGGTCGCCACGACCTGTCCCGAGGCGGCCAGCGGGGCCGCCAGCGCGGCAAACACTGCCGGGTCCAGCGCGGCGACATCCAATGCCGTCTCGCTCGGCCGGAAGCGTCTGGACTGGGTCAGGGCCAGCATGTAGTTCGCGGTCGGTTCGACCCGCACCTTGCCGCCCGGCGTCGCGACGATCAGCGGGCAGTAGGGCGCCAGCGCCGGCAGCACATGGTTGGGCAGCACCCGGGCACGCCAGTAGCTGGTGGCCAGCCGCGCGTAGTGGGCGAAATCCTCGATCGCGCGGAAATCGGCCGCGGCCAGCGGCTTGATCTCGACCTTCGGCTTTTCGGGCACCACCGTGTCGTTGGCGACGTCGACGTAGAGCGTCCCGAACAGCATCGCATTCTGGAAATAGGTGCCGCGCAGGTCGCCCCAGACCATGCGCGCATCCCCGCCGTGATGCAGGAACGCCAGCAGTGCGGCATGGCCGGCCGCCGCCTCGCGCGGCAGACTGGCCGGGTCGAACGCCGCCAGCTGCCGTTGCGCCGCAACGGTGATCTCCAGGCATTGGCCGAGCGGATAGGGCCGGCCCTGCTTGACCGGCTGCCGCGCCGGCAGGACCTGGTCGAGGCCGGCGCGCAGGTTCAGGAAGAACGCTTCCAGCGCCGGCAATGCCGGCATCAGGAAGCGTTCGGTCAGGGCCTGCTGCCGGGCACGATCGGCGACCCGCGGCTCGTTGGGCAGCAGGCGGCGGCTGGACGTCAATTCGCCTCCAACTGCGGGGTCAGCATCGTCCGGGGATCGACCAGCCGGTCGAATTCGTCGCCATCCAGCAGGCCCATCACCATGCAGGCTTCCCGCAGCGTCAGGTCGTGCTCGAAGGCGTGGTGGGCGACCTTGGCGGCGTTGTCATAGCCGATTCGCGGGCTCAGCGCCGTCACCAGCATCAGCGAGCGACCGACATAGCTTTCGATCTGGCGCAGGTTGGCGGTCATGCCGGCGACGCAGTGATGCTCGAAGTTGCGCGCGCCGTCGGCCAGCAGGCGGATCGACTGCATGACGTTGTGGATCATCAGCGGCTTGTAGACGTTCATCTCGAGATAGCCGCCCGCGCCGCCCATGCCGACGGCGACGTCGTTGGCCATCACCTGCATCGCCAGCATGGCCAGCGCCTCGCATTGCGTCGGATTGACCTTGCCCGGCATGATCGACGAGCCCGGCTCGTTGGCCGGCAGACTGAGTTCGTTGAGGCCGCAGCGCGGGCCCGAAGCGAGCAGGCGGATGTCGTTGGCGATCTTCAGCAGCGACGTGGCCGTGGTGCGCAGCGCGCCGGACAGCATCACCAGGCCGTCATGGGATCCCATCGCGGCGAACTTGTTGGGGGCGGTGACGAAGGGCAGGCCGGTGCGCCGGGCGATCGCCTCGGCGATTCGCACCGCGAATTCCGGATGGGTGTTGATCCCGGTGCCGACCGCGGTTCCGCCGATGGCGAGCTTGAGCACGTCGCCCAGCGCATGCTGAAGCCGTGCCTCGTTCTCGGCCAGCATCTCGGTCCAGCCCGAGACTTCCTGGCCCAGGGTCATCGGGACGGCATCCTGCATGTGGGTGCGGCCGATCTTGATGACGTCCTTCCACTCCTCGGCCTTGGCGGCAAAGGCCTGGCGCAACTGCCCGATCGCCGGCAGCAGCCGGGCGCGCACCGCGATGGCGGCGGCCATGCCCATCACGGCGGGAAAGCTGTCGTTCGACGATTGCGACATGTTGACGTCGTCGTTCGGATGGATCGGCTTCTTCGAGCCGAGCACGCCGCCCGCCAGCTCGATGGCGCGGTTGGCGATCACCTCGTTGACGTTCATGTTCGACTGGGTGCCCGATCCGGTCATCCAGACATGCAGCGGGAAATGCCCGTCGAGCTTGCCGTCGGCCACTTCCTCGGCGGCGCGCACGATCAGGTCGCGCTTTTCCGCCGACAGCAGCCCCAGGTCATGGTTGACCTCGGCCGCGGCGGCCTTCAACTGGCCATAGGCGTGGATCACCTCGATCGGGATCAGTTCGATCCCGATCGAGAAATGCTCGATCGAGCGTTGGGTCTGGGCGCCCCAGTAGCGGTCGGCAGGCACCTCGACGGGGCCCATCGAATCGGTCTCGACGCGCATCGGTCTCTCCTCGGACTGGAAAAGGTAAGGGTTGAGCCTGGCGGGCGGGCTGGGTCGTTGCCCGGTCAGGCTACCTCGCCTCACGTCCGATGGAAACGTGGGATGTCTTGGGGGCGAGACATGCTCGGCCCGGCGCGGTCGCATCGGGCCGAAACGACTGCGGCGGACCCTGGGGTCCGCCGCAATTCAGCAAAGGCGCGTGAGGATCAGGCGGCCGAGCCGGCCCGGGCCTTCTTGATCGCGCGCTTGAACTTGATCGCCTCGTCCGACAGCTTGTCGTTGGCGGTCTTCACCAGCCAGTTGTCGATCCCGCCGTTGTGCTCGACCGAGCGCAGGCCGTGGGCCGACATCTTCAGCGTGATGTGGCGGCCGAGCGCATCGCTCTGCAGCGACACGTCACGGACGTTCGGCAGCCAGCGGCGGCGGGTCTTGTTGTTGGCGTGGCTGACGTTGTTGCCGCTCTGCACACCCTTGCCGGTCACTTCGCAACGACGGGCCATGGCAAATCCTCGTAAATCTCGGGTCTCAGGACGATTTGTCCGGGAAGTGCGGCTATTTACCGACGAGACCCGGCGGCGTCAAGCTGATTCAGCCGGTCGGCCGAGAAACGCCGCGATCAGCCTGGCGGCGCCGGCCGCGGGCGTCAGCCGCCCGTCGCGCACCGCCTGCTGCACCGCTGGCCAGCCCGCCGCAACCTCGGGGTGGCGACGCGCGGCCTCGACCAGGCCGTCGGCCAGTTCCCGGTCCAGCCAGGCCAGCCCCTGGGCCGCCCGGCGCGCGGCCAGCTCGCCTGTCGGTTCCAGCGCGGCCCGGTAGGCCGCGATCGTCTCGCGGATGCCGGCGATGCCGTCGCCGGTCATGGCCGAGGCGAGCAGCACCGGCGGTCTCCAGGCAGGCGACCGCGGCCGCATCAGCGACAAGGCGGCCTGATAGTCGGCCTGGGCGAGCTTTGCCGGCCTCAGCAGGTCGCCATCGGCCTTGTTGACGACGACGATGTCGGCCAGTTCCATGATGCCGCGCTTGATGCCCTGCAGGTCGTCGCCCCCGCCGGGGGCCAGCAGCAGCAGGAACAGGTCGACCATGTCGGCCACGGTGGTCTCCGACTGGCCGACCCCGACGGTCTCGACCAGCACCATGTCGAAGCCCGCGGCCTCGACCAGCGACACGGCCTCGCGCGTGCGGCGGGCGACCCCGCCCAGCGTGCCCGACGATGGCGACGGGCGGATGAAAGCATTGGGATCGCGCGACAATTCGGTCATGCGCGTCTTGTCGCCGAGGATCGAGCCGCCGCCGCGCGCCGAGCTGGGATCGACCGCCAGCACCGCGACCTTGTGGCCGCGCCCGGTCAGATGGCGGCCGAAGGCTTCGATGAACGTCGACTTGCCGACGCCGGGTGTGCCGGAAATGCCGATCCGGGTCGAAACCAGGCCTGCGGGGGCAACGCGGGCGAGCAGGTCGGCGGCCATTGCCCGGTGGTCGGGCCGGGTCGATTCGACGAGGGTGATGGCGCGGGCGAGGGCCCGGCGGTCACCCTGGACGAGGCGGTCGCCGAGCGCGGGCAGGTCGGACGGGTCGATCATGGCGGCGCGCAGGAGACCTCAATCGTTCGTGACGCGCAAGCCGCCATGCTTGACGGCGGCAGGTTTGCACCCAAAATGAACGGATATGCGCAAGATAGCGATGCTGTTGGCCGGGCTGCTGGCCACCGCCCCGGTCCTGACGGCCCGGGCGGAGGGCGAGACCCACCGTCTGCGCTTTTCGTTCGATTTCTATTCCGGCGGCGCCCAGCTGATGACGGTCGACACCCAGGCGGTGCGCCAGGGCGAAGCCTATCGCGGTGAAAGCACCGCCCGCTCGACCGGCGTCTTCGATTTCCTGATGCGCCTGCGTTCGCTCAATACCGTCGAAGGCATGATCGACGGCGGGGTGGTGATGCCGCGCCGCTTCGTCACCGATGCCGACTGGCGGTTCTCCAAGCGCCGGGTCGACATCACCTGGAACGAGCGGCGCGAGGCGATATCGGTCGCCGATCCGCCGCCCGAGGCCGACGACCGCGACCCGGTCGAGCCGGCCCAGACGGTCGGCGCGCTGGATCCGCTCAGCGCCGCACTGGCCCAGGTTCTCTATACCGCCGACAAGCCCTGCGAGACGCGCGTGCCGATCTTCGACGGACGGCGGCGCTACGATCTCGTGATGACGCTGGACGGCGAGGACACCTTCACGCCCACCGACTACACGTCGTTTACCGGCAAAGCGCTGCGCTGCGCCATCCGGGTCGAACGCATCGCCGGCTATGCGCGTTCGGCCGAGGAACAGAACCGCGAGATGGACCAGCGCAAGACCATGCTGTGGGTGGCGCGCTACCCCGACCAGCGGCTGCTGGTGCCGGTGCGGCTGGTCGCCGACAGCTTCTTTGGCTCGGTGATCGGCCATCTGACCTTCGCCGAGATCGACGGCCAAGTCCGCACCCCCCGCAAGAAGGGCTGACGCCCCTCAGATCTGGACGCGGAAATGCGCGGCGATGGCCAAGGCGGCCGATACGAACAGCAGGCCCATCGTCAGTACCATGCCGATCATCCGGCCAGGCGAGCCGCCGCCCGAGCGGGCAAGGCCCCAGCCATGCAGGACCCGGGCAAGCACCAGCCCGCCGCCCAGCAGGTGAATGATCAGCTGGCGCGTCAGCAGCGCCTCGCACAGGCCGATCAGCAGCAGGATCAGCGGCACGTATTCGGCGAAGTTCGCATGGGCGCGGATCGCTAAGTTGAGCGGCTCCTGCCCGCCATCGCCCAGGTCGACCTTCAGCGTGAAGCGATAGCGGATGACGTTGATCGTCAGAACGAGATAGATCAGCCCGAGAATGCCGCCATAGAGGGCGGTCGTGGCAACCGGCGCGATCGTCATGCATAAATCCCAGCAGGAAGCGGTAAAATCGGAGGCAGTATGGGCAGACAGCTTGTGGGCGTCAATGTGCTGGCCCTGGGGCTCGCGATGCTGGCATCGCTGGCCACGGCAGCCGAGCGGCAGACCCTCGAGTGGCAGGACTTGCCCCGCAGCTTCGCCATCGTCCGGCCGGACAATGGCGGCAAGCCGCAGGACCTCGTCGTCGTGCTGCATGGCGCGGGCGGCAATGGCGAGGCGGCGCTGACCCGCCAAGGCTGGGCGGAACTGGCGCCGATCGCCGGTTTTATCGCCGTCGCGCCGGATGCCCTGCCGCCCGATATCGCCCGCCCGCCCGGCTTCCGCGACAACCCCCGCTACTGGAACGACGGGGGCGAACGAACTTCGCCGGCCAAGGCCTGGGTCGACGATGTCGGCTTCCTCGACCGGTTGATCGCGGCGATAAAGGCGCAGTCGCCGGTCGACCGGGTGTTCATGACCGGCTTCTCTTCGGGCGCGGCGATGACAATCCGCTTTGCCGCCGCCCGCCCCGGGCTGCTGACCGCGGTGGCGGCGATCGCCGGACATCCCAGTCCGCTGCCTGCGCTGCCCGACCGGCTGCCCAGCCTGCTCTATGCCACGGGAACGCGCGATCCGCTGAACCCGATCGCCGGCGGCGAGGTCCGCATCGCCGTCTGGTCGGCACGCTTCACCAAGGTCGCCCCGATCACGGTGCCCGAAGGCTGGGCCCGCGCGCTGGCCTGCGCCGGATCGACCGATACCCGGCCGGGCGAGGATCTGCGGCTGATCGCCTGGCAGGACTGCCGCGGCGGCGCGCAGGTCCGCTATTACGAACTTGTCGGGCTCGGCCACCACTGGCCGGGCGCCGGGGCGGAATTGCCCGAGTCGATGGCCGGGCCGGTCGTGCCCGCGATCGACGGTCTCGAGCTGGTCTGGTCATTCTTCAACGCCCGATAGATCGATCGTCGCCGACGGCAAGGCGGGCATAGCCGCGGCGTCTGGGGCCGCGTGCAACGCGGTATCCGGCGCATCCTCTGCCTCTGCCGACAGCGCCCCGGCATAGCGCGGCAAGTGCGGCCTTGCCATGGCTTGTCCGACGTTGCCTCCGACGGGGACATCACCGGTCGCGCGTCTGGTGGCGCCGCCACTGTTCACCGGCGCTGGCTGGCGCGAGCGGGCTGAGGCATTCCGGCAAAAGAATAGCTTGCTATCTTTTTTCGCCGGTATTATATAGCTGACTATGTGAAATCGCAGGAGAGCCCCATGCGCATCACCCATGTTATCGCCGCTTTGTCGCTCGGCATGACGCCTTTCGGCGTCTCCGGCCAGCCCTTGCCGCCCGACCGGCTTTACGAGGCGCCGGGCCTGGTGTCGTTCGATGCCCAACTTGCCGGTGCAGGGGAGGGTGAGATCGTCCTGATCAACACGTTCCGCGTCGCGGCGGGGCAGGAAGCGTCCTTCCTGGCGGGCTGGACGCAAGCCGCGGCTGCCTTGGGGCGGCATCCCGGTCTGCTGCGGGCGACGATGCACCGCGGTCTCGCAGGCTCGCCCTTGTGGGTCAACGTCGCGGTCTGGCGCAGTGCGGACGAACTGCGCGCCGCGCTGACCGATCCCGCCTTCATGGCGGTGGCGCGCACGATCGGCGCGCCGTTCCATCGCCAGCTCTATGCGGTTGCGGGCGGGCAATAGCGATGGGCGGAATACACTGGGTTTCGCGCGGCCTGCGCCTCGTTCACCTCGCCGGTCTGGCAGGGGCCGCCGGCGCGCTGCCGGCCCTGATCGCGATCGGTGCCGGGGATCATCCGGGCCTGGCCGTCCGCCTCGTGCAGGATGTCATGCTACCTGGCCTTGGTCTGGCCGTGGCAAGCGGCATGGCGCTGACCTGGGTCCGGCGTCTGGATCCCAGACGGCATCGCTGGGTCGTGCTGCATGCAGCGCTGGCCTTCGTGGTCGTCGGCCTCGCGGCCGGGCTGGTCGCGCCGGCCTTGTACCTGATGGCGACCCTGGCAGAGATCCATGGCGGCGACATGGACATGCCGGCCTATGCCGCCCTGGCCGACCGGGCATGGGTGGGCTCGGGTCTCGGCTTGGCGGTGATTCTGTGCCTGATCGCCGTCGCCATCGTCAAATGGCCGGGCCTGCCCCGCGATGCGGCTGCGGCGCCGCGGACTTCGACATCGCCTCGCGGGAGGGCGTCATGATCGCCGCCAGGCTCCGCAATCGCACGCCGGGCATAGTCAACTTGTTGGCTGGCAGCGGAGCGAGTGCCCCAATTGGCACGAAGTTCGATGACGCTCTAGTGACTACGCAGCCAACGGCGTGCCGACGCAGCACCTCCTGCGGCCGCAAGGACGGAAACGGCACCAGCGGTCGTGTTCCGGCGCGATATCGTCCGACAAGTAGTCGGAAGGCCGGGGCTGGCCCATCTGCAAGGAATCGCCCGCTCCCATCGTCCGGGCACGGATCGGCCGTCGACTCCGGTCGCGACGGCCGTCGACGGTGCCGACCCGGCAGCACGGTCGTCATCGCCAGGCGTCGGCTTCTGCGCCAGAATGCGCGCCCCAGGACCAGGACCCCGGCAGCGCCCCATGAGTTTCCGTCGTGACCAGTCGCTCGGCTATCTCGTCAATTTCCTGGCGCGCCTGTTCGCGCGACGCCTCGACAGGCGGCTCGAGGCGCTGGGTGCCCAGGTCGGGCAGTTCGCCACGCTGCTGGTGCTGTGGGAGCGCGACGGCCTGACCCAGACCGAACTGGCCCAGCTGGTCGCCGTCGAACAGCCGACGATGGCCAACACGCTCGCACGGATGGAGCGTGACGGCCTGATCCGCCGCGAGGTCGATCCGGCCGATCGCCGCCGCTCGCTGATCTACCTGACCGATCCCGCCCGCGCGCTGGAAGGGCCGATGACCGCGGCCGCAACCGAGGTGCTGGCCGATGCCGCCGAGGGATTGTCGCCGGCCGAGGTCGAGACGGCGCGTCGGCTGATCACCCGCATGATCGCCAATCTGCAGCGGGCCTGACGGGCTTGCTCCGGCATAAAAAAAGCCCCGGCTCATTGGCTTGAGCCGGGGCACCGGTGACGGCCGCATCGCGGCCATCGAAGCATGGCGTCAGAGCGTGCGGATATCCTGCAGGTGGCCGGTGACGGCGGCGGCCACCGCCATCGCCGGGCTGACCAGATGGGTCCGGCCGCCGCGGCCCTGGCGGCCCTCGAAATTGCGGTTCGAGGTCGAGGCGCAACGCTCGCCCGGCTCCAGCCGGTCGGCATTCATCGCCAGGCACATCGAACAGCCGGGCTCGCGCCATTCGAAACCGGCCTCGACGAAGATCTTGTCGAGACCTTCCTCCTCGGCCTGGTGCTTCACCAGGCCGGAACCGGGCACGACCATCGCCTGCACGTGCGACGCGACCTTGCGGCCCTTGGCCACCGCCGCGGCGGCGCGCAGGTCCTCGATACGGCCGTTGGTGCAGGACCCGATGAACACGCGATCGATGCGCACGTCCTCGAGCTTCATGCCCGGGGTCAGGCCCATATAGGCGATTGCGCGCTCGACCATCGCCCGCTTGTCGGCATCGGCGATGTCGGCGGGGTTGGGCACGGTCGCGGTGATCGGCAGCACGTCCTGCGGGCTGGTGCCCCAGGTGGCATGCGGCACGATGTCGGCGGCGTTCAGCGTGATCTCGACGTCGTATGTCGCGCCGGGATCGGAGGGCAGCGTCTTCCAGTAGCTGACGGCCTGTTCGAAGGCCGCGCCCTTCGGCGCATGCGGCCGGCCCTTCAGGTACTCGAACGTCACCTCGTCCGGCGCGATCAGCCCGGCGCGGGCGCCGCCCTCGATCGTCATGTTGCAGACGGTCATCCGGCCTTCCATCGACAGGCTGCGGATGGCCGAGCCGGTGTATTCGATGACGTAGCCGGTGCCGCCGGCAGTGCCGATGCGGCCGATGATGGCGAGCACGATGTCCTTGGCGGTGACGCCCGGGCCCAGTTCGCCCTCGACGGCGATCTTCATGTTCTTCGAGGGCTTCTGGATCAGCGTCTGGGTCGCCAGCACATGCTCGACCTCGGAGGTGCCGATGCCGAAGGCCAGTGCGCCGAACGCGCCGTGGGTCGCGGTGTGGCTGTCGCCGCAGACGATGGTCATGCCCGGCAGGGTCAGGCCCTGCTCGGGCCCGACGATATGGACGATACCCTGGCGGATATCGTTCATCGAGATGTGGGGCACGCCGAACTCGGCGCAGTTCTTGGCCAGCGTCTCGACCTGGATGCGCGATTCCTCGTCGGCGATCACGCCGGTCAGGCGGTCGGGCGTGGTCGGCACGTTGTGGTCGGGAACGGCGATCGTCGCGTCGGGGCGGCGCACCTTGCGGCCCGTGGCGCGCAGGCCGGCGAAGGCCTGCGGGCTGGTGACCTCGTGGATCAGGTGCCGGTCGATGTAGATGGCGGCGCTGCCGTCATCGCCCTGGTGCACCAGGTGGCTCTGCCAGATCTTGTCGAACAGCGTACGCGGCGTGTCGGTCACGGCCGTTTCCCTCCCAAACCGACGGTCACCCGCTCGGGCGGGGGATCGCGCCGGGTCCTAGTGCCGTCACCCCGACCGGAGGTCCGGTACGGCGATGCGGCCAAAACAGGAATCGGCGGATGAACCCGGGCGATTCCTACATGGCTGACGAGGGCCGGCCGGATGCCGGCCCTGCTGGCTGACGCCGTAGCCTCAGGCCTTGTCGGCCTGGTTCTCGCGCTTCTCGGTGATGCGCGCGGCCTTGCCGGTGCGGCCACGGAGATAATAGAGCTTGGCGCGGCGCACGTCACCGCGGCGCATCACCACGATCGATTCGACGCGCGGGCTGTACAGCGGGAACACGCGCTCGACACCCTCGCCGTACGAGATCTTGCGCACGGTGAAGTTCGAGTTCACGCCACGGTTCGAGCGGGCGATGCAGACGCCCTCGAACGCCTGGACGCGCTCGCGGTTGCCTTCGACCACCTTGACGTTGACCTTGAGCGTGTCGCCCGGGCCGAATTCGGGCACCGCGCGGGCTGCGCTGAGCTTGGCAATCTGCTCGGCTTCGAGCTGCTGGAGGATGTTCATCGCCGGACCTTTCCTTATTCGTATCCGTCAAACCGTATCTTGTCGCCGCCGGGCCCAGAGATCCGGGCGCCGCTCGGCCGTCAACCGTTCCGCCTCGGCACGACGCCAGGCGGCAATCCTGCCGTGATCGCCCGACAGCAGCACTGCCGGCACCTCTCGGCCTTCCCATTCGCGCGGCCGGGTATACTGGGGGTATTCCAGCAACCCGTCCGCGAAACTCTCCTCGACCAGCGACTCGGCGTTGCCGGCAACACCGGGCAACAGACGCGCCACCGCATCGAGCAAGGCCAGTGCCGCGATCTCGCCGCCCGAAAGCACGAAATCGCCCAGACTGACCTCGACCAGCCCGCGCCCCTCGATCAGCCGCTCGTCGATTCCTTCGAACCGACCGCAGACCAGGGTCGCGCCGCCCGCGGCGACCATCTCGCGGACCAGGGCCTGATCGAGCCTCCGGCCGCGCGGGCTGAAATACACCCTCGGCTGATGGGCCGCAACCGCACCGGCCCCGGCGATCGTCGCGTCGATCGCCGCCGCCAGCACGTCAGGCCGCATCACCATGCCCGGGCCGCCGCCGAAGGGGGCGTCGTCGACCGTGCGGTGGCGGTCGGCGGCGAAGTCGCGGATATCCACGACGTCGAGCGACCACAGCCCTTCGGCCAACCCCCGCCCGGTGATCGAGGCACCGAGCGGTCCCGGAAACAGCTCGGGAAACAGGGTCAGGACCCGCGCCTGAAACGGCGCCGCGGTCATGACCGCCCATCTCCCTCGTCTTCGTCGCCTTCGTCCTCGCCGTCTTGCCCGGCCGACCCCGAACCCGGCGTCGGCTTGACCTCGACCTCGGCCGGCGGGTCCACCACCAGCCGGCCCCCCGCGATGTCCACCACCGGCACGACGGCCCGGGTGAACGGCAGGAAGATCGTCCCACCGATCGGCTGGCGCAGTTCCAGCACGTCGCCCGCGCCGAAATCATGCACCGCCAGCACCGTGCCGACCCGCCTGCCGTCCGCGGTCTCCGCGGCCAGGCCCACCAGGTCGGCCAGGTAGAACTCGTCTTCCTCGGGGGCCGGCAGTGCCGCGCGCGGCACATACAGCCTGAGGCCCTTCAGTCCCTCGGCGGCATCGCGATCGGCGATGCCTTCGAGATGGGCGACGACCACCTCGCCCTGGACGCGGAAATGCCGCAGCGTGAACTGGCGGCGGCCCTTCTCGTCCGAAAGCGGCCCATAGGCGGCGATATTCTCCGGCACCTCGGTGAAGGTCTTGATCTTGACCGCGCCGCGCACCCCGTGGGGGGCGACGATCACGCCAAGGCAGACCGACTGGCCGGCATCGCCCATGGGCTAGGTGAACCTCAGCCTTCGGCCGCCTGCTGCTTGGCCAGCTCGGCCGCCTTCAGGCGCTCCTGCGCCTTGGCCTTCGGCGTGCCCTTCTTCGGGTTGTTGCCGTGCTTCCACTCGTAGGCGCCGAGCTCCGACAGGGCGCGGGCGACGCGGTCGGTCGGAACCGCACCCTTGCCGATCCACTCCTTGGCCTTCTCGACGTCGAGGACCCAGCGCTGGCGGTCCTTCGGCAGCATCGGATCGTAGGAGCCGATCTTCTCGATGAAGCGGCCGTCGCGCGGGCTGCGCGAGTCGGCGACGACGATGCGATAGTACGGGCGCTTCTTGGCGCCGCCGCGCGACATGCGGATCTTCAGGGACATACCTGTTTCCTTCTCAAAGAACTGCTGACATCGGTGATCGGGCTACTGCTTGGGGAAGCCGGGGGGCAGCTGCGGCATGTTGCCGCCGCCGAGACCCGCCAGGCCGCCCATGCTGCGCATGAAGCCCTTTTTGCCCAGCGCCTTCATGCGTTTCATCATGTCGGCCATCTGGAGATGCTGTTTCAGAAGCTTGTTGACGTCCTGCACCGACGACCCCGAGCCCGCCGCGATGCGCTTCTTGCGCGAGGCATGGATGATCTTGGGGTTGCGCCGCTCGGCCTTGGTCATCGACAGGATGATCGCTTCCTGGCGGCCGATGATGCTGTCGTCGATATTGGCTTCGGCGATCTGCTTCTTGATCTTCTGCACGCCGGGCAACAGGCCCAGCACGCCCTGCATGCCGCCCATCTTGCGCATCTGGCGCAGCTGGCCCAGCAGGTCGTTCATGTCGAACTCGCCCTTGGCGAGCTTCGCCATGAGCGCTTCGGCCTCTTCCTTCTCGATGGTCTCGGCAGCCTTCTCGACCAGGCTGACGACGTCGCCCATGCCGAGGATGCGCGAGGCGATGCGGTCGGGATGGAACGGTTCCAGCGCGTCGAGCTTCTCGCCCTGGCCGAGCAGCTTGATCGGCTTGCCGGTGACATGCCGCATCGACAGCGCGGCACCGCCGCGGCCATCGCCGTCGACGCGGGTCAGGACGATGCCGGTGACGCCGACGCGTTCGTTGAACGCCTTGGCGACGTTGACGGCATCCTGGCCGGTCAGCGCATCGGCGACCAGCAGCGTTTCGTGCGGCTGGGCGATGTCGCGGACCGCCACGACCTCGGCCATCAGCGCCTCGTCGACATGCAGCCGGCCGGCGGTATCGAGCAGCAGCACGTCGTAGCCGCCGAACTTGGCGGCCTGCAGCGCGCGCTTGGCGATGTCGACGGGCAGCTGGCCCGCGACGATCGGCAGGGTGTTGACGCCGGTCTGCTCGCCCAGGATGCGCAGCTGTTCCTGCGCGGCCGGGCGATAGACGTCGAGCGACGCCATCAAGACCTTCTTCTTGTCCCGCTCCTTGAAGCGCAGGGCCAGCTTGGCGGTCGAGGTGGTCTTGCCCGAGCCCTGCAGGCCGACCATCAGGATCGGCACCGGGGCCACGGCGGCCAGCGACACGTCCTCGACCTCGCGGCCGAGCATGTCGACCAGATGATCGTGGACGATCTTGATGACCATCTGGCCCGGGGTGACCGAGCGCAGCACCTGCTGGCCGATCGCCTTGTCCTTGACCGAGGCGACGAAGTCCTTGACCACGGGCAGCGCGACGTCGGCCTCGAGCAGCGCGACGCGGACTTCGCGCAGCGCCTCGACGACATCGCTTTCGGTCAACGCGCCGCGCTTCTTCAGCCGGTCGAAAACGTCGCCGAGTTTGCTTGTCAGGCTCTCGAACATCGCAATCCCTAGAACATGGCCAAACGACGACAACACCAGTGCGCGACCCTCGCGGACTGGTGTCGGCCCTCGGGCCGTGGTGCTCCCATAGGTCAGTGAGCGTTGCGGCTTATGGCCGATATGGGGGGCTGAGTCAAGCCGGGTGCGCCAGCACCCCGCCCGTCGACCGGGTCAGGCTTCCGCGGATACCGCGAATTGCCGGTCCAGGGCCGCGTCGCAGGCGGCGATCGCCGTGCTCATCTCGTGGCGGATGGCCAGCGCCCCGGCCCGGTCGCCGGCGCGGGCCCGGTTCGACATCTCGGCGCCCAGCGCCGCCAGCCGGGCCAGGCCGAGCGAGGCGGCGCTGCCCTTCACCGTATGGGCCAGCCGGGCCAGTGGCTCGATGCCGACGTCGTCGTCGGAACCGAGTGCGGCGAGCGCCGCGCCTTGCTGGGCGAGGAATTCGACGATCAATTCGCGCACTGCGTCGCGATCCAGCCGCGCCTGCAGGCGGCGGATCCGGTCGCCGTCGAACAGCGGCGCCACGGCCGTCGCCTCGTCGGGCGCGGGCAGAGGGGGCGGGGCTGCGTCGCGCCCGGCCAGCACCGCGGCGATCGTCGCGACCAGCTGGTCGGGATCGAAGGGCTTGGGCACATGCCCGTCCATCCCGGCCTCGCGGCAGCGGGCGACATCCTCGGGGAAAGTGTTGGCCGACATCGCGATCACCGGCAGCCGCCCGATCGCATCGCCGCGCGCCCTGAGGCGCCGGGTGGCGCTGAGGCCGTCCAGCACCGGCATCTGCATGTCCATCAGCACGAGGTCGACCGGCTCGCGGTCGAGCAGGGCCAGCGCCTCGGCCCCGTCGCCGGCGATCGTCACCCGGTGGCCATACTGGGCCAGCAGGCGGCTTGCGATCTGCTGGTTGGTCGGGTTGTCCTCGACCAGCAGGATGCGCAGCGGCGGCAGGACGGGCAGCGCGTCGGCACCGGTCTCGGCCGGCGGCGGCGCCTCGGGCAGGTGCACGGTGAACCAGAAGGTCGAGCCTTCGCCTTCGCGGCTCTCGACGCCGATCTGCCCGCCCATCAGCTCGACCAGCCGCCGCGAGATGGCGAGGCCGAGGCCGGTGCCGCCGAACCGGCGGGTGATGGTGCCGTCGGCCTGGGTGAAGTCGTCGAACAGCCGGCTTTGCGCGGCGGCCGAGATGCCGACGCCGGTATCGCGCACGGCAAAGCGCAGGCCGTCGCCGTCGCGCGACAGGCTGACCACCACGCCGCCCCGGTCGGTGAACTTGATCGCGTTGCCGATCAGGTTCAGCAGCACCTGGCGCAGCCGCCCGGCATCGCCGCGCATCCAGGGCGGCACGTCGGTGTCGACGATCAGCTCGAAGCTCAAGCCCTTCTCGGCGGCGCGCCCGCGCAGCAGCGCGACGCAATCGGCGACCACGGTGCGGCCGGAGAACACGATCGCTTCCGGTTCGACCCGCCCGGCCTCAAGCTTCGAATAGTCGAGGATCGAGTTGAGGATGCCGAGCAGGGCCGACCCCGAATCGACCACCGTGCGCACCAGATCGCGCTGGGCGTCGTCGAGTTGCGTGCGCTCGAGCAGTCGGGCCATGCCCAGCACGCCGTTCAGCGGCGTGCGGATCTCGTGGCTCATCACCGCCAGGAAGCGCGACTTGGCCTCGACGGCGGCCTCGGCTTCGTCGCGGGCGGCGCGCAAGGCGGCTTCCTGACGCTTGTGGGCGGTGACGTCGACCCACAGCGACACCAGCCCCTCGCCCTTGCCCCAGGGCTGTTCGTCGATATGGACCCAGCGGCCGTTGCGCAGTTCCAGCACCACCTTCTGCGGCTCGGGGCCGACGCCGGGGGGCTGGTCGATCAGGGCGCGGAATTCCGGGCTGTCGGTGAAGACCCCGGAAAAGCCCCGCCAGAAGGCGGCACGGTCATGCCGGCTGTCGATCGGCGGCCGCACCGGGATCAGGTCGGTCATCAGTTCCGACAGGAAGCGGACATTGGCGTAGCGCAACGTCCCGTCGGGTCCATAGAGCAGGATGCCGACATTGACGAAGGACAGGACTTCGAACAGCCCTTCGTCGAACGCGACCTGGCGCTGCTCGTGGGTGACGTCGCGCCAGATCTTGAGCCGCCCGCCGGCGGCCAGCGGGAACATCCGCAGTTCGATCGACCGGCCGTTGTCGGCGCGCTGATAGACCAGCGGCCCGCGCTCGTTGCGCTGGCGATGCTCGGCCATCTCGATATAGGGGGCGAGCTTCTCCGGCGTGTCGTGCTGGGGGTAGAGCAGTTTCAGCAGCGGCAGCACCGCCTCGCGCGAGGAGAGGCCCCGCTTCAGGATCGGCGCCACCTCCGGGAAGAATTCGGGATAGCGGTCGTTCCACCAGACGATCCGTTCCTCGGAATCATAGAGGCACGCCGCGGCCCCGCCATGGGCGGCCAGCAGCGCGAACAGGTCGCGGTAGGAAATGTCGCTGTCGAAATCCACGGTCGGAAGGATAAGTCAAAAGCGCGTCGACCATGACAACGAAAAAGGCCGGCCTTTTCAGGCCGGCCTTTCGAGTGGTGGAGCCAATCGGAGTCGAACCGACGACCTCTTGAATGCCATTCAAGCGCTCTCCCAACTGAGCTATGGCCCCGTAACTCGTAAACTTTCGCCCCTCGTCGCCGTCTTCGGTGGCGTCGCCGCCTCGTTGGGTGAGGCCGGGCGGGGCGGTGTATAGGCGCTCCGCGGAAGGGACGCAAGCACTAAATTAAACCTGCGTGACACGGTGCCGGGAGGGCGGCGTGCCGCCCCCCGAAACCCGAGTTCAACGCTCCTCGACCTCGTCGCCGCCCTCGGCGCCTTCGATGACCTCGGCCATGTCGTCCTCGTCCTCGCCGAGTTCCGACGCATCCTCGATCAGTTCGTCGTCGACCGCCTCGTCGTCGCCAGCCGCGACGTCGAGGTCGTCACCCACCGGCGACGCCTTCTGCTTTTCTTCGACACGCTTGCCGCCGCGCGGCTTCAGAATCTGCTCGGGCTGATGGACCGTGCCGCATTTCGGGCAGACGATCGGGTCTTTCATCAAGTCGTAGAATGCCGCCCCGCAGCTCAGGCAGCGGCGCTTGGTGCCCCATTCCGGCTTCGCCATCGGTCGTCTGATCCTCGAAGTGGCTAAAAATGGCTGTATTTCGGCCAGGACGGGCTGCCTTGGCCGAGGCGGCGCGATTGTGTTAAAGAGGCGCGCGCTGTCAACCTTAAAACGACGCCGCCCGGCGCAAAGACTTTCCGAAGCCCGAGGGTTCCGCCGATGCGGCCAGTTTTCCCCGACGACTATCGTCCGACCGAGCCAGATCTTGCCGTCGCCCCCGCGGCGCTGGTGGTGGCCGCGCTCGCCGTCGGCGAATCGCTGGTGACCGGCGCCGGGGACAGCCCCGTGCTGCAGGCGACCGCCCGCGCCCTGCGCGCCTTCGGCGCAGACGTTGCCGCCGAGGGGCGCAACTGGCGGGTGCGCGGCGTCGGCATCGGCGGGCTGGCCGAGCCGGGCGGGGTGATCGACCTGCACGGCGCCGCCAGGGCCGTGCCGCTGATCCTCGGCCTTGCCGCGACGCATCCGCTGACCTGCTTCCTGACCGGCGACGCCGGATCTTCGCTGCTGCGGCTGATCGAGCCGCTGCAGCGCCAGGGCGCGCGTTTCCTGCTGCGCGAGGATCACGCTCTGCCGCTCGGCCTCGCCGGCGCCCGCCACCCGGTGCCGCAGGAGCACCGGCTGACCGGGCCTGCGGCGGGCCTCAAGGCGGCGATCCTGCTGGCCGGCCTCAATACCCCCGGCATCACCAGGGTGATCGAGCCGGCCGGCGCGCCGCCGTCCATCGAAAGCTTGCTGGTCCAGTTCGGGGCCGATATCCGCCATGCCGTCATCGACGGCGCCGCCGTGACCGAGCTGGTCGGCCAGCCCGAACTGGCGCCGCGGCAGATCGCGGTGGCTGCGCCATGACTGCCGGGCTGCCCGTGCGCGCCGCCGCGCGCCTGGTGATCCTGGACCCGGCCGACCGGGTGCTGCTGTTCCAGGTCGAGGGACCGGTCGGCCGCGATCCCGCCCAGCCCGACCGCCGGCGCTTCTGGATGACGCCGGGCGGCGGGGTCGAGCCGGGCGAGGATTTTCCCGACACCGCGGCGCGCGAACTGGCCGAGGAAACCGGGATCAGCGCCGCCATCGGGCCGCTGCTGGCCGAGCGGCGGCGCGAAGTCGTGCTGGGACGGTCCGGCGGCCTGGTGCCCGGTCTGGTCCACGAACGCTATTTCCTGGTGCGGGCCGCGGTGGCGGCGGTCGACGACTCGGGCTGGCTCGACTATGAGCGCCAGGACATTCTCGACCATCGCTGGTGGACGCTGGCCGATCTCGGCGCCACGACGGACCTGGTGGTGCCCAAGGGGCTGCATGGGCTGCTGGCTGCGCTGGCCGGCGGCGGCGTTCCCGCGGTGCCGTTGGCCTGGACCCAATGACCTCGCCGACGCGGGTCTCGGTCAAGGGTGTCGTGCTGCTGGCCGGCCGGGCCGCCCTGCTGATGAACGAGCGCGACGACTGGGAACTGCCGGGCGGACGCCTCGAACCCGGCGAGGAGCCGGAAACCTGCGTGGTCAGGGAAATCGCCGAGGAACTGGGGCTGGTCGCCCGCGATCCGGTCCTGCTCGACGTCTGGCTCTATCGCATTCCGGGCAAGGGCGACGTCCTGATCGTCACCTATGGCGTGACGGTCGACGAGGCACCGGCCCGGATCAGCGACGAGCATCGCGCGCTCGGCTTGTTCACGGCGGCCGAGATGGCCGCGCTGCCCATGCCCGAAGGCTATCGCCGGTCGATCCGCGACTGGATGTCGCGCTGCGGGATTCCGCTGCAGGAATAAGTCTATAGTCCGGTTTTCGTCAGCATCTGGAGGGTCGCCCGCCGCCATGTCCATCATCATTGCCGTCGACGGTCCGGTTGCGGCCGGCAAGGGTACCCTGGCCCGCAAGCTGGCCGCGCATTTCGGCTATGCCTATCTCGATACCGGCAGCCTCTATCGCGCCTGCGGCCTGCGCGCCCTGCTGGAGGGCGCGGATCCCGCCGACCCGGACGCCGCCGTCCAGGCCGCGCGCCACATCACCTCGGGCGACCTGACCGCGGCGGCGCTGCGCGACGAGGCGACCGGCCAGGCGGCGTCCAAGGTCGCCGCGATCCCGGCGGTGCGGGCGACGCTGCTCGACTGGCAGCGCGACTATGCCGCCAATCCGCCGGGCGGCGAGCCGGGCGCGGTGCTCGACGGGCGCGACATCGGCACGGTGGTCTGCCCGGATGCGACGGTGAAACTCTACGTCACCGCCTCGGCGGCGGTGCGCGCCCATCGCCGCTGGCTCGAACTGACCGGCAAGGGCCAGAACGTCACCGAGGCGCAGGTCCTGGCCGATCTGGAGGAGCGCGATGCCCGCGATTCGGCCCGCGCGGTGGCGCCGTTGAAGCCGGCCGACGACGCCGTCTTGCTTGACACGTCGAATTTGGCTATAGAAGCCGCGTTCGAGAAGGCGCGGGCGATCATCGCCGGGCGCCTTCGGGCATAACCAGGGCCCGGCCGGCGCCGGACCCTTGCAATGAACCAGCCCCCGCGTGCGCCGGTGCGGGGTCAGCGGCCGACCGACCCATCCTTGTCATCCGGGCTCGTCAAAGCCCCGCGACAGCGACCGGCCTTAAACATGGGGTCTCTCTAGGAGAACGGATGAACAGCTTTGCTGCCGCCGCCGGCCAGATGCCGGCAACCGACGAATTTGCCGCGCTGCTCGAAGAGTCGTTCGGCGGTTCGTCGCTCGAAGGCTCGGTCGTCAAGGGCATCGTGCTCGCGGTCGAGAAGGACTTCGTCATGGTCGATGTCGGCCTGAAGTGCGAAGGCCGCATCCCGCTCAAGGAATTCGTCGGCCCCGGCCGCGCCAACGAGATCAAGATCGGCGACACCGTCGAGGTCTATCTCGAGCGCATCGAGAACGCGATGGGCGAAGCGGTGGTCAGCCGCGACAAGGCCCGCCGCGAAGAAGCCTGGGTCAAGCTCGAGGCCGCTTTCGCCGCCAACCAGCGCGTCGAAGGCGTGATCTTCGGCCGCGTCAAGGGCGGCTTCACCGTCGATCTGTCGGGCGCCGTGGCGTTCCTGCCGGGCAGCCAGGTCGACATCCGCCCGGTCCGCGACGTCGGCCCGCTGATGAACAGCCCGCTGCAGTTCCAGATCCTCAAGATGGATCGCCGCCGCGGCAACATCGTCGTGTCGCGCCGCGCCGTGCTCGAGGAGAGCCGCGCCGAGGCCCGTTCGGAACTGGTCGCCAACCTCAAGGAAGGCCAGATCCTCGACGGCGTGGTCAAGAACATCACCGATTACGGTGCGTTCGTGGACCTGGGCGGCGTCGACGGCCTCTTGCATGTCACCGACATCGCCTGGCGCCGCGTCAACCATCCGTCGGAAGTCCTGTCGATCGGCCAGACCGTTCGCGTCCAGGTCATCCGCGTCAACCCGGAAACCCAGCGCATCTCGCTCGGCATGAAGCAGCTCGAGGCCGATCCGTGGGACGGCGTCGGCGCCAAGTATCCGGTCGGCGTGAAGTTCAAGGGCCGCGTCACCAACATCACCGACTACGGCGCGTTCGTCGAGCTGGAGCCGGGCGTTGAAGGCCTCGTGCACGTCTCGGAGATGAGCTGGACGAAGAAGAACGTCCATCCGGGCAAGATCGTGTCGACCAGCCAGGAAGTCGAGGTGATGATCCTCGAAGTCGACCCGAACAAGCGCCGCATCTCGCTCGGCCTCAAGCAGTGCCTGGCCAATCCGTGGGAAGTCTTCGCCGAGAAGCATCCCGTCGGCACGGTCATCGAGGGCGAGATCAAGAACATCACCGAGTTCGGTCTGTTCATCGGTCTCGACGGCGGCGTGGACGGCATGGTCCACATGTCGGACATCGACTGGAACACCCCCGGCGAGCAGGCCATCCAGCGCTACAAGAAGGCCGACATGGTCAAGGCGCAGGTGCTGGACGTCGATATCGAGAAGGAGCGCATCTCCCTCGGCATCAAGCAGCTCGAAGGCGACCCCTTCGCGGCCGCCGGCAACATCAACAAGGGCGACATCGTGACCTGCACGGTCACCGCGTCGGACGTCAAGGGCATCTCGGTCTCGATCGAGGGCGGGCTGATGGGCTACATCCGTAAGTCCGAGCTCAGCCGCGACCGCGCCGAGCAGCGCCCCGAGCGCTTCGCCGTCGGCGACAAGGTCGACGCCCGCGTCACCGCGATCGACACCAAGGCGCGCAAGATCACGCTGTCGATCAAGGCGCGCGAAGTGGCCGAAGAGAAGGAGGCCGTGGACACCTACGGTTCGTCCGACTCGGGCGCCTCGCTCGGCGACATCCTCGGCGCCGCGCTGCGCCGCAAGCAGGAGCAGAACAACGGCTGATGCCGTCGTTCCGCAAGCTGCGGATCCTGAAGGCGCCCCCGGAGCAATCCGGGGGCGTTTTCTTTTAGTCGTTGCAGACCACCGCGATCTTGTTGCCGGCCGGGTCGCGCATGTAGGCCGCATACCACTTCGGCCCGTAATGCGGGCGCGGACCCGGTGCGCCCTCGTCGCTGCCGCCGTTGGCCATCGCCGCGGCATGGAAGGCGTCGACCTCGGCATGGCTGCCGGCCATGAAGCCGACCATCGTGCCGTTGCCCGCCGTGGCCGGCCGGCCGTCGAACGGCCGGGCCACCCACAGCGTGAAATCCTTGCCCTCGCCGCCTGCCGAATAGGCGCGCCAGCCCGGGAAGTCGGCGTGCGACGCCCATCCGATCGTCGCCAGCACGGCATCGTAGAAGGCCGTCGACGCCGCGTGGTCGTTTGCCCCCACCGTCACGTAAGTGGCCATGGAACGTTTCCTCCTCACAGGTTGTGACCGTCGGCAGACTACGCGCAGGCTTACGAACATATCAAGAACAAGTGGTGCGTCGGTACAGCGGCCAAGGCCGCGAATCGGCTGTTTTGCTCGGGCGGCCGGTCTGATATGGTCCGGCCCGTTCCCCGCCCCCGGATGGCGGGGCGAACCTCCGAGAAGGCACAAGGTTATGGCTTACAAGGTTGCCGTTGTCGGCGCCACCGGTGTGGTGGGCCACGAGATGCTGAACATCCTCAACGAGCGTACGTTCCCGGTCAGCGAGGTGGTCGCGCTGGCGTCGCGCCGGTCGATCGGCAAGGAAGTCTCGTTCGGCGACCGCACGCTCAAGGTCAAGGCGCTCGAGGATTTCGACTTCACCGGCACCGATATCGCGCTGTTCTCGGCCGGCGGCGCGGTCTCCAAGGAATGGGCGCCGAAGGCGGCCGCCCAGGGCGCCGTGGTCATCGACAATTCGTCGCACTGGCGCATGCACGAGGACGTGCCGCTGGTGGTGCCGGAGGTGAATGCCGACGCGATCGCCGGCTACACCAAGCGCCGCATCATCGCCAATCCCAACTGCTCGACCGCCCAGCTCGTCGTCGCGCTGAAGCCGCTGCACGACCGGGCCCGCATCAAGCGCGTCGTCGTCGCGACCTACCAGTCGACCTCGGGCGCCGGCAACGAGGCGATGGACGAGCTGTTCAGCCAGACCAAGGCGATCTACGTCAACGACCCGATCGAGCCGAAGAAGTTCACCAAGCAGATCGCCTTCAACGTCATTCCTCACATCGACGTCTTCATGGAAGACGGCTACACGAAGGAGGAGTGGAAGATGACGGCCGAGACCAAGAAGATCCTCGACCCGAAGATCAAGCTGACCGCGACCTGCGTGCGCGTGCCGGTCTTCGTCGGCCATTCCGAGGCGGTCAACATCGAATTCGAGGATGCGCTGTCGGCCGACGAGGCCCGCGAGATCCTGCGCGAGGCGCCGGGCGTCATGGTCGTCGACAGCCACGAGCCCGGCGGCTACATCACGCCGGTCGAATGCGTCGGCGACTACGCGACCTTCGTGTCGCGCATCCGCGAGGACATCACCGTCGAGAACGGCCTGTCGCTCTGGTGCGTCTCCGACAACCTGCGCAAGGGCGCGGCGCTCAACGCGGTGCAGATCGCCGAAACCCTGATCGCCCGCTACCTGAAGAAGGCTGCCTGACATCACCGCAGCGTCCCGGGTCCAGCCCGGGACGCCGCATGAGGATCAGCGGCGCAACCGTCGGCGCCAGCCCGAAAGCCGGCCGACCAGCGTGCCGGAGGCCAGCGTGAATGGCCCGTCGGTCAGGTCGACCATCCGGGCATAACCGGCCTTGTCGCCGTCCAGTGCGTGCTTCAGCGCGTCGCCGGCAGCGATGTGGAATTGCTGGTGCAGGCCGATGACGGTGTCGTAGTCACTGCCCTTGATCGATGCGGGCAGCGAACGGCCCGCCCCGTGCAGCCACTTGCCGAAGGCGCAGCAATCGTCGCGGCGGGCGGTGGCGACATCGATGTCCGAGCTGCGGGTCGCCGCCGAGCGTTTCAGCCGCCGTTTCCAGCCGGCATGGGCGGCCAGCGCGGCTTCCAGCTGGCCGATCGTCGCCGGTGCCGCCGGGTCGCTTGCGGCATCGACCGGCACCTCGAAGGTCACGCCCGCAATCCGGCCCAGTTCGCGCGCCAGCGCGGCGTTCGGCTGCAGCTTGAAATGCGCCGCACCGTCGGCGACCTTGACCACGCGGCCCTTCACCGCTCCGTCGACTCCGTCGATCGCCAGGGATACCGCTTCGCCGGCCTGCAGCGCGCCCGCCGGCGCAAACATCGCCCCGGCGACCGACAGGTTGACCACCCGGCCGCGTACCGTGCCGCGCGACCCCGTCGCCACAGCGGGACGGTCGATGGCGATCCGCTCATAGCGCCGCCGCTCGCCGTCGCTGTTCAGCGCCCGCAGGAAGGCGTCGACCTCGTCCTGCAGGGTTTCCGCCTGCTCGCTGAGTTCGTCGGCACCGGTCATCAGCTCGCCGGCGCTTTCATGCGTGTCGCGGGCAGCGTCGGCGACGCGATGGATCGTCGTGTTGACAGACTCGACGCCGGCGGAGGCCTCGGCGACGTTGCGGCTGATCTCGCGCGTGGCGGCCGCCTGCTGCTCGACCGCGGCAGCGATCGTCGAGGAGATCATGCTGACGCGATCGACGATGCCGGTGATGCGGCCGATCGCGGCGACGGCCTCCGCGGTGCGGCGTTGCACGCCCTCGATCTGGCCGGCGATTTCCTCCGTTGCCTTGGCGGTCTGGGTGGCCAGCCCCTTCACCTCGCTTGCCACCACCGCGAAGCCCTTGCCCGCTTCGCCGGCCCGCGCCGCCTCGATCGTGGCGTTCAGCGCCAGCAGGTTGGTCTGGCCGGCGATGTTCTTGATCAGGTTCAGGATTTCGCCGATCTGCCGGGCGGTGACGGCCAGCTCGCCGATCGTGCGGTCGGCCTGGCCGGCTTCGGCCGCCGCATCGCTGGCGACCCGCCCGGCCTCGGCCACCTGGCGGCTGATCTCGCCGATCGCCGCCGACAATTCCTCGGTCGCCGAGGCGACGGTCTGGGTGTTGGCCGAAGCCTCGGTCGAGGCGGCCGCGACCGCTCCGCTCATCTGGTCGGTTTCCTCGGCGGCGTGGCTCAGCGCGCCGGCGGTGGCCCGCATCTCCGCCGACGAGGCCGAGACGAGGCGGACCACGGCGCTGACATGTTCCTCGAACTGGCCGGCCAGGCGCACCCGCTGGGTCGCATTCGACCAGATGAACAGCGGGCCGAGATACGTGCCGTCGTCGTCGCGGGCCGGACGCACGCTTACATCGAAGATTTCGTCGCCGAGCTCGATGCGGCCGTTCCCCGGCAGGTCGTCGGGGTCGGTGAACAATGCAGGATGCCGCATCGCTGCGGGCAGCAGCGGCAACAGCGTCGTTCCCTCGCCGGACGGCGCATGCCGGTCGAGCAGTGCCCGAGCCGCCCGGTTGAGACGAAGGCCATGCAGATCCGCCGCGGCGGCCAGCGCGATGCCGTCGGGCAGGCTGTCGAGCAGCCCACCCGCCCGTATCGTCGCGTCGCTCGTCGCCGGTGGGGCGACGATGCGCCAGGTCACGACATAACCGGTCGCGCAACTGTCGATCGAAAGCTCCAGGTCCTCGCCGCCGGCCGACCTGATCATCGCCCGGCACGGCAGTTCGGCCGCGTTCCGCGGCAGCTCGATCGGCAGGAAGTCGGCCAGCGGCCGCCCCGTCACCGTCGCGTCGTCGCCGGCCGCCAGCGGGGCGAGGCGCCGCAGGCCCTGCCGGGCCGCCCCGTTCAGCCAGTCGATCCGCCGGTCGTGATCGCAGGTCAGCAGGCAGGCCGCGGTGGCCTCGGCCGCCGCTGCGAGGCGCGCTGCACGCTGTGCCGTCGCGCCGGGGCCGACCGCCGGGGCGACGACGGCGACCACCCGTCCGGTATTGCCGTTACCTGCCCGGCCCACCGTGAGGGCGAGTAGATCGCCACCGCTGCCGGTCTCGCCTCGAAACGGTGACGAAGCGGGATCGGCAAGTGCCCGCCGCAATTCTTCGCCGCCGTCCAGCCGGTCGATCGTCGTGCCCACGAGATCGGCGTTCCGTCCCGCCGCGCCGCGCCCTGCAAGCAGTGTCCGGGCCGCCCGGTTGGCGAAATCGATCTTCAAGTCCCCGGCGCCGGCAGCGACGATGCCGAAGTCGACCGCTTCGACCATGTCCAGCAATCGGGCATTTTCACGCCGCAACGCGTCGCGCTCTGCCGCCACGGCGGCGTGGGTCCTGGCACTCACAAACATTCTGGTTCATTCCTCACGTAGACTGGCCGGCCGTCAGGGCAGGCGCGGGCCGCGGCGGCAGTTCCGGCCCGGCTGGCCATGACGCCCCGATTTCACATCCCCGCCATGGAAGATATGACGGCTGTCCAACGGTGTCGATTGCGGCGGCACGCAAATTGTCGCAGCCCGGACCGGCACGCCCATTGCCACGACGGTCGTCGATCCCGCTTGCGCGGGCGCTGCATCGGGGTAATTCTACCGCCCGGTAACATCCAGGGAAGGCAACGCCGATGGCCAATCTGTTCGACCTCGCGGGCAAGGTCGCGATCATCACCGGGTCCAGCCGCGGCATCGGCCGCGCGATCGCGCTGCAGATGGCGGCGCATGGCGCCAAGGTGGTGGTGTCGAGCCGCAAGGCCGAGGCCTGCGCCAAGGTGGTCGCGGAAATCGAGGCGGCCGGCGGCGAGGCGATGGCGTTGCCGGCCTCGATCTCCGACAAGGCGGCGCTGCAGGCGATGGTCGATGCGACGACCCAGTCCTGGGGCGGCGTCGACATCCTGGTCTGCAACGCCGCGATCAATCCCTATTTCGGCCCGGCTGCCGGCATTCCCGACGACGCCTTCGACAAGATCATGGCGTCCAACATCAAGTCGAACCACTGGCTGGCGAACATGGTGCTGCCCGGCATGGCCGGGCGCGGCGGCGGCGCCGTCGTCATCGTCTCGTCGGTCGGCGGCATGATCGGGTCGAACATGATCGGCGCCTACTGCATTTCCAAGGCGGCCGACATGCAGCTGGCCCGCAATCTCGCGGTCGAGTGGGGGGCGAAGAACATCCGCGTCAACTGCATCGCCCCGGGGCTGATCCGCACCGATTTCGCCCGGGCGCTGTGGGAAAACCCCGACATCCTGAAGACCGCGACCGGCCGCTATCCGCTGCAGCGCATCGGCGAGCCCGACGAGATCGCCGGCGCCGCGGTATTCCTGGCCTCGGCCGCCGGCCAGTTCATGACCGGCCAGACCCTGGTGATCGACGGCGGCGGCATCGTCTCGCAGGGCGTCTAGGCCGGTCCGGCTGGCGCGGACCGGGGGGCTGGCCTATATGATGGAGCGTCTCTCACTCAAGGCCCCGTTCCCCCGATGAGCTACCGCGCCTTCCGCGACGCCGTGATCCACCCCCGCGACATCATCGATCGTCGGCGGACGCTCGGCGCGCTGGCCGAATTGCCGGCGGGCGAGGGCGAGAAGGCGGCGGCGAGCCGCCGCGCCGGGGTGCTCGGCATCCTCAAGGCCGCGCTGGCCGATGGCCGGGCCGAGGTCCGCCGCCGCTTCGAGGGCGGCGCCCCGGCCCTCGAGGTGCTGCGCGCCCATGCCTTCCTGATCGACCAGATCCTGCGCATCGCCTTCGACGACACCACCGCCCATGTCTATCGCCGCTCCAACCCGACGGCCGGCGAGCGGCTGTCGCTGGTCGCCATCGGCGGCTACGGCCGGGGCGAGCTGGCGCCGCATTCCGATATCGATCTCTTGTTCCTGTTCCCCTACAAGCAGACGCCGTGGGGAGAGCAGGTGGCCGAATACATCCTCTATCTGCTGTGGGATCTCGGGCTGAAGGTCGGCCATGCCACCCGCTCGATCGACGATTGCATCCGCCTTTCCAAGGGCGACATCACGATCCGCACCTCGCTTTTGGAGGCACGCTGGATCTGGGGCGAGCGCGACCTGTTCGACCAGCTGCGCGACCGCTTCCGCAAGGAGGTGGTGGCCAAGACGGCGCCCGAGTTCATCGACCGCAAGCTGGCCGAGCGCGACGAGCGCCACCGCCGCATCGGCGACACCCGCTATCTGGTCGAGCCCAACATCAAGGACGGCAAGGGCGGCCTGCGCGACCTGCACACGCTGTTCTGGATCGCGAAATATCTCTACCAGGTCGACCATGTCGAGGAACTGGCCGATATCGGCGTGCTGGCGCCCGACGAATATCGCCGCTTCAACCGCGCCCAGACCTTCCTGTGGACCGTGCGGATCCATCTGCACTATCTCGCCGGCCGGCCCGAGGAGCGGCTGACCTTCGACGTCCAGCCCGAACTGGCCCGGCGGCTCGGCTATGCCGACCGGCCCGGCCATCGCGACGTCGAACGCTTCATGAAGCACTACTACCTGATCGCCAAGGACGTCGGCGACCTTACGCGCATCTTCTGCGCCGCGCTCGAGGACAAGCACAAGAAGAAGCCGCCGCTGCCGCTGGCCCTGCCGCGGCTGATGCGGCGGCGGCGCATCGACGGCTTCGTCATCGACGGCGGCCGGGTCACCGCAGGCTCGGCGACGATGTTTGCCGAGCAGCCGGTCAAGATGCTGCGCCTGTTCCACCTGGCGCAGGAGCGCGAGGTCGACATCCACCCGGATGCGCTGCGCCTGGTCCAGCGCAACCTGAAGCGCATCGACGCCACGCTGCGCCAGGATCCCGAGGCCAACCGGCTGTTCCTGGAGATGCTGACCTCGAAGAACGACCCGGAAACCACGCTGCGGCGGATGAACGAGGCCGGCGTGTTCGGCCGCTTCGTCCCTGATTTCGGCCGGGTCGTCGCCCAGACCCAGCACGACATGTACCATGTCTACACGGTCGACGAGCATACGATCCGGGCGATCGGCATCCTGTGGAAGATCGAGCAGGGCAAGCTGGCCGGCGACCATCCGCTGTCGCACGAGATCATCCACAAGGTGCTGTCGCGCCGCGTGCTCTACATGGCCGTGCTGCTGCATGACATCGCCAAGGGGCGTGGCGGCGATCATTCGGTGCTGGGCGAGAAGGTGGCGCAGAAACTGTGCCCGCGCCTGGGCCTGACCCCGGCCGAGACCGAGACGGTCGCCTGGCTCGTGCTCTACCACCTGGCGATGTCGGCCACCGCCTTCAAGCGCGACATCAACGATTTCAAGACGGTGCTGGACTTCGCCCAGTTCGTGCAGAGCCCCGAACGGTTGCGCCTGCTGCTCGTGCTCACCGTCGCCGACATCCGCGCGGTCGGGCCGACCGTGTGGAACGGCTGGAAGGGGCAACTGCTGCGCGAGCTCTATTACCGCGCCGAGGATGTGCTGTCGGGCGGACATGCCACCGACGGGCGCCAGCGCCGGATCGACGCGGCCAAGGCCGACTTCGCCGCCGGCCTGCCCGACTGGCAGGCCGACGAGATCGCCGAGCTGGTCAAGCGCCACTATGACAGCTACTGGCTGACCTATTCGGCCGATACCCATGTCCGCCATGCCCGGCTGATGCGCCAGGCCGACCGCGAGCAGCGCCAGCTGACGGTCGAGACGCGGTCCGACAAGTTCCGTGCCGTCACCGAACTGACGCTCTATGCCCCCGACCATCCCGGGCTGTTCGCCCGCGTCGCCGGCGCCATCGCCACCTGCGGCGGCAATATCGTCGATGCCCAGGTCTACACGACCGTCGACGGCATGGCGCTGGATACCTTCGTCATCCAGGACATGGAGGGCAATGCCTTCGACCGGCCCGAGCGGCTGGCCCGGCTGTCGGCGGCGATCGCGGCGACGCTGGCCGGCGAATTGCGGCCGATGACGGCACTGCCCGACGAGCGGCCGGGGCTACCGTCGCGCGCCCGCGTCTTCCAGGTCGCGCCGGTCGTGCTGATCGACAACAATGCCTCGAACCGCTTCACCGTGATCGAGGTCAACGGGCGCGACCGCCCCGGTTTCCTCTACGATGTCAGCCGGGCGCTCTACCGCCTGAACCTCTCGATCGGTTCCGCCCATGTCGCAACCTATGGCGAGCGAGCGGTCGACGTCTTCTACGTGCGCGATCTGACCGGGATGAAGGTCACCCGCAAGGACCGCCTGGCCGCGATCGAGCGCGAGCTGCTTGCCGCGATCCAGGCATCCGACCAGGGCGAGCGCAAGCGGCCGCCGGCCCGCAGCCCGGCGCGGCGCGGCGCCGCCGCCGAGTAGTCGGCCGCCATTGCTGGCCACGATTGCTGGCCGCGCGCAAGGCCGCTATAAGCATGGTCTTGAGCGCCCGGACCTGACGATAGTCCAGTCAGGTCCGGCGGATTTTGCGGGGAACTGGGGCCGGCGCCAGCCGACCTGCGAGCCATGTGGTCTGAAGCATCCGTCCTGCGGCTGGTCGCCGCGACCTCCGACAGCATCGCCATCGTCGATCGCGATCTGCGTTTCCGCGCCGTCAGCCCCGCCTATCGCACGCTGTTCCTGCGCCTCTACGGCGCGGTGCCCGAGGTCGGCACGCTGCTGCCCGATGCGCTGGCCGACGAGGTCGTCGCGACCCGCGCCGCGGTGCTGGCGGGTTTCGCCGCCGCGCTGCGCGGCGAGGAAGTGACCCAGGAATGGTTCGGCGGCGAGGTCGGCGGCGGACGATATTCCTCGGTCATCGAGGCCTTGACCGACGATGCCGGCGCGGTGGTCGGCGCGGTCGAAACCTTGCGGCCGCTGTCGGGCCTCGGCTTCGATCTCGATGACGGCCAGCTGGGCGAGCTGATCGACATCTCGCCGGCGCTGGTGGCGGTCTCGCGGCTCGACGACCGGCGCCTGCTCTACGCCAACCGCGCCTGCCTCGCCTTCTACGGCATCGATCCCGACGCGACGTCCGATTTCGACATGCGCGACATCCATGTCCAGCCCGGCGACCGTGCGGCCTTCATCGAACGGCTGCGCCGCGAAGGCTCGGTCCAGGGGATCGAATTCAAGGTGCGCCGCGCCGACGGCGAGATCCGCGTGCTGCAGGGATCGGCGCGCGGCGTGCGCTTTGCCGGCACGCCCGCCGCGCTGGTCGTGGTCCACGACATTACCGAGCGCGTCGAGATGGAGGATGCGACGCGTGAGCACGCGCGGCGCTGGCGCCGGCTGATGGACAAGATGCCCGCGGGCGCGGTGCTGCTGAACCAGGCCGGGGTGCTGGCCAATCGCGCCGCCGAAACCATCACCGGCTATGCCGCGGGCGATGCCGACACCGTCGACGAATGGATCCGCCTGCTGTTCGACGACGAGGCCGAGGGCGCCCGCCAGGAACTGCAGCGGCTGCGCCGCCACGGGCTGATGCCGCCGCGCGTCGCCAGGCTGAAGCGGCGCGACGGCGAACAGCGTTTCGTCGAGCTGTCCGGCACCGCCGACGGCGACGAGATGGTCCTGATGCTGTCCGACGTGACCGAGCGGCGGCGGGGCGAGCAGGCGCTGGCCCGCTCGGAAGCGCTTTACCGCACCATCGTCGAGACCAGCCAGGCCGGCATCTGCGTCCTGGATACCGCAAGCCTGCTGGTCTTCGCCAACCAGCGCATGTCGGGCCTGCTCGACCGCTCGCTCGGTGCCCTGATCGCCACCTCGCCGCTGGCCTTCATCCACCCGAAGGACCGGCTGCGCGCCGCCGCCCAGCTCGCCGACAACAGCCAGGGCCGGTCCGACGTGCAGGACTACCGGCTGCTGCGGGCCGACGGCGAGATCGTCTGGGTACGCCTGACCTCGAGCCCGCTCTACGACCGCCAGGGCGAGGTCACCGCGATCCTGGTACTGATCGACGACATCGACCGGCGCAAGCGTGCCGAACTGGCGCTGGCGCGCGAGACGCGGCGGGTCTCGGCCATCCTCGCCTCGATGTTCGACGGGGTGGTGGTAACCGACGGGCAGGGCCTGATCGACAGCTTCAATCCGGCGGCCGAGAAGCTGTTCGGCTATGGCGCCGACGAGATCTCGGGCCAGCCGCTGACCGCGCTGGTGCCCGGACTGCGGCTGGTCGCGCGCCGCGGCGAGGACGGCGTGGTGATGGGCCAGCGCAAGGACGGGGCGCAACTGCCGCTCGAGGTCGCGATCGCGCCGATCCAGTCCGACGATCACGACGGGGCCGACGGCCCGCCGGCCTATGTCGTGGTGGTGCGCGACGTGGCCGAGCGCATCCGCAGCCAGAACGAGCTGATCACCGCCAAGATCCAGGCCGAGGGCGCGAACCGGGCCAAGACCAATTTCCTGGCCAATATGAGCCACGAGCTGCGCACGCCGCTGAACGCCATCATCGGCTTCTCCGAGATGATCGAGCGCCAGGTGCTGGGCGAGAACGGCTGGCCGCGCTATATCGAATATTCGCGCCACATCCATCGCTCGGGCACGCATCTGCTGGCGCTGATCAACGATGTCCTCGACCTCTCCAAGATCGAGGCGGGGCGCTACGAGCTGACCGACGAGGTCATCGCGTTGTCCGAACTGCTCGATGCCTGCCAGACGATGGTGATGGGCCGGGCCGAGGCCGAAGGCCTCCAGGTGGTGGTGAGCCTGCCCGAAACCGGCTTGAGCCTGCGCGGCGACCGCCGCGCCTTGACCCAGATCGTGCTGAACCTGCTGACCAACGCGGTCAAGTACAATGCCCAGGGCGGCAGCGTCGCGGTGGCGGCAAGCCGCCGCGCCGACGGCGCCGTCGACCTGTCGATCCGCGATTCCGGCCCCGGCATCGCCCCGGGCGAGATCGACCGGCTGTTCCAGCCGTTCCAGCGCACCGATGCGGCCCTTGCCCGCTCGGTCGAGGGCACGGGCCTCGGGCTCTCGATCACCAAGCGCCTGGTCGAGCTGCATGACGGCGAGATCCATCTCGCCTCGCGGCTGGGCGAGGGCACCACGGTCACCGTGACCTGGCCGTCGGGCCGGGTGGTGGTGTCGGAAACGGGGCTGCCGGATCTGACCTGCGGGCCGTGAAGTCGCCGGGCGACTGCCGCTACAGCACGATCGGCGCGCCGAGGCCGAGGCGTTCCAGCGCCGGTGAAAGACCGGCGAGGTCGTCGGACGGGGCGGTGAAATAGGCGCGGTGACCGCCCGCCGCCGGCAGCGCGGCCGGCGCCAGCAGCGCCTCGACCCGGCGGGCGATCGCCTCGCCGGAATCGAGGAAGGTGACCGGGCGTGGCGCGGCGGCGGCAAGCGCGTCGCGCAGCAGCGGGAAATGGGTGCAGGCCAGCACGATGACGTCGAGCCGCGCCCCGTCGGGTCCGTCGAAGAACGGCGCCAGGATCGCGGCCAGGCGTTCGCGCGGCGGATCGATGCCGCGCAGCGCCGCCTCGGCCAGGGTCACCAGTTCGGCCGAGCCGTTGCGGATCACCGTGCAGCCCGGGGCGAAGCGCGCGATCAGCTCGAGCGTGTAGGGCCGGTCGACGGTGGCCGGGGTGGCCAGCAGGCCGATGACCCCGGTGGCCGACAGGGCGGCGGCCGGCTTGATCGCCGGCACGACGCCGACGACCGGAATCGACAAGGTCGCCCGCAGATGCGGCAGCACGAAGGTCGAGGCGGTGTTGCAGGCGATCACCACGAGATCGGGATCGCAGGCGGCCATCGCCTTGCCCAGGCTCTGCTCGATCTGCGGCAGCAGCGTCGCGGCCGGCTTGGTGCCATAGGGAAAATGCCGGTTGTCGCCGGTGAAGGCCAGCTCGACTCCCGGCAGCCGGCGCGCGATCTCGGCCAGGACCGACAGCCCGCCGACCCCCGAATCGAACACCAAGACCCTCGGGTTGCGCCTGGCCATGCCCTGCTCCGACTCGGTTGGACCCGGTCCGATGCTAAGGATGCCGTCGCCTTGCGGCAATGCGGGTGCTTACACTAGAGTTCCGGCCGTCACGACCGCAGCCGGAGCGCGCCATGCTGTTCTCGACCACGCCGACCCTGGAAGGCCATACCATCGGCCGCTATCACGGCCTCGTCGCCTTCGAGGCGATCATCGGCGCCAACATCTTCCGCGACTTCATGGCCTCGATCACCGATGTGATCGGCGGGCGCTCGGGCTCCTACGAATCGGCGCTGGCGGCGGCGCGCGACCATGCGCTGGAGGGGCTGGGCGAAAAGGCCCACGCGCTCGGCGCCAACGCGGTCGTCGGCATGCGCCTCGACTACGAGATCTTCGGCGAGAAGGGCATGATGATGGTGATCGCCTACGGCACCGCCGTCACCGTCGCCTGATCGCGGATGGGAATTCTTTCGATCCAGTCCCGCGTCATCTACGGCCATGTCGGCAATGACGCGGCGATCCTGCCGCTGCAGCGCCAGGGTTTCGAGGTTTGGGCGATGCCCAGCGCGATCCTGTCGGCCCATCCCGGCTATGGCGGTGCCGCGGTGCAGCCGATCGCGGCGACGATGATCGAGGCCTGGCTGGCCGCGCTGGAACGGCTCGGCATCTGGTCGCAGGCCCAGGCGGCGCTGACCGGCTGGCTCGGCTCGGCCGCCAACGGCGCGGCGGGCCTTGCCGCGATCGCGCGGATGAAGGCGGTGCGGCCCGGCCTGCCCTATCTGTGCGACCCGGTGATCGGCGACCGGGCCGAAGGCGTCTACGTCGCCCCCGACATGATCGATTTCTTCCGCGACCGGGCACTGCCCGCCGCCGATATCGCGACGCCGAACCATTTCGAGGCCGAAATCCTGACCGGCCGCCCGATCGGCGATCTCGACGACGCCCTGGCCGCCGCGGCCACGCTGCGTGCGCTGGGGCCGGCGCGCGTCGTGATCACCTCGCTCGATTTCGGCCACGACGACCGGATCGAGACGCTGGCGACCGGGCCGGAAGGGGCATGGCTGGCCGCGACCCCGCGCCTGATCGACCCGCCCAAGGGGCCGGGCGACATGCTCTCGGCCATGCTGCTGGCCCGGCTGCTGCGCGGCGAGGCGCTGCCCGACGCGCTGGGCTTTGCCGTCGGCGCGGTGTTCGGGGTGCTGCGCCACTCGGTCGAGGCCCGTTCCCGCGAACCGCTGGTCGTCGCCGCCCAGGACGAGTTCGTCAGGCCGGGCTATCGCCCCGCCGTGGTTGCGACAGCGGCTGGAACAGGTCGAATAGGAGGTTGACGTCCCCGTCCTCGTTGCGCTGCCGGTCGCGCAGCATGACGATGGCGGGATGGTCGGTGGCGCGGTCTTCGCCGAGGGTGCGGTCGAGCAGGTCGCGCCAGGCGTCGCCGATCTGCTCCATCGTCTTCAGCGCCTGCTGCAGGTCGGGGATGAAGCCGAAATCGGTGCGCTGCCGACCCTGATCGTCGAGGCGCCGCGGATCGTCCGGTGCCAGCGGTTGCAGCACCAGGGCCGGCGCGGCGCTGCCGCCGAGATGGAAATCGGTCTTCGAGGCGCTGACCTCGGCGGCAAAGCCGCTGAACGTCGCCGTGCCGTCCGAACCGTAGGCGATCGCGGCCTTCAGCGAGATGCGCTGGATCGAGATGTCGATGCCCGCCGACGACTGCCGCATCGTCACCGACACGCCTTCCAGCGCCAGATAGCCGGCACCGGCGACCGATGACGCGCCATCGGCCGGCAACCGGGCGATCGCATCGGCCGCGGGCTCCAGCAGCTGCCTGTTGATCAGATCCTTCAGGTCGAGACCGCCGAAGTCGAAATCGCCGCCCATCGACTTCAGGAAATCCTGCACCACGTCGCCGACCGCCGGCAGGCTCGACTGTGCCCGGCCCAGCACCCCGGCATCGCCGCGGGCAGCGTTCAGCGCCGCCTGGGCCTGCGCGCTCAGCATCACCTGGTCCAGCGGGCCGGCGCCGGCCGAAGCCTGGCCGGCGCCCCTGGTGCCGGCTGCGGGCAGCCCGGCCTGCTGGCGCGCGGGGCTGAAGGGATCGAGCAGACTGGGGCGCGACGACGGCGACCCGATGGAATTGCTCATGCGGCACCGTCCGTCGTGGCGGCAAAGGGCTGGATCAGGCCAAGGCGGAGGTCGATGCCGCCATCGCGCGGCCGCGCCGCTTCGATCACGGCCAGGCCGGCATCGTGGCGCCCGTCGTCTCCGGCCCGCGGCTGGAAGTAGTCGGGATTGTATTTTCGGTTCTGTCCGCCGGCAAAGGGGAAGAACGGGCCGGGATCGCCGCCCAGCGACCAGATCGCGCCGCTGCGCAGCACCTGGCCGAGATCGGTGGCGCCGCCGGCGGGCGCCAGGCCGGACGCGGCCTGGTCGAACGCCGCCTGCCGCGCCAGCTCGAACCCTGCCGCGTTCGGATCGACGGCGGCATTGTCGTTGATCAGCCGGTTCAGCCGGCCCCAGTCGAGGCCGCCGGCCGTGGCATCGATCACCCCCGGCGCGCCATGGGCGGCCGCCTGCGGCGCATTGGCATAGGTCAGCACCACGCCGCGCCGGTCGTAGAGGCCGGCCAGCGCGGCGGCGTCGGCCACCGTCAGGCTGCCGCCGCCCAGCCGGACCGCGCCGCCGCGCTCGACCGTGGCGTTGAGGCCGGTGACCGCGACATAGCCGGGCTGCGTCAGGTCGCCCCCTTCCGCCTGGTGCAGGGCGATCGCGGCCTGCAACTGCTCGCGCAGCGGCCGCATCAGGTTGCGTTCCAGCGTGTCGGCGAAATCGCGGTCGGCCCGGGCGCCGAAGCCTGAGGCGAGGAAACCGCCGGCCGATTCCCCCATGCGCCCGGCGGCCGCCCGGGTGGCGACCAGGGCCGCGGCGGCCAGCACCGCCTGGGCCATCGCCGACTGGCCGGTGGCGCTGAGCCCGGCGGTATCGGGCCGGCGGACCGCGCCCGCGCTCGCCGCCTGGGCGATCTGGATGCCGGTCAGGCCATGGGTCTGCTGGCGGGCCGCGGCGGTGCGCTGGGCCAGCTCGATCTGGCGCAGCGCATGGGCGGCGGCGTCGGTCTGGTCGATCGAGATCGGCATCGGCGGCTCTCCCGGGCAATCGGCGCCGGCCATGGTAGCATGGTCCGGCCGGGTGGCCTGGGGAGTTGCATGGACCTGTCGGTCGTCGCCGTCGTGCTGATCGTGGGGGCCGGGCTGGCCGCGGCCGGCCTGGCGGCTTGGCGCGGCCGCGGCCTGGCCCGGCTCTACTGGCTCGCCTGCCTTGGCCTGCTTGGCTTCGGCGTCGCCGCCATGCTGCTGGTGATGCTGGTCCCGGTCGAACTGCCGGATGCCGACGGCGGCATTTCCGGCGAGATGCCGAAGGCCTTCGGGGTCGCCCTGCTGCTGGCCGTGACCGGCCTTGCCGGCATCGTGCTGGGCCTTGCCGCCGCCCTGTTCCGCCGGCTGCGGCGCTGAGCGCGGCGCCATGCTATGCTCCCGGCCCGACGGTTTTTTGGCCGCCCGGCCAGCACATGGATTGTCGATGACGCTGTCTTCCCCTGTTCCCGATCGCCGGGCCGCGTGGCGCGAGCGCTGGGCCTGGCGCCTCCTGGTGGTCGAGGCCGCGGCCTGGCTGACCGTTTCGGTCGCGGCCCTGCGCCTGCTGCCGTTCCGCCATGTCGCCCGGCTGATGATCGGCCGGGCGGCACCCGCCGACACCCCGCTGTCGGCATCGGGCTTGCCGCCACCCGCCGCGATTTCCCGCCAGGCGGCGCTTGCGGTGACACGCGCCAGCACGCTGCTGCCCTTCCCCTGCGTCTGCCTGCCCCAGGCGATGGCCGCCAAGGCGATGCTGGCGCGGCGGCGGCACGATACCGTGCTGCATCTCTCGGTCAGCAGCGCCGCCGGCACCGGCATGACGGCCCATGCCTGGCTGACCCTCGACGGGGCCTGCGTCATCGGCGGCGGCGCCCCCGCGGGCCAGGTGGAGATCGCCCGGCTGTCGTGAGGCCGTGGCCGGCGCGGACGGCGTTTGCCGCTGGACCGCCGATCCGCGACCGCTATTCTCCATCGTCGATCGGGGTTGGTCGGTCACGGGGGGCCTGCATGCAACGGTTCGACGCGGCGGCGATGTCGCCTCCGACGGCGGAGGCGATCCTGGCGGATCCGCTTTTTCCCCATGCGCGCCTCGCCTATGTCGACGCGGTGCTCGATCTCTACGAGAGCAATCCGCCGCTGGTCGAACTGATGCGCGATGCCGCGCGCATCCTGACCTACGGCATCGTGATGAGCTACTGGGGTGGCTACCGACCTGACGAGCGGACGAGTTGGCTGACGGTGTCGCGACTGAAGGAAACGATCGCCCTGTTCGACGTGGCGAGCGATCGGCAGGTCGACCATATCGTCTCGCGGCTGGTCGATACCGGCTTCGTCACGCTCCGCCGGCCCGACGAGGATTCGCGGCTGCGCGTCATCCTGCCGACGCCGGTGATGATCGCGCATGATCTCGACTGGATGCGGGCGCATTACCTGCCGCTTGCCCATCTTTACGGCGAGGCGGCCTATGCGCCGGCGATCCGGCGCGATCCGGCCTTTCATCCGCAGTTGCGGGCGGCGAGCATCACGCTGTTCCCCCATATCGCCCGCAACGTGCTGAGCCAGAACACCGCGATGACCCGCTTTCTCAACCGGGCCGTCGGTATCCTGACGCTGATGAAATTCGTGCGCAAGCTTGCCGGCCGCGACGTGCCGGTGATCTCCTACGGCGATCTGGGCGGGGCGTTCGGCGTGTCGCGAACCCACGTGCGGGGCATGTTCTCGACCGCGGCGCGCCATGGCGAGGCGCAGCTGATCGAGCGCGGGCGGTTCGCCCTGGCCCCGTCGCTGCTGCGCGGCTTCGATCGGCTGGTGGCCGACGGCATGGTGGTCAGCGCGATCGCCTACCGGCGGGCGGCAGAGGCCGCGGGCCCGGGGCCGGATCGCGCGATATACGCAAAAAGTTCCATTGACCGGCCGGGCGCCTGACCTATCGTCTGCTTCCAGGACTTCATTCTTATCCGCGGTCCCGCCCGGATTATTTCACATTCTTACGCGGCGACCGGATGGAGGGGCGACGATGGTGATGGACTGGCGCCGGTTCCTGGCCGACATGATGCAGGCTTTCGGCCGTCTTGCCGAGGCCGCCCCGCGGACCGTCGCGGGCTACAAGGCGCTGCACGCCGCCGGTGCCGGCGGCAGCCTCGACGAGCGCACCCGCGAGCTGATCTGCATCGCCGTGGCGGTCACCACGCGCTGCGACGGCTGCATCGCCAGTCACCTGCAGAAGGCCCGCGATCTCGGCATCTCGCGCGAGGAGATCGCCGATGCCCTCGGCGTCGCCGTGGCGATGAACGCCGGCGCGGCGATCGCCTATTCGAGCCGCGCGCTGGACGGTTTCGACGCGCTGGGTTCGCGCTGAACGGCGCGCGGCGCGGCGAGCCGACAATGGATAAGGATCGACAGTTGCAGCCCAAGGAAGATTTTGCCGCCTTCGTCGGCTCGATCCCGGAGAACTACGACCGTGGGCTGGGCCCGGTCATGTTTGCCGACTATGCGCGGATCATGGCCGGGCGGGCGGCGGCGCTGGCGCCGGGCCGGCTACTGGAGACGGCCGCCGGATCGGGCATCGTCACCCGCGCCCTGCGCGACCAGCTTCCGGGTTCGACGGCCCTGACCGCCACCGATCTCAATGCCGACATGCTGGCGGTCGCCGCGCGCAAGATCGCGGCCAGCGAGGCCGTCACGCTGGAACCGGCCGATGCCCAGAACCTGCCCTATGCCGACGGCGCCTTCGACTGCGTCGTCTGCCAGTTCGGCGTCATGTTCTATCCCGACAAGGACCGGAGCTATCGCGAAGCCTTCCGCGTGCTCAGGCCCGGTGGCCACTACCTGTTCAGTTTCTGGGATGCGGTCGAGTTCAATCCGTTCGCCCGGATCTGGCGCGGCATCATGCTGCGCCTGTTCCCCGACGATCCACCGCCGTTCGTGCCGTTCGAATATCGCTTCGACGCCGCCAAGGCCTCGCTGCTTGCCGCCGGCTTCGACGGGATCGAGGCGTCGGTGGTGCGGCTTTCCAAGGAGATCGCCTCGCCCGCGGCGCTGGCGCGCGGCCTTGCCTGCGGCTCGCCGGCCACCATCACCCTGGACGCCCGCGGCCAGGACAAGGAAGCGGTCGTCGCGATGGCGACCGAGGCGCTGATAGCCGAACTCGGCACCGACCCCTGCCGCACCGATCTGCAGGCGATCTTCGTCGCGGCGCGCCGGCCGGACTGAACCGCGAGGATCGTGCTTCCACCGATGGACCAGGCCCCGATGACCGAACCAGCCGCCGCGATCCACGCCCTGATCGACGAATTCGCCACGATGATCCGGACCCGCAACCCGGCGCTGCTCGACCGGCTCTGGGGCGAGGGCGGCTTCACCCTGATCGGGTCGGAAGTGGGCGAGATCTGCCGCACCCGGCCGGCGCTCCAGGCCAAGATCGCGGCGATATTCGCCAATCCGGCGACCCTCGCCTTCGACTTTCCGGCCCGCGACATCACCTTCGCCGGGCCGATCGCCTGGGCCTTCGTCGAAGGCATGCTCGCCCGGCACGAGCCCGATGGCGGCGTCACCCGCCGGGTCTATCTGGCAAGCTGCATCTTCGAGCACACGCAGGCGGGCTGGCGCTGGCGCCAGTTCTTCGGGTCCGAGCCCTATTGAACCGGGCGGCGGCGCCTACCTGGTCTCGGCCGCCAGCGCCTTCAGCCGGTAGACCAGGTCGAGCGCGGCCCGCGGGGTCAGGTCGTCGGCATTGGTTTCGGCCAGCAGCCGGTCGACCGCCGACGGTTCGGGCGCGGCCGGCTCCACCGCGGCGGTGCGCGACAGCGCGGCGAACAGCGGCAGGTCGTCGATCAGCCGGCTGACCGCGCCGGACTGGCCGGTCTTCTCCAGCTCGCGCAGCACCGCCTCGGCCCGCCTGACCACGGCCGGGGGCAGCCCGGCCAGCTTGGCGACCTGGATGCCGTAGGACCGGTCGGCGGCGCCGGCCGCGACCTCGTGCAGGAAGATCACCTCGCCCTTCCATTCCTTGATCCGCATCGTGCGGTTGGCGAGGTCGGAAAGCCGGCCGGCCAGGGCGGTCAGCTCATGGTAATGGGTCGCGAACAAGGCGCGGCAGCGATTGGCCTCGTGCAGATGCTCGACCGTCGCCCAGGCGATCGAGAGCCCGTCGAAGGTCGCCGTGCCGCGGCCGATCTCGTCGAGGATGACCAGGCTGCGCGCCGTCGCCTGGTTCAGGATCGCCGCGGTCTCGACCATCTCGACCATGAAGGTCGAGCGCCCGCGGGCCAGATCGTCGGCGGCGCCGACCCGGCTGAACAGCCGGTCGACCACGCCGATCCGCGCCTCCTCGGCCGGCACGAAGCTGCCGGCCTGGGCCAGGATCGCGATCAGCGCGTTCTGGCGCAGGAAGGTCGACTTGCCCGCCATGTTCGGGCCGGTCAGCAGCCACAGGCGCTGGGCCCCGGTCAGGTCGCAGTCATTGGCGACGAAGGCCGGCCCGCTGTTGCGGCGCAGCATCTGTTCGACCACCGGGTGGCGCCCGCCGCGGATGAGGAAGCCGACGCCGCCATCGACCCGCGGCCGGCACCAGTTCTGTTCCAGCGCCAGGTCGGCGAGGCCGGCGGCCACGTCGATCGCCGCCGCCGCCGCGGCGGCCTCGCCGATCGCCGCGGCCTGGGCCAGCACCTCGGCGACGAGCTCGGCGAACAGGTCGAGTTCGAGGGCCAGGGCGCGGTCGCCGGCCTGGGAAATCTTGGCTTCCAGCTCGCCCAGCTCGACCGTCGTGTAGCGCATCGCGTTCGCCATGGTCTGGCGGTGGATGAAACCCTGGCCCATCCGGTCGGCATGGCGCGGCGTGATCTCGATGTAATAGCCGAGCACGTTGTTGTGGCGGATCTTGAGGCCGGGCACGCCGGTCTCGTCGGCATAGCGCGCTTGCAGCGCCGCCACCGCCCGCCGGCTTTCGTCGCGCCAGACGCGGAATTCGTCGAGTTCCGGGCGGTAGCCCGCGGCGATGAACGAACCGTCACGCGCCAGCAACGGCAGCTCGTCGGCCAGCGCCCGGGTCAGGTGATCGACCAGCGCCTCGTGCCGGCCCAGCCCGGCGATCGCCGCGGCGATCGCCTGCGGCAGGTCCTCGGCTTCGAGGGCCAGGCGCAGCTGGCCGGCCGCGGCCAGCCCGTCGCGGATGCCGGCCAGGTCGCGCGGGCCGCCGCGGCCGACCGACAGGCGGCTCAGGGCACGCGCGAAATCGGGCATGGTGGCGAGCAGGCGCCGCGCCGCCTCGCGCCGGCCGGTCTCGGCGCAGAACCAGGCGATCGCGTCGAGCCGCGCGTCGATCGCGCCGGGGTCGGTCAGCGGGCTGGACAGCCGTTCGGCCAGCAGCCGCGCGCCGGCGCCGGTCAGGGTGCGGTCGATCGCGGCAAACAGCGAGCCCTGGCGGTCGCCCGACAGGGTCTCGGTCAGTTCCAGGCTGCGCCGGGTCGCCGGGTCGATCGCCATGATCGCGCCCTGGGCAATCCGTGTCGGCGGCTTCAGCGCCGGCAGCCGCCCCTTCTGGGTCAGTTCGAGATAGTCGACCAGGGCGCCGAGTGCCGCCACTTCCGGCCGGCCGAAACCGCCGAAGGCATCGAGGGTGGCGACGCCGTAGAACGCCTTCAGCCGCTTTTCGCCCGACTGGAGGTCGAAGCGGGCCCCCGGCATCGGGGTCAGCCGGTCGCGCAGCTCGGCCAGAGTCTCGGCCAGCTCGCCGGCCAGCAGGCCGTCGGGCAGGATCAGCTCCGAGGGGCCGAGGCGGGCCAGCTCGGCCCCCAGTGCCGCGGCATCGAGGGCGGTGGCGGCAAGGTCGCCGGTCGAGATGTCGACCCAGGCCAGGCCGAGCCGGCCTTCGGCCCGGGCGAGGCTGGCCAGGTAGTTGTGCGACCGGGCGTCGAGCAGGGTTTCTTCGGTCAGCGTGCCGGGGGTGACGACCCGGACCACCCCGCGCTCGACCACCGACTTGCCCCCGCGCTTCTTGGCGGTGGCCGGATCCTCGATCTGTTCGGCCACGGCGACCTTGTGGCCGGCGCGGATCAGCCGGGCCAGATAGCCGTCGGCGGCATGCACCGGCACGCCGCACATCGGGATTTCCGCCCCCGCATGCTGGCCGCGCTTGGTCAGGGTGATGTCGAGGGCGCGGGCGGCGTCGACCGCGTCGTCGAAGAACAGTTCGTAGAAGTCGCCCATCCGGTAGAACAGCAGGCAATCGGCATGCTGCGCCTTGATCGACAGGTATTGCGCCATCATCGGGCTGGCGCGCGACAGGTCGGGTTCCGGGGCGGGGACGGGCTCGTTCATGGCCCGTTTCCATAGGCGAGGCGGCCTGCCGCCGCAAGGCCCCGCATGGAAGGGCTTGGCCCGCGCAGGCGGATACCCCTAAGATCGGCTCCCCTGCCTGACGTCAGGGGTGGGGAAACGCCTAAGTACACAAATATAACGTGGGAACCGGACCAGACTTATGAGCGATCAGAAATTCGCGAGCCTCTATGAAGAGGCGCTGAAGTTCCATGCCGTCGGCCGACCCGGCAAGATCGAGATCGTCGCCACCAAGCCGATGGCGACCTCGGCCGACCTGTCGCTCGCCTACAGCCCCGGCGTCGCCGCCCCCGTGCTCGCCATCGCCGAGCAGCCGGACACCGCCTACGACTACACGGCGAAGGGCAACCTGGTCGCGGTGATCTCGAACGGCACGGCGATCCTGGGTCTGGGCAATCTCGGCGCGCTCGCCTCCAAGCCGGTGATGGAGGGCAAGGCGGTCCTGTTCAAGCGCTTCGCCGACGTCGATTCGATCGACCTCGAAGTCTCGACCGAGAACGTCGACGAATTCGTCAGTGCCGTGCGCTATCTCGGCCCGACCTTCGGCGGCATCAACCTCGAGGACATCAAGGCGCCGGAGTGCTTCATCATCGAGCAGCGCCTGCGCGAGCTGATGGATATCCCGGTCTTCCACGACGACCAGCACGGCACCGCGATCATCTCGGCGGCCGGCATGCTCAACGCGCTGCACCTGACCGGCAAGCGGATGCAGGACGTCAAGCTGGTCGTCAATGGCGCCGGCGCGGCGGGCATCGCCTGTCTCGAACTGGTCAAGGCGATGGGGCTGCCGCATGAGAATGCGATCCTGTGCGACACCAAGGGGGTGATCTACCAGGGCCGCACCGACGGCATGAACCAGTGGAAGTCGGCCCACGCCGTCCATACCGACGCCCGCACGCTGGAAGACGCGATGCAGGGCGCCGACATCTTCTTCGGGCTGTCGGCCAAGGGCGCGGTCACCAAGGAGATGGTGCGCTCGATGGCGGCGAACCCGATCATCTTCGCCATGGCCAACCCCGATCCCGAGATCACGCCGGAGGAAGTCTACGCCACCCGCGGCGACGCGATCGTGGCGACCGGGCGATCCGACTATCCGAACCAGGTCAACAACGTCCTGGGTTTCCCCTACATCTTCCGCGGCGCGCTCGACGTGCGCGCCTCGACCATCAACGACGCGATGAAGATCGCCGCGGCCGAGGCGATCGCCCGGCTGGCGCGCGAGGACGTGCCCGACGAGGTTGCCGCCGCCTACAAGGGCGAGCGTCCGCAATACGGGCCCAAATACATCATCCCCGTGCCGTTCGACCCGCGGCTGATCGTCGAGGTGCCGCTGGCGGTGGCCAAGGCGGCGATCGAATCCGGGGTCGCCCGCAAGCCGATCGAGGACCTGAACGAATACCGCATCCGGCTGAAGGCGCGGCGCGACCCGGCGGCCGGCGCGCTGCAGGTGATCTTCGACCAGGTCCAGGCCAATCCGAAGCGCGTCGTCTTCGCCGAGGGCGAGGAGGAGCGGGTGATCCGCGCCGCCATTGCCTTCCGCAACGCCGGTTACGGCCGGCCGATCCTGGTCGGCCGCGAGGACCGCATCCAGGACACGATGAAGAAGGCCGGCCTCGGTTCCAGCCTCGAGGGCATCGAGGTCACGAACGCCCGGCTGTCGCCCAACAACACGCGTTATGCCGAGCATCTCTACAAGCGGCTGCAGCGGCGCGGCCATCTGCAGCGCGACTGCCAGCGCATGGTCAACCAGGATCGCAACACCTTCGCCGCCTGCATGGTCGGGCTGCGCGATGCCGATGCGATGGTCACCGGCATCTCGCGCTCCTATGCCGCGGCCTATCGCGAGGTGCGCCGGGTGATCGACCCGCGGCGCGGCCAGCTGGTATTCGGCCTCTCCGTCGTGCTGGCCCGCGGCCGCACGGTGTTCATGGCCGACACCTCGGTGCGCGAGCGGCCGACCGCCGAGGAATTCGTGCAGATCGCCAAGCAGGCCGCCGCGATGGCCCGCAAATTCGGGCTGACGCCGCGGGTGGCGCTGATGTCGTCGTCGAACTTCGGTAACCCGATGTTCGAGACCGCCTCGCAGATCCGCCGGGCGGTCGAACTGCTCGACCAGCACGACGTCGAGTTCGAGTACGACGGCGAGATGACCGCCGACGTGGCCCTGAACCCCGAGCTGATGAAGCTCTATCCGTTCTGCCGCCTGTCGGGTCCGGCCAACGTGCTGATCATGCCGGGCCTGCATTCGGCCTCGCTCGGCTCGTCGCTGCTGCAGACGCTGGGCGGCGGCACGGTGATCGGCCCGCTGCTGGTCGGGCTGGAACGGCCGGTGCAGATCGCGCAGATGAGCGCGACGGTCTCCGACCTCGTCAACCTCGCGGCGCTGGCGGCATACTTCGCCAGCAGCTGACGACGGCAGGGGCGCGGGCGGCCGGATCCTGATCCGCCGGCCGCCCGCCCCGCGCCGGTCCGGTTTCGGTGACAACCCGGCGCCGATCGGCTAAGACGGTCGCCCATGTCCCTCCTGCGCGCGGTCGCCACCTTCGGCGGCTTCACCCTGCTCAGCCGCATCGTCGGCCTCGTCCGCGACCAGATGGTCGCCGCGATGCTCGGCACCACGGCGTTGGCCGACGCCTTCTTCGTCGCCTTCCGCCTGCCGAACTTCTTCCGGGCCTTGTTTGCCGAGGGCGCCTTCAGCGCCGCCTTCGTGCCGCTCTACGCCAAGATCCTGGCGACCGACGGGCGGGCGGTCGCCCAGGCCTTCGCCGAACGGGCGCTGTCGCTGCTGCTGCTGGCGCTGATCGTCTTCGTGTCGCTGGCCGAATGGTTCACCCCGGCCGTGATCTCGGTGATCGCGCCGGGCTTCAGCGACGATCCGGTGCGTTTCGCCCATGCGGTCACCTTCACCCGGATCACCTTTCCCTACCTCCTGTTCATCAGCCTGGTCTCGCTCTATGGCGGGGCGCTGAATGCGCTGGGCAAGTTCGCGGCGACGGCGGCGACGCCGATCCTGCTGAACCTGACGATGATCGCGAGCCTGGCGGTGCTGCCGCGTTTCCTGCCCAGCAGCGCCCATGCGGCGGCCTGGGGGGTGACGCTTGCCGGCATCACCCAGTTCCTGTTCCTCGGCTGGGCGATGAAGCGGGCCGGGCTGTCGCTGGGGCTGCCGCGGCCGCGGCTGACGCCGAACGTGCGCCGGCTGTTCGTCATCCTGCTGCCGGCGGCCCTTGGCTCGGGGGTCGTCCAGATCAACCTGCTGGTCGGGCAGATGCTGGCCTCGCTGCTGCCGGCGGGGTCGATCTCCTATCTCTACAACGCCGACCGCTTCTACCAGCTGCCGATCGGCGTGGTCGGGGTGGCGATCTCGACCGCGCTGCTGCCGCTGTTGTCGCGCCAGCTCGGCGAGGGCGACGAGGCCGGCGCCCGCGACAGCCAGAACCGCGCGATCGAGCTGGCCTTCGCGCTCGGCATCCCGTCGGCCTTCGCGCTCATCGCCATCCCGCGCGAGATGATCAAGGTAGTGCTGGAACACGGCCTGTTCGATGCGGTGTCGACCGCCAATACCGCCATGGCGCTGCTGGCCTATGCCGTCGGCCTGCCGGCGATCGTGGCGGTCAAGGCGCTGACCCCGGCCTTCTATGCCCGCCACGACACCCGCACGCCGCTGCGCATCGCCGTCATCGGCGTCGTCGGCAACATCGCGCTCTGCCTGGCGCTGATGCCCTGGCTGTCCTTCGTCGGGCTGGCGCTGGCCTCCGCGGTCGTCGCCTGGCTCAATACCGCGCAGTACGCGGTGACGCTCTATCGCCGCGGGCTGTGGGCGCCGGACCGGCGGCTGAAGGACCGGCTGTGGCGCATCGTGCTGGCCGGCCTCGTCATGGTGGCGGTGCTGAAGGGCCTGGCCTGGCTGCTGGCGCCGTGGTTCGCCCGCGGCCTGGCCTGGGAGATTCCCGCCCTGGTCCTGATCATCCTGGCCGGCATGGCCAGCTATGGCGCCGCGGCCGCGCTGCTCGGCGCGCTGCGGCCGGCCGAGCTGAAGGCCGCGCTGCGCCGCCGGCCGGGGGCGACCAAGGGCGAGCCCGGCGGTTCGGGCGGGTTGACCGAGGGCTAGGGCTTGCGCGATAAGGGCCGGCTTGGCCTTTCTCGAGGATCGATCCAGCCCATGACCACCTTCCCCAACCGCATCTTTTCCGGCATCCAGCCGTCGGGCAACCTGCATCTCGGCAACTACCTCGGGGCGATGCGCAACTGGGTGAAGCTGCAGCGCGACTACGACTGCATCTTCTGCATGGTCGACCAGCACGCCATCACCGTCTGGCAGGATCCGGCCGAACTGCGCCGCCAGACCCGGGAACTGGCCTGCGGCATGATCGCCGCCGGCATCGACCCGGAAGGCACGCTGCTGTTCAACCAGAGCCAGAATCCCGATCACGCCAACCTGGCCTGGGTGTTCAACTGCGTCGCCCGCATGGGCTGGCTGAACCGGATGACCCAGTTCAAGGAAAAGGCCGGCAAGGACCGCGAGAACGTCTCGGTCGGGCTGTTCGCCTATCCGGCGCTGATGGCTGCCGACATCCTGGTCTACAAGGCGACCCACGTGCCGGTCGGCGAAGACCAGAAGCAGCATCTGGAGCTGACCCGCGACATCGCCCAGAAGTTCAACAACGATTTCGGCCGCGAAGTCTTCCCGCTGACCGAGCCGCTGATCTTCGGCACCGCCACCCGCGTCATGTCCTTGCGCGACGGCACCAAGAAGATGTCGAAGTCGGATCCGTCCGACTATTCGCGGATCAACCTGACCGACGATGTCGACCGCATCGCCGAGAAGTTCCGCAAGGCCAAGACCGACCCGATGGAACTGCCGGCCTCGGTCGAGGAGCTGAAGGACCGCCCGGAAGCCGACAACCTGCTCGGCATCTACGCCGCCCTGGCCGACCTGACGCTGGAGGAGGCGGTCGCCCGCTTTGCCGGCGCGCAGTTCTCGAAGTTCAAGGGCGAGCTGACCGACCTCGCGGTCTCGGTGCTGGGGCCGATCGGGGCCGAGATGAACCGGCTGATGGCCGATCCCGGCCATGTCGACGCGATTCTGGCGCGCGGCGGCGAGAAGGTGCGGGCCTTGTCCGCCCCGGTCATCGCCGAGGTCTACGACACCGTCGGTTTCCTGCGGCCGTGAGGCCGCGGCCCGGTTGGTTTCCGGCAGGGTGATTGCAACGGGCGGTCGGTCCGCCTACATCTAGTCCTTGGGCCATGCGCGCACGGGAGTTGTGATGAGCGAGACCGAACCGAGAAGCCGCCTCCGCCGCTGGGGCATTCCGGTATTGATCGCCCTGGCGGCGATCGTCCTGCTCTACTACCCGATCGGCATGCTGGTCGTGCACCGGATCGACGACGATACGTCCTACCAGCTGCCGGCCAACGCGGTGCCGCCCGGCGGCAGCCGCGCGGTCGCCATGGCCGCGTCGCTGATCAACCGCGAGGTCAACGAGAATCGCTGGGTCGCCAACGATCCGTTCTTCATGCCCGGCGCGATGCTCGACAACATGCCGCATTTCCAGCTCGGCATCATCGCCGCGCTGGGGCGTTTCTCGTTCGAGCTGACCGACCAGCTCGGCCGCACGCGGGGGTCCAGCCAGACCGACCCCGACCTGCAGGAAGCCTCGGGCCTCCTCCAGTATTCGGGGACCAAGTGGGTCTTCGACTTCTCGACCTCGATGATGCCGACGGCCGCGGCCGAGCAGCAGTACCGCAAGGCGCTGGCGTCGCTGCTGACCTATAACCGCCGGCTGGCCGACGGCAAGGCGGTGTTCGAGAAGCGCACCGACAACCTGATGGCCGTGCTCGACCGCATCTCGCTCGACCTGGGCTCGGCCTCGGCCGCGCTGGACCAGCAGGTGCGCCAGCATTCCGGCTTCTGGGATTCCGAGGCCGACGACCTGTTCTATACGGCCAAGGGCAAGGCCTACGCCTATTACCTGCTGCTGCGCGAACTGCGCGCCGATTTCGACAGCCTGCCGCGCGAGACCGAGATCGGCCCGGCCTTCGCCCAGATGCTGCAGAGCCTGCAGGAAGCCGCCTCGCTGCATCCGCTGGTCGTGATCAACGCCAAGCCCGACGCGCTGATCCTGCCCAGCCATCTGACCGGCCTCGGCTTCTTCATCCTGCGCGCGCGCACCCAGATGCGCGAGATCAACGGGATCCTGCAGCGGTGAGCGTGGCACTTGCTGGCGGCCGCGCGGTTTGGCAGGCTGGTTGAACGATGAGCGACAAGCGCCGTCATAAATGGCTGGTGGTGGTCGACGACACGACCGAGGTGCGGCTCGCCCTGCGCTTTGCCGCGCGGCGCGCCCGCAACGTCGGCGGCCGGGTGACGCTGCTGCGCGTGATCCAGCCGAACGAGGAAGTGCAGGAACACTGGCTGTCGGTCGCCGAGCAGCTGCGCGAGGAAGCGCGCGAGGCGGCCGAGCATCTCTTGTCGGACATCGCCCAGCAGGTGCAGCAGGAAACCGGGCTGGTGCCGGAACTGATCATCCGCGAGGGCAATTCGAAGGAGGAATTGCTCAAGCTGATCGAGTCCGATCCGGCGATCCGCATCCTGGTGCTCGCCGCCGCGCCGGGGCCGGCCGGGCCGGGGCCGCTGGTGACGGCGCTGGCCGGCCAGATGGCCGGCAACATGCGCGTGCCGGTGACGGTCGTGCCGGGTTCGCTGACCAGCGAAGAAATCGACGAACTGACCTGACGGCGCCGGATCAGCCCGCCAGGTCCTCCTCGGGCACCCCGTAGAGCTCGTAGGGATCGCGGATGCCGCGCAGCACATGGGTGCCGAGCGCATCGAGCCGGTGACGCTTCGCTTCCGCCGCCACGCCCGACGTCACCAGGATCTGGCGGTTCAGCACCTTGGTCTGCGCCTCCAGCCGTGACACCACGTTGACCGCCCGGCCGATGACGGTGAAATCGAGCCGGTCGGCCGACCCGATATTGCCGTAGATCACCTGGCCGAGATGCAGCGCGATGCCGGTGCGCAGCGGCGCGCCGCCGCCCAGCGCGCGCCCTTGGTTCAGCACGTGCAAGGCCGCCAGTGCGCCCTTGGCGGCGTCGAGGGCGCGGTCGCAGGCGATCTGGCGCGCCTCCGGCCCGTCGCCGACGCGGAAGATCGCCAGCATGCCGTCGCCGATGAACTTCATGATCTCGCCGCCCGCCTCGTGCACCGGCCGGGCCAGGCATTCGAAATAGTCGTCGAGGGTGGTGATCAGGTCGCGCGGCCGCATCCGTTCCGACATGGCGGTGAAGCCGCGCAGGTCGGAATACCAGATCGCGGCATCGACCGTCTCGCCCTGGCCGCGCATGATGGTGCCGGACAGGATGCGCTCGCCGGCATCATGGCCGAGATAGGTGGTCAGCAGGTCCTGGGCCATCAGATGGGCGGCGCAGATCTCGAAGCGCAGCGCGATCAGCGGCATCAATTGCTCGAGTTCGGCGATTTCCGCGTCGGTGAAGCCGGTCGGTCGGTCGGTCGTCCACGACATGAACGACAGCCAGCCATGGGTGAAGCGCAGCGGCAGGATCAGATAGTCGGTGGCGCCCAGCGCCATGACGTCGGCCAGGACGGGGAAGTCGAGCGGCGCGCCCGCCACCAGCCGGCGGCGCAGCCCGCGCGATCCCTCGTGGATCAGGGCGACCGGGCTGTCGCGGTAGAGGGCGAGGTTGCGGGTGTTGTGATCGCGTTCGGTCTCGACCACGTCGGTCCCGCGCGTCCAGCTCACGCCGCGCGCGAACAGCTGCGGATGCAGCGCCGGCAGCCCGCCCGAAACCCGCAGCAGCGGCAGGCCGGCCTCGACCAGCCTTTCGCACAGCGCCTGGAACAGCTCGCGGTGATTGAGCGTTCGCCCGCGGTGGTCGATCAGCCATTCCCGGACCGTTAGGCTGCGGCCATCGCCATCCGGCGGGTCGGCCGGCGACTCGGCTGGTCGATCCAAGATTGTCGAATCCTGCGTATTTGTCACAACTTTATACCTAAATATTGCACAGCACGGCAGGGGTCGGACATGATATGTCGTATTGGCACGGGGCGGGAAGGTTCCGCTTGATCGTCCCGCCAATTCTAACCATGTTTTGCCCGTCGACCGCGAGGCCGAAGGAGACGTCCCGATGTTCATTCAAACCGAGCAGACACCGAATCCCGCGACCCTGAAGTTTATTCCGGGCCGTGAAGTGATGACGTCCGGGACCGCCGATTTCCGCGACTCCGCCGAGGCCGAAACCTCGCCGCTGGCGCGCCGGCTGTTTGCCGTCGACGGCGTCGAGGGCGTGATGCTCGGCGGCGACTTCGTATCGATCACCAAGTCGCCGTCGACCGAATGGCATCACCTCAAGCCCGCGCTGCTCGGCGCGATCATGGAGCATTTCACGTCGGGCGAGCCGGTCGTGTCCGGGGTCGAGGACGAGGTTCTCGCCGATCCCGCCGACGGTGAGCTGGTCGCGACGATCCGCGAGTTGCTCGACACCCGCGTTCGTCCCGCCGTCGCCCAGGATGGCGGCGACATCACCTTCCACGGTTTCCAGAACGGCATCGTCTATCTCCGCATGAAGGGCGCCTGTGCCGGCTGCCCGTCCTCGGTCGCCACGCTCAAGCACGGCATCGAGAACATGCTGCGTCATTTCGTTCCAGAGGTTTCCGAGGTCCGCGCGGTCTAGCGCCGACCTCATATTACGATCCTCACCCGGCCGCGCGATGGCCGGCCGGGTGTGACGATCGTTTTTACGCGGGCCCCGACGTGCCTTGCGTCCAAGCTGTGTCAATTGCAGAGAGAGTAGGTGAATGGCCGAAGAGCGATCGGCGCGGCATCACTTTGCCGTGGTGTCGAAATTGAAGGATGCGATCATTGCCAATCGGGCACGGGCCGTCATGGCCGGTGGGGCATTGATGTGCAGCCTGGCAATCCTGCCGCTGGCCGCCGGGGTTCGCCCGCAGGCGGGCGCCAGCCACGGGCCCGAGGCATCCGCCCTCAATGGACCGCGGATTGCCGCGCCGGCCCTGACGATCCCCGATGGTATCCTGCTTCTTGCCGGCGATGCCGGTCGCGACATGTCGGCCGCCGCCCGCGCGTTCTATGCCGAGGTCGCCTCGCTCGCCACGCTGCCGCCGCGCCGTCCGGACGACGGGCTGGTCCTGCCCCGCCTCGGCGGTCTGATCACCCCGGCCAACGCGGCCCCGGCGATGCCGCCCCCGGCGATCGATCTCGATTCCCGCCTTGCGCTCGGTCTCCAGCCGATCGATCTCGACGAAGTGCGCGACGGCCAGGCCGACGTGCCGCGCCAGTTCCTCGATAGCCTGCCGACCGATCTGCAGTCGCTGCCCCCGTCCGACGAACGCAAGGCGGCGTTCGTCAAGGCCCTGCTGCCCCTGCTGCTGAAGGCCAACGAGCAGATCCGCGAGGATCGCGCCCGTCTGCTCGCGCTCGCCGCCGATCTCGGCGCCGGCAGCATGGATCTCGTCGATGCCGACCGCGCCTGGCTCGAGGAACTGGCCGATCGCTACGGCACCTCGCCGACCAATATCGGCGAGCTGAAGCGCCGTGTCGACGTGGTGCCGCCTTCGCTAGCCATTGCCCAGGCGGCCGAGGAAACCGGCTGGGGCCAGGCCCGCGCCGCCCATACCCGCAACGCCCTGTTCGGCGAGATGACCGTGGCCGCCAACGGCCGCGTTCAGGTCCGTGCCTTCGATGGCCTCGAACAGGCGGTGCAGGCCTATGTCGCCAACCTGAACAGCCACAAGGCCTACGCCTCGCTGCGCGGCGTGCGCGCCGATCTGCGCCGTCAGGCGCGCGAACCGTCCGGCTATGCGATGGCCGCCGGCCTCCATCGCTATTCCGAACGTGGGCAGGATTATGTTCGTACCATCCGCGGGCTGATCAAGTCGAACGGCCTCGACGATTTCGATCAGGCCCGTCTCAATGCGAACGGCCTGGCCGACAACGGTGCGCTGGCAGTCTGGCGATAGGTCGAAAATCCGCGATAGGAATTATTGCAGAGTCTGTGCGGCGGCCGGCGTCGGAACCAGGATCGGCAGGCCGAGCCAGCGCCAGCGGCCATCCGGACCTGGTGCGGTGCAGTTGATGCGACCGCGGCCGGGCGGGAATGGCTGGGCCAGGCGGATTTCGACGCGATCACGACCGATCCATTCCAGCGTCGCCGGGCTGGACAGGTGCGAGGCGAAGCAGGCCAGGCGGTCGGGTTGTTCCAGCGGATCGAGCAGCGTGAAGCCGATCTCGGGCGGGTTTGCCGTCACCATCGGGTCCAGCGGCACCAGATCGCCGACGGCAAGCGGCAGGGCGTCGATCGTCAGGCGAAAGCGACTCGGGCTGCCGGTTGCTTCGTTCATCGGAAAGCGCGGCAGGGTGTAGCGGTCGGCCCGGCCATCGGCCACGCCCGATTGCTGGCCGAAGGCGGCGTCGAAACCGGCCGCCTCGACCTGCGCGCGGGCTGCCGCGCTCCAGATGCCGTAGGGATAGGCGAACAGCCGGGGGCGCGTGCCCAGCTCGGTTTCGATGCGGTCGGACGCGGTCGCGATCTCGGCGGCGATCCGCTCGCGCCCCTGCAGCGGCAGATAGGGATAGGTATGGGTGACGTTGCCGACGGCCAGGCCTTCACCCTTCATCCGCCGCAGGTCGGTCCAGGTCAGCCCGGTTCCCGAATCGATCGTCGCAGTCGCCACGAACAGCGTGACCGGCAGCCCGGCGGCCTTCAGCTTCGGCCAGGCCTGCGCCGCGAAGCTGAGATGGCCGTCGTCGACCGTGATGGCCACGGTGCGGTCCGGCAATTCCTCGCCCGCCTTCAGCCGGCGCACGATCTCGTCGAGCGCCAGGACCTGATAGCCTTCGGTCTTCAGGACGCGCAACTGCGCGTCGAACTGCTCGATGCGGATGGCCGCGGTCGGGTTGGGATCGTTGCCGAAACGGCCGTAGGTCAGGATGACCGCATGGTCGGCCGCCAGCGCTACCCGCGCACCTCCAGGGACGGAGACGAGCAGGACCAGGAAGAAGATGACGGCGGTCCCGTGTCTGATCCAGTCCTGCATCGACGATTGCACCGGGGTGAGGCTTCGGCCATGTTGGGGCGCCGGTCGCGCCTTATCAACGGATAACGCCGGGGTGCAGCCGACATCGTCCGACCATGTGGCCGATTGGCCGCAGGTCGCCGCCGTCACATCATCCGCGTGCCGGCCGCGCTGTCTGACAGCAGCGGATAGCGGCGCGCCTCGAACAGTTGATAATGCCACCATTCGTTGCGATAGAAATCGAAGCCGGCCGCCGTCATCAGTCCCAGCAGCAGCAGCCGGTTGGCCTGCGCCTTCGGCGACACGGCGGTCGAGCCGTGGTGCGACAGCGGCGTGAAGGCATCGAACGGCGTGCCCATGTCGAGGTCGCGGCCATCCTCGCCGATCAGTGTCAGGTCGATGGCGGCGCCGCGCGAATGGGGCGATCCGCGTCGCGGGTCGGCCAGGAATTCCGGGTCGGGGGTATGGTGCCACAGCTTCCACTGCGCCTCCGCCGGGCGATAGGCGTCGAACACACGGAAACGCAGCGACAGCGCGGCGGCAAGGTCGATGGCGCGCGCGAACTTGTCCGCCGCCTCCGGATTCAGGAACGCCGCTGCCCGGCCATAGACCGGGGCGCCGGTGAAATTGGCGGTGGTCGCGTAGGCGATTTCGAGTTCGACGGGAAAAGCGGGCGGGGCGATTTCAACCAGCAGCATGACAGGACTCGCGACGACGACGGCGCGCGACCTTATCACGATTGCTCAGGGCTTGAGCAATGCGCCTGATCGCGGTCGATACGGCGCTGGCCGGCTGTTCCGTCGCGGTGACGGACGGAGACGCCGTGCTGGCCCATGAAGCGCGCCATCTCGGCCGCGGCCATGCCGAGCATCTCGGCCCGATGCTCGATGCGGCGCTGGCCGGGGCGGGGGTCGAGCCGGGCTGGTGCGAGGCGCTCGCGGTGTCGGTCGGCCCCGGCAGTTTCACCGGGCTTCGGGTGGGCTTGAGCCTCGTGCGCGGGCTGGCATTCGCGATCGGCCGGCCGGTCATTGCGGTGACCAGCCTGGCCGCGCTTGCCGCCAATGTGGCGGTACCCGTCCGCCCGGTGCTGGCAGTGATCGATGCCCGGCGCGACGAAGCCTACGCGCAGCTTTTCGCGGAAACCGGCGTGCCGCTGACGGCCGCCGCCCTGCTGCCGCTCGCGTCCGTCGCCGCGCTGATTCCGCCTGGCGGCGCGCTTGGCGTCGGCAGCGGCGTGCCGCTGATCGCCGGGCTTGCGCCGGCCCTGCCGCCCGATGATCCCGCCGCCACCGACAGCGATGCGCTGGCAGTGGCGCGCCTGGCCGCGAAGGCCGGCCTGCCACCGGCCGATGCACCCCCACCCGGGCCGCTCTACCTGCGCGCGCCGCATATCACCGTGGCGCCACCCCGCCCATGAGGATCGTTACCGCCGGTCCGGCCCATGTCGCGGTGCTGGAAGGCTTGCATGGCCAATGTTTCGACGAAGGCTGGACGGCCGAGGATTTCGGCCGGTTGCTGGCAACCCCCGGCAGCTTCGCGCTGATCGGCGCGGCCGGCGGGGAGCCCGCGGGGCTGGCCTTGTGCCGGGTCGCCGCCGATGAATGCGAGTTGCTTACGATCGGGATAATACCTTTCTACCGTCGACGAAGACTTGGCGGCCAGTTGCTGGCCGCAACCTTGGCGGAGGCGCGCACCCGTGGCGCGGCACGTTATTTTCTCGACGTGGCCGAAGACAACACCGCTGCCTTTCACCTTTATTACTCGGCGGGTTTTACCCAGGTCGGGCGGCGCCCGAACTATTACCGCCGCGGCGGGGCAGGCATCGCCGCGCTGGTGATGGCCGTTGACTTGGTTGGCGCCGAGCAAAGCGACCGCAGCGGCCGAGGTGAGCCGCAGAGCCGATAAATATCCGCAAATTGTCTCGGTCGGGCGGCGGTTATGACTTGTGGCTGGCGATGACCAGTCCTAACATAACCACAAGTATTGGCGATGAGCGCCCTGGGCAACCACCCTTCACACGAGGTTCGCCGCACAGATGACCGAGCCTAGCCAAAAGGCGGAGCTGTTGGCTCTGACCACGCAGATCGTGACGGCCCATCTCGGCCGGACCAAGGTCGAAGCCGGCGAACTGCCCGGGCTGATCCGGCAGATCTACGACTCGCTCGCCGGCACCGGCGGTGCGGTCGAGGCGCCGCCGCCCAACCGGCCTGATCCGGCGGTTCCGGTCAAGCGCTCGGTCACGCCCGAATACATCGTCTGTCTCGAGGACGGCAAGAAACTGAAGATGCTGAAGCGGCATCTGATGACCGCTTACGGCATGACCCCCGACCAGTACCGCGAACGTTGGGGCTTGCCGGCCGACTATCCGATGGTGGCGCCCAACTATGCCAATCAGCGGCGGGAACTTGCCAAGCAGATCGGGCTGGGAACGGGACGCCGCAAGTCGCGGCGCTGATCGCCGGCCGCGGCGGCTCGATAAGAGTGAGACTGAATCGCTCGGTCTGAATCGGTTCGGTATTGATTGACGGTGCAAGAGGCGGTTGTCAGCCGCCCGGCATGCCCGTAAGTTCTGCCCGAATCTTTGATGGCCAACGGATGGGTAGATGACCAACCGCTTGATCGATCTCTGCCTGCAGAAGGGCCTGCGCATGACCGACCAGCGTCGGGTCATCGCGCGCGTGCTGGGCGAGGCTCACGACCATCCCGATGTCGACGAACTCTATCGTCGGGCGTCGGCGATCGACAATCGTATCTCGATTGCGACCGTCTATCGCACCGTCCGGCTGTTCGAGGAGGCGGGCATCCTCAGCCGGCTCGATTTCGGCGACGGCCGATCGCGCTACGAAGAGGTGCCGACCGAGCATCACGACCATCTGATCGATACCAAGACCGGCAGGGTGATCGAGTTCCACAACGACGAACTCGAGGCGCTGCAGGAGCGTATCGCCCGCGAACTCGGCTACAAGCTCGTCGATCACCGGATGGAGCTCTACGGTATCCCGCTCGCCGAGGGCGAGGCCGAGGAAAAGTCGAAGCGCAAGTGACCGTGCCGCTGACGTATCGGCCGGCGGGCTCGCGCTGATGGCCTCGATTCGTGCCGTCCTGATCATCGCGCTGGTCGGCGTCCTCTACCTCGTGCTGGTGGTGCCGCAATGGTGGCTGGTGCGCTCGGGTTCGCCGCGCGCGGTGGTCATCCCGCGGCTGTTCCATCGCATCGTCCTGTGGGCGCTGGGCCTCAAGGTCACCCGTCGCGGCCAGCCGTCGACGGTGCGGCCGACGCTGTTCGTGTCGAACCACGTATCCTGGATCGACATCATGGTGCTCGGCTCCGAGCTCGAGGCGTCGTTCGTCGCCAAGCACGAGGTCGACGGCTGGCCGTTCTTCGGCACGCTGGCCCGGCTGCAGCGCACCGTGTTCGTCGAGCGCAAGGCCCGCCGCACGGCCGATCATCGCGACCTGATGATCGATCGCCTCGCCGCCGGCGACAGCCTCATCCTCTTTCCCGAGGGCACATCGTCCGACGGGCTGCGCATCCTGCCGTTCAAGTCGGCCTTCTTCTCGCTGGCCGAGCGCCGATTCGATGACCGACCGCTGACGCTGCAGCCGGTTTCGCTGGCCTATACCGAGCTGTGCAACCTGCCGGTGGGCCGGCGCTGGTCGGGACTGTTCGCCTGGATCGGCGACCAGGACCTGCTGCCGCATCTGTGGCGGTTCCTGCGCGCCGGGCCGGCGGTCGCCACGATCGAATATCATCCGCCGGTCACGATCGACGGCTTCGCCTCGCGCAAGGCGCTGGCGGCCTGGATGCAGACGGTCGTCGCCCAGGGGGTTTCCGATGCCCATGCCGGCCGGATCACCGCCCGGCCGGCCCCGCCGCCCGGCCGGGTCCTGCCCTCCGCCCCGGAAGGCGATGCAACCGTGACGGTTCCGTGAACAGGCCGCGAACTCCGACGGTTGCGGCAAACCCCGGCGGATGCTAGGTTTATGACCGATGGGGCCTTGCCGGAACGGCGGGTCTCCAGTCCGACCACAGCGCGCACATCAACGGTTCAATTGACGACGGAACATTTGACCGAGAAGAAGACGGTCCACATCAAGAGCTACGGCTGCCAGATGAATGCGTACGACGCCACGCGGATGGCGGACGTGCTGGCACCCCACGGCTATGAGACCGTCGACACCCCCGATCGCGCCGATCTGGTCATTCTCAACACCTGCCATATCCGCGAAAAGGCTTCGGAGAAGGTTTATTCCGAACTCGGCCGGCTGCGCGTCGAGCGCGAGGAGCGCCGGGCCGATGGCCGTTCCGACCTGACGATCGCGGTTGCCGGTTGCGTTGCCCAGGCCGAGGGGGCCGAGATGCTGCGCCGCGCGCCGGCGATCGATCTGGTGCTGGGGCCGCAGACCTATCATCGTCTGCCGGAAATGCTCGACCGCCGCGCGCGGGGCGAGCGCGTGGTCGATACCGATTTTCCCGCCGACACCAAGTTCGAGCATCTGCCGAAGGCCCGCACCCGCGGCCCGGCGGCCTTCCTGACGGTGCAGGAAGGCTGTGACAAGTTCTGTTCGTTCTGCGTCGTGCCCTACACCCGCGGCGCCGAATATTCGCGCCCCGTCGCCGAAATCCTGGCCGAGGCGCGGGGGCTGATCGCGGAAGGGGTCGTCGAACTGTCGCTGCTGGGCCAGAACGTCAACGCGTTCCATGGCGAAGGCCCCGATGGCAAGCCCTGGTCGCTCGGCCGGCTGATCGCCGAACTGGCGGGTCTCGAGGGTGTGCGCCGCCTGCGCTACACGACCTCGCACCCGCTGGAGGTCGACGACGAACTGATCGCGGCCCATCGCGACATCCCCGCCCTGATGCCGTACCTGCATCTGCCGGTGCAGTCGGGATCGGACCGGATCCTGGCGGCGATGAACCGCCGCCACACCGCCGATCATTTCCGCCGGATCGTCGGCCGCCTGCGCGAGGCGCAGCCGGCGCTGGCGCTGTCGTCCGACTTCATCGTGGGTTTTCCCGGCGAGACCGACGCCGATTTCGCCGCGACGATGGCTCTGGTCGAGGAAACCGGGTTCGTCGAGGCCTATTCGTTCAAGTACTCGCCCCGGCCGGGGACCCCTGCCGCCGGCAGCGACGACCAGATCGCCGAAGCGGTGAAGGCCGAGCGGCTCGCAGCGCTCCAGGCACTGCTCGACCGTCAGCGGCGCGCCTTCAACCAGGCGACCGTAGGCTCGGTCCAGCCGGTGCTGTTCGACCGGGCGGGCCGCCATGACGGGCAACTGGTCGGCCGCACCCCCTATCTCCAGCCGGTTCATGTGCGGGCCGACGGCGTCGCTATCGGCGACATCGCCGCCGTCGCCATCGTCGCCGCGCACGCCAATTCCCTTGAAGGCCGTCTCGCCGAGGCGCGGGAGGCGGCCTGAACATGACGTATCGACAGTGAGGCGCGCCCCTACCCAGGAGATGCCGTGAGCCAAGCCAGCCGTTCGACCGCCGCGACCCCCGTCATCGTCAATTTCGCCGACAACCGCCTCCTGTCGGCTCTCTTCGGCGAGCAGGACCGGTTCCTGGCAAGGATCGAACAGAAGCTGGGCGTATCGGTCAATCCGCGTGGAAACCAGGTCGTCATCACCGGCCAGGTCGGGGCCCGCGACGCGGCACGCGACGTGCTGCATTCTCTCTACGAACGGCTGAAGCGGGGTGACGAGGTGGGGTTGGGCGACGTCGACGGGGCGATCCGCATGGCCGAGGCTGCCGACGACGACGGTGTCGCGGTCGGCAACGGCACGCCAGCCGTGCCGCAGATCCGCACCAAGAAGCGGGCGATCCAGGCGCGCACCCCGGCCCAGGCGCACTACATCGCCGAACTCTACCGCCAGGAACTGGTCTTCGGCCTGGGTCCGGCCGGTACCGGCAAAACCTATCTGGCGGTCGCGGTCGCGGTGGCGATGATGATGACCGGCAAGGTCGATCGCATCGTGCTGTCGCGGCCGGCGGTGGAGGCGGGCGAGCGGCTCGGGTTCCTGCCCGGCGACATGCGCGAGAAGGTCGATCCCTATCTGCGCCCGCTCTATGATGCGCTCTATGACATGCTGCCGGTCGACGAAGTGCGGCGCCGGCTCGATTCCGGCGATATCGAGGTCGCCCCGCTTGCCTTCATGCGTGGCCGGACGCTCGCCAATGCCTTCGTCATCCTCGACGAGGCGCAGAACACGACGCCGGTGCAGATGAAGATGCTGCTGACCCGACTGGGCGAACGCTCGCGCATGGTGGTGACGGGCGATCTGTCGCAGATCGATCTGCCCAACGGGCAGATGTCGGGTCTGCGCGATGCGCTCGGCAAGCTCGAGGGGGTCGAGGGCATCTCGATGGTGCGGTTCAGCGATTCGGACGTCGTCCGTCATCCGCTGGTCATGCGCGTCATCCGGGCCTATGCCGCGGCCGAGGGCGATCTCGGCCTCGCCCAGGAGCCGCAGGAGCCGCGGCGACGGCGATGAGCCAGGATCGAAGTCGACCCCGCCCCCGGTCGTCGCTCAGCATCGCCATCATTCACACGGCCGCCGCTTGGGAAGAGGCGCTGCCCGACGCCACGGCGCTGTGCCGCCGCGCCGGGCGCGCGGCCCTGCGCGGGGCGCTCGACGCCGGTCGTCACGCGCTGACCGTCGTGCTTTCCGACGACGCCGAGCTGCGCCGGCTGAACCGCGACTGGCGATCGAAGGACAAGCCCACCAACGTGCTGTCGTTTCCGAACGGCGAGGCGACGCCGGACGGCGTCGTGCTGCTGGGTGACATCATTCTGGGTTATGAGACCGTCGTGCGCGAGGCGCGCGAGCAGGGCAAGTCGCTTGCCGACCACCTGGCGCATCTCGTCGTGCACGGGGCGCTGCATGTGGTCGGGTATGATCATGAGACGGACGAGGAGGCCGAGGTGATGGAAGGGCGCGAGCGCGTCGTGCTGGCGGGGATGGGCATTGCCGATCCCTATGCGGAAGCGGCGGGCGGCAGGGCAGGGACCGAGCCATGAGCGAGTCTTCCAGTACCGGCGCGCGGTCCGCGAACGGTCACGCTGCCGGTGGCGCCCCGCTCTGGTTGCGGCTGCGCGAATGGGTCGGTTCGTTCCGCGGCAATCGCGGCGGCGACGAATCGCTGCGCGAGGATCTCGAGGAATTGCTCGAAGAACACGCGGAGGGCGAGAACGTCGACACCCGCGAGCAGCGGGCGATGCTCGAGAACGTGTTGTCCGTCGGCTCGCTGCGCGTCGACGACGTGATGGTGCCGCGCGCCGACATCGTCGCCATCGCCGATTCGACGCCGCTCGACGAGGTCGTGCGGATTTTCGAGGATGCCGGCCATTCCCGCATGCCGGTCTATCGCGGCACGCTCGACGACGTGCTCGGCATGATCCACGTCAAGGATCTGCTGCGCTTCTGGTTCGGCCAGCGACCCGAACGCCTGCCGCTGGCCAAGATCGTGCGGCGGGTGCTGTTCGTGCCGCCGTCGATGCCGGTGCTGGACCTGCTGATCCAGATGCGGGCGGCGCGCCAGCACATGGCCCTCGTGGTCGATGAATATGGCGGCATCGACGGCCTCGTCACCATCGAGGATCTGGTCGAGCAGATCGTCGGCGACATCGACGACGAATACGACGAGACCGAGGCGCCGATGCTGGTCGAGCGCCCGGACGGCAGCCTCGACATCGACGCCCGCTGTCCGATCGAGGATCTCGAGGAACGGCTGGGCCATCAATTGCTCGAGGAAGAGCGCGAGGAGGACATCGACACCATCGGTGGCCTCGTCTTCGCGTTGCTCGGCCGCGTGCCGCGGCGGGGCGAACTGGTGCGCCATCCCGCCGGACTGGAGTTCGAGGTGCTGGATGCCGATCCCCGGCGGGTCAAGCGCCTACGGCTGGCCAAGCCCACGCCGTCGGACACGCCGGCGCTCGAAGGCTGAACCATGTTGTTCCACGGTCGTCGCCCGGCCTGACCCGGCGAGCGGGTCGGATGGCCCGGCGCCGGCCCTGGTCAGGCCTGGGCGCCCCATCCTGAAGCGGAGTATCCGATGTTCGTCGATCTCGCCCAGCGCGTCGCGGCGCTGACCGGCTGGCGCCGGCTGGCCCTGGCCGTCGCCCTCGGTGCGGCCCTGGCCTTGACGCTGGCCCCCTTCTACGCGCTGCCGCTGCTGGTCCCTTGCTTCGTCGGGCTGGCCTGGATGACCGACGGCTGCCGCCGTCTGCGCGACGTCGTGCTGGTCCATTATGCCTTCGGCTACGGCTTCATCGCCGTCGGGTGCTACTGGATCGGCATCTCCTTCCTGGTCGAGGCCGATCGCTTCGCCTGGCTGCTGCCCCTGCCGGTCCTTGGGCTGCCCCTTTTTCTCGGGCTTTTCACCGCGCTGGGCGGGCTGGTCGCCGGCTTGCTGTGGGGGCCGGGCTGGCGGCGGGCGGCGGTACTGGCCCTGGGCTGGACGGCCGGCGAGTTCGTGCGCGGCAACGTGCTGACCGGATTTCCCTGGAATCTGATCGGTTACGTATGGGGCGCGTCGGATGCGACGATGCAGGGCACGGCCTGGCTCGGTCCCTACGGCCTCGGCTTTGCCACCGTGCTGGCTGCGACCTTGCCGGCAGCCCTGGGGGATCGTGGCGCCAGCCCGCGGCGTGGGTTGGTCGCAGCCGCGACTGCGGCGGCGCTGGTCGCCGTCCTGGTCGGCGCCGGCACCTGGCGGCTGTCGGGGCCGGCCGTGGCCGATGTGCCCGGGGTGATGCTGCGCCTGGTCCAGCCCGGGATCAACCAGGCGACGAAATGGCAGGAAAGCGAGCGCGACAAGGTGTTGCGCCGCCATCTCGAACTGACCGCCGGGCCCGGCGGCGAGAAGGCTACCGTCGTGGTCTGGCCCGAAACCGCGGTCCCGTTCCTGCTCGAATACGACCCGCTGCGCCGGCAGGCGATCGCGGCATCGATGCCGCCCGGTGCGACGGCGCTGATCGGCGCGGTGCGCCGCTCGCCGCTGGACCAGCCGCTGAAGATCTGGAACTCGGTCTATGCGCTCGACGATCGGGGCGATGTCCTGGCAACCTATGACAAGCGCCATCTGGTGCCGTTCGGCGAATTCATGCCGCTGCGCCCGCTGTTCGCGCTGATCCATCTCGACCAGCTGGCGGTCGGCTCGCTCGACTTCTCGCGCGGCGAGGGATCGGCGCTGGTCAGCCTGCCCGGCCTGCCGGCGATGCGGCCACTGATTTGTTACGAGGGGGTTTTCCCCGACGAGGTTGCGGTGCCGGGGGATGCCAGGGCGGGACTGCTGCTGAACGTGACCAATGACGGCTGGTTCGGCGATTCGTCGGGTCCGCACCAGCATTTCGACATGACCCGTTTCCGCGCCGTCGAACAGGGCCTGCCGCTGGTTCGCGCCGCAAACACCGGGATTTCCGCCATTGTTGACCCCTATGGCCGGGTCAGGACAGAACTGCCGCTCGGCCGGATCGGGGTGGTCGACGGGCCGCTGCCCCAGGCGCTGGCGCAAGCGCCGTTCTACGGCCGCTACGGCGAATGGTTGCTGCTGCCATGGGCCGTTCTGGGACTGGCCTGCGGCAGCTGGCGCCGGCGCCAGCCCCCGAAACCGCTTGACCCATCGATTGGGTAGGCTAAAAAACCCCGTTCACCGGCCCTGCACCGCCCCGACGGAGGTGCGTCGCCTGATTTCCGTCGCGGCTGACCTGGTCGCCGCCCGCGCTGATGCTGGAGGTTCGAGCCTTGGCCCTCAACGATTACCTGTTCACGAGCGAGTCGGTTTCGGAAGGCCATCCCGACAAGGTCTGCGATCGGATTTCGGATGCGGTCGTCGATGCCTTCCTCGGCGCCGACCCCTATGCTCGGGTGGCCTGTGAAACCCTGGTGACGACCCAGCGCATCGTGATCGCGGGCGAAGTCCGCGGCCCCGCCCCGCTGGTCGATACCAAGGGCAATGTCGACAAGGCCGCCATCGAGGCGATCGCCCGCCAGGCGGTCAAGGACATCGGCTACGAACAGGACGGCTTCCACTGGAAGACGGCCAATTGCGACGTCTATCTGCATGCCCAGTCGGCCGACATCGCGGTCGGCGTCGATGCGGCCGGCAACAAGGACGAAGGCGCCGGCGACCAGGGCATCATGTTCGGCTATGCCTGCGACGAGACGCCCGAGCTGATGCCGGCGCCGATTCTCTATTCGCACAAGATCCTGCGGCTGATGGCCGAGGATCGCCACGCCGGCACCGAGAAGCGCCTGCTGCCCGATGCCAAGAGCCAGGTGACGTTGCGCTACGTCAACGGCCGCCCAGTCGGCGCCACGGCCGTCGTGGTCTCGACCCAGCATGTCGAGGACGCGACCCAGGAACAGGTGCGCGAAGCGGTGCGCCCCTATATCGAGAAGGTCCTGCCGGCCGGCTGGATGTGCCCGGAAGACCAGCTCTACGTCAACCCGACCGGCCGCTTCGTCATCGGCGGTCCGGACGGCGATGCCGGTCTGACCGGCCGCAAGATCATCGTCGACACTTACGGCGGTGCTGCCCCGCATGGCGGCGGTGCGTTCTCGGGCAAGGATCCGACGAAGGTCGACCGCTCGGCCGCCTATGCCGCGCGCTATCTGGCGAAGAACGTGGTGGCGGCGGGGCTTGCCTCGCGCTGCACGATCCAGCTGGCCTATGCGATCGGCGTCTCGCACCCGCTGTCGGTCTACGTCAATACCCATGACACCGGCAATGCCGACGAGGCCAAGATCTCCAAGACGCTGCAGGAGTTGGTCTCGCTGACGCCGCGCGGCATCCGCGAGCATCTGGGCCTCAATCGCCCGATCTATACCCGCACCTCCGCCTATGGCCATTTTGGCCGCGAGGCCACCGCCGACGGCGGCTTCTCGTGGGAACGCACCGATCTCGTTCCCCAGCTCAAGAGCGCGTTCGGCGCTTGAGCGAGGAGGACGACGGCCCGCGCCGCACCGTCCACGGGCGGCGCCGCGGCCGGCCGCTGCGCAAGGGCCGCGCCGCGGCGCTCGAGACGACGCTGCCGGTTCATCAGATTGCTCTGCCCGCCGCTGGCGGGCAGATTGATTTCTCCGGCCTGTTCGGGCGCCGGACGGCGGAAACCTGGCTGGAAATCGGTTTCGGCGGGGGCGAGCATCTCGCGACCCTCGCCGCGCGTCATCGCGACATCTCGTTCATGGGCTGCGAGCCGTTCATCAACGGCATGGCCTCGCTGCTGGTCGCCATTGAGCGCGAGCAGCTCGATAACGTCCGCATCCTGATGGACGATGCGCGGCTGCTGCTGGCTGCGCTGCCCGACCGCTCGCTCGACCGCGTCCACATCCTGTTTCCCGATCCCTGGCCCAAGAAGCGGCACAACCGGCGCCGCATCGTCTCGCCGGCGGTGCTCGACCAGCTTGCCCGGACGATGAAGCCCGGCGCGATGCTGCGGCTTGCCACCGACCATGAGGATTACGGGGTCTGGATGCTGCGCCATCTGCTCGATCGCCCGGAATTCCGTTGGACTGCGACCCGGGCCGACGACTGGCGCATCCGCCCCGCCGAGGAGCCCGAGACGCGCTACGAGGCGAAGGCACTCGCCAAGGGTCTCAAGCCGATCTACCTGACCTTCCTGCGCCGCTGACGCGTCGTGGCGGACGGCAGCACCGGCCTCTTCGTCATTTCAGCGGCCGGCACCGGGCGATGAGCAGCGATGCCTGGTTTGCCGAAGCGTTTGATGCGGCATCCCGGCACCATGAGGCCGGACGCGCGGCCGAGGCGGAGGCGGGCTATCGCGACATTCTCCGCCGCAACCCCGATCACCTTGGTGCCCTCGGCGAATTCGGCCGACTGGCGCTGCAACTCGGCCAAGCCCGGACCGCGGCCGCACTGCTGGCCAGGGCGGTGGCGCTGCGCCCCGAGGACCCGATCTTCCGCAACAATCTGGCGGCGGCCTACGAACATGCCGGCCGGCCGGCCGAGGCCCTGGCCTGCCACCGTGCCAATATCGCGCGCCACCCGGCCTTCGCCCCTGGTTTCAACAATCTCGGCAATGCCCTGAAGTCGCTCGATCGCGTCGAGTCGGCGATCGCAGCCTATCGCCGGGCAGTCGCGGTTGCGCCCGGCGATTGGCTGGCGCTCAACAACCTGGGATCGAGCCTTCATCGAGCGAACCGCGATGCCGAGGCCGTTGCGGCCTATCGCGCCGCCCTTGCCCTGCGCGACGATCCGGAAATCCATCACGGCCTTGCGCTCGCCCTGCTGGCCCAGGGCGACTTCGCGCAGGGCTGGCCGGAATACGAGTGGCGCGCCCGAACGGCGCAGCATGTCCCGGGCTGGCCGCGCTTCGCTCAGCCGCGCTGGCAGGGCGAAGCGGCGGCCGGACGCATCCTGCTGATCCATGCCGAGCAGGGGCTGGGCGACATGCTGCAGTTCTGCCGTTATGTGCCGCTGGTGGCGGCACGCGGCGTGAAGATCGTGCTTTGGATGCCCGATCCGCTGGTCCGCCTGTTGCGGCGGCTGGATGGCGTCGCCGAGGTGGTGGGCCTTCAGGATCCCTTGCCCGCATTCGATCTCCACTGCCCGATGATGAGCCTACCGCTGATCTTCGGCACCCGGCTCGAGACCATCCCGGCCGCGGTCCCATACCTGTCGCCCTGGCCGCAGGATATTGTGCCGCTTGGCGCGGGTTCGTCGCTGAAAGTCGGCCTGGCATGGGCCGGTAACCCGTACCTGCAGGCAGACCGCCGTCGATCGCTCTCGGTCGATGATCTGCGCCCGCTGCTCGATCGCGCCGATGTCGCCTGGTACAGCCTGCAGAAAGACAAGGATGCGCCGCCGGGCATGATCGATCCGATGGGCCGGGTGCGCGATTTCGCCGATACCGCCGCCGTGATCGCCAATCTCGATCTGGTCATCTCGGCCGACACCGCGGTTGCCCATCTGGCCGGGGCGATGGGCAAGCCGGTGTGGCTGCTGAACCGCTTCGATGCCGAATGGCGCTGGCTGCGCGATCGCGACGACAGCCCGTGGTATCCGACGCTGCGCCAGTTCCGCCAGACCACCCCCGGGGACTGGGCCGGCGTGATCGCCCGGGTCGATGCAGAACTGCGGCGCATGGGCGCCCCCTCATCTTCGCACTGGCCAAACGGCGCCGGCTGCACTATCTGATCGCCTCTCCGGCAGGGCCGGCCCGGGACGGGCCCCCGCCGCTATCCCGCGCGGGCCTGAAACCGGCCCCCGCGCCAACCACGATCGCAAGCGACCATGCCCTTCCCCGAGACCAATCCCGCCCTTGCGCGTGCCCTGGCGGCGCGCGGCTATTCCGAACCCACCCCCGTCCAGGCGGCGGTGCTGCAGGACGATGCCGCCGGTCGCGACCTGCTGGTTTCGGCCCAGACCGGGTCGGGCAAGACGGTCGCCTTCGGCCTGGCCTTCGCCGAAACCCTGCTGGAGGGCGCCGAGCGTTTCAGCCAGGCGGCCGAGCCGCGCGCGCTGATCGTCGCGCCGACCCGCGAACTGGCGATGCAGGTGCATGGCGAGCTTTCCTGGCTCTACGCCGAGACCGGGGCGCGCATCCTGTCCTGCGTCGGCGGCATGGATGCACGGCGCGAGGCGCGGATGCTGGCCGACGGCTGCCACATCGTCGTCGGCACGCCGGGCCGCCTGCGCGACCATCTCGAGCGCGGCCAGCTCGACATCTCCGGCCTGCGCGTCGTCGTGCTCGACGAAGCCGACGAAATGCTCGACCTGGGGTTCCGCGAAGATCTCGAATTCATCCTCGACGCCACCCCGGCCGAGCGCCGGACCCTGCTGTTCTCGGCCACCATCGCGCGCGACATCGCCAATCTGGCCCGCCGCTATCAGCGCGACGCGTTGCGCATCGACACGCTGGTGCGCAACGAACCGCATGGCGACATCGAGTACCGTGCAGTCCGTGTCGCCCCCAACGATGTCGAGCATGCCGTCGTCAACCTGCTGCGGTATTTCGAGGTGCGCGCAGCCCTGGTGTTCTGCGCGACGCGCGAGGCGGTGCGGCATCTGCACGCCAATCTGATGGAGCGCGGCTTCGCTGCCGTCGCGCTGTCGGGCGAGATGAGCCAGAACGAGCGGACCCACGCGCTGCAGGCGCTGCGCGACGGCCGCGCCCGGGTCTGCATTGCGACCGACGTCGCGGCCCGCGGCCTCGACCTGCCCGATCTGGCACTGGTCATCCATGCCGATTTGCCGAACAACCGCGCGACGCTCCTGCATCGCTCGGGCCGTACCGGCCGTGCCGGTCGCAAGGGCATCTCGGCGCTGATCGTGCCCTATACCCGTCGCCGCAAGGCCGAGCAGCTGATCGCCACCGCCGGCGTCGAGGCGCGCTGGGATCGGCCCCCGACGGCCGACGAGATCCGTACCCGCGATCAGGAACGCCTGCTGGAAGACCCGCTGCTGACCGAGGCGGCGACGGCCGAGGACCTGGCCCTCGGCCGCGCGCTGCTCGGCGGACGTTCGGCCGAGGAGATCGCGGCGGCGCTGATCCGGCTGCATCGGGCCCGCCTGCCGGCACCCGAAGACCTGATCGACGAGGCGCCGCAGCGCCCCTCGTTCCGCGAGCGCGAGCGCGAGCGCGAGCGCGACCAGCGTCCGCCGCGCGAGCGGTACGACGGCCGACCCGCGGGCGAGATGTCCTGGTTCCGGATGCCGGTCGGCCGCCAGGCCAATGCCGATCCGAAATGGCTGATCCCGCTGATCTGCCGGCTGGGCCATGTGACGAAGAAGGAAATCGGCGCGATCCGCGTCTTCGACCGCGAGACCAAGTTCGAGATCGCGCGTGACGTGGCCGACCGTTTCGCCGACGCGGTGCGCCAGGCGCCGGCGGGCGAGATCCGGATCGATGCGGCCGGCGCACCCGGCGAGCGACGCGAGTTCCGCGAGCCACGGCCCGCTTCGGCCCCGGCCGGCGACCGCCCGGCCTTCAAGAAGCCGTTCAGGAAGGAATTCCGCAAGCCCGAGGGCGGCGGCAAGGTCTTCAGGAAGAAGCCGGCACGGGGCTGACATGGCCCAGCCGGGCCGACAGCGTCGCGGCGCACCCGGCAATCGCTGTGGCAATCGGGCTGTCCCAGGCTGCGTCGAAGCTGGCTGACGGCCCCAGTGCCGTCAGCGCCAGCACGATGCGGCCGAACTGATCGAAGACCGGCGCGCTGAACGCGTTGATGCCGGGAATGGGCTGGCCCTGCGCGCGGGCCAGGCCCCGGCGACGGATTTCCACGAGAGTTTCTGACGGGGGCGGGGGCCCCATCGGGCCGTCCAGCCGCTCGGGCGGCAGATAGGCGGCGAACAGCCGACCCGTTGCCGTATCGGCCAGCGCCATCACCGTGCCGACCCGCAGGTTCGCGTGGATGGGATGGCGCGATTCTTCCAGCCGTACGACAGTCGGCCCGACATTCCCCCACACCGCGACGGCAACTGCGTGGCCGATGCTGTCGCTCAGCGCCGCGATCGCCGGCGTCGCCAGCCGTAGCGGGTCGAGATGCCGCAGGCTCGCGAGCCCAAGTTGCAGGGCGAGGGGCCCCAGCCCGTAGCGGCCCGTCGCCGCATCCTGCTCGACCAGTCCGATCTTGCCGAAACTGACCAGATAGGGATGCGCCTTGGCTGCCGGCATGTCCGCGGCCCGCGCCAGATCACGCAACATCATCGGCGCGCCGTCGCGCGCCAGCGCCTGCAACAGCGCTCCGCCCACCTCGATCGACTGGATGCCGCGCCGGTCCCTTTCCATCCCTGAATTTCGTCATTATCGAGTCGATTGCGCAATAACTAAAATCTGTTACAGTCGCAACTAATCCAGGGAGCAACGCCATGAGCAAGAAGTTCGCGAGCCACGCCGACCTCGCCGAGAAGACCGTCTCCTTCGACCGGCTGTCGGAGAACGCTTACGCCTATACGGCCGAGGGCGATCCCAATACCGGCATCATCATCGGCGACGATGCGGTCATGGTGCTCGATACCCAGGCGACCCCGGTGATGGCCCAGGACGTCATCCGGCGCATCCGCGAGGTGACCGACAAGCCGATCAAATACGTCCTGCTGTCGCATTATCACGCCGTGCGCGTGCTGGGCGCGACCGCCTACCGGCCGGACCACGTCATCGCCAGCGAGGATACCCGCGACCTGATCGTCGAACGCGGCGAGGCCGACATGAAAAGCGAGATCGAACGCTTTCCCCGCCTGTTCCGCGCCGTCGAATCGGTGCCGGGCCTGACCTGGCCGACGATCACCTTCAAGGGCGAGATGACGCTGTGGCTGGGCCGGCTCGAGGTCAAGCTGCTGCAGCTCGGGCGCGGCCACACCAAGGGCGACACCGTCGCCTGGCTGCCGCAGCAGAAGATCCTGTTCTCGGGCGATCTCGTCGAGTTCGACGCGACGCCCTATTGCGGCGACGCCTATTTCACCGACTGGCCGGCGACGCTCGACGCCGTCGCCGCGCTGAAGCCCGCGCAGCTGGTGCCGGGCCGCGGCAAGGCGCTGACCACGCCCGAGCAGGTGCAGGCGGGGCTGGCCGGTACGCGCGGCTTCATCGCCGACCTCTACGCCTCGGTGCAGGAAGGTGCGAAGGCCGGCCACGACCTGCGTGCCGTCTATCGTGCGACCTATGATCGGCTGAAGCCGAAATACGGTCATTGGGTGATCTTCGATCACTGCATGCCCTTCGATGTCAGCCGCGCCTACGACGAGGCGACCGGCCATCGCGACCCGCGGATCTGGACGGCGCAGCGCGACAAGGAGATGTGGGAAGCGCTGGAAGGCTGAGCGGCCATGGCCGACGTCGACTACCAGTCACTGGTCATGCCCTACCGGCGCAGTGCCGACCAGGATCGCCCCGAACCCGCGCGCCATCCCGTCGTCGTGGTCGGCGCCGGACCGGTCGGGCTGACCATGGCCATCGACCTGGCCCAGCGCGGCGTCGCGGTAGTGGTGCTGGACGACGACGACCGGCTGTCGACCGGATCGCGGGCGATCTGCTTTTCCAAGCGCGCGCTGGAAATCTGGGATCGCCTCGGCTGCGGCCGCCGCATGGCCGACAAGGGCGTGCGCTGGAATACCGGCCGCGTCTTCTTCGGCGATGACGAGATCTACAATTTCGACCTGCTGCCCGAGGCGGGGCATGGCTTTCCGGCCTTCGTCAACCTCCAGCAATATTACGCCGAAGGCTACCTCCTTGAGCGTACGGAAGATTTTCCCGGCATCGAGATTCGCTGGCGCAACAAGGTCACCGGCATCCTGCCGGCCGCCGACGGCGCGCAGCTGACCATCGACACCCCGGACGGCAGCTATGACCTCGACGCCGACTGGGTGATCGCGGCCGACGGCTCGCGCAGCCCGCTCAGGGCGATGATGGGGCTGGAGGCGAAGGGCAGGGTGTTCAGGGATCGATTCCTGATCGCCGACGTGCGCATGACCGCCGATTTTCCCAGCGAGCGCTGGTTCTGGTTCGACCCGCCGTTTCACCGCAACCAGTCGGTGCTGCTGCACCGCCAGCCCGACGATGTCTGGCGCATCGACTTCCAATTGGGCTGGGATGCCGATCCAATCGCCGAACGCCAGCCGGAACGGGTGTTGCCGCGCGTCCGCGCGCTGCTCGGTCCCGATGCGCAGTTCGACCTCGAATGGTGCAGCGTCTACACCTTCGCCTGCCAGCGCATGGAGCGTTTTTGCCATGGCCGGGTGGTCTTCGTCGGCGACGCGGCCCACGGCGTCTCGCCGTTCGGCGCGCGCGGCGCCAATTCCGGTGTGCAGGACGTCGACAACCTCGGCTGGAAGCTGGCCCTGGTGCTGGAGGGGCGTGCCCCGGAGTCGCTGATCGACAGCTACGGCGCCGAGCGCGAATACGCCGCCGACGAGAACATCCTGAATTCGACCCGGTCGACCGACTTCATCACCCCGAAAAGCCAGATGAGCCGGGTGTTCCGCGATGCCGTGCTCGACCTTGCCCGCGATTGCGGCTTCGCGCGGCGGCTGGTCAATTCCGGCCGCCTGTCGGTGCCGGCGACGCTGCACGGTTCAAGCCTCAACACGCCGGACATCGACGCGTTCGCCGGGGCGATGGTGCCCGGCGCGGTCTGTGCCGATGCGCCGGTGATCCGCGACGGCCGGCGTGGCTGGTTCCTCGAGAACCTCGGGGCCGGCTTCACGCTGCTCTGCTTCGGCGAGGGTCCGGGAGATGCGGTTGTCGTGGGCCGCGACCTGATCGACGCCGAAGGCCTGCTGGCCCGCCGCTACGATGCCCGGCCCGGCACCTGTTACCTGATCCGGCCCGACCAGCATGTCGCTGCGCGCTGGCGGCGCCATGACGCAGACCTGGTCGCGGCGGCCATCGACCGCGCGATGGGAAAGCCCGCATGATGCTCAACACCGAACCCAATCTTGCCGCGCCGGACGATTTCTACGAGGCGCTGATCGAGATGCATCGCGATCTGACGCCGGAAGAAAGCGCGGCGGTCAACGCCCGGCTGATCCTGCTGCTCGCCAACCACATCGGCGACACCGAAGTACTGATGCAGGCGATGCAGCGGGCGCGGGCCGGCTGATAAGCCTTCCGGCCCGGGTATCCCTGCGCGGCAATCACCGCTCGACCGATAGCCATCTCTCCCGCTAGACGAAGCCATCCTCGAAGGGCGCGAAGCAACGCGACTATCGCGTAACCGCGCGCGGACAAATTCGACAAGGTAGATACATCTATTTACAGCAGTTGAAGGACAATTGAATTGCGAACAGCAAGTATCCCCGCCTCGCGCCGATAGCCTGTTCGTGGCGCATGTTCCAGGGGTGTAGCCAATTACCTCCTGGATTGTTGGATTTCGTATCAAGAAATTTCCGGGGGGGAAATTCAGAATGCTTTCGGCCGTCAAGCTCACCACGCGGATGTGGGTGATCATCGCCCTGTCGCTGATCGCGCTCGTCGCGGTCTCGTTCGATGGCGCCCTGACCTTGCGCGACGCCCTGATGGCCGACCGCCAGGCGAAGACGCGGAATCTGGTCGAGTCGGCGATGAGCCTCATCGGCCATTACGCAGCCGAGGTCCAGGCCGGCAAGCTGAGCGAGGATCAGGCAAAGGCGGCGGCGCTGAAGGCTCTCTCGGCCTTGCGCTATGACGGCCGGGAATATTTCTTCGTTTCGGACGCGCAGCCCAAGCTGCTGATGCATCCGTTCGCACCGGACCTGGTCGGGCGTGACCTGTCGGGCTACGCCGACCCGAAGGGCAAGAAACTCTTCGTCGAGTTCGCGCGCGTCGCCGCGGCCAGCGGATCGGGTTTCGTCGACTATCTCTGGCCGAAGCCCGGCGCCGCCGAACCCCAGCCGAAGGTCTCCTTTGTGCAGGTCTACGGGCCCTGGGGCTGGATCGTAGGATCCGGCATCTATGTCGACGATGTCGACCAGGCCTTCCGGGATCGCATTGTCACCACGGCCGCGATCGATGGCGGCATCGCTGTACTGCTGATCTTCTTTGCCTGGATGATAGGCCGCTCGATCACCGGCCCCGTCCGCTCGATCCTGCTGTCGCTGCGCGCGATGACGGACGATGACGCCGGAGCCAGGATCGAGATGGTGGATGCCCGCCATGAGTTTGGCGCGATCGCCCGGGCGGTGCTGGCGCTGCGCGATCACGGTATCGAAAAGGGCCGGCTTCAGGGTGAGGAGATGGCGCGGCGAATGGCCGAGGAGCAGCGTCATCGTGACCAGGAAGCGATGGAGCGCCGTCTCGCCGACGAGCAGGCGCGCCTTGAGGCCGAGCGGCGTGAGCAGGCGGCCGAAACGGCGCGCGAACAGGCGATGGCTGCCGAACGCGAGCGGCTGCGGGCCGAACGTCAAGCGGAAGAAGAGAAGGAGCGGGCCGCCAAGGATCGGCGCTCGCAGGCGATGGAGCGCCTGATCGGCGACTTCCAGGGGGCGATGAGTGGTGTCCTCGAGGTCCTTGGCCGTTCGGCCAAGGACATGGCGACCTCGTCGGGCTCGATCGATCGTTCGGCCGGCGAGACCGAGACGCAGGCAATCGCCGTGACCGGCGCATCGGAAGATGCCTCGGCGAAGCTGCAGACCGTAGCCGCGGCGAGTGAGCAGCTATCGGCTGCGATCGCCGAGATCAGCTCCCAGGTCGCCACCTCGTCGAGCATGGCGGCCGATGCCGTGACGCAAGGGGAAAACGCCCAGAACAAGATTCGCGATCTGGCCCAGACGGCACAGGCGATCGGCAAGGTCGTCGAACTGATCCAGGGCATCGCGGGCCAGACCAACCTGCTGGCGCTGAATGCGACCATCGAGGCCGCCCGGGCCGGCGATGCCGGCAAGGGCTTCGCCGTCGTCGCGACCGAGGTCAAGAACCTTGCCGGTCAGACCGCCCGTGCTACCGAGGAGATCGGCGGGCAGATCGCGGCCGTGCAGGGCTCGGTCGTCGAAGCCGTTCGCTTCATCGAGGGCATCGGCACCATGATCGCGCGGCTGCACGAGGTGTCACTGGCGATTGCATCGGCGGTCGAGGAGCAGTCCGCCGCGACCGGCGAAATCGCTCGCAACGTCAACCAGGCGGCAACCTCGGTCAGCGACGTGCTGGAGAATGCCCGCCGCATGCGCTCCGCCGCGATGGGCACGAAGTCGGCCGCCGGCGTCGTCGGGGTGGCCTCCGCCCAATTGTCCGAGTCCACGGCCGCCATGCAGAAGGAGGTCGTCGACTTCCTCGAGGCGATCAAGACTGCCGGCGATCGGCGGTCGTTCGAACGCGTGCCGGTGTCGCTCTCGGCGGCGATCGAGGTCGGCGGCGTGCGCCTGCAGACCCGCGTCGTCGACCTGTCGATCGGCGGCGCCCAGGTCATTCCCGGTTTCGCTGCAAGGGCGGGGGACAAATTCGTCCTCGCCCTGCCCGGGCTTGCGCCTGTCGCCGGCCGGATCGTCGCGGCCACGGCAGCGGCCGCGCATCTGCAGTTCGTGCTGCTCGGCGAGCAGGAAGAGGCTTTGGTTGCCCTGCTGAAAGCAGGCTGAGGCAGGCTTATGAGGTGCCACCCAGCGACAGCCGGATGGCCTTGTCGAGGTCGGCCTTGCGCTTTTCCAGGTCGCGCAGCTTCTGTTCCTTGGCCGCGACGTCGGCCGCCTTGGTCGGATCGTCGCGGTCGGCCTGCATCTGCAGGTTCAGCGTCGAAAGCTCGCGGTTGATCGCATCCGATTCGCGCTTCAGCTTGTCGTAGGCCTGGGCGCTCAGCTTCTGCTGGCTGAGCGCCGCGGCCAGCGCGGTGTTGGTCTTGGCCAGATCGTCGCGGGCGCTGGCGATGCGCTTCTCGTTGCGCTCGATGTCGCGGTTGGTCGCCAGCAGCTGGTCCTGCAGGTTCTGGTTTTCCTGCTTGGCGGCGTTGTAGTTCGACTGGGCGGCGGCCACGCGGTTCTGCGGGCCGCCGGCCATCATGTCCGACTTGGCATCGAGATAGGCATTGCAGCCGCCGAGCGTCACCGCCAGCGCGGCCATGACCACAATCCTAGCCGACACGGGTCACCTCCAGGGCGGAATTCAGGCCCCTCACGCTCTGCTCCATCTTTGCGACCTCGCCTTCCAGCTGGGCGATCTGGGCGTCCATGTTCGCCGTATTGCCGCCCTGTGCCCGCATCTTCCTGGCGGCGTCGCGATAATTGGCCAGCTTCTTGTTGCCGTTGTTGACCAGGGTCTGCAGCAATGCGCGATTTTCCTCGATCTTCACGCGCTCGGCATTGGCCTGGTCGACGGTCATCTTCTTCGTCGCGACATCCTGCTTGATCTGGTCCAGCTGGGCCTTGGAATCGGCCAGCACCTGCTCGGCCGTGGCGACCTGTCGCTTCAGGGTTTCATTGTCCTTGCGCACGTCGTCGGCCATCGCATTCAGCATGCGGACCTTGTTGTTGGCGTTCTCCTGCGCCTTGGCGGTCATGTAGCCGTCGACGCCGCCCAGGATGCCGCCCGCCGCCGCGCCGATCAGCGCCCCGGCCAGCACCGAATCGCGGTTGTTGCCGCTGGCCGAACCGGCCAGCGCGCCCAGGATGCCGCCGATGATCAGCCCGGTGACGACGCCGCCGGCAACGGTTTCGTTGAACTTGTTGGCCTCGTCGCGCAACTGCAGCTCGGCCGGCGTCAGGTTCGCCGGCTGGGCGGCCGTGGCGGCATCGCGCGTCCCGGTCCCGGTGGTCTGACAGCCCGCCAGCGCCAGTGAGGTCGCGACCACGAAGGCGGTGGCGGTGCGATGAAACGAACTTGCCGTCATGGTTGTCGCCCTCGAATCCTCAGCAACTGATCAGCGAATCTCTTTCAGGACCGCGTCGCGGTCAAGGGGCCGGCCGCCGCGCACCTGCTCGACCCGCCTGACCAGCGGATCGACCTGGCGCGCCAGCACGTCGACCTTGCGCGCCTCGAGGTCACGCTTCAGCACCTCGGCCTGTCCGGAAACGACGCTGTCCGGATAGTCGGCGGCGATGGCCAGCACGACGTCGACATAATAGCTGAGATTGTCGTCGAGGGCGCGCCGGTTCTGGGCCAGGCGATCCTCGACCTGCTTGCGCGTGTCGGCCGAGGCCGAGCCGAGCGTGGCCAGGGCCGCTTCCTGCGCCGCGATGACCCGCTTGTCGGCCGACAGCTTGTCGGCGACATAGGCGCCGACGCGCAGCGCGTTGACCGCGGCGCGGTCGCGCTGCTCGTTGCGGGTCTGGATCGAGGTCTTGATCACGGTCGACAGCGCCGCGATCCGCTTCTTGATCGCCGGATCCTCGACCGACTGCGCCAGCGCCTCGACCTCCTTGACCGGATCGTCCTGCGGCGCCGCGCCGGTCGTCGGCAGCGCCGCCCAGTCGGTGCGGATCCGGGCCAGGCGCTGCGGGCTCGGCAGGCTCGGCGATACCAGGGCGAGGCGGAATCCGGTGGTGGCCGAGCGGCGCTCGCCCTTCTTGTCCACGGGCGCGAATTCCTGGCGCGCTGCGCTGCGGATGTCCGCGGCTGGCGTGCGGTAGTCGCCGCCCTTGACCGTCTGGCCGCCAGCCTGGCCGTGCAGCCGCGACAGCTTGTTGAGGCGGAAGGGGTCCAGCACGAATTCGCCGGCATTGCCCAGCATGTCGTGCAGGCCCAGCGGGTTCGGCTTCAGCAGCCCGATGGCGTTCAGTTCGTTGTTGGCAGAGTCCGTGCCCTGGTACCAGACATAGCGGGCCATGCCCTCCGGCATCGGAAAGGCGTGGTCGACGAAGATCGAATCGGGCACGGCGGCGCCGCCACGCGCGGCATACTCCCATTCCGCTTCGGTCGGCAGCCGCAGGAAGGCGGGTGCGCCATCCTCGACCGGCAGGTCCTTGGCCGCATGGGCGACCAGCCAGTTCGAGTAGCGCGCCGCAAAGCCCACCGCCTCGGCCCAGGTCACCGACACCTTGGGCAGCCGGCTTTCCTCGCCGGGTTTGGCGCAGGGCTCGGCAAAGGCGTCGTACTGTCCGCTGGTGACTTCGTACTTGCCGAGCCAGTAGTAGCGCACGCCCTTGGCCTTCGGGTCGGTGAAACCGCCGGCGACATAGTCGGTTCGGGTATTCTCGGCATAGGCGACCTTGTCGTCGGCGCCGCCGAGCTGGACGCGCCGGTCGCCCAAGGCGCCGTCGGCCGGAAGGTCGATCCGGCGAAAGGTCATCGCGCCGCCGCAGGGCATCGGCAGCACCAGGTCGCCGTCGGCCTTCTGCGGGTTGTAGAGCCGTTCGGGCCAGCGGTCCTGCGCCGAAGCTGCGGTCGCCAGCAAGGCTGCCGTCGTCAGCCCGGCGACCGCCGCGATCCAGCGAGGCACCGCGCCGCCGGCGACGTCCTTGCCCTGGATTCCCGCCTTCGCGGGAATGGCGGGGTGGGAGTGTTCAGACATCGCGCAGCTCCTCCGCGGGATCGACCCGGGCGGCGACCAGCCCGGCGGCCAGTCCCGGCAGGCAGGCCGTGGCCAAGGTTATGACGATGATGGCGGCGATAGTTTGACCGGAAAGGCGACAGGCTGCCTCATTTGCGCCGAGGCTGGCGCCGAACAGGTCGTCGATTGCCGCCGCCGCGCCGGCATAGACGGCAAGGGCGATGACGATGCCGAGCGCCGCGACCGCGACCGCCTGGCCGACCGGCAGGGCGGCAAGCCAAGCGGGGCCATAGCCGCACAGCTTGAGGATGGCGAGATCGCGCCGCTTGCGGCGCAGGGCGGCGAACTGCCCGGCGGCGAGCGAGACCAGCAGCCCGCTGGCCGCAACCACGATGATCACGGCAAGAATCGCGCGCAACGAGCGGTCGAGGCCGAGGGTCGAGGCGATCTCGCCCTCCCGGGTCGCCACCGTGACCCCGGCTGCCCGCAGGTCGGCTGCCAGTTGCGGCACATCGTGGATCGAGCGGGCGTAGAGCCGGAACAGCGGATAGCTCTCGGTCGTCGGCGCCGTGCCTTCGCCGGTCCAGCCCATCTCGGGCGCGGCATGGCCGTCGCGATAGGCCTGGACGGCGGCGAGCAGCGGCAGCGAGACATAGGCCGAGACACCGGGGCTGCGCTCGGCCGGCACGATCGCGCGCACCCGCAGCGGAAAAGCCACCGGCTCGACACGGCCGCCCCGGGCGCGTTCGATACTGGCGGTCAGCCGGTCGCCCGGCCGGACGTTCAGCCGGCGCGCTGCCTCGGCACTGAGCGAGACCTGGTCCATGCCCTCGGCCAGGATGCCGCCGGCGGCGATCGGGTCGCCCGGCGCGGTCGGCAGCCAGGCCACCCGCAGCGCCGCGTCGTCGGTACCGAGGTCGACCTGGCCGGCGATCGCGCGGGTCGAGGGCAGCAGGAAGGCGACGTCGGGGCGCGCCGACCATTGCCTGAACCAGGCGGCGTCAAAGCGATTGGCGCCGGTCACCTCGGGCAGGATCAGCCGCATCGCCGGGTCGGCGTCCATCCGGGCGATCAGGGTGCCGATGATCCCGGCGCGCAGGCCCAGCAGCACCATCAGCGGTACCAGCACGGCGGCCAGCGCCAGGGCCTGGCAGAACACCGCGACGCGGTCGTGGCGCAGATCGCCGGCCAGCAGGCGCAGCAACTGGCTCATGCCGTGCCGTCCCAGGCGATGCGGGTGATGCCGTCCCCCGTCTCGGCGCGGATCAGTCGCAGGCCCGAGGCTTCGGCCAGTTCCGCGTCGTGCGTCACCACCAGCAACGTGGTGTCCTGCCGTGCCGCCAAGCCGTTCAGCAGCGCCATCGTCTCGGCCGCACGGGCCGGATCGAGGGCGGCCGTCGGTTCGTCGGCGAGCACCAGTCGCGGTTCATGGGCCAGCGCGCGGGCCACGGCGACGCGCTGGCGCTCGCCGACCGACAGCTGCGCCGGGTGGCGATCGAGCAGCGGTTCCAGGCCCAGCACCGCGGCGATGTCTCGCGCCGGACCCCAGCCGGCAAGGCCGAGCAGCCGGCGGCCCAACCGGATATTCTCGGCGACGCTGAGGAACGGCAGCAGCCCGCCGGTCTGCAGTACGTAGCCGACCTGCCGGCCCCGCCAGGCGGTCATCCCGCCGGCACCGGCGGCCCACAGGGCGACGAGGTCGGCACCGGCGACCATCAGCCGGTCGGCGCGGTCGGGGCGCAGGATCGCGGCCAGCAGATCGAGCGACGTGCTCTTGCCGCAGCCCGACGGCCCGATCAGCGCCGCGCGCTCGCCGGCGCCCAGCAGCAGCCGTTCGATCGTGACGATCAGGCCGCCGCGCCGCTTTTCGACGCCGGCCGCGTCGATCGTCACGGCAGGCTGTCGATCGGCACCGGGAAGACGGCGTCGCCCGCGGCGGCCGCGGGCGTCAGCCTGACCCAGCGATCGACGTCGTCGTGAAAGCGCTGGTAGAGCGCGATCTTCGACTTGATCTCGTCGATCACGGCCTGCTGCTCGCCGACGCCCATGCGGGTCCAGCTGTCCTCGTCCAGCGCCATCAGCTTCGACTGGTAGGGCAGGCCGTCGAGATACTCGCCCAGCAGGCCGGCCTGCTCGAGGTTGCGGGCCTGGCCCTGGCCGATGCGGGCGGGGTCGCGGCCCATCGCGGCGGCGGCCGAGCGGAGCTGGTTGAAGAAGTCGCCGGGCTGCAATTGCGACTTCTCGCCGGCATCGACGATGCGCTGAAGCGTCGCCTGCAGGTCGCTCAACTGGTTCTTGGTCAGCAGCACCCGCACGCTGAACGCCGCGATGTCGGGCTTGGCGAAATCGCGGTCGGCCGCCCAGGCCTCGAACATCGACGGCGCCCTGGTGCCCTGGACCTGGCCGAGATAAGCCAGCCTCATGGCCAGCCCGACCGCCTCGGTCGCCTGGGCAAGCTTCGGGTCGGCGCCGGCCGGCGCCTGCGCCGGGGTCGCATCCGGCGCCCCGGCCTTGCGCACCTGCTCGGCCAGCAGGCTCGCCAGTTCGCCGACGCTGCGCTTCAGCGCCGTCTGGTCGCCGCCCGGCACGGGGAAGTAGAGCGCGCCGACGCCGGGCCAGGCGGTCAGCCGCTCGTACTGCGCCTTGGCGGTGGCGTGGTCGCCCTTGCCTTCCGGCGTTTGCAGATGCAGCACGTAGAGGGCGACGCGATTTTCCTGGGCCAGCTGGCGCAGCTGGTCGGTCGACAGGCCGGTGGTCGACAGCGGCGAATTGCCCTCGCGCGCGCTGGCATCGGTGATCAGGATGACGAAGCGCCCGCCGAACGAATCCCAGTCCAGCGTGCGGATCGCATGGTCGAGGCCGGCATAGGCATCCTCGGCGAAGGCCCGGGTCGAGATCTCCGAGGCCTTCACGCCCTCGACCGCCTTGACGAAGGTGTCGCGGGTCGAGACCTCGTTGGGGTCGGCGAAGGTCTTGGCGAGATATTCGATGCCCTTCACCTTGGCCGGATCGTCGCGATAGCCGATCATGCCGAAGCGCACGCGGTCGTTCAGCCTGGCGGCCTCGATGCGTTGCAGCACCTCGGCCACTGCCTCGCGCGTGCGATCGATATAAGGCTGCATCGACGAGGAGGCGTCGATGACGAAGACGACGCCGGAGCGGAACTTGTCCAGCCCCTGGTCTGGGTTGACCCGCTGGCTGACCACCGGGGCGGCGGCCTCCCTGGTTACCGAGGCGATGCGCACCGTGCGGACGCGGAAACCCGACGGCAGCATCGCCGTCTTGGCCTCCAGGATCGGCAGCAGGTAGAACTGCTTCTGCAGGTCGACGGCGTTTTCCGGCTCGATCGAGATGATCGGGCTGTCGGCCGGGACCTTGTTGTCGCTGGCCTGCTGGCGCAACGGCGCCGCTGCCTCGCCGGGTTTCTCGGCGTTCAGCACCGTCATCAGCCCGTCGCGATCCTTGAAGAACAGGACGCGGTCGCGGCCGGCCGGGTTGGCGAAGGCCATCACCAGCGTATGGCGCCACGGGATGGTATCGGCCTCGGCGATGAAGCCTTGCGTCTTGCCGTCGGACCCGCCGCCGACCTCGACGAAGCCGTCTTTGCGGCCATAGACGAACAGCACCGACATCGGCGGCAGCGGCTTGCCGTCAGTCGCGCCCGGTGCCGTCACCAGCTTCGCCTCCGGCCGGGTCAGCACCTTCTGGTACAACGTCGTCTTGCCGTCGATCAGCAGCGGTGCGCGGCTCTGGGCCGCGGCCGGCAGGGCGCAGAGCAGGGCCAGGCCCAAGGCGCCGAAAATCGTCCTGATCATTGTCCCAGCGCCTCCTTCGCCCTGGCATGGCCTTGTTCGGCCGCCTTGCGTAACCAGCCGACCGCCTGTTCGGGTCCATCGGCACCGTCGGTCTTGCCGCTTTTCAGCACCATGCCCAGGCGATACTGCGCCTCGGCATTCCCGGCCTCGGCGGCGCGCCGATACCAACTCGCTGCCTGGTCGGCATTGGGGGCCGGCAGCGGGCTGGTTTCCTTGCTCCAGGTCGCGGGGTCGTAGAAACCGCCGACCAGCACGGCAGCCTCGGCATCGCCCTTTTCACCGGCGGCACGGAACAGCAGGAAGGCGCCGTCGAGATCCCTGGCAGCCAGATGTTCCTTGCCCAGCGCCAGCGCGTCGGCGGCGGCCGGGTCGGCGGCCAGCGCCTTGCGCGCGGCATCGAGCGTCCGTGCGGGCGGTGCGGCAGCCGGGGCCGGCGCGGCGGGCGCCGCCGGCGCCTCGGCCACCGGCGCGGCCGGACGGTTGAGCCACCACCAGGCACCGCCGCCGATCGCGGCCAGCAGCACGACCACGCCGAGGATCAGCCCGACCGGCGCGCCGCCCTTCCCCGCTGCCGCGGGCGTTGCCGCGGGCCGGCGCGGCTCGATCACCAGCTCGGGGGCCGCCGCAGGTGCTGCCGTTGCTGCCGGCGCGGGCGCCGCGGGGGCTGGCGCGGGCGGCGGTTCGGGAACCGCCACTGCGGCCATGCCCCAGCCTTTCGGCGGCGTGCTCGGCACCCGCAGCGCGATGCCCAGCAGCGGGGCCTTGGCCGACTGGCCTGCCGCATCGCGCAGCGCCAGGATATAGGGCTGGTTGGCGCGCAGGTGGAACGTGGTCGCGGGATCGAGGCCCAGCACGGCCCCATCGCCGTCGTGCCGCAGCACCGGGGGGCGGAACCAGAATTCGGCCGACCCCCAGGGCCTGGTCTCGTCGCGCGGATCGAGATGCATCTGGCTGCCGGCCGCGGGCAGCGCCAGGCAGATCTCGACATCCCCGCCGATCGCCCCCAGCCGTGCCAGATGCAGCTCGGCATGGCCTGCCGGCATCTCGGTGGTCTGGACCAGCCGCGCCTGCATGATCACGCCGCCCGCATCGATTGCGGATCGATGCCGTCGAGAATCCGGCCCAGCTGGGCATTCTGGACCGCGTCGATCTCGCGTCCGCCGTCATGCCCGGCATTGTCGATCGCGACCTGGCGCAGGCCGGTCACCCAGTCGATGAAGTAGTCGGCCTCGAGCGGCCGGCGCCGGGCTTCCAGTTCGGGCAGGCCGTCGAAGGGTGGCGGGCCGGCGAAGACCGGCCGGCGGTTGCGCACCTTCGGCCGCACGGCCGGGTCCATGCCGGCGAAGCCGAGCAGGCCGACGAAGTCGTTCAGGGCGGTGGCGGCGATGCCGACGGCGCGGTCGGCCGCTTCCTCCCAGCGGATATGGGCGGCCTGGATCGTCCGCACCCGCTGCGCGATCTCGTGGCCCAATCCCTGGCGGTTGGCCGCCACGATCAGCTCGGCCACCAGCGCGTCGACCAGACGGGCGGGCAGGCCGATGGTCTCCAGCACCGATGCCGCCTGGCCGATCCGCCTCAGCTTTTCGGTCCACAGGTTCATCACGTCGCGAGCGAACAGCGCCGGGCGGTCGCTGGCCGGCACGGCGGGCGCGGCCGCGGGTGCGTCGCCTTCGTCGTCATCCCACAGGCTGCGCCGTTTCGTCGCAGGCGGCGGCGGGGCGGCCTCGATCTTCAGCGCGGCGACGTTGAGGAATGTCTCCCTGACCTCGCGCTCGCGCAGCCGCAAATGGTCGAGCAGCCGGGTGAACGGCCGGAAGCCTTGACCTTCCGAGAGTTCGTAGAGATCGTCCAGCAGAACCTTGATCGCCTCGTCCTTCTGGCGGCGGCCGGCATCGTCGTCGGCATGGTGGAAGCGGCGCAGCAGGTCACGCAGGGTGCGGGCCTGCTCGATCACCCGCTCGCCGATCTGGCGGGTCTTCAGCTCGGCGTCGAGCGTGGCGGTCAGCCGTTGGACCAGGAACGAGATGCCGCCGTCATTGGGGGCGAAGGCGGCGTTCCATACCGCCTCGCGGTCGGCGAAATGCCGGGCGCAGAGGTCCGATGCCATGAACGCGTCGCGATATTCCCTGATCAGCGTCGCCTTGCCCGGGGCCGGGCCGGCCTCGACCAGATGCTCGCTGCCGTCGGGCAGCCGGCGGATTTCGGCGTAGTCGATGATGTGTTCCTGCTTCATGCCGGGATTGCGCAGGAACAGGGTGTTGGCGAACGGCTTGCCGTCCCAGTTGTCGGGCCATTTCGAATGGCCGTATGGTTCGATGAACGAGGCGAACAGGCGGCGGTCCCACTTGGCGCGCCGCGCGTCCGAGGTCTCGCCACCCTTTTCGATGAATTCGAGGTCGAATTTGGTCAGGACCAGGAACAGGGCGTTGCGCAGGCCGGCGCGCTGCTCCGGCTCCGGCCCGTGGGTCAGGTCGATCCAGCCCTTGACCATCGCGGCCAGGTCCTTCACCTCGGCCGGATTGTTGGGCATGCACAGCAACATGGAGGTGAGCTCGCGCTCCTCGGTGAAGCGCTGGAACAGATAGGCGATCTTGCCGCGCAGGAACAGGCCGCGCACCTGCTGGCCGCGCTCGGCCTCGTCTGTCGCCATCGCCAGCATCTTCTCGCGCGAGCGGGCGCCGGGGAAATCCAGCAGATCCGTGGTGCGCATGAAGTCCCAGGCCGTCTCGGTCACCGAGATCTTGAGCTCGGCGACCAGTGCGGCAAGCTGGGCGCGCGGCAGGGCCGCGGTAGCACCACCGGCCGCCGGGCGGACCTCGATGCGGTCGGCCTCGTCATCGGCGGTCTGCAGCCGCTTCAGCGTGAAGACGTCGATGATGCTGCGCTCGCGCGGGACCAGCGCGGTGATGGCGGCCCGCGCCTCCGGCGCGTGGGCCAGCCGGTCGAGGCCCGTGGCCAGATGCAGGAACAGCCGGGTCAGGTCGTCGATGCCGCCCCATAGCGGGGCATAGAGCGCCGCGCGCGCCTCGAGCGGCAGCCGGCCGCCCAGCCGGATCAGCGCCTCCCAGTAGCCGGTCTGGCGGAACACCTCGATGCGCGACCGGAAATAGCGTTCGAAATATTCGCCCAGGTCGAACATCACGATTTCGTCGAGATGCGCGACCGGGGCTCCGGCCGCCGCCTCGGCGGCAGCGATCACGCCGCGGATCGCCGCGGCGTCGGGCGGCACCAAGGTCTGGTTGTTCGCGTCGAAATCGGAGAAATAGGCATTGGCCAGGATCTTGACCAGATCGGTCTCGGACAACAGGCGCAGCTCGACAGGAAAGGCTTGGTCGGCGGCCGAGGGCGTGGTGGTGAAACGGGTGACGAGGCCAGTCGATTCGCGATCACCGGGCGGGTTGATGTCGCGCAGGAAATCTTTCCGGTCGCCGGCAAAATTGCAGGTCAGGCTTTCGCCCGGTCGGCGCGCCAGGGCCGAGACGAGATAGGATTTGCCCGCCTGGCTTGGCCCGAACACGCCGACGCAGACCCGGCGGTCGGCGGCGCCGGCCAGCTTGCGCGACAGGTTCTCGGCCTGGCGCGTCGCGTTGATCAGCGCCTGGGCCTGGTTGGCGACGCTGGGCGCCGTCGTCTGCACGGCCTTGACCCAGCCGCGCGCCTCGGAGGCGCCCTGGCCCAGCCGCCGGACCGCCTGTACCAGCTTGTCGTTGGTCATCATGGCCGATGCATCCCCGCTCACTGGTCCAGCAGGATGCCGGTGTCGAGCCAGTATCCCGCCTGGTTGTCGATGGTCTGCAGCCGCAGCCGCAACTGGTCCGGCGCCACGGTGCGGTCTTCGCGGTCCCTGATGCGTTCGATCATGAACTTGTCGTGCACCCGGGTGCGCCTGTCGCCTTTTTCGCGCCTCAGCTTGACCTTCAGCGGCGTGCGCGCGCGAAGATCCTCGGTGCGCGCACCCTCGGCATAGGCCAGGTGATAGAGGCGCGTGCCCGGCCACCAGTCCGCCGCGACCTGACGGAAGCCCAGCGGCATCGGTCCATGAAATTCGAAGCCCTCGTCGGGCGGTGTCCAGTCGGGATCGTCGAGCTTCATGTTCTGGTAGAATTCGTCGGCGGCGAGCAGCCGGCCGGTGCGATCGAGCTTGCCGAAATAGCGCGCGGTGGAGGCGGGCTTCAGCTGGTCGGCGCGGAAGTTGAAATTGACCAGCCGCCCTTCGGACAACAGGCAGATCATGGCGCCGACCGCCGCCGTCGTCTTCGGATCGGCGATGGTCGCGCGCAGGTCGCGGAACGGGTACCAGCCACCGACGCGGAAGGCATGCAGCGGCACGATGCGATGGGCGGGCAGGGCGCCGGCCTCGCGCAGGATGCCGGCCACGGCCGGCAGGCGCGACGGTCGCCCGGAAAGCAGCAGCAGGTCGCAGCGATAGCGCCAGACCATTTCGGCCAGGGCTTCCAGCATGTCCTTGAACGCCGCGCGCACGGTGCCGTCCAGCACCGCCGGATCGACCGGGAACTCGACCCGGCGCAGGTCGAAACCCTCGGCCCCGGCCTTGCGGATCTCGGCGTTGACGTGATCGATCAGGAAATCGGGCGGCGGTTCGTCGCCGTCGAAGAAGCTGGCGAAGGACCGGCGTTCGGCCGCCGCCGGGCTGGCCTGGTCGTGGGTTTCATAGGCGGCCAGCATGCGCACGGCGATTGGCGCCGCGATCTGGGCGGCGAATTGCTGGCGGCGCAGCTGGTCGATCACCTTCATGTCGCCGCGATCGCCGCCGAACAGATGCGACAGCACCGCCTCGGCCCGGTCGCGGCCCAGCGGCCCGTCGGCCAGATGGCGGCGCAGCGGTTCCAGGACGTGGTCGCGCACCACGCTCAGCACCGCGTCGTCGCCGGCCAGGTTGAAGCCTTCGCGGAATTCCTGATGCGGCGTCACCGTGACGTTCGCCCCGCGCCCCTCGACCGTCAGCCGGGTGACGACGAGGTCGGTGGTGCCGCCGCCGATGTCGAGCGTGGCGATGCGAAGCGAATCGCTCTCGGCCGTGTTGGCGGGATGGCGCATGGTATCGAAGAAGGCGCGGGCGTCGCCCGAATGGTTCAGTGCGATCTGGGTGTAGAGGTAGATCGCCTGGGTCGCCGAGGCTTCGTCCCATTGCAGGCGAACCTCCGGACCCAGGTTCGGCTGGTCGGCGCTGCGCCGCGCATCGGCCGCATAGACCAGCTGGCCGTCGGCGCCGGGTTCGGCCAGGCCGAGCGCCATGTAGGCCAGCTCGCAGGCGCTTTCCGCCTGCTGGGCCAGGATCTGGCGCTCGGACAGCGACATCGCCGTCGGCATCGTCATGATCAGCCGGCGCAGGCGGCGCGGGCGGCCGGCGCTTGCCGCGCGCTGGGCGCGATGGGCCACCGAATTCATCATCGACAGCGACTGGATCAGGATTTCGGCCAGCGCAAACGACATCAGGCTGCGCCGGGCGTAGAGCGCGCGGATCGATGGGAAGGAATTCTCGATCGGCAGGCCCGGACCCTGCTCGACCCGGTGCAGCGGCTCGCCGAGGTCGTTGACCAGCGTGGTGAAGGCGACGCCGGTCGCGATGTCGGATTGTTCGCCCTGGATGAACGGGCTGTTGAACCGCCAGCTGTCGCGCCGGGGATCATCGTCCCACAGGTAGCGCTTGGGCGAGGACAAGCCCGATGCCCCCTCGCTGCCGCGGCGCAGCCCGGCCAGGCGCTGCGCCTCCGGCCCGACGCGCACGATCGACGGCCAGGAGAAGCGGTCGGCGAGCCCCGAGCGCAGCGACAGGTGGTCGCGGCCGAAGCTTGCCCGGCTGAATTCGAGACGGCTGGAGAACGGGTCGCGATAGACCTTCCACGGCTGCGACAGGTCGCGCAGGCCCAGCTTGATCGCCTTGGTGATGTCGGTGCCGACGTCGTCGTCGTCATCCTCGATCAGCAGGCCGCAGCTGCGCGAATTGCCGAGATCCAGCACCAGATCGACATCGATCGGCCGGGCGGCGCCCAGCGTCTCGCGGTCGACGATGACGATCGCCGGCATCACCCCGCTGGTCTGCAGCCAGTCGAGGAAGGCGCGATAGGCGGCCAGATGCAGCATCGGCTTGCCTTCCTCGGCGAAACGCTGCTGCACCTGTTCCGAGGTCGGCATGGGCACCGGTCGCCCGCCGTTGGTGCGGCGCGCTTCGCGGGCCACCCAGTCCTTGGCCGCTTCCAGGCACCAGTCGCGGATCCAGTCCTGCGCCAGGTACCAGTCGACCGAATCGCGATAGCCCGGCAGGGCGAAGGGCCGGCCGCTCCTGGCATCGTCGGGTGCCGGTGCGGCATAGGCCTCGGCCTCGATGAACGGGGCCAGCCGGGTATCGAGGGCCACGACCAGGCGATGGGTATTGCCGTCGTCGTCGGGCCTGGCCTCACGCCGCAGCAGGACGCGCGCCCAGTTGGTCGGTCCGCGGAAGAACGTGCCCGACAGGTCGCGGCGAAACAGCGGCAGCGGCAGCCACTGTTCCTGGCCGGGCGTGGCGAACAGCATCTCGATGTCGCGCAGCTCGATCTCGCAGTTCGGCTTGCCGGGCAGCGCCTGTTCCTCGCCGTCGATCTCGCGGCGGACCAGCACGGGCAGGTGTTCGGACGCCAGCGGCCAGGCCGGGTCGGCATGGAATCCCCAGCGTTCGGGCATCGGCTGGCCCTTGCCCACCCGCACCCCGAAATCGAGGAATTGCAGGCCGGAGTCCGGGATGACCTGGACGACGTCGGGCAGCTTGTTCAGTTCGGCCAGGGCCATGTCTCACCGATCCGCTTCAGTACGCAAGGCGACAGTCATGCCTAGGGTTGTACCTTGTCCAGCCCGACACGGTAACCGCTACCATCGGGGTTGACGCCGCGGCAGACGGTAGCACCGGCCGCCGTGCGCTCGCATTCCGTGCGCGAACTGCCGTAACTGCGGCCGTCGGGGCAGGTCGGGCTGCCCTTTTCCTCAACCGTCAGCTTAGTCCCGTCGAAGCGGGCTTCGGCCGGCGCCTTGCACTCGACCCCGTCGGCGCGGCGCACGACCGTTTCGCCCTTGCCCTTCTCGTCGAAGCGATAGAACTGCTCCAGCGGCTTGCCGTCCTGCTGGTCGACCAGGCCCTTGCGCGATTTCCACTGGCCGTCCAGGAAGCCGACATCGCCGCGGGCCGCCGCCTCCGGCGGTATCTCCATCGGCTTGGGCGGCACCGGCGGAGTGGGCGGCGGTTGCTGCGGCACTTCGGTCTTCGGCGGTTCGGCTTTCGGGGTTTCGGGCGGCTTCGGCGGCGCCTCCGGCCCGGCCGGGTCGGCCTTAGGCGGCTCCGCCTTGGGCGGGTCGGTCGGCCCGGGCGTGGTTTGGGGGCCGGGCGTGGTTTGCGGGCCGGTCGCGCCGGGCAGGCCCGGCGCCGCCGTGCCCGGACCCGTGGCGCCCGGGATGCCGGGCACGACACCGTCGGCCGCCGGCCCGGGCGGTTGCGGTTCCGCCGGCTTCTCCGGTGCCGGAGGGGCCGGCACCAGGCCGATCTTCTCGGCGCAACCCCAGGGGCCGAGCAGCGCGGCGGCCAGCAACAGCAGAAGCAGCAGCAGAGCCAGCAGCCACCACCATCGCCGCCACCACGGCACCTCGGTCGCTGCAGGTGCCGCGACGGCCGCGGCGGGTGGCGGCGCGGCCGGCTGCAGGGCCAGCCCTTCCACCCCCTGCGCATCGGCCTGATGGAAGCCCCAGAAGCTGAAGACCGGCTGGTCGCCGACGACATGCAGATGCTCGGGCCCCGGAATGTGCAGCGCCTGTTCCAGCAGCGCGGCGAAGGCTTGCGGCGTGGTGCCGAGCGGACCGGGATTGGGCGGCGCCGCGCGCAGTTCGGCGATATAGCCGCGGAACTCGGCCCGCATCGCCTCCATGGTCAGGGCCAGCCGGGCCTGTTCGTCGGGGGCGAGATCGGTCCAGCGGCGGGCGGTCCCGGGCATGTCGGCGACCCAGCGCACGGTATCGTCGCGCGGATCGCGGTCGGGCCGGGCAAAGCAGGCGGCATGATCGGGCCCCAGCCGCTTGGCGATGGCAGCCTTCAGCTGGACATGGGCATGGAACACCGGCTGGCCCAGCGCCCCCAGCGCCTGGTAGCGGCCGGCCTTGTCGCTGGCCAGGACGGCACCGGTCCGCATCGTCATTTCTTGCAGGCGCGCATGTCGGGTTGGCGCGTCGCCTGCTGCATCTTGCGCATCATGTCCTGCGCCGAATCGGCCTTCAGCACCTGCCCGCCGGTGGCCTGGGCCACGCATTGGATCACCGCGCGCGACCCGGCATCGCCGGAGATGTCGATGACGTTGACGATGGCTTTCGGTTTGGCCGCCTTCAGCGCGCGCGCCGCGGCGCAGGGGTCGCCGCCGCAGGATTCCTCGCCGTCGGAGACGACGACGATGACCGATTCGACGTCGCCCGAGACGATGTTGCCGGCCCGCTCGATCGACCGCGCCAGCGGCGTCCCGCCCCATGGCGACAGGCGGCTGACCTCGCCGATCAGCTGGCCGCGCTCGGCATCGCCGTAGAACTTGTCGCGGCGGACATTGTCGCAGCTCTGGAAATCGATCAGCCCGACTTCGATGCCCGGCGGCAGGCCGCGCACCATGTTGTCGACCGACCGCTTGGCCATGTCGATGCGCGAGGAGGCGCCGGGGAACGGTTCCTTCATGCTGCCCGAGCCGTCGACGATCAGCACCACTTCGGGCTCGTCGCCGGGTGCGTAGGTCGTCTGGCAAGCGGTCTGCGGGGCGGGGCCTGGTGCCGGGGGGGCCTGGGGCGGTGCCGGCGGCGCCTCGGCCTTGGTCACCGGTGGCGGGGCCGGCTTCGGCGTCGGCGGCGGCGCGGGCCTCGGCTGCGGCATCGGTGGCGGTTCGGCCTCGGCCTTGTCGACCGGCGGCGCCGCCTTGGGCAATTCAGCCTTCGGAGGGTCTGCAGGCTTGTCCTCGGCCTTGGGCGGCAGGGGGGGCAGGTCCTCGGCCTTGCGCGGCGGGGCCGGATCGATCGGCACGCAACGCGGCAGGGCCTCGGCCTCGTGGCGCAGGCGGTCGCGCTCGCTTTCCAGCGCCGCGATCCGGGCCTCCAGCGCCGGGGCCGGATCGGCGGCCGGCGGGGCGGCGCCGGGCACCTCGACCACCACCGGCGGCAACGGCTGGCAGGCGCGGAAGGCCAGCGCGATCAGGACCGCGAGCAGCAGCAGCGGCAGCAGCCAGAGCAGCCAGCCCCAGGGGCCGCGGCCGGTCGCGGGCGGCATCGCGATCGCGGGGCCGCTCGCCATCGCCGGTTGCTGCGGCGGCGGTTGCTGCCCGACCGGCTGCTCATGGCCTGGCTGCGGACGGGCCGGTGACGGGGACGATGCCGCCGGGGTTGTCGCAACCCTGGTCGGCGGCGGGCTCGCCGCCGCCGGCACCACGGCGACGCCCTCGCGGTCGTGGCCCCACAAGACCAGCATCGGCTGGTCGGCGGAGACGTAGAGCCATTCCGCTCCCGGCGTGGTCACCGCCAGCGTCAGCATGTGGCCGACCAGTTCGCTCGCCCCGCCCTCGCGGGCCAGCTTGTCGGCCAGGCCCCTGATGTCGGCGATCAGCGTCTCGGCGCGGGCCCGGGCGGCTGCCTGCATGTCGGCCGGCAGGTCGGCGACGCGGCCGCTCGGCCCCGGGCGGTCCGAATACCAGTCGATGCGCCCGCCCTGCGGGTCGATCCGCGGCTGGGTCAGCAGCGCGGCGTGATCGGGCGACAGGTTGCCGGTCAGAATCGCCTTGAGCTGGCGATGGGCGCCGACGACCGGCTGTCCATGCACGCCGAGCTGCCGGTACCCCGTGGCCGGGGTGGTCGCAATCAACCGGTCGACCATACGCCTCGTTATGCCCCGCTCGCACGCCGCACTTTATCTCGCAAGGGGTCGGAGTGTAAGGTTTCCCCGCACTGCTCGCAAGGCGGGCGGCTATCGCGCAAGGGTGGATCGGGCATGGTCGGGGCCGGCACGGCGACGCAAGGGACGGGAACGCTGCCCTGGCCGCGGGCATGGACCATCCTGACCGTTCTTCTGTTCCTCGCGGTCCTCGCCTTGACGGTCTGGGTGCTGTTCCTGCGCAAGCCCGCGGTGGTCGAACGCACGGTGCCGGCGCCGCCGGCCGCGCTGTCGGCCGAGCAGAAGGCCCGCGCCGACGCGCTGGAACAGCGCGCCAAGGCGCTGGAGGCCGAGATCGCCGAGACCCGCGCCAAACCGCCGGCCGGCGCCGATTGCCCGCCGGGCCAGCGCGCCGAACTGCCGACCGGGGCCGACGGTGCCGGATTGCCGCTGCCGGTCGTCGCGCCGCCGCGCGGCGAACCGGTCAAGCCGTTGACTTCGGCCGAATTGGCCGATCGGCTCGAGGCCGCCACCGCCCTGGTCCTGACCGATGGCTCGGTCGCCACCGGTTTCTTCATCGGCCCCGAGACCCTGGTCACCAACCGCCACGCGGTCGAGGACGCCAAGGACGGCACGGTGCTGATCGTCAGCCGCAGCCTCGCCTCCGTCCGGCCCGGCAAGGTCGTCACCACCTCGGCGCCCGGCAAGGAAGGCGCCCAGGATTTTGCCGTCGTGCGGCTCGCCGCCGGCCGTGCCCCCGGGGTGCTGCCGCTGACCTCGCAGGCCCCCAAGCTGTCGCCGATCGTCGCTGCCGGGTATCCGGGCCTCACCCTGTTCAACGACGCCGGGTTCCGCCGGCTGATCGACGGCGACGCCAAGGCGGCGCCCGACCTCAACCTGACGCAAGGGGTGGTGCAGTCGCAGACCACCTCGCCCCAGGGCATTCCGGTGCTGGTCCATACCGCCTCGATCCTGCAGGGCAATTCCGGCGGGCCGCTGGTCGATGCCTGCGGCCGGGTCACCGGGGTCAACACCTTCATCGCGGTCGATACCGAACAGTCCGGCCGCGTCTCCTACGCCCAGGCGACCGCGGCGCTGGTGGCCTTCCTGGCCCGCGCCGGCATCAATCCGGAGATCGACGCCCGGCCCTGCGGCTAGCATCGGCGGACCGGTAGCCCGCGCGGGGTTGCGCTGCCTGCGGGGTTCGGGCAAGATTCGCTCCAACAAAGCAAGAAACAGTTGCGCGCCGCTGACGGTGGGCCCGGGTTGTTGGGAGGAACGATGACAACCAGCGTGGCAGTACGATTCCGTGTCGAGTATCCGGTGCTTTCGGTTTTTCGCCGGCGAACGCCGGTGATCTTGACCGGCTGAACCTTTCCTTGAGGACGCGACGGCAGGCATGCCGCCCGGTGCAGTCGATCCGGGCAGGCTTCCCCACTCGAGCGACGAGAGGAATGCGTTTCCGTGATCACCGCTACCGATATCACCAAGCCTGAATATTTTCATAAGGTCGTCGATTGCCAATGGGCCTGCCCGGCCCATACCCCGGTCCCCGAGTACATCAGGCTGATCGCCGAGGGCCGCTTCTCCGACGCCTACATGATCAATTGGCAGTCGAACGTGTTTCCCGGCATCCTCGGTCGCACCTGCGACCGCCCATGCGAGCCGGCCTGCCGTCGCGGCCGGGTCGAGGAACAGCCGGTCGCCATCTGCCGCCTGAAGCGCGTGGCCGCCGACTACAAGGACGACATCCGCGCCCGTTTGCCGAAACCAGCCGCCGTGAAGAATGGCAAGCGCGTCGCCCTGGTCGGCGCCGGGCCGGCCTCGCTGACCGTCGCCCGCGACCTGCTGCCGCTGGGCTACGAGGTCGTCGTCTATGACGGCGAGAGGCGGGGCGGCGGCATGATCCGCAGCCAGATCCCGCGCTTCCGCCTGCCCGAGGAAGTGATCGACGAGGAAGTCGGCTACATTCTCGATCTCGGCGCCACCCCGCGCTTCGGCCAGCGGGTCGACAGCCTGAAGGGCCTGCTGGCCGAGGGCTACGACGCCGTCTTCGTCGGCTGCGGCGCGCCGCGCGGCCGCGACCTCGATATCCCCGGCCGGAAGGAAGCTGCTGCCAACATCCATATCGGCATCGACTGGCTGTCCTCGGTGTCGTTCGGGCATATCGACAAGATCGGCCGCCGCGTCCTGGTGCTGGGCGGCGGCAACACCGCGATGGATTGCTGCCGGTCGTCGCGTCGCCTGGGCGGCGAGGAGGTCAAGGTCGTCGTCCGCTCCGGCTTCGAGGAAATGAAGGCCTCACCCTGGGAAAAGGAAGATGCGATCCACGAGGATATCCCGATCCTCAACTTCCACGTGCCCAAGGCCTTCATTCACGAGAACGGCCGGCTGACCGGCATGACCTTCGAGAAGGTCCGGCCCGAATACGACGACAAGGGCCGGCGGCAGTTGGTGCCGTCGGGTGAGCCCGACGTCACGATTCCCTGCGACGACGTGCTGATCGCCATCGGCCAGGAAAACGCCTTCCCCTGGATCGAGCGCGATATCGGCATCGAATTCGACCGCTGGGGCCTGCCGGTGCTCGACCCTGTCACCTTCCAGTCGACCAATCCGGCCGTGTTCTTCGGCGGCGATGCGGCCTTCGGTCCCAAGAACATCATCTGGGCGGTCGCCCACGGCCACGAGGCGGCGATCTCGATCGACCGGCATTGCCGCGGCGAGGATGTCGGCATCCGGCCCCCGCCGCTGGTCAATCTCGCCAGCCAGAAGATGGGCATCCACGAATGGTCCTATGACAACGACATCACCCTGGACCATCGCCATGCCGTGCCGCTGCGCGAGAAGGAAATCGCGCTGAAGGACATCCGCGTCGAGGTCGAGCTGGGCTACGATTTCAAGCTGGCGTTCAAGGAGGCGCAGCGCTGCCTGAACTGCGACGTGCAGACGGTGTTCTCTCCGCCGCTGTGCATCGAATGCGACGCCTGCGTCGACATCTGCCCGGTCGACTGCCTCACCTTCACCGCGCCGGCAGCGGACGAAGCCGAGCTGCGCACGCGGCTGACCGCGCCGGCGACCAATGTGGGGCAGGCCCTCTATGTCGCGGACGGGTTGAAGACCGGGCGGTTCATGGTCAAGGACGAGGACGTCTGCCTCCATTGCGGGATGTGCGCCGAGCGCTGCCCGACCGGGGCCTGGGACATGCAGAAATTCCAACTGGAGACGGCCAAGGCCGGGTGTGGGCGTCATGGTTAAGCGGATCGAGCGCGTCAACGACTTCGTCGTCAAGCTGGCCAACGTCAACGGCTCGGGCTCGGCCTCGGCCAACCAGCTGTTCGCCAAGTCGATCCTGCGCATGGGCGTGCCGGTGGCGCCGCGCAACATCTTCCCGTCGAACATCCAGGGCCTGCCGACCTGGTATGAGATCCGGGTATCGGAGGCAGGCCATCTCGGCGCCCGCGGCGGCGGCGTCGACCTGATGGTGCAGATGAACCCGCAGACCTGGGCCCAGGACATCGCCGCGATCGAACCCGGCGGCTATCTCTTCTACGATTCGTCCAAGCCGCGACCGGCCAGCCATTTCCGCGACGACATCAATGTCATCGGCATGCGTCTGACCGAGATCTGCAACGCCGAATATGCCGACCCGCGCCAGCGCCAGCTGTTCAAGAACATCATCTATGTCGGCGCGCTGGCGGCTCTGCTGGGTATCGAGATTGCGGTGGTCGAGCAGCTGATCGCCGAGCAGTTCAAGGGCAAGGACAAGCTGATCGCACCCAACATCCACGCGCTGCATCTGGGCCGCGACCACGCGCTGAGCGAGCTTGGCGGCACCATGGGGCTGCAGGTGCGGCGGGCCGACGCGGTCGGCGACCGCATCTCGATCGACGGCAATGCCGCCGCGGCGCTGGGGGCGATCTATGGCGGGGCGACCGTCTGCGCCTGGTATCCGATCACCCCGTCGTCGTCGGTGGCCGAAGCCTTCATCCGCTACTGCAACCGCTATCGCGTCGATCCCGAGACCAAGCAGAACAAGTTCGCCATCGTCCAGGCCGAGGACGAGTTGGCCTCGATCGGCATGGTGATCGGGGCCGGGTGGAACGGCGCGCGCGCCTTCACCGCGACCTCGGGCCCCGGCATCTCGCTGATGCAGGAATTCCTGGGGCTGGCCTATTTCGCCGAGATCCCGGCCGTGATCATCGATGTCCAGCGCGGCGGCCCGTCGACCGGCATGCCGACGCGCACCCAGCAGTCGGACGTGCTGATCGCCGCCTATGCCAGCCACGGCGATACCAAGCATGTCCTGCTGTTCCCCGAGGATCCGCACGAAGCCTTCCAGATGACCGCCGATGCGCTGGACCTGGCCGACCGGCTGCAGACCCCGGTCTTCGTCATGCTCGACCTCGATATCGGCATGAACGAGCGGCTGACCGCGCCGCTGACCTGGGACGATGCCCGCAGGATGGACCGCGGCAAGGTGATGACGGCGGAGGAGCTGTCGGCCGGGCGCGATTTCGGGCGCTATCTTGACGTCGACGGCGACGGCATTCCCTATCGCACCTATCCGGGCACGCACCCCAGCAAGGGATCGTTCTTCACCCGCGGCACCACGCGCGACCGCTATGCCCGCTATTCCGAGGATGCGGCGGTCTACCGCGACAACATGGAGCGGCTGCTGCGCAAGTTCGACCACGCCCGCTCGATCGTGCCGGCCCCGCGCCTGCACGAGGCGGCGCAGGCCACCCGCCTCGGCGTTATCTACTACGGCTCGACCAGCCCGGCGATGAGCGAGGCGCTGGAAATCCTGGCCGAGCGCGGCATCCATGTCGACGCGCTGCGCATCCGCGCCTTCCCCTTCGCCGACGCGGTGGGCGAGTTCCTGGCCGCGCACGATACCGTGTTCGTCGTCGAACAGAACCGCGACGCCCAGCTGCGCACGCTGCTGACTACCGAGCTGCAGGCCGATCCGGTGCGGCTGGTGCCGGTGCTGCATTACGACGGCACGCCGATCTCGGCGCGTTTCATCGCCGGCGACATCGCCGCGCGTCTCATTCCGGCCCAGCCCCGCGTCAAGGAGGCGGTCTGATGACCTATCTTGCCAAGCCCAAGCTGCATCACCCGGCGCTGACCCCGAACCGCCTCGGCTTCACCCGGCGCGACTACGAGGGGGCGATCTCGACGCTCTGCGCCGGCTGCGGCCACGATTCGATCTCGGCGGCGATCATCCAGGCCTGCTATCAGATCGACCTGCAACCGCACCGTCTCGCCAAGCTGTCGGGCATCGGCTGCTCGTCGAAGACGCCGACCTATTTCCTCGGCAACAGCCACGGCTTCAACTCGGTCCACGGCCGCATGCCCTCGGTGCTGACCGGGGCCAACATGGCCAATCGCGACCTGATCTATCTCGGCGTCTCCGGCGACGGCGATTCGGCCTCGATCGGGCTGGGGCAGTTCGCCCATGCGCTGCGCCGCGGCGTCAACATGGTCTATATCGTCGAGAACAACGGCGTCTACGGCCTGACCAAGGGCCAGTTTTCCGCGACGTCGGACCGCGGCTCGAAAAGCAAGAAGGGCGTCGTCAACCGCGACGAGGCGATCGACCTCGCCGGCCTCGCCCTGCAGCTCGGCGCCACCTTCGTCGCCCGCTCGTTCTCCGGCGACAAGACCCAGCTGGTGCCGCTGATCGAGGCGGCGCTGCTGCACAAGGGGCCGGCGTTCATCGACTGCATTTCGCCCTGCGTCGCCTTCAACAACCATCCGGGCTCGACCAAGAGCTTCGATTACGTCCGCGCCCATAACGAGGCGGTCAACCACCTCGACGTGATGATCCCGCGCGAGGAGATCACGACCGACTACGAACCGGGCAGCGTGACCCAGGTGACCCAGCATGACGGCTCGGTGCTCAATCTGCGCAAGCTGGCCGCTGATTACGACGTGCATGACCGGCTGGGCGCCATGGCGCATATGATGGAACGGCGCGCCGCCGGCGAGATCGTCACCGGCCTGCTCTATGTCGAGCCCGATGCCGACGACATGCACGCCAATCTCAATACCGTCGCCACGCCGCTGAACCAGCTCGACGATGCCGCGCTCTGCCCCGGTTCGGCGGCGCTGGACAAGCTGAACGCGTCGTTGCGTTAGAACCGCGCCGCACTGTAAGGCGCCGGGTCGGTGAACGGCGCCGCGCCCGTCATCATCTCGGCCAGCAGCCGGCCGGTCGCCGGCCCCAGGGTGAAACCCTGGTGGCCGTGGCCGAAATGCAGCCACAGGCCGCGATGCCTCGGCGCCGGGCCGATCACCGGCAGCATGTCGGGCATGCAGGGGCGGGTGCCGCTCCACGGATTGGCCTCGACCGCCGCGCCCAGCGCGATCAGGTCGCGCGCCGCCGCCTCGGCGACCTGCAACTGGCCCGACGGCAGATCGGTGCGGGCGAGATGCGCGCCGGTGGTGATGCGCATGCCGCGCGCCATCGGCGCCAGCACGTAGCCGTGCGCGGCATCCATCAGCGGCAGTTCGAGGGGCCGGGGCGCCTTGTAGTGACGGTGATAGCCGCGCTTCCTCACCATCGGGATGCGATAGCCCAGCGGCCGCAGTGCCTCGGGCGACCATGGCCCCAGCGCCACCACCGCATGCTCGGCTTCGACCCGGCCGCCATCGGCATCGACGCGCCAGCCCGAACCGGCTGATTGCAGCGAGCCGGCCTCGCCCGAGGCGAACCGCCCGCCGGCGCGGCAGAAATAGTCGGCATAGGCCTGGACCAGCGCCCCGGGATCGGAAACGGTCCAGGGTTCCAGCCAGTGCACCGCCCCGGCGCCGGCCTCGGCCAGCGCCGGCTCGGCGCCCCGCAACTCGTCGGGCGTCATCGCGCGGAAGGCGACGCCATAGGCCGACTTCAGCCGTTCGGCCTGGGCGACATCCTTGTCCATGCCGGCGCCGCTGCGATGGAGGACGCGGAAGCCGTCGCGGCGGATCAGCGCGTCGGCGCCGGCCAGCGTGATGAATTGCTGATGTTCCGATGTGGCCTGGCGGATCAGCGCCGCATAGGCGGGGGTGATGCGGCCGTGGCCCCGGGGCGCCGAATGCCGCCAGTAGCCGAACAGTGCGCGGCCCTGGTCGAACAGTGCGCGCCATTCGTAGTGCACGTCGTTGGTGCGGCCCAGCGCGATGGCCGCCATGGCGGCGAGGTCGCGCGGCATCGGATAGGGTTCGACCGCCTCGGCCTGGATGATGCCGGCATTGCCGTAGGACGTCTCCAGCCCCGGCAGCTTGCGGTCGACCAGCGTGACCGACCAGCCGCGGCGCAGCAGCTGCAGCGCGATGCCGACGCCGGCCATGCCGGCGCCGAGGACCAGGGCTGTCGGCATGGCTAACTCTCCTGATGATGCATGAAGGCTTCGAGGCCGGCGATGACGACCGCCACATGGGCGTCGAAGCCGGCATCGAGCGGCACGGTGGTGCCGTTCTCCCAGCGCAGCATGAAATGGCGGTTGGCCATGCGGTCGCGCAGGCGATGCAGATGCGGATGGCGGGTCGCATCGACGGCTGCGACCGCCGCGCGCATGTCGTCGACCCAGGCGGACTGGTCCTCGCCGGGCAGGGCGGCGAACTCCATCGTGGCGAAACCCGCCATGCTGGAGATCACGACGTCGAAGGCGGCCAGCAGCCGCTCGTCGGGGCAGCCGGCATGGACCAGGGCGGCGAGGATGCCGTCGATCAGCGCGAGATCGACGGCCGCGTTCGATACCAGGTTCGCCCCGGTCAGTGCCGCGACATGGGGGTGGCGGCGCATCGCCTCGCGATAGCGGCGGAACAACCCGGCGATGAACGGCCGCCAGTCGCGGGGATCGGTTTCCGGCGCCAGGTCGCGCAGCACATGCGCCACGACGGCGGCCAGCAGGTCGTTCTTGCGTGGGAAATACCAGTAGATCGAGGTCGGATAGACCCCGAGCCGCCGGGCCAGCGCCCGCATGGTGAACCCGTCGGGCCCGACCGCGTCGAGCAGGCCGAGCGCCGCGTCGAGCACGACGTCGCGGTTCAACCCCGCCGGTGCCGCCGGCCGCTTGCCCGCGGATTTGCGCTCTCCTGACCCCATTCCCCTCCGTTACCGCAACTGGCGGTGCACGGCAATGCTCGACAAATCTGCAGACTATCTGTTCATTCTTGTCGGGCTGCCGCGGCCCCCGCGTTGCGCCACGCTGGCCCGGCCATTGCCAAAAGGTTTGATCGCATGCCAGATCGCGTCAGGATTACCGGAACCGAACTGCTCTGCCACAACTGGGGCAGGCTGTCGCGCGTCAACCTCGACTATCGCCGCCGCGACGGCCAGTGGACGGCGCAGAACCGCGAGATCTACGACCGCGGCGACGGCGCGGTGATCCTGCCCTACGACCCCGATCGCGGCACGGTGCTGCTGGTGCGCCAGTTCCGCCTGCCGGCCTATCTGAACGGCGGGCACCAGGCGCTGATCGAGGCTTGCGCCGGGCTGCTCGACCAGGATCAGCCCGCCGACTGCATCCGACGCGAGACCGAGGAGGAACTGGGCTATCGCCTGGACGACGTCACCCCGCTCTTCACCCTCTACATGAGCCCGGGCAGCGTCACCGAGCGCCTGGCCTTCTTCGCGGCGCGCTACCGCCCGGCCGACCGCCTGAACGACGGCGGCGGGGCGGCGGGCGAGGGCGAGGACATCGAGGTGATCGAGATGACGCTCGATGCCGCCCTTGCCGCCATCGCTCGCGGCGACATCGTCGACGGCAAGACCGTGGTCCTGCTCCAGCACGCGCGGCTCGCCGGCTTGCTGTGAGCGCCGGCTGGGACGATATCCGGCTGTTCCTCGCGGTGGCCGAGACCGGGTCGCTCAGCGCCGCGGCGGCGGCTCTGGGCTGCAGCCAGCCGACGATCGGGCGGCGGCTGAAGGCGCTGGAACACGATCTCGGCCTCACGCTGCACGAACGCCACGCCAACCGCATCGTGCTGACCGCGGCGGGCCGGGCGATTGCGTCCGAGGCGGGCGCCATGGCGGCCGCCGCCGCCGGCCTCGATCAGGCGGTGCGCGCGCTGGCGCGGGCCGAGCCCGAACCGCTGCGGATTTCGGCGACCGGATCGCTCGCCTATTTCCTCGCGCTGCACCAGCCGGAACTGGCCGCGGCGGCCGGCGGGGTGGCGGTCACGATCCTCGCCAGCCGCGACCGCGTCAATCTCGCCCGCCGCGAGGCCGACGTGGCCCTGCGCATGCGGCGCCTGCCCGAGGATGGTGATCTCGTCGCCCGGCGGGTCGCCCGCGTGGCACATGCGGTCTATGCCGTTTCGACCGGGGTTGCGGCGGTGATCGGCCTGCCCGATCCGGAACGCCGGCCGTCGCAGGCCGCCTGGCTCGAGGGCTGGGCCGCCGGAAGGCCGGTGCCGCTGCGCCTTGGCGACGTTGCCCTGCGCCACCAGGCGGCGCGGCAGGGGATCGGTGCGACGCTGTTGCCCTGCTGGCTTGGCGACGGCGACCCGGCCCTTATCCGGCTGGTGCCGCCACCGCGCGAGTTGCAGGAGGACGTCTACCTGCTGGTCCGCCGTGATGCCCGCGGCGAGGCGCGGCTGGACCGGCTGGTCCGCGGGTTGGCGGCGTTGTTCCGGACCCGCGCCGACGCTCTATCGGGCTGACGGCATCAGCGCCGAGACCGCGGCATCGAGGGTCGCGGTCAGCGCCGCCCGCGATCCGTCATCAGGTACCCCCCACTGCGGGAGATGGCCGTCGACCAGCATGCGGGCCAGGCCATAGGACAGGCCGCGCAGGGTCAGCAGGGTCGCCGCGACATCGCCGCCGGGCATCAGCCCCCGGGCCTGCGCCGTCTCAACCGCCCGGATCATGATTGCCTGCAGCGCCGCATTGTCGGCGCGCAAGGATTCCGAGCCGTCGAAATCGATCAGCGTGCGATCGGAAATCACCCGGAAATGGGTCGGGTTGTCGATCACCCAGCCGAGATAGGCCCGGCCCATCGCCCGGAGCAGCGCGCGGGGATCATCCTGGTCGCAGCCGGCCAGGCCGTCGGTGACGGCCAAGCGCAACCGCCCCATCGCCTCCTCGGCCACCGCGGTCATCAGCGCGGTCTTGTTGGGAAAATGCCGGAACGGCGCGCCCGAGGAGACGCCGGCGCGGCGCGCGGCCTCGCGAACGGTGACGCCTTCCGCCCCCGCCTCCTCGACCAGGGCGATCGTCGCCGCGATCATCGCTGCCCGCAGATTGCCGTGGTGATAGGTGGCGCGCGCCGTCATGCCGGCACGATAGGGGCTTGTAATAGCCGTTTCAATAACGTATCAAAATGATACGTTATTAAGAGGGCGGTTACGATGCATTCCCGTTTCGACCAGTTCCGGGCGACGCCGCTGGGGCGCCAACTCGAAGCCCTGCTCGACAGCCCGCAGCGCTATGTCGAGTACGCCGCCCTGTCGCGCGCCGGCGTGCCGGCGGTCGCGGCAGTGATCCACGACCTGGAAAGCCGCTTTCCCGAGGTCGATGGCGACGCCGGCGCCCGCCAGTTCTGCGGCGCCATGGTCGCCGACGTCATGCGGCGTCATCATCACGACATTCTGCGGCCGCGCGGCCGCGTACCCGGCGGCTATTTCACCTATGGCGCGGTCTGGACCCCGTTGCCGCCGCGCCGCAGTTGGCCCGAGCTTGTGGCCAGCCTGCAGGCGATGCCGGAAGCGCTGGCGCGCCGTATCGACGATTTTGCGGTTGCCGAGCGGCTGCAGCGCCCGCCGGGCATCGGGTTTTCGCTGCATGAGCATGTCTGCCATCTGCGCGACCTCGAGATCGAAGCCTATCGCGACCGGGTGGAGCGGGTGCTGACCGAGGAGACGCCGGTGCTGATGTCGGTCGACGGCACTGCCTGGGCGGCCGCGCGCGACTATCCGGCGCAGGATTTCGCCGATGCCATTGCCGCTTTCCGCGCGGCGCGCGAAGGGCTGGTTGCCCGGCTGAACGGACTGACGCGCGACCAGCGCGGCCGCTTCGGACTGTTCGACGGCGTGCGCCGGATGACGATCGACGACCTGGTCGCCGACATCGACGCGCATGATCGCACCCATCTGCAGGAAGTGGACGAACTGGCCGTCGAACTCGGCTCGACCTGAGGCGACGATCATGCCAGGGTCGCCCGCCTGATTTTTCGAGGATGTTGCCCGTGGATATCGACCGCCTGATGGACCTCGCCGTGAAGACGGCCAATCGCAGCCCCAACCGCCCGCGCAAGGTCGGCGCGGTGATCGTCGCGACCGACGGCGGCGAGATCGCCGCCTGCAACGACTATCCCCGCGGCGTCCGCGACCTGGAGGAACGGCATGAGGGGGATGGCCGGCTGATCTGGCAGGAACATGCCGAGCGGAACGCGATCTTCGCCGCTGCGCGCGAAGGGCGGCGCCTGGCCGGGGCGACGATCTTCTCGACCTATTTCCCCTGTGCCGACTGCGCGCGCGCCATCGTCCAGTCGGGCATCAGCAGGCTCTATACGCTGGAACCGGATCTGGCCGACCCGGTCTGGGGCCGCGCCTTCGTCGCCTCGCGGGTGATTCTCGAGGAAGGTGGGGTCGAGATGAACTTCCTCGATCGCGACCCGGCCGAGATGCATGCCGCGACGATGGGGCTGCCACGGGCGTAGGATCTAATGCCGATCGTCACCCCGGCGAAGGCCGGGATGACGACGGCATTCGAGGTCTGCAGCGGAGCCTCGTGTCAGCGGCCCCGGGGGAATGCTCCCGGGGCGATCGGCGCCGTGGTTACAGTGCGTCCTTGAAGAACTTGCCGTCCTTGACCACGGCCTTCAGGAAGCGGTCGGGATCCTGCATGACGCCGAGGTCGCGCAAGGGGTCGCCGTCGACGACCAGCATGTCGGCGCGCGCGCCCGGCACGATGCGGCCGATCTCGCCCCGCATCTGCAGCAGGTCGGCGGCGATGGTGGTGGCGCCGCGGATCACCTCGATCGCCGGCTGGACCTCGCCGCGGATGGCGAATTCGCGCAGCTGATGCTTGTGCATCTGGCCGAGCAGGTCGGTGCCGTAGACGATCTTGACGCCCTTGCGGTGCGCCAGTTCCAGCGCACGGGTGCCGGCGTCGCGCACGTCGAACACCTTGGCGTGCAGTTCGGCCGGCAGCCCGGCGGCAACCCCTTCGGTGGCCAGCGCGTGATAGGTCGACAGCGTCGGCACCAGATAGGCGCCGTGCTTGACGAACAGGTCGCAGCTCGATTCGTCGAGCAGGTTGCCGTGCTCGATCGAGCGGACGCCGTTCTCCAGCGCGCGGTTGATGGCGCGGGCGGTGTAGGCGTGGGCCATCACGTAGATTTCTGCGGCTTCGGCCTCCTCGACGGCGGCGCGGATTTCCTCGATCGAGAACTGCGTCGACGAAATCCGGTCGGTCGGCGAGGCGACGCCACCCGAAACCATGATCTTGATCTGGTGGGCGCCCTTGCGGATCTCGGTCCGGCAGGCCCGGCGCACCTCGGCCACGCCGTCGCAGACCACGCCGAGGCTGGCGCAGCACAGACACTGGTCCAGATTGTTCTCGCCGCGGCCGCGCATGTCGCCATGGCCGCCGGTCTGCGACAGCGCATGGCCGGCAAAGCGGATGCGCGGGCCGCTGAAGAAGCCTTCCTCGATCGCGTCGGCCACGCCGAAATCGGCGCCGCCGGCATCGCGCACGGTGGTGAAGCCGCGGCCGATCATGCCTTCCAGGATGTCGCTGGCCCGCGCCGAGACGTAGAACGGCGACCAGTGGCGCATCGCGGCGAAATCGGCGGTGCCGGCGATGACATGGACATGGCCGTCGATCAGCCCGGGCATCAGCGTCCGGCCCTTGAGGTCGACGACGCGGACTTCGCCCGCCGTCTTGATCGGAGCATCCGAGACTTCGGCGATGCGCCCAGCCTTGACCAGCACATGCGCATTGGTCTGGGTGCCGGCCTCGGGGTCGAGCAGCAGGGCGTTGGCGAACAGGGTATCGGTCATCTCGTGGACTCCGGTCAGACGCGGTAGCGTCGGGCGACGATCAGGTTGGCGGCGGCGGTCAGGGTCAGGGTCACCGCCATCAGGACGAAGGAAAGCGCGCCGCCGAACGGCCAGTTCGACTGCTGCAGGATTTCGTTGGCGACCACCGGGGCCATCATCTGGAAGCTGGGGCCGCCCAGCAGCACCGGCGTCGCATAGGCATTCATCGCCAGGATGAAGCACAGTACCCCGGCGGCGAGCACGCCGGGCACGGCCTGGGGCAGGGTCACCAGCCACCAGGTGGCGAAGGGACGGGCGCCCAGGCTCAGCGCCGCTTCCTCGGGTGCCGGGTCGATGCCTTCCAGCACGCTTTGCAGGGTCAATACGACGAAGGGCAGGTTGACGGCGACGATGCCGATGATCACCGCCGTGGTCGTGTACATGATCTCGATCGGCGTCGTGATCAGCCCGAGCCCGCCGAGGATCGCGTTGATCACGCCCTTCTGGCCGAAGGCGACCATCCAGCCGGCGGCACGCACCGCATTGCCGACGAAGAGGGGCAGCACCACGGCCAGGATCAGCAGGCTCTTGAACCGCGTGCGGGTGCGGGCGAGGAACAGCGCGGCCGGAAAACCGGCAACCAGGCAGATCACCGTCACCAGCAGCGACACCCACAAGGTGGTGCCGAGCACGGCGAGATAGTAGGGATCGGTGAAGAACTTGATGTAGTTCGCAGCCGTCACCGCCTCGACCATGAATTCGCCGGGCACGAAGCGGTTCAGGCTGTAGCGGAACAGAAGCACCAGCGGGGCGACCAGCGTCGCCACCACCAGCAGGGTCGCAGGCGCGAGGAGCGCCGCGGCGGAAAGACCGCGTCGGGTCATGACGTCACGCTCCTCGCGCCTGCCCGGTCCATCAGGCCTTGAACACCTTGTCCCACCACTCGCGTAGCTGGGCGTCGTTCTTGGCGAGATATTCCTGGTCCTGCAGCATGAACTTCGCCTGCACGTCGGCGGGGAAGTTGATCCGCTCGGAGATCTCCTTGGGCAGGGTGACGTTGTCGACCGTGGGGTTGTAGCCCATGGCGCGCGCGAACTGGAACTGCGGCACCGTGTCCATCAGGGCGTTCAGATAGGCGTAGGCGTTGTCCTTGTTCTTGGCGTTCTTCGCCATCACCATCTCGGAGATGTAGAGGACGATGCCTTCCTTCGGGTCGGCGATCTCGACCGGGATGCCGGCGTTCTGCCACATCACGCCGCGCGCCTTCCACATGATGCAGATCCAGACCTCTTCGTTCTTGAGCGCCTGGGCCATCGCCTCGTTGGTCGGGTAGATCTTGACGCCCTGCTTCTTCAGCTCGAGCAGCTTGGCCTTGCCGGGCTCGTAGTCCGACATGCTGCCGCCGTTGACCAGCGCCGCCGATTCGATGGTCGTCTGGTACTGGATGTCGATCACGCCGACCTTGCCGGCATATTCGGGCTTCCACAGGTCCGCGTAGGAGGTCGGCTTGGTCTTGATCTTGTCCGGGTTATAGAGGATCACCCGGCCGGTATAGATGTGGGGCACCGAATAGGGGGTCTTCAGCTTGGGCAGCATGTGGCCGATGTTGGCCAGCTTCTTCGTGTCCAGTTCCTGCAGCGCCCCGGCCTTGTACATCTCGTAGGCGCCCGAGGCGGTGAGGGCGGCGATGTCGATGCTGCCGCGCGGCAGGCGGCGTTCGGCCAGCAGCTTGGTCTTGCGCGGCACGTCGTTGCCGGTGTCGTAGACCACCTCGATGCCCATCGGCTTCAGGATCGGCTGCGCGATGTTCTGGTCCAGCAGGTTCTGGTAGTCGCCGCCCCAGGTGCCGACGATCACCTGGCCCGCCGCACTGGCCGGCCTGATGCCGGAAAGGCCGAGGCCGGTGGCCGCGCCGAGGCCGATACCGAACTGGCGCCTGTTCATGGTCATGCTCATCTCCCGTAGTCTCCCTGTTGATGATGACGAAGCTTCTAGTCGCTGAGCCCGACCAGCGCGGCCGGGGGAACGGTCAGGGCGATGCGGTCGCCGCGGCTGCGGCCGGCATCGACGGTCTCATGCACGAAGAGGAAGTCGCCCCCGTCGAGGCGCACCGACAGTTCGGTCGCGGCGCCGAGATAGGTGACGTCCTCGACGGTGCCGGATGCCTCGTTCGGGCCGCCCGTGCCCACCTGGATCGCCTCCGGCCGCAGCATCAGGGTGCCGGCCGCGCCGAGGTCGTGGTCGGCCCGCAATTGCCAGCCTGACTTGGTGACGAAGCCCGAGCCGGTGGCGCGGCCGTCGAGGAAGTTCGAGCGGCCGACGAAACCGGCGACGAAGCGGTTGGCCGGCCGCTGGTACAGGGCCCGCGGGCTGCCGGTCTGCTGGACCAGTCCGCCGCTCATGACGACGAGGCGGTCGCCCATCGTCATCGCCTCCTCCTGGTCATGGGTGACCATGATCGTGGTCAGGCCCAGCGACTGCTGCAGCCGGCGGATCTCGACCCGCACGTCCTGGCGCAGTTTCGCGTCGAGGTTGGACAGCGGCTCGTCGAGCAGCAGCACGTCCGGTTCGATCACCAGCGCGCGGGCGAGGGCCACGCGCTGCTGCTGGCCGCCCGACATCTGCCGCGGCAGACGCTGGGCCAGGGCGCCGAGCTGGACCATTTCCAGCGCGCTGGCGACGCGCCGGGCGATGTCGGCCTCGGCCACCTTGCGCCGGCGCAGGCCGAAGGCGACGTTCTCGAACACGGTCAGGTGCGGGAACAGCGCATAATTCTGGAAGACCAGCCCGACATTGCGGCGGTAGGGCGGGTCGTTGGTCACGTCGCGCGCGCCGATGCGGATGGTGCCCGACGTCGCCTCGATGAAACCCGCGATCATGCGCAGCGTGGTGGTCTTGCCGCAGCCCGACGGGCCGAGCAGGACGACGAGTTCGCCCTGGGCGACGTCGAGGTCGACGCGGGCGACGGCCACGGCGTCGCCGTAGTGCTTGGAAACGGCTTCGAGCGTAACGGTCGACATCGGATTACACCACGCGGGACAGGCTGACGAAACGGTCGGTGATCAGAAGGCCGGCGGCGATCACCAGGATCTGCATGGCCGAGACCGCCGCGATCGTCGGGTCGATCTTCCAGGCCAGGTACTGCAGGATCGCGATCGGCAGGGTGGTCTGGCCCGGCGCGATCAGGAACAGCGAGATTTCCAGGTTGCCGAACGAGGTGACGAAGCCGAACAGCCCGGCGGCGACGATGCCAGGCCAGATCAGCGGCAACGTCACCTTGAACACCACGGTCGCCGGCCGCGCGCCCAGGCTGGCCGCCGCCTCCTCGATGGCCGGGTTGACCCCGATCAGATTGGCGGTGACGAGGCGCACGCACCACGGAATGGTGATCAGCACATGGGCAAGCGACAGCCCGACGACCGAGCCGACCGCCGGCAGGTCGGTGGCGATCTCGATCTCGACGAACAGGACATAAAGGCTGGTGCCGATCACGATCGCCGGCACCACCAGCGGCGCCAGCAGCAGCTGCAGGATCGCCTGCCGGCCGCGGAATTCGAGCCGGGTCAGGGCCAGGCTTGCCGGCACCGAGACCAGCAGGCCCAGCACGGTCGCCAGCACCGCGACCTGCAGGCTGGTCAGGAACCCGGCGATGAACTGCTGCTGGCCGAGCAGGCCCTGGTACCAGCGCAGCGAATAGCCGTCGGGCGGGAAGGTCAGGATCTCGTTCGAGAACAGCGACAGCCACAGCACCAGCAGGATCGGCAGCACCATGAAGACGAAGCCGCCGGCGACGGCTAGGTTGTAGACGGCCCGCCCGGCCCGCTCGCCCGCATTCCGCCCGCGCACCATGTCAGCGCTGCCGCCGGGCTTCGAGGAAGGCCGGGATCAGCAGCGGCGCCAGCCGCGCCACCACCGGCACATGCGCCTCGGTGTAGTGATGCGCCCGATCCAGCAGGTTCATCGTGCCGATGCAGGCGCCGTCGTAGAGCACGGGAATGTTGATGACCGAGCCGAGCCCCATGCCCTTGATCTGGGCATGGTCGGGAAAGGCCCAGCGGATCGCCTCGTCGTCGCGCCCCAGATAGGGTTGGCGCCCCTTGAGCACATGATCGCCCCAGGGCGTCGGCCCCATGCGCTTGCGCCCGGCCACCGCGTATTCCTGCGGCTGGTTCGAATAGACCCGGGCCACCTCGTCGCCGTCGACGTAGAGCAGCGTGAACAGCCGGTGGCCGACCAGGTCGCGGGTCGCGGCCTCGAGGCCCTGATAGAGGCACCCGGGCTGGCCGGGTTCGGCAAGCAGGGCGGACAGCGTGAGCAGCGGATCGGTCATGGGACTCTCGGGGCAGGGGGGATGCGTTCGGGCAACAGGCCTTGCGGCCGCAGATGCAGCACCAGGATCAGCGCCAGCCCGACCATGATTTCGCGCAGCGCGGCGTGCTGCAGCGGGCTGAGGCCGGGCATGAGGGCGGCCATGAACCGCGTGGCTTCCAGGAAGGCGACGACCGCATAGCCGCCGATCAGCGCGCCGAGCGGGCGGCCGACGCCGCCGGCGGTGACGCCGAGGAAGATGTAGATCGTGATCAGCGGCTGGAAATGGTCCGGCGATACGTAGGAGGCGTAGTGGGCGTAGAGCGCGCCGGCCAGCGCGGCGATCGCGGCCGACAGCGCGAAGGCTTCGAACTTGAAGCGCAGCACCCGCTTGCCGGCGAACGAGGCCAGTTCCTGATCCTCGCGGATCGCGCGCAGCGCGCGGCCATAGGGCGACAGGTCCAGCCGGCGCAGCCCGAACCAGACGACGGCGACGACGGCGGCGACGAGGCCGAGATAGAACAGGTTGAACCCGGCGGTGCCGAGCTCGGCCTTGAGCGGCGCCTGGATGCCGGAAATGCCGTCCGCCCCCCTGGTCAGCCAGCGTTCGTTCAGCGCGACCAGCCGCACGACCTCGGCAAAGCCGAGGGTGACGATCGCGAGATAGTCGTCGCGCAGCCGCAGCGTGCAGAAGGTGACGAGCAGCCCGGCGGCAAGGCCTACGACGATCGCGGCGCCCCAGCCGATCACCAGCGGCGCGCCGGCCCCGGTCACCAGCGCCGAGGCATAGGCGCCGACGGCAAAGAAGCCGGCAAGGCCCAGATTGACCATGCCCGCTCCGCCCCAGATCAGGTTCAGGCTGAGCGAAAGCAGCGCGTAGATGCCGCCGAGGGTCAGGGTGAACAGGATGTAGGACAGCATCAGACCGCCCTTTCGCCGAGCAGGCCGCGCGGCCGGAAGGTGAGAATCAGCAGGATCGCGGCAAAGCCGATGGCGCTGCGATAGGTCGCAGGGATCGCCAGCATCGCCACTTCCTCGGCCAGGCCGATCGACAAGGCGCCGACCACCGCCCCGGGGATCGAGCCGAGACCGCCCAGCACCGCGGCCGCAAACACCGACAGCAGCACGCGATAGCCGGTCAGCGGATCGATCGCGGTATCGAGGCCGAGCAGCACGCCCCCGCCGCCGGCGAGGCCGGCGCCGAGGAAGACGGCGACCATCGCCACCCGCCGCGGGCTGATGCCCTTCAGCCGGGCGAGGTCCGGGTTGTCGGCCACCGCGCGCATCGCGCGGCCCAGCCGGGCAAAGCGCAGGAACAGGAACAGCACGGCCATGACGACGGCGGCCAGCAGGAAGGTCTCGACCGCCTGCGGTCCGATGCGCAGCCCGGCGATGCGGAAGTCGGGCCGCAGCGGCAGGTCGTAGCCGCGCAGGTCGTTGCCGAAGCCGAAGCGCAGCATGTTCTCGACCACCAGATTGGCGGCGATCGAGGCGATGGCGACGGTCAGCGCGCCGGACGGCCGCAGGCGGGCCAGCGCCGCTTCCTCGACCGCGACGCCGACCAGGCCCGCCGCGGCGAAGGCGACGACCAGCGCCGGCAGGGCGCCGACGCCGAGCCAGGTGTTGGCCACCCAGCCGGCCAGCGCCCCGGTCGAGATATAGGCCGCGATCGCGAAGTTCGGATAGCGCAGCACGGCGAAGATCATCGTGAAGCCGACGGCCGGCACCGCCAGCAACGCGCCGTTCATGATGCCGTTCAGCACGGCCTGGGCGAAGGCCGACATCATGCCGTCGTCATCCCGGACGGGACCGGGCCGGGATCCGGGATGACGATTGGCCCGCCCATCACGCGATCTTCACCAGGGTGATCTTGCCGGCCTTCACCTGCTCGTAGCGGAACTGGCAGTCGGCGATGTCACCGATATCGGTGAAGTCGCAAGGGCCGGAGGCGCCGTCGTAGTCGACGGCCTTGCCGGCCGCGATCGCCTTCAGCCCGTCGACCGCGTTGTCGACGACCACGCCGCCCTTCGACTGGGCGACCTTGCGGATGTTGTCCTTGATCGCGGTGCCGCTGGCCTGGCCGGCGGCCGCGATCGCCATGATGATCAGGTTGGTCTCGTCATAGACCTGGGTCGTGTAGGGATCGGGGTTGGCCACGCCGATCAGCTTGACCAGCCGTTCGTAGGCTTTCGAGCCTTCGGCCGGCGAGGGCGAGATCGTATAGATGCCCTCGACCGCCTCGGCCGGCACGCCGTCGACCAGCTTCTGGTTGACCGAATAGCCGAAGGCGACGACGAGGCCCTTGTAGCCGGCACGATAGAGATCCTTGACCAGCACGGTGGTGTCGGGCGTGTAGCCGCCCAGCACCAGCGCGTCGGGCTTGAAGCGCAGCGCCTCGTCGATCTCCGAGCGGTAGGACGGCTTCTTGTCGTCGTAGACCAGCGAGCCGACCTCGCCCCCGCCCTTCTTGACCGCGGCGGTGATGTTGTCCAGCTGGCTCTGGAAGAACGGGGTCTGCGGCGACAGGAAGAAGACCCGCTTGGCGCCCTGGGCCAGCGCGAACTCGCCGAACTTGCGGCCCTGCAGCGTGGTGTTGGGCTGGGTGCGGATCAGATAGCCCTGGTGCGGCAGCAGGGTGATCGCGTCGGCGCCCGACACGGTCGCCAGGAACGTCTTCGATTCCCAGCACAGCGGCGCCACCGCCGTCGTCACCGCCGACGACCAGGTGCCGATGATCGCGACCACCTTGTCGACGTCGATCAGCTTGCGGGCCGCGCGCACGCCGGCTTCCGGATTGGTCTGGTCGTCTTCGGAGATCAGCTCGATCTTGCGGCCGAGCACGCCGCCGGCGGCATTGACCTCGTCGACCACCGCCTTGGCCGCCTTGACCATCACCGGGCCATAGGGGCCGCCGGCGCCGGTCAGCGGGGTGAGGGTGGCAAGCCGGATCGGCTCGCCCTGCGCCAGGCTGAGAGGGGGCAGGGCCAGGGTACCGGCCAGCGCGGCGGTGCTGCCCAGCAGCATGCGTCGTGAAATCACCATGAACGCCTCCTTCTCATCTTTTCGGGTCACGCGCCGCCCAGGAACAGGCGGCGGATTTCGGGGTCTTCGGCAAGGTCGGGACCGCGGCCTTCCGCGGCATTGCGGCCGGCGACCAGCAGGTAGCCGCGGGTCGAGATGGCCAGCGCCTCCAGCGCATGCTGCTCGACCATCAGCACCGCGAGGCCGGAACGGTTGAGGTCGACGATCGCGGCGAACAGTTCGTCCGCCGCCTTGGGCGACAGGCCGGCCGACGGTTCGTCGAGCAGCAGGATCTTCGGCTCGGTCATCAGTGCCATGGCCAGGCCCAGGATCTGGCGCTGGCCGCCCGACAGGGTGCGGGCCAGCGCCCGCCGCTTGGCGGCTAGCACGGGGTAGCGGGCATAGATCGCCTCGGCGCGCGCCTTCGCCGCCTTCGGCTCGAGGAAGCCGGAGACGTCGAGGTTCTCGGCCACCGTCATCGCGCCGAACACGTTGCGCTCCTGCGGCATGAAGGCGAGGCCGGCCCGCGCCCGGCCGATCGCGTCGGCCGACGAGACATCGCGGCCGTCGAGCACCAGCCGGCCTTCGGCCATGGGAACCAGGCCGGCGACCACCTTCAGCAACGTCGACTTGCCGGCACCGTTGGGACCGATGATGGTCACGATCTCGCCGGGCTCGACGCGCAGCCCGGCCCCTTTCAGGATCTGTTCGGCCGCCCCGTAGCCGGCGACGATGCCCTGCGCTTCCAGCAGGCTCAATGCCGCCTCCCGAGATAGGCTTCCTGGACCCGCAGGTCGGCCGCGACCTCGGCGAAGGCGCCCGTGGTCAGGCTGCGCCCCTCGGCCATGACGATGACCGGGTCGCACAACCGGCCGATCAGCGCCATGTCGTGTTCGATCAGGCAGATGGTGATGCCGTCGGCCTGCAGCGCGCGCAGGTGGTCGGCAATCTCGCCGGTCAGGGTCGGATTGACGCCGGCCATCGGTTCGTCCAGCAGGATCATCCGCGGCTCGGCCATCAGGGCGCGGCCGATCTCGACCAGCTTCTTCTGGCCGCCCGACAATGCGGTCACCGGGTTGTCGATCACATGGTCGAGCCGGAGCCGGCGGGCGATGCCCCAGGCCCGCTCGGCCAGTTCGGCCTCGCGCCGCCGCGCGGCCGTGCCGCCCAGCAGGCCGGCCAGCAGACCTTCGCCCGCCTGCCGCGGGCCATAGAGCATCAGGTGCTGGAACACCGACATCTTGGGAAAGCCGCGGGCCAGCTGGAAGGTGCGGACCAGGCCGGCCGCGGCCAGCAGATCGGGGCGCAGCCCGGTGATGTCCCGGCCGGCGAAGGCGACGCTGCCGGCATCGGGCCGATACAGGCCGGACACGACGTTGAACAACGTCGACTTGCCGGCCCCGTTCGGTCCGATCAGCCCGGTGATGGTACCGGCCGGCACCGCCAGGTCGACCCCGCGCAGCGCGGCGACGCCATAGAAGCTGCGCGCGATGCCGGCGACGTGCAGAAGGGCGCTCATGCCCGCGCCCGCTTCGAAACCGGCCGGCCGGCCAGCAGCCGGTGCAGGTTGTCCTTCCAGAAATCCAGCATGCCCGCGAAATACTCGGGGTCCTTGCGCAGCACGGTCTGGGCGACCATGCCGCGGATCAGACACATCGTGGAATTGAACATCACGCGCGCCTCGGCGATGTCGGTGCCGGTATGCGCCGCGACATGCGCCCAGATCTCGTCCAGCGCGTTGTGGAATTCCCGCGTCACCTCGGCCAGGCGGTCGCCGAACGGCGGGTTGTGGCGGGCCTCGGGCAGGAATTCGAGGGTCGTGTAGAACAGCCGGTCAGACATCAGCGCCCACAGGTAGTCGACGATGGCGTTGACGTCGTCGCGCCCGTCCAGCGTCTCGGCGAAGCGCCGCAGATCGGCGGTGACCCCGCGCAGCTGGCGCTGGATCGCCTGGACGACGATGTCTTCCTTGTTGGCGAAATGATGGGTCAGCGCCCCGCGCGACACCCCGGCCGCGGCCGCGATCTCGTTCGTGGTCAGGCGCACGTAGCCGCGCGTGAACAGCAGCTCGATGGTCGCATCGAGCAATTGACCCTGCGTCTCGGCGCTGCGCTGTTCCTGCGTGCGCCGGGCATCCACCCGTTTTTTCATGGTCGTCTCCCAACGCCCACGAGCATTTCAGCACGCCACAAACAAACAGACAAGAATGTTTTTTTCTTATCACGCCAAGGCGCGTTTGTAGAACCGGCCGCCCTTCATGATCGCAGAAAGATGGGCGCCCTGCTCCTGCAACAGGTTCAGATCCTGATACGGATTGCCGTCGACCACCAGCAGATCGGCATGGGCACCGGCGACGATTTCGCCCAGCTGGCCTTCCTGGCGCAGCAAGCGCGCATTGGTGACGGTGGCGGAATGGATGACTTCCTGCGGGGTCAGCACCTCGGCGCGGATCTGGAACTCGCGCGACTGGTCGTCCTGCAACTGGCCCAGCAAATCCGAGCCGAAGGCGATCTCGACGCCCGCGGCCTTGCACAACTCAAGCGAGCGCAGACCGGCCTCGAGCACCTTTTCGTTCTTCGCGAGGCTGTAGGGCGACAGGCCGTATTCCGCCCCGCGCCGCTTCATGGCGTCATAGGCGACCAGGGTCGGCACGATGAAGGCGCCCCGGGCCGCCATCATCGCGGCGGCCTCGGCATCGATCAGGTTGCCGTGCTCGATCGTGCGCACCCCGGCCGCGACAGCCCGCTTGATCGCGGCGGCGGTGTAGGCGTGTGCCGCGACGTAGGCGCCCCAGTTCGTTGCCTCCTCGCAGGCGGCCTCGATCTCGTCGATGCGGAACTGCAGCGCCTCGAGCGGGTCGGACTGCGAGGCGACGCCGCCCGAAACCATGATCTTGATGAAGTCGGCCCCCTTGCGCAGTTCGTCGCGCACCGCACGCAGCATCTCGGGCACGCCGTCGACGATCCGGGCGGTATAATGCAGGCCGTTGCAGCAGGGATGTTCCAGCACCGACTGCGTGGGCTTGCGGAAGTCGCCATGGCCGCCGGTCTGGCTGATCGCCATGCCGGCGACATAGAGGCGGGGCGAATCGACCAGGCCGGTCTCGGCGGCGATCTTCATGCCGCGGTCGCCGCCCCCGGTGTCGCGCACCGTCGTGAAGCCGCGCGTGAGCATGTTGCGCATGTTGACCGAGGCCTTGGCCGAGGCGAGCGTCAGCGGCATCGCCTCCAGCAGGGCGATGTTCACTTCCGACAGGAAGATATGGATATGCGCGTCGATCAGCCCGGGCATCAGCGTGCGCCCGCCCAGGTCGATGCGGGTCGCGGCCGCGGCGGCGATCGGGCGGTCGGAAACCTCGGCGATGCGGCCGTCCTCCACCAGCACCTCGATGCCGTCGCGAATTTCGCCGGCGCGCGGGTCGAGCACGCGACCGCCATGGAACAGGAATGATGCCATTGCCCGCAACCCTCGCTTCCTTGCCTTGTCTTTGGATACAGTATCCATCGACTACGCGGCGGCGCAAGCGGGAAGGGTTCAGCCGGCCAGACGGGTTTCGGTTGCCGCGAACACCACGCGGTTGCGGCCGGCGGTCTTGGCGCGATAGAGCGCGGCATCGGCTGCCGCGATCAGATCCCTGACACTGCGCCCGTCGCTGCCGAAATGGGCGACGCCGAGCGAGATGCTGACGTTGAGCGAGAGATCACCGACGATGCAAGGCGATCCGGCAACGGCGGTGCGCAGCCGCTCGGCCACCGCCATCGTGTCGCCGGGCGCCAGCCCGGGCAGCACGACGCAGAATTCCTCGCCGCCATAGCGGCCGAACAGGTCGACCGGCCGCAAGGTGGCGCGGGCACGCTCGACCACCTGGGTCAGGATCGCGTCGCCGGCGGCATGGCCGTAGGTGTCGTTGAGCGGCTTGAAGTGGTCGATGTCGATCATCATGACGGCGAGGTCGGCGGCGCTGCGCTCGCTGCGGACGACCTCGCGTTCGGCCAGTTCGAGCAGCGCGCGGCGGTTGTAGCAGCCGGTGAGGGCATCGATCGCGGCCAGCCGGTTCAGGTCGGTCTGCAGCCGCCGCGTGGTCAGCAGGATGAACAGCGTCGACGACAGGACGAGGGCCACGACGAATTCGAAGAACAATACATGCTGAAACAGGTTGGCGACATGCAGCGACCCCAGCGGCGGCGCGGCAAGGACCAGCGCCACCCTGGCGGCCAGGAAGGCGGCGTGAAAGAGGTGCAGGCCGGCCGCGATCATGGCGACTTCGCGCATGCCCTCGCTGGACAGGCCGAACGTCATCAGTCGCCACGCCGACAGCAGGGCGATGACGCTATTGACGCTCGAGATCAGCGCCGAGCGCAGCGGCGCCGGTGCACCGATCGCCAGCAGCAGGGCGAAGCCGCCTGCCACCAGCCCGAGCAGCCCGAGGCTCAGCGCAATCTGCGGACGCTGGCCGGTAAAGCGGTTGATCCCGTGCAGGGCGAACAGATATCCGCCGGCGGTCGTCGTATTGCCGGCGATGATCGACAGCGTCTCCGGCATCTGGGGCCGCAGGATCAGTGTCAGGATGGCGACCGTCTGCAGCAGGTTCGCCGCGATCCAGCTGGGAACGCCGGGATAATCGCCGTGGATGCGCCACAGCAGGGCCATCGCCCCGGCCATCGCCAGCGACATCACGGCGAGCACGACACTGAGCGTGCCGGTATCGAGCATCATTCCACCACCGCCCCGGTCCAGACCGATGCCCGCGCTGCGGACATTGGTCTGAATCTCATGCAGCCGCCGTTATTCCGGCGCTTGCCACGTGGGACCTGCGCCCAATATCTGGCCGGCCCGCCTCCTGGCTGCACAACTATCCCGGCAGATCATGGCGGTGCAATGGCAATTATACAGCGAGGCGGCGGCGGATCAGCCGAGGTAGAGCGGTTCGACGACCCCTGGGACGTCGACCTGCAAGGCGAACAGCGATCCGGACAATGGCGATCGGGCGAGCAGCTCGGGCTTGCGGTTGACCCGTAGCGAGGTGACGTAGAGCGTCTTCAGATCGGGCCCGCCGAACGCCATCATCGTCGGCCACAGGCTTGGCACCTCGACCGTGCGCTCGATCGTCCCGTCGGGGCGGAAGCGCAAGAGGCGGCCGGCATCGACCGCGGCCACCCAGTAGTGATCCTCGGCATCGATCGCCGCACCATCGGGCCGGCCCTGGTCGGGGGTGAGGGTGGCGAACACCGACCGTTCGGACAGCGTGCCGCTGGCGGGATCGAGCCGGGATCGCCAGATGGTGCGGGCCGGCGAGTCGGCGTGGTAGCACCATTGCCCGTCCGTCGAGAAGGCCAGGCCGTTCGACAGCGTGATGCCCTCGACCACCGTGGTCAGCATCCGGTCATGGCCGAGGCGGAACAGCGCGGCGGCGGGGCGGTCGCGCGGCTCGTACATCGACCCGACCCAGAACCGTCCCATGCGGTCGCACCGGCCGTCGTTGAAGCGGGTGTCGGCGGGATCGTAGGGCGCCCGCACCAGCAGATGCATCTGTTCGCCGACCGGATCGAAGCGGTAGAGCCCCGAGCGCATGGCCAGGACCAGCCGCCCGTCACGGCACAGCGCGAAGGAGCCGATCGCCTCGGGCAGCCGCCATTCCTGACGCGCGCCGCTTTCGGGGTGGTAGCGGTTCAGGCTGGGGGCGGCGATGTCGACGAACCACAGCGTCGCGGTCTCGGGCTCCCACACCGGGCATTCCAGCAGGCCGCCCTGGATGCCGCCGACGACCTCGGCGCTCATTGCAGCAACTCCCGGTCGCGCGACGATAGCTGTGAAGGCAGCTTGCCCAGGATGATCATGCCGAGCACGTCGTCCTTCGAGACGCTGTCGGTGGTGCAGGTGCCGACGACGCGGCCGTTCTTCATCACGGTCACCCGGTCGGACAGGTCGAAGACGTCGTGCAGGTCGTGGCTGATCAGGAAGATGCCGATGCCCTCGGCCTTCAGCCGCTTGACCAGGTCGCCGACCTGGCGCGTTTCCTGCGGCCCCAGCGCGGCGCAGGGCTCGTCCATGATCAGGATGCGGGCATTGAACTGCAGCGCGCGGGCGATGGCGACCGATTGGCGCTGGCCGCCCGACAGGTTGCGCACCGGTTCCTTGAAGCGCACGAAATTCGGGTTCAGCCGCTTCATCACCTGGCGGGCGGCCTGTTCCATCGCACCGTCGTCGAGCGTGCCCCAGGGCGTCATGATCTCGCGCCCGAGGAAGATGTTCCCGGCGGCATCCAGATTGTCGGCCAGGGCGAGGGTCTGGTAGATCGTCTCGATGCCGTGGGTGCGGGCGTCGCGCGGGCTGTCGATCGTCACCGGGGTACCGGCCACGCGGATCTCGCCGTCGGTGGCACGGTAGGCGCCGGACAGGATCTTGATCAGGGTCGACTTGCCGGCGCCGTTATGGCCGAGCAGGCCCACGACCTCGCCCGGCTGCAGGTCGATGCTGACGTCGTCGACGGCCTTGATGCCGCCGAAATGAATCGAGATGTTCTTCATCTCGACGAGCGGGGTGGTCATCGCGTTCATCCTCCCTCAGCGCCGGCGGCGCTGATAGACATTGTCGAGCCAGACGGCCACGACCAACACGGCGCCGATGACGATGTTCTGCATCGGCGTCGGCAGGGCGACCAGCACCATGCCCGATTGCAGGCTCTGCATGATCAGCGCGCCGAGCACGGCGCCCGAGATCGTGCCGGCACCGCCGCCCAGGCTGGTCCCGCCGATGACGGCGGCGGCGATGACCGAAAGTTCCAGCAGTTCACCGGTCGACGAGGCGCCGGCATTGAGCCGCGCAGTCTGCACCGACCCGGCCAGCCCGGCCAGCAGGCCGACCAGGCCGAAGATGAACAGCGTGATGCGGCGGACGTTGATGCCGGCGAGCAGCGCGGCCTCCGGGTTGCCGCCGATCGCCCAGACATAGCGACCGAACCGGGTCGACCGCACCAGCCACGACATCGCCAGCACCACGCCGATCAGGATCAGGACCGGGATCGGAATGCCCTGCGACTGGTCGGTGCGCGGCCGGGTATAGGCGTTCATCACCAGCACGAAGCCGACGATCGCGGCGGCCAGCACCGCGAAGACGACGATCTCGGCCCACAGCGCACGGACCGGGAAGCCCATCGCCGCGCGCCGCCGCCGCCGGGTGACGGTGCGGAAGGCCATGGCGGCGATGCCGGCCAGCCCGACGACCCAGGTCCAGGTCGCACCGATCGAGCCGTTGATGCCGCCGCCGAGCAGCTGGAAGGTCTGGTCGAGCGGGGCGACGGTGGTGCCGTAGGTCACCCACCAAGCGAGGCCGCGGAAGACCAGCAGGCCGCCCAGCGTGACGATGAAGGCCGGCACGCCGCGATAGGCGATCCACCAGCCCTGGAAGCTGCCGATGCAGAAACCGAGCGCCAGGCCGCACAGCACCGTGACGATCCAGTTCCACGAGGCGCCGAGCGGGAAATACTGGACCTGCAGCACGGCGACGACCATCGACAGGAAGCCCAGCACCGAACCGACCGACAGGTCGATATGGCGGGCGACGATGACCAGGACCATGCCGGTCGCCAGGATGCCGACTACCGAAGTCTGGACCGACAGGTTCCACAGGTTGCGCGGTGTCAGGAAGATGCCGCCGGTGATCACGTCGAAGCCGACCCAGATCACCGCGAGCGCGGCCAGCATGGCGACGAGGCGGGTGTCGAGCTCCAGCGCATCGAAGAACCCGCCGATCCCCCGCCGCTCGACCACCAGCCCGGTATCGGACGCTGTGTCCATCGTGAAAGCACTCCCCAGTCAGCGGCGGGGACGGCGGTGCCGTCCCCGCTCGTTATTATAGGTACTTACTTGCAGGCGGCGGGTGCCTTGGCAGCTTCGACGCCCTGGCAGACGACGTCCTTGGTGACCCAGCCGGCGGCGATCACGACATCCAGGTTGTCCCTGGTGATCGGCACCGGCGTCAGCAGGATGGCGTCCATCGGCACCTTCTTGGCGCCTTCGGCCCATTTCGCCGCCCCGGCGATCTTGTCCGGCGCGGTGCCCTTGGACAGGTCGACGGCGATTTCGGCCGACCGCTTGCCCAGCGCGCGCGCGTCCTTCCACACCGAGACGGTCTGCAGGCCGCGGGCGACGCGGTTCAGCGCGGCCTTGTCGCCGTCCTGGCCCGAGACCGGGATGCCCTGCAGGCCCTGGGCGGTCAGGGCGGCGACCGCGCCGCCGGCCGTGCCGTCGTTGGAGGCAACCACCGCGGCCACGTTGTTGTTGGCGCGGGTCAGCATCTGCTCGGTATTGCGCTGGGCATTCTCGGGCAGCCACTTGTCGGTGTACTGGTCGCCGATCGACTTGACGTCGCCCTTGTCCATCGCCGGCTTCAGCACTTCGAGCTGGCCGGCATAGAGAATATCGGCGTTCGGGTCGGTCGAGGCCCCCTTGATGAAGATGTAGTTGCCCTTCGGTGCCAGCTTGAACACCTCGCGCGCCTGCATCCGCCCGACTTCCTTGTTGTCGAAGGTGATATAGAAAGCCTCGGGCATCTCGATCAGGCGGTCGTAGCCGACGACCGGCACGCCCTCGGCCTTGGCCTTGGCGACGGCGGGGCGGATCGCCTCGGAATCCCAGGCGTTGATGATCAGCGCGGTCACGCCGCGGGCCAGCAGGCCTTCGACGTCGGCCAGCTGCTTGGTCGGGCTCGACTGGGCATCGGTGGCGACGTAGTCGGCACCGAGCTCGGCCAGCCGCGCCTTGATCGCGCCCTCGTCGATCTTCCAGCGCTCTTCCTGGAAGTTCGCCCAGGAGACGCCGATCACCGGCTTCTTGGCCTGGGCCATCGCCGCACCCGCCGCCAGGCTGAGCAGCGCGCAAATCGAAATACCGCTAACAAGTGACAAACGCTTCATGACCGTAACCTCCCACTGTTCTGTTTATGGTCGCCGCGATCTGCAGATGATGGCCCGTGGCGCCGGCCGGGTCATCCCTTCGGTTAAGCGTGGATCTTGTTTTCTGCCTCCGGTGGCAGTCGGGTGGCGTTGGCCGCCGCCTTGACGCGGGCGAGATGCTTGCGGAACTCCGGCCCCCGGCGCAGCATCAGCCCGACGGCCAGCACGTCGAGCACGGCGAGATGCGCCAGGCGCGAGGCCATCGGGGTGTAGATTTCCGAATCCTCGACCGGCGTCACCGCGATGGTGATGTCCGATGTCGCCGAGAGCGCCGAGCGCGGCGCGGTCAGCGCGATCACCGTGGCCCCGCCCTCGCGCGCCAGCCGCGCGATCTCGATGGCCGCCACCGTGCGCCCGGTGTTGGAGATGACCAGCAGGGCATCGCCCGTCTTCAGCCCCGCCGCGGCCATGCGGGCCAGCGGCTCGTCGGCGGCGGACTGGATCGGCACGTCGAGCCGGAACAGCTTGTGGCAGGCGTCGAGCGCGACGGGGCCCGAGCCGCCGAACCCGATGCAGATGATGCGGCGGGCGCCGGCCAGCGCGTCGACCGCCTTTTCCAGCGATGGGGTGTCGAGGGTCTGGGCGGCGCGGTCGATCGCCGCCGCGCCCGCGGCCAGCACTTTTGCGGCGATGTCGCCCAGCCCGTCGCCCGGCCCCACCGACTGGCTGACAAAGGGCGTGCCGCGGGCCAGTGCCTCGGCCAGACGCAGCTTGAAGTCGGGAAAGCCGAGGCAGCCGACCGACTTGCAGAAGCGCACGATCGTCGCCTCCGAGACGTCGATGCGGCGCGACAGGGCGGTCAGGTTGTGGCGCAGGACGATTTCGGGGGCCGCCAGCACGGCTTCGGCCACCCGTGCCTCGGCGCGATGCAGCCGGCCGCGCTGTTCGGCCAGCGTATCGAGGATGCCGCCTGCCGCCGCCATGTCAGAAATTCGCGGTGAAGCGCCGCGGCATCTCGGCGGCCTCGGACGCCAGATCGGTGATCTTCTTCCACTCGCCGGCGGCGACGGCCGCGGGCGGCACCACCCAGGAACCGCCGACACAGACGACGTTGGGCAGGTCGAAATAGCCCTGCGCCCGCGCCAGGTCGATGCCGCCGGTCGGGCAGAAGCGCAGCTGCGGCAGCGGCGCGGACACGGCTTTCAGCAGCGCGGTTCCCCCCACCGCTTCGGCCGGGAACAGCTTCTGGTAGGTGAAGCCCGCCTCGGCCAACGCCATCATTTCCGAGACCGTTGCCGCGCCGGGCAGGAACGGAATCCGCGACTCGCGGGCCGCGGCGAGCAGGCCAGGGCTGGTTCCCGGGCTGACCGCGAAGCGCGCCCCCTGGGCGGCGGCGGCGGCGAGCTGGGCGCGGCTCAGCACCGTGCCGGCCCCGACCACCGCGTTCGGGACCTCGCGGGCGATGGCGCCGATCGCGTCCATCGCCGCGGGGGTGCGCAACGTGACCTCGATCGCGGTCAGCCCGCCTTCGACCAGGGCGCGGGCGAGATTCACACCTTCGGCGGCATCCTTGACGGTGACGACCGGCACCACCGCTGCGGCGGCGAGGATCTGCAGCAGGCCTTCCTGCGGATTCATGGCACTCATCTCTCCTGGATGTCGGCAAGCCACAGCGCGGCCCCGGCCAGGCCGGGATAGGCCGCGGTGATCAGCTTGACCGGAATGGGGCGGACAAAATCCTCCATCGGCGCCTTCGCCTCGAAACGGGCGCGCAACGGGGTGGCCGGGATGATTCCGGCCAGCCGCGGCAGGATGCCGCCGCCGAGATAGACGCCGCCGCGGGCGCCGAGGATCAGGGCGAGGTCGCCGGCATAGGCGCCGGTCAGGGCGCAGAAGATCGCGACCGCCTCGCCGGCGCGCGCATCGCCCTGATGCAGCGCCGCGGCGGTGATCGCCGGGGCCTCGTCGAGGGCGGGCCGTTCGCCATCCAGCGTCGCCAGCGTGCGGTAGAGCCTGACCAGCCCCGGTCCCGACAGGATGGTCTCGGCCGTCACCCGGCCTACATCGCGGCGTATCAGATCGAAGGCGGCGTCCTCGCGCTCCGTGCCTGGGGCCAGGTCGACATGACCGCCCTCGCCCGAAACCACCAGCCAGCCGCGCGGTGCCCTGACCAGGGTGGCGACACCGAGCCCTGTTCCGGGTCCCATCAGCACCATCGTCCGGTCCGGCGGGGCTTCCTCGCCGCCGACGCGGATGGCGTCCGCCGGCTGCAACGCCGGCAGCACCCGCACCATGGCCTCGAAATCGTTGAGCAGCACCGCGCAGTCGAGGTCATGGCGGCTGGCCAGGCGGGAGGCCGAGACCACCCAGTGATCGCGGTTGGTGACGGTGATCCTGTCCTCGGCCTCGATCGGCCCGGCGGCGGCCACCACGATGGCGCGGGGCTGCAGCCCGGCCTTGTCCAGATAGGCGGCGAAGGCCGTGTCGAAATCGGCAAAGTCGTCGCCGCGACAGGTATCGATCGCGCGCAATGCCGCGCCGGGACCGTCCACCGTGGCGAACCGCACGTTGGTGCCGCCGAGATCGACGGCGACGGCGGGCCAGGCTGGACCGGGCCGGGGCGAGACGATGGCCGGCATCGGTCAGCGGCCGAACATCGAGGCGCCGTGCTCCGCCAGGCCGACATGCGCACGGAAGGCGGCGAACAGTTCGCGCCCGGTGCCCGACTGGTTGGCGGACAGGTCGACCTCGGGGGCGGGGCGCGCGGCGAGGTCGGCTGCGACATCGAGCGTACCGGCCTCGGCGTCGAGGCGCACGATGTCGCCGTCGCGAATCCGGCCGATCATGCCGCCGGCCGCCGCCTCGGGCGAGACGTGGATGGCGGCCGGTACTTTGCCCGATGCCCCGGACATCCGGCCGTCGGTCACCAGCGCCACTTTCTGCCCGCGATCGAGCAGCACGCCGAGCGGCGGCGTCAGCTTGTGCAGTTCCGGCATGCCGTTGGCGCGCGGGCCCTGGAACTGGACCACGGCGACAAAATCGCCGGTCAGTCGGCCGGCGGCGAAGGCATCCTGGAATTCGTTCTGGCTGCGGAAGACCCGGGCGGGTGCCTCGACCACGCGATGGGCGGGCTTGACCGCCGAGGTCTTGATCACCGCCTGGCCGAGATTGCCGCGCAGGATGCGGATGCCGCCATCGGCCTGGAACGGCTTGTCGCCGGTCGTCAGCACGTCGGACGCGCCGCTTTCGGCGGGGGCGGGATGCCAGGCAAGCAGGTCGCCGTCGAGCGTCGGGGCGTTGGTGTAGGCATGCATGCCGCGCCCGACGACGGTCAGGACATCGTCGTGCAGCAGGCCCAGCGCAAGCAATTCGCGAACCAGGAAACCGGTGCCGCCGGCACGGTGGAAATGGTTCACGTCGGCGAGACCGTTGGGGTAGATCCGCGCCAGCAGCGGCACTGCGGCCGACAGGTCGGCGAAATCGTCCCAGGTCAGGCTGATTCCGGCCGCCGCCGCCATGGCGACGAGATGCAGCGTGTGGTTGGTCGACCCGCCGGAGGCGAGCAGGCCGACCACCCCGTTGACGACGGCACGTTCGTCGACGACGTGTCCCATCGGCGTGTAGTCCGGTCCCAGCGCGGTGATCGCGGCGACGCGCTCGGTGGCGGCCCGGGTCAGCGCGTCGCGCAGTTTCGTGTTCGGCGGCACGAACGAGGCGCCGGGCAGATGCAGTCCCATCAGTTCCATGCACAGCTGGTTGGTGTTCGCCGTGCCGTAGAACGTGCAGGTGCCCGGGGCATGGTAGGCCTTCATCTCGGCGTCGAGCAGTTCGGCCGGTCCTGCCTTGCCCTCGGCCGCCAGCTGCCGCACCTTGGCCTTCTCCGCATTCGACAACCCCGAGGGCATCGGGCCGCCGGGCACCAGGATGACCGGCAGATGGCCGAAGGCGAGGCCGCCGACCACGAGGCCCGGCACGATCTTGTCGCAGATGCCCAGCAGCAGCGCACCGTCGAACATGTCGTGGCTCAGCGCGATGCCGGTGGCCATCGCGACGACGTCGCGGCTGAACAGCGACATCTCCATCCCGGCGCGGCCCTGGGTGACACCGTCGCACATCGCCGGGACACCGCCGGCGAACTGCGCCACGGCACCGATGGCGCCAGCGGTCGCCTTGATCAGGGCGGGATAGCGTTCGTAGGGCTGGTGGGCCGACAGCATGTCGTTGTAGGCCGACACGATCGCCAGATTGGCCTGCGGGCCGCTGGCCAGTTCCTGCTTTTCGACGGCGCCGCAGGCGGCGATGCCGTGGGCGAGGTTCGAGCAGGACAGGCGCCCGCGCAGCGGCCCCTCGCGCCGCGCGGCGTCGATCCGGGCCAGATAGGCGCCGCGGGTGCCGGCCGACCGATCGCGGATCCGATCGGTGACCTCGGCGATGCGGCGGTCGAGCGGCGTCGTCATACGCCCTCCAGCGTTTCGTCGTACCAGGTGCGGCCGTCGCGCTCGATCAGCGCGATCGCCTGGGACGGACCCCAGGTGCCGGCGATGTAGGGGCGCGGCCGTTCGTCGGCCTGGGCCCAGGCATCGAGGATCGTGCCGCTCCAGGCCCAGGCGGCCTCGACCTCGTCGCGGCGCATGAACAGGGTCGGGTTGCCGCGCACGACATCCATCAGCAGCCGCTCGTAGGCATCGGGGAAACGCTGCTTGAAGGTCTCGGCAAACGACAGGTTCAGCGGCGCCGCCTTCAGCCGCATGCCGCCCGGCCCGGGTTCCTTGGTCATCATCAGCAGGCGGATATGTTCGTCCGGCTGCAGGCGGATGACCAGGCGGTTGGCCTGCATCGGCCCGGCATCGGCCGGGAAGATGCGATGGGGCACCGGGCGGAACTGGATGACGATCTCGGAAACCTTCTGCTGCAGCCGCTTGCCCGTCCGCAGGTAGAACGGCACGCCGGCCCAGCGCCAGTTCTTCAATTCGAGCTTCAGCGCGACGAAGGTTTCGGTCTGGCTCTGTTCGCCGACCGACTGTTCGTCGAGATAGCCGCGCACCGACTGGCCGTCGATCGCGCCGGCGCGGTACTGGCCGCGCACCGTCGAATGCCCGACCGATTCGCGGGTGATCGGAGCCAGGGCGCGCAGCACCTTGATCTTCTCGTCGCGCACCGCCTCGTTGTCGAGGACGCGCGGCGGCTCCATCGCCACCAGGCACAGCAACTGCAGCAGGTGATTCTGCACCATGTCGCGCAGTGCGCCGGCATGGTCGTAATAACCGCCGCGGCCTTCGACGCCGAGTTTCTCGGCGACGGTGATCTGCACGTGATCGATCGCCGAGGCGTTCCACAGCGGTTCGAACAGCGCGTTGGCGAAGCGTAGCGCCAGCAGGTTCTGGACCGTTTCCTTGCCGAGATAGTGGTCGATGCGGAAGATCTGGGTTTCGTCGAAGACGGCGTTGACCTGATCGTTCGTGCGGCGGGCCGAGGCGAGGTCGTGACCGATCGGCTTTTCCAGTACCACCCGGGTCCGTGCGTCGGCAAGGCCGTAGCGGCCCAGCGCCTCGCAGATCGGGCCGAACAGGTCGGGCGAGGTGGCGAGATAATGGACGCGCACGCGCCTGGGATCGTCGCCGTCACCCAGGGCCTTGACCAGATCGGGCCAGCCGTCGTCCGAGGTCGCGTCGACGGCGACATGCTCAAGCCGGGCAAGGAAGCGGGCGAGGACGCCGGCGTCGAGTTCAGCCTCGGAAACATGCTCGCGCAGCGCATGTTCGACGTCGCGGCGGAAGTCCGGCACCGGGCGGCGGGAAAGGGCGAAGATGCGACTGTCCGGCGTGATCTGCCCGTCGCGGTCGCGCATGAACAGCGCCGGCAGCAATTTGCGCTGGGCAAGGTCGCCGGTGCCGCCGAACACGACAAAATCGAATGGGGCAACCGACAGCACGGCCATTACACGACGCTCCCTGAACCAAGGGTCAACAGGGGAAAAGCCTAGATGGAGGCCCAGGTTCCGTAAAGAAGAAAATCTTCACGCGTTAGCGATAACTGGCGGCCAATATGAAAAAATCATTCATCTATCGCGGCCATGCCCACCCGGCCGATGCCGGGCAGTTTCAGCGCCGGCCGCAGCAGGTCGACGCCGATGGTCAGACCGAGCAGGTTGAGCTCGATCCCTTCCGTCGCGGCGAGCGTGACGCCGGCAAGACCGAACAGCGACAGTTGCAGGCCGGTGCCGGAGGGGGCGGAGCCGACGAGGTAGCTGTCGACCAGGAAGTCCTTGCCGATGGCGGTCGGCGGCAGGCTGAGGCGCAGCTCGGGTACCTGGCGCCCGATATGGGCGACGAAGCTGTTGGAGTTCGGCCCGGGCCAGATGATGTAGCGCTCCCGGCCCGGATAGTCGGCGACGGCCTTCTCGATTTCCGGAATCAGCCGCGCGGCGTCCGCGCCCCGGATGTCCAGCAGCTTTTCCGGCTGATTGCCGGCCCAGTAGCCGTCCGGCGGCCGGCCGCCGTTCGAAATCCGCACGACCTCGCCGCCCCAGCCGATCACTTCATAGCGGGTGAAGGACCTGGCCCCCTCCGGCTTGACCGCAAGCCAGCTGTGGACCGCAAAGACCCCGCGCCAGCCCCAGACCCGGGCGGCATAGGCCTGGATCACGGCCTCGCGCACCACCGCGGGGTCGGGGGCAAGACCGGCGGAATCCCAGCGTCGTCCCGACCAGGAGGCGCTGCGTTCCTGGGTGGCGACGGTCGCCGCCTGGCCGATCAGCGGCAGGGCGACCAGCAGCCCGAGACACCAGAGCAGGATGCGGCGGGTGGTCATCGCGGGCGCAGCCTTTCCTACAGCCATCCGGCGCGGCGGAAGCGCCGGTAGAGATAGCCGCAGATCGCGGCGATCACGGCAATGACGGCAAAATAGCCGTAAGCCCATTTCAGCTCGGGCATGGTCTCGAAGTTCATGCCGTAGATCCCGGCGATCGCCGTCGGCACCGCCAGGATCGCGCCCCAGGCGGCCAGCCGCCGGGTGATGTCGGTCTGCTGCGCTTGGCCCAGCATCAGCGATGCCTCGAAGGCGAAGGCCAGCGTCTCGCGCAGCATCGCTATGGCCTCGCCGACCCGCTGGGCGCGGTCGCCGGCTTCGGCGAAATAGGGGCGGGATTCGGCATCGATCGAGCGGGTCTCGATGCGCGACAGCCGCCGGCAGATCTCGATCAGCGGGGTCAGCGCGCCATGCAGCTGCAGCAGGTTGCGGCGCAGCCGGTACAGCTTGCGCACCTCCGACTGGCTGATGCCGCGGACGAAGATCTTCTCCTCCATCGCGGTCACCAGCCCCTCGAAGCTCTCCGCCGCCTGGGCGAATTGCTCGATCAGCAGGTCGATCAGTTCCGAGGCGATGAAGTCGGTGCCGCGGGCGATCAGGTCCGGGCATTCCTCCAGGCGTTGGCGCAGCGGCATGTAGCTGGCGGCCGTGCCGCGCCGGATGGTGACGAGGTAGTCGGGCCCGAGCAGCAGCTGGGTCTCGCCGAAGCGCAGCTTTTCGCCGGCCGCCTCGACGGTTGCGGCCACGACCAGCACCAGCCCGCCATATTCGATGATCTTCGGGCGGCGATGACGCCGCTGCGCTTCCTCGATCGCCGGCATCGGGATGCCGAGATGGCCGAGAATGACGCCCAGTTCATCCGCGTCGGGCTCGGCCAGGCCGATCCAGAAGAAGTCGCCGCCGGCGGCCCGGGCGGCACCGGCCATCCGCGGGTCGAAATCGGCGCGCTTGGTGCCGCCGGCATAGGCGGCGGCGGCGATCACCCGGCCCGGTGCCGGGACGATCGGCGCTGTCGCCGTGCTGTCTGGGATGGTCCCCGCCTGTGTCACGCCGCCAGGATGGCGCGGCGCTGCGGCTTTTTGAAGGCCCCAGCGCCGGCATCACGCCGATTTCAGGGGGGCAATGCGAACGGGGCCGGCATGTGCCGGCCCCGCGGGACGTCTGCGGCCTGGATTACGCCGCCTTGTTGGCGATGACGTCCCAGCCGGCCTGGACGTTGCCGCCCATCGACCCGTCGGTCTTCTGGGGGGCGTAGGTGAACTTGATGGTCTTGTAGCT